>NZ_PZZN01000002.1 GCF_003046295.1 Sphingomonas aerolata
TACTATCGCTCAAGCGATGGAAGAGTAGGTCGTCGCCAGGCATTGAAGCCCGTGCGACATGCATCACACGATATCAAAACCCATTCACAATCTCACCTACCCACGTCCCTAACCGGACCGTCGCGGGGTGGAGCAGCCCGGTAGCTCGTCAGGCTCATAACCTGAAGGTCACAGGTTCAAATCCTGTCCCCGCAACCAAATTACCTAAGCTCATATACCGCACCCCGAAAGCGTCCGCTTCCGGGGGCTTTCTGCGTTCGCGGGCCAATGCACTGGTGAACCTCACCCCGAGGGGGCACGTGAGCGTGTCAGCCGTTGGCGTCGTCGATGAGCCCGTGGATGCGCCCGAACGTCTGCGCGTAACGGGTGTCATCTTCGAGAGCACCGATCACCCGCTCGACCCTATGGCGCCAACAGCATGCCGATTAGGTGTTCAGCCGCGATCCTATGCCCGAGCGTGGTGCTTACGGCTCCGACCGAGGGCGCGATCGGCGCTGGGGGCACCGGGCACCGACAACGCCCGGTCGCTGGACCTCGTCATCGTGGGACGGCTTTCGTCGTGGGGGCCATCCCACACGGCTCGACAATCACACGCGGGATGTCGGGCGTGCCGGCAGCGGCGGTGGTCTAAGACGCGTGTCCGCTGCTTCGGACGTCGTGCTGGAATGCGGGGCGATCGATGCCCGTCCCCGACATCGCGGGGGGCGTATGGCCACACGGGCCGAGATTAGTCGTCGGTATCGGTCAATCGACTGCGCCCGGGCGCAGCGGCCGCCCCCGACGGGTGAGGGGACGACACGAGTGTGTTGCGAGGGGCAGGCCGGCCCATGGCCCGCCTGCCCCTGCGTCCTGGTTCAGAAGCGCATCGTCCCGCCGAAGGCGACGGTGCGGCCGCTGACGGTGTTGGTCATCACCCGCTTTGCGGTACCGTCGGCATATTGGACGATCGGCTCGTCGGTGATGTTGATCACGTCGAGTGTCAGCTTGAACCGGGGCGTCAGATTGACATAGGCCGAGGCGTCGAGGTTCGTGGTGCCCTTGATATATTCGCCGATATTGCCGTTGCCGCCATCGCCCCAGCGATAGCGCGAGCGCGTCGCGATCGAGCCACGCGCGCCCCAGCGATCGGTGTCGTAATAGAGCGTCGCGTTCGACGAGAATTTCGACAATGTCGGCAGCGGCAGGCGGACCGGCACGCCGGCATAGAAGACGTCGGTCGACCCGCTGGCGACCGTGACGTTGCCAAGTATGCCGAGCTTGTCGAACGGTGCGGGCAGGAAGTCGAAGTCGCGCTTCGCGGCGACCTCGATCCCCTTGATCGACGCGCCGGGGCCGTTGATCGGGCGCGTATAGTTTACCAGCACCGCAGGGTCGACGCCGACGGGCAGCAGCGCCGCCGGATAGCCGGTCGAGGCATAGGATACGAGCCGCGTTTCCGACGTGATGTACGAGTCCATGTGCTTGTAGAAAGCGCCGATCGCGAGCGATCCGCGCGTGCCGTCATAATATTCGAGCGAGGTTTCGATCGAATCGGCGATGAACGGCTTCAGATTGGGATTGCCGGCCGCGATCGTGCCGCCGAACGAGGCGAGGTTGAGCGTTCCGGCCGCGCGCATGTCGCTGAGCGCAGGGCGGCTCAGATTGCGATTGCCGCTCAGCCGGAAGACGATCGACCGGCTGAGGTCGAAGGCAAGGTTCGCCGCGGGCAGGAAACCGTCATAGCGGTTGGTCACGCTGACCGGGACGAGTGCGCTGCCGACCAGCGCGGTCCCCGCGGATCCCAGATCGGTCAGGTCATAGGCGGTGCCGGCGACGGTGCTGTTCGCGTCGACGGTCATACTCTGGCCGAGCAGCGCATAGGTGCCGGCGACATCGCCGATCACATAGGGGGCGAGCGTGCTGTCGGTCAGGACGCTGGTCGGGACGTCGGGCACGCCCGGCTTGTTCTCGTAGCTGGGCGCGACCTTGCGCTGCCAGCCGCCATTGGTGAAGCGCTTGAACCCCGCGCCCGCCTTGATCGTCGACCCCGTGGCGACGGTCCAGGCAAGCTCTGCCTTGCTGTTGTAGAATTCGCTCTCGATCCGGTCGGCGCGGGTCTCAAGGCCCTGCAGGTCCCATTGCGACGCGTCGGTGGTGTCGAAGCCATAGTCGGTCCGCGGCGAGGCGGTGTTCAGCCCGGAAAAGGAATAGCTCTTGCCGACCGCCTCGAGATAGACCTGCGCATAGCGCGACGCGAAGGTCGATCGCGACCAGCCGCCCAGGACGTTGAGGGTCAGGTTGCTGCTGAGATCGGTATGCGCGTTGAGCGCGGCCTGCCAGAAGGTCGTCTGGTCATGCGTCACCTTGGATTCGGTGCGCATGTCGACGCGGTCGAACGACGCGCCGACGATGTCGTTGAAATCGTCGAAGGTGACGCCGGTCAGCAGCTGCGTGCCCGTGACGTTGTTCGCGGCGACGCCGTTGGTCCCCGCGGCGCCGATCACGCCCGAGCGCCGGTCGTTGTTCAGCCGGCCATAAAGGAGGTCGAGCGAGACGTCGGTGCGGTCGTCGGGATGATATTGCAGTGCGGTGGTGACGCCGAGCCGTTCGCGCTTGTTGAAGAAGGTGGCGTAAGTCTGCGCACGGCTGTTCCAGACGCGCGCGGCGCCGGTCGCGCCGACCAGGAGCGCGCGGTCCGCCGCGGAGACGGCGGGCCCGACATTGGCCGCGCCGAAATTGATCTGCGACCAGTTCCAGTTGCGATAGCCGAATTCGACGGTCTCGGCGGTGCTGTACGCGACCGAGGCGAGGACACCGAAATCCCCCCAGCGATCGGATATCAGCCCGACGAGGCGCGGTGTGACCGTCTTGGTATATTGGTTCGCCTGGCCGCGGGCAGAGGCGACGACGGTGAGCCCGTCATAGTCGAACGGCTTGGCGGTGTGCAGCCCGACGGTGCCGCCGATGCCGCCCTCGTCCTGCTGCGCCGCATAGGATTTCTCGACGATCACCTTGTTGAACAGCTCGGATGCGAAGATGCTGTAGTCGAACGCGCGCGACCGGCTGACCGAGGAGCGGCTGTCCAGCCCCGACGAGGTATTGGTGAGCACCTCCATGCCGTTCAGCTGCGTGCGGGTGAAATCCGCGCCCAGGCCGCGTAGCGAGATCTGGCGACCCTCACCGCTGTCGCGGGTGATTGCGACGCCGGGGATGCGCTGAAGCGCCTCGGCGAGGTTCTGGTCGGGAAACGCGGCGATGTCCTGCGCCAGGATCACCTCCTGCGACCCGGTTGCGGCCTTCTTGATCTGCTGCGCCTTGGCGACGCTCTGACGGTAGCCCCGGACGACGATGTCGGCACCGTCATCGGCGAGGGGGTCAGGCTGCGTGGCCTGCGCGATTCCCTGGGCTTCGGTCCCGCCGGGCGCCGCGGCAGGAGCGTATGCCGTCGTCACCGGCCCCATGTGCCGCGCGACGGTGACCGTGCCGCCGACGATCCTGCCGTCGACCGCGCTGCCCGCGGTGATCCGCGCGAGCGCCTGTTCCGCGGTCATCCGCCCGCGCAGGCGCTGGCTGCGTGCACCCTGCAGCAGTGACGGCGACGTCGCGAGCTGCAGCCCGGTCAGCCGTGAAAAGGCGAGGAGCGCGTCGGCGAGACCCTGTGCGGGAACGTCGAAGCTGAACTGGCGTGGTGCCGGTGGTGCGGTCTGCGCGATCGCAGGCGCGCAGACAAAGCCGGACAGTGCGACGGACGCGAGCAGACGCCGCGCCAGACGAATTCTATGAAACATGATTTCCCCCCGAGATGGTTCGAGGGCAAGACGGGCAGGCGCCCGGAAACCCGACAAAGTATTTGGTTTCAGTTATATGACAGCGAAGTCTGATGCAGGTCGGTGTTTATACTGACGGTGGCGCTGCGCAATTTGGGGGATCGGGCGGCGTCCGCGCGAACTCCTTGTCGCACCCTCTCCGAAATTGTCACAAACGCGGCCTAGGTCGCCGGGATCAACAACCCGGACGAGCCATGCCAGCGACGCTTCCCCAGATCGACACCCGCGCGGGCGAGCCCGCGGTCGAGGACTGGCGCGCGATCGCGGCGACGCTGAGCCGCTATGTCCGTGCGCGCACCAGCCGGGTCGATGTCGTCGAGGACGTCGTGCAGGAGACGCTGTCGCGACTGGTGCACCAGGGGCGCGTGCAGAAGCTGGTCAGCATCTATGCGCTCGGCTTTCGGATCGCCGCGAATCTGTTGGTCGACCATCACCGCAGGGACCGCCGCTATGTCGCCGAACGCGCCGAGGAGCCCGTCAGCCAGGCGCCCCTGCCCGATCGGGTGCTGGTCGGCCGCGAGGCGGTCGCGATCCTCCGGGACGCGCTCGACGCCATGCCGCCGCTGCGCCGCGACGTGCTTGTCCGCCGCCGTTTGCAGGGGCAAAGCTGCGCGGCGATAGCGAGGGATCTGGGGTTGAGCCCGAAGGCAGTCGAGAAGCACATCACCCGCGGCCTGGCAGACCTCCACAAGGCGATGCCGGGAGAGGCGATCGCGTGCGGACGCGGGCGATGAGCCGCGAGAGCCAGATCGCCGAGGACGCCGCCGCGTGGATCGACCGGCTCAACCAGCCGGCGTTCGATGCCGCGGCGGGGCCGGACTTCGACGCGTGGATGGCAGCGTCGCCGCGGCACCGCGCGGTGTTCGCCGAGATGCAGGCGCTCTGGCAATCGGAGGCGCTGGTCGAGGCGCTCGGGACCGCGGCGTGCGTCCCTGCGGCCGCGATCCCGCCGGCCCCGCGGGTCGATCGCGCGCGTCGCGGTCGGGGATCGGCGCCGCGGCTGGCCGCTGCTGCCTGCGCGATACTGGTTGCGATTCTCCTGCTCGTGCCGATGCTGGCGACGACGCGCTATCGCACCGGCCCTGGGGAGAGCCGTACCGTCGTGCTTGCGGACGGGTCGCGCGTCGACCTGAGCGGCGACACCGAGCTGCATGTGCGGATTCTGCCCTGGCACCGCGGTGCCGAGCTCGTCCGCGGCGAGGCCTATTTCGATATCCGCCACGAACGCAGCCGGATGTTCCGGGTCGCGAGCGGCACCACGTCCGTCCGCGTGCTGGGCACCGCGTTCAACGTCGATCGCCAGTCGCCGACGCGCACCGCCGTGGTCGTCTACCGCGGTGCGGTCGAGGTCGGCGTCGCCGGGGAAGCGGATCTGGTGCTGCACAAGGGCGACGGCGCACGCGTCGTCGACGGGCAGGTCACGGCGCAACCCCGCATCGCGGCGAGCGCGCCCGAGTGGAAGTCGGGGTGGTTCGAGGCATCCGACGTTCCGCTCGCGGTGCTGATCGGCAAGGTTCAGCGTTACTCGGCGCGGCCGATCCTGTTGGAGGATCGCGGCCTGCAGGTGCTTCCGATCAGCGGCCGCTTTCACATTTCCGATACCGACCGCGCATTGCAGGCGGTGGAGGCGGCCTATCAGGTCGATGTCGCTTACGGGAAAGACGCGATCGCCATCCGCCCGGCGGGCGGGCCCGGAAATCCGTAGGATCGCCACCGCCCGTTCTTTTGTCTGTCGGGTTTTGCCCGTCTGCTCCGTCTTTCCGGCATAGCAGGTCGCGCTGCGACGCCGGTCGGGCGCTGCAGGCGCGCGCTGCCGCAGGGAGTGTCCTTATGGCTCAGTTCGATCGCCGCAATCTGGTCAAGGCCGGCCTTTCGCTCGCAATGCTGGGCGGGGCGGGGGCGCCGCGGCTGCTGGCGAAGGCGACGTTCACGCGCGATCCGTTCACGCTCGGTGTCGCCTCCGGAGACCCCTGGCCCGACGGGTTCGTGATCTGGACCCGGCTGGCGCCCGAGCCGCAGACCCCGGACGGCGGCATGCCGCCGCATGATGTTCCGCTCCGCTGGGACATCGCCGAGGACCCCGGTTTCCGCAAGATCGTCCGGACGGGATCGGCGGTCGCCGACGCGGCGCTCGCGCATTCGGTCCATGTCGAGGTCGACGGGCTGCGATCGCATCGGCCCTATTGGTATCGCTTCCTAGTCCAGGGCGCCGGAGCGAGCCCGGTGGGGACGGCGCGCACCGCGCCCGCGGCGGGCGTGTCGCTCGACCGGTTGCGGCTGGCGATGCTGGGGTGCCAGGATTTCGAGACGGGCTTCTTCACTGCCTATGCGCATGTCGCGCGCGAGCCCGACCTCGACGCGGTCTTCCATTATGGCGACTATATCTACGAGATGGCGACCCGGACCGAGCCCAGTCCGCGCAAGCACCTCGGCACCGAGACCTATACGCTCGACCAGTATCGCCGCCGCTATGCGCAGTACAAGGCGGATCCCGACCTGCAGGCGGCGCACGCGGCGGTCGCGTTCATCATGTCGTTCGACGATCACGAAATCGACGACAATTGGGCGGGCGCATTCGACAAGGACGGCAACCCGCCGCCGGTGTTCGCCGCGCGCAAGGCCGCGGCGTTGCAGGCCTGGTACGAGCACGTCCCCGTCCGTCGCGCGCAGCGGCCCGGGACCGGGCGCGCCTATCGCCGGTTCGATTACGGCACGCTGGCGCGGATGCACGTGCTGGACACGCGCTCGGCCCGCAGCGACCAGCTCTGCGAGCGGCCCGGGATCGCGCGGGGCGAACTCGACGCCTGCGTGCCCGTCGACCAGCCGGGGCGCACGATGCTGGGGGCGGCGCAGGAGCGCTGGCTCGACGACGGGCTCGCCAATGACGCCCGGTGGAACTTCATCGCGCAACAGGTGCTGTTCATGCCCTATGACGCGCGCAAGGACGGCGCGACTACGCCGGTGGTCGGCAAGGACAATTGGAACGGCTATCCGCTGGCGCGGCAGCGGCTCGTCGACGGCATCGCGCGGCGCGGGCTGACCAATGTCGTGATCGGCAGCGGCGACCTGCACCAGAATGTCGTCGGCTCGGTCCCGCGCGACGCGAACGACCCGGGCGGTCCCGCGATCGCGACCGAGTTTCTCGCGACCTCGATCTCGTCGGGCGGCACCGGCGGTGCGCGCTATGCAGGCGAAACCCGTGCGCTCGACCATAATCCGAACGTCAGCCTGCTCAACAACCAGCGCGGCTATCAGCTGTTCACCGTGACGCCGGACCGCTGGCTTGCCGAGGTGAAGGTGATGGATCAGGTCGATCGGCCGGGCGGGTCGATCTCCACCTTCGCCAAGTTCGTGGTGGATCCAAAACAGCCCGGGCCACAGCCGGCCTGACGCGGCTGCGCGACCCCGTGCCGACGCTCAGGGGTTCTCGATCGAGGCCTGCGTGTCCGTATGCGGCGCCTCGAACGTCGCCCATTCGCCTTCGCCATCCGGGTCGGGCCGGGGCGGTGGCCCCGCAATGCCGTCGTGATCGGGGCGGTCGCCGGTACGCGCACGGTGGAGATGGACCTTGGCGATCATGTTCGCTGAAATCGGTGCGGTGATGAACAGGAACAGCGAGATCAGCAGCTCGTGCGCGGTCCAGACGCCGAGCCGGACCTGGAAGAACACGACCGACGCCAGCAACAGCCCGCCGAGCCCCAGCGTCGTCGCCTTGGTCGGGCCGTGCAGCCGCTCCATCGTCGAGGGGAGGCGGACCAGCCCCCAGCTGCCGATCAGCACGAATGCCGCGCCGAGCAGGATCAGCCCGGCGATGACGATCTCGACGATGCCGCTCATTCGACGATGTCCCCGCGCAGGAGGAACTTGCAATAGGCGATGGTGCTGACGAACCCGACCATCGCGAGCAGCAGCGCGGCCTCGAAATAGGTATCGTTGCCGCCCATCATGCCGATCACGACGATCACCGCGATGACGTTGATCACCATCGTGTCGAGCGCGAGGATCCGGTCGGCGAGCGCGGGCCCGCGGTACAGCCGCCAGCCGTTGAGCAGCAGCGCGAGCGCGATGGCGATGGCGGCGATCTGCAAGGCTATGGCGATCATGCGAAGATCCTTAGCAGCGGCGCCTCGTAGCGGGTCTTGATCCGTGCGATCTCGGCGTCCGCGTCCGCGACGTCGAGCGCGTGGACCAGCAGGAAGCGCCCGTCGGCGGACACGTCGGACGAGACCGTCCCCGGCGTCAGGCTGATCGTCGCGGCGAGCACCGTGATCGCCTCGGGCGACGACAGCGCGACGGGCACGACCAGCCAGCGCGAGCGGAGATCGCGGTTGCGCCGGAACAGGATCAGCCGCGCGACCTCGAAATTGGCGACGACGATGTCGTAGAGGACGAGGCCGACATAGCCGAGCAGCGCGCCGCGGAAGCGGACGCGCGGGCGATCGGGCCAGAAGGGCTCGGTGAACTTGGGCAGGACGATCCCGAAGACCAGGCCGAGCAGGATCCCGCCGACCGTGATGCTGTTCGCCATCAGCAGCCAGACGACGACGAGCATCGCGGTCAGCGCGGGGTGGGGGAGGAGGCGCTTGATCATCGCGTCGCCTCCGTCAGCACCGCCGCGGCATAGCGATCGGGGGCATAGATCTGCGCGGCGGTCGCCTCGGCCTGCGCGGTCGCCCAGCCGGCACCGAGCGTCAGCAGCGCGAGCAGCGCGAGCAGCGTCGCTGGCGCAATCAGTTCGGCGCGCGACCGGTCCGCGCCGGCGATCGGGTCGGCATCGTCGGCCGCCTTCCAGAACAGCGTGCTGCCGCTGCGGGCAAAGCCGACGACGCCGATCAGCGTGGTGCCCAGCACCGTCGCCCAGATCAGCGCCCATGGCTCGGCCGTGACACTGGTCTGGAGGATGAACAGCTTGGCGACGAACCCCGACAGCGGCGGCAGGCCGACCGCGGCGATCGTCGCGGCGAGGAACAGCAGCCCGGTCGCCTGCTGGCCCGCAAAGCGCGGGCTGGGGACGATCGCGTCGCCATATTGGCCGCGGCGGCGCAGCGTTACGTCGGCGACGAGGAACAGCGCCGCGCCCGCCAGCGTCGCGTGGACGAGATAGAACAACGCGGCGGCGGTCGTCGCCTGCGTCCAGCACGATACCGCGAGCAGCAGCGTCCCGGTCGAGCCGAGGATCGCGAACGCCGCCTGTTCGCGCATCGCGCGCGCCGCCAGCACGCCGACGAAGCCGATGATCGCGGTCAGCACGGCGGCGGGCAGCAGCCAGGGCGCTGGCACCCAGGCGGCGGCGCCTGCGGCATCGCCGAAGATCAGCGGCACGACCCGGATCATCGCATAGACGCCGACCTTGGTCATGATCGCGAACAGCGCGGCGACGACCGGCGCGGTCGCGGCATAGGTGCGCGGCAGCCACAGATGCAGCGGCACGACCGCCGCCTTCAGCGCGAACACCGCGAGCAGCAACAGCCCGGCGAGCCGGATCAGCCCCTGGTCGGCCGCGCCCAGTGCGGCGATGCGCTGGCCGAGATCGGCCATGTTGAGCGTGCCCGTCAGCCCGTAGAGCAGCCCCAGCGCGATCAGGAACAGCGCCGAGCCGACGATGTTGACGACGACATAGGCGACCCCCGCCTTCAGCCGCGCCGCGCCCTGACCGTGGAGCATGAGCCCGTAGGAGGCGATCAGCAGCACCTCGAAGAACACGAACAGGTTGAACAGGTCCCCGGTGAGGAACGCGCCGTTCAGCCCGAGCAGCTGGAACTGGAACAGGGGATGGAAATGCCAGCCCTTGCGGTCGACCGCGGTGACGACCGCGTGGAGCATCACCACCAGCGCCAGCACCGCCGCGAGCACCAGCATCCCGGCGGACAGCCGGTCGAGCACCAGCACGATCCCGAACGGAGCCGGCCAGCCGCCAAGCGGATAGGCGCGGATCGCGTCGTCCTGCGCGATGCCGAACAGCGCGAGCGCGACGACCAGCATCGCGACGCAGCCGGCGAGCGACAGCGCGACGCCGACATGGCGCCGCCGCCGCATCACCATCAACGTCAGCGGCGCGATGATCGCGGGGATCACGACCGGCGCGATCACGAGATGGTCGAGCAGCGTCATGCGCGATCCTGCCCCGGGCCGGGGACGGCGTCGGCGATGCCGTCGACCTGATCCGATCCGCTTTCGAGGAAACTGCGCAGCGACAGGATGACGACCAGCGCGGTCATCCCGAAGGTGATCACGATCGCGGTCAGCACCAGCGCCTGGGGCAGCGGATCGGCATAGTCGGTCACGCCCTTGGCGAACAGCGGCGGGCGGTCGACGACGAGCCGGCCGATCGCGAACAGGAACAGGTTCACCGCGTAGGACAGCAAGGTCAGCCCGAGCACGACCTGAAAGGTGCGGCCGCGCAGCGCGAGATAGACGCCGCCTGCGGTCAGCACCGCGATTCCGCTGGCGATCAGGAATTCCAGGCTCATGCCGATGTCTCCTCGTCGGCCTGATCGCGGTTGCGCGCCGCGCGCTGCGCGACGTGGCTGAGCTGGGCGAGCGCCATCATCACCGCGCCGACGACGACGCAAGCGACGCCCGTATCGAAGAACATCGCGGTCGCCAGCTCGACCTCGCCGACCAGCGGAATGTGGAAATAGCCGAAGCTGCTCGTCAGGAACCGCGCGCCGAAGACGAGCGAGCCGAGCCCCGTCGCGGTCGCGATCAGCACGCCGACCGCGATCAGCGGATGTTCGCCGATCCGGCGGCGGTCGTCGGTCCAGTCGAAGCCCGAGGCGAGATATTGCAGCAGGATCGCGATCGAAACGACCAGCGCGGCGATGAACCCGCCGCCGGGCTGGTTATGCCCTCGCAGGAAGATGTAGAGGCCGACCAGCAGCGCGAGCGGCAGCAGCAGCCGCGTCGCCATCACGAACATCATCGGGTGGCGCTCGGGCGAATGCGGCATGTCGTGCCGCCATTCGCGTAACCGCCGCCCCGCCGTGCCGCGCGCCGCGGGCTCGAGCAACGCATAGATGGCCAGCCCCGCGATCCCGAGCACGATGATCTCGCCCAAGGTGTCGAACGCGCGGAAATCGACCAGGGTCACGTTGACGACATTGGTCCCGCCGCCGCCCGGATAGCTGTTCGCCCAGTGGAAGGACGAGACCGTGTCGCGCAGGTCGCGCGTCATCACCGCCCAAGCCGCCCAGCCGGTGCCGATCCCGGCGACCGCCGCCAGCAGCGCATCGCGGCTGCGGCGCGGCAGGCTGGAGAGTTGCGGCGGAACCTTGGGCAGCAGGTGCAGCGCGAGCAGCATCAGCAGGATCGTCACGACCTCGACCGCGATCTGGGTCAGCGCCAGGTCGGGGGCGGAAAGATGGACGAAGGCGAGCGCGATGACGAGGCCGATGACGCTGATGAAGACCAGCGCGAGGAAGCGCTGGCGTTGCATCGCCACGACGATGCCGGTCGCGACGACCAGCGCGAACCAGGCGACGACCGCGACCGGCGACGCGGGCAGCGTCGCGCGCGTCCCCGCGGGCAGCCCGCCGGGCGTCAGCGCGGCGTCGATCCCGAACAGCACCGCCACCGCGAACAGCATGAACAGATAGCGTTGCAGCGACGGCGCGTGGATCGCGAGCGAGGCGTCGCGGCTGCGCGCGACGATCGCCGCCATCGCGCCATCGAACAGCCGCTTGGCATCGAGCGCCGGCCGGCCGTCCAGCCAGCGCGCGACCGGCGCGCGGCGCCACAGCAGCAGCGCACCGATCACGACCGCGAGCGCACTCATCCCCAGGGCGGGGTTGATCCCGTGCCACAGCGCCAGATCGAGCGCGGGCGGGCTCCCGCCGATCACCGCCCCCGTCGCGGCGCGCACCAGCGGCCCGGCGATCGTCATCGGCAACAGTCCGAAACCGAGCGCGACGAGCACAAGCACGATCGACGGTCCGATCATCGCCATGCCGGGATCATGCGGGGCGGCGACATCCCCCGTCGCGCGACGCCCGAAAAACTGTGCGGTGGCGTAGCGCAGCGAATAGGCGACCGACAGCGTCGCCGCGATCGTCGCGAGCAGCGGCACGAGCCAGGACCGGCCGTCCTGCGCGGCATGCAGGCTCTGTTCGAGCATCATCTCCTTGGAGATGAACCCGCCGAGCGGTGGCAGACCCGCCATCGCCGCGACCGCCAGCGTACCGAGCGTCGCGGTCAGCGGCATCAGTGCGGCGAGCCCGCCAAGGCGACGGATGTCGCGCGTCCCCGTCTCGTGATCGACGATGCCCGCATTCATGAACAGCGCCGCCTTGAACGCGGCGTGGTTGAGGATGTGGAACACCGCTGCCGTGGCGGCGGCGGGCGTGCCGAAGCCGAGCAGCATCACCATCAGCCCGAGCTGGCTGATCGTCGAATAGGCGAGGATTGTTTTCAGATCATTGCGAAACAGCGCGACGCCCGCGCCGAAGAGCATCGTCACGAGCCCGGTCGAGGCGACCAGATAAAACCACAAGTCGCTGCCCGCGAGCACCGGCCACAGGCGGGCGAGCAGGAAGACGCCCGCCTTCACCATCGTCGCGGAATGGAGATAGGCGCTGACCGGCGTGGGTGCTGCCATCGCGTGCGGCAGCCAGAAATGGAACGGGAACTGCGCCGACTTGGTGAACGCGCCGAGCAGGACGAGCGTCAGGATCGCAGGATAGAGCGGCGACGCCTGGACGACGGCGCCGCGCGTCAGGATCGTTGCGAGCTCATAGGATCCCGCCGCCTGGCCGAGCAACAGCATCCCCGCGATCAGCGCGAGCCCGCCGCCGCCCGTAACCGCGAGCGCCATCCGCGCGCCCTGCCGCGCGTCCGCGCGGTCGCGCCAGAAGCCGATCAGCAGGAACGACGACAGGCTGGTCAGTTCCCAGAATATCAGCATCAGCAGGATGTTGTTCGACAGCGCGATGCCGATCATCGCGCCCTGGAACAGCATCAGGAACGACAGGAACCGCCCGGTCGGCTCAGCCTTGGCGAGATAGCCCTGCGCATATATCACGACGAGCAGGCCGATGCCGAGGATCAGTCCGGCGAACAGCAGCCCGAGCGGATCGAGCCACAGGCTGAGATCGAGCCCGAGCGCCGGGATCCACGCGATCCGCGCGGTCAGCGGGGTTCCCGCGAGGACCGCGGGCGCGGCCAGAAGCAGCAGCGCGAGCCCCGCCGCGCTCGCACCGGCGGCGATCCCGACATGCATGCGACGGCCGCCACGTGCGCCGAGCGCCAGCATCAGCGCCGCCGCGAACGGCAGCACCATCAGGAGCATCAGGGGCATGGCAGATCGTTTCCCGGCGACGTCACGAGACTTGCCATCGCACGATATGGCTTCCGGGTCGACCGGACTACGCCCAGCGGCCCTGACGATATCCCGGGGGCATCGACCCGCGATGCGCGTTGGTGCCGCATCGGGACTCACGCAGACCCGGAATAGCGGAGCGACCATGCGCACGATCGACTTCAGTTCCTGGCAGACCACGTTGCTGACGCTGTTCGGGCTCGCGCTGGTGACCGCGATCGGCGTCGGCATCCGCCTCGTCACGATGATGACGATCCAACAGCGCCGCGAGCGGATCAACCGGCAGATCAACGAACGGCTGCGTACGCTGATCGCGGCCTACAAGACCTTGGGCGGCTCGTTCACGGGCACGCTGACGGTCGACCCCGCGCATCGCCGCGACCTGCGTCGCCGGGGCGAGGCGGTTCCTGCCGAGGCGGCGGATGTCGCGATCGACACGGGATCGGACCGCGGCCGGCGGATCCGCGACGCGGTCGAGGCGGCGCTGTCGGACATCATCCTGCTCGGCACCGACGAGCAGGTCCGGCTGGCTGTACGGGCCGCGGGCGAACTCGCGGCGGGCCGCCCGGTCCCGACGCACGCGCTGGTCGTGTCATTGCGCGATTTCGTGCGCGCCGCACTCGATCTGGCGCCCGTCCCGACCGACCTCGTCCTGCCCGCGCAGGGCCCGACGCGGCCGGCCGCGGGCGGCGGACGCGGCAAGGGCGAGCGCGACGGCGCCTCTGCCGCCCGGGGATCGGGCGGGGGCGGTGGTGGACAGGGCGGCGGCGGCGGTGGTGGCGACACGGTTGCAGCGGGGGAGGACGCTCCGGCTCCCGGTACCCGCGCGTAACGCCGTTACGGCGCGACCTTTGCCCCATAAGCGCGCGTGAACAGATCGAGCGCGCGCGCCGCCTGCTGGCGCGCTTCCTCGGGACCGGGCATGCCGACGACCCCCCAGAGCCGCAGATTCTGTTGCGTCTGGGCGAGCAGCAGCAGGTGCATCGCCGCCTGCACCGGATCATCGGCGCGCAGGTCGCCGGCGTCCATCCGGCCGCGTAGATAGAGTGAAAGCTGCTCGATCACGATCTGCGGGCCGCGGGCATAGAAGATGCGGCCGATCTCGGGAAACCGCCCGCCTTCGCCGACGATCAGCCGGTGCAGCCGGATGTTGTCGGGATGCAGCAGCTTGCCCTGGAAGCGTTCGAGGAAATCGAGCAGCGTCGTCGCACAATCGCGCCCCGGGCGCAGCGCATCCTCGAGGCTCTGGCGGAAGTTCGACGTGACATCGTCGAGCACCGCGCTGAACAGATCCTCTTTCGACGGGAAATAAGCCCAGAGCGTCCCCTTCGACCCGCCGAGCTGCACGGCGATCGTCGACATCGAGGTGGCGGCATAGCCATGGTCGAGAAACGCCTCGCGCGCGGTCGCCACGATCGTCTCGCGACGGGCTTCGCGGTTCAAATCGCGGCGGGATTTCGGCTCGGACATAGCCGTACTATACGGTACGATTATTTATTGACAAGTCCACTACCCGGGACCATCTGCCGAGCGTACGCAGGAGTACGATGATTCAATGCGACTGATTCGATTCGCCGGCTGCACCGCAATCGCAGCCGGGCTTGCCGGCTGCGCGGTGCCCGATCTGGGGCCGCCGCCCGTCCTGGCATCCGCGGACACCTATGCATCGCGCAACAGCCTCGCGTCGAACGGCCCGGCGTCGAATGCGGCGTGGCCGGCGACGCAGTGGTGGCGGGGTTACGGCGATGCGCAGCTCAACACGCTGATCACCGAAGCACTGGCGGGATCGCCCGACATCGCGATCGCGGCCGCGCGCGTGCGGACCGCGCGCGGTGCGGTGCAGCAGGCGGGCGCCGCCAACCAGCCGCAGCTCGACGCCGAGGGCACGGTCGGGCTCAACAAGCAGAGCTACAATAACGGCATCCCCGCGGAGTTCATTCCGAAGGGTTGGAACGACACGGGCCGGCTGGCACTCGACGCAGGTCTCGATCTCGACCTGTTCGGGCGCAACCGCGCGGCGCTGGTCGCGGCGACGTCGGAGGCCGAGGCGGCGCGGCTCGACGGCGAGCAGGCGGCGCTGACGCTCGCGACCGATATCGCCGCGCGCTATGCCGATCTCGCGCGGCTCTATGCCGAACAGGACGTGCTGCAGCGAGCCAATGCGGTGCGCAGCGCGAGCGAGCGGCTGGTGAACGAGCGTGTCGCGATCGGGCTCGATACGCAGGCCGAGCTCAAACAGGCGCGCTCCGCGGTGCCGGCGTCGCGGGTCGACTTGGCCAGCAACGCCGAACAGATCGCGCTCGCCAAGAACGCGATCGCCGCGCTGCTCGGCGCCGGGCCCGATCGCGCGCTGACGATCACCCGGCCGGCGGTGCCCGTGCTCACCACCGAACTCCCCGCCGACGCGGCGATCGGGCTGATCGGCCGGCGTCCCGACGTCGCCGCCGCGCGCGCGCGCGCCGAAGCGGCGGCGAGCCGGATCAAGGTCGCGCGCGCCGATTTCTACCCCAATCTCAGCCTGTCGGGGCTGATCGGGCTGCAATCGCTCGGTCTCGACAACCTGTTCAAGGGCGGATCGAGCATCGGCAATGTCGGCCCGGCGATCAGCCTGCCGATCTTTCGCGGCGGCGCGCTGCAGGGCCAGTATCGGCAGGCGCGCGGCCAGTATGACGAAGCGGTCGGCAGCTATGACCGCATCGTGATCAACGCGCTGCGCGAGGTCGCCGATGTCGTGACCAGCCGGCGCCAGGTCGCAGCGCAGATGCGCGATGCGCGCGCGTCGCTGGTCGATGCCGAAGGCGCGTATCAGGTCGCGCAGCTGCGCTATCGCGGCGGCCTGTCGACCTTTCTCAACGTGCTGAGCGCCGAGGAAGCGGTGCTGACCGCGCGGCGTTCGGTCGCGGCGATCGATTCGCGCCGGTTCGCGCTCGACGTGCAGTTGGTGCGCGCGCTCGGCGGCGGCTTCCAACCCCTTATCCAGACCAGCGGGACACGATGATGGACACCCCATCCCACGACAGCGACCAGACTCCCGCCGAGGAGCCCAAGGCCGATCCCAAGGACAGCCCCAAGGTCGACACCGCAAACCCGGGCAAGCGCAAGCGGCTGCTGCTGATCTTCGCAGCCGTGCTGGTCGTGATCGCCGTCCTGTATTTCATCTATGACTCACTCGTCTTGTCGAAGCGCGTGACGACCGACAATGCCTATGTTGCGGCGGAAACCGCGCAGGTCATGCCGCTGGTCAGCGGGCAGGTGATCGCGGTCACGGTGAGCAACACGCAGACCGTCAAGCGCGGGCAGGTGCTGATGCGGCTCGACGATGCCGACCTGCAGATCGCGGTCGCGCAGGCCGAGGCCGATCTGGCGGGCGCCGAGCGCCGCTATGGCCAGACCGCGGCGACGGGCGATGCGCTCCAGGCGCAGGCCAATGCGCGCGGTGCCGATATCGGTGCCGCCCGCGCACAGCTGCTGCTCGCCCAGGGCAATCTCGACCGCGCGCAGATCGATTATCAGCGTCGCCAGGCGCTGGTCGCGGCGGGCGCGGTATCGGGTGATGAGGTGACCGCAGCGACGAACGCGCTGCGCACCGCGCGCGCCAATGTCGCGATCGCGCAGGCGGGGATCGCGCAGGCGACCGCGACGCGCGCCTCCGCGCTCGAGGATCGCGCCGCCAACACCGCGCTGACCCGTGGCACCACGCGCGACAACGCCCCCGAGGTCCTCGCCGCGCGCGCCAAGCTGCGCCAGGCACGGCTCGACCTGTCGCGCGCGGTCGTGCGTGCGCCGATCGACGGCGTCATCTCGCAGCGCAACGTCCAGATCGGCCAGCGGCTCGCACCCGGCACCGCGGCGATGGTGATCGTTCCCGTCGACCAGCTCTATGTCGACGCGAACTACAAGGAGGGCCAGCTGCAGCATGTCCGCGTCGGCCAGCATGCGACGCTGATCTCCGACCTGCACGGCGATGACGTCGTCTATCACGGCCGCGTCGTCGGGCTCGCCGGCGGGACCGGCGCGTCGTCCGCGCTGATCCCCGCGCAGAATGCGACCGGCAACTGGATCAAGGTGGTCCAGCGTCTGCCGGTGCGTATCGCGCTCGATCCCAAGGAATTGCGCGATCATCCGTTGCGCGTCGGGCTGTCGATGGACGCCGAGATCGACATCTCGGGCGATCGCTAGGAGCGGATCGATGGCCGCCGACACGTCCGCGCCGGTCCTGACCGGCCCGCGCCTCATCCTTGCGGGCTTCGTGCTGGCGCTGACCAACTTCATGGTGGTGCTCGACACGACCATCGCCAATGTGTCGGTGCCGCATATCTCGGGCGGGCTTGGCGTGTCGCCGACCCAGGGGACCTGGGTCGTCACCTCCTATTCGGTCGCCGAGGCGATCTGTGTGCCGCTGACCGGGTGGCTGGTCCGGCGGTTCGGGACGATCCGCGTCTTCATGGCGGCGATGATCGGCTTTGCGGTCTTCTCCGCGCTGTGCGGTCTTGCCTCGTCGCTCGGCGCGATGGTCGCGTTCCGGATCGGGCAGGGCTTTTGCGGCGGCCCGCTGATGCCGCTGACGCAGACGCTGCTGCTGACGATCTTCCCCCCGCAGAAGCGCGCGGCGGCGATGGGCGCCTGGGCGATGACGACGGTCACCGCGCCGATCCTCGGGCCGATCCTGGGCGGGACGATCAGCGACAACTGGTCCTGGCCGTGGATCTTCTACATCAACCTGCCGATCGCGATCTTCTGCATCGTCGGCGTGTTCACGCTGCTGCGCAAATCGGAGACCAAGACCGAGATCGTGCCGATCGACCGCTTCGGCCTGTTCCTGATGGTCGTGTGGATCGCGGCGCTGCAGATCATGCTCGATCTCGGGCGCGAGCATGACTGGCTGGGGTCGAGCTTCATCGTCGGCTGCGCGATCGTCGCGGCGATCGGCTTCGTCACCTTCCTGATCTGGGAGCTGACCGCGGGCAATCCGATCGTCGACCTGCGCGTGTTCCGGCACCGCGGGTTCACCGTCGCGGTGACCGCGCTCGCCTTCAGCTTCGGGACCTTCTTCGCCTCGGTCGTGATCATCCCGCAATGGCTGCAGTCGACGATGGGCTATACCGCGAGCGATGCGGGCTATGTGACCGCGTTCAACGGCGTGCTCGCGGTGATCTTCTCGCCGATCGTCGCCAAGCTGAGCAACAAGGTCGATCCGCGCGCGCTGGTGTGTTTCGGGATCTTCTGGCTCGGGCTGACGTCGGTGCTGCGGACCTTCTGGTTCAGCGGTGCGGATTTCTGGATCCTGGCGGCGCCGCAGCTCGTCCAGGGGCTGGGGATGCCGTTCTTCTTCATCCCGCTGACGATCATCGCGCTGGGCGCGGTCAATCCGGAGGAGACCGCGTCGGCGGCGGGCGTGATGAGCTTCCTGCGGACGCTGGCGGCGGCGATCGGCACCTCGATCGGCAGCACCATGTGGCAGAACAACGCGCAGACGAACCGCGCCGAGCTGACCAACATCCTCAACAATGGCGATCAGGTGATCGCCAACGCGCAGCAGCACGGGCTGAGCGCGGAACAGGGGCGCGGGCTGATCGAGCGGGTGGTCGAGCAGGAAAGCTTCGCGCTGGCGACGAACCATCTGTTCGCCTTTGCCGCGCTGATCTTCTTCGTGTCCGCCGCGATCATCTGGCTGGCGCCGCGGCCCGCCCGGCCGGTCGACCCCGCCGCCGCGCACTGATCCGGTGGTGAGAAGACGGGGGGCACCGCGGCGCCCCCCGTCCGGTCTCAGTATTTCACGCGCAGACGCGTATAGTAGAAGCCGCCGTTGAAGCCGAACGGTCCGCCGTTGCGCGGATAGACCTGGCCGTCCGACGTGCCGCCGGTGAGCGGATAGATCTGCACCGTCGAGGTCGGCTTGAGCCGGTCGGGATGCTCGTCGGTGAAGTTCTGCGCGCCGACCGCGACCGTGAAATGCTCGGCGAAGGTGTAGCTGAGCTCCAGATCGGTGACGAACTTGCCGCTGAACACCTGGTTCGGCACGCCGTTGGTCTGGCCGTAATCCTGCGCGCTGGTGAACGAGCTGTAGTAATTCTCGCGGACGTTCAGGCTCAGATTGTCGAGCGTCCAGCCGGCGTTGAAGACGACGCGGTGCTTTGGCGCGAGGTTTTCCGCGTCGATCAGCTGCGCGGTGCCGACCACCCGGGCATCGAACTCGGTAACTTTGTTGTCGTTGTAGTTATACGCCAACGAGAAGTTCAGCTCCGCCTCGCTGAACCGCGTGCGGTAGGTGCCGACGACGTCGATGCCCTGGGTCCGCGTCTTGAAGCCGTTGGTGAAATACTGGACCTGGCCGCCGACACCGACCGGCAGCAGCGCCGGCTGCGCGGCAAGGTCCGCCGCGGTGACGATGAAGGGCGAGGTCAGCCCGATCCGGTTGCGCAGGTTGATCCGGTAGCCATCGACCGTGACCGTCATTCCGCGGACGGGTTCGAGGATGAAGCCCAGGCCGTAATTGGTCGACTTTTCCGGGGTCAGGTTGCTCGCGCCATAATATTGCGCGACCGCAGTGTTGGTCGGATAGGTGCCCGCCTGGAACGCGACGCCGTTGTTGAACGAGGTCGTGACGATCGAGACGTTCGACTGGCCCGGCGACGGTGCGTGGAAGCCCGTGCCGAAGCTGCCGCGGACCGAGAAGGCGTCGGCGAACTTGTACAGCGCGTTCACCTTGCCGACCCAGGCATCGCCGAACGTGTTGTAATGTTCGTACCGGCCCGCCGCGCCGACCGTCAGCGCGTCGGTCAGGTCGGTTTCGAGCCCGACATAGGCGGCATAGGCCTTCTGGCTGAACTTGCCTGCGGTGGCGGGGCTGGTGCCCGCATAGCCGCTCGCGCCGACGCCCTGCGCCGCGGTCGTGCCGGAGGCGACGTACACGCCCGGCGCGGTCTGGGTGAAGAGCTGTTGCGCGATCGCATAGGGGCCCGCGGCATAGGATTGCGTGTCGCCCGCGGTCTGTTCGTAGGTTTCCTTGCGGAACTCCCCGCCCGCCGAGATGGTCAGCGGTGCGGCGAGACCGAGGTCGGCGGCATAGGTGAAGTCGGCGTTGAAGTTGGTTTCCTTCTGGATCAGGTCGCCAAAGTCGAAGCTGGTCTGCGTCGCCGGGCCGTAGGAGAAATTGGCCGAGTCATACATCGACAGCGACAGCTTGTTGCGCGCCAGCGTGCCGGACAGGTCATAGCTGAAGGCGCCGGACGTGCCCTTGTAGCCGAGCACCCCGTACACTTCCTGCGTCTTGCCGACGAAGCGCGGCGTGAAGCCGGCGGGGTAGAGCGTGCCGAAGCGGAAGGTGTTGCCGTCGCGAACGAAGCCGCCGCTCGGGCAGGTCGCGTTGCCGGTCGGGCAGGGGGTGAGGAAGAAGGTGTTGTTGAACGCGCCGTTCGCGCCCTGATTGCGGACCACCCCGTTCGTGTCGACCGCGGTGCTCGACACCGAGGCGCGGTAGTTGAAGCTCTGGTTGCCCTTGCTCTGCGCATAATTGGCAAAGACGTAGATCTTGCTGCTGTCGGTGACATTGATCGCCGAGTTATAGACCGACTTGAAGCCGTGCGAGGGCGAATTGCCCCAGATCTGCACGGGCAGCGGATAATTGGGGAGCTGGTTCGCAAGCGCCGGGAAATTCTGCGCGAAATTGGCGGCCGATGGGCGGGTGCGGCCGCGGCTGGTCTGACCTTCGTCGACATATTCGCCGGTGACGTTGATGAAGCCCCAGTCGCCCTTCACGCCCGCATTGCCCGCAATCTGATAGCTTTCGCCGTCGCCCGCATAATATTGGCCGGCACGACCGACCAGTTCGATCCCCTGGTCCTCGCGCAGGCCATAGTTGAGCACGCCGGCGATCGCGTCGGAGCCATATTGCGCGGTCGCGCCCTCGCGCAGCACCTGCAGATTGCCGATCGCGAGCGACGGGATCGCCGAGATGTCGGGCCCCTGCGCGCCGCGACCGAGCCCGGTGTCGCTGCCGCCATAGACCTGGACCAGAGCGGAGCGGTTATAGCGCTTGCCGTTGATCATCACGAGCACCTGATCGCCCGACAGGCCGCGCAGTGACGGTGAGCGGACGAAGGTCGAGGCGTCGGAGATCGAATTCTGCCCGGCGTAGAAGGACGGCACGATATTCTTGAGCGCGTCGATCATGTTGGCGGCGGGCTGCGACGTCAGTTCGGCCGAACTGATCACGTCGACCGGCGACGGCGACGTGGCGAGCGTGCGATCGGTGCGGCGCGTGCCCAGCACGACGATGTCGTTCGACGGCTCGGGGGTCGCGCTGGCGGCGTCGGGTACGCTTTCCTGCACGGCGCTGGCCGGTGCGGGTGCGGGCGCGGCGCCATCCTGGCCGCTGCCGGGCGTCGCTGCGAAGGTGGCGGACCCGGCAAGAAGTGCGACCGCCAGTGCGACGGTCGAGGTCGTGTATCTAATCATCCTAAGCCCCCTTTGAAAAGTGGCTCTCAGGATCCTCCCCCATCATCGCCGTTTCAGACCGCCGATTCCCCTTGGCGCGCCTGCGGAAATTGCCCTGTCACACGCAAGGACGGCCGCCTGTCCGGCTTCGTCCTTGACCTGTCCTGGCAACAAACGGCCATAGCGGTCCCGTCTTTGCAACCGAAAATACGCACGACTTTCATATGGACGTCATAATGTTGCAGAATTGACGCAATCGATTGTCCTGGTTCCAGCCAGGCAAGGGGCGGCGGACGTGGTGGGCCGGGCACCGCCACCGGGGCCAAAACCGGGTCGCGGCGGATCGGCGGCGTGCGACCGGCGGAACCCGAAACGCGGCGGATGCGGCAGCTTTCGGGTTCCGCGCAGCGCTCAGCGCGCTAAGCAGCGGACAAGGGGAACTTATCGTGTCAATTTCAGTGTCTCATCGCCTCGCCGGGATCCTTGCCGCGGTCACCAGCCTGGGTGCGTGCGTTCCCGCGGGTCGCCAGCCGATGCGTCCCGCACCGCCGCCGCTGACCGTCACGACCGTGGCGCCGGCGCCCCGGCCATCGGCGCCGACGCGGCCGTCGACCAGGCCCCAGCCCGCGGCGGACCTGCTCAACGCGGTCCAGGCGCTCGGCGCGAGCTTCAAGGGACAGGTCGGGATCACCGTGCGCGACATCGACGAGGGCTGGGTGGTGGCCTGGGACGGTGACACGCGGCGTCCGCAACAAAGCGTCAGCAAGCTGTGGGTGGCGATCGCGGTGATGGACGCCGTCGACCGCGGGCAGATTTCGCTGTCCGACCGCGTCACGCTGACGCGTGCCGACCTGACGCTGTTCCATCAGCCGATCCGCGCGCTGATCGGTGCGGACGGCTATACGACGACGATCGACGAGCTGTTGCGCGGCGCGATGACGCGCAGCGACAATACCTGCAACGACGTCCTGCTCTGGCGCATCGGCGGACCCGCGGCGATCAACCGGATGCTCGACGCCAAGGGTGTCGAGGGCGTGACCTTCGGCCCGGGCGAACGGGTCCTGCAGGCGAAGACCGCGGGGCTCGAATGGCGGCCCGAATGGGCGGGGGGCTGGGGCTTTCTCCAGGCGCGCGCAGCGATGACCTACGAGGCGCGGGCGAAGGCGCTCAACCGCTATCTCGCGGCGCCCTACGACGGTGCGTCGGCCAATGGCGTGACGCTCGGCCTGTCGCTGCTCGCGCAGGGCAAGCTGTTGAGCGCGCGCTCGACCGCGTCGCTGCTGACGCTGATGCGGTCGAGCAAGACCGGGCCGCTGCGACTGAAATCGGGGCTGCGGCCGGGCTGGTCGCTCGCGCACAAGACCGGCACCGGGCAGGACCTGGGCAGCCTGTCGACCGGCTATAACGATATCGGGCTGCTCGTCGCGCCGAACGGCCATCGCTATGCGGTCGCGGTGATGATCGCCAGCACGCGCGAGCCGATCCCGGTGCGGATGCGGTTGATGGGCGACGTGACCCGGGCCGTGGTCGCCTCGGCGGGCAATTGATCGTGCCGCCGGGGCAAGGGGCCCTATCAAGCCGTTTCGGTTATAACTTTCTTTAATAAATTCATGCGATTGGGAGTGACTTCCTGAGAGCAAAGATCGTGGTCCCCCTTTTCAATCTTCATTTCGAGCATTCGGGGTCGCTGGTCGCCGTTGCAGTCGGAATCTGCCTGACCGCCAGCTGGTCGGTGGCGATGCTCGCGATCGATCTCGATCGGACCGCGGCAGAGCCCGGCGAACCGCTCGGCTGGCGGCATGCCGCGCTCGCGCTCGCCGCGGGTCTCGGCGTCTGGGCGACGCATTTCATCGCGATCCTCGCCTATCGTCCCGACCTTCTGCTCCGCTACGACGTGCCGATCACGATCCTGTCCGCGCTGGTCGGCATCGCGCTGGTCGGCGTGCCGCTGGTCGCGGTCACCCGCCTGCGCCGCCGCGTCGCGCGGATCGCCGCGGCGACGGTCGCGGGCGCGGGCATCTGGTGCATGCATGCGGTCGGGCTGACGGGCATGACCGATTGCGTCCACGTGTTTTCCTGGCCGACGAACATCACCGGGCTGGTGCTCGGGACGGTGCTGATGGCGACGTGGCAGCTCCACCGCGGCTGGGCGCGGTCACGCACCGCCGCCTGCATGCTGTTCGCGCTCGCGATCTGCACGACGCATTTCGTCGCGCTGTCGGGCGATATCGTGATCGGCAGCATCGGCGACGTCCGCGGCAGCCTGTTGTCGCCGGGCCTCGTCGCCGCGTGCATGGCGTTCGGCGTGTCGGTCACCTGCCTCGCCAGCCTGCTGACCTTCGAGCGGTTCAGGACGACGCGCGAGGAGGAGGGGCACACGCTGAGAGCGGTGCTCGAAAGCATGTCGGACGGGCTGGTGTTCATCGACGGCAATGCCCGGTTGCAGCATTTCAACCACCGGTTTCTCGAGATGTACGCGATCCCGGACGGGGCGATCGCGCCGGGCATGACGATCACCGCCTGTATCGACATCGTCGCGCGTCATCGCGGCTGGCGGCCCGAGCGGCGCGCCGAGATCCGCGCGGCGATGCAGCAATGGATCCGGACCGACGCGACGTTCGACCGCGAATGGGCGATGGACGATGGCTGCGTCTATCGGATGCAGTGCCGTCCGATGCAGTCCAAGGGCGTGGTGCTGACCTTCAACGACGTCAGCGCTGAGCGGCAGGCGCTGCGCAACCTGACGCACCTGGCCTATCACGACCCGCTGACCGGGCTGGGGAACCGCCGGTCGCTGCGCGAGCAGAAGGAGGCGCGGATCCGGATCGGCACGCCCTTCTCGCTGCTGATGATCGACCTCGACGATTTCAAGCGGATCAACGATGCCTTTGGTCACGCGGTCGGCGACCAGCTGCTGGTCCATGTCGCGGCCGAGCTGACGCGGCTGCTGCCCCAGGACAGCTTCATCGCGCGGATGGGCGGCGACGAGCTCGCGATCCTCGCCAGCGAGACGGGTGACGCGGCGGCGGCGCTCGCCGATTCGATCGTCGCGCAATTGAGCGGCGCGGTCGTCATCAACGGCTGCCGGCTGCTGCCGAGCTGCAGCATCGGCATTTCCCACTTTTCGGGCGCCTGTTCCGCCGACGACCTGATGAAGCGCGCGGACATGGCGCTGTACGAGGCCAAGCGGCTCGGGCGGCGGCGCGCGCAGGCCTATCTGCCCGGGCTCGCCGAACGGCTCGCCGAACGTCAGGGGATCGTCGACGACCTGCACGAAGCGGTCCAGACGGGCGGCTTCGCACTCGCCTTCCAGCCGGTCGTCGATCTGCTGACCGGGGGCACGACGGGCTATGAGGCGCTGATCCGCTGGAACCACCCGGTGCGCGGCTGGATCCCGCCGGGCGTCTTCATCCCGATCGCCGAGCAATGCGGGCTGGTCGAGGATATCGGCCGCTGGGTGATGATGGAGGCGTGCCGCCACCTCGCGGGCTGGTCGCCGCATCTCAACGTCGCGATCAACATCTCCGCCGCGCAGCTGAAGTCGGAAGGGCTGCTCCACAGCCTGACGCAGGCGATCCTGATCCACGGCGTCGCCCCCGAGCGGGTCGAGATCGAGATCACCGAGACCGCGCTGATCGACGATGCGGGCCGGACCGCGGTGATGCTCGACCGGATCCGCAAGCTCGGCATCAAGGTGTCGCTCGACGATTTCGGCACCGGTCAATCGTCGCTCGCGCATCTGCGCGACTTCCGTTTCGACCGGATCAAGATCGACCGCAGCTTCGTCGCCGAGGCGGCGAATGATCCGCGCTGCATGGCGGTGCTGCGCGCGACCGTCGCGATCGGCAAGGAACTGGGCGTGCTGACGCATGCCGAGGGGGTCGAGACGCGCGAACAGCTCGACGTGCTGCACGATATCGGCTGCGACGTGGCGCAGGGCTATCTGCTCGGGCGGCCGGTCGTGCCGTTCACCGATGCGACGGCGGATTTCGCCGAGCTGCCGGGGGACACGATCATCGGCGCACCCGGCGACACCGACCCGCGATCATCGGGGGTGACGGTCGCCCGGCTCGCCGCCTGAGCGTCAGACCAGCGGCGGTCCGAACACCGACCAGCCGGTCCGGTGCGCGATCATCTCGAGCGCGCGGATGCCGAGGATGCTGTTGCCATGCTGGTCGAGATTGGGCGACCAGACCGCGATCGCCGCCCGGTCCGGCACGATCGCGAGAATGCCGCCGCCGACGCCGCTCTTGGCGGGCAGGCCGACCCGCACCGCGAAATCCCCCGACCCGTCATAATGGCCGCAGGTGATCATCAGGCCGAGCACCGTACGGTGGCGTTTGGCCACCGCGTCGGCCTCAGGATCATCGGGCGTCCGCCGCGTCGCCGCGAGATACGCGCCTGCTTTTGCAAGGCCACGGCAATCCAGCGCGATCGCGCAATTGCGGACATAGGCGGCCATCACCGCATCGGGATCGGCATGGAGATTGCCGTGATGCCGCATGAAGCTCATCATCGCGCGGTTCAGGTCGCCGCCCTCCTGCTCGGACGCCATCACGTCCTCGTCGAACGTGACGGCATCGGACCCGGTCTCGCGGCCGATCAGCCTGGCGACCGCCGGGTCGTCGCCGTCCTCGGGCCGGTGTTCGACCAGGATATCGACGACCGCCAGCGCGCCTGCGTTGATGAACGGGTTGCGCGGCACGCCCTTGGTCCGTTCCAGATCGACGATCGAGTTGAACGGGTCGCCCGACGGCTCTTTCCCGACGCGCGCAAAGACGTCGTCGCCGATCGCCGCGAGCGCGAGGTCGAGCGCGAACAGCTTCGAAATGCTCTGGATCGGGAATGCCGTCGTCGCCGCACCCGCGGTCAGCAGCGTGCCCGACGTCAGCGCGACCGCGATGCCGATCGGCCCGGGCACGGCCTCCTCCTTGCGGTCCGCCGATGCCTCGATCCGCGCGGCGTCGTCGGTGATCTCGGCGGCGATCTCGGTGATGATCTGCGCGATCGTGCTGGGCATGCGGCTCTCCTGGTGAACAGGGTCAACTCGCAGGCGGCGCGCATGATCCGTGGGCAGAGGCGCGGCGCCCTAGTCCAGCCGCGTCGACGTCCGCGCCGCCTGTCCCGCGGTCAGCAGGTCGCCGATCGCGCCCGCGGGGCCTGCCGCGGACAGCGCGGTCATCGCGGAATCGAGCCGCGCCGGGTCGAAGCCTCCGACCGGCGCGGTCAGCATCGCGAACACGGGCGCGGTGGGGAGCGCGGCGAAGGCGCGGGCATAGCGCCGGTTGAGCCGTGCCAGCGCGGCTTCCTGTCCAAGCATCGCATGGGCGATCGCCTGGCGCAGGACGATCGCCTGGCCCTCCGCGGACAGGCCGCCGCGCGCTCCGGGGGCGGGCAGCAGCGCGGTGCCGCTGGCGGCTAAGCCCGACCAGTCGCGCGCGTGCCAGTCGAATTCGGCGCGGATCGGCGTCGCGTCGCGGATGTCGGCAAGCGTCGCCACCGCTTCGGCGTGGCGGCCGAGCAGTTCGAGCGCGACCGCCTGAAGCCGGCGGCGCTCGTCCTGGATCCCGTCGGGATAAGGAATCATCGCGGTTTCGCGCAGCACGCGGACCGCAGCGTCGGGCGCGCCCGCCAGGATCCGCAGCGTCGCGACGCGGATCGACAAGGGGCCCTGTTCGACGTCGCGCTGCGTGGTGGACAGCCGGCGTTCGAGCAGTTCCGCGGCGCGGCGATAGAGCCCGGCCTGTTGCAGCCGGTCGGCGAGCATCCACACCACGCGGTCGCCGTCCGCCCCCGTCGGCATCAGGTCGCGATAGTCCCAGAGCAGACCGGCGGCGGTACCGAGCGGCATGGTCGATTGCGGCGCCACCAGCGCGACGAGATGCGCCTGGACGGTCGCCGACAGCGGCGCGGCGTCGGCGCCGACATTGCCGTAGCGCAGCAGCGCGGCAGCCGCCGCCAGCAGCGCGGGTTCGTCGCCACGGCGGGTGGCGAGGCTCATCGCCAGCGTCAGCCCGCGGCGTTCGACCATGCCCCCCCGCCAGCGGAACAGCAGCGCCGCCAGACGCCGCGCCGCGGCCGGCGGGGCGAGCGTACGCGCGGCCAGATCGGTCTCGATCGTGCCGAGCGTGGCTGCGGCGCGCTGTTCGGGATCGCCGGTGCGTGCGGCCAGATCGAACCAGCGACGGCTCGTCGCGGCGGCGCCGAGCGCACGGTCCGCCTCGCCGTGCAACAGCGCGGCCGCCGCGTCGGTCGCCGGGATGCGATCGAGCCAGTCGCGCGCCGGGCCGGGCCTCCCTGCGTCGATCGCCGCGCGCGCGGCGGCGAGGATGAAGGGGCGGCGCGCCTTGGCGCCACGCGCGTTCAGCGCGGGCATCGCACAGCCGAGCACGCCCAGCGCCGGCGCCGCACGACCCGCCTCCGCCAGGATCCGCATCCGCCACAGACAGGTCTCGGGATCGGTCGCGAGCGCAGGGTCGTCGAGCGCCGCGATCGCCGGATCGGTCCGCCCGAGCCGCCCGAGCGCGACGCCGCGCGCGCGCCGCCACGCGGCGACCTTTGCAAGCCCGGTATCGTCGGCCGCCATCACGTCGAGCACGCCGAGCGCCTCGCCGGCGCGGTCGCGCGCGATCAGGGCGACCGCATAGCGCCAGCGTGTCGCTTGCCGCGTCGCGGGCGTGGCGGTCGCGAGCGCCGCCCAGGCCGCCTGCTCGCTCATCGCGGTCCAGGCGGTGCGCGCCGGCGGCAGCGGCTGCGCGGCGAGCTCGGCGGCAAAGGGTACAGGCGCCGGGCGGGCGGGGGCGGGTAGCGACGGTTGCGCGGGCGTCGGCGTGCTCGGGTGAGGCGTGCTCGGGTGCGGCGCGCTCGGATGCGACGGTTCGGCAGCACGCGCGGCATGCGGTCCGGCCAGCCCCGCGCCGATCGCCAGCGCAATGGCGAGGCGGATCATGCGAAGGCCAAGGTCACCGCGACTGCGGCAGCGGCGGCGGCGCCAAGGAACAGCAGCGCGAACACGATCGTCGCGACCCTGTTGCCTGCAGCGGCATGATGACCATCGCCCGGTCCGGCCGCGGGCATCGGCGCGATCGCCGTTGCATCGCCGCGCCGGCGGGCGTCCGTCTCGGCACCGTTCGCGACGATCCTGACGCGCGCGGGTTTCTGATCGTGGCTCACTTGCGCTCCATCCCTCCGCTATCCTCCTATTATAGAGGCAAAGACCTGCGGATCGTCGGCATCGGCCGGCATTCGGGGCGACGTCCCGACGAAACCACAAACCGGAGCCCGAGCGATGCGCACCCGCCCTTCACCCAAGCAGATCGCGCTGCTGATCGCTGCGCTGCTGACCGCGCCAGCCATGGCGCCGGGCGCGGCGGCGTCCGAAGGGGGCGGGGCGGAAGGAGGCGGGGCGGAAGGTGAACCCGTACGGCCGTCGCCGCTGTTCGTGATGCTCGATCCACTCGACGTGCCAATCGTCGAGGGCGATCGCGCGGACGGACGGCTGAAGGTCAAGCTGGTGCTCCAGGCCGCGGATGTCGCGGGCGCGGGCGCGATCGAGACGCGTCGGCCCGAACTGCGCGAGGCGGCGCTGGTCGCGTCGATCGAATTCGCGCGGTTGCATGCCTCCGCGTCGACGCCGGTCGATGCACGGCGACTGGCGCAGGACGTCTCCACGGCACTGCGCCGGGTCGATCCGACGATCGCGGCCGTGTTGCTGGTCGAGGTGGCGGCGCGCCGCGCCTGATCGCGCTCAAGTCCGCGCGCTGCGCCGAACCCCGGCCCGGCGTGTCTCAGGCGTTGGCGTTCAGCCCGTGCCGCGTCGCGCGGGGGCGGGTCGGCAACGGGGTGACGTCTGCCACGCGTTCGGGCCGGCCGGCGCGACGGCAGGCGAAGTCTTCGATTCGCGCGCCGGTGATCCGCGGCGACAGCAGCAGCAGCGCGATGCAGTCGGCGATGTCGGGATCATGCTCGCTGCCGATCGTCTCGACGACGTCGTCGAGCGTCATGCCCGGCGCGGTCAGCGCACAGGCCGCCGCGGCGGACCACAGCGCATGCGGGTCGGTGACCGAGAGCGACAGCGAAACGCGGTAGTCCATGACCTCATCCTCTCCGGTCGTTCGTGGCTGGTCCGCCCGCCGGTTCGCTCGACCCTAGTCGAACCGGGCCGCACGGCTATTAAGGGATTACCCGTATCCAGGCGCGCCGCCGCCTGAAAACAGGCATGAAAAAACCGGGGTGGCCGATCGGCCACCCCGGTTTCCACGACCCCCCGCCGATGTGCTTGGGGGACTTGGCGGGATCGTGTCTCGTACCGGCTTACCGGAACAGCGAGGTGATCGTCTGCGGTGCCTGGTTGGCGATCGACAGCGCCTGAACGCCAAGCTGCTGCTTGACCTGCAGTGCCTGCAGCTTCGCCGATTCCTTGGCCAGATCCGCGTCGACCAGCTTGCCGACGCCGCTTTCGATCGCGTCCGACAGCTTGCTGGTGAACGTCATCTGTGCGTCGATCTTGCGCGACCCCGAGCCGAGATCGCTCAGCTTGGTGTTGAGCGAGCTGCCCAGCGTGTCCAGGGTATCGACCATCGCCTTGGCCTTGGCAGCCGTGTCGATTTCCGAATCCTGGCCGAGCACGCCGGTACCCACGCCCGCGGACGCGGTTTCCGTCGCCGGCAGGTCGATTTCCTGGTTGGCGATGGAGAGCGTATCGGGATCGTAGGTGTCGGTGCCGGTTGCCTTGTTGGTCAGCGACTGCAACGCACTCACGGTGCCGCCGCCGGTCTTGAGCAGGTTCGTACCGTTGAACTCGGACGAATCGACGATCGTGCTGATCTGGTCGCGAAGGGCGGTGAAGTCCTTGTTGTACGCAGCGCGGCTCTCGTCGCTGATGCCATCGTCCGACGCCTGCTTGGCGAGCGTCTTCATCTGGTTGACGACGTCCGAGATCTGCTCTGCGCCTGCGACCGCAACGTCGGCCACGCTCTTCGCCCGGCTGAGCGAGGAGTTGACCGCCTTGAGGCCACCCAGATCGCCGCGAAGGCCCTGGGCGATCGTGAAGGCTGCCGAATCGTCCTTGGTCGATGCGACGTTCAGGCCGCTGTTGATGCGGCTCTGGACGACGGACAGACCCTTGCTGGTCTCGTTGAGGGCCTGGAGGGCCGCCATCGCGCCAACATTGGTGTTAACGGACATTCCCATGATATTCTTCCTTCTGGAATAGTCGGTCGCTTCTGCGTCCTTGAGCCGTACGGCGGCTCGCCGACGGAGCGGTCAGATCCGACCCGCTCCTTATTCTGGGAAGAAATCCGGATAGTTGGTCGCGCTGCGCGGATTATTTGCAGCGTGGGCACGCGCCTCAGAACGGAAAGAGGGCGTCGTAGATCTGCTGGCCCCAGCGTGCCTGCTGCGCCTGCGTCAGCTGGCCGCGGCCGCCATAGCTGATCCGTGCCTCGGCGATCTGCGTGTGGCGGATGCTGTTGTCGCGGCTGATATCCTGCGGGCGCACCATGCCGGTCACGATCAGCTCGCGCAGCTCGTAATTGACGCGGATCTCCTGGCGGCCGCGGATCATCAGATTGCCGTTGGGCAGCACGTCGGTGACGATCGCCGACATCGTCATGCTGATTGTTTCCGACCGGCTGATATTGCCCGATCCGTTGAACTGCGACTTCGAATTGCCGGCGATCAGCGGATCGGGCGTCGCGACGCCGAGCCCGAGTGCTGCGGTCAGCCCCGCATTCTCGGAGCCGCCGCGCGTGCGTGCGGTCGTGTTGCCGACCTCGGCGCGGTCCTGAACGTTGATCCGCACGGTCAGGATGTCGCCCTTGCGCGCGGCGCGCTGGTCGCCGAGAAACGCACCCGCGCCCGCGCGGAACAGCGATGCGTCGGGGGGCGCCAGGGCCAGTGGCGGCGCAGCCGGGCGACGGCTCGGCTGGCCGAGCGAATCCTCGGTCAGCGGGGTGTCGACCGCGGTCATCTCGCTGAGTTTCGGCGCCTTGCCGATCGTCTTGAGCTGGCCGATCGTGCCGCAGCCCGACAGGGCGGTCGCGCCGGCGAGGATCAGGAACATTGTCGCGGGTCTGGTCATCGCATGTCTCCTCATTGCGCGGCGACGCGGACGCTGCCCGCGCCCGTGACGACGCCGTCGACGCTGTGGTTGGTGGACAGCGTGACGACGCGGACGACATCGCCTAGGCCGCCCGCCGCCAGCGCCCGCGCCGCGGTGGTGATCGCAAACCCGCGACCCTGGAGCGACAGCGTCACCGCCTCGCCGCGGCGCACCAGCCGGGGCGCGACGAGATCGCCGGCGCGGACCATCGTGCCCGCGGGCAGCACGCGCACCGCCTCACGCCCGCTCGCCGCGTCCGCCGCCAGCACGCCGCGCGCGGCGACCGCGGCCCGCGGCTGCAGCTCGAAATCGGTCGCGCTCAGGATGTCGCCGCGCGCGATCGCGCGGGTGAGCACCGCGACGGGCGTCTCGACGGGATCCGCCGCCTGCGCCGGGGACGCAGCCCCCGATGCCAGCAGCAGCGCGACGGCGATTGCCAGGCGGCTCATCGGAGCTGGCTCGAGGTCGCGAGCATCTCGTCCGCGGTCTTCACCACGCGGCTGTTCATCTCATAGGCGCGCTGCGCGGTAATCAGCGCGGTGATCTCCGACACCGGATTGACGTTCGACGCCTCGACAAAGCCCTGCAGCGTGTCGCCAAAGCCCGGCTGGCCCGGCGCGGCGACGGTCGGCTGCCCGGACGAGGCGGTTTCGAGAAAGAGGTTGCCGCCCTGCGCCTCGAGCCCCGCCTCGTTGACGAAGGTCGCGAGCTGGATCTGGCCGACGGTCTGCAGCGCGGGATCGTTGGCGAGCTTGACCTGGACCTCGCCGGTCTTCGAGATCGCGACGTCAACCGCCTCGGGCGGGATGACGATCGTGGGTTCGACGCGGAAGCCGTCCGCGGTGACCAGCTCGCCCTGTTCGGACAGCTGGAACGATCCGTCGCGGGTGAAGCCGATCTGCCCCGAAGGCAGCGTCACCTGGAAATAGCCGCGCCCCTGGATCGCGATGTCATAGCGGTTGCCGGTCTGGTTGGGCGCACCCTGTTCGGTGATGCGGTAGACGCCACCGGTCTTCACGCCCGCGCCGATCTGGATCCCGGTCGGCACCTTGGCCTGGCCGTCGCCGCCTGCCGCCGAACCCGGGCGCGTCTCCTGCTGATAGAGCAGGTCCTGGAATGCCGCGCGCTGGCGCTTGAACCCGGTGGTGTTCATGTTGGCGAACGTCAACACGCCGGGCTATGCGCGCGAGACGGTCGCGTTGCAGACGGGGGTCACCGCAGGCCGCGTCAACGGCGTGGTGGTCGGCGAACCCGGCCGCGTCGCGGACAAGTTCCTCGAAGCGACCGTCTATGGCCGCAGCGGCGATGCGGGCCGCGCCGAGGTCGAGGCGGGCTATCTCGACCGGTTGCAGTCGCTGCTCGGCGCGACCGGGTCCGAATCCGCGCTGCCCGCGCGGCTCGACGCGATCGCTGCGACCGCGACCGCGATGGCGGGCGCCAATGGCGGGTCCGCGGTCACCGCGCCCTTTGTCGGCATGGTCGAGGACGCGATCGGATCGATGCGCCAGCTCGGTCGCGACGTCGACGTCCTGCGCGGCGATATCGAGGGCGAGGTCGGTGACACGGTCGAGCGGGTCAACGCGCTGCTGCGCACGGTCGACACGCTCAACGATTCGATTTCGCGGCTGCAGGGGCTGGGGCGCAGCGCGTCGGGCCCCGCCGACCGCCGCACCACCGCGCTCGAGGAGCTCAGCGCGCTGATCGGCATCACCGCGCGCGAACAGCCGAGCGGGCGGGTGACGATCGATACCGCCTCGGGCGTACCGCTGCTCGACCAGCGGCTGCGCCAGCTCTCCTATCCCGCCAGCGGCGTCGGCAGCGCGCAGCCGGTCTATCCGACGATCGACGTCCGGTTCGCCGAGGCGGACGGCACGCTCGGCGCGGCGACCGGGACGACGCTCGACACGCCGGCGATGGGCGGGCGGCTCGGCGGGCTGCTCGACCTGCGCGACCGGCAGTTGCCGGCGTTCTCGGCGCGGGTCGAGACGCTGTTCGCAGGACTCGCGCGGACGATCAATGCCGCGTCCAACACCGGCTCGGCGGTCCCGCCGCCCGCGATACCCACCGGCCGCGCGACCGCGCTGACCGGTGGCGACCGGCTGGGGTTCACCGGTGCGGCGCTGATCGCGGTGACGCGGTCGGACGGCACGATGGTCGCCGGCACCACGCTCGACTTCGACGCGCTCGGCGCGGCCGCGACGGTCGACGATGCGATCGCGGCGATCAATACCGGCCTGGGCGGTGCGGCGACCGCGTCGTTCGCCAACGGCACGCTCACCATCGCCGCGACCGGGGCAGGGACTGGCGTCGCCATCGCGCAGGACACCGCGCGGCCGAGTGCGCGCGCGGGGATCGGCCTGTCGCACTATTTCGGGTTGAACGACATCGTCCGCAGCGACACGAGCATGCTGGTGCCGTCGGGGTTCACCACCGCCGATCCGCATCGCTTCGCCGCCGGCGAGGCGGTCGATTTCGCCTTGCGCGATTCGTCGGGCCGGCTGGTCGCGCGCTATGCGCTGACGGGGGCGACGGGGCCGAGCTATGGCGACCTGATCGACGAGCTCAACGCCAGTCCGCTCGGCGGCTATGGCCAGTTCGCACTCGACGACGCCGGGCGCCTGCGGTTCTCGGCCACCCGCGCCGAATCGGGGGCGATGCTCTCGGTCCTGTCCGACACGACCGACCGCGGCGGCACCGGACGCGGCTTTGCGGCGATCACCGGGCTGGGCGCGGCGGGGGCGGGGCTCGACAGCGCCGGGGTCCGCCGCGACGTCCTCGCCGACCCGACCCGCCTCCCGCTCGCACGGCTTCAGCCCGTCGCGGTGGGGACCAAGGCGCTCGGGCCGAGCGACCGGCGCGGCGCGACCGCGCTGGTCGATGCGCTGGCGAGTGCGGTCGATCTCGGCGATGCGGGGACGATGACGATCGCGCGCTTCTCCGCGGTCGTGCTGGGCGATGCGGGATCCGCCGCGTCGCGCGCCACCGATCGCGCGGACCAGATGGGCGCACGCCGCGACGACGCGATCAACCGCCGCGACAGCGTCTCGGGCGTCAATATCGACGAGGAGCTCGGCCAGATGGTCGTGCTCCAGAACAGCTATGCCGCCGCCGCGCGCGTCATGACCACCGCGAGCGAGATGTACGACACGCTTCTCGGCATGATCAGATAGGACCAGCATCGATGACCCGCATCGCCACCATCCCGCTCCAGCGGACGCTGACCGACGCGGTCCAGAAGGCGCAGCAGCGGCTCGCGCAGACGCAGCTGCAGCTCAATTCGGGCAAGAAGGCGAAGGACCTCGCCGATCTCGGCAGCGCCGCGGTCCGCACGTTGTCGGCGCGCAGTGCGCTGTCGATGCAGGCGGCGCAGAGCGCGGCGACGACCCGGCTCGGCACGACCTTGTCGCTGTACGAGGCCAATATCACCGCGATCGACACGATCGCCGGCGATCTCCGGACACAGCTGATGACCGCGGTCGGCACCGGCGCGACGCCCGCGCTCGGCAGCGCGATCGAAAGCGCCTTCAGCCAGTTCCGCTCCGCGCTCAACGCGACCGACGGCAGCGAGCCGCTGTTCGCCGGCGCGCAGGGCGACGCGATCCCGTTCAAGCCCGCGACGCTCGCCGAGACCGCGGGCACGACGACGCAGGCCGCATTCGGCAATGACGACGTCCGCGCCTCGGCGTCGATCGGCGGCGGCGCGACGCTGACCTATGGCGTCACCGCGAGCGAGCTCGGCGACGGCGTGCTCGCCGCGTTCCGGACGCTGGCCGAGGCCGGGCCGATCGGCGCCAGCCCCAGCGCAGACCAGGCCGCGGCGCTCAAGACCGCGATCGCGCAGCTCGACGCCGCCTTGCCGCAGGTCCGCGGGCTCAACGCCGCCAACGGCCTCCGCCAGGCGCAGATCGAGACGCTCGGCGCGCGCGCCGCCGATCGCGCCGCGCTGCTCGAGAAGATCGTCTCGGACAACGAGGACGCGGATTACGGCCAGATCTCGATGGACCTGATGCAGCGCAAGACGATGCTCGAGGCGAGCTATTCGGTGTTCGGCAAGGTCGCCGGCCTCAGCCTCGTCGCCTATCTGCGCTGACGCCCGCGGCTCGGGCACCCGGCGCCGCAGCGGTTGCGCCTGCCGTCTGCGCGAATTACGGCGAGCTTTTCCCGTTCGGTCCGGAGACCTCCCCTTGAGCACGCCTACCTATGACGTCGTCGCGATCGGCAATGCCATCGTCGACATTCTGAGCACCGCCGACGACGCCTTCATCGCCGAGATCGGTGTCGCCAAGGGCTCGATGCAGCTGATGTTCTCGTCGGAAGAAGCCGATGCGCTCTACGCCAAGATGGGGCCGGGCATGGAAATCTCGGGCGGGTCGGCCGCCAACACCGTCGCCGGCGTCGCTGCGCTCGGCGGCAAGTGCGGTTTCATCGGCCAGGTCGCCGACGACCAGCTCGGCCAGGTCTTCGCGCATGACGTCCGCAGCATCGGCATCGAGTTCGCGACCCCGGTCCGCGCTGGCGACCCGACCACCGGCCGCTGCCTGATCTTCGTGACGCCCGATGGCCAGCGGACGATGAACACCTTCCTCGGCGCGGGCCAGTATCTGCCCGCCGCGGCGATCGACACCGCGATGATCGCCGACAGCGCGATCCTGTATCTCGAGGGCTATCTCTGGGATCCCGAAGAGCCGCGCGCCGCGATGCGCGCCGCGATCGATTGCGCACGCGGTGCAGGCCGCAAGGTCGCGTTCACGCTCAGCGACGTGTTCTGCATCTCGCGCCACGGCGGCGATTTCCGCCAGCTCCTGTCGGACGGCCTGATCGACATCCTGTTCGCCAATGAGAGCGAACTTGCGGCGCTTGCCGAGACCGAGGATTTCGACGCGGCGGTCGCGAAGATCTCGGCGCAGGTCCCGACCTTGGTCGTCACCCGCGGCGAACACGGCGCCTGCGCGATCCAGAACGGCACGCGCGCCGAAGTGAAGGCCGAGCCGATCGCCAAGGTCGTCGACACGACCGGCGCGGGCGACCTGTTCGCGGCGGGCTTCCTCCACGGCCAGGCACAGGGCCACGACCTTCACGCCTCGCTCAAGCTCGGTGCGGTCTGCGCGGCCGAGATCATCAGCCATGTCGGCGCCCGCCCGATGGTCGACCTCAAGGCACTGGCCAGCAAGCATATCGGCTGACGAACCGAACCGTCATTCCCGCGGAGGCGGGAACCCATACTGGCCGGCCGCGCGATAGACTCGCAACCGCTGGAGGATAGGGATCCCCGCCTTCGCGGGGATGACGCCTTTGGAATTAGGCACAAAAAAAGGGCCGCGGGAGTTTCCTCCCCCGGCCCTTTTTGCTGCGTCCCGTCTCAGTGGCTGCCCGGGGGCGCCATGTCGATCGGCTCGCCGCCATCGGCCATCCCGCGCCCGAGATAGCTCTTGCGGTAGCCATAGAGGAAATAGATCACGAGGCCGACCGCGCCCCAGATCGGCAGCACCGCCATCGCTTCGTAGGGAAGCGAGAAATACAGCCCGATGCAGCCGACGATCGTCAGCGGCGCGACGATCCAGGCCGCCGGCGTGCGGAACGGACGATGCCGGTTCGGCTCGCGCTTGCGCAGGATCAGCAGTGCGATCGCGACCATCATGAACGCGTAGAGCGTGCCCGCATTGGCGATGTCCGCGAGCTGCCCGACCGGCAGGAACGCGGCGGCGAACGCGACGAACACGCCGGTGATTGCGGTGACGATGTGCGGCGTCTTCCACTTGGGATGCACGCGGCTGAGCACTTCGGGCAGCAGGCCGTCGCGGCTCATCACGAAGAAGATGCGCGTCTGGCCGAACATCAGGATCAGGATCACCGACGGCAGCGCGAGACCGGCGGCATAGCCCATCCAGTTGCCGACATTGGCATAGCCGACCTGACGCAGGACATGCGCCAGCGCCTCGTTCGAACAGACCAGCGCCTGCGCATTGGCGGGGATCAGGCAGGCGCGGGCGAGCTCGGCCGACCCGGTGGTGAACGGCACGCCGTCGGCGCCGAACAGCGGCTGTCCGCCGATCGTGCCGATCGCGCCCGCTGCGACCAGCATGTAGAACACGGTGCAGATGCCGAGCGAGGCGATCAGCCCGATCGGCACGTTGCGCTGCGGATCCTTGGTCTCCTCGGCCGCGGTCGAGACCGCGTCGAAGCCGACATAGGCGAAGAAGATCGTCGCCGCCGCGCCGACCACGCCCAGCCCGTTGCTGCCGAGGATGCCGGTGGGGAGGAACGGCTCGAAATTAGCGCCATGCGTCTTGGGCAGCGTCAGCGCGACGAACGCGGTCAGCGCGACGACCTTGATCGTCACCAGCACCGCGTTGACGCGCGCGCTCTCGGTCGTGCCGATCATCAGCAGCCAGGTGATCAGCAGCGAGATGACGACCGCGGGCAGGTTGATGAACCCGCCCGGCATGTACGGCCCGTGCGACAGCCAGGTCGGGAGTGTTATCCCGAACGTCTCGTGCAATATCGAGCCCGCGAAATAGCCGGACCAGCCGACCGACACGGCACTCGCGGCCACCGCATATTCGAGGATCAGCGCCCATCCGACCGTCCAGGCGAGCAGCTCGCCCATGACCGAATAGGTGTAGGTATAGGCGGAGCCCGCGACCGGGGCCATCGCCGCGATCTCGGCATAGCAGAGCGCGGCGACGACGCAGACCGCGCCGGCGACGACGAAGCTCAGGATCATGCCCGGCCCGGCCTTCTGCGCGGCGGCCGAGGTCAGCACGAAGATACCCGTGCCGATCACGCAACCGATGCCGAGCATGGTTAGCTGGAACGCGCCCAGCGATCGGTGGAGCGATTTCTTCTCCGCCGTCGCCAGAATGGCGTCCAGTGACTTAACGCGACCAAAAATCAATTCGGTTCCCCCCGGGGGTTGTGAGGGCCGGTTCACTGGCCCCCTTGCTCAAGCCGGGAAGCCTAATGGCAATTTTATTACGCGCAATCCTTTAGTGGCGGAAAGCCGCGCTATCCGGCCAGCATCGGGCCAAGCGGACGCCCGCCAAAGACATGAACGTGCAGATGCGGCACCTCCTGATGCCCGTGCTGGCCGATGTTCGCGAGCAGGCGATAGCCCGGCTCGACCAGCCCCGCGGCGCGCGCGACCGTCCCGACCGCGCGGATGAACCCGGCGATCTCCGCATCGCCCGCACGCGCGGAGAAATCGTCCCACGAGACATAGGCGCCCTTGGGAATCACCAGCAGATGCGTCGGCGCCTGCGGGTTGATGTCGTGGAACGCGATCGCGAAGTCGTCGTCATAGACGCGGTTCGACGGAATCTCGCCGCGCAGGATCTTCGCGAAGATGTTCTGGTCGTCATAGGGTTGGGTGGCGTCGATCGGCATGGGGCTTGCTCCTTTCGGAGCATCCTACCAACCTTCGTCATCGCCGCGAAGGCGGGGATCCATATCCTCGGCGGATCACGATCCCGCGGCACGGCCAGCCAGTCCGGATACCCGCCTTCGCAGGAATGACGGAGTTGGCGGGTCAGCCGGTCCGTGCGGCCTTCTCGACCAACCCGCCGACTCCTTCGCGCCGCTCAAGCTCGGCCCGCACATCGTCGAGGCTCAGCCCGGCGTCCGCCAGCAGCACCGCGAGATGGAACATCAGGTCGGCGGCTTCGGGGACGATGCTTGCCTCGTCGCCCGAACAGGCCGCGATCACCGTCTCGACCGCTTCCTCGCCGAGCTTCTGCGCGATCTTGGGGCGGCCGCGCGCGAACAGGCTGGCGGTGTAGGAGGTGTCGGCGGGCGAATCGCGGCGCGCGCGGATGGTCGCCTCCAGGCGGTCGAAAACGGGGTCTGCCATGCCGCGCGTGCTGACGCAGGCGCGCGGGCGGGTCAATCCTTTGCGCGCGGCGGCCGCTTCAGGAACCGCTTGCGCAGCGCGCGGCGGACCAGCCAGACGCCGATCGCGGCGACCGCGAACAGCGCGATGTCCGACGCTTCGGGGCCGGTGCGCGGATGCACCACGCCGCTATGCCCCGACTGCACCGCGACCAGCGGCAGCGTCGCCATGCCGGTCAGGCCGACCGCAAGGGGGTCCGCACCGGGATCCCCGCAGCCGCCAGCGCGGCATGCGCGTCGCCGATCGACGCCTGGCCGAAATGGAAGATCGATGCGGCCAGCACCGCGCTCGCATGCCCGTCGCGGATCCCGGCGACCAGATCGTCGAGCCCGCCGACCCCGCCGCTCGCCACGACGGGCACCGCCACGCGGTCGGCGATCGCGCGGATCAGCGCGAGGTCATAGCCGCTGCGCGTCCCGTCGCGGTCCATCGAGGTCACCAGCAGCTCCCCGGCGCCGAGGTCGGCGAGCTTCACCGCATGCGCGATCGCGTCGATCCCGGTCGCGCGCCGGCCGCCATGCGTGAACACCTCCCAGCCTTCGCCCGAGCGCCGCGCATCGACGCTCGCGACGCAGCACTGGCTGCCGAAACGTTCGGCGATATCGGCGACGAGTTCGGGCCGCTCGACCGCGGCGGAATTGACCGCGACCTTGTCCGCGCCCGCCAGCAACAGCGCGCGCGCATCGTCCGCGGTCCGCACGCCGCCGCCGACCGTCAGCGGCATGAAGCACACCGCGGCGGTCCGCCGCACGACGTCGAGGATCGTGCCCCGGCCCTCATGGCTCGCGCCGATATCGAGAAAGCACAATTCGTCCGCCCCGGCGGCATCATAGGCGCGCGCCTGCTCGACCGGATCGCCCGCGTCGCGCAGCTCGACGAAGTTCACGCCCTTCACGACGCGGCCATCGGCGACGTCGAGACACGGGATCACGCGTGCGCGGACGGTCATGCGGGGTCTCGAAGAAGTGGTTCACGCGGAGACGCGGAGACGCGGAGACGCGGCGAAGCCGCGAGGAAAACGATCTCGCGCAGAGGCGCAGAGAACGCAGAGAAGCTCGTGCGGGCAGCAGCGTGTAGGATTTCATCGCCTGCGAGGATGGAGGGACCGCTGACGCGGTCGGCTCTGCGTCTCTGCGCGAAACCACTATCTCCGCGTCTCCGCGTCTCCGCGTGACCCCTCATGCCGCCTTCGCCACGCTCAACGCCGCCGCAAGATCGAGCCGCCCGTCGTACAACGCACGCCCCGTGATCACGCCCTCGACCCCGTCCCGCACATGCAAGGCGAGCACGTGGATCTCGGCGATCCCCTTGACCCCGCCGCTCGCGATCACCGGAATGTCGACCGACCGCGCCAGGTCGACCGTCGCCTCGACGTTGCAGCCCTTCAGCATCCCGTCGCGCCCCACGTCCGTGAACAGCAACGACGCCACCCCCGCATCCTCGAACCGGCGCGCGAGATCGACCGCGCTGGTGGTCGAGACGTCGGCCCAGCCCTTGGTCGCGACCATGCCGTCCTTCGCATCGACCGCGACGACGATCCCGCCGGGGAAATCCTTCGCCACGCCGCGCACGAAGTCGGGATCCTCGAGCGCCGCGGTGCCGATCACGACCCGCGACACGCCCAGATCGAACCAGCCCTCGACATTGGCACGCGTGCGGATCCCGCCGCCGAGCTGCACATGCCCCGGAAATTGCGAAACGATCGCGCGCACCGCGTCGCCATTGACCGACGCGCCCGCAAACGCGCCGTCGAGATCGACGACGTGCAGATACTCGGCACCGGCGCTCGCGAACAGCATCGCCTGCGCCGCGGGATCGTCGCCATAGACGGTCGCGCGGTCCATATCGCCCTCGGCGAGGCGGACGACTTGCCCTGCCTTGAGGTCGATCGCGGGGAAAACGATAAGGCTCACGGCCGCCACTCCAGAAAACGTTCGAGCAAGGCCAGGCCGTAGCGCTGGCTCTTCTCAGGATGAAATTGCACGCCGATCATCGTGTCGCGGCCGATCGCCGCGGTGACGGGGCCGGCGTGATCGGTGGTTGCGAGCACGTCGGCGCCTTCAAACGCGAAGCTGTGCAGGAAATAGGCCTCGCCCGGCGCGATCAGCGGATGCGCGGTCGCCGGCACGACGTCGTTCCAGCCCATATGCGGCACCTTCGCGTCCATCGTCCCCGGCTCGAGCCGTCGAACGCGCCCCGGCACCCAGCCGAGCCCGGCATGCGTCCCCATTTCCTCGCCCGCGTCCGCCATCAGCTGCATGCCGACGCAGATGCCGAGGAACGGCGCGCCCTCGTCCCGCACGCGGCGGTTCAGCGCCTCGACCATCCCCGGCACCGCGCGCAACGCCGCCGCGCATGCGCCATACGCGCCGACGCCGGGCAGCACGATCCGGTCCGCTTTCGCAACGACGTCCGCGTCGGCGGTGACGATCAGGTCGCTACAGCCCGCGGTGCGCAGCGCGTTCTCGACCGAATGCAGGTTCCCCGCGCCGTAATCGATCAGCGCGAGCGTCACAGTATCCCCTTGGTCGACGGGATCGCGTCGGCCTTGCGCGGGTCGATCTCGATCGCGGTGCGCAGTGCGCGCGCGACGCCCTTGAACGCGGCCTCGGCGATATGGTGGTTGTTGGTGCCGTACAGCGTCTCGACGTGCAGCGTGATGCCCGCCGCCTGCGCGAAGCTGTGGAAGAAATGCTCGAACATCTCGGTGTCCATGCCGCCCAACCGGCTCTGCGAGAACAGGTCCTTCCAGACGAGCCAGGGACGGCCGGAGATATCGAGCGCCACCCGCGTGAGAGTCTCGTCCATCGGCGACAGCGCATCGCCGTAGCGCGCGATGCCGCGCTTGTCGCCGAGCGCCTGCGCGAACGCCTGGCCGATCGCGATGCCGGTATCCTCGACGGTGTGATGCTCGTCGATATGCAGGTCGCCCTTGGTGCGGACGTGCAGGTCGATCAGCGAATGGCGCGAGAGCTGTTCGAGCATGTGGTCGAAGAAGCCGACGCCGGTCTCGACGTCGTAAACGCCGGTCCCGTCGAGGTTGATGGTGACGTCGATCGCCGTCTCGGCGGTGGAGCGGGAAATCGTGGCGGTGCGCATGCCACCTCCCATAACGTGCGCCACGACGCATGCAATCTTGACCACGATCCGAATACCGCTACCCAAGGGGAATGAGTGATGGACTGCCCGATAGCCTGATTCCGTACGACGAGATCGTGCAAGAAGCCCTGCGTGCCGTCGTCGGCCGCGTGCTCGGTTCCGTGTCGGAGGCCGGCGGGCTTCCCGGCGAGCATCATTTCTACATCACCTTCAAGACGCAGGCGCCCGGCGTCGACATCCCCAAGCGGCTGATCGAACGTTTCCCGGACGAGATGACGATCGTCATGCAGAACCGCTACTGGGACCTCGTCGTCGACGACGAGCGCTTCTCGATCGGCCTGTCGTTCAACCAGGTCCCGTCGAAGCTGGTCATCCCCTATTCGGCGATCACCGCATTCCAGGATCCCGCGGTCAGCTTCGAACTGCGCTTCCAGGCGCAGGAAGGCGCGGACGAGTCGCTCGGCGAGCATGACCCGGCCGAGAATGACGGCCCGACCGCGGTGCCGATTGAAGACGGCTCGAACGTCGTCGCCGTGGATTTCAAGCGGAAGAAGTGAGCTGGAGCGAGGCGATCAGGCAAAGCTGATCGCCGGTCGCAAAGCGACGCGAACGGCCGGCCGACGCGCACCGCGCGGTCGACGACATGGGATTTACTCCCATGTCGGGCTTCTGCTGTACGCCGCCATACCGGAACAAGCCCGGCATGACGGCGTAGGTAGGCTATGACCAACACCCGCACAGAAACCGACTCGATCGGCCCGATCGACGTCCCCGCTCAGGCCTATTGGGGCGCACAGACCGAGCGATCGGTCGAGAATTTCCCGTTCGGCATCCGCGAACGCATGCCGATCGAGATCGTCCACGCGCTCGCGCTCGTCAAACAGGCCGCCGCCCGCGTGAACCGCGCGCACGGCCTCGACGCCAGCATCGCCGACGCGATCGACGCCGCCGCACAGGAGGTGATCGACGGCACGCTCGACGACCAGTTCCCGCTCGTCATCTGGCAGACCGGCAGCGGCACGCAGTCGAACATGAACGTCAACGAGGTGATCGCCGGCCGCGCCAACGAAATGCTCACCGGCACGCGCGGCGGCAAGTCGCCGGTCCATCCCAACGACCATGTCAACATGAGCCAGTCGTCGAACGACAGCTTCCCGACCGCGCTCCACATCGCCGCCTCGCTCGCCGTGACGCGCCGGCTCTTTCCCGCGCTCGACCGGCTGCGGACCGCGCTGCAGGCGAAGGCGGATGCGTGGGACGACATCGTCAAGATCGGCCGCACGCACCTGCAGGACGCGACCCCGCTGACGCTCGGGCAGGAATTCGGCGCCTATGCCAATCAGGTCTATCGCTGTGGCCGCCGGATCGAGCCGGGCGTCACCAACGGCACCAACCGGCTCGCGCAGGGCGGCACCGCGGTCGGCACCGGGCTCAACGCGCCCAGGGGGTTCGCCGAGGATTTCTGCAAGGCGGTCTCCGACCTGACCGGCCATCCGTTCATCCCCGCCGAGAACAGCTTCGAGGCGCTCGCCTCGAACGACCCGCTCGTCCATCTGTCGGGCACGCTCAACACGCTCGCGGTCGCGCTGACCAAGATCGCCAACGACATCCGCCTGCTGGGCAGCGGCCCGCGCTGCGGCTTTGGCGAGATCGACCTGCCCGCCAACGAGCCCGGCAGCTCGATCATGCCCGGCAAGGTCAACCCCACCCAGTGCGAGATGCTGACGATGGTCGCAGGCCAGGTGATGGGCAACCATGTCGCGGCCACCATCGGCGGAATGCAGGGCCATCTCGAGCTGAATGTCTTCAAGCCGCTGATCGGCGCGAACGTGCTGCGCTCGATCGACCTGCTCGCGACCGCGATGGAGGGCTTTGCGGAGCGCTGCGTCGACGGCATCGAACCCAATCGCGACCGCATCGCCGACCTGCTCGACCGCTCGCTGATGCTCGTCACCGCGCTCGCCCCCGAGATCGGCTATGACGCAGCGGCGAAGATCGCCAAGCACGCGCATGTCGAGGGGCTGACGCTGAAGGAAGCCGGCCTCGCACTCGGGCTGGTCGATGCGGAGACGTTCGACCGGGTCGTGCGGCCCGAATCGATGCTCGGCCGCTAACGCTTCCCCACCCTGAAACCGTTCGTGCTGAGCGAAGTCGAAGCACCGTCGCTTGCGGCACACCCTTCGACGTCGCTCAGGGCGAACGGACGGGGGAGGGGCGCACCTGCGGGGAACCCAAACGCGGTTCGCGCGCTAACCCGCCACACGCGAAGGAGAAATTACGTGGGCGCAACGACCATAGGCGCGCTGATCGGCGCAGGCATCGACTCGCTCAGCGGCGATGACGGCAATGCGGACGGCGCGATCATCGGTGCGGTCACCGCCAACGTGCTCAAGATCGTCGTGCCGCTGGCCGTGACCTACGCGATCGGCTGGGCGGTGTTGCGCGGTGCAGCGGAACTCAAGGACCAGGTTTTCGGAGAGGTTAAGTCATGATCGGACGTATCATCAGTGCATTGGTTGGCCGCGAAATGGGTCGGCGCAGCGGCGGCAGCGGCGGCACCTCAGGTGCGGTCAAGGGCGTGGTCGCGATGAGCGTGCTGCGTCGCATGGGCCCGCTCGGCATGATCCTCGGCGGCGGCTATGCTGCCAAGAAGGCGTATGACCGCAACCGGGCACGCAAGTCGGGCTACTGATCCGCCGCCAGAATGACACGCGCGGGCTGTGCATGGGTTGACGCCCATGCGCAGTCCGCGGCAAGGGCGCGCATGCCCCACACACTTCCGTCCGACCCGCATGGTTTCCGTCGCCGCGGCGTCCTGTTCGTCCTGTCCTCGCCATCGGGCGCCGGCAAGTCGACGATCGCGCGCCGATTGCTCGCCGACGAGCATGAGCTGGAGATGTCGGTCTCGGTGACGACCCGCGCGATGCGACCGGGCGAAGTCGACGGCAAGGACTATCATTTCACCGATCTCGAGGGCTTTCGCGACATGGTCGCGAAGGACGAATTCCTCGAATGGGCCCACGTCTTCAACCACCGCTACGGCACCCCGCGCGCGCAGGTCGAGGAGATGCTGGCGGCCGGCAAGGACGTGCTGTTCGACATCGACTGGCAGGGCGCGCAGCAGCTGTTCCAGATCGCGGGCGGCGACGTCGTCCGCGTCTTCATATTCCCGCCGTCGATGGAGGAACTCCACCGCCGCCTCACCAGCCGCGGCACCGACTCGACCGAAGTGATCGACGCCCGCATGTCGCGCGCCGCGAACGAGGTCAGCCACTGGGACGGCTATGATTACGTCCTGGTCAATGACGACGTCGACAGCTGCATCCGCGGCGTGAAGACGATCCTTGCCGCCGAACGCCTCAAGCGTTCGCGCCAGACCGGCCTGATCGGCTTCATCCGCCGCCTGACGCGCTGACCCCCCGTCATCCTGGATCGAGTCCAGGATGACGAAACCCTACAGCATCCCCAGAAACGCCACGCCACGCGCGAATTCCTGGCGCTTGAGCTCGCGCAGCTGCGCCGCCTGCCAGTCCTCGCCCCACATCTCGATCGACCAGTCCTCGTCGATCCCCGCCGCCGCCCAGGCCGCATCGCCGTCGATCTCTCCCTCGACCAGCGCCAGCCCGATCACCAGCGACCCCGTCAGCGTGACGACCGGCGACAGCCCGGCAAGGTGGAAATCGTCATGCGCCGCGACCGCCTCGTGCAGCCGCGCGATCGTCGCGGGGGCTTGCGCGACGTGCATCACCCCCGCCGTCACCGCGAACGTCACGTCGTACCGCGCGCGCGCCCAGTCGAGCAGCGGGTCCCAGCGCGCCGCCTGCCGCTCGACCAGCGGCGGCGGCCCGTCCGCGCGGTAGCAGAGCAGGTCGCTCTCGCCATAGGCCGCCAGCCGCTGCGCGAACTGCGCCGGATCGTTCGCGATCGGATCGGTCGCGGCATTGGCGAGGCCCGTCAGCGGCATCGTCCGCGGATCGATCGTCTCGCCGACGCTGCGCCATTCCTCCGCGACCGCCTGCGCCAGCGCATCGGTCGGCAGCGCGAGCGGCCGTCGCCCGGGGGTGCGGACCGGCTTGCCGTCGAGCGTCACCACGCGATCCGCATCGATCGCGACGTCTGTCCAGAATCTCTTCATGCGTCCTGTCCGGTCATTCGGTGGGCGTGCGCCAGCGCTGCGCCAGGCTGCGCGGCACGATCGCGATCATCGCCATCGCCGACAGCACGATCGCGGTGCCGAGGATCTTCGGCCCCCAGCTATAGGCGCGCGCGATCAGCACCAGCCCGAGCACCGCGCCCGCCACCCCGGCAAGTCGCACGCCGACCAGCACGAACCAGCGCCGCTGCGCCAGGCGATCGGCCTCCGTCACGACGCGGTCACCAGATGACGCAGCGCCGGTACCGTCTCGGCGACGACGTCCGCACCGGCATCCGCCAGCTCGTCGACCGCGTGATAGCCCCAGGTGACGCCGACCGCGCGCGCCCCCGCGGCGCGTGCCATCGCCATGTCATAGCTCGTATCGCCGATCATCGCGGTCGTCGCCGGGGTCGCGCCCGCCTCCTTGATCGCCGCGAACAGCATCGCCGGATCGGGCTTCGACGGATGCCGGTCCGCGGTCTGCAGCGTCACGAAGCGGTCGGCGATGCCGTGCGCGGCGAGGACATGCGCGAGCCCGCGGTCCGACTTGCCCGTGGCGACGCCCAGCATCCAGCCATCGTCGGCAAGCGTCGCCAGCACGTCGGCGATCCCCTCGAACAGCGGCTCCTCGATCAGCTCGCCGCTCGTCCGCATCGCATGGAACGCGGCCTTGTAGTCGGTGGCGAGCGTGCGGTGCAGCGCCTCGTCGCCCTGCGGCACCAGGATCTGCATCGCCTCGACCAGGCTGAGCCCGACGATCCGGCGAATCGCGGCGCGCGGCGGCGGGACGAGCCCGGCCGTCTCGAACGCCCGCTCGCACGCGACGCAGATATTCGCCTGACTGTCGACGAGCGTCCCGTCGCAATCGAACACGGCGAGGCGGATCATGAGATTTTCCAGCGCATCCCCGTCTCGTAGATCAGCCGGGCGAACGAGGGAACGCCAAACCGGAACGCGCATCGTCATGTTCCCCCGCAAAGGCGGGGGACTCGGACCCAAGCAGAACTGCCGATCATGCCCCCTGGACCCCCGCCCCCGCGGGGGAACGGGCAGGAAGGCGGAGCCTCACCATCACCATAACCACCACCCCGGCGAAGGCCGGGGTCCAGTTGGGCGACGGTGCTAACGGCGCACAGCACCCGGTTACTGCAAGCTCTCCAACTGGACCCCGGCCTTCGCCGGGGTGATATTGGGTATGGGGCGAGGTTGGTTCGCTAGATGGCCGCGACCCCCGCCTCCGCGGGGGAACGGGCAGGCGGGCACCCCCTCACCATAATAACCACCCCGGCGAAGGCCGGGGCCCAGTTGGGGGACGGTGCTAACGAAGCGCAGCACCCGGTTACTGCAACCTCTCCAACTGGGCCCCGGCCTTCGCCGGGGTGGTAGTGGATATGGGCGAGACCACCCCGCTAGATCATCGCGACCCCGGCCCACTCCGGGGCCCACTCGGCTTCCCCCCCGGACGACCGCGGCCACCAGGCTTGCCACCCTCGACCCGCGGCCCACTCCTGGGCGCACCGAATTTCGACCCCGCGCCCGTCCGCGAACCACCCGTCTTCGGCCCCGCAGGCTTGCCCCCCGCGGTCTTCTCCTCGACCACACCGCGCCCGCGACGTTCGCCGCGGCGTTCCTTGCGGACCGACTTGGCATGCGCCCGCGCGCGCGACTTGATCTCCTCGCGCGACGGCGCGGTCTTCTCGTCGAGCACCAGCGCATCGCCGAGCGACTCCTCGAAGCCCAGCTGCTTCAGGCTTTCCGCGAAATGCGTCGGCAGTTCGGCGGTCACGTCGATCGACCCGCCATCGGGATGGTCCACCTTGATGCGGCGCGCATGCAGATGCATCTTGCGCGAGATCCCGCCGGTCAGGAACGCCGCCGCACCGCCATATTTGCCGTCGCCGACGATCGGATGGCCGATCGCCGCCATGTGGACGCGCAGCTGGTGCGTGCGGCCGGTAAAGGGCTGCAGCTCGACCCAGGCGGCGCGGTTGCCCGCGCGCTCGATCACGCGGTACCGGGTCCGCGCGGGCGCGCCCTCGGCCTCGTCGACATGCATCTTCTCGCCGCCGGTGCCGGGCTGCTTGCCGATCGGCAGCTCGATCATGCCGTCCTCGATCGACGGCACGTCGACCACCAGCGCCCAATAGACTTTCCGCGCAGTCCGCCCCGAAAACGCCTTGGCGAAGAACGCCGCCGCGCGCGACGTCCGCGCCACCAGCAGCGCGCCCGACGTATCCTTGTCGAGCCGGTGGACCAGCTTCGGCCGGCCCTCATTGTCATACTGGAGCGCATCGAGCAGCCCGTCGACATGCTGCGTCGTCTTGGTGCCGCCCTGCGTTGCCAGACCCGGCGGCTTGTTCAGCACGAACGCCTGGAAATCCTTGTGGATGACCATCGCCTGCGCGGCTTCGGTTTCCTCGTCCGACAGGATCACGCGCTCGCGCACGCGCCGCGGCGCGTCCACGTCGGCGGTGGCCTTGTCGGCTTCGGGCGGCGGCACGCGCAGCATCTGGCCCGCCGCGATCCGGTCGCCCGGCGTCGCGCGCGCACCGTCGACGCGCAGCTGGCCGGTCCGCGCCCACATCGCCACCGTCGTGAAGCTCGTCTCGGGCAGATGCCGCTTGAACCACCGGTCCAGCCGGATGCCGTCATCGTCGAACCCGACGTTGAACTCGCGGAAATTCGTATCGCTATCGTGTTTGCCCGCAGTCATGCGACGGCCCTTACTGCGGAGAGACCCGCGAACAACGCGGCGATCGAACCGATCACCGACACCAGAACATAGCCGAGCGCGAGGCCCGGCGCGCCACGCTCGATCATCGTGACGACGTCGAGCGAGAAGGAGGAAAAGGTCGTGAACCCGCCGAGCACGCCGACGCCGAGCAGCAGCCGCCAGCCTTCGGGCGCCGAATGGCGCGCAAGCACGCCGACGAGCACGCCCATCAGCAGCCCGCCGACGAGATTGACCGCCAGCGTGCCAAACGGATAGCCGGCACCGAGCAGCGCGGTCATCGCGCGCCCGGTCAGATAGCGCGCGCCGGATCCGACCGCGCCACCGACCATGACATAGAGAAGGGGAGACATGCCCGCGCCCTAGCGCGAATCGCGGAAAACGGAAAGCCGCGCTTGACGGGGATGCGCGGCGCTCGCCCTTGGGCGCGGCGGCGACGGTCAGCGCCCGGCGTTGGAGACCAGATCGACGTCGCTGACCCCGTCCATGCGCGGCGTGACATACACACTATAGGCATCGCCGCCGCGCAGACCGCCGAGTACGTGCCGGCGGCCATCGCTGCGGTGGTCGGCCGAATAGCCCGTGTCGGCGGTGCGGGTATAATAGAAGTCGAGCAGCCGCTGCGGCGTGGCCCGACTCGAAAAGTGCACGACGCGCAGCCGGCAGCCGGCCTGGTCGGAACCTGCCGCCTCCGACAGTTGCGCATCGGGATAGAGCGGCAGGTCGGCGGGCAGGCGATTCGCCCACAGCGCCGAATAGCCGATCGTCCGCGCGCACGCCGCCGCGTTCGGAAACGTCTGCCGCTCGGCCAGCGCGCCCAGCGTCAGCGCCGCGTCGGCCTGGCGGCAGGCGGAACAGTCACCGGCAGCGGCGGGCGCGCGTTTCAGCGTACGTGGATCGACCGTATCGGCGCGGCGGCCCGCTTCCTCGGGTGGCATCGCCCCGCCCATCGGTTCGGGCGGCGGGCGGATCGCGTCGTCGTTCGACGACTGGGTCAGCGTCGGGTCGACCATGATCTGACCCGCGAGCGCGGCGTTCAGCGCCGGGTCGCCCGCATTGCCGTTGCCAAGGTCCGCCTCCAAGTTCGTCGCGTCCTGCTGATCATCGACCGCGGGCTCGCCGCACGCGATCAGCGCGAGCGGCAGGGCAAACGCTAGGGCGGGCAGGCGGATGGTGCGGGCGGAACGGGTCATCACCCGGCATCAATGCGGGAGTGCGGGTGAAGAAAGCGTTGTCGCGGTACGCTTGGTCGGCCGGCCCGCGATCTTGCCTGCGACCGGTCGAGACGCCATGTTTGGGTCATGCTCAACCTCGTCTCGATCCTCATCGGCCTCGTCACCCTCGCGCTGGGTCTCGTCGCCTTCTTCCCGCTGCTCGGCTGGATGAACTGGCTGGTCATCCCGATCGGCATCGTCGGCGCTGCGGTGGGTGCACTGTCGTCGAGCAATGCCGGGCGCAATCTCAACATCGTGCTGATCATCATCTTCACGCTGCGGCTGATGCTCGGCGGCGGCATCATCTGATCACAGGAGTCTTGGGGTCAGCGGCAGCGAATCCGGCCGCGATCGACCGACCGGCCGGGCAGCGCGCCGCCGCGCGTATCGACCAGCGTGCCGATCAGCCGTGACTCACCGCGTGCGATAATATTGCCAAGGACGCCGCCGGCAAGCCCGCCGGTGATCAGCCCGGTCGTCCCGTCCTCGCGGCGGCAGTAATAGCGGCCATCGGCGCCGCGATACAGGCGATCCGCCCGGCTCAGCCGGCGCACCTCGTAATAGCGGCCGTCGCGAAAATACCGGTCCGCGAAATAGCCGCGCTGCCCCGGTTCGGGGCGATCATGATCATAGGCGCGGTATCGCTGCCAGTCGCCGGCGTCGCGTCGTGCGCCGCCGGCGATCGTCTGTGCACCGGCCGCGGCGGCACCAGCGACCCCCGCCTCTAACCCCGCACCGAGCAGGACGAGGGCGACGGTCGCGGCGATCCGCATGCCGGCGCGTCGATCAGGCAAGCGTGTGGTCGAGCGTGATGTCGGCGTTCAAGACCTTCGACACCGGGCAGTTCGCCTTGGCATCCGCCGCGATCGTCGCGAACTCGTCGGCCGAGATGCCCTCGACCTTCGCGTTCAGCGTCAGCGCCGACTTGGTGATCTTGAACCCGTCGCCATCCTTGTCGAGCGTCACCTTCGCGCTCGTCTCGAGCGTACCCGCCTCATAGCCCTTGGCCGCGAGCGCAAAGCTCAGCGCCATGGTGAAGCAGCTCGCATGCGCGGCGGCGATCAGTTCTTCGGGGTTGGTGCCGGGCTCGTTCTCGAACCGCGTGTTGAAGCCGTAAGGCGAGTCGGACAGGACGCCCGACTGCGTCGAGACATGGCCCTTGCCGCTCTTGCCAAGGCCTTCATAGCTGGCCGAACCGCTGCGTGTCGTCATTTTCGGATCCTTCGAAACATGAAAAAGGGCGCCGCGGTTTCCCGCGACGCCCCCCTTCAACGCATCAGTCCGCAATGCGGTGCGTGGTTTAGCGGCAACGACGATTATTGTTGCTCGTGCCCTTGTCGATCGCGCGACCGGCCAGGCCACCCAGGACCGCGCCGCCGAGCGTGCCGACCGTGCGGTCGCCGCGCGTGTCGACCGTGCGGCCGAGGAGCGCGCCACCGACGCCGCCGATGATCGTGCCGGTCGTGCCATTGCTCTTCTTGCAATAGGTCCGGCCGTCGCGACCGCGCCATTCGCGCTTGCCGCGCTGCGCATCCGCGGCCGAGATCGGCACCGCGAGCGTCGGCAGGACGAGGGCGGTCGCGCTGAGTGCCATGATCAACTTACGCATAAAATCTACTCCCGTTTGTAATGATCTGTGTCCGTAACGGCCGGCGTTTACCCCCGGTTGCATGAACCCAAAACAACGTCGCGTTCATCTTCGCTCCGGGCATCCTGGGTCGTGCAGGGCACGCGATTTGTCCCCGTTATCCACAGCAAGTTATCCACAGGCTGTGCACAAAAGGATAAGACCCGGCAAAATTCGCCGCGCATACGGGCTGTCCGGGCACTTTTCCCCGTTATCCACAAAGAATTATCCCCGCCTGTGGATAAGTTGGTCGTCAGCCGGGAAATGGCGCAAAATCCGGTCGCGGCTGCACCCTCGCTTGTGTCGCGCGCCACAGCGGCTAGGCCGGGGGGATGCTGCCCGTCACGATCCTGTCGCCCGACGTCCTCCCCGCCGCTGCGCGCTGGCTCGATCTCGCCGGGCTCGCGGTGTTCGCCGCCTCGGGTGCGCTCGCTGCGGCCAAGCGCGGGCAGACCGTCGTCACCGCGATCTTCTTCGGGCTGATCACCGGGGTCGGCGGGGGCACGGTGCGCGATCTGCTGATCGACGCGCCGGTCTTCTGGGTGCACGACGCGCGCGCCGCCAGCATGTGCCTGATCGTCGCGCTGGTGATCTGGATCACGCCCGAACGCTGGTGGCGCGACGAGGCGCTGGGCTGGTTCGATGCGATCGGGCTCGCCGCCTATGCGGTGTTCGGCGCGGCCAAGGCGCTCGGCTACGGCGTGCCGCCCGTGCCCGCGGTGCTGATGGGGGTGATGAGCGCCTGTTTCGGCGGGATCATCCGCGACGTGCTCGCGGGCGAACCCTCGATCCTGATGCGCCCCGAACTCTATGTCACCGCAGCGGCGCTCGCCTCGGCGAGCTATGTCGGGTTGGTGCTGCTGGGCGTGTCGATCGGCTGGTCCGCGGTCGTCGCGGCGAGCGCGGGGTTCAGCCTGCGCGCCGCCGCGATCCGCTTCCACCTCGCGCTGCCCGCCTACCGCGCACGCCGCTAGTCCGCAGTCAGCCCCGCACGACACCGACCTCGGCAAAGCGGCGCGGCTCGACCGGCGGCACCGCCGCGTCGTTCAGCGCGCATTGCCAGTGGCCGACATCGATCCACTGGCCGTTCTTGTACCCGACCGCGCGGTAGACGCCCGCGCGGCGGAACCCGACCGATTCGTGCAGCCGGATCGATCCGTCATTGGGCAGCGCGATCACCCCGATCGCCTGGGTGAAGCCTTGCGCGCGCAGCGTGTCGATCAGCGCCTCGTACAACAGCCGCCCCGCACCCTGGCGCTGCGCCGCATCCGCGACATAGACCGTGGTCTCGACGACGAAGCGATAGGCGGCGCGCTCGCGGAACCGTCCGGCATAGCCGAAGGCGATCACCCCGCCCGCATCCCCCACCGTCGCGACCAGCCAGGGATAGAGCCCGTCCGACGCCGCCATCCGCGCGCGCATCTGCCGCGTGTCGGGCGCCTCGGTCTCGAACGAGACCGTCCCCACCAGCACGTGCGGCGCATAGATCGCGGCGATCGCGGCGGCGTCCTCGGGTCGCGCCGCCCGGATCGTGATGGCCCCGGCCGTCCCGATCGTGGGCGACGCGCCTGGCATTACAGGCCGATCCGCGCGAGCAGCAGGTCGAGCAGCCGCGCGTCGCCGCCGTCGCCGGCACTCGGGCCGATGCCGCCGCATTCGAGGCAGCGTGCCTGGATCGACCCCGATGTCGCCAGCCGCTTCATGTCGCCGACCGCGCGCGCGACCATCTGGCGGCGGTCGAGCGCGATCCGGCCGAACGCGTCGCTGCCGGTCGTGGTGTCGTCGTCGCCCGTGTCGAAACCGGCGGCGAGCTGGGCAAGCACGCCCGGCGGCTTTTCGAGATATTCGGCATGGATCTTGGCGGGATCGAGCTTGGCGCGGCGGGCGGCCTCGGCGATCGCGTCCTTCAGCGTGCCGAACCGGTCGACCAGCCCGATCTGGCGCGCGGTGCCGCCGTCCCAGACGCGGCCCTGGCCGATCGCGTCAACCCGCGCGGGGCTCAGCTTGCGCGACGCGGCGACGCGCGCGATGAACTGGCGATAGCCATTCTCGATCCCCGCCTGCATCAGCGTGTCGAACATCGGCGTCGTGCCGCCGGTGATGTCGGGCTGCCCCGACAGCGGCGTCGTCTTCACGCCGTCGGTGGTGACGCCGATCTTGGCGAGCGCGGTCTCGAATGTCGGGATGATCCCGAAGATGCCGATCGACCCGGTGATCGTGCCGGGTTCGGCGAAGATCACGTCGGCCGGCGTCGACACCCAGTATCCGCCCGACGCGGCGAGCCCGCCCATCGACACGACCACCGGCAGGCCCTTCTTCTTGGCCTCGAGGATCGCGAGCCGGATCCGTTCGGACGCCAGCACCGACCCGCCCGGCGAATCGACGCGCACGACCAGCGCCTTGAGGTTCTTCTTGGCGAGCCCGTCGAGCATCGCCTTCTCGATCGTCTTGCCCGCCGCGGTGCCGGGACCGCCTTCGCCGTCGACGATGTCGCCCGCCACGGTCAGCACGCCGATCGCGTCGCCGCCGGTCGGCAGGGGATTGGCCTTGACCCAGGAATCATAGGTGATGGTGTTGAAACTGCCCGCAGGCTTGCTCGTGTCGGCGCCCGCGATCGCGGCGACGCGCTTGCCGAACGCGGTACGGTCGCCGAGCTTGTCGACGATCCCTGCGCGCAGGTTCGCGGTTGCGATGTCGCCATTGGCGGCGAGCACCAGGGCGTCGGGACGCGCGAGGAACTGCGCGATCTGCGCCTTGGGGCGGGCCTTGGCGACCGCTTCGCGCCACTGGTCGTACAGCGTGCCGTACAGGGCCTGGCTCGCCGCGCGCGCATCGTCGCTCTGGTCGGTGCGCGTATAGGGCTCGACGAACGACTTGTAGCGGCCGACGCGGTAGACATGCGTCGTGATCCCCAGCTTGTCGATCAGCCCCTTATAGTAAAGCTGGTTGCCGCCCGGCCCCATGAACAGCGTGCCGCCCAGCGGATTGACCCAGACCTCGCTCGCATTGGCCGCCAGCCGGTAGCTGCCGTCGGTATAGGCGGTCGCATAGGCGAGCACCGGCTTCTTGGCGGCGCGGACGCGCGCGATCGCGTCGCCGATTTCGCCCAGCGCGGCGGGATAGGCCCCGGTAAAGCCGTCGAGATCGAGCACCAGCGCCTTCACCCGGCCATCGGTCCGCGCGGTATCGATCGCGCGCACCACGTCGCGCAGGCGGAACTGCTTCGGCGTATTCTGTCCCGACAGCGCGGCAAAGGCGGCGGGTTCGGCGGGCTGCTCGACGATCGAGCCGTTCAGGTCGAGCACCAGCGCGCCGTCCTTGATCGCCTTGGTCCCCGGCCGCGCATTGAGCGCCGCGAAGACCAGACCGAAGAACAGCAGCATCGCGATCAGGACGAGTGCGTCCTTGATCCCGACCAACAGCTTCCATGCGCCGCGTACCAGCTTCACCTGCGTCTCCTCATACCGGCACGGCCGGTTGGTGCGATGCCGGCAACGCCGGTTCACCGTCGACGATAGCCGCGTGTGTCATGCGGGAGCAATACGCTTATCTTTGGCACGGCGGTCGCCCGCCGGCGCTGCGCCGCGCGCGCGCCGGTAACCGCAATCCGTTATCCTGACGAAAGTCAGGACCCAGAGCCAAGCCGGACAGCGCCCCGTAACCCTGGATCCTGACCTGCGTCAGGATGACGAGTGGAAAGGGCAGGGCCGCCAACCCCGCCCGCCGCAACCGCCCTCCGCACAAACCTCCGGCCCGATAACGCCGCACCGCACCCCAATCCCGTCATCCTGACGAAAGTCAGGATCCAGAGCCAAACAGGACAGCGCCTCGCAACCCTGGGTCCTGACTTTCGTCAGGATGACGGGGGCGGGGCGGAGGCGGGGACCGCCGACCCCGATCTTCCCCAAAAGGACCAATCCACTGGCCAGCCAGCCCCGCCAGCCCGCCCGCGCCCCGCCGCGCCGCCTCGCGCACCACCCGGGCAGATCCCAGGTGTCCCACGCCGCAAATCCCGCTAGGGGCGGCCGGGTGATCGAATCCGTTCCTATCGCCACCGGCCCGGCGCCCGCCGATGCCCGCGCCGAGTTTCGCGCGCTGCTGCGGCTTGCCACCCCGCTGGTCGGGGCGAACCTGATCCAGATGGCGGTGTCCGCGGTCGACGTGATCTTCGTCGCGCGGCTCGGCACGGTCGATCTTGCCGCCGCGACGCTCGGCGTGTTCGTCTTCAACCTGCTGATGTTCGCACTGATCGGGCTGACCAGCGCGGCGGCGCCGCTGATCGCCGCCGAACTCGGCCGCCGCGCGCATGCCGTGCGCGAGGTCCGGCGCAGCGTGCGGATGGCGCTGTGGCTCGGGATCCTCGGTTCGCTCCCCGTCATCCTAGTCCTCACGCAGGGCGAAACGCTGATGCGGCTCGCCGGCCAGGACCCGGAGGTCGCGCGCCGCGCCGGCCGGTTCATGACGATCATCGCCTTTGCGCTGCTGCCCGGCGTGCTCGCGGGCGTCATGCGCACCGCGGCGGCGGCGCTCGGCCGGCCGGGCTGGGCGTTTCTCGTCACCGGGCTTTCGCTGCTCGTCGGCATCGCGGGCAACTGGCTGCTGGTGTTCGGCAATCTCGGCTTCCCCGCGCTCGGGCTGGAGGGCTCGGCGCTCGCCAGCGTCGCCAGCCTCGGCGTGATGATGATCGCGTACGGCGTGATCCTGACGACCGACCGGCGGCTGCGGCGCTTCCACCTGTTCGGCCGCTGGTGGCGGACCGAATGGTCGCGCTTCCACGAGATCGTCCGGCTCGGCACGCCGATCATGCTGACCTGGATCTTCGAAGGCGCGCTGTTCGGCGGCGCGGCGCTGCTGATGGGGCTGATCGGCGTCGCGGAGGTCGCGGCGCATGCGATCGCGCTCAACATTGCCGCGGTCGCGTTCCAGGTGCCGTTCGGCGTCGCGCAGGCGGCGACGATCCGCGTCGGCATGGCGTACGGCGCGCAGGACCGGGTCTGGATCACCCGCGCGGGCAATGTCGCGCTGGTCGTCGGGATCGGCTTCATGGCGGCCAGCGCGCTGCTGATCTGGGCGGTGCCGCGGCTGATGATCGGCGTCTATGTCGATCCCGACCTGCCGCAGAACGCGGTCGTCGTCGCGCTCGCGCTGCGGTTCCTCGGCGTGGCCGCGGTGTTCCAGCTCGTCGACGGCGCGCAGGCGGTCGCGGCAGGCGTGCTGCGCGGGTTGCAGGACACCCGGACGCCGATGCTGATCGCGCTGTTCGGCTATTGGGTGATCGGCTTCGGCACCGCGATCCTGCTCGGCTTCCGCACGCCGCTTGCGGGCGAGGGGGTGTGGTGGGGGCTGTTCGCAGGGCTCGCGGTCGTGTCGGTGCTGCTGCTGTGGCGCTGGTCGCGGCGTGATCGGCTGGGGCTCGTCCTGACCCGCGGAATGTAACGATTGACGCGATTTTCGATTGGACGCCCGTTGACGATGCCGGGGACGCGGCACATATGACGGCTGTTGGCACTCGATATCGTCGAGTGCCAGAAATCTGTCACAAACCTAAAGGACATGGATCCCATGAACTTTCGTCCGTTGCACGACCGCGTGCTGGTGAAGCGCCTCGAAGCCGAAGAGAAGACGGCTGGCGGCATCATCATCCCCGACACCGCCAAGGAAAAGCCGCAGGAAGGCGAAGTCGTCGCCATCGGCACCGGGACCCGCGCCGAGAACGGCACGATCACCCCGCTCGACGTCAAGGCTGGCGACAAGATCCTGTTCGGCAAGTGGTCGGGCACCGAGGTCAAGGTCGACGGCGAAGATCTGCTGATCATGAAGGAATCGGACATTCTGGGCATCGTCGGCTGACGCCGACGTGGCCTGGATCGCCCTTTAGGGCTGGTCCGGACCGCGCTCAAGAATACCTTTTTCGTCTCAACATTCACAACATTCGTTTGAAAGGGTAGCTGACATGGCTTCCAAGGACGTAAAATTCGGTCGTGACGCGCGGGAGCGCATCCTCCGCGGCGTCGACATCCTCGCCGACGCGGTCAAGGTGACCCTGGGGCCCAAGGGCCGCAACGTCGTCATCGACAAGAGCTTCGGCGCACCGCGCATCACCAAGGACGGCGTCACCGTCGCCAAGGAGATCGAGCTCAAGGACAAGTTCGAGAACATGGGCGCGCAGATGCTGCGCGAAGTGGCCTCGAAGACCAACGACATCGCCGGTGACGGCACGACCACCGCGACGGTCCTGGCGCAGGCCATCGTCCGCGAGGGCATGAAGTCGGTCGCAGCAGGCATGAACCCGATGGATCTGAAGCGCGGCATCGATCTCGCCGTCGTCAAGGTCGTCGAGGACGTCAAGGCACGTTCGAAGCCGGTTTCGGGTTCGAAGGAAGTGGCGCAGGTCGGCATCATCTCGGCAAACGGCGACCGTGAAGTCGGCGAGAAGATCGCCGAAGCCATGGAGAAGGTCGGCAAGGAAGGCGTGATCACCGTCGAGGAAGCCAAGGGTCTCGAATTCGAGCTCGACGTCGTCGAAGGCATGCAGTTCGACCGCGGCTATCTCTCGCCCTACTTCATCACCAACCCCGAGAAGATGACCGTCGAGCTTCAGGATCCCTACATCCTGATCCACGAGAAGAAGCTGTCGAACCTGCAGGCGATGCTCCCGATCCTGGAAGCCGTCGTTCAGTCGGGTCGTCCGCTCCTGATCATCGCCGAGGACATCGAGGGTGAGGCTCTCGCCACGCTCGTCGTCAACAAGCTGCGCGGTGGCCTGAAGGTCGCAGCGGTCAAGGCACCGGGCTTCGGCGATCGTCGCAAGGCGATGCTCGAGGACATCGCGATCCTGACCAAGGGCGAGATGATCTCGGAAGACCTCGGCATCAAGCTCGAGACCGTCACGCTCGGCATGCTCGGCACCGCCAAGCGCGTCACGATCGACAAGGACAACACCGTCATCGTCGACGGTGCCGGCGATCACGAGACGATCAAGGGCCGTACCGAAGCGATCCGTCGCCAGATCGAGAACACCACCAGCGACTATGACAAGGAGAAGCTCCAGGAGCGTCTTGCCAAGCTCGCCGGCGGCGTTGCCGTGATCAAGGTCGGCGGTTCGTCGGAAGTCGAAGTCAAGGAGCGCAAGGACCGCGTCGACGACGCGCTGCACGCAACCCGCGCAGCCGTCGAAGAGGGCATCGTCCCCGGTGGTGGTACGGCTTTGCTGTACGCGACCAAGGTGCTCGACGGCCTGACCGGTGCGAACGAAGACCAGACGCGCGGTATCGACATCGTCCGCAAGTCGCTGACCGCTCTGGTTCGCCAGATCGCGCAGAATGCGGGTCATGACGGTGCGGTGGTTTCGGGCAAGCTGCTCGACGGCAACGACTCGAACATCGGCTTCAACGCCGCGACCGACACCTACGAGAACCTGGTGGAAGCCGGCGTGATCGATCCGACCAAGGTCGTCCGCACCGCGCTGCAGAACGCGGCATCGGTCGCAGGCCTCCTGATCACGACCGAAGCGGCCGTGAGCGAAATGGCCGAAGACAAGCCCGCCATGCCCATGGGCGGCGGCGGCGGCATGGGCGGCATGGGCGGCATGGACTTCTGATTTCGAACGGGAGGAGCGACGCTCCTCCCGACACGAAATCAGAACGGCCGGCGGGCTGGGCGGCGAAAGCCCCCAGTCCCGTCCGACGAAAAGGGCCGGCTTTGCCGGTCCTCCGTTCCGACCAAGACGACCCAAAGCAAAAGGGCCGGGGAGCGATCCCCGGCCCTTTGTCCGTTCTCACTATTGGCGAAAAGGCCTCAGCGGTTCTTCATCGCCGCGATCAGCTTCTTCACTTCCTGGCTGCGACCCCGCGGCATGATCAGCACGTCGTTGCCGCTCGCCACCACGATCAGGTCCTCGACCCCGACCAGCGCGACCTTGACGCCGTCGCTGCGCACCAGGCAGTTCTTCGTGTCGATCGCCAGCACGCTGCCGTCGCCATCGCCGCGATGCGCATTGCCGTCCGCGTCGCGCGCGCTGATCGCATGCAACGCGTCCCAGCTGCCGACGTCATTCCACCCCATCGCCACCGGCACCACCGCGACGCGGTCGGCCTTTTCCATCACCGCATAGTCGATCGAATCATCGGGCGACGCGGCAAAGGCCTCGGCGTCGGGATAGATCCGCGTGCCTTCGCGGCGGGCGAGCTTCATCGCATCGGTCGTCGCGACCAGGATGCCGGGATCATGCTGCGCAAGGGCAGCGAGATAGGCGTCGGCGCGGAACAGGAAGATGCCGCCATTCCAGGCATGATCGCCCGAGGCGAGCATCGCCTCCGCCTTGTCGAGCGGCGGCTTCTCGACGAAGCGCGCGACGCGGTGGACACCCGCGGCCAGCTCCTCGCCGACCTGGATCCAGCCATAGCCGGTTTCAGGCGCGTCGGGGGCGATGCCGAACGTCACCAGCCAGCCCTGCGCGACCATCGGCAGCGCCGCGGCGATCGCGGCGTGGAAGGCGGGCAGGTCGGCGATGACGTGATCGGACGGCATGACGAGCATCGCGTCGCCGCTGCCGGCACCGGTCTCGCCCGCGGCGATCGCCGCGAGTGCGATCGCGGGCGCGGTGTTGCGGCCCATCGGCTCGAGGATGAGCGCCTGTGCCTCGGCGCCTGCATCCTTCAGCTGCGCTTCGACCAGATCGGCATGCGCGGCGTTGGCGACGACGATCGGCGCCGCGAAGCGTTCGCCCTGCGCGCGGCCTGCGGTCAGCTGCAACATGGTCTGGTCCGCGGTCAGCGCGAGCATCTGCTTGGGCATTTCGGGACGCGACATCGGCCACAGCCGGGTGCCGGAACCGCCGGACAGGATCACGGGTATAATCGTTCGAACTGTCATGCGACCTCCACTCGGGAGACCGTATAACGACCAATCCGGGACTTCCAATCGCAAACCACCCCGCCAGCGCGCGGTCTTCAGCCTTTGTTTGCGAATTGGTGCAAAGAGACAGCTAGGTGTCGGGTGCGTTTACAGTCACCCTGTCGGGATCCCGCCGAACGATGATCAGGCTCTTCAAACACTACGTCCCCTATGCGGTGCTGCTGCTCGGCATCGTCGACGCCGTGCTGCTGGTCGTGGCGGGGGAGATTGGCTGGGTGGTCCGCGCGCATCAGATCGGCATGGCGGTCGAGCCGATCCACACGCGCGTGCTCCAGCTCGCGACCTTCGCCGCGGCGTTGCAGATCGCGCTGGTCGCGGTCGGCGCCTATGGCGTCGCCTCCTTCCTGTCGCTGCGGTTTGCCGCCGCGCGGCTCGCGGTTGCCTTCTCGCTCGGCGTGATCTTCCAGTCGCTGATCTTCTTCCTGGTCCCCGCGCTCACCTTCTGGCGGTCGAACCTGCTCTATGCGACGCTGATCGCGGCAGTCCTGCTGGTGACGGTGCGCGCGGTGCTTGGCCGGCTGCTGGGCGGCGACACGTTCAAGCGTCGGATCGTCGTCCTCGGCGCTGGCCATCGTGCCGCGCGGATCCTCGCGCTCTCGCAACAGCCCGGGATCAACTTCGTCGCGGCGGGCTTCGTCGCGATGGGCGAGGCGGAGGCCGTGGTCGACGGTGCGGTTCCGCGCGCCGACATCCCGAACCTGGCGGCGCATATCGTCGACCTGAACGCGGGCGAAGTCGTCCTCGCGCTCGAAGAACGGCGCAACGCGCTGCCGCTCAAGGATCTGCTCCGCGTCCGCACGACCGGCGTCCAGGTCATCGAGATTTCGACCTTTCTCGAACGCGAAACCGGGCGGATCGATCTCAACAGCGTGAATCCGTCCTGGCTGATCTTTTCCGACGGTTTTGCCAGTGGCCGGATGCTGTCGAGCGTGTTCAAGCGCGCGTTCGACATCGTCGCCAGCCTGATCCTGCTCGCGGTCACGCTGCCGATCATCCTGGTCACCGCGCTTGCGATCAAACTCGAGTCGCGCGGCCCCGCTTTCTATCGCCAGCGGCGCGTCGGCCTCTACAATCAGGGGTTCGACATCCTGAAGCTCCGCTCGATGCGGCAGGATGCCGAGATTGCGGGCAAGGCGGTCTGGGCGGCGGAGGACGATCCCCGGATCACGCGGATCGGCCGCTTCATCCGCAAGGTCCGCATCGACGAACTGCCGCAGACCTGGACCGTGCTCCGCGGCGAGATGAGCTTTGTCGGCCCACGCCCCGAACGGCCACAATTCGTCGACGAACTCGAGACCTATCTGCCCTATTATGCCGAGCGTCACATGGTGAAGCCGGGCATCACGGGCTGGGCGCAGATCAACTATCCTTACGGCGCATCGATCGAGGATGCGCGGCACAAGCTCGAATATGATCTGTATTACGCCAAGAATTATTCGCCCTTTCTCGACATGCTGATCCTCTTGCAGACGCTCCGGGTCGTTCTGTGGCCGACCGGCGCGCGCTGAACGTGGCATGATCGCGCTGCTGATCCTGTGGACGCACGCGTTGGCCGCGCTGCTGTTCGGCGCGCTCGTGTTCAGGCAGGCGCAGCGGCCGGCCGGCGGCTGGTCGAACGCGGCCTTTGTCGGCCCGCTTATCCTGACGACGCTCTGGGCCCTGGCCGTGTCGGGCATCGACTTCCGCGATGTCAGCACCCGGATCGCCGAAAGCGCGCGCACCATCGCCTGGCTCGGCTTCATGTTCGCGCTCGTACGCCGGGAACGGACCGGCAATCGCGCACTGGGTGCGGTCTATGGCACCGTCGTGGCGATCGCGGTGATCGGCGCGCTGCTCGCGGTCGTCGAACTGGTGCCGATGGACGCCGATGCGCAGGCACAGACCGAATCGGCACGGCTGGTGTTCGGGATGATGGTGGGGATCAGCGCGCTGGTGCTGGTCCATCATCTGCATCAGGCGGCACGGGCCTCGGCCGACGCGGCGTGGCACGGCGGACGGCTGGTCGTGGTCGCGGTCACGATCATGTGGAGCGTCGATCTGTTGGTGGCTGTCAGCGCCTATGTCGCGCCGCGCTGGACGCCTGTGATCGTTGCCGCACGCGGTGTCGCGATGATCGGCATGGCGCTGCTCCTGCTGGTCGCGGTCACCCGTCGCGGTGACTGGACGTTCGCAGTGTCGCGGCGCGTCGCCACCCGGTCGCTCGGCGCGATCGCGGTGATCAGCTATGTCGGGATCACCGCCGTCGCGACCAGCGCCGCCGACGCCTATGGCGGCGATCATGCGCGACTGATCCAGACCGCGATCATCTGCGGTGCGACCGCCGCGCTGTTCGGGCTGCTGGCGACGTCATGGCTGCGCGCATGGGCGAAGGTGAAGATCGCCAAGCACCTCTTTCGCCATCGCTATGACTATCGCGCGGAGTGGCAGCGTTTCACCGACACGCTGGGCGCACCGGGCGACGGCGCCGCGCCGCTCGACGGACGGATCGTGAAGGCGGTGGCGGACCTGACCGACAGCCCGGGCGGTCTCTTGCTCGTCCCCGACGGCCTCGGCATGAGCAGCGCCGCCGCCTGGAACTGGGAGATGGCAACGGCGCCGGCACCAATGTCGGATCGGGCGCTGGCCGAGCGTCTTCGTCTCAGCCCGCGGATCATCGAACTCGACCCCGTACGACGCGGCACGGCCCCGGCGGAGGAAATTGCGAGCGTGCCGCACTGGCTCAGCGCGTACCCCGCCGCCTGGGCGATCGTGCCTCTGGTGCATGGCGGTGCACTGGTTGGCGCGATCATTCTCGCCCGTCCGCCGGTCGATCGCGCGCTGGACTGGGAGGATTTCGACCTGTTGCGGGTCGCGGGCCGGCAGGCGGCGAGCTACCTCGCCGAAGACCGTGCGCATGCAGCGCTCGCGGACGCGCAGCGGTTCGACGAATTCAACCGCCGCTTCGCGTTCATCCTGCACGACATCAAGAACCTCGTCAGCCAGTTGACGCTGGTCGCGCGCAACGCAGAGCGTCACGCCGACAATCCGGCGTTCCGCGTCGACATGGTTGCCACACTCCAGGACTCCGCCGATCGCATGAACGCGCTGCTCGCCCGGCTTTCACAAACGCACGCGGCCCCCAGTGAGTCGTTCCAGCCGGTCGATGTCGCAGCGCTGGTCAACCGCGTCGTCGGCGCGCGTCGCGCACAGCATCCGATCGCGGCACAGGCGACCGGACAGGTGTTCGCCCGGGCGCAGACGGCACGACTCGAACAGGTGCTCGGCCACCTGATCCAGAACGCGATCGAAGCGAGCCACCGCGACGCTCCGATCGTCGTCGCGGTCACGGCAAACGGCGCGACCATCGCGATCGACGTGATCGACCAAGGGTGCGGGATGAGCCCGGGCTTCGTCCGCCATCAGCTGTTCCGGCCGTTCGCCTCGTCTAAGCCGCTGGGATTCGGGATCGGCGCGTTCGAGGCACTGCAACTGGTCGGGGCGATGGGGGGATCGCTCGATGTCTTCAGCCGGGAAGGTGAGGGGACGCGGTTCCGCATATCGTTGCCGGCGGCCGATGCGATGGAGGCGGCGGCATGAGCGCATCGGCATCCCCTGTGGAGGCGCGCCCGGTGCTTCTGATCGTCGAGGACGATCTCGGGCTGCAGCGACAGCTGCGCTGGGCGTATGAGGGCTATGAGATCGTCGTCGCCAGCGACCGCGTCACCGCGATCGAAGCAATCCGCGCGCACGAACCCGCCGTCGTCACGCTCGATCTCGGCCTGCCACCCGATCCCGACGGCGTTGCCGAGGGCTTTGCGACGCTGCGCGAAATCCTCGCGCTGAAACCTGATACCAAGGTGATCATCGCCTCCGGGCACGGCGCCCGCGAAAGCGCGCTGCTCGCGATCGCGGAGGGGGCGTGGGATTTCTATGCCAAACCGATCGATATCGACGTGCTTGGGATGATCGTCGCACGTGCGTTCCACGTCCATCGCCTCGAGGCGGAAAACCGGCGGCTTGCGGCGCGGGTAGCAGCGAGCGGGACGGGATTTGGCGGCGTGATCGCTGCCTCGCCCGAAATGGCGCTGGTGACGCGGACGCTCGAACGGGTCGCGCCCGCCAATGTGGCGGTGATGCTGCTGGGCGCGAGCGGCACGGGCAAGGAAGTGCTCGCGCGCGGTGTCCATGATGCGTCGCCGCGCGCGCGGGGCAGGTTCGTCGCGATCAACTGCGCGGCGATTCCCGAGACGTTGCTCGAAAGTGAACTGTTCGGCCATGAAAAGGGGGCGTTCACCGGCGCGATCAAGACCACCGAGGGCAAGATCGAACAGGCGGCGGGTGGCACGCTGTTCCTCGACGAGATCGGCGACGTGCCGCTGACGCTACAGGTCAAACTGTTGCGGTTCCTGCAGGAACGAGTGATCGAGCGGGTCGGCGGCCGCAAGGCGATCCCGGTCGACACGCGGATCGTCTGCGCGACGCATCAGGATGTCGACGCGATGGTCGCGGCGGGCCGGTTCCGCGAGGATCTCTATTATCGGCTGGCGGAAATTGTTGTCCGGATCCCCTCATTAGCGGAGCGCAGCGGCGACGCGGCGCTGCTCGCGCGGCATTTTCTGCCGAAGTACGCCAAGACGATGAATGCCGGCGTAACCGGCCTCGCCCCCGATGCGCGCGCGGCGATCGATGGCTGGAGCTGGCCGGGCAATGTTCGCGAGCTCGAAAACCGGATCAAGCGCGCGGTGATCATGGCCGACGGCAAGCTGATTACCGCTGCCGATCTCGACCTCGGCGGTACCGCCGACACGGCCGACGGGCTGAACCTGCGGGCGGCGCGGGAGGTGGCGGATCGCAAGGCCATCCGTCGTGCGCTGAGCCGTGCCGGGGGCAATATCTCGAGCGCCTCCAGGCTGCTCGGGATCAGCCGGCCGACGCTGTACGATCTGCTGAAAAGCTATGATCTCCATGCGTGACCCGCGATATCCGCCGTTGCGGCGCGGACGCGCGCGCCGGCGCCGGCGTGTGTTCACGCGGAGCCATGCCCGTCTGTTGGCGATCGGGCTGCTCATGCTGGCCGTCGCGGGGACGGCGACGCTGCTGATGCTGCGGCGCGATCCCCCCGATGCGCGACGCTTGCTCCACGACGCGCGGATCACACTGCAGTCGGGCAATTACAGTGCGGCCCGGTCCAATGGGCAGGCGGCGATCGCGGCGGCACCGTCGAACGGGCCTGCCCATGTCGTCCTTGCACGCGCCCTGCTCGAACTGGGAGACGGGCTCGCGGCCGAGGCCGAACTGACCCGCGCGCGCGATGCCGGCATCGCGATCGCCACGCTCTACCCGTTCCAGGCGCAGGCGCGGCTGCTCCAGAATGACCCGGTCGGTGCTATCGAGGCGGCCGACCGCGCCGCACCGCGCCAGGCCGCCTATGCCCGCCGCATCCGCGCCGCCGCGCTGGCACTGCTCGGCAACGGCGCTGCAGCCCGCGTCGATCTCGGTCGCCTGGTGGCAGAGCAGCCTCGCGACGGGCGCAACTGGACCGCGCTGGGTCGCGTGGCGCTGGCTATGGGCGATGTCGGTACCGCCGCGGATGCTGCGACGCGTGCGGTCGTGCTGTTGCCGGATGAGCCCGCGGCGCTGACGTTGCAGGGCGAGATTGTCCGCCGGCGGTACGGCCTGGTCGCAGCACTCCCCTGGTTCGAGCGCGCGCTTGCACGCGATGCTTATTATCATCCGGCGCTGATCGAATATGCCGCCACGCTCGGCGATGCCGGGCGATATCGCGCCATGCTGGCGGCGACGCGACGCGCGCAGCGGGCGCGACCCGGCAGCCCGCAGGCGCTATATCTCCAGGCGGTGCTCGCGGCGCGCGCGGGCCGGACCGAACTCGCGCGCGGGCTGCTTCAGAAGACCGGTGGGGCGATCGATAGCCTGCCCGGTGCGATCCTGCTTAGCGGTGCGCTCGACTATGCCGAGGGGCGGTTCGAACAGGCCGGTGCGATGTGGCGCGGTCTCGCGCGGCAACAGCCGCTCAACGTCAGCGTGCGCCGGCTGCTGGGGGCCGCATTGCTGCGGTCGGGTGATCCGCGCGGCGCGCAGGAGGTGCTGAGGCCGATCGTCACCCGTGCGGACGCCGACAGCTACGCGCTCGTGCTTTTCGCGCGTGCGGCAGCCGCTACCGCAACGACGGATCGGGAGCGCGATGCTGTGGCGCAGGATCTCGATCGCGCCAACCGCGGTGCCACCGGGATGGCGACGGCCTTCGCGATCGACGATCAGGTCGGCACGCTCGACGCGGCGATCCTGCAGTCTCCGGGCGATCCGGGCGCGCTGCTGGCGGCGATCCGTGGCCGGATCCAGGCGCGCGCGCCGGGTGATGCGCTTGCCCGCGCGCGCAGCCTTGCGCGGGCAAGCCCCGGCGCGCCCGCCGCCCAGTTGGCGCTGGGCGACACCTTTGCGGTGGCGGGGCGTTACGCGGACGCTGCACCGCTCTATGCGCGCGCCGCGGATCTCAGCTTCGACGAACCGACGATGCTGCGCCTGGTCGACGCGCTGAGCCGGGTCTCGCGGCAGCGCCCGGCATCGACCGCGCTGGCCCTGTATCTTTCGCAAAATCCGCAGAGCCTCACCGGCCAGCGAATCCTTGGCCATTGGCACGTGATGGCGGGCAACTGGACCGCGGCGATCGATACGCTCGAAGCGGTGCGCCGGCGGATCGGCAATCGTGACGCGGGGCTGCTGACCGATCTCGCGCGCGCCTATGCCGGGGCGGCGCCGCGTGACGGCGCAGATACGGCAGCGCTTCGCTATGCGCGCGCCGCCTATGCGCTCGCGCCAATGAATGCAGCGGCGACCGACGCCTATGGCATCGCGCTGGCGGGCGTCGGCAAGCTTGACGGTGCGCGGCAGGTGCTGACCAAGGCGGTGGCGCTGGCCCCCGGGGATCGCGCCATCGCCAGCCATCTCGCCCAGCTCCGTTAGACCTTGTCGCACGGCGGCGGTGCCGTCATGACCGCGCGATGATTGACCCGCTCGACAGGATCGCCGCCGCCCTCGAACGCCTCTCGCCGCCGCCGCCGCCAGTAGCGGACTGTCTGGCGTTTCCCGCCTACGTCTGGCGCAACCGGGCGCTTGTCCCGATCCGCGGTTTCGCCCCGCTGCCGCTCGATCTGCTTATAGGTATCGATCGGCAGAAGCACGTGCTGCTGGAGATGGTCCGGCGTGTCGCCCGCGGCCATGCGGCGCATGACGTCCTGCTATGGGGGGCGCGAGGTACCGGTAAATCGGCGCTGGTGAAAAGCGTCGTCGCCGCGGTCCAGGCCGAACAGGGCAATGTCGCGCTGATCGAGATCGCCGACATGACCGCGCTGCCGGACCTGTTTGCGATGCTGGCACCCGTGGACCGCGCCTTCATCGTCTTCGTCGACGATCTAGGCATCGATACTCCGTCTGAGGCGCGTGTACTGAGATCCGTGCTCGAAGGCGGTGCAGAGCCACGTCCCGCCAATGTGCGTCTGGCCGTGACGGCGAACCGCCGGCATCTGGCGCCACGCGATATCGCCGAACAGGAAAGTGCCATCAATCCACGCGATTCGATCGACGACCAGCTGGCGCTGGCGGATCGGTTCGGACTCAGTCTGGGGTTTCATGCCGTCGATCAGGACGGCTATCTGGCAATCGTCGCGGGCTATGCCGCGCTGCACGATCTGCCATTTCAACCCGACGAGGCCCTGACATGGGCAACGCAGCGGGGAAGCCGTTCCGGGCGTGTTGCCTGGCAGTATATTGTTGATCTAGCGGGGCGGTCCCGGCGCGCGATCAGCAAATAACGTAAAAAGGGCCGGCGCCGAAGCGCCGACCCCCAGAACAGCTTAGTTGCTGTCCGAATCGTTGTCGTTGTCGTCCTTGACGATGGCGACAACGCCAATCGCAACGACGCCAGCTGCGATCAGACCGGCGATCACGCCAGCGCCTGCAGCCTTGTTCTTGCCGGTCGTTGCCGAACCGACGCGTGCCTTCGAAACCGACAGGCTCGACGCAGGGTTGGCAGGCGCAGCAACGGCTGCAACCGACGTGGACATCATAGCGATAGCGAGCGCGCTACCGGTCAGGTTCTTCAGCTTCATAAGACTCTCCAAAACGTACAATGGCGGGATGCTGCAACGCGGTAACATGTGTCAAGTTCCAAATGGTTCGGAACGGTTTAGCTGCCGCTATTCGCCAACCTGCTCAGCCAGTTCCAGCCAGCGGAGTTCCGCAGCCTCCTTTTCCGCGCGCGCCGCCTCGATCGCGGCGGTCAGCCTGGCGAAGGTTGCATTGTCGCGCATGTACAGGTTCGGCGCGGCAAGCTTTGCGGCATCGCTCGCGATCTGGGCGTCGAGCGCCTCGATCCGCTTGGGGAGCAATTCATAATCGCGCTGATCCTTGTAGGTCAGTTTCGCGCGGGGCGCGGGGGCCGGCGGCGCGGTCGCGGCGACCTTCTTCGAGGCCCGCTTGCCGCTGGTCTGGGTCGCACGGCGCTTTTCCCAATCCTCATATCCGCCGGCGACGACATCGACGGTCCCGGACCCGTCGAGCCCGAGCGTGATCGTCACGGTCCGGTCGAGAAAGTCGCGATCATGGCTGACGATCAGGACGGTGCCGTCATAATCGCCGATCACCTCTTGCAACAGGTCGAGCGTTTCGAGGTCGAGATCGTTGGTCGGCTCGTCGAGCACAAGCAGGTTCGACGGCTTGGCGAATTCGCGCGCGAGCAGCAGCCGGGATCGTTCGCCACCCGATAGCGACCCGATCTTGGCGTCGACCATGTTCGGGTCGAACAGGAACTCCTTGAGATACCCGTGGATGTGCTTGCGCACACCGAGCACGTCGATCCATTCGCCGCCATCGACGACGACCTCGCGGACCGTCTTTTCAGGCGCCATCAGACTGCGCTGCTGGTCGATCACGACCGCGTCGAGCGTCTGGGCGAGCTTGATAGAGCCGCTGTCGGGCTGGATCTCGCCGGTCAGCAGCTTCAACAGCGTCGACTTGCCCGCGCCGTTGCGGCCGACGATACCGATCCGGTCGCCGCGCGTCACGCGCAGCGTCAGGTCGCCGATGATCGTCCGGTCCCCATACGCCTTGGTGACGTTCTTGGCGTCGATCACCACCTTCGACTTGGTGTCGTCGCTGCCCGTCACGAGATTGGCGGAGCCCTGCGGTCCGACCATCGACGCGCGTTCGGCACGCATCTCGTGCAGCTTGGTCAGGCGGCCCTGGTTGCGCTTGCGGCGCCCGGTGACGCCGCGCAGCAGCCAATGTTCCTCCAGTTTCAGGCGCGCTTCGAGCTTTTCGGCCTGGCGCTGTTCCTCGGCATAGACCTGTTCGGTCCACGCCTCGAACCCGCCAAAACCAACCTCGGCGCGGCGGATCGCGCCGCGGTCGAGCCACAGGGTCTGCTTGGTGAGACGTGTCAGGAAGGTACGGTCATGGCTGATCACGACAAACGCGCCGCGGAAGCGCTTGAGCCAGTCCTCGATCCATTCGATCGCGCCGATGTCGAGATGGTTGGTCGGCTCGTCGAGCAGCAGCACGTCGGGGTCCTGCGCCAGCGCACGGACGATCGCCGCGCGGCGGCGCTCGCCACCCGACGCGGATGCGGCTTCACGCGACAGATCGATGCCGAGCTGGTCGGCGATCGAGTCGGCTTCGTAGCTGACCGGTGCGTCGTCGCCACCCATCACATAGTCGCGCAAGGTTGCGAAGCCGCGCAGGTCGGGCTCCTGCTCGAGAATGACGACCCGGGTACCCGGGACGATCGTCCGGCGGCCCTCATCGCCCTCGATGCTGCCGCCGAGCAGCTTCAGCAGGGTCGTCTTGCCTGCGCCGTTGCGGCCGATCAGCGCGAGGCGATCGCGCGGACCGATATGGATGTCGAGGTTGCGAAAAAGCCATCCAGAACCCTGGACAAGGCCGAGGCCTTCGAATGCGAGAATAGGTGCTGCCATGTCCGCGTCACCTAGGGTCGCCGGGTGATGCAGGCAAGTTACACTATGCTGTCGTCCTGCTGTCGTCCTCATTCACAGGCTGTTCAATGCGCCGGGCCTATGCCACCTCCATGAAGATGCTGCTGTTCCTGACCGCTTTTGCTGCTTTCCCGGTGCTGACGGGCGTCGCCGTCGCGCAGGCGCCCGATCAGCGGCATGGCGACCAGCGATCCGCCTTCGAAGCCCGCAAGACGGGGCGGTCCCTGTCGTTGCGCGAAATCGAGGCGCGGGTGATCCCGACGATGCGCGGCTCGCAGTATATTGGCTTCGACTATGATTCGGGCAGCGCCATTTACACGCTCAAGTTCCTGCGCGATGGAACCGTGATCTGGGTCGATGTCGACGGCCGGACTGGCCAGATCGTCGGCCGCACCGACCGGTAACCCGGTAGCGGGCAATTCAAGCGAGAGGATTATCATGCGCGTTCTGATCGTCGAGGACGAGCCGAATCTTGGGGCTCAGCTTAAGAATACCCTCGAGGGCGCCGGCTATGCGATCGACCTCGCAGTCGATGGCGAGGAGGGGCATTTCCTGGGTTCGACCGAGAATTACGATGCCGTCGTGCTCGACCTTGGCCTGCCCGAGATCGACGGCCTTACCGTGCTCGACCGCTGGCGCAAGGAGGGCAAGGTCATGCCCGTCCTGGTGCTGACCGCGCGCGACAGCTGGTCCGACAAGGTCGCCGGGCTCGACGCGGGTGCAGACGACTATGTCGCCAAGCCTTTCCAGAGCGAGGAACTCATCGCGCGCCTGCGGGCGCTCATCCGCCGTGCGAGCGGCAATGCCTCTTCCGAACTGACTGCTGGCGACATCCGCCTTGACACGCGCAGCGGCAAGGTGACGCGTGCGGGCGAGCCGGTGAAGCTGACCGCGCAGGAATATAAGCTGCTGAGCTATCTGCTGCACCACAAGGGCAAGGTCGTCAGCCGAACCGAGCTGATCGAGCATATCTACGATCAGGATTTCGATCGCGATTCAAACACGATCGAGGTGTTCGTGACGCGTATTCGCAAGAAGCTGGGTCAGGACGTGATCACCACGATCCGCGGGCTGGGCTACAGCCTCGAAGATCCGGACGCCTGATCCCAATCTATGACCGCGTCGACATTATCAGATGGGCCAATTCGTGTGCCCGCGGCGGTGAAGGGATCGCTTTCAAGGCGGATGATCCTGATCGCAGCGGTGTGGATTGGCCTCTTGTTGAGCGGCGGCGGGTATGCGCTCGACCGGGTCCTGGCCCAGGCGGTGACGCGCAACTTCGATGACCAGCTTGAATACGTCCTACGTTCGTTGCTCAATTCTTCGGAAATCGGGCCCGACGGCGAGGTGCTATTCTCGCGCGAGGCGGTCGCCGACCAGCGGTTCCTCGAACCAGGGTCGGGCCTCTATTATCAAGTTGCGGGAAGGGGCGCCGCCGACCTGGACTACACCTCGCGATCGCTATGGGATCGTCGGCTGGCGTTCGGATCGGCGCATGACGATCGCAATGTTCACTTTTACGACAGCACGCAGTTTCCGGATGAAAAGCTGCGGATCGTCGAGCGTGACGCGGTTATTCCGGGATCAAAGGTTCGCTGGCGGTTTCAGGTTGCGCAAAGTCGCTACGGTCTTGACGCGCAGATCACCACCCTGCGCCGTACGCTGGTTCGCAGCTTCGCGCTGCTCGCGCTCGGGCTCATCGTACTGGCTGCGCTCCAGACCTTCTACGGGCTCTGGCCGCTGCGTCGCGTACGCGAAGAGATCGGCCGGATGCGCGCGGGCCAGTCAAACCGGGTTTCCAGTGCGATGCCGATCGAGGTCGCGCCGATGGTCGAGGAACTGAACGCGCTGATCGAACATAACGAACGACAGGCCGAGGAAGCGCGACGGCATGCGGGCAATCTCGCGCATGCGCTGAAGACCCCGCTGACCGTGATCATGAACGCCGCGACTGCGCAATCGGACGATCTGGCCGATACCGTCATTCGTGAAGCGCGGACGATGCGGCGCCAGGTCGATCATCACCTTGCCCGAGCCCGTGCGGTTGGCCGGCGCGGTTCGGCGCATAGTCGCGCCGATGTATGGCCTAGCCTCGAATCGGTCGAACGTGCGGTCGCCCGTCTGTATCGGCATGTCCGGATCGACATTACCGGCGACAAGACGCTCAAGGTTCATGTCGAACGCCAGGACCTCGACGAGATGCTCGGAAATCTGATCGAGAACGCCGCCAAATATGGCGGTGGCAGCGTCTTCGTGACGGTCGGCGCGCAGGCCGGGTTTGTCGAGTTCCTAGTCGAAGACGACGGCGTCGGGATTCCCGAGGAACAGCGCGTCCGCATCTTCGACCGCGGGGTGCGGCTCGATACGGGCAAGCCGGGTACGGGTCTCGGGCTCGCGATCGTCCGCGACGTCGCCGAAATCTACGAGGGCACAGTCGGGCTCGAGGAGAGCGAGGACCTCGGCGGACTCATGGTCCGCCTGAGGCTGCCCGCCGCGAGCTGATCAGGCCGCGATCTTCATATCCTGCATCACGTCGGCGGTGATCGACAGGCTCCGCTTGCGGGCTTCGTGATCGTAGATCGCACTCGTCACCATCACCTCGTCGACGCCGGTACGCTCGACGAACGCGGCGATCCCGCGCGCGACCTTGGCCGGGCTGCCGACGGCCGAGCATTGCAGGACATGGTCGAGAATCTGATTGCCCTGCGCGCCGAGCGATTCGCGATAGCCCGCGACCGGCGGGGGCAACTGACGCGGATTACCGGTGCGGAGCGCGACGAACGACTGTTGCTGCGAACTGGCGAGCAGCTCGGCCTCGGCATCGGTATCGGCCGCGAAGACGTTGAAGCCCGCCATGACGTGGGGCTTTGCCAGCCGCGCGGAGGGGCGGAAATCGCGGCGATAGATAGCGAGGGCCGCATCGAGCGCATCGGGCGCGAAATGCGACGCAAAGGCATAGGGCAGGCCGAGCGCGGCGGCGAGCTGCGCGCCGAAGGTGCTGGAGCCGAGAATCCACATCTCGACATCCGCGCCCGCGCCCGGCGTCGCGACGATCCCGGTCTGGCCGTCATTGGCGAAATAGCTCTGCAGCTCCATCACGTCCTGCGGGAAAGCGTTGGCGTCGGTTTCGAGCGTGCGGCGCATCGCGCGGGCCACCCGCTGGTCCGAACCGGGCGCGCGGCCGAGGCCGAGGTCGATCCGGCCGGGGAACAGCGCGTCGAGCGTCCCGAACTGCTCGGCGATCACCAGCGGGGCGTGGTTGGGGAGCATGATGCCGCCCGATCCGACGCGTATCGTACTGGTCGCGGCGGCGATATGCGCGATCACGACCGCCGTCGCGGCGGAGGCGATGCCGGTCATGCCGTGATGTTCGGCAACCCAGTAACGCTGAAATCCGACACTCTCGGCATGGCGCGCGAGATCGGCCGCGTTGGCGAGCGACTGTGAAACGGTGCCGCCTTGGACGACGGGGACGAGATCGAGCAGGGAATAGCGTGTCATGCACTGGATATAGGTACCGAGCGGTAGCTTATCCAGTGTCCGCCAAATTTGCTGCGTAGCGCTCTGCTCGATCCCACCGCGCCGGCTTGTCCCTGCGCGCCACGATGCCTAGAGGTTCGCTCCGATGCTTGCCCGACTTGACCATGTCCGCAACTGGATCTTCGATCTGGACAACACGCTCTATCCGGCGAGTGCCGATCTGTTTTCGCAGGTCGACGCACGGATGACCGGGTTCATCCAGGACCTGCTCGGGCTCGAGCATGACGAGGCGCGGCGCGTGCAGAAGGGGTATTTTCACAATCACGGCACAACGCTGTCGGGGTTGATGACCGAGCATCACGTCGATCCGCACGCGTTCCTCGCGCATGTCCATGACATCGAGATGGACGTGCTGGAGCATGATGCGCCGCTGGTCGCGGCGATCGCCAAGCTGCCCGGACGCAAGCTGATCTTCACCAACGGCGACACGCCCTATGCGCTGAAAATCCTCGACCGTCTCGGGCTTGGCGCAAGTTTCGAGGCGATCCACGACATCCATGCGATGGACCTGATGCCCAAGCCGCATGCTTCGGCCTATGCAGGCGTTTGTACCGCGTTCGACATCGACCCCGCGCAATCGCTGTTCGTCGACGACATGGTCCGCAATCTGCTGCCCGCCAAGGCGATCGGCATGACGACGGTGTGGGTCGACAACGGGTCCGAACAGTCGCCGGGCGCGGAACGCGATCATATCGATTTCACCATCCCGGTGCTCGCGCCGTGGCTGGAAACCATCCTGGAGACATCATGAGCAGCCTGCAGACGATCATCGACGCCGCCTGGGACGACCGGGCAAATCTTGGTCTGGAGACGAAGGGCGAGATCCGCGATGCGGTCGACAGCGCGCTGGCGATGCTCGATGCAGGCACCGCGCGGGTTGCGGAGCCCGCCGGTGACGGGTGGCAGGTCAATCAGTGGCTGAAAAAGGCCGTGCTGCTGTCGTTCCGCCTCAACGACAATGTCGTGATCGACGGCGGATCGGGCGGCGCACCCGCGTTCGACAAGGTGCCGTCAAAGTTCGCGGGCTGGGGCGAGGCCGAGTTCCGCGCGGCCGGCATCCGCGTCGTTCCCGGTGCGGTTGCGCGCCGCGGCAGCTTCATCGCCAAGGGCGCGATCCTGATGCCGAGCTTCGTCAATATCGGCGCCTATGTCGGTGAGGGCACGATGGTCGACGCCTGGGCGACCGTCGGATCCTGCGCGCAGATCGGCAAGAACGTCCATCTGTCGGGCGGTGCCGGCATCGGCGGCGTGCTCGAGCCACTTCAGGCCGACCCCGTGATCATCGGCGACGGCGCATTCATCGGCGCGCGTGCCGAGGTCGCCGAGGGCGTTCGCGTCGGTGAGGGCGCGGTGCTGTCGATGGGCGTGTATCTGGGCGCGTCGACCAAGATCATCGACCGCGCGACCGGCGAAGTCTTCAAGGGTGAAGTGCCGCCTTATGCGGTGGTCGTGCCGGGTTCGATCGGCGGCGGGGAGGGCAAGCCCGCGCTCTACTGTGCCGTGATCGTCAAGCGCGTCGACGCCCAGACTCGGTCGAAGACGAGCATCAACGACCTGCTGCGCGACTAGACCGGTCGCGGTGATGGTCGCGCAGACACTGCTCGCGATCGTCGCCGTTTACATGCTGGCGATCCTGTGGCGGGGGCGGACGTTTCGCGTTCGCCTGCCGACACGACCGGGCCGTAGCCCCGCAAGGCGGATGACGGCCTGGGCGGTCGGGTTGGCGGTGTCGTTCGGTCTGCCCGCGCTGGTCGGCCTCGTCCTGCTCGGCCAGAACCCGCTCGCGGCGGCGCAGCCTGCGGCAATCGCGCTGGTGCCGGACGACTGGCCACGCCTGCCGATCGCGCCACTGATCCTCGGCATGGCGCTCGGCACGCTCGCGAACGCGGCGATCACGCATGTCTTGTGGCGACGCGGCCGGCGCGCGTTTCAGATCGGCACCTTCCCGGACGTTTTGCCGAAGACGCGGGAGGACATTCTCCCGGCCATCGCCCTCGCGATCAGTGCCGGGATCAGCGAAGAGCTGTTCTTCCGCCTGTTCCTCCCGCTGCTGATCGCGCTGGTGTCCGGCAGCGCGCTGGCCGGGACGATCATCGCCGCCCTCTGCTTCGGCGGGGTGCATCGCTATCAGGGGTGGCGCGGCGTCGTCGCGACGACGCTGTCGGGCGTGGCGCTGTCCGTGCTCTACGGCCTGACGAACAGCGTGTGGATGGCGATCGCGTTTCACATCGCGATCGACATCAACGCGCTGGTCGTGCGGCCGATGGCGTACGGGGCGTGGCGCGCCTAGTTCTTCATCCGCCAGCCGGTCTTGAAGATCAACGCGATCACGACGAGGCAGGTGACGAGGAACGCCGCGGTCACCGCGAGGCTGATGCCGACCGCGACATCACCTTGCCCGAAGAAGCTCCAGCGAAACCCGCTGATCAGATAGACGACCGGGTTGGCCAGGCTGAGCGTGCGCCAGGGCTGGGGCAGCATGTCGATCGAGTAGAACGCGCCGCCGAGAAACGTCAGTGGCGTGATCAGCAGCGCGGGGACGAAGTTCAGCTGTTCGAAGCCGTTCGCCCACACGCCGATGATGAAGCCGAACAGGCTGAACGCGACGGCCGTCAGGATCAGGAAGGCGAACATCGCGAACGGATGCGCGATATGCAGCGGCACGAAACAGGCGGCGGTCGCCAGGATGATCAGGCCGATGATCACCGACTTGGTGGTCGCCGCCCCGACATAGCCGATCACCATCTCCATCGCGGACACGGGCGCGGAGAGCAGTTCGTAGATCGTGCCGGTGAATTTGGGGAAGTAGATGCCGATCGATGCGTTCGCGATGCTCTGCGTCAGCAGCGACAGCATGATCAGGCCGGGGACGATGAAGCTGCCATAGCCGACGCCGCCGACCTCCTGCATCCGGCTGCCGATCGCGCCGCCGAAGACGATGAAATAGAGCGACGTCGTGAGGACGGGGGTGACGAGGCTCTGCCACAGCGTGCGCAAGGCCCGCGCCATTTCAAAGCGATAGATCGCCCAGACGCCGTGCCAGTTGAGAAAGGGGGTGTTCATGCGCGCTCTCCGACGAGATCGACGAAGATGTCCTCGAGGCTCGACTTGCTGGTTTCGAGATCCTTGAAGCCGATGCCGAGTTCGGCAAGCTTGCGCAGGAGCGAGGGGATGCCGGTATGGTCCGCCTGTGCGTCGAACACATAGCGCAGGCGCTTGCCCTCGTCCTGCAGCGACACGTCCCATTCGGCAAGGTCGGGCGGGATCGCGGTCATCGGCTCCTGCAACGCCAGATCGAGCTCGCGCTTGCCCAGCTGTTTCATCAGCGATGCCTTGTCGTCGACGAGCAGCAGCTTGCCCTTGTTGATCACGCCGACGCGGTCGGCCATCTCCTCGGCCTCCTCGATATAATGCGTGGTCAGGATGATCGTCGTGCCGCCCTCGCGCAGGCGGTGGACGAGCTTCCACATGTCGCGGCGCAGCGCGACGTCGACGCCCGCGGTGGGTTCGTCGAGGAACAGGATCTCGGGCTCGTGGCTCAACGCCTTGGCGATCAGGACACGGCGCTTCATCCCGCCCGACAATTCCATGATCTTCGCATGGCGCTTGTCCCAGAGCGACAGGTCACGCAGCACCTGTTCGATATAGGCGCTGTGGCCCGAGCGACCGAACAGGCGGCGGCTGAAGGTGACGGTGGCGAGCACCGTCTCGAACATGTCGACGTTCAGCTCCTGCGGGACCAGTCCGATGCGACTGCGGGCCTGCTTATAGTCCTGGATCGCGTCGAAGCCCGCGACGGTAATCGTTCCTGCGCTGGGCGTGACGATTCCGCAGATGATGCTGATCAGCGTGGTCTTGCCCGCCCCATTGGGCCCGAGCAGCGCGAAGATCTCGCCCTTGCGGATGTCCAGATCGACGGGGTGGAGTGCGGTGGTACCGCTTTTGTAGGTCTTCGTGACGCCCGCAACGGACAGGATCGGTTCGGTCATTGGGGCCCCTTTTAAGTGAGGGGAAGATGGGGGTGGTGGGGTGTGAAAGTAAGGCCTGACGCGACCCCATCGTCATCCCCGCGGAGGCGGGGATCCATAGACTCGGACGTTCGCCAATATGGGTCCCCGCCTCCGCGGGGATGACGAAATGGGGGTTTGCGAAGTCGGCTTATCCGGCGCGGGCGGCGGCGACCGCCTTTTGCAGGTCCTCGAGCGGCAGTGCGCCGGACAGGATGCGGTCGCCGACCACCCAGCTTGGCGTGCCCGTCATGCCGAGCTTGGCCGCGGTTTCCATGTTCTTGCCGATCTCGGCATCGGCGGTCTTGGTGAAGCCTGCCGGATTGATGTCGACCCCGGCCTTCGCCGCTGCCGCCGCGATCGTCGCGTCGCTGACCGGGCCGCCGGCGTAGAGCGCATCGTGAAAGGCTGCGAACTTGCCCTGTTGGGCGGCCGCGAGGCTCGCGCGGGCAGCGACGCGGCTTTCCGCGCTGAGGATCGGCAATTCGCGAAAGACGACGCGGACCTTGGGGTCTGCGGCGATCAGCTTTGCGATCATCGGCAGGCTCGCGCGGCAATACCCGCAATTATAATCGAAATATTCGACGAGCGTGACGTCGCCCTTGGGGTTGCCCGCCCAGGCGCTGCCGAACGGCGTGACGATCGCGTCGCGGTTGGCAGCGACCGTCTTGCCCGATTCGCGGTCGCGCAGTTTCTCCATCGCTTCGGGCAGGATCTCGGGATGCGCGAGCATGTAATCGTGGACGATCGCCTCGACCTGCGCGCGCTCGACGCCACCGCCCTGGCGATCATAGCCCCACACCGCGAATCCGCCCAGGACCGCCCCGACCGCCGCGATGGCGGGCAACATCATCTTGTTCATCGGCGCCGCTTATACTGCTTGGGATTGTCGTCCATCTCGTTCTGCGCGGCCATCGCGATATCCTGCGCGCGGATCCAGTCGGGGGTGTTGGCGGGGATGTTGGCGAGCGCATATTGCGCGCTGGCCGATGCGGTCCGCATGTCGCCGCCCATGCTCGCGCGCTCGGCGGTGGCGAGCGCCGCGCGAGCCGTATCACCGGTCAGCTCGTAGACGGTGCCGAGCTGCATCCAGGCGAAAGGATTCTGATCGTCGCGGCCGACCGCGGTGCGCAGGACCTTCGTCGCCTCGGGATAATTCGCCTTGTTCTCGGTCGCGATCAGCGCGTGGCCGAACGTCGTGGCGATCAGCGGGTTGTTGCGCGAGCCCTCGGTCGCCTCGCGCAACGGGACGAGCGACTCGACCGGCCTGCCAGCCTCGAGCAGGATCTGGCCCTTGATCTCGAGGAAATAGGGATCGTCGGGCTTCGCCTTGACCAGCGCATCCGCCTCGGCATCCGCTTTGTCGGGATAACCCGATTTATGATAGGCATAGGCCCGCGCGTAATGCGCGTAGATCGACTGGTCGCTCGGCGGATAGCTTTGCAGCGTGCGCGGCGCGGGCAGGACATAACCGGCAAGCTTTGCCTTCACGCGGCGGAAGCGTTCTTCGAGCGCAGCATCGGGCTTGTTCGCCCAGGCGGGCGACGCCTGCAGATCCGCGGTCAGCGCCGAGACGCGCTCGCCCGACAGCGGATGCGACTGCATGAACGGGTCGATATTGGCGGTGCCGAAGCGATATTCCTGCTGCTGCAGCTTCTTGAAAAAGCTCAGCATGCCGCGGCCGGTGACGTTGGCCTCCCGCAGATATTTCGCGCCGCTCGCATCCGCGGTGGATTCCTGCGTGCGACTGAACGCCAGGTAATTGCCCATCGCGGCCTGTTGTCCGGCCGCCATGATCCCCGCGCCCGCCTCGCCGCTGCCCGCCGCCATCGCCGCCAGGCCGAGCACCATCGAGAGCAGGTACATGCCCATCGCGGGTTTGGTCCCGCGATCGGAGAGGACGACATGACCGTCGGCGATGTGGCCGAGTTCGTGCGCGATCACGCCCTGGACTTCGTTCGCATTGTCCGCCGCCTGGAGCAGGCCCGAATGGACATAGACGGTCTGGCCGCCCGCGACGAACGCATTGATCGAATCGTCGTTGATCAGCACAACCTTGACGTCGCGCGGCGACAGGCCTGCCGCCGTGATCAGCGGGCCGGACATTTCGGCGAACATCGTTTCGGTTTCCGCATCGCGGAGGATCGACTGCGCCTGTGCGGGTTGCGCCCAGAGCAGGAGGGTGGCGGTCAGGGCCGCGACGAAGCGCTTCATATCGCGCAGTATCGTCGATCGGCGGCGGGGGAGCAATGGCGGGGACGACGAGGTGCGCGGCGCCGACGCCCGATGGTGAGCTGCAGGACGTAGCACGACCCAAGCGGCCGATCGCCGGAACCAATTGGTCCGAATGCGCCGAAATGAAAACGGGCGCGACCTTTCGATCGCGCCCGTCTCAACGGCTATGCTCCGGCGTCAGCCGAAGGTGCGCTGCCACCAGCCACGGCGCGGCGCGCCATCGGGGTCGTCGTTCGTGCCCGGCGCGTCGGCGTCCTGCGGCTGGACCTCGACCTGCGGCGGCGTGGTCTCGACCGGCGCGGCAAGCACCTCGCTGGTCGGGGCGGCGTCGCCGGCCTCGATCACCGCGGCCTTGCGCGGCCGACCACGCGGCTTGGCGACCTTGGCAGGGGCCTCCTCGACGGCTGCGGGCTCGACCGCCGTATCGCTCGCCTTGCGACGCGCGCGCTTGGGCTTCGGCGCGGACGCCTCCAGCGTCTCGGCAGGCGTGGCGCCAACCTCGTCCATCGTCGCATCGGCAACCGCCTCGCGACGACGCCGTGCAGGCTTGCGCGCCGGCTCTGCCGCAACCGGATCGGGAGCGGCCTGTTCCTGCGGCTCGGGCGTGACGGGTACTTCGGATACGACCGGTTCTGGTGCCATGGTCGTCTCGTCGGCCGTCTCGACCGGACGCGGTTTGCGACCCCGACGCGACTTGGGCGCCGTTTCGGCGACCGGGTCAGCGTTGATCGTCGCGGCGGCCGCACGGGCGCGCGGGCGACGACGCATCTTGGGAGCCTCGGCGACCGGCGCGGACGGCGCCTCCTCGAACACCGACTCGGCCCCGGACGTCTCGACCGGCGCAAATGCCTCCGGCTCGGGCGCCTCGGCGATCAGTGCCGCGGTGTCGACGCTGCTGACGGCAATCGACTCGCCCGTCTCGGCGCCGGTCTGCTCGCCGCCCTGCTCGTTGCGCCGACCACCGCGACGTCCGCGACGTCCGCGACGACGACGGCCTTCGCCTTCGACGCCATTGGCCTGTTCGGCCGGAGCCGTACCTTCGATCTCCTCGCCACCGCCGACTTCGACGATCTCGCCGACGCCTTCGTCAATTTCCTCGACATTGGTGTCGACGTCGGTGTCGACGTCCTCTAACGCGCCATCCTCGCTCGTACCACCGACGGCGCCGTCCTCACCCGGGCGTGCCCGGCCCCGACGACCGCGGCGGCGACGGCGCTTCTTGCCGCCCTCGCCATCGGCATCGCGGCCCTCACGTGGCGCGGTCTGCTCACGACCACCTTCGCGGCCCCCCTCGCGACGACGCGGCTGTTCGGCCTCGGCCTCTTCGACCTCGTCCTCCTCGATCTCGTCCTCGATCTCCTCGGGAAGATCGTCCTCGTCCTCTTCGATGATCTGGACGAACTTCGGCGGATGCGCGGGCGGCGGGCCACTGGCCTCGACCGTCATGTGCGCGCCTTCCTCGTCCTGGCCGGGAATGATCTCGACGATCACGCCGTAGCGATCCTCGATCTCGGCGATGTCGGCACGCTTGCGGTTGAGGATGTAGACGGCCGCTTCCTGGCTCGCGCGCAGCGTCAGCAGCGAGCCGCGACCGCGGGCGGCCTCGTCCTCGATGAGGCGGAGCGCGGAAATGCCCGACGACGATGCGGTGCGGACGAGCCCGGTGCCCTCGCAATGCGGGCAGGCGCGGGTCGACGCTTCGAGCACGCCGGTGCGCAGCCGCTGGCGGCTCATTTCCATCAGGCCGAACGACGAGATGCGGCCGATCTGGATGCGCGCACGATCGTTCTTCAGCGCCTCCTTCATCGCCTTCTCTACCTTACGGACGTTGGAATTGTTATCCATGTCGATGAAATCGATGACGACGAGCCCGGCCATGTCGCGCAGGCGCAGCTGGCGGCCGATTTCCTGTGCGGCCTCGAGGTTGGTCGCGGTCGCGGTCTGCTCGATGCTGTGCTCGCGCGTCGAGCGGCCCGAGTTGATGTCGATCGAGACGAGCGCCTCGGTCGGGTTGATGACCAGATAGCCGCCCGACTTCAGCTGGACGACCGGATGGTACATCGCCGACAGTTGGTCCTCGACGCCCGCGCGCTGGAACAGCGGCACGGGGTCGGCGTAATGCTTGATGCGCCGGGCGTGCGTCGGCATCAGCAGGCGCATGAACTCGCGCGCCTGGCGATAGCCGTCCTCGCCCTCGACGATGACCTCTTCGATTTCCTTGTTGTAGATGTCGCGGATCGCGCGCTTGATCAGGTCGCTGTCGCCGTAGACGAGCGCGGGTGCCGACGCCTTGAGCGTGGCTTCGCGGATCCCGTCCCACAGGCGGGCGAGGTAATCGAAGTCGCGCTTGATCTCGACCTTGCTGCGCTGCAGCCCGGCTGTGCGGACGATGCAGCCCATCGAGGGCGGTAGCTGCATGTCGGCCATGATCGACTTCAGGCGCTTGCGATCGCCCGCGTTGCTGATCTTGCGCGAGATGCCGCCGCCGTGGCTCGTATTGGGCATCAGCACGCAGTAGCGGCCGGCGAGCGACAGGTACGTAGTCAGGGCTGCGCCCTTGTTGCCGCGCTCTTCCTTGACGACCTGGACGAGCAGCACCTGACGGCGATGGATCACGTCCTGGATCTTGTAGCGGCGGCGCAGGTTCATGCGACGCTCGCGCAGATCCTCGACCGCGGCCTCGTCGCCGTTCGACTTGCGCTTGCGACGCGGGGCCTCGCCGGTCTCTTCGCCGCCTTCGAGCTCCTCGGCGACGTCGGGATCTACCCCGCCATCGTCCTCGAAGCGCTCGATATCGTCCTCGTCGTCACCCTCTTCGTCGTCCGCGTCATAGTCGGCGCGCAGCGCGGCCTCCTCGGCGGCATGCTCTGCCTCTTCGCGGAGCAGCGCGTCGCGGTCTTCTTTGGGGATCTGGTAGTAATCGGGGTGGATCTCGCTGAACGCGAGGAAGCCGTGGCGATTGCCGCCGTAATCGATGAACGCCGCCTGGAGCGACGGCTCGACCCGCGTGACCTTGGCGAGGTAAATGTTGCCCTTGAGCTGCTTGCGCTCGGCGCTTTCGAAATCGAATTCCTCGATCCGGTTACCCTTGACGACGGCGATCCGGGTTTCTTCCCGGTGGCGTGCGTCGATCAGCATACGCGTTGTCATAATAGATTCTCCGCGCGCGCGCCGGGCCTGATGGCAGCCGTCGCGCGCTTGATGGTGGTGCGGTCGGACACGGACGCCCGGACTCGCGGAAGGTATGCGAAACTGCCTCTGCTCGACGCGCATGCCGCGGGAACTCACCCTGCGGCGCCCGCACGACCGCGATCCCGTCGGCGAAGGCCGATCGGTGAGCGGGGCGGGGGGAATGCGTCATTCGAGCGTCAACCTGAAATTGCCGCGCCGTCGAGGATCCGAAGGCGGGCGTTGAGACCGGCGCGTCGCTGGCAAACTCTAGCGACGCACGGGTGCACGGCAGGACTAGCACCGCATTGCAGATCCCGCAACTGGCCCGGCGCGGGGCCGTCCGAAGCCTTGAAACCCGCCATTTTCACAGGCTGTATTTCCGCGCGGCGATTTGTCCGGCAGCCGCGCCGGCAGCCACGGATATGGGAAAACCAAGGCAAACAGGCTATTAACCCTGCTCCGCAAGATCCTCTTGCGGGGGCGTGGCGTAGGGGTGTCGCTTCGGTCGGGTTCGACCGATCCAGGGAGTGTAGCATGGCTTTTCGCTGGACCGGCAGCGCGGTCGCACGGCATGGACGCAGGATGGTTGCGATCATCGCCCTGCTGCTTGGCTGGCTGTCTGGCGTTCCGGCGTTGGCGGCGACCGTCCAGAGCATCACGATCGGCCGAACGCAGATCGTGATCCGCTTCGATTCACCGGTCGGCAGCGGCGTGAGCCAGATCCTGACCGGACAACGGCAGATCGCGGTCGATATCGCAAACGCGAAGCCCGGCGGCACCGCCAGGCCGGGCGGTGTCGTGACCCGCATCACGCAGCGCCGGCACGGCGGCACCGGGCTGCGGATGCTGTTCGACCTGGCCAAGCCGGTGATCGTGGCCGATGGCGGGTTCGATTCGCAGGGACGCGAACTGACGCTGGCCTTGCGCCGCGTCGACGATGCGACGTTCGCGCAAGCCAGTATCGCCGGTCCGCTGAATTTCTTCCCGTTCAACTTCGCTGCGCGTCCGGCGCCGCGGTACAAGGTGTCGATCCCGGTGCCGCCGCGCGCGCGCGGGATCACGCTGCCGCGGGTCGAGGGCGACGACATGCGTCCGCTGGTGGTGATCGACGCCGGGCATGGCGGGGTCGATCCCGGCGCGATCGGCCCTGACGGACTTCGCGAAAAGGACGTGACCCTCAAGGTCGCCAAGGCGATCCGTGACGCGCTGCTCGCTTCGGGCCGGGTGCGCGTCGCGCTGACGCGGAGCGACGACCGGTTCCTCGTGCTGCGCGAGCGGTACGGCGTCGCACGACGGTTGAAGGGGGACCTGTTCATATCGGTCCACTGCGACAGTACCGGATCCGAAGGCGCGAGCGGCGCGACTGCCTATACGCTGTCCGAGGTGGCGTCCGACAAGGAGGCGGCGCGGCTAGCCGCGCGGGAGAACAAGGCGGATGTGATCTCCGGGGTGAATCTGGGCGAGGCGCCTGCCGACGTGTCGTCGATCCTGATCGACCTGACGCAGCGCGAGACGATGAACGCGTCGGCCACGTTCGCGCGGTTGCTGGGACGCGAGGCCAAGCCGTTGATGCCGCTCAAGCCGAACTTCCACCGCATGGCGTCGCTGATGGTGCTCAAGGCGCCCGACATGCCCTCGATCCTGTTCGAGACGGGCTATATTTCGAACCCGCAGGACGCGGCGTTTCTCGACAGCGACGAGGGGCGGCAGCGGATTGCGGAGAGCGTGACGCGCGCGGTCACGGTGCATTTCGCGCGGCGGATGGTGGCGCGCTGATCCGGCCGGTTGCGCTCACGGCAAGAGCGCGGCATCCTGACGGCTAGGACCCCGGCGGAGGCCGAGGCCCGGTTGGAGGACGTTCCGACTGGGCTTCGGCCTCCGCCGGGGCACGTGTTTCTGGTTAGGACGATCTGATGACCGACGCGACGCGGGGCGTATCCGAGACCGGGCCCGAGACGAGCATGCGCGAGCTTACCTTTCGCGGGGTCGTGCTCGGCGCGATCATCACGCTGCTGTTTACCGCGGCGAACGTCTATCTGGGTTTGAAGATCGGGCTGACCTTCGCGACGTCGATCCCCGCCGCGGTGATCTCGATGGCCGTGCTGCGGCTGTTCAAGGATTCGACGATCCTCGAGAACAACATCGTCCAGACGATCGCGTCCGCGGCGGGCACGCTGGCGGCGATCATCTTCGTGCTGCCCGGCCTGGTGATGATCGGCTGGTGGCAGGGGTTCCCGTTCTTCACCACCGCGGCGATCACGATGTTCGGCGGTGTGCTCGGCGTGCTGTTCTCGGTCCCGCTGCGCCGTGCACTCGTCGTCGACACGGTGCTGCCCTATCCGGAGGGCCGCGCGGCCGCCGAAGTGCTGAAAGTCGGCGCGGGCAGCCGTGAGGGCGGCGAGGAGAGCGCGCGCGGGCTCGGCATCATCGTCGTCAACGCGCTGGTGTCGGCCGGGTTCGCGATCCTGACGCAGACCAAGCTGGTCGCTGCCGAGGCCGCGACGTGGTTCCGCGTCGGCGCAGGCGCGACCGGGATTTCGGGTGGACTGTCGTTCGCGCTGCTGGGCGCGGGGCATCTGGTCGGAATCTCGGTCGGGATGGCAATGTTTACGGGCGTGGTGATCGGCTGGTGGATCCTGCTGCCGATCCTGACCTCGGCGGGAAGCGTGACCGGCACCGCGGAGGTGATCGCGACGACCGTGTTCCGGTCGGACGTGCGGTTCTTCGGTGCGGGCGTGATCGGCGTCGCGGCGATCTGGACCTTGCTCAAGATCGCAGGACCCGTGGTCGGCGGCGTGCGATCGGCGCTGGCGGCGTCGGCAGCCAAGCGCGGCGGCGAAGTGCTGGCACTCGAGGAGCGTGACATCCCGATCGGGATCGTCGGGATTGCATCGCTGGCGATGCTCGTGCCGATCGGGATCCTGCTGTGGACTGTCCTCCAGGGCGGGCCGCTCGAGGCGTCGGCGGTCGGGCTGATCGCAGGGAGTCTCGCGTTCATCCTCGTCATCGGCCTCGTGATCGCGGCGGTGTGCGGGTACATGGCGGGGCTGATCGGCGCGTCGAATTCTCCTGTGTCGGGCATCGGTATCCTCGCCATCCTCGCCGCATCGATCCTGCTGGTGTCGTGGTTCGGTCGTGCAGTCGAGCCGGGGACGACGCAGGCGCTGGTCGCCTACGGCCTGATCGTGACGGGCGTGGTGTTCGGCATCGCGACGATCTCGAACGACAATCTCCAGGATCTGAAGACCGGGCAGTTGGTCGGTGCGACGCCGTGGAAGCAGCAGGTCGCGCTGCTGATCGGCGTGGTGTTCGGGTCGATCGTCGTGCCGCCGGTGCTCAACCTGCTCGGCAGCACGCTTGGCTTTGCTGGCGCGCCGGGGGCCGGGCCCAATGCGCTGGCCGCACCGCAGGCCGCGCTGATCTCGGCGCTCGCCAAGGGCGTGCTGGGGGGCAATCTCAACTGGGCGATGATCGGCTATGGCGCGATGACCGGTGTCGCGGTGATCGCGCTCGACGAACTGCTGGGCAAGGCGGGCAGGCTGCGGTTGCCGCCGCTGGGCGTCGGGCTGGGCGTGTATCTGCCGATGGCGGTGACGTTGCCGGTCACGATCGGCGCGGTGGTCGGCTATGCCTATGACCGCTGGGCCGACCGCGCGCGCGATCCCGAGCTTGCCAGGCGGATGGGCGTGCTGACCGCGACGGGGATGATCGTCGGCGAGTCGCTGTGGGGTGTGGGGTTCGCCGGGATCGTCTATCTCACCAACCAGGAGACGCCACTGGCGCTGGTCGGGGAGGGGTTCGTGCCCATCGCGCTGGTCGGCGGAACCCTGCTGTTCGCGCTGCTGACCTGGGTGATGTACCGGCGGACGATGGCGGTGTCGCGATAGAGGGTGTTTTCTCGCGAAGGCGGGGATCCAGACTGGGCTCCCGCCTTTGCGGGAGAACAGGATACACGCGTGCGCCGAGGTATTTCGCACCACCCCGGCGGAGGCCGGGGCCCAGTTGGGGAGGTCGACGTAACGGAGGGCCGTTAGTCGTTACTACCGTCCCCCAACTGGGCCCCGGCCTTCGCCGGGGTGGTGGTTGGGGTGCGGGGTAGCCTCACTTCATCGCGGCGAGCATGTCCGTGATCTTGACGAAGGCGAAGCCGATCGAGCTGTCCGCGATGCCGTAAGGCAGGAACAGCGCATCGCCGTGGCGCAGCGCGCCGCAGCTGTAGACGACATTGGGGACATAGCCCTCGCGGTCCTGATCCTTGGCGGCGAGGATCGGCTGCTGCGTGCGGCCGATCACCTTTGACGGGTCGTCCTTGTCGAGCAGCACTGCACCGATCGAATATTTGCGCATCGCGCCGACGCCGTGCGTGAGCAGCAACCAGCCCTCGTCGAGCTCGATTGGCGGGCCGCAATTGCCGATCTGGACGAGCTCCCACGGATAGAGCGGGGTCAGGATCTTCTCGCCGTCGTCCCAGTCGGTCAGCGTGTCCGACTTCAGCAGGAACAGGTTCTCGCCGTCCTGCCGGCCGATCATCATATACTGGCCGTTCACCTTACGCGGGAACAGCGCCATGCCCTTGTTACGCGCGGCGGGGCCAGTCATCGGGACGAGATCGAACGCGCGGAAATCGCGCGTCCGCATCAGTTCGGACTGGATGACCGAACCGTTATAGGCGGTGTAGGTGCCGATCCATTCATAGTCGCCATTGTCGTGCTGGAAGCGGACGATGCGCAGATCCTCCAGCCCCTTCGACTGCGCCTGCGTGATCGGGAAGATCACCGTGCCGCTGAGCGTGCTGTCGCGGTGGCGATAGACGGTGACGGGGCCCTGCGGCATCTCGTCCTCGCCGCTGCCGACCGCGTCGGTCGCGGTGGCGAAGGGCGGCTCGGGCGCGAGCTTCATCAGATTCTGGTCGGTGATGATGCCTTCGCGGAAGGCGACCGACGAGATGTGACCTTCGCCGACCGCGCGCATCGACATCAGGATGCGCAGGCTGCCCGGCGGCATCCCGGACTGGTCGAAATGCGGCACTGCGCTGGGGTTCATCAGCGCGGCGGCGGCATAGCTGTATTCATGACAGAAATAGGCGCCGATCAGCTGGCGCTTCTCGTCACCGATATCCGCGCCGTTAAGCCCGAGCATGTCCTCGATCTGATCGTAGCGCGTCATGAAGACGCGCCGCGTCTGCCAGTGCCGCGCCTCGAAATCCTTCAGCACCACCTCGAGCTGGATCCGCGCCTCGGCGCTCGTCATCTCGAGGACTTCGCCGACCAGTCGCTCGGTACGACTGGGTGCGCCGGCATTGCCGGCCCAGGCGATATGAAAGGGCCGGACGACGACCCGTGACGGGTCGGCGTGCAACCGCAGCTGGTGGGTAAACAGGTCCATCGTGCTTATGCCTCGCGTGCCGTTCCACCTTGGGACGCCGACGCTAGCGAGGCTATGCGACGACGCGCGAGGCTCCTGCCACGCTTTGGGCTGCGTTTGATACCCCCGAAATCGCACAATTGGCCAATTGCAGCGCCAAAATCGACTCTGCACCCTGGTTGCGGTTCAATCCCGTCGGCATCAATCCATCGAAACAGCCACCATCGGCAATGCTCGCGAGCGGCAGATTGAGGTCATTCCCGCCCAGGAACCAGCGATAGGCGCGCTCGGCCTCGTCACGCCAGCGCAGGTCGCCGGTGGCCTCGAACGCCGCCATGCAGGCATCGACGGTGGCCTGTGCCTCCAGCGGCTGCTGGTCGAACTGCAGCGGATCCTCATAGGAGCGTCCGAAGCTTTCCGTACCAACCGCGCGGAAGCGACCCTCGGGCGAGGTCTGCTTGGCGACGATCCATTCGAGTGTCGCCAGACCGCAATCGATCAGGTCCTGGCGGCCGAGCGCCTGGCCCGCACGGATGAGCGCCTGTGGCAGGCGCGCATTGTCATAGGCGAGGACAATCTCGAACCACTGCCACTCGGGACGCCGCGTCTTCTCGAGCAGTGCCAGATGGACATCCGGGAACTTTGCCAGGATCGACAGCGAGAGCTGATGCCCGGGGCTGGCCTCGAGCATCGCCGCCGCGCCGAGCATCGCAAAGGCCTGAGCGCGCAGGCTGCCGAGCTCGAGTGCACAGGATGCGGTCGAGTCATACATCGCCGTCGCCCAGTCGCGATGCTTGGCCAGCTGTGCATCGCGTGCGGTGATACCGAGCGCCCAGACGGTGCGACCGTTCGAATCCTCGGACCCGACATCCTCGCACCAAGTTCGGTCGAAGCTCATGAAGTTGCGGAAGCGGCGCTCGTCGGGGTTCCAGGCATATTGTACGAACGACGCATAGATCGTCGTCCACTTGTCACGCTGGACCTCATCCATGTCCGGCATCGCACTCATCAGCATGAGCGCACGGCAATTGTCGTCGATGCAATAGCCATGCCGGCGATCGGGGATCGAGTAGATCGAATGCTGGAGCATGCCCGTCGAATCACTCATCCGTTCGACGGCCGCGAAGTCAGGCGCAAGCGGCTTCAACGGGGGCGAAGGCTTGGCCAGACGAAAAGGGCGTGCCGCGACCACCGCGCGGATCTCTGCCATCGATGTTTCGGCAAGCTGTGGCCAGATCATCGTACGACCGCGCGCATAGGCGCGTTCGGCCAAGCGATGGCGGTCGCGATCACTCGACAGCAGCATGTCGATCTCGCGCGCGAAGGCGGCGACATCTCCGAACGGGACAAGAACGCCATGCCCATCGGCGAGGATTTCCGTCGCATGGACGTACGGGGTCGAGATGACGGGCTTGCCGACGCCGATGGCGTAGCTAAGCGTGCCCGAGGTGATCTGCGCCGGGTTGGTGTAGGGCGTCACATAGATATCTGCCGCCTGCAGATAGCTCAGCAACTCGTCATGTTCGACGAACGCGTCGATGAAGGCGACATTGCCCGCTACGCCACGGGCTTCGGTCAGCGCCTTAAGACGATCACGATAGGCCTCGCCCTGATGCGCGACGAGATTGGGGTGCGTCGCGCCGAGCACGACGTAGAGCAGATTGGGATGGCGTTCGATGACCGCGGGCAGCGCCTCGATCACCGTTTCGATGCCCTTGTTCGGCGCAAGCAGTCCGAAGGTCAGCACGACGTTGCGGCCTTCCCAGCCGAATTGCGCCTTCAGCGTGTCAGGTTCGACGAGGTCACGATCGGGCACGCCGTGCGGGATCATCACGATCTGCCGCGGGCTGGCGCCATAGACGCGCTGGAGGATATCGCGGCCACGCTCCGCCATCACGATGACGCGCGCGGCACGGCGCAACAGGCCCTCCATGACGCGGCGTTCGTCGGGATTGGGGCGTTCGAGGATCGTGTGCAACGCAACGACGACCGGCAGCGTCGTACGGTCGAGCAGCGCGAGCAGATAGTCCCCGGCCGGGCCACCATAGATGCCGTATTCGTGCTGCACCCAGATTGCCTGGGCGCCGCTCGCATCGATCTTGCGCGCGGCATCCAGATAAGCGGTCAGGTCGGTTTCGGGGATCGTTCCAACGACTTCCGGCGGATACTCGTACAGGCCAGGATGATCATCCATCGCATAGACGTCGACCGCGACCTCGGGAAAGCGCGCCCGCATCGCGGTGAACACATCCGTCGTATATGTCGCGATACCGCACCGCCTCGGCAAAAAATTGCCGATGAGTGCCAGCCGCGTGATCTTGGTCCCGTCCGCCGGTAACGCCATACCCTGTCCTTTGTCTGAGCGCGCATAACGGGCTAACCCGGCATCGCGCTCACCCCCAACGGCTGACAAGGTATGAAAGTTGCATTAATATTGCACTGCAACACACGCTTTGATATTAAACTTTATCAATCTTGCTGCATGCGGCGACGGCGTCAGCCACGCCCGCGATACGGGGCGACGCCCTGATCGGGCAGCCAGAGATCGGCGGGGGGTGCGGACGACTGCCAGAAGACGTCGATCGGGATCCCGCCGCGCGGATACCAATAGCCGCCGATCCGCAGCCAGACCGGCTTCATTTCGTCGAACAGCCGCTCGCCGATGCCGACCGTGCAGTCCTCGTGGAAGCCGGCATGGTTGCGAAAGCTGCCCAGGAACAGTTTGAGCGACTTGGATTCGACGATCGTCTCGCCGGGGACATAATCGATGACGAGATGCGCGAAGTCGGGCTGACCGGTAACCGGGCAGAGCGAGGTGAATTCGGGCACCGCGAACCGCACCAGATAGGTCCGGCCGACGCGCGGGTTGGGCACGTAATCGAGCACGGCCTCTTCGGGCGAGGCGGGGAGGGCGCTGTTCTGGCCCAGATATAACGGGTTTGTAGGAGCGGTCATGGTCCGCCATGTAGGATGCGATGCGCTCCAAGAAAACCACGCTCGTGCCGATCCTCGGCGACCAGCTCTCGCTGCAGATCGCGTCGCTCAACGGGGCCGACCCGGCGGCGACGATCGTGCTGATGATGGAGGTCGCCGACGAGACGACCTATGTCCGCCACCATCGCCGCAAGATCGCCTATATCCTGTCGGCGATGCGGCATCACGCCGAGGCACTGCGCGAGGCGGGCTGGACCGTCGACTACGTCACGCTCGACGATCCGGAGTCGACCGGCAGCTTCACCGGCGAGGTCGCGCGCGCGATCGGGCGGCATGATCCGGCGCGGATCATCGTCACCGAAGCGGGCGAGTGGCGCGTTGCGGGGATGCTGGACGCGTGGGAAACGCTGTTCGGCCTGCCGGTCGAGATCCGCGCCGACGACCGCTTCCTCGCCAGCCATGCCGAGTTCGAGGCCTGGGCGGAGGGGCGCAAGCAGTTGCGGATGGAGTATTTCTACCGCGAGATGCGCCGCCGCACCGGGTTGCTGATGGATGGCGACAAGCCCGAGGGGGGCGAGTGGAATTACGATGCGGACAATCGCAAGCCGGCCAAGGCCGACCTGCTGATGCCGCGCCCGCTCTCCTTTGCCCCCGATGCGATCACGACCGAGGTGCTCGCGATGGTCGCGGCGCGGTTCGGCGAGCATCCCGGCAGCCTCGATGCGTTCGACTTCGCAACGACGCGTGAGGGCGCGCTCAAGCAGCAGCGGCATTTCCTCAAGCACGCGCTGCCGCGGTTCGGGGATTATCAGGATGCGATGCTGACCGACCAGCCGTTCCTGTGGCACGCGGTGCTGTCGCCCTATATCAATTCGGGGCTGCTCGATCCGGTCGATCTGTGCCGTGCGGTCGAGGCGGAATATGCCGCCGGGCGTGTCCCGCTCAACTGTGCCGAGGGGTTCATCCGCCAGATCATCGGCTGGCGCGAATATATGCGCGGCATCTACTGGCGCGAGGGGCCGGAGTATGTCGAGCGCAACTTCCTGGATGCGAGGCGAGACCTGCCGGGCTTCTACTGGACCGGCGAGACCGACATGCACTGCCTCTCGCAGGCGATCGGACAGACGCTCGACCATGCCTATGCGCATCACATCCAGCGGCTGATGGTGACGGGCAATTTCGCGCTGCTGATCGGCGCGGACCCGAAGCAGGTCCATGAATGGTATCTGGAGGTCTATGCCGATGCGTATGAATGGGTCGAGCTGCCCAATACGCTGGGCATGAGCCAGTTCGCCGATGGCGGCCTGCTCGGGTCGAAGCCCTATGCGGCGTCGGGCGCGTATATCAACCGGATGTCGGATTATTGCGGGCATTGTCGCTATGACGTGAAACAGCGCGTCGGGGAGAATGCGTGTCCGTTCAATGCGCTGTACTGGGATTTCCTGGTGCGCAACGCGGACAAGCTCGATCGCAATCCGCGGCTGGCGATGCCGTATCGCAACTGGGCTAAGATGAAGCCGGCGGACCGGGACGCGACGCTGGCGCAGGCAAAGGAATTTCTGGCGCGGCTCGACGGCTGAGCGCTACATTTGCCGTCAGGACGGGTGTAACGCCGTCGATAGGAGTAGGCGGATGCCGCATTTCGGCGATTACCAGAACGCGATTTACAACGCCGGTCTGAGCGGCGTGATCCCGAAGCTGCCGGTCGATTACGCGACGCTCGAACAGCGCGCGAGCGCGGCGATGCCGCCATCGGTGCTGGGCTATGTCCAGGGCGGCTGCGGCGACGAATTCACGCAGGACAACAATGCACATGCGTTCCGCCACTGGGGCATGACGCCGCGGATGATGGTCGATTGCAGCAGGCGCGACCTGTCGGTCGAGCTGTTCGGGATGCGGCTGCCGAGCCCGGTCTTCATGGCGCCGGTCGGGGTGATCGGAATCTGCACGCAGGACGGTCACGGCGATCTCGCCGCCGCGCGCGCCTCGGCCGAGACGGGGGTGCCGCTGATGGCGTCGACGCTGTCGAACGATCCGCTCGAAAGCGTGGCGGGGGCGCTGGGCGAGACGCCGGGGTTCTTCCAGCTCTACACGCCCAAGGACAAGGCGCTGGCCGAGAGCCTGGTGCGCCGGGCCGAGGCGGCGGGGTATAAGGGGATCGTCGTCACGCTCGACACCTGGGTAACGGGATGGCGGCCGCGCGACCTGAACGTCGCGAACTTCCCGCAGCTGCGCGGCGCGGTGCTGATGAACTATTTCTCAGACCCCGTCTTTCGCGCGATGCTCGCCAAGCCGCCCGAGGAGGATGGCGCGGCTGCGGTGCGGCAATGGGCAGGCGTGTTCGGCAAGGTGCTGACCTGGGACGACATGGCGTGGCTGCGCTCGCTGACGACATTGCCGCTGATCCTGAAGGGGATCTGCCATCCCGACGATGCGCGGCGCGCGATCGATGCGGGAGCGGATGCGATCTATTGTTCGAACCATGGCGGGCGGCAGGCCAATGGCGGGATCGCGGCGATCGACATGCTGCCGGGTGTGGTCGCCGCAGCGGGCGACGTGCCCGTGCTGTTCGATTCAGGGATCCGGTCGGGGAGCGACGTGGTGAAGGCGATCGCGCTCGGCGCGCGCGCGGTCGGGGTCGGACGGCCCTATGCGTATGGCCTCGCGCTCGATGGGGCGGCGGGGGCGGCGCATGTGCTGCGGTGCCTGCTGGCGGAGGCGGATCTGCTGATGGCGGTGAATGGCTGGCCGACGATTGCCGATGTGCGTGCGGCCGGCGCGGTGCGGATCTAGCGCGGCCCGGCGAGGAAGGGGGCGAGCGCGTCCCAGGCGGGCTGCTTGGCGGCGCGGCCGATCGTGTGGAGCGGGCTGCTCGACGGCAGCGCGACGATCTGCGGGCCGAGCGTTCCGAGCCCCTGTCTTAGGCCGAGCTTCAACGCGGTGGCGCCGTTGAACGCGATCGCGCGGAGGTCGGGCAGGCGCGCGACCAGCTCGGCGACCGCATTGTCCTGCGCATCGAGGATCGCGGCGTCGGTGCTGCCGACGCGGTGCGCCGATCCGATCACGTCCCACAGCGCCACGCCCGCATCGCGCAACGCGACCAGCCGCTCGTCATAGGCCAGCGCGACCAGATCGCGCGCCACGACCCCCGACATCAGCGCCCAGAATTGGTTCTGCGGATGCGCATAATAGCGAGCTTCGGCGAGCGAACGGTCGCCGGGCAGGCTGCCGAGCACGAGCAGCCGCGCATCGTCGGCGGCCACGGGCGGGAAGGAGGATTTACGCGTCATCGTGCGCGACGACGTGGCGATTGCGCGCGATCGTGCAAGCATTCTATGCAGACGCGCATGAAGATCCTGCTGTCCGCAAGCCTCGCCGTGCTCGCTCTTGCAAGCGCCCCCGCCACCGCCCGCCAGCTGACCATCGACGATGTCGTCAAGCTGTCGCGCGTGTCCTCGCCCGCCGTGTCGAAGGACGGCCGCTGGCTGGTGTGGGAGCAGCGCGAGACCGATCTCGCCGCTGATCGCGGGCGGTTCGACCTTTGGCGGCTCGACCTGACACGCAAGGGTGCGAAACCCGAGCCGCTGATCGCCGAAGCCGATGTGAACGAGACCGGCGCGCAATTCTCCGCCGATGGCGCAACCGTCTATTACCAGTCGGACAAGGGCGGCAGCGACGCGGTCTGGTCGATCGGGATCGCCGGCGGCACGCCGCGCAAGCTGACAAGCTTCGAGGGCGGTTTCGGCGGGTTCAAGGTCGCACCGACCGGCGACAAGCTCGTGGTGTGGGCCGATCGCAAGCCCGGCGCGCCGAGCCTTGCGCCCGCGATGGTCAAGAAGGACCCGAATGCCGGGGCGGGGCGGACCTACGACCAGCTGTTCGTGCGGCACTGGGACACATGGTCGAACGGCGACCGGTCGCAGCTGTTCGTGCTGCCGCTGACGGCCGCGGGCGCAGCCGGCGACGGCGTCGCGGTGACGGGCGGTCTGATCGGCGATGCGCCGTCAAAGCCGTTCGGCGGTGGCGAGGAAGTGTCGTGGAGCGCGGACGGCAGAACGCTGTATTTCGCACTGCGCGAGGCGGGGCGGATCGAGGCAATTTCGACCAATCTCGACATCTTCTCGGTCCCCGCGGACGGTTCCGCAGCGCCGGTCAACCTGACGGCGGCGAACACCGGCATGGACAATCTGCCGACGGTGTCGCCCGACGGCCGGACGCTCGCCTGGTTCGCGATGGCGCGCGCGGGGTTCGAGGCGGATCGCCAGGTGCTGATGACGCGCGATCTGGCGAGCGGTCAGGTGCGCGCGGTGACGCAGGGCTGGGACCGCTCGGTCGCGTCGATCGCGTGGAGCCCCGACAGCAAACGCCTCTACGTCACCGCCGACGACACGCAGGAAACGCCGGTGTTCGCGGTCGATCCCGTGACGGGCAAGGTGACTCGCCTGACGCAGGAGGGCCATGTCGGTGCGGTCGTGCCGACGCCGAAGGGCGTGGTCGTCGCGATCAACAGCCTGACCGCGCCCGACGACTTTTATGCGCTGGCGGTGAAGGGCACGCGGATGCCGAAGCCCGAGCGGCTGACCTCGGTCAACGCGACAAAGCTCGCGGGCATCGACATGCCGACCGTCACGCGGTTCAACTTCAAGGGCGCGAACGACGACACCGTCTGGGGTTATGCGGTGAAGCCGTATGGCACCACGGGCAAGGTCCCGGTCGCCTATATGGTGCACGGTGGCCCGCAGGGGTCGAGCAACAACAGCTGGTCCTATCGCTGGAACCCGGCGGTGTTCGCGGGCGCGGGCTACGGGCTGGTCGCGGTCGATTTCCACGGGTCGACGGGGTACGGCCAGGCCTTCACCGACGCGATCAGCAACAATTGGGGCGGCTGGCCGCTCGAGGATCTGCAAAAGGGGCTGGCGGCGGCGACCGCCAAATTCGGCTGGCTCGACGCCGACCGCGCCTGCGCGCTCGGCGCGTCCTATGGCGGCTATATGATGAACTGGATCGAGGGGAAGTGGCCCGACCGGTTCAAGTGCATCGTCCAGCATGACGGCGTCTTCGATGCGCGCGCAATGGCGTACGAGACCGAGGAGCTGTGGTTCGACGAGTGGGAGCATGGCGGCAAGACCTATTACGAGGATCCCGCCGCGTTCGAGAAATGGAACCCGGTCAACTTCGTCGCCAACTGGAAGACGCCGATGCTGGTGATCACCGGCGAGAAGGATTTCCGCATTCCGTACACGCAGGGGCTGGCGAGCTTCACCGCGTTGCAGCGGCGCGGGATTCCGTCACGGTTGCTGGTCAACCCGAACGAGAATCACTGGGTGCTGAAGCCGAAGAACAGCCTGCAATGGTATGGCGAGGTGATCGGCTGGATGGACAAGTGGACGGCGAAATAGGGGGCGCATTTCCCACGCCCTACCGGGCAGGCTGCTTCCCCTACGCCGTCATCCTGACGAAAGTCAGGATCCAGGGTAATGGGCGCTGACGTTCTTGGCTCTGGATTCTGACTTTCGTCAGGAGGACGGGAATGGAAGGAGCCGCTAGCCGCTCAGTGCGCCTTGGGCTTCTTCACCGCGTGGAGGCCAAGTGCGATCGCGCCACCGAGGATGAGGCCGACGACGCCCGACAATGCGGCGTTGACCACCCAGTTCACCACGCCCTTGGCGACCGGCACCGCGGCGGCGGCGCCTGCGGCGGTGTCGTGGATGAAGTGCGGGATCGTCGTCAGCCCGAAATCCTCGATCCCGTGGACGATGATCTGTCCGCCGACCCAGACCATCGCCGCAGTGCCGACCACCGACAGCACCGACATGACGACGGGCATGCCCTTGACCAGGCCGCGGCCGAACGCTTGCACGGCCGGGCTTTTCCGCTCGGTCAGATGCAGGCCGATATCGTCCATCTTCACGATCAGCGCGACGACGCCGTAGACGAGGATCGTGATCGCGACGCCGACCAGTGCAAGCACGATCGCCTGTTCCCAGATCGGTTCGGCGGCAACGTCCGACAGCGCGATGACCATGATCTCCGCCGACAGGATGAAGTCGGTGCGGATCGCGCCCGACACCTTCTGGTCCTCGAGCGTCTTCGGATCAATCGGGGCGGTGGCTTCGGCTTCGGCATGGCCGCCGCCGAGCGCTTCGAGGATCTTTTCCGCACCCTCGAAGCAGAGATAGGTCCCGCCAAGCATCAGCAGCGGGGTCAGGGCCCAGGGTGCGAACGCGCTGAGCGCGAGTGCTGCGGGGAGGATGAAGAGCAGCTTGTTGCGGAACGAGCCGAGCGCGATCTTGCCGATCATCGGCAATTCACGCTTCGGCGAGAACCCGACCATGTAGCGCGGCGTGACCGCGGCATCGTCGACCACCACGCCGATCGCCTTGCTGCCCGCCTTGCCGGTCGCAGCACCGATATCGTCGAGGCTGGCCGCGGCCAGCTTGGTGATCCCGGCAATGTCGTCGAGCAGTGCGACCAGTCCTGTGGGCATCGATGGGTCCTTCGCGTGATCGGTAAGAGGCGGCAATAGCCGGTCCGCGGTAACGTGACAGCGATGTCATGCAACGGGTTTCGACCTTGCGCAAAGTGCGTGACGCGCGGAATGGTTGCGCGGTGACGCACATCACGACGGGATCGAGCATGACAGACGACTTCATCACCAACCTGCCCAAGGCCGAACTGCATCTGCATATCGAGGGCAGCCTCGAGCCCGAGCTGATGTTCGCGCTCGCCGAACGCAACAAGGTCGCGATCCCGTTCAAGAGCGTCGAGGACGTGCGCGCGGCCTACAGCTTCACCAACCTTCAGACCTTTCTCGATATCTATTATGCGGGCGCGGCCGTGTTGAAGACCGAGGAGGATTTCCACGATCTGGCGCTCGCCTATTTCGACCGGGTCGCCCAGGACGGCGTGGTCCATGCCGAGATCTTCTTCGATCCGCAGACGCACACGCATCGCGGAATCCCGTTCGACGTCGTCGCCAACGGCCTGTTCGCAGGCATCGATGCGGCGCGGGCGAAGCACGGGATGAGCATCGGGCTGATCATGAGCTATCTGCGGCATCTCGACGAGGAGGATGCATTCAGGACGTTCGAACAGGCACAGCCCTGGCTCGACCAGATGATCGGCGTCGGGCTCGATTCGTCCGAGATGGGGCATCCGCCATCGAAGTTCGCGCGCGTGTTCGAAGCATCGGCGGAAGCCGGGCTGCTGCTGTGCGCGCATGCCGGCGAGGAAGGCCCGCCCGCCTATATCCACGAAGCGCTCGACATCCTGCGCGTCGACCGGATCGATCACGGCAATCGTGCGCTCGAGGATCCGGTGCTGGTCGCGCGGCTTGCCCGCGAGGCGATGACGCTGACCGTGTGCCCGCTGTCGAACGTCGCGCTGCGCAACGTCGACCGGATCGAGGACCATCCGATCGACAGGATGCTCGATCTCGGCCTGCGCGCGACGATCCATTCGGACGACCCGGCCTATTTCGGCGGCTATATTGGCGAGAACTACCGCCAGACCGCGCGCGCGCGCAATTTGTCGCGCGGGCAGATCGTGACGCTGGCGCGCAACAGCTTCCTCGGCAGCTTCCTCGATGACGAGGCGATCGCCGGGCATCTTGCAACCCTCGAGGCCTATGTGACCGCGCATCCGTGATCCGGCGCTTTCTATCGATCTTCGAGCCGTTCATCCTGATGCTGCTCGGCACCGTCGTGCTGGCGAGCCTGTTGCCGGCGCGGGGACAGGCGGCGACGATCGTCGGCTATGTCGCCGACGTCGCAATCTTCCTGCTGTTCTTCCTTCACGGCGCGAAATTGTCGCGCGCGGCGATCTGGGACGGACTGCGCAACTGGCCGCTCCACCTCGCCGTGCTGGGGGTGACGTTCGTCGCCTTTCCCGCGCTCGGACTTGGGCTGACCGCGTTGCCCTTCGTCGACGCGCGGATGGCGACGGGCGTGCTGTTCCTGACGCTGCTGCCCTCGACGGTCCAGTCGTCGATCGCCTTTACCGCGATCGCGCGCGGCAATGTCGCGGCCGCGGTCTGCAGCGCATCCTTTTCCAACCTGCTCGGCATACTGATCACCCCCGCGCTGGTCGCGCTGCTGATGCGGAATGCAGGCAATGCCGGCGCGATGTCGATCGAAAGTGTCGAGACGATCATCGTCCAGCTGCTCGTGCCGTTCGTGGCGGGGCATGTGCTGCGGCCCTGGATCGGCGCATGGGTGACGCGGCGCAAGGCGATGCTGACGATCGTCGATCGCGGATCAATCCTGCTCGTCGTCTATGGCGCGTTCGGCGCGGCGGTGGTCGAGGGCCTGTGGAGCCGGGTGTCGCTCGGCGATCTGCTCCTGATCGGGCTGCTCTCCTGTGCCCTGCTGGCCATCGTGCTGGCGCTGACGCTGACCATCGCGCGGCTGATGCGGCTGCCGCGCGAGGATGCGATCGTGTTGCTGTTCTGTGGTTCGAAGAAGAGCCTGGCGTCGGGGGTGCCGATGGCCGGCGTGCTGTTCCCTGCGGCGCAGGTCGGTGTGATCTTGCTGCCGCTGATGCTGTTCCACCAGATCCAGCTGATCGCCTGTGCGGTGATCGCGCGCCGCTATGCAGACCGGGCGGATGCGCGCGTGGAGGCGATGGCACCGGTGGCGTAACTGCCTTGGCTTATTTGCTTTTCCACGCGCGAAACGACATGGTCGCGGCTTGACGGAAAGGCCCATCATCTGTGACTGATACCGCGTTGGACCTTACGGCCTGCGATCGGGAGCCCATACACATTCCTGGCGCGATCCAGCCGCACGGGCTGTTGCTCGTCGCCGATGCGGAAAGCCTGCGCGTCGTTGCGGGCGCGGGCGATATCGAGACGCGGCTGACCCCCGACTGGCTGGGCGCGGACCTCGCGACGCTGATCGGCCAGGACGTCACCGCGCTGCTGGCGGAGCGGTCGGGGCGCGGGAGCATGATCGGCGCCGCGGTCGGCACGCTGGTCGCAGGTACCAGCGAGCAGTTCCACATGGTCCTGCATGCGAGCGAGGAACACGTCCTCGTTGAGCTCGAACCCGCCACGACGGCGCCGTCGAGCGCTGCGACCGTGCTCGGCTGGCTCGATTCGATGGCGACCGCGTTCGAGCGATCGGGCAATCTCCAGGCGCTGTGCGAGCAGGCGGCGGTCGCGTTCCGGACTCTGACCGGGTTCGACCGCGTCATGGTCTATCGCTTTCTCGACGATGAATCCGGGCGCGTGATGGCGGAGGATCGTGATCCCGCGTTGCACAGCTTCCTCAACCATCATTTTCCTGCGACCGACATCCCGAAACAGGCGCGCGCGCTGTATGTCCGTAACCGGACGCGCGCGATCCCGCATGCGGTCTATACACCCGCGATCCTGCGCCCTGCTGGGTTCGAGAGGCTCGATCTGAGCGACGTCGCGCTGCGCAGCGTGTCGCCGATCCATCTGCGCTACATGACCAACATGGGCGTCGCGGCGTCCGCGTCGATCTCGATCGTCAAGGACGGGCTGTTGTGGGGGATGATCGCCTGCCACAGCATGACGCCGCGGACGCTGGCGCCCGATATCCGCGCGACCGCGAGCACGCTGGCGAGCAGCCTCGCCCGACAGATCCGCGCGAAGGAGGAGGCCGAGGGATACCGCGAACGCCTGCGGCTGCGGTCGGTGGAAGACGTCGTCGTGCTCAAGATGGCCACCGAGGGCAGCGCACAGCGGACCGCGGCGGCGGTCGGCGACGACCTGCGCCGGATGCTGGCGAGCGACGGCTTCGCGCTCGTCCAGCACGGCGCGGTGCAGCGCGACGGCCAGTGTCCGGACGACAGAGACGTACTGGACCTGGTCGAGTGGATCCGCAGCCGCGGGACAGGCGACATCGTTGCAACGCATGCGCTGTCGACGCTCTACCCGCCTGCGGAACGCTATCGGTCGACGGCGAGCGGGCTGCTTGCGATGCCGCTGATCGACGAGGGCGCGGTGCTGTTGTGGTTCCGCGCCGAGCGGATCACCGAGATCGAATGGGCAGGCAATCCGCATAAGGCGACGTCGGGCGATCCCGCCGAACAGCTGACGCCGCGCACGTCGTTCGCGTCATGGACCGAAGAGGTGCGCGGCGAATCGCGGCGCTGGTCGCTTGAGGAGATCGAGGCCGGCTATCGGCTGCGTCGGATGTTCCACGACAGCTATGCGAGCAACCGGATGCGCGCGCTCAACCGCGAATTGCAGCGGACGCTGGCCGAAAAGGACGTGCTGATCGAGCAGAAGGACGTCCTGATGAAGGAGGTCAATCACCGTGTGCAGAACAGCCTGCAGATGGTCTCCGCGTTTCTCGCACTGCAGGCCAAGGCGGCGGGCGACGCCAACGTCACCGCGCATCTTGCCGAGGCGCAGGCACGGCTGTCTGCGGTCGCGCTGGTGCATCGGCGTCTGTACCGCGACGACCAGGTCCAGTCGGTCGACCTCGCGCGCTATCTCGAGGAACTGGCGGGCGACATGAAGGGGACGCTGGGCCAGGAGTGGGGCGCGCAGATGCGGCTCGACCTCGCGCCCGTGCTGATGCCGACCGACCGTGCGGTCAATGTCGGGCTGATCCTGACCGAGCTCGTCATCAATGCGAGCAAATATGCCTATGGCGGGCAGCCCGGCCCGATCCTGATCGCGCTCGAGCAATATCGCAATCAGATCCGGCTGATCGTCGCGGACAAGGGCGTTGGTCAGACCGGCACGCGCGTCGGGTTCGGCAGCAGGATGATGAACGCGGTGGTCGGACGTCTGTCGGGATCGATCGCGCAGCAGGACAACATGCCCGGGCTACGCGTGATCATGACCGCCCCGATCGAGGATTGAGGCTTAGCGCGCGGCGGCGGCGCGGCGGTACAGGTCGAAGGTCGCGCGCGCGCCGGTGATCGCCTCGTCGATCCACGTGTCTGTTCCAGCGAGTGTCGCGGCGCGGTCGAGTGCACCGAGCAGCTCGCGCCATTCGCCCGACAGATGCCGCGCGCCGAGATAGGTGGTCGGCAGCCCGTCGGGCACGGTGCGCGCAAGCATGATGCCGCCGAGCCGCGACCCCTCCACGACATAGAGCGCGCCCCAGGCGGCGGCTTCGCCCGCGGGCAGCGCGAAGGGCAGCGGTGGCGGCATCGTCTTGCCCAACGCCGCGAGGTCGGCGGCGAGGAGGGGCGTGCGGGCGCGGAAGTGGGGCAGGCCCGGGACGGCGGCGAGCGCGTCCTCGGCTGCAGGAAGCGCGAGCGCGTGCGCATGGAGGAACGCACGATAGCTGTCGGGCGCGGCGAGGTCGAAGTCGCCATAGGCGGTGTCGACGCGGTCGTGATCGCCGCCGGTCGCGCCGCGCAGCGCGGCGACAATCGAACGTGGCGGGTCGTTCAGCAGCATCGGCCACCGCCCTTGCCGCCGTAGCGCGCCTGTTCGCGGTCACGGAAGAACGCCGCGGGATCCATCGCCGCATGGCCGGGGTGATGCTCGGCCATGTGCTGCAGATAGGCGGCGTAGGAGGGCTGGCCGACCATCATCAGCGCGGTCTCCCGCGCGCGTGCCAGCAGATGCCGGATGCGCGGCGTCATTCGGCCGGGACCAGCATGGGCGGAACTTCGGTCACGGTCGGGCGATCGACCTTCAGCGCTGCGCGGCAGCTGCGGATGCCGAAGGCGAGGATCGAGACGACGACGCCGAGGAACAGCGCGATCAGCGCGGCATCGATTCGGTCGTTGAAGATGATCCGCTGCATCTCCGCCATCGTCTTGGCGGGCGCCAGGATCTCGCCGCGCGCTGCAGCGTCCGCGAACTTGGACGCATGCGCGAGGAAGCCGACCTTCGGATCGCTCGAGAACAGCTTCAGCAGCCCCGCGGTGATCGTGCACAGGCACAGCCATGCGGCGGGCAGGATCGTCACCCAGGCATAACGCTGGCGCTTCATCCGGAACAGCACGACCGTGGCCAGGATCAGCGCGACCGCGGCGAGCATCTGGTTCGAGATGCCAAATAGCGGCCACAAAGTGTTCACCCCGCCGAGTGGATCGGTCACGCCCTGATAGAGGAAGAAACCCCAGGCGGTCACGCACAGCGCGGTCGCGACGATGCCCGGGCCGATCGCCGAGGCGTTGCGGAACGACGGCACCACGAGCCCGATCAGGTCCTGCAGCATGAAACGGCCGGCGCGCGTGCCGGCATCGACCGCGGTCAGGATGAACAGCGCCTCGAACAGAATCGCGAAGTGGTACCAGAACGCCTCCATCGCCTGACCACCGATCAGGTTGCTGAAGATCTCCGCCATCGCGACCGCGAGCGTCGGCGCGCCGCCGGTGCGGCTGATGATGGTGGTCTCACCGACATCACGTGCGGCCTGCGCCAGCGCCTCGGGCGTGATCGCAAAGCCCATATTGGTGACCGCGGCGGCCGCCGACGCTGCGTCGGTCCCGAGCACCGCGGCGGGGCTGTTCATCGCGAAATAGATGCCGGGATCGAGGATCGTCGCACCAACCAGCGCCATGATCGCGACGAAGCTCTCCATCAGCATCGCGCCATAGCCGATAAAGGGCGCGTCACCCTCGCTGGCGATCAGCTTGGGCGTGGTGCCGCTGGCGATCAGCGCGTGGAAGCCCGAGACTGCACCACAGGCGATCGTGATGAACAGGAACGGGAACAGCCCGCCCGACCAGACCGGACCGCTGCCGTCGATGAACTTGGTGAGCGCGGGCATACGCAGCGGCGGTGCGACGACCGCGATGCCGATCGCCAGCGCGACGATCGCGCCAATCTTGAGGAAGGTCGACAGGTAATCGCGCGGCGCGAGCAGCAGCCAGACGGGCAGCACCGACGCGACCGCGCCATAGCCGACCATCAGGATGCACAGCTGGACCGGGGTCAGCGTGAAGACCGGGCCCCAGAAGGCGGATTCGGCGACCTGGCCGCCATAGACGATCGCGAGCAGCAGCCCGATGACGCCGAGGATCGAGACCTCGCCGATGCGCCCCGGACGGATCCAGCGCGTGTAGATCCCCATCGCGAAGGCAAGCGGGATCGTCGCCGCGACGGTGAACAGTCCCCAGGGGCTGCCCGCGAGCGCGCGCACGACGATCAGCGCGAGCACCGCGAGGATGATGACCATGATCGCAAAGGCACCGATCAGCGCGATCGTGCCCGCCACTGCGCCCATTTCCATGCGGATCAGCTCGCCGAGCGAGCGGCCGTCGCGGCGCATCGAGATGAACAGGATCATGAAGTCCTGCACCGCGCCCGCCAGCACGACGCCGGCGAGGATCCAGAGCGTGCCGGGGAGATAGCCCATCTGCGCCGCGAGCACCGGCCCGACCAGCGGTCCGGCGCCGGCGATCGCCGCGAAATGGTGGCCGAACAGGACGTTGCGGTCGGTTGCGACATAATCGAGCCCGTCCGCGCGGCGGATCGCCGGGGTCGGGCGCGTCGCATCGAGCTGCATGACGTTGCGCGCGATATAGCGGGCGTAGAAGCGATAGGCGATCAGGTTGACCGAGACCGATGCGGCGACGATCCACAGCGCGTTGACATGCTCGCCGCGCTGGAACGCGACCACCGCGAGCGCGCACGCCCCGAGCAGGCTCATCGCACCCCAGCCGATCTTTTCGCGTAACGTCATGCGGTTGCTCCCCCGTCCGGTCCGTGTACCAGCCATCGCGGATTTGGCGGGGGAGCGCTAGGGGGGAGCGCTAGGGGGAGCCGCCTCAGACCTGCGAGTGGTGGCCCTTCAGCTCGTCGCCGACGATCCGCACGACATGCAGCACGTTGGTCGAGCCCGGCGTACGGAACGGCACGCCCGCGAGCACGATCACGCGGTCGCCCGCCTTCGCCATGCCGTGGCGCAGCGCCATGCGCTTCGACTTGGCGACCATGTCCTCGAACGACTCGACGTCGCGGGTGTGGACCGCATGCGTGCCCCACAACAGGCCGAGACGGCGCGCGGTGTCCTGGCTCGGCGTCAGCACCAGCAGCGGCACCGAGGGCCGCTCGCGCGCGATCCGGCGCGCGGTCGAGCCCGAGGTGGTGAAGCAGATGATCGCGACCGCTGAAACCGTCGCGGCGATGTTCTTCGCCGCCTCGGCCAGCGCGTCGGCCGTCGTCGGATCGGGCTTCATCACGGTGAAGTGCATGCGGTCGCCGTGCTCCGGGTCCGCCTCGACCGACACGCCGATCGCGTCCATCATCGCGACCGATTCGACCGGCCATGCACCCGCGGCGCTTTCCGCCGAGAGCATGATCGCATCGGCACCGTCATAGACCGCGGTCGCGACGTCCGAGACCTCGGCGCGCGTCGGCGAGGGCGAGGTGATCATCGATTCGAGCATCTGAGTCGCGACCACGACCGGGCGGCCCATGCGGCGCGACACCTCGACGATGCGCTTCTGCAGCGGCGGCACCGCCTGCGGGGGCATTTCGACACCAAGATCGCCGCGCGCGACCATCACGCCGTCGCACGCCTCGACGATCTCCTCGAGCCGCTCGATCGCGGCGGGCTTCTCGATCTTTGCGAGCAGCGCGGCCTTGCCGCCGATCAGCTTGCGTGCCTCCCACAGATCCTCGGGACGCTGTACGAACGACAGCGCGATCCAGTCGACGCCCTGGTCGACCGCGAAGTCGAGATCGCTGCGGTCCTTCTCGGTCAGCGCGGCCATCGGCAGCACGACGTCGGGGACGTTCAGCCCCTTGTTGTTCGACAGCGCACCGCCGACCTCGACGCGCGTCGTGATTTCGCGCGGGCTGTGCGAGACGACGCGCAGCACCAGCTTGCCGTCGTCGAGCAGCAGGCGCGCGCCCGGCTCGATCGCGGCGAAGATCTCGTCATGCGGCAGCTCGACGCGGGTCGCATCGCCCGGCGTCGTGTCGCGGTCGAGCACGAAGGTCGAGCCGGTTTCGAGCACCGTGCGGCCGCCGTCGAACTTGCCGACGCGCAGCTTGGGACCCTGAAGATCGGCGAGGATCGTCGAGGGACGACGATATTGCTTCTCCAGCGCGCGAATCGCCTGGATCACCGCGATCTTCGACTGCTGGTCGCCGTGGCTCATGTTGATGCGGAACGCGTCGGCGCCGGTGCGGAACAGCGTCGCGATCATCTCGGGCGTGCTGCTGGCAGGGCCTAGCGTCGCGAGGATGCGGACTTTGCGCGAGCGGGGTGCGATGGCCATGGTCATGCGTTGCGTTTCCTGGGGGAGGTCTTTGCCGCCACGGGCCTTAAACCCTATCTCGGTGGGATCAACTACGGAGCATACGAATGAACCACGATAGCGACACGCTGGACACACTCGACGATGCCGTAGCGGCGCAGGCCTTTCGCCGGCTGATCCGCCACCTGCGCCACCGCGACGATGCGCAGAATATCGACCTGATGGGTCTGGCGGGATTCTGCCGCAACTGCCTGTCCGACTGGGTCGAGGAGGCCGGTGGTCTCGACAAGGATGCGGCACGCGAGGCTGTGTACGGCATGCCCTATTCGCAGTGGAAGGCGCAGCACCAAGGCGACGCCACGCCCGAGCAGCTCGAGCGGATGAAGGCCAGCGTCGCCAAGAATGCGGTCGTCTGACCCGGGGTCGCTTGAGCCGCGAACGGTTACCGCCTAGACGCGGCGCCGCACTTGCAGCGGCGCGATTCATCGGCGGTCCTTGGACCCCGGTCGCCGCATGCGGGTCTGTGTTTCGAGCGAATGGGGACGAGTATCATGACGGACGAACGCCAACACGGCATGGGCGGCGGCGCGGTCGCAGCGGACGAACTGCGCCTGCTGATCGAGCGCGCCGAGCGTCTCGAAGAAGAGAAGAAGGGTATCGCGGACGACATCAAGGACGTGATGGCCGAGGCCAAGGGTCGTGGCTACGACCCCAAGGCGATCCGCAAGATCCTGTCGATCCGCAAGAAGAAGAAGGAAGAATATCAGGAGGAGGAGGCGATCCTCGAAGTGTACCTCCAGGCACTGGGGATGATCTGAGGATCGGTCTCTGCGCGGTGTCTCCCTCGCGATGCGTCATCGACGCCGGGGTGGACGCCGCGTCAACGTCGACGCGGTACCGGTGAGCCATGCTCGTATCGATCGCTGCGGCGTCATTTCTGTTTCTGTTGATCAACGCGGTCACGGTCGCCGCGTTCGCGCTGGACAAGCGCCGATCGCGCGGCGGCGCATGGCGCATCCCCGAATCCCGTTTGCTCTGGTTCGCAGCGCTCGGTGGCAGCCCCGGCGCCTTCTGGGCGCGCCGTCGTTTTCGCCACAAGACCCGCAAGCAGCCGTTCGTCGGCCGGCTGCAGATGATCGCGATCGTGCAGATCGGCGTGGTCGCCGGACTGGTCTTCGCTTTCGCGTTCTAATTAAGCCGCCTCTGCCGGCAGCGTCGTCCAGCCGAGTCCCGGGATCGTGATCGAGCGCTTGCCCGCCAGGTCTGTGCGGCAGACGATCAGGTTGCGGCTCTCGATATAGCCGATCAGGCGCTTCACCCGGCCAAGCGAGCTGGTGCCATAGGTCGCGGCGATGCGCGCGTCTGAGGGGCAGGGTTCGCCCTCGCGTGCGGCGCGTGCGACCAGCAGGAACGCGCCGAGCATGTCGTCGGGCAGCCCGCTGGCGACATCGAGCGCCGCGGTCCACGCCTCGTCGGTCATGTCGAAGATCCCGGCGCGTGCGCAGCTCAGCCGGCGGACGAAGCCCGGCAGATCGAGCGGGGGCTTGGCGAGGCCGCCCATCCGGCATCGCACCTGGAAATCCTGGAACAGCACCGAGGGCGGGCGCAGCATCGATTCGGGATCCTCGACGATCGCGCGGAACACGTCGGCATAGACCGCCTCGACCTCGTCGTCGGTCTTCTCGGGCGGCGGGGGCGCGGCGGTGCGCGGCTCGGGCGGGCGGGCGATACCGTCGAGCAGTTCTTCCGCCGGCACGCGCCGCGGCCGCGAATCGAAGAGCAGGCCGAGTTCGGGCGCGTCGACCACGGGCTCGGAGAGCAGGTCCTGCAGGTCCATCGGCGCGGCGCTGGGCAGCGGGGTCAGCTTGGGGCTGCCGCTGCGCGCCGAGGTGGCGACGTCGCCGATCTTCACGGTGATGGGGCGGCGCGAGACCGCGGGGCCGAGCGCCATGAAGGTGCCGCGCTGGAGGTCGCGGATCGCCTCCGCCTGACGCCGCTCCATGCCGAGTAGATCGGCGGCGCGTGCCATGTCGATGTCGAGGAAGGTGCGGCCCATCAGGAAGTTCGACGCTTCCGCTGCGACGTTCTTCGCGAGCTTCGCCAGACGCTGGGTCGCGATCACGCCGGCGAGACCACGCTTGCGGCCGCGACACATCAGGTTGGTCATCGCCGCGAGCGAGGCACGGCGTACCTCTTCGGACACTTCGCCGCCGGTGACGGGCGCGAACATCTGCGCTTCGTCGACGACCACGAGCACCGGATACCAATGCTCGCGCGGGGCATCGAACAGCGCGGAGAGGAACGACGCGGCACAGCGCATCTGCCCTTCGACCTCGAGTCCCTCGAGGCTGAGCACCGCGGACGTCCGGTGTTCGCGCAGGCGGGTGGCGATGCGCGCGATCTCGCGTTCGCTATAGTCGCCCGCCTCGATCACGACATGGCCATGCGGGCCCGCGAGCGTCACGAAATCGCCCTCGGGATCGATCACGATCTGCTGGACATGCCCCGCCGACCGTTCGAGCAGGCGGCGCAGCAGATGCGATTTTCCCGATCCCGAATTGCCCTGCACCAGCAGGCGCGTGGCGAGAAGTTCCTCCAGGTCGACGCCGACGGCCGTACCATTGCCGTCGGTGCCCATATTCACGCTAACCGTCATGCCGCGCGTTTGGCAGGTGCGGGCGCATCGGGGCAAGGAGTCTTTCGCGGGTCTCGTCGCAAGCGCGGTTTTGCGCGCTGGCTTAATCCGCAATCGCGGTTACGCCTTTCGCCATGGCTACATCCTCTCCGCTCGACGATCTCTCGCACCGCCTGCTCGGCAAGCCCCCCGGCGAGCTCAACGACGAGCAGCGCCGCGTGCTCGCGGGGATCGAGGCGGGGACCACGGTCAGTCGCGACGCCGCCGACCTGGCCGACGAACGCGCGACGTTCGGCGAGCGGCTATCGGACCGGGTTGCGGCGGTCGGTGGGTCGTGGGGGTTCATCATCGCGTTCACTGCGGTGCTGCTCGGCTGGATGATCCTCAATTCGGACATCCTCACCCATTTCAACGCGGCGTTCGATCCCTATCCCTACATCTTCCTCAACCTGCTGCTGTCGACGGTCGCGGCGATCCAGGCGCCGATCATCATGATGAGCCAGAACCGGCAATCGGCGAAGGACCGGCTCGCCGCGAGCCTCGATTACGAGACCAATCTTCGCGCCGAGCTCGACATTTTGCGCGTGCATCACAAGATCGACCATCTGGTGCTCGCGCGGCTCGACGCGATTGAGGGAAAAATCGATGCTCTGGCGAAATCGGGTGCCGGAGCCTAAGAGCGGCGCATCAGCTATAGAGGCACAGATGGCAGGCCATTCCAAATATAAGAACATCATGCATCGCAAGGGTGCGCAGGACAAGAAGCGCTCGTCGGCGTTCAGCAAGCTCAGCCGGGAAATCACGGTCGCGGCCAAGATGGGCCTGCCCGATGTTGACATGAACCCGCGCCTGCGCGCCGCGGTGAACGCGGCCAAGGCGGCGTCGCTGCCCAAGGAGAACATCCAGCGCTCGATCGACAAGGCGAGCCGCGGCGATGCCGAGAATTACGAAGAGATCCGCTATGAGGGCTTCGGGCCGGGCGGCGTGTCGCTGATCATCGAGGCGCTGACCGACAACCGCAACCGTACCGCAACCAACGTGCGCGTCGCGGTCGGCAAGAATGGCGGTAACCTAGGTGCCGGCGGGTCGGTCAGCCATGCGTTCGACCGCGTCGGGCTGATCTCCTATCCGGCGAGCGCGGGCGATGCCGACACGGTGTTCGAGGCAGCGCTCGAGGCGGGCGCCGAGGACGTGACGTCGAGCGAGGACGGGCACGAGGTCTGGACCGCGCAGGGCGATCTGCACGAAGTCGCCAAGGCGCTCGAGGCGAAGCTCGGCGAGGCCGAGGGCGCGAAGCTCGCCTGGCGTCCGCAGACGATGGTCGCGGTCGATGCGGACGATGCGGCGACGTTGTTCAAGCTGATCGACGCGCTCGACGATGACGACGACGTGCAGACGGTGTGGGGCAATTACGAGATCTCGGACGAGATCATGGAGACGCTGGGTTGATTCGTTGGGGTTGAGATGAAGAAGGTGTTTTCACGCGGAGACGCGGAGGCGCGGAGAGTTGCCCTGCGCGGGTTCGTCTTCCGCGTCAGCGGCCTATCGCCGATCGGCCAGCCCGACGGCATGAAGGTCGCGCTGACGCGCGACGGCCGCAAAATGCGCACCCCCTCCGCGTCTTCGCGTCTCCGCGTGAACCCACCTTATTCCCTATGATTATTCTAGGACTCGACCCCGGCCTCGGCACCACGGGCTGGGGTGTCATCCGTGCGGACGGTAACCGGCTGAGCCATATCGCCAATGGCCAGATCAGGACTGATCCCTCGATGGCGCTGCCGCGGCGGCTGACGGCGCTCTACTCCGCATTGCTTGACGTGATCCGCGCCGAGCGGCCGGATGGCGCTGCGGTCGAGGAGGTGCTCGGCAACGCCAATGCGCAGTCGACGCTGAAGCTGGGGCAGGCGCGCGGCGTGGTGCTGCTCGCGGCGGCGGGGGCGGGGCTGCATATCGGCGAATATCACCCCTCGACCGTCAAGAAAGGCGTCGTCGGCACCGGCGGCGCGGACAAGAAACAGATTCAGGCGATGATGGCGGTGTTGCTGCCCGGCGCGAAACTCGCCGGCCCCGACGCCGCCGATGCGCTGGCGGTGGCGATCACGCATGCGCATCATGTCGCGAGCGCGGCGGCGCTGTCGCGACGCACGGGAGTAGGCGCATGATCGTCCATCTGAAGGGCCGGCTCGACTCGACCGGGATCGACCATGCGGTGATCGACGTCGGCGGGGTCGGCTATCTGGTCGGCGCGTCGGCGCGCACGCTGTCGGCCCTCGGGCCGATCGGCGAGGCCTGCACCGTCTTCACCGAACTGCTGGTCGGCGAGGATTTCCAGCGGCTCGTCGGATTTTCGAGCGCGGACGAGCGCGACTGGTTCCGGTTGCTGACTGCGGTGCAAGGCGTCGGCGCGCGGGTTGCGCTCGCGATCCTGTCCGCGCTTGAACCCGTCGACCTGTCGCGCGCGATCGTCAGCGGCGACAAGGCGATGGTCGCGCGCGCGAACGGCGTCGGGCCGAAGCTCGCCCAGCGTATCGTCATGGAATTGAAGGACAAGGTCGGCGGGATCGCGCTCGGGCTCGGGCCCGCGGTGGTCAATGCGGCGCCAGGGGCGTCGGCGGATGCGGTGTCGGCGATGCTCAACCTGGGGTTCCGGCCTGCCGAGGCGAGCGTCGCGGTGGCGGCGGCGGACGAGGAACTGGGGCCGGGCGCGACGCTCGACGCGCTCGTCCGGCTGGCGCTGCGCAAGGCGTCGAAGCCCTAGCCTCAGTCGGTCTTCGGCCGTTTGGCGGACCGGCGGGGCGCGGGGCCGGGGCCGAACGCGTCGAGCGCATCGGCATTGGTGCGGCCCCAGTCGTAGAGCAGATTGACCGGCTCGACGAACCGCCTGCCGAGCGGCGTCAGACTATATTCGACCGCGGGGGGCATCGTCGCGAGCACGTCGCGCAGGATCAGCCCGCTGGTTTCCATGTCGCGCAGCGTCTGCGTCAGCATCTTCTTCGAAATGCCGGGCAGGCTGCGGTGGAGGACGCCGGTGCGCGCGCCGCCCTCGTGCCGCGCGTCGAGCGTGTGGAGGACCATGCTCGTCCATTTGGTCGCAAACAGGTCGAGCACCCGGCGCGGAGCGCAGTCCTCACGCCAGTCGTCGGTCACGGGGGCAGGATCGTGATCGGGGGGCGTGGTTGTCATACTGGGTCCCTGAACGTCACTGGGTCCCGAAAGGTGCCCGGGGCCCCGAATGGTGCCGTCTAGAACGCGTCGCGGGCGATGCCTAGCTACTGCGTTCAAGTGAAACGGAGAATGACGATGGCCCGGACGGCATTGGTGGTTGGCACGAGCGGTATTGTCGGCAGCGCGACGGCGGCGCTGCTGATCGAACAGGGATGGACGGTCCATGGCCTTGCGCGGCGTCCGTCCGCCCAGCCCGGCGTGCACCCGGTTGCTGCCGACCTGAGCGACGCTGCGGGTACCGCCGCCGCGCTGAAGGATCTGGCGCCCGACGCGGTGTTCGTCTCGACCTGGTCGCGCCAGGCGACCGAGGCGGAGAATATCCGCGTCAACGGCGCGATGGTCCGCAACCTGCTCGACGGCCTGCGTCCCGCCAAGTCGGTGCGGCATGTCGCGCTGGTGACGGGCCTGAAGCATTATCTCGGGCCGTTCGAGGCGTATGGTAAGGGTGTGCTGCCGCAGACGCCGTTCCGCGAGGAGCAGGGCCGGCTCGAGGTCGAGAATTTCTATTATGCGCAGGAGGACGAAGTGTTCGCGGCGGCCGAGCGCGACGGCTTCAGCTGGAGCGTGCACCGTCCGCATACGGTGATCGGCAAGGCGGTCGGCAATGCGATGAACATGGGGACGACGCTGGCGGCCTATGCGACCCTGTGCCGCGAGACCGGGCGGCCGTTCCGCTTTCCGGGATCGGCGGCGCAGTGGAACGGGCTGACCGACATGACCGACGCGCGTCAGCTCGCGGCGCAGCTCGTCTGGGCGACGACGACGCCCGAGGCGGCGAACCAGGACTTCAACATCGTCAATGGCGACGTGTTCCGCTGGAGCTGGATGTGGTCGCGGATCGCCGAATGGTTCGGGATCGAGGCGGCGCCGTTCGACGGGACGGTCGTGCCGCTCGAGGAGCAGATGGCCGATGACGCGGTCGTGTGGCAGCGGATCGCCGAGCGCGAGGGGCTGGTCGAGGTCGATCTCACGCGCCTCGCCTCGCCGTGGCACACCGATGCCGATCTCGGCCGGCCGATCGAGGTCGTCACCGACATGGGCAAGAGCCGGCGGATGGGCTTTACGCGCTATCAGCCGACCGACGACGCGTTCTTCGACCTGTTCGCGCAGCTCCGCGCGGACCGGCTGATCCCGTGAATTCGGTAGGCCGGTCGGGCGGGACGCGCGCGACGGGGTGACAGGGGCGGGCGTGAACGGGTAGGGAACGGGCTTGATGACCGATGCCGAACGCCTGCTCACGCCAGCCCGCCGCCCCGAGGACGTGGATGCGGCGCTGCGCCCCAAGAATCTCGACGAATTCGTCGGGCAGAAGGCCGCGCGCGAGAATCTGCGGATCTTCATCCAGGCGGCCAAGGCGCGCGGCGATGCGCTCGACCATGTGCTGTTCTTCGGGCCGCCGGGGCTCGGCAAGACCACGCTCGCGCAGATCGTCGCGCGCGAAATGGGGGTGGGGTTCCGCGCCACCTCTGGGCCGGTGATCGCCAAGTCGGGGGACCTTGCCGCGCTGCTGACCAATCTCGAGGATGGCGACGTGCTGTTCATCGACGAGATCCACCGGTTGCAGCCCGCGGTCGAGGAGGTGCTGTATCCGGCGATGGAGGACCGCGCGCTCGACCTGATGATCGGCGAGGGGCCCTCGGCACGCAGCGTGCGGATCGACCTGCCGCGCTTTACTTTGGTCGGCGCGACGACGCGGCAGGGGCTGCTGACGACGCCGCTGCGCGATCGCTTCGGCATCCCGGTGCGGTTGCAATTCTATACCGTCGACGAGCTCGAGCGGGTGGTGACGCGTGCGGCCGGACTGCTCGGTCTCGCGATTTCGAAGGACGGGGCGATGGAGGTGGCGCGGCGCGCACGCGGCACGCCGCGGATCGCCGGGCGGCTGCTCCGCCGGGTTCGCGACTTTGCCGACGTCGCGGGCGCCGAGATCGTCGATGCGCGCACCGCGGACGCCGCGCTCAACCGGCTCGAGGTCGATGCGCTGGGGCTCGACGCGATGGACCGGCGCTACCTGATGATGATCGCCGACATTTATCGCGGCGGGCCGGTCGGGGTCGAAACGCTGGCCGCGGGCCTCAGCGAACCGCGCGACACGATCGAAGAGGTGATCGAGCCCTATCTGATCCAGCTCGGCCTCGTCGCGCGTACCGCGCGCGGGCGGTGCATGAACGCGGGCGGGTGGAAGCATCTCGGACTTAACCCCCCGGTCGGGAGCCAGGACGGGCTGTTCGACGTTTGAGGCGGGGCATGCAGCAATGACGATCGACCGGGCTTGCGCAGAAGAATACTTTTGTTGCGTGGCACCCAAGCGCTTGATCTGGTAGCTCCTCCCCATGCCCGTTTCGGCCGCCGCCTCCGCCCGCGAGATCCTCACCAGCCTTCACGACGTGATGGCCGCGCGCACAACCGCGCAAGCCAAGCTCAATTCGGTCGTCGGTATCATCGCCGCGGCGATCGATAGCGAGGTCTGTTCGATCTACCTCCTGCGCGAAGGCGTGCTCGAGCTGTTCGCGACGCGCGGCCTTGCGCAGGAGGCGGTGCACGTCACCAAGCTGGCGCTGGGCGAGGGGCTGGTCGGCACGATCGCGCAGCAGGTCGAGGTGCTCAATCTCGACGAGGCGGCGAGCCATCCCGATTTCGCCTACAAGCCCGAGACCGGCGAGGAGCGCTATCACAGCTTTGCCGGGGTACCGATCATCCGGCGCGAACGCGCGGTCGGCGTTCTTGCAGTGCAGCATGCCGAAACGCGCAAATATCAGGACGTCGAGATCGAGGCGCTGCAGACCGTCGCGATGGTGCTAAGCGAGCTGATCGCCAATGCCGGGCTAATCGACACCGCGGGCGGCGGGTCGGATCGCCCGCAATCGACCGCGGCGATGCGGATCCCGGGGCAGAAGCTGGTCGACGGGATGGGTGCGGGCTTTGCCGTGTTCCACCAGCCGCGCATCCATATCGAGCATACCGTCGCCGAGGACACCGATGCCGAGCGGCACCGTGTCTATGCCGCGTTCGACAAGATGCGCGAAGGCATCGAGCGGATGACGCGCGAGGCCGAGTTCGGCGTCGGCGGCGAGCATGAGGAGGTTCTCGAGACCTACAAGATGTTCGCCTATGACGAGGGCTGGGCGCGGCGGATCAACGAGGCGATCGATTCCGGCCTGACTGCGGAGGCGGCGATCGAGCGCGTCCAGCAGCGCACCCGCCAGCGGATGCGGCAGATCGACGATCCGCTGCTCGCCGACCGGATGCACGATCTGGAGGACCTGGCGAACCGTCTGCTGCGGATCGTGTCGGGCCAGATGGGTACCGCGGCGCAGATGGGGCTCAGGCAGGACACGATCCTGATCGCGCGCAATCTGGGGCCGGCCGAGCTGCTCGAATATGACAAGCGCCGGTTGAAGGGCGTGATCCTCGAGGAGGGATCGCTCACCGCGCACGTGACGATCGTCGCGCGGGCAATGGGCGTGCCGGTGCTCGGCCGTGTCCGCGACGTCCGCCGGCTGATCGCCGAGGGCGACCTGCTGCTGCTCGACAGTGCCGACGCCAATGTGTTCGCGCGACCCTCCGCGGCGATGGAGGAGGCGTTCGAGGCGCGGCTTGCGCTGCGGCAGAAGCGCAGGGCGGCGTTCGCGGCGCTGCGCGACGTGCCGCCGATCACGAAGGATGGCCACCGGCTGACGCTGATGGTCAATGCCGGGCTGCGCGACGATGCGGCCGCGCTCGACATCACCGGTGCGGACGGCATCGGCCTGTTCAGGACCGAGTTCCAGTTTCTCGTATCCGCGACGCTGCCGCAGCGCGAGCGGCAGCAGCGACTGTATCGCGAGGTGCTGGAGGTAGCGGGCGATCGGCCGGTGATCTTCCGGACCGTCGATATCGGCGGCGACAAGGCGCTGCCCTATCTCAACAAGGCCGCCGCGGATGAGGAGAATCCGGCGATGGGCTGGCGCGCGCTGCGGCTGGGGCTCGAACGCGACGGGCTGATGAAGGTGCAGGCGCGCGCGCTGCTGGAAGCGGCGGCGGGGCGGACGCTCAACGTCATGTTCCCGATGGTCAGCGAGCCCTGGGAGTTCGACGAGGCCAAGGCGCTGTTCGAGGCGCAGCGGAGCTGGCTGGCGGGGCGCGGGCGCAAGCTGCCGACGACGATCCGCTACGGCGCGATGCTCGAGGTGCCAGCACTTGCCGAGATGCTCGACATCCTGCTGCCCAAGATCCAGTTCCTGTCGGTCGGCACCAACGACCTGACACAGTTCCTGTTTGCCGCCGACCGCGCCAATCCCAAACTCGCCGAGCGCTATGACTGGCTGAGCCCGTCGATCCTGCGGTTCCTTGCTCGGCTCGTCGAGCCCGCGCGCGCCGCCGGTGTCGATCTCGGCGTATGTGGCGAGATGGGCGGGCGGCCGCTCGAGGCGATGGCGCTGGCGGGGATCGGGATCGACCGGCTGTCGATCACGCCGGCGGCGGTCGGGCCGATCAAGGCGATGGCGCGCTCGCTCGATCTGGCGGCGATCACCGCGAAGATGACGGCCCTGCTCGCCGATCCACCGCGCGACATGCGTGCCGTGCTGACCGACTGGGCAACGGAAAACGGGGTCGAGCTGGCCTGATGCGCGGGTTTCGCTAGGGCCTTCGCGTTGACATGGGTTATTGGCTCTGGAACATGACCCGCCTTGATGGGCGCGCGCTACAGCCCATAATCGGAGACAAGAATGGACGACGTCGCAACCGGGCAGATCCCTCCGCCCGCCTCGCCCGAACGGGCCGGCGATATCCTGCGTGCAACGCGCGAGGCACAGGGGCTGACGATCGCCGATGTCGGGGGCCGGACGCGCGTGCCGCTGCGGCATCTCGAGGCGATCGAGGCGTCTGATTACGCGACTTTGCCGTCGTCGACCTATGCGGTCGGGTTCGCCAAGGCCTATGCCCGCGCGGTCGGCGCGGACGAGGTGCGGGTGGCCAATCTCGTGCGCGCCGAGCTCGGCAAGATCGTGCGCCGCACGCCCGAATACGAACCCTATGAAATGTCCGATCCGTCGCGGGTACCGTCGCGCGGCGTGGCGGTGATCGCGCTCGGCATCGCGCTGGCCGTGCTGATCCTGGTCGGCATCTGGTACGGGACCGACCTGTTCCGTGGCGGCGCGACCACGTCCGGGTCTGCGGCGGGATCGGTGGCGACGGTCGCCGAAGTGCCCAGCCCGACGCCGGCCTCCCCCGCAGCGACGCCCGCGGCGCCGGCGCTGGAGACCGGGCAGGTCACGCTTGCCGCGACCGACGAGGTGTGGATGCGCGTCTATGATGCCGACAACAAGACGCTGTATCTGGGGACGATGAAGGCCGGCGACCGGTTCGACGTACCGCGCGACGCCAAGGATCCGATGATCAATGTCGGACGCCCGGACAAGCTGACGGTCACGCTTAACGGCTCGAACGTGCCGCCGCTGGGAACCGGCGAACGCGCGATCAAGGACGTCCGCGTCGGCGCCCCGGCGATCGCCGCACGGCTCAACGGCGCGCCTGCCGTGAGCGGTGGCGATGCCGCTGCCGAGGGGGCGCCGGGCAATGCATCGGGAACGCCTTAAGGCTGGCGACAGGAATGATGTTGCAGCTATATCGCTCGTCTTATCCAGTGCCCCGGGGGGTATAGCCCATGCATAAATCCATCATCGTCGGCATCCTGCTTGCCGGTGCATCGCTGCCCGTCGCGGCATCCGCGCAGTCGAACGTCGAAGGTCGTGTCGGCAAGCTCGAAAGCGAGATGCGCGCGGTCCAGCGCAAGGTGTTCCCGGGCGGGGCAGGGCAGCTGCTGCAGCCCGAGGTGACGGGTCCGCAGACGACTGCAGGCCCCGGTCCTGGCACGCCCGCCACCAGCGCGGTCGCCGATCTGGCGCAGCGCGTGACCTCGCTCGAACAGCAGATTGCGTCGATGACCGGGCAGGTCGAGCAGACCGAGTACAAGATCCGCCAGCTGCAGGAGCAGTTCGACGCGTATCGGCGCGCGACCGACGACCGGATGAAGCTGATCGAGACGGCCCGGACGAACAGTGCGCCCGGTGCAGCCGGAACGGCCGTCGAGGGCACGGGTGGTCCGGACGAGGACGCTGGGCCGCCGGCGCGGCCATCGGGGGCCACCGCCGCCGCGCGGCCAGCAAACGCGGTCGAGAAGCCGTCGACCGGCAATCCGGCCGAGGACGAGTATCTCTACGGCTATCGGCTGTGGGCGGCCAAGAGCTATGCCGAGGCGCAGACGCAGCTGAAGAAGGTGGTTGCGACCTATCCGAAGGACCGGCGTGCGAGCTATGCGCAGAATCTGCTTGGCCGCGCCTATCTCGACGAGGGCAAGCCGAGCCTCGCGTCGATGGCGTTCTACGACAATTACAAGAAGATGCCCGATGGTGAGCGGGCGTCCGAAAGCCTCTATTATCTCGGCCAGTCGCTGACGAAGCTGAACAAGTCCGCGGATGCGTGCAAGGTGTATGACGAGCTCAACGACGTTTATGGCGCCAAGCTCTCACGCGACATGACCGCCAAGGTCGCTGCCGGACGCGCCGCCGCCAAATGCAAGTAAGCGTGCATCGCGGCGTGTGGTGGCCGGCAGGATGAGCGATCCTGTCCTCACCGAGGAGGCCCAGCGTTTTGCAGCGGAGGTCGCAAGGCTTGGCGCGGGGCTGACATCGCCCGTGCTCGCGGTGTCGGGCGGACCCGACAGCATGGCGATGTTGACGCTTGCGCAGGAATCGCTCGGGACCGGTTTCACCGTGGCCAGCGTCGATCATCGTCTGCGCCCCGAAGCCGCGGGCGAATCGGCGATGGTGGCGGCGCATTGCGCGACGTTCGGCATCCGCCACGCGACGCTGGCGCCGACCGAGCCGATCACCGGGGCGAGCATCCAGGCGCAGGCGCGCACTGTCCGCTATGCGCTGCTCGCGGACCATGCGCGCGCGATCGGTGCGGGATGCGTGCTGACCGCGCACCATGCCGACGATCAGGCCGAGACGTTCCTGATGCGCGCCGCGCGCGGATCGGGACTGGCGGGGCTGGCAGGCGTGCGCGCCCGGACCGAGGTCGCTGGCATCCCCGTCATCCGGCCGCTGCTCGACTGGCGCCGGGCGGAGCTTCGCGCGATCGTCCGCAGGGCCGAGGTGCCGTTCTTCGACGACCCGTCGAACCACGATGATCGGCATGACCGCACGCGGTTTCGTCGGCTGCTCGGCGCGAACGAATGGCTCGGCACCCCCAATCTGGCGCGCGCAGCTGCGGCACTGGCGGAGGCGGATGCCGATGTTCGCGCGGCGGTCGAATGGCTCTGGGCCGACCGTGCGAAGGTCGCGGCGGGCGAGGTCCGGCTGACCGTCGGCGACGTGCCGCGCGAGTTGTTGCGCCGCATGGTCCGGCGCGCGATCGGCGTGGTGCGCGACGCGGTGACGGAGGCCGCACGCAACGATGCCGGGCAGGACACGGACGCCACGATCGAGGGCGACTGGAGCGCGGCGGTCAATATCGAACGGCTGCTCGATGCGTTGATCGCGGGCAAGCGCGCGACTCAGGCGGGGGTGATCGCATCGCCCCGCGCGGGCGTCTGGCGCTTCCGCCCCGCGCCGCCGCGTCGCTCGGTGTAGATTCGTCCCGCGCGGACACATTGATTGCTGCCAAGTCGCGGCTTGTTCCATTGCCATTAACCTGCGCGCGCTTATCTTGTAGGTTCGAAAGGTATCCGGCACCCATGAACGACAATGACAATCGAGGGGACAACCGCGGCAACAAGCCACAGGGCCCCGAAAATGGCAGCCCGTGGATGAAGAGCCTGCTCATTTGGGTAGGCATTCTCGTCGCGTTGGCGCTGTTCGTGACCATGTTCGACGGCCGCACCGCGACCTCGAGCGGCAACACGATCGCCTATTCGGCGTTCCTCGACAAGGTCGACGAGGGCACCGTCAAGGACGTGAACATCTCGCGCGACATCATCTCGGGTACGTTGTCGAGCGGCGAGAAGTTCAAGGCCTATCCGATCCAGGACGCGACGCTGGTTCCCAAGCTGCGCGAAAAGGGCGTGGCGATCAGCGCAAAGCCTGAGGAAGGGCCGTCGATGCTCGCCCTGCTCCTCTATCAGTCGCTGCCGTTCCTGCTGTTCCTGGGCATCGCCTTCTTCGTCCTGAAGCAGATGCAGAAGAATTCCGGGTCGGGCGCGATGGGCTTCGGCAAGAGCCGCGCGAAGATGCTGACGCAGAAGGAAGGCAAGGTCACCTTTGCCGACGTCGCGGGCATCGACGAAGCGCGTGAGGAGCTGGAAGAAATCGTCGAGTTCCTGAAGGACCCGACCAAGTTCGCCCGCCTCGGCGGCAAGATCCCCAAGGGCGCGCTGCTGGTCGGCTCGCCCGGTACCGGCAAGACGCTGCTCGCCCGCGCGATCGCAGGCGAGGCGGGTGTACCGTTCTTCACAATCTCGGGCTCCGATTTCGTCGAGATGTTCGTCGGCGTCGGCGCGAGCCGCGTCCGCGACATGTTCGAGCAGGCCAAGAAGTCCGCGCCGTGCATCGTCTTCATTGACGAAATCGATGCGGTCGGTCGTCATCGTGGCGCCGGTCTCGGTAATGGGAATGACGAGCGCGAGCAGACGCTGAACCAGTTGTTGGTCGAGATGGACGGCTTCGAGGCCAACGAAGGCATCATCATCATCGCCGCGACCAATCGTCCCGATGTGCTTGATCCTGCGTTGCTGCGTCCGGGCCGCTTCGATCGTCAGGTCGTTGTGCCGCGCCCGGATATCGAGGGCCGGATCAAGATCCTCGAAGTGCACATGAAGAAGGTGCCACTGGCACCCGACGTCGACGCCCGCGTCATTGCGCGCGGTACGCCGGGCTTCTCGGGTGCCGATCTCGCCAACCTCGTCAACGAGGCGGCGCTGCACGCGGCACGCAAGGGCAAGCGCCTGGTGGCGATGGCCGAATTCGAGGAGGCCAAGGACAAGGTCATGATGGGCGCAGAGCGTCGCTCCATGGTCATGACCGACGACGAGAAGCGGATGACTGCCTATCACGAGGCCGGCCATGCCGTCGTCGCGATGCATGAGGCCGCGTCGGATCCGATCCACAAGGCGACGATCATCCCGCGCGGTCGTGCGCTGGGCATGGTCATGCGTCTGCCCGAGCGTGACAGCTACAGCTATCACCGCGACAAGATGTACGCGAACCTCGCGGTGTCGATGGGCGGTCGCGTCGCCGAGGAGGTCATCTTCGGCTACGACAAGGTCTCGTCGGGCGCGAGCGGCGACATCCAGTACGCCACGGGTCTGGCACGCGACATGGTCACGCGCTGGGGTATGTCGGACAAGGTCGGCCCGCTCGAATATGGCGAGCCCGAGGGTGAATCGTTCCTCGGTTACTCGTCGAGCCGTCCGTCGCGCATGTCGAACCAGACCGCGCAGCTGATCGACGACGAGATCAAGCGGATCGTCGAAGGCGGTCTCGATCGTGCCAAGCAGGTGCTGAGCGATCATGTCGACCAGCTCCACACGGTTGCGGGCGCGCTGCTCGAATATGAGACACTGACCGGTGACGAGATCAAGCAGCTGATCGCGGGCGAAGATCTCGACCGGCCGGATCCGGGTGCGAAGGCGAGCCTCGTACCAAAGGCGGGGACGTCGATCCCCAAGACCCGGCGACCCAATGGGCCGTTCGGAACGCCCACCCCGCTAGGCGCCTGATCCGGTTCAGCGGCTAGTCAGCTAAATGCCTCCATGGGCGGTCTTTTCTTCGGAAAGGCCGCCCATGTCGTATGTGCTTCCCAAGGCCGTGATTGCCGCGATGCTCGTGGGCGGGATGGCGATGCCCGCGTCCGCGGCGATGACCGTGGGGACGTTTCTCGCCCGCGCCAATGCTTTGCGTGATCAGGGGCCGATGGCGCTGATGTCGCCCGATTTTCCCGCGCTGAAGGCCGAGGCGAAGGCCGCGACGACGCAGTTGAAGGCCGAGCGTGCGGCACGCGCCGCGGCCGGCAAGCCGCCGATCGCCTGCGTCCCCGAGGGGGAGTCGGTGGGGATCATGGACATGCTCGACGGCCTGTCGGACTTGCCGGCGAGTTATCAGAAGCGGCCGTTGAAGGACGGCTATGCGCGCGTGCTGGCAAACTTATACCCTTGTCGGTGATCGGGTAAGCCGGACGCGGGGAGGGGCTCGTCGAGGCGAAGCCGAGCAACCGCTGGCGGCCAGGTCTACTCCGTCAGGCCGTGCAGCAGGATCAGCACAACGAACGCAATCAGCACAGTGAACGCGAAGGTGAGCAGCGCGACGGTACGCCAGCCCGCGGAAACCTTGCCTAGCGTATAGGCACCACGGAGCTGCGCGAACATGTGGACGGGCGGGACGAGCAACGCCGCCATCACGATCCACCCGCTCGCCAGCCCCGCCATGCCGCCGAGCATCAGCGCGATCACCAGCAGCATCATGAACGCCAGCGAATAGGTCACGAAGACCGCGTGATCGTAGAGATGGTGCTTGCGGCGCCACAGGAACAGCAGCGCCATGAACGGCACCGAGAGCGGGATCAGTCCCCAGCTATATTTATACGCGCTCGACTGGAGTTTGTAGATCATCAGGCCGGGATTGGCGTTCGCCTTGGCGATGCCGTGGTCGAGCAGTGGCCAGCCGGTCTTCTTCACGTCGGTGAAGGTGAAGTCGTCCGTGTCGCGTCTGGTCGTGCCGCTTGCGCTCGTCAGCGCTCGGATGCTGCCGCGCAGGACGAGTGCCTGCGTATCGAGATCGGTGGTCGACTGACCCGTGCGCACCGCGATCGCGCGGTCCCGCTCGATGCGGGCAAGGTCGCCACGGGCCTCGTCCAGCCCGTGTGCGAGTTCGGCGCGGTTGCGCGTCGTGGGGGCGGCGATCTGCTCGGTTATCTCGCCACCGACCACGCCGATCGTCGCGAACATCAGGAAGACGGTGAACAGGAACAGCGCGAGCGGCGAGACGAACCGCGCGCGCTCGCCGTTGACGTAGCGCCGGGTGAGCGTGCCGGGATGCAGGACGAGCAGCGGCAGCGTGCGCCAGATCTTGCCCTCGAAATGGAACACGCCGTGCGCGATCTCATGCCCGATCGCGCCGAGTGACCGGTGGACATGCGCGGCCTGACCGCAGGCATGGCAGTGCGCGCCGATCAGCGCGGTGCCGCAATTGAGACAGAGCGCGCCCGGTGCATGCGTTCTGCCGATTGCGGTCGATTCGCCAGCACATCGTTCGAACGCGCGTCCGACCAATGCCCCCGTGGCGATGTCCGCCGCTGCCCCCATGTCCCCGTTCATAACGCAAGCGTAACGCAGCCCGGGCGTTGGCGCGAGTCGGTTTGGCGTGATAGTCGGATGGCATGACCGACCTTCCCGGCGCCGAGACGCACCCCGCAACCCTGATCGCCGACATGGGCGCGCGCGCGCGCGTCGCATCAGGCGTCCTCGCGGCGCTGCCGACTCCGCGCAAGGCGGCAGCGCTGGTGTCTGCGGCGGCAGCGCTGCGCGACGCGGCGGCGACGATCGAGGCGGCGAACCGCGAGGATATGGCGCGCGCGGCCGCCGCGGGGCTGTCGGGGGCGCTGCTCGATCGGTTGCGGCTCGATCCCGGGCGGATCGCGGCGATGGCGGACGGCGTCGCCGCGGTCGCCGCGCTGGCCGATCCGGTCGGCCAGATCATGGATTCGCGCGCACGTCCCAATGGCCTCGTCCTGAGCCGGGTCCGCGTACCGATCGGCGTGATCGGGATCATCTATGAAAGCCGGCCGAACGTGACCGCCGACGCCGCCGCGTTGTGCGTGATGGCGGGCAATGCCGCGATCCTGCGCGGCGGATCGGAAGCCGTCGCGAGCAATCGCGCGATTCACGCCGCCCTGATCGAAGGCCTCGCCGCGGGCGGGGTCCCCGCGGATGCGGTGCAGCTGGTCCCGACCACCGACCGCGCGGCAGTCGGCGCGATGCTTAAGGCAGTCGGCGCGATCGACCTGATCATTCCGCGCGGTGGCAAGAGCCTGGTCGCGCGTGTCCAGGCCGAGGCGCGCGTGCCGGTGCTCGCGCATCTCGACGGGATCAATCATGTCTATGTCGATGCATCCGCCGATCCCGCGATGGCGGCGGCGGTGGTGGTCGATGCGAAGATGCGCCGGACCGGCATTTGCGGCGCGATGGAAACGCTGCTGATCGACCGCGATTATGCGGCGGCGGCGGTGCTGATCGAGCGGCTGGCGGCGACGGGATGCGTCGTGCGTGGTGATCCGGACGCCTGTAAGCTGGTGCCCGAAATCGCGGCGGCGGACGCGGCGGACTGGGATACCGAATATCTCGACGCGATCGCCGCGGTCGCGATCGTCGACGGGCTGGACGGCGCGGTCGCACATATCGCGCGGCACGGGTCGCACCATACCGATTCGATCGTCGCGGCGGATGTGGACGTCGCCGAGCGGTTTCTCGCGCAGGTCGACAGCGCGATCGTGCTGTGGAACGCCTCGACCCAGTTTGCCGATGGCGGCGAATTCGGGCTGGGCGCGGAGATCGGCATCGCCACGGGGCGGCTCCACGCGCGCGGCCCGGTCGCGCTGGAGGGGCTGACGACCTACAAGTGGATCGGGCGCGGCACGGGGCAGGTGCGCGGGTGAGGTGTCGGGCCGATCGGCGTCGCGCGTGACGCCATGACCCGCATCGGCATTCTCGGCGGTTCGTTCAACCCGGCACACCGGGGGCACCGCGCGATCACGCTGTCGGCGATCGAGGCGCTCGCGCTCGACGAGGCGTGGTGGCTCGTCTCGCCGGGCAATCCGCTGAAAGAGGCGGCGCGCGACATGGCGCCGCTGGCGGCGCGGCTCGCCTCTGCCCGGCGGATGGCGCGGCGCGCCCCGATCCGCGCCACCGATATCGAGACCCGGCTCCACACCCGCTACACGCTTGACACGATCCGCAAGCTCAGGCGGCGCCATCCGAAGATCCGCTTCATCTGGCTGATGGGCGCGGACAATCTCGCCGACTTCCACCGGTGGAAGAACTGGCGCGCGATCGCCCGCGAGGTTCCGATTGCGGTAATCGCTCGGCCGGGATATGACGGGCGCGCCCTCGCGGCCCCCGCGATGGGTTGGCTGCGGCGCTTCCAACGGCGCACAGACCATGCGAAGAGCTGGACGACGTGGAGATTGCCGGCCCTTGTGCTGTTGCGCTTCCGACCCGACCCGACCTCCGCAACCGGCCTGCGCGCCGAAAATCCCGACTGGTTCCAGCATGTTGCCGGGCCGGTAACCTGACCCAGGAGCTGACTTGGCCACTTCCCCTACTGCCCCTCGCGCGACCGACCCCGAAGAGGTTGAGGCGCTGCATCGCCTGATCCTCGCGTCGCTCGATGACGACCAGGCGGTCGAGACCATCTCGATCCCGCTCGCGGGCAAGACGAGCATCGCCGATTACATGGTGATCGCCAGCGGCCGTTCGACCCGCCAGGTCGCCTCGATGGCACAGAAGCTGGCCGAGCGTATCAAGGCCGAGTTCAAGCGTCCGGTAAAGATCGAGGGGCTGCCGACCGCGGACTGGGTCCTGATCGACGCCACCGACATCATCGTCCACCTGTTCCGCCCCGAAGTCCGCAGCTTCTACAATCTCGAGCGGATGTGGGCGTTCGGCGATGCGCCGACGCCGCCGACCGCTCCGTTCGCCGACCTGTCCGACCAAGACTGACCCGGGTGCGCGGGCGATGCTGCTGCATATCGTCGCCCGTGGCCGAATCGGGCGATCGCCCGAAGCCGAACTCGTCGATCGCTATCTGAAGCGGATCGCCTGGCCGACCAAGGTGTCCGAGCTTCCCGACACGGGGGGGCGGATTCCCCCGGTCGGCGACCAGACCCGGCGGATCCTGCTCGACGAGAAGGGCGACGTGCTGTCGTCCATGGCGTTCGCGCGCGTGCTCGAGCGGTGGCGTGACGACGGCGTGCGCGAGGCCCGGTTCATGATCGGTGCGGCCGACGGGTTCGACGACGCCGCGCGCGACGAGGCCGACCTGCTGGTCTCCTTCGGCCGCGCGACCTGGCCGCATCTGCTCGCGCGGGCGATGCTCGCCGAACAGCTCTTCCGTGCGACGAGCATCCTGGCCAACCACCCGTATCACCGCGAAGGCTGATCGTGCGGATCACCGCGTCATCGCGCCTGTCATCGGCGGTGCTGTTGCTGTTCGCGGCAGTCGCCCTTGGTCTTGCCGCCACCCCGCGCGCGAGCGCGGCGGCGACACCGCAGCAGCGACTGATCGAGGCAAGGCGCGGCGCGCGGATCGCGGCGATACGCGCCGAGCGTCTGGCCGCCGCCGCGTCGCAGGAGCGCGATGCGGCCGAGCGCGCCAGGGCCGAGGCGCGCGCAATGGCGGCAAGGATCGACGCGACCCGCGCCGATATCGCCGCCGCACGGATCCGCCTCGCGATCCTCGAACAGTTGCTCACCGAACAACGCGCGGCCCTGGGCGTCGTCCAGTCGCCGATCGCGCGGTTGCTGGCGGCGCTGCAATCGCTGGCGCGGCGGCCGACGATCGTCGCGGTCGCACAGCCCGGATCGGTCGATGATCTGGTTCATGTCCGCGCGGTTCTGGGCACCGCCTTGCCCGCGGTCCGGCTACGGGCCGACGCGGTGCGCACCGCGCTCCGGCGGACCCGGCGCCTGCAGGCGGGCGCAGCGCAGGCGGCACGCGCGCTGCGTGACGGACGGATCCGGCTCGAGGCACAACGCGTCGCGCTCGCCAAACTCGAGGCGACGCATCGCCGTCGCAGCCAGGCCCTGGGGCGCGGCGCGATCGGCGAATCCGATCGCGCGATCGCGCTGGGCGAGCGCGCGCGCGACCTGGTCGACAGCCTCGCCGAGTCGGGCAGTGCGGAGGCCACCGCGCTCGACCTGGCGGCGCTGGCAGGGCCGGTGGCGCGGCCGCTTGCCCCCGGCAGCATCCCCGCCGCCCGTGTCCGCGGTGCCTATCGCCTGCCCGTACGCGGTCGGCTCGTCACCGGCTTCGACGCGGTGTCCGATGTGGGCGTGCGATCGCGGGGCCTGACCTTTGCGGTCGCGCCGGACGCGCGCGTGGTCGCGCCGGCGGCGGGCATCGTCCGTTACGCTCGGGCGTTTCGCGGTTATGGCCGGATCGTGATCCTCGATCACGGCAATGGCTGGACGACGCTGTTGACCGGGCTCGCCGAAACCGGGGTGAGACCGGGCGTCCGCGTCGCCGCCGGATCGCGGATCGGCACCGCGCCGGGGGGCGAGGATCCGCTGATCACGGTCGAGCTTCGGCGGCGCGGGCGACCCGTCGACGCGGCCGCATTGATCGGCTAATCAACGACGAACCGGTCGGGCGTCCATTCGCCAGACCGCGAAGACCGTCGCGGCTTTGCTCCGCGCGCGCTATACCGCTACGCTGTGCCTTCCCCCGGTTTCAGGACCTTAGATGCCACGTCCGATCCTTACCGCTACCGCCATCCTCGGCGCGCTGACCCTCGTGCCGCTGGCCACCTCGGCGATGGCGGCGGTCGATACCGACACGTATCGCGAGTTCGACCAGTTTCTCGACGTCTTTAACCGCGTGAAGGCGGAATATGTCGACAAGGTCGATGACAAGACGCTGATCAAGGGCGCGATCCAGGGGATGCTCGCAAGCCTCGACCCGCATTCGAGCTATGTCGATGCGCTGGATTACGAGAATCTGCGGATCATGACCGAGGGCAATTATGGCGGCCTCGGCCTGACGGTGCAGATGGAGGACGGCGCGATCAAGGTCGTCACCCCGCAGGAGGATTCTCCCGCGGCGCGCGCGGGCGTGAAGTCGGGCGATTACATCACGCACATCAACGGCAAGCTGATCTACGGCGATTCGCTCGACGAGGCGGTCGCACAGATGCGCGGCAAGCCCGGCAGCAAGATCACGCTCGGGCTCGTCCGGCCGGGCCGCGACAAGCCGCTCGACGTGTCGATGCTGCGCGAGATCATCGTCCAGAAGCCGGTGAAGTGGGAGGTGCGCGGCGATGTCGGTTATATCAACATCAACACCTTCAGCGAGAATACCGGCGCGGACACGCGCGCGGCGATCATGGCGATCGACAAGTCGCTGGGGCATCGTCCGCTCGGCTATGTCGTCGATCTGCGCCAGAATGGCGGGGGGCTGCTGACCCAGGCGATCGCGGTCAGCGACGCGTTCCTGGATCATGGCGAGATCGTATCGCAGCGCGGCCGCGAGAAGACGGATATCGAGCGCTACTACGCCAAGCCCGGCGACGACGCGCATGGCCTGCCGGTCGTCGTGCTGACCGATCCGGGGACCGCGTCGGCCTCCGAGATCGTCGCCGGCGCGCTGCAGGATCACCACCGCGCGCTGATCATGGGCGAACGCACGTTCGGCAAGGGATCGGTCCAGACCGTGCTCCAGCTCGGCCCCGAGACCGCGTTGCGCCTGACGACCGCGCGCTACTTCACGCCGTCGGGCCGGTCGGTCCAGGAGGGCGGGATCGAACCCGATATCCGCGTGCCGCAGATCAGCGATCCCGATCACAAGGCGCGCCCGGTGTTCCGCGAGGCCGATCTGCGTCGTCACCTGATCAACGAGGTCAAGGCCGACAATGCCGTGCTCGAGGAAGATACGAAGGATGATCCGCGCTTCTCGGCGACGCCCGAGGCGCTGAAGAAGCAGGGGGTCGAGGACTTCCAGCTCTATTATGCGCTGAAGACAGTCGCCCGGCTCGGCGGCGCCGCGCAGGTCGCCGCCGCGACCAAGGCACCTGTCAAGTGAGCGTACGCCGCGGGCTGGGGATGACGAAGAACGAGGAGATCGCCCGGTCGATCGCGCTCGTGCTGCCGCTGCTGCTGTTGCTGGGGGCGCTTGGATCGCAATATCTGGGCGGGCTCTATCCATGCGAGATGTGCCATTGGCAGCGCTGGCCGCATTATTCGGCGGTGTTGCTCGCGGCGGCGACGTTCGTGGTGCCGCAGCGCTCGCTGCGCGCCTCGCTGGTGCTCGTTGCGGCGTTGCTGATCGGGATCAGCGGCGCGATCGGGCTGTTCCATGCCGGGGTCGAATATCACTGGTGGAACGGCATCACCGCCTGCACCACGACGGTGTCGATGGCGGGCACGACGCCGGCCGAACGGCTCGCCGCGATCATGAACGCGCCGATGGTGCGCTGTGATTCGGCGCAGTGGTCGCTGGCGGGGATTTCGCTCGCCGGGTTCAACGCGATCTTTTCCCTGGGCGGCGCGATCACCATCTTCGTGCTGATGAGGAAGACACGATGACCACCGCGACCCCGATCCCGACCGTCCCGCGCGGCACCGGCTGGAAGCCGGGCGATCGCAAGCATCCGAGCGAGGCGATGGTCCGCGTCGACCAGGCCGGCGAATATGGCGCGATCCGCATCTATGCGGGGCAGCTCGCGGTGCTGGGCGACCGGCATCCGTCGTCGCGTCTGATCCATCACATGGCGCAGCAGGAGGAGCGCCACCGCGCGTTCTTCGACCGGATGATCGTCGAGCGGCGCGTGCGGCCGACCGTGCTGCAGCCGATCTGGAAGGTCGCGGGTTTCGCGCTCGGCGCTGTCACGGCCGCGATCAGCCCGCGTGCCGCGATGGCCTGCACTGCGGCGGTCGAGACCGAGATCGACAAGCATTATGCCGAGCAACTCGTCGCGCTGGGCGACAGCGATCCCGAACTGAGCGCGGCGATTCTCGATTTCCAGGCCGAGGAGCTGGAGCACAAGGCGACCGCGATCGCTGCCGGGGCGGAGGAAACCCCCGGCTATCCGGTGATGAGCGCGCTGATCCGGCTGGGGTGCAAGGTCGCGATCGCGACCGCGAAACGGATCTGACCGCGGCGCCGGCCGTTGGGACTGAAACGCGTGGCGTTGCGGCGTTCAGCCTAGGGCCACCGACGATCGCCGATCCTGTCGGCCAACAGATACGGATTATGGGAGTGGTGCGTATGAGGATGATGATGGCGGCGGCCCTGCTGGTCGCCGGCCCGGTGGCTGCGCAGACGGTGACGTCGGGTGCGGCAATCCCGGCCAAGCCCGGTGCCCCCGCAGCCAAGCCCGCGTCCGCGCCGGGTGAGGTGTCGCGCAGCGCGCCGGTCAACGGCGTGCTCACGCTGTTCGGCAACGAGCGCTGTCCGACCAATGCACAGGGCGAGGAAATCGTCATCTGCGTGCGTCGCAGCGCTCAGGAGCAATATCGCGTCCCCAAGGAGTTGCGCGAATTCGCCGTGACGCCCGAAAATGAGAGCTGGGCGGCCAAGGCGCAGGGCACCCTCGGCACCGGTGTCGGTGCGAACAGCATCGGCAGCTGCTCGACCGTCGGCCCGGGCGGTGCAACCGGATGCTTCGGCCAGCGCGTTCGCGAAGCGCGCCGCGAAAACAAGGAGCGCGCAGCCGAGGTGCCCGTCCTCCCCTAGGCTGCCGCGACTGGTTTGCGTGCAGACGTCTGACGAAGACCTGCGCGCGCTTGCCCGGCGTCGTGGTTACGGGTGACGCTTCAGCCCGCGGACGCGGTGCCAGATGTAGAAGCCGACCAGCGCGATCAGGACGATGCCGATCAGCAGGTCCGCGCTGTGGAAGGCGGCCTTCACGCGTGGATCGCTGTCCCATTTGTCGCCGAGCTTCATGCCGACCCAGGCAAGCCCGAAGCACCACGGCCAGGAGCCGATGAAGGTGTAGAGGTGGAAGGGCACGAGCTTCATCCGCGCGACACCCGCCGGAAAGGCGATGAACGAGCGGATGACGGGGAGCAGACGCCCGATCAGCACCGCCATGCTGCCCCAGCGCGTGAAGAACCGGTCCGCCGCATCGAGCTCGCCCGGCCCGATCAGGACATAGCGACCCCAGCGCTCCGCCATCGGTCGACCGCCACGCTTGCCGACCTCATAGGCGACGATCGAGCCGAGATTGCACCCGATCGCGCCCGCGGTGGCGGCGAGGTACAGGTCGAACCGGCCGGTCGACACCAGATAGCCGGCGAACGGCATGATGATCTCGGATGGAAGCGGAATACACGCGCTTTCGATCGCCATGAGGATCGCGATTCCGACATAGCCGCCGGACGAGATCACCCAGATCGTGAAGGTGGCCAGCACGGCCAGAATCTTTTCGAACATGGCGCGGGGATTTGCGCGATGCGGCGCGCGAAGGGAAGGGCCAATCGGTTCGCCTAAGCCAGCCGCGCGCCGGCCATCCGCAGATCCTCGACGAATCGCGCATATTCCTCGTCGGCCTGAACCTTGTCCGGCAGGCGCAGCAGGTAACTGGGATGGACGGTGATCCATGCCTCGCCGCCGCCGGGAAGCTGCAGCGCGCGGCCGCGTTCCTTGCCGATCGTCATCACCTTGCCGAACAGTGATCGCGCTGCGGTGGCGCCGAGCGCGACCGTCACCTTGGGCGCGACGAGCATCTGCTCTTGCTCGATCCACCACCGGCAGGCCTCGATCTCCCCGGCGCCGGGCTTGGCGTGGATGCGCCGCTTGCCGCGCTGTTCGAACTTGAAGTGCTTGACCGCGTTGGTGACATAGGCGCGGCTGCGGTCGAGTCCCGCCTCCGCCATCGCGCGGTCGAACATCTGACCGGCGGGGCCGACGAACGGCCGCCCGGCAAGATCCTCCTGGTCGCCCGGCTGTTCGCCGACGAACATCAGCGGCGCGTCGATCGGCCCCTCGCCGAACACGGTCTGGGTCGCGGGCTTGTAGAGCGGGCAGCGGGTACAGCCCGCGGCCTCGTCACTTAGCGCCTCCCAGGCGATCATGCTGTTGCCACCGACGACGTCGCGGGCGCGCTCGATCATGCCGCTCTCGCGCGCCTGTGCGGTGGCGATCATGCCGGGGACGAGATCGGTTTCGGGCATGTTCTTCCAATATTTGCGGGGCATTTCCTTCAACATCGCGCCGATCTTGACGCGCGCGGGGTTGAAGGTGCTGGCGTAATAGGTCTTCCAGACCTCTTCGGTCGGATCGCCCTCGGGTGCGTCGGTCTTCTTGGCGCCTGGCCCCTCGCTGAGCATCGTCCCGTCCCAGTGGATCGCGACCTCGGGGGTCAGGATCGACCAGCGCATGCTCGCGAAGCGATTGACGAAGAAGGCGGCGTTGGCGCGGACGATGTGGTGATCGGGTTCGAACCAGGCGACGAACCGGGTTTCGCCCTCCTCCTCGACCTCGCGGAAGCGCAGGAACGCGCGCATCTTGTGGATGTCGCGGCGGACGTCCTTCGCAATCCGGTCAAGCCGTCGCACGAGAGGATCGGCCCGATCCTCGATCAGCTTGGGTTCGCGGCGCAGGCGGTGGAGCAGCGTGTAGAGCAACGCGAACCGCTCCGGATCGCTGCCGAGGATGACGCTGCGGGCAAGATCAAGGAACGCGCGCGGGACCGAGACGGTCGCGGAGGCAGCCCGCGGCGCGGATGCTGCAGGAGGATCCGGTGGCACCGTCCCGAACAGGTCGGCGGGGGCACTGCCGACCTGCCACACGACATCGTCGGGTGGCACGTCATCGGCCATCAGGCCGCGCGCTGCATCGCGCCAGCCATCGAAATCGTCCGGTTCGGCAAGGGTTACGACGCGCATCGCCGGTTCTACGCCGGGTAGCGGCGCTTGTTCCGCCGCGCTTGTATCTCGACCCCGGCGGATCGCCGTCCTATTTTATGGTGATGACCCAACAGACCTCAGCCCCGGAACCCGCTCGTCCGCTGATCGGGCGCGATACACGCCTGTGCATGTCCTTGTCCGCGCGACCGGGCAATTTCGGGACCCGGTTCCATAATCGGCTCTATGCGCTGACCGGGCTCGACTATGTCTACAAGGCGTTCTCGACCCGCGACCTGGAGGGCGCGGTACGCGGTATCCGGGCGCTCGACATTCGCGGCTGCGCGATCTCGATGCCGTTCAAGGAGGCGGTGATCGCGCTGCTCGACGGACTCGCGCCCTCGGCCGCGGCGATCGACAGCGTCAACACGATCGTGAACGACGATGGCGTGCTGACCGGGCACAACACGGATTATGCCGCGGTCGCGGCGCTAATCGTGGATATCGACCCGGCAACGCGGTTCGTGCTGCGCGGGTCGGGCGGGATGGCGAAGGCGGTCGCCGCGGCATTGCGCGACACGGGGTTTCGCAACGGCGTGATCGTCGCGCGCAACGAACCCGCCGGGCGTGCGCTGGCCGATCTCTATGGCTTCGCATGGGCCGCGGATCTTCACACCGAAGAGCAGGCGGACCTGCTGATCAACGTCACGCCGATGGGGATGACCGGTACCGATGCGGATGCGCTCGCCTTTCCGCCGGCGATGATCACGACGAGCGCCATTGCGTTCGACGTCGTGCAATATCCCCCGGAAACGCCGTTCCTGCGCGCCGCAGCAGCGGCGGGGAAACGCTGCATCACCGGCACCGAGGTCGCGATCCTTCAGGCGCTCGAGCAGTTCGTGCTCTACACCGGCGTCCGCCCGAGCGACGCACAGGTCGCGGACGCCGCCGCCTTCGCGCGGGCTCACGGCTGAGCTCCGGCGGCGATTTACCCTTGTGATCGGGCAGGGGCGGCACAAGATATGCTGCACTGCACCATTCACGGAGCCGGGCGTCAAGGCGTCGGGCGCGCATGACGGGACGATCGATGGCCAGGCTTTCGGAAACACTCGCGCAACTGGCGCAGGCGCAACGCGCCGCGGCGGCGCGCTTCGCCGAGCAGCCGGAGGGCGAGGACTCACGCCTGCGCCCGCTCGAATCGTTCGGCGCAAATCCCGGCGCGTTACGTGCGTTGACCTATGTGCCCGAGGCGACGTCCGACCGGCGGATGCCGCTGGTCGTCGTTCTCCATGGCTGTACGCAGACCGCCACGGGGTATGACCGGGGGGCAGGCTGGTCCGATCTTGCCGACCGGCACGGGTTTGCCGTGCTCTATCCCGAGCAGCAGCGCGCGAATAACGGCAATCTCTGCTTCAACTGGTTCGACGCCGAGGATATTCGCCGCGGTGGCGGTGAGGCGCAGTCGATCCGGTCGATGATCGCGACGATGGTCCGCGACGTCGCGATCGATCCCGACCGCATCTATGTGACGGGATTGTCGGCCGGCGGCGCGATGGCTGGCGTAATGCTCGCCACCTATCCCGAGCTGTTCGCCGCCGGGGCAATCATCGCGGGGCTTCCCTATGGCACCGCGACCTCGATGTCGCAGGCGCTCGACCGGATGCGCGGGCGCGGCCTGCCCGCCGATCCCGCGCTGGCCGCACTGGTCGACGGCGCGGCGCCGGCCGGCGGACGCGTGCCGCGCGTCTCGGTCTGGCACGGCGATGCCGATGCGACCGTGGTGCCAGCCAATGCCGATGCGATCGTCGCACAGTGGCGCGGCGTGCACGGTCTCGCCTACGCACCCGACGAGGTCGAACAGGTCGAAGGCCATGCCCATCGCCTATGGCGCGACGCGCAGGGCCGTGCCGCGGTCGAGGAGTATCGGATCCGCGGGCTGGGCCATGGCACACCGCTGGCCACGACGGGCGCCGACGGCCTCGGCCAGCCGGGTCCGCACATGCTGGAGGCGGGGATCTCGTCGACGTTGCACAGCGCCGCGTTCTTCGGGCTGATCGAGCGCCCATCGGCGCGCGCGGCGGCGACCCGCGCGAAGCCGAAGCCCGCATCGCCGCGTCCGCACCCATGGAGTCACAGTCCGGGCCGATCGCAGGTCGGCGACATGATCAACGGTGCGCTCCGCGCTGCGGGGCTGCTGCGCTAGCCACAGGAGCGGATCCGGCAATGGTACGGGCGGGCGGCGCAGGCCGTGGCGCCAAGGATCGATCGAGATCCGCGCCAACCGCGAAGGCGGCAGCTTGCGGGGCGGCAATCCACTGTTATACCTTGGTATAACAGTCGTCGTATCCCGGGGGAAAATCCATGTCGTTGAAGCTCTTGGCCCTAGCTGGCGTCGCCACCGCCGCGCTTGTCGCGCCGGTTGGCGCGCAGGTCGCAAAGCCTGCACCGGTCGCCACGCTCGTCACCTCGGTCGATATTCCCTATCAGCAGTTCACGCTGAAGAACGGGTTGCGCGTGATCGTGCACACCGATCGCAAGGCGCCGGTCGTCGCGGTATCGGTCTGGTATGACGTCGGGTCGAAGCACGAGCCGCAGGGCCGCACGGGCTTTGCGCATCTGTTCGAGCATCTGATGTTCAACGGCAGCGAGAATGCGCCGGGCGATTTCTTCGCGCCGCTGAAGGAGGTCGGGGCGACCGACTTCAACGGCACGACCTCGTTCGACCGGACCAATTATTTCGAGACGGTCCCCGCCGCCGCGCTCGAGCGCGCGCTGTTCCTCGAGAGCGACCGGATGGGGCATCTGACCGGCGCGATTACGCAGGGCGTGCTCGACGAGCAGCGCGGCGTCGTCCAGAACGAGAAGCGCCAGGGCGACAACCAGCCTTACGGCCTCGTCCAGTACAAGCTGTTCGGCGGGCTCTTCCCCGCGGACACGCCCTATGGCCACACCCCGATCGGGTCGATGGCGGATCTCGACCGCGCCAGCCTTGCCGATGTGAAGGACTGGTTCCGCTCGCATTACGGGCCCAACAATGCGGTGCTGGTGCTCGCGGGCGATGTCGATGCGGCGACCGCAAAGCCGCTGGTCGAGAAATATTTCGGCGATATCAAGACGGGCCCCAAGTCGGTCCTGCCGACCGTCACCGTGCCGACGCTCGCAGCGCCGGTGAACGAGGTGATGAAGGACCGTGTCGCCGCGGTGATGATCACCAAGAACTGGGCGGTGCCGGGGATGCTCGATCCCGATGCCGCGGCGCTCGACGTCGGTGGTACGGTCTTGGGTGGGCTCGCCTCGTCGCGGCTCGACAATGCGCTGGTCCGCAAGGAGAAGCTCGCGGTCAACGTGTCCGCCGGCTATAGCGATATGGCGCAGATCGGCATGTTCACGATCCGCGCGATCGTGCGGCCGGGCGTCGACCCCGCGGTCGTGTCAAAGCGGCTCGACGAGATCCTTGCCGACTTCCTGAAGACCGGACCGACCGCGGACGAGATCCAGCGCGTCCAGACCCAGGCGGTTGCGGGCCGTATCCGCGGCTATGAATCGGTCGGCGGGTTCGGCGGCAAGGCGGTCGCGCTGGCGGGCGGCGCGCTCTATGCGAACGACCCGGGCCGCTACAAGAAAGAGCTGGCGGCGATCGCGGCGCAGACGCCGGCGAGCGTCAAGGCCGCCGCGACGCGCTGGCTGACGCGCCCCGCCTATACGCTGACCGTGGTCGACGGCGAGCGCGACAAATATGAGGAGGCGGTCGTACCGCCTGCGGTCGCGGTGAAGCCTGCGGCCGAGACGCCGGTCAAGGGCACGCGCGCCGGCGGTATTCCCGCGGTCGGCACGCTGACCGGGCTTGCCTTCCCTGCGGTCGAGCGCGCGCGGCTGTCGAACGGGATCGAGCTTGTCTATGCGCGGCGCGATGCGGTGCCGATCACGCAGGCGGTGCTGAGCTTCGACGCGGGCTATGCCGCGGATGTCGCGGACAAGCTCGGCACGCAGCAGCTGACGCTGAGCGTGATGGACGAGGGGACGCGGACGCTCGACGGCATCGCGCTGGCCGAGGCGCGCGAGCGGCTGGGCGCGTCGATCGGGACGGGCACCTCGCTCGACCGGACGACGCTGTCGATGAGCGTGCCGAGCGCAAACCTGACGCCCGCGGTCGCGCTGTTCGCGGATATCGCGCGCAATCCGGCCTTCGCGGACGAGGAGGTCGGCCGGGTCCGCAACCAACAGCTGGCCGGCATCCAGCAGGAACTGACCAGTCCGCAGGGCCTGGGCAACCGCGTGATCGGCAAGCTGATCAACGGAGACACCCCTTACGGCAAGGCGATGGGCGGTGGTGATCCGAAGGCGGTCGCCGCGCTGACGCGCGCCGACCTGATCGCGTTCCAGCAGGCGTGGCTGCGCCCCGACAAGGCGAAGATCTTCGTCGTCAGCGACCGCCCGCTCGCCGAGGTCAGGGCGGTGCTCGACCGCGGGTTCGGCGACTGGACGGCGCAGGGGCCGGCGGGCGTCAAGAGCTTCCCGACGACGCGCACCCCGCTGACGCCGAAGATCGTGCTGGTCGACCGGCCAAACAGCCCGCAATCGCTGATCCTCGCGGGCCAGCGGACCGGGTTGAAGGGCAGCGACGACATGCTGGTGTTCAACACCGCGAACGATGCGCTGGGTGGCAGCTTCCTCAGCCGGATCAACATGGACCTGCGCGAGGAGAAGCACTGGTCCTATGGCGCAGGCGGGCGGTTCCAGACGGCCGCGTTTGATGCGCCCTATGGCATCTCGGCCGGGGTGCAGGCGGACAAGACTGGTCCGTCGATCACCGCGCTGCAACAGGACGTGACGCAGTTCGTGACGACCAAGCCGATGACCCAGACCGAATTCGGGCTGGCGATCGACGGCGGGATTCGCGCGTTGCCCGGCAGCTTCGAGACGTCGGGCGCGGTGCTCGGCGCAATGCAGCAGAATGATTTGTTGAAGCGCCCCGACGATTATTACGCGACGATCACGCGACGCTACGGCGCGCTGACCTTGCCGCAGCTGAACACCGCGATCGCGGGAGTGATCGACGTGAAGAAATTCACCTGGGTGGTCGTCGGCGATGCCAAGACGGTCAAGCCGCAGCTTGACAGCCTGGGGTTGCCGGTCGAGGTCGTGAGCGCGGCTTCGGTCGCGGGGCTGCCGGTGGTTCCGGTGACGCCGCTTGCGGCCAAGGCCAAGTAATCGAAGGAGAGAATAGCATGGCAAATGTCGATGGCAGCTGGGATTGCGTCGTGAAATCGCCGCTGGGCGATCAGAAGATGACGCTGACTGTGAACAGCGCGGACACCAGCTTTTCGGGCGCGGTGTCGGGTGCGATGGGCGGCATGGATGTGACCGGCGAGGTCGATGGCGACACGCTGAGCTGGAAGCAGGCGATGACCGTGCCGATGCCGATGACGCTCGACTGCAAGGCGACCGTCGATGGCGACACGATGACCGGCACCGTCGGTGCAGGCGCCTTCGGCAGCTTCCCGCTGTCGGGAACGCGCACCGCTTGATCGCCTCTGGCATCATGACGTGACGAAGAACGGCCCGTCTTCCCGGTGGAAGGCGGGCCGTTTGCATTTCGGAGAGTGGGATGAGTTTGAAGATCCATCGCCGTGCGGTGCTCGCCGGCACGATGCTGGGCGGCGCGGCGTCGCTGGTACCGGCGCTCGCGCAGGCGGCCGAGGCGCCCGCGACGCCGCTGTCGCGACTGTTCGACCAGCTCGTCCAGGCGCAGTTGCGGCGCAGTCCCGAGAGCGCGACCTCGCTCGGGCTCGACACGGGTGCCAATGCCGATCTGCGTGCCAAGCTGTCGGACCAGTCGGCGACAGGGATCGCCGCGGCGCGGACGCAGACCAAGGTCGAGCTGGCGCAGCTTGCGGCGATCGACCGCGCCGGGCTGTCGCCGGCGGAGCGGATCGACCTCGATTGCGTGGTCTATACGCGGCGGTCGGCGGCGGCGGTGCAGGCGTTCGATTTCGGCGGCACGTCCTATGGCCCCAGCCCCTATGTCGTGTCGCAGCTCTCGGGTGCGTATCAATCTGTGCCCGATTTCCTCGACACCAAGCACCGGATCGAGACGAAGGGCGACGCCGACGCCTATCTGCAGCGGCTCCAGGCGTTTGCCGGACAGATCGACGCGAACACTGCGCGGATGCGGCATGACGCGGGCGTCGGCGTGGTCGCCCCCGATTTCATCCTCGACCTCGCGCTCGACCAGATGACCAAGACGCGCCAGCCCGCAAGCGAGGCGCTGGTCGTGCAGAGTCTCGTCCGGCGCGCGGCGGCCAAGGGGCTGGGCGAAAGCTATGGCCGCGATGCCGCGCGCATCTATGACGCGGCGGTGCTGCCAGCGCTCGACCGGCAGATCGCGGCCACCCGCGACCTCCGCCGGACGGCCACGCATGATGCGGGGGTGTGGAAGCTGAAGGAGGGCGCCGCCTTCTATCCCGCCGCGTTGCACGCAACGACGACGACCAATTTGTCGCCCGACGAGGTGCACAGGTTCGGGCTCGACCAGGCGAAGATGCTGTCGGCGCAGCTCGATACGCTGTTGCGCAAACAGGGGTACAGCAAGGGAAGCATCGGCGCGCGGATGGCCGCGCTCTACAAGAATCCCGACCAGCTCTATCCCAACACCGATGCGGGCAAGCGCGAGGCGATCGCCTATTGCAACGACCGGCTCGCGGCGATCCGCGCGAAGCTGCCCAGCGTGTTCGAGCGGATGCCACCTTATGGCTTCGAAGTGCGGCGCGTGCCTGCGCAGACCGAGGCCGGTGCCGCCGCGGCGTTCGCACAGCCGCCCGCGATCGATGGCTCGCGGCCGGGGCTGGTCTATTTCAACCTGAAGGACAGCGCCGACTGGCCCAAATTCTGCCTCGCGACGACGGTCTATCACGAGGGTCTGCCGGGGCATCAGATGGAGAGCGGGCTTGCGCTGTCGAACACCCGGCTGCCGCTGATCCGCAAGATGACGAGCTTTTCGGGCTATGGCGAGGGCTGGGCGCTCTACGCCGAACAGCTCGCGGACGAGATCGGGATGTATGACGACGATCCGCTCGGGCGGCTCGGCTATCTGAAATTCCAGCTGTTCCGCGCGAACCGCTGCGTCGTCGATACGGGCATCCATCACCTGCGCTGGACCCGCGAACAGGCGATCCGCCATTTCATCGACGCGGAAGGCGAGGCGGAGGGCTTCGCGACGCGCGAGGTCGAGCGCTATTGCGTCAACCCGGGCCAGGCGGCGAGCTACAAGCTTGGCCATTCGGTGTTCGTCGATATCCGCGAGCGCGCCAAGGCGAAGATGGGCACGACGTTCGACCTCAAGGCCTATCATGCGGCGGTGCTCGCTTATGGGCGCGTACCGCTCGATATGCTGCGCGAGATCGGCGATGCCTGGATCGCGAAGGGCTGACTGAAGGACACGCTCAGCGGCGGGCCGCGTAATTCTACGTAATCGCCCGTTAAAGCCTGACCATGCAAGGGGAGGGGGATGCCGAGCGCTCCCCCTCGATGACACGTGCCGTCCGCCCAAGGCCCGATCCGGTCATCAGCGTCGTCATGCCGGTGTATAATGGCGCAGCCTTGTTGCCCGCCACGCTCGACAGCCTCGCCGCGCAGTCTTTCACCGATTTCGAGGTGATCGTCGTCGACGACTGCTCGACCGACGCGACCCGCGCCTGCGTCGCGGGCTGGTCCGATCCGCGCGTCAGGCTGGTGGCGATGCCGGTCAATGGCGGCCCCGTGCTGGCGCGCAACGCCGGGGTCGCTGCAGCGCGGGGCCGCTATATCGCCGCGCTTGATGCCGATGATCTGTGCCGCCCCGACCGCTTTGCCCGCCAGGTCGCGTATCTGGAGGCGAACCCGGCGACCGTGCTGCTCGGGACGGCGGCGGACCTGCTCGTCGACGGCGTGATCGGGCCGTCCGAGCATGCCGCGATTACCACGCCGATGCTCATCGACTGGCTGACGGGAATCGAGAACCCGCTGATCTGGTCATCGGTCATGATCCGGGGCGACCCGGCGCGGCGGCTCGATCCGTTCATGCGGCCCGAGTGGCTCTATGCGGAGGATTTCGACCTGTATCAGCGGATCCGCCGATTCGGCGCGATCGCGCGCCTCGACGAGCCGCTGATGGTGTACCGCGTGCACGCGGGCGGAGTATCGAAGCGGTTCACCGAGCGGATGGAAACCGTGGCTGCGGCGATTCTGGCCGAGCGGCATGCGGATCTGTTCGGCGAACAGGCGGACCGGATCGCGGCGCTGATCGTGGCGCACATCCTGGCACGGCGCGCGGTGCGCGATCGTGCTGCGTTGACGACGCTGGGCAGCGCACTGGGGGCGATCCAGGCCGAGTTTCTCGCACGGCATCACTGTTCGGGGGAGGATCGCCGGCTGATCCGATGGGAAGCCGCGCGGCGCTGGCGCGGTGTCGGGCGGGCCGGCCTGCGCGCGGGGACTTTGGGGGTCGCCGACCTGCTTGCCGCACGGCCGGCGCATCTCGGGCTCGGCTATGCCGGGCTGCCCGCGCTGCTATGGTCCGGGGCGATCGGCGGCGTACGCCGCGCGATGCGCCAACCGGCGCGCGTGCCTTAGACCTTGGCGGCGAAGATCATCCGACCCTGACCCAAGCGGGCAAACACCTGATCGAGATCCTTCTCGCCGACCGCGAAGCAGCCCTGGCTGCGGCCGAGCATGCCGTGCGACGCGATCATGTCCTTGTTCGCATACCAGGCCGAATGGACGACGATCGCCCGACCGAGTGCGTTGTTGTTGGTGCGATCGAGGCCGATCAGCCGCTGCGACCGACCATGTTTGCCGACATAATAATCGTCGGTCACGAAGGCGCCTTCCGACGACGCATTCGAGCCGAACGCGTTCGAGAAGCGCTCGAGATAGCCGGTATGCGCCGGGTCCGACCCGCTGCCGTGCGACACGAGCAGCGACGTGCTGCGGCCGCTGGCGAGGTCGACGAAGTGGAACCGCGGCTGGGACGACGAGGCGGTGAAGTCGGCGATCGCGATCCGGTCGTGATGCGGGATCCGGCTGCCGTTACGACCCAGCGCGGCCATCGCCTGGCGCAGCAATTCGGGGCGCACGACGCGCGACGACGAAATCGGCATCGCCGGGGAACGCGGCAATGGTGGCTGAGTCATCGGCTTCAAATCGCGTGCCGTAAGACGTTGTGTTGCAGATACCGCACTCGGAACTGCAAGTGCACCGGCCAATACAAGACCGTTCTTTAGAATGGCACGACGATCTCGCCGTGCGCCCTGTTCATCGTACATCGAAATTCCCGAAAAACCCCAATCCCGTGACCCTCTCTATAGCGTAGAAATGATGAACATTCCTCAACCATTTCCACCAGTTGTCGTGATGTTCCTTCTGTCCGCCCCGGGAAGGAGGCAGTTCGTCGTAGGCGCGTGCGCGGCGGGGTGACTCTCCGGCTGGCCAGCGGCGTCGGAGCGGGTTGCCATATCAGGCGACACGATCGGTCCTGACGCGGCACATCCGATGCGCGGTCTTCGGGCGTTTCTATGGGAAGTACGGGCGCGCATCGTCGTGCGCGCACGGTTCAGCGTGGGGGCGTTTCGCCCGTAGCGGCAATCGGCAGGCCAAGCTCGACGAGTCGCGAGCGGAAGCTGGCGGCATCGGTGAAGAGCACCGATTCGATCTCTAGCGCGCGTGCGGCGGCGATATTGGCCGGATTGTCGTCGACGAACACCGTCTCGTCCGCACGCACGCCGAATCGATCGAGCGCGAGCCGATAGATGGCGGGGTCGGGCTTCACCATCTTCTCGTCGCCCGACACGACGATGTCGCGGAAGCGGTCGAACATCGCCGATTCGCGCGCGCGAAACGGCGGCCAGAATTCGTGGCTGAAATTCGTGATCGCGAACAGCGGTACGTCGGCGGCGTCGAGATCGCGGACGAGTTCGTGCATCCCCGCAATCGCCGGGCCGATACTCTCGTTGAAGCGCGGGCCCCAGACGGCGATCAGGTCGGCATGCTGCGGATGCAAAGCGGCAAGCTCCGCCGAGGTGTCGGCGAAGTCGCGACCAGCATCATGCTGGAAATGCCAGTCGATCGTGACGACATCGCGCAGGAACGCGTCGAGCGCCCGATCGTCATCGATCAGGCGCTCGTACAGGATCCGGGGACCCCAATCGTACAGGACACGACCGACGTCAAAAATGACGCTGGTCTTCAGGGGTTTAGCCCTGTCGTGCCTTGAAGCGACGGTTGGTCTTGTTGATGACGTAGGTACGGCCACGACGACGGATCACGCGGTTATCGCGGTGACGATCCTTGAGCGACTTCAGGGAATTGCGGATCTTCATGATCGATTCGCTTCTTTTCAAATCTAGGTGTGCGGAAAGACGGGATCGCCTAATGGCGGGGTGTGTCCAAGTCAAGCAACAGACGCACTCGATCCGGCCGGGAACCCTCCCGGCCGGTCTAAGCGTTACTGTAGCGCAACATTCTAAGGAAGTCCCGATGGCGGTTCGTTCGATCATGGTTCTCGCGCTGGCGGGCGCATCCCTCACGGCCTGCGCGACCGGTCCGTCGCTGCCGCCGACCGAGGTGTTGCGCTATCACCTCGGCGAGCCGCTCGACCGCGGCACGATCGCGGTCCAGCCGCTGACTGCGGGCGCACCGGCGAGCCTCGAGTTCAAGAGCTATGCCGCCGCCGTGCAGGGCCAGCTGATCAAGGTCGGGTACAACCCGCCCGCGCCGGGGACGAAGCCGCTGCTGGTCGCGACCGTCGCCTTCACGCGTACCACCCAGGCGGGGCCGCCCAAGCGGTCGCCGTTTAGCGTCGGGATCGGCGGCGGTGGCTTCAGCGGCGGCCGGGGCGGCGGCGGTGTGGGGCTCGGCGGCGGGGTCGGCTTCCCGATTGGCGGGGGCGGCCGCGATGCGATCCTGGTCACCGAGATGGCGGTGACGATCAAGCGGTCGCTCGACCAGTCGCCGGTCTGGGAGGGGCGCGCGCAGACCTTCGCCGACGCAAGGAAGCCCGATGCGACGAGCCAGATCCAGGCCGAAAAGCTCGCCAGCGCGCTGTTCGCGGGGTTCCCCGGCGAGTCCGGTCGCACTATCCAGGTGAAATGAACGATCGCCCGATGACCGCCGCCGCCACCACGCCTCTCGCCATCAACGCCGCCTTCGATGGCGGCAATATCCGCCTCGTGCGGGTCGATGGCGACCGGATCGACCTGGAAATCGTCAAGGACCGCGACTCCGACTATTTCCAGTGGTTCTACTTCCGCGTGGCGGGGGGGGCGGGCCGCACGCTGACCTACCGGATCCTCAATGCTGGTAGTTCGGCCTATCCGTTCGGCTGGCCCGGCTACAAGGCGCGGGCGAGCACCGATCGGCAGGCGTGGCGGATGATCGAAACGCGCTACGCCGATGGCGTGCTCGAATTCGACTTCACCGCCGAGACCGACCTCGCCTGGTTCGCCTATTTCGCGCCGTACACGATGGAGATGCATGCGGCGCTGATCGCGCGGACCGCCCTGCTGCCGGGCGTCACGCACCGCGAGCTTGGCCAGTCGCTCGACGGGCAGGCGATCGATGCCTTCACGATCGGCACCGGGCCCAAGCAGGTGTGGATCTATGGCCGCCAGCATCCCGGCGAATCGATGACCGAATGGTGGATGGAGGGCGCGCTGGAGCGGCTGACCGATTCGGCCGACCCGGTGACCGCGACGCTGCTGGAAAAGGCGACGTTCCACGTCGTGCCGAACATGAACCCCGACGGCACGTACCGCGGGCATCTGCGCACCAATGCAGCGGGGGTGAACCTCAACCGCGAATGGGCGACGCCGAGCGCGGAAAAGAGCCCCGAGGTGCTGTGCGTCCGCAACGCGATGGACGCGACCGGCGTCGACGTCGCGATGGACATTCATGGCGACGAGGCGATCCCGGCGAACTTCATCGCGGGCTATGAGGGCATCCCGTCCTGGACGGATGCGCATGGCGAGAAATTCTACGATTATGGCCGCCGTCTCGCGGCGCACACGCCCGACTTCCAGACCGAGAAGGGCTATCCCAAATCCGCGCCCGGCACCGCCAATCTGTCGATGTCCACCAACCAGCTTGCCGAGCGCTTCGGCGCGGTGTCGATGACGCTCGAGATGCCGTTCAAGGATCACGACGCGAATCCCGATGCCGAATATGGCTGGTCGCCGGAACGGTCGAAGCAGCTTGCGCATGCCATGCTCGAGACGCTCGCGGATGTAATCGACGCGATCTGATCCCTAACCGTCAGCCTGACTTTCGTCAGGATGACGGTTAGGGGGGCAAACGCCGCATTTCCATTTTGTCCCTCGCCATTGCAGGAGCCCGCATGCCCAAACTCGTCCTGATCCGCCACGGCCAGTCCAGCTGGAACCTCGAAAACCGTTTCACCGGCTGGTGGGACGTCGACATGACCGCCAAGGGCGAGGCCGAGGCCAAGGCGGCAGGCGAGCTGATGGCGGCCAAGGGGCTCGATTTCGACCAGACCTTCGTCAGCCTGCAGACGCGTGCGATCAAGACGCTGGACATCGCGCTCGAGGCGATGGGGCGGCTGTGGCTGCCGGTCGAGAAGGACTGGCGGCTGAACGAGCGGCATTATGGCGGGCTCACCGGGCTCGATAAGGCCGAGACCGCGGCCAAGCATGGCGACGCGCAGGTCCATATCTGGCGCCGCAGCTTCGACGTGCCGCCGCCCCCGCTCGAGGATGGCAGCGAGTTCGACCTGTCCAGGGACCGTCGGTATGACGGCATCGCGATTCCGAAGGCTGAAAGCCTGAAGGACACGATCGATCGCGTGCTGCCCTATTGGGACGCGCGGATCGCGCCGGCGCTCAAGGATGGGCAGCGCGTGCTGATCTCGGCACACGGCAATTCGCTGCGCGCACTGGTCAAGCACCTGTCCAACATCCCGGACGACGAGATCACGAGCCTCGAGATTCCGACGGGTCAGCCGATCGTGTACGAACTGGACGCGGACCTGAACGCGACCGATCGTTATTATCTGAGCGAGCGGTAAGCCTTTCTTCTCGAAGGCCGGGGCCCAGTTGGAAAGGTCGCAGTAACGGGGCGCCGTGCTTCGTTAACGGCATCCCCCAACTGGACCCCGGCCTCCGCCGGGGAGTGCGGTCGGAAATGGTGGCAATCGCGTTTGCCGGTCGATCCGTACGATGCCACCAACAGCGTTGCCCTCGTCCCCCCGCGTCGCTAGGCACGGCGCTTCCTGAAGCGGGGGGCGAAATTGGCTCTAGTCGGCATCATTATGGGCAGCACCTCCGACTGGGAGACGATGCGCCACACCGCCGAGACGCTCGATGCGCTCGGTGTCGCGTACGAGACCAGGGTCGTGTCCGCGCATCGGACCCCGCAGCGGCTCTACGACTATGCGACGACCGCCGCCGATCGGGGCCTGAAGGTTGTGATCGCGGGCGCGGGCGGCGCGGCGCATCTGCCCGGCATGGCGGCCTCGATGACGCACCTGCCGGTGCTCGGCGTGCCGGTAGAATCCAAGGCGCTGAAGGGCATGGATAGCCTGCTATCGATCGTCCAGATGCCGGGCGGCATCCCGGTGGGCACGCTGGCGATCGGCAAGCCCGGCGCGATCAACGCGGGGCTGCTCGCCGCGGCGATCCTCGCGACCGCCGACGATGCGCTGGCCGAGCGGCTGAAAGCCTGGCGCGCCGCGCAGACCGACTCCGTCGCCACCGACCCAGCCTGAAAGACGCCGACATGACGCCGCTTCCCCCCGGATCGACCATCGGCATCCTTGGCGGAGGTCAGCTCGGCCGGATGCTTGCCACCGCCGCGGCGCAGCTCGGCTATCACACGCATGTGCTCGCCCCCGACCAGGAAAGCGTCGCCGCGCAGTCCGCCTCGACGATGACGCGCGCCGATTATCACAACCGCATCGTGCTCGCCGATTTCGCCGACGCCTGCGACGTGGTGACCTATGAATTCGAGAATATCGCGGTCGAGCCGGTCGAATGGCTCGCCGACCGCGTTCCCGTGCATCCGAGCCCGCGCGCCTTGCGGGTGGCGCAGGAGCGGATCGGCGAGAAGCGCTTCGTCGAGAGCGTCGGTGGCCGGCCCGCGAAATGGGCGGCGGTCGACAGCCTCGCGAGCCTGCGCGAGGGACTGGCGCGGGTCGGGACGCCTGCGGTGCTCAAGACCGCGCGGTTCGGCTATGACGGCAAGGGGCAGGTGAAGATCGACGCGCCCGAGGGTGCACAGGACGCTTGGGATGCAATCGGCGGCCCCGCGGTGCTCGAGGCGTTCGTGCCGTTCGAGCATGAATTCTCGATCCTGATCGCGCGCGGGCTGGATGGCAGCATCGTCCGCTACGCGCCGCCGCTCAACCTCCACCGCGATGCGATCCTGCGGCACTCCACGGTGCCCGCGCCCGCCGCGGTGCTGGCGCAGGCGGACGAGGCGGCGGCACTCGCCGAGCGGATCGCGACCGAGCTCGACTATGTCGGCGTGCTGGCCTGCGAATTCTTCGTCGGCGCGGACGGGCCGGTGTTCAACGAGATGGCGCCGCGGGTGCATAATTCGGGGCACTGGACGATCGAGGGCGCCGAATGCTCGCAGTTCGAGAACCATATTCGCGCGATCTGCGGTTTGCCGCTCGGCGCGCCGACGCTGACCGGGCGCGAGGCAACGATGGAGAACCTGATCGGCAGCGACGTGGATCGCTGGCGGGACCTGCTCGCCGAACCGGGCGCGCATCTCCACCTCTACGGCAAGGGGACGGCGCGGCCCGGCCGCAAGATGGGTCACGTCACGCGGGTGCGGCGCTAGGCGCGGCACCCGCTGCGCGTCACTTCGCCGGGGGCTTGCCCGCGAGATCCTGAACCGCGTGCGCCAGCTCGATCCACATCGCGCCTTCGGGAATGACATATTCATTCTCACCCCAGAAGAACGGCCAGTCCTCGTGATTTTCGGGAAAATCGGGTTTCACGATCAGGACACCCGGCACCACGCCGCCGGCGATGAACGAGAAGTCGGCGCGGTTGTTGCCGTAGGCGACCTCCTTGGATCGTGTCCCGACGCCCGACACGAACGAGATGTCCGAACCGGGGTGATGCCCCAGCAGGAACTCCGCACCGCGGAACACCGGATCGGCGGGCATGATGTCGGGAAACGCCTTGTGCAGCGCATAGGCGTTCAGCGCACCAGCGATCACCGTGCCGCTTCCGGCCCAGCCGCCCGTCGTGATCGGCACGCCGAACGGGTTTGCCGCGGCGGCCTTGACCGTCGCCGCCGCATAGGCGCGGACCGCGGGGATCATGCCCTCGCGATAGCTTTGCGGCATGAGCGGGATCGCGGCGACGGCGTCGCGCAGGTTGAACGCGAAGCGCCGCTCCATCGCCGGCCATAGCGTCTGGACCGCGGTGGCATAGCGCGGGTCGCGGGTCGTGCGCAGCAACTCGACAGCGGCGGCGAACCGCTCCGAGTCGAGCGGGCCCCCGGTGGTGTTGCCATGCTGGTACAGGTCGGGGGCATGCGTCTGCTCCTCCGCCCAGACGCGCGTCGCGATTCCCAGCGCCGTCTTGGCCAATGCCGGATCGGCTTCGGCAAGGGAGCGCGATGCGGCGGCGAGCGCGGCGATCGAGCCATAATTGAGCGCCGAAGCCTTGGTCGTGAAGGCCCAGCGATCGTCGGGCGTCCCGCGGCGGCCACCGCGTTCCTCGCCGAGCTTCAGCGCCGGATCGTGGATCAGTCCGTCGGTCTTGGTCGATGCGTCGCCGAGATGCGTATATTGCGCGACGTCGGGCTCGACGATGCCGTGAATCGCATGGCCGACCGCATCGAACTGGGCAACGAGCTGCAGCGTGCCGTGGCGGATCTGCTGGAGCAGATCGGGCGTGCCGTCGGGGACGTGGATCTCGGTCCGGCGACGGGTCCAGTCGACCGCGGTCGTGTCGCGCGTGGGGCGCCATTGCTCCCAAGTGTCGACCAGCGACCGAACGACCTGATATTGTGACTGGGTGCGGATGTCGAAATCGCCAGCGTCGAACCAGCCGCCGACCGCGAGACCGGGGATATGCTCCCCCGGCTTGTACTTTGTATCGGTGGTCGGACCCTGCGCGTAGAGATCGATATGTTCGTGGTTCAGCGGCGCCTGGCGCGCATCGTCGCGGTGCGCGTCGCCATGCCACACGCGATAGCCCTCGTTCACGTACATGTGATCCATTGCGACGGGGAAGTAGACGTCGAGCGTCGGATGCCATGCGCCCGCATAGACGTCGTCGGCGATGCGGAACGGCGCGGTGCGCGTTGCGCCATATTCGAGCATGTAGAGCCCGGGCTGGCGGACGTCGCTGAAGTCGAGCTGCCGGTAATTGTAGCGCAGATAATCGCCCCAGCGGGTCGCCGGTGCGGTCTTGACCGCGGTCGTGCTGCCATCGGTGCCGACCCGGAGCAACCGCGCCGGTGCCGTCGTGCGATCGTTGCGATCGAGCTCGATCGTCGCGACCTTGCGTGCGCCGGGGGCATAGCCGAGCTGCGAATGCGCGATCACGGGCGCGCGCAGCCAGCCCGGGACGCTGTTCGGCTGGACCTCCCATTCGAGCACGGTCCCGGTTCGCCCGGCGGGGATGAGCGAGCGGAGCACGAACCAGCCATTTTGCGCCTGATTACGACCGTCGAACAGCTGCACCGGCGCGCTCGAGCGGATCGTCACGCGGCGGGCGGGATCCTCGGGCGCGAGGACTAAGCGGGTGCCCTGCGCAATGGCGTTCGGCTCTGCGCCCGGCCCCTCGGCGCGACCGCTCGCCGCATTGCGCTGTGGCGTCGCGGTCATCGTGTCGGCGGGGTGCAGCGGGAAGACGCCGCTGCGATCGTCCGCGATATAGCCGTGGTGAAAATAGGCGGCGGGGAGGAATTCGAGGTTGAATCCCGCCTTGCCCGCAAGCGCCGCGGGAACGGGCGCGTCGAGGATCACCGCCAGCGCGACGGCCGCGCCCTTGGTCGAGGAGCGGATCCGGTATCGCCAGTTATAGTCGGGATATTCGAGCGTGACGGTGACGGTGCCGGCCGCGCGATCGACCTGCCGGTCGACGAATCGCGCGGTCGCATCCCATTGCCCCGGCGTGGCGGACAGGCGCACGTCGCCATTGGTCGCGATCCGTTCGCCCTGCTGGATGATCTCGACGCCGCTGATCTTCGAATCGGCGAACAGCCCGTCATACCAGTTCGAGAAGACCAGCACGTTGACGGCCGGCGCCTCGTAATAGCCCGCCTCGCCAAGCGTCGGTGCAACCGCGTCCGGGCGCGCGGCCCGACCTGTGTGGGCAGGCGCGATGCGTGGTCGTGCGGTGGCATCCTGCGGGGCTGCGGCATCGCGCGGCAGCGCGCGCGCCACGCCGGGCGTCGCGGTCGAAACCAGTGTCCCCAGCAGGCAAAACCAAGCCGTTCCCGTCATATACCCTCTCCCAAGTCCCGGTATCGCCGATTGCTGATCGGTCAATCTTACTCAGACTATAGCGCTAACTTTCGACGGCGCTACCATGTCATCAGGCCTTGGAAAGCCAGCCGATACGCGGCTGGACATGATAGCGGTATCGACTTACGTTCCCGCCTTACGAGCAGGGCAGGCATCGGGCGAAGGCGCCGGTGGATCGACCCGATGCCGTGGCGGAGGGAGAGAGATGACGGGGCTCATCATCGATCGGCGTCGTGCACCGCGGGGATCGCTTGTGCACTGGGCATGCGTGCCGTTGCTGGCAGGCCTGTCGCCCGGCACGGCGGCGGAGCCTTTGGCGACGCTAGGTCCGGACTCAATCGCCGTCGTGGCGGATCCCCAGACTGCGGCCAGACCGATACCACCTGCGCTGGCGCCCTATTTCACGGCGGTGCCGGACGCGGCGACCACGCCCGATCGCGACGGCTTTCTGCGCCGCTGGCTATTGCTCGAACCGATCGCCAAACCCAACCGCACGAACACCGGCTTTACCGCCACCTATGTCCGGCAGGCCCTGGCCGCATCCCAGCCTGGGTCGCCGGCCGCAATCCCGAGGGACGGGCAGATCAAAGAGGCCGCTGCGCTACTGCGCTGGCATGCACTTGATTCGAAGGGGTTTGACGTCAAGCTGTTCGACTTCGCCAAGGCACTGGGGGCGCCGACCTATGGCGTGATATTCTGGGCGGTGACGATCGTCGACAGCCCCCGCGAGCAGCGCGACGTCCGCCTGGCGGTCGGTTCGAACGCGGCATCGATCTGGTGGCTGAACGGCACCGAGGCGGTCGGGCTGTTCAACGACCGTCGCATGGTGATGGACGACGTGCTGTCGGATCGCCTGACGCTGCGCAAGGGACGCAACGTCATCCGCGGCGCGGTGATCAACGGCCCCGGGCTGAGCAGCTTCTGCGTCCGCTTCGTCGACGAAGCCGGCCGCCCGATCACCGATCTGACGACCCATGTTCGATAGCCCCCGTCGCGATACCGCGGTTCGGCAACAGGGAGGTCTCCGGATGCGGTGCGGACTGATCGCGGTGTGCCTCGGGTTTGCGGGCGCAGCGCCCGCCGCCGCGCAACTGGCGGGCGAACCCTTCATTCACGATCCCTCGACGGTCACGCTGTCGGACGGGAAATACTACACGTTCGGCACCCGCGGCGGCGGGCTGGTGTCCGAAGACGGCTGGACCTGGCGTGGCGGCCCCGAGCGGCCGGGCGGCGGGGTGGCGCCCGACGTCATCAGGATCGGCGACCGCTATTACGTCGCCTATGCGGTCGGCGGCGGGGGCATGGGGGGCGGCCATGCCAGCCAGGTCAAGATGATGTGGACGCTGTCGCTCGATCCGGCATCGCCGCGTTTCAAGTTCCACGACATCGGCGTCGTCGCGTCGAGCGACGGTGTCGAGACCGCGGATGCGATCGATCCTGCGTTTCTCTACGCCGAGGGGCGGTTGTGGCTGACCTACGGCACCTATTTCGGCCCGATCCGGATGATCGAACTCGACCCGAAGACGGGACTGCGCATGGCGGGCAACGTGCCCGTCGACGTGGCGATCGACATGGAGGCCACCGCGATGCTGTATCGCGACGGCTATTATTATCTGCTGGGGACGCACGGCACGTGCTGCGACGGACCCAATTCGACCTATCACATCCGTGCCGGCCGGGCGCGCAGCCCGCTTGGCCCCTATCTCGACCATATGGGGATCCCGCTGCTGCGGGGCGGCGGCAAGATGGTCGTCAGCGCGCGCGGTCGCCGCATCGGACCGGGGCATTTCGGACGGATCGCGCTCGCCGGCGGGGTCGAGAAGCTGTCGCTCCATTATGAAGCCGACATGGATCGCAGCGGTCGGAGCGTCCTTGCGATCGAACCCCTGCGGTGGACGGGCGGCTGGCCGGTCGTGGGCGAGACGGTGGCGCCGGGCACCTATGAGATCGCCTCCGAGCGCAGCGGCTATGCCTTGAGTCTGGCGACCGATAGCGTCCGCATTCCGTTCGACGTCCGCCGCAGTTTCATGGCCGCCGCGACCGATCCGGTCGGGCCGATCCCCGACCAGACGCTGGCTCAGGATTCTGCCGACTGGCCACGCGGGCGGATCCGGGTGGATCTGGCGGACTATCTGGTGCGGCCGCATCAGTTGTGGACGATCACGCCGGTGCCCGCGGCGGGGGGCTATTTCGGCGCCCCCTATTACCGGATCGCGATCGCAGGCACGTCGCGCATGCTCGCCGCCACCCCGAACGGGGAGGTCGAGACGATCACCGCCGCCACCGCAGGCGCCGAGCCCCTATGGCAGATCGATCAGCTCACCGACGGCAGTTACCGGATCAAACCGAAAGCCGTGCCGGGCGACGGGCGCGATCTCGCGCTGGTCGCGATCGGTGCGAGCACGCCGACCCTTGCGGCATTCGATCCGGCAAGCCCGGCGGGACGGTGGACGTTCAAACGACCCTGATACGGCCATCGGTCACCAACCGCGGTTGACGGATGCGTAGAGTCGACTACTCCTACTATTAACTTCAAAAGACGGGGCTTCGCCAAGGGGCCGAAAGGGAGAGCATGAACCGGATCAGTCCTCGCATCGCACGGTCGTGCGCCATCCGCCCTCGTCGCGTGGGACGCATCACCGCCGCGTCGCTGCTCGCGCCGCTGATCCTTGCCGGCACGGCCCTCTCCGGCGGCGCCGCAGCGCAGACCCTGTCGGCGGAGACGGCCAGTGCGACATTGCAGGCCGACAAGCCCGGCCCGCAGATCCACCGCGACGTGTTCGGGCAGTTCGCCGAGCATCTCGGTCATGGCATCTATGGCGGCATCTGGGTCGGCAAGAATTCGCGGATCCCCAATGACGGCGGCTACCGGCGCGACGTGCTCGCGGCGATGAAGGCGATCAACGTGCCGATGGTGCGCTGGCCCGGCGGCTGCTTTGCCGACGAATATCACTGGCGTGACGGGATCGGCGCGACCAAGTCGCGGCCGACCAAGGTCAATACCAACTGGGGCGGCGTCAACGAGGATAACAGTTTCGGCACGCACGAATATTTCGGGCTGATGGACCGGCTGGGCGGCAGCACCTATGTCTCGGCCAATGTCGGCAGCGCACCGCCTGCCGAGACCGCGCAATGGGTCGAATACATGACCGCGCCGCAGGGTACCACGGTGCTGGCCAAGGAGCGCGAGCGCAACGGCCACGCCGCGCCGTGGAAGATCCAGTATCTCGGCATCGGCAACGAACTATGGGGCTGTGGCGGCAACATGCGTGCGGAATATGCCGCCGACCTGACCAACCGCTATGCCCAGTTCGCCAAGTCCGCCAACGGTCCGATGCTCAAGATCGCGAGCGGCCCGAGCGATTCCAACTATGAATGGACCGAGGCGATGATGCGCATCGCCGGCAAGAATATCGACGGACTCGCGCTGCATTACTACACGCGTCCGCGCGACAAGAACTGGGCCGACAAGGGGCCGGCGCTGGGCTTTGCCGAGCGCGAATGGGCAAGCACCATGGCGCACACGCTGCAGATGGAGGAGTTCATCACCAAGCATTCGGCGATCATGGACAAATATGATCCCGCCAAGCGCGTGATGCTCGCGGTCGACGAATGGGGGACATGGTATGACCCGACGCCGGGCAGCAATCCGGGCTTTCTCGAGCAGCAGAATTCGGTGCGCGATGCGGTCGTCGCGGGGCTCAACATCAACATCTTCGCGCGCCATGCCGACCGGGTGAAGATGGCGGCGATCGCGCAGATGGTGAACGTGCTGCAGGCGATGCTGCTGACCGACGGCGCCAGGATGGTGAAGACGCCGACCTATTGGGTGTTCGACCTGTACAAGCCGTGGCAGGGCGCGACCTCGTTGCCGATCACGCTGACATCGCCCTGGTATCACAAGGACGAGGTGGCGGTGCCCGCGGTCAGCGCGTCCGCGGTGCGCGACGCGGCAGGGCAGGTGCATGTCGCGCTGGTCAACCTCGACCCCAATCGGGCGATGCCGGTCTCGGTCGCGATGACGGGGTTGCAGGCGACCCAGGCGAGCGGCCGGATCGTCACCGGTCCGACGATGGACGCGCATAACAGCTTCGATTCGCCGGATGCGGTGACCCCGCAGCCCTTTGCCGATGCCCGGATCGCGGGCGGGACGCTGAGCGTGACCGTCCCGGCAAAGTCGGTGCTGGTGCTCGATCTGCGCTGACCGGCCGGCCGGGCATGACGTGTTCGGCAGTGACGATGGATGGGGGATGCGATGCGGAGTCGTGGTGGAACGTGGCTGCTGGGTGCGGCGCTGGGGCTGGCATCGATCGGGAGTGCGGGCGCGCAGGTGAAGACCCCGGCGCCCGCGGTCGTGGCGGGGGCGAAGGCCGTCACGGTCGAGCGCATCACCGTCCATTCCCCCGCCATCACCGGCAATCTGGAGGGGAATAGTCCCGACCGCGCGGTCATCGTCATCCTTCCGCCCGGCTACCGGACCAGTCCGGGCAAACGCTATCCCGTGGTCTATGCGCTGCACGGCTATTCGATCGGCGTCGAGCAATGGATCGGCGAGATCCATGTGCCGCAGACGATCGAGGGGGCGTTCGCCAAGGGCGTCCGCGAAATGATCGTCGTGCTGCCCGACAGCAAGACGGTGCACAACGGCTCCTTCTATTCGCGGTCGGTGACGGTGGGCGATTTCGAGGCCTTCGTCGCGCACGACCTGGTGGCCTATGTCGACACGCATTACCGGACGATCGCGGATCGTCGCAGTCGCGGCCTCGCGGGGCATTCGATGGGTGGCTATGGCACCGCGCGGATCGGGATGAAGCATGCCGATATTTTCGGCGCGCTCTACATGATGAGCCCCTGCTGCCTGTCGACGCGCGCGCTGGGCACCCCCGATGCCGCGGTCGAGGCCACGATCCGGGCGCTGAAGTCGCCCAACGACGGCGCGACACTGCCCTGGGGCGTGCGGGCGCAACTCGCGACCGCCGCCGCCTGGTCGCCCAATCCCAAGGCCCCGCCGCTCTATCTCGACCTGCCCGTCAAGAACGGCCAGCCCCAGCCCGACGTGACCGCGCGCTGGGCCGCCAACGCCCCGCTCGCCATGCTCGACCAATATGCCGGTGACCTGCGCCGCTATGCCGCGATCGGGATCGACGTGGGGGACCGCGACGGATTGAAGGATGACGCGGTCAAGTTTCACGAGGCGCTCGACCGCTACGGTATCGCCAACAGCTTCGCGATCTATCCGGGCGATCATACCAGTGGCGTTGCGGGACGTGTGCAGGACCAGATGATGCCGTTCTTCGCGCGCGCGCTGGCGTTCGGCAAATGAAGGCGGGATCGGCGTTCGCCGCTGGCCTGCTCCTCGCGACCGCGGCCTCGGCGCAGGTCTGGCGGTCGGATCAGGGCGATGGCAGCTACCGCAACCCGGTGCTCTATGCGGACTATCCGGATCCCGACATCATCCGCGTCGGTCGCGACTATTATTTCGCGTCGACGACCTTTGCGAACACGCCGGGGATCACGATCCTGCACAGTCGCGACCTGGTGAACTGGACGATCACGTCGCATCTGGTGCCGCGTCTCGAGGGTCGGCCGCAATATGACCTGGTCGGCGGCAATGCCTATCGCAAGGGGCTCTATGCCTCGAGCCTGCGCTATCACGCGGGTACCTATTATCTGGCCAATACGCCGGTCGGGCAGAATACGCGGATCTGGTATGCCAGGGACGTCCGCGGCCCGTGGCGCTACCATGAGCTCGATCGCCAGGCGTTCGATCCCGGCCTGTTCATCGAGCCCGACGGCCGCGCCTATCTCGCCACCGCGAGCACCGCCGACGGGACGATCACGCTGCTGACGCTCGACCGCGCGCTGGCGCACGTCACGGCATCGCGCAAGGTCCATTATATCAAGGGGGCCGAAGGGTCGAAGCTGCTGCGGCGTGGCGACTATTATTATCTGTTCAACGCGCTGCCGCCGCGGCTCGCGCTCTCCGTATCGCGGTCGCGCAGCCTGTTCGGGCCGTGGGAAACCCGCGACCAGATCGACGACACGACCGGCGGGCATCAGGGCGCGCTGGTCGATCTGCCGGACGGGCGCTGGTTCGGGTTCGTGATGGAGGATAGCGGCGCGATCGGGCGGATGACCAATATCAGCCCGGTCTTTTGGCGCGACGACTGGCCGGTCTGGGGTACGCCCGCCGCGCCAGGCCGCGTGCCGCGTCAGGCAGCCAAGCCAATCGCGGGCCATCGCTTTGCCGAGCCTGCGACGTCGGACGACTTCGGCGGGCGGCTGCTCGGGCTGCAATGGCAGTGGAACCATAATCCCGACCCGGACCGCTGGTCGCTTGCCGCACGCCCCGGCTGGCTGCGATTGCGCCCGACCGTGGCGGAGCGGTTCTGGTCCGCGCGTAACACACTGACGCAAAAGGGGCAGGGGCCTGCGAGCCGCGGCGAGGTGAAGCTTGATATCGCTCGTCTGGCACCCGGCGATCGCTGCGGCTTTGGCACCCTGGGACAGATCAGCGCGAACCTGACCGTGACGCGCGACGCGAACCGCCGGGCACGGGTCGCGATGGAAGTGACGACGGACCGGGTCGAGGGCGCGCAGACCGAAACGCGTGCCACCACCGACCTGCCGCAGGGCGATACGCTGTGGCTGCGCACCGACATGGATTTCACGACGAGCCGGGGCCGGGTCGCCTATAGCGCAGACGGTGTTCGCTGGACTGGCCTCGGCGGTGACTTCCCGCTCGCCTTCGCATGGCAGACCGGGACGTTCCAGGGCGAGCAGTTCGCGCTGTTCTGCTACGCACCCGCCTGGAGCGAGGGCTGGGTCGACATCGACAGCTTCCGCCTCTCGCGACTGACACCGTCGGGCAACGCGCCACGGTAGGCGAAGGCCGGTCGCAGCCTATCGCAGCAGCGCCGCCTCCGCCCAGGCGACGGGTTGCGTCGCGGTCGAGGTGCTGCCGCGAGCGACGAGTTCGACGATCCGCACCCCCTTGATGTCCGCGCGCAGCGGCGCGGCGACCATGCCGAACGCCATCGCCGGCGAGGTCGCGAGCAGGCGCCCGTCGCCCCAGACCTCGAACGTGACCGTGCCTGCCTTGGGGGTGCCGGAATCGTTGACGCCGACCTTCGTCGCGAAGCGCGTGAACCCGGCATTGCGCACCTCGAGACGCGACTGGCCGAGCACGCCGAGCCCCGTGTCGAAGTCCGTCCCGGCGATCCGCAACAGCTTGCCATAGGGTGCCCGGTCCGCCTCGGCCCCACCCCAGCCGCCATATTGCGGATGCTCGCCCGGGCCGTGCGTGCCGATCCAGGGGGTGATCGAATGGTGGATGGTCGGATCGGCCTGCGGCGATGCGACCCCGTCCACCGCCGGATTGACCCGCCCGGTCTGTTCGGAAAGATAGAGCCCGTCGGCAAGGCGCCGGGTGCCCGCGGCGCGGAATACGCGCGTCTCGTGCGGGGCCAGCGACAGGGCCATGTCCTTGCGGAAGCTGCTGTCCGCCTTGCTCCACAGGTCGCGCAGGCGGACATCGGTATCGGGGCGCAGCTTGAGATGCTCGGCGGTCAGCGTCGCCTTGGCGGGCTGCGCGGTCCGGTTGACGACGGCGACGCCCTTGCTGCCGTCGGCCAGCGTCTTGACGAGGATCTGCACCTCGTCCGAGTCATAGGCGAGCACCGCCTGGTTGCCGGCCGGGTCCTGGTTCAGCCCGACGATGTCGGCATTGCCGAAGATCGCGAGCAGATCGGGCGTCAGCTTGCGCAGGTCATAGCCGATGATCAGCGGCGAGTTCAGCATCGCCCAGAGCGTGAAATGCGCCCGCGCCTCGACGAGATGGCTGCGATCGAAATCCCCCGACCCGACGAACAGCATGTCGGCGTCGTTCCACGACCCGGGATGCGCATAGAGCGCACGGTGCGTCACGGTGTCCATATTGGTCAGCATGCGCGGCCAGAGCGGCTGGATGTCGTCGCTGGTGCGCGAGGTGTTGCCGACGTCCTTCCCCCAGGCGCGCACGTCGCCCGCGCCCCACAGGCACAGCGAATAGACATAGGGCCGTCCCCCCGCCTCGGCGCGGATCGCCGCCCCGACATCTTCGTAGAGGCGGCGGATACCCGCCACGTCGGACCGGCCGAGCGACTGCATGTCGACCAGCGGCGGCAGCGCGCGATACAGGCCCGATCGCACGCGCGGCGCATCCGCGGGCAGCCCCCGGATACCGCAGGCATCGACCTTGATGAAATCGAAATTCCAGTCGCGGAAATAGGTCTTCATGTCCTGATCGACATGGCCGTAGAGCCCGACTTCGCGTTCGGCGACGCTGCCTTCGGGCTGGTTCTTGAAATCGGGGGTGTAGATCTGTCCGCAGCTGTTGCGGCCGATGTCCGAATAGATCCCGGCCTTCAGCCCCATCGCGTGGAGCCGGTCGGTGAGCGGGCGGAAGCTCGTGTCGGGGCCGGTCGCCGCAGACGGGAAGTGGCTGGTACGGATGATCATCCGTCCGTCGGGCTGGCGGCGCTTGAGCCACCAGCCGTCGTCGATATTGACGTAGCGATAGCCGAGCGTTGCCAGCTTCGTGTCGACCAGCGCCTGCGCGGAGGCGAGCACCTTCTCCTCGTCGACATCGCTGTTGAACGCGTTCCACGAATTCCAGCCCATCGGCGGGACGGGGGCGTGGCCATCGGCGTTCGCGCTCCACCGGCCGGTCGCCGCAAGCGGATCGCGCGGGGCGGCGTGGGCGGGCGAGGCGGCGGCACCGGCGAACGCGAGCGCGGTGCCGAGCAGCAGGATCGAGCGGGCGATCATAGCGGCAGCGCCGCGGAAGCGCGCGCGGTGAAGCGTGTCGTCGCGCCCGGAGCGCCGGTGCCGGGCTGGCCCGACCCCAGCGTCACGCGGTACGTGCCGGCAGCGACCGATCGCGTGCCGTCGAGTGCGACCGAACTCAGGTCGCGCGGCGAGAGGTCGAAGCTGAGCATGCGGGTTTCTCCGGGGGTGAGGTCGACGCGGCGAAATCCGCGCAACGCGATCCGCGGCGTGCCGGGCCGGTCGGGAAAATCGAGGTAGAGCTGCGCGACTTCGGCGCCCGCGCGCTTGCCGATATTGCGGAGCCGCGCGGTGACGCGGATGCCGGTCTCCGCCCCGCCCGGCGCGGGTTCGACCCGGACCGAGTCATAGGCGAAGCGCGTGTAGCTGAGCCCCGCCCCGAACGGATAGACGGGCGTGCCGGTGAAATAGCGATAGGTGCGCCCGGCCATCGCATAGTCGCCGAACGGCGGCAGATCTGCGACGCTGCGGTAGAAGGTCAGCGGCAGCCGGCCCGACGGATTGGTCCGGCCGGTCAGGATATTCGCCGCGGCGAGCCCGCCCTGTTCGCCCGGATACCAGGCCTCGAGGATGGCGGCCGCGTGATCCTTGGCCCAGGCGAGATTGATCGGGCTGCCGTTCATCGCGACCAGCACGATCGGCTTGCCCGCGGCGCGTGCCTGTTCGAGCATCGCGATCTGGTCGGCGGGAAGGTCGAGCGTGGTCTTGTCGCCGCCGGCGAAGCCCGGGACGCTGACGCCGGTTTCTTCGGCTTCGAGATCGGAGGTGAGGCCGACGACCGCGACGACGATGTCGGCGGCCGCGGCGGCGCGTTTCAGCGCGGCGCTCGGATCGTCCGATACGCGTTTCCAGACGAGATCGACGCCGCCGCCGTCGACCTCGATGCGGTAGCGTCGCCCGGCGGTGAGCGTGAGCGTCTTCATCCCGGGCAGATCGTTCCAGCGCGCCTTGCGACGGTCCGACACGACCACCCCGTCGACCGCCAGCACGCCGCCCGCCCCCGACAGGCCGAGGCGATAGGTGCCGGTTTCGGGGGGAATGAGAAATCCGGTGCGGATCGTCCGGTGCACGTCCGCGACCCCGGCGAGCGCGAGCTGACGGTCGCCGACATCGGGTTCGATCCGGGTCACGACGGGGGTGTCCCGATAGCGCACCGCCGCGACGATCGCGTCGCGCGTGCCGGGGGCAAAGGCGGCAGGCAGCGGGGTGACCGGGTTGTAATAGCGTGCGAGCACGCCCGGCTTGCCGTCGGGGGTCTGCAGCGCGGTGGTCGGAACGCGGTCGCCATCGGTGACGGACTCGCCGAACGGGACCAGCGTGATTCTGTCACTGCCGAGCGTCGTGCGCAGGCCGTCGACGATCGAGACGGGCGGTCCCGACAAGGGCGATGCGTAATTGCCGCGCAACACGCGCGTGGCGTCGCCCAGCGGCCCGATCACCGCGACCTTCGTCCCGGCGCGCAGCGGCAGGACGCCGTCATTCTTCAGCAATACCATCGACCGTTCGGCGGCGGTCAGCGCGAGCCGGCGATGCTCGGCGGCACCGACCGCGTCGACCGGCACCGCCGCGGGCGCGCCGGCCAGACCGGGCAGATCGCCGGTGCGGTAGCGCGCCGCGAACAGGCGGACGAGGCTGCGGTCAATATCAGCCTGGGTGACGAGGTCGCGCTGCAACGCGGTGCGATAGCGGGCGTCGAGCCCCGCCGTGTCGCTCAGCGTATCGCCGCTGCACTCATTGTCGACACCCGCGCGCAGTGCCGCGGCGACCGCGGCCGCGCCATCGGGGGCATATTTGTGGTTGTCGGCAATGTCCTTCACCGCGTCGCAATCGGACACGACATAGCCCGAAAACCCCCAGGCGCCGCGCAGATGCGTCTTGAGCAGCGGGTCACTGGCACAGGCGGGCTGGCCGTTGATGCGGTTATACGCGCACATGACCGACCCCGCCTGTCCGTCGACGATTGCTGCGCGGAACGCCGGCAGGAACGTATCCTCAAGGTCGTGCGCGGAGACATAGACATTGGCCTGGTGCCGCGTGGCTTCCGGCCCGCTGTGGACGGCGAAATGCTTCGGCGTGGCGATGACCTGCGGGTGCTCGGGATCGGGGCCCTGCAGGCCACGGACGAAGGCGACGCCCATCGCCGCGGTCAGGACGGGATCCTCGCCATAGGTTTCCTGCCCGCGCCCCCAGCGCGGATCACGGAAGATGTTGATGTTGGGGGACCAGCTGTCGAGCCCGGTGCCGATATGCCCGACCCGCCCGGTTTCGCGCGCCAGCGTGTGAAGCCCGCGGACCTCGGTGCTGATCGCGCCGGCCACCGCCTCGACGAGCGGCGCATCGAAGCTCGCGGCCAGACCGATCGGCTCGGGAAAATTGGTCGTCGCGATCGGCCCCATCGCGCCGTGGAGCGATTCGGTCCACCAGTTATAGGCTGGAATGTCGAGCCGCGGGATGGCGGGCGCGACGTTGAGCAGTTGGGGCAGCTTCTCGTCCGCGCGCAGCTGCGCGACGAGCGCGGTGGCCATGACCGTGGCTTGGTCGGGCGCGGCCGGGCTGGTCTGCGCAGCGACCGGGGCCGCGACGAGCGCGATTGCAAGCGCAAGCGACGGGCGGGTCGCCGCGCGCCGGGTGGGTATCGAACTCTTGCGCATCATCGTCTCCCCCATGCTCGCAGGACGCCGCCGCCGGCGCATCACGATAGCGGCGTTTCGAACGGGCCGACGGGCAGCCCCGCATCGTCGACCAGATTGATCGCGGGCGCGTCCGACCAGGCATAGCGGACCCGCGTGACGGGCTGGCCGTCGCCGGGCAGCGTCACCTGCGAGCCGACGACCGTGCCGGATGCGTAGCGACAGCTTGCGGCGGCGGCACCGCACAGCTCGAACCCGATCGCCGCGCGCGCGCTCTTCGCGTGCAGCGCGCCGGTCACGCCGGAAAAGTCGAGCGCGACGCCACCGCCCGCTGCGCGCTGCGCACGGGCGAGGGCCGGGCCCGAGGGTGCGATCCGTTCGCCATAGACCGTCGCCCGCATGACCTGGGCAAGGCGTTGCCCCACCGCATGTTTTTCACCCGGATGGATGTCGAACGCATCGCCGATGTCGAGCGTGACCGCGACGCCGGCGTGGCGGTCCGCGGCGGCGACGCGACGTTGCGCATCGCGCACGGTGGCCCAGCCGCTCTCGCCTGGCGCAAAGGACGGTGCGCCGTAGCCAGCGAGCTGGGCAATGGCGAAGCCGGCCTGCGGGCTGCCGAGACGCGTGCGCCAGTCGGCGATCAGCGCGGTGAGACGCTGATCATAGCCCGGTATGCCGGTGTCGGACTCGCCCTGGTACCAGGCGATCCCGGCGACGCGCGTCCGGCCGAGCGGTGCGATCATCGCATTGTAGAGCGTCCCGGCGCCGTTGATGTCGTCCCACGGCACCCGAGGGGCGGAACCCGCGATCCGCCGCGCCTTCGCATAGCGCCAGCCATCGCCGAGCGGCACGCTGCTCCCGTCCCCGAAGGTGATACGCATCGTGTCCGCAGGACCGGTCATCCCGCCATAGGCATAGACGTCGTCGTCGTTGACGGTGATGACGTTGCGCCCAGCCTTCAGCGTGCCGACGGGCAGCGCATAAACGCGCGATTGTGAGGCGAGGCTGCTGCCGCCGACACCGATCCCGTTGACCCAGGTCCGGTCGGCATCGTCGATCGTCCCCAGCACGAGCGTGGCGGGACCGCGCGCCTGTTCGGCGGTGATCTCGACGCTGCGCTGATACCACAGCATGCCGTTGTAGCTGGCGAGGTCGGCGATGCCCCAGGTTTCGAAATTGGTCATCTCGGGCACCGCCTGCCAGTCGAGCGTGGCGCCGGGTTGCCACGGCTCGCGGCCGACCGCGTCGCCCGATCCGGTCCGCCACCATGTCTCCCACAGCGTCATCGCACGCCGGTTCGCCGCCCCGGGATCGCGGGCATAGAGCGCCAGCAGATCCGCCTGGTCGCCGAGCCCCGCCTGCCGCAGCGCGGGATCGCTCATCCACGCGCTGATCCGCGATCCACCCCAGCTCGAATGGATCGCACCGATCGGCACGGCCGCCCTCCGCCGGAGCGCCTGCGCCATGTAGAAGCAGGCCGCGGAGAAGGCGGGCTGGCTCGCCGGGCCGGCGACGGTCCAGCGCACCGCATCGTCGAGCCGCGCGACGGGCGTCGCGGCGGCGCGCTTCGGGATGGTCAGCAGGCGCAGGCCGGCGTCGACGGGTGCATGCGCGTCGGGGATCAAGTCCTGCGCCTCGCTGACCGCCAGTTCCATGTTGCTCTGGCCCGAGCAGAGATAGACATCGCCGATCAGCACATCGTGCAGCACCGCCGCGCCGCTCTGCGCCGCAATCGTCAGATCATAGGGACCGCCGGCGTCGAGCGCGGGCAGCTCCGCGGCGAAGCGGCCCTTTTGGTCCGCCTTTGCCGTGACCGAACGCCCCGCCAGCGTGATCATCACCGTCTCCCCCGCCGCCGCGTCGCCGGTCAGCGCGATCGGCTGACCTCGCTGGATCACCGCGTGATCGGTCAGCACGCCGTCGAGGCGCGGGGCGGCCAGCGCGGCGGACGCGCTGCTGGCGAGAAGGACGGCGATGGCGAGACGCACAGGCAGGCGTTGCATGATTCGATGGGTCCTCTGGCAGGTCAGACGGGCTGGAGCCCGGAGCGAACGAAACGGTGGATACGATCGCGGTGGTGAGGCGGGCTGGCCACCAGACGGTGTGTCGGGGCGTCGTTTTCGATCGAGCCGGGCATCACCGCCGTGCGTGCGCGGAGGCTGACGACTATGTCGTTACCAGCCCCGTCTATCGCGGGCAGGGGTAGCGTGTTGCTCTGAATGGCAATGTCTTGCGCGAAGGCGGGCAGCGCGCAGGTCAGCGCGGCAACGCTGATCACGTGCGCGACTGCAGGGCCACGGCGGGCGAGCGTCGGGTTTTGGGCCGCAACGGTGGAAGCAGCAGACGTCGTCGAGCCCATCCTGACCTCCCCTCATGGGTCGCATTGCCTCATCGTGCGTGGGGCATGGGCGACCGAATTGCATGTCTCCGACTTCAGAAGGAGATGCGCAATTTAGCATTTGCGATAGCGCTCACACTAACCCGGATGTCGGGCTTTGCAAGTATTTGTCCGAGTGAATCCAACACAGCTCTCAAATGCCGGAGCGCCATGCGATCTGGAGTATGATTGACAAGACTATAGGCTGAATGGCCGCCCGGGTGAGGCTGGACCATGAACGGCATGATGCGGTGGCTGAACGCACGTGAACGCCTGCCGCAAAGTACGGTTCGGCGTTGCAATATCAGAAGAAAAATGGTGCCCGGAGACGGGGTCGAACCGCCGACACTGCGATTTTCAGTCGCATGCTCTACCAACTGAGCTATCCGGGCATCGTCCGATCGGGATCGGATGAAGGGCCGATCGTGCGATCGGAAGGGCGCGTTTAGTCGGGCTCTTCACCGCTGTCTAGCCCCGTTTGCGATATTGCGCGACCGGGGATGCGATAGCCTTCGCCGAGCCATTGCAGCAGGTCGCGGTCGCGGTGTCGGCTCGAGCAAAAGGGGGCGTAGTCGGGGACGGCGGGCTGGCCGCAGATCGGGCATTTCACGGCGGGCATCAACGGCTCTCCAGATCGTGGACGACGCCCGTACGACGGGCGAGCGTCGCCAGCCAGTCGGGGTGCGCCATGAGGCGGGCATGGACCGCGGCGGGCAGCGCATGGCGCCGCGGGGCGGTCGGCGGGGTGCGTTCGAGCGTGCGCAACGCCGCGCGGGCGGCGGCGCCGACCGGATCGGCGCGCAGGATCTCGGGGATCGAGGCGCGGGCGCGCGGGCGGATGATCTGCAGAAAGCCGAAGCCGTTGACCGCGGTGCGCTCGAACGGGGGCGGCAGCGTCGCGTCGATCGCCGCGGCGACGGCGTTTCGCTGCGCCTTGCCCGCGATGGTGGGGAAGTCGACGCCGATCGAGCCGCCGATCCCGTGGCGGCGGATCGCGCGCGCGACGGCGTGCGCGGCGGCGACCGCCAGCGGGTCGAGCGGCGGCGCGCCGTCGACATCGAACAGCGTCATCGCCGGCGTCGGGGACAGCCGCAGCGCGCCGAGCGGGAAGACGATCTCGCCGCTCATCGCCTCGTCGAGCAGTTCGGACCAGCCGGCGGCCTCCAGCGCATCGGGCTCGTGCGCGCGCGGGGCGTGGATCGGCAGGCCGGTCGCGACGAGACGGTCGTACAGCGTCGGCGCGGCGCAGGGTGGGCGATCGGTGGCGTTCGCCTTGGCGAGCTTGGCGCGGCCGGCCTCGGGCAGGGCCTCGCGGACGATCTCGACGGTCAGGCTGGCGCCCTGCGTGATGCCGGGCGGCAGATGGCTGACCAGCGCCTCGCCGCCGTCGAGCGCGATGCGGCCGCGCCCGCCGCCCAGCGCCTCGACGAGACGTGCGCGTGCGACATGGCCGACGCGCAGCGCCACGTCGTCGCGCTCGATCAGTGCCTCGACGATCTGGTCATTCTCGACCAGCGCGGCGCGGTCTTCGCCGATGCCGGCTTCGTAGAGCCAGACGGGACCGGGTTCAGGCAAGCGCGAGGCCGGCGGTCTTCAGCAGCGCGCGGGTTTCGAAGAGCGGGAGCCCCACAACCCCCGAATGGCTGCCCGAGAGAAAGCGCACGAACGCCTCCGCGCGGCCCTGGATCGCATAGCCGCCCGCCTTGCCCAGCCCTTCGCCGCACGCGATGTAGTCGTCAATCTCGTCGCTCGACAGCGGCTTGAACGCGACGATCGTGTCGGCGAGGCGGGTGCGGACGGTGCCGGCGGCGTCGATCACGCAGACCGCGGATAGGCAGTGATGACGTCGCCCGGACAATTTGCCGAGCAGGTCGCGCTGGATGTCGGGCGTGTCGGCGGGCGGCAGGATGCGGCGGCCGAGCGCGATGGTGGTGTCGCCGGCGATGACGATCTCACCCGCCGCACGATCGACCGCGCACGCCTTCTCGACCGCGAGACGCAGCGCATAGGCGCGCGGCACTTCGGCCCGGTGCGGGCTTTCGTCGATATCGGGGGACGCAACGCGCGACGGCACGACGCCAAGCCGCGCCAGCAGGTCGCGGCGGCGGGGCGAGGAGGAGGCTAGGACGAGCACAATTGCCTCGATCTTGCTGCACGACCGCGGACGACCCGCGGCCAGCGCTTATTTGAAGCGGTAGGTGATGCGACCCTTGGTCAGATCATACGGGGTGAGCTCACACAGCACCTCGTCGCCGACCAGCACGCGGATGCGGTTCTTGCGCATCTTGCCGGCGGTGTGACCGAGAATCTCGTGGTCGTTTTCGAGCTGTACCCGGAACATCGCGTTGGGGAGGAGTTCCACCACGCGGCCGCGCATCTCGAGCAGTTCTTCCTTGGCCAAATATAATCTCTGAATTGGGGGAATTTCGGGACGAGCGCCCTTACCGCAGGTTCGCGAAAAAGGAAAGCACGCCCGAAAGGCGCGCATGGCCCTTATGCCCATACGCGCCCGTCAGACTTGGATGTCGGTGTTTGCCGCGTCCGAAACAAGGGCGCGTCACAGCAGCCCGGGCTGTGTGCCGGTGGCTTCGCGCGCGGCGCGGCGGAAGGCGGCGCGGTCGACATTGGGGATCCGCGGCCGCTTGCCCTGGAACAGGTCGGCGAGCGTCAGGATCTGAAGCCGCGGGAACGTCTCGTCGACGCCGGCGCGGTAGATGCCGACCGCGGCGGCGCGGCGCTCCATCTCGCGCGTGGGCCTGGCGTTCATGATCAGCACGCCGATCGGCGCCTTTTCGCGCGCGATCGTCGCGGCGAGCGTCTCGACCATCGTCACATCGGGATTGAGCCCGCCCTTGACCGAGACGATCGCGCGGTGCGTGACCATCTTTCCTGCGGCGACATCGTGATCGTTGAAATAGATGAGCCCGTCGATCCCGCCATCCGCCCCCTTCTTGCGGCCGCCGAAGGGGAGCGCATCGACCAGCGACACCGCCCACCACTGAAACTGGTATTTGTCGCGCAGCGCCAGATCGCGTGCGGAGGCGAGGTCCTTGGGGGTGCCTTCGACCGTGAAGGTGACGCGGGGAAACGCGTCCTTCATGCGCTTTTCGATCAGCGAAATGGCGAGATGCGTGATGTCGATCCCGGTCCATTGCCGGCCCATTTTCTGCGCGGCATGGACCGCCGTGCCGCAGCCACAGAACGGATCGAGCACCACGTCGCCTTCGTTCGACGACGCGCCGATGATGCGTTCGAGCAGGGCCACCGGCTTCTGGGTCGGATAGCCGAGACGCTCCCGCGACACCGGGGCGATGATAGGAATGTCCCATACGTCGTTCATCGCGACGCCTGGCGACGTGCCGCTTTCCTGCGTGGGATTGCGGGTTCCGTCGGGAGCGAAGGTCACTTTCTGCATCGCCCCGCGCCAACGTTTGATCGAACTCGCCGACGGGGGCATCGTCAGAACGTTGAACAGATTGCCCGTTTCGGTCTTACTGTAGAACAGCAGGCAGTCGTGCATCCGTTGAAAGCGGTGGGAGACCGTCGGCCAGCGCCGATAGCTCCAGATGATCTCGTTCTGAAACTGCCGTTTGCCGAACGTCGCGTCGAGAAGAAGTTTCAGATAGTGGCTCGCGGTCGGGTCGCAGTGGAGATAGAGGCTGCCGGTCGGTTTCAGAACACGGTGCAGTTCGAGCAGCCGCACCGCCATCATCGCCAGATACGCCATCATGTCATTGTCGCCGAGAAACCCGCGCATCGCGTTGAGCAGGTCGAACGCCTTGGTATTGCCGCTGCGCGCGACCTGGTCGAAGGCTTCCTCGGCGCTGTCGTTCCAGTGCCAGCTGTCCTCGAACGCCTCGATCTGCGCGTTCGAGGCGCGGCCGTCGGGTTCCTTGAACAGGATGCCGTAGGTCGCGTTCGAATTGAACGGCGGGTCGAGATAGATCAGGTCGACGCTCTCGTCGGCGATCTCCTTGCGGAGGACGGCGAGATTGTCGCCATAGAAGAGGTGGTTCTCGGGGCGGTTGCGCATCGGGGCAGGATGCGGGGGCGCAAGCCGGTCCGTCCAAGCCAGATGCATCCGCGGACGGTCTATCGGGTCCGTTACGGCGGTATTGGCGGGGGGGTGTTACGGAGGGGGCAGCGCGTGCCGCCCCCTCCGTCAGGCTGCACCTGCTACCTCCCCCTTGCGGGGGAGGATCGTCGGGTCAGCCCACCCCGCCGCCGGCCAGCGCGGCGAGCAGCAGCAGCGCGACGATGTTGGTGATCTTGATCATCGGGTTCACCGCGGGGCCCGCGGTGTCCTTGTAGGGATCGCCGACGGTGTCGCCGGTCACCGCGGCCTTGTGCGCCTCGGATCCCTTGCCGCCGTGATTGCCGTCCTCGATATATTTCTTGGCATTGTCCCAGGCGCCGCCGCCGCTCGTCATCGAGATCGCGACGAACAGCCCCGAGACGATCACGCCGAGCAGCATCGCGCCGAGCGCGGCGAAGCCCGAGGCCTGGCCGGCGACCGCGGTGATGATGAAATACACCGCGATCGGCGACAGCACCGGCAGCAGCGAGGGCACGATCATCTCGCGGATCGCCGCCTTCGTCACGAGATCGACGGTGCGCGCATAATTGGGGCGGCTGGTGCCGAGCATGATGCCGGGATTGTCGCGGAACTGCGCGCGGACCTCCTCGACGACCGCGCCCGCCGCGCGACCGACCGCGGTCATCCCGAACGCGCCGAACAGATAGGGCAGCAGCGCACCGAGCAGCAGCCCGACGATGACATACGGGTTGCTGAGGCTGAAATCGACCGTGACCTGCGGGAAATAAGTCGCGAGATCGGTGGTATAGGCGCCGAACAGGACGAGCGCGGCGAGCCCGGCCGAGCCGATCGCATAGCCCTTGGTCACCGCCTTGGTGGTGTTGCCGACTGCGTCGAGCGCATCGGTCTTTTGTCGGACGTCATCGGGCAGGCCCGCCATCTCGGCGATCCCGCCGGCATTGTCGGTGACCGGGCCATAGGCGTCGAGCGCGACGACCATGCCCGCCTGGGCGAGCATCGCGGTGGCGGCAAAGGCGATGCCGATGATCCCGGCGAGCTGGTAGGCGACGATCACCGCGACGACGATGACAAGGGTGGGCAGCGCGGTCGATTCGAGGCTGATCGCGAGCCCCTGGATGACGTTGGTGCCGTGGCCGGTCTCGGATGCCCTGGCAATCGACTGGACCGGGCGGTGGTTGGTGCCGGTATAATATTCGGTGATCCACACGATCAGCCCGGTGACGACCAGCCCGATCATCATCGACCAGAACAGGTCCATGCCGGTGAAGCTCTGCGTCAGCGACGGCGCGGCCTGGGTGGTCAGGTCGTCGGTCGCGGGATCGAGATAGCCCGCGCCGCCGATCACGCGGTGGAGGTCGCCAAGCACATACTGCGTGGCGAGGTAGATGGCGGGGATCGACAGGATCGTCGAGGTGAAGAAGCCCTTGTAGAGTGCGCCCATGATGCTGCCGCCGCCGAGCCGGACCATGTAGGTGCCGATGATCGAGGTGATGATGCACACGCCGCCGACCAGCAGCGGGAGCGTCATCAGCCGCATCAGCTCGGCGCCGCTCGCCTGGATCAGCAGCGCGATCGAGATCATCGTGACGCCCAGGGTGACGACATAGGTTTCGAACAGATCGGCGGCCATGCCGGCGCAATCGCCGACATTGTCGCCGACATTATCGGCGATGACCGCGGGGTTGCGGGGGTCGTCCTCGGGAATGCCCGCCTCGACCTTGCCGACCAGATCCGCGCCGACGTCCGCCGCCTTGGTGAAGATGCCGCCGCCGAGCCGCGCGAAGATCGAGATCAGCGAGGCCCCGAACGCCAGCGCGGTCAGTGCCTCGACGATGATCCGGTCGTTGGGCGCGTGACCCGCGGGGCCGGTGAGGTACCAGAAGAAGGCGCTGATCGCGAGCAGCCCGAGCCCTGCGACGAGCATGCCGGTGACCGCGCCAGAGCGGAACGCCATGGTCAGCCCGGCCTGGAGCGAGGTGCGCGCGGCCTCTGCGGTGCGGACGTTCGCCCGGACCGAGATGTTCATGCCGACATAGCCCGCGACCCCCGACAGCACCGCGCCGATGACGAAGCCGATCGTCGAGATGACACCGAGCGTGGCGAGCAGGATGGCGGCGACGATGACGCCGACGATCGCGATGGTCGTATACTGGCGGCCGAGATAGGCCTTTGCGCCCTCCTGGATGGCGGCGGCAATGTCCTGCATCTTCGCATTGCCGGGGGATGCGGCGAGCACCTGCCGACTGGTGACGAAGCCATATAGGACGGCGATGACGCCGCAGATCATGGCCAGATAGACGGTCGTCATACGGCACTATCCCTTTTTTCAGTTCCTCCCCGGTCTCGGCTTTGCCGAGTCCCGTCAAAGGAACCTATCAGTGCAGGGGTATTGCGCAAGCGACCGTCAGGCGCGGTGCTCATAGCCTAGACTTGGCGGCAGCGGGACGGGCGTGCCGGCATCGTGAAGGACCAGCCCCGATCCCGTCAAGAACGCCCCTATTCGGGTGGCATCGGTGGCGAAATCTTCGGGCGCGGCGAACAGCAGCTGATAGTCGTCGCCTGCGGTCGCCGCTGCGACCCGATCGCCTGAATAGGCACGATAGGCGTCGGAGAGGGGGACGGCCGCGAGATCGATCGCGACGGCGAGGCCGCTGGCGTGCGCCATGCGGGTGGCATCGATGAGCAGGCCGTCGGACACGTCCATCATCGCATGGACCTGGCGGGCGAGGCGGCGGCCGTCGGCGAGGCGGGGCTGCGGGCGGCGATACGCGGCGAGGAGTTCGGCCGGGCCAGACTTGCCGAGCGCGATCGCCAGTCCTGCCCCGGCATCGCCGATCTTGCCGGTGACGTAGAGCGCGTCCCCCGGCTTCGCGCCGGCGCGGGCGGGGGCGGCGGCGTCGCTGCCGAAGGCGGTGACGGTGAGGATGCGGGGTGCTCCCGGGGGGAGGGTGACCGTGTCGCCGCCGATCAGCCGCGTGTCATGGGCCGTAAGGATGTCGGCGAGGCCTTCGAGGAACGTGCGGTCCCATGCGTCGTCGCCGAGCGGGTAATTGAGCAGGATGCCCTCGGGAACCGCGCCCTTGGCGGCGAGATCGGAGAGGTTAGTCGCGACGAGCTTCCACGCGACGTCCTGTGGCGGGTCGGTGGGGAGGAAATGCACGCCCTCGACCAGCGTGTCGGTGGTGACGACGAGGGGCCCTGCGTCGAGCAGCGCGGTGTCGTCGTTCAGGCCGCGTGCCGCGGGGTGGAGCGGGAGGCGGCGCAGCGCGGCGATGAACTCGGCTTCGGTCATGTCCTCCGCCAATACAGCAGCGTCATCCTGACGAAAGTCAGGACCCAGAGTAACGAACGCTCCGTCCTGTTACTCTGGGTCCTGGGTCGAGCCTAGGATGACGATAGATTACGCCCGAACCTCTTTCGCGATGCCGTCGAGCAGGCCGTTGACGAAGCCCGATTCGCGCTTGTCGTAAAAGGCGTGCGCGACGTCGACATATTCGCTGATCACCGCGGCGACCGGCACGTCCTTGCGCGCCAGCAACTCGTAGGTGCCGACGCGGATGATCGCCTTCATCGGCTTGTCGAGGCGGGCGAGCGTCCAGCCCTTGGCGAGCTTGCCCTCGATCAGCAGGTCGATCTCGCCGCTGCGGGCATTCGCGCCGGTCACGAGGTCGTCGAAGAAATCGACGTCCGCCTCGGCATATTCGACGTCTTCGATCGTCGCGCCGAGCCGGTGCTGGTGGAATTCGTTGAGCAGGACGGGCATCGCGGTGCCCTCCATCTCATGCTGGTAGGTCGCCTGGACGGCGGCGAGTCGCGCGGCGGCGCGTGCCTTGGTGCGGGGAGCGGTTCTGGACATAAGCGGTTGCCTGTACGCGCGGGGGGGCTGCGTGTCAGCCCTTCGCGTTTCGGGCGTGTCTAAGCGAAGAAGATTGGTTCGCGCGGAGGCGCGGAGGTGCGGAGGTGTCGACCTTACCGCGCAGCGGCCCTCCAATAACCCGCTGGTGAGGATCGGGGCGGCTGCGCCGCGTACAACATCTCCGCGCCTCCGCGCCTCCGCGCGAACAAAAATCAGTGGTTGAGGCGAAGCCGCAACGCCACCGATTTTGCGTGGGCCGGCAAACCCTCGGCGTTGGCGAGTGCGACGGTGGCGGGGCCGAGTTCGCGCAGGGCGGCTTCGTCGAGTGCGAGGAAACTGGTGCGTTTCATGAAGTCGAGCACCGACAACCCGCTCGCGAACCGCGCGCGGCGGCCGGTCGGCAGGACGTGGTTCGGGCCGGCGACGTAATCGCCGATCGCCTCGGGGGTGTAGCGGCCGAGGAACACCGAGCCCGCGTGGCGGACGTGGTCGAAAAAGCCCTGCGGGTCCGGAATCGCGAGCTGGAGATGCTCGGCGGCAAGCCGGTCGACCAGCGGGATTGCGTCCGCCAGCGTGTCGACGACGATGATCGCGCCGTTCGCATCCCAGGCGACGCGCGCGACCGCCTCGGTGGCGAGCGCGCTGAGCTGGCGATCGACCGCGGCGGCGACCTTGTCGGCGAACGCCGCGTCGTCGGTGAACAGGATCGACTGGGTGGTGACGTCGTGCTCGGCCTGGCTGAGCAGGTCGGCGGCGGTCCATTCGGGGTCGTTCAGCGCGTCCGCGACGACGACGATTTCGGAGGGCCCTGCGACCATGTCGATGCCGACGACGCCGTAAACCTGGCGCTTGGCCTCCGCGACCCAGGCGTTGCCGGGGCCGGTGATGACGTCGACGGGCGCGATCCGGCCGGCGCCGTAAGCGAGCGCGGCGACGGCCTGCGCACCACCGACACGCCAGACCTCGTCGACGCCCGCGAGATGCGCGGCGGCGAGGACGAGCGGGTTGATCTGGCCGTCCGGCGTCGGCGTGACCATGGCGAGCCGGCCGACGCCTGCGACCTTGGCGGGGATCGCGTTCATCAGCAGCGACGAGGGATAGGCCGCGCGACCGCCGGGGACATAGATGCCCGCGGCGTCGACCGGGAGCCAGCGGGCGCCGAGCCGGACACCCGCGGAATCGACCGAGTCGCTGTCGAGCGGGCGCTGCTTCTCGTGATACGCCCGGATGCGCGCGGCGGCGAGTTCGAGCGCGGTGCGCAGCTCGGGCTCGAGCGCGTCGAACGCGGCCTTGCAGTCGGCGGCGTCGATCTGCCAGCCAGTCGCTTCGAGATCGTGGCGGTCGTGCTTCTGCGTGAGGTCGCGCAGCGCGGCCTCGCCGTCGCGGCGGACGGACGCGATGATCGCGGCGACGTCCTGCGTGACGCCGGCGTCCGATTCGCGGCGATCCTCGACGAGCGCGGTGAAGCGGTCGGCGAAATCGGCGTCGGTGGTGGAAAGGCGGATCATGCGGCCTGCTCCTGCTCGACGGCGCGGCGGAACGCCTCGACCAGCGGCACCACCCGTGCGCGCGTCTTCATCGCGGCGCGGTTGACGACCAGTCGGCTGGTGACGTCCATGATCCGCTCGACCTCGACCAGGCCGTTTTCCTTGAGCGTGCGGCCCGACGAGACGAGGTCGACGATGCGCGGCGCGAGGCCAAGCGTCGGGGCGAGCTCCATCGCGCCGTTCAGCTTCACGCATTCGGCCTGGACGCCGCGGGCGGCGAAATGCGCGGCGGTGACGTGCGGATATTTGGTCGCGACGCGGACATGGCTCCAGCCGCGTGGATCGTCCTTCGCCGCCATTGCGGTGGGCTCGGCGACCGACAGGCGGCAATGACCGATGCCGAGATCGACCGGGGCATAGAGTTCGGAATAGCCGAATTCGGCGATCACGTCAGAGCCGACGATGCCGAGCTGCGCCGCGCCGTGCGCGACGAAGGTCGCGACATCGAACGCGCGGACGCGGATCAGCGAGATGTCGGGGTCGTTGGTCGCGAAGCGGAGCGCGCGGCTGTCCTCGTCCGAAAACGCCGCTTCGGGATGGATGCCGGCGCGGGCGAGCAGCGGCAAAGCCTCGGCTAGGATACGTCCCTTCGGGACGGCGATGATGATCTGGGAGTCTGGCACGCGCCGGGCTTTACGATCGGGCTGGGGAGGGTGCAACCGGATCGCCCCGATCGCCACAACAATACGGCCCGGGATCGCTCCCGGGCCGTCGTGGCGCCTTAGTAGAAGAAGCCGTTGTTGACCTGTGCGACGCGACCGTTGCGCGTGTCGACCAGGACGACGTCGCGGCCATAGCGGACCCAGCGCTGATAGCCGAAGCCCGGGCGCGGCAGGCGATAGGTCTGGTAGTCGTTGATCCAGTAGTTGCGGCTATAATATTGCGGCGCGAACCGGTGGCCGACGTTGATCGGGCGATAACGATAGCCGCGCGGGCCGACATAGGCCGGACGACGATAGACGTTGGCGTGGCTGCGGCGATAGTCGCGCCAGTCCTCGCGGCGCTCCTGACGGTCTTCGCGCAACTCGCGGCGGGCATCGCGGACGTCGCCGCGGTCGCCGAAACGGCGCGCCTGCTGAAGTTCGCGCTGGCTCTGACGCACTTCACGGTCGCTGCGGCGGACTTCGCCATAGCTCTGCGCGGTGGCGAACGTGGGAACCAAGGTGGCGGCGGCTACGGCCGCGAGGATCAACTTACGCATGACTGCTCTCCTGTCTTCGTCGCCGTATCAAACGGCATGACAGGAGATTTGCTCCCCGGCCGCTGAACGGTTTCAGAATGTGCTGGTCAGGATTCAGACAGGTGGCGATCAAGGCGGTCCACCAATGCCGTCATCCTGACGAAGAGGGCGTTAAATTCCCCAGCGGCGCATTGCGGCGATCACCGCGTCGGGTTTTTCCCAGGGGACGAAATGGCCCGCATCGACCTTCTCGATCGTCAGCTCGGGGACATAGTCGGCAAGATCGAGCTGGCTCGGCAGCAGCGCGGTGTCGCGCATGCCCCAGATCACCAGCACCGGCATCTTCATCGGCGGGAAGGGCGCGTCGAGAAAGGCGGGGCGGGGCGGGGTCTCGTCCATCGCGGGGACGACGATCGCGCTGGCGCGGTACCAGTTGAGCATCGCGGTCATCGCGCCGGGCTGCGACCATTCGTCGAGATAGGCGGCCTTGTCCTTGCCCGCGATCGCCTGCGTCACGTGATGCGCGAAGGTCGAGCCGAGGAATTTCTCGAGGCCCGTGCCGGTGAGGCCCTGGTCGATACTCGTGTCGCGGAACCGGCGGATATACTGGCTCGCCTTGCGCTGTTCGGGGTCGTCGAAGATCGTCCGCTGGAAGACGAGCGGGTGGGGCGCGTTGACGATCACCAGCCGTTCGATCCGGTCGGGATGCTGAAGCGCGGCCATCCAGGCGACCGCGCCGCCCCAGTCATGCCCGACCAGCGTGAAGCGGTCGATCTTGAGCTGATCGGCGAGCGCGAGCAGATCGGCGACGATCTTGTCGGGGGTGTAGTTCGCGACGCCTTCGGGCTTCGACGAGCGCGCATAGCCGCGCTGGTCGGGAGCGATGACATAATGGTCGCGCGCGAGATCGGGAGCGATGTGGCGCCAGGTGCGGTGCGATTCGGGGAAGCCGTGGAGGAGGATGACGGGCGGATGCGCGGGATCGCCGCTGATCGCGACGTCGAGGTCGACGCCGGTGGATAGTCGGAGGCTCTGCAGCTCGGTCATGTCTCTCTCCCGCATGGTGCCCCGGATCTGGTCGGGGGTCGATATGGTCCGCACCGATAGGGGGAGTGTGCGGTACCGCGCAGGGCGGGACAAGGGCCGGATCCATTTTGCGATCCTCCCCCTGGCGGGGGAGGATTTACCTGAGGGTCAGGGGTAGCTGACCGTCTTGGGTATCGCCGGGATCTCGATCCGTTCCTTCTCGTCGCCGGGGACCTTCGGGAAATTACCCGCATTCCAGTCGCGTTTCGCCTGTTCGATCCGGTCGCGGTTCGAGCTGACGAAGTTCCACCAGACGTGGCGCGGTGTCGTGAACGCATCGCCGCCGCACAGCATCGCCCGTCCGCCGGTCGCCGAGCGCAGCGTCGCGGCGATGCCGGGGCGCAGGACGTAGAGCACCTGCGGCTCGAGCTTTACGCCCTCCAACGTCGCCTCGCCCATGGCGAGATAGACCGCGCGCTCCTCCGCCGCCGCGTCGATCGGCACGCTCGCACCCGGGTCGAGCGCGATGTCGGCGTAGATCGTGCCCGAATAGGTCGTGGTCGGCGCGCTCTGGCCCCAGAGACTCCCCATGATGATTCGCGAGCGCGCACCGTGCGCCTCGATCACCGGCAGCTGTGCCTTGGTGACGTGTTCGAACGCGGGATCGATCTCCTCGACCGCCTCGGGCAACGCCAGCCAGGTCTGGATACCCGACAGGTTGGGCCCGCCGGCGCGCTCGTCGCCGGGCGAGCGTTCGGAATGGACGATGCCGTGGCCCGCGGTCATCAGATTGACCGCGCCGGGCTCGATCCGTGCCTGCGTGCCGAGCGAGTCGCGGTGGTCGATCGCGCCGTCGAACAGATAGGTGACGGTCGACAGGTTGATGTGCGGATGCGGGCGCACGTCGATGCCCGTACCGACCTCGAGATGTGCGGGGCCCATCTGGTCGAAGAACAGGAACGGGCCGACCATCGTCCGTTCCTTGTTCGGCAAGGTGCGGTGGACCTTGAAGCCGCCCAGATCATGCGTCGAGGGCAGGATGGTCTGGAGGACGAAATCATCCAGCATGGCGTGTCTCCGTGGCGTCGAGGAGTTCGACGAGGTCCGCTGGATAGAGGACTTCGTCATGCCCCGCGATCTCGTTTCGGGAAAACCAGCGGTGACCGACGAGCAGCTTGCGCTCCTGATCGGTGAGCCCGCCTGCCGCGACGTCGCACGTATCCACGTCGACGCGGAAATAGCGTTCGTCGGCGGTCACCTCGACGCCCTCGAAGGTGCGGAAGTCGACGACGCGGCGCGCGACTTCGGGGCCGCAATCCATGTCGAGCCCGACCTCTTCCCAAAGCTCGCGGCGGGCGGCGGCGGCGTAGCTTTCTCCCGGATCGACCGCGCCGCCCGGCGTGCACCAGAGCGGCGGGCGATCGTCGGGGGTGAAGCGGAACATCAGCACGCGGTCCTGCGCATCGACGAGCAGGATGCGCGCGGCGGGGCGGGGGGTTCTCACAGCCCGAGGCACCTCCCCGGCCTTCGCCGGGAGGTGTTCGATGTGAGGAGGCGACCAAGGCTCATGCGGCGTCGAGTTCGGGATAGTGGCGGAAGATGCCGTCGGTGTTGAACGCGATCCGCCGGTCGCTGTTCAGATAGGCCCTGATTGCGGGGATCTCGGCGACCTGGTCGCGGATCCGGATCAGATTGGGATAGTCGGGTTCGAGCGTGCGCATCCGCTGCGGAAACATGTAGCGCAGCCCCTCGACGATCTGGAACAGCGAGGTGTCGGCATAGGTCCAGCGATGGTCGATCAGCCATTCGCCCGGATTGGCCTGCGCCGCATCGTCGAAGTGACCGAGGAATTTGGGCAGCCGCTCCTCACGGAACTGCTTCGCGGCGCGCGCGGCTTCGGGCTTCTGGTCGGCGTAATAGTCCATCATCGCGACCGGGTGGTGGACGTTGTGGACCTCCGCGACGAGATCGGCGACCGTCAGCTGGAGCTGGTTGAGCCACAGCCGATCGGCCATGTTCGACGGCGCGAGGTCGTGGCGTTCGCCCAGATACATCAGGATGTTGGCGACCTGTGCGATCACCAGACCATTGAGTTCGAGATAGGGCGGCGCGAAGGGCGTGCGGCCGGTGCGGTCGTTCAGATCGGCCATCAGCGCCTCGGCACCGCGATCGTGCGCCGCATCCGTATAGGGAATCTCGCCGCCCTCGAGCGCAAGCCGGACGAACTCGCCGCGGCCCTGAAGGCCGGGCCAGTACCAGAGCGTATAGGCCATCATGCCTCTCCAGGCGCGCGCGCCTTGATCGCGAGCGCGTGGATCTGCGTGCTGAGCAGTTCGGCGAGCGCGTGGTTCACGAGGCGTTGCCGGGCGACGCGGTTAAGCCCTTGGAACGCCGGTGCTTCTACCTCGACACGGAAATGCGTCTCGCCGGTGCCGTCGTCACCCATATGTCCGGCATGCAGCGCGCTCTCGTTGACGACGGTCAGATGGGTCGGGGCGAGCGCGGCGGTGAGGCGCGCGGTGATCTGGTCCTGTACGGAGCCGGTGGCGAGGTCTGTCATCCGACCTATATAGCCCGTTTTGGATAGACGGGGAGCCGGTGACGCAAGACGCGAGAAAAGAGCGCAAGGACCGGCCCAGCCCCCGTTTCCACGGGCGCGTGGAGGGCAGCGGGCGTGTGTGCATGTGGCCGGGCTGTGCCGAACCCGGCGAATTCCGCGCGCCGCCGCTCGAGGGGCCGAGCGATGGCGGGCCGCCGCAATTCCGCTGGTTCTGCCTCGAGCATGTCCGCGCGTTCAACGCAGGCTATAATTATTTCGACGGGATGACCGCGGACGAGATCCACCATGCGCAGCGGCCGATGGCGGGATGGGAACGCGAGACGCGGGCCTTTGCGCATGGCGGCGGCGACACGCCGCCCAAATGGGCGGATTTCGCCGACCCGATCGACGCGATCGGCGCGCGGTTCGGCGAGCGGATGGCGGCTGCGCGCAAGGATGGTCGCGTGCTGTCCGATGGCGAGCGGCGGTCGCTGCGCGTGCTGGGGCTGGGGACCGACACCGATCGCACCGCGCTGCGCAAACGCTATAGCGAACTGGTGCGGCGCTATCATCCCGACCGCAATGGCGGGGACCGGGCGCATGAATCGGAGTTGCAGAAGGTCATCGCCGCCTATCAGCATCTGAAGGGTGCCGCGGCGTTCGCCTGACGGGTCAGGAGGCGGGGAAGCTGGCCCCGTCCTTGGTGCCATGCGCGGTCTCGCGGTCATAGGCGACATGATAGGCATCGAACCCGGCGAATACGGCCTGCGCGGCGGCGTCCGCGGTCCGGCAGGTCGCCCCCCGGATCGCGGCCAGGATGTCGCCGCGGTGGCGATAGGTGTAGCGGACATGCCCCGCCTCGTGCCGGGCGAGCGCCGCGGCGTAGCGGTCCCAATCGACGCGCTCGGCGGCGGTCAGTCGGGCGGTCGCCGCGAGCTGTGGCATGCGGACCGTCGCCCGGTAGCGGATCGTCGCTGCGGCAAGATCGCAGCCGCCATGTCTGGTCCGCGGCCAGGACCAGCGCAGGTCCCAGCTGCTCAGCGCATCGACCCGGCGGCCGTCATGCGCATCGGTCGGCCGGGCGGCGTCGATCGCCCGGCGAACCGCCATCGCATCGCCGCCATCGACCGGGTAATAGTCGATCGTCACGTCCGGTATTCCGGCAAACGCTATATTAGCCTGCGCGCTCGACTGGCCTGTGATCCCCGCGATCGCGAGCAGCGCGACGAGGGGCCGGATCGGCGGGGCGTGGTCACGCATCGGCCCAGCGACGGAGCAGATTGTGATAGACGCCGGTCAGCCGGATCGTCGCCGGGTCGGCCATCCCTTGCGCCGCGGCGACCGCCTGCACGCCCTGGTCGAGATCGAACAGGATCCGGCGCGCGCCGTCGTCGCGGACCATCGACTGCAGCCAGAAGAACGAGGCGGTCCGCACGCCGCGCGTCACCGGCGTCACCCGGTGCAGGCTGGAGGCGGGATAGACGACCATGTGCCCGGCGGGCAGCTTGACCGATTGCGGGCCGAACTGATCCTCGATCACCAGCTCGCCGCCGTCATAGTCGGCGGGGTCTTCGAGAAAGAGCGTTGCCGACAGGTCGCTGCGGATCCGGAAATCGCTGCCGCGGCGGATACGGATCGCGGTGTCGACGTGCAGTCCGAAATCCTGCCCGCCGGCATAGCGGTTGAACAGCGGCGGGAAGACCTTCAGCGGCAGCGCGGCGGCGATGAACAGCGCCGACTGCCCCAGCGCGTCGAGGATCATGCCACCGGCGTCCCTCGCCGCGGCGGACTCCTCGGGCAATTGTTCGTTGCGCTTGGCGAGCGCGCTTTGCACGCCCGAGGTCGCGTTGCCGTCGACCCACTCGGCCGCGTCGATCAGCGTACGGACCCGCGCGACGCCGGCGGAATCGAGCACGTCCGGAATCGCGATCAGCACTGTGCGCCCTCCCGCAACGCCGCGACGCCCCGCGTGCGGAACGCCGCGATGTCGCTGGCCGCGAGAAACGCCTGCGCCTTCGTCACGAACGCGGCGTTGCCCCGCGCGCCGGCCTGTTCGAGCCAGCCGAGCGCGGCGTCGATCTCGCCCGCCGCACCGAGCATCCGCGCATGGTTGAAACAGCCGCGGAAATCGCCGCCCTCTGCCGCACTGGCATAGCAGGCCGCGGCACGCGCGAGGTCGCGGGGGCAGGCCCAGCCATCCTCGGCGAAGCTGCCGACGAAGTTGATCGCTTTCGCGCTTGCAAGCCCTGTGTTCATCGCGGCAACCTTCTCCAGCAGGGCGAGCGCGGCCGGCCTGTCCTCGGGCACGCCGTCACCCAGCGCCAGCAGCGTCGCGTAATTGTACATCGCCCAGTCAAGCCCGCGCGCAGCCGCGACCCGGTAGCATTCCGCCGCGCGCGCCTTGTCGACCGGCGTGCCCCAGCCGAGATCATAGCAGCGCCCGACCATGTTGAGCGCCATCACGTGATGCTGCGCCGCCGCCTTGACGAAACAGGCCATGGCGGCAGCCGGATCGGCCGCGACGCCGGTCCCGTCGAGCAGCATCTGCCCGTACACCGCCTGTGCCTCCGCCACGCCGGCTTCCGCCGCCTCGCGCACGAACGCCGCGCGCTCCTCCGAACTGCCGGCGAGGCGCGCGGCGATGGCGTCGGGCGAAAGTGTGTCTAGCGCCGTCACTCTGGCCCTCAGAACCGCAGGTTGACCGTGCCGAACACCGTACGGCCCGCGGCGAGCGTGGCATAGTGGCTGGCATAGGTCTGCGAGAAATAGGTCTTGTTGGTCAGGTTCTGCGCGTTGACGCTGAGGTCGATCATGTCGGTCAGCTTGTAGCTGGCCCGCGCATCGAACCGCCAGTAACCGGGCGTGCTGCGGGTGAGGACCTTGGTCGCGGGGGTTACCGTGACGACGCCCGCCGCAGTCTGCCGCGCGCTGCGATTGTCCGCATAGCCGCCGATCTGTTCGTCCATGTACAGTGCGGTGCCGCCGATCTGCAGCCGGCGCGTCACATCGACACTGGTCGTCGCGGTGAAGCTGTTCTTCGCGGTCTGCGGCACCTGCTTGCCGGTGTTGACCGACACGACGCCGGTGGTCCGCGCAGGCTGGACGACGGTCGTCACCCCGTTCGCGGTGGTCGTGATCGCGGGGGCGGTCAGCGTCGTGAAGCCGCCGTCGATGATCTTCGGGTCGAGATGCGTGAAGCCGCCGAAGACGGTCCAGCCGGGGAGAATCGTCCCGCTGACGTTGAACTCGAACCCGCGAATTCTCGTCTCGCCGATGAACGATGCGGTGTTCGTGTCGTCGAGCACGCGCGCGTTGGAAATCTCCGTCTGGAACACCGCCGCGCCGAGCTGCAGCTTCTCGGCGAACAGGCTCGCCTTGGCGCCGACCTCATAGGACTTGGTCTTTTGCGGCTTCAACAGCCCGAGCACTACGGCGGTGATCGCGTTATCCTCGCGGCCTTCGCCGAGCAGGCTGTTCGGCGGCGTCGCGGCGGTCGCGTAGCTCGCATAGAGGCTGGTTTCGGGCGTCGGCTTGAAGACGAGCCCTGCCTGCCAGTTGAAGAGGTTGTCGACGCGCGTGAGCTTCGTCTGCGTTGCGCCCGGCAGCGTGATCGTCGATTCGAACCGGTCGTAGCGCGCGCCCAGGTTCAGGATCAGCGCGGGGATCAGCGTGATCGAATCGAACGCGTAGACCGCCTTGGTATTGGCGTCGTTCTGCGTTTCGGTGGACAGCGCGCCCCGTGCGATCGGAGTCTGCGTCGTCGACGTGTCGCTCGCGTAATTGACCCAGGGCGCATAGGGATCCGGATCGAACAGGCTGACGCAATAGGAGCGCGCGATCGTCGCCGTGTTGCATCGCGGCGAGATCGTCGAGCCGTTCGCCGACACGAACGTGCCGCGGCGCGTCTTTTCCCATGAAAGCTCGGTGCCGAGCGAGAAGCTGTGCTCGATGCCGCCGGTATTGAATTTGCCGTACAGGTCGGTCTGGTCGACGATGCTTTCGCTATAGCCGTAGCGCGTGTTGCCGCGCGTCCAGACATAGCCGCCATTGGTCACGTTCGCGCCCGTATTGGTCGCGGTGGTGCCATAGACATTGCCCTGGCTGTCGTCGGGGAGGGTGAAGATGAAGCTTTGCGTGCTGTGCGTGTAGCGCGCGGTGTTGCGCAGCGTGATGCCGCCGAAATCATGCTCGACGCGGATCGTCGCCTGGTTGGTGTCGGCGTCGCGGAAGTCGCGCGCGGCCAGCCCGTAGAAGTTTTTCCGGGAGACAAAGCCTGTCTGGCCGCCCGCGGTCGTCACGGTCCCGAGCGCGGGCCGTGTCGTGACGCTGCCGGTGCCGGGGTGATTATTGATCGTGTAGAGATAGGGGATGCCGCTGTCGGGCAGTTCGCTGCTTTCCATATGATAGAAGCTCGCGGTCAGCCGGGTCGGCGTGCCGAGCCCGATCGCGACGGAGGGTGCGATGCCCCAGCGCTTCTGCCAGATCGCATCGCGGCCCGTGACGTCCTGGTCGTGCCACATGCCCTGGATCCGGAACGCCGCGGTGTCGGAGATCTTGAGGTTCAGGTCGCCGGTGACCCGCTTATAGTCCGCCTCGCCATAGCTGCCGCTGAGCGAGCCGAACGTGTCGAGCACGGGCAGGCGCGACAGGATGTTGATCGTGCCGCCCGCCGAGCCGCGGCCGCCGAGCGTCGAATCGGACCCGCGGACGATCTGGACCGACTCCACCGCGAACACCTCGCGCGTCTGCGAGGCGAGGTCGCGGACACCGTCGACGAAGATGCTGCCCTGGCTGTCGAACCCGCGGATGAAGGGGCGGTCGCCGATCGGATTGCCGCCCTCCGCGGCGCCGAAGGTGATGCCGGGCACGGTGCGCAGCGCATCCGCGAGGCTGTTCGATCCGGTCTGTTCGATCACCTCCTTGGGCAGGACGATGATCGAGCGCGGGGTATCGACCAGCGGCGCGACCTGTTTCGGGCCGGCCTCGCGTTCGCGGTGGCCGTTGACCAGGATCTCGTCGCGGTGCTGCACGTCGGCGTTATCCGCCGGGGTGGCCCTGGGCGTCGCCGCCGTCCGGTCGGCATCGGCGGCGAGCGCCGGCGCGGTCGTGAAGGCACCGATGCAGGACAGGGCCAGGAAGGCGGGCATCGTGGCAGGACGCGGCGCGACGCCCCGCGGCGAAACAGTCGACATAGTGAAACCCCTTTTGCTCTTGGAGTATCGCTATTGAGAGTCGTTCGCACTGTCAATGCTAATGCGACTGGTTCTCAAGTCGACGAGGCGAACAGCCAGCTCCGCAAGGCGCTGGCAAGGTTCGGGGGCACGTCCGCGACGATGCGCAGCGCGTCGATCTCGGCGACCAGCGCCGACAAGGGCAGGCCGAGCCGGACCGCCTCGCGCTCGAGCGCCTGCCAGAAGATCGGTTCGAGGCTGATCGACGTCTGGTGACCGGCGATCGTGATCGACCGCTTCACGGGGCCTGCAAACCCGCCGCGCGGGGGGGCGATCACGCGCGCGGTGGCCGAATGGCCGTCACTCGGTGTCGAAGAGCGATGCGAGCTGTTCGATGATCGTCCCGCCGAGCTGTTCGACGTCCATGATCGTGACCGCGCGCGCATAATAGCGCGTCACGTCGTGGCCGATGCCGATAGCGACGAGCTCGACCGGCGACCTGGTCTCGATCCAGCCGATGACCTGACGCAGATGGCGTTCGAGATAGGAGCCCGAATTTACGCTGAGCGTCGAATCGTCGACCGGCGCGCCATCGCTGATCACCATCAGGATGCGGCGTTCCTCGGGCCGCGCGACGAGCCGGGCGTGCGCCCACATCAGCGCCTCGCCGTCGATATTCTCCTTCAGCAACCCCTCGCGCATCATCAGCCCGAGCGAGTTGCGTGCGCGCCGCCACGGTTCGTCGGCACGCTTGTAGACGATGTGGCGGATGTCGTTGAGACGGCCGGGCTGGGGCGGACGACCTGCTGCGAGCCAGGTCTCGCGCGACTGGCCGCCCTTCCACGCGCGCGTGGTGAAGCCAAGGATCTCGGTCTTCACGCCGCAGCGTTCGAGCGTGCGCGCGAGGATGTCCGCGCTGATCGCCGCGATCGAGATCGGACGTCCGCGCATCGACCCCGAATTGTCGATCAGCAGCGTGACCACGGTGTCACGGAAATCGGTCTCGCGCTCGGCCTTGTAGCTGAGCGACAGCGTCGGATTGACGATCACGCGGGCGAGGCGCGCCGCGTCGAGAATGCCCTCCTCCTGGTCGAAATCCCAGGAGCGCGATTGCTGCGCCATCAGCCGGCGCTGCAGCCGGTTGGCGAGCTTCGATACCGCGGACTGGAGATGGACCAGCTGCTGGTCGAGATAGCCGCGCAGACGTGCCAGTTCCTCGGCATCGCACAGCTCGGTCGCGGCGATCACTTCGTCGAACTGCGTCGTCCACGGCTTGTAGTCGAACGCGGTGCCCATGTCCGCCATCGGGCGGTTGGGGCGGACGGGCTGCATGCCCTCCTCGCCGTCATCGCCGGGCTCGCCGTCGATGTCGTCCATCGACTCGTCGCTCTGCTCCTGGCCGTCGCTTTCCTCGTTCTGCTGCTCGGACTGTTCGCCGCGCGCCTCGACTTCGCCCTGGCCGTCCTCGCCCTGGTCGTCGCCTTCGTCGCCCTCGTCCTGCTGCTGCTCGTCGGTGCCCTCGTCCTCGGAGCCGCCCTCTTCGCTCTCCTCGGGGACCTGGTCCGCCTGGACGAGCTCGAGCTCGGCGAGCATCTTGCGCGCCAGGCCCTGGAACGTCTTCTGGTCGTCGATCGCATAGGCCAGCGCGTCGAGATCGGTCTTCTGCTCGATCCACTCGCGCACCAGCGCGAGGCCGGGGGCGGCGACCGCGGGCGATTCCTGCCCGGTCAGCCGCTCGCGCACCATCAGCCCAAGCGCGGTCGACAACGGCACCTCGTCGCGGTTGCGCGCGCGCGTGATCGGGTCGGCGCGCAGCCGGACGTCGAGCGCCATGGCGAGATTGTCGCTGATCCCGGCATAGCCGCGCGAGCCCAGCGCCTCGACGCGTGCGGTCTCGACCGCGTCGAACACCGCACGCGCGACCGCCTCGACCGGCGCGGCACGGTTGTGCAGCGCGATGTCGTGATGCTTCAGCTGAAGCGCGAAGCCGTCGGCGAACCCGCGCGCTTCCGCGACCTGTTCGGGCGGCAGCGCGCGCGCGGGCATCGGCACCTTGATGTGCTTGCCCGACTGCGCCGGCGCGTCCGCGGTGAAGGCGAGCTCGACCTCGGGCTCCTCCGCGATCGCACGCGCGGTGCCAGCGAGAACCGCCTTGAACCGGTCGAGGGGCGTTTCGTTCGCCAAGGCCTCAGGCCTTGCCCATCACGCTCTCGGGCAGGTCCTTGCCGAACACGCGCTGGTAATATTCCGCGACCAGCGACCGCTCTGCCTCGTCGCACTTGTTGAGGAACGACAGGCGGAACGCGAAGCCGACGTCACCGAAGATCAGCGCATTCTGCGCCCAGGTGATGACGGTACGCGGGCTCATCACGGTTGAGATGTCGCCGTTGACGAAGCCCTTGCGGGTCATGTCGGCGACGCGGACCATGTTCTCGACGACCTTCTTGCCGTCTGGCTTGTCATATTCGCCCGACTTGGCGAGCACGATCTGCGCCTCGACCTTGGCGGGCAGATAGTTGAGCGTAACGACGATGTTCCAGCGGTCCATCTGGCCCTGGTTGATCTGCTGCGTGCCGTGATACAGCCCGCTGGTGTCGCCGAGGCCGACCGTGTTGGCGGTCGCGAACAGGCGGAACCACGGGTTCGGGCGGATCACGCGGTTCTGGTCAAGCAGGGTCAGCTTGCCCTCGGTCTCCAGCACGCGCTGGATCACGAACATCACGTCGGGACGCCCAGCGTCATATTCATCGAACACGAGCGCGGTCGGGGTCTGCAGCGCCCAGGGGAGCAGGCCTTCGCGGAACTCGGTGATCTGCTGGCCGTCCTTCAGGACGATCGCGTCGCGGCCGATCAGGTCGATGCGGCTGATATGCGCATCGAGGTTGATGCGGATGCACGGCCATTTCAGGCGCGCCGCGACCTGTTCGATATGCGTCGACTTGCCGGTGCCGTGATAGCCCTGGACCATCACGCGACGGTTGTGCGCAAAGCCCGCAAGGACCGCGAGCGTGGTGTCCGCGTCGAAGACATAGGCGGGGTCGAGATCGGGGACGCGCTCATCCGCCTCGGAGAAGGCGGGCACCTCCATGTCGGAATCGATCCCGAACATCTCGCGCACCTTCACCATGCGGTCGGGTGCGTCGAGAATCGTCGTCTCGCGGCTGTCGGGCTGGGTATTGGGGATATCGGTCATGCTGGCCTCGTGTTCCCGGTAGCTCTAGGCCAAGCGCGGGTGAATACTCAACCGCGACGTACGCGATTGTCGGGAAGACATCATCGAACCGCCGGACGCGCGATGGGTTCCCGCCCCGCCGGGAATGTGGCGGGGCAGGGCTTCGGTTTGCGCCTATCGGCCGAGCAGCACGCGCGCCTGGCTGGCGATCTGCGCGAGCATCGCGGCGTTCGGGACGGCGGCGTGGCGTGCACGGTCGATCACCGCCTTGAACTGCGCGACGCGGGTGGCATTGCTCGCCAGCCACGTGTCGACCGCGCCCTGCGGATCCTTGGCCCCGCACCGTGCGAGGAACTCCAGCCGCAACTGCTGGAAATCGCGGGCAAGTCCGGCGATGAGAAGGCGTTCCCACGGATCCGACGGGGTGATCCGCGCGGCATTCGCCTGTGCCCAGTCGAGCCCGAGCGCCTGCCCCAGATGCGTGAAGGCGCGGGTCAGCACCGCCTCGTCGAGCGCGAGGCGCTCGCCCAGATCGGCGAGCCCGACCGCACCGTCGAGCTCGAACAGCCGGACCACCTTGATCGCGAGGTCGTGCGGGGCACCTGCCGTCTCGAGCTGCGCGGCGATGCGGTCGCTCTGTGCGCTCGCCTCCTCGAGGAGCAGCGCCTTGGTCTGGCCATCGAGATGCGTGATCCCCTTGGCGAGGCGCGCGAGTACGGCACCGGGCATCGTGCCGGGCGCGGACACGCGCAGCAGATCCGCGATCTGCGAGCGCGTGGCGACCGCCACCTCGTCGAATAGCGCGATGCGCGCGGCTTCGGGCATCGGTCGTGACTCGATGTCCGCCCAGAGCGAGGGCAGGTCGAACAGCCGTTCGGCGACGACGAACATCGCCGCGATATCGCCCATCGCCGCGCCTTCCTCCTCGGCCAGCTCGAACGGGTGGAGCACGCCGAGCCGGTTGACGATGCGGTTGGCAAGCTTGGTCGCGACGATCTGGCCGCGCAGCCGGTGGTCGTCGATCGCCTGCGCGAAATGCTCGCGCATCGCGGCCGGGAAGGCGGCGTGAAGATCGGGCTTGAGCGCGGGGTCGTCGCCGAGCCCGGCGTGCTCGATCGAATCCTGCAGCGCGAGCTTCGCGGTGGCGAGCAGCACGGCGAGTTCCGGTCGCGTCAGGCCATGGCCGTCGAGCCCGCGGCGAAGCAGGTCGTCATTGGCGGCCAGCCCCTCGACCGCGCGATCGAGCCGTCCGCTGCCCTCGAAGATCTCGATGACGCGGACATAGCTGGGCATCGAGCCCGGCCCGCCGCCGCCGCCGGTCGCACCGCCAAGACCGCCGGGTCCCGCCAGCGCGCCCGCGCCTTCGGCGATCGACAGCGCGAGCGTCTGGAGCCGGTTGTCCTCGAGCACGAGATGCGCGACGTCGTCGGTCATGCTGGCGAGCAGCGCGTTGCGGTCCTCATAGCCCAGGCGCCCCTCGATCATCTCGCGGTTGAGCGCGATCTTGATGTTGACCTCGTTGTCCGAGCAGTCGACGCCCGCCGAATTGTCGATGAAGTCGGTGTTGATCCGCCCGCCGCGCTCGGAAAACGCGATGCGGGCGGCCTGCGTGACACCGAGATTGGCACCTTCGCCGATCGCGGTGACGCGCAGATCCTCGGCATTGACGCGCAGCCGGTCGTTGGCAGGATCGCCGACCTGGACGTTGTTCTCGGATGCCGCCTTCACATAGGTGCCGATGCCGCCGAACCAGAGCAGGTCGGCGGGCGCCTTCAGGATCGCGGAGATCAGCGCGCCGGGTTCGATCTCGTCGACCGCGATGCCGAGCACCGCCTGCGCCTGGGGCGAGAGACGGATGACCTTGGCGGTGCGCGGAAAGACGCCGCCGCCCTCGGAGATCAGCGCGGTGTCGTAGTCCGCCCAGCTCGACCGGGGGAGGGCGAACATGCGCGCGCGCTCGTCCCAGCTTGCGGCGGGATCGGGGTTCGGATCGATGAAGATGTGGCGATGGTCGAACGCCGCGACGATCTTGAGCGACTTCGACAGCAGCATGCCGTTGCCGAACACGTCGCCCGACATGTCGCCGCAGCCGACGACGGTGATCGGATCGCTCTGCACGTCGATGCCGCGCTCGGCGAAGTGACGCTGGACCGAGACCCAGGCGCCCTTGGCGGTGATGCCCATCGCCTTGTGATCATAGCCGACCGAGCCGCCGCTCGCGAACGCGTCGCCTAGCCAGAAATCACGCTCGAGCGCGAGCGCGTTGGCGACGTCGCTGAACGTCGCGGTGCCCTTGTCCGCGGCAACGACGAAATAGGGATCCTCGCCGTCGAGGATCGCGACGCCCGCCGGATGGACGACCTTGCCCTCGACGATGTTGTCGGTGATCGACAGCAGGGTGCGGATGAAGATCCGGTAGCTCTCGGTCCCTTCCGCCAGCCACGCGTCGCGGTTCGACGGGGCGGGGAGCTGTTTGGGATAGAAGCCGCCCTTTGCACCGGTCGGCACGATCACCGCGTTCTTCACGCGCTGCGCCTTCATGAGCCCGAGAATCTCGGTGCGGAAGTCGTCGCGGCGGTCGGACCAGCGCAGCCCGCCGCGCGCGACCGGGCCGGCGCGCAGATGGATGCCCTCGATCCGCGGGCTGTACACCCAGATCTCGCGCCATGGCACGGGCGCGGGGAGGCCGGGGATCAGGCGGCTGTCGAGCTTGAACGCAAGCGCCTCGGCCGCGGCGGGCGTGAAGGCGTTGGTGCGCAGCGTCGCGCCGACCAGGCTATGATAGGCGCGCAGGATGCGGTCGTCGTCGATCGCGGTCACAGCATCGAGTCCCGCTTCGATCGTCGCATCGGCGTCGGCGGGATGCCCGGCATCGGCCGGATCATGCGCGGCGGCGAAGCGCGCGATCAGCGCGGTCGCGACTCTCGGCGCGCGGCGCAGCGCGTCGACCACCGTCGTCAGGCCGTAGGGCAGTCCCGCCTGGCGCAGATAGCGGAACCAGGCGCGGAACAGCACGACCGCCTGCGGGCTCATCCCCACTTCGACGATCAGCCGGTTGAACGCATCGTTCTCGGCCGCGCCTTCGAGCACCGCGGCGATCGCGCGCTCGAGCGTCGCGGCGTCGGCCTGCGCGACCGCATCGTTCGCCTCGAGCACGAAGTCGTGCACGAAGGGATCGCTGTCCTCCTGCAGCCGGGTCGGCAATTCGCCGATCACGCGGAAGCCGAAATTCTCGAGCACCGGCACGGCATCGGACAGCGGCAGCGCGCCGCCCAGCTTGTATATCTTGAGCTGGCGGTCTTCGCCGGGCGCGCTGGAGATCAGGCGCACGCCGCGCGAGCCCGGCCCGTCGAGCGCGGCGAGCCGCTGGATGTCCTCGGCGGCTTCGGCCGGGCTGCTGAGGTTGCGGTAGTTTTGCGGGAAGGCGGCGGCCCAGCGCAGCGCGAGGCGGGCGGCGCGCGGCGACGGCAATGTCTCGACCAGCGCGGCCTCGACGTCGGACACCCAGCCGCGGACCATCCGCTGCAGCCTGAGCGCGAGCGGCGCGACGTCGGGTACGCGGCCTTCGCCGCGCAGGTCGAGCGTGTAGCGCAGCATCGCGGTCTCGCCGTCCTCGAGCGCGATCGACCAGTTCAGCACGGTGGCATTCGCGGCCTCGGCGAGCATCTCGCCGATCGCGGTGCGGCGGCCGGTCGTGACGTCGTCGCGCGGCAGCCAGACGAAGCCGAACAGATGGCGGCCGAGCGGCGATGCGACCAGCACCAGCGCGGGACGCGGCCGGTCGGCCAGGCTCATCGCGGTCAGCGCGAGTTCCTCGAGCGCGTCGGGCGCGAACGCGATCACCAGATCATGGGGCAGGGCGGTGAATGCGTGGGTCAGCGCCTTGCCCGCATGGCCGCGGGGATCGAACCCGAATTTCGCCTTCATCGCGGCAAGTCGCGTGCGCAGGATCGGCACGTCGCGCGGCATCGTCGCCAGCGCCGCACTGGTCCACAGACCGCTGTAGATCGACAGCCCCGCGATCGTCTCGCCCTCGATCACCGGCACGACGACCAGATCGAGCGGGACGGCGCGGTGGACGGTCGAGATCAGGTTCGACTTCAGCAGCAGCGGGGCAAGATTGCCCGCCTCGAACCACTGGATCGCGAGCGCACGCGAGGCCTCCGCCAGGATCGGCACGGCATGCGGATTGCGCGCGATGCCGAGCGCGGCGCCGCCGCTGCCGTCGCGGTGCCAGACCTGATGCCCGAGCAGCGTCAGATGACCGTCGAGGAACCAGCGCAGCAGCGCCGCGCCTTCTGCATCGGGGCCGTCGCTGTGGAGCAGCGCGATATCGGTCGCCATCGCGCCCTGCATCGCGCGCCAGTCCTTCACCGCCGCGCGCACATCGGCGAGCACGCCGGTCAGTTCCTCGATCAGCCCGCGCCGATCGCGGGCGTCCGCGCGCTCCATCTCGAGATAGATCATCGATTCGGCGGGACCGGTGTCGCCGATCGCCTGGAGCACGCCGTCGGGGCTGCGCGTCGTGTGAACGACCGGGTGGATGATGCGATCGATCGCGATGTCCTGCGCGGCGATTGCGGCGGAAATCGAATCGACCAGGAATGGCATGTCGTCGTTGACGATCGCCAGCCGCATGCGGCGGCGCGTGTCGTCGGCGCTGATCGGTTCGAGCGCGATGGCGGGCGCGCCATCGTCGCGGCGAAGCGCCGTGGCGACGACGAAAGCCGCGGCGTGCGCCGCCTCCGTCGTGCCGAAGTCCTTGAGTTCGCCCGGAAGCGCGCGTTCGGTCAACCGGGCGGCGAGCGCGTCGGTCAGCGTCGTGGAAAGATCAGCCATGACCGCGCCTATGCGCCGGGTACGATACGACCTCAAGGCTTGTGGCAGGTGCGAACACCGCTGTTGCGGTGCAGCATTCGGATGCGCAACGGCGCCGCGCGAACACGGTTTTCTGCTACCCGATCGCGGCCATGGCCTGCGCGGTGATGGCCGCGTCGTCGGTGATCGTGCCTATGATGTCGAGCCCGCCATCCACCCCCGCGCGGGCGACGAGCAGGACGATCGCGCCGGGCTCCGCGTCGGTCCGGAGCACGACATGCGCCAGCGTGTCGGGTGCCGGGCCATCGGTCGGGCTGGTCGCCGCTATGGGGTCGGCGAATTCTGCGCTCGGCCCGTCGGCCCAGATCGGCACGCCCGGCGAGGTGGCGGGCGCGTGCCCGGTCGAGGCCAGCGACGCGCCCAGCCCCGGCATCGTCGGCGCGTGGCGAGCATAGGCGGTGAGCCCGGACGCGGGCACCGGCGCGGCGCGAACCGCCGCCTCGAGCTCGGCGGCGAGCGTCGCCTGCATCCGGTCGTCGGCGAGCTCCTTCCAGTTGATCACGCCATACAGGAAATCGATGCCCTCGTCGCTCGACGAGAACGGCATGAGGATGCCGCGGTACAGCGTCGTCCGCCCGCGACTGTTGACGAATTCGGCCTCGAACCCGATCGGCGCGCGATTCGCGATGATCTGCAGATAATGATCGGTCAGCCGCGACAGCAGCGACCGGCTCGGCACGTCGGCGATCGACGTGATCGGCCCGACCAGCCCGCATTCCTCGCGCAGCTTGGCGCCGAGATAGGCGATTCGCGGATCGTCGATCGTCATCACCGCCGCGGCATCCCGATCCGCACCCGTGCCCGGATCGGTGCGGAAGTCGAGCAGCACGCTGTGCGGGCCGAAATCGGCGATCGAGCCGGGATCGAGGTCCGCGATCGTCGGATAGGGGCGCCCCCTCAGCAGCGACACCCAGTGGTTATAGGCGCGGACATGCATCCGGCGTTCGTCCCCGCCCAGATCGAACATCACGTCGTTGACGCCCGCGTCGGTCGCCCCGCCGGGAAGCCCCGCACCGGTCTCGTCGATCTCGCCGTATTCGCCGTCCGGCTCGCGTCGCATGCCCATACCGAAAACTTCCCCGTTCACTTACGGCTGCTTGTGCACGCTGCTTGGTAAACGGCACGTAAATGCGGGTTAGCGCTTGTCACGGCAAATTTCCCCTGTTAAGCGCCGCCCCCTCGACCGGAGATATCCGTCATCGGGCCGCTTTAGCTCAGCTGGTAGAGCATCGCATTCGTAATGCGGGGGTCACAGGTTCGAGTCCTGTAAGCGGCACCACCTTAAATCGTTGAAATCCTTGAACTTTATTGGCGACTTGTCGCCTGAAGCCTCGGCAGATCTGCGTTTTGGTATCGCGGTGGTATCGCAAGCCCACGTTCCGGTCGCTTAGCCCGCCGCAGCCGGGTTGGACGACTGTGCTTCCACGTCCCCCCGGCATCGTATGATTCGCAACGCGGCCACCCCCGTGAGCCGACTGCCTCGCGCAGCGGTGCCGCGCCACAACACGTCGGGCTGGACGCTTACCTTTTCGATGCCTTCGCAAACGCCCGCTTTCGGCTCGCGCGCTTACCCTGCGACAGCGTCGTCGCACGAATCGTTGTTCACTTTCTGTTCTTGCGCTCTAAAGGGCTGGCCGGAAAAGGAATCGTCCCATGAGCAGCTTGAGGCTCCACGAATTACCGTTCGAATTGGTGCCGCGCGAGGTCCCGTTCTTCCTGTGTCACACGCCGGCCGGGTTCCCGTCACCGGCGCAGGATGACATGGAGGAACCAATTGATCTTGGTGCCTGGCTCGTTGAGCACCCCGCTGCGAGCTACATCATGCGGGTCGAAGGGCGATCGATGGCGGGCGCCGGAATCAACGACGGTGATCTGATCGTCGTCAATCGCGCCAAGCAACCCAAGGCCGGTGCGATCGTCGTCGCCTTGGTGCACGGCGAGCGGACGTTAAAACGGCTTCGGCATATGGATGGGCGGCACTGGCTCGTGCCCGAGGCCGAGGGCTTCCCGCACATCCTTGTCGACGAATATGTCGAGATATGGGGCGTCGTCGTCGGCGTGGCGCGCAAGGTGCCATGAGCGCGCCCATCGCGCTGATCGACTGCAACAACTACTACGTCAGCTGCGAACGGGCGTTTGATAGCAGCCTCGTCGGCGTGCCGGTCATCGTGCTGTCGAACAATGACGGCTGCGCGATCGCTCGTTCGGCCGAAGCCAAGGCGCTCGGCATAAAGATGGGCGATCCGATCCACCACCTGCGCGATGTGGTCCGCCGGCACGGTATCCGGGTCCTTTCCTCGAACTACACGCTGTATGGCGACATGCAGCGCCGCGTCATTGCCGCCTGCGAACCCTTCGCGCGTGACTTCGAGATCTATTCGATCGACGAGACCTTTCTGGACCTCGCCGGATTTGAGGGCAGGGACCTTGTCGACCACGCGCGTGCGATGCGGGAGCAAGTTCGTCTGTGGACGACGATACCGACATGTGTGGGCATTGCTGAGACCAAGACGCTGGCCAAGCTGGCGAATGCTGCGGCCAAGAAGGACGCCCGGTTCGAAGGGGTCGCTGATCTGCGCGATGACGCCGTTCGTCGCGAGGTTATGGATGCGTTCGCCGTCGGCGACGTCTGGGGCGTGGGCGGTGCAACAGCCAGGAAGCTCACGGATCTTGGGGTGCACACCGCGGGCGCACTGCGAGACATGCCGATGAAGCAGGCGCGCGCCGTCGGGACGGTCGTGCTCGAGCGGCTGGTCGCCGAGCTGCGAGGCGTGCCCTCGGATGCCGTCGAGTCCGTCGCGCCCCGTCGAAAGGGCATGGCGGTAACCCGCTCGTTCGGCACGCCGGTTTGCGACTTTGACCGGATGATGGGCGCCTTGTCGCAATATGCGCTGCGCGCCGGCGAGAAGCTGCGGATGCACGGGCTCGTCGCGGGGCGGCTTACGGCCTTCTTCCACACCAATCGTAACAGGCCAGATCGACCGCAATATGGGGGATCTCGCACGGTCACGCTCCATCCCATGTCGAGCGATAGCTTTGAATTGATCGCGGCAGCACGACGTGCAGCGGAAAGGGCGTGGCGCGACGGTTATGCCTATACTAAGGCCGGTATCCTGCTCGACGACCTTGTGCCTGAAGCCGAGCGGCCACGGACTCTGTTCGAGGCGGATACGGCGAAACGCGACCGCCTGATGGGAGCGCTCGACGCGATTAACGCCAAGTTTGGCACTTGGACGGCGGTGACCGCGACCCAGGGCTTTAAGCGAGAGTGGAAGCTGCGGTCAGAAATGCGGTCGCCGGCATGGACGACAAAGATTGCCGACGTCCCGATGGTCCGCGCATGAGGTTAAGGTGCGAACCGAGCATCGCAACAAACCGTTACCGACTGCCGTTCACTAACGCCCAACCCTTGCTGTTCAACGTTTTCGACCTCGGTCCCGAAAGCGGTCGTTGGTTTATATCTCCGTGAAGGCTGAAATTAGGACAATCCTGCCGTTCGCGTGACGTTAAAACGGCAGGCTCCGTCAGCAGCGGACATCCGGCACCTGTGCGAACGGGACCACAAAACAACAGAGATTAGGCCGCTTCCTGACCTGCAGCTATCAGGAAGAGTTGCTCAAGAGCGGCTGTGCGTGGAGCGTGCTACGAAAGGTCAGAATCGGCCGCAGCGGCGCGAAGCCAGTCTCGACTGTCAGCCGTCGCGCCGACCGCGTCGCCAGCATGTCAATTGGTGGTGAAACAGGCATCGACCTAGCGGTATTGGACGTGTCGTCACGTTCTGAAAATGCTATCGTGTGAGCGCTGACGGCCAACGGATGTGGGGAAATAAGCAACGTGCCAAACCCAGATCTAATCGTCTTCGACACGTCGACGCTCCCAGAATATTATGACGACGTCCATCGCATCCTCGCTCTGCCCGCCGGCCATGTCGTAACCTACGACTATAGCGCCGACCACATTTCCTCCCCAGCCGAGGCAGTCCTGCGAGACTTCGAGCCCAGTGATCGAATCCGGGCCGTTCTCGCCTATGTTCAGCCAAAGGCATATCAAAAGGGTGATGGTGCGGCAGCGAAGGACGTCCTTAGCGACCCTACGATCCAGACGCTCACGCGACTCGCCCACATCGTCGCCGTCCGGTCGTCCGAGGTCGGCGAGCGAACCAGATATTACTTCGATCTCGAACTCGCCGGGTACCCGAACGACAAGAAGACGACCATCGCGAACGATTTCGTCGATACGCTGCGCAAGCTCGGCGAGATGCCGATGAAGACCTATGTTGCCTTGCTGAACTCTACCGATGTCGGCGCCATGTTCGCGCAGAACGCCGACGACCAGGGCTTTTCCAAGGTTGTCACTGCCATGACCCAAGACGGTAACCAGTTCAGCCGCGACACGTTCTGGCGTATTACCTTGATCGAATGCCGCACGAAATCGCTCATCCCCCTGTGGCTGACAAAGCCGGCAACTATAATGCCAAAGACGGCTATCGAGGGCGAGAAGCGCGTGAGCTATCTAGAAGTAGTCGACCAATCGACGTTGTACTTTACAATCCAGTTTCAGCGCGGCGACGAACACGGTCGAGACTACCGGATGCGGAAGGTCACCGTCGAAGGCTCGCCAAAGGCCGCTTCGGATCTAATCCGCAGCAGCTTTGCCTCGCGATCCTTCGGTCAGGAGTTCGTTGCGGTAACGATCCCGGCTACATCCAGTCTCGCAACGCAGGAAGTGCGCATCCAGTTTGCGACTCAGCTCCACGATGATGATGAGGTCAAGGACTATCCCTACGGCCCGCAGCCAGCGATCCGGGTCCGTTACCGCAAGGATTTTGCGCGCAGCGCGATTGCCGTCGTCAACATCCTGCTCGCAAGCATGTTGTTTGCTTGGTCAGCGCTGGCAACCAGCTTTGCAACAGCAGTTCCAATCGCCGGTAAGATCGTGGCGCTCGAATACCGTGCCCTCTTCATCGGCATCGGCGTTTTGTGCAGCATGTACGCCTATTACCTCTGGTCCGATGACGTGGCGCTCGACAAGGTTCGCCGTACCTGAGTCGCTACGTCGCGCGCGCCGAGAGCCTAGCCGGCGCTACGTCGTGCTCGGCTGGCATTGCCGTTCGCGTCAGCCATTCGGCATAGATCTCACCGATCGCGAGACTGCGCTCAGTTGGCGGATGGTTAAGAGTCGCAACGGTGGCGAGCGCCTCTCGGCAGGCAAGCGAGACCGACCCGAAATAGTGCGAGATGACGTTCGCAGCGATAGCGCGGCGTGGAATACGCAGATGCAGCAAGGCGGCATTGAGCAAATGCTGACGGATCGCCGGATCAGCGTCATAGCCGTGAAAAGGCTGGATTCGGACATGGCTCCTGCGGATCATGTCGAATGCAGCCTCGTAGGTCGCCTGCGAGAAATGCGCAGGCACATAGTTCAAGGACCGCCTAACCGTGTGCGTGCGCTCGTAGAGTTTGGCGCGCTGGTCGGCAATCATGTCGCGTCCGAGCCGGATTCGCTCATACTGGCCGGCGCTGCCGCTCCAGATGCCAGTGGTCGTCACTCCCAAAACGCAGTTCGGATATTTGGTTTCCATATGGCCGATCACCGGATGTGAGAGTGCGAGAGCGGCGATCAATTTTCCGACGCCGTGCCGATCATATGGGGGGACGGCCATGCAAACGGCGATGTTGAAAATGGATTTCAATGCAGCGTTGCGCAACTTGATCGCAGCGTCACTCTTGATCCGCTCGCCATCAACCATTTCCGAGAGCGCTGGCCAGCCAAGATGTCGATCGCGGGCGCCGTCGAAATATTTCGGCGATTTAAGCGCAATCGCGCCCATGATTCGGTGGGGCGAAGGCGTTCGGTCGTAGATCAGGAACCTGCCGATGCGCATTGTCTTGGTTTCTGCGGCTACGGATTGACCGTAGGAGATATAGTTGAACATCGCCTGGGACGGCGCATCCACGCAGGGCACCACGTCAATCGCGAGATTGGCGAAATCCATGCCGAACGGGTCGAAATAGTCAGCGGGGAACAGGGCTTCCTGCGCGGCCAGTGTCGCGCGCATTCCACCAAGACGCATATTCAACGCTTCTTCGCGCAGGGTCGCCGAGGCAGGCGAAGTGAAGTCCGGGTCCCAAACAAAAGCAGTCGCGCTGCCGATGTCGATCAGTAGCGCATCATCTCGGCCGAACCTGACGAGATCCCGGTGAAGTTTCTTTATAAAAGCTGCGGCTGGAGAATTTCTTTTGACAGCGACGCTTCTGAGCATTCGAGTACCCCAGGTTTTGTCAGGTCGACAAAGATGATCGCCCCCGAGGGATGTCTATAGCGGAGCGGCCACTTGTAGACGACGGGCTCTTCGATCACCCAAGCATATGTCTTCGATGCGGTGCTATCTTTTTCTACATATGGCGGCCGACCGTCCGCAGCGATCTCGAGACGCTCGTGCGTCGAGAGATTTGGTGTCTTCTTGAGCGTTTCGAAATCAATCGGACCGATACAGTCGGTGATCTGACATTCGCCGATTACCAAACCACTGCCTGAGCGAATGAGCGCGATCCGGCCGCGAATCTTGGTCGGGAGACCTCGTAGCTCCCATCGTTTCCTGTGCGTGAGTAACATCGATACATAAGGCTCGCGGACCATCAAGGCCCGTTCAGGCGGCGAGGATTCGTCTTCGAGCATGCTGGTTTGAGACATGCTGCTAATGTGGCCCTTCACTCTCGGGTCGTCAAACATCGAGCGGTGAGGAATTGAGACCCGACCGGCTGGTTCGCGCAACCCGGGTAACAAGTTTTGGCAAAAGCCGACCCTGACATCAACGACGCTGAATGACTGGGGTTGGTCGGTTGCTGAAGCGTCGTGATTGACGGCGCTTGGGACATTCCCGACGTTCGCGCGCGATGTATCCAACAGCAGCTTTTGTCAGAAGCCGACGTTCGACGTTAGCTCCTGGCCAGGAGTTCGAGCCGAAACCGGATCTTGCTGTGACCAATTTTGTAACCTTAACTGTCTGATTCTCCGTTTGGCGCAGTGTGATCTGTTTTGCCCAGAAAAGTCAGCTGGTCCGAAAATGGCTGCAACCTTGGCATCTGACATCGTGCTTCTCCATCCTGGTCACCGCGGGTGGTGCGGCACCGATGGATGGAGAATGGGTCGGAGCATCTGCTCGCAACATCGAACTCACATTGGATGTCGGCTGGCCGATCGTTGGGGGAGCCTACACCATCGTATAGGTCGCATCCGACCGTTTTATTGGTACGATCAGGCCGGCATCTCGAACGACTTCGACAGCATCGAGATCACTTTGAACTTGCCGAAGAAAAGATGCACGATCGTAATGCTGCCCTCGAAATCGGGAAGTCCGAACACCTCGGCCGTATAGATGCGCTCGTTGTGCAAGCCAGGCTTGCCGAATTCCATCACGGCAAGCGGCTTGCCGCTGTAGAATTTTTCGATCCCCTGCTTCAGCGCCTTGCTGACAGAATCGCCCCCGGTGGCGAGGCTGGGGTAGATGTGGTTGATCGAGTAGTTCGCGGGCAACGAGCGTTTTTGCGAGGCGGCGATCAACCCACACGACAAAGCCGTGAAGAACTCGTCGAGCCGTTCGATCCGAACCGGGTAGGCAACCCCGCCCTCGACCTGAACAGCGCCCTCGGCGAGCATATCGCGCAATTTTCCGCCATTGAACTCAAGCTGAGGCGCGACCTTGGTGAGCCAAACTTCCCTGGCTCGATTAGCCGGCGAGGCGTGCATGCAGATCTGGGCGAGGACGTACAGGTCGTCCTTGGATTTGGCGTTGTTGTGCGCGGGGCAGGATTTGACCGTCACCAACTGGTGCTTCTCGCCTTCGGGGAAAAAGGACCGCGGCGGAATATGCTCCTTCGTCGTGCCCTTCTCCTCGCAGCCCTGGAAATAGCAGGCCATTTGTCGTCCCTCCCTTGTCGCGCTTCGCGATCGTCATCGTCATCGTCATCGTGGCCTTTGGCCGGCGATGTGTCGGATAGATATGAATTTTTGGTACGGCCGACGGTTAGATCTCGTCGATCCGCCGGTTTTCGTCCGACAGAAAGGTAAGCTCGCGCCAGTCGGTTTGGCGCGCCGGTGCCGCCGTAATAGCGCGGCGACAATGGAGCGGTGTGTGCCTTGAAATGGCCAGGCGCCGTTCTATTTGGAGGGTGTCAGGGTCGTGAGCGTATTTCAATACGCGACAAAGAACCGCTTCCGGTGAGAGTCGGGAGATCTGAACGGCTCGAACCAACGGGCTGCCGGTGACCTGTTTCGCGCGTATGCGCGGGACGGGTATCGGCATGCGGTTCTCCGATCCCGTCCTTTTCCAAAGAACCCACCACTACGATGGTTGGAGAATGACATGGGAAAGTTGCTCGAATTTCCGAACAAGCTCAGCTTAACGATACGCAGCGGCCGGCAGCACCGGATCGCGGTCAAGGTGATCGACACGATCAACCCGCGATTAACGCGTTGGGTGACCCAGTTTTTCGTACAAGAGGCTGAATTCAACGCGCATACCGGGTTTAGCGACGAGTTGGTCGCCAATGGCGACAAGCATCGGTTCGACGTCACCAGCACGCGCGCTGTTCGCCGGTTCATTGCGGGGACGCTGCATTTGGTTAGCGACGACAAGCTGGCAATATGGGTTGATGGCGTTCGTGTGTGCCCGCTCGTAACCCGCCGCGCTTAGCTTTGGGTCGAGCGGAGGTCCTTCGATCTCCGCTCCTTTCGTTTCACCCGTACAGTTTTCTAAGTTTGCCTAAGCCATCAGGGTCCCGCACTGCGCCACTGAGCGCTGATCACCTCGCCGCTAGGTCGCCGTCGTGGATCTCTACCACTGCCGTACCGCTGAAATTGCCCACGCTTTCGCAAGGCGCTGGGTTGCGCTGCGAGGAGGCTTCAGCCGCGAGGAGACGAGGATTTGGAAGCGACATCGTGCCGAGTTTAGCCATCACAGGATCCTTGGCCTCAGCGAGTTTGCTCAACAGACGGTGAATGTCGGTGTGGCGCTTACTCACCTTCTCCTCGCAGAGCGCGAGCACCATCTCCACCAGATATTCGGCGCGCCTCGCCAATGCGGCGCGGTTGTGCATCCGACTGGACAAGAACCCAAGCTGGCGATCGCGATCGGAAGGCCGAAGCACCAACGCCTCTTCGAGCAGCGGGGCGCCATCGACCGGCTGCCCCTTCCCGAAATGCGCGATTTCCTTGTCGCGAAGTTGCATAAGTTCGCGATGCACTGCCCGTAGATCCGTCGGTAGCTTGCCCTCGCCAAACCATTTTCTTCGAGCGATCGGCTTCGTATCCGTCGCTCGTGCATAGAGAATGATGGCGTTGGTCATCAGCGAGCCGACGATCGTCGTCATGTCGTCGTCACTCAGCGGTGTTTCGTCACCGGCATGCGTCAGACGACGCAGCAAATTCAGACCGAGCAACGCCTCCCGCAGATCTCTGTGCGCTGATGACACGGCAGCGGCGCGTTCGATCGCCTCGACCAGGTCGGGGTGCTGCCCGTCCGCGCTAAGAACGGTTGCGAGCTCAGATAGATTATAGACGGTGGCGGCGGTCATCCGTCCAACGTGGCAGCGGCCGGGAGGTTTGACTAGCCTCCCCGACCGACGCCGTCAGTCCAAGGTTGCCACGATTGGTTCGGCTGGGATTACTGGCGGCCTGCACGAATGTCCCGGATTAGGGCGCATTCCTGACCGTCTAAATCGAGTGATCTATAGGCAGCTTTTGTCAGGAGCAGACGTTCACAGTAGCTGATCCGAACGACCGGCTTTGGTCGCTGGCCGCCACCCCCCGGCGACTCTCATGACCGGTAGCTATCGCTTCCTACCCAAAGGCGCTCAAGCAGAGATTCTCCCAAACTAAGTTCGCCATTATCGGCCGCATCAAGCGAACGGCATAGTTACGTAAGTGGGGTTAGGTCCGCGGTAGTTGTAAAAACTGCGACCGTAACTCGGTGACGAGTTGTTCCTATCGCCTTCAGGCGAAGACTCTGGCAGCGAGACCAGATGAACCGGCTTGCCTTTCTCGCGCTCGCGGTTGCGGGTCTCTTCTGGGGCCTCGGCTTTCCGCTTGGGAAGCTCGTGCTCCGCGAAGTGACCCCTGCACATATGGTGCTGCTGCGCTTCGCGGTTTCCACCATTGTAGCGTTGCCTTTCGCGCTGGCGAGCGTCGAGGCGCGTGCGTTGTTCAGATCGCCGCCAGTCTTGTTGGCGGGGGCGTTCTACGGTCTTGCCTTCATTGTTCAGTTCGAAGGTTTGGCGGGCGTCACCGTGACGCTTGCAGCTTTGTTGGTCGGGGCAATGCCCGCGTTAATCGCGGTAGCGGCGCATCTGATGGGCGAACGCGTAAGCCGAGCGTCTTGGATCGGGGTGGCGGCGGCCACGACTGGGGCTGCACTGATCGCGGGAAAGCCGGGCGGCGCGGGCACTGCGATTGGCATCGCTCTGTCATTGTTGTCCCTTCTTATCTTTCTCACCTGGCTGCTGGTTCTAAAGCGCGTGCCGGTCACGCGGCCGGCGATGGCCGTGCCCGCGGTGACGCTGGTCGTCGCGACCGTCACGATATTGCCGATCGCGTTGTTCCTCCACGGGCCCCCGCCGCTCGAATTAAGCACGTCGACCTGGGCTGGAATCCTGGGGCAGGGGCTGCTCTCGACCTTCCTGGCGACCGCGGCGTGGCAATACGGCGCGACGCGCGTCGACAGCGCTAGTGCTGGCGTGTTCATTAACATCGAACCCTTGGTCGGTGCCACGCTTGGCATCGGCTTGTTCGGCGATCCGGCGGGGTGGCCGCTCCTGCTGGGCGGGGTGTTGATCGTCTTGGGCAGCGTCGTTGTCGTCAGGGGTGAGCGCGTGGATTCCAGTCATGTCACCGATGCAACGCATGGTCTGACGTTGGACTAGGTCGTTGTCGGGCGTCGACGTCCCAGTGCATCACGTCGAGGTCGCTCCGGCCGCCTTGTTCGCCGACGAGACGGTGCGGCTGTCGAGATAAAGCCTTTTCGCATTGAATCGGATTTCCATCGGCTTGGCGGTCAGCTAACCGGCGCCGAACGGCTCCGTTAGTGACTCGGGCTCCCCGTCAGATCTCGCTCGATTGCACATGCCGGGACGTCGCAACGTAGCATGACGCGGAACAAGCCTCGGATCAGGCAGCTAGGTCGAAGACGACAGGTTTGCGCTGGTTGACCAAATGGACCTTAGTGAGCTTCCCTACGTCGCTCCAAAACGCCTCTACGCCTTCGACGAATTGGGTCAAATATTCCGGTCGCAGATGGCGATAATGTCGATTGTTGGTCCCAGTGCCGCGATGGCCGGCCGCAGTTTCGATCTGCGCTTCAGGCACGCCACGTCGGTGCATTTCGGTGCTGGTCGTATGCCGAAGCGTGTTTGGTGATCCCAAGCCCACAAGCTTGGGTCTTGGTGCGGTTTCGCCCAGCTTGTGCCGCGGCGGCAGCCAGATCGGGGAGCCTTCCTCATCGATCGCTTGATGACAGATGCCAGCTGCAATAAGTGTCTTGCTAAAGGCAGTCTTAATCCTATCCGTGGGCAGGTATTCGAACCACGGCTCACCAGTGCTTGGGTCGAGATGCCGCTTTTGCCACTGTATCGCACGGCCGTGATAGAGATCTAGCCATGGTGCGAGCGTAGGGCAAATGGGAACAATCGAGCGCCGCTTCTTGGTTTGCTGACGACCAGGGGCATTGAAATAGATCAGCCCGTCGCGAACCTGCTGATCCTTGTTGAGTTCGAGAACGGCCTCAACCCGAGCGTTTGTGCTCAGCATGATCATTGCAAACATATGAATGTGCTGGCGGTCTTCCCGAGACCAAGCTGCCTCAAGTAGGCGTGCGACCTGCTCCACGCTGTATACAAGGTCGCGGGGTTCGGGCTTGTGCTTGACGTCCGGGACAAACGGCGCCGAGGCGATCATGTTGCGTTTCCAGGCCCAATTTAGAGGCTGACGAAGTGCCGCGGTGTCGCGTGAGATGGTGTGACCGCTGACGCCCTGCTTTGCACGCCATGCGTGGAAGCGTTCAACAAGCGCGGAGCTGATGTCGGCGACGGTTGGTGGTCCAGGAAGGCGACCTGTGGCCTGCTCGTTCTCGAAAAACGCCAACCAGTGGCCCGCCCCATTGGCATACCGCACGGGGTCCGAAAGATTGGGCTGCGCATGGTTGATAAGCCAGTCAGCCATCAGCTTCTCCACATAAACTTGCCCGATCGGCGCCTCGACGGGTTTCTGCGTCGCCAGATAGTGTTCGGCTAGGGCGTCTTGAGCTGCTTTCGGCGGGTGACTTGCGTCACCGCCGCCAATGCCGATCGACTTGCGGCAAGTCCGACGCTCGCGTCCATCTGCGGTGGTAGCATACCAGCAGATGGCCCAGTCATCTCGATCGGCGCGATACCAGAGCCAATAGGCGCCGAGCTCGTGGCGTTTTGTTGGAGCAGCTTTTGTGGTTCGGTTACGTGATTGTCTTGCTGGCATAGGGCGTTGAGCTCTTCGGCTTCCATGGTTGCGATGATGGGGTACAGTCTGGCGTCCATGAGGACGCGGACGTGGCAGGGATCCAAATGAAGGCGAGAGCCGTTTCGTGCTGCCTTTCTTATCCTGCCGGCGAGTTCGCTGCATAAGGTCATGTGTGTGTTATATTGCACACATTGTGTTCTGTCGAGTGGGAACTGCTAGGCGGAGGGCAATGGAGAACCATAGTGAACGAGCCTGATGCCGACGCAGCATACCGCGATAGTGCAGCCGCAAAGCTGTTAGCTGAAGGGCTCGCTAACGCTGCGAGCGAGCGAGGGCTGAGCCAAAGAGCCATAGCAAAACAGCTCGGTTACAAGCAGTCCGTTGTCCTGAGCCATATGGCACTCGGAAGAGTGCCGATACCCATTGAGCGTGCCGAGCAGTTCGCCGAGACATTGATGCTGGATAAGCAAACCTTCCTCGTGGCCGTGCTACATCAGCGCTATCCGAAAGTAGATTGGAGGTCGATGCTGTCACCGCCGCGGGTATCAAATGCTACTGACGACCTTGTGGAGTCCCTTGAGGCAATCCTTGACGGCCCGCTTGACCTGCTCAGTGACAAGCAGGCTCACGTCATGCGCGAAGTGGCGTCAGACAAGAATGCCTCGAACCGATGGCTTTCCGTTCATGAGATACCAGCCATATCATTACTGCGATCATTGAGGCCCAAAATATGGTCTGACGGACTTTCTCCTGCCGATCGTGAGGCGGTTCGACAGGCGCTGACTTAACAACAGTCTCACTAATAGCGCTGGTGCGTGTTTTGGCGCACACGCATGAGTGTGCTGACGGGATGGGATCCTTCAATAAATCGGAGGAGGCTTTCGACTGCGCGTCGCGCGCGATCACCGGGGGTATGCAATTGGGTGACGTGCCACGGACTGCGCAGTCTTGATAAGGGCGCTGCGCGCATCGCCGCGAGTTTGAACAACCTGCTACCACGTAATGCATACACATTTTTAAAGGTTAGCGTTGGTGTGGTTATGTGTACGGTTTCCCCCCACCCACCTCCTATCTCTAAGATAGAGGTGCTATTTATCGTGACGGTGTTTCGTAGGGTACCGTCTACGCGCTCTGGCCAGTTTGCAGGCCATATATCGAGCCGCGGCGGTAATAATACCCAGCGATTTCGTAGGCGGGTAATTCGTCGGATTAGGATAAATCTCGTAGGGGGTTATTTGCTGACCAATCAAGCGCTTCCTTCGGCGAGAATGCTGGCCAGACTGGCCCGTTTGCTTCCGGCAACAGTCGCGTTTCGAGTACCGCAATTCGCTTCAGCGCGCGTGTCACCCGGTCACGTAGCACTTCCCGCTCAAGCCCGTAGTTTCTGCCCTCATCGGTCATTAATCCGGCGATTGAGTAGGCTGTAATCGATTTGGTTTGCGTCGCGCGGATAGAGAGAAGCGTCTTCGCCCGCCATACATCGGCGGTGAAGGCAGCGTTCGTGCCGTCTGGATCGACAGTGACGGTCTTTGGGGCTCCTGCGCTATTTGCGAACCAGTGAAACCGAACGATCCGAAAAATGCGTTCATGCTCGAGCTGCGATACTATCTCCTCGGGAACTAGATGCTCCTTGAGTTCACGTCGCGCATCACGTGCGCGTTTTTCCCGTTGTCTCCGTGCATCGTTGTCGAGGACGCGTCGCCTCTCGTCGCGGGGCCAGTTGGCTGCATATGTGTCATTTTTGCTCGTGAATGGTCCCGCTGCGACCAGCGCTTTCTCCAGCCGACCAAGAGCCTGAGGTGCGTCAATACGTTGGGTTTCACGATGATAAGCCGTGGCCCCGCCCGCGGCGCGGAATGCTTGAGCGGCGCTGGCAACCTCGGGGGATATGTTCAGTCGCTCCTCGGCTACACCCGGCGGCGCGTATCGGAGCACCGCCTTAGCGATCGTGCCGGTAGGCGAATGGATCGTCAGCATTCGCATGAGTGCGAAGACGCTGACCGCGGACCAGCTCGATGTCCGCTTGCAACAGCTGATCAAAGCAGTCCGCTGGCCGTCCTCCGCTACCACGGCGACGAGCGCGGCGGCCCCGGTCACGGCTTGCACGGCACCGCTGACATTCACCAAGGCGAAGCAAGCGAAGCCGAACGGCGCGGATCTGCTGATGTCGCTGATGTCGAGCACCGTGGCAGCCAAGGCAAAAACGGAGGAAAAGCTGACTCCGCAGGCGCCGCATCCAACTTGGTGTCGTGACGGCACCGCGCGCACCGAATACGGCGTCTATCGATCGAGTGCGAACGCGGGCGGATATGTCATGGCGCTCTACGATGCCGGCCGTGTCATCAGTGTCTATCCATCGCTAATGGGCCAGGCCGACAAGAGCGGGACCTATGCGGTGTCGCTGGAGGATGTCGAAGGGACGACGTCGGTCTTTCCGTCGTTCACAGCCCTGCCATCGCCCAAGCAGGTGTGGGATCTGGTCGAAAGTGGCAAGCGCAACGGTACGGTGAAGGGCAAGGTGATAACGATCAACCCAAAGGCGCTCTGACCAAGGCGCCTCCCTGTACCGAAGGGTCAACTGCGATTGATACGATCGATCAGCGCGGGCAGTTCGGCCAGGCTCTTCAGCGTCGCGAAACGATCCGAAAACTCAGGCGGTGATGCATGCTCATGTGCCCAGGCACCATCCTGCGGGACATAGGCGGCCCACGCGCCAGCCTCCAGCGCCGGACGCACGTCGGAGCGCATCGAGTCCCCCGCCATCACCGCCTCGGCAGGCTGCACCGCGTATCGCTCGAACAGCCGTGCGAAGGTATCGGCGGTCTTGTCGCTGACGATCTCGACACCGGCAAAGCGATCACCAAGGCCAGATGCAGCGAGCTTCGCCTCCTGATGCAACAGGTCGCCCTTGGTTACGAGGACGAGCCGACCGTGATCCGCCAAATCCTCCAGCGTCTGTGCGATCCCGTCGAACAACTCGACGGGGTGCGCAAGCAGTGATCGGCCTGCCGCTAGGATGTCCGCAACCATCATCGGCTTCAGATCGGCACCGCAAAGCTCGATCGCAGTTTCGATCATCGACAGCGTGAAACCCTTCGCGCCGTACCCGTAGAGCGGCAGGTTGCGGGCTTCACATGCTTCCAGCGCCGGGCGTGCAACATGCGCGTCGGCAAACGGACGCAACATCTCCAGCAGCGCATCCTCGGCTGCGTTGAAATGCCGCATATTATGCCAGAGCGTGTCGTCGGCATCGAGGCAGATAAGGCGTATTGTCATTGCTACGTTTTACACCCCGGCTTTCTGTCGAACCATGCCTATCTACCCACAGCGCACGAGCCTGAAACCATCAAGCCAGGCGTCCAGGAGCATCCAGGCAACGCGACCGCCATTCGATCTCACCTGAGAACAGCACCCAGGGTGGTTGCGTTTAGTTGTCAGATAGTTGCGCATTTTTTGATGGTGTAGACGCAACTCGATGCCACCCGCATCCCACCGTCAGGCATGCAATCACCGATCATCGACAACGAACGAAGGTGACATGATGCTCGACAACTCGCCCCCACCATCCGCATCCCTGAGGCTCTATCAGGTGAGCTATGAGACATGGGTCCCTCCAGTGATCGTGGCAGCCAAGTCGCCCGAACGTGCTGCGGCAATCGCGACTTACGGCCGGCCCCCGGAGCCAGGTTCACCGCAGACCATAGTCATGGACGTCACCGATGAGTTTCTGGCACTTTCGCCGATCGCCGCATCGCATGTTCAAGCCCTGATCTCGGGTAAGGTAGAGGGCGTGGTATCCTATGACGCCGAGGAGGGCTGGGCATACGAAGCCCTGCGGTAAACCAACGCTCGGTCATCAAGGCTGACGATCAGATACCGCGGTGGTGATGTGCCAGGTTCCAATCAATTTCGAGCTTGGCGCACTCCAAGCCACCCTCCGGCAATTGGCGGCGTGGTAGAGAAATCGGCAAAGTGAGGCAGCGCCGTTGGTTGCACCACGCAACCAGTCTTCCTTCAGGGCGGTCCCTACCGATCCAAGGCTCGGGGAACGCGCCTGGAGGCTCGTGACCAGGAGGAAGCGCTCACTCCGCACGTATGCGTCGACCACCGCGGGTTATGCACTTTTCAGACCCTCAATCTGAATAGGTCCACTTCGTAACTAAAAGAACAAAAAAGAACCTCGTTCCCATATTACTACGTAGTAAGTAATATACCGGAGCGCGGGAGTTTCGAGATCAAGCTCGAATCCAGCGCAACCGGAAAATCTCTAACGCGCGCGCACGCGAGCGCACACGCCTAGCGCGTATACGCGAGCACGCGCACGAGACCCAAAATCCCGCGGCGATCAGCGCGAAGCGCGGTGATGGCAATGCAGATTAAAGCTCGAAGAACGGCTTGCTGAGCACGTCCAACCGACCGATGCCATCATGTGGCATCGTTAGGCGCTGGAGCATGCATACGGCGGCTCACGCGGGGTTTCATAAGGATCAGCGACGATCGGAATACGCCAATGGCCTGTTTGAGGCCGCTGGAGCCACTCTGGGGCGCCGAAAGTGCGGCAGGGCTAGTCTGGTATTCCTGGGGCCACGATCGCCGCTGTAAGGGGCTACAAAAGGAAAACGGAAATAAACCGCAATCAGGCTACGTTCGCCGCATTTGCCAACTGGGTTGGTTCGGCCCGAACAGGGCGATGTGCACACTGGCCCGGTTACCAAGCTCCAATGGGCGCCTAAACGTCTTGACCAAGCACGGCGTAATTGGGTGGCGACCATGCTAGTGCGGCCTTCAGTGCGCTAAAATGACGAACTTTGTTAACAGCACGCCAGAAGAGATCAGCGCGACGCCGACGACCATGCCCAGCCCAGAAAGGATCCACGGGGACGTCTTCCATGTATCGAGCCTATTCAGGGCCGCCAGATGCTGTTCCAGAGACTTTTCCATGATCTGCTGATTTAGCAATTTAATCCGCTTGGCACGGCCTTCAGCCTCCCCGTCTTCTGCCGGCCAAGTGGTGGTAGTCGTCGGCTCGGATTGAGTCATGGGTCGCTTCTCCATCTCGCGCCGCGAGCGATTCGAAGGTTGACGGCTCATGCGATCCGCCATGTCGTCAGAGGATGGCTTGTCACGGGCAATTCGACAAGGCGAACCGATGACAGAATGCCATGCCGCTGCGCACTTTGGAGCAGGCCGCGCATGTTCGCACGGCCAACCGGATTGGCGCTGTGCAGTATGACCAGCTTAAGATGATCGAACGCTTTCGGCCGATCTATCGCTGCGTCGATCAGCAGATGCATACAGTGCTGGCCGCCCGGGATCTCGACACCGACTTCATCACAGCCGAGGTCATGATCGAACGAAATGATCGTTGGCTCGTGGTTCCTGAGCAACGCGCAGAATTGTGTGGCGTCACGTGCCACCAGCCAGTTGCCCGGAGGTGGCGCGCGCTCGTCGTCAAGGAAGATTTTGGGATTGATGGCAAGTGCGTTTGCCATGCGCGGAGTTGAGCGCATCAAACTATCTAAGCCGTCTTGTCGGTTACGTCGAGGAACCGCTTGAGCGCGTTGCGGATCAATTGCTCGCGCGCATCGATGAAATCGAGGAAACGATCGAACTCCCACAGCTCGGGATCATTGGGAATAAGATGCTGTTCGAAATACGTGGCGTCTCGAGTGTGCAGCCATGATGCCAGTTCTCCATCTGACTTGCCGAGATTTTCACGCTCGATCAGCAGCTGGAGATTGCCGAGGCTGTTTATTGATCGACGCATGCTCTCGATCAGCGGACCGCCCACGCCTCGCTCGCGAAGCGCTCTTTCGCTGAACGCCGCCAGTGGGAAGATATGATCGACATGGTAGCGCGACGAGGGCGAGCGGCGGCCGTCGTATAGCATGCCGAGCGCAATGGCCGTGTGCTTTTTGCCGTAGGACGTGTCGAGGAGTTTTCGCGTCCCTTCTTCGTCAAACGACAGGTGGTGACCGCGCCGCGTGCGCATGTCTTGAGCGAGCTTGGCCAGCGGGAAGTCGCGCGACGAGCGCATTTCCTCTCGGATCGTGTCGCGACAAGTCGCGATAGCCCCGTCCGAGTGGCCGCCGAAAGCGCCGTTGAACAGCGAACTAAACAACCAGCGGCGAATGCGCTCGCGATTGACGGCGTCAAATGCCGACGTCCCATCAAGTCGGTAGCCATCGATCCTCGAGATGTAATAGGCGATCGGAATCAACGTGTTTATGCTCGTCAACTGACTACCATCAAGCCCGAACCAGGCGACTAGCTCGACAGTGCTCTCCAGGGACGAGCGGATCAGATTCCAGTTCTCGCGGATGATCTGCATATTGTGCGCGGTGAAGTTGGCGACATTGTAGACGTTCGGCAAATCCGAGATGACCAGGCAGGCGCGCATCACTAGGTCCTTGTCGAAGTTGAACGCCGCACCCATGCCCTTGCTGAGTCGCTCAACTAAGCCATATATCTCGTCGCGTACGTAGCTCTTACCCCATGTTGTTGTGACGACGCTCATAAGAAGATCGGCCTTAGACAGCTTCATTCCGCCTTCGTTTGCACGAATGAAGATAGCGAGAACGCGATCAATATCCTGTACGCGCTCTGTATAATAGGAGATCGGCTCGTCGATCCATACGAGCTCGTGAAGGCGATTGATGTTGCGTTCTGCAATTTTCAGCTGCTCTGCGACAACTCTTTCACCGACATCGGCGAACAGTGTATCCCGATACGCATGCAAGCGCTCACCATCATTTATATCCAGAATATCGCCAATCTTGACCCAAAACTGCTTGTGGTCGTTGCGTGGCCGAACACAAAAAAACTTGAACCGATAACGGTTCGCTATAAGCTCATCGTCGTCACCAATCTCCTCAGGATCTTTAAAAAGATCTAGATAGAGATAGTGCGCACGAAAGATTGCGGATTTGTTGCGGCGGCCGGATTTCTCAAGAAGCGTGTATGAGCCGGCCAGCCCAATCAATAGTGAGGTCAGCCGCTGCTGCCCGTCCAATACGAAAATCACATCACGGCCGTCGGGTTCGACCTTCTGGCTCCAAGGCTCACCCTGACGGTAAGCTTCTTCGAAACGATAGATGGGCCATTGGCGACGGTTCTGCGGCTCGACCGCCCAGAACAGGAAACTTGAGATCGGGTATCCCTGCATCAAGCTGTCGAACAGGCCGACAATCTGTTCCGGCTTCCAAACATAGGGCCTCTGGATAGCGGGCAGGTATAGGGAATGGTTCACACGCCGACGTGCCTCAGCAATGGTCATAGATTGATAGTACAAGACCGGCTCCGATCACGAGATAAGACGTTATTTTTCGCGATATTGTCTGACAGGAAAGCCGCAAAATAATTCCGCAAACCGTATCGTCAACATATCAGGGAAGGACTTGTCGGCGTATGTGGGTTGTCTACTATGCAGCTTTTCACGAACTTCAGGGGCGTTCATTCAAAATACTAGAAAATCAAGACGTGAATATATATTTTTAGGAAGGGTGCATGTTGAGCGATATGCACCATGCCTTCCAGGGAACGAATGATCGGTCATCGCTGACCTTGCTACTATCAATGAATGCTTAGTTGCTTACGCGCCTGCGAAAGTTGTTAGCAAAGCCGCGCTCTGCTGATGTGGGGTTCCGGTGAGGGGGGTAATCAACAGCCGCGGGTCCACGGGAGTGTAGAGCCTAAGCCGTAAACCGCATCCTCCGGTTTCCCCGCGTTGCGTGTTCCGACACATCAATTACGTCACCTCGAAATCTACAAATTTGAAGAGGTCCTAGCCAAATTTGAAAAGGCTTGATCCGGGTGCTGCCTATCGCCGGCGTTGGAATGCTGCCCAAGCCATCCGCGGCTGAACAGGTTGTGGTAGACTTGGTGACCCTTTTCGCGCCTTATCACGGCAAGTGTCGTGAGACGGGGGCGGAAATTGGCTACAGTACCGAGTATCGAGCAGGACGAGGCGACCGTTTCGGTGTTCCAGAGCGACCTTCCCATAGACGAGAAGCTGGATCGCGCGCGGACCGAGCTCCTCGATCTCTCGGCGAGGAACCGCCTGCTCAACATGCCGCGCGCCGCGAAAGGCGCGAAGGCGGTCGAAGTCGTCGACGAGGTCAGCAGCGAGATTTTCCGCATGCTTGTCGGTGAGGCGCGCGCCTTTTCGTTCCTCGCGGGCAAGGCGGCACCCGCCGGTGAGCAAACCTACGAAGACGTGCCGGCGGAAGAGTCGGACGAGATTGCTGATCTCGCGCAACCCGAGGATGACGTCGCCGACGAACGCGGTGTGTTTTCGCGTCACGTCGACACCCGTCTTCAGACCCGGCTGACGCCCAAGGGGCTGCAAAAGCGCCTGCTCGAGCTCTACTTCGATGCGCGTACGCTGGAGGAGGAGCAGGGCGTCAACATCCTGTATCTGACCCTTGGCGCGCTGAAGTGGATCGATCCGAACAACGCCGCAAACATCCGGTTTGCGCCGCTGGTACTCGTGCCCGTGCAGCTCGAGCGCGGCAATGCGGGCGAGAAGTTCAAGCTGAGGATGCGTCAGGAGGACTACGCGTCCAACCTGTCGCTGGAGGCTTTCCTTGACCGCGCGCACGGTATCAGGCTGCCGACGTTCGAGGGCGGTGAGGATTTCGATCCCGTCGCCTATTTTAAGGACGTCGCCGAGGCCGTGTCGTCTAAACCCGGTTGGGAGGTTCAGCCCGACGTCGTCGTGCTCGGCTTCTTCTCGTTCGCCAAGTTCCTGATGTACCGCGACCTCGACCTGCAGACCTGGCCGAACGGCGGCAAGATCACCGAGCGCGCACTCGTCCGCGGACTGCTGGCCGACGGGTTCGAAGGCAGCGCGGGCATGATCCCTGAAGATGCCAACATCGATCCTTTCATCCCGCCGTCCGAGATGCTGCATATCGTCGATGCCGACAGTTCACAGGCATTGGCGGTGCATGAGGTGCGCCGGGGCCGCGACATGGTCATCCAAGGGCCGCCGGGAACGGGGAAAAGTCAGACGATCGCCAACATCATCGCGTCCGCGATCGCTGACGGCAAGACGGTGCTGTTCGTCGCGGAAAAGATGGCCGCTCTTGAGGTAGTCAAGCGCAGGCTCGATGCGACCGGTGTCGGCGATGCGTGCCTGGAGCTTCACAGCAACAAAGCCAACAAGCGTGCGGTCCTCGAGGAGCTTCGACGGACATGGGAGCTTGGCGCGCCGAAGCACCAGGATGCCGGAAGCCTACATGCCCGGCTGACGATCGCCCGGGACAGTTTGAACCGTCACGTAGAGCGCATGCATGCCCCGCATCCAGCGTCTGGTCTGACACCCTATCAGGTCATCGGGCAGCTCAGCCGGCTGCGTCAGGATGGAGAGAAGCCTGGCGACTTGTCCCTGGAGGGACCGGAGACATGGTCGATCGACGATTTTGCCGAGCGTCACAACGTGATTGGCGAGCTCGCCGAACGGATCACCCTCATCGGCCGACCTGGCGATCATGCATGGCGCGGTGTCGGCTTGTCCTCGATCCTGCCTACCGAGGTCGAGCGGCTTGAGGAGCGGCTTGGGCGCGTAATGGAGCGGCTGGCCACACTCGATGCGGCACAGAGCGCGCTTGCTGCACGTCTCGAGCTGCCGCCGATGCAATCGCTTGGCGAGGTTGGTGTGCTTGTCGTGATGGCAAACCGCATTGCACGGGCGCCTTCAATCGAGGGGCCGGCATTGGCGGACGCCGTATGGGAGCACCGTCTCGAAGAGATCGACCGTCTGCTTGCGACAGGCCATCGCTATGCTGATCTTCGATCTCATCTTGCCGCGTCCGTGTCCGAGAGTGGATGGGCGACGGACGTGTCGGAAGCGATAGCTGCGCTTCGTCCGCTGCCATCGACCTTCACGCTGCCGGATTTCGAGCAGATCGCGGCGCTCGCAACCTTGCTGCCGCGGCTGCAAGCCGAGGCGGGGGCGTTGGCACGGACGATTGGCCGCGACGCTCCCAATACAGTCGACGAAGCCCGACAGCTCGCGGCGATCGGTGAGCGGGTGGCCAACGCGCCCGATGCCGACGCCGATGCCTTCGCATCCGACGTCTGGAACTCCGGGGTCGAACGTGCCGCCGATGTTGTCGATGCCGTTGCCGCGTATGAGGATGCAGTCGCGACGACTACGGGCCAGCTGACCGATGCCGCCTGGGATATGGATCTGGCAGGCGCGCGGGTCACGCTGGCGTCGCATGGGATCGGGTTCATGCGGATATTCAGTGGGGAATGGCGACGCGCGAACCGGCTCGTTCGGTCGGTTCTGACATCGCCAACGACGCCTCTCGACGAGACGCTCACGGTGCTGGATGCACTCGCGAAAGGGCAGGCCGCGAAACGCACGATCGAGCAAGAGCATGATTTTGCCCGCTCGGCCTTTGGTGCCGAATGGCGCGGTGAGCGCTCGACGTCAGCACCGCTTCTCAGCGTGGTTGACTGGATGCGATCGCTCCGCGGTCTTGGCGCCGAACCCCGTATCATCGCAGCGCGTCGTCCCGATCGAAGCGAAATTAGCACGCGCGCCGGGCGGACGGCTGCGGTGATTGACCAAATGGTCCCTTCGCTGTCCGGTCTTTGGTCGAGCTTGAACGAGGCTCAATCGCTGGCGTTCGGTGAGGCATTGGAAGCAGACCGTGCCGATCTCGAAGCTTTGCTGACCGTCGTGACCCGGTTACATGCCGCCAATACCGCAAGCTCGGCGGTATTAGTAAACCTGCCACTCGAGCTTGATGATCGTCGCCGCCTGCTTGACGACCTTGTTGAACTCCAGGCCAAGGATGTCGGGATCGCCGATCTGGCGGATGTCGGCATCGCGGCGTTCGGAACGGCATGGCGCGGGACGGGCTCCGATTGGGGCAGTTTGCGTGTCGCCGCCGACTGGATCCAGGCGAATGGCGACATACGGCTGCTGAGTAGCAAAATCGACGACCGCGCCGCGCCCGCCGCCGACGCTGCCCGTGTCGACGCGGATACCACCGCCTTGCTCGACGAACTCAAGGCGATCGGTGAACAACTTCGGCTCGATGTGGCCGCCGCACTCGGTCGTGAGACGTTTGCCGCCACGCCGCTCGCCGATCTTAGCGCACATCTCGAGCGGTGGCATCAATCTGGCGAACGCCTCACGCAGTGGACGGCGTATCGTGACCGGGCGGAGCGAACCTCCAGCTTAGGCTGCGACGATGTTGTCAGGCGGCTGGCCGACGGTCGCCTGGGCACGGATGGTGCCGTGCCTGGGTTCGAGATGGCTTATTATGAAGCGATCTACGCGGACCAGATCAAAGCCGATCCCGACCTTGGCATGTTCGACGGCACGCTGCACGGTCGCTTGGCGCGCGAGTTCGCCGACATGGATCGCCAGCGGATCGCGACCGCAAGCTTCGAGGTCGTGAAGGCGCATCACCAGGCAGTCCCGGCACGAGACGGCGGCGCAGTCGGTCCGCTCGGCGTGCTGCGCGCGGAGATCGCCCGCAAACGCGGTCACATGCCGATCCGTCGCCTTATGGAGAAGGCGGCACCGGCGGTGCAGGCGCTGAAGCCGGTGTTCATGATGAGCCCCTTGTCCGTGGCGCAGTTCCTCGCACCCGGCCTGTTCGACTTCGATCTGCTGGTGATGGATGAAGCGAGCCAGATCCAGCCGGTCGACGCACTCGGTGCGGTCGCCCGCGCGAAGCAGGTCGTGGTCGTTGGCGATCCGAAGCAGCTGCCGCCCACCGCCTTCTTCTCGAAGATGACCGGCGGCGGCGCGGACGATGACGACGATGCAGGCACCCGCGTCACCGACATCGAGAGCATCCTCGGCCTGTTCACGGCACGCGGCCTGCCGATGCGAATGCTGCGCTGGCACTACCGCAGCAAACACCAGTCGCTGATCGCGGTCAGCAACCGCCAGTTCTACGAGAACAAGCTGTTCATCGTGCCCAGTCCTTACACAGCGGAAGCGGGCATGGGCCTGCGCTTCCACCGCATCCCGCAAGGCGTGTTCGACGCTGGTGCCACGCGGACCAACATGGTGGAGGCGAAGGTCGTGGCGCAGGCGATCGTCGCGCACGCTCGCGATCACCCCGAACTCTCGCTCGGCGTCGCGGCCTTCTCCGCAGCCCAGCGCCGCGCGATCATGGACCAGCTCGAGCTTCTGCGTCGCGGCCTTCCGGCGGAGGTCGAGACGTTTTTTCAGATGCATCACTCCGAGCCGTTCTTCGTCAAGAACCTCGAAAACGTGCAGGGCGACGAGCGCGACGTGATCTTCATCTCGGTCGGTTACGGGCCGACCGTCCCGGGCGGCCGCGTGCCGATGCGGTTCGGGCCGCTTGGCATGGACGGCGGCGAGCGGCGGCTGAACGTGCTGATCAGCCGCGCCAAGCAGCGGTGCGAAGTGTTCGCCTCGATGTCGGACGAGGACATCGATCCTGATTTCGCCGGTACCCGCAAGGGCGTCCTCGCCTTCAAGCTGTTCCTCCACTTCGCGCGCACCGGCAAGATGACCATGGCCGAGAGCACAGGCCGCGATCACGACAGCGTGTTCGAGGAACAGGTTGCCAAGGCGCTGCAAGCCAAGGGCTATCAGGTCCACCGGCAGGTCGGCCTTGCGGGCTTCTTCATCGATCTGGCAGTCTCCGATGCGGACCGACCGGGCCGCTATCTCATCGGCATCGAGTGCGACGGCGCATCGTATCACGACGCTCGCTCAGCTCGCGATCGCGATCGGCTTCGTCAGTCGGTGCTGGAAAGCCACGGCTGGACGATCCACCGCATCTGGAGCACCGACTGGTTCCAGCGGCCCAAGGAACAGATCGACCTTGTCATCGCGCGGATCGAGGCGGCCAAGGCCGAGCATGATTCCCAGGCCGCTGGCGTGAAGGCGACGCGTGCGGTGAACGTCGAGATCACCACCCTCGAACGCGAAGGTTTTACCGAGGTCGGCTTGGCCGCGCCCGATGTGGAGCCGGCGAACAGTCTTTACGTAGAGGCCGAAATCACCAGGCCCGGGCATCTGATCAGTGAGCTGCACGACACGCCGCGCGGTGCCTTGTCGGCGCTTGCGGAGGAAGTCGTGCGGATCGAGGGGCCGGTTCACGCGTGCGAGGTCGTAAACCGTATTCGCGATGCCTGGGGACTGAAGCGAGCCGGCGTCCGCATTCAGGAGGCAGTCGAAGCAGCGATTGCGGTTTCGGTTCGCGAGGGCCGCATCACGGATGATCAGGACTTTCTCGACGTGCCGGGCCGCACGCCGAAGGTCCGCGATCGCAGCGCGGTCCGGTCTGCCTTGCTACGCAAGTCCGATACGCTGCCGCCGACCGAGCTTGAGATCGCGATCCTCGAGGTCGTGCGTATCAACTACGGCGCGACCGACGACCAGGTCATGCAAGCCGCAGCCCGCGCCGTTGGCTTCAAGTCAACCAGCAGCCAGCTGCGTGAGCTGCTGGCGGAAGTGATCGGCGCGGCCATCAAGGGCAGTCAGCTGACGCGGCAAAGCGGCATGCTGGTCCTGGGGCCGGACGCGCCCGGCGTTTAGCGATCGGTCACGGCGTCCGGGCCGATCGAACAACGTCGCGTCGGTCGCGCCCGGCAAAGCTCGTTATCGATCGAGCCCGGTGACCGGGAACCCGCCGCCTACTAGGCTTAGCTCACGCCGCCGCGCGCTGGGTGATGGCGTCCGCGAGGTGGCGCTGCGTCTGCGCGGCGTCGGCGAGCCGGGCTTTCAGCGCATCGCACAGCGCCAGTAGCGCATCGACCTTGGCGACGATCCGACGCTGTTCGGCGAGGGGGGGGATGGGCACCAGTAAAGTCTCAACCCCACCTACGCGTAGATGCTCAACAGTCATCCCGATGGGCTTGTCCTGCACTCGCTCCATAAGATCGGGGGCCATAAATGTGATAAGAATGTAGCGAGCGATTATCGTTCCGGGGATAAATCTCGCGAGCATCATTCTTTGGCCTAGGCATATAAGTTCACCTTCGGGAATCAGGCACGCTTCCCCCATTGGAGCTTCGCGTGTGATCAAAAGATCACCTGCGATCGGCTTTGCTCTCAGGCTCCATTTTTCAAATGTTTCATCGTTTACAAATCTTTGGTCTTTTGCATTCAGCTGGCCATGCCTAACATTCGTTGTGCGAATCAACCTAACGCCCTCATCAGCATAGGGCGCGGTTTTATTTTTGCAGTCGATAACAAGCATTGAGCATTGCATTAAAGTCGCCCAATCCCAGCCATGCGGCAACTTTGGCAGGCCTATGGGAATCTTTTGAATATTCTGCTTTTTTAATTGAGTATTTGCTTCGGCTGCATTGGGAAAATTCTTCTTTAACAATGCTGCCCGCTGTTTTTCTACGTTTTTTAATAGCGCTGCTGCCGGCTCATCGGCTCCATCCTGGTCCGCCAGCTTCCCGCGAACGGCGAGGGCAAGGATGGTTTGCTTGAGGGTGTCGATGCTGGCGTTGGTGGTGAAGAGGGTGTCGAAATGGCGTTCCAGCCGCGCCCAGTCGCGGGCGAGATCCGTCGCGTCTGCGCTGTTCACCAGCGTCGCGAGCAAGATTTCCACCAGCGCTTGATGCGCGGCCATCGAGCCTGCGCTGTCCCGCTCCAACGCGTCGCACAGCGCCATCAACTCATCGACCTTTGCCACGATGCGCTGCTGTTCGGCTAGGGGCGGAAGGGGAAGCGGCGTCGCTTCGAAGTATGAGCGAGTTACACGCTTTTGACCCGCGGTGCCCGTCATCAATTTCTCGCCGTTACTGAGATATGAGCCGGTTTTCATAGTCAATAGCAGGTAACGACGGTTCAACTCGTTTAGCCAAGGACGAGCTACGTGAAGCTCCGTCGTGCCGGCGCCGATCCCATTCGCAAGGTTCTGGAAGATTGCTGCCTTACCATTTTCGAAGCACGGTGTAATTTTGGCTAGGCCAAGATCACCATCAGCAAATTGCGTAAAACCCTTTTTTATCTCTCCCCAGTTCCTAACTTCATCTTTATGTTTTCCAGAAACGCTCGTGGAAACCAATGTCATAGGGACGAACGAAGCGTCGACGTCGTTAGCAACAGAATTGCTCGGGTTGATTTCAGCGATGGCTGCAAGTTGAGTCCAAACCCAGCCGGGCGGCAGTGACGAGAGGTTTGACGGTAGCGCCGCAAAAGCCTTTGGCTTTCGCACTTCACCAGCTAAGATTTTCCGATTGCGAGCTTGCGCTACCTGCTTGAGCAACTCGCTCGCCGGCTCGTCCTCCATGTCTTGCGGCACGAGCTTCCCGCGCACCGCCAGATCAAGGATCAGCGCGCGCAGCCGTTCGATCCCGTACAGGCTAATCCGCTTGCCGCCGCCGCGCCCGGCGCCGCTCTTGCGCTCGATCGCACCGGTCCAGACGTCGAGATTGTCGGCCATTAACGCGGCGATGTCGCTCACGCTGGCGTCCCCGCCAGCGCCTCGGCCAAGATCGTCTTCAACTGGTCGCGCAAGTTTTGGATGCCCGCCTGCTGTTCGGCATAGGTGGCGAGCAGCGCGTCGGGATCGTGGCTGATCTCGGCGGCGCGGTGCGGGTTCTTGCAGTCGAGGTTGTAGCCGCGCGCGGCAACGTCGGCGGCGCTGATCTTCCACGCCTGCTCGGTCTCCTGGCGGCTGCGAAAGCCATCGACTTCGTCGCCCCACCAGGCTTGCTCGGCCGCGAACTCCTCGAAGCGCATCGGCTTGGTCTTGTTGTAGCTGGTCACGCCGGCCGGATAGGGGTGTTCGTAGAACCAGACGCTCTTGGTCGACGTCCCCTTGGTGAAGAACAGAATGTTGGTCTTGATCCCGGTGTACGGCGCGAACACGCCGTTGGGCAGGCGGACGATGGTGTGCAGATTGCACTCCTCGATCAGGCTGCGCTTCAGCGTAGTCTTCACGCCCTCGCCGAACAGGAAGCCGTCGGGCAGCACTACAGCGGCGCGGCCGTTGGTCTTCAGCAGGCGGATGATCAGCGCCATGAACAGGTCCGCAGTCTCACGCGTGCGCAGGTGGCTGGGGAAGTTGTTCTCGATCCCGTCCTCCTCCATCCCGCCGAACGGCGGGTTGGTGGCGATCACCGCGACGCGGTCCTTCTCGGTATGGTCGGCATAGGCGCGTGCCAGCGTGTTGCCGTGGCGGATGCCGCTGGGCGTATCGATTCCGTGCAGGATCATGTTTGTGATGCAGAGCATGTGCGGCAGCGATTTCTTCTCCACGCCGCGGATCGAGCCGCGCAGCACCTCCTCCTCGGCGGTCGACGTCACCGATTTGCGTTTGTGGTCGATCGTGCAAGTCAAGAAGCCGCCGGTGCCACAGGCGGGATCGAACACGACCTCGTGGAGCTTCGGATCTAGGCGGTTGACGATAAACTGCGTCACTGCGCGCGGCGTGTAGAACTCGCCGGCGTTGCCCGCGCTTTGCAGATCCTTCAGCACCTGTTCGTAGATCGCGCCGAACGTGTGGCGATCCTCGCTGTTGTTAAAATCGATCTCGTTGATCTTGTTGATCACCTGCCGCAGCAGGGTGCCCGATTTCATGTAGTTGTAGGTATCCTCGAACACATCGCGGATCACTTGCGCGCGCTTCGCCACGTCGCCCTGCGCGGGCAGGTCGCCCTTCAGCTTGGCGAACAGTTGCAGGTTGACGAAATCGAGCAGCTTTTCGCCGGTGTCGCCTTCCTTGTCCGCCGCCCAGTTCCGCCAGCGCAGATGCTCAGGGAGCGGGGACTTAAAATTGTCGTCGATCAGTTCGAGCTCGGCCTCGCGGTCGTCGAGAATCTTGAGGAAGAACAGCCAGACCAGCTGGCTGATCCGCTGGGCGTCCCCATCAACGCCGACATCCTTGCGCATGATGTCCTGGATGGATTTGATGACGCCGGAAACATTGCTCATTCGTGCATTCTCATTCGTTCGCGGCGTACTCGTATATCTGGTCTTCGAGCGCCCTCAGCGCGGCCTCATAAGCGGGCTTGCCGCCAAAGGCACCCCTGATGATCTCCATCGGCGTGCCCAGCGCGGTGAACGGTGCGAGGCGGAGGACCTTGGCATCCTCGATCGTCTCGACGCCCTCGTCGGCATATTTGTCGAGCAGAGCCTCGAGCACGGCGCGGGCCTTGTCGCCATATTGGGCGAAGTAATCGCGCTTCTTCACCCGCTCGGCGCGTTCGCGGCGGGTGAGCGGTGGAGCGCCGAACGCGACATGGACGAGCAGGTCGAAGTCGCCGAAATCCTTGCCTACGGTTTCGGCGAGATTGGCGAGGATGACGCCGCGCTGCTCCAGTTCGTCGATGATCGCCTGTTTGCGTTCGCTGGCGTTCCAGTGCCAGATGAACTCGTTGAGCGATTTGTATTCCTCCGTAATCTGCTTGCCGGCGTAGTCGCGGTAGGATTTGGTCACCAGCTTGCCGTCGCTACCGACATATTCGACGCGTTCGTTCATCACGCGCGCGGTGACGCCGCTGACCACGAATTTGCGGCGCCCGCCGGTGTCGTCACCGTCATCGTCATCGTCGGGATCGCCCTCGCTATCGGGGTCCCCATCATCTTCGGGGTCGGGCGGGACAGGATCATCGCCGTCGGTAGGCTCGTAGATCACCACCGGGGCACCGTCGAACGCGTCGTCCCGGAACAGCTTGGTCGCGCGCTTGAAATCCATAATCGTGAAAAAGAACTTGCCGTTGTCCTCGTCGATCCGCGTACCCCGTCCGATGATCTGCTTGAACATAGTCATCGAATTGATCGTGCGATCGATGACGATCAGCTTGCACGTCTTGGCATCGACGCCGGTGGTCAGCAGCTGCGACGTGGTGGCTATGACCGGATAGGGCTCTTCGGGGTCGATGAACCGGTCGAGCTGCGCCTTGCCCTCGACGCTGTCGCCGGTGATCCGCATGACGTATCGGCTGTTGTCCGTCGCCAGCTTGCCGGCTGCGTTGACGATCGCCTTGCGCATCCGTTCGGCGTGATCGATGTCCTCGCAGAAGATGATCGTCTTCGACATCGGGTCGGTCGCGCGGAGGAATTTCATCACCCGCTCGGCGACCAGCTTGGTGCGCTGGTTAAGGATCAGCGTGCGGTCCATGTCCCGTAAATTATATTCGCGGTCCTCGATCACGCCGCCCAAGTCGTCGACCATGCCGGGCGGCGGGGTCCAGCCGAGCACGTCGCGGTCGATGTCGATGCGGATGACCTTGTACGGCGCCAGGAAGCCGTCCTCGATGCCCTGCTTGAGCGTGTAGGTATAAACCGGATCGCCGAAATAGGTGATGTTGGAGACGTATTCGGTCTCTTTCGGGGTGGCGGTCATGCCGACCTGCACCGCGCCATCGAAATAGTCGAGGATCTCGCGCCAGGCAGAGTCTTCCGCGGCGCTACCCCGGTGGCATTCGTCGATCACGATCAGATCGAAAAAGTCTCGCGACACCGTCTTAAAGATCTTCTCGGGTTCATCTGTGCCGGTGATCGCCTGATACAGGCCCAAGTGTATCTCGTAGGCAGGGTCGATCTTGCGGTTCTTGATCTTCGTCATCTGCCCACCAAACGGCTTGAAATCGTTCACTAGCGTTTGGTCGATCAGGATGTTGCGGTCGGCGAGGAACAGGATCCGTTTGGCCGTACCGGCCTTCCACAAACGCCATATGATCTGGAACGTGGTGTAGGTTTTGCCAGTGCCGGTCGCCATCACGAGCAGGACCCGTTTCTGGCCCTTTGCTACGGCCTCGACGGTCCGATTGATTGCATCGGCCTGATAATAGCGCGGCGCCTTGCCGGAAGCATCTATGTGGTAGGATTGGCTGACCAGGTCTTGCTCGTCATCGGCGATCTGGTGAAAACGCCTGTAGCGATCCCATAGAATGTCGGGTGGCGGGAAATCGTCCAGTCCATGATCGGTCTCCGTAGGCTGGCCGGCTAGTACCGCGCGATCATGTCCAGCAAATGCGTCTCCGTTGGAGCTGAATGCGCTGGGGACGTCGAGTATCTCGGCATACCCCAACGCCTGCTGAAGCCCGCTGCTGACCGAGTGACCATTGTCCTTGGCCTCTACGACAGCCAAGGGTAGCCCCGGTTTTAGCGACAGAACATAGTCGGCGAATTTACGCTTCTTCTTGTTCCTTGAGGACAAGTTCCCGCGAACCACGATAGGTCCGGGTGCCAGCGTAACCTCTCGGCGAATTTGCAGCATCTGGTCCCAGCCTGCCTTTTTGATGGCAGGAGTAATGAAGAGGTCGCAGACATCGATTTCGCTGAGCCGCTTTTTTTCGGAAGGATCCAAGCCAACTATCCTATCAGCAAAATCAATTTACCGGCTTCTCGCCGATCGCCTTTGCTGACATCTACCAAACCATGAACCCGAGTCACCTCAATTCTAGCCGCGAGCCGAAACGCGGGCGTCGCGCGACGGCGGACGCCTGATCATGCCGATCCGACACAGCATCTGGAAGGTCGGCAGCGCGCCCGCGCCGCTCGGTGAATCCGCGTTGCCGAGCGAGGCGCTGCTCGAACAGATGATCGTCGCGGCGCCACAGATCCTTTCCGACGAATGGATGATCATCGGACGGCAGGAGGATACCGGCTTTGGCGGCCGGATCGATTTGCTCGCGATCGCCCCTGACGGCGGGCTTGTGCTGATCGAGTTGAAACGCGGGCGCACGCCGCGCGACGTCGTGGCGCAGGCGATCGACTATGCCACTTGGGCCGAGGCGCTTGATGCGGAGGCAATCGGCCGCGTCTATGCGCGCTTCTCGAACGGCGGCAATCTCGCCGCGGATTTCCGCGCGCGGTTTGGCATGCTGCTCGACGAGGCGACGCTTAACCAGAGCCTGCAAATCGTAATCGTCGCGGCCGGCCTCGATGCCAGTTCGGAGCGGATCGTCGGCTATCTCGCCAAGCGCGGGATCGCGATTAACGTGCTGTGCTTCCAGGTGTTCGACACCGATGCTGGCCAACTCCTGAGCCGCGCCTGGCTGATCGATCCGGTCGAGACGCAGGTCGCGGCGACTGTCGAAACGCGGCAGGGCGAACGCGAGCCGTGGAACGGCGAATATTACGTCTCTTTCGGTCACGGCTTGGGTCGCGATTGGGATGAGGCACGCCGGTACGGCTTTATTTCGGCCGGCGGCGGCGCCTGGTATAGCGGCACGCTTCGCCTGCTGGATCCCGGCGATCGCGTCTGGGTAAAGGCGCCGGGATACGGCTTCGTCGGTGTCGGGGTGGTCCGCGGCGAGCCGGTGGCAATGCGGGACTTTGAACTCCGCAACGGTGAAGGCGCATCGGTGCCTGCGGCGGACCTGCTTGCAAAGGCCAGCTATCATCGTGAGTTCATCGACGACCTGGACCGCTGTGAGTATTTCGTACCCGTCGAATGGATTGTCAGCGTCGGGCTGGGTGGGGCGATCCACGAGGTCGGGATGTTCGGCAATCAGAACAGCGTGTGCGCGCCGAAGACCCCCAAGTGGCGGCATACCGTCGATCGGTTGAAGACGCTGTTTCCAGCTTGGGACAAGACGAGCTTGAATAGCGCAACATAGGCCCTGTTGGGTGGCTTGCGGCTGGCAGCATGGTCGGTCAGATGTTGCGGTAAGTGGCGCTAAGCTACAGCGACGTTCAGGGGGATAGATTTGTTCAAGGGTTCAATGTGGCGCGGAATGGCGCCGATCGTCGCGCTGTGCGGTACGAGTGTTGTGAATGCGGCGGATCGAGCGCAAGTGCGTGTCGTGCGGTATGCACCGGCGCCAGCATGGGTGATAGCGGCACCCAAGGGGAGCGACGCGCCGACGCCGCCTGGAGCTCCGCTGCGTCTCATCTCTGCCGACCAGCAGGTGCGCGTGACGGACCGGGGCCAAAAGGAATATCAGGCGACCAAACTAGGTGTTTAGTCCCGGCATCTGGTGGATCGGATCGACGATGAACCGCTCAGGCTCTGAATTCCAGATTTTGGCGATGTATTCGTAAGGCGTGAGGCCGCTGAGCGTTTTGAGCCGACGGGCGAAATTGTAGGCCGCCATGAAGTCGGCGAGATGCACCCGTAACTGCTCGTGGTTTTCGTAGTGAAAACGTTTGACGGTCGCCTCCTTGATGGTGCGGTTCATCCGTTCGACCTGTCCGTTGGTCCACGGATGGTTCGGCTTCGTGAGGCGGTGCTCAATGTCGTTTGCCTCGCATATCATGTCGAAGCGCATCTGGCGCGACCAGGCGGTGTTACGGTTGCGCGGCTGCTCAGCGAACTGGATCCCGTTGTCAGTCAGGATCGTGTGGATTCGGTAGGGCACAGCTTTCAGCAAATGTTCGAGGAACTCCCACGCCGTTCGCCGATCGGCCTTGTCGACCAACTGGGTGACCGCGAACTTGCTGGTGCGGTCGATGCCGACGAACAGGTAAAGCTTACCTTCGGCGGTCTGCACCTCAGCGATATCGATGTGAAAGAAGCCGATCGGATAGCGCTTGAAGCGCTGGCGCTTGGGCTTGTCACCCTCGATGTCCGGCAGGCGGGAGATGCCGTGCCGCTGGAGGCATCGATGCAGCGCCGATCGGGTCAGATGAGGGATCGACGGCTGCAATGCGTAGAGGCAGTCGTCCAGCGGCAGCAGGGTATGCCGGCGGAACGCGACGACGGCCGCCTCCTCAGCTTGGGTCAGGGTCGTTGAATGAGGGGCCTTCGGCCCGGTCTTCAGATCCTCGACCGTCGTCCGCTTACGCCACTTCGCGACCGTCTTGGGGTTGATCCCCAGCTCCTGGCTCAACGTCGCGAGCGAAGCTTGCGATCGCTGTATTGCTGCTCTGACGGCGTGCGTGGTCGTGGCGCTCCCGTGACGTACCTGTCCCATATGGCTTCCTTCCATACTAACGAAAGGATCGCACCATCAAACCGTGGGATCAAACACCTAGGCTGGTCTATTCGATTCTGCTAAAAATGGCATCAACTTCTCGCGTTGGAAACACCGGCTACCCTACTTCATGCAGTCCGCCGGTTGTGGCCGTTTCAACGCCAGCGCGTCGTGATAGCTGCCCGCCAGCCACCGCTCATGATCACCCGGCCGCAGAATCGCGATCACGCTTCCGGGTGTATCGGCGCCACCAGATCGTTCGCATCACAGGCGGCCATTACGGAGTGGCTTATTGTCAATTTGTCGACCGAAGCCGGCGATTACGAACGGCCCACTAGCTATTTGGTGTCGCCTCCGGCTGGCGTATTATTGACATAAGCTGTCAGTCTGAAGTCGACCATCGCACCGGCTGTCCAGCAACACGTAGAGATGCCGGCATCCATGCGGAGATAGGTCTCGACCCGTTTCGGCGGGTCAAAATCATTAGTATTGCCTAATCGCGAACTTTCGAAACTGGGCACTGAGCTCTGCCGTCGCTAGGGCTACTGATACTGTCCAACGGCTATTTCTCAGGCCCGCTTCGCGACGTGTCCAGGTCGATGTCCTCGCCCGGGTTGCCGCCACCTGCGCTCGCCCCACTTCCGTGAACTTCACCAGTCTTGTTGTCGATATATGCTCGCTTACCAGCCTCGCGAGGAATGTCCCTGCCGTCAGCCTTTTCGATCGGCTCGGCTCCAGGCGCGCGGTCTCGGTTCTGCAGATGACGCTCGGCGGCATGGTCCATGCTATCGTACTCATCGCCCGAGTAACCATCACCTTTACCGAAACCGTCGTCGGCTGGATTTGCGTCCGTGGATTTTACCCGGACATTTTCGTTAGGCTTCGGCGTGCTCTCGTCAGACATGGCAACCTCTCAGTGTCGTTGGTTATCAACGCACAACCGGAAGAAAGCTCCGCGAATGTGATGAAGGCTTTGTCAGTTGACCGATACCGCGGTCGGCATAGCATCGCCTGGCCCATCAAGGGCTTGGAGATTGGCCACATGCGTACCCTGCTCGTTGCTGCCGCGTCGTTGTCGTTAATTGCTAGTGGTGCGCCTGCATTCGCCGCACCGTGTAAGGACGCCAAGGGGCGCTTCATGAAATGCCCGCCCAAAGCACCAGCCAAGCCGGCCCGGTGCAAGAGCGCGAATGGCAAGTTTGCAAAATGCGGTACGGCGGGCGCCAAGCCTGTCTGAGGCGAGACGAGCGCGGGCAATCACACCCGCGCTCGCTAGGTCAATTTCTCGCCGGCACTGTGACAACCATTGGCGCAGCCGCCGGAACGACCGCAACCGAGACATCCTCGTCGATGAAGGCGGTCACCGGTGAGCCCAGGGGAATGTCAGCGCTCGTCCCGGTCATGAAGAAACCGGCGACCGGGATCAGAACTGCGGCACCAACGACGCCAGCAGTCCCCGTCTTTCCTTTATCGTCTATCGAGCCGCTCATGCGGATCTGCCGACCATTCGCACGCACGTACAGGACGCGCCCGTTGATGCGGCCTGACTTTCCCCACATGCCCTTGTTCCTGACTTCGGTGATCTCGCCCGTTGCGGGGCTGCCGGCTGGGATCACGACGTTGCCATCGATCGTAACAGACTCCGCTGTCTCCATCTGAAAGCGCTGGCCTACTTTGAGCTTCTTACCCTTCGTGGTCAGCCCTTCGGCCATCTTAAGCGGAACCGACGTTCCGGCGCGAAGCGTTCCCGACGTCGTAGCAGCGGTCGCGACTGGACCGGTCTGCGCCTGAACTGCAGGCGCAGCAAATGTAAGCGCGCACGCAAACGCGAGAGTCGTGTTTTTCATGAATTAGCCCCTCCTGATTCGACCTCCCCAGGTCGATTTGAGAAACCTGTCGCCTAAGTCACTCGAGGTCAACGAAAGATGTGCATCGGAATTGAATGCAACGACGATCGGAAATTTACCCGGATCGAATAATAGCGAATCACGCGAGACAAGGTAAATAACTGATATAAATAAAGTTGGTTAATGCGTAGTATTTTTAAAACGCATTGTGATCGTCGCTGGCCTAGTTCCGGAACCGCGAGCGCAACGACTGTGGCGAGAGTCTCAGTGCCCGTCCTTCTCAGCAATTAACAAAATGTGTTCGATCACTTCTTGAGGAATTGGATTTGCAACCGCTAGGCCGAATTCGCCTTCTTGAGACCACGCAACCCAGCCGGAATATCGGGCAAGCTCGGGTACATCCAGCGAAAGAAAGCGTCCGACGGTAACGCCATAATCCGCCCTTATCCTGAACCCTAAAGAGGATATGTTCGTAAGCGAGGCGGCATAGATTTCCCCTCCCGGTGTAATTAGTAGTACAGCAAGACAAATTCGTGCTCGGACGGCCAATCGTCGGTCGCCGGCAAACGGCGGCGGCTCATCGACCAAATGATCATCATTACTCATTTGACAATCATGACATTGCCGAACGAAGACGTCATCGATTGGATCGCGCAGTGATGTGTCAAGTCTGGACAGCCCGTTTCCCGAGCTGACTACCCATCCGTAAGTGCATGGCCGCTGCAACCTAACAGCCGGCGCTGTGCCGTTCGACCTAAGCGCAAAGCCGGTAATAACTTTCCGTCGAGGTATAACCGACGATAGATCGGTTCGTCGCGTCTGTGATTCCGCCTGTCGACGGGCTGACAGCGGCTTAACTTTTCGTAAACCATTTTCGAGTGTTTGTCGGCTTCGTCGTTTCCCTGCGATGTAACGGAGACGAACGTGCCGACCAATGCAGACCTCGAAACAGAGTGCGATCGGGTACGGCGCATCGTCGGAGGATTGAACGATGAGCTTTCTCGCCAACGGCTCGGCGAATACGCGGCTGATCTGAGGGAAGCGCAGCATCAGCAAAGACTCGTCGACCGCGAAATGAATATTTTACGCTTCTTTGGTGGCTCACAGGTTAGCTGGGGGCGTTAATACGTTGTTCACCGTTTCCCGGCAGGACTCGGGTGGGGGACACGGTATGCGATATCGAATTTATGAGCTGGGCAGTTGTGGCGAAATCGTAAGTGGTGCGGACCTCTCCGCCTTGCACGACGAGCAATCGATTGCTGAAGCCGCCAATCACGTCAATCGTTGCGGACTCGAAATCTGGCAGGGAAATCGCATGGTCGCGGTTATAAGCCCGCCCAAGCCGCGAACTGATGATGCGCGGCCGCCTTTTTTCTCCGCTCTTGCGCTTGCCCCCACCGTCATCTTCTGACGCTGATCAATAACTTTTGAGCTTAGTTGTCGTCAAAGTTCATAGCGCGTCGTAGATTCCGCTCGGCGGCGGCGAGCGCAGCGTCGGCGATAACGAAGAGCTTATCCGGCTTGTAGGAGTACGGGCTGAGGGTGCTCCAAAAAGCATAAACTTCATTTTCTGACAGGATCGATCTTCGACACGACATTTCTAAATAGAAAGTTTCGCTTCTCGCCGCATATCAAGCTCGTCTCAAAGTCGGTCATTTGGTCGACCGCCCTTCGTATGCGTGCCCTTCTGAAGAAATAGCTGCGCTTTCAGAACGGTTCGCATCGCTATCCGGTCTCAATGTTGATAAAGCGGTTCGCCGTCGCAAGCCCCTGTTCAGGCAGTCGCCGTCTGCCGGTTAGAAAAAGATAAGTGATCTTCTCGGGCAAACTAGGTGTACCGATGCCCCTTGGGGGACATAATTAATGAATTTTCCGTGGAAAGAAAACGCCACGTTGGTGCGTATGGCCGCCGCCGGTCACTCAGACGATCAGTCACCCGAGATATTGTTTGAGGGCCCGTTGTTGTCGCTCGCTTTGAAGGTCAAGGCCATGAAGCCGCTCGACCGTCGCCGCCTGCGCCTGTCACTGCCTGATCGAGGCGTTCGCCCGCGTTCCTTTCAGGATGAGGCGTTGGCGGCGTTGGTCGACAACATTCCTACCAAGAGGTTTTAAGCGGCCCGCTCCAACGTCAGGGGGGTGGGCTGAGCAACGAAACATCTGCATATAAGTATGCGACGTTATCTAGAGGGTGTCGTCCAGCGGCAGCAATGTGTGACGTATCTTTCGATCCGGTGCGGGTTGTTAAGTGAGGGACCTTCGGCCTGGTGTTCGGCTCCCCGACCGTCGCCAGCTTACGCCATTGCAATATCATCTTCGGGTTGATCCCGATGTTCCCGGCTTAGCGTCGACCGCTCGGATTTGAAACGCCGTATTGCTGTTCGGATGCCATGCGTCGTTGTGGCCCCCTCGTGACGAACCTGACACACATGGCTTCCTTCCATTCGACGAAAAAGGGATGCTCATCAGACTGTGGGATCAAAAACGTAATCCGACAGGTACGGCAGCGGCCCCTCTAAGATGGCTGCGGTAACCGCACGAAAAGCTCAGTACGTGATTAAATGCAATCCTTATTGCCTTCGAAGAGACCGCATAGCTTGAACGCTATCGCGACGATCCGTTACACTGTTTTCCTTGGTGTTAAGTTTAGTCGCCTCTGTTGTAATATCCGACTCTTCTAGGAGACTGCTTGATGGCGACACTTTCGTTGGAATTAATCCTACAAAACCGTAAGGGAGGCTAGTTAACAACGGCTCGTCGGCGGAGGCCTTTGATTTTAAGGCGTGATGCTTGGCGATAGCTAACCTACCAACGCCCGAAGCCTTTCGTTTTGGGCCCTTGTTAATCGGCAGCCGTTGCGCGGTGCGATTAGTAAATTCCAAACCAGAGGTTTTTGACAATACAGAAGGTGGTTCAGTGGCTCGCTCGACGATCGCAATCTTGCTGAAATCGGTAGGCTGATTTCTGACCCGTGCGTCGACAACAATATTCGGGCCATTACTCGCGGATTGAGAAGCAACCGCATTTTGCCGTTGAGTCATATCAGTCGTAAGGGCATAAAGCCCCGTGCCTAATGTCGCGACGACTGTCGCCGTGATCATTGCTGCCCGTCGTGAAGCTAATCGTCTGACTAATAACTTTCTACGCGATTCGCGCGCAATTTGTGCCAGGCCAATCTTGCCGTCGGATTGGGTCCCATCCCAAATAGGCAATGGTACTTTGTCTCGATGCGCCTCTATTGATGCAGCTCGTGGTGAAGGTCGAACGCTGTTGCGATTATTTCGCGGTTGCAATTGATCCCAGGGGCCAACAATCTGCCAAAGATCAGCGTCAATCTGTTCATCGGCAAAGGCAACGGGCTTGGCCATCAAGCACCGCTTGATAGTGAATGATGAGCATCACATAGACTTGGCGTACTTGAATTTGCTGTTAACGGCGCCATACGGTAAGCCTCAGACGATACACCGTTAGCAGTCGACAGTGTCCAAGTGCTGCAGTTGTCAATTCCCAGTGCGGTCAACTTGTCGGTCGTGTACGCATCGGTATTAATGCCGATGCGGTTGGGAAGGATAACCGCTTTGTCACCCACCAACGAATGCCCATGAACGACAATGAAGCCGTGTGACATTTTATAATTTAGGAACTCGTCTTCGATCCACATGAAATCGTCGGGCTCCTGTTCGTCAATTGCAACTCCCGGGCGTATTCCCGCATGGACGAAAAGGTATGGTCCATGTTTATGGTGCAGTGGTAGACGTTGGAGCCAATCAACAACCTCTTCACCGACAGCTTGGGCGGCGGCCGCCAGATTATCTTTTGTGGCTGGGCCATTTGCAACGTTCGGATGAACGCCCCAGCTCAGCAGAGTTTCACGTCCGCCAAAATGTAGCCAATGGCCGTAAACGGTCAAATTGCCGCCAAGCGCATCAGCCATCATATCCTCATGGTTGCCCTTCAAGACGACAAGGTTATCGTTTGAAGCGGTGATTTGCATGCACCCTTTGATCATTCTGGCGGCGTCGGGGCCCCGATCAATGATGTTGCCGAGCAATACAATCTGCGTCTTTGCTATCGGCCGAGCGGCGTTATCACGTGCCACCTGCGCTACCAGTCGTCCGAACAGATCAAAGCGGCCGTGAATGTCGCCTATCGCATAAACGCGTTCGCTATGCTTCACCTGCCCGGTACTGCCGTGTGTCGGTAGCTTATCGGTGTCTATGCACAAAGTCACCGCCTGGCGGTCGCTCTTGAAACGTCGATCGAGAGCGCCAAACCGCCGGACGCTGCCGGGGCACCGTCTGAAAGGCCGGCGGTCGCGTATGCCGTCAGGCGGAGTGGGGACCGCGCAATTCTGGTCGATGCGCCTGCAAATAATTCATGAGCATCGTTAACTAGGTACGTTGCAGCTGATGAATAGTGATACGAGGCCAGTAAATAGCTCTGATGTCCCAATGAGTACGATGCTCCCGCTGAACCAGCCGGTCCATCGCGTAGATTATATTGCGCTGTATTGCCGAGGAACCGGTAGCTGAGAGACGCAAACGGCGTCACGCGACCTAGCGGGACGGATACATCGCCGCCTACGGAATAATCGTTTTCTCCGCTCGATAAGCCGCTATCTTTGGTTGCGGTATTAATTTTGGCGCGACCAGACAGCTCGATTTCAAATGGTATAGCTTTCGGCGCAATCGAATAAGATCCACCTAAAGTAACGTCCCCAAACCCATCCGAGACTATTGACCTCGAAGTCAAGTTGGGCGCTACGAGAACCGGTGTAGCGTCGATTCCCGTGAACACCGTCGATCGACTGCGAATACGCATCCAAGGCAAAGAAGCTGAGATGGCCCAGTTGGAAACGCGCAGCCGTGCTCCTAACGCCGACGTTAAAATTGTGGTGGTCGAGCCGGTGCCGAACTTGCCGCTGGCATAGCTCGTCCCCAAGGAGAGGGAGAGGTCAGTCTGACTGTCATCTAATCGCGAGAATGTCTGGGGCACGGTGCTTGGAGAAACCGTTGATGTAGAGGACGATGGCGAGGTAAGACCGGTCGTTTCAAATCGGGCGCTTTGAAACGCGCCTTCGTTGGCTTCGCGCGATTGCTGGGCTTCAGCTGATGCAACAGCACATACGATTAGGGGCAGGCCGGCGACGACCACCAGCAACTGCTTCATTCCGCTCTCCCCTGCGCCGGACCGACGCATTTACCTAAATCTTAACAACTAATTAAGTTCCAGATCGCCTAGATTCCAACTCAGCCGCCCTTGGTTTGCCCGAGGCCTTCGGTCGTGTGTCGCGCTGCCACATCGATGAAAACGTGATCGGACAGTCGCTGTCCTCCTGGTGCACAGGGGAAGCCCGTATCGATGGACTGACGATGAAGTCGGGTTCCTGCTTAGCGCTGCCGACCGACGCACGGCAGCGAACGCGATGCGGCGAGACACGGACAGCAGGAACAGGTCAACGGCGGTGTCACGGTAGGCCCAACAGCTATTGACCCCATAATATATGGTCCATGTACGTAACGTATATTCTAGGTGTGGGGATCAAGCGATGGGTTTAGTAAAGATCGACGATGAGCTGCACGAGGAGGCCCGCCGCGCCAGCGCCGTCATGTGCCGGTCGATTAACGCCCAAGCCGAGTTCTGGATGAAGATTGGGATGCTCGCCGAGGCCAATCCCACCATGGCCTTCATCGAAATCGTGAAGGCGCAACTCGCGGAGGCGAACGTCCGCCTCGTCCAGCCAATCGCGGCTTGATCGAGCGCCGTCTACCATCGCGAACACTTGCTAGGACTGACATGCCCTTTCACGACGAAATCACGGACTTCTTCGGTTGCTACGTCGATGCCTTCGCGCGCGAGGACGCCGACACGTTAAGCGAGCTATGGGACGAGGTTGGGCTGTTCCCCACCCCCACCGGCAACTTCGCTATGCCGCGATCCGCTTTCCGCGACCATTGCGCCACGCTGTTCGATTTCTATCGAGCTCAGGGCGTCGTGCGGCCGGAAGGCGCCCTCATGTCCGCCGACGAGCTGTTCCCGAGCGTTGCTCAGGCCCGCATGGCCTATCGCATGATGGGTGTCGATGACGCTCCGGTGGCCGAGTGGCACCATGTATACGTTCTACGGCGTACCGATACTTGGCGCGTATTCCTACACCAAGGCCGGTATCCTGCTCGACGACCTCCTGCCCGAGGCCGAGGGACCGCGAACTCTGTTCGAGGTGGATACGGCGAAGCGCGACCGCCTAATGGGCGCGCTCGACGCGATCAACGGCAAGTTCGGCACATGGACGGCGGTGACGGCGACGCAGGGCTTTAAGCGGGAGTGGAAGCTGCGATCAGAAATGCGCTCGCCGGCATGGACGACCAAGATTGCTGACGTCCCGACGGTCCGCGCATGAAGTTAAGGTGCGAACGGAGCATCGCAACAAACCGTTATCGACTGCCGTTCACTAACGCCCAGAGCACGAAGCCGCTGCGCGGCAGTGGTGGTGGCGGTTGAGGTAGCGCAGCGGCGCTGAGGTTTGGTTCTGCGGCAGCGGCGGGAGACGATGGAGTTTCTTCAACGAGAGGAACTCTCCATGGCGACTCTACCCACCGAACAGTCCGTTACGCCGCTGCGCCAGCGGATGCTCGACGACATGGCGATGCGCTCAATGCGGTCGCGTACCCAGCACGACTATGTCCGCCACGTTCGCGCCTTCGCGGCGTTCCTGCGACGCTCGCCGGAGACCGCGACTGCCGAGGACGTACGGCGCTTCCAGCTTCACCAGCGCGAGCACGGTGTCGGAGAGGCCGTCATCGGCGCCACGGTATCGGCGCTGCGGTTCCTGTTTGGCGTGACGCTCGACCGGCCCGACCTGTCGCGCAGGCTGGTCCTCGCGCCTCGTCCCCGCAAGCTGCCCGACGTGCTGAGCGTCGAGGAGGTAGGGCGGCTGCTCGAGGCGGCACCGGGCATCAAGTACCGCGCCGCGCTGGGCGTCGCGTACGGCGCCGGATTGCGGGTGTCGGAGGTCGCACACCTCAGAGCCGACGACATCGACAGCAAGCGCATGCTGATCCGCATCGAGGAGGGCAAGGGCCGCAAGGACCGTAACGCGATGCTGTCGCCGCAACTGCTTGAACTGCTCCGGCTCTGGTGGCGCGAGGGCAAGCGGCGCAGTGTCCTGTTGCCGCACGGCTGGCTGTTCCCGGGGCGCAGCTACACCGATCCGATCTCAACCAGACAGCTCCACCGCGCCGTTCATGAGGCTGCCGAGGCGGCCGGGAGGCGAAGGTCGTGGCGCAGGCGATCGTGGCGCACGCCCGCGATCATCCCGAACTGTCGCTCGGCGTTGCCGCCTTCTCTGCCGCCCAGCGTCGAGCGATCATGGACCAGCTCGAAATCCTGCGGCGCGGTCTTCCGGCGGAGGTCGAGACGTTCTTCCAGATGCATCATTCCGAGCCGTTTTTCGTCAAGAACCTCGAAAACGTGCAGGGCGACGAGCGCGACGTGATCTTCATCTCGGTTGGCTACGGACCGACGGTCCCGGGCGGTCGCGTGCCGATGCGGTTCGGGCCGCTTGGCATGGACGGCGGCGAACGGCGGCTGAACGTGCTGATTAGCCGCGCCAAACAACGCTGCGAGGTGTTCGCCTCGATGTCGGACGAGGACATCGATCCCGATTTCGCCGGCACCCGCAAGGGCGTGCTCGCCTTCAAGCTGTTCCTCCACTTCGCGCGCACCGGCAAGATGACCATGGCGGAGAGCACCGGCCGCGATCACGACAGCGTGTTCGAGGAGCAGGTCGCCAAGGCGCTGCAAGCCAGGGGCTATCAGGTTCATCGGCAGGTCGGCCTCGCGGGCTTCTTCATCGATCTGGCGGTATGGGAGATAAATACTGGCAATTTCGTATTCCTGAGAGCCCACAGCTCGCAGTTGACCAAGCTGGGTCAACTCGCCGAACGGTATTTCTCGGATGCGCCCCCACCGCGCTGGTCAAGTTGCGACAGTATGCCAAAATCACGGCGAAGACCGTGTGAAGCGTGACGATGAGTACGTGGAAACGATTGCCTGGCTGAACTATACTAATATCGCAAAATGCAAATGTGGCGTAAAAAATCGAACTGTGGTTCATGAAAAACAACCTGAGTTATTGCTAACTCATCAAGAGCAATAAAATGTTTTCGAAGTAAGCAAAAACTCAGGCACTGAATTGTCAAAAAAGTCTATCTTAACGGATAGCGGCTATTTGACGGATAATGCGGCGTATTTCTCGGCCTTTTGGGAAAGCATGTTATAGCGCAATCTTAGCTTAAAAGCTTGGTGGACAGAGGCAATTACGCTGCTGCTCCGAACCTTATTTCATCGCTTGCCATCCATCGCTCATCTTGACCAGAGTAATCGTCGCCTCCTTCGGCTTCGAGGCCGCAGCAATCATTTCCTTTGGCGCGCCTTCGACGAAATTTGTCCCGCTATACGTGTAGGTGACTTGCGTCATGGTCTGCCCGAAGGCGTCAGCTGGTTCGGTCCAGCGAACGATCTCATCGATCTTGCCGTCGCCAGCACAAACGTTCGGACGTTCAGGGGAGCCAGCTCGCTTCCCCGCGATGCCGCGGAACATGCCCTTACCTTTATTACTCGGCTCGTACGAGACGACATGGGTAGGTTTGAGAGCGTCGGATGAGCCATAGGCAGCTGGTGTAGTTTTCTCCGTGCGTTCGAGAAATCCTTCCTTCGCAGCTGCTTCAAGCATTGAACGCACTTGGTTTTCTGTAGAACCCGCCCACTGCTCCGCAACGGCACCAATTACGATTGGAAACGCCGGAACGTCTTCAGATGCCTTTTCGGTCAACCGGTATTGTGCAATCGGAAGCGGACGACAGAAGGCGTTTTTGACTACCGGTTCGATTGCATCCTGAAAGTTATCTTTGCTGGCTGCCTTAGGGTCGGAGCAGGCACTCAGGTTGGCTGAAATTATCAAGGCAAGTGAAACCGTAATAGCTATGCGCATCAGGTGATCCTTCTTTAAAATGATGTCTTTGCGCTTTTTGGTGCCGCGATCTCGATGGCTTTGGCCATATCGGCGCGATAATCATCACTATATCTCATGCCATTACGCAGAGACACTTCATAGTAGGAGTAGTCGGCAGCTATCGCGAGGTATGGAAACTGTTTATTATCGTAGCTGACGCACTTCTGCTCACCCGGCGAGCAATAAAGGCTCGAGTTTCCGTTATCTACCGTCGGTCGACCGTACTTTGCCTTAACCCCCGACAAGAATGTGCTTTTTTCCATTCGGTTTGTAGGAAGTCTATACAGTACGCTATTGGCTCGGGCGCCCTGCGGTGTTGCGGAGTACCATACCTCAATGCGCTCACCTTGCGGCCCGCTTGCCATTGTGAACATTGAAACCTTTGAATTATCGAGCTTCGTTACACCCCGCTCGGCTATTTTATCGGCGACCAGCGCCGACCATGAACTTTGAATGGGATCGGTTGCCTGCGGCGTAAACCCGCCTGCCTTCAGTGCTGACCTGACCTGCTCGGGCGACATGCCTAGCTTTGCTCCGGCAACGTCGAGATTTTCGACAGCCGATCCAAGCGACCTTTTCTCGGTCGATAAAAGCTTACTGAGAAACTTTGGTAACTTGGCGATTGAGTCTGTCTGCGCGTGCGCGACAGTCCCTGTCGCAATCGACAACAAATTTGCAGTGATTAGAAGCGCATATCGAGCTTTTGAAGATGACAAGCAAACCTCCCCGGTTTTTCGGTTAGGCGAATAGCCTAGATCAGCCATCCCTACCAAAACAATGATATTCTAAGTTAATCGAGCAGCTCTGAGCAGATGTAATCTCATTCGCGTGGACCTGCATCGCATGCTTGCGCTGGGATAGAGCTAAAGAGGGAGCTCGGCGCTGTTCGCCGGTACCGTACGGTAGTGGAAGCTTCGGGTATCGATAGGCGCATCCGGTCCGACGTAACCGATACTTATTACACTCCGATCCAGCTATAATAAGAACGAGTTCGCGGGGTATGCGCAGCCGGCATATTCATAATGCCGCCACAAGATAGGTTCAAATCCGATGTTGTTTAGCAGGGTACTATCGCTTTGGGATAACCCGTCGTCACACAGTATGAGTGACGCAGGTGGACATGATTTATGTTTCATAAACCGTTGCTAACATACTATCAAAACAATCAGGACCGAGCGATCTTGTGGCAACCGGGGGGCTATTTTGCGTCAAATTATCTCAGGGGATAGCGAGACCCGGTCAACGTTGTCGACGAAGGTTACGGGGAAGTCCGCTCTATCGTCCAGCGAACGACTGCGTCGGGCTCGATCTAATCAATATTGCGCGGCAATTCGCGAGCTGGATGTTGGCGGGCACTCCATAAGTCCCAAGAGACTTGCTGCAATCAGTGATGCGGTTGCCGCTGAATTTCCAGACGGGCCGGGAAGCTGGCCGTTGGGATGGGTTGGCAAATGCTATCTCGGTGTCCCGTATGAGGTTCACCTGCTCGATGTCACCGGCCAGATCGTTCAACACTTTAAGGTTGGGGAATCCCTGCCGGATAACATGGAGCGCGCGCGTCGGCTGGCCGCGTCGGGGCGCTATGTCGTCATCGAGGTATTTTCCGATCGCGTGGTCGCGGTCGCAGCGGACGGCACCACGGCGGTATCGGCTTAGAGGAGGGACTATGTCGGATCGGATTATTCAAGCGGCGGATCTATCGCGGATCGCCAGTGCGCTCGGGAGCCTGGGCGAGGGCATTGGCCGCATCAGCCAGCAGGTCGATACCGTCGACAACGCCGTTACCGTGACGCGCAGCGAGCTCGCTGAACTGCAACAGCAGTTCAATGATTTCGAGGTGCGGTATGAGCGGGCGACGGAACTGGGCCTTGCCGAAACGCGCCTCGTGAAGGTGCGTCAGCAACTCGAACGCGACTTTGGCCATCACGGTGAGGTACGCCGCACGGCGACCGGGATCATGCAGGCAAGCGACGTCGGAGTGGTTCGTCAGGAAACCGTAAAGTCGGTGACAGAGGAGTTGATGCTGCTGGCACCAGGCTATTGGCTCGCACCAGCGCTCGTGGCGCTCTCGGCATGGATCAGTGACAATAAGCCTCTCGCCGAGACAGCGCTTGCCGAGGCGCTCAGGCGCGATGATGGCAAGACGAGCCTGTTCTTCGCACTCATCTGTCGGCGAGCCGTAAAGGGGGTTGCTTGCGCAACGTGGCTCGACCGGTATCTTGGCCAGCAGGATCCGCGATCGCTGAAGCGACAAACGATGGTGCTGATCGATGCGACGGCGGGCGGCGTATTTGCCGCAGACGTTCAGCTGCGAGCGTATCAACGGTTTCAGGTTTGGTTGGACGATCTTGCTGAGCGCGCTGGCTTTATCGAAGAGCAACGGCGACAGTGGCGGGACGCGCTGACGTTCCGCATCCAGGGCACCGAATTTGCAGAGCGTTATCCTTACCTGTCAAAACGGAGTGGAACCTGGCCTCAGCTCAATGCGCTGCTGAACCGGGCCGATCTGAACGCGGATATGCGGGATTACCTTGCCGGTATCTTCGAGAGGGCGCTGCCTTCGCACGCGCGTTTGAGTGACGGCGTCGACCAGCTGCTCGAACAGCTAGTTACCGAGCATGATGAGCGCGAGCTGCCGTTACGGCGCGAGGAGGCCATGCTCCAGTTAATTGTCGACGAAGGTGGACGCAAAGACGCGGCGGCGTCCAAATTCAAGCTTTCGCACCAGGCTCTCGAGGAGGAGGTTAGCTTTACGCAACTTCTTACCAATGCTGCCATGCATGCCGAGCAGTCGGGTGCAACGCGCGCCTCGCAACGGCTCGCCTTGGCATTGTCCCGTGATTGGCTTCGTGACGCCCACTCGGACGTAACATTGGCAACGCGAAATATGGTACCGGCGACGACCGAGCTTGCCATTGGCAACTGGTCGAGTACGAGCCGCGACGGAAGTGAAGAACCACAACTGATTGAAGCGCTTGAGGCTCACATCGCGGCTGAACGCGAAGTCGCTCTAGCGGCGGTGGCTCTTGAGCCCAAGCACTGGATCGGCGGCGTAATCGGGGTGCTAATGATCGCCAGCATATTTGGCGGGCATGCGCTCGTGTCGCTGATCGGTCTTGCGGTGCTTGGTTGGGTATTCCTGGAGTATCGCGGGCTGGAAAAGCGACGTGAACTTGTGCGCAGTGCGTTCGAAGCGCGCCGCGACAGCGAGGTCGCGACGTTGCGCGCATGCCTTGCCGAGCTCGTCGAATGGCACCGCGCCTTTGCTGCCGCCGATGCCTTGGCTGAAGATACCGGCGCCTACATCTCCGCGATCGCCGCCGATTCTCATCTGGCGGCACCCCATGGCGGTGGTCGCCGACTTTCTCTCGATGCCGCTTGAGGATGCCCGTCATGTCCAGTGAACTCTCGCCCCCGCGCCGGCCGCTTCTATCTGAAGTGGGTGATGCGCCGGTAAGCACCACAACGCCTACACAGCCCCATGAGCCACCAGATGATCCCTTGGCGGCTGCGTTGCCCGAGTGGGACCTCGTCCCGGCCACCGAGTTTCTGCGTCGCCGATGAGCTGGTGGCCCGCGCGACGTCCTGGGACCATGACCGCCGCAACCGGACCAGCCAGCTATGCGCACTGGAGCCTGTGGTTTGACGAGTTTGCGTTGGGCGGCAACGACGAGGCGCTGTTCGTTCGCGCAACCAGTGGTGCCTTGCCCTGGTCCGCAGGGACTGCCGAACGACTATCGGAACGGGCGGGGGCAGCACTCGCGGCTCGGCTTGACGCGGCTGGTCTTGCTTTGCAGTCGTCGTTGGGGCGGTGTCGCACGGCGCAGGATGTCGAGCGCGCCGTTCTCGACGCGCGGCGCTGTCTCGCGATGCTCGGGCGCTTTGCGGCGCTGTCATGCTGGCCGGCAACCCTGAACACGCAGTTGAGCGCTCTCATCGCCGAGACCGCCGCCGACCTCCAAAAAAACCTACTGCGTAGCGCGGCTACCGATCGCACGGGGCGGCTCGCGATGGCTCTCCGGCGCACCCCGGTGGACGCGCTCGATCGCGTGGTCGTGCCGCTAGAGGTCGTCCCATCTCCACCGCCCCCCGCAACGGGGCGACGTATTCTCCTCTAAACGTTCTGTGAGGCCGTATGAATACCAGTGATTTCTCGGATGCTTTCGAGCGTACCTTCAAGGCTCGCGTGCCATTCGTCCTCGTCCAGACTGCCGAACGTGCTCGCGCCATGGAGTTGATACGGGAGGTGTGCGCGCGGCAAACCGTAGGAGCCTACGTGCACACACTGTCAAAGGGGACATGCGAACTCAGCGGGGGCCGGGTGGTCAACGAAGATCGCTCCGTCGTCGGCGCGATCGATTTCGCTGGCCAGCAGATGCTTCAGCGGCAAAATCTGACCTTCATTTTGACAGAGGCGGACGAGATCGAAACCGACACGGCTTTCTCGCGCCATTTACTTGATACCGTGATTCTGGCCTCTGAAAAGGGTGGCGCCCTTGTGGCCGTGACTACCAAACCGGTCTGGGGACAGCTTCAGCGTCAGGGGATGGCGCTGACATTGTCCCCACCCGATCAGGACGAGATGCTGTCGCTGATCCGCCGTCAGATCGCAGACTATCGAACCTTGATGCCGATTGAGTGGGACGAGGCGGACGAACGACGCGCTGCCACGACGCTTGCCGGCGTGACCAAGATTGAAGCCGAAAACATCATTGCGATGATGGCGGCGAGTGGATCGATCAAGAAAACCGACTTTGCTGAACTGAACCGGGCCAAGGACGGCATCTTTTCCAACATATCGGGTATCGAGCGCGTCGAGATCAGAGCGAACGCATTGCAGGTCGGTGGCCTGTCCGGTCTCAAGGCTTGGCTTGAGCGTAAGCGGCCATTGCTAACTGCTGATTTGCGCGAGCGAGGAATCCGCGCACCGCGTGGTGTACTGCTCGTCGGTGTGCCCGGCTGCGGTAAGTCGCTCTCGGCAAAGGCGATTGCGGCCAGTTTCGAAGTGCCACTCTACAGGCTCGACCTCGCCAACCTCATGGGCATGTATGTCGGCCAGAGCGAGGGTCGATTGCGCGAGGCGCTGGACACCGCCGATCGGGTTTCACCGTGCGTGCTGTGGATTGACGAAATCGAAAAGGGTTTGGGGGCCACTGGATCCGACTCGACCGGTGTTACAACTCGTATGATCGGTCAGTTTCTGTTTTGGCTACAGGAATCTAGCGCTCGCGTGTTCGTGGTCGCGACGGCAAACGACGTCTCGCAACTGCCGCCTGAGCTTCTTAGGCGCGGACGATTCGATGAGCTGTTTTTCGTCGATTTGCCAACCGAGGAAGAGCGCCGGGACATCATCCGTCTTTACGTCGAAAGCGGTCAGCTTGCGGAACTCGACCCATCGCTCCTTGAAGAGTTGGTCCAAGGTTCCGAGGGATTTGCCGGGGCAGATTTGGAGGCCGCGATCAAGGAGGTGGTGGAGGAAGCCTTTCTGCACGGTGACGCGAGTGTAGGCGCCGACCTTTTCATATCGAGTTTCCGCAACATCGTTCCTTTGAGCAAGACGAGCCCGGAGCGGATCGAAGCTATCCGCGGATGGGGCCGCGAGCGCGCAGTTCCCGCGTCAGGCAAAAGCCTCACAAGAGCCGAAGACGTCACGCCAATGCGACGTGCAGTGCTGCTGCGATAGCAAACAGATACGGGCAACAATGATAGATATATCATACCACGAATAAAAGAGGCTTAAAATGCTACTAACGGTTCTGCTACTCATCATGCCAGTTGGAACGTCGGTCGATAAGCCGGGCCTAGAAAAGTTGTTCGTTCTCGGTCGCAACGGAATATGTCCAGTTGCCGGTGAAACTCCAGCAGGCTTTTCTGCGATGGGGCGGGCGTCTTATTATTTGACGCTTCCAGACGGACGCCGCGTACCGCTAAAAAAACAGCGTGAACGTAAGGAGGCGGCGACAATAAATACGATACGTCTTACACTGCCCGTCGGAATGACTTGGCACGGTCTATCTGTAGTGAGGGCTACTGTAATCACAACGGCTATTGATGAAGGCGACTCTTGGGAAAAATACCGGCTCGACTTCTCCAGCTCGAAGGAAGCGGTCACGAAAGCTCTCCTTACTGCGGGGCACCGTCTAGGGCCTGTCGGGACTCGGAAGTTCAATGATGACGAGGTTGTACCATATGGGGCAACCGAGACTATCGCTGAAAGAGGCGCCGGAAGTTCGCTAATTTGTACAACAGATGGCTGATTACTGCTGTTTGAGATGGTGTGTTTTCTGTTGTGACGTTAGCCATTGGATGCAGATTTAGATAATTTTATATTAAGTTATGGAAGCGAGAAGTGAAGCATATTGTGGTGATTGTAATGGTGTTATTTGCGCCAGCGGCAGCCTAAAGCGCTAAAGCCATGCAGTGGCGTCCGGTTATTACACCTGGTTGGGCGCCGGTAGCCATGTATGATGTAGCTACCGCCACCAGTAAAGGCGACAGTGTGACGGCATGGATACGCTTCGTCGACATGCCGGCGCATTCCCCGGCGGAGATAAATAGGCCGCAGCGACTCTGCCAAAAAGGCGCACAGATCGAGTCTTACATGACCCTCGATTGCGTCAAGCCAGGGTTCGGAGTCGTCCGAACGTGCATTACTGACAACTCGGACAAAATTCTTGGCGAGGCGGATCTCACGAGAACGACCCAGCCATGGCGGCGCTGGACCGTGGAGCAGAAGGTAGTAATCCTGCGCGATGCATTCGGGCCCGAGGGGTTAGTTCGCGCGTCGGTTGTCCCAGCGGTGCGGTAGTCACGGTGTCGGACACCGCGCGCGACACGCCGCTGCGGCGAGATCGGCAAGGAATATTTTCACATCTTCGACGTGGTCGACATCCATGCCAACCTTCAGGACGTCAACGACATGCGCCCGGTCGTAGTTGATCCCGGCCTGACCTTCGGAACGCTGGCCGGCGACATCAAGCGTGCCGCCTTGCCTCGCCTCGCCTCGCCGCGGCGATCAACTCTAAGCTGTCGTTCGTCATCGGATGCAGTGTCACCATCCGCAACGCGCCGTACTGCGGCCGGTCGGGCTTGTGCTTTTTCGTATGGAAGAATGTTGTGAAGCCTGCTGCGACCAGTCCGTGCGATCGCAGCTAATCGCCGGCCCTCAGTGCGTATTCCGACAGTGCGCCCATCATTCGCTTCAAGTTGCAGATCGTCGTCCCGAACGACCGTATTACCGCCATACCATTCCGCCGCGGCTCGACCGTAGTTGAAGCGAAGTGAATCTTGGTATCGCGCTGGTATCGCAGATTGGTCAATTTGGGCGTTTTGATGCCAAGAATGCCGCTAGTAACCCACGGTTTTCTGCGGTTTTCGCCAGAAATGGTCGCATTCGTAATGCGGGGGTCACAGGTTCGAGTCCTGTAAGCGCACCATACTACAGAAGCGCGGTTGAGCAGGGCGAATTTTAAGATTTGCTCGCGTTGCGCTTGACTTGTAGGATAATGTTGCTCAGATGTTCTCACCGCAGCAATAGGCGGGGGATGGCATGGTCCAGACATCAGGCACCCGTAAGCGGACCGCATTTTCACGGTGGCTACGGACGGGCATGGTGCCATCGGCGCTAGGTCCTGACGGTCTCGAATTCAAATCAATCCATGGCATGATCCGGCGGACGGCCGGTTTACATTTGCAGGCGCGGGGCGCCGTGATGGACCGACCCAAACCGATACGACGAGCGCCAGAAACGATCGTGCGCGTTCTGGGAGCGGTCGCGCTCCAAGCCCAGGGGATAATCATACATCGCGGACCGCAAAACCGCCAAAGGCTGAAACGCCCCGCGCCCGATCGCTCACGGGCGACGACCCGAAATCGGTAGAACGCAGGTCGGCCAAGGCGCAGTCCACGCGGATCCCGGGAGCGCGGCCCGGTGGTCAGCCGAACCCCGTCGCCGAATTTGTTGGTGGCGTCGGTCAGGGACTTTATGATGTTGGGGGAAGGAACCGTGGCGGGCGTCCATGCTGCGCTAACAACAAATCCGGTAACGACTGTTCGCAACGCCGGCCGTGGCATCGCGGCCATGATCGACACCGCAATCGCTGCTGAGGACACCCCGGCCCATATCCAGGCCTCCCGCGCGGCAAGCGCCGTTGCCAACGCCTCGGCGCGGGATATCGGTCGCGCCGCAGGAAAGGTTGCTGGGAACGTCGCGCTGGCGGTAGCGCCGGGGGCGGCGCTCTCCAAGGCTGCCGCATTGCGCCGACTCGCTATCGCGAGGCCGCGTATAACCTTTGACCCGCCGCAAATCGGCTGGGTCAAGGAGACGACCAAGTCAAAAAAGCCTTGGAAACCCTATAACGATTCGGCGCCCGGCGCGCGCGCCGGTCAGGCGCCAATGTTGATGCGGACGATGCCCAACGGTTCTAAGCGGCCGGTGAAGTTTGACGGCATTCAGGGCGATTATATGGTCGACCGAAAACGGGCTGTCGTAAACAGGCCTCGTTCGCGGGCCCAGATTTTGCGGCAATCGGAGGTATTGGCACAACACCGTCTGATCGGGACGTGGGAGGTCCCTACGCCTGTCGAGAAAACCAAAGCACTGAAACTGCTCAAGCAGATGAGCATCACGAACATCCACGTAAGGGTTGTGAAGCCATGATCGCTATGCAGGTTGCAGAAATTATCGCGGAGTATGCCGTGTTCCTCGAACTGACCGACGACGAGGAACTTAACCCTGACACCGCCGTGAAGATGATGGAAGCCTTAGCTAGCCATCTTCAAGAGATGGACAAGGGATTTCTCCGTGAGCTCGTGAACGCGTTTCCGATCATAGCGGAAGAATATAGTGGCGAGGCGCAAGAGGTGGTGCGCAACATATCTTATGGCTACTATCTTGAAGAGGCTCTTGCAGTTGACGACCCGGTCAAGCTGGCCAGATTGGAAGCGTTGCGCGACGCGAGGGGCTGAGCGGCCGTCGCTGTGACCCATGAAAACTTCTAAATCCCACTTCGTAGCGCCGCGGTTGCGCGCGAGCGTCGTGAGGCTGTGGCGCATAGGTACGAGCGCCACTCGCGGCCCTTCGGCGTCCGAGCTTCGTAAGCATGCTGTCCCAGGCCCGGTCGACATCCTGCACCGCTCGCCCGTGATAATTGACCAGCCGGCCGCGGCCGGCGCGGTCCCCCAATTTGATATACGTGAGGTCGCGTATTCGGCCCATAGCCGGCGATCGAGCGTCGGGAGGACGGGCGGCAAAGCTCGATGCTTCTTGTTTTGCGTCCTGCCCTGCAGGTTCAGGTCGATCGTTCGTGCACCTGGCCACCACTGCGGTCGGCCGCGTTGCCATAGCGGAGTGGTGACGTTAGGAGACAACATATCATCGCATATGAGGAAGTCTCTTGGCACGCTGGACGATGCGGACTGTGACACGATTATCGGGCGGGGCTGTGCCGCTTCGGCTGCGGCACACGCTTGGCGCGATCGGCATGATGGCAGGGTCGCCCGCGGTTGCGCAGGCCGTGGAGGAGCCGGCGGAGCGCAACGAGATCGTCGTGCTGGGGACCCGGACGTCGCGGGACGCGACGCTTTCCTCCGATCGCGCGACCGAAGTGATGTCGCAATCGAGCCGGTCGCTCGAACAGGACATCCTGCGTGCGGCGGGCACGTACCGGTTGAGCGACGCGCTGGAATTGGTGAGCGGCAGCAGCCAGCAGAATAATCGCGGAGGCTTTGCCGATAATTTCGCGATCCGCGGCTTCCTGAGCACCGCCGATGGCGGCGGCGAATATTATACCGATGGCTTCATCGCCAATCGCGGCAGCGCCCCCGCGCGGGACCCCGCGACCATCGAGCGTATCGAGATCCTCAAGGGCCCTGCCGGCGCCGTCTTTGGCGATATCGATCCCGCCGGACGGGTCAATATGGTCAGCAAGACGCCGCGCTTTGCATCACAGGCGTCGGCGACGCTGCACTATGGCTCGTTCGACACGCGTCGCATCGAACTCGACGCGACGGGGCCGCTGACCGGGACGCTGGCCGCGCGGATCGTGGTCGCGACCGAAGACAGCGACGGCTACCGCGATTTCGTGACGGTGAAGCGCCGCGTCGTGTCCCCATCGCTGACCTTCCGGCCGAGCGACGCCGTACAGCTCACCTATCTCGCCCAGCATATCGTCTATGACGCGCCGTTCGACCGCGGTGTGGCGGCGGTCGATGGCGATCCGCTCGCGCTGCCGGCGTCGCGGTTCCTCGGCGAACCCTCGAACGGGTCGACGCGCGCACGCGACACCCGCCACCAGCTGACCGGCGAAGCGCGGCTGGGCGGGACATGGTCGCTCGTCGGCGGCGTCGCCTATCGGACCGGCACGTTGCGGGGCTTTTCGGCGGATCCGTCGCGCCTCGTCGACGGACACACGCTGTGGCGACAGCGCCGCGAACGGGGTTACGAAGTCGAGGATCTGTCCGCACGTCTCGAAGTGCGCGGCGAAGTGCAGGCGCTGGGGCTTCATCGTCCGAGCCTGGGCATCAAGGGCTACACGCTCGACTATCTCGAACTGCTGAACCGCCGAAATCCGACAGCAGCCAATCCCTATGCGATCGACGTCTTCAACCCCGTCTATGGCGAGACACAGGCCCTGCCGCTTCTGCCCAGTATCGATCAGCGCGAAACGCGGCGCGTGGTGTCGCTCTACGCGCAGGACGCCTGGACGGTGACCGATCGGCTCGATCTCGTCGGGGGCATCCGCCTCGACGCCTATCGGCAGCAGCTCGCGCGCAATCTCGTCAAGGCGACGACCGTGTCCAGGGGGCGCCCGGTCAATTTCCGCCTCGGCGCGCGCTATGCCGTCAGCGACGCGCTCTCGGTCCACACCAACTGGGGTGAGTCGTTCCAGCCGAATTCCGGCAGTGGCGCGGGGGGTGTCGCGTTCGCCCCCGAACAGGGGCATGGCTACGAAATCGGCGCGGCGGGCCGCTGGCGCGGTATCGATGTCGGCCTGACCTGGTTCGATATCAAAAAGAGCAACGTCCTCACGACGGATCCGAACGACGCCAATTTCCTGGCGCCGGTGGGATCGCTGACGAGCCGCGGCGTCGAATTCGATGCGTCGCTGCGGCTTGCCGCGCGGTGGCAGGCAGTGGTGAACTATGCCTGGACCCGGGCGCGCACCGACGATCGGTCGTTCGCCACGCCGCTGGCGCTGAACGTCCCCGATCATTCGGCGACCGCCTTCCTCGTGCACCGCTTCGATCCCGGCACCGGCCGGGACTGGCAGATCAGCGGCGGTGTCGCCTATGTCGGCAAGCGGTCCGGCGCGACCGACGCCAGCGGGCTCATGCTGCCCGATTATGTGAAGGTGAAGGCGTCCGCCGACATTCCGCTATCGAGTTCGCTGACGGTCCGCGCCGAGGTCGATAACCTGTTCGACGAGCGGTACGCGCAAAGCTCGTACAATTCGGTCTGGATCTATCCAGGCGCGCCACGCACCGTGCGCGCGTCGCTGCGAGCGGAATTCTGAATGGCGATAATGACGGACCAGACGCGCGCTGCCGCACCCGATCGCGATATCCCGCGCAGGCGACTGGAGAGCATCGACGCGGTGCGCGGGATCGTGATGATCCTGATGCTGCTTGACCATCTGCGCGAGACATGGCTTGTCCTTGTTCCCATGCCCGATCCGGTGGATGCGAACACGGTCATGCCGGCACTCGCGATCGCGCGCTTCGCCGCCAGCTTCTGCGCGCCGATCTTCGTCGCGCTGACCGGCCTTTCCGCCTATCTCTTCGGCGTCAGCCACACGCCGCGCGAAACCGCCGCCTTCCTGGCAAAGCGCGGGTTGCTGTTGATGGCGATCGACGTGCTGTACCTCTCACCACTTTATTGGGGGGTGGTGCCGCAGCCGACCTTCTGGCTGCAGGTGATCTGGTGCCTCGGCCTGTGCATGATCCTGCTCGCCGGGCTGATACGGCTCCCCCGGCCGGCACGGATCGCCCTGGGACTGGTGCTGGTGTGTGGCCACAATCTGCTCGATCCCGTTCGGCTGCACCAGGGGGACACGCTGTTTCCGGTCTGGGCGCTGCTGCACCAGCGTGACGTGATCGCCCTGCCGTTCGGGTTCCTTGCCAGGACGACCTATCCGATCCTTCCGTGGCTGGGGGTCATGCTGCTCGGTCACGCGATCGGGCCGTGGTTTGACCGCATGGCCGAATCCGCGCAGCGCAGGCGATATCTGACGCGCCTCGGCATCGGGATGATCGTCGGCTTCATCACGCTGCGCGCGTTCAACCTCTATGGCGACGCGCCCTGGCACGTGGTGGAAAACAGCCCGCTGCGGACGGTGATCAGCTTCCTGTCGATGACGAAATATCCACCGTCGCTCCTGTTCCTGCTGCCGACCCTGGGCGGCGGAGCGCTGCTGCTGGCGCAATGCGAGCGACTGGCGAGTTCACGGCTCGTGTCCGGTCTGGCCGTCTTCGGTGCCGCACCGATGTTCTTCTATCTGTTTCATCTCACCATGCTGCGCATCCTCTATCACGCGGCGCTGGCGTGGTGGGGGCCGACCGACGGCGCGGTCTTCATGGTCGATGGCTATGCCTGGGTGCTCATATGGTACGTCGCCCTGATCATACCGTTTGCGCTCCCGACGATGTGGTTCGCACGGTTGAAGCAGCGTCGTCGGGATATTGCGTGGCTCCGGTTTTTCTGATGGCAGGTCCGCATCGGCGCGGTGACGACGCGATCACGCGGCTCCCGACGGGCATGCCGCAGCTCAGGCGGCGTGTCTGACGGCCATCGCGACGATATGTTCGATCACCTGTTCGGGGATCGGGTTGGCGACCTCCAGCCCGAATCCCCCGAGATAGGACCACGCCACCCAGCCGGGATATTGGGCGAGCCCGGGTATGTCGAGCGAGAGAAACCGGCCGATCGTGACGCCATATTCGGACTGGATATTGAAACCCCGGGACGAGACGTTCTGAACGATCGCCGCGTGCGTGTCGCCGAAGCCGGTGACGATCGTCACGGGGAGGCTGATCGCACGACGCGTGCAATTGCGTCGATCGAGCAGATCGTGGCTGATGTCGCTGGCGAGGCGGCGGTAGGTCTTCATATGCCAGCCCTAGGCCAACAACCCTAATGCCGCGTTAAGCACGCGTCGCTCGCGTCAAAAGGCGGCGAACCCGTAATCCGCGTCCTCGTCGATACCAACCGGGGCGGGGGGCGTGGTGGTCGCCGATCGAGACGAGCGCAGGCGCGTGTCGCCCTGTAGGTCCGGTTGCCCGGTCATCTGCCGAAATGCCCCGGCGCCACGCTGCGCGCCCTCGATGCGGAATTTCGCCGCCTGGTCCGACAGCGCCGCGACTTCGGCGGTCAGGTTGCGCGCCGCCGCGGAGGTCTGTTCGACCATCGCCGCATTCTGCTGCGTTGCCTGGTCCATCGCGCCGACCGCCATGCTGACCTCGGTAATCGCGCTCGACTGCGCACGATTGTCGTCCGCCATCCCGGCGAGCAGCGTGTGCACGCCGCGCACATCCGTCGAGATCGCCGACAGCGCACCATCGACCCGCTGCACGCGTTCCACCGCGGTGCCGATATCGGCCTGCGTCGCGGTCAGCTGGTCGCGCGCGCGTCCGGCCTCCTCCTCGGCACGCATCGCCAGCGCGGACACGAGGTCGGCGACGACCGCAAACCCGCGGCCCGCCTCGCCGGCACGCCCTGCTTCGACCGCGGCGTTCATCGCCAGGACGCGCGTCTGGAACGCGATCTTGTCGAGTCCTTCGATCACGCTGTCGATCCCGGTCGCGCTTTCGCTGACCCGGGTCATCGCCTGGACCGCCTCGTCCGCGATCCTGCGCCCGTCCGCCACGGTGGTGATCGCGCCGTCCGCCCGCTCGACGGTCTGGCCCGCGGCGACAGCGGTAGCCCTGAGGCGCTGATCCATCTGCGCGATCGCGGCCGCGGTCTGCTCGAGGCTGGCGGCGTTGCTTTCGGTGCGCCGGGCGAGATCCTCGCTCGCCTGCGCGATCTCCTGTGATCCGGTCCGGATCATCATCGCGCCTTGCGCGACCGATCCGATCAGCCCGCGCAGGCTGGCAAGCGCGCTGTTGAAGTTGCTCTTGAGCCCGGTGAACGGCGCATGCAGATCCGCGACCACCTCGGCAGTCAGATCGCCCTGCGCCAGCGCGGTGAGGCCGGTGCCAAGGCTGTCGACGATCAGCGCGGCCTGTGCCTGTTTCGCTGCCTCGGCCGCCTGAAGCTGGTTGCGGAACGCCAGCATCGCCTTCGCCATGTCGCCCAGTTCATCGCCACGATCCGCGCCCGTCACCTCGGCCACAAGATTGCCCTCGCCGAGCGCACGCATCGTGCCGGCAAGGACCACGATCGGCTCGACGACCCGGCGCTGTGCGAGCACGACGAAGGCGAGCGTCCCGGCGATGCCGACCGCCAGCGTGATGACGAGCAGGATCATCGCGATCGTGCCGACCTGCTCCGCTCTCTCGGCAGACCGTGTCGAATTCGTCTCGATCGCATCCGACGCCGCGCCCATCGACACTTCGAGCACGCGGAACTGATCGAAGAACCGGGGCAGCATCGCACGCGCGGCGACCGGATCGCGGCCGACGCGATCGATGACCTGCGTCGCGACACGGACATAGGCCTCCATCGGCGCCGCCAGCCTGGACGTGACCGCGGCGACTTCGGCATCGCCGGTGTACGCCGAATCCGCTGCGATCCCCTCGCGCAGGGCAACGAGATGCTCGCGGAAATCCTTCTGGATATCATCCGGCTTGATCGCGCTGCCGGGCTCCGCCGCCTGGAATGTCGCGAGCACGTCGCTGCGGATCGCGTCGTGCATCATGTCCGCACCCTGGTGGTTGGAGAGCAGCGTCGTCGCATCGGTCAGGCGGTGCAGCGCGGCGCTTTGCATCCACGCCGCGCCGATGCCGGTCACACCGCAGAGCAGCATCAGTCCGAACAGGACCATGCCCGCCATCCGGATCATACGGGTCAGCGACATCGCATCACGCGACCTGGACTTCGTCATCATAGTTTTGCTGGCCTGTTCCGTACTGGGACAAATTTCGACTTCTATAATAGGCGGGAATGCAGTGCTCGGAGGTGGCGCGTGGATATTATGACGGTGCCTCGACTGGTCGGACCCGCCCTATTACTGTCCGGAGCCTGGACGTTACCTGTCTGGGGGCAGTCCGGCCCGCCAGAAGTCGTGCAAGACCCCCCGCCACGTGCCGTCGCGATCACGGGACGCTATGTCGTCGATCTCATGGGCAACGTCGCTGGCGGCGACGCGCGGGGCGCGCGCGTGCTCGACAATTTCGAGGTCACGGCCGATGGCGACCTCGACCGGCTGGCCGGCTGGCGCGGCGCGCGCGCGCATCTCCATGTGCTGAGCAATCAGGGGGGATCGATCAATGCGCTGGCGGGGACGCTGCAGGGCGTCGACAATATCGAGGTCGCTGACGGCCGCGTGAAGCTGTACGAGGCGTGGGTCGAACAGGATCTTGCGGGTGGACGCGCCGCGCTGCTGGTCGGGCTGTCCGATCTGAACGTCGACTTCTATCAGAATGATTCCGCGGGCATGCTGGTCGCGCCGGCGTTCGGCATCGGCTCGGAGCTCGCGGCGACGGGGCCCAACGGGCCTTCGATCTTCCCTTCGACCGCGCTGACGATGCGACTGAAGACGTCGATCGGCACATCCGGCTATTTCCACGCTGCCGTCGTGAATGCGCGGGCAGGGGTGTTGGGCGATACGACGGGGATCGACCTCGGAATGCACGACGGCGCGCTTCTGATCGCGGAGGCCGGGACACGCGCCAACGGCAAGCTGGCGTTCGGTGCGTGGCGATACACACGGCAGCAGGACGACATGCGGGCGTGCGACGGCAACGGCGATCCGGTCAAACGGACGGCGATCGGTGCCTATGTGCTGGTCGATCAGCGGCTGGTCGGTGACGACGGCCGGGGCATTGATCTGTTCCTGCGCGCGGGCATATCGGACGGGAAGACGACGCCGTTTCGCGGCGGCTTTCAAACCGGGCTGCTTGCACGCGGCCTCGTTCCCGGACGGCCCGACGGGCAATTCTCGATCGGCGTCGCGCAGGGCCTGTTATCGCAGGCTCTCCGTCAGACGGTGCGCGATGCCGGCGATCGCGCCGACGCCGCCGAGACGGGGATCGAGATCACCTATCAGGATCGCGCGGCGCCCTTCCTCGCGGTCCAGCCCGACGTGCAATATGTTCGCCGCGCCTATGCCGGCGCAGGCCGCCGGTCGGCGTTCGTGGTCGGGCTGCGGCTGATCGCCGAAGTTTCACGTCGCTGACGGTCAGCCTCATCGCGGCTCCTACGGGTCCCCGGGGACTGGCGTTGCCGTGAGCAACGGCCAGCCGCGTCCGATCTGCGCAGCCGGCTCAGGCGGCCTGTGAGTGAAGCGCGTGCATGCGGGAGACGAAGGGAAGCGTTTCGACGAACGGCACGGGGCGGCTGAAATAGTAGCCCTGCGCGCTGTCGCACTTCTCCGCGACCAGGATATTCAGCTGGTCGAGCGTCTCGACCCCCTCGGCGGTCGACAGGATCCCGAGGCTCCCGCAGAGCCCCGTCACCGCACGCACGATCGCCAGGCTGTCGCTGTTGGTGCCGAGATCGCGGACGAACGACTGATCGATCTTGACCCGGTCGAACGGGAAATTGCGGATATGGCTCAGCGACGAATAGCCCGTGCCGAAATCGTCGAGCGAGATGAGCACGCCGAGTTGCTTGATGTCACGCAACTGTTTCAGGACGCTCGCCGTGTCGTCGAGCATCGCGCTTTCGGTGATCTCCAGTTCGAGGCGACGCGGATCGAGGCCGCTGACACGCAGCGCGTGTGCGACGACCGCCGGCAGCGTCCCCGACTTGAACTGCAGCGCCGAAAGATTGACCGCGATCTTGACGCTGTCCGGCCAGCATGCCGCATCCCGACAGGCGCGCGTCAGGACGAATTCGCCGACCGCGCCGATCAGCCCGATCTCCTCGCACACGCTGATGAATTCGTTCGGGGGAATGATGCCGCGTTCGGGATGATACCAGCGTGCGAGTGCCTCAAAGCCGACCACCGCATGCGTGCCGATCGCGACCTGCGGCTGGTAGTGAACCTCGAACTCTTCTGATTTCAGTGCACGGCGCAGTTCGATCTCGAGCTCGCGCCGGCGGGTTGCGAAGACGTGCATGTCGGGCGTGTAGAAACAATAATTGCCGCGCCCGCCCGCCTTGGCGCTGTACAGTGCGAGATCGGCATCGCGGAGCATCACGTTGGGGTCGAGCGCGTCGACCTCGACCATGGTGACGCCGATGCTCGCGCCGATCTGGATATGGTGACCACCAATCTCAAAGGGTTGCGTCAGTGCCTCGATGATGCGGCGGCATAAATGCTCGATCGCATGGTCCGACGTGACATGCTGGACGAGGACCGAGAATTCGTCGCCACCCAGCCGGGTCACGACGTCATGATGCCGGACCAGCGTGACGAGGCGCGATGCTACCGCGACGAGCAGCGCGTCGCCGACCGGGTGGCCGAGCGTGTCGTTGACGAGCTTGAACCGGTCGAGGTCGAGACACAGCATCGCGCAGCGATCACCGCTGCGGGCGTTGCGCATCATCTCGTCGAGCCGTTCGCGCAGCATGGTACGGTTGGGAAGATCGGTCAGGGCATCGTGCCGCGCCAGATGCGCGAGGCGCGCGGACGCGTTGCGCGCTTCGGTGACGTCGGCAACGGTGTCGAGAAATCCGCCATCGACCAGCCGGGTGCGCTCGATCGTGATGGTCCGTCCATCCGGCCAGCGCTGTTCGATCCTCGCGCCATAGGCGGAGGCCGCGCCGTCATATTCCTCGACCAGTCGGCGATGCTCGTCAGCCGTGCTGACTGACAGACAGGGACTGTTGCTGAGCAGCTGGTCGAGCGTCAGGCCCGGGACGGCATGATCGAGCCCGTAGATGTCGAGGAACCGCTGATTGGTCAGCACCAGCCGCCGGGACGCATCGAACAACGCGAGCCCCTGGTTCATGTTGTCGAGCGCGGCCTTGAACCGCAAATTCTGAAGCGCGCTTTCCGCCAGCGCGACCTCCAGTTCCTGCGCCATCAGGCGGTTCGCGCGATCCGATCGCCGCCGGTCGACATCGGTTTCGGCATAGGTCGCCGACACCAGCGCGAGCAGGCGATCGGTGTCGATCCCGCCGTCGGGCCGTCGCGCGCGTTCCGCTTGGCGTGCCGCGATCCGGTGCAGCACAGGTGGCGCCGAGGCGATCGGGGGCGGCGGCGAGGGCGGGGGCTTCACGCACATTCCCCGATCAGCGTGATCGTCATCGTCTGATTGTGGAGGCACGGCACCGCGGTCTGATTTTGCGGCGCGATCTCGCCATAGGAATAGAAGCCCGCCAGCGCGATGTCCGGGCCTAGCGCGGCGGCGACCGCGGCGATTTCCTCTTCGGTGCGCTGGCCCATCAGCAGCCGCCGCCCGACACAGCTGATCGCGAGGCACGCGGAGGGTGACGTCCCCCATGCGATCGTCTGGTCGAGCGCGTGGTGCACCGCGGTCGACGCGCCGTTGATCAGCTCGTCGAACATCCCGCGCATCAGCCGTGCCTTCCACCCCTGCGGCATGTCGCCGGCAAAGGTCAGCGTGCCGGCGTCACGGTCGATGGCGAGCAATGTGCGCACGACGCGAACATCGGGGTGGGCGGGATCCCAGATCTCGAGCGGATAGAGCAGCCCCGATGCGGGCAGATCCACCGCCTCCTCACCGAGATAGCGCTCGTACAGCGCGAGCGCCGGCTCGCCGTCGAGTCCGCGCAGTGTCGATCCCGCCGCATCGTTGATCGTGCGTACGGGGCCGAAGGGCTGCCAGCCGCCCGCGCTGCCATGCGCGAACCGGACATGGTCGCCGTAGAAGCCGATGGCGGCGACGACGTCTGCGTGGTGTTCGCCGCGTGCCAGGATCCGCGTGTCCGCAAACCGCGCGCCATCGCCTGCCAGCCCGCCGCTCAGCGCGACGCTATCGCCGATCACGGTACGGAGGCCGGCGACGAGTGCGCTGCCATTGACGTTCAGGCCGTTCGACAGGACGAATATGCCCGACAGGTCGTCGGCTGAGAGGTCCTTGCCAAGCGCGGCACCTGCCGCGAACGACAGGTCGGACGATGGCAGTGGCTGCACCGCGAGCCGCAGCTCGGTCCGGTCGAATCCCATGCCGAGGATGACGACCCCGTCGTCGTCGAGCCGATCACCTTCGACCATCGTCCCCGAACTGCAGCCGACGATCATCGCGGTGTCGTAGCGGTGCGCGAGCCGGTCGATGAGCGTGCGATCGGCAAGGCGATCGGTCGGGCCGAACACGATCACCAGATCGGGGGCCGCCGGGAACATCGCCGATTCCCTGTTCGCGTTGATTTGCTTCGACCACATGAGCGCCGTCCCGGAAATGGCAGTGAACGCTGCTTGTGCCGGTGGACTGGTTTCCGGCCTGTTGCCGGCGACCTAAGGGAAACCCCTTAGTCAGTGTGCCTATTCCTCCAGCCCGGAGCTGACCGATCGCACATGAACGACCCAAGCCCATTGAGAACGAAACAAGAACAGGATAGAAGTGCCGTCATCGAGTCGGCAGGAGGATCAGGCGATGGACAGGGACGATGACGGGGTTCAAACGACGCGCGAGACATTCGGCAGGTGGCTGCTGAAACAGCGCGATCGCGGCGACTGGATCGATCCGGTCGCGGATGCGGCACGCGCCGATCGTCAGTTTCCGAAGGACGGCGACCCGGAAGCCGTACGCAAGCGCCTGCGCGAGATGTCGGCGGATGGCGATGCGTTCGCGGCGATCGACGATGCCGAAATGGACTGGATGGTGCAGTAATGGGCGCGCGACTTCGCCTGGCGCTGGTGCCGGCAGATCCACGTCAGGCGTTGCGCCAGCTGGCCGACGAGCGCGGAGAGAGCCTTTCCGCTTTGTCGCGCATGATCGACCGGTCGCCCGGCTATCTGGCGCGCTTCATCAGCGAGGGGCGTCCGGCGGCCCTGACCCATGACAATCACCATCGGCTCTGCACGTATCTCGGCGCGGGGGAGTTCGGGCTCGGGATTCGCGACATCTGGGTCCCGCGCACATGACGCGGCGCTGCATCGGGCGCCGTGCGTGACCAATGTCCGATCCTGCAAAACCGCCCACGCGTGCGCGGCTGATCTACACCGCGCTGTGCGTGCTCGACCAGACGATCGACGATTGCTGTCCGCACCCGGTGAAGCCAAATCCGGGGCTGCGGCTGGCGCTGGCCTTGCTGCATTTCTGGGGTGAGGGCGACCGGTCGCCGTTCGACCAGTTCTGGCGGGTGGTCACCGCGGCACCCAATGCGATCACGCGGACGCCGGACACGCGGGCGACCTATGCCCGGACCTATCTCAGCGCGATCTGCCGGCAGGTCGGAATGCCGCTCAGCGTCGATATGCTGATCGGCCTGCGCAAGGCGCGCGGCCTGCCGACCTATGAACGGCCGCCCGCCGCTTGCCTGTGCCCGGTGATGGCAGAAGCGCCACAAGACGACGGCGGCGACCCGATAAAGGCCGCTGGACGCTCGCCCGGTCGTGATGCTGCCGTTGGAAAAGGAGGGCAGGGCGCGTGACGGGGCGCTGTCTGTCTCGATCCGGGATTCGCGGATGACATGAGGCTTGTCCGCCGCGGCCATATTTGAGACGCTCGTCGCAGAGCTTACTGCTCCAAGACGGTAAGAGCTCGGCATCCCGCCCGCGACATCGACGGTGTCACACGGAGCGGGCGGGATGCTTCACACATTATCAACTAGTTGATCCTAATCAAGCACTCGAGGCTCTCGCCTCCAGTGACGAGTACCCTCAGCGCCCCGCCATGATCTTTCACACGGACATGCGGGGCGCTTTTCTCGTCTTTGGCCAAGGCACGGGATCCATGCCGTAGCGGACAGCTGGGCGGGTCTGGCAAACGCGCCATGGCTCCGGCGAGCATATACTCCCAGAGCAGCGGTTCCCGACCCGCGCTATCGATCCTGGCCGGCGAGCAATGCGCCGAGTTGTCCCAGCTGCTCCGGCAAGCCTGCCGCCGAGCCCTGCAGTGCCTCGTCGAGCGCTTCCCGGGATGGATAGAATTCGCGAAACGTCAGCAGCGTCTGCGCATCACGGTCCTCGAAGGTCACTGTCGTGATCGCGCCCTCTTCGCCTTCGTCATTGGTCCAGACGATGCGGTCGTTCGGTACCACCTCGATATACCGGCCGTAGAAGGTCATGATATTGGAGCCGCCGGCGCTGAACCCTAGCCGGTATGTGCCGCCGGTGCGGACGTCGAGGTCGCAAGAGACCAGCGAAATGCCGGCGGCGGACTTCGGTACCCACCATCGCTGGAAGAGATCGGCCTGGCTCCACGCCTCATAGACGGTGCTGCACGGCGCATCGAATGTCCGCGTTACGACGAGTTCGCGATCGCCGCAGCGCTCGACCGCATTGCTACCCTGGCTGTCCATCGTTTTCCTCCTGCTTCAGGTCACGGATCACATTCTCCAATGCGGCAAAGCGGGCCTCGCAAAGCTGCTGGTGTGCCTCGATCCACATCGCCCCCGCGGCGAGGCCGCGCACGCCATCGCCAATTTGGCGCCGGTTTATCACCGGGCATATCGGCCCACAGCGTAAAAAATGCGCCAGCTATATGCGCGCTATATGCCATTTCCCGGAATCGATCTCGAATTGCTACGATCGATGCGCCTAATCGCACATCCCTGAAGGCATCGTCGTGTGACGAGCGCCGTTCAAGGGGTGCATCAATGAAGTTCCGTCATGCGGCCATGGTCGTCGCGATCCTCGCTCTTCCCGTCACCGCGCAGGCGCAATCGACACCCGGCGACAAGGCCGAGGCCGCTGCAGACACCGCTCCCCCGGCAACGCTGACGGTCAGCGGTTCGGCGACGATCGCCTCCGACTATCGGTTTCGTGGCGTGTCGCAGTCCGACCGGGAAATGGCCGTCCAGGGCGGCATCACGGTGTCGCACGCAAGCGGTCTCTATGCCGGCGTCTGGGGATCGAACCTTGCCGGCTGGGGGACGTTCGGCGGTGCCAATATGGAGCTCGACCTGATCGGGGGCTACAAGGCGAAGCTTGCCGATAACGCGACGCTCGACGCCGGGCTGACCTGGTACATGTATCCGGGTGGCGCGGACAACACCGACTTTGCCGAGCCCTATGCCAAGCTGACCGGCACCGCCGGTCCCGCAACGCTGACCGCGGGCGTCGCCTATGCGCCCAAACAGCAGGCGATCGGCAAATGGTATGCGACCGGCGCGGATGCGGTAGCGGGCGTCTATACGAGCCCGGGCGACAAGGACGACAATCTGTACCTGTGGGGCGACGGTGCGCTGGCCATCGCCGGCACACCGATCACCGCCAAGGCGCATGTCGGGCACAGCTGGGGGCAGGATGGACTGGGGCCGAACGCGACCGCGGTCGCGCCGACCGGCGAATATTGGGACTGGTCGCTCGGCGCGGACGCGACCTGGCACAGCCTGACCTTCAACGTCAGTTACATCGACACGGACATTTCGGGTGCCGAGGCGACCTATCTGCGCCCCAGTTTCAGCAAGGGACAGGACGGCAGCGGCAACATCGCCGGCGGCACGATCGTCGCGTCGCTGACCGCGGCCTTTTGAGGAGACGTGGAGATGGACGACCTGCTCTGGATCCTCGTCATGGTCGGGCTGGTGGCGGCGACGCTCGCTTATGCCCGGCTCTGCGACAACGCATGAGGACGCACGCATGACGCTCGACCTCTGGCTCGCGGCGCTGACCGCGCTTGGCCTTCTCATCTACCTGGTGGCGGTCCTGATCCGCCCCGAACGCTTCTGAAGGAGGCGGACACCATGACATTCCAGGGCTGGATCCTGATCCTCGGCTTCGTCGCCATCCTGCTCGCGCTGACCAAACCGGTCGGCGTGTGGCTTTTTGCCCTTTACGAGGGGCGGCGCACACCGCTCCACATCGTGCTCGGTCCGGTCGAACGCGGCTTCTACACGCTCGCCGGCATCGACCCGAATGCCGAGCAGGGTTGGCGGCGCTACGCGCTGCACATGCTATTCTTCAACGTTGCGTTGATGGCGTTCACCTATGCCGTGCTGCGCCTGCAGGGCGTGCTGCCGGGCAATCCGCAGGGGCTGGCGGGGCTGTCGCCGCATCTGGCGTTGAACACCGCGATCAGCTTCACCACCAACACCAACTGGCAGAGCTATGGCGGGGAATCGACGATGTCGAACCTCAGCCAGATGCTGGGGCTGACGATCCACAATTTCCTGTCCGCGGCCACCGGGATCGCGCTGGCGTTCGCGCTGTTCCGCGGCTTCGCGCGGCGCGAGTCCAAGGCGATCGGCAATTTCTGGGCGGATATGACGCGCGTCACGCTCTATATCCTGCTGCCGATCTCGATCGTCTACGCGCTGTTCCTGATCGCCAGCGGCGTGCCGCAGACGATGGCGGGCGTCGTCGACGTGCAGACGCTCGAGGGCGCGAAACAGTCGCTGCTGCTCGGCCCGGTCGCGAGCCAGGAAGCGATCAAGATGCTCGGCACCAACGGTGGCGGCTTCTTCAACGCGAACTCCGCGCACCCGTTCGAGAACCCGACCGCGCTGACCAACCTCATCCAGATGCTGTCGATCTTCCTGATCGGTTTCGGGCTGACCTGGACGTTCGGCAAGGCGGTCGGCAACACGCGTCAGGGCTGGGCGATCCTGTCGGCGATGGTGATCCTGTTCCTCGCGGGCGTCACCGTCACCTATTGGCAGGAAGCCGCGGGCAACCCGGTACTCCAGCATCTCGGCGTCGCGGGCGGCAATATGGAGGGCAAGGAGGTCCGCTTCGGGATCGCCGCGTCGGCCTTGTTCTCGGTGGTCACGACCGCGGCGTCGTGCGGCGCGGTCAACAGCATGCACGACAGCTTCACCGCGCTCGGTGGGATGATCCCGCTGTTCAACATGCAGCTCGGCGAGGTCGTCATCGGCGGCGTCGGCGCAGGAATTTACGGCTTCCTGCTGTTCGCGATCCTCGCGGTGTTCGTCGCGGGGCTGATGGTCGGGCGTACGCCCGAATATGTCGGCAAGAAGATCGAAAGCCGCGAAGTGAAGCTCGCGGTGCTGGCGATCGCGGTGCTGCCGTTGATGATCCTCGGGCTGACCGCGCTGTCGTCGGTGCTGCAACAAGGGCTGGCGGGGCCGCTCAACAAGGGGCCGCATGGCTTCTCGGAGATCCTCTACGCCTTCACCAGCGCGGTCGCCAACAACGGTTCCGCCTTTGCAGGGCTGACCGCCAACACGCCTTATTACAACGGGCTGCTGGGCGTCGCGATGTGGGTCGGGCGGTTCTTCATCATCGTGCCGATGCTCGCCATCGCCGGGAGCCTGGCCGCGAAGAAGTACACACCCGAAAGCGCGGGCTCGTTCCCGACGACGGGCGGGCTGTGGGTGGGGCTGCTGGTCGGCATCATCCTGATCCTGGGCGGTCTCACCTTCCTGCCGGGCCTCGCGCTCGGTCCCATCGCCGATCATCTCGCGATGATCAGCGGCACATTGTCCTGATCGGGGGCCACCATGGCAAAGACCCAGACAAAAAGCCTGTTCACGGCCGACCTCGTCGTCCCCGCGATCAAGGCGTCGTTCCTCAAGCTCAATCCAAAGGAACTGATCCGCAATCCGGTGATGTTCGTCACCGCCGTGGTCGCGGCGTTGATGACCGTGCTGCTCGTGGTCGGGCAGGATAATCTGTCGATCGGCTTCAAGCTTCAGCTCGTCATCTGGCTGTGGCTGACCGTGTTGTTCGGCACCTTTGCCGAAGCGCTCGCCGAGGGGCGCGGCAAGGCGCAGGCGGCGTCGTTGCGCGCGACCAAGGCGGAACTGACCGCCAAGCGGTTGAAAGGCGACGGGCGCGAGTTCGACGCGGTGCCCGCCAGCCAGCTCAAGGTCGGCGACATCGTGCTGGTCGAGACCAACGACCTGATCCCGTCCGACGGTGACGTCGTTTCGGGCGTGGCCTCGGTCAACGAGGCGGCGATCACCGGCGAAAGCGCGCCGGTGATCCGCGAGGCCGGCGGCGACCGCTCGGCGGTGACCGCGGGCACGCGCGTCATCTCGGACGAGATCCGCGTCAAGGTGACGGTCGAACCCGGCAAGGGCTTCCTCGACCGGATGATCGCGCTGGTCGAAGGTGCCGAGCGCCAGAAGACGCCGAACGAGATCGCACTGACGCTGCTGCTCGTCGGGCTGACGATCATCTTCCTGATCGCGGTCGGCACCGTCCCGGGCTTCGCGTCCTATGCCCGCGGGTCGATCCCGGTGGCGATGCTGGCGGCGTTGCTGATCACGCTGATCCCGACGACGATCGCGGCGTTGCTGTCGGCGATCGGCATTGCGGGGATGGACCGGCTGGTGCGCTTCAACGTGCTCGCCAAGTCGGGACGCGCGGTCGAGGCGGCAGGCGACATCGACGTCCTATTGCTCGACAAGACCGGTACGATCACGATCGGCGACCGGCAGGCGAGCGAGTTCCGCGCGGTGTCGGGCACCAGCGCGCAGCAACTCGCCGAAGCCGCGCTGATCGCCAGCCTTGCCGATGAGACGCCGGAAGGCCGATCGATTGTGCTGCTCGCGCGCCAGACGTTCAACGTTGCGACTACCACGCTCCCTACCGGGGCCGAGATCATCCCGTTCACCGCGCAGACACGCATTTCGGGGGTGAAGATGGCCGACACCTTGATCCAGAAGGGCGCGGTGGATTCGATCCTGCGCGCCAATGCCGGATCGGGCGAAACCGCCGCGGCGACCGAACTGCGCCGGATCACCGACGAGATCGCTCGCGCCGGCGGGACTCCGCTTGCGGTCGCGCAGGACGGGCGCCTGCTCGGCGCGATCTTCCTCAAGGACGTCGTCAAGGCCGGCATCCGCGAACGGTTCGGCGAGCTGCGCGCGATGGGGATCCGCACGGTGATGATCACCGGCGACAACCCGCTGACCGCGGCGGCGATCGCGGCCGAAGCCGGGGTGGACGATTTTCTCGCCCAAGCGACGCCCGAGGACAAGCTGGAGCTGATCCGGAAGGAGCAGACCGGCGGCCGGCTGATCGCGATGTGCGGCGACGGCACCAACGACGCGCCCGCGCTCGCGCAGGCCGATGTCGGGGTCGCGATGAACACCGGCACGCAGGCGGCGCGCGAAGCGGGCAACATGGTCGATCTCGACAGCGATCCGACCAAGCTGATCGAGGTCGTCGGCCTCGGTAAGCAGCTGCTGATGACGCGCGGGGCGCTGACGACCTTCTCGGTCGCCAATGACGTCGCGAAATATTTCGCGATCATCCCGGCGATGTTCGTCGTGCTCTATCCGGGGCTTGGCGTGCTGAACGTGATGCGTCTCGGGTCACCGGAAAGCGCGATCCTGTCGGCGATCATCTTCAACGCGGTCATCATCCCCTGCCTCGTCCCGCTGGCGCTGCGCGGCGTCGCCTACAGGCCGATGGCAGCTGGACCGCTGCTTGCACGCAACCTCGCGGTGTACGGTCTGGGTGGCCTCGTCGCACCATTCATCGGCATCAAGCTCATCGACCTTGTGGTCGGTGGCCTCGGTCTCGCATAAGGAAAGACAGACATGGGCAAGGATTTCACCTCCGCGCTGCGACCGGCGATCGTCATGACGATCTTGTTCGCGGTCCTTCTCGGGCTCGTCTACCCGCTCGCCATGACCGGGATCGGCCAGGCGATCTTCCCCTCTCAGGCGAACGGCAGCCTGATGCGCGATGCGCGCGGGACCGTCATTGGCTCGACCGTGGTGGGGCAGGCGTTCACGACCGATCGCTATTTCCAGACGCGGCTATCGGCGGCTGGCAAGGGCTATGACGGTCTGGCGTCGTCGGGGTCGAATCTCGGACCGGCGAGCCAGGCGCTGGTCGATCGCGTGACGCCCGACGTCGCGAAACGCCGTGCCGAGGGTGTGGCCGGTCCGGTGCCTGCCGATCTGGTCACCGCCAGTGGCTCGGGGCTCGATCCCGACCTGTCGCCCGCCGCCGCGCTGGCCCAGGCGCCACGCATCGCGCGTGTTCGCGGCGTGCCGGTCGAGCAGGTTCGCGCGTTGGTCACGGATGCGACGGATGCGTCCATCCTCGGCGAGCCGCACGTCAACGTGCTGGCGCTCAACCGCGCGCTCGACGCCCTGTCGGCCTCGGGCGCGCCCGCGCGCTGATGCCGGTATCGGGCGACGGCAGACCTGATCCCGACGCCCTCCTGCGCGCCGCCGCGCAGGAGGGCAGGGGACGTTTCAAGGTGTTCCTCGGCGCCGCGCCCGGGGTCGGCAAGACGTTCGAGATGCTGTCCGAGGGCGCCGCGCGCCGCCGCGACGGCGTCGACGTCGTCGTCGGCGTGGTCGAGACGCACGGCCGGGCGGAAACCCAGGCGCTGACCCGCGGCCACGAGATCATCGCGAGGCGGGCGATCGCCTATGAGGGCCGCACGCTCCAGGAGATGGATCTGGATGCGATCCTCGCGCGCGCGCCGCGCCTCGTCCTCGTCGACGAGCTCGCACACACCAATGCGCCGGGCAGTCGCCACCCCAAACGCTATCAGGACGTCGAGGAACTGCTGGTCGCCGGGATCGACGTCTATTCGACCGTCAACATCCAGCACGTCGAGAGCCTGAACGACATCGTCGCCAGCTTCACCCGCGTCCGGGTGCGCGAGACGGTGCCCGACAGCGTGCTGGAAATGGCCGAGATCGAGGTCGTCGACATCCCGCCCGACGAGCTGATCGAGCGACTGCGCGCCGGCAAGGTCTATCTGCCGCACGAAGCGACGCGGGCGCTGTCGCACTTCTTCTCCAAATCCAACCTGTCCGCCTTGCGCGAACTTGCGCTGCGGCGCGCGGCACAGGCGGTCGACGCGCGGATGCTCGACGACGTTCGTGCACTCGGGCTCGGCGGCACCTGGGCGGGCAGCGACCGGATCGTCGTCGCGATCAACGAATTGCCCGGTGCCGACACGCTCGTGCGTGCCGCCAAGCGCGTGGCCGACGGGCTTCGGGGCCCCTGGACCGCGCTCTTCATCGAAACCCCGCGCGTCGCAAATTTCTCCGACGCCGAACATCAGCGCGTTGCCGCGGCGATGACGCTGGCGACGCAGCTCGGTGCAGCCGTCGCGACGGTGCCCGCGACCGATGTGGTGGCGGGTATTCAGGGCTTTCTCGCCGATGCCCGCGCGACGCAGCTGGTCATGGGAAAGTCGCACCGGTCGCGGTGGTTTGAGTTTCTGCACGGTTCGGTCGTCGACCGGGTGATCCGCGATACTCCGGGCGTCACCGTGCATGTGCTGCCCGTGGCTGCAGACCCGCGCGGCCGGGACCGTGGTCGCCGCCGGCCGGCGCGGTGGGGTACGCCCGCCGGCTATGTGGTTACGACCGCACTCGTCGCGAGCGTCACCGGCGTCGCCAGTGCCCTGTTCCACATCCTCGATCTCGGCAACGTCGCGCTGTTGTACCTGTTGCCGGTCATGGCCGCGGCCAGCCTCTATGGCCTGCGGACCGGTCTTTACGCGGGGATCGCCTCCAGCCTTGCCTACAACTTCTTCTTCCTGCCGCCGGTCGGTACGCTGAGCATCAGCAATCCCGAAAATCTGGTCTCTGTCGTCGTCCTGCTCGCCATCGCGGTCGCGACGAGCCAGCTGACCTCACGTGTCCGGGCGCAGGCGGATCTGGCCGCGGCGAGTGCGCGGACCAACGCGACGCTCGCCGGGTTCCTGCGCCAGATCACGAGCGTTAACGACATCGACGTCGCGGCGCAGATGATCTGCGACGACGTCCGCGGGCTGCTCGACGTACAGGTGGTCCTGCTGGTGCCCGGGATCGGCAAGAGCCTGGAAATCCTCGCGGCCAGCGATGCCGGCTATCATCTCGGCACGATGGATACCGCCGCGGCGACCTGGGCGCTCGACACGGGGATGGCGGCGGGCAAGGGCTCGGGCACGCTCGCGGCATCGGAATGGCTGTTTCAGCCGCTGAAGGCCGGGGGCCATGTGCTCGGCGTGCTCGGAGTTGCGAAGGACAGCGCAGCCGACCCGGTTCGCGCCGACCAGCTGCCGTTGCTCAGCAGCCTGCTCGACCAGTCCGCGTTGGTGCTCGAACGGTTGCGGCTCGAGGTCGAGATGCGCGATGTCGAGACCGTGCGGACGCGCGACCGGTTGCGCGCCGCGCTGCTGTCCTCGGTGAGCCATGACCTGCGCACGCCGCTGACCGCGGTCATCGCCGCGGCGGACCAGCTCGAGCATGGCGCGACACCCGACCTGATCGCGACGATCAAGGCCGAGGCCGCGCGGCTCAACCGTTTCGTCGCCAATCTGCTCGACATGGCACGGGTCGAGGCGGGCGCGCTGAAGCTCAACATCGAACCGACCGACCTGAGCGATGCAGTGACGGGCGCGGCGCACGATGCGCGGCGCGCGCTGGAGGGCCATGCGGTCCGGCTCGACGTCCCGCCCGACCTGCCTTTGGTCTATACCGACCCGCAGCTGCTCCACCATTGCCTGCTCAACCTGCTCGACAATGCGGGGCGCTACGGCGATCCCGGAACCGAGATCGTGATCGAGGGGCGGCACCGGTTCGGCGAGCTTCGTCTGGCCGTCATGGATCACGGACCCGGCCTGCCGCCGGGCAAGGAAACCGAAGTGTTCGAGACGTTCCGCCGCCTCGAAGGGTCCGATCGCGCGGTGGGCGGAACGGGTCTCGGCCTCGCGATCGTCAAGGCGTTCGCGGAGGCGATGGACATGACGGTCGAGGCCGGGAACCGCGACGATGGTAGCGGAGCCGCCTTCGCGCTGATCTTCCCCCGCGGGCTCATCGTCCGCGACCTCAAACCCGAAAGCATCGCCTGAATGCCCGCAAAGATTCTCGTGGTGGACGACGAAGCCGCGATCCGCCGCCTGCTGCGCAACACGCTCACCCGCGCGGGCTATGCCGTGGTCGAGGCCGAGGACGGGCGACAGGCGCTGCAGCAGGCGGCGGTCGAGCATCCAAGCGCGGTCCTGCTCGACCTCGGCCTGCCCGACCGCGATGGGTTGAGCCTAATCCCGCTGCTAAGGACGCACGGCGATGCGGTGATCCTGGTGGTGTCGGCGCGCGATGCGGTCGACGAGAAGGTCACAGCCCTCGACCTGGGGGCGGATGATTTCATCACCAAACCGTTCGACAGCGAGGAACTGCTGGCCCGGCTGCGCGTGGCGCTGCGTCATCATGGACTGTCCGAAACCACGCCGAAGATCGTACGCACCGGCGATGTCAGCATCGATCTCGATCGCCGGGTCGTGTTCCGGGGCGCGGAGGAACTGCATCTCACCCGCAAGGAGCACGACGTGCTTGCGGTGCTTGCCCGGCACATCGGCCGCGTCGTGACGCATCAGCGCGTGCTCGCCGCGGCCTGGGGCGGCGAGGAGGATCCGCGCGTCGAATATCTCCGCATCGTCATCCGCAACCTGCGGCAGAAGCTGGAGCATCCGGGACCAGTCGGCAGCGTGATCGCCAACGAACTGGGCGTCGGCTACCGCTTGCGTGCCGATGCGTAGCGAGGTCCTTGCGGATATCTCGATTGACATAGCATCGACGGGCACCGCGACTTGGATGCCTGACCGATGCCGATGTCCTCGTCAGGCGGCCGTGCTGACGGGCGTTTCCGAAATGAGCGACAGATACAGGTTCGCGAGTTCGTAATGGCGGGCGCAGGCGCTGGGATCTTGGGTGGCGGCGGCCATTGCAATTTCCTGCTCGGCTCGCCGTTCGAAATAGCACCGATCTGCGTCCGTCATCGTCAAGCCCCTCGCGCAGCATTGCTCGCGTGTGTTTCGCCGCCGGCGAGTGCCAGCCATGCGGCGTCCTAGGCGCGGGACCAGATCGCGACAAGAGCTATTGTTCGCTATATGTTCTTCGGCTAAGGACCCTCAATCCGTGGCGAAGTCCGTGCGTGTCGGTCGGACTCCGGAGGGCTCGTGCAGTACAGTTCTGGGTGCGCGTCCGTTGACGAATGGATACATGCCAAATCGGGCTGAACTATAGCCGTTTGGGATGTTCATGAAAAGTAAATAGAAATTGTTCTCAGATGCATCCATGGCTTATGATTTCTCCATGACCGATCTATCCTATTCAGTCGGTGATGATACCCAGCGTGTGGTGCTGCAACTCCAGAACGCGATACTCAAGAGGATTGCCCGGGGCGAGAGTCTGGACGTCACCTGCCGGTCGTTATGCGAGCAGGTCGAGCAGCTGGTGCCCGGCGTGATCTGTTCGGTCCTGACGGTCGACCGCGCGGGCAGGATGCATCCGCTGGCCGGCCCCAGTCTTCCGGAGTCGTATTCGCAGGCAATCGATGGCGCCGCGATCGGGCCGCTGGCCGGGTCGTGCGGCACCGCCGCGTATCTCGGCATCGACGTCAGCGTCGCGGATATCGCGACCGATCCGCGCTGGGCCGATTTCAAGCATCTGGTGGCGCCGCTCGGTCTGCGCGGCTGTTGGTCGAGCCCGATATCGAATCCGGACGGGCTTACCGTGGCGACCTTTGCCTTTTACTACCGCGAAGCGCGGGGTCCGACGGCGTTCGAACGCGTGCTCGTCGAACATTGCCTGCATCTCTGCCTGATCGCCATCGATCGCCATAATCGCGTCGTCGAACATGAGCGGCGCGCCTTTACCGACACGCTGACGGAACTGCCCAACCGGGCCGCCTTCAATGCGGCATTGGCCGATATCCGGGGTCGGTCGGTCGCGCGCTGGGCGCTGTTCGTGCTCGATCTCGACAATCTGAAGGTGATCAACGACACGTTCGGGCATCCGGCCGGCGATGCTGTCCTGCGGATCGTCGGTCAGCGGATCGCGGCGGCGGGAGAGCCCGGGCGGACCTTTCGGGTGGGGGGCGACGAATTCGCGCTGATCCTGGAGTCGGCGGACGACCTGGCCGAACCCGATGCGATCGCGCAGCGGATCCTCGATGCGCTGGGCCGACCCGCCGATTGCGGCGGCCAGATCGTCGTGCCGCGCGCGACCATCGGTGGCGCGGTCTATATCGCGGGCGATCCCGTGACCGCCCCAGTGCGCCAGAACGCCGATTTCGCGCTGTACCATGCAAAGGACACCGCGCGCGGCAGCTTCGTGATGTATTCGGCCGCGCTGGGTTCGAGCATGACGCGGCGCCTGCACGCGATCCGCGATGTCAGCGCAGCACTCTGTGACGGACGGATCGAGGCCTATTACCAGCCAATCTTCCGGCTCGACACGCGTGAGATCGTCGGTCTGGAAGCGCTGTGCCGGATGCGCATTGACGACCGGATCATTTCCGCCGCCGCGTTCCACGAAGCCACCAGCGATGCGCGGGTTTCGACCGCACTGACCGAGCGGATGATGGGGCTTGTCGCCGCCGACATCCGGACCTGGCTCGATCTGGGTCTCGCAATCCAGCATGTCGGGATCAACGTCTCGTCGGAGGATTTGAGCGGCGGGGCGATTGCGCGCGTGCTCGCATCGGCGTTCGAACGCCATGACGTCTCGCTAGAGCATGTCATCCTGGAGGTCACCGAAACCGTGTATATGGGCCGAGGCGACCAGGCGATCCAAGAGGCGATCCGCGCGCTGCGCGACCATGGCATCCGGGTGGCGCTCGACGATTTCGGCACCGGTTTCGCGTCGCTCACGCATCTTCTCACGGTGCCCGTCGACGTGATCAAGATCGACAAGACGTTCGTCGATCATCTCGAACCCGACAGTGTCAGCGCGACGATCGTCGAAGGGCTGATCCGCGTCGCCAAGAAAATGGGCATCCGGATCGTCGCGGAGGGGATCGAGTCGGATCAGCAGATCGCGCAGCTTCGCGCGATCGGCTGCGTGCTTGGCCAGGGATTCGTATTTTCCCCGGCGGTCGACCGGGATGCGACGACCGCGCTCCTGGCGATGCACGGGCAGCGCGAGGCGCGGCGTGTCGGCGGCGGCGGGATGGCACGGGCCTCGTGAGGATGCGGCCTGCCTAGTGCCGGCGGTACCCCGCGAGCGGGGGTGGCGCAGCATCCATGGCTCGGGCTTACTGGTAGCGGAGCGTCTTTTCGAACCCTTCATTCGTCTTGGCCATCTTGGCGATCTTGCGCAGCTGGCTACGGACATGGCGCTGGAACCGGATATCGTCGTAGATGCCGGTCGCGGTATAATCGTCCTGCGCGATCAGGTCCTTGAGCCGTTTGGCAAAACCGGCCTGATCCGCGGTGCAGTCCGGTGCCTGAAGCGCCCGGCAGGCCCATTCCTCGGCGGCCGCCTTGTCATAATCGTCCTGCGCCTCGTAGCCGCGCCGGTCCGCCATTGCCTGGTCGAGCTTCGCCGCGGCAAGCCGCCGCTCGAGCCAGGTTTTGACCAGAGTCCCGTCCCACGCCGCGCTTTTGGTATTCGCCGGATCATTCATCGTTCGCTCCAATGCTTTCCGGCTTATGCGCAAATCGGGAACGTTCAAGCGCGTTTGCGGGCGTCGCTCCGGGTATCGGCGTGGTGCCCGGGGTCGGTGCGGGATCGAGCGGCGCGCTGGTATGGAGCGCATTGACGGTGTCATCCGTTGACGGAGCCGATCACACGATCGCTCCAACTGACAGGATCCCTTATGCTTCGTTCCCTTCTGATAGGCCTGGTGGCCGGCCAGCGTGCGATGACGCCGCTTGCTGCACTGGCCGGCGCCGCACAGCGCGGCACGCTCCCTGAGGATACCGCTGGAGCGCGTCTGATGGCGGCGCCGCTGATCAGCGCCGGGGGCGTGGCGATGGCGGCGGCCGAGATGGCGGGCGACAAGATGAAGACCGCGCCCGATCGTACCGTGTTCCTCGGTCTGCTCGCGCGCACGATCACGGGCGGCTTTGCCGGCGCGGCGCTCGCCCCGCCAAAGCGTCAGCTGACGGGCGCAGCGGTCGGGATCGGCGCGGCGATCCTGTCATCCTATGGTGGCCTCGCCGCCCGCAAATGGGCGATGGAACGCTGGGGGCAGACGAGCACCGGGTTCGTCGAGGACGCGATCCTGATGTCCGCGGCGACCGCGATCGTTCACGCCAGGCCGGCGCACGCCTGACGCCGGATCGCCGTCAGCGGCGGCCGCCGCGCCTTCGCTGACGGCACGATCTCCGACTAGATCTGGCTATTCTAATACTTCGCTTCGTCACAATACATCAGATATCGATCTATTGCCTCCGGCTCCACCTTCTCGCGCACAAACAACAGTGATAAGCGCGAGATATTACGGGGGGATCTATGATTCGAGCAATCATTCTGGCTGCGGCATTTGCGGCGACGGTTCCAGCAGGGGCTTCGGCGAAGGATGATCCGAACACGCTGACGCACGGCATGGTGCAGATGAACCTGAAGGTCGGCACCACGACGCAGGCACAGATCATCGAGGCGTTTGGCGGGCCGAACATTACCACTATCGATGGTTCCGGACAGGAAATGTGGGTCTATGACCGCCATGCCACGGTGTCTTACGACAAGACATCGGGGTTTTCGATCGGCCTGTTCGGCGGCGGTGGTGGCGGCGGCGCCGCGGGGCTGGGCGGTCTGGGGTTCAGCAACAAGAAGTCGCGGTCGAGCCAGTCGTCGCGCGCCATGACACTCGTGATCAAGTTCGACGCGAACAAGGTCGTCAGCGATTTCCAAAGCCGCAGCAGTTCGTTCTAAGGGGGAATATCAATGAAGAAGCTTTTCGTAGCGCTCGCCATGGCGGGTGCGTGCCTCGACGCGTCTGTCGCCTATGCAAAAAAGCCGGTGGTCATGTCGTCGCTCGAACTCCAGCAACTGCAGGGTCGGGACATCGAGGCGAGCAAGGACCAGGTCTTCGGCGCCGTCATGTCGGTGCTGCAGGATTCGGGCTATCGTATCCAGGCCGCCGACAAGGACACCGGGCTGATCACCGGTATCGCCTCGACCAAGGGCAAGATGTCGTACAGCCTGTGGACCGGTTTCGGTAAATCGAAGAAGACGCCGATCGTCTCGGCCTTTATCGAGCAGACCAGCCCGTCGACGACGCATGTGCGGCTGAGCTTCGTCATGGGGAAAGTCAAATCGACCGTCTATGGCTCGGGGGCGCAGGACGAAGAGCCGATCTACGACGTGTCGGTCTATCAGACGGCGTTCGAGCAGATCAACCAGACCGTGTTCATCCGCCAGACGATGAAGTCCCCGGCCGCGACGGTGGCGTCGCCGGGTGCGCCGATCGCCGCGACGCCTGTCGCTACCACGGTCGCGCCCGCCGCGCCGTCCGCCCCCAAGTGACGATCGGTCAGGCGGGCGGTACGCCGCCCGCCTGATCATGGTTGTGGGTGATTGCCGCTTGGCGTCGGCGCGCGGCCCGATGCCGCGCTGGGTGGTTCGACTCTTATAGCAGGGTGCGGCCCGGCGTTGCGGCGGTGCGGGTCGGGAAGACGGGGCCGCGCACCGTCATCCGGCTGGCCGGATAGGGGCGCTGCAGTGCGACGACGTCGTCGTAGCGACCGGCGAGCCAGAGCGCGTGATCGTCCGGATGCAGGATGGTGATCATCGCCTTGGGGTGGATCGGCGCGACCAGGTCGTTCGCGTCGCAGGTGACCATCGCGAAATACCGCTGCTCGCCGATCTGGCGCCAGAATCCGGCGATCGCGAACACGTCCTGGTCGATGACGTCGAACCACATCTCGCCCTTGATCGGCTTTTTCCCGTCGCCGCGATCGACGGGGTCGGGCGTCCATTCGCAGAATTCGGTGAGTGGGATCAGGCACCGGTTCTCGGGGTTCGCGGCAAGCGCTTTCCACTGCGGCAGCGCGAGGTTGCGGACGTTGGTCATCGGCCATGGCGCCTGCCCGGCGGTCACGTCCCACTGCATCACATCGAGCCCGCGGGCCCCGTCCTGCTCGCGGATCACATAGGCGCGGCTCTTGGGGTAAAGCTCGGTCGGATTGAACCGGTTATCCATCGGCCTTGGCGTCAGCCAGCCCGCGCCAAAGACCTGGGTCAGGGTTTCGGGCTCGCCCTCGAACCGCGCGCGATTACACATGGGGTGCCGATGCGATGGGACCGGCCGTCGCGCAAGCCTGTGGAAAGGCACGACACCCGGTCATGGCCGGCGCTCCGCCGTCTCCGTTGCCGGCTTCGGCTTCACGTAGCGGTCCAGCCAGTCCGTCATCTGCCACAGCGTCTCTTCGGTGGACTCGAGCGCGCGATAGCCGTGCGGTTCGTTCGGCAGGACGACGTAGCGCACGGTCGCACCATTGCCCTTGAGCGCAGCGTACATGCGTTCGGACTGGATCGGGAAGGTGCCGCTATTGTCGTCCGCGCCGCCGTGGATGAGCAGGATCGGCGCCTTGATCCGGTCGGCATAAGTGAACGGGCTCATTTCGGTATAGGTCGGCGTCGCCTGCCAATAGGTCCGCTGTTCCGCCTGGAACCCGAACGGCGTCAGCGTGCGGTTATACGCGCCCGACCGGGCGATGCCTGCGCGGAAGAGATCGGTATGCGCCAGCAGATTGGCGGTCATGAACGCCCCATAGCTGTGCCCGCCGACCGCTATGCGGGTCCGGTCGGCGACCCCGAGCTTGACGACGGCATCGACCGCCGCCTGCGCATTCTGCTGGAGTTGCTTGACGTAGGTGTCGTTCGCCTCCGTGCCGCCTTCGCCGATGATCGGCATCGCCGGATTGTCGAGGATCGCATAGCCCTGGGTCAGCAGGAACAGGTGGCTGATGCCGCGTGGGCGCACGAAGCGATTGCCCTGGTCGACGGTCTGCCCGGCGACGTTCGCATCGGTGAATTCGGCGGGATACGCCCAGAGCAAGGTCGGCAGCGGCCCGTTGCGCTTCGCGTCATAGCCCGCGGGGAGGTAGAGCGACCCCGACAGTGCAAGCCCGTCGGCGCGGGGATAGGTGATCGTGCGCTGCGTCACGCCCGCGAACACGGGGGCAGGATCGGCGAACGCGGTGACCGGCTTGGCGCTGCCGCCCTTGACGCTGCGCATGACGTAATTGGGGGCGAGCTTTGCGCTTTCGCGGCGCGTGAGGATGCGCTGCCCGGTATCGTCGAGCATCGCGACGACGGTTTCGTAAAAAGGCGGCTTGGCGGACCATAGCTGCGTCTGTTCGCCACCTGTAAACGGCAGCGTCGCGAGGAAGGGGAAGGCGCCCGCCTTGGTCGCACCGTCGCCGGTGACGTAGACGGCCTTATGGTCCGGGGTGAAGCGCATCACCGGTTTGCCAGCGGCGTTCGATTCGACGACCGGCCGACCCGGGTCGCCATATTGGTCCTGATAATTGCGGGTCAGCAGCGTGCGCGGCTGGCCCGGTCGCGCCGGTGCGACCGCAAGCCGGTGTTCGGTCCGCGACCGCCATTCGCGATCAACGACCATCGCGAAGCCGTCATCGCCCCAGAAGGTCGTCGCATAGCGCGCCGGGGTCATCGCCAGGTCGACCGGCGCCGCTTCGAACGGTGCCGCCTGCATCTTGACCACGTCGTGGAAGGCGACCTTCGCACGCGGATTGCCGCCGTCGAGCGCCTCCGCCCAGACGAGCGTGGCGGGGGCGTCGGATCGCCACATCGCCTCGCGCGGACCCTTGACGGTGGCGTCGAAGTCGACCGGAAGATCGTCGGCGAGCGGGCGATCGACCAGCGTCCGGACCGGCTGGCCATCGATCGTCGCGACGGCGATCTCGGTCGGGAAATAGCGCGCGGGCAGCAGATAGGAATAGGGCCGCTTGAGCCGTTCGGTCAGCAGATACCGGCCGTCGGGCGAGACGCTGAACTCGGTGATGAGCCCGGGTGCGCCGATCGGCCGGGTGGCGCCCGACAGCGCGATCCGGACGAGCTGGCCCGTGAAATAATGATCGAACAGGGCCTCGTCCTGCGCATCGCCGAGCAAATCCTCATAGGTTCGCGCCGCCGACGATCGGCCCGCGCTTTCCTGGACGACGGGCCCCGTCGGCGTGTCGCCGGCGACGGGGGCGGGGCCGCGGTTCGCGGGGACGGTGTAGGCGATCAGCGCCGTGCTGTCGGGCATCCAGGTGAACGGCGTGCCGAACGTCCCGTTCAAGCCCTTGGCCACCATGCGCGCGCTGCCGTCGCGCTCGGCGATCCACAGCGAGAGACCGTCGGGCTGCTGTGCATAGAAGGCGAGGCGGGTGCCGTCGGGCGACCAGTCAGGTGCGGCAAAGCGCAGTCCGGCAGGCAGCGCGACATTAATGGTCTTGCCGCTCGCCAGATCCTTGAACTGCAGCGCGTTCAACCACTGCACGCGGACCTCGGCCTGACCATTGGTCGCGGGATCGATGCGATAGCCACCAAGCCGCAGGATCGGTTTGGACAGATTGGCGATCGACGGGAGATTCTCGCGGCCGAGGATCGCGAGCGTCCGGTGGTCGGGGCTGACCGAGACGCCTGGGGTCGGGGGTGTCTCCAGCGCCCGTGCGATCGCATCGGGCGCGCGGTGATAGGGTGTGCCCGGCGTCTGCGCGCTGGCGCCGGAGACCACCGCGCCGGGTAAAGCGGTCGCGGTGACGAGGAGGAGAGCGATCAAACAGGCACTGGCGCGCATTCATAACCCCTTGTTCTGATATGTCAGGGGTGTGGCATGTCGGGCGGGCCGGCACCAGCGGGCCCGGCCTGCATGGCAGCTGGCACCTCAGAATTCGCGAATGATGCGCAGGCCGATGCGCGGTCGAAATGGACCCGACACGGCCCGTTCGGCGCCCGCACCGATCTGCGCCGAGACCTTCCGCCCGATCGCGCGGTGCAGCTGTGGCATCAGGAGCCAATAGCCGCTCGCCCCCGTCTGCCGGTTTACCTCGAACCCGAGCACGGTGCCGTCATCGACATCCCAGAATGTCGAGTGATTGACGATCAGCCCGGTGCCCTTCGTGCTCCTGAGCGTCACGTCGCCCGCGCCGATCATCGTCATCGTGCTCAACCGTTCGCCGAAGCGGTTGCCGAGCAGATAGACCAGGCTGCTCGACCAGCCCCCGTCGCGGCGATTGTGAAGCCCGAGATACTGGACGCCGTGGATGCTGCGTCCGCCGCGAAACGTGCCGAACGTCCCCTGCAGCCCCATTTTGAGATCGGTCAGCCGGCCATTGGTGAACGGCAGCTCGAGCTCGACCGCAAAGCCGTCGGCGACCGCATATTCGACCTCGGGCGCCCATTCGACATGGCGCGACGGTCCGCTGAGATTGACCTGGGCGAGCGTGTTGGTCTCGAGCTCGCCGCGCCGCGCGCCGAGTGGCCGCACCATGTCGAAGATCATCGGTTCGGGGATGGCGGGGATCGCCGCGGACGTCGCCCCCGCGATCGCGGTCGCGCCCGGCACCGGCTGGGCCTCTGCCGATCGCGTCTGCGCGGCTGCACCGGTGCTGGCGGCGAGGAGGGCGGGGGCGCAGAACGCTGCGAGGGAGAACGGGGCGCAGGGCCGCGCGCGGATGATCATGGTGACGGGTTCCGGTGGCTGGAGCATGAGGACATGCGCTCATCGCCGCGCCGACTTACGCCGACCTTACGCGAGCCCGCAGGTCGACTTCATGAAGCGCGAACAGCACCATCCCGATGGCGAGCGGGATCAGGAAATAGACCATCCGATAGGCGAGCAAGGCGGCGAACAGCGTCGCGCGGTCGATCTCGGGGAGGCTCGCCAGCATCACCGCTTCGAACACGCCCACGCCACCCGGGGCATGGGTGATCAGTCCCGTCGTGATCGCCACCAGGTACCCGAGCAACAGGCCGGGAAGCAGGGCAAGCGACGCGCCGGGCAGCAGGACGACCAGCACCAGCGCCGCAAGGACGAGGTCGATGCTCGCCAGCATCATCTGGATCAGTGCCTGCCGCGTGCGAGGCACGGGGATCGACCGGCCGAACGCGACGATCATCCGACCGCCACGCCGGTGGAGCAGGATCAGCACCAGGCCCAGCAGGGCAAGGCTCACCGCGCCGATCGCGGCGTGGACCGGGTAGGACATCGCAAGGCCGGCAATCGCCAGCCTGTCGGGACTGGCGACAAGCCCGATCCCCAGCAGCAGGAGCACCCCGGACCAGAAGGTCAGGCCGGTCAGCACCATGACATGGCCGACTTCGCCGATCGTCAGCCCTGCGGGCCGGTAGATCCGCCACCGCGCGGTTCCACCGGTCAGCAGCGCGAACCCGAAATTGTGACTGAAAACATAGCTGGTGAACGAGGCGAGCGCCGCCCGGGGATAGGCAACCCGTCGCCCGATGACCCGCAGCGCGATCACGTCATAGCCGGTCAGCACGCCGTAGCTGGTTGCGGTGATCCCGGCGGCGAGCAGCAGCCGGACCCCGCCGATCCGCGTCAGCGTGTCGCGGATGTCGGTCCAGTCGACCCCGTCTAGCAGGCTTGCGAGTGCCGACAGGGCGATCGCGACGACGGCGAGCATCGCGGCAGCAGCGGCTGCCGTTCGCACCGACGACGATGACAGGAGACGTCGCCACCCTGACGGCGTCCGGGCGCTGCACTGTTCTGTCACGACGCTCAGCCCGCGGCCGACCGGTTCCGCCGGAGTGCCGACGCGGCACCCGGATCGGCGGTTGCCGACACAGTGTCCGTCCCCAACAGCGCATGATAGGCGTCGAGGACCATCGCCGACGCTGTGTCCCAGTCATAGGCCGCGCTTGCCGCGCGTGCGGCCCGGCCCATCGAAGCGCGCAGATCCGAGAACAGTGCGAGACGGCGAACCGCGGCAACCGCCGCATCGAGATCGTTCGCGGCGAAGAACATGCCCGTTTCCTTGCGCAGCAGGTTGCGTCCGCTGGGGATGTCGACGCACACGCTCGGCAATCCCGATGCCATCGCTTCCAACGTTACGTTGCCAAAGGCTTCGGAAATGCTCGGATTGACGAAAATATCCGCGCTGGCGACCGCGCGGGCCAGCCTGTCGCCCGACAGGCTGCCGAGGAGGATCGCGTCCGGCAGGCGCTGCGTTAGCCAGTCCCGTTCGGGCCCGTCGCCGACGACCACCGCCCGGATCGTGGCGGCAGTTCCGCACGATTCTTCGGTACCCTTGCGAACCGCGTCGACGATGTCGGCGAACAGCGCCGGTCCCTTCTCGCGGACCAGCCGGCCGAAGAAGAGCAGGACGATGTCGGTGTCGGCGATGCCCATGTGCCGGCGCCAGGCCAGGTCGCGGTGGCGCGGAGAGAAGGCATCGCGATCGACCCCGCGACCCCAGAGACGTGTCCGCTCGCCAAGCCCCTTGGCGGAAAACTCGGCGGCGATGGGAGGGGTGGGCACGAGGATCGCGTCGCTGCCGGTGTAGAACCGGTCGAGATGCCGTTCCATCATTGGCCGGATCAATCCCGCACCATAGAATTGCGCATAGGTCTCGAACCGCGTGTGCAAGCTGGCGACGACCGGGACGCCCATCGTCCGCGCCAGCCGCTGCGCGGCAACGCCGGTCCAGTCGGGGGCGGACAGGTGGACGATGTCGGGGCGGAAGCGTTCGACATCGCGCCGCACGCTCGCCGGCAATCCGAGCCCCAGCCGATACTCGCCGCGACCTGGAATGCTGACCGACGGGACCGACACCAATGTGCCCGTGGGGGCAAAGGCGGGGCGGGGCGATGTCGGTGAATAGACCCGAACGTCGACGCCGTCGCGCTCGAGATACCCGACGAGGCGGTTGAGCGCCTGGTTGGCGCCGTCGCGCAGATAGTTGTAGTTGCCCGAGAACAGGGCGACCCGGCGCGGCTGGTCAGGCGCCGCACGGTCGCGGGACACCGCGGCGCGGGTCGCTGCAAGCCGTTCGAACGGGCCAAGGATATCGGACATGGAGACACTCTGATTTTTGCTGACGGCGCATCGCGCGACATCGATCGGGATCGAGGATCGGTCGGCCTATCCCGTCCGGCTTACGCCAGCCTTACAGGCGGCGATGGGCGCGGGCGGTGCGATCCGGGCAGCCCGACCGGGGAGCGTCGATGCGGATCCTGATCGTCGAGGATCATGCCGATCTGGTCACGATGCTGATCCGGCTGCTCGGCGAGGCGGGCTATGCCGCGGACGCGACCGCGACGGCCGCCGATGCACGGCTGATCCTGTCCTATACGCGCTATGCCGCGGTCATCCTCGATCTCGGGCTGCCGGACGGCGATGGCCTGTCGGTCGTGCGCGAATTGCGTGACCGCGACGATCCCACGCCGGTCATCGCGCTGACGGCGCGGGCAAGCGTCGCACACCGGGTGACCGGGCTCGAGGCGGGGGCCGACGACTATCTCGCCAAGCCGTTCGCGCCCGAGGAACTGCTCGCCCGCATCCAGGCGCTGCTCCGGCGCAGCGGCACGATCGTCGACCGGACGATCGAGTGCGGCAACGTCCGGTTCGATCCGGCAACGCGCGAGGTCTCCGTTGCCGGCCGGCCGACCGTTTTGTCCGCGCGCGAACTGGAGGTGCTCGCCGGGCTGATCCGCCGCGCGAGCCGGGTGGTGACCAAGCAGCATCTCGAACAATTGCTGTTCGGGCTGGCCGACGATCTCGGGTCGAATGCAGTCGAGGTCTATGTCCACCGGCTGCGGCGTCGTCTGGCGGAGTCGCAGGCGACCGCGGACATCGTCACGGTCCGAGGGGTCGGTTACATGATGCTGGAGCGGGACGCGTGACGCGGCCGCCACGATCATTGATGGCGCAGATCCTGCGCTGGCATGCGATCGCGGTGCTGATCACCGCCGTCGCGGTGGCCGGCGGGGTCTATCTGTTTCTCGACACGACGGCGGCGCGGATCCAGCATCAGACGGTCCACGTCCATACCCAGGCCCTGCGCCAGGCGCTGTCGCAGGACGCGCGCGGCCGGTTGCACCTGACGCAGGACCGGACCAGCGCCGCAGTGTTCGCGCCGGGGGCGGGCTTTGCATTCCGCATCGTCGATCCGCGCGGTGCGGTCCTGTTCCGGTCGGACTCGCCGATCCTGGTGCCGCTCGCTGCCATCCCCCTGAGCCACGAGGAGCGCTTCTTCCGCCGGCAGTCGCGGCATGCCTTCTATGCCGGCGCCAGCAGTCCGGTGCGCGTCGGGAGCGCGCGTGTCTGGATCATTGTCCTGCAGAACCTGACTCACCCGGACTATATTCTCGACGACCTGCTCGCGCAGTTCCTGCTCTACGGCCTGGCGATCGTGACGCCGGTCCTGCTGCTGCTGCTGGCGATCGACGTGCTGATCATCCGGCGTGCGGTCGCGCCGGTACGGCAAGCCTCCGCATCGCTGCGGACGGACGATGCGCTGCCGCTCGATCTGCGTCTGCATGACGACCGGCTTCCGGCCGAAGTGCGTCCACTCGCGCGCGCGGTCAATGCGCTGCTGGAGCGTCTGACGTCGAGCTACCGCATGCAGCGCGACTTCATCGCCGATGCGGCGCACGAGCTGCGCACGCCGATCGCGGTGGCGAGGCTTCGTGTCGAGGAGGTCGAGGATGCTACGTTGCGGTCGACGCTGCGCAGCGATCTCGACACGCTCGGCCGCATCGTCGAGCAGGTGCTGGAGATCGCCGAGCTCGAAACCGTCGCGCTGGATACCGCGGCATCGGTCGATCTCGTCGCGATCGCGACCGACGGCGTGGCCTCGATCGCGCCGCTGGCGATCCGCCAGGGCAAGTCGATCGCGCTGTCGACGGGGGCGGACAGCGTGATGGTCGCCGGCCATGCGGCCTGGATCGCCAAGGCGCTGGGCTGCCTGATCGAGAATGCGGTCAAGCATAGCGGGCCTGGCCGTCGGATCGACGTGACGATCGGGACAGACGGCACGCTGGCGGTCTGCGACGACGGCCCCGGCATCCCCGAGGCGGATCAGCCGTCGATCTTTCGCCGTTTCTGGAAACGCGATCGTGCCGCATCCGCCAGCAGCGGGTTGGGGCTGGCGATCGTCGCGCAGGTTGCGGAGGCGCACGCGACGCGGGTGGTGCTCGCGTCGCGGCCGGGGCGGACCCGGTTCGCGATTACCTTCCGCACCGCATTGATGCGCCGCTGATCGCGAGCCCATCTTCGCCACTGACGCGCTCTTATCGGGCATTGCACCATGGTCCACATAGCGGGCACGCGGTCGCAGAGGAATTTGGTATGACGAGTATTGCGGACGACCGTGGCCCCTTGGAGCCGGATGCGTCGATGCCACACCCGCCGGGCGGACACCATCTCGGTCGGGGGCTGACGTTCGTGATGGCCGCCGCGGCCGGCGTTGCCGTCGCCAATATCTATTACAACCAGCCCATGCTGGGGATCATCGAGCGCGACCTGCCCGGGGCCGCGACCAGCCTGGTGCCGACCGCGACCCAGCTTGGCTATGCCGCGGGACTGTTCCTTCTGGTACCGCTCGGCGACCTGGTCGAACGCCGGCGTCTGATCGTCGTGCAGTTCCTGGGGCTGGCCGCGGCCCTGATCCTCGCGGCGATCGCACCGAGCGCGGCGATGCTGATCGCCGCGTCGCTGCTCGTCGGGATATTGTCGACCGTCGCGCAACAGGTCGTGCCGTTTGCCGCGCATCTCGCAAGCCCGGAACGACGCGGTGCAACGGTCGGGACGGTCATGGCGGGGCTGTTGTGCGGCATCCTGCTCAGCCGGACGCTGGCGGGTTTCGTCGCGACGCATGCCGGGTGGCGAGCGATGTTCTGGCTAGGCGTGCCGATGGCGCTCGGCGCGGGGGTGGTGATGGCGATGCGGCTGCCGCGCAGCGTCTCGACCGCGGATCTCGATTATGCAGGGCTGTTGCGGTCGCTCGGCGGTCTCTGGCGGGAGTTCGGCGCGCTGCGCAAGGCGGCCATCACGCAGGCGCTGCTGTTCGGCGCGTTCAGCGTGTTCTGGACGATTCTCGCACTCCATCTGCAGAGTCCGCGTTTCGGTTTGGGGGCGGATATCGCGGGTCTGTTCGGGGTGGTCGGTGCAGTCGGCGTGCTTGCCGCGCCGGTCGCCGGGCGCATCGCCGACCGCCGCGGTCCCAGGCTGGTGATCCTGCTCGGGGCCGTGCTGACGCTGGCAAGCTGGGCAGTCTTTGCGCTGTGGAGTTCGATTGCCGGACTGGTGGTCGGCGTCATCCTGCTCGATTTTGGCGTGCAGAGTGCGCTCGTCTCCAACCAGCATGTGGTTTACGCGCTGCGGCCCGAGGCCCGCGCCCGGCTCAACACGATCTTCATGGGGGCGATGTTCCTCGGCGGCGCGGCGGGATCTGCCGGCGCGACCTGGGCATGGCACATGGACGGTTGGGTCGCGGTCACGGGGCTAGGCGCGGCCTTGTCCGCGGCGGCGGTGCTGCTTCAGGTCGTCGCGGCCAGACGCCGGCGCTGATCCGTCGAGGCACCGCCGATTTCAGCCACTTGCGCCGATCGCCCCTGCGGGCAACAACCTTGCCAAGTTCTGGGAGTTCGCCAATGCATCGTCGCACCTTCATCGCATCGCTGCCCGCGACTGCGCTGCTTCCGACACTCGCTTCTGCGCAGCGCGGTAAAGCCAGCAGCGACCCTGCGCCCGGCCCGGGGCAGGGGGCAGCACCCGCGACGGATACCAATCCTACATTCTGGGCGCCTGGCGAGGAGCGCTTCCTGCGCCCCGACGTCCATGCCGGCGACCGGCCGATCGGCGCGAGCTTCGCGTCGCGCACAGCGGTCTATGGCCTCAACGGCGCGGCGGGGACCGCGCACCCGCTCGCGACGCAGGCGGGGATCGACATCCTGCGGTCGGGTGGGTCGGCGGTCGATGCGGCGATCGCGATCAACGCGTGTCTCGGCTTCCTCGAGCCGACGTCGAGCGGGATCGGCGGGGATGCCTATGCGATGATCTGGGATCCCAAGGCCAAGGCGGTGGTCGGCCTCGCGGGCTCGGGCAAATCGCCGCGCGGCCTGAGCCTGGAAACGGTGCGGTCGCGCGCCAGGAACGGCGCATTGCCGCCGCTCGGCGCGCTCAGCGTGTCGGTGCCGGGGACGGTCGACGCGTGGTGGACGATGCACCAGCGCTACGGAAAGCTGCCCTGGGCGGCGCTGTTCCAACCCGCGATCGCGCTGGCTGAAGCGGGCGCGCCGGTGCCCGACATCATCGCTTATTATATCCGCCGTAGCCTCACCGCGTTCCGCCGTCCGGGGAACGGGCTGGAGGAGTCCGCCAACGCGCTACGCACCTACGGGCTGGCGGACGGCAAGGGCCCCGCGGCGGGCGGCGTGTTCCGCAATCCCGATCTTGCGCGCACCTATCGCGCGATCGCGAGCGGCGGGCGCGATGCCTTCTACCAGGGCGACATCGCGCAGAAGATCGAACGCTATTTCAAGCGGATCGGCGGATGGCTGTCGGCAGCGGACCTCGCCGCGCACCATTCGGAATGGATCGCGCCCAGCACCACCGACTATCGCGGCACCACCGTCCACGCGCTTGGAGCAAACACGCAGGGGCTGGCGACGCTCCAGATGCTCAACATCCTCGAGCGGTTCGACCTGAAGGGCGCAGGCTTCCAGTCCGCGCTGTCGATCCACTTGCAGGCCGAGGCCAAGCGCCTCGCCTATGAGGACCGCGCGCGCTATTATGCCGATCCGCACTTCGCCAAGGTGCCGGTCGAGTGGCTGATCTCCAAGGACTATGCCGCACAGCGCGCCAAGCTGATCCGGCCCGACCGGTTGCTGACCCCGGTCTATCCGGGCCAAGCCCCGAGCCACGGCGACACCACCTATTTCAGCTGCGCGGACAAGGACGGCATGATGGTGTCGATGATCCAGTCCAACTTCCGCGGGATGGGATCGGGCCTCGTCGCCGATGGCCTCGGCTTCATGTTCCAGGATCGCGGGCAGCTGTTCAACCTGAAGGACGGTCACCCCAACATCTATGCGCCGGGCAAGCGGCCGTTCCAGACGATCATCCCGGGCTTCGCGACGCGCAAGGGCGCGCCGTGGATGAGCTTCGGGGTGATGGGCGGCGACATGCAGCCGCAGGGGCAGACGCAGATCATCGTCAACCGCGTCGACTATGGGCTCGAAATCCAGTCGGCAGGGGATTCGCCACGCTGGCATCACGAGGGATCGTCGCAATCGATGGGCGAAGATACGCCCGGGCTCGGACCCACCGGGCTGCTCCGGCTCGAAACCGGCGTGCCGGTCGCGACGCGCAAGCGGCTGGCCGACATGGGGTGGACGATCGGCGATCCCGATGGCGGCTTCGGGCGCTACGAATGCGTCGAGCACCGGATGGACGGCGACACCCGCGTTTATGCCGCGGCGAGCGAGATGCGCGCCGATGGGTGCGCGCTCGCCTATTGAGCAGGGCGGGGCTGGCCTAGCGGTCCAGCCCCAGTGCGACACGGTCGGCCGTCGCGGCGGCGAGTTCGGCGCGCGCGGAGGCGATGCGGGCCTGCGCGTCGATCAGGCGGACGCGCGCATCGGTCGCGGTCTCCTCGCGCTGGTTGACGAGAAAGAAGTCCCCCGATCCCAGCTCGAAGCGGCGGCGTTCGGCGACCGCGAGCCGGTCGGCCAGGCTGCGTTCCTCCTCCGCGATCCCGGCAAGCCGTTCGGTCGCGCCGACCGCGATGACGATCCCCTCGACCTCGATTGCGATCTGGTCGCGCAGGAAGCGGCTGCGCTGTGCCAGTGCGTCGATCTCGGCGCGGGCTTCGGCCACGCGTCCCTTAGCGGCGCGATTCTGAAGCGGGACGCTGAAGCGGAAGCCGACCGCCGCTTCGAGCGGCGTGCGGTTCGGTCCGCCCAGACCGACCGGGCCGACATCCTTGCCGACTTCACCGCGCAGATCGAGCCGGGGCGACAGATCGTTTTCCGCCAGCATCAGCCGCGCCGTCGACTGGTCGATCCGGGTCAGGATCGCCCTGTAATCCGGCCGCGCGATCGCTGCCGCGCTCGATCCAGTCGGTGCGACGCCGGCAAGCGCGCTCGTGTCCGCGGGCAGCCGATCGGATGATACGAGCAGCGGTGCTCCCGCATCGTCGCGCAGATAGAGCGACAGCGTGTTGGCGGCGGTGGCGATATCCTGTTCGGCGCGCACGACGAGCGCGCGCCGGCGGACAAGGTTCTGGTCGTTTTCGGTCAACAGGATCTCGGGTCGTGCACCCAGCGTCACCAGCCGCCCGATCGCGCCGCGCCGCCGCTCCGCAAGGTCGAGCAGGTCGCGATAGGCACGCAGGCGCAACCCCGCGGCGACCCAGGCCTGATAGGCGTCGACCGCGCGGCGCTGGACGCCGATCGCGACCATCTGCGCTTCGAACCGTGCGACGTCGATGTCCGCGCCGGCGACGCTGCGCCGCGTCCGGCGTTCGTCGACCACGCGGTCGCGCAACAAGGCGAACAGGGCGCCGACCTTCGCCTCGCCCAGCCGGTTGGTATAGGCCTGATCCTCATAGACAGGAAAAGTGCCCCGCGACGCGCGGTAGCCACCATAGACATAGCCGCCATTGGTCGTCAGCGGCCTCGTCACGCGGCTTTCGACGACGGTGCCGTCATAATAGCCCGCGACGCGCGACTTGCCGTCGACGTCGAACACCGTGTCGAACGCGCCGTCCGCCGACAGCGATCGCCCCTCCGCCTGGCGGACGCGCGCGAGTGCCTCGACGATCTGCGGGGCGGACCGCGCGGAGGCACGCAGCACCTCGTCGAGTGTCAGTGGGGCGGCTTGCGCGATCGCTGCCACCGGGGACAGCAGCATCAGCAGTGCGGCGAAGAACCGGGTCACTTCTTGCCGCCCTCCTCGTCGGAGGCCTTCGCGTCCATGCCCTTGGCCTCGCCCTTTGCCGCGCCATAGGCTGCCGCGGCCGGACGCCGGCCGAATTCGAGCGGAAAGTCGTTGAGCTGGCGCCAGAGTTCATAGCCGACCAGCACCGTCTCGCCCTGCACCCAGCCGCGCACCTTGCCGCCGGGGCGGACGAATTCGCGCGCGGGCCAGGCGGGCTTGCCGGGCTGGGGCTCGACCAGGATGCGGAACAGCCCGTCGGGGGCGGCATTGGGATCGATCGTGCGGACGCGGCCGTCGAACATGCCCTGTGCAACCGACGGCCAGCCGCTGAACTGGATCGCGGGCCAGCCCTCGAATTCGAGGCGGACCGGTCGGCCGGGACGCAGCACGGGCACGTCCCGACCGTCGACGAACAGTTCGACCGCACGCTCGACGCGCTCGGGGGCGATCACCGCGAGCACCGTGCCGGGCGACACCATCGATCCGCCGGTCGTGGCGTTGAGCTGCTGGACGCGACCGTCGCGCGGTGCGCGGACCATCTGCGCGGACTGGCGATTGAGCTGGATGTCGATCCGGTTGAGCTTGGCGCGCGCCTCGGCCAGCTTGGCGCCTGCATCGGCGACCTTGATCTGGGTCTGCTCATAATCGCGCCGTGCCGCCAGCCCCTCGGCGAAGAGCTGCGCAGTACGCGACACGTCGATGCCGGCGACCGCGCGGCTTTGCTGGACCGCGGCGATCTCCGCCTCGACCTGCGCGCGCTCGGCGCGCAGACGCGACAGCAGATCGGGGTCGAGATCGACGACGCGCGCGATCGGGTCGCCGCGTTCGACATGCTGTCCGTCATGCACGTACCAGCGTTCGACGCGGCCGGGCACGAACGCCGTCACCTGCTGCTGGCGATCGTCGGGATCGAGCGCGACGACCTGGCCGGTGCCGTTGGCGGTCTGCACCCAGGGGACCAGCGCCATGATCGCGATCGCGACCGCGATGCCGATAAACAGCAGCCACGCGACCGTCACCGCGCTGCGCGGCGCGCGCATCTTCGCCAGTGTCGGGAAATGTGCGACGCGATCGGGACTATACGGCATCGTTCGACTCCGTATGCGCGTCGGCGATCAGCGCGGCATGGGTGGCGAAGCGTCGCTGGCGATGCGGTTCGAGCCGGAACCAGCCATCGAGGACGATGTCTTCGGGCCGGCCGGTACACAGCAGGGTGGTCGTCCCGGCCGCCTTCAGCCGGCGCAGCACGTCCGCCAGCCGCTCCGCGGGGATCAGGTCGCACAGCTGCGAGAGCATCAGCACGCGTGGTCGGACGAGCAGCGCACTGGCAAGCTTGAGCGCGACGACCTCGCCGATCGCCAGCGGATAGCCCGACGCGGCTAGCGGGGTGTCGAGCCCGTGCGGGAACTGTGCAACCCGCTCGCGCAGGCCCACGGCGTCGAGGACTTCGAGCATCCCGCCCGGGTCCGATCCCGCCGCCGCGGCAAGCGACAGATATTCGCGGATCGTGACCTCGACGATGGTCGGCCGGTCGAGCACCATCACCGCGGATCGCAACAGATACATGTCGAACGTCGCCATGTCGGCGCCACCGACCGTGACCAGCCCGCGCTCGGGCACGATGTGGCGCTTCAGCACCATCGCCAGCAGCCGTTCCGCCCCGCCATCCGCCAACGTGACGAGCTGTTCGCCCGCCGCCAGCGAGAAGTCGAAGCGCGCACCCTCGACTTCGACCGCCTCGAGCCGGACGGCACCATCGCCGGGCGCCTGTCCCGCGGTGGCGGCGGCCTGTTCCTGGGGAATCGCGAACAGCAGCGACAATTCCTCAGCGCTCGCGATCAGGTCGTAGAGCGTGTCGAGATACCAGCCGAGCTGCGACACGCCGTAGAACACGCCGCTCAGAATCAGCTCGGCCGCGACCAGCTGTCCGATCGACAGTTCGCCGCGCAGGATCAGATTGCCGCCAAGCGCAAGCAGCGCCGCGCTGGCAAAGGCATAGAGCAGCAGGAAGGCGACGGTCTGCGCGAAGCTGTAGCGGAAATAGCGTTCGTGGCGGTCGACATAGGTGGCAGTGACGGCTTCGGACCGATCCATCGCGAAATCGAGATGGCGGCTCGATTTGTAGAAACCGTTCGATCCGCCCAGGCTTTCGAGCCAGCGGGCCGCGTCGTGCTTGGCGTGGCTGAGCGCGACCGCGGACCGGATCGATCCGCGCGACCAGATCGTCCAGATCGCGAGCACCAGCAGGATCAGCAGGGCGTTGAACGCGAGGAAGAAGGGGTGGTAGAAACTCGTGACGACCAGACCGACCGCGGACTGGAGGATGATCGTGAACGCCCCGATCACCAGGCTCGGCACCGCCTTCTGCACCACGACGAGATCGAAATAGCGGTTGAACAGGTCGCCGCGATTCTGATCGGCGAAGAAGGGGTTCTGCGCGTGGACGGCGCGTTCGGTGATTTCGGCGACGACGCGCGCGAAAAAGCGCCGTTCGAACAGCGCCATGACCCAGAAGCGCATCGCGCTGAGCCCGGCCACGAACAGCAGCAGCACGAGCAGCAGCCCGGCCAGCGTCCATAACGGTGCGGGCAGCGCGGTGTTGGCGACGCTGTTGATCAGCAGCTGCACCGAGATCGGCGTGGCGAGCGACAACAGGCTGATCGCGACGCCGTACACCATTGCGAGGCGGAGATAGGGCGTATCGGGTCCGACGATCTCGCCCAGCCAGCCGCGCGCTTCACGCCATCCGATTCGTTTGCCTGCCACCTGCGTCATCCAACTGCTCGAGTCCGCAATCAGAATTGCCGCACAGTGTTATTGAAACAACTACGGGGCGGCTATATCATCGATAGGATAAACCTATGGGCCAACCGCGCGCAACAGGTCGGCGATCAGGTGATAGGCGGGAGCACGGCCTGCGCCGATGCGCCACAGCAGTCCGATCTCGCGATATTGTCGGCCATGGCTGAACGGCCGCACGATGACGTCGCCACCGTCACGCACTTCCTGGCGGACATAGAGTTCGGGCAGCAATGCCAGCCCCATGCCCATCCCGGCCATCTGCCGGATCGCGTCGAGACTGGTGCCCTCATAATCATTGAGCACGACCGCGCCGACTTCGCCGGCGATCGCGGCGACCTGTTGCGCGAGGCGATAGTCCGCGACGAGCGTCAGCAGGTTCTGGCCGCGCAGATCGGCCATCTCGATTCCAGCCTTGGGGGCCAGCGGATGGTCCGCCGCCATCGCCAGATACAGCGCCTCACGGAACAGACGCTCGGTGTGGAATCCGCGCCCGGCGACCGGCAGCTGTGCGAGGATCAGGTCGTGGTCACCCGCCGCGAGTCCCGCGGTCAGCGCGGAGGGCAGGCCTTCGCGGACATGGATGCGCAGCGTCGGATGGTCACGGTGCAGACGCGCGACGAAGGTCGGTAGCAGATAGGCGCCGAGCGTCGGCGATACGCCCAGCCGGATCGTCCCGACCAGCGCGTCCGCTGAAGCGACGCGCACTTCCTCCAGGTCCGCAAGGTCGAACAGGATCCGACGCGCGCGCTCGAGAAGCTCGCGGCCGAGCGGCGTCGGGATCGCAGGCCCGCCGCGCTCAAAGAGCGGCGCACCGAGAATCGTCTCGAGCGCGCGGATCTGTTGCGAGAGCGACGGCTGCGACACGCCCATCCGTTCGGCCGCGCGGGTGAAGCTGCCGTTTTCGGCAAGCGCGACGAAATAGCTGAGCTGGCGGATGGTGGTCCTGGGGCGATGCATGCGTCATCCTATCGCGCCCGAGCCGGCCGTGCGCACCTGTTATCGCGTCATCGCCCGGTGCGGCGATCAGGTCAGCCAGCCCCCGGTAAACCCCGCGCGCTGCAACCCGCGGCGGATATGCGGATTGCGGCGCATGGTCGTCCAGACGAGGCCGGTGCGCCAATTCTCCATCATGACGACGATCGCGCCCTGGTCGATGCCCAGATAATCGTCGTCCACCCAGCCCGCAGCGGGATCGACGCTGCCATGCTTGAGCGGCACCGACGTGGCCGTCAGCGTCGGGTTGAACGAATCGAGAAAGCCGTATTTGCCGTAGATGCGGGCGCCGTAGCGGGCGTGCATCGTCGCAATCGCACGGCTCGACAATTCGGGTTCGAACGCGATCGATGCCGCTGCCGCGGTCGGGGCCAGCGTCCCGTCGTCCCGGTCGCCGACCCCGCGGGCCGCATAGCTGAAGAATTCGCGGCGGCGGCCACCGATGTCGATGGCGAAATCGCCGGGGCCGTCACACGCGGTGAGCCCCCAGACGTCGGGGCCATAGCCTACCCAGCCTTCGGGGTTGGCGATCGCATAGGCGCGCTGCGCGCGGACCGCGCGGCGGCTGTTCTCGAAATAATCGATGCCCTTCGCCGTCATGTAGCGGTCGCGAATGCCGCGGAAGTCGATCCAGCAATGGCTGTACTGATGGATGAACAGTGCGGGAAACTGGACGTGCGGCTCGCCGCCCCAGCGGTCGCCCCACTGCGCGTCGAACCGGCTCGTCCACGCATCCCAGCTCTGTGCCGGTAGCGCGTGCGTTGGCGAGCCGAGCGCGAGGATATAGAGCAGCAGGCCTTCGTTGTAGATGTTCCAGTCATGCGGGATGAAACCGCTTTCGGGGTGCCAGCCCATCGCCATGAACGGCGCACGCGGGGTGATCCAAGTCCAGTCGATCGCGGCATAGAGCTGGTCCGCCAGCGCACGGATCCGGACGTCGCCCGGATGTTCGGTATCGAACCAGCTCTGGGCGAACAGCACGCCGCCGATCAGCAGCGCCGTGTCGATCGTCGACAGTTCGGCGCGTGCGAAGCGGTGACCCTTGGTCCTGCCGAGGAAATGGTAGAACAGGCCCTTGAAGCCGCTGTCGTCGCTGCGGCTGTCGCCCTGCGGGGCGGCTGCGAAGAATTCGAGCGTGGCCAGGGTCCGCGCGCGCGCCTGGTCGCGCGTGATCCAGCCATTCTCGACTCCGATCGGATAGGCGGTCAGCGCGAAGCCGACCGCGGCGATCGACGCGAAGGACGGTGTCGGCCAGCGATCGGGTGCAAGCCCCGTGACGGGATCGGTCGTGTCCCAGAAATAGCGGAAGCTGCGGTGATGGAGGTCCGCGAGCAACGCGCTCGGCATCGGCGTAGCGATGGTCTCGGGGCCGGGGAGGGCCGCGCTGGGGAGGGGCGTACTGGGGCGGAACGGCGCGGCGCAGCCGGCCATGAGTCCCGCCAGGCCGAGCGTGCTGTGGCCCAGCATCTGCCTGCGATCGATCATGATGTCCTTCGGGTCTGGTCTTCAAAAAAAAGCGGGGGCGTGGCTGGGCCACGTCCCCCGGGGGCAGGTCAGAAGGAGAAACCCGCCGACAGTTTGACCGTGCGCGGTGCGTTGCCGCCCGTGCTGTAGGTCGACCGCCGACCGTAATTCGGATCGAGCGGGCTGTTGTTGAAATCGACGTAATTGCGGTCGTTCATCACGTTCAGGATATCGAGCCGCATGCGGATCCTGGTCTGATCGGAGATGAAGCCGAGCGGGACATATTTCGTGAACGCGAAATCGAGCTGTCGGCGACCCCAGAGATCGCCAAGGCCATCGGCCTCGCGCCCGACCAGCGTTCGCGAGAACGGATCCGAATTGTCGATGAACGCCTTGAGATAGATCGGCGATTCGATCTGGAACTTGGTCGAGATCGTCACACCGATCGGCGTATCGACGCTGCCCGCGATGACGAACCGGTGACGCGGCACGCCCGACGAGCGCAAGGTCGGATAATCGGAGAGCTGGGCGAAATCGAGCGAATAGGTTTCGCCGAACTGGCGGTTCTCTTCGGCCTGCGTGTAGGTGTAGGTCGCGTCGATGCTCCACGGCGAGGCCGCCGAATAGGTCTTGGTCAGCTTGAAATAGACCGCATCGGAATTGGTCTTCAGGCCATTGGTGCCGAGAATGATCGACCCGAAGCCGTTCGGCGAGAAGGAGAACGGCGACTGCGGCACGTCGGTCGGGTTGGCCGGATCGTTGAAGAAGAAGCTCCCGTCCGGGCGCCGGTTGCCGAGCAGGAACGCGAACCCGTCATTGCTCTCGATATGCGTGAAGCCGAGCTCGAGTTCGACCGGCGAGAAGCGGCCGCGCAGACCAAGGCTGAACTGGTCCGAATAGGGCAGCTTCAGGTCGTTGTTCATCATGACGATCGCGCGGCCGCCGCCGCTCGCCGAGGTCGCCAGCTGCTGACGTCCGGCCTCGGTCAGATAGACCGGATTCCATGCGATACAGGTCTGGCTGGGCACGCAGGGGTTAAGTGAATCGTTGCCGATGAAGTTGAACGTGCGGACCTGGTACGCGCCCTGACTGACCTCCTGCTGGAGGAAGTCGAACTGGTTGCGATCATAGGAGCGGCCATAGCCCCCGAACATCGAGAAGCGTCCGGCTTCGTCGAAGCGATAAGTGAAGCCCAGCCGCGGCTGCCACGCACCCTTGAACGCCTTCCGGTTGTTGCCGGTCGAGATATAGTCGTTGATGTCATAGTCGGCGCCAATGAGGTTGCCGTAATTGGCGGGTGACACCGCAGCGACATTCTCTGCCGAGGTGGCATAATCGAGATAGGCCGGCGTCCGCTCATAATCCCAGCGCAGGCCGAGATTGAGCGTCAGGTGGTCGGTGACGTCCCAATCATCCTGCGCGTAGAAACCAATCTGGAAATTGTTCGACCGGACGTTGGGATTGCCCGCCGCGACGGCGGCACCGAACTGAAGCTGGTAGGGCAGCGTGTCGTTGAAGGCGACGCCGGGGATCGCGTTGACGTCATAGGTATATTGCGGGTTGGTCAGGTTCTGCTCGCGCGTGTTGAGCTTCACCCATTTCGCCTTGGCGCCGACCTTGATCGTGTGCCCCTGTAGGCCGGTGAACGTGAAATCGTCCTGGACGGTCCAGCCCTTCTGCCCCTTGGTCTGGAAATTGCCGCCGGCGCCGGCGCGAAGCAGGTCGGTGCGCTGCGTGCCGCTGCCGATCCGCTGCGTCGCCTGGAAAAACTGCGTGATGCCGTCGGTCGCGGGCGTCGGCGAGAAGACCACATCCTCATACGAGACGCGCGCGTCGTTGATCCAAGTATTTCCCGTATGCTGCCAGCGCAGCAGGCCGCGCTTGTCGACGACCTTGTTCAGCGTCGACGTGCTCGCGGCGTTGATGCCCGTCGCGTTCTGCAGCCCGGATTCGTTGCGATATTTGCCCGACAGCTCGATCAGATCATTGTCGGTCGGCACGATATCGATCTTGCCGAAGTACAGGTCTTCCTTGAACCGCTGCGCGAAGGTACCGAAATCGTCCCGATATTGTTCGGGGATCGACGCGACCGGATAGCCGTTCTCGGGTCGCACGTCGTACGGGCTGGTGATGCGCTTGCCTTCATAGGTGAAGAAGAAGTGCGCCTTGTCCTTGATGATCGGGCCGCCCAGGGCCGCGCCGAACTGCTTGTTGCTCGTGTCCACCTTCGGAATCGTGGTCGGGAAAATCTCGCTCGGGCGACGGTCGCGCAGCTTCTGATTGGTGTAGTCGAAGAAACCCTCGCCGTGGAATTCGTTCGTGCCCGACTTGGTCACCGCGGTGATCGCGACCGAGCTGACCTGGTCGAACTCCGCCTTGTAGTTCGATGACAGCACCTGATACTCGCCGATGCCGAGCTGCGGGAAGGGATTGCCGGGCGACGAATCCTGGCCGGTGATGCCGTTCTTGAGAACGTAATCCTTCTGGCTGACGCCATCGACGAAGACGTTGACAGTGCGGCTGTCCTGGCCGCCGCCCTGGATGCGCGACGCGCCGCTGGCGTCCTCGATGAAGCGGACGCCCGGTGCGAGATCGGCGAAGGCGAGGAAGTTGCGGTTGTTCTGCGGCAGTTGCTCGATCAGGCGCTGCGTGATGTTGCTGCCGACCTGGCCGCCCGACAGCGAGCGGATCCGGTTGCCAGTGACGACGATCTCGTCGCCCGTGCCGCCGGCAGCCGGGGTCGCCCCGGTGTCCGCCGTCGGATCAGGTTCGGCACCGGGCGTTGTCGGCTGAGCGGCGGGGGGCGTCGCGGCGCTCGACAGGTCGAGGTCAAGCCCGGCGCTCTGCCCGACGCGCAGCGTGAAGCTGTCGGAATTGCGCGTACCGGTGCGCTGCTTGATCTCGAGGCGATAGGTGCCTGCGCGCAGCGACGCGAAGTTGTAGCCGCCAGCGGCGTCGGCGGGCACCGTGCGACGCAGGCCGGTCGCGACCTCGACCGCGGTGACCTCGACGACCGGATTGTCCGCCGGCGCGGTGATCGTGCCGCGTAACGACGCCTGGCCGACCTGGGCGGCTGCCGGCGCGGGGGCGAACAGCACCCCGCCGGACAGCGCCGTCAGCGAAAGCGCTGCCGCACGCAACATCATCTTGGTCATGGTCGTTCCCCTGTTCCCGATTGATCGGGTGTCTCGTTGTGGATTGTGGATAGAAATGCGTTGGGTCGTGCCGGGTCGGGCTGGCCGGTCGATTCGCGTATGACGACGACCGGGATGCGCTGCTCGGGCAGGCCATCGTCCTGCCCGGCAATCGCGCCTGCCAGCCGTGCGACGCCGCGCGCACCGAAGGCCGCGATGTCGATGCTTGCGGTGGTCAGCGACGGCGTGATGAGCCGGGCGAGCGGGATGTCGTCGAAACCGGCGATCGCAATCTGCTCCGGAACGGCAATCCCGGCCCGTTTCAGCGTCATCATCGCGCCGATCGCCATCATGTCGTTCGCGGCAAAGATCGCGTCGGCGTCGCACCCCTCGTCGAGAAGGGTCGCGGCGGCGGCGATGCCCGAGGGTTCGTTGAAGTCACCCGGCAGGATGCGCAGCGTAATGCCTGCACGCGCACAGGCGTCGCGCGCGCCGCGACAGCGTTCCTCGGCATCGATATTCCCCTCGGGGCCGGTGATATGGACCAGCCGGCGACGACCCGTCGCGATCAGATGCTCGACGATCGCGGCGGCGCCGGCGGCGTTGTCGATGCGCAGTTCGGCGCGGCCGGGCTGTCCCGGCGCACAGTTCAGCAGCACCGCGGGCATGTCGCGCGGCAGGTGCGCGAGCAGCTCGTCCGCCGCGACCTGAGGGGCCATCACCAGCAGCCCGTCGACCCGACCGCGCATCGCGTTCAGCGCCGCCACACCGCGCGCCGCGTCGCCGTGCATCCTCATCAGCATCAGGTACAGCCCGCGCTCCGACGCCTCGCGGTCCATGCCGCGCAGCAGTTCGGAGAAGAATTCGCCGTGAAGATCGGGGATCACCACGCCGATCATCCCCGAGCGGGCCGAGCTCAGGTGTCGCGCCGCGGCATGCGGGACATAGCCAAGCCGCGATGCGACCTCCTCGATATGCTTGCGCAATTCGGGGCGGACGCTGGCAAGCCCGTTCATCGCGCGCGACACGGTCGCCACCGACACCGCCGCCTCGCGGGCAATATCACGGATCGTGGCGTGCGACATGGCTGGTCAGGATCCCCTCTGGCGTCGGCCGTCGTTCGCGGCTGGAAATGTTATTCTTGATGTAACCGGTTACATGATCCAGAAACGGGGATCAAGAACCTTGCAACGATCATCAGCCCGGTGGAGCCGGGCGGTCGAAACAGGCACGGACAAAGGGTTAGCGGATGACGGCGGCGACGATGGCACAACGGACGATTTCACGACGGGCGATGATCATGGGGGCCGGGGCGGTGACCGCCTGGGCGGCGAGCCCCGCGCGCGCGCTGCTGCAGCAGACGGCACAGCCGCGTGCCCTGCCCGCATCGGTCGAAGCCGTGCTTGCGCGCATGACCGTCGTCGAGAAGGCCGGGCAGTTGACGCTGATGGCGGCGGCCTGGGCGGGGGGGGCGGCGACCGCGCTCAACCCCGCGGGCGGGTCGTCGAGTTTCGACGAACAGCTCGCGCAGGTCCGCGCCGGGCGTCTGGGCGGGGTGTTCAACGGCAATGGCGCGGTTATGGCACAGCGGATGCAGACCGCTGCGATGCGCCAGTCGCGGTTGAAGATCCCGCTGCTGTTCGCCGCCGACGTGATCCACGGGCTGCGGACCGTGTTTCCGGTCCCGCTGGCAGAGGCGGCAAGCTTCGATCCCGAACTTGCACGGCGTACCGCCCGGGCCGCGGGGGCCGAGGCGGCGGCATCGGGGATCGACTGGACGTTCGCGCCGATGGTCGATGTCGCGCGCGACGCGCGCTGGGGGCGTGGTGTCGAGGGGGCGGGCGAGGATGTCCTGCTCGGCCGGATGATGGCGGCCGCGCGGGTCCGCGGGTTCCAAGGCGAGCGGGGACTGGCGGCGTCGGACGCGGTCGCGGCGTGCGCCAAGCATTTCGCCGCCTATGGCGCGGGCGAAGCCGGGCTCGACTACAACACGGTAGACGTTTCGGAGCGTACGCTCCGCGAGGTGTATTTTCCGCCGTTCCAGTCGGCCTTCGACGCCGGCGCTGCGACGACGATGGCGGCGTTCAACGAGATTTCGGGCGTCCCGGCGACCGCGAATGCGTGGCTGCTGACGCAGATCCTACGCCGCGAATGGGGCTTTGGCGGGCTGGTCGTATCCGACTATACCGGCGACGAAGAATTGATCGCGCACGGTTTTGCAGCGGATGCGCGCGAAGCGACCAAGCTCGCTTTCATGGCCGGCGTCGACATGAGCATGCAAAGCGGGTTCTATTTGGCGCATCTGCCGGCGCTCGTCGCGGCGGGCGAGGTGCCGATGGCGCGGCTCGACCAGGCGGTCCGCCGCGTCCTCGCGCTCAAGGTCGCGCTCGGACTGTTCGACGATCCGTTCCGGCGGATCGACCCGCGTCGCGAGAAGACGCGGATCCGGACGCGCGAGACGCTGGCGCTGGCCCGCGATGCGGGGGCGCGGTCGATCGTCCTGCTGAAGAATGACGGCGCATTGCTGCCGCTGCCTCGACAGGGACGGCGGATCGCGCTGATCGGCCCGTTCGCGGCCGGGCAGCACGACCTGATCGGTCCGTGGAACGTGTACGGCACCGACGCCGAAGCGGTCGATCTGGCGACCGGTATCCGGGCAGCGGTGGCCGACCCGGCGCAGGTCAGCGTGACGCCGGGGTCGGGGATCGACGATCCGCTCCCCGGCGGGATTGCCGCAGCTGTGGCCGCCGCACGCGCGGCCGATGTCGTCCTGCTGGCGGTCGGCGAGAGTCAGCGCATGTCGGGCGAGGCGCAGTCGCGGGCGTCGATCGTGATCCCCGCGGCGCAGATGGCGCTGGCCGAGGCGGTGGCAGCGACCGGCACGCCGATCGTCGTGCTGCTGCGTACGGGCCGTGCACTGGTGCTCAGCGACGCGGTGCTCAAGGCGCCGGCGATCCTGGTCACCTGGTTTCTGGGGTCGCAGGACGGGCCGGCGATCGCCGACATCGTGTTCGGCAAGACCGGGCCGTCGGCGCGGCTGCCCGTTTCCTTCCCGCATGCCACGGGGCAGGAGCCCTATCATTATGATCACAAGAACACCGGGCGGCCCAACCCGCCGGGCCCGTTGCTCGAATACAAGGCGCGCTACCGCGAATTCGCCAACGCCGCGCTGTTCCCGTTCGGTCATGGCCTGACCTATGGTGCGATCGACTACGAGTCGCTCGATCTCGGCGCTGCGCGTCTGTCGACCGATGGCGCGCTGACGGTGCGCGCGACGATCGCCAATGGCGGCACGCGCGCCGCCGAAGAGGTCGTGCAGCTCTATATCCGCGATCTCGCGGCCAGCGTGACGCGCCCCGTGCGCGAACTCAAAGCGTTTCGCCGTGTCGCGCTGAAGCCGGGCGAGCGGCAGGTCGTGTCGTTCACGCTGCGTCGCGACGACCTGCTCTTCATCGGCCAGGATCTCGTGCCGACGGTCGAGCCGGGCCGCTTCCACCTGTGGATCGCGCCGTCCGCACAGGCTGAGGGTGTATCCGGGGAGTTCCAGCTCGTCTGACGATCGTCGATGCGGTGAGGCCGCCCCTTGTGCGGGCGCGCGTGATCGGGAAAGGCGATGCGGGTGAAGCGGGTCGATCAGCATGGTGGTTCCCCGGCGGCGGCGGGACGCCTGCGCGCGCCGCTGATGCTGGCGCTGATGCTCGTCGCCGTTGCGGCATTCCGCATCCACACGGCGCAGTATTCGCTCTGGTATGACGAGCTGGCGTCGCTCGAATTCGCGCGCCAGCCCGTGTCGCGGCTGTGGAGCAGCTGGATGCTGCGCGAGACCAACCCGCCACTGTTCTACACGATGCTGTCGGGCTGGATCGCGCTGGTCGGTAATGGCGACGTCGTGCTGCGCTTGCTGCCGATCGCGACCGGGATCGCGGCGATCGGCGCGGCTTTTGGATTGGGCCGAGCGGTCGGGGATGCGAAGGTTGGGCTGCTCGCCGCGGCGCTGTTGTCGCTCTCCGCGCTGGGCACGGACCTGAGTCAACAGGTACGCGGCTATGCGCTCGCGCAGCTGGCAGTACTGCTCGCCTGCATCGGGATGGTGCATTACCTGCGTCTTCGAACGTCGGGTGGGCTGCTCCTCTACGGCATTGCAACGCTCGTTGCCCTGTACACGCATACGACGCTCGCGCTGTTTGCCGGGCTGGCGGGTGTGACGATGCTCTGGCTGTTGCAGGGCGACCGGCCGGCACAGGCGCGGTGGCTGGCAACGAACGTCGCGGTGCTGGCGGGCTGGGGATGGTGGGCGATGATCAGCGTCCGCCAGATGACAATGCCCGTGACCAATATCGCGTGGATCGCCACGCCGTCATGGCGCGACTCGGTCGCGATGACCGCACAGGTCTATCTGCCGTTCTATGCGGACCGGCCGGGGCTGGCGGGCACACTATTGCTCGCCGCGATGTTCGCGGCGCTGGCGGTGTGCGCGGTACGCGCGGCGCGGCCCGAGATACGGTTGCTTGCCGTCGTGACGATCGGCGCACCGGTGCTGCTGTTCGCGATCAGCCAGCGCGTGCCGATATTCCTGCCGCGCACGCTGAGCTGGGCCAGCGGGCCCGAGCTCGTGCTCGTCGCGCTGGGCGTGACGCGGATCCCGTCGCTGCTCGTGGCGCGTGCTGGCGGGATCCTGCTGCTCGGTCTGAGCGCGGTCGGTCTGGCGAACTGGCTCCCCAACCGCGAACGGGACCATTGGGATCAGGCCGCGGCGTTGGTCGAACGCCATCGGCCTTCGCTCGTGATCGTCGGCGACGACGCGGTCGCGCTGGCGATCGACCATTATCGTGCGGACAATGGGCAGAGGGGACCGCGGCCGCTCGTCGTGCAGTCCGCCGGTCGCGAGCGCTGGGCTGATGGGCTGTACGCGGGATCGCATCTATCGGCACGGGCCGTGCGTGACCGGCTGCGCGGCGCGCCGTGCGCGGTCGTGGTCGGGTGGGGACCCTTCCGCTCGCCGATGCTCGACGATCCATCGGTCGCGGTCGAGCCGCTGACGCACGACAGCGCCCCGTCGGTCGCGCTGATCCGGCTGAAGGGGGTGCACGGCATCTGTCGTGCATGACTCGAAGCCGCGGCATTACCTCCGCGCAATGCTGCCCCGTGGGATCAGGCGTTGTGTTTTGTCCGGTTCAGCGCCGACGTTTGACCAGAATCGCGCGCTCGCCGGTGATCGACGCCTTGAACCCGCCAAAGCCGACCTGCCGGATGGTAATTGCGGTACCCGGCCGGGGCTGCAGCGAGAGCGGTTCGATCGTTTCCCAGACCATGCCGTTCGCCAGTTGCAGCGCGAACCGCGCATAGCTCGCCGGCTTTGCCGTGGTGATCGTGGTCTGCACCTCCGTAACGCGTGTGACGCGATCCGCCTCACCGCCGCCGAGCGGGCTCTGACCGGCATCGGCGAGGCCGAATTGCTGGCGTTTGCGCTCGATAACCTTGCCACGGTCGAGCGCAAGCAGGTCGCCTGCCTGGCGCGCGCGCGCAATCTGCCCGGCGGTCGTGTCGAAGCAGGCAAGCCGGGCTGCATCGGCCGATATGTCCCGGCACGCGGCCAGCGCATCCAATGTCTTCGAAGAGTCTTCTCTGGCCTGCGCGGCAACAGCCGGGGCGATCGGCAGCGCGCCGACGAGCAGCGCTGACAGGGCAACAGAGATGGCCGACAACATTCGCATATGATCGCCTTATGAGCTTTGGCTTGGCAGAACCCGGCCTCGGGTTTCGCCATACGACACTATGTTGCGGTTATGTCACGGTGATGTCGCAAACGAAATGAGAAAAGGTCCGAATCGACGATAATTGTTGCAGCGCAATGGCGTGGCTGGATAGATCGTGACCAGAACCGGAAAAACCGGAGAAAAATGCACGGTGCAATCACCGGCGACAAAGGGGTATTTATGACATCTGCTGCTCGCGCCCATTTGCTTGCGACCACGTTGCTGATGGGGGCGACGACGTTCGCCACGCCAGCCCTCGCACAGGTCCAGGGGAACAATTCAGGGATCCGCGCCGGCGGCGCGACCGCGACTCAGTCGATCACCCCGGATATGACCTCGTATATCACGGGTGAGAGCACGACGACCGTTCGTACCTCGCTGGCGCAGGCCCGCGCGGTTCTCAACGGTGATTTCGGCTTTGCCTCGCCGTTCGCAAGCGACTCGATCGGTTTCGCGGCCGGTGCGGAGTATCGCAAGTACCGTGCGTCGCAGCGTTCGGATACGCTGGCACAGACCGCTGGCGAACTCGGTGGCGCCGGTGGCGCCGCGCCGAACATCGACGGTGGCTATGAAGTCAGCGAAGGCTTTGGCGAGCTCATCGCACCGCTCGTCCAGGATCGTCCGTTCTTCCAGAGCCTGACGCTCGAAGCGGGCATCCGCTACTCGCACTACAAGGTCTTCGCGGCCAACTCGCCCTCGTATAACACGACCACCTACAAGGGCGGCGGCAGCTGGGAGCCTGTCACGGGCCTGAAGGTTCGCGGCAGCTATCAGCGTGCAGTCCGCGCACCGACGATCAGCGAGCTGTTCTCGCCGGTGAATACGGGTCTGACCAACCTGGCGACCGATCGTTGCGCCGGTGCAGCGCCGGTCAACGATGCCAATCTGCGCGCCGTCTGCCTTGCGCAGGGCGCACCGGCCTCGACCATCGGTCTCATTGCGGTTCCGACTGCGGGTCAGGCGAACATCACGTCCGGCGGTAACCTCGACCTGCGTCCGGAAAAGTCGGACAGCTACACGCTCGGCCTCGTCATCCAGCCGCAGCAGATCATTCCCGGCCTTTCGATCAACGTCGATTACTACAACATCAAGATCAAGGGCGCGATTTCGCAGTTCGCGCCGGGCGATATCATCTCCAACTGCTTCGACACCATCACCGCGGCGAGCGCCACCAGCCCGGCCTGCCTTGCGATTTCGCGAAACCCGGTCACGGGCGGACTCGACGGCGATCCGGCAACCACGCGCGGCCTGCTGGCTGCAATCTCGAACCTTGGCACCGTCAAGACCGACGGTATCGATCTTGCGATCAACTATCGCACGCCGCTGACTCAGGGTGTCAAACTGGGCCTGTCGTTCCAGGGCAACTGGTCGAACTCTGCGACCTTCCAGGCCGCACCGGGCCTCATCAATCGTGAGTGCATCGGCTATTATTCGGTCAACTGCGGCGGCGCGGCCAGCGCTGCGGCTGGGGGCTCGGGCTCGATCCAGCCCGAATTCACCTGGAACACGCGTGCGACGTTCACCTTCGTCGACAATATCGACGTTTCGGTACTGTGGCGTCACATCGATAACGTCCAGCAGGAGCCGGACGATGTCGTCAACGGCAACGGGGCGGCGTTCAGTGGTACGCTCACCGGTGGCGCTCTCGCCGGCCAAACTGCGGATTTCACGCGGATCCCGTCCTACGACTATATCGACCTGTCGACGCGGATCGGCATTGCCGAGAATTTCGACCTGACCGTCACGGTACAGAATCTGTTCGACAAGCAGCCGCCGCTCGTCGGATCGACGGTGGGTTCGACGAGCTTCAACAGCGGCAACACCTATCCGTCGACGTATGACGCACTGGGCCGCCGCTTTGCGATCGGTGCGAACCTGCACTTCTAGGGTCAGGCCATCTCGGTCTGGATTGGGGCGGTTCTTCGGAACCGCCCCTTTTTTTGTCCGGGCTCGACCGCGAACCTATCGGCTGCGCGTGGTGGCGGGACGAGCGCCTAGCCCAGCAGGGGCGCCGGGGGATCAAGCGCGACGCCAGCGGTGCGTGCGACCGCCTCTGCCCAGATGATCACCTTGTCGATCTCGTCGGCGTGGAGTGCCGCGCCGGTCTTGTGCTCGCGTACCCTGTCCGCCGCGCCATAGGTCTTGCCGTCCTTGGCATTGCGCGCAAAAGCAGGGCCGTCGAGCAGCGCCTGCACGGTCGCCGGATCGTCGGGCAGCGCATAGAATCGTGCCAGGGCCGTCACCGTGGCAAAGGGGTCCGCGAGCAGGGTTTCGCTCTGCAACGTTCTGACGCGGTCCGGAAAGCGGGCGACCAGGCCGGCGAACAGATCCGCCTGCGCGATCCACCCTACCGCTGCCGCCTGTAGATCGGTCAGCCTGAAGATATCCTCGGGCGTGAGGCCCAGATCGACGATGCCGTCGGCGAGCTGCTTGGCGAGAAGCTCGCGCACCCAAAGCCGGCCCCACATGCCCTTTCGTGCGATCGACGTCAGATAGATGCGCAACGGCGCGTAGAGCAGCACGGCGCGGGCCTGTGGCCGCATCGCCAGCATTGCCGGCGCGAGGGCGTTGACGACGTTCGACGGCTTGATCACCACTGCCTCGCCGGGTTCGAAGGCGCGGCCAAGCAGTGTCAGCGTCGCATCAAGGACCTCACCGACGCGCGCGGGATGACCGCCGCGGTGACGCCAGCCGACGAGATCGTTGAGAATTACCGGCTCTTTCAGCGCGGTGGCGAAGCCGGGCATGTCGAGTGCCTGCGCCAGCATCGTCGAACAGCAATAGGCCGAGTGGAAAATGAAATGAACCGGTGCAGCGGGCGGGGCGGCCGCGACGGCGTCGCGTCGTGGCACCACTACTGGCGTGGCCAACGACGGCAGATACTCGTCGGTGAGGAAGGTCGCCACGCCACGCTGCGCCCGGTCCGCCGCGATGAAATGCACCGCATCATGGTCCGGATCGTAACGATGGGCCAGCCAGCACGGATTGCCGATCTGTGCGCCGACGGACGTGGCGGATTCCCGAGCGGGGGCGGGCGGGCGGGTCGGACGGGTCATGGCATCGGGATCGCATATCATGGTCCCGACCGCCACCGGTCTTGGTACGTCCGAATCGGCCAAAATGTCGTTGCGAAACTGAAAGGACCCGTCATGATGCGTGGCGGCGATGCGTTGTGGAGCGGCATGATGATGCGGACGACATGGTATGGATCGGCGGTCCGATCGGGTCTTGCCGGGGTGTTGCTGATCGTGGCGGCGCCGTCCGCGTTCACTCTGGCAGCGGCCGGCGCAACGATGGCGCAGCGCGATGAGGCGCCACCGGCCGCGACGCCGCCGGCCGAGCGTCGGATCTGCAAGCGATCGGCGCCGTCGGGATCGCTGATCGAGACGCGACGCGAATGCCATACGCGCGCAGAATGGGACCAGATCGCGCAGGCGGGACGTGCCGCTGGACAGGATATGGTCGAACGTGCCGCACGCAGCGGTGCGCAATAACGGCGCCCCGGTGATGCGCCAGCAGCCGGGGCCGTCGCTCGAGATGTTGTTGCAAGCCGCCGAAACCGCGCAGCGTGCCGGCGACGGTGCGCGGGCCTGCGCCGTCTTTCACGACGTGCTCGGCATTGCGCCCGAACATCCTGTTGCGCTCAACGCGCTGGGCCTCGACGCGTTGGCGCGGGGCGATGGTATGGCGGTCGGCTATTTCGCGCGCGCGACGACAGCTGACCCTGCCGCGTCGCCGCTGTGGATGAACCTGGCGAGCGCCTATCGCGGGCTCGGCGACAGCGTGGGGGAACAGACCGCGCTCGAACGCGCACTTGCGCTCGACCAGCGCAATCTGATGGCGAACGTCCGGCTGGCCGAACTGCAGGACCGCGTCGGTAACACTGCGGCGGCGGCATTTCGCTGGGGTGGGGTGGCCACGATCGTTCAGTCGCTCCCCGAGCGGTCGCCGGCGTTAAGCCAGCTCCTCGTCCGTGCCTCGGATCGCATCGCGCAGCATACACGTGCGCTGTCCGATGCCATCGATACGGCGCTTGCACCGTTGCGGGAGGATGCGGCCGCGGACGACCGACGTCGCATCGACGTCTGTATCGATGCGATGCTCGGTCGTCGGGCGATCCATGCGCCGGTACCCCATGGGCTGCATTTTCCATTCCTGCCCGCCGACGAATTCTTTCCCCGGCGGCATTTTCCCTGGCTGGCCGCGTTCGAAGCCGCCACGCCGGCGATCCGCGCAGAGCTGGAAAACCTTCTTGCCGATGGGGCATCGGGCTTCGCGCCCTATGTCGCGATGACGCCGGGCACGCCGCCGAACCGGTGGACCCCGCTCGACGGGTCGGATCTGTGGAGCGCCCGATATCTGTGGCGGTATGGCGTGCGCGACGATGCGGTGTGCACGCGGTGCCCGCAAACCGCGGCGATGCTGGAGACGCTGCCGCTGGCGGACATTCCCGGCCGCGGGCCGTCCGCCTTCTTTTCGGTCCTCAAGCCCGGCACGCGGCTGCCGCCGCATACGGGGGTCAGCAATATCCGGTCCGTCGTGCATCTCCCCCTGATCGTTCCCGACCGATGCGGCTTTCGGGTCGGTGGCGAGACCCGAGCGTGGCGCGTCGGTGAGGCGTTCGTGTTTGACGACACGATCGAGCATGAGGCGTGGAACGACAGCGACGAGATTCGCGCCGTCCTGATCGTCGACGTCTGGAACCCGCATCTCACCGCGAGCGAAATCGCGATGATGCGGCGGATGTTCGGGACGCTCGGCGCGCAGCTGGGCATGGCGGGCGACGTGGTGGATTGAGCTTGCCCGCGCGAGGCTGCGGTGGTGAAATACTGGCTGGGAGACGAAACTATGCGGACGACGCTGTCATGGGCAAGCCGGGGGTCGTGGGTCATCGCGCTCGTCGGGGGTATGGTCGGCCTATCGGCCGTCGGGGCGCAAATCGCACCCGTCTCCACTGCATCTGCAGACGATCCCGCGCTGCAGGCGCTCCGGGAAAAGAATGCACGGGTTCAGCTCGCCAATTATCCGCGCGGAGCGCTGCGTCGCGGTGAGCAGGGAACCGTCGGGATCAGCGTTACCGTCGATCGGCAGGGGCGGTTGCGCGAATGTGCGGTTTCGAAGAGCAGCGGCTTTGCGTCGCTCGACGAGGCGACGTGCGACTTCCTGTTCTCGCATGCGCAGATTGCGGCCTATGTCGCACCGGGCGGCGGCGGGCCGACGACCCGGCAGGAGGGGCAAGTCGTTTGGACGCTGCCTGCGGGTGTCCGACCCACGACCGCATCAGCAACCGCGGGGCCCTTGCCGGAGAAGAAGATCTGTCGTGCGCAGGCGAGGACGGGCTCGCTGGTCGCAAGCCAGCGCATCTGCCTGACCAAGGCGGAGTGGCGACGCCAGTATGAACTGGCGCAGGACGAGACCCGCGAGATGCATACCCGCGCGATGCCGGGCGACTGATCGACACGCCGGCCGCGTCTAGCCGGTATCGACTACGGGACCCTGATACCGGTCGATCGCGGCGAATATGTCGGTCAGCGCGTCGCGTTCGGTTGCGGTCAGTTCGGGACGCCAGATTTCGAACAGCAGGACGATCCGGGTCTGCGTCCCCCGGTTCCACGCCTCGTGCTCGAAAGAATCGTCGAATATCAGCATCCTGCCGTCCCGCCACGGCCGCGTCTCGGCCCCGACGCGCAGCGCGCATCCGTCAGGGGCGATCAGGGGGAGGTGGCAGATCAGCCGCGTGTTGAGCATGCCGTGATGCGGGCGGATATACGTGCCGGGGGTCAGCCGCGAGAAGATCGCCATCGGCGACCGGCCGGGAATGACGGGGATCGGCGCCAGCGACAGCGCGGCCATCGTGTTCGGGCACATCGTTGCATTGGGCTCGACCGGCACGCCACCACGCCAGAGGTGAAAGGCGCCCCAGCCCGGATCGTCGAGCAGCGGGTTCGCCGGCGGTGGTCGACCGGCCATCGTCTGCACATAGGGTGCAAAGCCCTGTCCGGCCGCGAGCACCGCGTCGAGTTCGTCGCGGATCGCGCCGGTTGCCGCTTCGATCGGGGCGACCCAGTCAAACTCTTCGCGCTCGAAATAGGCACGCTGCGCCAGGCCCGGGAAATAGAACATCGAGGGTTGCTGCAGATAGAGCTCGCTCCGGCCGAGCAGCAGGTCGAGCGCGTGGCGGATCCGGGGACCCGCCGCGTGCGGCATGTCCTTGAGGGCCGCGTCGAGATGGGCCGAAAAACGGCCGGCGACTTCGGTCAGGAAGGTCTCGCCTGCCCGAAGCAGGGGGACGAGCGCGGGGGCGATGGTCGCACCCGGCTGGGACGCGACCGACAGCGCGGTACGATAGAAGGACTCCGCCGCACGATCGTCCCCACGACGACGCTTCAGCGCCGCCATCGTCAGCAGTGCGCCGAGATGCCGGGGCTCGGTCGCGAGGAAGCGGACGAGCGCGTCGTCGGCCTCATCGTCGCGCCCGAGCGCCTGCGCCGCCTGGGCGATTAGGAACCAGGGCGCGGGCATGCCCGGTGCGCCGTCGCGCAACAGCGACAATTTTTCATAGGCGACAGCGGCGTTGCCGTTGCGCAGCGCGGTCATGCCCTCACGGGCGAGCGAGTCGGCCTGTGGGCGGGTCAGGTGCATGACGCAGGCTAGCCTGGCAATGAGCCGGATACAGCTAAAAACGTCCGGATCGGACCCGCCCGTCTTCCATCCCGGTAATGCCGGTTCAGCGTGTCCAGAGATCGGTGGCGAGCCGGTCGAGATAGTTCGCGGCGCTGGCGGCGGCGGTGGGGGTGTGGAGGCTTGCGAGTGCGGCGGGGTCGAGCGCCTTGGCGGCGTCGAGCAGGCCACGCCATGGGGTCGATGCGCCGGGCCAGCTTGGCACCAGGATCGCGGCGCCGAGTTCGGCCAGGCGCTCGGCCTTGCGCATCTGTTCGTCGAAATAGCGCCATTCGGGCGCGCAGACATAGGGGCGGCCGACGCGCGCGATTTCGTGGACGATGGTATCGCCACTGGAGGCGACGACGACGTCGGCCGCGGCGATGTGCGCGGTGATCGTCGCGACCCAGCCGCGCAGGTGAAGATTGCCGAAATCGGTCTCATGGCCTTCGCGCTGGACGGGGCCGAGCACCAGCCAGTCGGTCTCTGGCAGCGCGCGCGCGGCCATGGTCAGCGGCGCATAGGGCGTTCCTGCGCCACCGCCGCCGGTGAGCACGACGACGATCTCGCGGTCGGGGGAGAGGCCGAGCATCGCCCGCGCCTCCGCCTTGCCCGGCACGACGTCCTGCGCGGTGCAGAGCCCGCCCGCATAATGGGTCATGGCGCGGATCCAGTCGGGGGTCTCGGGCTGTTCGAGCGCTTCGTCGAAGGGCGCGAGCAGGCCGACACAGGCGCGATAGCCGGCGAGATGCGCAGCATCGCCGCGGTTACCGTGCATCCGGATCCCGATCGCGGGGACGCTGGCGATGCGGGCCAGCAGCGCGATCTCGGCGGAGACGTCGACCACGAACAGCGCAGGATCGACCGCATCGAGATGGTCGAGGATCGTCCGCATCGTCGCGCGGATCGCCGCGTCGCCGATCGGTGCGCGGTGGAGGATGTCGGGGGTGGGCTGCGCGGCGAGGGCCGGCGGGGGGCTGTCGCTGGCCGCGCCCTCGTCGGGCAGGGGCACCAGCGTGACGGCGCGCGCGAACCCGTCAAACAGCGCGGGGCGTGCGGTCAGGATCGTGACGGCGCGCTCGGCGGGCAACGCGTCGATGATCGCCATCGCGCGATTGGCATGGCCGCGGCCCTGATGGCCGACATAGAAGGTGATCGGTTGAGGCATTGTCGGGGGATACCCGCTCCGCGCGCCAAAATCCCCCGGGAAATCGACAGTGGCCCCGTCGCCGCAAGCCGCCTAGTCTGTGCCGCATGAGCGATGATGACAGGTCCGAACCGACCAAGCTGACGCGGTCGAAGCAACGCTGGGCAAGCGAGGGCAAGTTCCTGACGGGGGCGACGGACCGCGCGGAGGGCGACCGCCTGCCACCGGGGCAGCACCTGGTCCGCGACTGGCCGGTGCTCGATCTCGGCCAGCAGCCTGATATCGCGCGCGAGCGGTGGCGGCTGACGATCGACGGGATGGTCGAGCGGCCGGTGACGCTCGACTGGGCGGGGTTCATGGCGCTGCCGCAGACCGCGGTCCGGTCGGACATTCACTGCGTCACGACCTGGTCGCGCTATGACAATGACTGGTCGGGCGTGGCGACGCGCGATCTGCTCGACCATGTCGGCCCGGTCGATGCGGCGGCGTTCCTGACGCTGCTCGGCTATGACGGCTACACCACCAATGTCCCGCTGGCCGATTTCGCCGCGGCGGACGCGCTGCTCGTGCACAGCTGGCAGGGCAAGCCGCTGACGCGCGAGCATGGCGGCCCGGTCCGCCTCGTCATCCCGCATCTCTATTTCTGGAAAAGCGCGAAGTGGATTTCGCGGATCGCGTTCCTTGGCGCAGACAAGCCGGGCTTCTGGGAGGTCAATGGCTATCACAGGCGCGGCGATCCCTGGGCCGAGCAACGCTACAGCGAGGACTAGAGCAGGGTCGCGCACGCCTCCTCGATCGCGGCATAGACCGCGTCGAGGTCGGCCTCGTCGATGCAATAGGGCGGCATGACGTAGACGGTGTTGCCGAGCGGTCGCAGCAACAGGTCGCGTGCGGTGAAGAAGCGCAGCAGTTTCGGGCCGAGATCCGATAGATAGCCGCGATCGCCGACCTGCAGGTCGACCGCGGCGATCGTGCCGATGCGGCGCGGATTGGTCACGCCGGGCAGGCGGGCGATGCGGTCGAGATGCGCCGCCTGTCGTGCGCCGAGCGTCGCGATCCGGTCGTGCACCGGCTCGTCGCGCCAGATTGCGAGGTTCGCGTTGGCGGCGGCGCAGGCGATCGGGTTGGCGGTGTAGCTCGAGGAGTGGAAGAACATCCGCGCGCGGTCGTCGGACAGATGCGCGTCGAAGATTGCCGCGGTCGCCATCGTCACCGCGAGCGGGACCGCGCCGCCGGTCAAACCCTTGGACAGGCAGAGGATGTCCGGCACGACGCCCGCCTGTTCGCAGGCCAGCAGCGTACCGGTGCGGCCCCAGCCGGTCATCACCTCGTCGGCGATGAACAGTACGGCGTGACGGGCGCAGATCGCGCGCATCTCGGCGAGTACGTGCGGCGGATAGATCAGCATGCCGCCCGCGCCGAGCACCAGCGGTTCGACGATGAACGCGGCGGGCGCGGCGCGGCATGCTGCCTCGAGCGCGTCGAGCGTGGCCTGTTCGGCGCCGGGGTGGGGGAAGGGGATGGTGCCGACGTCGAACAGCAGCGGCGCATAGGCGCGGTTGTAGACGCCGCGTTCACCGACCGACATCGTGCCGATCGTGTCACCGTGATAGCTGTGTTCGAGCACCAGGATCCGGTCGCGCGGTTCGTCGCGGTTGCGCCAGTAGCCGAGCGCCATCTTCAGCGCGACCTCGACCGCGGTCGAACCGGAATCGGAGAAGAAGACGTGGCGCAGCGCTTCGGGCATGATCGCGACGAGGCCGTGCGCGAGCGTCTCGGCGGGCTCGTGCGTCCAGCCGGCGAAGATGATCTGGTCCATCCGCCCCGCCTCCTCGGTGATCGCGGCCATGATCCGGGGATGGCGGTGGCCGTGCGTCGTCACCCACCAGGACGAGATCGCGTCGACGATCCGCCGCCCGTCGCTGGTGTGGAGCGCCGCCCCCTCGGTCCGGACGATGCGGGGGATCGGATCGCCGAGACCATGCTGGGTGAAGGGATGCCAGATCGGCGACGTCATCGGAAATCCTCGAGCCGGAAACTGGCGGCGAAGGCGGCGCCGAGCGCGGCGGCGTCGAGCCGGGGGAGGATCGGCAGCCGGCCGAGATGCCGCACCTCGCCCAGCCGGACGATCGCCGCCTCGCTGTGCGGGACCGCATCGCCGACGAACGCGACGCCGAGGATCGGCACGTCGCGGCGGCGCAGCGCCTCGATCGACAACAGGCTGTGGTTGATCGTGCCGAGCGCGGTGCGCGCGACGATCACGACGGGCAGCCGCCACTGCGCGAACAGGTCGGCAAAGACGCAGGTGTCGGTCAGCGGCACCATCACCCCGCCCGCCCCCTCGATCACCAGCGGGCCGGGCAGCGCGGGGGGGCCGAGCCGGTCGAGGTCGATCGTCACACCGTCGAGCGTCGCCGCGCGGTCGGGCGAGCAGGGCGTCGTCAGCCGATAGGCCTCGGGGAGGATCCGCTCGCGCGCGAGGCCGGACAGCGCGGCGACGCGCGACGCATCGCTGCCGCCGTCGAGCCCGGCCTGGACGGGTTTCCAGTAGCTTGCGTCGAGCGCGCCCGCGAGCGCGGCGGCAAAGACGGTCTTGCCGACATCGGTGTCGGTGCCGGTAACGACAACACGGGTCATGACAGGGCCTTTTGCAACGCGTCGCCGAGCCCCGCAATCTGGGGTGCGGTGACGTTGAGCGTGAGCGAGATCCGCAGGCGCGATGTGCCGCTGGGCACGGTCGGCGGACGGATCCCGCGGACGTCGAACCCGGCCGCCTGGACCACCGCGGCGACGCGCATCGTCGTCGCATCGTCGCCGAGCACGAGCGGCAGGATCTGCGATCCGGTCGGCACGACACCGTAGGGCGCGAGCGTGGTTTCGGCGGTGGCGATCAGCGCGCGCAGGGCGGTGCGGCGTTCGGGTTCGTCGGCGAGGATCTGCAGGCTCGCGCGGGCGGCGCTCGCCATCAATGGCGAGGGCGCGGTCGAGAAGATGAACGCGCGCGCGCGGTTGACGAGGAAGTCGCGGACAATTTCGGGGCCGCAGACCAGCGCGCCCTCGCACCCCATCGCCTTGCCGCAGGTGCGTAAGGTAACGATGTCGGGCCGCCCCTCCAGATGCCCGGCGAGGCCGCGGCCATCGTCGCCGAACACGCCGGTGGCATGCGCCTCGTCGATCAGCATGACGCCGTCATGCGCCTCGGCGAGCGCGACGAGCGCGTCGAGCGGCGCGCGGTCGCCGTCCATACTGTAGAGGCTTTCGACCGCGATCCAAGGCCGACCGGTGCCGCCCGCCCGGCGCCACTGTGCAATCGCGTCGGCAAAGGCGGTGACGTCGTTATGCGCCGCCGAGACACATGCCGCACGGCCGAGCCGCATCCCCTCATGCGCGCTCGCATGGATCAGCGCGTCGTGGACGACGAGGTCGCCGGTCTGCGGCAGCGTCGCGAACAGCGCGGCGTTGGCGGCGTACCCGGTCGAGAAGTACAACGCCGCCTCCGCCCCGAAGAACGCCGCCGCCTCGGCTTCGAGCAAGATATGTTCGGGATCATTGCCGCGGAGCAGCCGCGATCCGCCCGAACCGACCGCGACGCCGCGTGCCAGCGCGGCCGCGACGGCCGCGGCGATCCGCCCGCTCTGGCCGAGCGCGAGATAGTCATTGGATGCGAAATCAACTCCTTGCCGCGCGATCAGCACACGGCGGCGCGTTGCCGTGGCAAGCGCGGAGAGGTCGCGATGATGCTGGTCGAACGCGGACATCGCGGCAGCCTCTAGCGACAACGCCGCGCCAGCGCGAGCCGATTGGCCGAAACACCCGTCATAAAGAGGGATCGTTCGGTCGGATCGGGCATTTCTCTCCTATGGTATAGCAGGATCGGCTTGGCTAACCACGATTGCATTCTCCATTCCGGTCGAAGGTACCCTGCCCATGAAGCGCAAGACGCTGACCCAGTTCCTGATCGAACAGCAACGCGAGGCCGGCACGCTGCAGCCGCAGCTGCGCCTGCTGATCGAGGTCGTCGCGCGGTCGTGCAAGGCGATCAGCCATGCGATCGGCAAGGGCGCGCTGGGCGGCGTGCTCGGCAGCCTCGAGAGCGAGAATGTCCAGGGCGAGGTGCAGAAGAAGCTCGACGTGATCGCGAACGAGATGCTGCTCGAGGCGAACGAGTGGGGCGGGCATCTGGCGGCGATGGCGTCGGAGGAGATGGAGACGATCCACCTCGTCCCCAATCGCTATCCCAAGGGCGAATATCTGCTGCTGTTCGATCCGATCGACGGGTCGAGCAACATCGACGTCGATCTGTCGGTCGGCACGATCTTTTCGGTGCTGCGCGCGGCCGAGACCGCGTCGGGCGCCGATGTGTCCGAGCAGGACTTCCTCCAGGCCGGGCAGACGCAGGTCGCGGCGGGCTATGCCGTTTATGGGCCGCAGACGATCCTGGTGCTGACCGTCGGCGCCGGCGTGCACGAGTTCACGCTCGACCGCGAGATCGGGTCGTGGGTGATGACCGACACCAACATCCGCATGCCCGGCGGCAAGCGCGAATTCGCGATCAACACGTCGAATGCGCGCCAATGGTCCCCTGAGGTGACGCGGTTCATCGACGAGCGGATCGCGGGCAAGGACGGGCCGATCGGCACCGATTACAACATGCGCTGGACCGGATCGATGGTCGCCGATGCGCACCGCATCCTCAAGCGCGGCGGCGTGTTCCTGTACCCGCGCGACGTCCGCCAGCCGGGCAAGGTCGGCAAGCTGCGGCTGATGTACGAGGGCAATCCGATGGCGATGCTGATGGAGCAGGCAGGGGGTGCCGCCACCGACGGCGAGCAGCGCATCCTGTCAATCGAGCCGAGCAGCCTGCACCAGCGGATCGGCCTGATCATGGGCGATCCGGCCGAGGTCGAAGCGATAACCACCGCCTATCGGGAGTAGCGCGCATCGTCACCCGCCGGCGGTCGGGGGTTGGGGCATGACGGACGAGGGCGCGCGTTGAAAAGGGGAGAAATTCGATGGAAGTCACCTCACAAAGACTCGCCGAACAGCGTGACGACCGGACGTCGTGGCGACGCCTGATCGACGATCATGACCGTATCGCCGAACGCTGCGCCGACCTGGTCGCGCTGTTGCAGCGGCGCGGGCATAATTGCGCGGCGGCGTCGCGCAAGCTGCTCGAGCTCGCGGTGCTGGTCGCGGATCATCTGGGCGTCGAGGACGAGGTGATCGACCTGACCGCGATCGCGACCGAGGCGGACTATTCGCCCGAGACGGTCGCGGTCATGGCCGCGGAACTCGACGCGTTGCGCCGCGAATGGCGGGTGTTCATCGCGCACTGGCTGCCGACGATCGAGCCTGCGGACTGGTATGAATTCCGCGGCGAGGCCGAGGCGATGCTCGCGCGGCTGACGCATCAGGTGCAGCGCGAAAGCGCGCTGCTCTATGACGATGCCCTGCGCGCGGGGGTGATTGCGACCGGGCCGGTCGACCTGCAATAATCGCGGGGACAGGGTTCTTAACCCGGCGGCGATACCAAGGGCCATGATGCGCGTTCTGACCCTGTCCACGCTGTTCCCCGATGCGAGCCGGCCCAATTTCGGTGTCTTCGTCGAGTGGCAGACGCTGGGGCTCGCAGCGTATCCGGGGGTCGATCTGCGTGTCGTCGCACCGATCGGCCTGCCGCCCGGGCCGCTGCGCCTGGTGCCGCGTTTCGCGCCGCTCGCGCAGGTACCGCTCGAGGAGACGTGGCGCGGCGTGGGCGTGCAGCGGCCGCGGTTCACGACGATCCCTGCGACCGGGGGGCGGTGGCATGCCGCGGCGCTGACGCGCGCGCTGATCCCGGTGCTCGACGCCGTGCGGCCGGATTTTCCTTTCGACGTCATTGATGCGTCGTTCTTTTTTCCCGACGGCGTCGCCGCGGTCGCGCTCGGGCGACGCTATGGTGTGCCCGTGTCGATCAAGGCGCGCGGGGCGGATATCCATCACTGGGGTCGCGCTGCGGGCACGCGGGCGCAGATCCGGCGTGCGGGCTGCGCGGCGGACGGGCTGCTCGCGGTCAGCGCGGCGATGCGGGCGGACATGATCGCGATGGGGATGCCGGCGGCACGGATCCGGGTGCATCATACCGGGGTCGACCAGGACCGGTTCCGCCCGATCGACGCGGCGGCGCGTGCGGCCGAGGCGGCGCGGCTCGGCGTGACGGGGCCGCTGGTGCTGTCGGTCGGGGCGCTGATCCCGCGCAAGGGGCATGACGTGCTGATCGAGGCGGTCGCGCGCCTGCCGGGCGTTTCGCTGAGGATCGCGGGCGAGGGGGGCGACCGGGCGCGACTGGAGGCGCTGATCCGCGCGCTGGCTGTGGGGGACAGGGTCCGGCTGCTCGGCAGCGTCGCGCATGAGGCGATTCCGCGGCTGGTCGCGACCGCCGACGTGATGGCGCTCGCCTCGGCGTCCGAAGGGCTGGCGAATGCGTGGGTCGAGGCGCTCGCCTGCGGGACGCCGATCGTGATCACCGATGCGGGCGGTGCAGGCGAGGTGGTCACGTCGGACGAGGCTGGCCGGATCGTGCCGCGCGACGCGGCGGCGTTCGGTGCGGCGATCGCCGGGATCCTGGCGGCGCCGCCGGCGAGAGAGGCGACGCGGCGTGTGGCGGCGCGATTTACCTGGGAGGCCAACAGCGCCGCGCTGTTCGCGCATCTGGCGGGGCTGGTCGGGGGCGGCGCCTAGCGCGCGCCACCAAGCGCCTGGAAAGCCTCAGCCTTCGAGCGGGTAGAGCGCGGCGGCGATCCAGCGGCCTTCGCCGCGGAGCACGGCCCAGGCGCGCGCGGCGGCGCGGCTGTCCATCGCCTCGATCCCGACGCCCTGCGCCTCGACCGCGCGGCGGAAGGCGGCGGCGGGCTGGCGCAGCTGCGATCCGGTGCCGAGCAGCAGGAATTCGGGCTTCGGTGACAGCGCGAGGACGCTGGCGACATCGTCCGCGCCCAGTGCCTCGAACGGCGGCGGCGTCCAGCCGTCGGCGCGCGACGGGGTGATCAGCAGCGCGGTATAATAGCCGTCGTCGACCCGGAACCCGCCGTGACCGATCGCCGAGATCATCGGTCCGTCGGTCTTTTCCTTGTCCATTCTCACGCGCTTGTCCTCACGCGCCGGGCCCGCCGCGCATCAGCGGCCGGCCTTCGGACCCACGCGCTCGGCGTCGTCGCGGTCGCCCTTGCGGCCCTCGGGCTCGGCGCGCAGGCCGAGCGTGATGAGCAGCGACGACGACACGTAGATCGACGAATAGGTGCCGACGACGATGCCGAGGATCATCGCTGCGGTGAAGCCGCGCAGCACATGGCCGCCGAGCACCAGCATCGCGGTCAGCGCGAGCAGGATCGTGACCGAGGTCATGACGGTGCGCGGCAGCGTCTCGTTCACCGACAGATCGATGATCTCGCGCATGTCCATTTTCCGGTAGCGGCGCATATTCTCGCGGATACGGTCGTCGATGACGATCTTGTCGTTGATCGAATAGGACACGATCGTCAGCACCGCAGCGACAATGTTGAGGTCGAATTCGAACTGCGTCAGCGCGAAGAAACCGAGCGTCATCAACAGATCGTGGACGATCGCGACGACGGTCGACACGCCGAACTGCCACTCAAAGCGGACCACCGCGAACAGGCCGATGCCGAGGATGGCGAGCCCGACCGCGAGCAGCCCCTTGCTGATCAGCTCGTCCGAGACCTTGCCCGAGATCGTGTCGTATTTCGAGAAGGTCGCGCCGGGGAACTTCACCGCCAGATCGTCGGCGACCTTCTTGACGAGTGCGTTGGTCGCACCCTCGTCGGTGCTTTCGGGGATCGGCAGACGGATCGACAGCACGGTCGGATCGGCGAAGGACTGGATCGAGGCTTCGCCGACGCCGAGGCGATCGACCTCGGTCCGGACCGCGTCGATCGACGGCGGGGTTGCGAACCGCTCCTCGATCAGGACGCCGCCGACAAAGTCGACGCCCATGTTCAGGCCCTTGGCGAAGACCAGCCCGACGGCGGCGAGCGACAGGAGGATGGTCAGCCCGAACGCCCATTTGCGGAGCGAGACGAACTTCAGGTTGGTGTTGTCGGGTACGAGTTTCAGCAGGCGCATGATGATGTCTCCCGCCTCAAATATTGATCGTGGTGGGGCGGTTCTTGCGCAGCCAGAGCGCCACGAGCATCCGCGTGAAGGTCACCGCGGTGAACACGCTGGTGCAGATGCCGATCAGCAGCACGACCGCAAAGCCCTTGACCGGGCCCGAGCCCAGCAGGAGCATGATCACGCCGGTGATCGCGTGCGTGACGTTGGCCTCGAAGATCGTCCGCGACGCCTCCTTATAGCCGAGCTCGACCGCCTGGACGATGTTGCGCCCGCGGCGGCGTTCCTCACGAATACGCTCGTTGATCAGCACGTTGGCGTCGACCGCGGTACCGATCGTCAGCACGAAGCCGGCGATGCCGGGCAGCGTCAGCGTCGCGTTGAGCATCGCCATGACGGCGACGATCACGAGGATGTTGATGACCACCGCGAGGTTCGCATAGAGGCCGAACCGGCCATAGGTCACGAACATGAACACGATTACCGCGAGCGCCGCGACGATGCTGGCGAGCACGCCGGCGCGGATCGAATCCTTGCCGAGATCGGGGCTGACGGTGCTCTCTGCGATGATCTTCAGATTGATCGGCAGCTTGCCCGACCGCAGCGAGATGGCGAGCGAATTGGCCGATTCGACCGTGAAATTGCCCGAGATCGAGGCGCGACCACCAAGGATCGGCTCGTTGATGTTGGGCGCGGAGATCACCGAATTGTCGAGGATGATCGCGAACGGCTTGTTCGTGTTCTCCTGCGTGACCTTGGCGAAACGTCGGCCACCGACCGCGTCGAAGGTTATCGCCACCTGCGGCGCGTTGGTCTGCGGCTCGAACTCCTGGCGGGCATCGGCGAGCTGATCGCCCGAGATGATCACCGATCGCTTGACCGCGATGAACGGAATACCCTGCGGATTGCCGGGATAAGGAAGGACCTGGCTGCCGACGGGGGCGATGCCCTTGACGAGATCGGCGGGGTTCGCGGTCTCGTCGACCAGCTTGAATTCGAGCTTTGCGGTCTTGCCGAGCAGGTTCTTGAGCGCCTGCGGATTCTGCAGGCCCGGCACCTGGACGACGATACGCGTCGCGCCCTGGCGGACGATCGTCGGCTCCTTGGTGCCGAGTTCGTCGATGCGGCGGCGGACGACTTCGGTCGCGTCCTTCATCGCGGTGTCGATCGCCTGCTGGAGCCCGGCCTCGGTCGGCTTGAGCACGAACCGGCTCGTATCGACGACGTTGATATCCCATTCGCGCTGGCCGCTCATCCCGGCGCCACCGCCGGTGATCGAGAGCAGCCGCTCGCGCGCGGCATCGACCTGGCTCGGATCGCGGAGCAGGAAGCTAAGCTGCCCGCCACGTACGGAAATATCGCCGATCGCGATGCGCGGCGTGCCGTTGCGCATCGTGCCCGCGATGCTGTCACGCATCGCCTCGATCCGCGAATTGGCGAGATCGGCGGTGTCCGCCTCGAGCAGCAGATAGCTGCCGCCCGCCAGATCGAGACCCAGGTTAATCCGCTTATGCGGAATCGCCCCCCACTTGCTGGTCGTCGATTCGGAGAAGAAGCTCGGGATCGCAAGCGCGCAGAGCACGGCCAGCAGGCCGATGATCGACGCGACCTTCCAGCGGGGGAAATCCAACATCAGTCGTTCGCCGGCTTCGTGTTCGGGCTGGTGATGTCGGTGAGCGTCGCCTTGACGACGCGGACGCGGGTGTTGGGCGCGATCTCGACCTCGACGATCGCGTCCTCGACCTTGGTCACCTTGCCGATGATGCCGCCCGCGGTGACAACGCTGTCATTCTTCTTGACCGCCGCGACCGACGCCTGGAGCGCCTTCATCCGCTTTTGCTGCGGACGGATCATCAGGAAATAGAAGACGATGAAGACGAGGAAGAGCGGCGCGAGGCTCAGGAACGAGGCGATGCCGCCCGATGTCGCCGTCTCGCCGGCGGCCTGCGCATATGCTGGGGAAATGAACATGGAGTCCCGTTTTGGCTGGTGGGCAGGCGCCATACGCCCGCGCTCGCATGGGCGATGCCGCTATCACCGGTTGCCGCCCCGCGCAACCAATGTGCGCCGGTGAAGCGTGGCCGGGCCGCGATGAGACGGACGAATATGGGCTTTGCCGCAATCGCGTGCTTGCATCGCGCGCAACATCCGCATAATGCGCGCCCTTCGGTCGGGGCGTAGCGCAGCCTGGTAGCGCATCACACTGGGGGTGTGGGGGTCGCAGGTTCGAATCCTGTCGCCCCGACCAGAAATTTTCGGAGCCGGCCGCCAGAGGCGATGCCGCTCCCGGGCACGAAATATCGTGCCATTCCAGATCCTGGTGTCAGCGTTTGCAGACGGGGCCGGTGCGCGCCGCGACCTGGTCCGCGACGATCCGCATCGCGCCCTTGTCGGTCTCGCCGGTCATCGTCATCCGCGCGGTGAAGCCGGTCGCGCCATAGCTGCCCGCGCGGACGATCCGCATCGGCGCCCCCTTTTTCTGCGGACAGGTCATGACGTGATCGATCCGCCCGCCCGCGAACTGCGCGCGTTCGACGGTGCAGCGCGCCTCGGGCTTTGGGACGAACAGCGCGGCGACGCCCGACGAGGCCTGTTCGGGCGGCAGGCATTTGCGCTCGGTCTTCGATTTTCCGCGCATCATCCGCAGGATGAACCCCGGCGCACCCGGAATGACGAGCTCGACCGCGGTCGAGGTGATTGCCCAGGCGCCAGGCGGCAGCGCCTGCGCCGACGCGGCGGCGGGGAGCAGGAGAAGGGCGGACAGCAGGACGGGATGGCGCATAGGAGGGGCAGTCTGTAGCGCCGGCGGGGTGCTGGCAAGCGGGGTGCGAGGGGTTTTCATGGGCGAGATCATCAATTTGCGGCGGGCGCGCAAAGCGCGGGTGCGGCGCGAGGCGGGGGTGGTGGCGGACGCGAACCGCGCGGCGTTCGGGCGGACCAAGGCGGAGCGCGCGCGGGATGCTGAGGCGCGGGCGCGGGGGGAGCGGGTGCTGGATGGGGCGCGGCTTGATGGGGAGGAAAGCTGAGGTTTGGGAGCGGGTTGCTGGGTGTGGGGGTGAATCGAGAGGTGGGTTTGCTTGGCTCTGGATCCTGACTTTCGTCAGGATGACGGGTGTGGTTGGGGTGTTTGTCTTTTACCATTGCCGGCCCCGATCTTGCTTTTCGCTAACCTATATGGTTATAGGGTGTGCGGCGAATCGGGGGGGTCGGGGATGGAGATCGGTGGGCTGATCGAGGCGGTGATCGATCGTGAGGGCGGGTACGGCGATCATCCGGCGGATCGCGGGGGGGCGACGCGGTTCGGGATTACGCAGGCGGTGGCGCGGGCGCATGGGTTTGTGGGGGACATGCGGGTGTTTCCGCGGGCGGCGGCGGTCGCAATCTATCGGCAGGCTTACTGGATCGACCCCGGATATGAGGGGGTTGACCGGCTCGCGCCGGATATTGCGGGCGAATTGTTCGATACCGGGGTGAATATGGGGCCGGCGGTCGCGAGCGGGTTTCTGCAGCGGGCGCTCAACGCGCTCAATCGCGGGGCGAGCGATTATCCCGACCTCGTCGTCGATGGCCGGATCGGGCCGGGGACGCTCGCGGCGCTGGCGGGGTTTCTGAAGCGACGCGGGGCTGGGGGCGAGGCGGTGCTGCTGAAGGCGATCGAGGCACTGCAGGGCGAACGCTATGTCGCGCTGGCGGAGAGGCGGCCGGCGAACGAGGCGTTTCTTTACGGCTGGCTCGCCAACCGGGCGTGAGGCGGAAAGCGCCACTTTTCCAGGGGGGTGTCATGACGAGAGGCGTTGAGGAGGGGGCGGAGCTGCCCGCCGATCCGTGGGTGACGCGGGCGCGGCCGGGGTTCCTGTACGTGATGTACGCGTTGCTGCTGGGGGCGATCCCGGTGGGGCTGCTCGCGGCGGTGCGGCCGGCGGCGGCGCAGGCGATCGCGGCGGGCGTGGGGGCGTATCTGGGGGCGATCCCCGAGCCGCTCTATGCGCTCTTCGGGACGGGGTATCTGGGGTACACCGCGGCGCGTGAGTGGGGGAAGCGGCGGTGAGCGGGGCTGGTATCGGAGCGGCGCGCGTGGCGTTCGGGGCTCTGGGTCCTGACGTTCGTCAGGATGACGTAAAGGGGGAAGGTAACCGGGAAGCTGACAGGGAAGTCGAGCGGGAGGGTGAGGGGGTCGTGCAGGGGGTGGATGCAGCGGACCGTTGCGTGGTCGAAAGCGCACCCTACATCGCGGTCATGAGTGCAAATGATCCCCACGCCATGCCGGTCTGGCACGGCACCACCATCCTTTCGGTCCGGCGCGGCGGCAAGGTCGTCGTGATCGGCGACGGCCAGGTCTCGATGGGCCAGACGGTCATGAAACCCAATGCGCGCAAGGTGCGGCGGCTCGGCGACGGGTCGGTGATCGGCGGGTTCGCCGGCGCAACCGCGGACGCCTTCACGCTGTTCGAACGGCTCGAACGCAAGCTGGAGCAGCATCAGGGGCAGTTGCTCCGGGCCGCGGTCGAGCTCGCCAAGGACTGGCGGACCGACAAGTTCCTGCGCAACCTCGAGGCGATGATGATCGTCGCGGACAAGGACGTGACGCTGATCCTGACGGGCAATGGCGACGTGCTCGAGCCCGAAAACGGCGTCGCGGCGATCGGGTCGGGCGGCAACTATGCGCTCGCCGCGGCGCGCGCGCTGGTCGAGTATGAGAGCGATGCGGAAGTGCTGTGCCGCAAGGCGATGGGAATCGCGTCAGAGCTCTGCGTGTACACCAATGACCGGCTGACCCTGGAGTCGATGGACTCGACCAGCTGAAGACCCGGAAGCCCCTCTCCTTCAGGGGAGGGGTTGGGGTGGGGGGCTTCATCAAGCGCTCCGCCCGCGGATAGTCCCCACCCCCAACCCCTCCCCTGAAGGGGAGGGGCGAAGAAGAGTGATCATGAACGACCAGCTTACCCCCAAGGCAATCGTCGCCGCGCTTGACGCGCATATCATCGGCCAGGCCGCCGCCAAGCGCGCGGTCGCGGTGGCGATGCGCAACCGGTGGCGGCGCCAGCAGCTCAGCGAGGATCTGCGCGACGAGGTGACGCCGAAGAACATCCTGATGATCGGGCCCACCGGCTGCGGCAAGACCGAGATCAGCCGGCGGCTGGCGAAGCTGGCCGATGCGCCGTTCGTCAAGGTCGAGGCGACCAAGTTCACCGAGGTCGGCTATGTCGGGCGCGACGTCGAGCAGATCGCGCGCGACCTGGTCGAGGAGGCGATCCGGCTGGAGAAGGAGCGCCGGCGGATCGCGGTGAAGGACAAGGCGGAGGAGGCGGCGATGGGCCGGCTGCTCGACGCGCTGGTCGGCAAGGATTCGAGCACCGCGACGCGCGAGAGCTTCAAGCAGCGGTTCCTCGACGGGCATCTGAACGCCGCCGAGGTCGAGATCGAGGTCGAGCAGGCGCCGACCACGCCGTTCGAGATCCCCGGCGGCGCGCCGCAGATGATCAACATCGGCGAGATGATGAAGTCGCTGGGCGGCGGGCAGCAGTTGAAGCGCCGCAAGCTGACGGTGACCGCGGCGTGGGACAAGCTGGTCGAGGAAGAGGCCGACAAGCGTCTCGACCAGGACGAGGTGAGCCGCGTCGCGCTGGCGGATGCCGAAGCGAACGGGATCGTGTTCCTCGACGAGATCGACAAGATCGCGGTCAGCGACGGGCGCGGCGGATCGGTGAGCCGCGAGGGCGTGCAGCGCGACCTGCTGCCGCTGATCGAGGGGACGACGGTCGCGACCAAATACGGACCGATGAAGACCGACCATATCCTGTTCATCGCGAGCGGGGCGTTCCATGTCGCCAAGCCGAGCGACCTGCTGCCCGAGTTGCAGGGGCGTCTGCCGATCCGGGTCGAGCTGAAGGGCCTGACCGAGGGGGATTTCGTCGCGATCCTGTCGGACACCAAGGCGTCGCTGCCGCTGCAGTACAAGGCACTGATCGCCACCGAAGGCGTCGAGATCCGCTTCACCGAGGACGGCATCGCCGCGGTCGCGCGGATCGCGGCCGAAGTGAATGCCGAGGTCGAGAATATCGGCGCGCGGCGGCTGCAGACGGTGATGGAGAAGCTGCTCGAGGACGTCAGCTACAATGCCGAGGATCGCGGCGGGTCGAGCGTGGTGATCGACGGGGCGTATGTCGACAGCCAGCTGAAGGAGATTGCGCGGAATACGGATCTCAGCCGGTTCGTGCTTTAGTCTGGGGGTTTTCGGGTGCGTACGGGGGCGGGGGTGCCATTGCGCTCTCCCGCTCCGTTCGTGCTGAGCGAAGTCGAAGCACTTGGGGCCGGCCCTTCGACTTCGCTCAGGGCGAACGGATGGGGGGGCGGTTCCCGCCCTCTTCGTCATCTTGGGCTTGACCCAGGATCCAGAGTTACGGGCGGGGTCGCTTTTGGCTCTGGGTCCTGACTTTCGTCAGGATGACGAGGGGGAGTGAGGGGCGTCGGCTACAGAATCACCGTTTGCGGGCGGGCGGCCTTCAGCGCGGCGAGGACCATGGTTTCCCAGATGGCGGGGTCGCCGGCGGCGGCCATGGTCTGGTCGGGTTCGCGCAAGGTGCGCAGGACCGCGAGCGCGTCGGGGAGATAGTCGGTCCAGGCGTCGTCGATCAGGCGCGACGCGGAGGCGGCGTCGCCGCCGGCATTGGCGCTGATCCGCTGGCCCGCCAGGACGCGGGCGATGCGTTCGGCGATCGGGGTATTCGAGACGTCCATCAGTCTTCTCCTCGCAGGTCTGCCTATAGCAAACCCGCGAGGCAAAGACATGGGGCCTTAGCGTGCCGAGCTGGGGCCGGCGCCGCGGCCCTGGCCGCCGGGGCGACCGCCACCGGCCGGGCGACCACCGCCCTGGCCGCCGGGACGACCGCCGCCCTGGGGACGACCGCCGCCGCCACCCTGGCCACCGCCACCCTGACCGCCACGGCTCGCGCCCGCATAGTTGCGGCCGGTGGTGCCGGTCGCGCGGGGCGCGTGGGTGGCGCGGGGACGCGCGGGATCGCGCGGACGGTCGATCCGGACTTCGGGATCGGCGCCCATCGTCTTGACGCGCGTCTGCTTGATCTGGTTCGACAGGTTGACGAAATCGTCGGGCAGCGGGCGGACCGTCACCTTCTGGCGGGTGATCCGCTCGATGTCGCGCAGATAGGCCTTCTCGTCATCCGCGCAGAACGCGACGGCGATGCCGCTGGCGCCCGCACGCGCGGTGCGGCCGATGCGGTGGACGTACTGCTCGGCGACGTTGGGCAGCTCGAAGTTGATGACGTGGCTGACGCCCGAGACGTCGATGCCGCGCGCGGCGATGTCGGTCGCGATCAGGACCTTGACCTTGCCCTGCTTGAATTCGCCGAGGGCACGCTCGCGCTGGCCCTGGCTCTTGTTGCCGTGGATCGCGTTCGAGGCGATGCCGTTGCCCGCGAGCAGCTTCACGACGCGGTCCGCGCCGTGCTTGGTACGCGTGAAGACGAGCGCGCGGTCGATCGCGGGATCACCCAGCGTGATCGTCAGCAAAGCCTGCTTTTCCGACTGGTTGCAGAAGGTGACATACTGGTCGACGCGCTCCGCGGTGGTCGCGGCGGGCTTGACCGAGACGGTCTTCGGATCGAGCAGAAACTGCGAGGCGAGATCGCGGATCGCGGTCGGCATCGTCGCCGAGAAGAACAGCGTCTGGCGCTTCTTCGGGAGCATGCGGACGATCTTCTTGAGCGCGTGGATGAAGCCGAGGTCCATCATCTGGTCGGCTTCGTCGAGCACGAGGATCTCGATCATCGACAGGTTGCAGAAGCCCTGCTCGATCAGGTCGATCAGGCGGCCCGGCGTGGCGACGAGGATGTCGACGCCGCGGCTGAGGTCCTGGCGGTTCTTGTTGATGCTGGTGCCGCCGAACACGGTGGTCACCGACATCTTGCTGAACTGGCCATAGGCGCGTGCGCTGTCGGCGATCTGGCTGGCGAGTTCGCGCGTCGGCGCGAGGACGAGCATGCGGCAATGCGTCGGCAGGACGCGCTTCTGCGTCTCGGTCAGGCGCTGGATCGAGGGGAGCACGAACGCGGCGGTCTTGCCGGTGCCGGTCTGCGCGATGCCGAGCAGGTCGCCGCCCTCGAGCAGGATCGGGATCGACTGGGCCTGGATCGGCGTCGGCTCGGTATAGCCCTTGGCTTCGAGCGCGCGGACGAGGGGCTCGGCGAGGCCGAGGTTGGAAAAGGACATGAATAGTCTCTCAAATGTGCCGGGCTCGCGAATCCACAGGAGGACGCGCGAGGGGCGTGGTGTTTTGACACCCCGCGTGAAAAGGGAAGCCCGTTTGAAACGACCGAGGCGGAGCCTGGACCTTGTTCAGGTCCGATCACGCTGCATGACACCTCGATGGCGGTCAGATGCGCGCGACCGGCCGAAAAGTCAAGAGTGGCCGGGTTGGGGGCGTTGGCCCAGGGCGTCAGGGGCGCGTCTGGGTCAGGTGGAGATAGCGTTCGTTGAATTCGGCGGCGTCGCGCAGCGCGCACCAGTCGACGACGCCGATCTGCCGCTTGCGCCGCGTGATCAGCCCGTCGGTCTCGAGCGCGCGGAGCACGCGGTTGACGTGGACCGGGGTCAGGCCGAGCGCATCGCCCATCTGTTCCTGAGTCATCGGCAGTTCGTAGCTGCCGTCCGCGTCGCTGAGCGAGGAGGCGCGCAGCCGGGCGGAGAATTCGCAGAGCAGGTGCGCGAGCCGCATCTTGGCATTGCGGCGGCCGACGTTGAGCAGCCATTCGCGGTGGATCGACGCCTCGACCAGCGCCTCGATCCACAAGGCGGTGGCGATCTTCGGCGAGACCGCGACGATCTCGCGCAGTGCGGGGATCGGGATCTCGGCGACGGTGATCCGGGTCAGCGCCTGGACGTCGTGATCCGATTCCTCGAGGAACAGGTTCTGCAGATCGATGAAGTCGCCGGGCATCAGGATCGAGACGATCTCGCGCTCGCCGTCGGGGGTGAGCTTCTGGCGATAGGCGAAGCCGTCGATCACGAACGCGCAGCGCAGCGGGCGTTGCCCCTCGCGCAGCATATAGGTCGACTGGTCGATCGTGCGCAGCTTGCACGGCAGCGCCGCGATCGCCACGCGATCCGCCGCGCTCAGCTCGACCCGGGTCGCGAGCTTGGCAATCAGATGATCGGTGACGACGATGGGGTAATCCACATGCAGGCTCCGCTCGGGCGGGAGCATATCGAACTCTCAGTCGCCGGGTTAAGCATAGCTTGCCCAGAGGCGCCCTGCACTATCACAGGCGTTATAGTCTCGCTCAAACATAGGTTAGACGCGCATTTCGGAAATTGTCGGTTATTGTAAGAAAATGTCGGGTGCCTTGCGCTGCACGGGTGGCGCGGAACCGATCGTCGCGCAGGCGCGTAGACGCCTTGCGAGAAACAGGGGCGAACGATGGGCGCGGCAGCGCCGGTCACCCCGGCCGTCGCGTCGAACGCACAGGATGTCGCTGATGCCGCGATACAGATTTCAGATCGCCCTGCGCGGCGAGGTGATCGAGGACCACGAGGGGATCGAGCTGGCGCACCGCGCGGCGGCGATCGAGCATGCGATCGTGGCGATGCGCGAGATGCTGGCGGAGGACATCCGCCAGGGCTGTGTCGACCTGACGATGCGGATCGAGATCATCGAGGGTTGCGGTGCGACGGTCCACGTCGCCGACTGTGCCGCGGCGATGGCGGTCGGGACGATGCCGGCCCGCCGCCGCGCGTGAGGCGCGGCGGGCGAGCCGACGATCCTTACCAGTGGGCCTTACCAGTGGCCGGTGTTGGGCATCGACGCCCAGGGCTCGGCGGGGTCGAGCCGGCCGTCCTGCAGCAGCTCGATCGAGATGTTGTCGGGGGTGCGGACGAACGCCATGTGGCCGTCGCGCGGCGGGCGGTTGATCGTCACGCCGGCGTCCTGGAGCCGCTGGCAGGTCTCGTAGATATTGTCGACGCGGTAGGCGAGATGGCCGAAATTGCGGCCTTCGCCATACTCTTCCGGATCCCAGTTGTGCGTCAGCTCGACCTCGGCGCTCTCGTCACCGGGCGCGGAGAGGAAGATCAGCGTGAAGCGACCCTGCTCGTTTTCGAGGCGGCGGGCCTCCTTCAGCCCGAGCAGCTCGAAGAACGCGATCGTCTTGGCCGGATCGGTGACCCGGATCATCGTGTGCAGATATTTCATGGACGGCCTTTTCGGGTTGGATCGCCGGTAGATAGGCGGCGCCCCGGCGGGGTTCCAGAGGGGCGGGTGGTGGCCGGGGCATTCGCCGTGGAGGCTGTCGCCGTGTCCTATCCTCCGTCCGTCATCCCCGCGGAGGCGGGGATCCAGAGGGGCGGACGGCGGTGGCCGGGCCGTGACGGTTGCCCGTCTGGGTTCCCGCCTTCGCGGGAATGACGGTGGCGCGGGCGCGCCTGTCCCGGCGGATCAGGGTTTGGGCAGGTCGAACTGGCGGAGCGCGGCGATGGCGTTGCGGGCGGTGGGGGTGTCGGGGGCGAGGCGGGCGGCTTCGGCCCAGGCGGCGCGGGCGCGGGTCTCGTCGCCGTCGCGCGCGGCGATGTTGCCCGCCTCGAGCTGGACCGAGGCGTCGTCGGGGGAGCGCTTGAGCGCCTCGGCGATGTCGCCGCGCGCCCGGGGCAGATTGCCCATCCGCCGCGCGAGCGTTGCCGACAGGAGCCAGGCGAGCGGATCGTCGCCCGCGGTGGTCAGTGCGAGATCGATATCGGTGCGCGCCGAGGCGAGGTCGTCCGCCGCAACGAGCGCGCGGGCATGGTCGAGCCGTGCCTCGCCAAGCTGGAGCCCGGTCAGCGTCCCCGCGGTGAGCGCCGAATCGAGCGCGGTGCGCGCCTTGGTCGCCTCGCCCGCGGCGAGCCAGGCATTGCCGCCCTGCGCCCAATAGGTCGCGGCGCGATCGTCCTGCGCGAGCTGTGCGTCGCGCGCCGCGCTCTCGAATTCGGCGGCGGCGGCGGCCCAGTTCTTTTCCGCGGCAAAGGCGAGCCCGCCACAGTCGCGCGCCGCGGCGCCGCCGCCCGCCATCCGCCAGCGGCCCGCCTCGGCACGCGCGGCGACCGGATCGGTGGCGATCGTCGCGATGCAGCGCTGGAGCCGCGTGGCATCGTCGGCGGGGCCGGCGGCGGCGGGCCTGGGGGCCGGTGTCGCTGTCGGCTTGGCGGCAGGCTTTGTGGCGGGGCTGGCGGCCTGGGACAGGAGCAGCGCGGGGGCGAGCAGCATCAGGATCATAGGCGGGCGATCACATCCTCGACCGCGCGGATGATCAGCGCGATGTCGGAATCGCGTGACAGGCGGTGGTCGCCGTCCTTGACGAGCAGTGTCTGCACATCGGCTGAACGAAGCAGCTCGGCGAGCCGGGTGGTGCGCAGCCACGGCACCGCCTTGTCGCGCTGGCCCTGGATCAGGCGGACGGGGCAGGAGATCTCGATCCAGCCGAACATCAGCCGGTTCGCCTCGCCCGATGCCCAGAAGCCGCGGGTGTAGACGGTGGGTTCGGGCCCGTAGTCGTTGGCGCGTTCGAGCCGGCCCGCGCTGAGCAGCGTCAGCTTTTCCTCAGGGGTGAAGCCCCAGTCGGTGAAGTCGGGTGCGGGGGCGATGCCAACGAGGGCTGCGACCAGATCGGGGCGGGCCTTCGCCACCAGCAGCATCAGCCAGCCGCCGAGCGACGAACCGACGAGCACCGCGGGGCCGTCCGCCAAGGCCTCGAGCATCGCGATCACGTCGTCGCGCCAGTCGACCAAAGTCTGATCCTCGAACGCGCCCTCGCTCCGGCCGCAGCCGCCATAGTCGAAGCGGAGATAGGCGCGGCCCTGCGATTTCGCCCAGGCCTCGAGCGTGACCGCCTTGGTGCCCGTCATGTCCGAGCCATAGCCCGACAGGAAGACGATCGTCGGTCCGGTGCCGGTCGTGTGGTGATAGGCGAGGCGGGGGCGGTCCGGCGCGGGGGTGGTGGTGTCGGTCATGCGCGGGGCTTTAGCCAAAGCGGGCGGGTGGGGATAGGTCAGGCTGGTGCGGAGGGGCTGGTGAAGATGTCCTCGATCGCGAGGCCGAACAGCTCGGCGATGCGGAAGGCGAGCGGGAGCGAGGGGTCGTAGCGGCCGGTCTCGATCGCGTTGACGCTCTGGCGCGAGACGTCGAGGCGGTCGGCGAGGTCGCCCTGGCTCCAGTCGCGTTCGGCGCGCAGGACCTTGAGGCGGTTCTTCATGCTGTCCCTGCGCGAACCGCGGCGATGTTGAGGCACCCGCCGAGCATCAGGCCGGCAAACCAGAGCACGCCCGCCGAATAGGCCGGGACATGGGGCACCAGGCCGAAGCTTTCGAGAAAGCCCCAGATCGTCGTCGCGCAGAGCATGAAGACGGTGGCGATCAGCGTCTGGCGGACGTTTATCGTGCGGATATATTCGTCGGGCTCGTCGCGCAGATAGCGCCCCCAGGCGAGGAAGACGCCGAGCAGCGGGAGCGCGGGCAGCACTGCGAGAAGATAGGCGAGCGGGCCGGTCGGCGGATGGCTGCGGAACAGCGCCACCACGCCGAACAGCGTGCCCATGTACGCAAGGCTGAGACCGAGAACGGTGGCGTTGTAGCGGCGCAGCGCGGGGCTGTTGTGCATGGTCAAGCGTCCTTTCGAATCGGTAAAGGAAGCTTGTCATTTCAGTGTGTGGGAGTCAAGGGGGCTTTACAGCGGGGGCGGGGTTGAGGGGATGCGATCGCGACTGTCCGTTCTCCCACGTAGGCGGGAGTCCAAGGTGGCAGGGATCGGTGCTGCTTGGCTCTGGATCCTGACTTTCGTCAGGATGACGGGTGGGGGTGGGCGGCGTTTCCCCGTCGTCGGGAGGACGGGTGGGGAGGGCTGTACTCCACCGCCGTCATCCTGGGCTTGACCCAGGATCCAGGGTTACGGGGCGCAGCGCTGCTTGGCTCTGGGTCCTGACTTTCGTCAGGATGACGGGTGGGGGAGGGCGGCGCTTACCGCCTTCGTCCTGGGCCCCCGCTTTCGCGGGGGGACGGGGTCAGATGATGAATTCTACCGTTTTCATCTGGGTCTGGTCGGCGGCGACGGCGCCGCGTTTGGCGACCATCTGGCGGTGGAGTTCGCGGACCGTGTCGCTGCCGCTTGTCTTGCACAGGGCGGGGACGACCGCGTGGACCAAGGCGCCGAGGCCGCCGGCGATCATCGTCACGCCGAACCGGCTGGCGACGCCGAAATGCTCGGCATAGCTTTCGCCGACGGTGGCGGGATGGTCGAGGAAGAGGCGGCGGAACATCGGCGGGTCTCCGGACGGGGGATCGGGCTTATCCTATCAGCCGGCGAGGGATTCGACCATGGTCGCCGCGAGCAGGCTGAGCGTGTCGTCGCGCGCGCCCATCACGACGATGCGGTCGCCGGGGCGGGCCTCGGCGACCAGCAGCGCAGCGGCGTCGGCGCGGTCGGGGATGTGGCGGGCGTCGCGGTCTTGCGCGGCGATTTGAGTGGCGATGTCGGCGCTGGTGACCTCGCGCGTGACGGTGCCGCCATAATAGGCCGGGTCGGGGAGGACGAGCAGGTCTTCGGGCGCCATCCGTTCGACGAAAGTGGCGACGAGTTCGGTTCCCATGACCTTCAAGGGACCATAGCCGTGCGGCTGGAACAGGATCAGCAGGCGGCCGGGAAAGGCGTGGAGCGTGTCGAGCGTGGCGGCGATCTTGTCGGGGTTGTGGCCGAAATCGTCGATCACCGCGACGCCGTTCGCTTCGCCGACCAGATCGAAGCGGCGGCGCAGGCCGGTGAAGCTCGCGAGCGCCTTGACCGCGTCGGGCAGCGACACGTCGGCGGCCATCGCCGCGCCGATCGCGGCGAGCGCGTTCGCGACGTTGTGGCGGCCGGGGACGGCGAGCGTCACGCGCGTGCGAACGCCGCGCGAGACGAGGTCGAAGGCTATCGCGAAGGGTTCGGGGGCGAGATTCTCGGCGCGGAGGTCGGCCGACGCGTCGATCGCGAAGGTGGTGACCTGGCCGCGGGGGAGGCGCGCGGCGAGGGCTGCCGCGTCGGGGTCGTTGGCGTTGACGACTGCGGTCTCGGCCTTGGCGATGAAGGCGCCGAAGAGCGCGCGGAGTTCGTCGAGCGACTTGTGGTCGAGGCTGACATTGTTGAGCACGGCGATCTTCGGCGCGTAATGCGCGATCGAGCCGTCGCTTTCGTCGACCTCGCTGACGAAGCTGTCGCCCTCGCCGACTAAGGCACTCGCGAAGGGGGCGTCGGGGGTGGCGAAATTCTTCATGACCGCGCCGTTCATCACGGTGGGGTCGCGGCCGGCGGTGTGGAGGATCCAGCCGATCATGCCGGTGACGGTCGACTTGCCGCTGGTGCCGGCGACACCGATCGGCAGGCGGCTGTCGTTGAACAGGGAGGCGAGCAGCTCGGCGCGGGTGGCGCGCGGGCAGCCGAGCGCGGCGGCAGCGATCATGTCGGGGACGGTCGGCTCGATCGCGGCGGAGGCGACGACGTGCTGGTCCGCGGAGACGATGCCGCTGCCGTCCTGCGGGAAGAGCGCGACGCCCTTGGCGGCGAGGTCGTCGAACTTGGCGGGGACGCGGCCCTGGTCGAGATTGCGGTCCGAGCCCGCGACGGTCGCGCCGCGGCCCGCGAGGATCATCGCGAGCGGCATCATCCCCGACCCGCCGATGCCGATGAAGAAATAGGCGGGCTGGTCGGCGGCGGTCTGGTCGGAGGGGTTGGTGATATCCATGTGCTCGCGCTATCGGCGGTTGCGTAACGGGGCAAGACAGGACGAACCATGCGCATCGGTGTTCTCGCCGCGTCGAGCCGGACCAATCCCTCGGCTATCCCCGTGGTCACCGCCTATGCGGCGCGCGCGTTTCCCGAGGTCGAATTGGTGTTCCATCCGCAATGCACCGCGACCGACGGGCATTTCGCGGGGTCGGATTTCGCGCGGGCGGCGGCGTTTCTCGAATACGCCAATGATCCGGCGTTCGACGCGATCTGGTTTTTGCGCGGGGGCTATGGCGCGAACCGGATCCTGCAGATGGTGATGCCCGAGCTGGGGCGCGCGGCACGGCACAAGACGTATCTGGGCTATTCGGATGTCGGGTTCCTGCTGGGGGCGCTCTACGCGCGGCGGATCGGGCGGGTGGCGCACGGGCCGATGGTGAGCGACATCAACCGGCATGACGGCGAGGCGACGGTGGCGCGGTCGCTGGGGTGGATGGCGCGGGGGGATCGCTCGGGACTCGAGCCGGGGCTCGGGGGGCAGCCCTCGGCGGCGTTCAACCTGTCGATCCTGACGTCGCTGATCGGGACGCCGTGGCTGCCGGACCTGACCGATCACGTGCTGATCGTCGAGGAGGTGTCGGAGCCGATGTATGCGATCGACCGGATGCTGTTCAAGGTGGCGAACGCGACCCAGCTGAAGGGGATTGCCGGGTTGCGGCTCGGGGCGGTGACCGCGGTGCAGGCGAACGAGCCGGCCTGGGGGGAGACGCTGGACTATATGATGGTGCGGTGGGCGCGGGACATGGGGGTGCCGTATCTGGGGCGGGCCGAGGTGGGGCACACGCAGGGGAACCATGTGGTGCCGTTCGGGGTGGGGTGAGGGGGCGGATTGCTTCCACCCCGGCGGAGGCCGGGGTCCAGGTGGTGAGGTCGGCGTAACTGGGCGCTGTCCTTTGTTGGCGGCGTTTCCCAACTGGGCCCCGGCCTTCGCCGGGGTGGAGTTTGGGGGTGGTCGCGGGGTTATTGCGGCGTGCCGGGGTCGCGGCGCGCGCTGCTTGGCTCTGGATCCTGACTTTCGTCAGGATGACGGGGGTGGGTCCACCCCGGCGGAGGCCGGGGTCCAGGTGGTGAGGTCGGCGTAACTGGGCGCTGTCCTTCATCAGCGGCGGTTCCCAACTGGGCCCCGGCCTTCGCCGGGGTGGGGTCTGGGGAGGGGCGCGGGTTATTGCGGCTTGCTGGGGTCGCGGCGCGCGCTGCTTGGCTCTGGGTCCTGACTTTCGTCAGGATGACGGGGGTGGGTTCCCCGGCGGAGGCCGGGGTCCAGTTGGTGAGGTCGGCGTAACTGGGCGCGGTCCTTTGTTGGCGGCGTTTCCCAACTGGGCCCCGGCCTTCGCCGGGGAACATGGGGCGGTTCGTGGGGTGTCGGTGCGTGGCGGGTTGCCTATATCGGCTGGGCGACGGCATAAGCGCCGTTCTTCCATCACGAGAAAGTTCCTCATGTCTGCCATGTTCCGCATTACGCTTCCCGACGGCTCCGTCCGCGAGGTTGCGCCCGGGACTACGCCCGCGGACGTCGCTGCGGCGATCGGGCCGGGGCTTGCCAAGGCGGCGCTGGCGGCGCGGATCGATGGGCAGGTGCGGGATCTCGGGCGGCCGTTCGAGGGGGATACGCAGCTCGCGCTCGTCACCGCGCGCGACGAGGCGGATGCGCTCGAGCTGGTGCGGCATGACCTGGCGCATGTGATGGCGGAGGCCGTGCAGCATCTGTTCCCGGGCACGCAGATCACCTTCGGGCCGGCGACCGATGACGGCTTCTATTATGACTTTGCGCCGAAGGACCGGCCGTTCACCGACGAGGACCTGCCGGCGATCGAGGCGGAGATGCGCGCGATCATCGCGCGGAACGAGCCGTTCCTGCGCGAGGTCTGGTCGCGCCAGCAGCTGATCGACCGCTGGACCGAGCAGGGCGAGACGTTCAAGGCCGAATGGGCCGCCGAGCTGCCCGAGGGCGAGGAGCTGACCATCTACCGCCAGGGCGAGTGGCTCGACATGTGTCGCGGGCCGCACATGGTGTCGACCGGCAAGCTCGATCCCGCCGCGTTCAAGCTGACGCGCGTGAGTGGCGCCTATTGGCGCGGCGACCAGAAGAACGCGATGCTGAGCCGGATCTACGGCACCGGCTGGCTCAACAAGAAGCAGCTCGACCAGCATCTGTTCCGGCTGGAGGAAGCCGCCAAGCGCGATCACCGCAAGATCGGGCAGGAGATGGACCTGTTCCACCTCCAGTCCGAGGCGCAGGGGTCGGTATTCTGGCATCCCAACGGCTTCGTGCTGTGGCGGCAGCTGGAGGCGTATATGCGCCGGCGGCTCGATGCGGCGGACTATGCCGAGGTGAAGACGCCGCAGCTGATGGACGCCAAGCAGTGGGAACAGTCGGGCCATTGGGGCAAGTATCGCGAGAACATGTTCGTGGTGCCCGACGAGATCCCGAACGTCGAGGATGAGGGTGCCGTGCTGTCGGGCGAGGGCGACCTGATGGCGCTCAAGCCGATGAACTGCCCGGCGCACGTCCTGATCTTCAAGCAGGGGATCAAGTCGTATCGCGACCTGCCGATCCGGATGGCGGAGTTCGGCTGCTGCCACCGCAACGAGCCGCATGGCGCGCTGCACGGCATCATGCGCGTGCGGCAGTTCACGCAGGACGACGCGCATATCTTCGTCCGCGAGGACCAGCTGGTCGAGGAGGTGCGCAAGTTCTGCGAGCTGCTCGACAGCGTGTACAAGCATCTGGGCTTCGAGGATTATGCGGTGAAGCTCGCGCTGCGCCCCGAGAAGCGGTTCGGCGACGATGCGATGTGGGACAAGGCGGAGGCCGAGCTGCGCGAGGCGGTGATGCAGTCGACCTTGTCCGACACGATCAAGGCGAATTTCGAGGAGCTGCCGGGCGAGGGGGCATTCTATGCGCCGAAGCTCGAATTCCACCTGACCGATGCGATCGGGCGGACGTGGCAGGTCGGCACGATCCAGTCGGACCGCGTGCTGCCCGAGCGACTCGACGCGTCGTACGTGGGCGCGGATGGCGAGCGGCACCGGCCGGTGATGCTCCACCGCGCGATTCTGGGCACGTTCGAGCGGTTCATCGGCATATTGATCGAGCATCATGCCGGGCGCTTCCCGCTGTGGCTGGCGCCGGTGCAGGTGGTGGTCGCGACGATCGTGTCGGATGCGGACGACTATGCGCACAGTGTGGTCGCGGCGCTGCGCAAGGCGGGGATCCGCGTCGAGACCGACCTGCGCAACGAGAAGATCAACTACAAGGTGCGCGAGCACAGCCTGGCCAAGGTGCCGGTGCTGTTCGTGGTCGGCAAGCGCGAGGCGGACGAGGCGACGGTCGCGATTCGCCGGCTGGGCAGCCAGGGGCAGGAGATGCTGTCGCTCGACGAGGCGGTGGCACGTCTTGCGATCGAGGCGCGCGCTCCCGATATGTGATGGACGAGGCCGGCTTTCCGCGCAGAGCTTTCTGCGCTATAAGCCGGCCCAAATACTTCGTCAGAAACAACAGGAGCAACCCCCATACGTCCTCCCACGATGCGCCGGCCCATGCAGACGCCCGCGATGAACGGCCCGCGATTCAACGAATTCATCCAGAGCCAGAAGGTCCGCGTGATCGATCACGAGGGCGAGAATCTGGGCGTGATGTACACGCGCGAAGCGATCGAGCAGGCGGCCGAGCATGGTCTGGACCTGGTTGAGGTCTCGCCCAACGCCGATCCGCCCGTCGCCAAGTTCCTCGATGTCGGCAAGTTCAAGTACGAGGCGCAGAAGAAGGCGAACCTCGCACGCAAGTCGCAGAAGACGCAGGAGATCAAGGAGATCAAGATGCGTCCGAACATCGACGACCATGATTACGACACGAAGATGAAGAAGGTGAACGACTTCATCGGCGAGGGCGACAAGGTCAAGATCACGCTGCGCTTCCGTGGCCGCGAGCTGAGCCATGGCCAGCTGGGCATGAACCTGTTGAAGCGCGTGCAGGACGACGTTGCGGAGATCGCCAAGATCGAGGCGTATCCGCGCATGGAAGGCCGTCAGATGCTGATGGTGCTCGCGCCCAAGTAACGGCGTGACGACGCGGCCCCGCGATGCGGGCGCGATACGACGATAGCGACCGGCCCATCGCCCCCTGTCCGGGGCGGTGGGCCGTTTGCGTTGGGGTGCAGGTCACCATGACCCTTTCCGTAGCGTCAACCGCCGCGGTCGAACCGCCCGTGCGCGATGCATCGATTTTGGGGCTATCACGCGGTGTTATTGCTCGGTGTTGCGGAAGTGCGACACAGCGACCGGAAAGTTACTTCCGCATACGGAAATCGGTGGACGCTGCATGAAAATTCCAATTACCTCCTGACCAAACCGGAAATTCGAAATAATTCGAAGCCGCCAGGAGAGATGCCCATGCGCATGACCGCATATCTGTTGTCTGCCGCCGCGACGATCGCGATCGCGGCGCCGGCCTTCGCACAGGATGTCCCGACGACGCAGCCCGAGGCGCAGACCGTACCCTCAAATACATCGGGTACCGCCGCCGCGTCGGTGGATGCGCAGCAGCAGCCGGTTGCCGAGAACGCGAATCCCCAGCCGATCAATGCGGGCGACATCGTCATCACCGCGACCCGCCGTTCCGAGCGGCTGTCGAACGTGCCGATCGCGGTGTCCGCGGTGGGCCAGGCGGCGCTGCAGAATTCGGGTGCGACCGACATCCGCCAGATGACGCAGCTTGCGCCGTCGCTGCTGATCTCGTCGACGGGCTCGGAGGCGAACGCCTCGGCGCGTATCCGCGGCATCGGCACGGTCGGCGACAATCCCGGACTCGAAAGCTCGGTCGCGGTGTTCATCGACGGCGTCTATCGCAGCCGCACGGGTTCGGGGCTCAACGATCTCGGCGAGGTCGACCGGATCGAGGTGCTGCGCGGGCCGCAGGGGACGCTGGCCGGGCGCAACGCATCGGCGGGCACGATCAACATCCTGACCAAGCTGCCGTCCTACCAGTTCGGCGGGTACGGCGACGCGACCTATGGCAATTACAACAATATCCGCATCGCGGGCGGGCTGACCGGGCCGATCATCAAGGACAAGCTGGCGTTCCGGCTCGACGGCGTGTTCGGCAAGCGCGACGGCTATTATTACGACGTCATCAACCAGACCGATTATAACGACCGCAACCGCTATTTCGTGCGCGGGCAGCTGCTGTTCGAGCCGAGCAGCGACGTGTCGGTGCGGCTGATCGGCGATTACACGCGACGCGATGAGAAATGCTGCGGCGCGGTCTATATCGACACGCGCGAGAAGATCGATCCGACGCCGGGCGTCGCGGGCGACTTCGCGATCAACCCCGCGGGCAACCGCATCCAGCAGGTCATGCAGAGCATGGGCGCGGTGTTCCCGAGCCAGGGCGACCCCTATAACCGCCGCATCGCCAACACGCTGGGCCGCGCCTATTCGAACATCACCAAGGATTATGGCGGTTCGGGCCAGATCGATGCGAATCTGGGCTTTGCGCAGCTGACCTCGATTACCGCGTATCGCGAGTACAAGTCGGGCGGCGCGGCCGACATCGACTACGGCAATCTCGACATCGGCTACCGTGCGGACGACGGCAACAGCTATCGCCAGTTCCACACCTTCAGCCAGGAAGTCCGGCTGAACGGGTCGCTGTTCGACGACAAGCTCGACTGGCTGGTCGGCGGCTATTATTCGAAGGAAGACCTGGTCGTTGCGGACAATCTGAAGTTCGGGACGCAATATGGCGCGTTCGCGGCGTGCCGGATCGTGGCGACGGTCAACCCGGCGGCGGCGCTGCGCAATCCGGCCAATCCGGGCTGCCTCAGCGCGGCGGGACGTGCGGTCCTGTCCGGGCAGGTTCCGGGCACGCAGCCCGCCTTCGGCGCGCTGACCGGTACCATCCTGAGCGGCATCGACCGGTTGAGCACGCTCAACAATCTGGGCGATCAGCGGTCGACCTATTATCAGGACAGCGAGAATTACGCGTTCTTCACGCACAACATCTTCAAGGTCACCGACAAGCTGTCGATCACCGGCGGGCTTCGCTACACGCATGAGGCGAAGGATTTCCACGCCGACTTCAACAACAACAACACCGTGTGCCCCGCGCAGCAGGCGGCGCTGAGCCCGCTGCTGGCAAGTGCGGCGGTGCCCGCCAGCCTGAAGACGCTGGTCGGCGGGATCGTCACGCTGACCTGCACGGGCAATTCGACCTCGGCGCTGAACGGGCTCGATCTGAACGACGGGTTCAAGGAAGGCGAGTTCAGCGGCACGGGGATCGTGTCGTACAAGCCGCGCACCGACACGCTGCTCTATGCGTCCTATTCGCGCGGCTACAAGGCGGGTGGCTATAATCTCGACCGGTCGGACCTGACCGCGAACGTCTTCTCGTCGCCGACCAATGCGAGCGCGAGCCGGCTGCGGTTCGATCCCGAGACGGTCAATTCCTATGAGCTGGGGCTGAAGTTCACCTCCGCGCAGTTCACCTTCAACGTCGCGGGCTTCCGCCAGGAGTTCAAGAACTTCCAGCTGAACACGTTCAACGGCACCAACTTCATCGTCCAGAACATCAGCTCGTGCGACACCAGCCTGAACGGCGCGGATCGTGATGCGAGTGCGGCGACGGGCGCGTGCACCGGCGACGTGAAATATGGCGTGCGGTCGCAGGGCGTCGAGCTCGAGGCGGGGCTGTTCCCGGTCCGCGACGTCGCGGTGAGCCTCGGCTACACCTATGTCGACACGACCTTCAAGAACAACCTGGTCGGGTCGGAGACGGGCGAGGCCCTCGACCCCGCGCTGTTCCTGCTGTCGGGCAACACGCTGTCGAACGCGCCCAAGCACACGGTCACCGCGTCGGGGACGTGGACGCCCGAGCTGGGGTCGTCGGGGATCACCGGGCTGTTCTACATCGATGGCCGCATGACCAGCGACTATAATACCGGGTCGGACCTGTTCACCGAGAAGACGCAGGACGGCTTCTTCCTGATGAACGCGCGGATCGGCATCCGCGGGCCGGCGCAGAAATGGGCGGTCGAATTGTGGGCGCAGAACCTGCTCGACACCGATTACCAGCAGGTCGGGTTCAATGCGCCGTTCCAGGGCGCGGGCAATCTCGACCAGGTGAAGGCGTTTGGCGGGGTGGGGAACCAGATCTTCACCTCGTACCTCGCCGAGCCGCGGACCTATGGGCTGACGGTGCGGACGCGGTTCTGATTTCGCTTGGAGGGTAGGGAGGCCGGTCCGTTCGCGGGCCGGCCTTTTTCGTTTGTGGTGGGCCTTCGTTCACGTCCGTCATCCTGACGAAAGTCAGGATCCAGGATAACTGAGCGAGACGTTCGTGGCTCTGGATCCTGACTTTCGTCAGGATGACGGGAGGCGTCAGGCGGCGAGGTCGAGTTGCTTGCCGGCGGCCGCCGCGAGCAGGCGGCGTTCGAGCGTCTTCAGCCGGGCGGGGGCGGTGATGCGGTCGCCGGTGAGGTCGGTGATGTAGAAGGTGTCGACCGCGCGTTCGCCGTACGTCGCGACATGCGCGGAGTGGATCGTCACCTTCGACTGGAACAGCGCCTGGGCGAGCCGGTTGAGCAAGGCGGGGCCGTCGCGGGCATTGACCTCGACCACGGTGAAGCGGTTCGAGGCGCGGTTGTCGATCATCGCGTTGGGGACGATGTCGAACGCCTCGGCGCGCGCGCGCGGCAGGGGCTTTGCGACGAGGCGGTCGGCGAGCTTGCCGCGGTTGGCGAGCGCATCCTCGATCGCGGTCTTCAGGCGGGCGAGCTGTTCGCTGCCGTCGAACGGGCGGCCGAACGGATCCTGGACGAGGAAATTGTCGACCGCCATGCCGTCGCGCGTGGTGTGGATCCGCGCGTCGATGATGTTGCCGCCCGCGACATGGATCGCGCCGGCGATGCGATAGAAGAGCCCGGGATGATCCGCGGCGTAGATCGTCACGAGCGTGGCGCCGCGGCCGGGATAGACATGCGCGTCGATCGCGAGCTGCGCGTCGCCGGTGCCCGCGAGGAAGCGGGCATTGTGGACGAGCACGTCCTCGGGCTCGGCGATCCAATAGGCCTCGGGCATGCGGCGGACGAACGCGGCGAATTCGGCGTCGCTCCAGCCGAGATCGGCGTGGAGCGTCTCGTGCTTGGCGGCGATGCGCTCGGCGCGGCCCTTCTGCTTGTGGCCGAGGCGGAGCACCTCCTCGGCGGATTCGTAGAGGTCGCCGAGCAATTGCCGCTTCCAGCCGTTCCAGACGCCGGGGCCGACCGCGCGGATATCGACGATGGTGAGGACGAGCAGCAGACGGAGTCGCTCGGGGCTCTGCACCACGTCGCAGAAATCGAGGATCGTCTTGAAGTCCGACAGGTCGCGCTTGAACGCGGTCGCGGACATGAGCAGGTGCCAGCGGACGAGCCAGGCGACGGTCTCGGTCTCCGCAGGGCTCAGGCCGAAGCGCGGGCAGAGGCGCTGCGCGACCTCCGCGCCGAGGATCGAGTGATCGCCGCCGCGGCCCTTGGCGATGTCGTGGAGCAGCACCGCGACATAGAGGACGCGGCGCGAGACGATCTGGCGGAAGATCGCGCTGGCGAGCGGATGGTCGTCCTTCAGCGCGCCATTCTCGATCCGTGCGAGCAGACCGAGCGCGCGGATCGTGTGTTCGTCGACGGTGTAGTGATGATACATGTCGAACTGCATCTGCGCGACGACGCGGCCGAAATCGGGCACGAACCGGCCGAACACGCCAGTCTCGTTCATCCAGCGCAGGACGAGTTCGGGATCGCGCGGCGAGCTTAGCACGTCGAGGAACAGCGCGTTGGCGGTGGGGTCGTCGCGGATGTCGTCGACCAGCTTCACGTCGCGGGCGGCCGCGCGCATCGCGAGCGGGTGGATCTCGAGCGTATTGCGGTCGGCGAGCTGGAAGATCTCGATCAGCCGGACCGGCTCCGCGCGGAAGAAGTCGTCGTCGGGCAAAGCGAGCCGGCCGCGGTCGAGGACGAAGCCGTTCAGTCGGCGCGGGCTGCGGCGGATCGTCGGCAGCCCGAAGCGGCGGCCGCGCGCGGCGAACTTCTCGTCGAGATGCGCGAGGAAGACGCCGGTGAGGTCGCCGACGGTCTTCGCCTGGAGAAAGTAGAAATGCATGAAGCGCTCGACCTTCGGCTTGCCCGGGCGGTCGGAGAAGCGCATCCGGTCGGCGATCTCGCGCTGGACGTCGAAGGTCAGCCGGTCCTCGGCGCGACCGGTGATGCTGTGGAGGTGGCAGCGCACCGCCTGGAAGAAATTGTCGGCGCGGTGGAAGAGGCGATATTCGGCCTTGGTGAACAGCCCGACATCGACGAGCTGCGCCGCGCGCTGGACGTCGTAGATGTACTTGCCGATCCAGAAGAGCGCGTGGAGATCGCGCAGGCCGCCCTTGCCCTCCTTGACGTTGGGTTCGACGACATAGCGCGTGTCGCCCATCTTGCGGTGGCGCAGGTCGCGCTCGACGAGCTTGTCGGCAATGAACGCGCGCGCGGTATCCGCCTGGACCTCGACCTTGAAGCGGCGCGACGCCTCTTCGTAGAGATCCATGTCGCCGGTGACGTAGCGCGCCTCGAGCAGGGCGGTGCGGACGGTGATGTCGGCCTTGGCCTGGCGGATCATCTCGTCGAGCGAGCGGCTGGACTGGCCGAGCTTCAGGCCGAGATCCCAGAGCGTGTAGAGCATCGATTCGATGATGCGCTCGACCCGCGGGGTCTGCTTGCCCGGCGTGAGGAAGCCGATATCGACATCCGAATGCGGCGCCATCTCGCCGCGACCATAGCCGCCGACCGCGATCAGCGTGAGCCGGTCGTCGGGGGTGGGGGCGGGCGCGGGGTGCAACCGGGTGGTGGTGAAATCGAACAGCAGGCGGAGCAGCTGGTCGATCAGATAGGCCTGCGCGCTCGACACTTCGAGCCCGCGGCTGGGATGTTCGGCGAGCCGCTTGGCGACCTCGACCCGGCCCGCGTCGAGCGCGGCCTTGAGCAGGATCGTTGCCTGGCGGCCGAGCGCGACCGGGTCGTTCTCGTCCAGCGCGGCGATGGTGTCGGCGACCGCGCGGCGATCGACGATCGCGCGGCGGTTGGGCAGGTGATCGAAGCGGCCGGTCATGCGGGACCAGATAGGGCGCGCGGCGCCATTCGTCATCTTGATTGCGGGAATCCTTCCCGAACCCTAGGTCTTCGCGCGGGTTTGGCGAAAGGAAGACGATGAGCGAAGCGTTGCGCGTGGGACTGGCGGGCCTGGGAACCGTGGGGGGCGGCGTCATCCGGCTGCTCGACGCGAACCGCGAGCTGATCGCCAGACGGGCCGGCCGCGCGATCGAGGTCGTCGCGGTGTCGGCGCGCGACCGCTACAAGGATCGCGGCGTCGATCTGACGCGGTTCGCCTGGGTCGACGATACCACCGCGCTGGCGCAGCAGGCGGACGTCGATGTCGTCGTCGAGCTGATCGGCGGATCGGACGGCCCCGCGCTGACGCTCGCGCGCTCGACGCTGAATGCGGGCAAATCGTTCGTCACCGCGAACAAGGCGATGCTCGCGCATCACGGCTATGAGCTGGCGACCGCGGCGGAGGCGGCGCGCGTCGCGCTGAAGTTCGAGGCGGCGGTCGCGGGCGGGATCCCGGTGATCAAGGGGCTGCGCGAGGGTGCCGCCGCCAATGCGATCGGGCGGGTCTACGGCATCCTCAACGGGACGTGCAATTTCATCCTGAGCAAGATGGAGGCAGAGGGGCGCGATTTCGCCGAGATCCTCGCCGAGGCGCAGGCGCTGGGCTTTGCCGAGGCGGATCCGAGCTTCGACATCGACGGGGTGGATGCGGCGCACAAGCTGTCGATCCTAGCCTCGATCGCGTTCGGGACGCGGCCGGCGTTCGACACGGTGGCGGCGAGCGGGATCCGGCACCTGCTGGGCGCGGACATCGCCGAGGCGGCGGCGCTGGGCTACCGCGTGCGGCTGCTCGGGCTGGCGGAGGACGGGCCCGACGGGCTGTTCCAGCGCGTGCATGCGCATCTGGTGCCGGTCGACCATCCGCTCGCGCATGTCACAGGGTCGCTGAACGCCGTGGTCGCGGAGGGCAATTTCGTCGGGCGGCTGCTGTTCCAGGGCGCCGGCGCGGGCGACGGGCCGACCGCGAGCGCGGTGGTCGCGGACCTGATCGACATCGCGCGCGGCGAGTACGGGCCGCCCTATGCAATGCCGGCGGCGTCGCTGGTCGCGGCGGCGACCGCGGACAGCGGCGAGCGGCGCGGGCGCGCCTATCTGCGCTTCACGGTCGCGGACCGGGTCGGCGTGCTGGCCGAGATCGCCGCGGCGATGCGCGACGCGGGCGTATCGATCGAGAGCCTGATCCAGCGCGGCGCGATGGCGGACGGCAGCGTGCTCGTCGCGATCGTCACGCATGAGGGGCCGGAACGGTCTGTGGCGCAGGCGCTGGAGAAATTGCGGGGGTCGCAGAGTCTGGTGGGGCAGCCGTTGTGGATGCATATTCTGGGGTGAGTGCCCAGCCCGCGTCATCCCGGGCTTGACCCGGGACCCAGGGTGGCGGGGCGCTGCGCTGCTTGGCTCTGGATCCTGACTTTCGTCAGGATGACGGGGTGTGTGGAGGTGGTGGCGGCCCCTCCCTTTCGTCATCCTGGGCTTGGCCCAGGATCCAGAGTTGCGGGGCGCTGCGCTGTTTGGCTCTGGGTCCTGACGTTCGTCAGGATGACGGGGTGGTTACGGTCTGGCGGGGGCCGGGGGGGCGGGGTCTGACAGGTCGATGGCGATGCGGCCGGTCTTGTCGGGTTTCTTGGCGAAGGCGCTTTTGGCGAGCGCGACGGCGCCGGCGATGAGGGGGACGATCGGCGGGCCGAAGCCGGACTGGCAGCCGCTCTGGGTCGCGGCGCAGGGCGTTCCCTCGAGCGACAGCGCGCGGATCGCGGTCATGTTCGGGTTGGCGGCGACGGGGCGGTCGGGCGGGCCCCAGTCGGGGAGCGGGAGGCGCGGGCCCGATTGGGTGCCGGGCGCGCAGACGGTAATCGTCTTGTCGCCCTCCTTCACCACCGGGCAGTCGGGGGGATTGAGGATCGACCAGCTCTTTTCGGTCGGGGCGGACGAGGTCGATGTGGCGGCAGGCTGGGCCGCAGGTATGGCGCCGGCCTGTGTGAGCGCGAGCAGCGTGACGAGAATCATCGAGGGCGCCTCAACGGTTTGCGGTGATCATGGGTATCGCCCGAGCATGGACCCGATCGGGGCGTCTTGCCACTGTCCAGATGGCGGGGGCCTGATGACGGGGGCGTGATGGCGCGGGGGTCAGGGTGCGGGTTTGCGGAGGCCGCCGGCGGTGACGCCCGCCGCGCCGACGCCGACCGACACGCCGGCCATGCCGCCGCCGACCTGGAACGGGCCCATGTCCTGGACCGGGGTGCGCGCGTTGAGCAGCCGGACACGTTCCGCGGCGAGGCTTTCGTGGCGCGGATCGCCGGGATCGTGCTCGACGAACGGCACGCGGAACCGATCCGCCTGGCGAAGGCCGCAGACGGTGATGTCGGTCGAAGCGGGATCGACGACGCAGCGGGGTTCGGCGGCGAGTCGCTCGCTGGCCTTGGCGAGCAGCGGGTCCTGAGCAAGAGCCAGAAGCAAGGCGAACATGACCTGTCCCCGATACGCGATGGGCCGATACGAAGCTCGTCGCGAGGGTGACGCACGCGCAGGCGAGCCGCAAGCGTCAGTCGGTCGGATCCCGATCTATTCTGGCGACGCCGAGCCGGGGGATCTCGATCGCGGGGCAGCGGTCCATGACGACCTGAAGCCCGGCGGCTTCGGCGCGGGCGGCGGCTTCTTCGTTGATCACGCCGAGTTGCAACCAGACCGCTTTCGCGCCGATCGCGATCGCCTGGTCGACGGCCTCGCCCGCGGCGGCGGAGTTGCGGAAGATGTCGACGATGTCGATTTCGTCGCCGAGCTGGGCGAGTTCGCGGAAGACGAATTCGCCGTGGATGTGCTCGCCGGTGATCTGCGGATTGACCGGGATGACGCGGTAGCCGTGCGCCTGCATCCGCGCCATCACGCCATAGGAGGGGCGGTCGGGGCGGTCGGAGGCGCCGACCAGCGCGATCGTGCGCGCGTTTTCGAGAAGCGTCCTGATATCGGAATCGGCGGTAAGAGGCATCGCGGCGTCCTCTTCGGGGAGCACCCGTCCGGGTCTGTACATAGACCGGTCGGGTGGCTGGAATCCTGGTCCGCTCGTGCCGTAGCTCTACGCGCCAGGCACGACCGGTAACAACACAACGGCGCGGGCCCCAAAACGTTTCACATTTTTCCAATCCATGCGACGACCTGAGCGGCGAGGGCGGCGAAGATCACGTCGTCGGGCTCGGCCGCGGGGGGCGTTCCCGCGTCGGAGGCGGTGCGGATCGACAGCGTCAGCGGGACGCGGCCGAGGAACGCGATGCCGAGCTCACGCGCCGCCGCCTCGGCGCCGCCGTTGCCGAACGGATCCGAGCTTTCGCCGCAATGCGGGCAGACATAGCCGGCCATGTTCTCGACCAGACCGATGATCGGGATCCCGGCTTTCTCGAACAGGTCGATCGCGCGGCGGGCGTCGATCAGCGCGAGGTCCTGCGGGGTCGAGACGATGATCGCGCCCGCGGGACGGTATTTCTGGACCATCGTCAGCTGGACGTCGCCGGTGCCGGGGGGCAGGTCGAGCACGAGCGTGTCGGTCGCGCCCCAGTCCGCCTCGACCAGCTGGCCGAGCGCACCCGCCGCCATCGGTCCGCGCCAGGCGAGCGCGCGGCCGGGATCGACGAGCTGGCCCATCGACAGGAGGGGGACGCCGTAGGGGGTGGGGACCGGGTCGAGCACCTTGTCCTTGGCGGTCGGGCGGGTGCCCTCGACCCCCATCAGCCGCGGCTGCGACGGGCCGTAGATGTCCGCGTCGACGAGCCCGACGCGGCGCCCGGCCCTGGACAGCGCGATGGCGAGATTGGCGGACAGCGTCGACTTGCCGACCCCGCCCTTGCCGCTGGCGACCGCGATCAGCCGGCGGGTGGTGCGTTCGGCGGTCATGACCACGCGCACCTCGCCGACGCCCGGCGCGGTCGCGGCCATCTTCACCGTCGCCTCGAGCGCGTCGCGCGCCTTCGGGTCGAGGCCGGTCGCATCGACGACCACGCCGAGCCGCGTTCCTTCGAGTCGCACCGTGGCGCGCGTGCCCGCCACTGCGGCAATCGCCGCCTTTACCGCTTCAATGTCGATCATCGCCGCCAGATAGGCCCGTGGCGGGCGCTTGGCACTGTTTTTCCGCGATGGCACACCTATAAAGGTTGGATGACGATCTTTACGCGCTGGCTCCGGCGTCCCCCCATTCTCGCCGTCGAAACGCCAAAGGGCCCCTGGGGCGGCTCGGGTGACGACAATGCCGGCGAGGGCGGCGGCCCCCGCAACCCCTGGGCGCTGCCCCCCGGCGGTCGCAAGCCGACCGGCAAGCCGAGCGCGCTCGACGAATTCCTGAAAAAGGCGCGGGTCTCGGGCGGCGGTGGCGGCGGCGGCAGCAGCGGCGGCGGTTTCGGCGGCCTGCCGACGGGTGCCAATGCGCGCGCGCTGTGGGCGATCGCGGTCGCGGTGATCGTGGTGCTGTGGCTGCTGTTCACCTCGTTCCACCAGATCGGGCCGCAGCAGCGCGGCGTGGTCACCTATTTCGGCAAATATGCCGGCACGCTCGACCCGGGTATCCGCCTGACCCCGCCCGCGCCGATCGCGAGCGTCGAGGTGGTCGACGTGCAGAATATCCGCACCGACAATTTCCCCGTCGGCGACGGCGAGAACCTGACGCTGACCGGCGACCAGAACATCATCGATCTCGCCTATTCGGTGCGCTGGGACATCGCCGATCCGCGCGATTACGTGTTCCAGCTCGCCGAGCCGAACACCACGGTACGCGCCGCCGCCGAGAGCGCGATGCGCGCGGTGGTCGCGACGACGACGCTGGAGCAGGCGATCGGCACGGGCCGCACGGTGATCGAGCAGCGCGTCGCCGAGCTGACCCAGCAGATCCTCAACGACTATAAGTCGGGCGTCCGCATCCAGGGCGTCGCGATCAAGCAGGCCGCCGCGCCCGCGCAGATCGTCGAGGACTTCAACGCGGTGACCGCGGCGCAGCAGGAAGCGATCGCCAACCTCAACCAGTCGCGCTCGTACGCGCAGCAGGTCGTGGCGCGCGCGCAGGGCGAGGCCGCATCGTTCGACAAGGTCTATGAGCAATATCGCCTCGCCCCCGAGGTGACGCGTCGACGGATGTATTACGAGACCATGGAAGCGGTATTGGCCAAGAGCGACAAGACGATCGTCGAGACCCCGGGCGGCGTCGTCCCCTATCTGCCGTTGCGCAACGGCAAGCGGCTCGCCGATCCGGAGGTCGCGCCGCGCGCCGCCCAGCCGGCGACGCCCGCGCCGGCTGCGGCGGCCGCCGCCGCCCAGCCGGGAGCCGCCCAGTGAACGGCCTGACCTGGCGTAACCCGCTGATCGCGGGCGCGATCGCGCTGGTGCTCGTGATCCTTGCCGCGGCGAGCTTTGCGATCGTGCCGGAAACGCAGCAGGCGGTGATCCTGCGGTTCGGCCAGCCGATCCGGACGGTCAACGCCTATGCGCCCGGCCAGCCCTTCGGCCAGACCGGCGCAGGGCTGATCGCGCGCGTGCCGTTCATCGACCGCATCGTGTGGATCGACAAGCGCGTGCAGGACATCGAGCTCGACAACACTTTGGTGCTGTCGACCGACCAGCTGCGGCTCGAGGTCGATGCCTATGCGCGCTACCGCGTCGTCGACCCGCGCAAGATGCGCAACGCGGTCGGCAGCGAGGAACGCATCCCCGACCAGCTGCGCCCGATCCTGGGGTCGGCGCTGCGCAACGAGCTGGGCAAGCGGCGCTTCGTCGAACTGCTCAGCCCCGAGCGGTCCGAGCTGATGGACAATATCCAGACCGGGCTGCAGCGCGTCGCGAGCCAGTACGGCGTCGAGATCGTCGACGTGCGGATCAAGCAGGCGAACCTGCCCGTCGGCCTGCCGCTTGAGAGTGCGCTCAAGCGCATGTCGAGCGCACGCCAGCAGGAGGCGATCACGATCCGCGCCGAGGGCCAGAAGCAGGCGCAGATCGTCCGCGCGCAGGCGGATGCCGATTCGGCGAAGATCTATGCCGAGAGCTTTGGCAAGGATGCCGACTTCTACGACTTCTACCGGGCCATGCAGTCCTATCGGCATACGTTCGGGGCAGATGGCGGTCCGGCACCCGAAGGATCGACGTCGATAATTCTTTCGCCGAACAACAGCTATCTGCGGGAATTCGAGGGCCGCGGGCGTTAAAGCCCGTGAGCTTGCTCTGAACACCCGTTCATATTCAAGCGTCGTTCAGCCGTAATCGGCGATGAAACCCCGGTTTCGGACGATGAAACGAGAGGACAATATCCAGTGCGTTACGCCTACGCCATTACCAGCGCTCTACTGCTCGGCGGCGCGACCGCGACGCTCGCGCTCCAGCCCGGCACCGCTTCGGGGACCGGCCAGGTCGCCCAGAACGAACCTGGCGCGATCCAGGCGGTCGTGCCCAAGCCCGGCGCGCCGATGAGCTTTGCCGACATGGTCGCGCGGCTCCAGCCCGCGGTCGTGAACATCTCGACCAAGCAGACGATCGTCCAGAAGCAGCAGGCCAATCCGTTCGCGGGCACGCCGTTCGGCGAGCTGTTCGGCGGCATGGGCGGCGGTCCGCAGGGTGGCCCGCCGGTCAAGCGCGAGGGCGCTTCGCTCGGCTCGGGCTTCTTGATCTCGGCGGACGGCTATGTCGTCACCAACAATCACGTGATCTCGCCGGGCGCGCAGGGCGCGACGGTCGATTCGATCACCGTGACGCTGAGCAACAAGAAGGAATATGTCGCCAAGGTCATCGGCAAGGACCAGGAATCGGACCTGGCGCTGCTGAAGATCGACGCGCCCAACCTGCCCTTCGTCAAGTTCGGCGATTCGAACGGCGCGCGCGTCGGCGACTGGGTCGTCGCGATCGGCGAGCCGTTCGGGCTGGGCGGCACGGTGACCGCGGGGATCATCTCGGCGATCAACCGCGTCACCGGGCAGGGCGGCGCGTATGACCGCTTCATCCAGACCGACGCGTCGATCAACCAGGGCAATTCGGGCGGGCCGATGTTCGACCTGAACGGCAATGTGATCGGCGTGAATTCGCAGATCTTCAGCCAGTCGGGCGGCAATATCGGCATCGGCTTCGCGATCCCCGCGGCGACCGCCAAGCCGATCATCGCGACCTTCATGAAGGGTGGCACGATCGAGCGCGGCTATATCGGCGTGACGCTGGGCCGGGGTGGCACGATCGACGAAGATACCGCAGCCGCGCTCGGCATCGCCAAGAACCAGGGCGAGCTGATCAACGACGTCACCGCGGGCGGACCCGCGGCGCGCGCCGGCGTGCGAGCGGGCGACGTGGTGACCAAGGTCAACGGCCAGGTCGTCACGGTCGACCAGTCGCTGTCCTATCTCGTGTCGAACGTGAAGCCGGGTCAAACCGCGCGGCTCGACATCCTGCGCAACGGCAAGCCGACGAGCGCGAACGTGGTCGTCGTGCCGCGGCCGAGCGCGGACAAGCTGGCGGCGACGCTGGGCGGCGACGCGCAGGGCTTCGGCACCGACGACGGCGACGACGATGACGCAGCGACCGGCGCGGCACCCACTGCGGGTGCGGCGCTCGGGATCGGCGTCCAGCCGCTGACCCCGGCGATTGCGCAGGCGGTCGGCGTCGAGGCGGGCACGCAGGGCGTGGTGATCGCGGCCGTCGCGCAGACGAGCGATGCGTTCGGCAAGCTCAAGCGCGGCGACGTGATCATCTCGGTCAACGGCACGCCGGTGCGCAGTGCAACGGAGCTGCAGGGCGCGGTCACGACGGCCAAGGCCGCCGGGCGCCCGCAGGTGCTGTTGCAGGTCAAGCGCGGGCGCGGGCCGGCGCAGTTCCTGCCGGTCAAGATCAAGTAATCCACCCTAGGATTGCGTGTCCCGAAGGACCGTCGCTCACCCGAGCGGCGGTCCTTTTTCTTTGCGGGGCGCGGGGTTAGGATCGGGATCGATAGCGAGGACATAGCAGCATGGGCGACGGCATCTTCATCGGCGCGAGCGCGGACGGTACGCGGCAGACGCTCGAGCTCAAACGCGCGAACCGGCACGGGCTGATCGCGGGCGCGACGGGGACGGGCAAGACCGTGACCGTGCAGGGGATCATCGAGGGGTTTTCCGCGAACGGCGTGCCGTGCTTCGTCGCGGACGTGAAGGGCGACCTGTCGGGGCTCGCCATGGCGGGATCGCCGACCGCGAAGACGCATGCGATCTTTGCCGAGCGTGCGAGCGCGATCGGCGATGACGGCTGGGCCTATGCGGACACGCCGGTGCAGTTCTGGGACCTGTTCGGCGAGCAGGGGCATCCGATCCGCACGACGATCAGCGAGATGGGGCCGGTGCTGCTCGCGCGGCTGCTCGACCTGAACGAGGTGCAGGAGGGGGTGCTGACGATCGCCTTCCATGTCGCGGACACCGAAGGGTTGCTGCTGATCGATCTCGACGATCTGCAAGCGATGCTGAGCGAGTGCGCGGGGCGGGCGGACGAGCTGACGACGACGTACGGCAACGTGTCGAAACAGTCGATCGGCGCGATCCAGCGTGCGCTGCTCCAGTTGCGGTCGCAGGGCGCGGAGCATTTCTTCGGCGAGCCCGCGCTCGAGCTGCGCGACTTTATCGGCGTCGACGACCGGGGGCGGGGGCTGGTCAACATCCTCGCCGCGGACAAGCTGATGGCGAGCCCCAAGCTCTATTCGACGTTCCTGCTGTGGCTGATGAGCGAGCTGTTCGAGCAGCTTCCCGAGATCGGCGATCCCGACAAGCCGGTGCTGTGCTTCTTCTTCGACGAGGCGCATCTGCTGTTCGATGCCGCGCCCAAGGCGCTGCTCGACACGATCGCGCAGGTCGTGCGGCTGATCCGGTCGAAGGGCGTGGGGGTGTATTTCATCACGCAGAACCCGATCGATATTCCCGAGACGATCGCCGGGCAGCTCGGCAACCGGGTGCAGCATGCGCTGCGCGCGTTCACGCCGCGCGACCAGGCGGCGGTGCGATCGGCGGCGGAGACGTTCCGCGCGAATCCGGGGGTCGATGTCGCGACCGCGATCACCGAGCTGAAGGTGGGCGAGGCCTTGGTGTCGCTGTTGCAGGCGGACGGGTCGCCGACGCCGGTCACGCGCACGCTGATCAAGCCGCCGGTGTCGCGGGTCGCGCCGATCACACCCGCCGAGCGCGCGGTGATGATCGAGACGGATGCGATCGGGGCGAAATACGACACGCTGGTGGATCGGGAGTCGGCGGAGGAGCTGCTCGCGGCGAAGACCGAGGCGGCGAGCGCGGCGGCGGCCGAGGCGAAGGCGACGACCGCGGCGGAGAAGGCGGCGGTGGCGCAGGCGAAGCTCGACGCGAAGGCGGCGCGCGAGGCGCGGGCGGCGGAGCGCGAGGCTGAGCGGGTTGAGCGGGCGGCGGAGCGCGAGGCGGCGGATTCGCCCTGGGCGAAGATGGCGTCTTCCGCGACGCGGGCGGCGAGCTCGTCGATCGGGCGGCAGGTGGCGAACGAGATCGGGAAACAGGTGTTCGGGACGAGCAGCCGGAGCCGGTCGCGGTCGCGCGGCGGGGCGTCGGGGGGTGGTCTTGTGGGGAGCGTGCTGCGCGGGGTGCTGGGGGGGTTGTTTCGGGGGTGATGGGGGGTGGGGTGCGGTTCGGCTCCTGCTCCCGCGCATACCACCCCGGCGGAGGCCGGGGCCCAGTTGGGGAGGTCGCTGTAACGGGGCGCCGTCCTGCATCACTGGCGTGCCCCAACTGGGCCCCGGCCTTCGCCGGGGTGGGGCACTATTTGGTGGACTGGCGTGTCCTTCTCCATGGTCACCCGCGACGGCGGGTGCCCAGACTGGGTCCCCGCCTTCGCGGGGACACAAGGGAAGCGGGGGCGTGTGATCTCGCGCATACCACCCCGGCGGAGGCCGGGGCCCAGTTGGGGAGGTCGCTGTAACGGAGCGCTGTCCTGCATCACTGGCGTTCCCCAACTGGGCCCCGGCCTTCGCCGGGGTGGTGGGGGGTGTGGGGGCTGGCGGGTCCGATCTCGCTTGCACCTCCCCCGGTCTTCGCCGGGGTGGTGGAGGGGGTGGGGTGCTGTGGTATAGGGCGGCATCGGCACGGGCCGGGCGTTGGCCGGGCCTGTGCACCACGTCTTGCAAAGGTACCCGATCATGTCGCTCGATTTCGAATCCTCCACCGACTGGGCTGCGATCGGTGAGGAGAGCCTCGATGCGGCGATCGAGTTGCGCCGCGCGATCCATGCGGATCCCGAGGTCGGGCTGCACTGTCCGCGTACCTCGGACAAGGTGAAGGCGGCGCTGGCCGGGCTGCCGCTGGAGATCCGCGAGGGGACGTCCACGACCGGGTTCGTCGCGATCCTGCGCGGCGGGCGGGGCGGCGGTACCGCGGGGGGCAATGGGCGGACCGTGCTGCTGCGCGGCGACATGGATGCGTTGCCGATGCAGGAGGAGACCGGGCTGCCGTTCGCATCGAAGATCGACGGGGCGATGCATGCATGCGGGCATGATTCGCATACCGCGATGCTGGTCGGCGCGGCCAAGGCGCTGTGCGCGCGGCGGGACGATCTGCCGGGGACGGTCGTGTTCATGTTCCAGCCGGGCGAGGAGGGGCATCACGGCGCGCTGCATATGATCGCCGACGGGCTGCTCGACGCGCCATTGCCCGAGGCGGGGTTTGCGCTGCACATCTCGCCCAACATGCCGATGGGGCATGTCGTCAGCCGGTCGGGCACGCTGATGGCGTCGACCGATACGCTGCGCGCGACGATCACCGGGCGCGGCGGGCATGCGGCGATGCCGCACGACTGCCTCGATCCGCTGCCGATCGCGTGCGAGATCGTCACCGCGCTGCAGACCTATGTCGCGCGACAGGTGGCGGTGACCGATCCTGCGGTGCTGTCGATCACCAAGCTGAATGCGGGGAGCGCGCACAACGTCATCCCGTCTAGCGTCGAGATGCTCGGCACGATGCGGACCTTGTCCGAGCGGACGCGCGAACAGCTGCGCGCGGCGTTCGTGCGGATGGTCGAGGGGATCGCCGCGGCGCATGGCGCGGTGGGGACGCCGACGATCGAGCAGGGCTATCCCGTCACCGTGAACGATCCCCGCGCGACCGATCTGATCAAGGCGGTGGCGACGACGATCGGCGGCGAGGGCGCGTATCAGGTGATGCCGCCGATGATGGGCGCGGAGGATTTCTCTTACGTGCTGCAGAAGCTGCCCGGGGCGATGGCGTTCATCGGCGCGGCGCCCGAGGGGAGCGACCCGCGGACCAACCCGCCGCTGCACAACACGAAGATGACGATCGACGAGCGGGTGATGGCGCACGGCATCGCGGTGCACTGCGCGGTGGCGGAGCGGTTTCTGGCGAACGGGTTCGATTGAGGGGGGCGTGCGCTCCGCCGGCCTGTTCCGGGGGAGCGCACGCCATCCTGTTGCCCCTCCCCGGCGAAGGCCGGGGTCCAGGTGGGAGGGCTGTGTAACGGAGCGGTGTCCGACGTTATCACCGTCCCCCAACTGGGCCCCGGCCTTCGCCGGGGTGGTAGAAGAGCGGTTACTTCTTGATCAGGCCGATCTCTACCAGGCGTTCGTAGAGATAGTCGTGCGCGGTGATCGGGGTGGGGTAGCGGTTGGGGTTTTCCGCGGTGATCGTCGCCGGCAGCGTCTGAATCAGGAAATCCGGCGCGGGATGCAGGAAGAACGGCATCGAGTAGCGCGAATGGCCGCGGCGCTCGGGGGGCGGGTTGACGACGCGGTGCGTGGTCGAGGGCAGGACGTGGTTGGTCAGCCGCTGGAGCATGTCGCCGACATTGACGACCATCGCACCCTCGGGCGGCTTGATCGACAGCCAGCGGCCGTTCGCGCGGTCGAGCAGCTCGAGGCCCGCCTCCTCCGCACCGAGCAGCAGGGTGATGAGGTTGATGTCCTCATGCGCGCCGGCGCGGACGCCCTCGGCATCGGCGGGGATCGGCGGGTAATGGAGCAGGCGCAGGACGCTGTTGCCATCCTTGACCGCGGGGTCGAACCAGTCGGGCGCGAGCTTCAGGTGACGCGCGATCGCGGAGAGCAGCTTGTCGCCCGCGGTGTCGAACGCCTTGAACAGGTCGAGGAAGACCGGCTTGAAGCCCTCGGGCCGGGTCGGCCAGACGTTGGGCGACATCTGCGCCTCGTAGCGGTGGCCGGCGGGGAGCTCGCGGCCGACATGCCAGAATTCCTTGAGGTCGACGACTTTCGCGTCCTTGGCGATCTCGGTCTTGAACGGGGTGTAGCCGCGCGCGCCGCCGCCGCCGGGGGCGAAATAGCCGCGCTTCTCGTCCTCGGGCAGCTCGAACAGCGCCTTGGTCTCGGCCCAGGCCTGGTCGATCAGGTCGGTCGGGATGCCGTGATCGGCGACGATCGCAAAACCGAAGCGTTCGAACGAGTTGCCGAGCGCGGCGGCAAAGCCATCGGGGTCGCGCGCCTGATCGGCGAGGCTGAGCGTGGGAACCTGGGCGGCGGGGCTGTCGAGCATGGAAGGATGTCCGGATAGGGGAGCGCCGATATAGCGACGCGGGCGCGCGGTGCCAATTGCCTGGCGGGATTTCGCGTGGCGGCCGTGGGGGATGGATAGCGGGTTTCGTAGGTAGCGATAACGCGGTAGGGCGCCGCATCATGACCGCAGAAACCTTAGTATCCGACGCGCCCGCGATGCGCGGCGCGCCGATCGGCTTTGTCGAGTTCGTGGCGCTGGTCGCAGCCCTCATGTCGCTGACCGCGCTGGGGATCGATTCGATGCTGCCCGCGCTGCCCGCGATCGGCGAGTCGCTGGGGATCGCGAGCGAGAACAGCCGGCAATATATCGTGACCGCGTTCGTCATCGGCTTCGGCGTCGCGCAGCTCGTCCACGGGCCGCTCGCCGACCGGTTCGGGCGCCGCACGGTGCTGCTCTGGTCGCTGGGGCTGTACGCGCTCGCCAATGTCGCCTGCGCGCTGGCGGGGAGCTTCACATTGCTGCTGATCGCGCGGGTCGCAGGCGGGGCGGTGATCGCCGCGGCGCGGGTCGCGACGATCGCGCTGGTGCGCGACTGTTATCACGGGCGGGCGATGGCGCGGGTGATGTCGATCGCGTTCATGGTGTTCATGATCGTGCCGATCCTGGCGCCGACCTTCGGCTGGAGCGTGCTGCAGTTCGGCGACTGGCGCGCGATCTTCTGGGTGATCGCAGGCCTGACGCTGGTCGTGCTCGCCTGGTTCTGGGTCCGGATGCCCGAGACGCTCGCGCCCGAGAACGTTCTGCCGATCACGCCTGCGCGGATCCTGTCCGACTGGCGGCAGACGCTTAGCGACCGGCTGTCGCTCGGCTATACGCTGGCGGCGACCGCGCTGATGGGGTCGCTGTACGGGTATCTCAACTCGATCCAGCAGATCATGGCGGACGTGTTCGCAAAGCCCGATCTGCTCGCGCTGATCTTCGCGGTCACCTCGGTGACGATGGCGGCGGCCAATCTGATGAATTCGCGGATCGTGATGAAGCTCGGCACGCGACTGATCAGCCACTGCGCGCTGTCGGGGCTGATCCTGGTGTCGCTGGTGCATCTGGGCGCGATCGAGGCGAACTGGGAATCGCTCACCAGCTTTGCGGTGTTCCAGGCACTGACGCTCGGCTGTTTCGGGCTGGCGACGTCGAATTTCTCGGCGATGGCGATGGAGAATATGGGGCGGATCGCCGGCACCGCGTCGAGCGTGCAGGGGTTCGTCAGCGTCACCGCGGGCGCGGTGATCGGCGCGGTGATCGGCCAGGCGTTCGACGGGACGACGGTGCCGCTGGTGCTCGGCTTCCTGCTCGCGGGGCTCGCGGCGCTGGCAGTCGTCGCGCTGACGGAACGGGGCCGCCTGTTCCGGCCTGCGATCGTCGTCAAACCAGCCGAGTGACGGAACCCGGCACGCGTGCCCGCCGTTCCTTGACGCGAGACCGCACGACGCGGCCTGAGCAGGAGCGATAGCATGGGCGGACATCAGGTTCCCGGCATGGGCACGGGCGACGACGGGTATGACGAGGACGGCTATGACGAGAGCCAGCGCGCCGAGATCCTCGAGGCGACGCGCAGCGGCCCGGTCGACGGCGCGATCGTCACCGATCTGAGCCCCGATCTGGGCACGGACGACGACGAGGACGAGCCGATCGACGACATCGACATGGATTCGGAAGCGGTCGGCCAGACCGATTCGACCGTGACGATGGACGAGGACGATATCGACGAGGACGACGTTCAGGACGAGCTCGACGATGGCAGCATCGACGATGACGAGCTGGACGATGCCGACGACGTCGCGCTGAAGCCCTGATCCCTGCGATCCCCCGACGCGCGTGCGGCAGCGATCCCCACACGCGCGTCTCCGCTTCGATGTAGGAGGCGCGCGTGCGTATCGTGATCGCAACCGGCGGCGTGATGCCGATCCTTCTGGGATGCGGCCTGGGCGGCTGCTCGGACCCAAAGCAGCAGCAGCTCGACGTGACCGCGGCGGCGGCGCGCGCGCAACAGAACATCGCGCGTTATGCGGCGGACAGCCGCCCCGGCCGGCATCCCGTCGGCACCACCAAGATCGCGGCGGCGGCGCCCGAGACCCTGCCCGAGGCGGCGGCGGCGGTGGTCCGGCGCTATTACCAGCGGATCGCGGCGCATGATTTTGCCGGGGCGCGCGCGCTCTGGTGTCGCGACGGCGAATCCTCGACGCTCGACCGGGCGGGGTTTGCGAACCGCTTCGCGCGCTACGCACGTTATGATGCAAGCATTGCCGCGCCGGGCAGCGTCGATGCAGGCGCGGGCCAGCTGCACATCTCGGTGCCGGTGCGCGTGACGGGGACGCTGACTGACGGGATGCGCTTTGCCGATGACGGGATGGTTCTGCTGCACCGCGTCAATGACGGGATCGAGACCGCGAGCGCCGAGGCACATCTCTGGCGGATCGAATCCACGTCGGTCGACCCGGTGATCCCGCCACCGCGCCCGCCCGCCAACAGCGCGCCCGGACGCCGCTAAGCCGCTGAAACCCGGGTATCCGTAGCATCTTGCCGCCGCCTGGGAAAAGCCACGAAGCCGCCATGATGGCCGCGGTTTCGCCCTTGTTCGTTCATCGGACCGTCAGAAACCGTTGCCATCTTGCCACAGCCGGCGATTGTTCCCGAAATCGACGAACGGCGGTGCAACATTTTCGTCATCGACCTGTTTGGAGGGCCTGAGTGTCACGCGCCACGGGTTGTCCGGGGCGGCGGGACCCAGAACGAAACAAGAAGGTCATTCGAATATGCGTAAGCTTTCCATCGCAGTCGCCATCGCAGCAGCCGCCCTCGCCGCTCCGGCGTTCGCGCAGGACATGTCGGCTCCTGCCCCCACCGACAACAGCGCAGCGCCCGGCGAAGCCGCTGCACCGGACGGCTCGAAGGCCTTCGGGATCGAGCCGTATTTCGGCGTCATGGGCGGTTGGGAGCAGTTCGACAACGAAGCCGGTCACGGCATCCCGCAGGCGCTGAACGCCAACGGCACGCTGCGTCGCGGCTACAAGCCCTCGGGTTCGCTCGTTCAGGGCGTCTTGGGCGTCAACGTTCCGCTGGGCCCGGTCTTCGTCGGCGCAGAAGGTAACGTGATCAAGGGCATCGATGGCAACATCGACTGGCAGTATGGCGCAGCAGGCCGTTTCGGTTTCCGCGCTGGCGACAGCGGCCTGATCTACGGCAAGGTCGGCTACCAGTGGGTCAACTTCGACCATTTCTCGGGCCTGTCGAACACGGTTCCCAACACGAACCGCGACTATAGCGCGATCACCTACGGCATCGGCGCCGAAGTCGGTCCGCAGAGCATCGGCCTGAAGGGCATCACCGGTAACGCGGGCTTCCGCATCCGCGCCGAGGTCAACACCTTCGGCGATGCGCAGAGCTTCCGCCCGATGCTGGGTATCGTCACGCACTTCTGAGCCTTGGCTTAGGTACGTGAAATCGGGCGGGGTGCGAGCGATCGCACCCCGCCCTTTTTTGTGTCCGGCGCGGATCGGCCGGGCCGCGTGGAGAGGCGTCGAGCGGTGCCATGACGTCCTCCTGATGTTCCCTATGCGTTCTGGCGCATTTCCGACTCGTTTCGCCGCATGTGAGTCGACGGGCGAGTGACATCGACTCGTGGCCGCTTAGGCGCGAAAGGCGATGGAGTATGTGTTTGATTTTATGCGGTTGCTGAGCGGCAATCGCGGGACGGGTGGCGCCCGTCGTCGGAGCGGTCCGGGTCTCGCGCTACAGCTCCGCCTGGTGTTCTACGGCGTGCTGATCGGGCTGATGGTGCCGACGTTGCGCAAGATCGACTGGTCGCCGCTCGTCCCGCCGGGGCTGAAGGTCGAATGGCCGACCGGGTTCGGCGTGACCTGGCCCGCGGGGCAGCTCCACGTGCCGGGCGGCTGGGGGCGGCTGCGCGATACCGCCGCCGACGTCGCGCCGTCCGCTACGGGCTTGGGCAGCGCGGCCGCGACTGCGGCGGCTGCGGCGGCGGGCGCGGCGGGCGGGCTGATCGTCGGGGCCGGGTCTGGGGCTGGGGCCGGGTCTGGCGCTGGGGCCGGCGCGGTGGGGGCGGGGAAGGCGGTGTCGGCGCGCTTCACGATCTGTGGCCGGGCCAAGCGGGTCAACTGCATGGTCGATGGCGACACCTTCTGGATGAACCGCACCAAGATCCGCATCGCCGATATCGACACCCCCGAAACGCACCCGCCGCGCTGCAAGGCCGAGGCACGCGCGGGCCACCGCGCGACGCTGCGGATGCAGGCGCTGCTCAATGCCGGGCCGTTCACGCTGACGCGGATCAAGCGCGACGTCGACAAATACGGGCGCAAGCTGCGGCTGGTGCAGCGAGACGGGCGCTCGCTGGGCGACACGCTGGTCCGCGAGGGGCTGGCGCGGCGTTATGGCGGGGGGAAGCGGTCGCCCTGGTGCTGAGGGCTTACTGCAAAGCGAAACGCTGATATGCCGTCGCCATGGCTCCACAGGTCGAGGCGCGGGACAAGCTGGAAGTCGGTGACGACGGGCCGGTCGACCGCGGCTATGACGGCTGGAAGCGTGCGAAGGGCTGTCGGATCAGGCTGCCTTTGCGGTTAGCTCCAGGCCGAGCGCCTTGAGAGTGCGGATGACCGAATCGAGCGCGATATCCGGCCGTGGGCTGGGCGGATCGGCGATGCCGCGGACCTGGGCTACGTCGGCCAGCGCGGCGGCGATCAGCGCCGGATCGCCGTCTTCGAAGACTGCTTCGAGATAGGCGAGCACCGCGGCGTCGCTGTCGAGATGCGCGGTGGGGCTCCATCTGGTCGTTTCGATGCCCATTAGTCGGACTCCCAAGCCTTGGCGATCGCGCGGGCCCGGCGAATATCGTCGCTCTGTCGTGATTTGTCACCTCCGGTCAGCAGGAGGACGAGCGTTGCGCCGTGGCGTGCGATGTAGATCCGATAGCCCGGGCCATAGTCGATGCGCAGTTCGCCGATACCGCCCCCGAGCGATTTGACGTCGCCATAGTGGCCGAGTGCTAAACGGCGAATGCAGACGGCAATCCGGGCCTTGGCGCGTATGTCACGAAGCCCGGTGAACCAGCGGGTGAAGTTTACCGTTTGACGGATCTCAATGGGAAGCGGTTCGTCCATGGCCTGCCGCTGCCGTTCCTGGGGTCGTTGGCGAAAGCCCGGCAACGCGTACCCAGAATTGTGGCAGGCCCAAGCTGAACCCGGTCGAGAACGGATCGGCCGGCATGGGCAAAGCCCATGCCGTCGGCCGGCGCTGATGGCGCCGCCGGCCGGTCGCGCCGCCGGGGCGGGGTTTAGCGGTGGCTAAACCCGCGCGCGGCGCGAGTTACTCCGCAGCCACGCCCGCCAGCGAGAACATGTCGCCGCCGTCGGCGAGGTCCTCGTTCGCGGCGGGGCCCTTCTTGGCGGTCTGGCGCTTGTCGAAGCTGTCCCAGACGTCGTTCCACTGGCCCTTGGTTGCGGCCTTCGAATATTCGGTGGCGCGCTGTTCGAAGAAGTTGGCGTGCTCGACGCCGTTGAGCATCGGGGCGAGCCAGGGGAGCGGGTGCTCATCGATCATGTAGATCGGCTTGAGGCCGAGCTGCGTCATGCGCCAGTCGGCGATGAAGCGGATATACTTCTTGATCTCCTTGGGGGTCATGCCGTTGACCGGACCCATCTCGAAGGCGAGATCGATGAAATTGTCCTCGAGGCGGATCGTCGTCTGGCAGACATCGGCGATGTCGTCCTTGACCGCCTTGGTCAGGCACTGACGCTCGGCGCAGAAGGTGTGGAACATCTTGATGATGCCCTCGCAGTGCAGCGATTCGTCGCGGATCGACCAGGTGACGATCTGGCCCATGCCCTTCATCTTGTTGAAGCGCGGGAAGTTCATCAGCATCGCGAACGAGGCGAAGAGCTGGACGCCCTCGGTGAAGCCGCCGAACATCGCGAGCGTGCGCGCGATATCCTCGTCATTGTCGACGCCGAAGCTCTGCATATAGTCATGCTTGTCCTTCAGCTCGGCATATTCGAGGAAGGCGCCATATTCGCTCTCGGGCATGCCGATCGTGTCGAGCAGGTGGCTGTAGGCGGCGATGTGCACCGTCTCCATGTTGCTGAACGCGGCCAGCATCATCTTGATCTCGGTCGGCTTGAACACGCGGCCGTACTTCTCGTGGTAGCAATCCTGCACCTCGACGTCGGCCTGGGTGAAGAAGCGGAAGATCTGCGTCAGCAGGTTGCGCTCATGATCGCTGAGCTTCTGCGCCCAGTCGCGGCAATCCTCACCCAGGGGCACTTCCTCGGGGAGCCAGTGCAGCTGCTGCTGGCGCTTCCAGAATTCGAACGCCCAGGGGTATTCGAACGGCTTGTACTGCTTGCGGGCTTCGAGGAGGGACATGGGATACTCCGGGACAAATTTAGGAAATTGAGGAAACTGGTGAGGCTAGAAACGGCTTGAACTGGTGATGACGACGACGAGGAACAGCAGCGACGCGATCGGTGCGGCGATCATCAGCACGCGGCCACGCTGGCGGATCTTGCCGATGTCGAGCGCGCCGGGGTTCCAGCCGGGGGTCGGACCCCAGAAGGTCTCGCCGCGAAAGTCGCCCGACCAGGGATTATGGTCGAGCCGGCTCCAGTGACGGCCCAGAATCATGTTCGCCGCGCAGATGCCGACGACCGCGAGGATCAGGACGAGCGTGTTCACGATTCGAGCGTCCATTGCCACATCGCGCCCGCCGACAGCGCGAGCACGATCGCGCCCGAGGTGAGCATGATGCCGATCATCCGGAAAGCATAGACCTGCTTGTCGCTGACATCGGGGCTGCGCAGCCGCAACAGCATCGCGACGCCGATGATCCCGAGCAGGGCCGCGACGACAAACATGATGGCGCTGCCATAGGTCATGCGACCAATGCCCGAGACGCGCGTTCTGCACCCGGACCCACCACAGGAGACGCAAAATGGTCGACGCAACCCAGATCAAGGAACACGCTGAAGTCATCGGCGCGGACGGCGTTCATGTCGGTACCGTCGATCATGTCGACGGCGACCGCATCAAGCTGACCAAGAATGATTCGCCGCAGTCGCAGGACGGGCAGGGCGCCAAGCATCACTATATCTCGCTCGGCCTCGTCGCCGAGATCGAGGGTGACAAGGTTCGCCTGAGCGCGACCGGCGCGAACGCGCTGACGTTCGAAGAGAGCGAGTAACCGCGCGGCGCCCTCTCCCGAGCGGAGGGGGCGCGCCGAGTGCACGACAGGGGCGTTCCGGAGCGATCCGGGGCGCCCTTTTCGCGTCGTACGTACGCGGCCTCGCGCTGCTGCACCGGCCACCCGAATCGGGGTGGCGTCGGCCGGAGTCCGCCCGGCGGCAGAGTGCGATTTGCTGCGCATGTCGTCTCCGTCCTAGCTGGGCCCGGCGTCGCCGATGGGCGGCGCTGCGTGACGCCATTTATCTACATGATCGGGCCGGATATCGCTATGCACTTATTTCGATAAGAGCCGCGAATTATCCGACTTGCACCTAGGGATGGTGTGGTGGGGCGCGTTTCGACACCAGATACGGGATCGGGCGTCGGGAGGCGGTGGGGTGGTCGCGACCCGCGCGGGACCGCGGAATTCCGCGGGTTTCGGGGCCGGACAGGCGCTGCCCGGGCCCCGAAACGACGCGATCAGGCGGCTTCGGGATCGTCGTCGACCGGGGCCGCGCGACCGGCGGTCGGGAGCAGCGCGGCGAGTGCTGCAATCGCGTCGCCGGTGAAGTGCCGGACCGCGCCCTCGGGCCCGATCTGGAGCGCATGCTCGGGCGTCAGCGTCGCGGCGCGCTGATGCTCGGGATCGAGCGTGGTCCAGGTGCGGACCGCGGTCTCCAGGCTGGTCACCTCGGCGACGTCGGTGTCGCCGCGGGGTACGTTTTCGAGCGCGGCGCTCATCCGCCAGTCGATGTCGAGCGGCGTCGTGTCGCCCCAATAGGCTTCGGTCATCGTCATACCTCCATCACGCGAGAACCCCATGGAAGCGCCCGGTGGCCGGCGGAGGTTCCGTGGTCAGCCGGCCTCGGTCCGCGCCGCGGCGGTGCGCAGCAGGACATAGCCGAGCGCACCCGAGGCGAGCGACGCGGCGAGCACCGCGAGCGACGCCATCTCGGTCCGCTGCGCATCGGGAAAGGCGAGATTGGCGATGAACAGCGAGATGGTGAAGCCGATCCCCGACAGCGCACCGATCGCGAGCACCATCCGCCAGGTGACCGCGTCGGGCAGTTCGGCAGCGCCCGCCTTGACCGCGAGCCAGGTCGCGGTGACGAAGCCGAGCGGCTTGCCGAACGCGAGGCCTGCGAACACGCCGATCCCGAGCAGCGATCCCGCGGCGTCGGCGAGCAGGTCCGACGAGAAGTGGATCCGCACGGCCGACAGCGCGAACAGCGGCAGGACGACATAGGACACCCAGGGGTTGAGCATCTGGACGAGGCGTTCGGCGGGTTCGTCGGTCGCCTCGGTCATTTCCTGGATATAGCCGAGCTGTTGCTGCGCCTTGCGCTGGATTTCCTCATTGTCCTCGGGGTCGCCCGACTCCGCCTCGTCGACCGCCTGCTTGAAGCGGTCGATCGGGGCCTGGACGCGCTCGGCGAAGCGGCGCTCGGACAGCCGTGACTGGGTTGGCGACAACAGCCCGAGCATCACCCCGGCGATCGTCGCATGGATGCCCGAGGCATAGACGCCCGCCCAGACGATCAGCCCGAGCAGCACATAGGGGATGGGCGATACGAGCTTCAGCCGCAGCAGCACGAAGATCGCGACATAGGCGACCGCCGCGACGACGAGCATCGGCAGGACCAGGGTGCCGGTATAGGCGACGGCGATGACGAGCAGCCCGCCGACATCGTCGATCGCCGCGAACGCCAGCAGCACCGCGCGGATCGACACGGGCAGCCGGGTCGCGAACATGCCGATGATCGCGAGCGCGAACGCGGTGTCGGAGGTGATGACGGTGCCCCAGCCGCTCGCCGCCTCGGTCCCGTAGTTGAAGGCGAGATAGACCGCGACGGGGACGAGGATCCCGCCGATCGCGCCGGCGAGCGGGAACATCGCGGTGCGCACGGTCGAGAGCGCGCCCTTGGTGAATTCGCGCTTCACCTCCGCGCCGATGATCAGGAAGAACAGCGGCAAAAGCGCCTCGTTCACCCAGTCGGCGAGCGGGTGCGCGGCGCGGAAGCTGCCGAGCCGGATTTCGAGCGTGCTGTCCCACATCGTCTGGTAATCATGTGCGATCGGCAGGTTGGTGCAGACCAAAGCGACGATCGTGGCGATGAGCAGCGGCCCGCCGACGACCTGATCGGCGGCGAAGAACGGTGCGAGGCGGTGGAGGAAACCGGCGGCGGCGGGCGAATGATGCGCGCGCGCCGCCAGCTTGCCGGAGAGACGGGGGGTGAGGGCCATGATGTTCCAGGATCGCGTCGGCAGGACGCGCGTGCGGGTATAACGGTGCAGACCGCCTGTCGTATCCCTTGCCGTATCCCTTGCCGTATCCCTTGGGCGCGTGGGACACTTCTGGCGGCGGACCGACGCCGCCGGGGGTTGCGTCGCGCGTCACCTGCGGTATCGCCGCTGGCAGGAGGCCGCGCGCCATGACGACCATCGGAACCAAGATCGACGAGACGGGGACGCTGATCCGTGACGGCGGTGCGTTCTATCTGCGCCGCGACATGGGCGGGCGCTATGAGCTCGAGCTCCACCGCACGCCGGTCGACCTGGTCGAGAAGCGCGTCCGGCTGGTCGGCACGCTGGTCGGCGACGACCTGGTGAATGCGGACGGCGTCTCGCCCGTCTGAAAGCCGGCCCGGGGTGGATCGAGACCGCCCGGATGCTACACCCTCCCCGAATCAGGGGAGTAGTCCATGCATCGTCGTCGGTTTCTAACGAGTGCCGCTGCCGCGTCCGTCATCGGTGCGGTCCCGCTGAAGGGGGCCGCCGCGGCGGGATCGCGCGACGCGGCACTGCGCACGATGCTCGACCGGTTCTTCTATGCGCGGCTCGACGACTCGCCCGAACAGGCGACGCGACTGGGGCTCGACACGGGAACGCGCAGCGGGCTGAAAGCGCGGCTCGACGACCAGTCGGCGGCGGGGCGTGCGCGCGAGCTGGCGCAGGCGACCAAGGAACTCGCCGAGCTGCGCGCGTTCGGGACGGGCGGGCTGTCGAGCGACGCCGCGCTCGATCACGAGATCGTGACCTATCAGCTGACGCGCGCGGTCGCGGGCGCGAAGCGGTTCACCTATGGCAGCAGCCTCGGGCGGTTCGCGCCCTATGTGCTGAGCCAGCTGACCGGGCCGTATCGCGACGTGCCCGATTTCCTCGAATCGCAGACGCGGGTGCGCGATGCGGGCGAGGCGGATGCGTATCTGCAGCGGCTTTCCGCGTTGCCCAAGGCGATCGACGACAGCAGCGAGCAGCAGCGCAGCGACGCGGCGCGTGGCGTGTTCGCGCCCGATTATATCCTCGACACGACGCTGAAACAGCTGGGCAGCGCGATGGAGGGCGCGGCCGCGCAGAGCGTGATGGTGACGAGTTTCGCGACCAAGCTGAAGGCCGCGGGGCTGCCCGAGGACCGCGTCGCGCGCGCGACCGCGATCGTCGAGCGCGACGTCCGCCCCGCGCTCGAGCGGCAGCGTGCGCTGGTCGCTGAACTGCGCACCAAGGCGGTGCATGATGCGGGGTGCTGGCGGCTGCCCGATGGCGATGCCTATTATGCCGCGGCGGCGGAGGCCGCGACGACGGTGGCGATGAGCGGGGACGAGATCCACCGTCTGGGCCTCGCGCAGGTCGCCGAGATCGGCGCGCGGATCGACGGCATTCTGAAGACGCAGGGGATGACGCAAGGCACCGTCGGCGAGCGGCTGGTGGCGCTCAACAAGCGGCCCGACCAGCTTTATCCCAACACCGATGCGGGCCGCGACGCGCTGCTCGCGCATCTCAACCGGCAGATCGTCGCGATGCAGGCGCGGCTGCCCGAGGCGTTCGCCAGCCTGCCCAAGGCGCCGGTCGAGGTACGCCGCGTGCCGCCGACGATCCAGGCGGGCGCACCGGGCGGCTATTACCAGAACGCCTCGCTCGACGGGTCGCGACCGGCGATCTATTATATCAACCTGCGCGACACGTTCGACCGGCCCAAATTCGGGCTCGCCACGCTGACCCATCACGAGGCGGTGCCGGGGCATCACCTGCAGGTCAGCCTCGCGCTCGAAAGCGAGCAGATCCCGCTGATCCGGCGGCGCGGGTTCTTCAGCGGCTATTCGGAGGGCTGGGCGCTCTATGCCGAACAGCTCGCCGACGAGATGGGGATGTACGAGGGCGATCCGCTGGGGCAGGTCGGCTATCTCCAGTCGCTGCTGTTCCGCGCGACGCGGCTGGTGGTCGACAGCGGGATGCACGCGAAACGCTGGAGCCGCGAAAAGGCGACCGATTACCTGATCGCGACGACCGGGATCGCGCGCGGTCGCAGCCAGGGCGAGATCGACCGCTACACGGTGTGGCCGGGCCAGGCGTGCAGCTACAAGATCGGCCACACGGTGTGGACCCGCCTGCGCGACGACGCGAAGACGCGGCCGGGGTACACGCCGAAGGGCTTCCATTCGGTGCTGCTGAAGGGGGCGATGCCGCTCGCGATCCTCGAACGCGTGGTGCGCCGGACGGGGGCGGGGGCTTAGGCCCCCCAGTTCTCCAGCCCGCCGCCGCCCCGCCGACGCGGCCGGACCGCGGTGACTTTTGCAAAAATTCTGCAGCGGAAACTTGTGCGTTGCCGGGGGGTTGTTGGGCGGGGGCTCTCGAACCGGACATGGTCCGGCGCGGCGCCCGGACTGGCCTGGAGAAATGTCGCGTGCGTCAAGAACCGTCATCACCCTCCGACGGGAGCGTCGTATCGACCGGCCTCGACCCGCTGAACTACATCCTCGACGGCGGCTATGCGTATAACCGCGTCCACCTGATCGAGGGCGAGCCGGGGTCGGGCAAGACGACGCTCGGGCTGCAGTTCCTGCTCGCCGGGCGCGATGCGGGCGAGCGGTGCCTGTACATCACGCTGTCGGAAAGCCGCGACGAGCTGCTCCATGTCGCCAAGACGCATGGCTGGGACATGACCGGCGTCGACATCTTCGAACTGGTGCCGCCCGAGCTCAGCCTCGACGTCGATCGCGAACAGTCGATCGTCTATTCGTCCGATCTCGAACTCGGCGAGACGGTCAACATGGTGATGGAGGCGGTCAGCAAGGTCGAGCCGACGCGGATCGTGTTCGACAGCCTGTCCGAGATCCGCCTGCTCGCGCAGGGGCCGCTGCGGTTCCGCCGTCAGCTGCTCGCGCTCAAGCATTATTTCGCGCAGCGTGGCTGCACCGCCTTGTTCCTCGACGATCTGACGCAGACCGAGGACGATCTCAGCCTGCACAGCCTGGCGCACGGCGTCGTTCGGCTCGAGCAGATCGCGCTGCCCTATGGATCCGAGCGGCGGCGGCTGCGCGTGTACAAGATGCGCGCGCGCGCGTTTCGCGGTGGCTTCCACGACTTCGTGATTCGGCGCGGCGGGCTGCAGATCTTCCCGCGGCTGACCGCGGTCGCGCATCCCGATACCGGTTTCGTCGACCGGCTGGCGTCGAGCGGGATCGACGAGCTCGACACGCTGTCGGGCGGCGGGCTGGATTACGGGACGACGACGCTGATCATCGGGCCGTCGGGATCGGGCAAGACGACGCTGTCGCTGCAATATGTCTTCGCCGCGCTCGAACGCGGGGAAAAGGCGCTGTTCGTCAGCTTCGACGAGACCGAGCGCGTGTTCATGCGCCGCGCGGCGGGGATGGACCTCGACCTCAGCGACCATGTCGCGGCGGGGCGGCTGTGTTTCCGCCAGGTCGATCCGGGCGAATTGTCGCCGGGCGAGCTGACCGGGATCATCCGCGACCAGGTCGAGCGGGTCGGCGCGACGGTGGTCGTGCTCGATTCGCTGTCGGGCTATCAACTCGCCATGCCCGAGGAGCAGCACATGCTGCTGCAGATGCACGAGGTCGTGACCTATCTGAACCAGCAGGGCGTGCTGGGGCTGCTCGTCCTGACGCAGACCGGGATGATCGGGACGATGCAGTCGCCGGTCGACCTGACCTATCTGGCGGATTCGGTGATGCTGCTCAGGTTCTTCGAGGCGGATGGCGCGATCCGGCGGGTGATGTCGTTCCTGAAACGCCGGATGGGCCCGCATGAGGGGACCTTGCGCGAGTTCCGGATCGACAGCGGCGGGATCCGCGTCGGCCCGCAGCTTACCGGGTTTCGCGGCGTGCTGACCGGGACGCCCGAATATGGGGGCAGCGCCGCCCTGCTGACGAACCGTGACGAATCCTGACCGACCGGCGATGATGACCGACGATTTCCTGGTGGTCGCGCCGACCGGCCGCGACGCCGATGTGACCGCGCAGGTGCTGCGCTCTGCCGATATCGCCGCGGTGGCGGATGCCGACGGGACCGCATTGTTCGCGGCGATCGCGGGGGGCACGCATGCCGGCGCGATCCTGACCGACGATGCGCTGTCGCGGCTCGACCAGGAGCGGCTGCTCGCGGCGATCGCGGCGCAGGCGCCCTGGTCCGACTTTCCGTTCATCCTGCTGAGCAAGCGCGGCGAACCGCGGCGCGGCGCGCGCGAGGTCGAGGCGGTCGCCAACGTGACCTTGCTCGAACGCCCGCTGCATCCCGCGTCGCTGGTCAGTGCGGCGCGCGCGGCGCTGCGCGCGCGGCAACGCCAGCGGCTGGCGGCGCGGCATTTCGAGGACCGCGAAAAGGCGCGCGCCGAGCTGCGCGATCTGGCCGACACGCTGGAGGCGAAGGTCGAGGCGCGGACGCGCGAACTGGCGGCGGCGAACGACCGGCTGACCGCGGAGATCGCCGAGCGCGAGCGGGCCGAGGCGCGGCTGGTGCAGGCGCAGAAGATGGAGGCGATCGGCCAGCTGACCGGGGGCATCGCGCATGATTTTAACAATCTGCTGACTGCGGTGATCGGCTCGCTCGACCTGTTGCTGCGGCGGACCGACGACGAGAAGATCCGGCGGCTGGCGAGCATGGCGTTGCAGGCGGGCGAGCGCGGCGCGACGCTGACCGCGCAGCTCCTGTCCTTTTCGCGGCGCCAGCATCTGTCGCCGGTGCCGGTTGAGCCCAACCAGGTCGTCGCGTCGATGGCGGACCTTCTCGCGCGGTCGATCGGTGCGGCGGTGACGGTCGAACTCGACCTGGCGGACGATGTCTGGCGCGCGATGGTCGATCCGACGCAGCTCGAGGTCGTGCTGCTCAACCTGGCGATCAACGCGCGCGATGCGATGCCGTCGGGCGGGGTGGTGCGGATCGCGACGCGCAACCTGGCCGCGGTGCCCGATGCGCTGACCGCCGAGCTGAACCCGGGCGCCTATGTCGCGATCGAGGTCGCCGATACCGGTGCGGGGATGACGCCTGCGGTGCTGGCGCGTGCGTTCGAGCCGTTCTTCACCACCAAGGGGCAGGGCAAGGGCACGGGCCTCGGGCTCGCGCAAGTGTACGGCTTTGCCCGCCAGTCGGGCGGCACGGTCCGGATCGTCAGCGCGGAGAACGAGGGGACGGTGATCACCTTGTACCTGCCGCGGACGACCGAGGTCGCCGATCCGGTCGCGATCGAGCGGCTGGCCCAGGCGACCGGGTCGCGGCAGCGGATCCTGGTGGTCGACGACGACAATGACGTCCGCGGGGTCGCGGCGCAGATGATCGAGGAGATCGGCTATCAAGTGGTCGCAGCGGCGAGCGGGTCCGAGGCGCTGACCGAATTCGGGCGCGCGTCGTTCGACCTGGTGCTGACCGACGTGGTGATGCCGGGCATGTCGGGCGTCGACCTGGCGCGGCGGATCCGCGCGGTCGCCCCCGCCATGCCGCTGCTGTTCGCGAGCGGCTATGCCGATGTCGCGACGTTCGGCGACGAGCTGGCGGCGGAGACGGTGCTGAAGAAACCCTATCGCATCGGCGAGGTCGCGGCGCGGATCGGCGACGCACTGTCGGCGGAGTCGACGCAGTAGCGCAGGTGACGGACATTGCAGCGTTTCGCGGTGGCGGTGCGGTGTATAGGATGGGGTTAAGGCCCGTGCGTGTAGGGTGATCAGGGACGCAGGATTTCGGACCCGGGGTGGGGGCAAGGTGGGGCAGCGTGACTGAGCGGCATGGATTCCTGGGCGACGGACCGCTCGCGGCGCTGATCGCGGCGTTCGACTGGTCGGCGACCCCGCTCGGCCCGATCGAGGGCTGGCCGCCGCATCTGCGAACCGTGGTGTCGATCCTGTTGCGCGCGCCGGTGCCGATGGCGCTGCTGTGGGGCGAGGAGGGAATCCTGCTCTACAATGCGCGCTATGCGACGATCGCGCAGGACAAGCACCCCGCGATCCTCGGCATGCCGGTGCGCGAGGCCTGGTCGGAGGCGGCGGCGTTCAACGACGGCGTGGTGCGCGCCGGGATGGCGGGCAAGACGCGGAGCTATGCGCGGCAGGAGCTGACGCTGTACCGCCACGGCGAGCCCGAGACGGTGTTCCTCGACCTCAATTATTCGCCCGTGCTCGATGCCGACGGAGTGCCCGCGGGCGTGCTGGCGGTGGTGATCGAGACGACCGACGCGGTGCTCGCCGAGCGCAGCCTGCGCTGGGAGACGCACAGCCTGGAGACGCTGAACGTCACCGGCGCGGCGCTGGTCGCCGAGCTCGAGCTCGAGCCGCTGATCCAGATGGTCACCGATGCGGGGGTCAAGCTGACCGGGGCGGAGTTCGGGGCGTATTTCCACAACCTGATGGACGAGACCGGCGAGCGGCTGCACCTGTTCACGCTGGCCGGGGCGGAGCGCGCGGCGTTCGAGAAGCTCGGGCGGCCGCGCGCGACTGCGGTGTTCGGACCGACCTTCCGCAACGAGGGCGTGATCCGGTCGGACGATATCCGCACCGACCCGCGCTACGGCAAGAGCGCGCCGCATTACGGGATGCCGCGCGGGCATCTGCCGGTGCGGAGCTATCTGTCGGTGCCGGTCACGTCGCGCACCGGGGTGGTGCTGGGCGGGCTGTTGTTCGGCCATTCCGAGCCCGGGCGTTTCGGCGAGCGGCACGAGCGCCTGCTGGTCGGCGTCGCGGCGCAGGCGGCGATCGCGATCGACAATGCGCAATTGTTCAAGGCGGTGCAGGAGGTCAACGACACGCTCGAACAGCGCGTGGCGGAGCGGACCGCGGAGCTGACCCAGGCGCACGAGGCGCTGCGCCAGGCGCAGAAGATGGAGACTCTGGGCCAGCTGACCGGCGGTATCGCGCATGATTTCAACAATCTGCTGACGGTGATCCGCGGATCGACCGACCTGTTGCGGCGTCCCGATTTGAGCGCGGATCGGCGCGACCGCTATATCACCGCGATCGCCGACACCGCCGACCGCGCGACCAAGCTGACCAACCAGCTGCTCGCCTTTGCGCGGCGATCGTCGCTGACCCCCGAGGTGCTCGACGTCCGCGCCGTCGTCAGCGGGATGACCGACATGCTGGCGACGCTGTCGGGATCGTTCATCGACATCGCGCTGAGCCTGCCCGACACGCCGTGCCTGACGCATGCGGATGCGAGCCAGCTCGAGACCGCGATCGTCAACCTGGCGGTCAATGCGCGCGACGCGATGGCGGGGCGCGGTGCGCTTCGGATCGTGGTCGGGCGCGCGGCGCGGATCCCGGCGGTGCGCGGCCATGTCGCGCGCGACGGCGATTTCGTGACGATCGGCGTGCACGACACGGGCAGCGGGATCGACCCGGCGCATATCGAGCATATCTTCGAGCCGTTCTTCACGTCGAAGGCGATCGGCCACGGCACCGGGCTGGGCCTGTCGCAGGTGTTCGGGTTCGTGAAGCAGTCGGGCGGCGAGGTGATCGTCGAGAGCACGCCCGGCGCGGGCGCGACGTTCACGCTGTATCTGCCGCATGACCCGACCGGCGTGCCGGCGGGGGTCGGCATCGCGGCGGAGGCGCGCGGCGACGGGCCGTCGCTGCGGATCCTGGTGGTCGAGGACAATGCCGCGGTCGGCGACTTCGCGATGTCCGCGCTCGCCGATCTGGGTCACGCGATCGTGTTCGCGCGCGATGCCGAGGAGGCGCTGGCGATCCTCGCGCGGGAGGTGGACGCGTTCGACGTGATGTTTTCGGACGTGGTGATGCCGGGGATGAACGGCGTCGCGCTGGCGCAATATGTCCGCCGGGACTTTCCCGCGATGCGTGTGCTGCTGACCAGCGGCTATAGCGACGTGATCTCGAAGGACGGCGCGCAGGGCTTTGCGCTGTTGCACAAACCCTATTCGATGGCGGAGCTCGCGCGGGCGCTGCACGCGGTGATGGAGGCGGACCGGCCGCTCGTGGCGGGCGCGTTCTAGAGCGCGGCGCTGTCGGTGAGGCGGTGGACGTCGCCGAGCAGCCGGTCGAAATAGTCGGTCCGCGGCGCGTCGAAGGTGACGATGTAGAGCAGCCCCGCGACGATCGCCGCGCGTGCCTCGCCCCGGCGGGGCAGATCGTCGGCGTCGACATAGGCATAGCCGAAGCGGATGCCGGCATGGCCGAGAAACGGGTCGGACGCTGCGGTGGTGAGCGTGAAGTCCGCGATTCCGCCCGCGCTGCGATAGGTCGATTCGAGCAGTTCGGGGATCTCGGCGAGCAGCATCGCGTCGCTGTAGCGGGGGAGCGTCCTGCGGCGCCGGGGTTCGCGCAGCAGCGGCTCGCCGGGTGCGATCCCGCCGAACCAGGTGACCGCGTTGAGCCGCTCACCGTCGAGTGTCCAGACCTCGGCCTTGCGGCCCGGGCGGGCGGAGAGCTGGTTCCAGTCGCGCGGCGGGGTGACGGTCATCGTCCGGGCGACGCGGACCGGCTTGCCCTGCGCGCGATAGGCGTTGGCGTCGGCGGGCGCGGGCAGGAGCATGAGGAGGGCGGGGAGCAGCGGGTAGCGCATCAGCGGTCCTCCGGGGCGGCGATCAGGGCCGCGATCATGGTCGCATCGCCGGCGGCGGGGTCGAGCGCGAGATAGCGGCGTAGTGCCGCCTGTCCCTCCGCGAGGCGGCCGGTCCGGACCAGTGCGAGCCCCAGTCCGCGCTGTGCGGCGGCGAGGCTAGGGTCGAGCGCGGTGGCCTGCGCATAGAAGCGTGCGGCGTTGACGAGGTCGTGGGGGTTGCCGCGGGCGCGGTACAGGTCGCCGCGCGCGCGCCACAGCGCTGCGGTCCAGCCGCGCGCCGCACAGGCGGCGATCAGATAGGCGCTGGCGCCGAAGTCGTTGAGCTTGATCTGGTCGTCGAGGAACAGCGGCAGCCACGGCGCGAGCGCGTCGGCATGGCGGTCGGCGCCGTCGTCGCGGTCCGTCGCGTCGGGCAGCGCGAGCGCATCGAGCGTGGCGGCGCGTTCGGCCTCGGGCGGGTGCGAGGCGTAGAAGCCGATGCGGTCGAGCCGCGGGCGGTGCGCGCCGCGCGCGACCGCGGAGGCACCGGCCTCGGCGATCGCGCTGTGCCACAGCTGCGCGGCGGCCTGGGGGCGGAGGCGGCTGGCGTTGAGATAGCCGATCCCGAGCCGGTCGGCCTCGCGTTCCTGATCGCGCGAGAAGCGGTAGAGTGCGCCGTAGACCGATCGGCCGAGCGTGGCGAAGCGGCGGCGCAGATCGGCATCGGGGACCATTGCGGCGAGCACCGCGCCCCAGCCGAGCAGGTCGGAGCCGGTACGCTGCGCCCGGAACTGCGCAAGCGTGTGGCGGCGTTCGAAATGGCCGAATTCATGTCCGAGCACCGCGCCGAGCTCCGCCTCGCTGCGGGCGCGGAGCAGCAGCCCGCTGAACACGCGCATCGTCCCGTTCGCCGCCATGCTCGCGTTGAACAAAGGCACGCGCAGGACATAGACCCGCACGCCGGCGCAGCGCGCCGCGCCGACCGTGTCGCAGAGCGCGCGGCGGACATAGGCGTCGAGCGCGGCGTCGCGGATCAGCAGCGGCGACAGCGCGAGTTGCCGTTCGTCCTCGTCCGCCTCGGCCCAGGCGCCGATCTCGTCGACGCCGACCGGTTGATAGGCGCCGGCATAGGGGGGCGGGGCGGGGGCGGTCGCGGCGAGCAGGGCGAGGGCGAGCGCGGTGACGGTCATCGGGGGGCGGGGGTGCTGCCGGGGAAATCGGCGAGCAGTTGCTGGACGCGGCGGGCGGCGCCTTCGGGGGTGCGCAGGTCGCCGCCCATCGCGCGGTCGGCGTTGAGCCAGAGCAGGTCGCCCGTCCGCAGATCGACCAGCCCGGCATAGCCCGCATGTTCGCCCGCGCTGAGCGGGATGCCGGGCCCCAGCATCGCGACGATCTGCAGCAGCTTGCGCCCGGTCGAGCCATAGGCGTCGCTGGTGCTGAGGAAGAGCGCGTAATCGGCGTCGCGCGCGCCGGGCAGCCGCGCGATGCCGGGCCCGAGCGTCCAGTCGAACCGCCCGGCCTGCGTCGCCCGTTTCTTGGTCGGCAGCCGGTCGCCGGCGAAGAACTGATAGCGGATCACCGATTGCGAGACCGCGGCGAACAGCGCGGCATAGTCCGCCACGAGCCGCGCCGCATCGCCGTCCGCTATGGGCGCGGGGATCACGCGGTTGCCGAGCGCCTGTTGCTGCGCGGCGAGTGCGGTTTCGATGTTGCGGCGGGCCTGGTCGGTCCAGTCGCCATTGGGTTCGAACATCCCGCCGGTCGAGCGCGCGCCGACGCGGATGCTCGGGCGGATCAGGAGGATGGTCCTGCCGCTGCCGGCGGGCAGCGTGAAGCCGGTCTTCTGCGCGCTTCTCTGGCGGGCGGCGGCGGGTGAGGCGGGCGCGAGTGTCAGGGCCGGGGCCAGCAGCATGATCGTCAGACGCGTCGCGAGCCCTGTCCCCATCGACGCCCCCCAGCGCGCTGTCCCGGCGACCGGGCTAGGCCGCGCGCACGGGGGCGACAAGCCGCAGACCGGCCCGCTTTGGACCAAGGCGGACGTACCCACGAAAAAGCCTGTCGCGCGGGGAGCGCGACAGGCTGTTCGATCAGGCGGCGGGCGGGCCCGCCACAGTAATGGGTCAGGGGCTTACTGGCAGGCGAGGCACTCGTCATAATCCTTCGACTCGACGTCGATCTGACGCAGGTCGATGGTGTTGTCCGCCTCGACCCCGCCGGCGAAGCCAGCGCGCTGCACCGACTTGGAGCGGAGATAGTAGAGCGACTTGATGCCGAGCTCCCAGGCGCGGAAGTGGAGCATCAGCAGGTCCCACTTCTCGACGTCCGCGGGGATAAACAGGTTCAGCGACTGCGCCTGGTCGATATAGGGCGTGCGATCGGCGGCGAGTTCGAGCAGCCAGCGCTGGTCGATCTCGAAGCTGGTCTTGTAGCAGTCCTTTTCCTCGGTCGAGAGGAAGTCGAGATGCTGGACCGAACCACCCTGTTCGAGGATCGAGTTCCACACCGCGTCCGAGTTCTTCGACTTCTCGGCGAGCATCTTCTCGAGATACGGGTTCTTGATCGAGAAGCTGCCCGAGAGCGTCTTGTGCGTGTAGATGTTCGCCGGGATCGGCTCGATACAGGCCGACGTGCCGCCGCAGATGATGCTGATCGACGCGGTCGGTGCGATCGCCATCTTGCAGCTGAACCGCTCCATCGCGCCGACATCGGCGGCGTCGGGGCAGGGCCCGCGCTCGATCGCGAGCTGCATCGAGGCTTCGTTGGCCTGCGCGTTGATGTGCTTGAACATCCGCAGGTTCCACGACTTGGCCATCGCGCCTTCGAACGGGATGCCACGTGCCTGGAGGAAGCTGTGGAAGCCCATGACGCCGAGGCCGACCGAGCGTTCGCGGCCCGCCGAATAGGCGGCGCGTTCCATGCCGGGCTCGTGGCGGTCGATATAATCCTGCAGCACGTTGTCGAGGAAGCGCATCACGTCCTCGATCAGGCCCTTCTCGTCCTTCCACTGATCCCAGGTTTCGAGGTTCAGCGACGACAGGCAACAGACCGCGGTCCGCTCGTTGCCGAGATGATCCTTGCCGGTCGGCAGCGTGATTTCCGAGCACAGGTTCGAGGTCGAGACCTTGAGGCCCAGTTCGCGGTGATGCTTCGGCATCGCCTTGTTCACGTGATCGGCAAAGACGATGTAGGGCTCGCCGGTCTGGAGACGCGTCTCGACAAGCTTCTGGAACAGCGAGCGCGCGTCGACCGTGGCGCGGATCGCCTGGTCCTTCGGCGACCGCAGATGCCATTCCTCGCCGTTGCGCACCGCCTCCATGAAGGCGTCGGTGATCAGCACGCCGTGGTGGAGGTTCAAGGCCTTGCGGTTGAAATCGCCCGAGGGTTTGCGGATCTCGAGGAATTCCTCGATCTCGGGATGCGAGACGTCGAGATAGACGGCCGCCGAGCCACGGCGCAGCGAGCCCTGCGAGATGGCGAGGGTGAGCGAATCCATGACGCGGACGAACGGGATGATGCCGCTGGTCTTGCCGTTGAGGCCGACCGGCTCGCCGATGCCGCGGACGTTGCCCCAATAGGTGCCGATGCCGCCGCCGCGCGAGGCGAGCCAGACATTCTCGTTCCAGGTGTCGACGATGCCGCCGAGGCTGTCGGGGACCGAATTGAGATAGCAGGAGATCGGCAGGCCGCGACCGGTGCCGCCGTTCGAGAGAACGGGGGTGGCGGGCATGAACCAGAGCTTCGAGATCGCGTCGTAAAGACGCTGCGCATGGCCGGCGTCATCGGCGTACGCAGAGGCGACGCGGACGAACAGGTCCTGATAGCTCTCGCCCGGGAGCAGATAGCGGTCCTTCAGCGTCTCCTTGCCGAATTCGGTCAGCAGCGCGTCGCGGCTGTGATCGACCTCGACCGGGTAGATCTGCGCGCGCACGGAATGGCTGTCCTGCGCCTGACGCGGCGCCTTGGGGGCCTCTGCCGCGGGCGTGTCGAGGGTCTGTTCGATGGTGTCGGTCGTCATGTCGCTATCCCGGCTGCTGTCTCTGAAATCCAAAAGACCGCTCCTAAAATTCTGTAATCGTTCGAATCGGGAGCATATCCCATGCTATCATCGGGCAGATCAAAAGCAGAACAAAAACTGATCGGCAGCGCGTGGTCACGCCTGACGACAACCAGAGTGGCAGCCCGAGGGGCGCACCATGTTCTACCAGAGATAGGGCCTGCCGCTGTAAGTAGCCCCCAGATACTGTGCCAATCCCGCAGCGGGTGCAAGCCGCTAGTTGGCCCGTTGCGGCCCTGCCTAGGGTGGATTGGGGTGGCCGGACGCGGCGGCGGCGGCGCGACGCGTGGATCTGCGCCGCGTTCGCGATACGCAAGCGGATTTCGCGCCTTTTGAAATATTTTCAAGCGAGCCGCGCGGGCCCGCGGTCAGCCCGCGCGGCGCATCCCGCGGACCAGCGGCGGGGGGCCGAGCCGTTCGATATCGACCGGATGGTCGAAGGCGAGCCCGGCGCGGCCGTCGCGCAGCCAGCGAATCTGCGCGCCGATCATCTGGCCGTCGACGAGCTCGATCGAGACGCCGGCGCCGGTCGGATCGCCGCGGACCATCAGCCCCTCGACCATCGCGCCGCTGGTCGAGATGTCGCGGACGCGGACATCGACGAGCGTATCCTCGACCAGCAGCCGCGCCGAGCGCAGCATCCGCACGCGCGGCGCACGGCTGGTCTTGAACCCGGCGGCGGTCGCCACCCCCGCGGCGGTGGAAAGCTGTTCCATCACCACCTCGTTGAGCACCGGGCGGCCATAGACATAGCCCTGGATATGGCTGCAGCCGAGATCGCGGACGAGCGCGATCTCGTCCTGCAGCTCGACGCCTTCCGCGGTCGTCTCCATGCCGAGCGTGTCGGCGAGCATGACGATCGCCTTGATGATCGCGGCGTTGCGGTTGCCGGGCTCGGCCGCGCCCTTCACGAACGACTGGTCGATCTTGATCTTGTCGAACGGCGCGGTGCGCAAATAGCCGAGCGACGAATAGCCGGTGCCGAAATCGTCGAGCGCGAGCCGGACGCCGATTCCCTTCAGCGCCTTGAACATCTGGTCCGAGGACGCGCTCTCGTCGAGGAAGACCCCCTCGGTGATCTCGAGCTCGAGCCGGTTGGCGGGCAGCCCGGACTGGGCGAGCGCGCTGGTGACGAGGGCTGGGAGCGCGGGGTTGGCGAACTGGATCGGCGAGACGTTGACCGCGACGCGGACGTCGGCGGGCCAGCGCGCGGCGGCGTTGCATGCGGTGCGCAGGACCCAGGTGCCGATCGCCTCGATCAGCCCGCATTCCTCCGCGATCGGGATGAAGTCGGCGGGCGACACGGGGCCGCGCGTCGGGTGGTTCCAGCGGATCAGCGCCTCATAGCCGACGATCCGCGTCGATTTCGTGCTGACGACGGGCTGGTAGCAGAGGTGGAACGCGCCTTCGGTGACCGCGATGCGCAGATCGTCCTCGAGCTGCTTGCGCGACTTCGCCCCCGCCAGCATGTCGTCCGAATAGAAGCGGTGGACGCCGCGGCCATCGGCCTTGGCCGCATAGAGCGCGAGATCGGCGTTGCGGATCAGCGTCTCCGAATCCTTGCCGTGCTGCGGCGTGATCGCGATGCCGATCGAACAGCCGATCGAGACCGACGCGCCGCTGATGAAATAGGGTTGCGACAGCGCGAGGATGAGCTCGCGCGACAGGGTGCTGAGCGTGTCGCGGTTGTCGACGCCGGGGAGCACGACCTGGAACTCGTCGCCGCCGAGCCGGCCGACCAGCCCCGCGTCACCGACCACGCGCGTGAGCCGCTGTGCGACCTGTTTGAGCAGCAGGTCGCCTGCCTGATGGCCGAGCGTGTCGTTGACCGCCTTGAATCGGTCGAGATCCATCAGGAACAAGGCGGTCGGGCGGTAGGGCCCGGCCTGCTGCGCGAGCGTCTTGTCGAGCGACAGCCGCATCCGCTGGCGGTTGGCGAGCCCGGTCAGCCCGTCGAACAGCGCGAGGCGGTTGATCTCGGCATCGGCCTTGCGCTTTTCGGTGAGGTCGAAGCCGGTGCCGATAAAGCCCTGGAACCGGCCGATCTCGTCGATCACCGGTCGGCCCGACATCGACCACCAGCGCTCGGGCGCGGGGTCGGCGGCGGCGCAGACCGAATAGTCGGAGAAGGAGGTGCGCGATGACAGGTGGAAGGCGAGCGTGCGTTCGGTGCCGGGTGCCTCGCTGTCCATGCGGAACAGGTCGGTGAGGATGCAGCCGACCAGCCCGGACGATGGGTCGCACCCCTCCTCCGGATCCGACGGCGGCGGGAGCGCGTGCGCCATCTTGGGCGAGATATAGGTGATGCGGCCGCGCCGATCGGCTTCCCAGAACCAGCCGGGGCCGTAATTCTCGAACTCTGCCATCAGCTTCATCGCGAGCCGGCCCTCGCTCGACTGGTCCGCATGATCGAGCGCGAGCGCATAGTCGATCCGCGCCATCCGGTAGGCGACCGCGGCAAACCCGGCAAAGGCGGCGATCGCGACGACCGGCGCGATCCCCACGCCCGACAGCAAGGTCAGCATCAGCGCCAGGCCAATGCCGAACCCCAGGGTCGCGGCGCGCACGGCGTAGAGGGTGATCGCGGTCACGCTGATCGCACCGACGATCGCGACCAGCCCGGCGAGCTCGATCGGCCCGCCCGGCAGCTCGACGGTGACCCAGAGCAAGGACAGGAGCGCGGCGGACAGCCCTGCGGCGCAGGTCGCGAGCACGGCGTTGCGGCGATGGATCGGCCATTCGCGCAGCGTCCTGCTGCGCACCGTCGCGAAGGCCGCGCCGGACAGCAGGGCGATCACCCCCGCATGCACCGCCACCGCCGCGATCAGCGCCGGCCGTGCCGCCAGCGAGACGCCGAAGACGATCGCCGCGGCGACCAGATGCGCGATCAGCGCGACCGGCCAGACCGCGCCGACCTTGGCGAGGCGGACATGCTGCGCGGCGCTCCACGCATCCTCGTCGCTTTCGACGAGCCCGAACAGGATGAGGCTCGTGGCGTCGGGATGATCGCGGAGGGGAATGGCGGGAGAGCGCGAGAACATCCCGCAAGCGTACCGCATCAGCGGTTGCGCAATTGCCCTCCGATCATGCTTAACAGACCGTAAGCGTCTGCATTTATCAGATAAACAGCCCGGTCAGCCAATAGGTCGCCGCACCGATCGCGGCGGCGGCGGGCAGCGTCACCGTCCAGGCGATGATGATGTTGCTGGCGACGTTCCAGCGTACCGCGGACAGGCGGCGCGCGGCGCCGACGCCGACGATCGCGCCGGTGATCGTGTGCGTCGACGAGACCGGCACGCCCCAGAAGGTCGCCGCGAACAGCGTGATCGCGCCGCCGGTCTCCGCGCAGAAGCCCTGTGCGGGCGTCAGCCGGGTGATCTTCGACCCCATGGTGTGGACGATCCGCCAGCCGCCCGACAGCGTGCCGAGCGCCATCGCCGCCTGGCAGGACAGCACGACCCAGAAGGGCACGTGGAACTCGCCGCCGAGCAGCCCCTGCGAATAGAGCAGCACCGCGATGATCCCCATCGTCTTCTGCGCGTCGTTGCCGCCGTGGCCGAGCGAATAGAGCGCGGCGGAGATCAGCTGGAGCTTGCGGAAGCGCTTGTCGACGCCGAGCGGGGTGAGCTTGAGGCTGGTCCAGGCGACGAGCAGGACGAGCAGCAGCGCGAGCAGCAGGCCGACCGCGGGCGAGACGAAGATCGCGCTGACGGTCTTGATCACGCCGCTCCAGACGATCGCGCCGAAGCCGATCTTGGCGACGCCCGCGCCGAGCAGACCGCCGATCAGCGCATGGCTGCTGCTCGATGGGATGCCGAGTACCCAGGTGATGACGTTCCACGCGATCGCGCCGATCAGCGCGGCGAAGATCACCTGTGCGTCGATCACCTGCGCATGGACGATGCCGGTGCCGACGGTCTGCGCGACGTGGAGGCCGAAGACGGCAAAGGCGATGAAGTTGAAGAACGCCGCCCAGAGCACGGCATATTGCGGTTTCAGCACGCGCGTCGAGACGACCGTCGCGATCGAGTTCGCGGCGTCGTGCAGGCCGTTGAGGAAATCGAACAGCAGCGCGATGCCGATCAGGCCGATGAGGACGGGGAGCGAGAGGATCATGCGGCTGCCTCGAACGCGGTGTTACCACCCCGGCGGAGGCCGGGGCCCAGCTGGAGAGGTCGCGGTAACGGTGCGCTGCCCTCGGCCATGGCCGTCCCCCAACTGGGCCCCGGCGTTCGCCGGGGGGGTGTCACGGGGGAGGCTTCGGGCCGAAACGACACGTCACGCATGGTCGATGACGAGTCCCTGGATCTCGTTGGCGACGTCTTCGAAGCGGTCGACGATCTTTTCGAGGCTCGAATAGATTTCGCGGCCGATGATGAAGGCCATCGGGTCGGCATGGCTCTTCGACGCGGCGAACAGCGCGCGCAGGCCGGTGTCGTGGATGTCGTCGGCGTGACCCTCGATCTGGATCAGCCGGGCGGTCAGGTCGTGGAGGCGGCCGGCGTTGCTGCCGAGCGAGCGGAGCAGCGGGATCGCCTCGGCGGTGATTCGCGCGGCCTCGACGATGATGCCCGCCATGTCGCGCATCTCGGGCGCGAAGTCGGTCACTTCGTAGAGCGCGATCGCGTTGGCGGTGCCGTTCATCTGGTCGATCGCATCGTCCATCACGCCGATCAGGTCGGTGATCGCGCTGCGGTCGAACGGTGTCACGAACACGCGGCGGACGTCCTGCAGGACCTCGCGCGTGATGTCGTCGGCCTCGTGTTCGCGGCGCACGATCTCGGCGATCTGGCTTTCGATCGAGCCTTCGCCGTGGAGCAGCCGGGCGAGCGCGTCGGCGCCCGCGACGAGCGTCGCGGCATGCGCGTCGAACAGCTCGAAGAACCGCCCCTGCTTGGGCATGAGTGCCTGGAACCAGCCCAGCATCGGAAAACGCCTCCTCATTCGTGACCGCAGCACAGGCAGCACGCGTTGTTCGAACGCCACCGGGATCGGTGGCTTTCGGAATCCTCGGATCAGAGCCTTGAGTTCGGGCTCGTCGACCGCGGCGGCGGCCTTATCAGGCGGAAACCACCGTGTCTCGCGCTGATCCCGCTCCGGCCAGTCCGCGACCTGTTCGACGACCTGCATCGGATAGACGCTGACGATCATCGGCCGGAGACGCCCGCTGCGGCGCCGCTTGTCGTAGCAGAAATCGCCGACCGCGCTGGGGCAGGGGATGCCGCGAATCCCGGCTTCCTCGAACGCCTCCTGCGCGGCGGCCTCGTGCGAGGCGAGGCCGGCAATCGGATTGCCCTTGGGAATCACCCAGCGGCGCGTCTCGCGCGAGGTGATGAGCAGGATCTCGGCGGATCCGTCGGCGGTGATCCGGTAGGGCAGGGCAGCGATCTGACGGATCGGTCGGGTCCTCGGGCAAGGTCAAACCCGATGTGTGACACGCACCGCGCGCGAGCGCCAGACGCTCCGCAACGGTGGCGTGGCGGATGAACCGCCACGATCCGCAAGGGGATGGCGTGGCGGGGTTACCGCCACGCCGGCCGTATCAGCGGAACTTGCCGCTGAGCGAGACGCCGATGATCCGCGGTTCGTTGAACACCGCGGCCATGTAGTTCTCGATCACGCCCTTCAGGTTCTTCTCGCCGGTGATGTTGCGCGCGAACACCGCGAGTTCATAGGCATCGTCGGGCGCGGCATAGCCGATCTTCAGGCCGCCTTCGAAGTTGCCGTTCGCGGTGAACTCCTTGGTCTTGTAGAGCACGAACTGCGTATAGCCCTGGATGTTGAAGTCGCCCGCGATGAACGCGCGACCGCCATTGCCGAGCGGCTGGTCGTAGCGTGCGGTCAGGTCGACATTATACTCAGGGGCATTGGGCAGGGGCTCGCCGTCGATCTTGACGAGGAAGGTCGTGCCGAACGCGCCGGGGACGGGGCGGACCGCCGCGGACGGCGTGCAGACGACCGCGTTGTTGAGCGCGCAGATCTGCACCTCGGTCGTCGTGTCGCGAATCGCGCTGTGCAGCAGGCTGAGCCCGGCGCCGAGCGTGAGGTTGGGAACGGGCTTCCAGTTCGCCTCGGCCTCCATGCCATAGGCCTCGGCCTTGTTGCCGTTGAACAGGATGCCGTTGCCGTTGAGATCGTTGCCGTTGAGCTGGATGTCGTTGACGCGGTAGCCGAACACGGTCGCGTTGAGGCTGAGCGTGTTGTCGAGCAGGCGGGTCTTGATGCCCGTCTCCCACGACAGGATCGTCTCCGAGTTGGCGGTCGAGAAGTCCGAGTTGAACACTGCCGAGCGGCCCTGGATCGTCGGTCCGCGGAAGCCCTGCGCGATCCGCGAGTAGAGGCTGATGTCGGGGCTCGCCTGGTAGAGGAGGCTCGCGTCCCAGCTCGGCTTGGTCGCCTTCAGCGTGACGTCGGTGCGGAAGTTGGCCGGATACTGGCTGATGCCGGCGACGTTCTGGACGGGCTTGAGCAGCTGCGTGCGCTTCTTGTCCTCGGTGATGCGGCCGCCGGCGGTGAGCGTCAGCCGGTCCATCAGCTCGTAGCTGACCTGGCCGAAGCCGGCCCAGGAGGTGTTGACGTCGTGGAGGCGGACCCAGTTGTTCGGATTGCGCTGTGCGGTCGTCAGGAAGAAGGTCCGCTGGTAGAAATCGGTGATGTCGCGCGTGTCGAAATACAGGCCGCCGACCTGCCAGTTGAAGCGGCCGCCCTGCGTGCCCGACAGACGCAGCTCCTGCGACCACTGGTCGAGATCGCGGATCTGGCCCTGCGACTGGCCGAAGCCGTTCGCCGTGCCGCGCACGGGGAAGTTCGCGCCCGCGCCGCCATCGGTGTCGCCGCGGCTGAAGCCCGAGGTCGTCTCGTAGGCGGTGATCGAGGTCAGCGCGGCAGGACCGAAGTCGTAGGTCGCGCGGACCGAGCCGCCATAGGTGGTGTAGCTCTGCGGATTGTCATTGCCTTCGTCGAGCGCGACGATGTTGCGCGGTTCGGCCTGGACGTCGTTCGAGCCCTTCTTCAGCGCGGCGCGGTGGAACAGCGTCGAGGTGCCGTCATACCAGCGCGCATGGCCCGACAGGTCGAGCGAGAAGGCGTTGCCCGGGGTCAGCGCGAGCTGGACGCGGACGTTGCGGTCGTCGAAGCCGCCCATCGCGTTCTTGCGCGGGGTGGCGGTGCTGTCCTGCGTGACGCCGGCATAGACGTTGTCGACATAGTTTTCGCGGTGCTGGAGCAGCGTCGAGACGCGGATCGACAACAGGTCCTTGATCAGCGGTCCGCCGACGCCCGCGTCGACGCTGACGCTGCCATAGGTGCCGACCGAGGCCGAGGCGCGGCTGTCGAAATCGTTGGTCGGCTTGATCGTGTCGAACTTGATGATGCCCGCGGTCGTGTTGCGGCCGAACAGCGAGCCCTGCGGGCCGCGCAGCACCTCGACCTGGCGGACGTCATAGACCGGGTTCGACTTCAGCACGACATGCTCGAGGATCACGTCGTCCTGGATGATCGTGACCGGCTGCGACGCGCCGAGGTAGAAATCGATGTTGCCGAGACCGCGGATGTAGAAGCGCGGGAAGATGCGGCCGGTGGTCGTCTCGACATAGAGGCCGGGGACGCGGCCCGACAGCGACAGCAGCGTGTCGTCGCCACCCGCCTGGAACGCACGCAACGCATCGCCCGAGGCGACGCCGACCGACAGCGGCACGCGCTGGAGATTCTCCGAGCGGCGTTCGGCGGTGACGACGATCTCGCCCAGGCCGTCTTCAGCGGGGGCGGCGGCAGGGGCAGTGGTCGTGTCCTGGGCGGCGGCGGGCAGTGCGGCGAGCAGCAATGTCGCGGGTGCGATGCCGCGCAGGAGCGACGTGGTCAGACGGGTGCGTGTCACGGTGATATTCCCTGGATGATCTTCTTGGTTCTACCGAAGGGACACCCGACGAGCCGCGCGCGCCGATCGCGGCCACCCCCGTGGACCGTGATCGCCGTCGCGCGGCTCATGCTGTCGCAATGCCCCCCGGCGACGCGCTAGCCGCGGATCATGTTGGAAAAATGACAGTCGGCGCGCCCGGCTGCCACGGCGCGAATTTGGGCATGACGGCGGCGAAGAGCGGCGAGGCGAGATAGCGGCCCAGCCAGTCGTGGAGCGCGGGGAGGGGGAGCGTGTCGAACCAGGCGCGGTCGGTCTGCGCGAATTGCCGCACGAAGGGGAGGATCGCCATATCGGTCAGCGTGACGCGGGGGCTGGCGAGGTGGCCGGTGGCTGCCAGCCGCGTGTCGAGATCGGCGAGGATCGCGGTGGCGGCGGCGCGGTGCTCGATCGGGTCGGTTGCGTGGCGATCGGCATATTTGTAGCGGTCGAGATGATGCTTGAACGCGCCGTCGTTGGTCGCGATCAGATCGGTGTCCTCTCCGGCGAGCCAGTCGAGCGGATCGGCTGTGGCGAGCGCCCAGTGCATGATGGCGAGGCTCTGGTCGATGACGCGGCCGTCGGGGAGGACGAGGACGGGGACGGTGCCCTTTGGGGAGGCGGCGAGCAGCGCGGCGGGCTTGTCGCGTAAGACGATTTCGCGGAGTTCGACCGGGATGCCGCTGGCGACGACCGCGCTGCGGGCGCGGATTGCGTAGGGGCAGCGGCGGAAGCTGTAGAGGATGGGGAGCATGGGTTGGGTATAGGGGGCGGGGGGCGGCGCGTCTTGGGGGCTGGTTCGCGCGCCGTCGCTCGCGAGGGTTTCTGCGGGCACCTCGCGCTCGCCCCACCCCGGCGGAGGCCGGGGCCCAGTTGGGAAGGCGGTCGTGACGGCGGGCTGGGGCTGATTACTCAGGTCCTCCCAACTGGGCCCCGGCCTTCGCCGGGGTGGGTTGGGGGGTGGGTGCGCCTCTGCCTACCACCCCGGCGGAGGCCGGGGTCCAGTTGGGTAGGCTTTCGTGATGGCGGGCGGCGCGGGGTTACTTTGGTCCCTCCAACTGGGCCCCGGCCTTCGCCGGGGTGGTGCTCCTTTTCTGGGCGTGGGGAGCGGCCCCCCCGCTACAGGCCGAAGCGGAGCGTCGCGCGGATGTCGCGGCCGGCTAGGGGGGCGAAGTCCTTGAGGAAGCTGGCGTGGCGGCGGGCTTCGACGTCGAACAGGTTGTTCGCGCTGAGCAGGATCGAGGTCTTGCTGTCCTTGCCGAACGGGTTGAAGCCCAGGGTCGCGTTGACCATCGTATAGCCGTTGGTGGTCGTCTCGAATGCGGCGATGCGGTCCTGGTCGAAGACGTGCTCGACCTCGAGCCGGCCGTTGACGCGGTCGCCCTGCGCCTCGATCCCGCCGAGCACGCGCATCGGCGGGATGCGGGGGACGGGGCCGTTGTCGACGATCGTCGCGCGGACATAGTCGCCGAGCAGGTCGGCGTTCAGCACATAGCCGCCGATCTGCGCGAGCCGGACCGAGGCATTGGCCTCGAACCCGTAATAGCGTGCATCGGCCTGCTGATACTGGAAGCAGGGCAGGTCGACCTCGCGCCCCGACGGATCGGCGGCGGTCTGGCAGACGCTCTGCGCGACCTGGTTCTCCGAGATATAATTGGAGAAGTCGTTGTAATAGGCCGACGCGTCGAAGCTGAAGCCGTCGCCATGCGCGTGGAGCGTGCCCTCGATGCCCCAGCTCTTCTCGAGTTTGAAATCGGGGCTGCCGAATTCATAGGCCTGGGTGCCGGCATGGCCGCCGTTCGCGAACAGCTCCTCGGCGGACGGCGCGCGCTCGGTGTGCGAGAGGTTGATGCCCAAGCGGACCGCGTCGGTCACGCCGTAGGAGGCGCCGAGCGAGCCCGAGACCGCGTCGAAGCTGCGGCTGCCGCGGAAGAAGCGGAGGTCGTCGAGCGGCGTCTTGGCGGAGAGCGACGTCGTCTCGTAGCGCAGCCCGCCCTCGGCCCGGAACGCGCCGGCGCTGTATTGCTGGAGCGTGAAGAGGCCGGTCTGGTTGGTCTCGTTGCGCGGCAGGAAGGCTTCGTCGCCGTTCACGTCGAACAGGCGGTTGAAATATTGCACGCCCGATGCGCCCTGCCAGCCGCCGCGATTGGCCTGAACGAGCTCGATCCGGCCTTCGGTGCCGTTGTTGAAGAAGGCGGTGCCGACGCCGCCATCGGGTTCGAGCTCGAAATGGCGATAGGTCGCATGGCCCGCGCGGACGCGGATCTTGTCGAGGAAGCCGCCGCCAGTGTTGATCTCACCGCGCAGGTCGAACCGGTTCTGGACGACGTCGAGGCGGGGGGCCTCCTGCTCCTGGCCGACTGCGGTCGCGTAGCGGATCGGCACGCCGTAGAGGCTGTCATAATGGCTGTACGACACGCCGAGATTGCCGCCATCGGTGATGATCGCGGCACCGACACCCGCGGTCCAGGTCTCGGACTGGGTGTTGGGCAGCTTGCCGCGGAGCGCGGCGGAGCCGGCGAAGTCGATCGGCTCGTCGGTGTCCTGCGGCAGGCCGACCTGGCTGAGCGCGGCGGCGCGCGCCTGCGACGACAGGATGTTGCCGCCGGTGCGCAGATTGCCCGACTTCAGATAGGAGCCGTCGGCGTGGAGGACGAGGTGCTGGCCGACCGCGACGTCACCGGCGGCGCCGCCCGAGCGCTCGTTCGCGGCCGAGCCGTAGGTGGCGATGCCGTTCACGCGGTAGCCGTTTTCGGGAACGGTGCGCGGGATGCGCGTGTCGATGACGTTGACGACGCCGCCGACCGCGGACGAGCCGAACAGCAGCGCGGAGGGGCCGCGCAGCACCTCGATCCGCTCGGCGAGCAGCGGGTCGATGATGACCGCATGATCGACCGAGGTGTTCGAGACGTCGATCGAGCCGATCCCGTCGGTCAGCACGCGGATACGCTCGCCCTGGAAGCCGCGCAGGATCGGGCGTGAGGCGCTGGGGCCGAACGAGGTGGCGGACACGCCGGGCTGGCGCGCGAGCGTCTCGCCGATGGTCGGGCGAAGGTTGCGGGTGAGCTCGGCGCCCGAGAGGATCGAGGTGCCCTGGAGGACGTCGGTCTCGCTCTGGCGGACGGGGGCGGTGACGAGGATCTCGGCGGCCGCGCGCGGGGCGGGGGTGCGGGTCGGGGCTGGGGTCGCGGCAGGCGTATCGGCCGGTGCGCCGGTCGGCGGCGTGTCCGTCTGGGCGGTCGCGGCGGTCGCGGCGAAGACCGCCAGCGCGCTGATCCCGATGAAAGTCTTACGCATAGAAACGCTCCTTGAACCCCGGAGCTGCCGCCTAGCGCGAATGATGTATCATATCAAAGCAGATGTTCGCAGTTGCGGAAAATTGGGCGGCGGGTTGTTGCCATGATGCAACATATCATCCGGGACGGCCGGGCGTCAGGGTTTGTCGTAAGGGGTGAAGTCGGTGAAGCGGCAGGAGGGGGAGGGGATCGACAGGCCGGGTTCGATCAGCCGGAACCGGTCGTTGCGGCAGAGCTGGCCGCCATAGATGTCGACGATGATCGTCGACAGCGGGCGCAATTGCGGACAGGGGCCGACCGGGCCGGTGCGCCAGACGCGCTTGCCCGACTGGCGATAGAGGATGGTGGTCGCGTCGAGGATCGTCGGGCCCTGTACGAGGCCGATGCCGATGCAGCGGACCGGCGTGCCGGCGATGCGCCCCGCGAGCGGATCGTCGCGGCCGGCGACGAGCGTCAGCGCGAGCGCGGCGAGGGCAGCGAAGCGGCCGAGACGCGGCATCCTCACCGAACCTTCCGATAGGGGACGAACTCGCCGAAGCTGCAGCTGCCGCTGGGGAAGCGGCTCGCGCGGTCGATCGTGTTGGCGATGTCGCCGCGGCAGAGCTGCCCCGAGGGCGTCCGCGTGATCAGGATGTTGCGGTCGAGATCGCCGCACCCGCCATTGGTCTCGGTCCGGTAGATCGTGCCGTTGTTGACGCGGTAGAGGAAGGTCGAGCCGTAGCTGGTCACCTGTTTCTGGCCGAGGGCGTTGAGGCACAGGGTCGGCTCGCCGGGGGTCAGCCCCTTGAGCGCGGTCGCGAGCTTTCGCTGCGTTTCGGTTTCGCGCTGCGCGATCTGCGCCTGTTCGCGCGGGGTCGCCGTACAGGCGGTGGCGGCGATCGTCAGGCAGAGCAGCGATAAGCGTGTCATGATGCGCATGCGGTTTCCTTTGCGCCCCCGAGGGGCCCGGCATAGCCTATTCAGCCCTTGAACGCATCCTTTGCCGCGCGGCGTTCGCCGAGCTCGGCGGCCGAGGTCGCGCGGAGGAACGGATTGGTCGCGCGTTCGAGCCCGATCGTCGTCGGCACGGTCGCCTCGCCGCGCGCGCGGGCCGCGTCGACGTCGGCCATCCGGTCGCGGATCGCGGCGTTGTCGGGCTCGGCGACCAGTGCGTAGCGGCCGTTCGACTGGGTATATTCATGCCCGCAATAGACGCGCGTCTCGTCGGGAAGTGCTGCGTAACGCTGCATGTTGGCGAACATGTCGGCAGGCGTGCCCTCGAACAGCCGGCCGCAACCCATCGCGAACAGCGTGTCGCCGGTGAAGATCACCGCGTCGTCGGCGAAGTGGAAGGCGATATGGCCCTGGGTATGCCCGGGCACGGTCATCACCTGCGCGGCGTGCGCGCCGAGCGTGACGACGTCGCCTTCGGTCACGGTGCGGTCGAGCGTCGGGATCTTCGCGGCCTCGGCGGCGGGGCCGGTGACGGTCGCGCCCTGAGCGCGGATCGCGGCGTTGCCGCCGGTGTGATCGGGATGCCAGTGCGTCGTCCAGACCTGATCGATGCGCCAGCCGCGCGCGGTCGCCGCGGCGATCACCGGATCCGCCTCGCCCGGGTCGAGCGCGACCGTCGTGCCGCTGTCGGGATCGTGGATCAGCCAGGCGTAATTGTCGCTGAGGACGGGCACGCGGACGATATCGAGGGGCATGGCAGGCTTTCGAAGGCGGTGGCCAGGTGTGGCGCCGGGGTCGGGGGGATGCAAGGATAACGCATGAGCGGGCGGTCGGGATGCGCGTGCGACCGCCGGTCTCGACTTCCGGCGGCGGGCGGGCGTAGGGTGGTGAAAACATTGAGAGGATCCGCAATGAAACTGGCCAGCCTGAAGGACGCAGATCCAGCCCGGGGCCGTGACGGCCGGCTCGTCGTCGTGTCGAACGACCTCGCCTGGTATGCCGATGCGACGCATATCGCGCCGACGCTGCAGGCCGCGCTCGACGACTGGGACCGGCTTGCGCCGATGCTCGAGAATCTGTCGACCGATCTCGAGCACGAGATGATCCCGATGCGGCGGTTCCACGAGCATGACGCGGCGTCGCCGTTGCCGCGCGCCTATCAGTGGGCGGATGGCTCGGCCTATGTGAACCATGTCGCGCTCGTCCGGCAGGCGCGCGCCGCCGAGATGCCCGACAGCTTCTGGCACGATCCGCTGATGTATCAGGGCGGGTCGGACGGGTTTCTCGGGCCGCGCGACCCGATCCCGCTTTCCGACGAGAGCTGGGGCTGCGACATGGAGGGCGAGGTCGTCGTCGTCACCGGCGACGTGGCGATGGGCGCGAGCCGCGACGAGGCGCTGGCGGCGGTGCGGCTGGTCGGGCTGACCAACGACGTGTCGCTGCGCAACCTGATCCCGGCCGAGCTGGGCAAGGGATTCGGCTTCTTCCAATCCAAGCCCGCCAGTGCGTTTTCGCCGGTGTTCGTGACGCCCGAATCGCTCGGCGACTGGTGGCAGGACGGCAAGCTGCACCGCAAGCTGATGGTCGACCTGAACGGCCAGCCCTTTGGCCGCGCCGAGGCGGGCGAGGACATGACGTTCGATTTCGGCACGCTGATCGCGCATGCCGCCAAGACGCGCAAGCTGGGCGCGGGGACGATCGTCGGATCGGGCACGGTGTCGAACCGCGGCGCGGATGGCGGACCGGGCAAGCCGATCGCAGAGGGCGGGGTCGGCTATTCCTGCCTCGCCGAAGTCCGCACGATCGAGACGATCGCGGGCGGCGCGGCGGTGACCCCGTTCCTGAAAAAGGGCGACACGGTGCGGATCTGGGCGGAGGACGACCGGCATCGCCCGATCTTCGGGGTGATCGAGCAGACGGTGGAGTAGCGGGTAGCCTTAGGGCCGCTCGCCATAGGCCTTGCGCTGCGCTGACGTGGCGCGGTCCCACCAGGCGCGGGCGAGCAGATGCGCGATCCGCTCGCCCGCGCCGGTGCCGTAGCGGACCAGCACCGCCGGCCAGCCGTCATAATGATCGGTCTGCCAGAAGGTCGCGGGGTCGGTGTCGAGCAGGATCTCCTTCTCGCCGAGGCCGATATGAAGCACGAAGCTGCCGGGATCGGGCGCGGTGGTCGAGGCGAGCGTCTTGCCGCGGAACCTGAGTGCGGGCCGGCCGTAGCTGGTGCCCGGCTCGACACCCGGCAGCGTGCATCCGATCGCGACGATGGCGTCCCAGTCCTGCAGCATCTCGCCCTGTCTCCCCCGTGTCCGCCCGCGTCCGCAGGCTCATGCTATCGCATTGATCGCACGGCGTTGCACGCGGCCGGTGCGAATGCGGCAACCGGGCAAAACTCCCTCTCGCCAATGCCGTTGAAATTTTATAACAAGGCCGCGAAGAGCGATCCGGCGCGTACGCCGCCGGGCGATGGAGATGGAGTGACGATGGCCAGCGAGCACCCTCGCGCCGATTCGCAGCCGCTGCGCAATCTACCCGGATTGACGCTGCATGTGCCCGAACCGAAGTTTCGACCCGGCGATCCGGTCGATTTCGCCGAAGTCGACGTGCCGCCCGCGGGGCAGGCGCGGCGCCCCGATACCGCGGACAAGGCGAGCGATTTCACCGACCTGGCCTATACGCTGGTCCGCGTTCTCGACGACGAGGGCAACGCAGTCGGGCCATGGGATCCCAAGCTTTCGCCCGATATGCTGCGCCGTATGCTGCGCAGCATGGCGCTGCTCCGCGCGTTCGACGAGCGCATGTTCCGCGCACAGCGGCAGGGCAAGACGAGCTTCTACATGAAGGCGCTGGGCGAGGAGGCGGTCGCGGTCGCGGCGGCCTATGCGCTCGATTACGAGGACATGTGCTTCCCCTCCTATCGCCAGCAGGGGCTGCTGATCGCGCGGGGCTGGAGCCTCGTCGACATGATGAACCAGATCTATTCGAACACCGCGGACAGGCTGGGCGGCAAGCAGCTGCCGATCATGTATTCGGTCAAGGAAGCCGGGTTCTTCTCGATCTCGGGCAACCTCACGACGCAATATCCGCAAGCCGTGGGCTGGGCGATGGCGTCGGCGGCCAAGGGCGACACGCGGATCGCGGCGACCTGGTGCGGCGAGGGATCGACCGCGGAGGGCGACTTCCATTCGGCGTGCACCTTTGCCGCGGTCTACCGCGCGCCGGTGATCTTCAACGTCGTCAACAACCAGTGGGCGATTTCGAGCTTCTCCGGGTTCGCGGGCGCGGAGGCGACGACCTTTGCGGCGCGGGCGGTCGGCTATGGCATTGCCGGGCTGCGCGTCGACGGCAATGACGCGCTGGCGGTCTATGCGGCGACGCAGTGGGCGGCCGAGCGTGCGCGGACCAACCAGGGGCCGACGCTGATCGAGCATTTCACCTATCGCGCGGAAGGCCATTCGACCTCGGACGATCCCGGCCAGTATCGCAGCGAGGGCGAGCCCAATGCCTGGCCGCTCGGCGATCCGATCAAGCGCCTCAAGGACCATCTGATCGCGATCGGCGAATGGGACGATGAGCGCCACGCGGCGCAGGACAAGGAGCTCGCCGAGCAGGTGAAGGCCGCGCAGAAGGAGGCCGAGAAGAACGGCATCCTCGGCCACGGGCTTCACCAGCCGCTCGAATCGCTGTTCGACGGCGTGTTCGAGGAGCTGCCCTGGCATCTGAAGGAGCAGCGTCAGCAGATGCTCGATGAGGAGACGGCGAGCGGCCGTCCATGGGATCGCAAGGCATGAGCGACATGATCGAGGCACCCGGGTCCGACGCAGCGGATGGCGGCGAGACCAGCCGGATGAACATGATCCAGGCGATCAACTCCGCGATGGACATCATGATGACGCGCGATCCCGACGTGATCGTGATGGGCGAGGATGTCGGCTATTTCGGCGGCGTGTTCCGCGCGACTGCGGGGTTGCAGGCCAAGCACGGCAAGACGCGCGTGTTCGACACGCCGATCACCGAATGCGGGATCATCGGCGTCGCGGTCGGCATGGGCGCGTATGGCCTGCGTCCCGTCCCCGAGATCCAGTTCGCGGATTACATCTATCCCGCGCTCGATCAGCTGGTGTCGGAAGCCGCGCGGCTGCGCTATCGCTCGGCGGGCGAGTTCACCTCGCCGATCACGGTGCGATCGCCGTTCGGCGGCGGCATCTTTGGCGGGCAGACGCACAGCCAGAGCCCCGAGGGGCTGTTCACGCACATGTCGGGGATCAAGACGGTGATCCCGTCGACGCCCTATGACGCGAAGGGCCTGCTGATCGCGGCGATCGAGGACAATGACCCGACGCTCTTCTTCGAGCCCAAGCGCATCTATAACGGTCCGTTCGACGGCTATTGGGACCGGCCGTCGCAGAACTGGTCGAAGCATCCGGCCGGCGAAGTGCCGACGGGCTATTACAAGATCGAGCTCGGCAAGGCGAAGATCGTCCGGGCGGGCGAGGCGCTGACCATCCTCGCCTACGGGACGATGGTGCATGTCTGCGCGGCGGTGATCGCCGAGACGGGGATCGACGCGGAGATCGTCGATCTGCGCACGCTCGTCCCGCTCGACATCGAGACGATCGAGGCGTCGGTGAAGAAGACCGGGCGCTGCATGATCGTCCACGAGGCGACGCGGACCAGCGGGTTCGGCGCGGAGCTGTCGGCGCTGGTGCAGGAGCGGTGCTTCTACCATCTCGAGGCACCGATCGAGCGCGTGACCGGGTTCGACACGCCCTATCCGCACAGCCTGGAATGGGCCTATTTCCCGGGGCCGGTCCGTATCACCGAGGCCCTCAAGAAGATCATGAAGGACGCATAATGGCTCGCTTTACCTTCAAACTGCCGGATATCGGCGAAGGCATCTCGGAGGCCGAGATCGTCGCATGGCACGTCGCGATCGGCGACCGCGTCGAGGAGGATTCGCCGGTCGCGGACATGATGACCGACAAGGCGACGGTCGAGATGGAGTCGCCCGTATCGGGCGTCGTCGTCGAGCTGGCGGGCGAGGTCGGGGATCAGGTGTCGATCGGTGCCGCGCTGGTGGTGATCGAGACGGATGCGGTCGACGCCGGGGGCGAGGTCGTGGCGGCGCCGCTCACCTCTGCGCAGGCGGAGACGGCGGAGCAGTATGAGGCGGAGAATCCGGGGGTCGAGGAGGTGGTCGAAACGCCGACCGCTACCACCCCGGCGGAGGCCGGGGCCCAAATGGGGGGCGCCGGTAACGACGCGCAGTCCGTTATTACGTCGACCTCTCCAACTGGACCCCGGCCTTCGCCGGGGGGGAGTGACGAGCAGGTTGCTGCTGCCAAGGCGCACTCGCTGGCATCGCCGGCGGTGCGGGCGCGGGCGCGGGATCTGGGGATTGATCTGGCGTCGGTGAAGACCGAGTCCGACCGGGTGCGTCATGCCGATCTCGACGCGTATCTGCGGTACGGCGCGGGGCAGGGCTATCAGGCGCCGGGGGCGAGCCGGGCACGCTCGGACCAGCCGATCAAGGTCATCGGCATGCGGCGCAAGATCGCCGAGAACATGGCCGCGTCGAAGCGCGCTATCCCGCATTTCACCTATGTCGACGAGATCGACGTCACCGCGCTGGAGGCGATGCGTGCGGATCTGAACGCCAATCGCGGCGGGCGGCCCAAGCTGACGATGCTGCCGCTGATGATCGTCGCGATCTGTAAAGTGATTCCTGACTTCCCGATGCTCAACGCGCGCTATGACGACGAGGCGGGCGTGGTGACGCGGCACGGGGCGATCCATCTGGGCATGGCGGCGCAGACCGATGCGGGGCTGACCGTCCCCGTGATCCGCGACGCGCAGGACCGCAACGTCTGGCAGCTCGCGACCGAGATCACGCGGCTCGCCGAGGCGGCGCGCGCGGGCAAGCTTGCGCCGAACGAGATGGGTGGCGGGACGATTACCGTCACCTCGCTCGGGCCGCTCGGCGGGATCGCGACGACGCCGGTGATCAACCGGCCCGAGGTCGCGATCATCGGGCCGAACAAGATCGTCGAACGCCCCGTGTTTAAGGGCGACGAAGTGGTCCGCGCGAAGCTGATGAACCTGTCGATCAGCTGCGACCACCGCGTCGTCGATGGCTGGGATGCGGCGAGCTTCGTCCAGGGGCTGAAAAAGTATCTCGAGACGCCGGTCCTGCTGTTCGCGGACTAACGCGTCAGCGCGGCCGTGGCGGGGTGGGGCGGGTCTTCAACAGCCATGGTCGCGGGCCGCTGGTCGGGCGGGGCGTGCCGTCGAGCCGCTTGGCGCTGATCAGCGCGACGCGGTTGAGGATCATCTGGCCCTTGAACGCGTCGAGCCCGCCACCGGTCGGCTTGGCGAGGATGCGGCGGACGGTGTCCATGCCGCCGACGACATGGCCGAACGCCGCATAGCCGAGATAGCCCGGGCGCGCGTCCATCGCGGGGGTCGGGCCCACGGTGATGAAGAAATTGCCGCCCGCCGAGCCGGGCTCGCTGCCGCGCGCCATCGAGATCGTCGCGTCGAGATGGCGGATGCCGGTCTGCGTCGTCGTCTCGAGCGGGAAGGCGGGCAGGATGCGCCGCGCATCGGTGCGGATGCCGCCCTGGATGAAGCCGAATTTGGGCGCCTTCTTGCCGCGCGCGGCACGGTAGAAATCGGTCCCGTCGAAGCGGCCGTCATCGACATAGGCGAGGAAGTTCGCGCTAGTCTTGGGGGCATGGCGCGTGTCGAGCGCGAGCGTGATCGGGCCTTCGGACGTGGTGAGGCGGACGCGGACGGTGCCGGGTTTCGCGGGGGTGGGTTTCTGGGGGGCGGCGGCGGCCGGGGCGGCCAGCAGCGCTAGCGCCGGGAGGAGGAGGAAACGCATAGGCGGGGCACGACCTTGTCATTTTGAACTGGGGTCGCCGTGTATACCCGCCGTCATCCTGACGAAAGTCAGGACCCAGAGCCACATGCGCCGCACCCCGTTACCCTGGGTCCTGACTTTCGTCAGGATGACGGGAGGGGGCAGGGTGGATGGTGCGGAGCGACGGGAGGGTGCGTCATCCCTCCCGCCCCCGTCGCGTCAGACGATCTCGAACAGGCCGGCGGCGCCCATGCCGCCGGCGGTGCACATCGAAACCACGACATAGCGGACGCCGCGCTTGCGCCCCTCGATCAGTGCGTGGCCGACGAGGCGCGAGCCGGTCATGCCGAAGGGGTGGCCGACCGCGATCGCGCCGCCATTGACGTTGTACTTTTCGGGATCGATGCCGAGATGGTCGCGGCAATAGAGGCATTGCGACGCGAACGCCTCGTTCAGCTCCCACAGGCCGATGTCCGCGACCGTCAGCCCGGCGCGGTCGAGCAGCTTGGGGATCGCGAAGACCGGACCGATGCCCATTTCGGCGGGATCGCAGCCGGCCGACTGGAAGCCGCGATAGATACCGAGGATCTCCTTGCCCTCGGCCTCCGCGGTCCGCCGGTCCATGAGCAGCTGCGCGGACGCGCCGTCGGAGAGCTGGCTGGCATTGCCCGCGGTGACGCTGGTCCCCGGGCTGGAGAAATCGCCGCCTGGCCAGACCGTCTTCAGCCCGGCGAGCGCCTCGGCGGTGGTGCCCGCGCGGATCCCCTCGTCCTGGGTCAGCGTGACGTTCTCGCTGCCGGTGCGCGCGCCCTGCTTGTCGAACAGTGCCTTCTTGACGGTGATCGGCACGATCTCCTCGGCGAACGCGCCGCTGGCGAGGCCGGCGGCGGCGCGCTGCTGGCTCATCGCGGCATAGGCGTCCTGCGCCTGGCGACTGATGCCGTATTTGCGCGCGACGATCTCGGCGGTCTCGATCATCGGGATATAGGCGGCGGGCTCGCGCGCGGTGACGCTCTGGTTGACGTAGCGCGGCGCGTCCTTCGTCACGGTGTAGCTGATCGATTCCATCCCGCCCGCCAGCGCGACATCGGCCTCGTCACAGATGATCGTGCGGGCAGCGAGCGCGACCGCGGTCAGCCCCGAGCCGCATTTGCGGTCGAGCGTGACCGCGGGGACCGATTCGGGCAGGCCGCCGGCGAAGAGCGCCATGCGTCCGGCGTTGCCGCCCTGCGTCCCCCATTGGTTGCCGACGCCCCAGAACACCTCGTCGATACGTGCGGGGTCGATCCCGGCGCGCTCGACCACCGCTTTCATGACGTGCCCACCAAGCACCGGTGCCTCGGTCGCATTGAACGCGCCGCGATAGGCTTTGCCGATGGCGGTACGGGCAGTCGAGACGATGGCGGCTTCACGCATGCTTAGACCTTTCGAGGACCGGGTATGGTCAAGCGTCGTCTAGGGATTCGGTCCGGCGTTGGAAAGGGCCCGGCGGGCGAGGCGCGCCTGCCAGAGCATCAGCAGCGGCACGACGAGGATTTCCATGCCGAGCCCGAGCACATGGCCGCGCGACGGCATGCCGACATCGATCAGCGAGACGAGCCGCGCGAAGCCGCCGACCACGATCAGCCCGCCGAGCAGGCGGAAGCGCGGGCCCTTGGTCTCGATGTGCGGAATGCAGCTGAGGAAGCCGAGCCCGGTCGCGAAAAAGATGCCCGAGATATAGCGGAAATGGCTGTCGAGATCGCGCGGCACGTCGGCGAGGTGGCCGAACGGGGCTGGGCCGTGGACGATCCCCTGACCGCCGACGAGCAGCGGCAGGAGGCAGGCGATCGCGACGACGCCCTGCAGCAGGCGGTGTTCGAGCATCATGTCAGCTTGTCGAGCAGTTCGGGGTTGTCGAGCAGTTCGGGGCGGATGCGGAAGGCGACCAACGAGATCCGCACTTCGATCATGAAGCTGGCAAAGGCGGCGATCAGCAGGATCATCGCGAGGATGAACGAGACCGCGACATAGGTCCCGAAGTGCAGCTTCGCGAGTTCGGCGATGAACAGCAGCGCGATGACGATACAGGTCATGATCGCGCTCGACACCGCGAGGAAGAGCGAGGCGTTGATGATCGTCATCCGCCGGTCGAGCAGCCGCAACTCCCAGATATGGCGGATGCGTTCGGGCCCCGCGCTGCTGGGATGGAGCTTTTCGAGCTGGCGGGCGCGGTCGATCACGCGCGAGAGGCGACCGGCGAGCACGTTGAGCAGCTGGCCGATGCCCGCGAGCATGAAGACGGGCGCAAGCGACAGCTGGATCGTCTGCGCGATCGTCGAAACGGCGGGAAGGGGTATCATCCTGATCATCATGCGGAATAACCGCGCCGGAGGGAAGCCAATCCCGCCCCCCGCCCTGAAGCCCCGCGGCGCCGCGCGCGATCCTGCACTACCTGGTAAGGGATTGCTGCTAGGGGGCGTGCGATGTCGAAACCGATGCTCCTGTCCGACCGCGTGCCGGTGCCACCGAGCGCGCAGGCAAGCGTGGTCGAGGGCCTGAGCATCGCGATCGACGCGGTCGCCGCGCGCGCGGCGCCGAGCCACCGGTTCCTGCGCTATGGCTGGTATGCCGCCGCGCTCAGCGCCTATGGCGGCCGCGCGAATACCCTGGTGGTCGAGGAGGACGGCGTCGCGGCGATCGCGTTGCCGTTCGTCGCGCTCGGCCCGGCGTGGCTGCGGCTGGCGACGGTGCCGGGCTGCTACTGGCCGTTCCGCAGTTTCGGCATGGCGATGGGGGCAAGCGAGGCGGCACGCGCGGCGGCGCTGCGCGGACTATCCGCGCAGTGCAGCGGCCTGCGGATCGGCCCCGTCCAAGACGGCGATCCGGCCGCGGACGCGCTGATCGCGAGCGCGCGGGCGGCGGGATGGTGCGCGATCGACCGGCACCTCGGCGACGCCTGGGTGCTCGACCTCGTGCCGAGCGTCGATGGCGAGCGCTGGCCGCGCAACTCGACGCTGCGCAAGAACCGGTTTCACGAAAAGCATCTGGCCGAGCATGGCGCGCTCGACTGGCAAGCGCTCGCGGGGGCGGACTGGCCGGCGCGGTTCGCCGATCTGGGCGCGGTCGAGCAGACGAGCTGGGTCGCGCAGGAGACCGACCGCCGCGACATGAAGTTCACGACCGACGGGCATCTCGCCTTCTGGCAGGCGGCGGCGGTCGACCCGGTGCTGGCGGGGATGTTCCGCGCAGCGCTGCTCCGCGTCGACGGCGTGCCCGCCGCCTTCTCGTTCGACATCGATACGGGGGCGCTGATCTATGCGATCGCCAACAGCTACGATCCGCGTTTCGCCAAGCATTCGCCGGGCAAGCTGCTCTACTGGCGCAACCTGATCGCGGCGATGGCGCGCGGCGCGACCAGGGTCGACTGGGGCGCGGGCGACAGCGGCTACAAGCGGGTGATCGGCGCGGCGGAGGGCGCACCGATCCGCGACTGGCTGTTGCTCAGGCCCGGGCTGCCCGCAATTGCGGGTCGCGCGCTGGCCGGCTGGTGGCGGCGCAGCGGCGGGCGCTAGTCGCGGATATAGCGGAAATACCAGACCTCATGGCCCTGGCGCCGGGCTTTCCGCTCGTAGCGCGTCTCGGGCCAGTCGTCGGGGCGGGTCAGGAAGTCCTGCGGGGTGCGCGCCTGCCAGGTGAAGTCGCGGCGCTGGTCCATGATCATCATCGACCAGCGGCAATAGGTCGGATCGTCGGTGCCGAGCCGGAATTCGGCGCCGGGCTTCAGCTTGGCGGCGATCGTGTCGAGCGGGCCGTGATTGACCATGCGGCGCTTGGCATGCCGCGCCTTGCGCCAGGGATCGGGGTGGAGGAGGTAGAGCCGGTCGAGGCTGGCATCGGGCAGCCGCTCGATCACCTCGAGCGCGTCGCCCATATAGAGCCGCACATTGGTCAGCCCGCCGTCGCGGATATGGCCGAGCGCGCCGACGACGCCGTTGAGGAACGGTTCGCAGCCGATGAAGCCGACATCCGGATTGGCCGATGCCTGGCCGGCGAGATGTTCGCCCGCGCCGAAGCCGATCTCGACATGGAGCGGGCGGTCGTCGCCGAACAGGGTGGCGGCGTCGACGATCCCCGTCTCGGGAACCGACAGCCGCGGGAGCATCTCCTCGACGAGCGCGGACTGGCCCTGGCGAAGCTTGTGGCCCTGGCGACGGCCATAGAGGCGGCGAATGGTGGCGGGATCGTTCATCGCCGCGCGCTCTAGCGGTCGATTGCGCGGGAGCAAAGCACGTAGCGGTCCGTTACAAGGCCGTAATGGCCGAAAACAGCACCACCACGTCGGACACCGGGTCCGCACCCGAGGGGCCCGAGCAGGACGTCGAGGAACTGAAGGCGGCGGACGCGGGCGATCTCCACCGCGCGGTCCGCGAGGCGGGCGAGGACGAACTCGCGCGCCCGGGGGTCTCGCTGTTCTTCTCCGCGCTCGCGGCGGGGCTGGCGATCACCGCGTCGCTGGTCGCCGAGGGTGCGCTTCATGCCGCGCTGCCCGATACGCCGTGGCGCGAGCTGGTCGTGTCGCTCGGCTATCCGGCGGGGTTCCTGGTCGTCATTCTCGGGCGGATGCAATTGTTCACCGAGAGCACGATCAGCGCGATGCTGCCGCTGGTGACCAAGCCGTCGCGCTGGGCGCTGCGGCGGACGTTGCGGCTGTGGGGCATCGTGCTGGGCGCCAATCTGCTCGGCACCGCGCTGACCGCGGCAGCGATCGCGGGCGGTGTGCTGGGCGGGGCGGAGCTGCGCGAGGCGATGATCGCGGTATCGATGCGGATCACCGAGCTTGGCGCCTGGGCGACGTTCGTCAACGCGATCCCGGCCGGGTTCATGATCGCGATCCTCGCCTGGTCGCTGCCCAATGCGCGCGGCGAGGCGTTCATGGTGATCTTCGCGGTGACCTATGTGGTCGCGATCGGCGGGTTCAGCCATTCGATCGTCGGATCGGACGAGGCGTTCCTGCTGCTGTTCACCGGGCATGTCGACCTGGTCCGGACCTTTGCGGGACTGTTGCTGCCGGCGATCATGGGGAATCTCGTCGGTGGTGCGGGGGTGTTCGCGCTGCTGGCGCATGCGCAGGTGCGCGGCGAAATGCGACAGAAGGACTGATGATGACGGGCAAGAGCAAGAGTGCGGCGGCCAAGATCGCCGAGGCCGACCGCAAGGCGACCTACAAGCTGGCCGAACACCGCGACGCGCCGGTGGTGAAGGCGACGGGCTTCCTCGCCGAGGTTGCCGACCAGCCGCAGCTGATCGCGACGTCGATCGGCACGCTGGTGATCGGGCTGGTCGCGCGGCGGCCCGACCTGATCCGCGGCGGCGCACGGATGCTCGCCTCGCACCTGGCGGCGACCGCGGCGAAATCGGTGATCAAGCATTCGGTCGACCGGACGCGGCCGGGCCATGCGCTCGACACCGGCAAGGCGCGGTTCGAGACGGGCGACAGCCAGGACCACAAGCAGACGTCCTTCCCGTCGGGCCATACCGCAGGCGCGGTGGCGGTCGCGCGTGCGGCGTCGCGCGACATCGACGGCGCGGCGATGCCGTCGGCGCTGGCGACGGTCGCGGTGGCGGCGGCCCAGCCGGTCAACGGCAAGCATTATCTGTCCGACCTGGTCGTCGGCGCGGCGGTCGGCTGGATCGCCGAGGCGGCGGTCAGCGCGCTGTTCGACCGCGTCGCGCCGGTCGTCGAGCATGTCACTGAAAACACGGAAAGATCCGCGGATCACGATCCCGCGACAGTGCCGAACGGGGCCGAGGGAACCGTTCCGCCTGCGTGACGGTTTGGATGGCCTCACAAGAGGGATTTATACATGAAGACCATCGCTACCGCGCTCATGCTCGCAACGCTGACCATTCCGCTCGCAGCCTGTGGCGGCAAGGGTGACGACAAGCTGGGCAGCCAGGTCGAGGGCGCCGCGGAAAACCGCGCCGACGCGCTCGAGGCCGCTGCCGACAATCTCGAGGATCGCGCCGAGGCGGTTCGCGATCAGGGCGAGAAGCAGGGCGAGGCGGTCGACGACGCGGACGTGAACGCCGCCGCGATGTCGAACGAGCAGAAGGCGGCCCTCGTCAACGGCAGCGCCGCGCTGCGCTAAGTACAATGATGCCGTCCCCGCCGATTCGGGCGGGGACGGTATCGTCGGCGGCGCCTGGGGCCGACCGACGATGTTGGGGGGATGCATGATGATCAACCGGCGCCGGCTCGAAACGGGCGGATTCCTGATATTCCTGGTGGTGATCACGATCGCGCTCGTCGTGGTCGTCTGGTCGTATGCCCTGGCGCTGCTGTGGGCCGCGCTCGCCGCGATCCTGTTCCAGCCGCTGTTCCAGCGTCTGCTGGAGCGGATGCCGACGCGTCGCAACACCGCCGCCGCGCTGACGCTGCTGATCATCCTGTTCGCGGTCGTCGTGCCGAGCATGATCATCGGCGGGATGATCGTCGACCAGGCCGGCACGGTCTATACCCGCATCCAGAATGGCGAGATCAATTTCGCCGCCTATTTCAACCAGGTGCATGATGCGCTGCCGACGCGTCTGCAGACGCTGCTCGACAAGGCCGGGTTCGATTCGATCGAGCGGATCCAGGCGCGGCTGTCGCAGACGATGGGCAACAGCGTGCGGACGATCGCCAGCCAGGCGCTGTCGATCGGGCGCAACGCCGCCGCCTTCCTGCTCGCCTTCGGTATCGCGCTGTACGTGATGTTCTTCCTGCTGCGCGACGGCGAGACGATCGGGCCGAAGATCTGCGACGCGCTGCCGCTCGAGCGGTCGGTCACCGCCGCGCTGGTCGACAAGTTCGTGTCGGTCGTGCGTGCGACGATCAAGGGCACGGTGATCGTCGCGCTGGTCCAGGGCGGGCTGGGTGCGGCAACCTTCTGGATCGTCGGGCTGCCCGCGGCCCTGCTCTGGGGCCTGCTGATGGCGCTGACCTCGCTGCTGCCCGCGCTCGGGCCGGCGATCGTCTGGGTCCCTGTCGCGGTCTATCTGCTGGCGACCACCGCGATCTGGCAGGGGCTGGTGGTGATCATCTCGGGCGTCGTCGTGATCGGCATGGCGGACAATATCCTGCGGCCGATTCTGGTCGGGCGCGACACGGGAATCCCCGATTTCGTCGTGCTGGTCACGACGCTGGGCGGGATCGAGCTGATCGGCCTCAGCGGTATCGTCGTCGGGCCGCTGGTCGCGGCGCTGTTCCTGGCGTCGTGGCAGATCCTGACCGAGCAGCGGCATCGGCAGCGCGCGAGCGCGCCGCTGGTCGGCGACGCGGCGGGGACCGACCGGTCGGCGCCCGGCTGATCGGTTCCGATCCGGCGTAGCGGACATGAAAAAGCCTCCCCCGGACGGTCCGGGGGAGGCTTTTCTGTATCACCTATCGGGCGAGGTGCGTCAGGCAGTTGCGGCCTTCAGCTTGTCGACCAGATCGGTGCGCTCCCAGGTGAAGCTGTCACCCTCGGGCTCGCGGCCGAAATGGCCGTAGGCCGCGGTCTTCTTGTAGATCGGCGCGTTGAGCTTGAGGTGCTCGCGGATGCCCTTGGGCGTGAGGCGGACGAGCTTGGGCAGGACCGCCTCGAGCTTGGCCTCTTCGACCGTGCCGGTGCCGTGCGTGTCGACATAGACCGACAGCGGCTCGGCGATGCCGATCGCGTAGCTCAGCTGGATCGTGCAGCGGCGGGCGAGCCCGGCGGCGACGACGTTCTTCGCCAGATAGCGTGCGACATAGGCGGCCGAGCGATCGACCTTGGTCGGATCCTTGCCCGAGAACGCGCCGCCGCCATGCGGGGCTGCGCCGCCGTACGTGTCGACGATGATCTTGCGGCCGGTGACGCCGGCGTCGCCGTCGGGGCCACCGATCTCGAACGCGCCGGTCGGGTTGATGTAGATCGCGGTCTCATCCGAGATGAAGCCTGCGGGCAGCACGTCGGTGAACACGCCCATGACATAGTCGCGCAGCTCGGCGTACTTGGCCGGATCGGGGTTCTTGCCCTTTTCCGAATAGCCCGGTGCGTGCTGGGTGGAGACGACGAGCGCGGTAGCGCGGACCGGCTTCTCGTTCTCATAGGCGAGCGTCACCTGGCTCTTGGCGTCGGGCTCGAGGAACGGGGCTGCGCCCGAATGGCGATCGGCGGCCATCCGCTCGAGGATCTTGTGGCTGTAGTAGAGCGTCGCGGGCATCAGGCCCGGCGTCTCGTCGGTCGCGTAACCGAACATGATGCCCTGGTCGCCGGCACCCTCGTCCTTGTTGCCGCTCTCGTCGACGCCCATCGCGATCTCTGCGGACTGGCCGTGGAGGTTGTTCTCGAAACGGAACTCGTTCCAGTGGAAGCCCGACTGCTCGTAGCCGATTTCCTTGACGGTGTTGCGGACGGCCGCCTCGATCTCGTCGAGCACGCCGTCGGCCCACTGGTCGTTCTCATAGATGCCCTTGCCGCGGATCTCGCCGGCGAGGACGACGAGCTGCGTGGTCGTCAGCGTCTCGCAGGCGATGCGTGCCTCCGGATCCTTGGCGAGGAACAGGTCGACGATCGTGTCGCTGATCTGGTCGGCGACCTTGTCGGGATGGCCTTCGGAGACCGACTCGGAGGTGAAGAGAAAGGACTTGCGCATGAAACCTCTTCGCAAAAGGCCCGGCGGTGGGGCACCGCGGGGCATCATATAAGGAAAGCTTTATATGTCCTTCTAGCGTTCGCGGCGGCGCAGGGCAACGGCCAAGGCGATCATCGCCGCCATGACCAGCCCCGCCGCCAGATTGCCGAGCCGCGCGAACAGCGTCACGGGCAGCGCGGGCGGCATCGGCAGCTCGGCCGCGCCCGCGGTCTCGTGCGCGACGGTGGCGAGCAGGCGGCCGTCCGCGGCGATGATCGCGGAGATGCCGGTCGGGGTCGCGCGAACGATCGGCAGCCCCTCCTCGATCGCGCGCATCCGTGCCTGGGCCAGATGCTGCGGCGGGCCCCAGCTGCCGAACCAGGCGTCGTTCGAGGGGTTGAACAACAGCCGCGGGCGGTGCGCGCGGTCGACCGTCTGGCCCGAGAAGATGATCTCGTAGCAGATCTGGATGCCGATCGACCCGAAGCCCGCGAGCGTCAGATTGCCCGGCCCCTCGCCCGAGGTGAAGTCGATGTCGCCGGGGACGAGCCGCGCGAGCCCGAGCGGTTTCAGCAGCCACGGCATCGGCAGATATTCGCCGTAGGGGACGAGATGCGCCTTGTCGTAGCGACCGCGCAGCCGCGCCTGTGCGTCGATCGCGAACACCGAATTGGTCGCGCCCGCGATCCGGTCCTCGCGGTCGAACGACAGCGAGGTGCCGCCGGTCAGCAATATGTCGTCGGGGCCGAGCAGGCGCGCGATCCGGCGGCGCAGATAGGCCGGGCTCGACCAGTCATAGGCGTAGAAGGGATAGCCATCCTCGAGATAGTCGCGCACCACGCCCTCGGGCCAGACGACGAGCCGGGGGGTGGCGCCGGGCGTGCCCGACAGCTTTTCGAGCGCGGACAGCACGCGTTCGCCGTCCGATTCGCTGCGATCCTCCTGGCCGATATCGGGCTGGACGACGCGGACGCGCGGCGCGTTGGCGGGCGCGGCGGGGGCGTCGGTCCACAGAGCCGACAGCGCGGCGAGCGCGAGCAGCGGGACGACGATCGCGGGCATCGCGACGCGGCGACGGCTGAGCATCCACAGCGATCCCGCCGCGACGATCGTCACCCCCGACAATGCATAGGTGCCGATCCACGCCGACAGCCGCGCGATGCCGATCGCGGGCAGCCACATCACCCCCAGCGGATCCCAGGCATAGCCGGTGAACAGCACGCTGCGCAGCCACTCGGTCGCGATCCATGCGGCGGCGAACACGAGGATGAAGGCGGGATCGGGCGTTGCGGTCGCGCGGCGTCCGAACCGCCAGGCGAGGCCTGCAGCGACCATCGGGAAGATCGCGAGATAGAGCGCGAGCCCGACCGCGGCGAAATAGCCGAGCACCGGCGGCATCGCGTCCTGAAAGTCGAACGCGTGCTGGAACCAGTTGTTGTTGACGGTGAAATGCCCGAGCCCGAACAGCCAGCCGCGCCACAGCGCCTGGCGCAGCGTCGGTGCATCGTGGACGAGCGCCAGCCACGCGGCGACTGCGACGAGCGCGAGCGGCCAGAGATCGAGCGGCGCAAACCCCGTCGCTGCGATCGCGCCGAGCAGGACGCAGGCGAGCGCGGGGGAGGTGAGGGCGGCGCGGGCGGGAGAGCGGGTCACGCCTGCGCTATGGCGTGGCGGCGGGGGGCGGGCAATATCTGACGCGGCATCTGACGTGGCGGTGGGGGGGATGGGGCGTTGGGGCTGGTGCGGTGGGCGCTTTCGTTGGCCTCGGTACCAACGCCTGGGTCTACCCCCACACATGACCACCCCGGCGAAGGCCGGGGTCCAGCTGGGAAGGTCGCCGTGACGACGCGCAACCTTTAGTTACCACCGTCCCCCAACTGGGCCCCGGCCTTCGCCGGGGTGGTGCCATCTCCTTGCGGGCAGCTGGTACTATATCGACAAATAGCATCGTGCAGACCGCATCCCTTGCACCTCCCCGGCGGAGGCCGGGGTCCAGGTGGGAAGGTCGCAGTGACGGCGCGCTGTCCTGCGTTACCACCGTCCCCCAACTGGGCCCCGGCCTTCGCCGGGGTGGTGCCACCTCCTTGCGGGCAGCTGGTACTATATCGACAATTAGGATCGTGCAGGCAGCATCCCTTGCACCTCCCCGGCGGAGGCCAGGGTCCAGGTGGGGAGGTCGCTGTGATGTCGCGCAACCTTTAGTTACCACCGTCCCCCAACTGGGCCCCGGCCTTCGCCGGGGTGGTGGAGAGGAATGGGGGCGGTACTTGAGCGGCGGACGCGCAGCGGGCATCGCATAGCGGGGGCGGGGTGACGCAGGGGATCATCCGCTCTATCCTGCCCGCATGACGCTGCGCCCCTTTCATCTCGCCTTTCCCGTCCATGATCTCGCCGCCGCGCGGGCCTTTTACGGGGGGACGCTCGGTTGTCCCGAGGGGCGGTCGAGCGATCACTGGATCGACTTCGACCTGTTCGGGCATCAGATCGTCGCGCATCTCGATCCGGCGGCGAAGGCGATCGCGGTCGAGAATGCGGTCGACGGGCATCAGGTGCCGGTGCCGCATTTCGGCGTCGTGCTGACGATGGACGACTGGATCAGCCTGTCCGAGCGGGTCGCGGCGGCGGGGGTCCGGTTCGGGATCGCGCCGCATGTCCGCTTCAAGGGCGAAGTCGGCGAGCAGGCGACGATGTTCTTTTGCGACCCCAGCGGCAACGCGCTCGAGTTCAAGGCGTTCGCACAGGACGCGATGCTGTTCGCACACTGAGGATCAAAGAATGTCCAATCCCATTTCGGTCGATATCCCCCACAAGCTCGGCAAGGCGGGGGTGCGCTCGCGGCTCGACAGCGGCATCGACACGATCGGGTCGAAGATCCCCGGCGGATCGGTGACCGATCGGCGCTGGGAAGGCGATACGCTGCACTTCACCGTCAGCGCGATGGGGCAGGTGATCGGCAGCAAGGTCACGGTGTTCGAGGACAATGTCCATGCGATCGTCGACCTGCCGGGGCTGCTCGGGTTGTTCGCCGGCAAGGTGCAGGACATGATCCGCAAGGAAGGGCCGAAGCTGCTGCGGTGAGGGTTTGCGGCGTAACGCCGCCCCGCTCGTCATCCTGACGAACGTCAGGATGACGGGGGAGGGGGCACTTACTTCGTGCTGACGCGCCAGATCGTGTTGCCGACATCGTCGGCGACCAGCAGCGCGCCGGCCTTGTCGGTGATGACGCCGACCGGGCGGCCCTGTGCTTCGCCATCCTTGTTGAGGAAGCCGCCGAGCACGTCGACGGGCTTCGCGTTTGCCGCCGGGAAGCCGGTGTCGCCGAACGGGATATAGACGACCTTGTAGCCCGAGAGCGGCTTGCGGTTCCACGAGCCGTGCTCGCCAACGAACACGCCGTTGGTGAAGCGGTCGCCGAGCTTCGCGTCGCCCGCGAAGGTCAGGCCGAGGGCGGCGACATGCGGTCCGAGCGCATAGTCGGGACGCTTGGCATATTGCTGGAGCGCGGGGTTCTTCGGCTCGACGCGATCGTCGGGATAGCCGCCCCAATAATACCAGGGCCAGCCGAAGTGATCGCCGAACTCGACCTGCGTCAGATAGTCGGGCGCGAGGTCCGAGCCGAGCATGTCGCGTTCGTTGACGACGGTCCAGAGCTGGCCCGATTTGGGGTTGATCGCCATGCCGTTGGGGTTGCGAAGGCCGGCGGCGTAGATCCGCCAGTTCTTGTCCTTCGGCCAGACCTGCAGAATGTTGGCGCGGTATTTTTCTGCGTCCATGCCGTTTTCGGCGATGTTCGACGCCGAGCCGACGCCGACATAGAGCGTCTTGCCGTCGGGGGCGGCAATCACGTTGCGCGCCCAGTGATTGCCGCCGCCGTTGAGCGGGATGACACGCTCGGGCTTGGCGGTGATCCGGGTCGCGCCCTCGGTATAGGGCACGCGGACGAGCGCGTCGGTGTTGCCGATATAGAGCTGGCCATCCATCAGCGTCATGCCGAAGGGCGAGTTGAGCCCGGTCATGAAGGCCGAGCGCGTCTCCGCCACGCCGTCGCCATCCGCGTCGCGCAGCAGCGTGATGCGGTTGGCCGAGGGCACGCCCGCACCCGCGCGGCCCATCAGGAAGTTCATCACCGTCGTGACGACACCGGGACCTTTACGCGGTGGCGAATTGGTCTCGGCGACCAGCACGTCGCCATTGGGCAGGCGGTAGAGCCAGCGCGGATGATCGAGTCCGGCCGCGAACGGCTGGACCTTCATCCCCGCCGCCGCGGTCGGCATCGCGCCCTTGGGCCAGCCGACCGCCTTGGCGACGCCGATCGTCGGCAGCATCTGGATCCGCGGCGCGGTAATGTCGGGCCGCTTGCCGGTGACCTGGTTGACGTCGAGCCGGGCGGTATCGGGCCAGGCGAGCCAGGTGAACCCGGCGATCCCGACCAGGATGATCAGCCCGAGCACGATGAGGATGTGTTTGCGCATGCAGGAGAGTTAGGCGGGAGTGCGGGCGGGGGCAATGGCGCGATTGCGGTTGGCGGTGGAGCGCACTGCTTCGTCATTCCCGCGGAGGCGGGAATCCAGCGGGGCAGGGTCTGCGTGCTGTCGGACGGCTAGCCGGTATGGGTTCCCGCCTTCGCGGGAATGACGAAGGGGTTGGGCGGGGGCGTGTCGGCCGACACGCCCCCGCCCCCTTCGTGTCAGTCGTCGTCTTCGACCAGCACCACCGGGGGGTGGAGGCGGAGGCGGTTGACGCGGCGTTCGTCGGCTTCGGTGACTTCGAGCTTCCAGCCGCTCGGATGATCGACGCATTCGCCGATCTGCGGGACATGGCCTGCGAGCAGCGCAGCGAGGCCGCCCAAAGTGTCGATATCGCCATCGACCTCGGCGAGCCGCGGGTCGATCAGTTCGGCGGCATCCTCGAGCTCGGCGCGCGCGTCCGCGTCCCAGGCCCCGCCGTCGATCGGCGTCATCAGCACCTGCGGCGCGTCGTCATGCTCGTCCTCGATATCGCCGACGATCTCCTCGATCAGGTCCTCGAACGTGACGAGCCCCTCGGTGCCCGAATATTCGTCGAGCACGATCGTCAGATGGACGTGCTTCTGGCGCATGTCGGCGAGCAGATCGAGCGCGCCGCGCGACATCGGCGCGTAGAGCGGCTCGCGGATCAGCCCGGCGAGCGTCGTCGGATGCTCGGCGCCGGTCGCGAGGATCGTGAAGACGTCCTTGATATGGACCATACCGATGATCGTATCGAGATTGTCGCGATAGACCGGCAGGCGGCTGTGGCCGGCCTCGGCGAACAGCTTGACGAGGTCGGCGAACGACGTCTCCTCCTCGACCGCGATGATGTCGGCGCGCGGCACGCCGACATCGCCTGCGTCCCGCTCGCTGAAATGCAGCAGGTTGCGGACCATCTGGCGTTCGAGCGGGGTGAGATCGCCCTTGGCATCGGGGGCGGGATCGCCCTCGTGCCGGTCGATCGCATCCTCGAGCTGATCGCGCAGCGATTCGTCGGGGGCACCGAAGATCAGGCCTTTCAGCCCGCGCCAGATACTGTCGGTACTATCGCCGTTTCCGGCATTGGGGCCATCGGCCATCGTGGTCGTCAGTCCTCTGTGATGAGATAGGGATCGTGGAGCCCGAGCGCGGCGAGCGCGTCGCGTTCGATCTGCTCCATACCCTCCGCCTCGTCGTCGTCCATATGATCATAGCCTAGCAGATGCAGCGTGCCGTGCACCATCAGATGCATCGCATGATCCTCGACCGAGATGCCGCGCTCGGCGGCTTCCGCGACGCAGACGCCGTGCGCGAGGATGATGTCGCCGAGCAGCACCTCGCCATCGTCCGAATTCTGCGCGATCGTCTCGAGCAGATCGGCCTGCACCATCGGGAAGGACAGGACGTTGGTCGGCTTGTCCTTCTGGCGATATTGCTTGTTGAGCGTGTGGACCTCGTCGTCGGACGCGAGCCGGAACGAGATCTCGACCGTGGCGGCGCCGGTCAGCAGCTGACCATGCGGGGTCCGTTCGATCGCCGCGGTCGCGGCGCGCTTAGCGAGGCCGTCCCAGTCCTGGTCGGGCCAGGGAGCCTCCGAAGAGAGCGCGATTTCGAGCATGCGGGTCCTTCCGGCGGAAACGTCAGGACGAAATCATTACACAGGTGGCAAAGTTCCGCACCCCTTACGGTATGCGGACGGCCCGGCGTCTATCCCGGTATGTCCGGGACAGCCGCGTAGGGATCACGCGTCGCTGCCCTCATAGGCTTCGACGACGCGGCCGACGATCGGGTGGCGGACGACGTCGCCGACGGTGAAGCGGCACATCGAGATGCTCTCGACCCCCTCCAGACGGCGGACCGCGTCGGCGAGACCCGAGGCGGCGACGCCGCCGGGGATGTCGACCTGCTTGGGATCGCCGCAGATCACCATCCGGCTGTTCTGGCCGAAGCGGGTGAGGAACATCTTCATCTGCGCAGGCGTGGTGTTCTGCGCCTCGTCGAGGATCACGAACGCGTCGGCCAGCGTACGGCCGCGCATGAAGGCGATCGGTGCGACCTCGATCTCTCCGCTCGCGATCCGGCGTTCGACCTGCTCGGCGGGAAGGCAGTCGTAGAGCGCATCGTACAAGGGACGGAGATAGGGATCGACCTTCTCCTTCATGTCGCCGGGGAGGAAGCCCAGCCGCTCGCCCGCCTCGACCGCGGGGCGCGACAGGATCAGGCGCTGGACGCTGCCGGTGATGAGCTGCTGGACCGCCTGCGCGACCGCGACATAGGTCTTGCCGGTGCCTGCCGGCCCGAGTGCGAAGATCATGTCGTTGTTCGTCAGTTCGCGCATGTAATGCGCCTGTGCCGGCGTGCGCGGGACGATCGTCTTCTTGCGCGTGCGGATCATGATCGGCGGGGCAGCGCCGCCGCCCGCATCGGCGCGGATGATCCCTTCGAGCACGGGTTCGTCGGCCATCGCGATCGACGCGTCGACGAGGCCGGTGTCGACATCCTCGCCGCGCTGGATCCGGGCATAGAGATCGTGGAGCACGTCGCGCGCCTTGGCGACCTGTTCCGCGGTGCCCTCCAGACCAATCTTGTTGCCGCGCGCGGTGATGTACACACCGAGGCGGTTTTCGAGCGCTACCAGATTCTGGTCGTACTGGCCGAAGAGCCGGACGAGGAGTTGGGGCTTGTCGAACAGCAGTTCGACTCGGGCGCGGTCACCGGACTGGGCGGGAACGGGTTTACGGCTCATGCGGTCCTTTCGGGGGCAGACGTGTCGGATCGGTGATCGGGTATGGTCGGGCCGGCACGCATCACGCCTGGGATGGCGTTCGACCAGAGATGAGCATGGGAGCCCGCGCGTTCAAGCGGCGCCGGGGCGCCTGGCTGGCGATGATTCGAGTCGCGTGGGCGAAGCTGCATCGGGGGAGAGTGTGGCAGGGGATTCGGGTGGGGGACAGCGGTAGTTTTGGTGTTGCGTGCGAAGGCTGGGGGGGCGTTGCCTGAAAGCCTCAGCGGGTGGGCGGCGGGCGCGATTGCCACGATCACCATACTACCCCGGCGGAGGCCGGGGCCCAGTTGGGAAGGTCGATGTAACGGAGGATCGTCCGTTGTTACGTCCGTCCCCCAACTGGGCCCCGGCCTTCGCCGGGGTGGTGGGAAAAGGTGGGGGCTGTTTCAGGCGGCCTGCGCGATGCGTTCGATGCCGGTGAGCGAGTTGGGCCCGGCCGCCGCGAGCGTGACCTCCACCAGGTCGCCGATCGCGTGGTCGCCGATCAGGTGGACCGATTGCAGCCAGGGCGACTTGCCGATCAGCTGGCCGGGGAGCTTGCCGGGGCGTTCGAGCAGCACGGTGCAGGTGCGGCCGACGGTGGCGGCGTTGAACGCGTGCTGGTCGCGGTTGAGCGCGGCCTGGAGGCGCTGGAGGCGCTCGTCCATCACCGCCTCGGGGACCTGCTCGACGATCGCGGCGGCGGGGGTGCCGGGGCGCGGGCTGTATTTGAAGCTGTAGGCCTGCGCATAGCCGACCGCGTCGACTAGGCTCAGCGTATCCTCGAATTCGGCATCGGTCTCGCCGGGGAAGCCGACGATGAAGTCGCCCGACAGCGCGATGTCGGGGCGCACCGCCCGGACGCGGTCGAGCAGGCGGAGATAGGAATCGCGGGTGTGGCTGCGGTTCATCGCCTTCAACACGCGGTCGCTGCCCGCCTGGACGGGAAGGTGGAGGAACGGCATCAGGCTCTCGACGTCGCGGTGCGCGTCGATCAGGCCCTGCGTCATGTCGTTGGGGTGGCTGGTGGTGTAGCGGATCCGCGCGAGGCCGGGGATCCGGTCGAGGTCGCGGATCAGGTCGTGGAGACCGCGCGTGTCCTCGGACCAGGCGTTGACGTTCTGGCCGAGCAACGTGATCTCGCGCGCGCCGGCGTCGACCAGCGCCTTGGCCTCGTCGACGATCGCCGCGAACGGGCGGCTGATCTCGGCGCCGCGCGTGTAGGGGACGACGCAATAGGTGCAGAACTTGTCGCAGCCTTCCTGCACGGTCAGGAACGCCGACGGCGCGACCTTGCGGCGGGTCGGAAGCGCGCCGAACTTCGACAGCAGCGGCATGTCGGTGTCGAGCGACGGCGTGCCTGCGGCCGCCTTGGCGACGAGGTCGGGGAGGTTGTGATAGGCCTGCGGGCCGACGACGACGTCGACCTTGGCGCGGGTGAAGATCTCCTGCCCCTCGGCCTGCGCGACGCAGCCGGCGACCGCAATCATCGGCGTCTTGCCGTTCTTGCGCAGCTGGTCCTTGCGCAGCCGGCCGATGTCCGAATAGACTTTTTCGGTGGCGCGCTCGCGGATGTGGCAGGTGTTGAGCACGACGATGTCGGCATCGACCGCATCGGCCTGGGTCAGCCCGTCGGCGGCCATCAGTTCGGCCATGCGCTCGCCGTCATAGACGTTCATCTGGCAGCCGAACGACTTGACGTGATAGGTCTTGGGTTTCGAGGTCATGCGCGCGCCGTACCAAATTTGTGTGCGTGGGGGGAGGGGCGTCTTCGGGGCGGTATCCGAGGGTGCCTCCCGGGCGCCAAGAGTAGCTCCCCGGCACCAAGGGTACCTCCCCGGCGGAGGCCGGGGTCCAGTTGGGGGACGTTGCTGACTTAGGGCAGCGCTTCGTTACTGCGACCTTGCCAACTGGGCCCCGGCCTTCGCCGGGGTGGTGTTTGAGGGCTGGGTGGGGGCAGCGCGCTTCCCCCTTGTTCTCCCGCGAAGGCGGGAGTCCAGCCTGGGTCCCCGCCTTCGCGGGGAAACATAGTCTTAAAGGGCTTCGATGCGGCGGCGGGCTTCGGTGGCGATGGCTTTGCGGTTGCCGTGGTCGGCGGGGGCGAACGGCTCGGCGAAGTGCAAGGTCGCGACGAAGCTGCCGCGGCGTTTCAGGACGCGGGCGGCGTGGTGCTGGCCGGGTTCGTCGCCGACCCAGGCGAGCTCGTGCGTGGCGGGGCCATAGTCGATGCGGACCGGCTGGACGCGGACGCCGGGCGGGGGCGGGTCGAGCGCGGCGAGCAGCGCGGCCTTGAAGGGGAGGAGCGTGACACCGTCGCCGGTCGTGCCCTCGGGGAACAGCGTGACGGGCCAGTCGCGCGCGAGCGTGTCGCGGAGCTGCGCGATCTGCGCGGTCACCGCCATCCGATCGGCGCGGCTGACGAAGATGGTGGCGTTCAGCGTACAGAGCCAGCCGACCAGCGGCGCCCGGCGAAGCTCGGCCTTGGCGATGAAGGCGGTGCCGGTCGCGCCCGACAGGAGCAGAATGTCGATCCAGCTGAGATGATTGGCGACGAACACCACGTCATGGCGCAGCGGCGTGCCGACGATCCGTCGCCGCGCGCCGACGATCCGGCCGACCAGCCCGAGAAAGCGCGGCGGCCAGGGCGATCGCCGGCCGAACAGCCGCCACAGCCCGTGGACCGGCAGCGCGAGCAGCAGCGCGATCAGCAGCGCCGCGAGCCGCGCGACGAGACGCAGGCGCCCGATCGGATCAGTCCTTGCGGGTCAGCGCGACGCCGTAGAGTTCCATGCGGTGATCGACGAGCCGGAAGCCGAGCTTCTCGGCGATCGCCTTTTGCAGCTGTTCGAGCTCGGGATCGACGAATTCGATCACCTTGCCGCTCTCGACGTCGATCAGATGGTCGTGATGCGCCTCGGGCGCGGGTTCGTAGCGCGCGCGGCCGTCGCCGAAATCATGGCGATCGAGGATGCCCGCCTCCTCGAAAAGACGCACGGTGCGATAGACGGTCGCGATCGAGATGCCGGGGTCGATCGCCGAGGCGCGCTCATAGACCTTTTCGACATCGGGATGATCATCCGCTTCCGAGAGGACGCGCGCGATGACGCGGCGCTGCTCGGTAATGCGCAGGCCCTTCTCGTTACAGAGGGCTTCCAGATCGATCTTGCGCGGCATGTGTCATTCCCTTGGTAAACCTCCATGTAGGCGGTTAACGCTGTTGCGAAAAGGGATAGTGACTCGCAATAAGCCTCAGCTGCCGAGCGCGCGCGAATAGGTGTGCGCGTCATGCGCCACCCCCGACCGGCCACGGTAATAGGCGCGGCGTTCGCCGACCTTGGCAAAGCCGTGCGCGGTGTAGAGTTCGACCGCCTCATTGCCCGCGCGCACCTCGAGATGCAGCGTGGCGACGTTCGCCGCGATGCAGTCGGCGATCACCGCGCCGACCAGCGCGGTACCGATGCCGCGGCGGCGCGCATCGGTCGCGACCGCGATCAGCAGCAGCTCCGCCTCGTCGAGCACGGTCCGCGTCATCGCGAAGCCCGCGGGGCGATCGTCGACAAAGGCGAGGACGAGCTGGATGCCGGGCAGTGCGAGCACGCCGAGGCACTGGGTCCGCGTCCACGCCTCGCCATACGCTGGGTCGAACGCGTCGCCCATCAGCGCGTCGACGATGGCGAGGTCGCGCGCGTCGCCCGCACGCAGCACGACCGCGGATGCCGCGTCTTCGTCGGAAGGCGGGGGCACGGCGCGGGTCGCCATCAGCGCGGCACCGCCGGACGGACCGCGGCGGGCTTCGCATCGGGCGCGCGGCCGTAGATCGGGACGGGCGGCAGCGCGGTGAGCGTCTCGGGCAGCAGGATCGCGGCGCTCGCATCGGGCAGCGCCTCGGTCAGGTCGAGATCATCGGCGAGCGCGGCGAGCCACCGCACGCCATTGCCGACCGCGCGCCGCCCCGCCAGCGCCGCGAGCGCCGCGTCGGGCTTCAGCGACACCATGTCGGTGCGCGGCGACAGATCGGCGGCAAAGCACTGCATGAAGACCTCGCCATGCCCGCCCTCTAAAACTACTGCAATATCATCGGTTAAGCGATCGTCGAATCCCGTCGCAGCGACCAAAGGCAGCGACGAGAAGCCGGTGACCGTCGCCGACCAGCCGAGTGCCAGCCCGCGCGCGGCGGCGATGCCGACGCGGACGCCGGTGAAGCTGCCGGGGCCGACATCGACGAGGATGCGGTCGGCGCGGCCGCCGCCGGGCAGCGCGGCGATCATCGGCACGAGCCGTTCGGCATGACCGCGTCCGACGACGTCATGCGTCCGCGCGACGATCACGCCGTCATCGGCGAGCGCGACCGAACAGGCGGCGGTGGACGTCTCTATGATCAGCGTACGCATATCTTTAGTCCCTCTCCCCTCCGGGAAGAGGGCGTCATGTCAGGCGATGCTGTTGAACTTCGCGAAGTCGGGGCGTGGCGACCTGGCGAAGATCGTCGCGGGGTCGCCATAGCCGAGCGTCGCGATGAAATTGGTGCGGACCGCGGGCGTGTCGGCGAAGAAGGCCGCATCGACCTTGTCGGCGTCGAACCCCGACATCGGCCCGGTGTCGAGCCCGAGCATCCGCGCGGCGATGATGAAATAGGCGCCCTGCAGCGTCGAATTGCGGAAGGCGGACGCCGCGCGCAGTTCGGCGCTGCCCGTGAACCAGGATTTCGCATCGGCGTGCGGAAACAGTTCGGGCAGATGCTCGTGGAATTCGGTGTCCATGCCGATGATCACCGAGACGGGCGCGTTCAGGATCTTGGGCTGGTTCTGCGCGCTGCACGCGTCGGCAAGCTTCTGCTTTGATTCGTCGCTGACGCACCAGACCAGCCGCGCGGGCAGCTGGTTGGCGGACGTCGGGCCCCATTTCATCAGATCCCAGATCGCGTGCAGATCGGCCTTCGCGACCGGGCGGTCGGTATAGCCGTTATAGCTGCGCGCCTCGCGGAAGATCGCGTCGAGCACGACGTCGGGCTGGGGACCGCGCAGGGTCATCAGACGGCGCGCACTTCGGTGACTTCGGGGACGTAATATTTCAGCAGCTGCTCGATGCCGTTCTTGAGCGTCGCGCTCGACGAGGGGCAGCCGGCGCACGCGCCCTGGAGCTGGAGGAACACCTTGCCCTTGTCGAAGCCGCGATAGACGATGTCGCCGCCGTCATTGGCGACCGCCGGGCGGACGCGCGTCTCGATCAGGTCGCGGATCTGCGCGACGATATCGGCATCGGCCGGGTCGTCGGTCAGCACGGTATCGTCGGACGGCACCGAAAAGCCTGCGCTCGCGGGGCGGAACAGCGGCATCGCGGCGGAGAAGTGATCGAGCATGATTGCCAGCACGTCGGGCTTCAGGTCCGACCAGGCGACGCCGGGGGCGGCGGTCACCGAGACGAAGTCGCGCCCGAAGAACACGCCGGTCACGTCGCCGAGCCGGAAGATCGCATCGGCGAGCGAACTCGCCTCGGCCTCCTCGGGGGTGGCGAAGTCGCGGGTGCCGGACTCCATGACGGTGCGTCCCGGCAGGAACTTCAACGTCGCGGGGTTCGGGGTGGATTCCGTTTCGATCAGCATGGGGTGCATGTGGCGACGGGGGGCGGAGGGATCAAGCAAACTCTTCTTTGGCACCGGCATAGCGTTTGCGAGGCCGGATGCCGTCAGACGTCGAGCTGTTTCACCGCGGCGTTCCAGTCGCCGATGTTGCGGACCGCGTCCTGGACGAAGGCGGAGCGGCGGACGACGTTCAGGAAGGCGTCGGCGATCCACTTGCCCGGATTGCGCAGCGGCCGCTCGAACTGGATGAGCAGGACGACGCGCGTGCCGCTCGTGTCGTTCCAGACCGCGTGGTTGTAGGTGTCGTCGAACACCAGCGTCTCGCCCTCCGACCAGCGCACGGTGCGGTCGTGGACGCGCATCCGGACGTCGCCGTCGCGCGGCACGATCAGGCCGAGGTGACAGGTGATCAGCCCCTTGGTCACGCCGCGATGCTCGGGGATGTGCGTGCCCGGCGCGAGGATCGAGAAGAAGGCGCTATTGAGCCCCGGGATCTGCGCGACGAGATCGCGCGTCCGCGGGCAGCGCACCAGATTCTCGTCGATCGGATAGCCATAGCCCCAGAGGAAGAACGAGCGCCACTTGTCGATCTCGGCGATCGCGCGGTGATCGGGCGAGATCGTCGCGAGGCTGGGCGAGGCCTCGCCGCGCAGCGCGACCGCGACCGCCTCGTCACGGATGTCGCGCCAATGCTCGCGCAGCAACTGCGTCCAGGCGAAGTCGCGGACGTCGAGCACCGGGTCGTTCGAGACGAGCGACGAGCTCGCGATCAGCCGGTCGAACACGCCGCGCAGATGCTTGCCGACGCGGATGATCAGCGGCCGGCCGGGTTCCGCCGCGAGCGGCGCGCCGGGCTGGGGCGCGCCCGAAATGACGGTCAGATCGGGGGTGCGGTGGGGGGTGCTGCGGGGATCACGACCAGAATTTCGCCACATTGCCGGACCCGTCGCGGTCCCGGTCTTCGCCCTGACTTCGGCTTGCATTCGCACTCCACTCTTCGTCGTTCGCTCGTACCGCGCGCCCGTATTCGCGCTTGCAGGTGATTGAGATAGCGCGGCTATGGGACGAAATGATGGCGCAGCGCGCGCGACGGGCACAGCGCTGGCGGTCGGCGGCCGGGGGCGCTACAGGACGGCATGGCGTTTACCCCCCGCGCGTTCGGCGCTCCCGTCTTCCTGTCGCTCGTGCTGTGCCTGGCGATCCCTGCCATCGGCCAATCGGGGACGCGGCCCGCGTCCCGCGCCAAGCCGCCCGCGGCGGCACCTGCGGCCCCCGTCCAGCCGCAGACCGTGGCGATGCCCGGCGAGGCACCGACGCTGCCGGGGCTGCCCGGGATCGACACGACCGCGTGGCTCTACAAGGGCAGCGATCTCACCCGCGATCCCGAGTGGAAGTTCGGCACGCTGCCCAACGGGCTGCGCTTTGCCGTGCGCAAGAACGGCGTTCCGCCGGGTCAGGTGTCGGTCCGCGTCCGCGTCGATGCCGGGTCGCTGAACGAGAGCGATGCCGAGCGCGGCTATGCGCATTTCATCGAGCATCTGTCGTTCCGCGGGTCGAAATACGTCCCCGACGGCGAGGCCAAGCGCGTCTGGCAGCGGTTCGGCGCGACGTTCGGATCGGACACCAATGCGCAGACTACGCCCGTCTCGACGACCTACAAGCTCGACCTGCCCTCGGCGAGCGAGGCGGGGCTCGACGACAGCCTGAAGATCCTGTCGGGGATGATGGAGCAGCCGGTGCTGACCGATGCGACGGTCACTGCCGAGCGCCCGGTGGTGCTCGCCGAACAGCGCGAGCAGCCCGGACCCCAGGTGCGGATCGGCGATGCGATCCGGTCGACCTTCTTCGCGGGCCAGCCGCTCGCGGACCGGTCGCCGATCGGCAGCATCAAGACGCTCGAGGCGGCGACCGGCGCGAGCATCAAGGCGTTCCACGATCGCTGGTACCGGCCCGAGAACACCGTTGTCATCATTTCGGGCGACATGGATCCGGCGCTGTTCGGACGGCTGATCGTCAAGAACTTCGCGGACTGGAAACCGGTCGGCGCGTTCACCGCGGCGCCCGATTTCGGCAAGCCCGATCCCGCCGCCCCCGCCGCACAGGCGATCGCCGAGCCGTCGCTGCCCGCGGTCGTCACGCTCGGCGTGGTCCGGCCCTGGGTGTACAAGGACGACACCGCGATCATGAACCAGACGCGGCTGGTCGACGTGCTGGCGACGCGGCTGATCAGCCGGCGGCTCGAGACGCGCGCGCGCGCCGGTGGCAGCTATCTCCAGGCGGGGGTGTCGATCGACGACGTGTCGCGGTCGGCGAACCTGACCAGCGTCAACATCGTGCCGATCGGGACGGACTGGGAAGCGGCGCTGAAGGACGTGCGCGCGGTGATCGCCGACGCGCAGACCAACGCGCCGAGCCAGGCCGAGGTCGACCGCGAATATGCCGATTTCGACACGATCATGCGCACCCAGGTCGAGACCGCGCGGGTCGAGGCGGGCGCGCGCCAGGCCGACGACATGGTCGGTGCGCTCGACATCCGCGAAACCGTCGCGGGGCCGGAGACGTCGTACAAGATCCTGCAGGACGCCAAGGCGAAGGGCATGTTCACCCCCGCCACGCTGCTCGCGGCGTCGAAGCGGATCTTCGAGGGGACCGCGACGCGCGCGCTGGTCAACACGATCACGCCTGACCCCGCCGCTGTGGCCAAGCTCGAGACCGCGCTGAAGGCGGACGTCTCGGGTCTCGCGGGGCTGCGTCGCCAGCAGAATGCGGTGACGTTCGCCGCGCTGCCGCCGCTCGGCAAGCCCGGCGTCGTGGCATCGCGCGAAAAGATCGCCGCGTTCGACATGGAGCAGGTGACCTATGCCAATGGCACCCGCCTGCTGCTGTTCCCCAATACGGGCGAGACCGGCCGCGTCTATGTCCGCGTCCGGTTCGGTCGCGGTTACAGCGCGATCCCGGCTAACAAGCCGAGTCCGGCCTGGGCGGGCGACCTCGCGCTGGTCGCGGGCGGGATCGGCAAGCTCGACCAGGGCGATCTCGACCAGCTGACCGCCGGGCGTCGCATCGGCCTCGACTTCGGGATCGACGACGACGCGTTCACGCTGGGTGCGCTGACCTCGCCTGCGGATTATGCCGACCAGCTGACGCTGATGGCCGCCAAGCTCGCCTTCCCGGCATGGGACGCAGCCCCGGTCGCGCGCGCGCGGGTCGCGGCGCTGGCGGCGTTTGCGGGCTATGAATCGTCGCCCGACGGCGTGCTGTCGCGCGATCTGGAGAAGCTGTTGCGCGCGGGCGATCCGCGCTGGGGCACGCCGTCGCGCGAGTCGGTCGAGGCGCTCAACGCCAAGGACTTCCGCAAGTTCTGGGAGCCGCTGCTCAAGACCGGGCCGATCGAGGTGTCGGTGTTCGGCGACGTGAAGAGCGAGGAGGCGATCGCCGCGGTCGCCAAGAGCTTCGGCGCGATCGCCGCGCGCTCCGCGTCGACCGCGGTGGCGGCGCCGGTGCGCTTCCCCGCGCATGTCGCGACCCCGGTGATGCGCACGCATACCGGCCCGCAGAACCAGGCGGCGGCGGTCATCGCCTGGCCGACCGGGGGCGGGATCGAGGCGATCACCGAGAGCCGTCGCCTCGACGTGCTGGCGCAGGTGTTCGCCGACCGGCTGTTCGAGCGTCTGCGCCAGGCGGCGGGCGCGAGCTACAGCCCGAACGTGCAGAGCCAGTGGCCAACCGGGATGAACAGCGGCGGTCGCCTCGTCGCGATCGGCCAGGTCGCGCCGGAAAAGGTCGCGTTCTTCTTCGAGACCGCGCGCAAGATCGCCGCCGAGCTCGTCTCGACGCCGATCGCCGATGACGAGCTGCAGCGGATCAAGCGGCCGATGGGGCAGTACATCATGCGCGCCTCGACCGGGAACCAGTTCTGGATGCAGCAGCTCGGCGGGGCGACCTATGATCCGCGGCGGATCGACGCGACCAAGCGGATCGCCGAGGATCTGGTGTCGACGACGCCCGCCGACCTGCAGGCGGTCGCGGCGAAATATCTGCGCCCCGACCGCGACTGGACGATGGCGGTGGTGCCCGCCGCGGCGCCCAGGCCGGCGACGAAATAAACGGACCGGGGGGCGCGTGCCGGTCGGTGCGCGCCCTTCGCCGACGAAAATTTCCTCGCGCAACGTCGAGCGGCGGGGATCGATCCGCACCACCGGATCGATCGTCATGCTGCGGGCGTTTGAGCCTGATTCATACCCGGGAGTGTATTGATGAAGAAGACGTGGTTAGCGCTGGCGGTTGCCGGCGGGTTGGGCGTGTCCGCCTGTTCGGGCGCGCCGTCGACCGATGCGGTCGACAACAATGCGATGGGCACTGCGGGCGTATCGCTGCGCAATCTGGGCGAAACCGAAGTCGCAGCGCCAGCGCCGCCCGCGCTAACGGTCAAGGGGGACCTGATCCCGACCCCGTCGGATACCGCCTCGCGCTATTTCCTGCTGCGCGAGCGCCGGGCGATCGGCGGCACGGTGATCGCGATCATCCGCCAGGAACATGCCGGCCGCGTCGCCTATGCCCGCACCGAAGTCGATTGCGAGCGTCGCCTGTTCCACGTGCTGGGCGTCGCGCCGCGCCGTTCGCTGGTCGAGACGAGCATCGCCTATGACGGTCCGTTGCGCCCGATCGCCGGGCTGCCGCTGCGCGAGGAGCTGGCGACCTACGTCTGCAAGCGCAGCAACATTCCGCTGGGCGCAGCCTGAGGGGGCGGGGGGCCCGATGCGGCCCCCCCATTCGTCAGCCCTTGAGGTAGAGCGCGTCGAGCCGGTCGCCATAGGCCTGGCGGATGACGTGGCGGCGGATCTTGAGGCTCGGCGTCAGCTGTTCGTTCTCGATCGTGAACGGCCCGTCCGCCAGCACGAAGCGGCGGACGCGTTCGGTGACGGTCAGGTCCTTGTTCACGCGTTCGATCGCGTGGCCCAGCGCGGTGCGGAACTCGCTGTTCTCGGCCAGCCTGCTGAAATTGCACGCATCGCCGTTCGACGCGCACCATTGCTGCGTCCATTCGGGATCGGGCACGATCAGCGCGACCATATAGGGGCGCTTGTCGCCGGCGATCATCGCCTGGACGATCTCGGGCTGGAGCGTCAGCATCCCCTCGATCTTCTGCGGGGCGACATTGTCGCCCTTGTCGTTGATGATCAGGTCCTTCTTGCGGTCGGTGATGCGGATGCGACCCTGCGCGTCGATCTCGCCGACGTCGCCGGTGTGCAGCCATCCGTCCTTCAGCACCTTGGCGGTCTCGGCGTCGTTGCGCCAATAGCCGTGCATGACGAGCTCGCCGCGGACCAGGATCTCGCCATCCTCGGCGATCCGCACCTCGGTATCCTTGAGCGGCGGGCCGACTGAATCCATCCGCACGCCCGCCTTGGGGCGGTTGCACGAGATGACGGGCGCGGCCTCGGTCTGGCCATAGCCCTGGAGGAAGGTGAGGCCGATCGATTCGAAGAACAGCCCGACCTCCGGGTTGAGCGGCGCGCCGCCCGAGATCATCGCCTTCAGCCGGCCGCCGAACTTCTTAGCGATCTTGGGCTTGAACAGCGTTGCGACGGCGGCCTGCGCCGGCCGGTCGATCAGGCGGAGCTTGCCCGCATAGCGCCTGGCGCCGATGTCGAGCGCGCGGGCGAGCAGATAGGCCGACGCGCCGCCCTGTTTCTCGATCGTCTTCGAGATGCGCGTGCGCAGCACCTCGAACAGGCGGGGGACGACGAACATGATCGTCGGGCGCGTCTCCTCGATGTTGGCGGCGAGCTTTTCGAGCCCTTCGGCATAATAGATCTGGCCGCCCAAAGAGATCGGGAAATGCTGGCCGCCGGTATGTTCATAGGCATGGCTGAGCGGCAGGAACGACAGGAAGACCTCGTCGTCCCAGCCGAAATCCTCCGAGATGACGGCGGCGCAGCCCGCGCAATTGTGCAGGATCGCGCCGTGATGCTGCATCACGCCGCGCGGGGCGCCGCCGGTGCCCGAGGTGTAGATGATGCAGGCGAGATCGTCGCGGGTGAAGGTCGCGCGCGCCGCCGCGGTCTCGGGCGTGGTCGGGTGCGCGGCGATCAGCGCGTGCCAGTTGTGGAAGTCGATCGCGGCGGGGACTCGCATGTCCTCGAGCCCGATCACGATCTGCGCCTGGTTCGAGCGCAGGACGGCGGGGAGCACCGTTTTGGCCAGCTTCGCGGTCGAGACGATGATCGCGCAGGCGCCCGCATTCTCAATGATGTGGAGGTGATCGCGTTCGGTGTTGGTGACATAGGTCGGCACCGTCACGCAGCCCGCCGCCATGATCGCGAGGTCGCTGAGGCACCATTCGGGGCGATTCTCGCTGACCAGCATCACCCGGTCGCCGCGTTTGAGCCCGATCGCGGTGAGGGCGGTGGCGAGGCTCGCCACCTGTCGCGCGGCGTCGGCCCAGCTGGTCGCCACCCAGGCGCCGCTCTGCTTGGTCCAGAGGAACGGCGAGTCGCCCCTCTCCGCGGCGCGCGCAAAGAACATGGTGACGAGGTTGGGAAAGGGTTCGAGCTGGCGGGGCATGGTCTCTCCTGGGGCGCTCTTGCGAGCTGTGTCCCCTCGCGGGGCCGCTCGGTCTTTGGTGCGGTATAGTCTGCTAACGGTCCGTCGTCATTCCCGCGGAGGCAGGAACCCATATTGGCTGAACGGCCTGTGGGATCACCGACCTCAGCGCCTATGGATCCCCGCCTGCGCGGGGATGACGACAAAGGGGCGGGGCATGCTATTCCGGCGCGCGTTGCAGCGCGCCGACGCGCTGGATCTGCGTCACGGTGCCGTCCTGTGCGATTCCGACGCCTTCGCTGCGTGGATCCGCGGCACCGACCCAGCGGCCGTTCACGCGTTCGACCGCGTTCGCCTTGAGGCCGAGCGCGGTGACCTGCACCGTCTCGCCCAGTGCCTCGAGCGCGGGGATCATCGCCTCGCGCTCGGTGCCCTTCTCGACCGCGGCGACATGGCCGGGCGCGTAGATCAGGCCGAGCGCGATCGAATCCTGCGCGGACAGTTTCCAGTCGACGACGCCGATGATCGCCTTGGCGACCTGCGCGATGATCGTCGAGCCGCCCGCGGCGCCGACCGCGAGCCGGACCTTGCCGTCGGGGCCGTAGACGATCGTCGGCGACATCGAGCTGCGCGGGCGCTTGCCGCCCTCGACGCGGTTGGCGACGAGATAGCCGCCCTTTTCGGGCACGGTGTCGAAGTCGGTGAGCTGGTTGTTGAGCACGGTGCCGTCGACGGTCAGCCCCGAGCCGAAATAGCCCTCGACCGTGGTCGTCACCTCGACGACGTTGCCGCGCGCATCGGCGACCGCGAGGTCGGTGGTGCCGGGGACTTCGCTGACCGGGGCGGACTGGCGCGCGGGGGCGCCGGGGGGCGAGCCGGCGCTGACGCTGGCCATCGTCGTGGTCGGCTGGATCAGTGCCGAGCGTGAGGCGAGATAGGCGGGGTCGAGCATGCCCTTGACCGGCACGGGCACGAAATCGGGATCGCCGACATAGAGGTCGCGGTCGGCATAGGCGAGCCGCGAGCTTTCGGCGAACAGGTGCCACGCTTGCGGACTGTCCTTGCCGAGCTTGGCCATGTCGAAGCGTTCGAGCTGTTTCAGGATCATCAGCACGGTGATGCCCCCCGAGGAGGGCGGGCCCATGCCGCAGATGCGGTGGACGCGGTAGGTGACGCAGACCGGCGCGCGGGTCTTCGCGTCATAGCTGGCAAGGTCGCCCGTCGTCATCTTCGACGGGTTGCGCGCGGCGCCATTGACCGTGGCGACGATCTTCTGCGCCTCGGGTCCGACATAGAAGCTGTCGGCGCCGCGCGCGGCGATCCGCTGGAGGAGGGCGGCCTGGGCGGGGTTCCTGATCATCGCGCCGATCGCGACGGGCGATCCGTCGGGGGCGGAAAAGAGCGTGCGCGTTTCAGGCGTGATGTGGCCGCCATACGCCTTCATCCCGTTGACGAGCCGCGGCGACGCCTTGAAGCCATTCGTCGCGAGCCGGATCGCGGGGTCGAACAGCCGCGCCCAGGGGAGCCTGCCCGAGGCACGGTGCGCGAGCGCCATGCCGCGCAGCGCGCCGGGGACGCCGACGCTGCGACCGCCGGGGACCGCGTCGCGGTGGCTGAGCGGGGTGCCGTCGGCGGCGTAGAACCAGCGTGGATCGGCGGCGGCGGGGGCCTTTTCGCGCGCGTCGATCGTGCTGAGCCCGCCATTCGCCGCATGGCTGACCCAGAAGCTGCCGCCGCCGATCCCCGAGCTTTGCGGCTCGACGACGTTGAGTGCGAGCATCGTCGCGATCGCCGCATCGGTCGCGCTGCCGCCCGCGCGCAGGATCTCGACACCCGCGGCGGCGGCGCGGGGGTCGGCGGCGCTGACCATGCCCTGATCCTTCGCCGGGGCGGGGGCGGGGGCGGTCCGGCGGGCTTCGGCGGTGGCGGTGGGGAGGAGGAGGGCGAGCGCGAGGAGGGGAGTCTTCATCGCGTGCGAACCTAGCGCGGATCGGGTGCGAGGCAAGGCGTCCGCCGCAAACTCGCCGTCATCCCAGCTTTTGCCGGGATGACGAAATGTGTCAGCGGGCGTCGACGCCGATCGCGTCGGTGATGCTGGCGAAGCCGTCGCGGGTGAGCAGCGCGTCGAGCTCGCGCAGCATCCGCGCGGGGAGGCCGGGGCCTTCATACACCAGCGCCGTGTAGAGCTGCACGAGGCTCGCCCCTGCGCGGAGGCGGGCATAGGCTTCCGCACCGCTGCCGATGCCGCCGACCGAGATCAGCGGGATCGCGGCGCCGGTCGCGCGGCGGAAGTCGGCGAGGCGCTGGCGGGCGAGCGGGGCGAGCGGGGCGCCGGACAGGCCGCCGGTCTCCGTCGCGTTCGCCGAGCGCAGGCCGGGGCGGCCGATCGTCGTGTTGTTGACGATCAGCGCGTCGATCCGGTTGTCGATCGCGGCGCGGGCGATGTCGTCGATATCCGCGGGCTCGAGGTCGGGCGCGACCTTGAGGAAGATTGGCGTGGTGCCCTTGGCGGCGGTGCAGGCCGCGAGCAGGTCGCGCAGTGCTGCGCCATGTTGCAGGTCGCGCAGGCCGGGGGTGTTGGGCGAGCTGATGTTGATCGTGATGTAGTCGGCGTGCGGCGCGGCGCGGGTGACGCCGTGGACGTAGTCGGCGGTGCGATCGGTCGCGTCCTTGTTCGCGCCGACGTTGATGCCGAGCACGCCCTTGCCGCGCGCATGGGCTTTCGCACGGTCGAGCGCCGCGTCGAGGCCGCCATTGTTGAAGCCGAGGCGGTTGATCACCGCGCGGTCTTCGGGGAGGCGGAAGATGCGCGGCTTCGGGTTGCCAGGCTGGGGCAGGGGGGTGAGCGTGCCGATCTCGACACTGCCGAACCCGAGCCCGAAGAACCCGTCGATCGCGCGACCGTCCTTGTCGACGCCGGCGGCGAGCCCGACCGGGTTGGGGAAGGCGATCCCCGCCACGCTGCTCGCAAGCCGCGGGACGGATGGGGCGAGCGGCGTGCCCGCCTTGCCCCAGGCGGCGAGCGCGGCGATCGTCAGGCCATGCGCGCGTTCGGCGTCGAGGCGGAAGAGAAGCGGGTGGTAGAAGGCCATGCGCGCTCTTACCCAGATCGGCTGGGGCGGCCAAACCCTTCTTCCGTCATTCCCGCGCAGGCGGGAATCGATCCGTCCGCAGGGGCAAAAGGTAGAGTGGATTCCCGCCTCCGCGGGAATGACGAAGTGGACTCAGTTGCGAGTCGTTAGCACTGACGGACGGGTTGACGCTGCTGCCCGCAAAGCCCATTTGTCAATCGGATCATATCGGTCCGATTGGACTCACAAGCCACCATGCGTCTTTCCAGCCTAGCCGACTATGCGGTCGTGATGATGAGCGCCGCGGCGCGTCATTGCGGTGGTATCGCGCGGCTGAACGCGACGCTGCTGAGCGAGGAGACCGGCGTGCCGCTGCCGACGGTGCAGAAGCTGGTCAGCCGGTTGTCGGCGGCGGGGCTGATCGAGAGCACGCGCGGGACCGGCGGCGGGTTTCGCCTGTCGCGGCCGCCTGCGTCGATCTCGCTCGCCGACATCATCGAGGCGGTCGAGGGTCCGATCGCGTTGACGGCGTGTGTCGACGGTGCGGCGCAGGATTGCTGCATCGACCAGACGTGCAAGGTGAAGCCGCACTGGAACGCGGTCAACGGCGCGGTCCGCGGTGCGCTCGCCGGCGTGACGCTCGCCAGCCTTTTGCAAGTCCCGAATTCGCCGGTGCCCGCATGACGCGCGCAGCGCCTACCCCTTTCCTTCGCGCCTTTGCGCCTTCGCGTGAGAAGAGTCTGTTCACGCGAAGCCGCGAAGGCGCGAAGACATTAGAGAGCCGCGTTGCGGCGGAGATGGAATGATGGCTACCCGGAACGCAGAGGCCTATGCCGCCGCGAACAAGACGTACGAGTGGGGCTTCTCCTCGGACATCGAACAGGAATTCGCGCCTAAGGGTCTGTCGGAAGACACGGTGCGCTTCATTTCCGCCAAGAAGGGCGAGCCGCAGTGGATGCTCGACTGGCGGCTGAAGGCGTTCGCGCTGTGGCAGACGATGGAGGCGCCCGACTGGTCGAAGCTCAACGTGCCGCCGATCGATTACCAGGACGCCTATTACTATGCGGAGCCAAAGGCGAAGCCGAAGCTGGGGAGCCTCGACGAGGTCGATCCCGAGATCCTGCGCGTCTATGAAAAGCTCGGCATTCCGATCGGCGAGCAGAAGATGCTCGCGGGCGTGGTCGAGGATCCGCTCAACGAGGACGGCACGCCGAAGCGCCGCGTCGCGGTCGATGCGGTGTTCGACAGCGTCTCGGTCGCGACCACGTTCCGCAAGGAATTGGAGGCCGCAGGCGTGATCTTCCGCTCGATCTCCGAGGCGATCAAGGAATATCCCGACCTCGTGCGGAAGTGGCTCGGCAAGGTCGTGCCGCAGCGTGACAATTACTTCGCGACGCTGAACTCGGCGGTCTTCTCCGACGGCACGTTCGTCTACATCCCCGAGGGCGTGCGCTGCCCGATGGAGCTGTCGACCTATTTCCGGATCAATGCCGAGAATACCGGGCAGTTCGAACGCACGCTGATCGTCGCCGACAAGGGGTCGTACGTCTCCTATCTCGAGGGCTGCACCGCGCCGATGCGCGACGAGAACCAGCTGCATGCGGCGGTCGTCGAACTCGTCGTGCTCGACGATGCCGAGATTAAGTACTCGACCGTGCAGAACTGGTATCCGGGCGACGAGAACGGCGTCGGCGGGATCTACAATTTCGTCACCAAGCGCGCGCTGTGCCAGGGGAAGAATTCGAAGGTCAGTTGGACGCAGGTCGAGACCGGCAGCGCGATCACGTGGAAATATCCGTCGTGCGTGCTGGCGGGGGATGGCTCGGTCGGCGAATTCTATTCGGTCGCGGTGACGAACAATCGCCAGCAGGCCGATACCGGCACGAAGATGATCCACCTCGGCAAGAACACGCGATCGACGATCGTGTCGAAGGGGATTTCGGCGGGGCGGTCGGACAACACCTATCGCGGGCTGGTGCGCGTCGCGCCGACTGCGGAAGGCGTGCGCAACTTCACCCAGTGTGACAGCCTGCTGCTCGGCGACCAGTGCGGCGCCCACACCGTGCCATATATCGAGGTCCGCAACCCGTCCGCGCAGATCGAGCATGAGGCGACGACGTCGAAGATCTCCGAGGACCAGCTGTTCTACGCGATGTCGCGCGGGCTGGATGCGGAGGCGGCGGTCGCGCTGATCGTCAACGGCTTCGCGCGGGAGGTGCTGCAGCAGCTGCCGATGGAGTTCGCGGTCGAGGCGCAGAAGCTGCTGGGGATTTCGCTGGAAGGGTCTGTGGGGTGATCCCCGCCCGTCATCCCGCCGGCGCGGGCATGACGGGACAGCGCTGGCGCACGACGCGCCGCGGAAATTTAGAGATTTGGAATTGGGCAGAATTCGATGCTGAAAATTGAAAACCTTCATGCCGAGATCGACGGCAAGGAAATCCTCAAGGGGCTCTCGCTCGAGGTGAATGCGGGTGAGGTGCACGCGATCATGGGGCCGAACGGCGCGGGCAAGTCGACGCTGGGCTATGTGCTCGGCGGGCGGCCCGGGTACGAGGTCACGTCTGGGTCGGTGACGTTCGACGGCGTCGACCTGCTCGAGCTCGAGGCGCATGAGCGCGCCGCGGCGGGCGTGTTCCTTGGCTTCCAGTATCCGGTCGAGATCCCCGGCGTGTCGAACGTCCAGTTCCTGCGCGAGGCGTTGAACGCGCAGCGCGCGACGCGGGACGAGAAGGCGCTGTCGGGCGGCGAGTTCCTTAAGCTTGCGCGCGGGCAGGCGGATCTGCTCGGGATGGATTACGACATGCTCAAGCGGCCGGTGAATGTCGGCTTTTCGGGCGGCGAGAAGAAGCGCAACGAGATGGTGCAGATGGGCATCGTCAACCCGAAGTTCGCGATCCTCGACGAGACCGATTCCGGCCTCGACATCGATGCGCTGCGCGTCGTCGGCGACGGCATCAACCGGATCATGCGCGCGCCCGACAAGGCGGTGCTGCTGATCACGCATTACCAGCGGCTGCTCGACTATGTGGAGCCGGACTTCGTCCATGTGCTCGCCGACGGGCGGATCGTCCGGTCGGGCGGCAAGGAACTCGCGCAGCAGCTCGAGAGCGAAGGCTATGTGGGGATCGCCGCATGATCTCCCTTCGTGCCGCAGGCGCAGATAGAAGAAATCTGGTTCGCGCGGAGGCGCGGAGGCGCGGAGGTGTCGTCGCTTCGGCTTCGCTCCCGCGGGTCTTTACCGGCCGGGATTCGAGGGCCCTTGCGGGCAAAGCCTCCCTTTTGCTCCGCGTCTCCGCGCCTCCGCGTGAACCCATCTTCTTCTCGAGGAGCATATGATGGCCGCGGTTATGGAGCTTCCCTCCACGCGCGAGGAATCGTGGCGCTGGGGTGATCCGGCGGCGATTGCGGCGGCGGCGGGGTTGCCGCGGGGTGAGGCGCCGGCGGGCGCGTGGTTCCTTGAGCTCGAGGGCGCGCGGGCGGTATTCGTCGATGGCGTGCTCGACGAGGGTCGCAGCGATCTGCGGCATGTCGCGATCGCGCCGCTCGAGGGTGGCACGCATGTGCTGGGCGCGCGGACGACCGGCCATGGCTGGTCGTTGCGCGTCGAGGCGCACGCTTCGGCCGAGCTGATCCAGATCGTTCATATCGCGACCGGGGGCGAGAACCATGTTCCCGCCGAGATCGTGCTCGCGGACGGCGCGCAGGCGTCGGTGGTCGAGACCTATGTCGGCACCGGCTGGTCGAACCGGTCGACGCGGATGACGCTCGGCGCGGGCGCGAAGCTGGCGCGCGCGGTGCGGTTGCTGCAGACCGCCGGCTTCGTGTCGGTGCGCGACGAGGCGGATGTCGGCGCGGAGGCGAGCCTGATCGTGACGATGCTCGGTGCGGGCGATGCGGGGACGCGGATCGACGGCGCGATCACCGTGTCGGGTGACGATGCGTTCGCCGAATATGGCGGCGCGCTGCTTGCCCGGCGTGACCAGCGGCAGGAATGCGCGCTGTCGGTGCGGCATGCCGCGCTGAACGGGCAGAGCAAGCAGATCTGGCGCGCGGTCGCGGCGGACACGTCGACCGCGAGCCTTGCGGCGCGCGTCGAGGTGGCGCGCGATGCGCAGAAGACCGACGGCGTCCAGTCGCTGCGCGGGCTGCTGCTCAAGCGGACCGCGACGGTCAATCTGAAGCCCGAGCTCGAGATCTTCGCGGACGACGTGAAGTGCGCGCACGGTGCGACGGTCGGCGAACTCGACCAGCGCGCGCTGTTCTACATGCAGAGCCGCGGCATCCCGCATGCCAAGGCGCAGGCGCTGCTGACGCGTGCGTTCGTCGGCGATGCGTTCGCGCAGATCGCGGACGAGACGGTGCGCGACGCGTTCGTCGCGGACGCGGATGCGTGGCTGGAGGCGGCGCTGTGACCCTGACGCTCGAAACGCGCCCGCTCGACCGGGTGTCGGACTTTCCGGCTATTCCCGAGGGCTGGGCGTATCTCGATACCGCCGCCACCGCGCAAAAGCCGCAAGCTGTGGTCGACGCGATCACCCGCGCGTACGGCGAGACCTATGCGACCGTGCACCGCGGCGTTTACCAGCGCTCGGCCGACATGACGGTCGCGTACGAGGTGGCGCGGCGGGCGGTGGCGCGGTTCATCGGTGCGGGATCGCCCGACGAGATCGTGTTCGTGCGCGGCGCGACCGAGGCGATCAATTTGGTCGCGACCTGCTGGGCGGGGACTCAGCTGAAGGCGGGCGACCGCATCCTGCTGTCGATGCTTGAGCATCATTCGAACATCGTGCCGTGGCAGATGATCGCCGAGGCCCGCGGTGTCGCGATCGACGTGCTGCCGCTGACCGCGGACCACCGCATCGATCTCGATGCGATGGAGCGGATGATCACGCCCGCGCACAAGCTGGTCGCGCTCGGCCATGTGTCGAACGTGCTTGGCTCGGTGCTCGACGCGAAGCGTGCGACGGAGATCGCGCATTCGGTCGGCGCGAAGATCCTGCTCGACGGCTGCCAGTCGGTGCCGCGGATCGCGGTCGACGTGACGGCGATCGGCTGCGATTTCTACGTGTTCTCGGGCCACAAGCTGTACGGCCCGACCGGGATCGGCGTGCTGTGGGCAAAGCCCGAGCTGCTCGACGCGATGCCGCCCTATCAGGGTGGCGGGTCGATGATCGACAAGGTGTCGTTTGCGAAGACGACGTACGCGCCGGCGCCGGGACGGTTCGAGGCGGGAACGCCGCATATCGTCGGTGCGCTCGGGCTGCATGCCGCGATCGACTATGTCGAGAGCATCGGGCTGGCGGCGATCCACGCGCACGAGACGGCGCTGGTGACCGCGACGCGCGAGGCGCTGTCGGGGATCAATTCGGTGCGGCTCTACGGGCCGGCGGATTCGGCGGGGATTGTCTCGTTCACGATCGAAGGGGTTCATCCGCACGACATCGGCACCATATTGGACGAAGAGCGCGTCGCGATCCGGGCGGGCCATCACTGCGCCCAGCCGCTGATGGAGATGCTGGGCGTCGAGGCGACGGCCAGGGCGAGCTTCGGTGTCTATAACGGCCCTGCAGACGTGGATGCGCTGGTGCGCGGTATCGCGCGAGTAACGAGGATATTTGGATGAGCGATCGGTTCGAGATCGAGGAAGTCGAAGCGGTGCAGTCGCCGCCCAAGGCGCGTGTCGTGCTCGACACCGACGGCGATGCGGAGCGCAAGCGCGACTATCTCGCCGGGTTCCTGGCGCAGAAGCCGCAGGTGGACTCCCCCGGCGAACCGGGTGGCGCGGTCTATGATGCGATCATCGATGCGTTGAAGGACATCTATGATCCTGAGATCCCGGTGAATATCTATGACCTGGGGCTGATCTACGGCGTCGAGGTGACCGAGGACGGGCATGCGGTCGTCACGATGACGCTGACCACGCCGAACTGTCCGGTTGCGGAATCGATGCCGATGGAGGTCGAGATGCGCGTCGGTGCGGTGCCGGGTGTCGGTGTCGCCGAGGTGAATCTGGTGTGGGATCCGGCATGGGATCCGCAGAAGATGTCCGACGAGGCGAAGCTCGAACTGGGCATGCTGTAACGACGTGCCCCTCCCCTTCAGGGGAGGGGACGGGGGTGGGGCCTTACCCCAAGCGCGCGATCCGGTCGGGCGCCCCACCCCAACCCCTCCCCTGAAGGGGAGGGGCTTTAGATGGAAGGAACGAGCCATGGCGACGACATTACGAGCACGGCCGGCGGCGCTGAACCTGACCGCGACCGCGCATGCGCGGATCGCAGACCTGATGGCGCGCGCGCCGGAGGAGTCGATCGGGGTCAAGCTGTCGACGCCCAAGCGCGGCTGTTCGGGGCTCGCTTATTCGGTCGATTATGTGAGCGAGGCCAAGCCGTTCGACGAACGGATCGACACGCCCGGCGGCGCGCTGTTCGTCGATGGCGGGTCGATCCTGTACCTGATCGGCTCGACGATGGACTGGGTCGAGGACGACTTCACCGCCGGGTTCGTGTTCCAGAACCCGAACGCCAAGGGTGCGTGCGGCTGCGGGGAAAGCTTTACGGTCTAAATTCTGCCGTGAGCTAATGTGTCCCCGCGAAGGCGGGGACCCAGACTGGGCTCCCGCCTTCGCGGGAGAACAAAGATCCGGCCGAGCCAAGGCGATGCCGGCCGACCGGCCGCCTTGCTTGCCCATCCCGTCCTGTGCCACTCCCCCCTGAAGAAGAGGGGATCTACGTGGCCAGTCTGTTTCGCCGAAAAATCGTCACCGAGCAGCCGCCCGAGCATCAGCTCGCGCGGACTTTGTCATGGCCGCATCTGGTGGCGATGGGCGTGGGCGGGATCGTCGGTACGGGCATCCTGACGCTGATCGGCGTCGGGGCGGGGCTCGCGGGCCCGGCGGTCATCCTGTCGTTCATCATCGCCGGCGGGATCTGTGCCTGCGCCGCGCTCGCCTATGCCGAGATGGCGACGATGATCCCCGCCTCGGGCAGCGCCTATACGTACAGCTATGTCGTGCTCGGCGAGCTGATCGCCTGGGTGATCGGCTGGAGCCTCATCCTCGAATATTCGCTGGTCGTGTCGACCGTCGCGGTCGGCTGGTCGGGCTATGCTGCACCGTTGCTGCGCGGCGCGTTCGGGTTTCCCGAGGCGCTGACGCTCAGCCCCGAACTCGGCGGCGTCCTGAACGTGCCGGCGATCGTGATCATCGCGGTGGTCGCGGGCGTGCTGTCGTTCGGGACGCGCGAGAGCGCGACGCTGAACGCGGTGCTGGTGGCGGTGAAGATGATCGCGCTGACCGTGTTCGTGTTCATCGCGCTCCATTATTTCAACAGCGCGAACCTGCAGCCGTTCATGCCGTACGGCTTTCCCAAGGCCGTCCAGCCCGACGGTGCGGAGCGCGGCGTGATGGCGGCGGCGGCGATCATCTTCTTCGCATTCTACGGGTTCGACGCGATCTCGACCGCGGCGGAGGAGACGAAGAATCCGGGGCGCGACCTGGCGATCGGCATCCTCGGGTCGATGGTGGCGTGCATCGCGATCTATATTCTCGTCGCGGTCGCCGCGGTGGGGGCGCTGTCCTACACGCGGTTCGCCGGCTCGGCCGAGCCGCTCGCGCTGATCCTGCGCGAGATCGGGCGGCCGGGGTTCGCGACCTTCCTGGGCGCGTCGGCGGTGATCGCGTTGCCGACCGTGCTGCTCGCCTTCCTGTTCGGACAGAGCCGGATCTTCTTCACGATGGCGCGTGACGGCTTGCTGCCGCTCGGCCTCGCCAAGGTGTCGAAGCGGGGTGCGCCGGTGCGGATCACCTGGATCACCGCGGCGATCGTCGCGGTGATCGCAGGCCTGTTGCCGCTGGCCGAGATCGCCGCGCTGGCCAATGCCGGCACGCTCGCGGCGTTCGTCGCGGTGTGCGCGTGCATGCTGGTGATGCGTCGCCGTGCGCCCGATGCGGTGCGGACCTTCCGCGCGCCTGCCGCGACGCTGGTGGGCATCGTCGGCATTCTCGGCTGCCTGTACCTGTTCTTCAGCCTGCCTTCGAAGACGCAACTCTATTTCGGGCTGTGGAACCTGCTCGGGCTGGTGATCTACTTCGCCTATGCGCGGCCGCGGGCGCTTGCCGAATGAGCGGCTGGACGATCGGGATCATCGGCGGCTCGGGGCTGTACGCGGTCGAGGGGATCGAGGACGGGCGCTGGCAGACGGTGGAGACGCCCTGGGGTGCGCCGTCGGATGCGATCTATACCGGGCGTGTCGGGCATGTCGGCGTGGCGTTCCTGCCGCGGCACGGGCGCGGGCACGGAATCGCGCCGTCGGACCTGAACGCGCGCGCGAACATCGATGCACTGAAGCGGCTGGGCGTGACCGATGTGCTCGCGGTGTCGTCGGTCGGGTCGCTGGTCGAGGCGCGGCCGCCGGGGAGCTTCACGATCGTCGACCAGTTCATCGACCGGACCAAAGGGCGGGTGTCGAGCTTCTTCGGTACGGGCCTGGTCGCGCATGTCTCGATGGCGGATCCGGTGTGTCCGCGCCTGTCGGGCTATGCCGCCGATGCCGCGCGTCAGGCCGGGGCCGAGGTCGACGACCGCGGCACCTATCTGGCGATGGAGGGGCCGCAATTCTCGACGCGCGCCGAGAGCCGGCTCTACCGCCAATGGGGGTGCGACGTGATCGGGATGACCGCGATGCCCGAGGCCAAGCTCGCGCGCGAGGCGGAGCTGCCCTATGCATTGGTCGGGATGGTGACCGACTATGACTGCTGGCGCGAGGATGCGGCGGGGGTCGATGTCGCGGAGGTAATTGCGCAGCTTGGTGCGAATGCGGCGAAAGCGCGCGCGATGGTGATGGCGTTGCTGCGCGGGCTGCCCGCGGAGCGGGCGGCGTCGCCGATCGATACCTGTCTCGACAGTGCGATCATCACGGCGCAGGGCGCGCGGGATCCGGCGCTGGTGACGAAGCTCGATGCGGTGGCGGGGCGGGCGCTCTAGCGGCGCGGCGCCGCGCGGGGCTGTGGGTCCTGACGTTCGTCAGGATGACGGTTGGGGGAGGTGGTGGTTTGCCACCGGGTGCGGTGATCGGCGGAAGAATTGCGGCGATCCGTGGGCTCCGACACATTGGTGCAACATATCGGCGCGATGAGGTGGGGGTCGCCGCTCCCTCTCCCCCTGTGGACGGCGACGTGGCCGGGTTGTTCCCCCTCCCGGTCCCTCCCTGAACTACGGGGCGACCGTCATGGTCGCCCCGCTTTTTTCTGCCGGGTTTGGGTCGCGTTCGAGACGCGCCGTCTGGTGAAACCCGCCATCCAAAACACATCATCCCAGCGAGGGCCGGGATATCCCTCGTGGTGGGCGACAGGTGCCTCACGGGGATATCCCGGCCTTCGCTGGGATGACGGTCGTTCAGGGGGCAGGCGTCGTCCCGGATCGCGCCGGGACGACGTCGCCGGATCAGGCGGCCAGCTTGCGCAGGACGTAGTGCAGGATGCCGCCGTTGAGGAAATATTCCAGCTCGTTGACGGTATCGATCCGGCACTTGGTCTGGAACGTCTCGCTGCTGCCGTCGGCGCGAGTCATCTTGACCGTCACGTCCTGACGCGGGCGGATGCTTGCCACGTCGAGGATGGTGAACGTCTCCGAGCCGTCGAGGCCGAGCGTCTTGCGATCGGTGCCTTCGGCGAACTGCAGCGGCAGCACGCCCATGCCGACCAGGTTCGAGCGGTGGATACGCTCGAAGCTCTCGGTGATGACCGCGCGGACGCCGAGCAGGTTGGTGCCCTTGGCCGCCCAGTCGCGCGACGAACCGGTGCCATATTCCTTGCCCGCGACGATCACGAGCGGCGTGCCGTCCTGCTTGAAGCGCATCGCGGCGTCGTAGATCGCCATGACCTCGCCGTCATATTTGGACATGCCGCCTTCGACGCCGGGGACCATCTCGTTCTTGATGCGGATGTTGGCGAAGGTGCCGCGCATCATCACGTCATGGTTGCCGCGACGGGCGCCATAGCTGTTGAAGTCGGCCTTGCTGACCTGATGCTCCTGGAGGAAACGGCCGGCCGGGCTGTCCGCCTTGATCGAGCCTGCGGGCGAGATGTGATCGGTGGTGATCGAATCGCCGAGGATCGCGAGCGGCTTGGCGTCGATGATGTCCTGCACCGGCGACGGCGTCATGCTGAGGCCCTCGAAATAGGGCGGGTTGGCGACATAGGTCGACCCTGCGCGCCAGGCGTAGGTGTCCGAACCCGTGACGTCGATCTCGCGCCACTTCGAGTCGCCCGCATAGACGTCGCCGTAGCGCGCACCGAACATCGACGCGTCGATATTGGCGTCCATAGTGCTGCGGACCTCCTCGTTGGTCGGCCAGATGTCGCGCAGATACACGTCCTGGCCGTCGGTGCCCTGACCCAGCGGCGTCTCGATCATGTCGGTCGTGACGGTGCCCTTGATCGCATAGGCGACGACGAGCGGCGGGCTGGCCAGGAAGTTGGCGCGGACGTCGGGCGAGACGCGGCCCTCGAAGTTGCGGTTGCCCGAGAGGACCGACGCGGCGACGAGGTCGTTCTCGTTGATCGCCGACGAGATGGCAGGGGCCAGCGGACCCGAATTGCCGATGCAGGTCGTGCAACCATAGCCGACGAGGTTGAAGCCGAGCGCGTTCAGGTCGGCGGTGAGGCCGGCCTTGTCGAGATAGTCGGTGACGACCTGCGAACCCGGCGCGAGCGAGGTCTTCACCCAGGGCTTCGACTTGAGGCCCAGAGCGTTCGCCTTGCGGGCGACGAGGCCGGCGGCGACGAGCACCGACGGGTTCGACGTGTTGGTGCAGCTGGTGATCGCGGCGATCACGACGTCGCCGTCGCCGATGTCATGCTCACGACCCTCGACCGCGACGCGCTCGGGCTGCTCCTTGTGGTACAGCTTGTGGAGGTCGCTGTTGAACACCTCGTCGACCTTGTTGAGGCTGACGCGGTCCTGCGGGCGCTTCGGGCCGGCGAGGCTGGCGACGACCGAGCCCATGTCGAGCTCGAGCGTGTCGGTGAAGACGGGGTCTTCGGCATTCTCGTCGCGCCAGAAGCCGTTGGCCTTGGCGTACGCCTCGACCAGCTCGACATTCTCGTCAGAGCGCGCGGTGAGGCGCATGTAATCGAGCGTCTTGTCGTCGATCGGGAAGAAGCCGCAGGTCGCGCCATATTCCGGCGCCATGTTGGCGATCGTCGCGCGATCGGCGAGCGTCATCGACGACAGGCCGGGGCCGAAGAACTCGACGAAGCGGCCGACCACGCCCTTGGCGCGCAGCATCTGCGTGACGGTGAGCACGAGATCGGTGGCGGTGATGCCCTCGTTCAGCGCGCCGGTCAGCTTGAAGCCGACGACTTCGGGGATCAGCATCGACACGGGCTGGCCGAGCATCGCAGCCTCGGCCTCGATCCCGCCGACGCCCCAGCCGAGCACGCCGAGACCGTTGATCATCGTCGTGTGGCTGTCGGTGCCGACCAGCGTATCCGGATAGGCGATCATCGTGCCGTCGCCATGATCACCCGACGAGGCCGACGACCAGACGGCCTGGCCGATATATTCGAGGTTCACCTGGTGGCAGATGCCGGTGCCGGGGGGGACGACCTGGAAATTGTCGAGCGCCTTCGAACCCCACTTGAGAAACTCGTAGCGCTCGATGTTGCGCTCGTACTCGAGGTCGACGTTGTCCTCGAACGCCTTGGGCGTGCCGAACTCGTCGACCATCACCGAGTGATCGATGACGAGGTGGACGGGAACCTGCGGGTTGATCTTCTCGGGGTTGCCGCCGAGCTTGGTCATCGCGTCGCGCATCGCGGCGAGATCGACGACGCAGGGTACGCCGGTGAAATCCTGCATCAGCACGCGCGCCGGGCGATACTGGATCTCGCGGTCGCTGCGACGCTCCTTCTGCCAGTCGACGATCGCCTGGATGTCGTCGCGCGTGACGGTGACGCCGTCCTCGAAGCGCAGCAGGTTCTCGAGCAGCACCTTCATCGAGAAGGGCAGGCGGCTGATGTCGCCGAGCTGTTCGGAGGCCTTGGCGAGGCTGTAATAGTCATAGGACTTGCCGCCGGTCGAAAGGCTCGTGCGGGTCTTGAGGGTGTCCTGGCCGATGGCAGTCATAGGGGTCCTTCCCGTGGGCGTCGGGCCGCCGGGCGCCGAGGGGAAAGCGGCCTATGGGACCGCGGGGGCGCGTAGGGGACCGACCTGAATGCGGTTACTGCCGGGGCCTTAGCAAGGGGGGGGGGGGGGGGGAAGGGCGGGTTTCGATTGAGACGCGGTTTCGCGTGCTCGACTAACATTGCGACCGGGCCACAACCGGTTATGCTTCGGGTCCGTCGAAGGCCGATGCAGCAAGCACGCCGGAATGGAGAGGACCGTAAATATGTCAGACGATGTCAAAGCCGCGATCGACAAGGGTGCTGATCGGGCAAAGGCCGCGACCGACCAGGCCGCGGGTGCGGCGAAGACCGCGACCGACCGGATGCAGGCGGATGCGCAGAGCGCGCAGGCCGCGTTTTCGGATCATTTCGGTGAACCCGCCAAGCGCGCGGGCGAGGCGCTGAAGGAATCGGGACGCAAGATGGCGGAGAACGGGTCGACGATCGGCGCGAAGATGATCGACCAGGCCGAGCAGAACACGCGTGAGGCGTTCGCGGCGATGCGCGAGGCGGCGTCCGCCAAGGACCTGACCGACGTGATGAAGATCCAGAGCGACTATCTGCGGACACAGAGCGAGCGCAGTATGAGCCAGGCGCGTGAGATCGGCGAGCTGATCATGCGGTTCGGGCGCGACGCGGTCACGCCGATGAAGGGCGGCTGATCATCGACCCGCGCCGGGCCGACAGGATCGGCCTGGCGCGACCGGCCTATTCGGCGCGCGGTGTGCCGGCGGCGGTGACGGGCCGCGGTCCGTTGGCGGTCGCCTCCAGCGTCGAGTCGCCGCCGAGCACGCGGTAGAGCGTGACGCGGTTGCTCGCGCCCACCAGCTGCGTCGCGACGAGGTTGCGCTGCGCGGTATAGAGCGAGCGCTGCGCGTCGAGCGAGCTGAGGAAGGTGTCGATGCCGCCGCGATAGCGCGCGTCGGACAGGCGATAGGTGTCCTGCGCCGCCGCGGCGAAATTGACGTTGGCGGCGAGCTGATCGGCGATCGTGCCCTGGCGCGCGAGCGCGTCGGCGGTTTCCTGGAACGCGGTCTGGATCGATTTCTCGTAGGTGGCGAGCGCGGCGTCGCGCTGCGCCTTGGTATATTCGACATTGGCGACCCCCGCGCCGGCGCGGAAGATCGGGTAGCTGATCGAGGGCGCGACCGAATAGTTGAACGCGCCGCCCGAAAACAGCGAGGTCAGCGCGCTGCTGGCAAAGCCGAGCAGGCCGGTGAGCGACACGCGCGGGAACAGCTCGGCACGCGCGGCGCCGATCTCGGCATTGGTCGCACGCAGCTCATATTCCGCCTGAACGACGTCAGGCCGGCGGAGCAGGATGCCGCTGTCGAGGCCGGCGGGCAGGGTGGCGACGGTCGGCAGCGCCTGCTCGATCGAGGCGGGCAGCAGTGCGGCGTCGACCGGCGCGCCGACGAGCAGTTGCAGCGCGTTGATATCCTGGGCGAGCGCGGTCTTCTGAGTCGCGAGATCGGATTGCGCGGTGAACAGGATCTGCTGGGCCTGGCGCAGGTCGGTGCGCGGCGCGACGCCGCCGCGGAGCCTCGCCTGGGTGAGGGTCACGCTGCGCTGCGAGCTGGCGACGGTGTCCTGCGCGATCTTGAGCAGGCTCTGGTCGGAGGCATAGGTCAGCCACGCATCGGCGATGTCGCCGACCAGCGTCAGCCGGGTCGCACGCGCGGCGGCCTCGGTCTCGAAATAACGGTTGAGCGCGGCACCGGTGAGCGAGCGGATGCGGCCGAACAGGTCGAGCTCGAACGCGGTGGTACCGAGATCGACCGAGAAGGCGCTGTTCGAGCTGGACGAGCTGACGACGGTCCCGCCCGTGCCGGTGCCGCCGGTCCCCGTGCCGGTGCCGCCCGTGCCGGTGCCTGTCCCGGTTCCTGTGCCGCCCGTGCCTGTGCCCGTGCCCGTGTTGCTCGTCGCGGTGCTGCGCGCGCCATTGCCGCCGCCCGAATAGCTGTAGCGGCCGCTCGCATCGAGCTGGGGGAGCAGGTCGGCGCGCTGGATGCGATATTGCGCGCGGGTCGCGGCGATGTTCGCCGCGGCGACGCGCAGGTCGCGGTTGTTCGCGAGCGCCTGGACGATGATCTGCTGGAGCCGCGGGTCGCGGAACACGTCGCGGTAGGTGAAGGCCGGCAGCGCCGCCTCGGACTGACGCAGATAGGCGTCGCCGACCGGCCAGGACACCGGCGTGGGCAGCTCGGGCCGGACATATTTGGGGGCGAGCGAGCAGCCCGCGAGCGCGGTCGACGCGGCGAGGATCAGGAGTGGCGAACGCATCATGCGGGCTCCGGCCGGTGGGGGCCTGGTTGTTCGGGAGGGCCGAGCTTTTCGGAATCGCGACCGTCATGGTCATCCTCGCCGCCGTGGAAGCCGGTCGGGCGACCACGCAGCTTGGCGATGCCGTCGCGCGCGCCGCGGCGGACGAGCACGAAGAACAGCGGGATGTAGAAGATCGCGAGCAAGGTCGCGGTCAGCATCCCGCCGACCACCGCGGTGCCGATCGCGATGCGGCTGTTCGCGCCCGCACCGGTCGACAGCGCAAGCGGGAGCACGCCGAGGATGAACGCGAACGACGTCATCAGGATCGGACGAAGACGGATCTTGGCGGCGGACAGTGCGGCCTCGATGACGCGCTTGCCCTTGCGCTCTTCCTGTTCGGCGAACTCGATCATCAAAATCGCGTTCTTCGCCGCGAGCCCCATCGTCGTCAGCAGCCCGATCTGGAGATACACGTCGTTGATGAGCCCGCGCAGCGTCACCGCGAGGATCGCGCCGACGAGGCCCAGGGGGATGACGAGCAGCACCGCGATCGGGATCGACCAGCTTTCATAGAGCGCGGCGAGGCACAGGAAGACGACGAGCAGCGACAGCCCGTAGAGGATCGGCGCCTGACCCGAGGACAGGCGTTCCTGGTAGGAGAGCCCCGACCACGCGACCGAGGTGCCGGGGATCTGCCCGGCAAGCTCGGCGATCCGGGTCATCGCGTCGCCCGAGCTGACGCCCGCCGCGCCCGACCCCTGGATCTCGTAGGACGAGATGCCGTTGAACCGCGACAGCGTCGTCGGTGCCTGCGACCAGCTGGTGCGCGCGAAGGAGGAGAAGGGCGCCATCTGGCCGTTCGACCCGCGGACGAACCACTGGCTCAGGTCCGAGGGTGCCGCGCGGAACTGTGCGTCGCCCTGGACATAGACGCGCTTGACGCGGCCGCGGTCGATGAAGTCGTTGACATACTGGCCACCCCAGGCGGTCGACAGCGTCGAGTTCACGTTCGCCTGGGTCAGCCCGAGCGTCGAGAGCTTCTGCTGGTCGGCATCGACGCGCAGCGTCGCGACGTCGGGCAGCTCGGTCAGGCGGATCGCGGTCAGCGAGGAATCGGCGCGGGCGAGCGCGAGCAGCTTGTCACGCGCGGCGTTGAACTCGGTCTGGCTCAGGCTGCCGCTGTTCTGCAGCTGCATCGTGAAGCCGTTCGACGAGCCGAGGCCGCGGATCGCCGGCGGGACGAGCGAATAGACCTGCGCATCGCGGAAACCTGCGAACGCCTGGGCCGCGCGGCCGGTGATCGCCTCGGCGGTGTTTTCCTTGCCCTCGCGATTTTCCCAGGGCGCGAACGAGACGAAGCCCTGGCCGGTATTCTGGCCGCTTGCACCACCGCCACCGCCGCCGCTGACGGTGAACATCGTGCTCACATTGGCCTTCTCGTTGGTGAAGTAATATTTCTCGATCTGCTTCTGCAACGCGAAGGTGCGCCCTTGCGTCGCGCCCGCGGGAAGCTGGAACTGGACGATGCCGGTGCCCTGGTCCTCGGTCGGCAGGAAGCCCGTGGGCAGGCGGAGGAACATCACCGCGAGCAGCGCGACGACCGCGGCATAGATCAGCAGGAACAGCCATTTGCGATTGACCACCGACTGGACGGCACCGACGTATTTCCTGGTACCCTTTTCGAACGTGTCGTTGAACTTGTCGCCCGCGCGCGTGAAAAAATGCGCGACCTTCGGGAATTTGCGCTCGCCCCAGCTCTGTTCGGGATTGCCGTCGGCATCCTTCTTCTTCTGCTTGAGCAACGTCGCGGTCAGCGCGGGCGACAGGATCAGCGCGACGAGCACCGACAGGACCATCGCCGACACCATCGTCAGCGAGAACTGGCGGTAGATCACGCCGGTCGACCCGCCGAAGAACGCCATCGGCAGGAACACCGCGGACAACACCAGCGCGATCGCGACGAGTGCGACAGTGATCTCGTTCATCGACTCGATCGTCGCCTCGCGCGGCGACATGTCGGGATTTTCCTCCATCAGCCGCTCGACATTCTCGACGACGACGATCGCGTCGTCGACGAGCAGGCCGATCGCGAGCACGAGCCCGAACAGCGTCAGCGTGTTGATCGAGAAGCCCGCGAGATAGAAGACGCCGAACGTGCCGAGCAGCACGACCGGCACCGCGATCGTCGGGATCAGCGTCGCGCGCCAGCTCTGCAGGAACACGAACATGACGATGACGACGAGGATGACCGCCTCGATCAGCGTCTTGATGACCTCCTCGATCGACAGCTTGATGAAGTTGGTCGTGTCGTTGGCGTAAGCGAATTTGAGGCCGGGCGGGAAGCTCTTGGCGGACTTCTCGACATAGGCCTTGACCAGCTCGGCGGTCTTGAGCGCGTCGGCGCCGGGGGCCAGGAGCACCGCGATGCCCGCGCCCGGATGCGCGTTGACGCGGCTGCGCGCGTTGTAGTTTTCGGCGCCCAGTTCAATCCGCGCGACGTCGCGCAGCTTGACCGTCGCGCTGGTGTTGGTGGTCTTCAGGATGATGTTGGCGAACTGCTCGGGCGTCTGGAGACGCGACTGCGCGGTCACGGTCGCGTTCAGCATCTGCGTGTCGGGCTGAGGCTGGCCGCCGAGTTCGCCGGCCGCGACCTCGGTATTCTGCGCCTGGATCGCGGTCGTCACGTCGCTCGGGATCAGCTGGAAGCTCGCCAGCTTGTTCGGGTCGAGCCAGATCCGCATCGCATACTGCGCGCCGAAGACGTTGCTGTCGCCGATGCCGGGAATGCGGCCGAGCGGATCCTGGAGGTTCGAGACGAGATAGTCCGAGACGTCCTGGTTGGTCAGCTTGTCGGTCTCGTCATAGACGCCGACGATCAGGAGGTTGTCCGGGTTCGACTTGCGGACGACGAGGCCCTGCTGCTGCACCTGGGTGGGGAGGCGCGACAGTGTCTGCTGGACCTGGTTCTGGACCTGGACCTGCGCGATGTCGGGATCGGTGCCCTTTTCGAACGTGACCGTGACCGTCACCGAGCCGCGCGACGACGAGGACGAGCTGAAATAGATCAGCCCGTCGATCCCGGTCAGCGACTGTTCGACGACCTGCGTCACGCTGTTCTGGATCGTCTGCGCGTTGGCGCCCGGGAAGGTCGCGCGGATCGTCACCTGTGGCGGCGCGACGTCGGGATATTGTGCGATCGGCAGGCTCATGATCGCGCCGATGCCGCCGAGCATCACGATGATCGCGAGCACCCAGGCAAAGATCGGGCGATCGATGAAGACACGGGATAACATAAGGGTCTAGCCGGCCTTTTTCTGGCTGGCCTTATCGCCACCCGAGGAGTCGCCCTTGGGCGCTTCGATCTTTTGCGCGGTGTTTTCGGGGACCGGCTTCACGCTCTGGTTGGGGGCGATCTTCGACAGCCCCTGCGTGATGATCCGGTCACCCGGGTTGAGCCCGCTGGTGACGACCCAATAGGGGCCCTGCGTCCGGTCAGCCTTGATCGTCTTCTGCACCGCCTTGTTGTCGGCGCTGACGACATAGACGGTCGCATTGCCCTTCGCGTCGCGCGCGACGCCCGCTTGCGGCACGAGGAAGGCGCGCTGGTTGATCGCCTGCGCGAACTTCGCCTGGACGAACATGCCGGGCAGCAACAGCCCCTGGGGATTGGGGAAGCGCGCGCGCAGCGTCACGGTGCCCGTCTCGGTGTTGACCAGCGCTTCGGCGAATTCGACCGAGCCGGTCGCGCCGTAATCGCTGCCGTCCTCGAGCTTGAGGCGCACCTCGGCGCGGGTCGGGACGATGCCGTTCTGGCCGAGCGAGCGGCGCAGCGCGAGCAGGTCGCCCGAGGCCTGCTGGATGTCGACGAAGATCGGGTCGAGCCGCTGGATCTGCGACAGCGGATCGGTCTGCGTCGCGGAGACGAGCGCGCCGACGGTGAACAGCGAGCGGCCGATCCTCCCGGTGATCGGCGCGGGGACGGTCGTGAACTTCAGGTTGATCTGCGCGGTCTCGAGCGCGGCGCGGGTCTGCGCGACCGACGCGGTCGCCTGGCGCGAGGTCGCGATCGCGTTGGTGTAATCCTGTTTGCTGATCGCCTCCATCTCGGCGAGCGGCTTGTAGCGCTGGGCGAGGATGCCCTGCGCCTCGGCATTGGCACGTGCGCTCTGCAGATTGGCCTGCGCCTCGTTGGCGGCGGCGCGGTAGAGGCGCGGGTCGATCTCGTAGAGCGGCTGGCCCTTCCTGACGAGCGTGCCTTCGGTGAAGAAGCGGCGGCGGATGATCCCGGTCACCTGGGGCCGGACGTCCGAGCTTTCGAACGCGGTGGTGCGGCCGCTGAGTTCAGTGGTCATCGCGACGCTCGACGGCTGGATGACGACATAGCCGACGGTGGGGGTGCCCTGACCCGGCTGACCGCCCTTGCCCTTGCCTTTTGCGGCATCGCCGCCGCCACCGGAACAGGCCGCGAGGCCGATCAGCGCGGGTGCCATCACGGCGTAGCGCCAAGGGGTAAGTCGTTTGGCTATCAAGTGGGGTATCCGCGATCAGATGAGGGCCGGCTAAACCATGCGGATGTACCAGAAGTATGTCAGTTGAAAAGCGGACGCGAAAAATAGGGAAGAAAGAGTAACCTGGTTTGTTGGTGGGGGTGTTTTGTGGTGTTTCCGTGGTGGGGTTTTTTGCGGTCGGTTGTGTTGGCGAAGGTCGGGATCCGGGGTCGCGAGGGGATCGTTGGTGGCTCTGGATCCTGACTTTCGTCAGGATGACGGGGGGTGTGGGTGGGGTGTTAGGATGATTCCCCGGGGCGGTTCGTTCTCCTGATCCGTTCGTGTTCCCTAATCCGTTCGTTCCCCCCACTCCGTTCGTTGCGTTTATCCGGTCGTCCCCCCCCCGTTCGTGCTGAGCGAAGTCGAAGCACCTTCTCCTGGGGCATGCCCTTCGACTTCGCTCAGGGCGAACGGGAGGGGGGCGGGCGAACGGGAGGGGCGAACGGGAGGGACGGGGGCGGTTGGATTGGATCGGGGGCAGTTGATTTGAAAAGGCGCAACACATGATCGATGACGACAAGCAGGCGGCGGCGGTGGCGGCGGTGGCGGAGGTTCGGGACGGGATGCTGGTCGGGCTGGGCACCGGGTCAACCGCGGCGTTCGCGATCCGCGCGCTGGGCGAGCGGGTCGCGGCGGGGCTCGACGTCCGCGCGGTCGTCACGTCCGAGGCGAGCGGCATGCTGGCGCGGCAGGTGGGTATCGCGGTGCTCGACTTTGCCGATATTGCGCAAGTCGACCTGACGATCGACGGCGCGGACGAGATCGATGCGCGGTGTTTTGCGGTCAAGGGCGCGGGCGGGGCGATGCTGCGCGAGAAGATCGTCGCCGCAAGCTCGGCACGGATGGTCGTGATTGCGGACGGATCGAAGCGGGTCGGACGGATCGGCGCGGCGAAGCTGCCGGTCGAGCTGCTGCCCTTTGCGCGGGCCTATGTGATGCGCGTGTTGAGCGACCTGGGTGCGGCGCCGGTGATTCGGCCCAACTATCGGACGGATCAGGACAATCTTGTCGCGGATTGCCGATTTCCGGCACTCGAGGACCCGCACGCGCTCGCTGCGGTGCTGGCGGCGATTCCGGGCGTGCTGGGCCACGGACTGTTCCTCGACGAGGTCGATGCCGCGTATATTGCATCCAAAGGCGTCGTTACGCGACTGGAACGCTCGGGTGCATCCGCCTAAAGGCATCCTATGTTGGCAACCAGATCGGATGCGCGGCGTTCGGTCACAGTCTAGAGCGAGGCTTTCTTTCATGACCGATACCGCAACCGCCCCCACGATGAAGGCGGATCCGAACCTGCACGAGGACGGTTCGCCCGAGCGTCTGACGATCGATACGATCCGCACGCTGTCGATGGACGCGGTGCAGAAGGCCAATTCGGGCCATCCCGGCACGCCGATGGCGCTCGCGCCGGTCGGCTACACGCTCTGGTCGAAATTCCTGCGTTACGACCCCAAGCATGCCGACTGGCCCAATCGCGACCGGTTCGTGCTGTCGGTCGGCCATGCGTCGATGCTGCTCTATGCGCTGATCCACCTCGCCAAGATCGAAGAGATCAGTGCGGACGGCGAGAAGAGCGGCAAGGAGGCGGTCAGCCTCGAAGACATCCGGCAGTTCCGCCAGCTTTCGTCCAAGACCCCGGGCCACCCCGAATATCGCCACACGACGGGTGTCGAGACCACGACCGGCCCGCTCGGCCAGGGTTGCGGCAATTCGGTCGGCATGGCGATCGCCGAGCGCTGGCTCGCGGCGCGCTACAACAAGGACGGCTTCACGCTGTTCGACCATGACGTCTACACCATCTGTGGCGACGGCGACATGATGGAGGGCGTCTCGGCCGAGGCGGCGAGCATGGCCGGGCATCTGAAGCTCAGCAATCTGTGCTGGATCTACGACAGCAACCACATCTCGATCGAGGGCGCGACCGATCTCGCGTTCGACGAGGATGTCGGCCTGCGCTTCGACGCCTATGGCTGGAACGTCATCCATGTCGACGACGCGAACGACACCGCGGCGCTGAGCCGTGCGATCGAGACGTTCAAGGCGACCACCGACAAGCCGACCTTCATCGTCGTGCATTCGGTGATCGGTTACGGCAGCCCCAAGGCGGGCAGCGAGAAGGCGCATGGCGAGCCGCTCGGCGACGAGAATATCCGCCTCACCAAGCAGGCCTATGGCTGGCCCGAGGACAAGTCCTTCTACGTGCCCGATGGCGTGATCGAGCATTTCAACGGTGCGATCGCAGAGCGTGGCGCGAAGCTGCGCGACGAATGGGTCGCGCTGACCGACAAATATCGGGGTGCATATCCCGAGCTGTCGGCCGAACTCGACCTGCTGCTCAAGGACGAGCTGCCCGAGGGCTGGGATGCGGACATTCCGGTGTTCGAGGCCGATCCCAAGGGTGTCGCCAGCCGTGATTCGGGCGGCAAGGTGCTCAATGCGATCGCCGCCAAGGTGCCGTGGCTGATCGGCGGCTCGGCGGATCTCGCGCCGTCGACCAAGACCGACATCAAGGGCCAGCCCTCGTTCGAGGCGAACAACTATGCCGGCCGCAACTTCCATTTCGGCATTCGCGAACATGGCATGGGCGCGATCGTCAACGGCATGGCGCTGTCGCATCTGCGCTCCTACGGCTCCACCTTCCTCGTCTTCGTCGATTACATGCGCGCACCGGTGCGGCTGTCGGCGATCATGGAAGTGGGCGCGGTCTGGGTGTTCACGCATGATTCGATTGGCGTCGGCGAGGACGGCCCGACGCACCAGCCGATCGAGCATCTGGCCACGCTGCGCGCGATCCCGGGTCTCGACACGATCCGTCCGAGCGACGCGAACGAAGTTGTCGCGGCGTGGAAGGCGGTCCTGAAGGACGCCAGCACGCCCGCCGCGCTGATCCTGTCGCGCCAGGCTTTGCCGACGTTGGACCGGACCAAATATGCGAGCGCGGACGGCGTTGCGCAGGGCGGGTATGTGCTCGCCGATTGTGACGGCACACCCGACGTGATCCTGATCGCGACGGGCAGCGAAGTGTCGCTCGCGGTCGACGCACATGAGAAGCTGGTCGCGGACGGCGTGAAGAGCCGGGTCGTGTCGATGCCGAGCTGGTATCGCTACGAACTGCAGGACGCCGCCTACAAGGAAAGCGTGTTGCCGCGGGGCGTGCGGGCACGCGTCGCGATCGAGATGGCCGGGTCGATCGGCTGGGACCGCTATGTCGGGCTCGACGGCGCGACCGTGACGATGTCGACCTTCGGTGCTTCGGCACCGCTCGCCAAACTGCAGGACAAGTTCGGGTTCACCGTCGACAATGTCGTCAAGGTTGCCCGCCAGGTTATGGAGACCAAGTGATGGGTGCGCTCAACGATCTCGAAGGCTTCGGCCAGGCGGTATGGCTCGATTTCGTCGATCGGAAGTTCCTGGAGGCCGGTGGTCTCCAGAAGCTGGTCGACGACGACGGGCTGACCGGTGTCACCTCCAACCCGTCGATCTTCGAAAAGGCGATGGGCCACGGCGAGGCCTATGACTCGACGCTCGCGAAGTTCGACAAGGAGAATCCCGGTGCGGCGACGATCGACCGCTACGAGCATCTCGCGATCCAGGACATCAAGGCGGCGGCGGAGACGCTGAAGCCCGTGTATGACCGGCTCGACGCCAAGGACGGCTATGTCAGCCTCGAAGTGTCGCCCTATATCTCGGACGATACCGACGCGACGATCGCCGAGGCGCGCAAGCTGTGGGCGGCGGTCGACCGGCCGAACCTGATGATCAAGATCCCGGGGACGCTTGCGGGCGGCCCGGCGATCTCGACCGCGATCTCGGAAGGGATCAACGTCAACGTCACGCTTCTGTTCTCGATCGACGCCTATGTCCGTGTCGCCGAGGCCTATGCCGCGGGACTCGAGAAGCGCGTCGCCGAGGGCAAGCCGATCGACCGGATCGCCAGCGTCGCGAGCTTCTTCGTCAGCCGGATCGATACGATGATCGACAAGCAGATCGATGCACGGCTCGAAAAGGGTGATGCCGAGGCGGATGCGCTGAAGGCGGTGCGCGGCAAGGTCGCGATCGCCAACGCGAAGATGGCGTATCAATGGTATCTCGACTTCCTCAAGTCGGATCGCTGGCAGGCGCTCGCCGCCAAGGGTGCGCAGCCGCAGCGGCTGTTGTGGGCGTCGACCGGGGTCAAGGATCCGAGCTATCCCGACACGCTCTACATCGACACGCTGATCGGCCGTGACACCGTCAACACGATGCCGCCAAAGACGATGGACGCGTTTCGCGACCATGGCACCGCGGCGGAGACGATCACCGCGGATGTCGATGGCGCGAAGCATGTGCTGGCGGAAGCCGAGCGGCTCGGGCTCGACTTGACCGGCGTGACCGGCACGCTGGTCGAAGAGGGCGTCGCGTCGTTCGTGAAGGCGTTCGACGACCTGCTCGGGTCGATCGCGAAGAAGCAGCCGGCGACGGCGTAAGACCTATGCTCCCTCTCCCCGCTGGGGAGAGGGCCGGGGTGAGGGGCTGCCAGGCGCGCCCCCGCCCGGACCTGCCCCTCACCCCGACCCTCTCTCCGGAGGGGAGAGGGAGAAGACAAGGATTTCCCTATGAAGATCGGACTGATCGGCCTCGGCCGGATGGGCGGCAATATCGCGCGCCGGTTGATGAAGAACGGCCATGAGGTCGTCGCGTTCGATCGCGATGCGGAGGCGGTGAAGAAGCTCGCGGCGGATGGCGCGATCGGTGCGGACTCGCTCGACGACATGCGCGGCAAGCTCGACACGCCGGCGATCTGGTGGGTGATGGTGCCCGCCGGCGAGCCGACCGAGCAGACCGTCCAGGCGATCGCCGAAAAGGCCGCCGAGGGCGACATCATCATCGATGGCGGCAACAGCTTCTACAAGGACGACGTCCGCCGCGCGAAGGACCTTGCCGAAAAGGGCATCCGCTATGTCGACGTCGGCACGTCGGGCGGCGTCTGGGGCCTCGAGCGCGGCTATTGCATGATGATCGGCGGCGAGACGGAGACGGTCGATTATCTCGATCCGATCTTCGACACGCTGGCACCGGGCATGGGCGAGATCGTCCGCACGCCGGGCCGCATCGAGGGGCAGGCCGATCCGCGTGCGGAAAAGGGCTATATCCACGCCGGCCCTCCGGGTGCCGGGCATTTCGTCAAGATGGTCCATAACGGCATCGAATACGGCCTGATGCAGGCCTATGCCGAGGGCTTCGACATCCTCAAGGGCAAGTCGGGCGAGCATGTCGCGGAGGACCAGCGCTTCGACATCAACCTGACCGACGTCGCCGAAGTGTGGCGTCGCGGCAGCGTGATCTCGTCGTGGCTGCTCGACCTGTCGGCGATCGCGCTCGCCAAGGACGGCACGCTCGAAGGGTTCAGCGGCAGCGTCGCGGATTCGGGCGAGGGCCAGTGGACGATCGATGCGGCGATGGAAGAGAAGGTACCCGCCAACGTGCTGAGCGCCGCGCTCTACGCACGCTATCGCAGCCGGGTCGACCATACGTTCGGCGACAAGCTGTTGTCGGCCATGCGCTTCGGCTTTGGCGGGCATGTCGAGATGCCCCAGTGAACGGGCAAGTGAACATCAAGCTGCTCGTGTCCGACGTCGATGGCACGCTCGTCGACAAGGACAAGAAGGTCGCGCCCGCGACCGTCGATGCGGTCAAGCGGCTGAAGGCGGCGGGGCTCGGCTTCACTATCATCAGCGCGCGGCCCCGGTCAGGCATGATGCCGATCGCCGAGCTGCTCGGCATCGACGAGCCGATGGGCGCGTTCAACGGCGGCATCGTGTTCAAGCGCGACGGCACGGTGATCGAGCATCACATGGTCGATGTCGACGTCGTGCGCGGCGCGATGGACATCATCGGTGACGCCCCTATCGATACCTGGATCTTCGCCGACGACGTCTGGTATGCCAGCACCGACCAGGGCAGCCATGTCGACAGCGAGCGGAAAGCCTCCGCGCAGGACCCGGTGATCGTCGCCGACTTCACCGACCTGCTCGGCAAGGCCGACAAGGTGACGTTTGTCAGCGACGACGAGGATCTGCTGCGCGACCTGCACGCCAAGGTGGCGGCGAAGTTCGACGCGCAGGCGACGATCGTCCAGAGCCAGACCTATTATCTCGACATCACGCCCGTGGCGGGCAACAAGGGCAGCGGGATCGAGGAACTCGCGGACGCGTTCGGCATCAGCCTGACGCAGACCGCGGCGATCGGCGACCAGGCGAACGACATCGCGATGCTCAAGCGGGCCAGGCTGGCGATCGCGATGGGCAATGCGCCGAAGTCCGTCCGCGACGTCGCGCATGAGATTACCACCGCGAACGATGCCGATGGCGTCGCGCACGCAATCGACACATTTATCCTGACTGGAGTTTCCGCATGAAAGAGTTGGTTGCCTTTGACCTCGACGGAACGCTGGCCGAAAGCAAGCAGCCCTTGCAGGAGCCGATGGGCGAGGCGCTCGCCGATCTGCTCGACGTCGCGCATGTCGCGGTGATCTCGGGTGGTGACTGGCCGCAGTTCGAAAAGCAGGTCGCGAGCCGTCTGCCCGAGCGCGCCGATCGCACCAAGCTGTGGCTGATGCCGACGACCGGCACCAAGCTGTACCGGTTCGACGACGCTTGGCGTGCGGTCTATGCCGAGCTGTTCGAAGACGACGAGAAGCAGAAGATCCTCAAGGCATTCGACGAGTCGCTCGAGGCGACCGGGTTCGTCCCCGAGCAGACCTGGGGCGAGCGGATCGAGGATCGCGGCAGCCAGATCACCTTCTCCGCGCTCGGCCAGGAAGCGCCGATCGACGCCAAGCACAGCTGGGATCCGGACTTCGCCAAGCGCAAGGTGATCCAGGCCGATCTGCGCCAGCGTCTGCCGGGTTTGTCGATCAACATGGGCGGTGCGACCTCGATCGACATCACGCGCGAGGGTGTCGACAAGGCGTACGGCCTGAAGAAGCTCAACGAGGCGAGCGGCATCGCGCTCGACAAGATGATGTTCATCGGCGACGCGATCTTCCCGGGCGGCAACGACTATCCGGCCGAGCAGCTCGGGCTCGACGTCGTGAAGGTGAAGAATGTCGACGGCACGCTGGCGGCGATTGCCGGGATCGTCGCATGCCTGAAGTAAGCGCATGAGCGTCGCGTTTCGCCGTGAAAGCGACGAGGAACATCTCGAGCCGAAGTTCGAACAGCCGATCGCGCCGGGGCCCAATCTGGTCACGGCGCGCGGCCTTGCACTGATCGGCGAGCGCGTCGAGACGATCGAGGCAGCGGTCGCGGCCGAGACCGACGAAGAAGCACGCAAGGTGCTGCTACGCGACCTGCGCTACTGGCACACGCGCCAGACGACTGCAGAGCTCGCGCCCGAACCCGAAAAGGGCGAGGTCGGGATCGGATCGTCGGTGCGCGTGCGGATGAACGGCGCGGAGCGGACGATCGCAATCGTCGGCGGCGACGAGGCCGAGCCGGGCGAGGATCGCCTCGCTTTCTCCGCCCCGCTCGCACGCGCGCTGATGGGCGCCGCGGTGGGCGAGACGGTGGCGTTTGCCGGCAAGGCGGATGCGATCGAGATAGTGGAGATCGCATAATGGCCGAGGCGAAATTCGAACGGCACCGCCAGCCCTGGACCCAGGACGAGATCCAGAAGCTGCACACGCTCGCCAAGAAGGGCATGGCGCTGAAGGCGATCGCCAAGGCGCTGACGCGGAGCGAGGAATCGGTGAAGACGCGCGCGAAGGAAGATTCGCTGAATATCGCGAAGCTGCGGTAGCCGCTCGTCATCCTGGGTCCTGACTTTCGTCAGGATGACGATTGAAGAATTCACCACCCCGGCGGAGGCCGGGGTCCAGTTGGCGAGGTGGGGGTAACGGCGCGCGACGTGCGTCATTGTCGTCCCCCAACTGGGCCCCGGCCTTCGCCGGGGTGGTGGCCTTCGCCGGGGTGGTGCTTTCGTTCGGAGCAGGTGGCGCCTATATGGGCGACCCCAAACGCGCCGAATCTGGCCTTGTTCTCCCGCGAAGGCGGGAGCCCAGCCTGGTCCCCGCCTTCGCGGGGAACCACCTTTCATCAGCGGCCGGCACCCCGCGCCGCACGGAGCGAACCTTGTCCGACTATGACGCGATCATCCTCGGGGCAGGCGCCGCCGGGCTCATGTGCGCCGCGGTCGCGGGGCAGCGCGGGCGGCGGATCCTGCTTGTCGACCATGCCGAGCAGGCGGGGAAGAAGATCCTGATCTCGGGCGGCGGGCGGTGCAACTTCACCAACATGCACACCGCCGCCGACCGCTATATCTCCGCCAATCCGCATTTCGCCAAGTCCGCGCTCGGCCGCTACACCGCGCAGGATTTTCTCGCGCTCGTCGAGAGTTACGGGATCGCGTGGCACGAAAAGACGCTGGGGCAGCTGTTCTGCGACGGCTCGGCGAAACAGATCGTCGAGATGCTGCTCGACGAATGCGACAAGGGGCGGGTCGACCTGTCGCTGGGACGCGGCGTCACGGGGGTCGAGCAGGGTGACGGCGGCTACCGCGTGTCGCTCGACGGCCGCGCGGTCACCGCGCCCGCGCTGGTGATCGCGACCGGCGGACCGTCGATCCCGAAAATGGGCGCGACCGGCTTTGCCTATGATCTGGCGCGGCAATTCGGATTGAAGGTGGTCGAGCCGCGGCCCGCGCTCGTCCCGCTGACGCTCGGCGGCGACGAGATCCTGTTCCGCGAATTGTCGGGCGTCGCCGCCGACGTCGTTGCGACGGCCGGCAAGACCGCGTTCCGCGAGGCGGCGCTGTTCACGCATCGCGGACTGTCGGGCCCGGCGATCCTGCAGGCCTCGTCCTATTGGCGGCACGGTCAGCCCGTGGGCATCGATTTCGTCCCCGACCGCGACTCCGGCTGGCTCCCCGCGGCCAAGCGCACCACGCCGCGCACGACGCTGCGCAAGCTGCTCGGGGGGACGCTGCCCGACCGACTCGCCGAGACATTGAGCGAGCGACTGGGGATGACGGGGGAGATTTCCACCCTCACCGATCGCCGGCTCCAGGACGCGGAGCGTGCGCTAAGCCATTGGCAATTGACGCCAAATGGCAGCGAAGGCTATGCCAAGGCGGAGGTGACGGCGGGCGGAATCAGCACTGCTGAGCTTTCTTCACAAACAATGGAAGCCAAACGCGTAAAAAACCTGTATGCGGTCGGCGAAGCGGTCGATGTCACAGGGTGGCTCGGCGGCTACAACTTCCAATGGGCATGGGCGAGCGGGTGGGCCGCGGGCCAAGTCCTGTAGGGACCACCACGCCAGTGCTTTGCCGTAGCGTCAAGCCGGCCACCAATTAGGACGTACATGCCTTTTTCAAATATTCCGTCGCTTCTTTCGGAAGCGCTCGCCGCGCGTGGCTATACCGCGCTCACCCCCGTCCAGGCGCATGTGATCGAGGAGAATGCGGTCGGTCGCGATCTCGTCGTGTCGGCACAGACCGGTTCGGGCAAGACCGTCGCGTTCGGCCTGGCGATGGCCGGCGAACTGCTCGGTGAAGCAGGCGAGGACGGCGTCCAGCGCCTGCCGGCGCCGCACAAGCCGCTCGTGCTCTGCATCGCCCCGACCCGCGAACTCGCGCTGCAGGTCAGCCGCGAGCTGATGTGGCTCTATGCCAAGGCTGGCGCGCGCATCTCGACCTGCGTCGGCGGCATGGACGCGTCGAAGGAGCGTCGTTCGCTCGCACACGGCGCGCATATCGTCGTCGGCACGCCCGGCCGTCTGCGCGACCATCTCGAGCGCGGCGCGCTCGACCTGTCGGCCCTGAAGGTCGCGGTGCTCGACGAGGCCGACGAGATGCTCGACATGGGTTTCCGCGAGGATCTCGAGCAGATCCTCGACGCGTCGCCCGAGCAGCGCCGTACCCTGTTGTTCTCGGCGACGATGCCGCGGCCGATCGTCGCGCTCGCCAAGCGCTATCAGCGCGACGCGGTGCGCATCTCGACCGTCGGTGAGGATCGCGGTCATGGCGACATCTCGTACCAGGCCGTCACGGTCTCGCCGTCCGAGATCGAGCATGCGGTGATCAACCTGCTGCGCTTCCACGAAGCGGAGACGGCGATGCTGTTCTGCGCGACGCGCGATAACGTGCGCCATCTGCATGCGAGCCTGGTCGAGCGCGGTTTCGCCGCGGTCGCGCTGTCGGGCGAGCATTCGCAGAACGAGCGTAACGCCGCGCTCCAAGCACTGCGTGACCGTCGTGCGCGCGTCTGCGTCGCGACCGACGTTGCCGCGCGCGGCATCGATCTGCCGACGCTCAGCCTCGTCGTGCATGTCGAACTGCCACGCGATGCCGAGACGCTCCAGCATCGCTCGGGTCGTACCGGTCGTGCGGGCAAGAAGGGCACCGCCGTCCTGATCGTGCCGTTCCCGCGTCGCCGTCGCGTCGACATGATGCTGAAAGGTGCGAAGATCAACGCGGAGTGGGTCAACGCCCCGACCGCCGAGGACATCCGCAAGAACGACCATGAGCGGCTGATCACGATGCTGATGCAGCCGGTCGAGGTCGAGGACGAGGATCGCGAGCTCGCGACCCGCCTGATGGCCGAGAAGACCCCTGAGGATATCGCTGCGGCGCTGGTGCACATGCACCGCGCGACGATGCCGCAGGCCGAGGACCTGATCGACCAGAGCAAGCAGTCGGTCAGCGACGATCGTTCGCAGGGTCCGCGCGCGGGCTTCGAGGACACGGTGTGGTTCCGCATGGACATCGGTCGTCGCCAGAACGCCGATCCGCGCTGGATCCTGCCGCTGATCTGCCGTCGCGGGCACATCACCAAGTCCGAGATCGGTGCGATCCGCATCGGCCCGAACGAGACCGCGTTCGAGATCCCGCGCGCCGTCGCGTCGCGCTTCTCGGCGGCAATCCAGCGTACCGCGCAGGCGGGCGAAGAGGAGAGCGGTGTCGCGATCGAGGCGATGCAGGGCGCGCCCGAGAGCACCGCACGCCATGCCGGCGGCGGTGGTCGCAGCAACGCGGGCGCCCCGCGCTCGACGCTGCACCGCGCGGCCCCGCGCGGCGGTCCGGCGCCGGCGCGCAAGGCGCCGTATCGCGGCAATCGCGAGCGTAGCTGAACGATCGGCGCCTTCCGTTCGTGCTGAGCGACGTCGAAGCACCCCGGCTTGGGGCATGCCCTTCGACTTCGCTCAGGGCGAACGGGGTGAGGGCGCGGGCGGCCCCCGCGCCGTCATTCTGACGATGGCAGGGGCCCTCTTTGCCCCGTCATCCTGACGAAAGTCAGGATCCAGAGCGGCGGACGCCGTCCTGCTTGATCCTGGATCCTGACTTTCGTCAGGATGACGACGTTGGTGAAATCGGGAGATAGCCGATGACGACCGCACCCACCGCACCCACCGCCCTCCGCATCCTCGTCGACGCCGATGCGTGTCCCGTCAAAGACGAGATCTACAAGGTCGCGTGGCGGCACGAGGTGCCCGTCACCATCGTCGCGAACAGCCATTTTCGGATACCCGTCCACCCGCTGGTCAACCGCGTCGTCGTCAGCGACGGGTTCGACGCCGCCGACGACTGGATCGCCGAGCAGGCCGATACGAAGGCGGTGGTGATCACCGCGGACATCCTGCTCGCCGATCGCTGCGTGAAGGCGGGGGCGACCGTGCTCGCCAACACCGGCAAGCCGTTCACCACCAGCTCGATCGGCGGTGCGATCGCGACGCGCGCGATCATGGCCGATCTGCGCGCGGGCGGCGACGTGATCGGCGGCCCTGCACCCTTTGCCAAGGCGGACCGGTCGCGTTTCCTGTCCGCGCTCGACGCTGCGCTGGTCCGGCTGAAGCGCGGCTGAGCCGGGCATGGCTCGACTTCCCCGGTCTCTCCGGGCACACATAGGTTATGCGTCCCCCTCTGCTCGATCGTGATGAACTGCTCGCGCGACAGGCGTTCCAGCTCGCGCTGGTCGACCTGTTCCGCACGATGGCGCGGCCAGACGACATCATGGTGGCGGCCGCCGCGGCGCTGGGCTCGCATCTCGACGTCGCACGCTGCGGCTATGACGAGGTGTCGGCGGACGGCGCGATGACCCGGGGCGTCAGCGACTGGTCGAACGGGACGCTGCCCGGCCTCACCGCGACGCCAGACGGAGACGGAGACGGGGACGCGGACGCGGCACTGGGCACGGGCGTGATCGCCGATCTGCGGCGCGGGCACACGGTGATCGTCGACGATTGCGCGACCGACGCACGCGCGCGCGATCCGGCGACCGCGCGGTGCTGGGCGCAGGCCGGCGTCGGCGCACTGATCGCCGCGCCGCTGCTCCGCGATGGGCGGCTGGCGGCGGTCCTGTACCTGCACGAGGCCACGCCGCGCGACTGGACTAGGGCGGATATCGCGCTGGTCGAGGACGTCGCGCTGCGCACGTCGGACGCGGTCGACCGGGTGCGCGGTGAGACCGCGGTGAAGGCGAGCGAGGCACGCTATCGCTCGCTGTTCGAATCGATCGATGCGGGGTTCTGCGTGATCGAGGTGCTGTTCGCCGACGGCGCGCCATACGATTATCGCTTCCTCGAGGTGAACCGGGCGTTTGCGCGCAACACCGGGCTCGACGACATGATCGGGCGGACGATGCGCGACGTCGCGCCCGACATGGAACAGCGCTGGTTCGACCTGTACGGCCATGTCGCGACGACTGGCGAGCCGCTGCGGTTCGAGGATCCCGCCTCCGCGCTGCAGGATCGCTGGTTCGAGGTCTATGCCTACCGCGTCGATGCGCCCGAGCTGAATCATGTCGCGGTGCTGTTCAACGACATCAGCGAGCGCCGCCGGAACGAGGTGGCGCTGTCCGAAAGCCGCGAGGAGCTGGAACTGGCGACGCGGGTCGCGCGGCTGGGCCGGTTCGACTATCGGCCGGCGGACGGCATGCTGCGCTGGGACGACCGGTGCCGCGCGCTGTTCGGGATCCCGGCGGGAGCGCCGGTCGATTACGAGTCCGCCTTCCTCGCCAATCTCCACCCCGACGACCGCGCGGCCGCCGATGCGGAAGTCGCCGCCGCGCTCGATCCGCGGGGCACGCGGATGTTCGATTCGGAATATCGCACGATCGGCCAAAGCGACGGCGTCGAGCGCCATATCGTCGCGCACGGCATAGCGTTCTTCGATGGCGATAGTCCGATCCGGCTGGTCGGGACGGTCGTCGACATGAGCGACGATCGCCGCGCGCAGGCTGCGCTGCGCGAGACGAGCGAGCGGCTGCGGCTCGCCAGCCGTGCGACCAACGACGCGATCTGGGACTGGGACCTGCGGAGCAATTCGGTGCTGTGGAACGAGGCGCTGACGCGCGCCTATGGCCATGTCCTGCCCGATGCGAAGTCGACCGGTGACTGGTGGCTGGACCAGGTCCATCCCGAGGACCGCGCGCGGATCCATGCGAGCATCGATGCGGTGATTTACGGGCAGGACAGCGACTGGACCGACGAATACCGGTTCGCCTGCGCCGACGGCCGCTATGCCGATGTGCTCGACCGCGGCTATGTCATCCGCGACGAGGACGGCGCGCCGACACGGATGATCGGCGCGATCCTCGACCAGTCGACGCGCAAGGCGGCGGAGCGCCAGCTGCGCGCGATCAACGAGGGACTGGCCGAAGCCGTCGAGGTGTCGACCGCCGACCGCGACCGGTTGTGGGAATTGTCGTCCGACATCATGCTGCGCGCCGAGTTCGACGGCACGATCGTCGCGGCCAATCCCGCCTGGACCGACATGCTGGGCTGGTCGATGGACGAGATCGTCGGACGCCCGCTCTTCTCGCTGCTCCACCCCGACGACGTCGCGCATGCCGGCCTGGCGGCGGCGGGGATCGCCCGCGGCGAGGAGGTCGCGCGGATCGACAATCGCTATGCCCACAAGGATGGCAGCTATCGCTGGATCAGCTGGGCGGCGCGGCCGGGCGACGGGCTGATCAACGCGGTCGGGCGCGACGTCACCGCGGACAAGGAGCGCGAGGCACAGCTCGCGCGCGCCGAGGATGCGCTGCGCCAGGCGCAGAAGATGGAGGCGGTCGGCCAGCTGACCGGCGGCATCGCGCACGACTTCAACAACATGCTGACCGGCATCCTGGGCGGGCTCGACATGGTCCGGCGCAACGTGCCCGAACCGCGCCCGGACAAGGTCGACCGCTATCTGGAGGCGGCGACGGTCTCCGCGCAGCGCGCCGCGGGCCTGACGCAGCGGCTGCTCGCCTTTTCGCGGCGCCAGTCGCTCGACGTGAAGGCGACCGATGTCGACCGGCTAATCGCCGACATGGAGGATCTGCTCGCACGGACGCTCGCCGAGAATGCGCGGCTCGAGATCCGGCGGCAGGACGCGACCTGGCCGGTGACGACGGATGCCAACCAGCTCGAAAGCGCGCTGCTCAACCTCGCGATCAACGCGCGCGACGCGATGCCCGAGGGCGGGCGGCTGACGATCGAGACCGAGAACACGCATCTCGACGCGCACTATACCGAGGCGATCGGGGATCTGGCGCCCGGCGACTATGTCGCGATCGGCGTCAGCGACACCGGCACGGGCATGTCGAAGGCGGTGATCGAGAAGGCGTTCGACCCGTTCTTCACCACCAAGCCGATCGGGCAGGGCACCGGGCTCGGCCTGTCGATGATCTATGGCTTTGCGCGCCAGTCGGGCGGGCATGTCCGGATCTATTCGGAGGAGGGCAAGGGCACGACGGTCAAGCTGTACCTGCCGCGCTTCCACGGTACTGCGGCGGCCAGCGTGCCGACCGCGGACCGCGACCTGCCGCGCGCGGACGGCGAATGCGTGCTGGTGGTCGAGGACGATGTCGCGGTGCGGATGCTGATCGTCGATATCCTCGGCAGCCTCGGCTATGGCGTGATGGAGGCGGGCGACGCGCACGCGGCGATCCCGATCCTCGAAAGCGAACGGCGGATCGACCTGCTGGTCAGCGATGTCGGCCTGCCCGGGATGGACGGGCGCCAGCTGGCCGAGGTCGCGCGGCGGCATCGGCCCGATCTGCGCATCCTGTTCGTCACCGGCTATGCCGAAAAGGCGGCGGTGCGCGGCGAGTTTCTGGGTGCGGGGATGGAGATGATCACCAAGCCGTTCGCACTCGACATGCTCGCCGAGCGGATCCGCGAGATGGTCGCGCGCTGACCCCGGGCGAGCGCGAAGACGCGCCGCACGCGACTTTACCGGTTGCCATCCCGGGGCCCCGGTCGGCATAGGCAGGCGCCACCCGCTCCCGGAGACCTTCATGCAAACGCCAGCCGCGAGTCCCGCACTGGGGCTCGACTTCGGCACGACCAACAGCGTCGTGGCGCTCGGGACGCCCGGCGGCATGCCCGAACTCGTGACCTTCGCCGCCCCCGCCGAGACCAGCCCGGTGTTCCGCTCCGCGCTCTGCTTCTGGCAGGACGACAGCGGCAAGGGGCTCGCGGTCGATGCGGGGCCGTGGGCGATCGCGGAATATATGGAATATCCGCTCGACAGCCGGTTCATCCAGTCGTTCAAGTCGGTCGCGGCGATGAAGACGTTCGAGCAGGCCTCCGTCTTCGACAAGCGCTATCGCTTCGAGGAGATGGGCAAGCTGTTCCTCGACAAGCTGATTTCGCATGCGGGCGGCAGGCTCGACACGCGGCCGCAGCGGATCGTCGTCGGGCGGCCGGTAGAATATGCCGGCGCGCGGCCCGACGAGGCGCTGGCGCGGACGCGTTACGACGCGATGTTCAAGGGGTTCGGCGCGGAGATCCATTATGTCTATGAACCGCTCGGCGCTGCGTACAGCTATGCGACGCGGCTGACCGAGCCCGCGACGATCCTGGTCGCCGATTTCGGCGGCGGCACGAGCGACTTCTCGGTCGTGCGCGTCGCCGAGCCGGGGGCGGCGCGACGCTGTACGCCGCTCGGCCATGCGGGCATCGGGATTGCGGGCGACCGGTTCGATTACCGGATCCTCGACCGTCTGGTGCTGCCGATGCTCGGCAAGGGCGGCGCGTACAAGTCGTTCGGCAAGGAGCTCGAGATCCCGCGCGCCTATTTCGCCGATTTCGCGGACTGGTCCAGGCTCGCGCTGATGCGCAACCGCAAGACGATGACCGAGCTCGAGCGGTTGCAGAAGACCGCGATCGACCCCGATGCGATCGGGCGGATGATCGCGGTGATCGAGAACGAGCTCGGCTACCCGCTGTACGACGCGGTGGGCACGTTGAAGCGCGCGCTGTCGCAGGGCGAGGACGCGCATTTCCACTTTGCGGGCGCGGGGCTGGAGATTGAGGCAGAGGTGACGCGCGCGCAGTTCGAGGGCTGGATCGCCGACGACGTCGCGCGGATCGAGGCGACGGTCGACCAGGCGCTGGCGGCGGCCAAGGTCGGCGGCGGCGATATCGACCGCGTGTTCCTGACCGGCGGATCGTCGCTGATCCCGCGGGTGCGGCGGATTTTCGTCGAGCGGTTCGGCGAGGCGGCGATCATGAGCGGCGGCGAGCTGACCTCGATCGCGCACGGCCTCGCGCTGATCGGCGAGCAGGACGACATCGCGGCGTGGTCTGCATGATCCCGCGGGTTCTTCTCGGGACGGCGCAGGTGCCGGGCGGCGGCGAGTTGCGGCTGCTCCAGCGCGGCGCGGAATTCTCGATCATGCTCGGTGCGAACGAGCTGATGAACAGCCGGCTGAGCGGGTCCGAAGAGGCGCTGGCCGAGCAGGCGTGCGAACGGATCGGCGCGCGGCCGGGCGTGCGGATGCTGATCGGCGGGCTCGGCATGGGCTTCACGCTGCGCGCAGCACTCGCGCGGCTGGGGCCCGATGCCGAGGTGGCGGTCGCCGAGATCGTGCCCGCGGTGGTCGAATGGGCGCGCGGGCCGATGGCGGCACTGCACGGCGACAGCCTGACCGACCCGCGGACTCGGATCTTCGAGGGCGATGTCGCCGCAGCGATCGCGGAGGGGGAGTGGGACGCGATCCTGCTCGATGTCGACAATGGGCCCGACGGGATTTCGCGGCCGGGCAATGACCGGCTCTACGGCGCTTCGGGGCTGGCGCGGGCGCGCGCGGCGCTGCGGCCGGGCGGGGTGCTCGCGGTCTGGTCGTCGGCGCCGAGCAAGCCGTTCGCCAGGCGGCTCGACGAGGCGGGGTTCGCGGTCGACGAGGTCGTCGCGCGCGCGACGCGCAAGGGCGGCGCGCGCCACGTGATCTGGTTCGCGACCAAGGCATGATCTGGCGCTGGGCTCTGCTGGTCGCGCTGTCGGCGCTGGTGGCGGGGGCGCTGGAATGGATCGGATTGCCCGCGGGGCTGCTGCTCGGACCGATGATCGCGGCGGTCGTGCTCGCGGTGCGCGGCGGCTCGCTGGGGGTGCCGATCCTCGCCTTTCGCGGCGCACAGGCGGCGGTGGGGACGCTGATCGCGGGGTCGATCACCACCGGGATCGTCGCGACCGTCGCGCAGCACTGGCCGGTGTTCCTCGCGGTCAATGTCGCGACGCTCGCGGCCAGCAGCGTGCTCGGCTATCTGCTCAGCCGCTGGCAGGTGCTGCCGGGCACCGTCGCGGTATGGGGTTCGACGCCGGGCGCCGCGAGCGCGATGGTGCTGATGGCGCAGGCGTATGGCGCGGACTCGCGGCTGGTCGCGGTGATGACCTATACGCGCGTCGTGTGCGTCGCGGTCGTCGCCTCGGTGCTCGCGGCGGTGATGGTCGGCGGCGGGAGCGGGCACCATCCGGCCGCGGCGTGGTTCGTGGGCGTCGATCCGGTCGCGGTGCTGCGGACGGTGGCGATCGCCGGCGTCGGCGCGGTCCTTGGCGTCAAGCTGCGGCTGCCGGCGGGCGCGTTGCTCGGTCCGCTCGTGCTGGGCGGGGTGCTGAACGTCACCGGTATCGCGCAGCCGGTGCTGCCGCAGTGGCTGCTCGCGATCAGCTATGCGGTGGTCGGGTGGAAGATCGGGCTGTCGTTCACGCGCGATACGCTCCGCGTGGCGGGCAAGGCGATGCCGCGGATCCTGCTGTCGGTCGGGCTGCTGATCGCGTTCTGTGGCGGGATCGCGGCGGCGCTGACACGCTGGGCGGGGATCGACCCGGTCACCGCCTATCTCGCGTCGAGCCCCGGCGGGATGGATTCGGTCGCGATCATCGCCGCGTCGAGCCCGGTCGACGTGCCGTTCGTGATGGCGTTGCAGGTGATGCGGTTCCTGGGCGTGCTGCTGATCGGACCGCCGCTCGCGCGGTTCGTGGCGACGCGGCAGGGCGGGGTGCCGCCGGTCATTCCGACCTGACGTCCCGTACCCGCGTACCGAACCCCCGTCCGTTCGTGCTGAGCGAAGTCGAAGCACCTACGCGCGCGGCCTGCCCTTCGACTTCGCTCAGGGCGAACGGAGTTGGGGGCGTTACCGGTAGTCCCGGCCTGTAACCTCTACTTCGCTCAAGGCGAACGGGGTTGGGGGCGTTACCGGTAGTCTCGGCCTGCCCTTCGACTTCGCTCAGGGCGAACGGGGTTGGGGGCGTCACCCCTTGGTCGGGCGATAGGCCTCGACGTCGATCTCGTGGCGTTTCAGTTTGTCGTAGAAGGTCTTGCGCGGGATGCCGAGCGCGGCGAGTGCGGAGCGGACGTCGCCGCTGACCTGGTGCAAGGTCGCGCGGATCGTCGCTTCCTCGAACTTGTCGACGCGCGCGGGCAGCGGCAGGTCACCGTCCTCGTCCGCCGGCGCATCCGCCTCGACGCGCAGCACCAGCCGCTTCGCCAGATTGTCGAGCTCGCGGACATTGCCCGGCCAGTCATGCTGGCCGAGATAGGCGAGCGTCGCGGTGTCGATCGTCGGCACCTCGCGCCCGAACCGCTCGGCGGCCTGGTGCAGCAGATGCCCGAACAGCAAGGGCACGTCGTCGCGCCGTTCGCGCAACGGCGGAATGCGCAACCGTACCGCATCGAGCCGGAACAGCAGTTCGGCGCGGAACCGGCCATCCTCGACCGCCTGATCGAGCCCGGGTTTCGCCGCGGCGATCACGCGCAGGTCGAGCGCGCGGGGCAGGTCGCCGCCGACCGGCATGACCTCGCGCTCCTCGAGCACGCGGAGCAGCTTGGCCTGGACCGCGGGCAGCGTGCTCTCGATCTCGTCGAGGAACAGCGTGCCGCGGTTCGACGCCTCGATCCGGCCGGTGCGGGGCAGGCGTGAATCGCCGTCATGACCGAACAGCTCGATCTCCGCGACCGCCTCGGGCAGCGCGGCGCAGTTGACCGCCACGAACGGGCGCGAGCGGCGGTTGCTCCAGCGGTGGAGCAGCACCGCGACCAGCTCCTTGCCGGTCCCGGTCTCGCCCTCGACCAGCACGTCGATATCGGCCTGCGCGATCTGGCGCATCGTCTCGCGCAGCCGGACCATCACCGGGGTCTCGCCGATCAGCGGTTCGGCCCCGATCGTCTCCTCGGCGGCGGCGCGCAGCCGGCGGTTGTCGAGGACGAGGCGGCGCATCTCGAGCGCCCGCCTCGCGCCGGCGATCAGATGGTCGGTCGCAAACGGCTTGGGGATGAAGTCGAACGCACCGTTCTTGAGCGCTGCGACCGCCATCGCGACGTCGCCGTGGCCGGTCATCAGCAGCACCGGGATCTCGTGGTCGATCGCGGCGATGCGGCGGAACAGCTCCAGCCCGTCCATCTTGGGCATGCGGATGTCGGACACCACCGCGCCGTCGAACCCCGCATCGATCCGCGCGAGTGCGACGGTCGGGTCGCGCTCGGCGATCACCGCGATGCCGGCGAGTTCGAACGACTGTTCGAGCGCACCGCGCAGCACGTCGTCGTCGTCGACGAGCAGGACGCTCTGCTCGCTCATGCTTTTACCAGGATCATGCGAAAGACGGCGCCTCGTGGAGCAGGGACGAGGTCGAGCGTGCCGCCGAACTCGGTCATGATGTCGCGCGCGATGCCGAGCCCGAGGCCGAGGCCGTCGGTCTTGCTGGTCGCGAACGGGGTGAACAGGTCGTCGGCGATGCCGGGATCGATCCCGGGGCCGTTGTCGGCGACGGTCAGCACGACGTCGCGGCCCTTGCGCCCGACGGTGACGTCGACGCGCGCATCGGGCCGCTCGGCGACCGCGTCGAGCGCGTTCTGGAGCAGGTTGACGAGCACCTGTTCGAGCCGGACGCGGCCGGCGATGACGGTCAGCCGCGCCTCGGGCCCGCTCGGCAGATCGAGCGTCACGCCCTTCGCCCGGAAGCGGTCGCCGATCAGCAGGCGGACGCCGTCGATCGCCGCGTCGAGCGCGACCGGGCCGATCGAGCCCGCACCGCGCCTGGCATAGCGGCGCAGCCCCGCGGTGATCGTGCCGATCCGGCTGGTCAGCTCGACGATCGCCTGGAGGTTGGTCGCGGCGCGCGCGGGTTCGTCGCGCGCGAGGAACGCGGCGGCATTGTCGGCAAAGGTGCGGATCGCGGCGACCGGCTGGTTGATCTCGTGCGCGACGCTCGCCGTGATCGTGCCGATCGAGCCGACGCGATTGGCATGGGCAAGCTCCTCGCGCGCCTGGCGAAAGCGCTGGTCGGCGGCCTCGCGCTGCTCGACCTCGATCTGCAGCCGGTCGGCGGTGGCGCTGAGCTCGGCGGTGCGGCGTGCGACCTCGGCCTCGAGTTCGGCACGCGCGCCCGCGTTGCGCTTGCGGCGCTGATGCAGCCACCATGCGCCGAGCATCGCCGCGATCGTCGCCAGCGCGGCAATCGTCGTCGCCGAGCGCGTCCGCGCCGCCGCGCTGCGCAGCGCTGCGTCGAGCGGCTCCATATGAACCAGATGCCAGCCCGCGATCGGCACGGGCAGCGACACCGTCACCGCGGGCGTCCCGTCGCCGAGGCGCGACCGGTCGTCCGCCAGCGTCAGCGGTGCGCGGAGCAGCGGCAGCGTGCCGAACTGCCGCGTCTGCGCGAGTGTCCGACGCCGTGCAGGAGACAGCGCGCGTGTCGTGTGGAATTCGAGTCGCGGATCGCTGGAGATCAGGATCACGCCGTCGGCATCGACGACGAAGGTCGCCATGTGATCCTGGATCCAGGCCTGTGCGATGCGGTCGAACTCGACCTTGACCACGACGACGCCGAGCGGCCGTCCCGCGCGGTCGATCCGTCGCGAGAGGTAGAGGCCGGGGCGTCCGCTGACACTGCCCAGCGCGAAGAACTCGGTCGCGCCCGACGCCATCGCCTTGGTGAAATAGTCGCGGTAGCGATAATCATGGCCGAGAAAGCTGTCGGGGCGGTCCGCATTCGACGCGGCGATCGTCATCCCCTGTGTATCGAGCGCATAGATGACCGGTGCACCGGTGCGCGCCGCGAGCAGCGCGAGCTTGGCGTTGAGCGCCGGATCGACCGTGCCCGACGCGAGGGCCGCGCGGACATCGGTATATTCGCCGAGCATGACCGGGAGCAGGCGATAGGTCTGCAGTTCCGCCTCGAGCAGCCGCAGGTTGCTGCGCGTCTGTTGCATCGCCCGGAGCCGGACCGCGGCGGTCGCATCCGCCACCGTCCGCCGGCCATAGACGGAGGCGACCACCGAGACGATCACGCCCAGCGCGGCGAACGCCATCAGCACCGCCAACGCGGTCGTCACCAGCGAGGATCGAGTCCGTCTCATCTGTGCGGATTATCACACACATCCGTGTGACGCCATCGCCAAAAATGTGCATTATCCGCACATTCGAAACATCGGTACGGAGCAAACTCACGCGAATCCAAGGGTTTGACGCACTTGACGTGATCACTTGTAGTCCGGGGTCCGGCCCGGCATTACCGCCCTCACTAACGTCCCGCGTGAGTGGACGAGACTTTCAGGAGGCGATGTTGACCCTACCATCCCAGACATATGCGGTCGCGGAAACGCCGGCACGCAAAGGCTGGACCAGCCAGCTCTATATCCAGGTGCTGATCGCGATCGCGCTGGGTGCAGCGCTCGGGCATTTCTATCCGACGTACGGCGCGGCGCTGAAGCCGCTCGGCGACGCGTTCATCAAGCTGGTGAAGATGATCATCGCCCCGGTGATCTTCCTGACGCTCGTCACGGGTATCGCCGGGATGAAGGAACTGGGCGCGGTCGGTCGCGTCGCGGGCAAGGCGTTCGCCTATTTCCTGTTCTTCTCGACGCTCGCACTGATCGTCGGCCTGATCGTCGCCAATGTCGTCCAGCCGGGCGCGGGGATGAACATCGACGCCGCCTCGCTCGATACCAAGGGCATCGCCGACTATACGGTCAAGGCGCATGAGACGACGATCACCGGGTTCCTGATGAGCATCATCCCGGACACGATGGTCAGCGCGTTCACCGACGGCAACATCCTGCAGATCCTGCTGATCGCGATCCTGTTCGGCATCTCGCTGAGCCTGGTCGGCGAGCCTGCCAAGCCGGTGCTCAACTTCCTCGAGCGTCTCAGCCTGATCGTCTTCAAGCTGGTCGGCATCCTGATGCGCGCCGCCCCGCTCGGTGCGTTCGGCGCGATCGCGTTCACGATCGGCAAATACGGGATCGGCAGCCTCGCCAATCTCGGCGCGCTGGTCGCGACCTTCTACCTGACCGCAGCGCTGTTCGTCGTCGTCATCCTCGGCACCGTCGCACGCCTGACGGGCTTCTCGATCTTCAAGCTGATCAAGTATCTGAAGGCCGAATTGCTGCTGGTGCTCGGCACCTCGTCGTCGGAAGCCGCATTGCCGAACCTGATCCAGAAGATGGAGGCTGCGGGCTGCGAGAAGTCGGTCGTCGGGCTGGTCGTGCCGACCGGCTATTCGTTCAACCTCGACGGTACCAACATCTACATGACGCTGGCCGCGCTGTTCATCGCACAGGCGACGAACACCGACCTGACGCTGGGCCAGGAACTGCTGCTGCTCGTCGTCGCGATGATCTCGTCCAAGGGCGCCGCTGGCGTCACCGGTGCGGGCTTCATCACGCTGGCGGCCACGCTGTCGATCGTGCCGACCGTGCCGATCGCGGGCATGGCGCTGATCCTCGGCGTCGACCGCTTCATGAGCGAGTGCCGTAGCCTGACCAACTTCATCGGCAACGCGGTCGCGACGATCGTCGTCGCCCGCTGGGAAGGTGCACTCGACCGCGACAAGCTGAACGCGGCGCTGTCGGGCCAGCTGCCCGAACTCGCGCCGGCGCCGATCACGACCGCCGCCGCTCCTGCCGCATGATCCCGACGGGGCCGGCGTTGGCCGGCCCCGCGACCAGTGCCGGATAGCTTTTATGACCTCGATGATGATGCGCCGCGTGCGCCATGCGGCCGGCTTTGCCGTCGCGACCCTTCCCGCAATGGCGCTCGCCCAGGCCGCGCCGCAACAGGCTGCTCCCGAAAGCGCACCGCCCAAGGCGCGCGAACGGCTCGGTCCCGTGTCCAAGGACGCCGCCGGCACCAGCGCGGCCTCGCCGATCGCCGAGAGCTATCCCAATGCCGCGGTCGGCGACGGCGTCACCGCGGGCGGCTACAACCAGTCGCGCTGGGCGGAGGACTGGTCGAAGCTGCGAGACCCGGCCAAGCGCAAGGACATCATCGACCAGCTGAAATTCATCTCGATCGCGGGCGACGGCGACGTCTACCTGACGCTGTCGGGCGAGGCGCGGTTGCGCGTCAACCACACCACCAACCCCAATCTGCGTGACAGCGAGGCGCAGCGGCAGGACATCCTTCGCCTGTTCGGCGGCGCGGACCTGCATGTCGGCGAGCATCTGCGCTTTTACGGCGAAGTCGCGCACGGCACGCTCGAGGGTGAAAATCTCGGCAACGTGCTGCCGAACCTGCGCAACAAGCTCGCGGTGCAACAGGCGTTCGTTGACCTGACCGGGACCGTCGCCGATGTCGATGTCGGGGTGCGCTATGGTCGCCAGACCTTTGCCGACGGCCCGAACCTGATGGTCGTGCCGCGCGACAACAACACGCTGTATTTCGGGTTCAACGGCTTTCGCGCCTGGGCGCGGACCGCGGGCGTGCGCGCCGACGTGTTCGACTTCAAGCCGACCGCCTACGGCACGCAGGGCACGCGCGACGACGATGCGGAAAGCGCGCGGCGCTTCTCGGGCATCTCGACCGGCGTCGTCCTGCCCGACACGCTGTTCGGCGGGTCGAAGCTCTATCTCGATCCGTTCCTCTGGCGGCTACGCAACCGCAACGCGGTCTGGGGCACCGACAATGCGCGCGAGGTCCGCAATTTCTACGGCCTGCATTTCTGGGGCGATGCCGGACCGGTCAATCTCGACTGGACCGTCAATTATCAGGGTGGCAGCTATGACAACCGCTCGATCAAGGCGTGGCTGATCCTGCTCGCCCAGACCTACAAGCTCGGCAAGGGGCGCAACGCACCGCGCGTCGGCTTCCACGCGGATTATGCCAGCGGTGGTGGTGCCTACGGGAACGGCACGCTGCGCACCGCGCTCGCACCGTTCGGCAACAACATCTATTACAGCTATCAGCTGTTCGCGACGCCGACCAACCTGATCGCGGTCGCGCCGAACGTCAGCTTCACCGTGCTCGACAAGCTGCGTCTGACTGCGGAATATCAGCTGTCGTGGCGCGATTCGCAGAACGACGCCGTGTACCGCGCCAATGGCAGCGCCTTTGCCGGCACGCAGAATGTGTCGGGCAGCAAGATCGCCGACACGATCCGTTTCCAGGCGGTCTATCCGATCTCGTCGCGGCTGTCCTTCACCGGCCGCTACGAGCATCTGATCGCGGGGTCGTCACTGACCCGCGCCGGGTACAAGAACTCGGACTTCCTCGCCGGCTGGCTCAGCTACCGCTTCTGACCGGGCGGGGGGCGGCGGCGCAGGCAATACCGTCAGGATTAACCTGCGTCGCACCCACCCGTATTTTCCGTCCTTCCGACCATACCGGTCCTTCAATTTCGTGATCGACTGTGGCACATGGGCTCCATCATCAGGAGTCACATGGTCATGGATCTGAGCTTCACACCCGACGAAGAGGCCTTCCGCGAGGAGGTGCGCGACTTCTTCCGCGAAAAACTCCCCGCGCGTCTCTCGACGCTGGTCCGCGAAGGCCGCCGGCTGCGCAAGGCCGACATGGAGGAATGGCACGCGATCCTCAACGAGCGCGGCTGGCTTGCCAATCACTGGCCGCGCGAATGGGGCGGGCCGGGCTGGAGCGTGATCCAACGGTTCATCTTCGACAATGAATCCGCGCTCGCGCATGCGCCGCGCGTCGTGCCGTTCGGCGTCAACATGCTGGGGCCGGTGCTGATCAAATACGGGTCGGAAGAGCAGAAGCGCCACTGGCTGCCGCGCATCCTCGACGGCTCCGACTGGTGGTGCCAGGGCTATTCGGAACCCGGCGCCGGCTCCGATCTCGCTGGGCTCAATACCACCGCGGTGCGCGAGACGCGGGATGGCCGCGAGGTCTACGTCGTCAACGGGCAGAAGACCTGGACGACGCTCGGCCAGCATGCCGACATGATCTTCTGCCTCGTCCGCACCGACCCTGCCGCCAAGAAGCAGGAGGGGATTAGCTTCCTGCTGATCGACATGAAGACCCCCGGCATCGAGGTCCGCCCGATCACGCTGATCGACGGCGAGCAGGAGGTGAACGAGGTGTTCTTCACCGATGTCGAGGTGCCGGTCGAGAATCTGGTCGGAACCGAGAATGACGGCTGGACCTACGCCAAATATCTGCTGACCTATGAGCGGACCAACATCGCCGGCGTCGGCTTCTCGATCGCGTCGTTCGAGCAGCTGAAAGCGGTCGCGCGGACGCAGACGAAGAATGGCCGCCCGCTCGCCGACGATCCGCTGTTCGCGGCGCGGATGGCGCGCGTCGAGATCGACCTCGCCAACATGCAGACCACCAATTTGCGCGTCGTCGCGGCGGTGGCGGGCGGCGGTGCGCCGGGCGCGGAAAGCTCGATGCTCAAGATCAAGGGGACCGAGATCCGCCAGGAGATCACCGCGCTGACGCGGCGCGCCTATGGCTCCTATGCCGCGCCCTATGTCCCCGAGGCGCTCGAGGCGGGGTGGAATGGCGAGCCGGTCGGCCCCGACGATGCGGCGACCGCATCGCCGAGCTATTTCAACAACCGCAAGCTGTCGATCTTCGGCGGATCCAACGAGATCCAGAAGAACATCATCTCCAAAGCCATATTGGGTCTCTGAGCATATGAACTTCGAGCATAGCGATGACCGCCGGATGCTGGCCGACACGCTCGTCCGGGCACTCCGCGACGGCTATCCGATCGAGACGCGCAACGCGGGTGCCTATGGCGAAGCGGGCTATGACCCCGCGGTCTGGCAGCAGCTGACCGAGCTCGGCATCGTTTCGGCGCTGTTCGACGAGGCCGCGGGCGGGTTCGGCGGCAGCGGGTTCGACATCATGGTGGTGTTCGAGGCGCTCGGCCGGGCGCTGGTGGTCGAGCCGTTCCTCGGCGCGCTGATGGCCGGCCGCGCGCTCGCCGCGGCGGGCGGGCACGACGCGGTGCTGGCAAGAATCGTCTCGGGCGAGACGATCGCCGCCTTCGCGCACGAGGACGCGCAAGCGCCCGTGACCGCGACGCCCGACGGCGACGGCTGGACGCTCAGCGGCACCAAGGCGGTCGTGCACCAGGCAGGCGCCGCATCGGTCTTCGTCGTCAGCGTCGAACAGCCGGGCGATCCGCTCGTCCTGCTCGTCCCCGCCGATGCCGCCGGGGTGTCGGTCCGCCGCTACAGCGTCGTCGAGGGGGGCGGCGCGGGCGAGGTGACGTTCGACGGCGTCGCGCTCGGCCCTGACGCCCGGATCGGCACGGACGGGCAGGGGCGTGCGGTGGTCGACGCGGCAATAGAGGCGGGGCTGCTCGCGCTGTCCGCCGAGGCGCTCGGCGCGATGGCGTTCGTTAAGGAGGCGACGCTCGGCTATCTGCGCGACCGCAAGCAGTTCGGCGTGCCGATCGGCAAGTTCCAGGCGCTCCAGCACCGCATGGCGACCGTGCTGCTCGAGATCGAACAGGCGCAGTCCGCGGTGATCAACGCGGCGGCGGCGTTCGACGGCGACGACGCGACTGCGCGCGCGCGGGCGCTGGCGGCGGCGAAATACACGATCGGCCGGACGGGCGCGCTGGTCGCGGAGGAATCGATCCAGCTCCACGGCGGGATCGGCATGACCTGGGAATATGCGGTGTCGCATTATGCCAAGCGGCTGGTGATGATCGACCACCAGCTTGGCGACGAGGACCATCACCTCCAGCGCTATATCGACCTGGCCAAGGCCGCCTGAGGCGCGTCGAGCGGCCTCACCCGCTTCGTCACCCTGATTTTCGTCAGGGTGACGGAAGGGTGGATGGGCGCGCGACCTACCGCCCGCGCTTGCCGATGATGGGCCGCAGGCGGACGCCGAGGCAGATGACGGTCGGCCAGAACATCGTGTTCGCGACATCGATCAGCGTGTCGTCCCAGCGCCACGACCCGTAATTCAGCCGGTCCATGATCTCGTTGAACGCCTCGCCCGCCGCGACCACCGTCCAGGGGATGAAGGTGCCGAACGAGCGCCGCGTGATCAGCCGTGCGATCATCAGCAGCGCCATGCCCGCATGGATATGCAGGATGGTGTCGGGCAACCCGGTGCCGTCGCCGACCCAGTCGATCCACTGATGGTAGAGTTTGGGTAACACGTAGAGCCTCCGCCGCGGGCAGGGTGCTGCCCGGGCGGGGGCTTACCGTGATGATCGGCGCAGCGATACCGGCGTGATCAGCCGCGCACCGCCTTACGGCAGGCCTTGACCAGATTGACGATCAGCCCCGACAGCGTCGAATAATTGGCGTGGTGATAGGATGACCCGTCGCCAAGCTCGCCCGTCAGGCGGCGATGCGCCTCGGGCAGCGCGTGATAGGGCAGCCCCGGCAGCAGATGGTGCAGCGCGTGATAGCGCAACCCCACCGGCGCCCAGATCTCGGCAAGCAGGCCCGGCGGCGGCACGTTGACGCTGTCGAGATACTGGTCGGTGATGCTCATCGCATCGCCTTCATTTTCCCACAGATGCGCGACCAGCGTGCGGACCTGGTTGAGCACCGCGATCGCCGAGACGATGGCGAGGAAGGTGAGCGAGGCGGCAAGCGGGAACACGCCGGTCGCGGTCAGCACGACGAAGCTGATCGCCCAGATGCTCGCCGCGGTCTCCCAGATCCGCCAGCTGCGCAGCGCGGCGCCCTCGGGCGGCTTGCGGCGGAACTGCGGGTTGATCGCGAGCGCAGAATAGCGCGTGACGACGATCTCGCGCAGCTTGGGCGACAGCAGCGACAGCGGCGCGAGCACGCCGTAGCGCAGGATCAGGCCGATCGGCAGCAGCGCCGACACCAGCACGAAGATCGCGAGCGTAGCCGCCGGCCCGCGGGCGAGTGGCATATATTCCGGATCACGGTTCGTTCCGTAGCGCGTCTTGGCATGGTGGAGCGTATGCACGCCCTCGTACATCAGCGACGGCATCATCACCGGCACACCGAACAGGATATTCCACCCCGCAGTGAAGCCGCGCACGGCGTTCGGCTTCATGTGCGACAGTTCGTGGATGAAGCTGAGCGCGCGGTACAAGGCAAGCACGGCGACGACCGCGCCGAGCAGCTTGGCCCAGACCGGCGTCGCGACGATCGCCACCGCCATGCCCGCATAGCCGAGACCCGCCGACGCGATCAGATCGGTCCAGTAGACGATCGGGCGCGCCGCATGCAGGTCGCGCGTCAGCGACGCCGCGGCCTTGATCATCGCGATATCCTCGCGACCCGCCTGCGCCGCCTTGGGACGCGCGAGCGCGGCCGAGGTCCGCGACAGGGTCGCAGCAAGGGGGTCGGGTGTGACGAATGCGGTTGCCATGATCATACCATTTTCGGGTGACGTATCGTCGTCGATACAGAAGAATTCAGGCTGAAAAATGGTGATGGGACGACCGGAATCAACCACCCGGCCGGGCCACGGCCGATTGCGCGTCGTCGTCCAGGCAGGCACGCGGGGCCGTTAAGACCCTTCTGCATCGTTGATCTGAATTAGGAACGCTTTGCTGGCGCAATCGTTAGGGCGGTGGTTCCCAACCGGGCTCATTTTCGAGAAAGCGAAATTTATGAAGACATTGATCCTTGGCGCAGCCGCGCTTGCCATGACGGCCCTCCCCGTCGCGGCGAGCGCAGCACCGGCAACCGGCAACGCTGCAAAGTCGCTGTCGGTCGCGTCGTCGGTTCGCACCGGCACCGCCACCAAGCGCTCGAGCAAGATCGCAGCGGACAGCATCGCACCGCTCGTCATCGGCGTCGGCATGCTCGCGGGCGTCACCTACCTTGTCATCGACAAGGAAAATGACGACGACAACTCGGACAGCAACTGAGTAGTGCGCGGGGGCGGCGGTCGCGCCGCCCCCGCAATCTCTGTCGCCCGGTATCGGGCGATAGACGTTTCAAGCCTGCGACGTGTAGGGCTGGGACATGACCCGTATCGTCCGATGCTGCGCCCTGATCGTCCCGTCGCTCGCACTGCCCCTGGCATTGTCGGCCTGCGATCCGCCACGCTGGGCGCGCGGGGGCGCCGATACGGACAGCCGCGATCCGATGGCGCGGCGTGATGCCGATTTCAGGCGCACCGAGACGCAGCGCGTCGCGCAGGATATCGCCCGCACCGAAGAGTCCGTCCGCCTCTCGATTGCCGAAAAGCGCATCGAGGCGCTCGAAAAATCGCTCGCGGAGATGCAGACCACGCCCGAGACGGTCGAGATCGACCTGCTCAAGGGCCGTCTCGCGGCCGTCGAAGCCAAGGCCTATGCGCTGCAGGATGCCCCGCCATCTGCACCGCCCGTCGCCGCTGCGACGCCCACCCAGCGCCGGGCGGCAAGCACCGACGCCACGACCACCCGTCGCGACCCGTCACGCCCGCCCTTGCGGCTGCCCCAGCTCGAATCCGCGCCGCGTCGCGCCACCGAGGCCGAGAAGGCCGCGTTCAACGCCAACCGCCGCTGACACGATTCCCCTATAATCCGGCCCGATCGATCATCGATGCGATCTCGGCCGGCAACGCGGTTTCCGCCTTGGGCAACAGGCGATTGAGCACGGTCTGCACGCGCTTCGTCGCGACCTGATAGGCCTTGTGCCGGATCGCGCGCGTCGCGTTCGTCCGCCAGGAGGAACTCTCGCCGAGCAGCGCCTCCCATTTGGCCTCCTCGGCCGCCAGGATCGAGAGTGCGAGACGAAGCCCGTCCCGCCGTCCGCGTGCATAATCGTCGGACATCGCCGGCATCTCCATCATGCGCCCCCGGTCCCTGACAAGCGAGGTTCGCTTTGTATCCCGACCACCACGAAATCTCCCCGTGATCAAGGGCTTGGTCGCATGCCGTCTGCGGTGCGTGGCTTCGGGGTGCAATACAGCTTGCCGGCAGGGCCGTCTGGCCTAGTGTGCGGGCATGATTACTCGGCGCACCGTCATCGCTTCCTCTCTCGCCCTGTGCGCGACCTCGGCGATCGCCGCGGCACCCGCCCGGCGTGGCCGTTTGAAGCAGTCCGTCAGCCGCTGGTGCTATCAGGACATGCCGCTCGATGCGCTGTGCGCCGCCGCGGCGCGCATCGGGCTGGACGGCATCGACCTGCTCCAGCCCGCCGAATATGCGGTGCCGCGCCGGCACGGACTGCGTTGCACCATGGGCTATGCCGCCGATATCATGACGATCCCCAATGGTCTGAATCGGCGGGAAAACCACGCGGCGATCGAACGGGCGTTCCGCATCGGTATCCCGCAGACCGCCAAGGCTGGCGTCCCCAATGTGATCGCCTTTTCGGGCAATCGCCGCGGCCTGTCCGACGCGGAGGGCGCCGACAATACCGTTGCGGGGCTGAACCGTCTCAAGCGGATCGCCGAGGATCATGATGTGACGATCTGCGTCGAGCTGCTCAACAGCAAGGTCGACCACCCCGATTACATGGCCGACCACACCGCCTGGGGCGTGCGGGTCGCCAAGGAAGTCGCGTCGCCCCGCGTGAAGCTGCTCTACGACATCTACCATATGCAGATCATGGAAGGCGACCTGATCGACACGATCCGCAAGAACATCGACTGGATCGGCCATTTCCATACCGGCGGGGTTCCCGGGCGGCATAATCTCGACGGCACGCAGGAGGTCGACTGGCGGGCAGTGGCGCGCAGCGTCGCCGATCTCAAATTCCAGGGCTATTTCGCGCATGAATTCGTGCCGGTCGGCGATCCCCTGACGGCGCTCGCCCAGGCGGTCCGGACCTGCACGGTTTGACCGGGAGCCGGACGGTCGACGCTTCGTAACTGCCGGGGCCAGCGCGTGCGCGCGCGACCCTCGGGACTCAGCGCATCGCGAGCTGCGTCGTCAGCGCGCGCGGCGTGATCGTCATCACGCCGTCCTCGATCGTCACACGTCCCAGCCGCGCGATCTCGGGCTGGCCGAGCAGCGTATAGGGCATGCCGCGCTGGCCGATGCGCATCGCCATCCGGCCCAGACTCTGCCCGCCGATCTCGACCGAGGCGACACGCGCGACGCCGAGCCGGGTATAGCCGCCGATGCCGATCGCGGTTTCCTCGCGCTGCACGGCACGGTCGGCCCCTGTCGCGCGCGCATCGTCCGCCGACAGGATGGTATAGGCCGCGCCGGTATCGACGATCGCGCGGATGCGGACGCCATTGACCATCATCGCCGCGACGAAATGCCCGCCCCAGGGATCGCGATTGATACGCAGGACATGCGGCTGCCCGAAGGTGACCGGCTCGTCGAGGTCGGCGGGGTCGATCTCGATGCGGGGGGCGGGTGGCGGCGCATAGCTCACCGCGGCGACCATCGTCCGCTGTGGCTCGATACAGGTGACGACGGTGCGCGACAATATGTGCCCCTCGTCGTCCTCGTCGGTCGTCTCGGTCGTGGTGATCACCGCCATGCCCGGCGTCGCCGTGCCGCCGCGCCAGGCGGTGTCGACGATGCGCGTCCGACCGTTGATGGTGGTGACGGTGCGCACGGTGTTCGCCGGGACGTCCTGGATCTGCCCGCCGATCTGAATGCGGACCTGCGCGGCGGCAGCGGTAGCGGTCAGCGCGGACGCCAGCGCGATCGCGAGTGCCCCTGCGCGGACGGTTGCTCTGATGCCCACGGCAGTCCTCTTTTCCTCATCCACGGACGTCCGTCCCGGAGGATCAAAGGAACCCTAGCGGCAGTGTGTTTACAGTTGGTTAGCGCGGCAGGACGCGCTGCGGTCGACGTCCATGGCGCTTGGCGGCGCGGGCGCGGTCCGGGATCAGGGGAAGCCCGCACCGCCATGCGCGCCGACCGCGGTCCCGGTCGAGTAGCTCGCCTCGCCGGATGCCAGCGCGACGAACAATATCGCGAGTTCGGACGGCTGCCCCGCGCGGCCGAGCGGCGTGTCCTGGCCGAATTCGTGCATCTTGCCCGGCAGCTGCCCGCCCGCGACCTGGAGCGGTGTCCAGATCGGGCCGGGCGACACGGCGTTGACGCGGATGCCCTTCTTGGCGAGCTGCTTGGCCATGCCGCGCGTCAGATTCTGGATCGCCGCCTTGGTCGAGGCATAATCGATCAGGTCGTCATTCGGATCATAGGCGTTCTGCGAGATCGTGTTGATGATCACCGAACCCGGCGGCATCGCGGGGATCGCAGCCTTCGAAAAGCGGAAGACGTGGAACACGTTGGTCTCGTAGGTGCGGACGAACTGTTCGTCGCTGATCTCCATGATGTCCGCCTTGGACTGCTGATAGGCGGCATTGTTGACGAGGATATCGAGACCGCCCAGCTGCGCGATCGCTTTCCTGACGGTATCCTCGCAGGCCTTCTGGGTGCGGATGTCGGCGGGCAGCAGCACCGCCTTGCCCCCCGCCTGCCGGATCAGGTCGGCGACCTCGCGCGCGTCCGGCTCCTCGCTGGGATAATAGTTGATCGCGACGTCCGCACCCTCGCGCGCAAAGGCGATCGCGGCGGCGCGCCCGATGCCGCTGTCGCCACCGGTGAGCAGCGCCTTGCGACCGACCAGCTTGCCGCTGCCGCGATAGCTCTGCTCGCCATGATCGGGGCGGGGGGTCATCTTGCTGGCGAGCGCGGGCCAGGCCTGGCGCTGCTCGGGGAAGGGGGTGCGGGTGTACGCATTGCGCGGGTCGCGCAGGCTGGGGGCGGGCCCGGTGGCGGCGGTCTCGGTCGACTGGGCCCGCGCCATGCCCGGCGCGGCCGCGGCGGCAAGGCCGATGGCGGCACTGCCCAGGATGCTGCGGCGTGAGGTTTCACCGTTGCTCATGATCGGATCCTTGTCGGTGGTCGGGGTCGCCGGCGGGCTGGTCCCTGCTCGACGAACCGGCGCGCGGACCGTTCCATGGGCGCGGTTATCCGGCCCGAGAGCGACCTCGCCGGTGCGCTCACAACGCTGCGCCGCGAACTCGGCATCGAAACACTGCTGCTCGAAGGCGGCGCCGGCATCAACGGGTCGTTCCTAGCCGCTGGCCTGGTCGACGAACTCAGCCTCGTCATCGCACCCGGACTCGACGGCGGCGCCGACGCGGAGCGGATCGTCGCGGCGGGCGACGGTCTGAAGGGCAAGGTGACGCTGTCACTGCTCGGATGCGAACAATTGGCCGCCGGGGCGGTCAATTTGCGGTACCGGGTGGAGGCGGTCGGCTAAGCGCAGTCCGCGTACATAGCGGAACGGAATTGGTGCACCCGACTGGATTCGAACCAGTGGCCTCTGCCTTCGGAGGGCAGCGCTCTATCCAGCTGAGCTACGGGTGCCTGAGGCGTGCGCGTAGCAAAGCCTAGTCGGGTGCGCCAGCCATTTTCTTGGCCGCGCCGATCTTGGCGGTGAGCTTGGGCGGCGGGGTCTTGGGCTTGAACGCGCACAGGTCCGCGACGAGGCAGCGCCAGCATTCCGGCGTGCGCGCCTTGCAGACATAGCGGCCGTGCAGGATCAGCCAGTGATGCGCGTGGAGGCGGAAGGGCTGGGGGGTGGCCGCATCGAGCTTCAGTTCGACCGCGAGCGGGGTCGTGCCGCGCGCGAGGCCGGTACGGTTGCCGACGCGGAAGATGTGCGTGTCGACCGCGAAGGTCTCCGCGCCGAACGCCACGTTGAGCACGACATTGGCGGTCTTGCGGCCGACGCCGGGCAGCCGTTCGAGCGCGGCGCGGTCGTTCGGGACGACGCCGTCATGCTCGTCGACGAGCATCTGCGACAGCGCGATGACGTTCTTGGCCTTGGTGTTGTACAGGCCGATCGTCTTGATGTGCTCCTTCAGCGCGTCGATCCCGAGCGCGAGCATCGCCTGCGGCGTGTCGGCGGTGCGGAAGAGCGCGCGCGTCGCCTTGTTGACGCCGATGTCGGTCGCCTGCGCGGACAGCGCGACCGCGACGACGAGCGTGTAGGGATTGACGAATTCGAGCTCGGTCTCGGGATGCGGATCGGCCTCGGCCAGCCGCGCATAGAAGTCGACGACGTCGGCCTTCTTCACTGGCTCACAGCCCCAGCACGTCGCCCATCCGGTAGCGGCCGGCGGGCTGGTCGGCGAGCCAGAGCGCGGCGCGCACCGCACCGCGCGCGAAGATGCTGCGATCGTCGCCGCGGTGGTTGAGCTCGATCCGCTCGCCTTCGCCCGCGAAGATCACGCTGTGGTCGCCGATCACCGATCCGCCGCGCAGCGACGCGAAACCGATCGTCCCCTCGCTGCGTGCGCCGACCAGCCCGGCGCGGCTGTCGACGCGCAGTTCGGCGAGCGTCGAATCGCGCCCGCGGGCGGCGGCCTCACCGAGCAGGAGTGCTGTGCCCGAGGGCGCGTCGACCTTGTGCCGGTGATGCATCTCGACGATCTCGACGTCCCAGTCGGGGCCGAGCCGCGCCGCCGCCTCGCGTACCAGGATGCCGAGCAACGTGACGCCGAGCGAGGTGTTGCCGGTCTGGAGGATCGCGATGTCGGCGGCGGCGGCGTCGATCAGCGACTGGTGCTGCGGGGTCAGGCCGGTCGTGCCGATGACCAGCGCGGTGCCCGCCGCGCGCGCGGCGGCGAGATGCGCCTCGATCGCCGAGGGGGTCGAGAAGTCGACCAGCACGTCGGCGGCGGCGGCGAGCGGGCTGGGGTCATCGCCGGCATCGACGCCGCCCGCGAGCGTCGCGCCCGCGGTCTCGATCGCGTCGGTGATCGCGCGGCCCATCCGGCCGGCGCTGCCATAAATGCCGATCGCGGTCATGCGGGCCCGTGGGGCGGACGGAGGCGAGGTCGGTGCAATCATGCGCGCGCTTTCGCACGAAGCGGGGGGTCGCGAATAGACCCCAAATCCGCGCGATAGCGTTATCGCGGGACGGGCGGGAGCGATCGGACGAGGTCGAGATCGGCGGGCTTGTCGACATCGACCGCGGCCAGCCCGTACGGCGTCGCGACCGCTGCCGCGACCAGCCCCGCCTTGCGCCCGAGATGCGCGATCGCGTCGCCGAGCGTCAGCCGGCCCAGCGCATAGCGCAGCAACAGCCCCGGGCCGAGCCGGCGGACGATCCGCCACGGCCGCTTGCGATCCGCCTCGACCTGCCGCCACAGATCGATCGCGGCGATCGACCTGGGGGTGGCGAAGCGGAACAGGTTGCACCCCGACCAGCCGCCATCGGCGAAGCGGAGATAGGTGCGCCGCGTCCCCGGCGCCGCCGCCTCGACCACGTCGCGGCGCGCGAGCAGCACCGCGACATCGGCGTCGGCGGGAATGTCGGCCTGGAACCGCGTGATCCATTCGGGGCGGAGCAGCGCATGATCCGCGGTGGTGACGAGCAGCGGGGTGCCGAGCGCGGCGATCCCGTCGCCGACGCTCAGACTCGGGCCGCTCGCGGCGTCGAGCACCCGCAGCCCCAGCGCGACCGCATGATCGCGCACCACGTCGTCCGATACTGATACCGCGATCACGCCCGCGCCGGCCTCGCGCAGCGCGTCCGCGACCCGCGCGAGCAACGTCCGTCCCTCGAGCAGGATGAGCGCCTTGTGCGCGACGCCCGCATAGGCCGCGAGCGGATCGACGCCGCCGCGCGACCCGGCGAGGATCAGCGCGTTGAACGGGGTAGGCACGGCGTCCGTCATGCCGCCTGCCGCGCGCGCCAGACGCGCCACAGCACGCCGGGCGCGGCGAGGATCGGATGCCGCTCGGCCCAGGGCGACAGCGGCACGGCGATCCCGGTGTGCCGCTCGATCTTCCACGCGCCGTAGCGGGCCGCCCCGTCGAAGGTGAAGGCGGCGCGCATCAGCCGGGCGATGTTGATCGGCTTGCCCGCGCGCCGCCGCAGTCGCCACGCGCGCAGCACCGCGGCGCGGCGCGCGGGCGGCAGGGCAGGGCGCAGCGCCTGGCCCTCGGCGGTCACCGCGATCCCGTCCGCTGCCCAGGCGAGCGGAAGCAGCCGGTTATAGCGGTCTGGGTCGAAACCGATGATCTGATCCTCGCGCCCGCCCTTTTCGACGCGGAATTCGGCCGCATAGGTCTGGCGGAACAGCGCCCGCCAATAGTCGCGCGGGGTGCCCGTCTCGGGGCCGAGCGCGGCGGCGAACCGCGCGGCGGAGCGCGCGGCGGCGGCGATCGCCTCGGCGATCCGCGCGGTCGTCGCGTCATCGCGCGACCACACCAGCGCACAGGGCTGGACGAACCGCGTCCAGATCGTCGTGTCGAGCGTCCCGGCGTCCGCCGCCCTGGCGAAGGTCGACAGCCGCATCGTCGCGATCTTCGCGCGCAGCGTCTCGCCCGCCTCGTCGAACTCGCGGTAGCTGACGGTCGGCCAGATGCCGCGTTCGGGCGCGCCCGCGGTCAGCACGTAGAAGTCGAGCACCCCCTCGGTCGCGCCGGTCCGCAGGTTCGAGCCGTAGAACAGGATGCCGACCGCGCCGGGCGTCGCTGCGAGCGCCTCGGCGACGCGCCGCACCGCGGGGATCACCGGGGTTACGAGCTGGTCGCGCACCAGCGCGCCGAGCGTCGCGCTCACGGAACGACGAAGCTGATCGGCGCCGCCTGGCGGATCGTCAGCGCGCCGCCCGGATAGACTTCGCCGTCGAGGATGAAGCCCGCCTCCATCGTCACGTCGAGCGCGGGCGTATCGATCCGGTGATAGCCCGCCCGGTCGAGCCATTTGGCCGGCGACCCCGCGACGATCAGCGGCGCGGCGGCGGCGAGCCAGCGCGGCGGCGCATCGACCAGCAGCGTCTTCAGCCCGTCCCGCGCCGCGCCGAACGGCTGGACGCCCAGCGGCATCCGCGTCAGCGTCGAGGCGAGCAGGATATAGCGATGCGTGTCGGTATCCGCGACCCGGCCGGCATCGGCGGCGGCATCGTAGCGGACGTGCATCCGGTTGCCCGCGCGCCACATCCCCGATGCGCGACCGAACAGGGTCTGGACGATCGCCCAGCTTAGCGCGACGCCGACCGCGAAGCCCTTGAACGCGCCAGCGCGGTGCGCGCGCTGCGCCAGCCCGGTCGCCTCGACGAACGCGCCCGCGCCGAACAGGAAGCCGCGCAGCTTCTGGCCGGTGCCGGCGCGTTCGACCTCGACCGGGCGACGGACGATGCTCGCGCCGTCGCGCGCCGCGGCGAGCGCCTGGTCGAGCGTCCAGTGATCGGGGATGCCGAGATCGAGTGCGAGCGCGTTGGTCTTGCCCGACGGCACGATCGCGACCCGCGGCATCGCGCCCGTCCACACCGTCGCCGCCGCGGTCAGCACGTCGCGGATCGTGCCGTCGCCGCCGTCGATCACCAGCAGCTCGATCCCGTGCTGCGCGAAATCGGTCAGCACCGCGGCCAGCTCGGCCTGGGTCCGCGGCGTGACCGCGAGCACCGTGCCCGACACGAAGGGCCGCGTCGCCTCGACGCTGCTGCGGTTGCGGTGGCTCTTGGGGTTGCAGATGATCCCGGTGCGGATCTGCGACGCGGCACTGCGCGCGGTCACGTCCGGTCCCGCGCCGCGTCTGGCCGCTGGAAACGGCATGCCATCAAAGGCCTGGAAATTGGAAACGGCGTCGCTCACACTCTTGGCTACCTGTCGCAGGCTAGTATCGCTACATTTTTATGGCACGTCTGCCCCTGATCGACGCTAGCGCCGATACCGCATCTTCATCCGCACGACCGTCCCCCCGGCCGGCAGCGCCACCCGCGCCGACGCGAAGGAGGGCAGGCCGACCGATGTGGGGGCGTCGTTCGAAAATCCAAACCCCTCCTTGGGCAGGAACAGCGTGCGGTTGAAATCATGGTCGCTGTTCTCGTCATGATATTGCGCGATCGCGTAATAGCCGGGCTTCAGCCAGAAACAGGCATGCGGCTGCGCGGCGGACACGCGCGCGCGCGCCAGCTTGCCGCCCTTGGACAGGAACCGGCCCTTGTCGTCGGGATAGACGGTGAACGCGACCTCGCCGACCGCATTGTGCAGCGTGGTCGCCTCGAGCACGAGCTTGGCCGCGCCGTTCCCGGGCGTGCCGACGCACGTCTCCGCGGCAGCCGCGGACGTCGAGGCGAGCGTTGCACCCGCGGCGAGCGCGAGCAGGAGAGGCAGATTCGTCATGGGGGACCCTTGCAATCGCATAACGGCAATTTGGAGGCCAATGACGTCGGCTCTGTGAACCCGCGCTTTATCGACCGCGGCGGGGCGTGCCGCCCTCAGGGACGGCTGCGCGTCAGATTCGCCGCAGCAAAGCCGAGCAGGATCGCGACCGCGACCGAGCCGATCGCGACGCCCATCGCCACCCCGGACGAGCCATAGAGCGGCATCAGCGCGAACGCGCCGATGAACAGCAGGACGACGCCGACGACGCGGATCGCGAACACCGTGCCCGCGCGGTTGACCGCGGTCAGCACGGTGTCGAGGCTGACCGTCGCCAGGTCGAAACACCCCGCCGCCGCGAGCCAGAGGAGCACCGGATAGGCGCTGCCGAACGACTTGCCGCCGACCAGTTTAAGCATCGGCTCACCGATCAGCGCGACGACCGCGAGGATCGCGAGCGCCGCCGCGCTGCTCGCCAGCATCGTCCGCACGAGGATGTAGCGCAGCCGCTCGGGCGCCGCGGTCCGCACCGCGCGGACGATCTCGGGGAAGGCGGCGCGCGACAGGAGCTGCGACAATTTGGCGAGTGCCTGCGCGACCTGTGCCGCGAGCCGGAACGCGCCCGCCGCGGCGGGGCCGATCGACGCACCGACCAGCAGCAGCGGGATCTGTTTGCTCGACAGGCCGAGCGTCGCGCTGGCGTTGGTGCTCAGCGCGAACTTCACTACGCCGGGATTTTCCGCGACCAGCGCGCGCCAGCCGCTGCGCCCGCCGAGCATCAGCGCGAAGTCGCCGCTGCGCCACACCATGATCCAGTAGGTCGCCGCGGTGACCAGCTCGGCCGCGGCCCAGGCGATCATGAAGCCGCGGATCGTCGGGTCGAACAGCATCGCCGCGCCCGCGCCGACGAAGCGGATCACCGGCGTCATGCTGTCGGCGAGCGCGGAGAGCGAGAATTTGTCGCGCAGCCGCAGGATGCCGAGCGGGGTCGAGCGGATCGTCAGCAGCTGGATCACCGCGAAGACCAGCGTGTAGTGCATCAGGTCGCGCGGAATGCCGAACGCGTTCGCCCAGATCTGGAGGATGCCGATCGTCAGCAGCGCGCCGAGGATTGCGCTCGACAGGTCGAGCCGCGCCGCCAGCCGGAACAGCCGCGCGAGCCGCGGGCTGTCACCGTCGTGGAGCGGCTGGACGCCGTACTGGACGATGATCTGCCACGTCTGGAAGCCGACGAACGTCGTCAGCGCCTGGACCGCACCGGTGATCAGCGCGAACCGGCCGAAATCGACGACCCCCAATGTCCGCGTCGCAAAGCCGAGATAGAAGAGCGACAGGATCGCCAGCACGCTGCGGCTCGCGAGCAGCCAGCCCAGGTTGCGCGCCGCCGAACGCAGCACGCCACCGAAATCCTTGGTCGTGGGGGAAGGGGCGGGGGCCTGGGTCATGCGCCCTGCGGCCCCTAAAGCGCGCGGTGCGGTGCGGCAAGTCGCGGCTGGCGGGTCGGGGCGTTCGACGCGATCAGGCGAGCCAGCTCGTGATCGCGCCGCCCTTCGCGCGCCGTGCCATCGCCTGGAACAGCCGGACGAGATGGACGACCAGCGAGATCGCGGTCCACGCCGCCACGCCGATGATCCCCCAGTCGGGCCGCGTCACGACCAGCCCCGCGAACAGGATCACCATGTTCGGGTTGCGCCGCGCGGTGATCAGCCGGAACCAGCTGTCGAACCGTTCCCAGACATGGATGTGCATCCCGAACCGGACGATGAACGCCCCCTCGATCAGCCGCTGCGCGACATAGCCGAACAGCATCGTGCCGATCACCGCCCAGAACGTCGCATCGTCGAGTGGCCGGCCATAGGGCGCGCAGCCCGCCGCCCAGGCCCACCACCAGAAGGGCGGATGGACCAGATCGACGCCGTGATCCCACGCATTGCCGAGCTTCGACGCGGTGATCGTGCAGCGCGCGAGCTTCCCGTCGACGGTGTCGAGCACCATGAAGACGAGGCCGGTCGCAAGCCCCGTCCAGAACCAGCCATACCAGAAGGCGATCGTCGCGACGATGCACAGGACCGATCCCATCGCGGTGACCTGGTTCGGCGTGATCCCCGCACGCGCGCAGACCCGGGTGATCGCCAGCGCCCATTCGGGCCAGAGATATTTGGTCAGCAGGTCGGTGACGCCCTTGTACGCGCCGACATAGCTCGCCCGCTCGATCGCGGGGACCGCGGCGGGGACGAGCCGCTCGGCAAACGGCTTTTCGCGCTTGCGCAGCGCCTCGTTGAGGATTCCCTCGTCCGACTCGGCGGCGATGAGCGTCAGCCCGCTGGCGGCGTCGAGCGCTGCGTCCGCGTGCATCGCCGCGGCGACCCGCGCGCGCTCCTCGGCGGTCCGGACATGCGCCAGCACGGGAACGCCCGCGCGCGTCATCACGGTGCCGGGGCGCGTCTTCAGATGCGCGGTCCAGACCGGGTCGAACGCGAACGCCATGTTGGCGAGGATCGCCGCGCCGTCCGCCGCGTCATTGCCGGCAAAGCCCTGCGCCACGCCGATCCGACGCAGCCGCTCGTCGTTACGCATCCCCCAGAGTAGGGTCGGATTGTCGCCCAGGGGCACGAGTGCTGGCATGTCTTGCATCCGCTGCCCGATAGCCGATTGCGCGCGGATTGCGAGCCCGGGCTGGTTCAGCGCAGCGCGGCGAGCACCGCCTGCGCCGCGCGCGCGGGTGCGCCGCCCGACACGTCGCCGAGCGCGGTCTCGACGAACCGCGTCTGGAAATCCCGATATCCGGGGTGCAGCACGGGCGCTGCGTCGATCGCCGGGATCAGCGCGTCGAGGCTGTCGACCACCGCGCCTGCGCCCCACATCGCATAAGAGGGATCGTCCACCCAGTCGGCGCCCAGCGCGTTCAGGAACACGCAGGGCCGCGGGCGCATCATATATTCGACCACCTGGCTCGACGTATCGCCGAGATACAGGTCGGCGGCGGCGGTGTAGCTGCCATCGACCATCGCGAAGCTGTCGAGATCGGCATGCACGCCCGCGCGGCCGGCGAGCCCGGCGACGAAGCCGCGCAGCTCGGGCACGCGCTCGACCAGCCGCTGGTGCGGCGCGAAGATCAGATTGTAGCGCCCGTCGGCGAGGATGCGTTCGACCACCTCGGGCCCCCAGCGCCACCAGGACGAACGGTGCGCCTGCCAGTGCGGGGTGTAGAGGATCACCGGCCGCGGATCGGCGAACAGCCGTGCGGCGGGGGTACGCTGGCGGAACGCGGCCTTCACATAGCCGGTGGTGACGATCCGCTCGGGCGCGTCGCCGCCGTCGATCAGCGCCTGCCGGTCGCGCTCGGCCGCGACCAAGGTGCGCCACCCTGCGCGCCGCCGCCAATGCCCGCGCGCCATCATCGACCCCGCGCCGTGGAACGTGTCGATGAACCGCGTCCGCAGCGGCAGCGTCGCGGGCAGCCACAGGCTGGTCTGTTCGGCGCACACCACCACCGGCGTGCCCAGCAGATGCGGCAGGAGGCGGAACAGCGTCGGCAGCTTGGGCGGGAGCGGCGGGTTGTCGCCCTCGACATAGCCGGGCAGCGCGCGAAACCCCGGCGCGCGCCGGATAGTGACCTGCCCAAGCCCCCTGCTCCAGCGTGCAAGCAGCGTCTCGTGGACCGAGGTGCTGACCCACAATTCGATCGGCAGCGTCGGCTCGGCAGCGGCGAGTGCCTCGACGATCGGGTAGAGATGCGGGATCAGCAACGTCTCGCCGAGAAACAGGAAAGCGACCTTCCGGGTCATGACGCCTGCCATTGGGCGATGTCCTCGGGCCGGTCGATCTCCTGCCAGCGCGCGCCGGCGGGGATCCGCAGCGCGCGGACGCCGGCCCCTTCGGCCACGCGGCGGACGACCGCGTGGTGATAGGCGTGGATCCCCTCGTCCTCGCCGATCACCGCGCACAGCGCGTCGGCATAGGCGGTGCCGCCGCCCGACAGGATCAGCCCGAGCGACCGGTCGGTCGCCTGATGCCCGACCAGATGCTTGCCGACCGCGATCACCCGCTCGCCCTCCGCCTCGACCAGCATGTCGTCGAGGCCGGGTTCGTGGAGCGGCTCGACCACCAGGGTCACGCCGGGCGCGGGCTCGGCACGCGCCGCCTGCAGGATCGCGGCGTCGAACAATGTGTCGCCGTTCATCAGCGCGAACGCGGCGCCCAGATGCGCGCGCGCCGCCCAGACGCTGCCGATGCTGTTGGCAACCGACCAGAAGGGGTTGAAGACCAGCGTCGTCGGCGGGTCGCCGCGCCGCCCGGCCAGATGCGCGGCGATCTGGTCGATACGGTAGCCGCCGACGATCACCGCACCATCGAATCCCGCCGCCGCGACCGCGTCGAGCTGCGAATCGAGGATCGCCCGCCCGCCGACCTGCACCAGGCATTTCGGCGTGCTGAGCGTCAGCGGCAGGAGCCGCGATCCGTGGCCCGCGGCAAGGATGATGGCCTTCATGGCACCCGCTTATGCATCAACTGTGGCAGGAAAATGCAGATCTTCGCGTGCGAATGCGGGGGCAGGGCCGCAGGCGGCGTCCTGCGTAACCCTCCTCAGCGCTGCACGATCGCCGCATCGTCGCGCGACCAGCCGCCGCCCATCGCCTGGTAGAGCGTCACATAGGCCGTCAGCCGGTCCGCGCGCGCCTGGACCAGCGACAGCTCCGCGGTCAGCAGCCCGCGCTGCGCATCGAGCTGGTCGATATAGGCCGAATAGCCCGCGCGGTAGCGGTTCGACGCGTTGCGCAGCGCGCCCGCGAGCGCATCGCGCTGCGCGGCGAACGCATTGGCCTGTTCGCCCGAGCGGCGGACGCCCGCAAGGCTGTCGTCGACCTCGCGGAACGCCTGCAGCGCGGTCCGGCGATAGGCGAACGCCGCCTGGTCGCGGCGTGCGGTCGCGGCATCGGCCTGCGCGCCCAGCCGTCCGCCGTCGAAGATCGGGCTGAGCACGCTCGCGCCGATCGAGAACACCGCGATCGGGTCAGCAAGCGCACTCGACAGCACGACGCCCGCCGAGCCGGTGAGCGCGAGATTGGGCAGCATCGCCGCGCGCGCGCTGTCCAGCGAGCGGTCGGTCGCGACCAGCGTCTGTTCCGCCTGATAGAGATCGGGGCGGCGGCGGAGCAGGTCGGCGGGCAGCCCGTCGGGGATCGCGGGCGCGGCAAGCCGGTCGAGCGGCAGGCCGCGCGGGATCGGCCCGGGGACATTGCCGAGCAGCAGGCTCAGCGCGTTTTCCTGGCGGCTGATCGACAGTTCGGCGGCGGGGAGGAGCTGTTCGGTGGCGTGATATTCCGCCTCGGCCTGGCGCAGCTCGAGGTTCGAGGTGTAGCCGGTCTCCGCCCGGCGGCGGGCGATGCGCAGCCCCTCGGCACGCGCATCGAGCGTCTGGCGCGCGACCGCAAGCCGCTGGTCGAGCGCGCGCAGCGTGATGTAGCCGGTCGCGACGCTGCTCGCGATCGCGAGCCGGACGGTGTCGCGCGACGCTTCGCTCGCGAGCAATTGCGCCTGCGCCGCGCGGCTTGCCTGGCGCAGCCGGCCGAACAGGTCGAGATCATAGCTGATGCTGACCGCGGGCTGCGCGCCGATCGCATCCGACGGCGTGCCGAGCGCGCTGACGGTCTGCCCGGTGGTACCGGGCGCGGATCCGTTGACCAGCGGCGTCTGCTGCGCCCGTGCCAGCCGCGCAGCGGCCCGCGCCTCGTCGATCCGCGCCGCGGCCGCCCCTAGATCGGGGTTGTTGGCAAGCGCCCGCGCGACGAGGCTCGTCAACGCGGGATCACCAAACGCGCTCCACCAGTCCGCGCGGATCGGCGTACCCGGCCCCAGCGCGGTCCGCCACGCCGGCGGCGGCGCGACCACGGTCGCGGCGGGCGCCTCGGGGCGGGGGCCGATACACGCGGTGGCGAGCAGCGCGAGGGGGAGGGCGGCGCCTGTCCGCCATGCGTGTTCGCGCCGCCACGCACGCACGCCCCGCCACACACGCCACCACCCCGGCGAAGGCCGGGGCCCAGTTGGGAAGGCCACAGTAACGGCGGACAGCGCTACGTCATCGCCGTCCCCCAACTGGGCCCCGGCCTCCGCCGGGGTGGGAATCCTGGTTTGGCTTACCGCCCCTACCAAAATGTTTCCCCGCGAAGGCGGGGACCCAGCCTGGGCTCCCGCCTTCGCGGGAGAACAGGACGCGCACGAAACGTCGGGTATCGCCCGCATCCCCTGCAACCACCCCGGCGAAGGCCGGGGTCCAGTTGGGAAGGCCGCGGTAACGGCGGACAGTGCTCCGTTATCGCCGTCCCCCAACTGGGCCCCGGCCTTCGCCGGGGTGGACGTTTTTGTGCTGTTTACCGTCTCTGCAAAAATGTCTCCCCGCGAAGGCGGGGACCCAGGCTGGGCTCCCGCCTCCGCGGGAGAACAGGACGAGCGCCGAGCGTCGAACCGGGGCTGCATCACCGCGGCCCCGGCCCGCCGGCCGTATCGACCCGCGCCTGCACCGACATCCCCGGCCGCAACCGCGCACTCAGTGGCTGGCCCGGATCGACGCGGATGCGGACCGCGATCCGCTGCGGCACCTTGGTGAAGTTGCCTGTCGCATTGTCCGCCTTCAGCACCGCGAATTCGGACCCCGCCGCGGGCGAGATCCGCTCGACGCGCCCGGTCAGCCGCTCGTTCGCGAGCCCGTCGACGGTGAACGACGCGGGCTGGCCGACCGCCATCCGCGCGGTCTGCGCTTCCTTGAAGTTCGCGATGACCCAGGTTTCGGGCGGCACGAGGAACATCAGCTGCGACCCCGCGGTCACATACTGGCCGAGCCGGACCCCGACCTCGCTCAGCCGCCCCGTCTCGGGCGCGCGGATCACCGTGTTGGCAAGGTCGATCCGCGCGAGCTGGCGCGCCGCCTCCGCGCCCGAGACGCCCGCCTCCTGGCCGCCGCGCCCGACCTCGACCGTGCGGATGTCCTGCCGGGCGATCTCGCGCGCGGCCTTGGCCTGCTGGACCTGCGCCTCCGCCTGGCGGAGCGCGGCGAGCGTCTGGTCGCGTTCGCGCAGACTGACCGAGCCGTCGGTGACGAGGTCGTTGACGCGTGCCATGTCCGCCTGCGCGCGCATCAGCTGCGCGGCGGCATTGGCGACCGCGGCGTCCTGCGCGGCGAGGCTCGCCTGGCGGCTGCGCGCCGTCTGCAGGCTGTTCGACAGCGTCGCCGCCTGCGCGTCGACCTGCGCCTGCGCCTGGTCGATCCGCTGGCGATAGATGCGGTCGTCGATCTTCACCAGCGGATCGCCCGCCTTCACATCGGCGAAGTCGCGGACGAGCACCTGTGTCACATAGCCGCTGACCTGCGGGCTGATCACCGTGGTGCGGCCGCGGACATAGGCATTGTCGGTCGACTGGTAGCTCGTCGCGAACGGCGGCAGCCGCCACGCCGCGAGCACCGCGCAGACGCCCGCGATCACGAGCAGGACGATGACGCCGATGACGCGCGGGCTGGGCGGCTGCGGTCGCCAGCCCGAGCCGACCGGGGTGGCGGGCGTCGCGGCGGGGGCGGGCGCAGGCGCGGCGGTCGCGGCGGCGGCCGTCTCCGCCTGTTTCTCCTCCGTCGCGGGTCCTTCTGCCACCGGGCTGCGGGCGTCGGTCATGTCGTCCTCTCAAGTCGCGCACGGCGTTCGCGTCGTTGGCGTCGCACCATCAGGAAGACGAGATACCCGAACGTCCCTCCGGCGAGAATCGCGACCAAGCGGAAGACGTCGGCATAGGCAAGCACGTTTGCTTCGCGCGTCGTGGTCTGGGACAAAATCGCCGCACCTTCCGCGCTGCGCAGCGTCGGGTCGACGATCACCCGGCCGACCGCGGCGCCGCCCGCGGCGATGCGCTGCGCGACGATCGGGTCGGTCGGCGAGATCTGCTGGACCAGCGCTGCGCTGTTCGCCTTCTCGCGGACCACCTGATAGCTGCCGAGCAGCGCGGTGCCGCCGAGCCCGCCGAGTGAGTTGATGATCCCGAACAGCGCGATGAAGCTGATGATGTGCCCCGCACCCTCCTTCAGCGCGCGCGTCATCCCGAACAGCAGCGCCGGGCCCAGGAAGAAGGTTGCGGAGAAACCGATGATCGCCTGCGTCACGTACATCTGCGGCGCGCGCGTCAGGCTGGTCGCATAGGAATCGAACCACGCCGCCACCGCGACCAGCCCGATCGCGAGCATGATCGGGTGGCCGAGCCGCTCGACGTCGAGCGTCACCGCGCTCGCGATCACGCCCGCGACCGAGGCGACGAAGATGATCAGGAAGAAGGGGATGAGCTGGTCGTTGTTCTGCCCCAGCACGGTCAGCAACCCGACCGCGGCATAGGTCTGTTCGGACAGCACGATCCGCGCCATCACGATGACGACGGTGAAGCGCAGGATATCCGCGCTGCCGAGCCAGCGGGTGTTGAGCAGCGGGTTGACGCGGTGATGCTCGACGACGATCGCGGCGGCGAACATCGGGATCGCCACGATCAGCGCCCAGCCGATCCACGGTGCATTGGTCCACCACAGGATCCGCCCGAGCCCGAGCACCGCGGCGAACAGCGCGGTCGACCCCGCGAACAGCACGAAGGTCAGGAAGTCGAGCGGCTCGAACGCCTTGCTCCGCGTCGTCGGCGGCAGCCGCAGCGCGGCGACCGCGGCGAGCGACAGCAACGCGAGGCCCAGCTCGAACAGATACAAGGTCCGCCACTGCGACATGGCGAGCAGGTCGGGCGAGAACAGCCGCGCGAGCGGCGTCGCGCATTGCGGGATGCCGATGCCGAGCACCACCGCCTTCAGCCGCCATTTCGCGGGCAGCGACTGCATCACATAATAGAGGCACAGGCTGCTCAGCGCGGCGCCCGCCATCCCGCTGATCGCGCGCACCGCGATCGCGGTGGCGAACCCGTGGACGAACAGATGCGCGAGCGTCACCAGCACGTAGAGCGTGAGGAAGATCAGCGCGAACGGCCTGAGCCCGAACTGCGCGCGAAACTTGATCATCAGCAGGTTGATGCTGACGTTCGTCATCACATAGACCGTCGGCAGCCATGCGATCTCGGCGGGATCGAGGCCGAGCGCCCCCTGCAGCGTATAGGTGTTCGCGCTGATCAGCGCATTGCCGAACCCGACCGTCAGCCCGAGCAAAATGCCGATCAGCGCATAAGCGATCTGGCGATGCCGCGGATGCGCGGGCGAGCCCGGTGAGCCGGGAAGGACGGGCAGTTCGTGGGGTGCGAACGTCCAGTCTTCCTCGCTCAGGAAGCGTCTGATTCTCCGGGCGATCATGGTCGCTGTCTTGTGGCATGATCACGGGGGCGCGTCATCCGGGAAGACGGGTGTTTGCGAGCGACCCGCGTCAGAAAAGCACACCACCCCGGCGAAGGCCGGGGCCCAGTTGGGGGACGGCGGTAACGACGGGCCGCCTTGCATTACTGCGACCTTTCCAACTGGGCCCCGGCCTCCGCCGGGGAGGTGCGCATATCCAACGCGCGCGCGCCCATGCTGCACCGCAGCGGAACATCCCCGCACCCGCACCGTTGCGCTGTCATGCGCATATTCAGATCGCTCCACATACCACCCGAATGGGTCTGGCTGGAAAGCGTCGCCGTGGTCTCCGCGGCGGTGCTCTTCGCGCTGGTCGCGCACTGGCTGACGATGCGGATCGCCGGCCATGCGCAGCGGCGGTCGACCGCCAAGACCGACGGGCTCGTCCTCGCGCGCGTCCGCCGGCCGCTGCGCGCGGTGTTCGTCGCGGTCAGCGTCGCGTTCGTCGCGCGGATCCTGCCGATGGACGACGATATCGAGGAATTGTGGAAGCAGATCCTCGGCTTCCTCGTCCCCGCCTTGCTCGGCTGGCTCGCGGTCGCGGCCCTGCGCGCATTCCAGGACGTGATCGAGATCCGCTCGGACATCACCGTCGAGGACAATCTGCGCGCGCGGCGCAAGCGCACCCGTGCGGCGATCCTCGGCCGGATCGGCACCTTCTTCATCATCTTCATCAGCGTCTGCCTGATGCTGCTCAGCGTCCCCGGCATCCGCTCGATCGGCGTCACGCTGATGGCGTCGGCGGGTATCGCCGGCCTCGTCGTCGGTGCCGCCGCCCAGCCGGCGCTCAAGAACCTGATCGCCGGCGTGCAGATGGCGTTCACCGAACCGATCCGGCTCGACGACGTGCTGATCGTCGACGGCGAATGGGGACGGGTCGAGCAGATCAACCTGACCTTCGTCGTCATCAAGATCTGGGACGAACGCCGCCTCGTCGTGCCCGTGTCGAAGTTCCTCGAACAGAGCTTCCAGAACTGGACGCGCGAGACCAGCCAGCTGATGGGCTCGGTCTTCTGGTATGTCGATCCGTCGACCGACGTGCCCCGCCTGCGCGAGAAGCTCGCCGAGGTGGTGAAGGCCAATCCGCGCTGGGACGGCCGGTTCTTCAACCTGCAGGTCACCGACATGAAGGCGGACGCGGTCGAACTCCGCGCGCTGATGACCGCCAAGAACGCCTCGGTCGCGTTCGACCTGCGCTGCGACGTCCGCGAGGCGATGCTGGCGTATATTACGGCCGAAATGCCCGAGGCGATGCCCCGCGGCCGTCTGCTGATGGCCCCGGACCCGGTGCGGGGTGTCGCGTCGTAACGCGGGCGCGGCGCACGCCACCTGTTTCGTCAGGATGACGGGTTTTGAGGAGAACCCGTCGCCGCTCGGCACCATCCCAGCTCAAGCCGTCATCCCAGCTCAAGCCGTCATCCCCGCTCAAGCCGTCATCCCCGCGGAGGCGGGGATCCATATTGGCTGGCCGTGGAGGGGACTCGCGGGGGTAGCCAGTCTTGATCCCCGCCTGCGCGGGGATGACGAAGCTAGTTACGCCTCGACATGCTCCGGCGCATCCTCAAGCGCGGTGATGAACAGTTCGCACCACCACATCACGTCCTCCTTGCGGACATTGTCGATCAGCTTCTCCCAGCGCGCCTTGCGCTCCGCGAGGGGCATCTTGAGCGCGCGGGCGATCGCGTCGGACATCTCCTCCGGGCTGTACGGGTTGACGAGCACCGCATCCGACAGCTGCGCCGCCGCACCCGCGAATTGCGACAGGATCAGCACGCCGGGATCCTCGGGATCCTGCGCCGCGACATATTCCTTCGCGACCAGGTTCATCCCGTCGCGAAGCGGCGTCACCAGCCCGACGCGTGCCGCGCGGTAGATCCCCGCCAGCACGTCGCGCGGGAAGCCCTGGTTGACGTAGCGGATCGGCGTCCAGTCGATGTCCGAGAATTCGCCGTTGATCCGCCCCGACATCGAATCGAGGTTCGCGCGGATCTCCTGATAGGTGTCGACCTTCTCGCGCGAGGGCGGCGCGATCTGGAGCATGTAGACCAGCCCGCGGTGATCGGGGTGCGACGCGAGGAACCGCTCATAGCCCGAGAAGCGCTCGGCCAGCCCCTTCGAATAATCGAGCCGGTCGACGCCGACGATCAGGCTGCGCCCGGTCGCCGACATGTACATCCGCTCCTTCGCATGGCGCGCGGTGTCGCTGCTCGCGGACTTCTCGAAATCCGCTGTCTCGATCCCGATCGGCGTCGTGATCGCCTTGATCGTCCGGTCGCCGACCGTCACCCAGCCATCCTCGCCGACCACGCCGTCGAGCTGGCTGGTGACGTAATGCAGGAAGCTGTCGAGCCAGTCCTGCGTCTGGAACCCGACCACGTCATAGGCGAACATCGATTCGACGAGCGCGCGGTGGCTCGGCAGCGACAGCAGCATCGCCATCGGCGGCCAGGGGATGTGGAGGAAGAAGCCGATCTTGTTCTCGACCCCCAGCTTGCGCAGCTCGCGCCCCAGCGGGACGTGATGATAATCATGCACCCAGACGAGATCGTCGGGCTCGATCAGCGGCAGCACCGTCTCGGCAAAGCGCTTGTTCACGCGCGCATAGCCGCTGGAGAAGTCGCGTTCGAACTCGGTCAGGTCGATCCGGTAATGGAACAGCGGCCACAGCGTGCGGTTCGCATAGCCGTTATAATATTCGTCGAAATCCTGTTCCTCAAGATCGATCGTCGCGGTGGTGACGCCCTTGCCCTGCTGGAAGTTGATATGGCCGGTAAAGGTCTCGGTGGTCGCGCCCGACCAGCCGAACCAGACCCCGCCCTTTTCGCGCAGCGCCGCGAGCAGCGCGACCGCGAGGCCGCCTTGGTTGCCCGACGGCGCGTCGACCGATTGCACGCGATTCGAAATGACGACCAGGCGACTCATCGTACGGCGCTCCAGGGTTTGCTGAGGAGGACGGCGCAGTTGATCAGCCCCACCAGCGAATAGGTTTGCGGATAATTGCCCCACAGCTCGCCGGTATTGGGGTCGATATCCTCGGACAACAGCCCCGCGGGCGTGCGCCGCGCGACCATCTCGGCGAACAGCGCGCACGCATCCGCGGTCCGGCCGGTCGCATGCAGCGCCTCGATCAGCCAGAAGGTGCAGACGTTGAACGCGGTATGCGGCAGGCCGAAATCATCCTCGGTCGCATAGCGCAGCATGTGGCTTCCGCGCCGCAGACCCTCTTCGACCGCCTTCAGCGTCGACTGGAAACGCGGATCGTCGGGCGCGAAGAAGCGCAGGTCGAGCAGCTGGATCAGGCTCGCGTCGAGATCGTCGCCACCGAACGTCGCGGAGATGCGCTGCGTCTCCTCGCGCCACGCCGAGGTCTCGATCGTCTTGCGGATCGTGTCCGCGCGCGCGTTCCAGAACGTCCGGCGATCCTCGAGCCCGAGCACGCCCGCCGCATTGGCGAGCCGGTCGCACGCCGCCCAGCACATCGCTGCGGAATAGGTGTGGACATGCGCCTTGGTGCGCAGCTCCCACAGCCCCGCGTCGGGCTTGTCATAGGTCTCCCAGGCGCGATCGCCGACGAGCTCGAGGCTCTTGAAATCCTCGTGGCTCGACATGCGGAACAGCCGCTGGTCGAAGAACGCCTGGACGTCGGACAGGATGATCTGGCCGTACGCATCGTGCTGGATCTGCTCGTATGCCTGGTTGCCGACGCGGACCGGACCCATGCCGCGATACCCCGGCAGCGCGGGCGCGACGCGTTCGACCAGCGTCGCTTCGCCGCCGACGCCGTAGAGCGGCTGGACATGCCCGCCCTTCGACGCATCGACGATGTTGCGCAGATATTCGAGATAGCCCTCGAGCACGTCGAGCGCCCCGAGCCGGTTGAGCGCCTGCACCGTGTAATAGGCGTCGCGGATCCAGCAATAGCGGTAATCCCAGTTGCGCTCCGACCCCGCATGCTCGGGGATCGAGGTGGTGAGCGCGGCGACGATCGCGCCGGTCTCCTCGTGCTGGCACAATTTCAGCGTGATCGCTGCGCGGATGACGACGTCCTGCCATTCGACCGGGGTCGCCAGCCCACGCACCCAGTGGCGCCATTCGTCCTTGGTCCGCGTCAGCATCGCCTCGGCCGCCTCGTGCAGCACGCCGGCAAAACTCTCGTCGGGACCCAGGAACAGGTGCATCGGCCGTTCGAGCCGGAACCAGCGCTCGCCGACGATATGCCCGACCGGCGCATCGGTGGTGAGCCGCAGCGTCTGGTCGTCCATCAGGAACCGGATATGGTTCGACCCCTGCGTATGCGTGGTCGGCTGGCCCCAGTTAGTCGCGACGCGCAGGCGGATCCGGATCCGCGGGCTGCCCGCGACCGGCTTGACGATCCGCACGAAACTGGTCGGGCGATAGGTCCGCCCCTCGCGCACGAAGCGCGGGCAGAAATCGGTGACCTCGACCGCGTTGCCCGCCTCGTCCTCGTGCCGGGTGACCAGGATCGGGGTGTTGCGGATATAGGCCTGCGTCGTCTTCGCGCTGCCCTCGAGCTCGATCGCCCACAGGCCCGTCTCGGGTGCGTCGCCGCCGAGCAGCGCGCAGAAGGCGGGGTCGCCGTCGACCCGGGGCACGCAGCCCCAGACGAACGTGCCGGTCCTGTCGATCAGCGCGGACACCTGGCAATTGCCGATCGGCCACAGGTTCATGTCGGGGGTCGGGCCGGACGGGGTCAGGCTGCTGGCGGACTGGGTAGCGGTCATCATGATTCCAATATGGCGGCAATCCAGCCGCGAAGGGCCGCGACATCGTCGAGGCGGTAGGTGGCGGCGGTAGGGCGTTCGGGGCCGATCAGGATTCCGGCGCCGCCCAGCGCGTGTGCGGCGACGAAACCATCCTCGTCGGTGACGTCGTCGCCGAAGAAGAACGGGCGGCTGCCGACCAGCGCGGGCGCGGCGATCAGGTCGCGCAGCGCCGCGCCCTTGTCGCCGGGGGTGCGCAGCTCGACCATCATCTTGCCGCGCTGAAGCGTCAGGCCGTGCGTGCGGGCAAGATCCTCGGCGAGGCTTACCGCATCTGCCTCGAACGCCGGCGCCATCCGGTAATGCAGCCCGGCGCCGAGCGACTTGGCCTCATACACCAGCGCATTCGCCTCGGCATAAGCGCGCAGCGCCTCGGCGGCGGTTTCGAGCGAGGCGGGGCGTTCGGCGGCGACATGGCCGTCCTCGGGCGTGCGGCGTTCGGCGCCATGGCTGCCCGCGACCGCGAACCGGCGCGCATGCTGGCCGAGCATCGCGTCGAGCTGCGCGATCGACCGCCCGCTGATGATCGCGACACGCGCCGGGAAGCGCACGGCGAGCCGGTCGAGCTGGTCGAGCAGACCTTGGTCGACGACCACCGCATCGGGGGTCGGGGCCAGATCGACCAGGGTGCCGTCGAAATCGAAGAACAGGCTGGCGTCGTCGCGGACGTGCGGCGGGGGTGCGAGGACTTCAGTCGCAGGCTGGCGTTCGGCAAGCATGGTCGTCTAACCCCCGGCTGTGACGCTCCGTTCCGCTGCACTGCAAAATTGGAACGGGTGCGGTTCGATTGCCGTCATAGCAGGCGTTGGGCATCGGGGCGATGCTTCGGGGCCGTCACCAACCCAACCCCCACCCACAGCTCGCCCCGGTTGCGACAGGTTGCGACACGAAACCACTGGACGAGGGAAGGGGCATTGCGTCATGCCTGCCGCCCATGTCCCGCGTCCGAGCTTTCCTCCTCATGCCCGTCCTGCTCGCCGGCTGCTCAGTCGGGCCGGATTATCGTCCGAAGGCGGCGGCCGAGCTGGGGGTGCCAGACGCCTATTCCGTCACCCCCGCGACCAGTCCCGAGGATCTGACGCGCTGGTGGCAGCGGTTCGACGACCCCGTGCTCGGCCAGCTCGTCGAGCAGGCGGCGGCGACCAATCTCGACATCGCGCAGAGCGTCGCCCGCCTCCGCCAGGCGCGCGAGAGCCTGATCCAGAACCGCGCCTCGCTGCTCCCCACGCTCAGCGGCTCGGGCGGCTATCAGCGCAACGAGAATCTGCGCGGCGGCGGGCGGTCGTTCACGCTGCCCGACGGCACCGTCGTCGATACCGGCGGCGGCGGCACCAACAGCTTCACGCTGGGCGCGAGCGCCAGCTACCAGGTCGGCGTCTTCGGCGAGATCCGCCGCACGATCGAGGCGAGCCGCGCGGAGTACGCAGCCTCGGGCTACGACTATGCAACCGTGCTGATCTCGATCGAGAGCGAGGTCGCGCGCAACTATGTGCTCGCCCGGCTCTACCAGCAGCAGCTCGCCAATGCGCGCGCGTCGCTGACGATCCAGGACGACAATCTCGAGATCGCCGGGTTCCGCGTCCAGGCGGGGCTCGTCTCCAGCCTCGACCAGGAACAGGCGCGCGCGCAGCGGGCACAGACCGCGGCGACGATCCCGAGCCTCGACCAGCAATATGCCGCAGCCGTCGCGCGGATCGGCGTGTTGACCGGACAGGCGCCGGGCGCGCTCCGGCCGCTGCTCGCGCCGGTCAAGCCGATCCCGGTCGGGCCGAAGGCGGTCGGCGTCGGCATTCCCGGCGACACTTTGCGCCAGCGTCCCGACATCCGCTCGGCCGAGCGCGCGCTCGCCGCCGCCACCGCGCGGATCGGCGTGGCCAAGGCCCAGCTCTATCCCGCGCTCGCGATCACCGGCAACATCAACACCAACGCGACCTCGATCGGCAATATCGGCGATGCGATCACCGGCGGGCTGTTCGCGGGGCTGACCCAGGCGATCTTCAACGGCGGCCGCCTGCGCAGCCAGGTGCGGACCAGCGAGGCCGCCGCCGACGGCGCGCTCGCCTTCTACAAGTCGACCGTGCTGACCGCGCTCGAGGATGTCGAGAATGCGGTCGTCGCACTCCAGACCGCGCAGGAACGCGAGCGCCAGTTCGCCATCGCGCTCGATGCCGCGAACAATTCCGCGATCCTCAGCCGCAGCCAGTATCGCACGGGGCTGACCGACTTCACCACGCTCAACCAGCAGGAGGTCGCGCTGCTGTCCGCGCGCAACGGCGCGACCCAGGCGCGCGCCGACGCCGCGACCGCGCTGGTCGCGCTCTATGCCGCGCTTGGCGGCGGCTGGGACGCGACCGTGATCCCGCAAGCGCCCATCTCCAATCCAGAGGCACGCTGATGGCCGACGCATCGATCGACGATTTTCTGGGCGTGAGGCCGCAGGCCCCCTGGAAACGCTACATCAAATGGGTCGCGATCGCGGTCGGCGTCGTGCTGCTCTGCCTGCTGCTCGCCAAATGCTTCGGCGCGAAGGAGCAGACGCAATATTCGACGCAGGCGGCCGAGCGCGGCAACCTGACCGTGACGGTGTCCGCGACGGGCAAGCTCGCGCCGACCAACCAGGTGACGGTCGGGTCGCAGCTGTCGGGGCTGGTCACCAAGGTGGTCGCCGACGTCAACGACCGCGTCGTCGCGGGCCAGCCGCTCGCGCTGATCGATCCCGAACAGCTCGATGACCAGATCCGCCAGGGCAATGCACAGCTCGCCGCCAACCAGGCGCAGGTGAACCAGGCGCAGGCGACCGTCGCCGAATCGCGCGCACAGCTCAACCGGCTCGAGGAGGTCGCGCGACTGTCGGGCGGGCGCGTGCCGTCCAAGACCGAGCTTCAGGCCGGCCGCGCCGACTATCAGCGCGCGCTCGCCGCGCAGAAGGTCGCCGAGGCCAATGTCGTCGCCAGCCGCGCCGCGCTCGCGCAGAGCCAGACGCAGCGCGCGCGCGCGATCATTCGCTCGCCGGTAACCGGCGTCGTGCTCGCGCGCCAGATCGATCCCGGCCAGACCGTCGCGTCGTCGTTCAACACGCCGACGCTGTTCGTGATCGCCGAGGACCTGACCAAGATGAAGCTCGAGGTCGCGATCGACGAGGCGGACGTCGGCGAGGTCAAGATCGGCCAGCGCGCCAACTTCACCGTCGACGCCTTTCCCGGCAAGACCTTCCCCGCGACGATCACGCGTGTCGATCTCGGCTCGAACCTGACGGTCAGCTCGGCGACGTCGTCGAGTTCGAGCACCAGCACGACGACCACCACCGGCCAGGTCGTGTCCTACGCCGCCGATCTGACCGTGGCCAATCCGTCGCTCACGCTGCGCCCGGGGATGACCGCGACTGCCGATATCGTCACCTCGGACAAGCAGCGCGTGCTGCTCGTCCCCAACGCCGCGCTCCGCTTCAAGCCGACTGCCGCGTCGGGCGATGCAGGCGGCGGCATTGCCGGGTCACTGACCTTCCGGCCGCGGCGCGGCGGCGGGGCCGAACGCACCGCGACGCTCGGCCGCGGCGCGCAGCAGACCATCTATGTGAAGGGCGCCGACGGCACGCCGCAGCCGGTGCAGATCACCACCGGCGACACCAACGGGACGATGACCGAGGTCCTGTCGGGCAATCTCCAGCCCGGCGCGCAGGTCATCACCGGCCAGCTTGCGAGCGGCTCGGACGAGACGAAGCGCGGTGGCGGTGGCCGTCGCGGCGGTGGCGCCAGCAAGGGCGGGGGCGGTGGCCAGTAATCCGCCCCTGATCTCGCTGCGCGGCGTCACCAAGACGTACGGCGCGGGCGCGACGATGTTCCAGGCGCTGAAAGGCGTCGACCTCGACATTGCCGGCGGCGATTTCGTCGCGGTGATGGGGCCGTCGGGGTCGGGCAAGTCGACGACGATGAACATCCTCGGCTGTCTCGATGTGCCGAGCGCGGGGACGTTCCTGTTCCGCGGCCATCATGTCGAGACGCTCGACCGCGACCAGCGCGCGCTGCTCCGCCGCAAATATCTCGGCTTCGTGTTTCAGGGGTTCAACCTCCTCTCGCGCACCTCCGCGCTCGAGAATGTCGAGCTGCCGCTGCTCTATCGCGGCGACGAGAAGCGCGCGCGGCGCGCGGCGGCGATGGCGAGCCTCGACACGGTCGGGCTCGCGGACTGGTGGGACCACACCCCCGCCGAGCTGTCGGGCGGCCAGCAACAGCGCGTCGCGATCGCGCGCGCTCTGGTGACGAACCCCGACGTGCTGCTCGCCGACGAACCGACCGGCAACCTCGACAGCGAACGCTCGGTCGAGATCATGCAGCTGCTGACCCGGCTCAACGCGGAGCAGAACATCACCGTCCTGATGGTCACCCACGAACCCGACATGGCCGCCTTCGCGCGCACCGTCGTGCACTTCAAGGACGGCCTGGTCGAACGCATCGAAAGCCGCCACGAGCAAGGCGAAAGGGTCGAGTCGTGATGGCCCAACCCCCGATAAGCCCCTCCCCTTCAGGGGAGGGGTTGGGGTGGGGAACCACACTCGCCAAGCGAGCAACGCACATGCGTCGCGACCCAACAGAACCCGAAAAACGCCTGTGGCGCGGCCTCTCCAACAGCCAGCTCGGCGGCTTCAAGTTCCGCCGCCAGGCCGTGCTCGGCACCAGGATCGTCGATTTTTTCTGTCCCGCCACCGGCCTGATCGTCGAAGTCGATGGCCACACCCACGACCCCGACATCGATCAAAACAGGGACGCCCTGATGCAGCAACCGGGCTTCACGACCATAAGGGTCGGCAACACCGACGTGATGGAGAATGCCGAGGGCGTTCTGCTCCACATCCTTTCGGTCGCGCAGGGGCTCCCGGCGCGCGCGCACTGGCGGCTGCCCCACCCCAACTTAGTGCCGGGTGAAGGATGCCCCGCATCCTTCAGGCCATGCCGGGGGCATGGCCGATCCGACACTCCTGAAGGGGAGGGGCTTTAAGTCATGTTCGGCACCACCCTCTCGCTCGCGCTGCGCTCGATCCGCCGCCATATCCTGCGGTCGTTCCTGACCATTCTCGGCATCGTCATCGGCGTCGGGGCGGTCGTGACGATGGTCACGCTCGGCAAGGCGACGACCGCCGCGGTACAGCAGTCGATCTCCGCGCTCGGCACCAACATCCTGCAGATCCGGCCGGGTCAGGGCTTTGGCCGCGGCGGCGGCGGACCGCGGCCGCCTGATTTCAAGCCCGAGGACGTCACCGCGGTCGCCAACCAGATCGCCGGCGTCACCGCGGTCGCCCCCCAGGCGCAGGCGACCGCCACCGCGATCTATGAGGGCGCGAACTGGTCGACGACGATCAACGGCACCACCAGCGCCTATTTCCAGGTCCAGCCCTGGCCGCTGGCGACCGGGCGGATCTTCACGCCGGTCGAGGAGGCGTCGGGCAAGGCGGTGTGCATCATCGGCAATACCGTGCGCACCAACCTGTTCCGCGGGGGGGACGCGGTCGGCCTACGCATGCGGATCGGCGCGATCAGCTGCGACGTGATCGGCGTGCTGTCGACGCGCGGGCAGGCGGGGTTCGGCGGCGACCAGGACGACGTGGTCATCATGCCGATCAAGGCGGTGCAGCGTCGCTTCACGGGCAATCGCGACATCCGGCTGATGCTGGTGGGCGTCGACCAGAAATTCTCGACCGCAACCGTGCAGGCGTCGATCACCGACCTGCTGCGCGAACGCCGGACGATCACCGCGGGCAAGGAGGATGATTTCAACATCTTCGACACCAAGCAGATTTCCGACACGCTGACCGGCACGACGACATTGCTGACCGGCATCGTCGCGGCGGTCGCGGGGATCAGCCTGGTCGTCGGCGGGATCGGCATCATGAACATCATGCTGGTGTCGGTGACCGAACGCACGCGCGAGATCGGCATCCGGCTCGCGATCGGCGCGGTGGCGCGCGAGGTGCTGTTGCAGTTCCTCGTCGAGGCGATCGTGCTGTCGTGTCTGGGCGGGCTGATCGGGCTGGTGATCGCGCAGCTGGCGATCGCGATCATCGCGCCGCTGATCAAGGTCCAGTGGCTGTTCGTGCCCGAGATCAATCTGTTCGCGTTCGGAATCTCCGCGGTGATCGGCGTCGTCTTCGGCTATTTCCCCGCACGCCGCGCCGCCGCGATGAACCCTATCGACGCGTTAAGGCACGAGTGATCGCCGCGCGCGGGTCGTGGACCAGCGCCTGCAGTCGCTCCAGATCCTCGGGCGTGTCGATGTCGATCAGCTCGGCCGGCGCGGTCACCACGTGCCGCCCCGCGCGCACCAGATCGCGCGCGCCCGCATCGCCGTCGAGCGACAGCAGGAAGTCGAACCGGTCGCGGGCGAACAGGGCAGGGGGCGACGGCTTCACCCCGTCGCTCGACGCGACCACCGCATCCGCGCTGTCGGCGGCATCGAGCATCCGGTAGACATGCGCCGCGGTGACGCGCGGCATGTCGGCCAGCGCGATCAGCACCGCCTGCGCGCCGTCGTCCTTGGCGCGCTGCACGCCCAGCTTGACCGACTGCGCCATCCCCGCCGCGGGATCGTCGTTATGCACTACCGCATAGCCATGGCTCGCGAAATCGAGCGTGCAGCCATCGGTGACGACGAGCCGGTCGCGGAACGGGATCGCCTCGAACGCGGTGACGACGTGCAGCCCGACCGGCTTGTTGAGGAACGGCACCTCGAGCTTGTTCGGGATGCCGAACCGCTGCGATCGGCCCGCGGCGAGCAGGATGAGGACGACGTCTTCAGCGGCGATCATGGAAGGCTCCGATCATGGCGGCGGCGACCGACAGCGCAATCTCGGACGGCCCGATCGCGCCGATGTCGATCCCGACGGGCGCGTCGATCCGGTCGATATTCTCAGGGGTCACCCCCGCCGCGGCCAGCCGTTCGCGCCGCGCCGCATGGCTCTTGCGGCTGCCGAGCGCACCGACATAGGCGGCGTCGGTCGCCAGCGCGGCGATCAGCGCGGGGTCGTCGATCTTGATGTCGTGGCTCAGCGTCACGACCGCGGTCGACGGACCCGGGCGCAGCGCGGCGATCGCCTCGTCGGGCCAGCGATCGTCGAGCGTGACGCCGGGGAAGCGCTCGTCGGTCAGGAAGCGCGCGCGCGGGTCGATCACCACCGTTGCGATCCCGAGCTCGCGCGCGAGGCCCGCCAGCGCCTGCGCGATCTGCACCGCGCCGACGATCAGCAGGCGGCGCGGCGGATCATAGCGGTTGACGAACACCTCGCCCGTCTCCGCCGGCCGCGCATCGCTGTGCCCGGTGGCGAGGTCGGTGGTGACGGTCAGCGCATCACCCTGGTCGCGCGCATCGGCGATCCGGTCGAACAATTCGGGGTCGAAGCCCTCGGCGGACACCGGCTGGACCATCACCGCGATCTCGCCGCCGCAGGGCAGCCCGACTTCCCACGCCGCGGCATCCGCGACGCCGTAGTTGCGCACCTGGAACGGCGCACCCGCGATCACGTCGGCGGCGGTCGCGAGGATGTCGCTCTCGACACAGCCGCCCGAGACGGAGCCCTCGAACCGGCCGTCCTCGTGGACGAGCATGTGACTCCCCTTGGGGCGCGGCGCGGAGCCCCAGGTCGAGACGACCGTGGCGATCGCCATCCTCTCGCCCTTCCAGGTCTTCGCCGCGGCAATCACGCTATCGTTTTCGGCCATGTCTTCTCTCTCTTCTCGTTCCTCCGCATCGGCGTGGGAACAGACTTTATACCGCGGGCAAGCCTTCGAGCAGCTTGTCGAGCGTCACCGGGAAATCACGCACCCGCACACCGGTCGCATTGTAGATCGCGTTGGCGACCGCCGCGCCCGCACCCGAAATGCCGAGCTCGCCGACCCCCTTGGCGCCCGCAGGGTTTGCCGAATCGTCGATCTCCTCGATGAAATAGGCTTCGAGCTGCGGAATGTCGGCGTTCACCGCGACGTGATATTCGCCGAAATCGGGGTTCACGAACGCGCCGGTACGCGTGTCGACGACCCCCTCCTCAGTCAGCGCATAGGCGATGCCCCAGGCCATGCCGCCGATGATCTGGCTGGTCGCGGTCTTGCGGTTGAGCACGCGGCCGACGTCGAACACGCCGAGCATCCGCCGCACCCGCACCTCGCCGCTGACCGCGTTGACCGCGACCTCGACGAAATGCGCGCCGTGGCTCGCCTGGCTGGTGCGCTTGCTCTCCTTGCCCGGCCCGGTCTTGCCCATCGCGACGATCGGCGCCCCGCGCAGCAGGTCGGCGAGCTTGACCTGCCGCCCGCCCGCGCTGACGCACCCGTCCTTGAGGCTCAGCTCCTCGGGCGCCGCGTTCATCCGCAGCGCGAGCTCGGCCAGGATGTCCTCGCACGCCAGCACCACCGCGGACACCGCACTGCCGGCGCCGAACGACCCGCCCGACCCCGCGGTCGGCGGGAAGTCGGTATCGCCCAGCCGGACGTCCACATCCGCAACCGGCAGCCCGAGCATCTCGCCCGCGGCCTGTGCCAGGATCGTGTAGGTGCCGGTGCCGATATCGGTCATGTCGCATTCGACCGCCGCACGACCGTCCGCCTCGAGCCGGACGCGCGCCTGCGCCTGCACCGTAAAATTGCCGCGCAGGCTGGCCGCCATGCCGATCCCGATCAGCCATCCGCCTTCGCGCACCGACGCCGGCGCGGGGACGGCGGCGGGCCAGCCGAACCGCTCTGCCCCTTGCGTGTAGCAGTCCAGCATGCGCCGCGTGGAGAAGGGCTTGCCGCTGCCCGGATCGCAGTCGGGCTCGTTGCGGCGGCGCAGCTCGATCGGGTCGATCCCGAGCTGGACCGCGAGCTCGTCCATCGCGCATTCGACGCCGAACGTGCCGACCGCCTCGCCCGGCGCGCGGACCGCACCGCTCGCGGGCAGGTCGACGCGGACGAGGTCGGTCCTGAACCGCCGCGACTCCCCGCGATAGAGCGGGATCGTCCCGAACGGCACGGGTTCGAGGAACGGCGCGTCGTCATTCTGCGCGGCGACGCTCTCATGCCCCATGCCCTGGATCACGCCGCGTTCGTCGGCGGCGATGCGGATGCGCTGCGTCGTATGCGAGCGGTGGTGGACGACATAGGCGGTCTGGCGCCGCGGCAGCGCGATCTTGACCGGGCGGCCGACCGCCTCCGCTGCGATCGCGGCGAGGATCGCCTCGGGGCCGACGCCGGTCTTGCCGCCAAAGCCGCCGCCGACATAGGGCGCGAGCACGCGGACCTTGTCGGCGTCGATCTTGAGCACCTTGGCGATCGTCTTGCGCGCGGCGCCGATCACCTGGTTGCTCGATCGCACCGTCAGCCGGTCGCCGTCCCACCAGGCGGTGGTCGCATGCGGCTCGAGCGCGGCGGGGAAATGCACCGGCGTCGTATAGGTCGCATCGAGCGTCACGGCCGCGTCGCGCATCGCCGCATCAAGGTCGCCCATGTCGACGGGCGGCACGAAGCCGATCGCGGGATCGGTATCGACCGGCTGCGCTTCGACATCGAACCGGTCCTCGCCCGCTTCGGTCTCGACGCGGACGAGTGCTGCGGCGTCGCGCGCGATCGCCTGGTCCTCGGCGACGACCACCGCGACGGGCTGGCCGAGATGGAGGATGACGTCGGTGTCGAACAGCGGCAGCGCGCTGGAATTGGACTCGCCCGCAGGCATGCGCGGATCGCCGTGGAGCACCGCAATCACGCCGGGCATCGCCTCGGCCGCACGCGCGTCGATGCTGAGGATGCGGCCGCTGCCGACCGGCGTACCGACGATCGCGGCATAGGCGACCCGCTCGGGCGTGCCCTCATAGGCATAATCGGCAACGCCGGTGACCTTCGCCGGCCCCTCGACCCGATCAATCCCGCGCCCGAGAACCCCCTGCGTCGCGCGGTCGAGCCCGGCCGGGCGGAACGCGGCGTCCATTACGTGGTCGGTCATAGGCTCGTCCTCGGGTGTGGAGGGTCTGAGATAGGGGGGGCGGGGGTGTTTGACGAGGGTGGCGGCGTGGTCTCAACGCCGCCCCAGCGCAGGATGGCGCAGCGCCAGCCGGACCCAAGCGAGGGCTGGTGCCGTCCCCACCACCACCACCCCGGCGAAGGCCGGGGCCCAGTTGGGAAGGCCGTCGTGACGAAGGACGATCCCCTGTCAGGAAAGTCCCCCAACTGGGCCCCGGCCTTCGCCGGGGTTGTAGTAAGGAGGGTGGCGCCCACCCCCACCTGTTTCCCCGCGAAGGCGGGGATCCAGGGTCACAAGCGACACCGCCCGTGACCCCTGGACCCCCGCTTTCGCGGAGGAGCAGATCAGACCGCCGGCAACTGATCCAGCAGCTTGTCCAACGTAATCGGGAACTCGCGCACCCGGATCCCCGTCGCATTATACACCGCATTCGCAACCGCAGCGCCCGCGCCCGAAATCCCCAGCTCGCCAATCCCCTTCGCGTGGATCGGGTTCGCATGGATATCCCGCTCGTCGACGAAGTGGACGTCCATCTGCGGCACGTCCGCATTGGCCGGCACGTGATATTCGCCGAGATCGTGGTTCACCAGCTTGCCGGTGCGCGTGTCGTGGATCAGATCCTCGGTCAGCGCGGTGCCGATGCCGAAGGTCATGCCGCCCAGGCACTGCGACCGCGCGGTCTTCGCGTTGAGCACGCGCCCCGCCGCGAACGACCCGAGCATCCGCCGCACGCGCGTCTCGCCGGTGATGACGTTGACCGCGACCTCGGCGAAGTGCGCACCGAAGCCTGCCTGCGAGGTTTCCTTCTCCTGCTTGCCCGGCTTGATATGCCCGGTCGCCTCGAGGCCCTTGCCGACCAGCTCGCCGATCGGCGTCGAGCGGTTGTCGCCGATCGCCTTGCCGTCCTTCAGCGTCAGGCCGTCCTCGTCGACGCCCATCGCCTTGGCGATCTTGCCGCGCAGCATCTCGCAGGCGAGATAGACCGCGGTCCCCGACGAGGCCGCACCCCAGGACCCGCCCGAACCCGCCGCGGGGGGATCATTGGTATCGCCCAGCGACATGGTGATGTTCTCGACGGGGATGCCCAGGATCTCCGACGCGATCTGCGCGAGGATCGTGTAGCTGCCCGTGCCGATATCGGTCATCGCCGACGACACGGTCGCAGTGCCGTCGGGATGGATCTCGACCTTGGCGGACGATTCCATCATCATGTTGCCGCGCACGGCGGACGCGACGCCCATGCCGATCAGCCATTCGCCCTCGCGGCGCGTGCCGGCCTTCTGGCGCTTGTCCCAGCCGAAGCGAACCGCACCCTCGTCGAGCGCGCGCGTCAGGTTGCGCGACGAATAGGGGACGTCCTTCTCCGGATCGATCCGCGGATCGTTGCGCTTGCGCAGCTCGATCGGATCCATGTCGAGCTTTTCGGCCAGCTCGTCCATCGCACCCTCCAGCGCCAGCATCCCGACCGCTTCGCCCGGCGCGCGCATCGATCCCGACAGGACGAGGTTCACATTGACCAGCTCATGCGTGATCAGCCGGTTCTCGCCGCCATAGAGCAGGTGCGTACCGATGCCGGCGGGCTCGAAATAATCCTCGGTCGACTGGTTCGACGCGAGCGTCTCGTGCCCGATCGCGGTCAGCTTGCCCTCGGCGTTTGCCGCGAGCCGGACGCGCTGCTCGGTGTTCGAGCGACGCACGGTCGCCTCGAACACCTGCGGGCGCGACATGACCGCCTTGACCGGACGGCCGAGCTGCTTGGCGGCGATCGCCGCCGCGACGCTCTCGGGCGCGATGCCGAGCTTCGACCCGAACCCGCCGCCGATATAGCGCGCGACGATCCGGACCTTCTTTTCCGACAGCCCGAGCGACTTGGCGAGCTGCTGCGCGTCCGACGTCGGCATCTGATAGGCACCGTACAGCGTCAGCGAGCCGTCCTCTTCCCAAACCGCGGTCGAGGCGTGCGGCTCCATCGCCGCCGAATTCTGGCTCGGCGTGACATAGGTCGAATCGACCGTCACCGCCGCATCGGCCATCGCCGTGTCGACATCGCCCTGCTTGAAATGCGCAGGCGCAGCGTCGTCGGGGGGTGTCCGCGTCTCGTCGCGGTGCGCGGCGAAGTCATACTGGCCCTCCGCCTCGTCATAGACGATCGGCAGGCGGGCCGCCGCGTCGCGCGCGACCTCGAAGCTCTCGGCGAGCACGATCGCGACGATCTGGCCGAAGAACGCGATGTCCTTGACGCCCTGTGTCGGTGCATCGGTCGCGCCGCCCTGGGCGGACACGCGGATGAACTGGTCGAAGTCGGTGACGACGTCGAGCACGCCGGGGATGCTCTTCACCGCGTCGACGTCGATCGACACGACCTTGCCCGCGGAGATCTTGGTGCCGACGAGCACGCCGTAGGCCATGTCGTCGAACTGATATTCCGCGGCATAGGTCGCGGTGCCGCTGACCTTCAGCGGACCGTCGATGCGGTCGAGCGGCTTGCCGATGACGCCCTGAACGCCGCTGTCCAGAAGACTGTCCGGATGCGGTTTGTCCATCGTCAGGCTGTTGGTGGTTCCAAAACCGAACATGATTATGCTCCCGTTACGGTGCGCAGCGTCGCGATAAGCGTGCGACGCGCGAGGGGGATCTTGAAGTCGTTCGAGCCATAGCCCTTGGCATCGGCGAGCAGCGCGGTCGCCGCGGCCTCGAAGGCCTCGTCCGACGGCGCCTTGCCGACCAGCGCGGCCTCGACCGCCGGATTGCGCCACGGCATCGGCCCGAGCCCGCCGAACGCGAGCGAGGCCGACGCGATCACGCCGTCCTGCACATCGACCACGGCCGCGACCGAGACGAGCGCGAAGGCGTAGGACGCACGGTCACGGACCTTGCGATAGGCCTGCTTGCCCTTGGGCGGTGCCGGCAGCTCGATATGCGTGATCAGCTCACCCGTCTCGAGCACGGTCTCGATCTCTGGCGTCGATCCCGGCAGGCGGTAGAATTCGTGCACCGAGATGCGCCGACGATCGCCGTCCGCCTTCAAGGTCACGATCGTCGCGTCGAGCGCCCGCATCGCCACTGCCATGTCGCTCGGATGCGTCGCGATGCACTGCTCGCTGGTGCCGAGCACTGCGAGGATGCGGTTGAAGCCGCCGATCGCCGAACAGCCGCTGCCGGGCTCGCGCTTGTTGCACGCGGCGGCGGTGTCGTAGAAATAATAGCAGCGCGTCCGCTGGAGCATGTTGCCCCCGGTCGACGCCTTGTTGCGCAGCTGGCCCGATGCACCCGCGAGCAGGGCGCGGCTCAGCACCTCGTACTTGGCGACGACGCGGCGGTCGGCGGCGAGGTCGCTGTTCGGCACCAGCGCACCGATCGTCAGCCCGCCATCCTCGCGCTCCTCGATCTTCGCGAGATCGAGGCGGCTGATGTCGACGAGCGTGTCGGGCGTCTCGACCTGCAGCTTCATCAGGTCGAGCAGGTTGGTCCCGCCCGCGATGAACCGCGCGCCGGTCGTCCCGGCATCCCGGACCGCGGCCTCGGGGGTCGCGGGTTTCTCATAGGTGAAGGTCTTCATGCCACCATCTCCCCGCGCGCATCGGCGTCCATCGCCGCGTCCTTCTCGTCCGCGGACCGGCCCTTGGGCGCGGTGTCGCCGACTTCGCGGATCGCATCGACGATGTTCGGATAGGCGGCGCAACGGCACAGATTGCCGCTCATCCGCTCCGAAATCTCGGCATCGTCGAACTTGGGATCGGTCAGGTCGCCCGATGCGTGGCTGGCCCAGCCCTTCTTGACCTCGTCGAGCATCCCGACCGCCGAACAGATCTGGCCAGGCGTGCAATAGCCGCACTGATAGCCGTCATGCCGGACGAACGCATCCTGCAGCGCGTGGAGGTTGCCCGGCTGGCCGAGCCCCTCGATCGTCGTGATCTCGTCGTCCTGGTGCATGACCGCGAGCGTCAGGCAGGAATTGACGCGGCGGCCGTTGATCAGGACGGTGCACGCGCCGCACTGGCCGTGGTCGCAGCCCTTTTTCGAGCCGGTGAGGCCGAGATGCTCGCGGCACAGGTCGAGCACCGAGGTGCGGATATCGGGCTCGGCGTCATATGATTGACCATTGATCGTGAAATGCATGGGGTCGCCCCTTCTGGAACCGGGAATTATGAGGACTCAACGCCGATGCGCCGAATGGTTTCCTATTGCGATTGGCTCTCACGGATCGCCGCTCTGGTACTTGGCGTCGCCGGCGGGCAATCTGTTGCGATGACACCGAAAAATCCTCCCTCGACGCCCCCGATCGTGATCGCGCACCGCGGTGCGAGCGGGCTCCGGCCCGAACATACGCTCGCCGCCTACGACCTCGCGATCGATCAGGGCGCGGACTTCATCGAGCCCGACCTCGTCCCGACGAAAGACGACGTGCTCGTCGCGCGGCACGAAAACGCGATCGCCGACACGACCGACGTCGCCGACCATCCCGAATTCGCCAGCCGCCGCACGACCAAGACGATCGACGGGCACAGCCTCACCGGCTGGTTCGTCGAGGATTTCACGCTCGCCGAACTGAAGACGCTGCGCGCGAAGGAGCGGCTGCCGAAACTCCGCCTCGCCAACACCGCCTATGACGGGCAATTCCAGATCCCGACGCTCGCCGAGATCATCGCGCTCGCCAAGCGGCGCTCCGCCGAGACGGGCCGCACGATCGGCATCTATCCCGAGACCAAGCACCCGACCTATTTCGCCGGCATCGGCCACCCGACCGACCTGCTGCTGGTCGCGCAGCTCAAGGCGGCAGGCTGGGATTCGGCGACGGCACCGGTCTTCATCCAGTCGTTCGAGGTGAAGAACCTCCAGCGGCTCCACGCGGTGACGCGGGTGCGGCTGATCCAGCTGATCGACGGCGAGGGCGGCCCAGCCGACGGTGCGCAGCCCAGCTATGCCGCGATGATCACGCCCGCGGGCCTGAAGGCGGTGGCGGGCTATGCGTATGGCATCGGCCCGAACAAGGGCATGCTGTGGGCGGGCATGACGCCGTCGCCGCTCGTCGCCGACGCGCATGCGGCGGGTCTGCGCGTCCATCCCTGGACCTACCGCGCGGAGAACATGTTCGTCCCCGACCGCTTCCGCCGCGGCACCGACCCCGCCGCGCACGCCGATCTCGCCGCCGAGATCGACGCCGGGCTCGCGCAAGGTATCGACGGATTCTTCACCGATTTTCCGCTATACGGGGCGCAGGCGCGCGATCGGCTGCGCGCGGGAGTGAAGTAGATGCGTAAGGTTCTTCCCGTTCTGGCGATCCTGCCCCTGATGACCGCGGGCTGCATCAGCACCGCGACGTCGATCGTGAAGGCGCCGTTCCAGGTCGCGGGCAAGGCGGTCGACTGGACGACCACCAGCCAGGAGGAATCGGACCGCAATTACGGCCGCAAGATGCGCAAGCAGGAGGCCGAGGAGGGCAAGCAGCGCAAGGAACTCGCCAAACGCTGCAGGAAGGACCCCCGGCGCGGCGAATGCGGGCAATATCAGGGGTACCGCGCGGGGGAGTGACAGCAAAAAAAACACCACCCCGGCGAAGGCCGGGGCCCAGTCGGGAAACGGAAGTAACCTCGCGCTGCCCTCAGTCACCAACGTCCCCCAACTGGGCCCCGGCCTTCGCCGGTGTGGTAAGGAGAAATCGCTCCTGCAATCCTGTTCTCCCGCGAAGGCGGGAGCCCAGTCTGGGTCCCCGCCTTCGCGGGGACACAAGGGGGCAACCCTTCAAAACCACCACATCACCGTAGCCGGAAACGGCGTCCACCACCCGACCCGCACGCCCGCAAACCGCAGCGCATCCCCCGTCCACGCATTGCACGTCGCCACCCCGCTATAATGCCCCCGCGCATCGTAGAACGCGTCATAACCGGCATAGCCCGGATAGGCCCGCCCTCCCGGCCGGATCGTCGCCGCGATATACCCCGCCAGCCGCCGATACTCCCCCTCGCTCAGCATCACCGCGCGCACGTCGCCACCGGCCACCGGCGCGGCGAGATGCTCGACGTGCAGCAGCACCGCGTCGCTGCCGGTCGCCGACGCCACCACGGTCCGCAGCTTCACGTCCGCCCAGGTCGGCGTCTCCAGGAAGAACGCCTTCTCCCCCCAGCCGATCGCGAGGTGATCGAACGCGGCATAACGCGGGTCGCGCAGGTCGCCGGGCCGGGCAAACCCGCGCCAGTCCACCCCGGCCGCGACCTTCGGGACGATGATCCCGGTATGCACCCCGTTGCTCTCGACGAAGATGCGGATGCCGCGCGGGGGAGGGCGCCAGTCGCGGTTGGTCGGGATTGCCCCGCCGACCAGCCCCGCCACCGCATAGCCCGCAGCCAGTGCGAGAACGACTGCAAGGATCCTTAACGACCAATGAATCCAGCGCGTTTCCGTTGTCATTCGGTCATGCTAGACGATGGCCATGCTAGAAGAAACGCACGTGCTCAGCACGCCGCCCGAAGGGGCACCCGACTGGACGATCCCGCAAAACTGGTCGAGCTATACCGCCGAGGATCATGCGACCTGGGACACGCTGTTCGCGCGCCAGTCGAAACTGCTCCCCGGCCGCGCGTCGAACGCGTGGCTGCGCGGGCTCGACGTGCTGAAACTCTCGAAGCCCGGCATTCCCGATTTCGAGGAACTGTCCGAACGGCTGATGAAGCTCACCGGCTGGTCGGTCGTCGCGGTGCCCGGCCTCGTCCCCGACGACGTCTTCTTCGATCACATGGCCAATCGCCGCTTCGTCGCGGGCAATTTCATCCGCCGTCCCGACCAGCTCGACTATCTCCAGGAACCCGACGTCTTCCACGACGTGTTCGGGCACGTGCCCATGCTCGCCGACCCGGTCTTCGCGGATTATTTGGCGGCTTATGGCCGCGGCGGCCAGCGCGCGCTCGGGCTCGACGCGCTCAAATATCTCGGCCGGCTCTACTGGTACACGGTCGAATTCGGCCTGATCGCCGAGCCCGAGGGGCTGCGCATCTACGGCTCGGGCATCGTCTCGAGCTTCGCCGAAACCCGCTTCGCACTCGACGACCCCAGCCCCAACCGCATCGCGCTCGACCTCGCGCGGGTCATGCGGACGGAGTACCGGATCGACGATTTCCAGCAGAACTATTTCGTCATTCCGAGCTTCGACGAACTGCTGCGCCTGACGGTGGAAACCGATTTCGCACCGCTGTACGAGGCGCTGAAGGCCCAGCCCGACATCCCCGTCGCGCAGATCGAACCCGACGACGTCTTGCTGACGCACGGCACGCAGGCCTATGCGAACGCCAAAGCCACACGCGCCGCATAATGCCACCACCCCGGCGAAGGCCGGGGCCCAACTGGGATAGCCGTGCGATTCATGCGCGAAGCCTTACCCAATTGGCCCCCGGCCTCCGCCGGGGTGGTGTAAAGTGTGAGGCAAGGCGCGGGCTGCACCCCAATGTTCCCCCGCGAAGGCGGGGGCCCAGTCTGGACCCCCGCCTTCGCGGGGGAACAGGCGTCCTGAGGAAGAGCTCTCAGAATTTCAGCGCCGAGCCGTATCACCTGGTAAGACCGAACGCCCCGCACCCACGAACCACCCCGGCGAAGGCCGGGGCCCAGTTGGGCGAACCCCGGAGATGGAACCGAACGGCCATCCCAACTGGGCCCCGGCCTCCGCCGGGGTGGTGCCGGGTGTGAGGCGAGCCACGGGCCGCACCCTCATCTTCCCCCGCCTTCGCGGCGGAACAGGATCAGATATCCAGCGCCCACCCGTCGCGCCCCTTGGGATCGAACGGCCCGTCCGCCACGAACCGCGTCGCGCCCGCGCGCAGCCGCAGCACGCTCCAGTCCCCGCGCCGGTCGACCGCGTCCAGCGAGCACCCGCACGCCGTATAGGCCGCGACCACGTCCGCGCGCTGCGTCTCGAGCAGCCCCGCCAGCACGATCGTCGCCCCCGCATCGGCGATCGACGCGATCTCGGGCGCCATCGACACCAACGGCCCCGCCAGGATGTTCGCGATCACCAGGTCATAGGGCGCGCGCGCGACGATCGCGTCGTCGAGCGTCCCGTCGGCCACCACCAGGTCGATCCCCGCGACGCCGTTCAGGTCCGCATTCTCCTGCGTCACCTCGATCGAGACCGGATCGATATCCGTCCCCATCACCGCCGCATCGGGCCACAGATCCGCCGCGGCAAAGGCGAGCAGCCCGGTCCCCGTGCCGATGTCGATGACGTTGGCGAACCGCTCGCCCGGCGCCGCATCCGCCAGCCCGTCGAGCATCGCCAGGCACCCGCTGGTCGTCTCGTGATGCCCCGTCCCGAACGCGCGGCTCGCCTCGATCAGGAAGGCGCGCTTGCCCGCGGGCACCGCATCGGCATGCGCGCGGGTGTGGACGAAGAACCGTCCGACCGACAGCGGCTCGAGCCCCGCCTGGCTCATCGTCACCCAGTCCGCCGCGGCCAGCCGCTCGACCGCGATTCTGGCCCCCGCCGCGCTCGGCACCAGCGCGCGCACCGCCGCGACCGTGTCGGCGCCCGGCTCATGTTCGAAATACGCGTCGAGCCGCCAGGATTCGACGTCGTCCTCGATCTCCTCGGTGGTCATCAGCACCGCGTCGCCCGGAATCGCGTCGCCCAGATCGCCGCTCGCATCGATCGCCTCCGCCTCCGCGCGCGTGCAGGGGAGGGTGAGTTTCCAGCTCTCAGCGGACATGGCTCGCCCCGTTCACATCGATCACCGCGCCGGTCATCGAGGGCGGCGCCTCGAGCGCGCAATAGCGTGCGACCGAGGCGACTTCGGCGGGGTCCGCGACCTTGCCGAGCGGAATGTCGGCAAGCAGCGCATCGCCGCCGCGGCTCGACAGATAGTCCTCCGCCATCCCGGTCATCGTGAAGCCGGGGCAGATCGCAAACGCCAGGATCCCCTCGCGGGCATAGCCGCGCGCGATCGTCTTGGTCATCGCCACCATCCCCGCCTTCGACGCGGCATAATGCCAGTGCGCGGGGGAATCGCCGCGATAGGCGGCGCGGCTGGCGATGTTGACGATCCGGCCCGCGAACCCGCGCGCCTGCCAGTGCAGCACCGCGAGCCGGCAGAGTTCGGCGGACGCGGTCAGGTTGATCCGCATCGTCCGCTCCCACTGAGCGGTCCAGTCGCCGTCACCCAGCGGGCTCGCCTCGAACACCCCGGCATTGTTGATCAGCACGTCGATCGTGCCGCCCGCCTGTTCCAGCGCGGCGGTCCACAGCGCGGTCGGCCCGGCGGGATCGGCAAAGTCGGCGGGGAGCCCGCTAGCGCTGCCCGCGTTGCTGCTCTTGTGCCCGATGACGGTGGCGCCCGCGTCGGTCAGCGCCTGGTGAATGGCCGCGCCGATGCCCCGGCTCGACCCTGTGAGTAGGATGGTCATGCCCGGGGCCTTAGCGCGCCCGGTGACGGTTCGTCACCCACCCGATCGCATGGGGGTAAGGTCTATCACGCGACGCTGGACGAAAACCCGTCGGCGGCCCCGCGCAGCACGCTCAGCTTGTCGTCGATCAGCCCGAAATCCTGGCCCAGCAGCGTGATCTCGTTGGCGACCGCCTCCGCATCGCCGCGGATCATGTCGATCGTCGCGGACATGGTGTCGGCGGCCAGCGCGGTCTCATCGACCGCGGCGGTGATCGACGCGACGGTCCGCGCCTGCGCGTCCATCGCCTGGCGGATCCGCAGCGCGCTGTCCTGGACCTCGCCGACGGTCGTGCGGATGCCGACGCTGGTCGTCACCGAGCTGTGCGTCGCCGCCTGGATCGCGGCGATCTTGGTCGCGATGTCGTCGGTCGCGCGCGCGGTCTGGCTGGCGAGGCTCTTCACCTCCTGCGCCACCACCGCGAAGCCGCGCCCCGCATCGCCCGCGCGCGCCGCCTCGATCGTCGCGTTGAGCGCGAGCAGATTGGTCTGCCCCGCGATCGTCCGGATCAGCCCCAGGATTGATTCGATCGACTGGGCATGCGCGCTCAGCGTCTCGGACATGCCGACCGCGTCGGTCGCCTGTGCCGACGCGCGGTTGGCGATCTCGGCGGCCGCCTCGACCTCGATCCGCGCGCCCTCGATCGCACAGATCAGTCCCGAGGCGGTATGGGCGGCCTCACGCATCGCCAGCGCGGACTGTTCGGCGGCGGCGGCGACCTCGCTCGTCTTGCCCAGCACGCTGCGGGTCGAGCTCGACGCGCCCATCGCCTGCACGCGGATCCGCGCGCCCAGCTCGGCGGTGTCCTCGATCGACGAGGCGATGCTCTCACGGAACGCCGCCGCCCGCGCGCTGCGGGCGATCCGCGCCGCCTCGGCATCGGACGCGCTCAGATGCGACGCCATGATGTCCGCTTCGATCAGCGCGAGCCGCTGGATCACGTCGCCCAGCATCCGCATCGACGTGGTGTCGGTGCCGACCCGTTCGGCGATCAGCCCGAGCGTGACGCTGTGCGCGAACGCCAGCGCGGCGAGCAAGGCGGGCAGGGGAATGTTCGCCTTGCGCGACTGGACCGCATGGTCGATCGCGATGTCCCGCCACGCCAGGTCATAGGGGGAGAGATATTTCAGCCGGACATAGTCCGCGCTTGCGACGATGCTGCGTTCGAGTCGCTCGGGGGTGAAGGCGGGCCGGACATGAAGCGCGCTCTCGAGCGAGAGGTAATGCCGCCAGAACGTCTCCGCGATCAGCCGGTGGTCGGCGGCATCCAGCATCGCGGTCAGCGTCGCGCAGCTTGGCCCGATCGCGCCGTCCCAGTCATAGTCGCGCACGCGTTCGTACAGCGGCCGGCCATCATTGCCCCAGTCCAGCGTGCCGTGCGGCACGCCATTGCTCATGCGGTCGATTGGCGCGGTCATGCTCCCCCCTTGTGCCCTCCGTTATGCAGCCACCTTCGCGATGAATACGCCCGCGCTGGTCTTCAGATTGCTCAGCCGGCTGTCGAGCATGTCGAAGCCCCGGCCGACGCCGTCGATCTCGGTCGCCACCATTTCGGTATCCGCCCTGATCGCCGCGATCGTCGTCGACATCGAATCGGCGGCGAGCGCGGTCTCGTCGACCGCCGCGGTGATCGCGGTGACGGTCTGCGCCTGCGCCTCCATCGCGTGCCGGATCCGGTCGGCGCTGTCCTGCACCTCGGCGACGGTCGCCTTGATGCTCGCATTGGTCGCCACCGTGCCGCGCGTCGCCGACTGGATCGCGGCGATCTTGGCGGCGATGTCGTCGGTCGCGCGTGCGGTCTGGCTGGCGAGGCTCTTCACCTCCTGCGCCACCACCGCGAAGCCGCGTCCGGCATCGCCCGCGCGCGCCGCCTCGATCGTCGCGTTGAGCGCGAGCAGATTGGTCTGGCCGGCAATGTCGCGGATCAGCCCCAGGATCGACTCGATCGACTTGGCGTGATCGCTCAGCGCCTCGGACATGCCGACCGCGTCGGTCGCCTGTGCGGATGCGCGATTGGCGATCTCGGCCGCGGCCTCGACCTCGCTGCGCGCATCCTCGATCGCGCGGATCAGCCCCGCGGCGGTCTGCGCGGCCTCGCGCATCGCGACCGCGGACTGTTCGGCGGCGGCCGCCACCTCGCTCGCCTTGCCCAGCACCGCGCGGGTCGAGGCCGAGCTGCGCACCGCCTGTTCGCGCAAGACATGCCCCTCGTCGGTCGCGGTCTCGACCATCGTCGCGATTCCGTCGCGGAATTCGACCGCCAGCGTGTCGCGCGCGCCCTGCGCCGAGAAGTTGCGATATTTGGTATAGATCGCCACGGTGATCTCACCTTCCAGCGCCGACAGCCTCATCAGCGTGTCGATATACAAGGAAAGTCGGTCATTGTCGCGCGCCACGCTCTGCATCAGCACGCCGAGCGCGGCACGGTCGCTCGCGCTGATCATCGACAGCAACGCCATCGGCGACACGTCGGCGGCATAGGCCGCGGCGACCGACCGCTCGACCGATTCGACCCAGCCGCGCGCATTGGTGTTGAGGAAGCGGTCGCGCAGGAAATTGCAGCCGACCTCGATCATCGCGTCGGCCTCGTGCGGCGACCAGATCCGCTCGTTGCTGAAACAGCGCTGCCACTGTTCCCAATAGGCCTGGGAGATCGTGACGACATGCGGTTCGATCAGCGCCCAGAGCTCGCGGCTGGCCGCCGCGAGCGAGCCGTCAAAGTCAAACGCGCGCAGCCGTGCGGCCAGGTCGATCTGGGTGGCGATCGACCCGGGGGCCGGCATGTCGAGTGAGGTCAAAGGGTAAACTCCGGATCGCGTTGCCCGGCCAGCGCTAACGGTGATTCCTTAAGGCCAGGTTAGGGATCGATGCCGCGGGGCAGGGGGCGCCCGCCGCCCCGCCCGACCAACCGCCCGGTAGCCCCTGCGCATTGCCCTGGGTTATCAAGCCGGGCGGCGATGGGTTGCATCGCAGCACATGGCGTCTAATAGACCGGCAAACCGTTCGTTACTCGCCCTTCGTACTCGAGGACACAGCCCTTGGCATCGCGCAACCCGGCACGCCCGCTTTCTCCCCATCTGCAGATCTATAAATGGGGCCCGCACATGCTGGTCTCGATCCTGCACCGCGCGACCGGCAGCGGCATGGCGACCGTCGGCAGCCTGCTGCTCGTCTGGTGGCTCGCCGCGATCGCGTCGGGGGAGCAGGCCTATGCGACCTTTGTCGACGTGTTCACGACCGATACGGGCGGGCTCAACATTCTGGGCTATGTCATCGGCATCGGCCTGACCTGGTCGCTGCTCCAGCACATGATGACGGGCATCCGCCATCTGGTGATGGACACCGGCGCCGGATTCGAACTCAAGCGCAACCGCATGGGTGCGCGCGCGACGATCCTGGCCAGCACGCTGCTGACGGTCGCCTTCTGGCTCTACATGGGGATGAAGTAATGGGTTCGGGTACGCCAGTCGGCCGCGTCCGCGGTCTGGGCAGCGCCAAGCACGGCACGCAGCATTGGTGGCAGCAGCGGCTGACCGCCGGCGCCAACATCTTCCTGATGGCCTGGCTGATGGTCGCGGTCGCGCGGATGCCCGCCTATGACTATGCCTCGGTGCATCTGTGGCTCCAGTCGTCCTGGGCGGCGATCCCGATGGCGCTGCTGATCCTGTCGGTCTTCTACCATTTCCGTCTCGGTCTTCAGGTCGTGATCGAGGATTACATGCACGGCGAAAGCCGCGTCGTGACGATGATCCTGCTCAACCTGTTCACCTTCACGCTGGGCGGCATCGCCCTGTTCGCGATCCTGAAGGTCGCCTTCTCCGGAGCTCCTGCGTAATGTCAGCTGCCTACAAGATCATCGATCATACCTATGATGCGGTCGTCGTCGGGGCCGGCGGCTCGGGCCTGCGCGCCACGATGGGCATCGCCGAGAGCGGGCTGAAGACCGCGTGCATCACCAAGGTCTTCCCGACCCGGTCGCACACCGTCGCAGCCCAGGGCGGCATCGCCGCGTCGCTCGGCAACAACTCGCCGGATCACTGGACCTGGCACATGTTCGACACCGTCAAGGGTTCCGACTGGCTCGGCGACCAGGACGCGATCGAATATCTGTGCCGCGAGGCCCCGCAGGCGGTGTATGAGCTGGAACATGCCGGCATGCCGTTCAGCCGTAACGAAAACGGGACGATCTATCAGCGTCCGTTCGGCGGCCACATGCAGAACATGGGCGAGGGTCCCCCGGTCCAGCGCACCGCGGCTGCCGCCGATCGTACCGGCCACGCGATGCTCCACGCGCTCTACCAGCAGAGCCTGAAGTACAATACGGACTTCTTCGTCGAATATTTTGCGCTCGACCTGATCATGGAAAACGGCGTCTGCCGCGGCGTGATCGCCTTGTGCATGGAAGACGGTTCGATCCACCGCTTCCGCAGCCACCAGACCGTGCTCGCGACCGGCGGCTATGGCCGCGTCTATTTCTCGGCGACCTCGGCGCATACCTGCACCGGCGACGGCAATGCGATGGTGCTCCGCGCCGGGCTGCCGCTCCAGGACATGGAGTTCGTCCAGTTCCACCCGACCGGCATCTACGGCGCGGGCGTGCTCATCACCGAGGGCGCACGCGGTGAGGGCGGCTATCTGACCAACTCCGAGGGCGAGCGCTTCATGGAGCGCTATGCCCCGTCGGCAAAGGACCTCGCCTCGCGCGATGTCGTCAGCCGCTCGATGGCGCTCGAAATGCGCGAAGGCCGCGGCGTCGGCAAGAATGGCGACCACATCTTCCTGCACCTCGATCACATCGATCCGAAGGTGCTCGCAGAGCGCCTGCCGGGCATCACCGAGACCGGCAAGGTCTTCGCGGGCGTCGATCTCACGCGCCAGCCGCTGCCCGTCACGCCGACCGTGCATTACAACATGGGCGGCATCCCGACCAACTTCCACGGCGAGGTCGTCAACCTCGTCGCCGGCAACCCCGACGCGGTCGTCCCCGGCCTGTTCGCGGTCGGTGAGGCCGCCTGCGTCTCGGTCCACGGCGCCAACCGTCTCGGCTCGAACAGCCTGATCGATCTCGTGGTGTTCGGCCGTGCGACCGGTCTGCGGATCCGCGACACGCTCAAGCCCGGCACCGCGCACGCGCCGCTGCCCAAGGGCTCGGAAGACCTCGCGCTCACGCGTCTCGACACGTTCCGCAATGCGAGCGGCGGGTCGCCGACCGCGCAGATCCGTCTCGACATGCAGCAGACGATGCAGAAGCATTGCGCGGTGTTCCGCGATACCGAGCTGCTCAACCAGGGCGTCGAGAAGATGGCCGGCATCTACAACCGGATGACCGACGTCGCCGTGAAGGATCGCAGCATGATCTGGAACACCGATCTGGTCGAGACGATGGAGCTCGACAATCTGATCGGCCAGGCCGTCGTCACGATGAACTCGGCCGCCAACCGCACCGAGTCGCGCGGCGCTCACATGCACGAGGATTTCCCCGAGCGTGACGATGCCAACTGGATGAAGCACACCATCACGACCTTCGACGGCTGGGGTGGCAAGGGCGGTCAGACCAAGATCGATTTCCGCCCGGTGCACGACTACACGCTCACCGACGACGTCGACTACATCAAGCCCAAGAAGCGGGTCTATTGATGATTTGGGCCATCATCGCGATCGGGTTCCTCGTGCCCGTCGCGGTGGGGCTGCTGACGCGGTTCCCGCCGATGATCGCCGGCTTTCTCTGGCCGGCGATCGTCGCGATCGGGACCGCGATCTATATCTACGGCATCGAAACGCGCGCGCCCGGCGAAGACCCGCAGAAGATCGCCATCACCTTCTTCGCGCTCTTCTCGCTCGCCGGCGGCGTCCCCGGCGGCCTGGTCGGCTGGATCCTCCAGCACAGGCGACAGGCCAATCCGGCACTCGACCGGGACATCTGACCTCAAGGGCTGGCGGGGCCTTTCGCCGTCGCTTCCAGACGATCCGCCAGCCACATCTTGATGAGCGCCTGACGCGTGACGCCACGCTTGCGGGCTTGCACGTCGAGACTCTCTACCATCCACGTGGGGAAATCGACGTTCACGCGCTTGGCCTCCAGCGCAGGCTTGCGCGGGCTGGACCAGTCGAAATACGCGCTGACATCCTCGCCCTCGTCAAACCGCCGGTCGAGCTCGTCGGCTGAGATAGCCTTGTGCAGCACGGATTTAGCCGGTGCGGGCGCGTTCATAAGCCAGTTCCTCATAATCTCTCGCGCGGCGAACCGAGATGATCCGGGTCGCCGTACCGCGATCGGTGACGATCGCCGTCCACAGGCGATCGCCGATCCGGCCGATCACCAGTTGCCGGTCCTCGCCCACATGGCGCTGGGCCGATCCGACGACGATCCGCTCGTCATCGCCCCACAGCGCCTGAGCTTCGACGAAATCAATACCGTGCTTGACCGCGTTGGCCGCGCTCTTGTCCGGGTCGAATTCGAACATGCCCAACTCTACCGCAATTTCGGTATAGAATCTATACTCCCGGTCTTTTGCGGACGACATCGGAACCGCTCGATACCGCGGTAAGTTTGCCCGCGCATGACCGACACCTCCCCCGCTTCGAACGCGCGCAACTACCCGTTGCTCGCCGTCCCCCATGTTCAGTTGCACGGCCCCGTCGACGACGCGATGTACGACAGCTTCAAGGCGCAGGTCGCGGCCGCGCCGACCGAGGGGCCGCTCGTCGTCTCGATCACCACGCTCGGCGGCGATCCCGAAATGGCGCGCGCGATGGGCGACCATATCCGCCTGCTGCGCGAATATACCGATCGCGAGACGCTGTTCCTCGGCAAGGTCGCGGTCTATTCGGCCGGCGCGACCTTCATGTCCGCATTTCCCGCCGACAGCCGCTTCCTCACGCGCAACAGCCGCCTCATGATCCATGAGCGCCAGATGACGAGCACGATCCAGCTCAACGGCCCGCTCAACGCGCTGTCTTATACGCTGAAGGCCAAGCTCCACGAGATCGAGGATTCGATCAACATCCAGGAAGAAGGCTTTCGCGATCTCGTCCGCGGCACCAAGGTCGATATCGAGGAGCTGAAGGCCAAGGCGCCGTCCAACTGGTATATCGAGGCGGAGGAAGCGCGCGATCTCGGGCTGATCCTCGACATCATCTGACGGTTGCGGCGGTCCGTGCCGCGCCCCACATGTGACTCATGTTGCACCCGCGAAGCTAAGGATTTGCGGGCAGGGCCCCTGTCATGTATCGGCTCTGACAACCTTGTCATCACACCACGGACGGACCGCTCGCAATGGCCGAATTCTCGCTCCCGAAAAACAGCGTCGTTAAGAAGGGCGTCAAGCACGCCTCGACCAGCGGGGGCAAGCGGCTGAAATCGTTCAAGGTGTATCGCTACGATCCCGATAGCGGCGAGAATCCCCGTTACGACACGTTCGAGCTCGACCTCGACGAGACCGGTCCGATGGTGCTCGACGCGCTGATCAAGATGAAGGGCGAGCAGGACAGCTCGCTGACCTTCCGCCGTTCGTGCCGCGAGGGGATCTGCGGTTCCTGCTCGATGAACATCGACGGCAAGAACGGTCTCGCCTGCACCACCGCGATCGAGGATTGCAAGGGCGAGGTCCAGATCACCCCGTTGCCGCACATGGACGTGATCAAGGATCTCGTCCCCGACTTCACGCATTTCTACGCGCAATATTCGTCGATCAAGCCCTGGCTGCAGACCGTCACCCCGCCGCCCTCGGGCAAGGAGCGTCTCCAGTCGCCAGAGGACCGCTCGAAGCTCGACGGCCTGTACGAGTGCATCCTGTGCGCCTGCTGCTCGACCTCGTGCCCGAGCTACTGGTGGAACGCCGACAAGTTCCTCGGCCCCGCGATTCTGCTCCAGGCCTATCGCTGGCTCGCCGACAGCCGCGACGAGATGACCGGCGAGCGGCTCGACGAGCTCGAGGATCCGTTCCGCCTCTATCGCTGCCACACGATCATGAACTGCGCGAACGCCTGCCCCAAGGGGCTGAACCCCGCCAAGGCGATCGCCGAGATCAAGAAGATGGAAGCCGAACGGATCGTCTGATCTGGCAGGGGGAGGGCGGTCCCCTCCACCCCGCTCTCGCCCGGCCTCGCTCCCCTTCCGTTCGTGCTGAGCGAAGTCGAAGCACAGGCCCGGGGCAGGGCGCGGCGCTCCCCCACCCCCGTTCGTGCTGAGCGAAGTCGAAGCACAAGCCCGGGGCAGGTGGTGGCGCTCCCCCAACCCCGTTCGTGCTGAGCGAAGTCGAAGCACAGGCCCCGGGGCAAGGGGTGGCGCTCCCAAAAGTCCTTCGACTTCGCTCAGGACGAACGGAACTCATGACCGATACCCCCCATTTCCTCGACGCCGAAGACCCCGCAAACCCCGGCTGGCGCAGCTGGACCCTGTCCGACCCGACCCGGTTCAACACGCTGCTCGGCCCCATGCTCTACCGCGTCGACGGCCATCTCGTCCGCGTCCGCATCACGCCCGAACGTCGCCATTCGAACCTGCAGGACAATGTTCATGGCGGCGCGCTGCTCGGCTTCATCGACGTCGCGCTGTTCGCCGCCGCGCGCGGCTTCGGGCTGATCACCGCCGGCACCGCGGTGACGCTCGACCTCAACACCCAGTTCATCGGTGGCGGCCGGATCGGCGCGCCGATCGAGGCGCAGGTCGAGGTGCTCAAGGAAACCGGCCGCCTCTTGTTCCTGCGGGGCCTCGTGGTGCAAGGCGACGACGAAGCGAAGATCGCGGCCTTCTCCGCGACGATCCGCAAGCCGTCGCCTAAGCCGCCGAAGGGCTGACCCCGACCGCTATCACCACCCCGGCGAAGGCCGGGGCCCAGTTGGGACACGATCATTGTTCAAGCGTAGCGTTCTATCACGGCGACCTTCCCCCCTGGGCCGCGGCCTCCGCCGGGGTGGTAAAGACCAATGACCGTCCTCGCCGCCTACGAAGCGCTCGTCGCATCGGGTGAACTCCGCCCCGACCCCGAACAGGCCGCCGCCGCCGCGCGCCTGAACGCGCTCGCCACCGAACTCGCCGCGCCCGTCGCGACCGGCTTCTTCGCGCGCTTCTCGCAGAAACCGGCCCCGCGCGGCGTCTATCTCTGGGGCGGTGTCGGCCGCGGCAAGTCGATGCTGATGGACCTGTTCTTCGCCGAGGTCGCGGTCGACCGGAAGCGCCGCGTCCATTTCGGCGAGTTCATGCTCGAGGTTCACGCGCGCATCGCCGCCGAGCGTCGCAAGGAGGTCGGCGACCCGATCGTCCCCGTCGCCACCGCGATCGCCGAGGAGACCCGGCTGCTCGCGTTCGACGAGATGATGGTCACCAACAGCCCCGACGCGATGATCCTGTCGCGGCTCGTCACCTCGCTGCTCGACTCCGGCGTGACGATCGTCACCACCTCGAACCGCCCGCCCGCCGATCTTTACAAGAACGGGCTCAACCGCGAGCATTTCCTCCCCTTCATCGCGACGATCGAACAGCGGCTCGACGTCCTCCCGCTGAACGGCCCCGTCGATTACCGCCGCGACCGGCTCGGCAGCCAGGACACCTGGCTCGTCCCCAACGGCCCCGAGGCCACCGCGCAGCTCTCCGCCGCCTTCTTCCGCCTCACCGACTTCTCGCCCGACGATAGCGAGCATGTCCCGTCCGAGGAGCTGATCGTCCAGGGCCGGGCCCTGCGCGTCCCCAAGTCGCTGAAAGGCGTCGCGGTGTTCAGCTTCAAAAAGCTGTGCGGCGAGGCGAGGGGGGTGGCCGACTATCTCGCCATCGCGCGCAAATTCCACACGATCATCCTCGTCGGCATCCCCAAGCTCGGGCCCGAGAACCGCAACGAGGCCGCACGGTTCGTCGGGCTGATCGACGCGCTTTACGAACACAAGGTCAAGCTGCTCGCCGCCGCCGACGCGCAACCGGGCGATCTCTACGCGAGCGGCGACGGCCGGTTCGAATTCGACCGCACGATCAGCCGTCTGGAAGAGATGCGCTCCGAGGAGTATCTGGCGGAAGGGCATATCTGACCCTCCGAGCACCACCCCGGCGAAGGCCGGGGCCCAGTTGGAAAGGCCGTCGTAACAGCGCGCAGTATTCAGTTTGCACCGTCCCCCAACTGGGCCCCGGCCTCCGCCGGGGTGGTTCAGCGCACGTCGGCAAGCTTATTGCTCCTGCGAACGATTTGCAATAACGAGACCACTTTTCCGCTTTAACGGTTGCCGTAGCGCCATAATGCGCGTAACCGGCGTCACCAATCACCCCGCACATCAGACGGAGACGGATTGGAATGGCTCGCAAGAAGATCGCGCTGATCGGCGCCGGTAACATCGGCGGCACGCTCGCGCACCTCGCAGCACTCAAGGGTCTGGGCGATATCGTCCTGTTCGACGTGGCCGAGGGCATCCCCCAGGGCAAGGCGCTCGACCTGTCGCAGTGCGGCCCGGTCGAAGGCTTCGACTCGACGATCACCGGCTCGAACGACTATGCCGACATTGCCGGCGCGGACGTCATCATCGTCACCGCCGGTGTCGCGCGCAAGCCCGGCATGAGCCGCGACGACCTGCTCGGCATCAACCTGAAGGTCATGAAGGCCGTGGGCGAGGGCATCAAGGCCAACGCACCCGGCGCATTCGTCATCTGCATCACCAACCCGCTCGACGCGATGGTGTGGGCGCTGCGCGAATTCTCAGGGCTCCCGCATCACATGGTCGTCGGCATGGCCGGCGTGCTCGACTCGTCGCGCTTCAGCCATTTCCTCGCCGACGAGTTTAAGGTCTCGGTCAAGGACGTCACCAGCTTCGTGCTCGGCGGCCACGGCGACACGATGGTCCCCGTGATCCAGTATTCGACCGTGTCGGGCATCCCCGTCCCCGATCTCATCGCGATGGGCATGTCCACGCAGGAGAAGATCGACGCGATCGTCAAGCGCACGCGCGGCGGCGGCGGCGAGATCGTCGCGCTGCTGAAGACCGGCTCGGCCTATTACGCGCCCGCCACCAGCGGCATCGCGATGGCCGAAGCCTATCTCTACGACCAGAAGCGCGTCCTGCCCGCCGCGGCCTATGTCTCGGGTGAATACGGCCTCGACGACCTGTATGTCGGCGTGCCCGTGGTGATGGGCGCCGGCGGCGTCGAGAAGATCGTCGAGATCAAGCTCGACGACGAAGCCAAGGGCAACCTCCAGGTCTCGGTCGACGCGGTCAAGGAACTGATCGTCGCCTGCAAGGGTATCGACGGTAGCCTGAACTGATTTGAGGATTTGAGCTGAGGTAGGAGCGTACCGAAGGGAATAGCCACCACCCCGGCGCAGGCCGGGGTCCAGTTGCGAAAGCCACGATGATGGAAGAACAGGCGTTCGTTTACATCATGGCCAACTTCCCCAACGGGGCGATCTACCTCGGCTCGACATTGAACCTGCCAAAGCGCGTGTGGGAGCACCGCAACGGTTTGAGCGGTTTCACCAAGCGTTATGGCTGCAAGCTACTCGTCTGGTACGAGGCGTGCGGCGAATGGGAAGCGGCGCGGCAGCGCGAGCTGCAAATGAAGGAGTGGAAGCGGGCCTGGAAAGTGCGTGAGATCGAAGGGCTTAATCCCGCTTGGGATGACCTGTACGATCGTATCGCCCTACCATGACCGCCTTCCCAACTGGACCCCGGCCTTCGCCGGGGCGGACCGGACTGGAGATAGAATGAGCATCCTCGTCGACAAGAACACCAAGGTCATCACGCAGGGCATGACCGGCGAAACCGGCAGCTTCCACACCAAGATGGCGCTGGAATACGGCACGCAGATGGTCGGTGGCGTCACCCCCGGCAAGGGCGGCACGACTCACCTCGACCTCCCCGTCTACAACACCGTCGCCGAGGCGAAGTCGGTCACCGGCGCGACCGCGTCCGTGATCTACGTGCCGCCTCCCTTCGCGGCCGACTCGATCCTCGAGGCAATCGACGCACAGATCGAGCTGATCGTCGCGATCACCGAGGGCATTCCCGTGCTCGACATGGTCAAGGTCAAGCGCGCGCTCGCGGGCTCCAAGTCGCGCCTGATCGGCCCGAACTGCCCCGGCGTCCTGACCCCCGGCGAGTGCAAGATCGGCATCATGCCCGGTTCGATCTTCAAGAAGGGCTCGGTCGGCGTTGTCAGCCGTTCAGGCACGCTCACCTATGAGGCGGTCTTCCAGACCTCGAACGCAGGCCTTGGTCAGACGACCGCGGTCGGCATCGGTGGTGATCCGGTCAACGGCACGAACTTCATCGACGTGCTCGAGCTGTTCCTCGCGGACGACGAGACCAAGTCGATCATCATGATCGGCGAAATCGGCGGCGACGCCGAGGAGCAGGCCGCGCAGTTCCTGATCGACGAGGCCAAGCGCGGCCGCAAGAAGCCGATGGCAGGCTTCATCGCGGGCCGCACCGCCCCTCCGGGTCGTCGCATGGGCCATGCCGGTGCGATCGTCTCGGGCGGCAAGGGCGATGCCGAGAGCAAGATCGCGGCGATGGAAGCTGCCGGGATCAAGGTCTCGGAGAGCCCCAGCCTGCTCGGCGAGACGCTGCTGAGCGTGCTGAAGGGTTGATCTTACTACCCCTCTCCCCCCGGGGAGAGGGAAGGAGCCGCCATTTGGCGGCGGAAGGGTGAGGGCACGTGACCGCCCGTGCCCTCACCCTCCCACCCGCAAGTGCGGGCGGGCCCCTCCCTCTCCCCCGCGGGGAGAGGGCACTGAGGACGAGAACGATGGGCTACGAAGGCCAGGATTTCAGCGATATCGCAGCCGGCGTCAGCCCGGCGTTCGTAGAGACGCTCTACGCCAAGTTCACCGCCAATCCGGCCTCGGTCGAATCCGGCTGGCGGACGTTCTTCGAGGGGCTCGAAGGCTCCGCGCAGGGCCCGAGCTGGGAAAGCGCGCGCTGGCCGCTGACCACCACGGACGATCTGACCGCGGCGCTCGACCCGACCCAGATGGAGCCCGCGCCCAAGCCCGCAAAGGGTGGCGGCAAGCCCGCGCCCGCAGCCGCCGCGCCCGCGCCCGTCTCGAAGGACGAGATCGCCAAGGCCGCGGCCGACGCGATCCGCGCGCAGCTGCTGATCCGCACCTACCGCGTCCGCGGTCACCTCGCCGCCAATCTCGATCCGCTCGGCCTGTCGAAGCGCGAGATGCCCGAGGATCTGAAGACCGAATATCACGGCTTCTCCGACGCCGACATCGACCGCAAGGTCTATCTCGGTGGCACGATGGGCTTCGAATGGGCGACCATCCGCGAGCTCGTCGACACGCTGCGCAAGAATTACTGCGGCAATGTCGGCCTCGAATACATGCACATCGCCGATGTCGAGGAGCGCCGCTTCCTCCAGGAGCGGATGGAGGGCCAGGACAAGGCGATCGAATTCTCCGTCGACGGCAAGAAGGCGATCCTCAACAAGGTCATCGAAGCCGAGCAGTGGGAGAAATTCCTCGGCAAGAAATATGTCGGCACGAAGCGCTTCGGGCTCGACGGCGGCGAATCGATGATCCCCGCGCTTGAATCGGTCATCAAGTACGGCGGCCAGATGGGCGTGCGCGAGATCGTCATCGGCATGGCGCATCGCGGTCGTCTGAACGTGCTCGCCAACGTGATGGCAAAGCCCCTGCGCGTCATCTTCCACGAATTCGCCGGCGGTTCGGCTAACCCCGATGACATCGGCGGTTCGGGCGACGTGAAGTACCACCTCGGCACCAGCACCGACCGCGAGTTCGACGGCCACAAGGTTCATATGAGCCTCGTCGCCAACCCCTCGCATCTCGAGGCTGCCGATCCGGTCGTGCTCGGCAAGACGCGCGCGATCCAGACGCTCAACAACGATCTGAAGGACCATGTCGCTTCGCTCCCCGTGCTGATCCACGGCGACGCGGCGTTCGCAGGGCAGGGGATCGTCTGGGAGTGCCTCGGCTTCTCCGGCATCCGCGGCTACAACACCGGCGGCTGCGTCCACTTCATCATCAACAACCAGGTCGGCTTCACGACCAGCCCGCAGTTCGCGCGCTCGTCGCCCTACCCGTCGGACGTCGCCAAGGGCGTCCAGGCGCCGGTCTTCCACGTCAATGGCGACGATCCGGAGGCGGTGACCTTCGCCACCAAGATGGCGATGGAATTCCGTCAGAAGTTCCACCGCGACATCGTCATCGACATGTGGTGCTATCGCCGCTTCGGCCACAACGAAGGCGACGAGCCCTCCTTCACCCAGCCGCTGATGTACGACATCATCCGCAAGCATCCCGGCGTCAGCTCGGTCTATGGCAACCGCCTGATCAAGGAAGGCGTCATCGACCAGCCCTGGATTGACGAGAATGTGAAGCAGCTCACGCTCCGTCTCGAGGGTGAGTTCGAGGCGGGTGCGTCGTACAAGCCGAACAAGGCCGACTGGTTCGGCGGTCGCTGGACCGGCCTCAGCGCCCCGACCGACGGTGCCTCCGCGCGCCGCAACGTCGAGACGGGCCTCAGCCAGAAGCTGTTCGACTCGCTCGGCCGCACGCTGACGACGGTTCCCGAGAGCGTGAAGATCCACAAGACGCTGGCGCGCGTGCTCGATGCCAAGCGCGAGATGTTCAAGTCGGGCAAGGGCTTCGACTGGGCGACCGGCGAGGCGCTCGCGTTTGGCGGCCTGCTCTCCGAAGGATACGGCGTCCGCCTGTCCGGCCAGGACTCGGGCCGCGGCACCTTCTCGCAGCGTCACGCGGTCTGGGTCGACCAGACCGACGAGCACAAGTACGTGCCGCTGCAGGAAATCGAGCATGGCAATTTCGAGGTGCTCGACAGCCCGCTGTCCGAGTACGGCGTGCTCGGTTTCGAGTACGGCTATGCGCTCGCCGACCCGAAGACGCTCGTCCTCTGGGAGGCGCAGTTCGGCGATTTCGTCAACGGCGCGCAGATCATGATCGATCAGTTCATCACGTCCGGCGAGTCGAAGTGGCTCCGCGCCAACGGCCTCGTGATGCTGCTCCCGCACGGCTATGAAGGGCAGGGACCCGAGCACAGCTCGGCCCGTCCCGAGCGCTTCCTCCAGTCCTGCGCAGACGACAATATCCAGGTCGCGAACTGCACCAGCCCGGCGAACTATTTCCACCTGCTCCGCCGGCAGATGCACCGCAACTTCCGCAAGCCGCTGATCGTGATGACCCCCAAGTCGTTGCTCCGTCACAAGCTCGCGGTGTCGAACGCCGAGGACTTCCAGGGCGACAGCCACTTCCGTCGCCTCCTGTCCGACACCAACGGTGCAGCCGACGTCGACACGAAGCGTCTCGTCCTGTGCACCGGCAAGGTCGCCTACGACCTGATCGAGGCACGCGATGCGGCGGGCGATACGGACACGCAGATCGTCCGCGTCGAACAGCTCTATCCCTTCCCCGGCAACCCGATCGCCGAGCGCGTCGCGAAGATGCCGAACCTGGAAGAGATCGTCTGGGCGCAGGAAGAGCCGAAGAACAACGGCTACTGGTTCTTCGTCGAGCCGCTGATCGAGGAGGCGCTGGCCAGCGTGAATTCGCCGGTCAAGCGTGCGCGCTACGCCGGGCGCAGCGCCTCGGCCTCGCCCGCGACCGGCCTGATGAAGCGTCACCAGGCCGAGCAGGGCGCACTCGTCGCCGACGCACTCGGCCACAGCGTCCGCGACGAAATTCGCCGCACCCGCGCATCGTAATCAACTCTGTTCCCCCGCGAAGGCGGGGGCCCAGTCTGGGTCCCCGCCTTCGCGGGGATACAAGGAAGTAGGCAGAAACCATGGCAACCGAAGTCACCGTCCCCGTCCTGGGTGAATCGATCACCGAAGCCACCCTCGGCGAGTGGCTGAAGCAGCCCGGCGATCCCGTCGCCGTCGACGAGCCCATCGCCAGCCTCGAGACTGACAAGGTCTCGGTCGAGGTGCCGTCGCCGGTCGCCGGCGTCATGGGCCAGCACGCCGTCGCGGTCGGCGACACGGTGCAGGTCGGCGCGATGCTCGCCACGATCGACTCGGGCGACGGCGCCGCTGCAGCGCCCGCCCCAGCCCCCGCAAAGGCCCCCGAGCCCGCCGCGACCGCAACGCCCGCGGCGCCCGCCAAGGACGAGTCCGGCGCAGGCTATGGCGACCAGCCCGGCGCCGGCACCAGCGACTCGCCCGCAGCCCTCTCGCCGTCGGTCCGCCGCGCGGTGCTCGAGCACGGCGTCGACCCCGGCACCGTCAAGGGCACCGGCCGTGACGGTCGCATCACCAAGGAAGACGTGACCGCCGCCGCCTCGAGCAAGCCCGCGCCTGCCGCAGCACCTGCGCCCGCACCGGCCGCAGCGCCCGCAGCCTCGGGCCGTGGCGAAGAGCGCGTCCGCATGACGCGCCTGCGCCAGACGATCGCCAAGCGCCTCAAGGAAGCGCAGAACACCGCCGCGATGCTGACGACGTTCAACGACGTCGACATGACCGCGGTGATCGAGGCGCGCGCCAAGTACAAGGACCTGTTCGAGAAGAAGCACGGCGTCCGCTTGGGCTTCATGGGCTTCTTCGTGAAGGCCGCCACGATGGCGCTGCGCGACATCCCGTCGGTCAACGCATCGATCGACGGCGACGACATCGTCTATCACGACTATGCCGACATCTCGGTCGCGGTCTCGTCGCCGGGCGGCCTCGTCGTCCCCGTGATCCGCGATGCCGACCAGATGTCGGTCGCAACGATCGAGAAGACGATCGGCGACTTCGGCAAGCGCGCCAAGGACGGCGCGCTCAAGATGGACGAGATGAAGGGCGGCACCTTTACCATCTCGAACGGCGGCGTTTTCGGCTCGCTGATGTCGACCCCGATCATCAACCCGCCCCAGTCGGCGGTCCTCGGCCTCCACCGCATCGAGGAGCGCCCGGTCGTCGTGAACGGCCAGATCGTCATCCGCCCAATGATGTACCTCGCACTCAGCTACGATCACCGCCTGATCGACGGCCGCGAAGCCGTGACGTTCCTCGTCGCGCTCAAGAACGCGATCGAAGATCCGACGCGCATCCTGATCGACCTGTAAGTATCTAACCACCCCGGCGCAGGCCGGGGCCCAGTGGGGAAGGCCGCGGTGACGAAGCGCCTCGCCCTCCCCATATATCTCCCAACTGGGCCCCGGCCTGCGCCGGGGAAGTAAGAGAGAAGCGACAATGGCTGACTATGACTATGACGTCCTCGTAATCGGCGCAGGCCCCGGCGGCTACGTCGCCGCGATCCGCGCCGCACAGCTCGGGCTGCGCACGGCCTGCGCCGAGAGCCGCGACACGCTCGGCGGCACCTGCCTCAACGTCGGCTGCATCCCGTCCAAGGCGCTGCTCCACGCGTCCGAAATCTACGAAGAGGCCAAGAGCGGCCACCTCACCAAGTTCGGCATCGATTTCCAGGGCGTCTCGCTCAACCTCGACCAGATGCACGCCGAGAAGGCGAAAGCCGTCAAGGAACTGACCGGCGGCGTCGAATTCCTGTTCAAGAAGAACAAGGTGACCTGGCTCAAGGGCAAGGCCGCGTTCCAGGACGCGCACACCGTCGACGTCAACGGCCAGACGGTCACCGCGAAGAACATCGTCATCGCCACCGGCTCGAGCGTCATGCCGCTTCCCGGCGTCGCGGTCGACCAGACCACGGTCGTCGACTCGACCGGCGCGCTCGCGCTCCCCAAGGTGCCCGAGCACATGGTCGTCATCGGCGGCGGCGTGATCGGTCTCGAGCTCGGCAGCGTCTGGCGTCGTCTCGGCGCGAAGGTCACGGTCGTCGAATTCGTCGACCAGATCCTCCCCGGCTTCGACGGCGAAGTCCGCCGTGAGAGCGCCAAGCTCTTCAAGAAGCAGGGCATGGAGCTGAAGCTCTCGACCAAGGTCACCGGCGTCACCGTCGACAACGGCGTCGCGACTGTCACCGTCGAGCCCGCCGCGGGCGGCGCGTCCGAGACGATGACCGCCGACGCGGTGCTCGTCTCGATCGGCCGCAAGGCGAATGTCGACGGCCTCAACCTCGAAGCCATCGGCCTCGAGCTCAACAAGCGCGGCCAGATCGAGACCGACCACAGCTTCAAGACCAAGGTCGACGGCGTGTGGGCGATCGGCGACTGCGTCCCCGGCCTGATGCTCGCGCACAAGGCGGAGGACGAGGGCGTCGCGGTGGCCGAGAACATCGCCGGCCAGACCGGCATCGTCAACGAGGACGTCATCCCGTCCGTCGTCTACACGATGCCCGAGATCGCCGGCGTCGGCCTCACCGAGGAAGCCGCGAAGGACATGACCGAAATCAAGGTCGGCAAGTTCCCCTTCGCCGCGAACAGCCGCGCCAAGACCAACCGCGACACCGACGGCTTCGTCAAGGTCATCGCGGATGCCAAGACCGACCGCGTGCTGGGTGTCTGGATCGTCTCGAGCCTCGCCGGCACGCTGATCGCCGAAGCCGCCATCGCGATGGAATTCGGCGCGACCAGCGAAGACATCGCCTACACCTGCCACGCGCATCCGACGCATGCCGAGGCGCTCAAGGAAGCGGCGATGGCCGTACAGGGCAAGCCGATCCACATCTGAGTCCGACCGCGCGACGGCCGTAGCGAAGCTACGGCCGAGCACCCCGCGGTCAGACCGGCCGGCGGCGCTCCAGCGCCGTCCGACGACAGGGGCTTAGCCCCTGTCCGGTCAAGCCACGGTCAAGCTGCGTTTCGGAAGGGCGTCGGTGGAAACCCCACCGGCGCCCTCTCCACGTCTCCCGAACGCGCGCGAAACGTACACGCTCTCAAGCCCAAACCCCATAAGCGACCCGCACCTCCATCCGTCATCCCGGCGAAAGCCGGGACCCACGGTCACGGCGAACCCGGCGATACCGCGCCGTCATAACCCGGTCCGCGACCATGGGTCCCGGCGTCCGCCGGGATGACGGGGGGCGGGAGCGGGGGCGGGGGCGGGGGCGCGCGCGATAAAATCCCACCCGCAATCCCGGAGCCGCCCCGTTCGCCCCGCGGCGTTCGCCCCGCGGCACCACGCACCCGCAGCCCCCGAACCCGCAGTGTTCCACGCCGGTACAGCCCGCCCCCCGTACGCCCCGAGCGACAACGACCTTCAACCCCTTCCGTCATCCCGGCGAACGCCGGGACCCATGGTTACGGCGGACCCGGCGATCCCGTGCTGCCATACCCCGGTCCGCGACCATGGGTCCCGGCGTTCGCCGGGATGACGGGGGATGGGGCGGGAGCGCGATAAAGTCACACCCGCAGAGCCGGAGCCGCGGCGTTCGCCCCGCGGCAGCCCGCATCCGCAGCCCCCGGACTCGCAGTGATCCAGTCCGGAGCAGCCCGCCCCCACAACCATCCGGACCCGCAACGACCTACCCCATCCGTCATCCCGGCGAACGCCGGGACCCATGGTTACGGCGGACCCGGCGATCCCGTGCCGCCATAACCCGGTCCGCGACCATGGGTCCCGGCGTCCGCCGGGATGACGGGAAGGGGAGACGCCACCAACTCGCTCCTGCACCCGCCACAACCCGCCCCCATCCCGTCATCTTGGCGAAAGCTAGGATCCAGAGCCGCAAGCGTAACCCCCTGCGGCTCTGGATCCTGGGTCGAGCCCAGGATGACGGAAGAGGTGGGCGCAATATGTCTCTCAACCAGTCGATCGCCCGGCCACCGCGGCTGGCTCACCCGCCACAACCCGCCCCCCCCGTCATCCCGGCGAAAGCCGGGACCCAGAGCCCCAAGTGCACGCGCCCGCGGCCCTGAGTCCCGGTTCGGGCCGAAATGACGACAGGCAGGGGGTTGCCTCGCACCCCGCCAATCTCCACCAACCGCTCACCCGCACCTCACCGCAACCATCCCTCACCTCGGGTCGAAACTGAGCCAGATTAGTGCAGTTGTTAGCAATCCGTTTACCAGCCCGGCATAGCCATCCGTCTCCACGCCGCGGCGACGCCACTGTCGCGACCGGCCGTGCAAGGAGCCTGCCCGTGCGTGCGTTGATGATCCTGGCGGTAGGAACGGCCTGTCTCGCCGGCTGCGCGACGCAGCCCCGGGGCGAAAGCGCGGGCAAGGCTCCGGCCGTGGCGGCGGACCCTGCACCGGCCGCCCCAAACTGGACGACGATCGCGACGCCCGGCGACCGCGCCCGGCTCGCGGCACTCGGCGACAGCTGGGCCCGCGCGCGCGCCGCGGTGCCCAGACGTCTGGCGGGCCGGATCGCGGCCGAGGGTGCGCTGCTCGACCCCGCCGCTGCGCTCGACCTGCCCGCGCTGTCGCCCGGCTCCTATCGCTGCCGGCTGGTCCGGCTTGGCGGGCGCGCGGGCTATGCGAGCTTCGCGCCCGATTTCTGCTATGTCGACGGCGACGGCGCGGGGCTCTCCTTCACCAAGCAGACCGGCACGACGCTGCCCGGCGGCTGGCTGCACCCCGACACCGACCGGCGGCAGGTGTTCCTCGGCACCGTCCGCACCACGCCCGCGCAGGTCGCGCCGCCCTATGGCACCAACCCCTCGCGCGACGTCGCGGGCGTCGTTGAACGCGTCGGCCCGCTGCGCTGGCGCCTCGTGATGACGCGCGCGGGGCAGGGCGCGATCCTCGATCTTTACGAACTGGTCCCCGTGCCGCCTGCGACGCCCGCGACGCCACGCTGAGTTCAGAATCCTCCCCCTTGCGGGGGAGGATCGGAAGCATCAGCCCTTTGGCGGCTTGGCGAAGTTCGCCGCGAACCGCTCCAGGCCCGATGCGAACGAGTCGATCACCTTGGCGAATTCGGGCGGCAGCGCAGCAGCGTCGCTCCTGGGCGGTTCCGGCGTCTCGCCCGCGAACGGCCCGCTGGCCGCCGCCGACGCGCCCGGAGCCTCCGGCGAAGCCTCGGCCGAGGATTCTGGCGGCCTGGGCGGCTTCGGCGGCTCGGGCGGTGCAGGTGGCGGCGTCGCACCTCGCATATCCTTCGCCGTGATCGCGGTCGCCGCCATCATCAGCCCGGCCGCGATCACCTGGCGTCCCGCGGGCATGCCCATCTGCCGCGTCAGCGCCGCCGCGATCCCCGCGAACGGCGCCGCGCTGCCATGCTTGCCCGCCTTGGCGGACCAGCGCGCCTCGAAACCCTCGCCTTTCGTCGCGCCCGTCTCGGCCTCGCGCTCGCGCGCCTCGCGTTCGCGACGCTCCTTCTTCTTGCCCATCTCGGTCTCCAGCACTGTATTGCACTAACAATACACTATGTAACTATCGTCGGCACCTTGGACAATGGTTCGGCGTTACCCATCTTTGCGAGCACCCGCCCGGCGCCCTCCCGGGCTTGTCGCGTCCGAACAAATGTGGAACAGACTCTCCTATGCTGACCAAGATTTCCGTACGCGGCGCGCGTGAACACAACCTCAAGGACGTCGATATCGACATCCCCCGCGACACGCTGACGGTGATCACCGGGCTGTCGGGCTCGGGCAAGTCGAGCCTCGCCTTCGACACCATCTACGCCGAGGGGCAGCGCCGCTACGTCGAGAGTCTGTCCGCCTATGCGCGCCAGTTCCTCGAACTGATGCAGAAGCCCGACGTCGACCATATCGAGGGCCTCAGCCCGGCCATCTCGATCGAGCAGAAGACGACGTCGCGCAACCCGCGCTCGACCGTCGCGACCGTCACCGAGATCTACGACTATATGCGCCTGCTCTGGGCGCGCGTCGGCATCCCCTATTCCCCCGCGACCGGCGAGCCGATCGCCGCGCAGACCGTCAGCCAGATGGTCGACCGCGTCATGGCGCTCCCCGAGGGCACGCGGCTGTACCTGCTCGCCCCCGTCGTCCGCGGCCGCAAGGGCGAGTATCGCAAGGAACTCGCCGAGTGGCAGAAGGCGGGCTTCACCCGCGTCCGCATCGACGGCACGATCCACGACATCGACGAGGCACCCGCGCTCGACAAGAAGTACAAGCACGACATCGAGGTCGTCGTCGACCGCCTCGTCGTCGGCGGCGAGATCGCCACGCGCCTGGCCGAAAGCTTCGAAACCGCGCTGAAGCTCGCCGAGGGCCTCGCCTATGTCGACCCCGCCGACCCGGTCGAGCCGCACACGCCGAAGTCCGAAATCCTCGGCAGCAACGCCCCCGACGGCCGCATCGTCTTCAGCGAGAAATTCGCCTGCCCGGTCAGCGGCTTCACCATCTCCGAGATCGAGCCGCGTCTCTTCTCGTTCAACGCCCCCCAGGGCGCGTGCCCGGCCTGTGACGGCCTCGGCGAGAAGCTGCTGTTCGACGAAGACCTCGTCGTCCCCAACCACATGCTCAGCATCAAGAAGGGCGCGGTCGTCCCCTGGGCGAAATCCAACCCGCCCTCGCCCTATTACATGCAGGTCCTCGGCAGCCTCGCGCGCGAATACAAGTTCGACATCGAGACCCCCTGGGGCGAGCTCCCCGAGGAGGTCCAGCGCGTCATCCTGCACGGCTCGAAGGGCAAGCCCGTCACGCTCACCTTCATCGACGGCAAGAAGAAATACGACGTCTCCAAGCCGTTCGAGGGCGTCATCGGCAACCTCAACCGCCGCCTGCTCCAGACCGAGAGCGCGTGGATGCGCGAGGAGCTGAACAAATACCAGTCCGCCGCCCCGTGCGAGGTCTGCGCCGGCGCGCGCCTGAAACCCGAGGCGCTCGCGGTCAAGATCGCGATGAAGGACATCAGCTACGCGACCCACCTCTCGGTCGTCGACGCGCTCCAGTTCTTCACCGACATGCCGCAGCATCTCGGCGACCAGCAGAACGCGATCGCCGAGCGCATCCTGAAGGAAATCGTCGAGCGCCTCGGCTTCCTCAACAATGTCGGGCTCGACTATCTCAACCTCGACCGCACCTCGGGAACCCTGAGCGGCGGCGAGAGCCAGCGCATCCGCCTCGCGTCGCAGATCGGCAGCGGCCTGTCGGGCGTGCTCTACGTCCTCGACGAGCCCAGCATCGGCCTGCACCAGCGCGACAACGACATGCTCCTCAAGACGCTGCGCCGCCTGCGCGATCTCGGCAACACCGTGCTCGTCGTCGAGCATGACGAGGACGCGATCCGCACCGCCGACTATATCATCGACATGGGGCCGGGCGCGGGCGTCCGCGGCGGCCAGGTCGTCGCCCAGGGCACGCTGAAACAGATCCTGAAGTCGAAGACCAGCATCACCGCCGACTATCTCAACGGCACGCGCGAAGTGCCGGTCCCCGCCACGCGGCGCAAGGGCAACGGCAAGAAGCTCACCGTCCACAACGCCACCGCGAACAACCTGACGGGCGTCACCGCGAGCTTGCCCCTCGGCACCTTCACCTGCGTCACCGGCGTCTCGGGGTCGGGCAAGTCGAGCTTCACGATCGACACGCTCTACGCCGCCGCCGCGCGCGAGCTCAACGGCGCGCGCATCGTCCAGGGCAAGCACGACAAGATCACCGGGCTGCAATATCTCGACAAGGTCATCGACATCGACCAGTCGCCGATCGGCCGCACCCCGCGCAGCAACCCCGCCACCTATACCGGCAGCTTCACGCAGATCCGCGACTGGTTCGCGGGCCTCCCCGAAGCCCAGGCGCGCGGCTACAAGCCCGGCCGGTTCAGCTTCAACGTCAAGGGCGGCCGCTGCGAGGCGTGCCAGGGCGACGGCGTGCTCAAGATCGAGATGCACTTCCTCCCCGACGTCTATGTGCAGTGCGACGTCTGCCACGGCGCGCGCTACAATCGCGAGACGCTCGAGGTGAAGTTCAAGGGCCACAGCATCGCCGACGTGCTCGACATGACCGTCGAGGACGCCGCCGAGTTCTTCAAGGCGGTCCCCCCGATCCGCGACAAGATGGCGATGCTGGTCGAGGTCGGCCTCGGCTACGTCAAGGTCGGCCAGCAGGCGACGACGCTCTCGGGCGGCGAGGCGCAGCGCGTCAAGCTCGCCAAGGAACTCTCGCGCCGCGCGACCGGCAACACGCTGTACATCCTCGACGAGCCCACCACCGGCCTGCATTTCGAGGACGTCCGCAAACTCCTCGAAGTCCTCCACGCGCTCGTCGAGCAGGGCAACACCGTCGTCGTGATCGAGCATAATCTCGACGTCATCAAGACCGCCGACTGGGTCCTCGACCTGGGACCGGAGGGCGGCGTCAAGGGCGGCGAGATCGTCGCCGAAGGCACGCCGGAAAAGGTCGCCAAGGCGAAGGGCAGCTTCACGGGCAAGTATCTGGCGCCGTTGCTTGAGAAGAAGGTGGTGGCGGCCTGACCCAAACGCCCTCTCCCCGCCGGGGAGAGGGTAGGGGAGAGGGGCGCAAGGGAAGGCAGGCCACGCCTGCCAACCCACCGATCAGGATCGCGGAACGACAACCGCGCCAGGTCCCGGATTTTCGGCGTTACAAGCCGGAGAAGGTGGCGAAGGCCAAGGCGGCTTTACGAGGAAGTATCTGGCGCTGTTGCTCAAGAACCGGGTGGTCAATTAGGCAGATCATATAGATCCGGCTCTGGTGCCTTTTGAGGCTTCCGTGGACGTTCTGATCGAACTTTATCCACGATCTTTTTCGCTTCTAGGTAGGTGCTCACGAACTGACTTACTCGGGAGTCTGGCAGTGCGATGAGATCGCTGTGCCCAATCACGCTGGCGTAAACGCCGTCAGCTCCCGAAATGTCAACGATCTCGATCCGTGCACCGACCCAGTCACCGTTACAGAATGCTTGGCGCCCTAGCGTAGCGTAAAAAGCCAAACTTTCTTCTGGTAGCGCCGACTTTCGGGGCTGCAGAAGAGGAATAATCGGTAGACCATTTTTAACAAACCAGCAATTCGCTTTGACGTTGATCTCAATGCCCGGTGCCCATTCAATCTTGCGATTGGTCGTCAATCCCGACTGAGGAAAATCGGTAAATCTTTTTGTATCAACAGGTTCGCGCTGGCCTAGCTCGAAGAGTGCTCTAATACAGGCTTCAACACGAGAATGAGTGTTCGGATAGACAAGATATGAACAATCCGGCTTGAACACTCCGCGGCGGGCTACGGGCATCGCTCCCCAAGTATAGGCATGGGTAAAACCAATTCTGGCATTGTCGAACTCGAGCATTCGCTCCGTCGTCAGCCTCACGTCGCCCGGTGCAGTTACATTGGCTACGGATAGCGCTAAGGGGGTATTTGACCGTGAGGGTTTGTTCATAGGCCCATGAGAACAGAACAGGCCCGAAGAGTCAATGGATCGACTTAGTGTTCGAGTATTGGTGGTATTTTACAATTATTTGGTTTTTTATCCGTCGTCCCTCCGGCGAGCCTTTAGAAAATTGGCGTAACGCTTCGGCCCAAGGTCCTTTTTCAAGGTGAGACATTTCTGATAACGCTGACGCTGTGTATTTCAAGTAAGCGTCAAATGTTGATCTAACAATGTCTGTGTATTGTCCTAAATTGGTTGGAGCTGCATACTCCCTCTTGCAAGTTGTCGGATTAAAGACCTGCGCTAGAGAATCGATGGGCTGTGCGCCGTATGATTTAAACTCTTGATAAAGGCACGGAACTACGGGCCCATAATCCCACGCCTCGAACGACTGTTCAATTAAAGGCTGTCCGGTTGTGATGAGAAAATCGGCATGGCAGAAATATATTAACTTTTGCAGTTTCATGGGGGTGATTTTTACCGAAAGATCAGATGCCCATGATAAAATTAAGTTCGCAAGAGGCTTAACGCCAATTGGAAATGTGACGAAATTGTCATCACGGTATCGAAGATCGTTATTCATTCGAAATCCAATATTGATACGACGTGCGTTTTACATTTGCGCGAAGAACGACTTGTAAAATAATCATTCTAAAAATTGCATCGGTCGCATGCAGTTGACCCCTGAGACAGGCCAATTGATCTAATAAATCCACTCATTATCGAATCAAGATCGCATGATAATGCACTTTCCGAAAACGTTTGATCGTTTTTTCGAGCAGCCAATCGGGTAGGATGTCGACGTACCGGAACTTTTGCGTCTGCCTTAATATTTGCTATACTATGGCAATGCCGGATCCCATTCCTTTCGAGCCGGAAACCGTGATTGACGAGGACGCCGCCGCCTACGACGCGTGGTTCCGCGCCAAGGTCGAGCGTGCAATGGCATCGACCGAGCCCGGCATTCCGCACGACATAGTAATGGCTGAGATGCAGGCCATTATCGACCGCGCCGAGCATCGCTGACCTCCCACTGATCTGGCGGCCAGCGGCACGTCGGGCGCTGCACGATATCACGACCTATATTGCCGACCGACATCCCGATGCTGCGAGGCGATTGGGTGTGGCAATACGTCACACTACGAACCGGATCATCGAGAACCCCTATATCTACCGCCCCGGCCGCGTCGCCGGCACCCGCGAGGCGGTGGTCCATCCCAACTACATCCTCGTCTACCGCGTCACCGGAACGATCGAGATCCTCGCCGTCCTCCACGCCCGCCAGCGTTACCCCTGAAGCCCCGCCGCCGCGCGCAGCGCCGCATTGATCCGCCCCTGCCAGCCCGGCCCGCCGCCCCGATCTTCGCCGGCACGGACCGGTCGAGCCGCACCGTTCCGTGCTGCCTGACCCCGCAACCCCTCGGCCGAGTCGCGCCGTCTCAGCCGCCCGATCCGGCCCCGCACCGCCGCCCGGCCGCCGAATTGCACGAAACACCTCGCCCAATGGTACGGAATGACCGCCCCGGGGGGCTGTCCTACTACCCCCGTTTCAGCATATCTGATCAATCCTCTCCCCTCGGGATAGGATCAAACCGTGAACAAACGTTCCGACACGCCGCCCCGCGCACCGGCCTTCGCGACGGTCCCCGGCACCGACTATGCCGCGCTCTTCGCGCCCGAGCCCATAAAGCCGCGGATCACCTCGACCGCCGACACCCCCAGATGGGGCGGCACGCCTGCGCGGCTGCGCGTGCAGCCCGGCCCCGCCGTCTCGGGCGCCGGTCTGGCGGTCCCCCGCGCGGTCGCCTCCGGAGGCGGCGCCCCCGCGAGCTATCCCCGCACGGACGATTGCTACGCGGCCGTGATCGCCTCGCCGCCCACCACCTTCGTCACCGGCGGCGCGGAGGACGATGACGACGACCCCCTCGACGCACCCGCCGCCGCGGCGCCGCCCCGCGCGCCTGGCGACCCGGACACGCCCGACCACCACCCCGACCCGCACCAGCCCGCGCGCGACGCTCTCGAGCTCATGCCACCGGGCGCCGCCTGCGGCTCGCGCCGCCAGGACGGCTGGTCCGCCGCCAATCAGCGCCGCTTTCTCGAAGCGCTCGCCGAGGGGCACGGGGTCGATGTCGCCGCGCGCCGCGTCGGCCTGTCCGCCACCTCGGCCTATGCGTTCCGCCGCACCGCCAAGGGCGCGGTGTTCGCGCTCGGCTGGCGCGCCGCCGCGCTCGTCGCGCGCGATTCGATCGCCGAGACGTTGCTCGTCCGCGCGCTCGAGGGGACGGTCGACACGATCGTCCGCGGCGAGACGGTCATCACCCGCCACAAATACGACAACCGGCTCGGCCTCGCGCTGCTCGCCCGGCTCGATCGCCAGGCCGAGAGCGCGCCCGATGCCGATGCCAAGGCCGCGCGGCTCGTCGCGCAGGAATTCGACGCCTATCTCGATCTCGTCGGGCGCGATCAGGGCGCGGCGCGCGCGGGGCTGTTCCTCGCGCGGCGGACGGGCGGGGCAGGGGCCGGGGCAGGGGGCGCCGATGATGCCGCGGGGGCCGATGCGCATGATCTCGGGCCGATCTACGCGCTCGCCGCCGCAGACCGGCTCGTCCGCACCGGCGTCGCGACCGCGGCCGAGGTCGATATCGCCGATCTCGATCCCGCCGCACGCGCCAACTGGAGCGGCGAGCAATGGGCGCGCGCCGAGGCCGCCGGGATGGTCGCGCTCGCCCCGCCGCCCCCCGCGCCCCCTCCCGCCGCGGACGACGAAACCGCGCTATCGTCTCAACATTCGCAACATTCGGCCGAGGAGGACGACGACGACGACGATTATGACGACGACGACGACTATGCGGAGGCGGGGGACGTCGGGGGCGCGCTGCCCGGTTTCGACCCGCCGGTCTGGCGCTGCGCGGCGACCGGCGCGTGGCGCACCCGCTTCCCGCCGCCTGCGGGGTTCGCGGGCGCGGTGGTCGGCGACTATGGCGACGATGACTATGCCCGTGCGCTCACGCCGGCCGAGGCGGAGCTGATGGACGCGGCGCAGGATCTGTCGCGCGCGTCGCTCGCGGCGTCGGAGCGGCAGGATCGCGACCGCTGGTTCGCGCGCGTCACGACGCGGATCGCCGCCCTGACGGTTCAGCTCGCCGCGTCGGCGGATCCCGGCGACGGTTCCGGTGCCGAACCCGGCCTCGATCCGGGAACAGGGTTGCACGCAAGCCGTTGAGGCTGCGCAACAACCAGGACATTCGTCATGCCAACCCCCGTGCGTCACCCGCACCGCAAGCCCAAGACCTTCGGTCGCACCGCGATCGCCGCGGGGGTCGCCGCGCTCGGCCTGGGCGGCGCGCTGCTCGCGGCCTGGCTGCGCCGCGCGCCCGCCAATCCGGGCGAGCATGCCGCTCCCGATCTCGCCCCCGCCCGCCCGCATCCCGGCCCCGCCGACCGCGCGCCGGAGGCCTTCCGCCCCGATCCCACCGCGGTCCCGACCAAGGCGGAATATGACTCGCTGCGTCCCGCGACGCTGCCGGTCACCTGATTTCGTTTCGTTTTTTCACGGAGAGTTTCATGAGCATTTTCAGCAAGATCAAGTCCGCCATCTTCGGCGAAAAGGGCCCGCTCGGCAGCGGCCATTTCGGCACCCCCAAGCCCGCCGCACCGGCACCCGCCGCCATCGCCCCGACACCAGCACCCGCTGCTGCTCCGGCGGCCCCCGCCCCACAGGCCGCCCCCGCCGCCACCCAGCCGGTCGATGTCGAGGCGGTGCTCTCGGGCATGGCGTCGCGCAAGAATTCGGACCTCAACTGGCGCAGCTCGATCGTCGACCTGATGAAGCTGCTCGACCTCGACTCCAGCCTCGACAACCGCAAGGAACTCGCCACCGAGCTCGGCTATACCGGTGCCAAGGACGGCAGCGCGGAGATGAACATCTGGCTGCACAAGGCCGTGATGCGCGAACTGGCCAAGAATGGCGGCACCGTCCCCGCAGGTCTGCAGGACTGAGTGCACCGGCGCCGGCAACCAAGGCCGGCGCCGAGCATTGAGGTGATACCGACAACCCTCTGAAAGGACACGAAATGCGCGCTATGACGCTGGGCCTTATGGCCGCCTCCACCCTGATCGCCGGCTGCGTCGGCGGTGGCGGCGACCGCTACGGCGTCGACCCGCGCTATCGGTCCTATGACTATAACCGGCCCGACCCCGCCTATGGCAGCTATGACGCCGGCCGCTACTACCGCGACGACCGCCGCTACCGCGAACGCCGCCTCTCGAACAACGACCGCATCTATCGCGGCAATGACGGCCGCTATTATTGCCGCCGCAACGACGGGACGACCGGTCTGATCGTCGGCGGTGTGGCCGGCGGCGTGCTCGGCAACGTGATCGCACCCGGCGGTTCGGGTCTGCTCGGCACCGTGCTCGGCGCCGCCGGCGGCGCGCTCGCCGGACGGGCGGTCGATCGCAGCAACACCCCGGCACGCTGCCGCTAATGACCGGGGCTGGCGGCGTTCTATTACGCCGCCGGCCTTGGCGCTGCGGGGGATCTTTCTGAAGGTAATGGTCGTCTAAAAACACCGCCAGATTTGCAATTTCGGGTCGTCTGGCCCATATGGAGATTTGCTACAGTCGCATATCGACGGTTCTTGGCGCTTTGCGGCACCTTTCTCCTTCTTTCCCTGCTCCGCGGCATCGGGCGGTCCGAACCTCGGATTGCCCCATAACAAAGAAGGAGCCATCGCATGGCTATCACTGGCACCGTAAAGTTCTTCAACGCCGACAAGGGCTATGGCTTCATCGCTCCCGATGGCGGTGGCAACGATGCATTTGTGCACATCACCGCGGTTGAGCGCGCCGGCATGCCGACGCTGAACCAGAACCAGCGCGTCACCTACGAGCTCGAGCCCGACAAGCGCGGCAAGCAGTCGGCTGTGAACCTCCAGCCGGCCGACTGAGGCTGTCGGCGGACTTGTCCGCCGATGACTGATTTCGGTTGCGGCGCGGCGACCCCTCTGGTCGCCGCGCCTACTTCCTCTAGTTCCTCAGGAGCGCAGCAGCATGGCCGATAATCCAGAATTCTACCGGGCCCGCGCTGAAGAAGAGCGTCGCAATGGCGATGCCGCCTCGCTCGACAATGTCCGCGACCGCTGCCGCCGCGCCGAAAAGGCCTGGGACGACATGGCCAGCCGCGCCGAGCGCACGCAGACGTTGCGCGCCGCCCGCGAAGCCGCCCCCCCCGGTGGCGAGCGCATGGCGAACACCACGATGATCCCCGCCGAATAAGATCGGCTTCGAACGGCCGCCACCATCGGCGGCCGTTTCCATATCCAGCGTTTGGGCATGGCAACATGCCGCACAGTCAGCGCAGCCCGCCTGTATCCTTCCACCTGTCGAGAATTTCCGGTGGTGGCGGTAATCGATCCGCTTCGACTGGTGTCGAGGCACCAGCTACCCCACTTGTTGGAGCCGTCGCCGATATGGTGCCGGCCAGACCTGAACCGCGTCTGGCGCCACCCGCGCTATCAGGCCGCGCTGTGGTCGAGAGTGCTACAAATGCCGCGCCGGTGGCCCCGCCGGGCACCGGCTCGTGGCCGAGATACTGCTGGTTAAAGGCAGCCGCGGTGCCCCAATAGCCTTTCCACCGGTGAAAGAAATGTGCCCCGACCACCGCCGTCATCACCAGACTACGGCTCCAAGGCGGCGTGACGGCATAGGTATGATAATGCGTCGCCAGTCCGACTGGCGCATAAACATAGCCCGCCAAAACCATCGCCGCATTCCGCTCAGCCCGGACCCACGCAAGCCTGGCCGGCGCGTGCGCGGTCGCGCCGTCACAGGCAAAGCTGAATTGACATGCAGTCGGTGCCCCGCCCGAATGGGGCCCCTGATAGACCACGCCGCAGACGCTTGCCGGGAAGGCGGGATGGCGGACACGATTGAGAATGATCTGAGCAACCGCGCGTTGCCCGGCATCGGGCTCGGATGCGGCCTCGTAATAGATCGCAGTCGTCAGGCAGAACAACGCCCGCGCCCGGTCCGCCGCGCTGGTCCTCGTCATTGAAAAGGGACGCGCCGCCACTATGCCGGGATCCCCTGTACGAACATCAACGGAACTGGGCACCTTGGGGAGGGCGGTCGTTCCCGTCACTCCGGGGACGGGAGCCCCAAAGTCCCCGGGAATGCTCTCGAGGGCATTGCTATGGCGCCCCTCGCCATCACCGCCGCGCAGAGGTGTCCCGGCATCCCTTGGCGCGTAGCGGAACGCCGCGTGCGCAAACAGCGCGGTCGACGCGATCACGCCGGATATGGCCACCGGCAACCATCGTCGTCTCGATGACCGGGAGGCCCAGCGCGTCGTGTTCAATATCCCGCCATTCTTGCGCCACCGTCATCAAAGACGGCCAGCCATATCGCAGCAAACCCTACCGTTCCGCTACCGAATGCCCGCGGTCGTCGCGACGAGGATTATTTAAGTGCGGCGGTATCGAGTTTTAACGCAGCCTCGGGGATCAGCTCGGCTTGCGGATAGGCTTGTCGGAGCGAGGGGGCGAATTGCTTGGCATCGCCGACGACCACGATACTGGCCTTTATGGGATCGAGCAGCGCCGCGGCTGCGGTTTGGACCGACGCGGAATCAACTGCGCCAACCTTAGCCGTAAACTGCTGCAGTTCATCGACGCTAACGCCGTTCTGGACGTAAGATCCCAGAATTCCTGCAACGCCGGACGTCGTCTCGATCCCGCGCCCGAAATTCCCGACAAGCACGGCCTTGCGCGTTTCCAGTTCACCCGGGGATACGGGCGCCTTGCCCATGCCCGCCAGCTCCGCTGCGATCAGCGAGACGACTTCCGTTGCGGTAGGGTTCTTGGTCTGTGTCCGCGCGGCAACCGTTCCCTGTGTCTTCCCCGCGTCCAGCGTGCTGCCTGCGCCATAGGCCAGACCGCGCTTGATCCGGATTTCCTGGTTCAATCGTGAAGAGAAGCCTCCGCCAAGTATGGTGTTCGCTACCGCCAGCGAATAATAGCGGGGGTCGGTACGCGCGATCGCCGGCCGGGCGACGACGACGCCAGCCTGGCCCGCATCGGGCATGTCGACGACGATCACGCGAGGCGCCGGGTAATCGATCGCCATCGCGGGTGTGGTCGCCTCCCCGGTTTTCTTCCAGGGCCCGAATTGGGCGTCGGCCAGCGTCTTCGCCTGCGCTGCGGTGACGTCGCCGACCATTATGAGCGAAGCCTGATCGGGGCTGAAGCTGCGCGCATAGGCCGCGGTGATGTCGCCCCGGGTGATCGCCTTCAACGAGATCGGCGTTCCGCCGATCGGCGCGCCATAGGCAGACGTGCCGAGAACCGCCCGATCGGCGACCAGTGCGGCCAGCTGCGCCGGGTTCTTGAGCGCGAGTGATACTGTGTCGACCTGCTGCGTCCGTGCCCGTTCGATCTCGTCGGGCGCGAACGCAGGGTGCATCGCCACGTCGGCGAGGATCGACAGCGCGGGGGCAAGCTGATCAGCCTTCACCGTGACGTCGACGGAGGCACCGTCGCTGCCTGCATCGCTGCCGATCGATCCGCCGAGGCCTTCGATCTGGCGCGCTATCTGCGTGGCTGTCCGCGTGCGCGTGCCTTTGGTCAGCAACTCGGCCGCCAAGCTGCTCACGCCTGCTCGATTGGCAGGATCGGTTGCCGCGCCGCCACCGGTAACGAGATAGGCGGTGACGATCGGCAGATCGTGCCGTTCCACGGTGATAAGCCGCATGCCATTGGCGAGCTGCGTCGTGATCGGCTGGGGCAGGGTCGGCGATATCGGTGTACCGGGGGCGGGCGGAAGGATGCGCTGTCCTTCGGCGGCGGGGGTAACAATCTCGACGCTGGCGGGCGCCTTGAGATCCTCGACGCGGACGGTGGGGGCCACATCGATCGTCGCGACCCGCGTCGCGGCCGGCTTGGCATCGAGCGGGAGATACCGGATCGTCGCGGATTGCGCGTCAGCCAGATAGGTCCGTGCGACGCGCTGGATATCTGCGGCCGTGACCTGCGCAATGGCCGCGAGCTGGCGGTCTGCGGCGCGGGGATCACCATCCACGATCACCGATGACGCAAGGGTGCTCGCCTTTCCTTCGGCGGTTTCCCGGGCGATGATCGACGCTGTCAGAATTTCGTTCTTCGCTTCGGCCAGTTCGGCAGGGGTGACGGGGGCGTCGCGCAGCCGTGCGATCTCTCGCTTGAGCGCGGCCTCGCCAGCGTCGACGCTCTTGCCCCCGGCCATGATGGCATAGACGACCAGATTGCCGGTCGACTGCTTGCTGTCGATCATGGCGTCCGCGGACTGTGCGAGTTGATCGCGGTAGACGACGCTCTCGTAGAGCCGCGAGCTTTCGCCCTCCGACAATATCGCTTTCAGGAGACTGAGCGCGGGAATGTCGGCAGCGCGGTCCGCCGGGATATGATAGCTGATCAGCACCGCGGGGAGCGGCGTGTTGGGCTCGTAGACGGTACGCGTCACGGCTTGGGTACGGGCCGGCTCGGCGACCGTTACCCGAGGAATTTCCCCGCTCGGCTTCTTGATGGGGGCGAAGTAGGTGTCGATCCAGCGATTGAGCTGTGCCGGCTCGAAGTTGCCCGAGACGACCAGAACCGCATTGTCGGGTCGATAATAGGTTGCATGAAAGGCGCGGACGTCGTCGATGCCGGCGGCTTCGAGATTTTCCAGGCTGCCGATCGTACCACGTGCATAGGGATGTCGTGCATAGGCAAGCGCGGGATAATAGAGTGAGAACAGCTTGCCATAGGGCCGGGCCAGGGTGCTCTGGCGAAGCTCCTCCTTCACGACGTCGCGTTCAGATGCGAAGCTCTTAGGTTCGACCACAAGGCTCGCCATTCGGTCGGCTTCGGCGAACAGCAGACGCGGCAAGTGATTGGCCGGCACCACCTCGTAATAATTCGTATAGTCGTCGTTGGTCGATGCGTTGTTATAGCCGCCGACGTCCTCGGTTAGCCGGTCCATCTGCTCCGACACCAGATTGCGGGTCGATTTGAACATCAGATGTTCGAACATATGGGCAAAGCCGGACCGGCCCTTTGGATCGTCCTTGGACCCGACGTCATACCAGACCTGGACCGAAACGTTGGGTGTCGCCGTGTCCCGGATGGCGTAGACACGCAAACCGTTGGCCAGCACGCGTTCGGTGAAGGCGAGCGGTCTTACGGAGACGTTCGACGTAGATTTTGGGGGGGCGGACTGCGCCACCACCGCTGCAGGACAACAGGCTGCACCAAGCAGCAAGGCGGAGCGGAGGAGGCGCATCTGTATCCTTACTTCTGGGTACGCGAGCGGTTAAAAAGCACCGCGCCGGCGATGGCGGCTGAGCCTATGCCGACGCCAAGCCCGATCTTCGCAAGCGGCCAGGTCTTCGCCTTCTCGACGGTCGCCTTTGCTGCGGCTTCGGCGTGAAGCTTTGCTTCCTTGGCTGCGGCGAGAATTTCGTTGGGGGTATCGTCGTCGGCAGCCGTTGTGATGGGATCGGTCACGTCACTCTCCTAACTCGATTTCCGACCATACTCCGCTCGGAAATCATTTGCGAACTTCGTCAATGTGCCGGCGGCGATCGCAGCGCGCAGATCTGCCATCAGCGTTTCGTAAAACCAGATATTGTGTTCGGTCATCAACATCGCGCCCAGCATTTCGCCCGCACGGACGAGATGATGCAGATAGGCCCGGCTCCAGGTGGCGCAGACCGGGCAGGCACAGTCGGCCGCCAGCGGCAACTGGTCCTCGGCAAACCGGGCGTTGCGGATGTTGATCGGCCCGTTGCGCGTGAACGCCTGGCCGGTTCGCCCTGACCGGGTCGGCATGACGCAATCGAACATGTCGATTCCGCGCTCGACAGCGCCCACGATATCGTCAGGCTTGCCGACGCCCATCAGGTAGCGGGGTTTGTCGGCGGGCAATTGTCCGGGGGCGAAATCCAGGCATCCGAACATCGCCTCCTGTCCTTCGCCGACCGCCAATCCGCCGACCGCATAACCATCGAAGCCGATATTGATCAGCGCGTCCGCCGAGGATTTGCGGAACGACTCGTTCAGCGCGCCTTGCTGGATTCCGAAGATCGCGTTGTTATCCGCATGCGCACCGCCTGCATCGAAGGCATCGCGTGATCGCTTTGCCCAACGCATCGATCGTTCCATGGCGGCGGCCTGAACCTCCCGCGTGGAGGTCGTCGGGACAAGCTCGTCGAACGCCATGACGATGTTCGACCCCAATAAACGCTGGATCTCGATCGACCGTTCGGGGCTGAGCAGGTGCCGGGTACCATCGAGATGCGATTTGAACGACACGCCTTCCTCGGACCGCTTGGTAAGATCCGCGAGGCTCATCACCTGATACCCGCCCGAGTCGGTGAGGATCGGTTTCGACCAGCCCATGAAGCCGTGAAGCCCGCCCAGTCGCGCGACACGTTCCGCGCCGGGACGCAGCATGAGATGATAGGTGTTGCCGAGGATGATGTCGGCCCCCGCGGCCGCCACGTCGTCGGGCTTCATCGCCTTGACCGTCGCGGCGGTGCCGACCGGCATGAAGGCGGGTGTGCGGATCACGCCACGCTGCATCGCGATCTGGCCCGTGCGTGCTGCGCCGTCGGTGGAAGAAATGGTGAAGTCGAAACGAGGGGACACGGGATGATCCATTAACGGCGCTTGCCGCGCGGTGGGGCGTTGGGGGCGAAGCTCCTGATCGTCAGCAGTTCCTCGCGTACGAGTACGCCGTCCCGGTTGCGGTCGAAGCGGAGAAAGAACTGCGCAAATCGGGCCTGAAGCTCGGCAAGGGTGATCGCGTTGTCGCCGTCGCGATCGACTTCGAAGGGGCTCGGCAGGGCGTTGCGATCGCCAAGCCATTTCAGCGACCAGTCGGCATAGGCGATATAGCCGATCTTGCCCGTCATGCTGCCCTCGGCGCCCGCAAAGCTCCGCGCGAGGCAAGTGTCGAGTTCGGGCCTGGTCACGCGCGCGTCGCGATCCGCATCGCAGGCGGCGATCAGCATCGCGGCCGGTTCGGCAAAGATCGTTGCGGGCGGTTGCGCAATCCCCGCGGAAGGCACGACCTGCAAAGCCAGAATCAACGGGATCAACATGGGCCGGTCATGGCAGCAGCAGGCTGGCATCGCCATAGCTGTAGAAGCGATACTTGGCCGCAATTGCATGCACATAGGCGGCCTGCATCCGCTCGCGTCCCATCAGCGCCGATACCAGCATGAACAGCGTTGAGCGCGGAAGGTGGAAATTGGTCATCAGGCCATCGATCCCCTTGAAGCGGTAGCCCGGCGTGATGAAGATCGCCGTGTCGCCCTCAAACGGGCGGATGACGCCGTCGTTACCAGTCGCGCTCTCGATCAGTCGCAGCGATGTCGTGCCGACCGCGATCACCCGGCCGCCGGCGGCGCGGACCGCATTCAGCTGGTCCGCCGTGGTCGCATCGATCCGGCCCCATTCGGCATGCATCTGGTGATCGTCGGTATCGTCCACCTTCATCGGCAGGAACGTGCCCGCACCGACGTGCAGCGTCAGCGTGGCCTTCGCAATGCCCGCAGCCTCGAGCGCCGCCATCACCGATGGGGTGAAGTGCAGCGCCGCGGTCGGCGCTGCGACCGCGCCGGGTTCGGCGGCGAACATTGTCTGGTAATCCTCGGCGTCGCGCGCGTCCGTCGGGCGCTTCGCCGCGATATAGGGAGGCAAGGGCATTCGCCCCGCGCGATCGAGCAGCAGTTCGATCGGTTCGTCGCCTGCGAATTCGAGCGCGTAGCTGCCGTCTTCTGCCCGGTCGACCGTCCGGGCGACGACGCCATTGCCGAAATCGATCGGATCCCCATCGCGCAGACGGCGCGCATTTCGAATGAAGGCGCGCCAACGCCGCGGCCCCTCGCGCTTGTGCAGCGTCGCCCCGATCTTCGCTCCGGACGATAGCTGTCCGTCCTGCTCGATCCCAGCACGACGTCCTTCGAGCTGCGCCGGAATGACCCGCGTGTCGTTGAACACCAGCAGGTCGCCGCGACGCAGCTGTCCAGCCAGATCCGTGACGCGCAGGTCGCGTGTTGCATCCCCGTCTAAGACCAACAGCCGTGCGGCATCGCGCGGCGTTTCGGGCCGGAGTGCGATACGGTCGGTCGGCAGGTCGAAGTCGAAAAGGTCGACGTTCAACGGACTCTCACTTCTTCGCGGGGGCCTTCTTGGCAAGCTTGGGCTTTGCAATGACCGCCGGTGCTGGCCTCGACTTGCTGCTGCCGGTCCCCGGCAGGGTTACAGGCGCGCCCAGTGCCGGTGATGCGGTAACAGGCGCCGCGACATAGGCTGGTGGGCCGTCCGCAGCGATATAAGCGTGCAGGATACGCGAGGGGTTTGCCGGCGGCTCGCCGCGCTCAATGGCGTCGACATATTGCATGCCGTCGATCACCCGGCCGAACACGGTATATTTCTTGTCGAGGCTGAGGCGCGGCTGAAAGACGATGAAGAACTGGCTGTTCGCGCTGTCTTCCTTTTCCGAACGCGCCGCGGACACCGCGCCGCGAACGTGCGGCAGATAATTGAACTCGGCCTTCACGTCGGGCAGGGGTGAGCCACCGGTACCGTCACCCTTTGGATCGCCGCCCTGTGCCATGAACCCGTCGATTACCCGGTGAAACGCCAGGCCGTCGTAGAAATGCTGCCGGGTCAGGGTTTTGATGCGCTCGACCATCAAAGGGGCGACATCGGGACGAAGCCAGATCGTGACCCGGCCTCCCGTCGACAGGTCGAGCAGCAGCAGGTTCTGCGTGTCCGTCGTCAACGGCGGGGTAGCGCGTCCGGCAACGGCGGGATCGATGATCTGGGCGGACGCAGGCGCCGCGACGAGGCACCCGAGGATCGCAAACATACCGGCGAAAAAGCGCATCAAATCCCTACTCGCATTGGCCATGAGGCCGGGGCCGACCTTGAAGCCCGCCGCTTAGAACAAATCCGTGCTTGCGCCAAACTGAACATCGTCCGCCGACTGGCGTCCCGCACGCGTCAACTTCCCTTGCGGCCGATCTGATTGACGCGGGCAATGACCTCTTCACTGACGGCAGGCGGCACGAATTTGGCTATGTCCCCGCCAAAGAGCGCGATTTCCTTGACCAGCTTGCTCGCAATCGGCTGCAGCGCGACATCCGCCATCAGGAACACCGTCTCGACCCGCGGATTGATCTGCTGGTTCATCCCCGCCATCTGATATTCATATTCGAAGTCGGCGACGGCACGCAGACCGCGGACGATGACCTTCGCGCCTTCGCGCTCGGCAAAATCCATCAACAGAGAATCGAACGCGACCACGTGGATCTCGCCGGCCACGCCGTCTACCTCACGCCTCACCATCGCCATGCGTTCCTCGATCGTGAACATCGGCGATTTGGAGGCATTCGTCGTGACGCCGACGACCAGCCGGTCGACCAGCTTCGCGCCACGCCGGATGATGTCCATATGGCCCAGCGTGATCGGGTCGAACGTACCCGGGTAAACACCGACCCTTACGGTCTCGTGGCTTGCCGTCATGGTCGGTGTCTCCGGAAGAGGTCAGCGGTCGCGATCAAGCACGAAGCGTGCGATCTCGCGGAGCAGATCGGCCTCGCGGCCATAGCTATGCAGATGTGCGATAGCCTGGTCGACAAGCATGCGCGCCTGTTCGCGCGCGCGATCCGCGCCGAGCAGCGACAGGAACGTCTCTTTGCCCGCACCGGCATCCTTCCGGAGCCGTTTGCCCGCCGCCGCCTCATCGCCTTCGGCGTCGAGCAGATCGTCGGCGATTTGAAAGGCAAGCCCCAGGTCGTGCGCATAGCCGCGCAGGCCAACCCGGCCCTCGGGCGCAATCCTGCCAAGAATGGCGCCTGCCTCGACGGACGCCAAAATCAGCGCACCGGTCTTCATCTGCTGAAGCCGGGTGACAGTGTTCAGATCAAACCGGGCATTCTCCGCCTCGAGATCCATCATCTGGCCGCCGGCCATCCCAGTCGGGCCGGACGCCTTGGCAAGGTCGAGCACCAGATCGGCGCGCACGAACGGATCGGGGTGCGTTGACGGGTCGGCGAGGATCTCGAACGCCAGCGCGTGGAGGCAGTCACCTGCGAGGATCGCGCATGCTTCGCTGAACATCTTGTGGACGGTCGGCTTGCCACGACGCATGTCGTCGTCGTCCATGGCCGGGAGATCGTCATGGATCAGCGAATAGACATGGATCGCCTCGATGGCCGTGGCCACCCGCGCTACACAAGCACGGTCGACCCCAAACAGGCTGGCGGTCGCGAAAACGAGCAACGGGCGTAGCCGCTTGCCGCCGCCGATCGCGGCATGACGCATGGCGCGATACAGGTCCGCACGCGGATCTTCGGGAATCGCCAGAAGGACGTCGAACTGCGCGTCGATCTCTGCGGAAACCTCAGCGAGCGCTTCCGCCAGCGATTGCGGCAAGGTCATCATGCGCGGCTCAACCTGCCGCAAAGGGGCGAACCCCAGCCGGCTTACCCTCGGCATCGAGCCGGATCGCTTCGATCCGCGCCTGCGCAGCATCGAGCCGATCGGCACAACGCTGGCGCAGCTTGTTGCCGCGTTCGTAAAGCTCGATCGCCTGCTGCAGCGGCGTATCACCACGCTCGAGCTGCCCCACGATCGTCTCCAGCTCTTTCAATGCCTCTTCGAATGAGAGGTCTTCGGTCGGCGTTTCCATGGGTGCTGCTATGGAGCAGGCGCGCGACGGGGGTCAAGGACGCGTCGACGGCGGAGGCTATGCCGTGACCAGCACGCGCGAGTTTGCCGCGAATTCTAGCGCAACCGGTCGACGGTCCAGGTGTAAAGCACCGATATGCCGATCAGCCCCAGGTCGACTGCGGCCTGCATCCTGTGCGGCGCGGGGTCGGACGGGTCATGCGTGATGAGGCGGATATCCGCCGTCGGTCGCGGCATTACTGCGAGCGCCAGCACCAGCGCAGCGACAGCAAGGGCAGCCTTACGATTACGCATCGTCATTCTCCCGGGCGAAGCTGCATCCTGACGTCGTCAATCCGCTTTGACAAGCCGCGGCACCAGGCACCCCACTCAGGCGGCCGAGACGAGGCTGACCGCGCTTCGCGATCGATCGCGGCCCGCCGCCTTGGCCTCGAACAAGGCGCGGTCGGCGTCGCGGTAGAGCGTCTTCCAGTCGGCGTCGTGCAACAGGGGGCCGGTGCACGTACCGATGCTGGCGGTGACGGTGATATCATACGGCATCGACTGGCCGCGGACACGGTCGCGGATTGCGCAGGGCGAAACCGATGTCGAGGCATCGACGAGGATAGCAAACTCCTCGCCACCGATCCGGGCGATGAGCGTATCGGTTGGCAGTGCGCTGCGGAGCGCACGGGCGAAGGCCCGCAACACCTCGTCGCCGCCATCATGACCGATCGTTTCGTTGACCCGCTTGAAATGGTCGATGTCGGCGATCAGCAGCGTCTGCTCGCCGGGGCGGCCAATCGCGCGTGCAAGGAAGGCGCGACGATTGAGCAGGCCGGTCAGCGGGTCAGTATCGGCGAGCAGGCGCGCCGCGATCTCCTGTTCCCGCGCAGCGTCGCGTTCGCGGCTCAGCAACAGGATGCGATAGGCAATCGCCGTGCTCGACAGAAGCGCCTCGATCGCCATCGCGATGACCGTCGAATTGTCGACCAGCAGGCTCGGCTCGACCATCCCGAAGCTGCTGGCGATGCGAAGCCCCGACATGACGATCGGTGCACCCCACGCAAGCGCAAACAACCATAGATAATTGCTTCGTACGCGCCACGCGCGCCAAAGGATGATCGCCACGACCCCGATGAACCCGAGATAGGCGATCGACATGCCGGTATCGAGCACATGGATCGCGCGGGGGGCGAGCATAACCCAGAGCCCCGCCATCCCGACCAGCCCGACCATCACCGCACTGCTGAGCGGCCTCACCCAGCCCGAGAACACGGCGCGTTCGAAAAAGCTGCGGGCGAAAAGAAGTGCTGTGCTGGCTGATGCGGCCAGGAACAGTATGTTGAGCCGCTGGCGGTCGTTATTGTCGAGGCCCGTAAAGACTTGGCCCGCAGCACCTGATGACGTCGATACATAGGCCAGCAAGCACAGGACGAGGAGGCAGTAGACCGGCTGGAAAGCCTGGCGAAGCGCACCCCATAGCGCCAGATTGTAGACGATCAGCGCGATCGCCATGCCGGCAAACGCGCCGTAAAGTGCGCCGCGCACGATCTCCGTCGTCGCCGCCTCGCCATGATCCGCCAGTACCGGCTGCAGGATAACGCCGCGAAGGTTCGTGGCGCCTTCGACATGCCACAGGAGACGCACCGGTGGCGCGTCATGGCGCGGCAGCGGTTGCGAGAGGACGGCGCCGAGGTTCAGGATCTCATGGGCGGTTTTTGGCGTGACGCCGACATGGCGAATCGCACCATCGGCATAGCGGACATAGAGCGCGATGCGCGTCATCCAGATGCTGCCGATACGCGCGCTGGTGCCGCGTAGCTGAGCCGCGGGAAGCGGCTGTGACAGGACCCAGAAATCACCCGGGCCGAATCGGCGCTGTGGGGTGGTGCAGTCGAATCGTTCCGGCGTCTTGAACAGGGTCGGCGCCGTCATGCCGGGTGCTGCGCGGACGAGACAGGTCGCCAGGGGGAAGGCGGTCGCGGCGGCGGGCTGTGCAGACACCAAGCAGAGCGTCCACAGCAGCAAGACCATGACCCACCGCATATATGCCCGCATCCCCATGACATGCCTCGTAAAGCGCGTTCGGCAAAGAACGGTAAACGTGGCTGGCTATGGCACAAAAAAACCCGGCGGCAAGCGCTGCCGCCGGGTCTCATAAACGCGGCTTGACGCCGTCTCGCTGCTATTTGGCAGAGACGGGTTCAGCCTTCCCCTTCTTCTTGGGCTTTTTCGGCGCCGCACTTTCAATCGCGAACGAAAGCGCACCATCCTTCATCTTCACCGTCACCTCGCCGCCATGGACCAGTTTCCCGAACAGCAGTTCCTCGGCAAGTGGCTGCTTGATCTTTTCCTGGATCAAACGGCCCATCGGACGCGCTCCGTAGAGCTTGTCATAGCCCTTCTCGGTGAGCCACGCCTTCGACTCGTCATCGAGCTGGATATGGACGCCGCGATCCGCCAGCTGAAGCTCGAGCTGAAGAATGAACTTATCCACGACCCGGGCGACCACGGTCGTCGGCAGATAGCCGAACGGCACGATCGCATCGAGGCGATTGCGGAACTCCGGCGTGAACATCTTCTGCACCGCCTGTTCGTCCTCGCCTTCACGCGTAAGGTTGCCGAAGCCCACCGTCTCGCGCGCCATGTCGCTGGCCCCCGCATTGGTCGTCATGATCAGGATGACGTTGCGAAAATCGACCGACTTGCCGTGCTGGTCGGTAAGGCGCCCGTTGTCCATGACCTGCAACAGGATGTTGAAAAGGTCTGGATGCGCCTTCTCGATCTCGTCGAGCAACAGCACGCAATGCGGATTTTGATCGACCGCATCGGTCAGTAGACCACCCTGATCAAACCCGACATAGCCCGGGGGCGCACCGATCAGACGGCTGACCGAGTGCCGCTCCATATATTCGGACATGTCGAACCGCTGGAGCGGGATGCCCAGGATCGAAGACAGCTGCTTGGCCACCTCCGTCTTGCCGACGCCGGTGGGGCCGGTGAACAGATAGTTGCCGATCGGCTTCTCTGGCTCGCGTAGACCCGCTCGCGCCAGCTTGATCGCCGAACTGAGCTTCTCGATCGCCGCATTCTGCCCGAACACCACGCGCTTCAGATCTGTTTCCAGCGTGGCGAGCGCGAGCTTGTCGTCGGTCGAAACCGATTTTGGCGGGATGCGCGCCATGGTCGCGATGACCTGTTCGATCTCCTTGGGGGTGATCGTCTTCTTGCGCTTGTTCGGCGGTACCAGCATCTGCATCGCACCGACTTCGTCGATCACGTCGATCGCCTTGTCGGGCAGTTTGCGGTCGTTGATGTAGCGCGCGCTGAGTTCGACCGCCGACTTGATCGCGTCGGGGGTGTATTTGACGTTGTGGTGATCCTCGAACGCCGAGCGCAGGCCCGCCAGAATCTTGATCGTGTCCTCGATCGTCGGCTCGTTCACATCGATCTTCTGGAAGCGCCGCAGTAGGGCGCGATCCTTCTCGAAATGATTGCGGAATTCCTTGTACGTCGTCGAGCCGATGCAGCGGATCGTGCCGCCCGAGAGCGCCGGCTTGAGTAGGTTTGACGCATCCATCGCACCGCCGCTCGTCGCGCCGGCACCGATGACTGTGTGGATCTCGTCGATGAACAATACCGCGTCCGGCATCTTCTCCAACTCGTTGACGACTGCCTTCAGGCGCTCCTCGAAATCACCACGATACCGGGTGCCTGCCAGCAATGCGCCCATGTCGAGCGAATAGATCACCGCCGGCTTGAGCACGTCGGGGACCTCGCCCTCGACGATCTTCCGCGCGAGGCCCTCCGCAATCGCGGTTTTTCCGACGCCGGGATCGCCGACATAAAGCGGGTTGTTCTTCGACCGGCGGCACAGGATCTGGATCGTGCGATCCACCTCCGGCCCGCGCCCGATCAGGGGATCGACCTTCCCGTTCTTGGCTTTCTCGTTCAGGTCGACCGTGAATTGCTTGAGCGCGCTTTCCGTCTTGCCCTTCTCCTGTCCCTTGGTCGGCTTCTCGTCGTCGGCACCCTTGGGTGTCGAAGCTTCAGTCGGTTGCTGTCCGCCCTTGCCGACGCCGTGGCTGATGAAGCTGACCGCATCGAGGCGGCTCATGTCCTGCTGCTGCAGGAAATAGACGGCATAGCTTTCCCGCTCGCTAAACAAGGCAACGAGCACGTTGGCACCCGTCACTTCGTCGCGGCCCGAAGACTGGACATGAAGGATGGCGCGCTGGACGACGCGCTGAAAGCCGCTCGTCGGCGATGGATCGGTCGCGGCATCGACCTTGAGCGCATCGAGCTCGGTGTCGAGATAATGCGCTACCGTGGTTTTCAGCTCGCCCAGATCGACGTTGCAGGCGCCCATGACCTTCGATCCGTGCTCGTCGTCGATCAACGCCAGCAAGAGATGCTCGAGCGTCGCATATTCGTGGCGTCGGGACGATGCAGCCTCAAGTGCCTTGTGCAGGGTGGTCTCGAGGGCGGGTGCAAATGACGGCATTTACATTACTCCTGTCGGGCCACGCAGACGCAGGCCCTTTGCCACTATGTCGGAACGGTAATCGATCGCATCAAGCACTTGACCCCGCCGGCCTGCGTTCCTGCACCGTCCAAATGCGGACCGCCGAGACGAGGTCGAGGGCATCACCGTCTAAATAGGTCGTCGGCGCTGGCGCGGTGGCTGATCGCTCGATCTTTTTTCAACTGGCAGCGCGCAATCTCGCCTTGCAGCACGGTGATCCGCGCATCGAGCTCGGCGACCGAGAGCGAGTCGATGTCCTGACGCACGAGCGCATCGAGGAAATCGTCGGGACGAGAGGGGGCGTCATCCGGATCCATTGCGCCTGTAACGTTGACCCGCACCGGAGTGATGTCAATAAGGCACGGGAATCCAAAGGGGCGTCTCGATCACATGACTGCAAAAACCGTGACTCCGCGTTACATCGTCCCTGACGTCATGAAGGCAATCGATCCCGAAGCCCCGGGAGGCCCTGAAGTGCTCGTCCTTGTGGAGCGCGCCGTGCCGCATCCCGGAGCCGGCGAGGTCCTCGTCAAGGTCGCGGCGGCGGGCGTCAATCGTCCCGAGGTGATGCAACGGCAGGGTAAATATCCGCCGCCGCCCGGTGCCCCGTCGATCTTGGGCATGGAAATTGCCGGGACGATCGTAGCGGTCGGCGACGGGGTCGGCGAGGAACAGATCGGGCAGCGGATCTGTGCGCTGATCACCGGCGGTGCCTATGCCGAGTATGCGGTTGCCCCGTTCGGCCAGTGCCTCTCCGTGCCCGAAGCGCTAACGATGGTCGAAGCCGCGGCGATGCCCGAGACGCTGTTCACGGTGTGGACCAACCTGTTCGAGCGTGCCTATGCGACTGAAGGCGATACGGTGCTCGTCCATGGCGGTACGAGCGGGATCGGCACGATGGCGATCGGCTTGTGTGCCATCTTCGGGATCGACATCATCGTCACCGCGGGCTCGAAGGCGAAATGCGAAGCCGCGCTCAGCCTCGGCGCGACGCACGCGATCGACTACAAGACCGAGGACTTCGTCGAACGGGTCAAGCAGATTACCGGCGGCAAGGGTGTTGCGGCCGTACTCGATATGGTTGGTGGCGACTATGTCGCGCGCAATCTGCAATGTCTGGCCGAGGACGGGCGGCACGTGTCGATCGCGGTTCAGGGTGGGGCGAATGCGACGGTGCCGCTGTTCGAGATCATGCGCCGTCGTCTGACCTTGACGGGATCGACGCTGCGCCCGCGTGATACCGCATTCAAGTCGCTCGTGGCCGATGAACTGGCGCGGACGGTCTGGCCGCATGTCGAGGCCGGCAAGCTCAAGCCAGTGATCGATCGCGTCTTTGCCTTTGCCGACGCCCCGGCTGCGCATGCGCGGATGGAGGCGGGCGATCACGTCGGGAAGATCGTGCTGTCCATGACGTGACGCGGGCATGCCTGACCAGGCTGTCCCCGAGCCGTCTCTGCAATTCGTGACGGAGGCTGTGCGTCGTCCGATGACTTAGAACAGTCACCGGACTGCGACTGCAATGTCATATTGCGCCGCTAGACAGGACTGCAACGAACAGAATTGTGGGGCAGGCCGATGGACACCGTCACGTTTCCAACCGACGCGTTGCCGATAGCCGATGTGGCGGACATCGCGGACTTCATCCATTCGCGACCCGTTGTGCCCGAACGCGTGGTCGACCGGCGGCAATATCGCACGATCTGGATTTCCGACGTCCATCTCGGCACGCGTGGCTGCAACGCGGCGATGCTCAACGACTTTCTCGACCATGTCGACAGCGAGACGATGTTCCTGGTCGGCGACATGATCGATGGCTGGCGATTGAAGAAGAAATTCTACTGGCCGGCGGCGCATAACGACGTGCTGTGGCGGCTGCTCAAGCGCGCGAAGCGCGGTACGCGGGTCGTCTATATTCCGGGCAACCATGACGAGGTGTTCCGGCAATATTCGGGGCTCGACTTCGGTGGGATCTCGATCCGGCGCAAGGCGATCCACGAGACCGCCGACGGCCGCCGCCTGCTGGTTCTGCACGGTGACGAGTTCGACGCTATCACGCTGGCGCATCGCTGGGTCGCGCATATTGGGGATGCGGCGTACACATTGCTCATGGGGCTCAACCGGTGGGTGAATGGCGCGCGCCGACGCCTCGGCATGCCCTATTGGTCGCTCTCGAAACACGCCAAGGCCAAGGTCAAGAACGCGGTCGCCTTCATATCGCATTTCGAAGAAGTCGTCGCGCACGCGGCCGGCGTGCGGGGGGTCGACGGCGTCGTGTGCGGACACATCCATACGGCGGAAATGCGCGATATCGCCGGCGTTGCCTATTATAATGACGGCGACTGGGTCGAAGGCTGCACGGCGCTTGTCGAGCATTTCGACGGGCGGATGGAACTGCTTCACTGGGCAGACGAAATCGCCGCGCGTGAGGTCGATAACATCGTCACGCTGGCCGCCTGACCCACGTCAATTCGGCTCATGCCGCGGTTACCCAAGGAGACCCCGATGCGTATCGCGATCGTCACCGATGCCTGGAGCCCGCAAGTCAACGGCGTGGTTCGCACCCTGCAGTCCGTCCGGCGGGAACTCGAAGTGACGGGTCATCAAGTGCTGATCATATCCCCCGCGCAGTTCGCCTCGATGCCGTGTCCGACCTATCCCGAGATTCGGCTGGCCTTTGCACGGTCGGGCGCAGTCGGACGATTGCTCGAAAGCTTTGGCGCCGATGCGATACACCTCGCGACGGAAGGTCCGGTCTGCCTCGCCGCACGAACCTGGTGCCTGGCTCGAGATTTGCCGTTCACAACTGCCTATCATACCCAGTTTCCCGATTACATCGCGGCACGGACGGGTGCGAACCCCGCCTGGATATGGCGCTATATTCGTTGGTTCCATCGTCCCGCCGAGTCGATCCTGGTCTCCACCCCCTCCGTCGCGGCAGCACTTACTGCACAAGGCCTGCATCAGGTTCGCGAATGGGGGCGAGGCGTCGATTTTGCACAATTCGGGCTGGACGGCGCCCGCGATCCGGAGATGGCGGCGCTGCCCGGCCCGATCCTGCTCTATGTCGGGCGCGTCGCCGTTGAGAAGAATGTCGAGGCCTTCCTGTCGTCCGCGCATAGGGGAACGAAGGTCGTCGTCGGCGACGGACCCGCGCGCGCCACGCTTGCACGTCGCTTCCCCGATGCCGTGTTTCTTGGCCAGCGTGACGGACAAGGGCTGGCGGCGGCCTATCGTACCGCGGACGTCCTCGTCTTTCCCAGCCGGACCGACACCTTCGGGCTGGTCATGATCGAGGCGCTCGCGTGCGGGACGCCGGTTGCGGCCTATCCCGTCGCCGGCCCGATCGACGTACTCGACCCGCGCGTTGGCGTGATGCATGAGGATCTCGACGAAGCGATCGCGGCGGCACTGACCCGCGATCCTGTCGCCTGCGCCGCATATGCTGCCCGGTACAGCTGGCCCGCAAGTGCGCGCCAGTTTCTGCGTGCCCTTGTTCCGCTTGCCCGTCCACTCGATCGACCGCGCATGGCGGCATGATGCGACGCGACGATCGCGCGCTTGCCTGTTAGCCATGGGCGCACTAAGTCGTGTGTCATGTCAGGCCGCTCCGAAAGGGGCGGCCCTTTCTATTTTTACGGAGTTTCCGCCGTGGCCCAGCCGCTCATGCCCCATGCGACCGCCGCCTGGATGGTCGACAACACTGCGCTCAGTTTCGAACAGATCGCAGATTTTTGCGGTCTGCACATTCTCGAGATCCAGGCGATCGCCGACGATACCACGTCGACCAAGCTGACGGGGCGCGATCCCGTCCGCGCGCATGAGGTCACGCAGGACGAGATCGACAAGGGCGCGGCCGACCCCGATTATCAGCTCAAGATGATCAAGGGTCCCGAGCAGGTCCGCCGGACCAAGGGCCCGCGCTATACGCCGGTGTCCAAGCGTCAGGACAAGCCCGATGGCATTGCCTGGATTATCCGCAATCATCCCGAGATCACCGATGGCGCAATCTCGCTGCTGATCGGCACGACGCGCACGACGATCGCTGCGATCCGTGACCGTAGCCACTGGAACATCGCCAACATCACGCCAAAGGACCCGGTCACGCTCGGCCTGACGTCGCAGCGCGAGCTCGACGCCGCGGTTGCCAAGGCCGCCAAGGCGGCGGGTATGGAGGCACCGACCGACACGCGTCTCGAGGGCGATCGTGAGGCACTGCTCGAGCAGCTTCGTAACGAGCGCACGCAGGCAGCGGCGGACGCCCAGTTCGTCGCAGAGGGTGGTGTCCTGCCGGTCAAGCCGCTGTTCGACGACCCCTTCAAGCGCTGAACGTTCCCGGTCCCCGCGTGGCACGGTGCGGGGCCGGTACGGGCTATCGAATAGGTTTGCGGTCCTGACGGCGCGGGGATGGCCGGCGACATAGGGCCATGAGGGCACGCGGCATGGCTGATGCGCGTGTCGGCCCGGGGACTATCTCTGGTGCCTGGCGGTTGCTACCTGCATCACATGACGTCGCTGCCGGCTCCACAAGATGAACCGCTAACACACAAGGGGCTGGTCTACCCCTTAGGCCACCGCGAGCCCGAACCCGGTAACGTATTTCGCATCGCTCCCGGCGTTGACTGGGTACGCCTCAAAATTCCCGGTCCGCTGCGCCACGTGAACTGCTGGATGCTCGCCGACGGCGACGGCGACGCGCTCGTTGATACGGGCATGAATACGCCGGAAGCTCGCGACGCGTGGACCGCAATCCTGGCAGGGCCGAAGTCGGGCGTCCGCATCACCCGCGTGATCGGCACGCATTTTCATCCCGATCATATCGGCCTTGCTGGTTGGCTGTGCGAGGCGCACGACGCGGCCCTCGTCATGACCCGGGGCGAATGGCTGACCGCACGAATGCTGGCCGCTGATGCCCGGGATGCCGTTCCTGCCGAAATGCTGGCATTCTGGCGCGGTGCGGGCTGGGACAGTACGCAGATCGCGCATGCCAGCGCGAAGGGGTGGGCGGGATTCCGCAAGATCATCACGCCGCTTCCCTTGGGTTACACGCGGATCACCGACGGTGACGTGTTGACGGTAGGGCGCGATGACTGGCGGGTCGTGATCGGGTCGGGCCACAGCCCAGAGCATGCATGCCTTCTCAACGAAGTATCGGGCATCCTGATTGCCGGGGATCAGGTTCTCCCCCGTATCAGCCCCAATATCTCTTTGGGCATCACCGAGCCGCATGCGGATCCGCTGGGCGAATGGTTTGCCGCGATCGCCCGGCTCAAGACATTGCCCGCAGATTTGCTGGTCCTGCCGGGGCATGGCGATCCGTTTACTGGTCTTCATACCAGGCTTGGCGCGATGGATCGTGAGCACCGCGAACGGCTCGACGAACTTGCTGCCTTTCTCGCCGAGCCGCGTCGTGCGGTCGAGTGTTTCGGGCGGTTGTTCCGGCGCGCGATCGGCCCCGATCTGCTCGGCATGGCAACGGGTGAAGCGCTCGCGCATCTGCGTCGGCTCGAGGTCGAGGGTCGCGCCGTTCGGGACAGTGTCGATGGCGTGTGGTGGTGGCGCGCAACGTGAGCTAGCATCAGATCAAAGCCGGCAGGAGAGGCCCCATGTGCGACGAGCATACCGCAGACGATAACGAACACTATCTCGCCGCCATGTCGCGGCGCCAGTTCGGCGTGATGGCCGGGGCCGCAGGCCTCGCGATGCTGTTGCCCGTGCCGGCCGATGCGAAGCCGATCAGCGGACGCAACGTGTCGATCAAGACGCCCGATGGTCAGGCTGACGCCTATTTCGTCGCGCCGGCCACCGGGACTCATCCGGGCGTGCTTGTCTGGCCGGACGTCATGGGGCTGCGTCCAGCGTTTCGGCAGATGGCCGACCGGCTCGCGCAGTCAGGCTATGCCGTGCTGGTCGTCAATCAATTCTATCGTTCGACCAAGGCGCCGTTCCTTAGCCCCGGTGAATCCTACGACCAGCCGGCGGTCCGCGCGCGAATTGCACCGTTTCGTGAAGCGCTTACGCCCGATGCTACGGTCCGAGACGCCAAATCCTTCACCGCGTTCCTTGATGCGCAACCGCAGGTGAATCGCAAGCGTGGTCTGGCGACCACCGGCTATTGCATGGGTGGGCCGATGGTGATCCGCACCGCTGCTGCGGTATCGGGGCGCATCCGCGCGGGGGCGACGTTCCACGGCGGGGGGTTCGTGACCGACACACCCGACAGCCCGCACCGGCTGATCCCTGCACTGAAAGGCAGCTATCTGATCGCGATAGCGGCGAACGACGATGCGCGCGCACCGACCGAGAAGGACGTGCTGCGGGCGGCCTTCGCGACAGCGAAGCGTCCGGCCGAAATCGAGGTCTATCCGCAAACGATGCACGGATGGTGTCCGCCCGACAGCAAGGTCTATAATGCGGTGCAGGCGGACCGCGCGTGGGGGCGTATGCTCGCGCTGTTCGAGACGGCTCTGGCGTAGGACACCTCGCCGCGTTGCTCGACGACGATGCCGCCTGGGCGCAAGGCGCGATGGCGCCTTGACGGCATGTCATCTCCATGAGACCATCGTTCACTCTATGTTCCAAGGGGGCGAGCCATGACGTTGACGCTGTATTCGAATCCGATGTCGCGGGGGCGTATTGCTCGCTGGATGCTCGAGGAGACCGGGGCGGCTTACGATACGGTGATGCTCGATTATGCGACGACGATGAAGGCGGCGCCGTATCTTTCGGTTAATCCGATGGGCAAGGTGCCCGCTATCGTCCATGACGGCCACGTCGTTACCGAATGCGGCGCGATCTGCGCCTATCTGGCCGACGCCGTGCCCGAGGCGCAATTGGAGCCGACGGCTGACGAGCGGGCCGACTATTATCGATGGCTATTTTACGCGGCCGGGCCTCTGGAGGCGGCAATCACCAACCGATCGCTCGGCGTGGTCCCGACCGAGACGCAGCAGCGGATGGTCGGTTATGGAAGTTTCGAGGCCGCGATCGCCGGACTTGAGCATGCCGTTGCGGCGCATAGCTATATCGCGGGCGAACGCTTCACGGCAGCCGATGTCTATGTGGGTGCCCAGGTCATATGGGGATTACAGTTCGGCACGATGCCGAAGCTTGCAGCATTCGAGGCCTATGCCGCCCGCCTGACCGAACGCGCGGCCCATCGGCGGGCAGCAGCGCTGGATGATGACGCTATGGCCAAGATGGCGTCATGAAGTTGCGCTAGGAGGTCGAATGCCCGATCAGGCGGCCTAGGACGCGAGCTAACCCGCCAGCGCCTGTGGCCCCATCGCGCGGGCATTCGTCAACTCGGCCACGTGCCCCCGCACTCCCAAGGCGATCGCCGCGTGGATCGACGATCAAAACGGCGAGCGCGCGCTTGTGTTGCTATCGCTCCTATGGTGGGCAAGCCTGAAGTTAGTCTCTCGGCATCACTCGTATCCGCCAATCACGGCATTCAGGAAGCTGGGGAAGGGGCCGTTCCACCCGTCAACCGGCGCGTCGGGCACGGTACTGCGGCGGGTGGCCCGCACGGGATCGACCTTTGGCTCAAGTGCCTGCTCGGGCATGGCGGTCGACGGTGCTGGCGGCACTGTCGGCACCGGGGCCGCGGCAGGACGTTCCGCGACCGGCGCGATGGGCATTGCCGGAGCAACACGGGGAAGCGCAGGCTGTGCGGCAGGGACCGGTTCGTCAATCGGCGTCCGAGCCCAGCGCGATGGTTTCGGCGTCGCGGCGGGCAAGGGCGCTGCGATTTCGGCGGCCGCCATCACTGCGTCCTCGACGGCATGGGCAACCACATCGGCACGCGGCACCCGCCGGGTCCGCGACCGTTCGCGCCGCGGTGGCAGCTCTTCATCGCTCTCGGTCGGCGCGGTAGCCGCCGGAGCCGGCGCTCTCGGCTCGGACAGCTTCAACCGCTCGATCGTCTGGCCCGTCAGCTTTTCGATATTCTGGATATTCTCGGAATCGTCGGGTGCGACGAAGGTATAGGCGGTGCCCGTCGCACCCGCACGGCCCGTGCGGCCGATCCGGTGGACATAATCGTCGGGATGCCAAGGCGCGTCATAGTTGAAGACGGTCGACACGCCCTTGATGTCGAGACCACGCGCCGCGACGTCCGAGGCGACGAGGATCGTCACCGCACCGTTCTTGAACAGGTCCAGTTCGGCGAGGCGCTGGGGCTGCTCCATGTCGCCATGGATTTCGCCGGATTTGTAACCCGCCTGCTTCAACACCTTGTTGAGGTCGCGCACGGTCGTCTTGCGATTGCAGAAGATGATCGCGTTGGTGACCTCGTCCTGCGCCAGGATCCGGCGCAGTGTCTCGCGTTTCGCGGTCTGGCTGGCGACCGGGACCAGATACTGCTTGATATTGAGGTTGGTCGATGCAGGGCGCGAGACCTCGATCGTCTTGGGGTTCGAGAGAAACTTGTCCGCCAACTTCTTGATCGGCGGCGGCATCGTTGCCGAGAACAGCAGCGTCTGGCGCGACTTGGGCAGCTTGGTGCAGATTTCCTCGATGTCGGGGATGAACCCCATGTCGAGCATCCGGTCCGCCTCGTCGATGACCAGCAGCGAACAGCCGTTGAGCATGATCTTGCCGCGGCCGAACAGGTCCATCAGCCGGCCCGGCGTCGCGATCAGGACGTCGACGCCCTTTTCGAGCGCGGCGAGCTGGTCGCCCATCGACACGCCGCCGATAAGCAGCGCCATCGAGAGATGCGAATTGACGCCGTATTTCTCGAAGTTCTCGGCAACCTGCGCAGCGAGTTCGCGGGTCGGCTCGAGGATCAGCGAGCGCGGCATTCTGGCGCGGCTGCGGCCATGGGCAAGAATGTCGATCATCGGCAGCACGAACGACGCGGTCTTGCCGGTGCCCGTCTGGGCGATGCCGATGATGTCTCGCATCATCAGAACCGAAGGGATCGCGCCGGCCTGGATCGGCGTCGGCTCGGTATAGCCGGCGTCAGTGACCGCCTTCAGGAGTTCTTCGGAAAGGCCGAGATCGGCAAAGCTCATTTATATGTCCGGGAAAAGGAGGGCGCGCATTATTCCCTCAAGCGCCCCGCCGCTCGCGGATTTCCAGCAAAATGTCAAGGAAAGCGGGTGGCGGCACGACGAAAGTCGCACATCACCCCTGCGGTCTTGTCTATTGTTTGAGCTTCAGCGTCTTGAAGTCATCGATTTCGCAGCGCGCGCCGGACCGCATGCGAATCGCGTCGCGATCGCGACATATCAGACCGTCACCGCTCGGCCGCAGGTAGAAGCCTGGATAATAGTCGAGTGGTTTGCAGTCGCCATCAAGCTTCGCGCGCAACCGCGTGCCGTCCTGCATGACGAGATCGACCGAGCCCGGCTGGCCGAGAAAGGCGCCTGCTATCTCCGCGACGGCGACGCATTTGGGCCCCTTGCGCTCCTTCCACTCGCGCGGCTTCGACAAGGGCGCGCTACCGACGGGTTGGGCCGATCGCCGGAACATGCGGGGGACGCGGATGATGATCCGCTCGTGGATCGAGACCTGCGTGATCTCGACGCGCGCGCGCGTCGGCACGGCGGGGTTCGCCACGGCCGCGAGGGGGGCGGTGAGGGCGAGGAGGGAGGCGGGAAGCGCAGGGTGAATCATGATGTCGCTAAGCAGCGTTAACCGCGATCGTTGAACGGGAGGTGAATTGCGCTTAGCGGCGCAGTCATGACGCCCGAACAGACACAGATGCTCGATGCGCTTGCCCCGCAGCTCGAGCGCAAGTCCATCGTCACCGATGCCGCCGATATCGCCCCCTGGCTGAACGACTGGCGGGGCCGGTTCCATGGTGCAGCCCCGCTGATGTTCGCTCCGTCGTCGGTTGCCGAGGTATCGGCGATCGCCCAGGCCGCGCTGGCGTTCCGCGTCCCGCTGGTACCGCAGGGCGGCAACACGTCGATGGTCGGCGGGGCGACGCCGCCCGCCGATGGCCGTGCCGCCCTGCTGTCGCTGCGCCGTCTCAACCGCATCCGGTCGATCGATGCCGAGGCCGGTCTCGCGGTGGTGGAGGCCGGCGCTATCCTCGCCGATCTCGACGACGCTGCGCAGGCGGTCGGCCAGCGCTTCCCGCTGACGCTCGGCGCCCGCGGCAGCGCGACGATCGGCGGCCTGGTCTCGACCAATGCCGGCGGCACGCAGGTGCTTCGGTTCGGGACGATGCGCGGACTGGTCGCAGGGGTCGAGGCGGTGCTGCTCGACGGCAGCGTCCATGACGGCCTGTCTGCGCTGAAGAAGGACAATCGCGGCTATGACATCGACCAGCTGCTCGTCGGATCCGAGGGGACGCTGGCGATCGTCACCGCAGCCACGTTGCGCCTCGTGCCAGCCGTGGCCGCACGCGCGGTCGCCTGGGTCGGGGTCTCCGGACCCGACAGCGCGCTTCGGCTGCTCCGCCGCTTGCAGGCGGCGACTGACCGTGTCGAAAGCTTCGAGATCCTGCCCCGCGAAACGCTAGCGGCAGCGGTCGCGCATCTCCCGGGGACGCGTGCGCCGCTCGACGGCGACCATGCCTGGCATGTCCTGATCGAGGCAACCGCACCGTCCATGGACGGCGAAACCCCCGCGGCGCTGCTCGAAAGGCTGCTGGGCGCCGCGCTGGAGGCAGGGCAGGTCGAGGACGCCGTGATCGCGGCCAGCGAGGCGCAGGCTGCAGCATTCTGGCGGATCCGTGATTCCCTGTCTGCGGCCGAACGTGCGCTCGGCCCCGCCACGCAGCATGACATCTCGGTCCCGGTCGAGACGATGCCGCGCTTCATGATCGATGCAGCGCGGGCCTGCGAGGTGCGGTTTCCTGGGACGCATGCCAGTGGATTCGGTCATCTGGGCGACGGCAATGTCCATTTTCACGTCCGCGCTCCGCAGGGCACCGATCCCGCGCGCTGGTATGCCGAGGATGCGCCGGTCGTAACACGCTTCGTCGACGATCTGGTCGTCGCGGCCGGAGGATCGATCTCCGCAGAGCACGGGATCGGCCAGATGAAGATCGGTGAGCTGGAGCGGTTGTCGTCGCCGGCACGGCTGACGATCCTGCGCGCGGTGAAGACCGCATTCGATCCGCACGGGCTGCTGAACCCCGGCAAGCTCGTCACGCTTGCACGGGCAGGCGTCACGCCATAGAGCCTCGCGCCAATCGCCGGCGTCCTGCCGCCCAGATCCTCTGACGAAACACTGGAGATACATGATGGCCAGCGCACCGCAGCTTCCGCTCTTCTACAATGGCCTAGAGCCGCTTTCGAGCGACACGCACGCCGATTACAAGGTCCGCCCGCAGGAGAGCGCACCGTTCCTCGTCGGCCAGCATGCGATCCCGATCACCGTCGACGAATTCCCGCTGGTGCAGCGTCACATGCCGATCGTCTTCTCGGTCGGCGACGATGCGATCCCGCTGGCGCTGATGGGCCTCAACGAGGGCGTCAACGTCTTCATCGGCGACGACGGCAAGCTGACCGAGAACACCTTCTACGTTCCCGCCTATATCCGCCGCTATCCGTACATGCTCGCGCGGCTGCATCCCGATGCGCAGGAGCTGTCGCTCTGCTTCGATCCGACCTCCGATGCGCTCGGTGCGTTCGACGAGGGCGACGCGCTGTTCGCGGATGGCGCGCCGACCGAGGTCACCAAGTCGATCCTGGCGTTCAACGAATCGTTCGAACAGGCCGGCGCACGCACGCAGAACTTCATGAAGGAGCTGCGCGAACTCGGCCTGCTGATGGACGGCGAAGTCTCGATCCAGCCCGACGGTGCCGAGCAGCCCTTCGTCTATCGCGGGTTCCAGATGGTCAACGAGGAGAAGCTGATCGACCTGCGCGGCGATGCGCTGCGCAAGATCAGCAAATCGGGCATGCTGCCGCTGCTGTACGCCCACCTGTTCTCGCTTGCGCTGATGCGCGACATCTTCGCCCGCCAGGTCCAGCTCGGCAAGACGCCGCTGCCGCAGCTCGGCGGCTGATCCGTCCGCGCCGACCGATCGCAGCGCGGTCGGTCGGCGCACCAGATACCGCGCGCTCGCGCCGGGATCCCGGGCTGCGATCGTTGCGGCGCAGAATTTTTCGCGTCGGGGTTGAACCAAAATCCCGCTCGCCCATTTTAGACCTGTACGGCACCGTGTCCCCCCCTTTCGCGGCGTCGTACGGCACGCTTCTAGCGTGCCTCCTCCCTGAACCTTGGCCACCTCGTGCTTCGCGCACGGGGTGGTTTTTTTATGTGCCGAGCTAGGGTCCCGCTGCGGGGGATCGGTGTCGCTAGCGCTGGCCCTTATTCGGCCGCTGCGGCCCGGGTGGTGGCCGATGCGCCCATGGCCAGCGCCTCGTTCGTCAAGGCCGTGAGAAGGGCCTTGAGCAGCCGCACCGTCGCATCTACGCCGGTGCCCAAGCCGTCGAACTGGCGATCGAGATAGAGCGACCGATCGAATTCGAGCTGAATCGCGTGGATCCCCGCAGTGGGGCGCGCGTGCCGTTCGAGGATATGCCCCCCGGCATAGGGCGCGTTGCGGGCAAAGGGCAGGCCTGTGTCCGCGATCTCGGTCTCGAGGCAGGCTAGGAAGCGCGGGTCGGCGCTGCGGCCGAAACGGTCCCCCAGCACGATGCGGGGCGGACTGCCGCCCGGTACGCCCGCCGCCGAGAGCGGCGGCATCGAATGGACGTCGAGGAGGATCGCGATCCCGAACTTCGCCTGCGCTGCAGCCAGCGCGTCGTGCACCGCGTCATGATAGGGGCGGTGGTCGTTGGCGATCCGGCTGGAGATGTCCGCGTCGGTAAACCGGCGCCGCCAGAGGTCGGGCGCGGCGGCTGCCCGACGCGGCACCAGGCCGAGGCCGCTTCGCAGCTTGGCGGAGGGTTGAGGCTGCGCCATCGGGTTCGCCCCCTCGTCCACGCGCGGATCACGTTCGGCCTCGCTGCGGTTCAGGTCGATCCAGGCGCGTGCCCGGGTCTGCACGATCATCGTCTCGACCGTCCGTGCCCGGGTGGCGACGATGTCGATATGACGGTCCTCGAGCGCCACCACGGTGTCGAACGGGACACGCAACGCCTCGCGCAATGCGGGCGGATAATCGCGCCCGGCATGCGGTACCGACATCACCACCGGGCTGGCAGGCGGCAGGTCGCCGAAGCGCATGAACGAAGGAGACTGCATGCGGAAAAGCGTAGGGCGCATTGCATGAACGGGCAAACGATCTGGAAATCTTAACTGCTTATGGAGTAACGGACCGCTAAATCACGGGAATATATCGATGTTGCGAATCCTGCTGGCCGAGGATGATCAGGTCATGCGCGAATATCTTACCCGCGCCTTGCAGCGATCGGGGTATGCGGTGACCGCGGTCGACCGTGGCACCGCGGCGATTCCGCTGCTCGAGACCGAGACGTTTGACCTGCTGCTGACCGATATCGTGATGCCCGAGATGGACGGCATCGAGCTGGCGCAGCGTGCCGGCGAGCTCTGCAAGAACCTCCGCGTCATGTTCATCACCGGCTTTGCGGCGGTCACGCTGAAGGCGGGCAAGACGATGCCGCAGGCGCGCGTGCTGTCCAAACCCTTCCATCTCCGCGACCTGGTGGCCGAGGTCGATCGGCTGTTCGAGATGGATAATGCAACAAGCTTCAATTGAGCGCTTGCGCCCCGCGATAAGCGCGGCTAGTGGAGCGCTCCGGCGGGCGTGTAGCTCAGTGGTAGAGCACTGTGTTGACATCGCAGGGGTCGCAAGTTCAATCCTTGCCACGCCCACCATGGAATTGACCCTACCCGGTCTTTCTCGTCTTTGCAGACAGAAAGCCGGGTAGGGATAATTCGAAGCAGAGAATGTCCTCAGGGACTTCCGGGCTTCCCAAACCCCATCATGTCATTTCTGGATCTTCGTGAGCACGGCCCTTCAAGGGGGCCGGTCTTGGGAGCGCGGATCAGCGCGCTCCCGCGGGATCAGAAGCCCAGCCGCGCGCGGGCGACGATTCGGTCGCCGCTGTGTCGCGCATCCGCAAACGGGCCGGTCGCATCGGCGCGCGCGATGTCGGTGCCGATATAATCGACCCCGAGCGTCAGCGGCCCCTGCTGGCGTTCGACGCCCAATCGCCAATCGGTATAGCTGCCACCGGGACGCAGCCGCTGTATGCGCAGCGGATCCGTCGTGGTGCCCGAGGAGTGCCCGATACCCGCCAGCAGCGTGTAGGGCGTCCCGGGGATCCCGGCATCGGCATTCGCATAAAGATAGACGTTGCTGCCCCCCAGTGCATCCTGCGACGGGGCGAATTCGATCCCGCCGACCAGACGGGCCGGACCATAGCTGTACCGCGCGGACGCGCCGATCTCGGCATAGTCCATCCCGGTGCGCGCGCCGGCGAATAGATGCCCGGTCGCGGACGTCCGGAGCGTGACCGCGCCTAGGTCCCACCCGGTCGCCAGCATGACGTCGACGACCGCGTCGGCGCCCGCGTGGCGGTCGGCGTTGCGGAGCGTCGTCACGCGCGCTGTCGCGTCGATCCTGCCGAGCGAGGCCGCCGCATCCGCGGACAGTACTGCGCGGCCCTCGCTCCAGCTGAGACCGCGGCGTGCTTCGTCGGTGGCGACCTCGATCCCGCCGGAGGGCGCGACCTGCGCCTGCACGGACGTTGGGAGAAAGGCTGCCGTGCTACACAGGGTCAGCGCGAGTGTGTGCGTGAAGGGGCGCGTCATCCTGCGGCCAACGCTCCGTGGATCTGATCGAGTTCGGCGCGGAGTACGTCATGGTCTTCCTGTGCCATCGCGGTCACGTCGTGATGCAGGTCGCGCGTCTTCGCGGCGACCTCGCGTGCGATCGCGGCGCGGCTGCTGCTGCACCATCCCGGCTGGTGGCCCGCTGCGACGCCATCGCGCGCGAAGTTGCGCGTCATCAGCGTGCCAGACGACGCCTTGGCGTGCCGGTCGACGATCATGTTGGCGGTCCAGGCACAGCGCAGCGTCGAGGATTGTCCGGCTGGTGCGACCGCGCCGATCTGGCGGTGTTCGATGACGACCGCGCCGCGATAACGGACCTCCACGGGGCCGCTGTGGTGATCGACCCGCGTCGTGTGTTCGATGGTCGGTGCGGCCATGGTGGCGGCGGTCGCGAGCGCGAGGCCGGCGAGCAACATATGGGTCATGTTCGTCTCCTTTTGGGTCCCGGCTTATGCTGGCCGGTGACGCTTCCAAGTCTGGGCACGGTCGATTGACCATGCCCTGTGAACGCGCGCCTCTGGCGGTTCGTTGCGCGGGTACCGCGTCGGACCGGGGGTGCGACGTGCTGCGTCCGGCAATTCGGGGCAACGCGTCACGGCGGCGTGGTGGTGTTGACACGCCATTTACCGCGGGTATGGCAGGGCGCTCAGAGCGTCGGTTGCAGCGACTTTGGATGATCCGGTATGGTCCGCGCCCGTGCGCGGCGACGCCGGCCCCGGTCCACTGGCGCACGCCGCATGCCGTTTACAGGAACGATCACCATGACCGACGATCCGATCATCATCGCCAGCTATGCCCGTACGCCGATGGGTGGATTCCAGGGGGCCCTTTCAGGGGTCACCGCGACCGAACTCGGCGCGACCGCGGTCAAGGCGGCGGTCGAGCGCGCACGCGTCGACCCGGCGGTGATCGACCGCATCTATATGGGCTGCGTCCTGCCCGCCGGGCTGGGCCAGGCGCCTGCACGCCAGGCGGCGCTCGGCGCGGGGCTTCCCGATTCGGTCGAGGCCACGACGATCAACAAGATGTGCGGATCCGGGATGCAGGCCGCGATCATGGGGTTCGAGGCGCTTGCCGCCGGGACCGTCGACGTGGTCGTCGCGGGCGGGATGGAAAGCATGACGAATGCGCCTTTCCTACTCGCCAAGCATCGCGGTGGCGCGCGGATCGGCCATGACGTCGTATCCGATTCGATGATGCTGGACGGTCTCGAGGATGCCTATGAAAAGGGCAAGCCGATGGGCGCCTTCGCCGAGGACACGGCGGGTACCTATCAATTCACACGGGCAGACCAGGACGCGTTCGCGCTCGAAAGCCTGGCGCGGGCGAGTGCGGCGGTCACCGGGGGGCATTTCCGCGACGAGGTCGTGCCGGTGACGGTCAAGACGCGCGGCGGTGACGTCGCGGTCGTCGAGGACGAGCAGCCGGGCAAGGCAAAGCCCGAGAAGATCCCGGGCCTGCGCCCCGCCTTTGCCAAGGACGGGACGATCACCGCGGCGACCTCGGCCTCGATCTCGGACGGTGCCGCGGCGCTGGTGCTGACGCGGGCGAGCGTCGCCGCGCGGCTGGGTCTGGCGCAGGAGGCGCGGATCGTCGCGACCGCCGCGCATGCGCACGCCCCCGCGCAGTTCACGACCGCACCCGTCTCGGCGATCCGCAAGGTGCTCGACCGTGCTGGCTGGACCGTCGGGGACGTCGACCTGTTCGAGGTGAACGAGGCGTTCGCGACGGTGGCGATGATCGCGATGCGCGACCTCGCAATCCCGCGCGACCGGCTGAACGTCAATGGCGGCGCAACCGCGCTCGGCCATCCGATCGGCGCGAGCGGCGCGCGGATCATCGCCACGCTGGTCGCTGCACTCAAGGCGCGGGGTCTGCGCAAGGGCGTGGCGGCGTTGTGCATCGGTGGCGGCGAGGCGACGGCGGTCGCGGTCGAACTGGTCTGACGCAGCCCGGCGGGGGCGGGGCAGTGCATGCGTGCCCCCGCCTTTGCCTTGGTGTCAGGTCTTTGGCGAAAGAGGCTTTTCGCCGGCGGTGCAATGCTGGCATGAGCCCGCGATGACCATTATCGCGCGATCGCGTCGCCTGTCCGCCGTCCTTCTCCTTCCGCTTGCGCTCCCGACGCCAGGCATCGCGCAGAGCGTCGCCCCATCGCCCGTCGCCGAGACGCCGCCGGTGATCGTCGTCACCGGGCGTGGCTTGGCGGATGCCCCCGGCGACCGGGCCTATGACATCGTCACGATCGAGCGCGACCGCATCCAGTCGAGCGCGAGCAACCGGCTGGAAACCGTGCTCGCCGATGTCGCGGGGCTGCAGCAGTTCCGGCGCTCGGATTCACGCAGCGCAAACCCGACCAGCCAAGGCATTTCGCTGCGCGGCATCGGCGGCAATGCGTCGAGCCGCGCGCTGCTGCTGTTCGATGGCGTCCCGCAGGCCGACCCGTTCGGCGGGTGGGTCGCGTTTCCCGCCTATGCGACGGGCCGGCTGGGCCGGATCCGCGTCACGCGCGGCGGCGGCAGCGGCTATCAGGGGCCGGGCGCACTTGCCGGCACCGTCGAGCTCGAAAGCGCCAGTCCCGACCAGCTGACCCCGTTTCAGGCGGGTATCGCCTATGGCAGCCGCGATTCGGTCGACGCGCAGGCCTCCGCGGCGCTGGTCCGCGACGGCGGTTTCGCGGTCGTATCGGGAGCCTATGCGCGCGGCGACGGCTTCACGCCGACGGTCGCGGGGTCGCGCGGCGCGGTCGATCGCCCGGCGCCGTATGAGCAGGCATCGGGCGCGGTGCGCACGGTGATCGCCGTCGATGCGACCACCGAGCTGCAGCTGAACGCGAGCGCCTTCACCGACACGCGCGACCGCGGCAGCGATTTCACCGCCAATCGCAGCGAGGGCGCGGATGCCAGCCTGCGACTGGTCGGGCGGGGACGCTGGGGCTATTCGCTGCTCGGTTATCTTCAGACCCGCGCCTTTGCCTCGAGCTTCGGCAGCATCAACGCGGCACGCAGCACGACCACCCAGTCGCTCGACCAGTATAATACGCCCGCGACGGGGCTCGGTGCGCGGTTCGAACTCCAGCCGCCGCTTGGTGAGGCGATCACGCTGCGGCTCGGCGCGGACATTCGCGACGTCAGCGGCAAGACGCAGGAACTGTTCTTTTTTGCCGGCGGCAATCCTACACGGCGACGCGAGGCGGGGGGCAGTTCGACCACGTCGGGGCTGTTCGCGGACGGCAGTCTCGTCGCGGGCGATGTGACGTTCAGCCTTGGCGGGCGGATCGACCGCTGGACGATCGACCAGGGTTATCTGTCGGAACGACCGCTCGCCGGGGGGCTGCCGGTCACCGACCTGCGCTATGCCGATCGAGAGGGTACCGAAACGACGGGCCGCGCGGGGATCGCCTATCGTCCGGTCGACGCGGTTACGCTGCGTGTTGCGGGCTATCGCGGCTGGCGGCTGCCGACGCTCAACGAGCTCTATCGCCCGTTCCGCGTCGGCAACGACACGACCGCGGCCAATGCGCTGCTGTCGCCAGAGCGTCTGACCGGGGTCGAGGGTGGGGTCACGCTGGCGCCGGCGCCGGGTGTCAGCATCGCCGCGACCTATTTCTACAACAGGTTGAAGGACGCGATCGCCAACGTCACGCTGTCGTCGACCGCCACCAGCGCGTCGCGCGTCCGCCGCAACCTCGACGCGATCCGCGCACACGGGTTCGAGATCGATGCCGCGTATCGTCCCGGCCCGGTCGGCGTCCAGGCCTCGTGGTCGCACGTCAATTCGACCGTCGATGCCTCGGCCGCCGCGATCGCGCTTGACGGGCTGCGTCCGGCCCAGACGCCGCGCGACCAGGTATCGGCGACGGTCGACTGGCGCCGCGATGCCGCCGCCGCGTCGCTGACCGTGCGCCATGTCGCGCGCCAGTTCGACGACGATCAGAACAGCCGCAGCCTCGATCCCGCAACCACGCTCGACGCCTATGCGGCCTATCCGATTACCCGCGCGCTGGTCGTCGAGGCGCGCGCGGAAAACCTGTTCGATGAAACAGTCGAGGCGGGGATCAGCAGCGGCACGATTGTCGAACGTGCGACGCCGCGCACGCTCTGGATCGGGCTGCGCTACGCCATGCGGTAACGGACGGACGGATCGGGGCCGGGCGAGGGCGGGGAGGCGGGAAGGTCATCGACGATGCCGCGCAAGCGCTCTATCCCGCGCGGGTGATCGATATTCCCGCCCCGCTCCGCCTGCGCCTCGACGGCGACGCTCTTGTCCGCAACTGGCAGACGCTCGACCGGATGAGCGGCCGCGCCGCGTGCGGTGCGGCGGTCAAGGCGAACGGCTATGGCCTCGGCGCGGTCGAGGTTGCGCGGCGTCTGGCGGGGGCGGGGTGTCGCGACTTCTTCGTCTCCAACTGGCGCGAGGCGGTCGAGCTGGCGCCGCTCGGCCTGGCGGTGTCCGTCCTCCACGGCGTCCGCGACGAGGACATGGCGGCCGCCCGCGCCGGCATCGCGCGCCCGGTGCTCAACACGCCGGCACAGGTCGCGCGCTGGAAGGCCGGGGGCGGGGGCGCGTGCGACGTCATGGTCGACACAGGGATGAACCGCCTCGGCGTGTCCGCGCAGGATATTGCCGACGGGCTGCTCGACGGCCTGACGATCGAGACGTTGATGAGCCATCTCGCCTGCGCCGATGAGGACGCGGCGATGAACGCGGTACAGCGCGATCGGTTCGCGGCGTTGCAGGGCATGACGGGCGCGCGTCGGATGAGTCTTGCGAACTCCGCGGGGATCGCGCTGGGGCACGACTATGCGTTCGATCTGACCCGACCGGGGCTGGCGGTGTATGGCGGGGTGCCGCGAGGGGAACTGGGCGATGCGGTCGTGCCCGTCGTGACGATGGAAGCGCAGGTCCTTCAGCGTCGCCTCGTTCGGGCTGGGGAGAGCGTGGGTTATAACGCGACCTGGACGGCGAAGGCCGACACCGAGATCGCGATCGTCAATCTCGGTTATGCAGACGGTTATTTCCGGGGCTTCTCCGACCATGGGATCGCCTCGTCCAACGCGCTTTCGCTTCCGGTCATCGGCCGCGTTTCGATGGATCTCGTCGCGGTGGCGTTGCCCGAGGGGACGACTTTGCCCGAAGCGGACTGGCTGTCGTTCGATACCGACCTGCGCGGCGCGGCGGCACGGTCGGGCATGTCGCAATATGAGCTTCTGACCAGCCTGGGTACGCGTTTCAGCCGCTGCTGGACCTAGCGTCGGGTTTCACATGCGGTCGCCGGCGCCGCTGCTGCCAGACGCAAAAAAGAGGGCCGGTAAAACACCGGCCCTCGCTAGTCATACCAGGTTCGATCAGAACTTGGCGGTCATGCCGGCATAGAAGCGGCGGCCGACATTGTCGAAGATGCCGCTGCCGAAGCCGGTGCCCGTCGCGCCGAGAGGCGGCAGGCGGTCGGTCAGATTGTCGATGCCGACGTAGAAGTTCGAACGTTCGCCGATGTCCACGCCCAGCTTGGCACCGATGTAGAGCACATCGGGATAGTAGGGGATGCTGAAGTCGTCGAGATTCTGCGGTGCGCGATCCTGGAAGGCGATCCGGTTCTCGATCGCCCCGACGGACTGCTTCGACAAATAGCGGAACTGCGTGTTGAAGGTCACCTGACCGAAGTCGGCGCCCAGGTTCACCGAGACCTGATCCTTCGGATAGCCCAGCTCGCCAACCGTCGTGTCTGCAAAGCTCGGCTGCAGCGGGTTCAGGAAGCTGCTGCTCTCGAGGATGTGCGTGTAGATCACCTGGGCCGACAGGCGGGTGTTACCGACCGTCCGCAGGTAGCTGACATCGGCATCGATACCGCGACGCTTCAGGCTCGCAAAGTTGAGCGAGGACTGGAGCAGGCTGCCTTCGATGATGCGATAGGCCTGCTCATTGTTCGGTCCCGTACCACCGGCGGCAACGCGCTGGAACTGCGCGCAGAACTGGTTGTCGGTGATCGAGGGCGAGTCGTAGCAGTTGTTGATGATGCCCTGTGCGCTGACGGCCGTGATAACATCGTTGACCTTGATGTTATAGTAATCGACCGACAGCGTCAGGCCGGGGATGAACCGCGGCGTGATGACACCACCATAGGTGTAGGAATCCGACTTCTCGACGTTCAGGTTCTGGTTACCGCCCGTCATGATTTCGAGCGTCTGGCCGTAGATGAAGTTGTAGCTGGTCGGAATGCCCGCGGCTGCGCAGTTCGCCGCACGGAACTGCGTGCCGCGACCCAGATTGTCCGACGAGCAGGGATCGGTCACGGACGCAAAGTTTTGCCCCGCTGCCGAGTAGAGTTCGGACAGGTTCGGTGCGCGCACCGCGCGGCCGTAATTGGCGCGGAAGCGGATATCCTGAACGGGCGAATATTCGGCGTTCAGGTTGTACGTGTACACCGTTCCTGCGGACCCCTTATAGTCCGATACGCGACCGGCGGCGCCGAGCGTCAGGTTCTGGATCAGCGGAAGATCCTTGAGCAGCGGCACACGGACTTCGCCGAATGCTTCCTTCACCTCGAACGAGGGCGGGTCGAATGTCGCCAGCGCATTGTAGAAGGTATAGCCGCCCGACACGAACGGATCGGCCTCGAAGAAGTTGGTTTCCCGGCGATATTCGCCGCCCACCGAGAAGCCGATCGGCCCGCCGGGAAGGTTGAAGAACTTCGACGTGTCGCCGGACATCGTCGCAATCAGGTCGAGCTGGGTGATCTTACCCGCCGACTCGGTGTTCCGCAGCACATAACTGCGTGCGGCGTCCGAGATGCTGCCCGTGCCGAACGGGTTGATTGGCTGGCATGCGGCGATATCGGCGGCGAGGTTGGCAGCATTACCGTTCAGGTCCTGACCCGGGGTGGCAATCAATGGGCCGGCATTTGCACGGTTTGCATCAAGTTGCGCACCGCAAACGATCTGGCCGGCCGGGTTGCGCACGGCATCGAGCGCCAGCGCCAGACGCTGCGTATCGACGTTGCCGAGGACCCGGGTCCGCTCCGTGAATTCGCCGTAATTCGCCGAGACCTCGTAGTTCCAGGTGTCGTTGAAGTCCCCGCGAACACCGGCGACAAAGCGATAGGTCTCGCGCCGTGCATCCTCGCGACGCGATCCGAGATCGGTCAGGTTCTTACGCATGATGAGGCGTGTCGTACCCGCATTGATCTGGTTGATCAGGATGTCACGGTTCTGCTCTCGCGTACGAAGGACCGAACCGTCCGCGTTCAGCGTCTGCCCGATCACCGCCCCCGATGTCGGGTTGATGAAGTTGTTCGCTGACGCCAGTGCCTGGGTGGTCAGCGCGGCCCGCGTACCAGTGTTGAGGTACGGATTGTCCAGACGCGGACGCTCATACAAGCCGTCGATCGTCGAGCCCGTGTAGAATGCCGGACCCGACCCACCGAGGCCAACCGAGTCGACGCGGACATACTTCGCCTCAACGAACGGCACGAACGCCGGCGACACCTCGAAATGCGCGATGAGGTTGGCCGAATAGCGGTCGAGCTGCGGCAGCAGCTGCAACAGGACGCCCTCGCGGCGCGTGTTGCCGTTGCCGCCGAGGAACGCGCCGGCCGGGGTCGTCGACGGGTTCGCGGCGGTACCCCCTGCGATGCCGACGCGCGTGCCGGTCTGCAGGGCAAGACCGCCGCCGGGCTGGACCAGATAGTTGCAGGTATAGGCGCGGCCGAGCGGGTCGCGGCCGCAACCGGCACCAGCGGTGGCGCCTGCGCCAGCGCCGGCAAAGGCGAACAGGCCGCCATCCGAGAAGGTCCCGACGCGGACGTCGCGGAAGAAGCTAGCGTCCGGGACGCCGTCGAAGTTCAGATTGCCGTTCAACCCGGCGCCGGCGGCATCGATGTTGGTCGTGATGAATGCATCGTTCTGGCGATATTCCTTGCGCTGCGATGCGAAGAACGCCTCGGTCCGGACATATTCGAGGTTGACCGCGATGTTGCCGCGATCATCGGCGAAATTCTTGCCGCCCGTCACGCTGACGAAATACGAGCCGGCGTCCTTCTCGTCGCTGACGCCGCCCTGGCCGCGGATCTGCAGGCCGTCGAAGTTCGACTTCAGGCGAAAGTTCACGACGCCTGCAAGTGCGTCCGAGCCGTAAACGGCGGAATTGCCGCCCGTCACGATGTCGACGGCTTCGATCAGGTCGGTCGGAATCGTGTTCACGTCGACCGAGACGGCGTTGCTCAGGATGTCCGAACCGACATGGCGGCGGCCATTGACCAGCACCAGTGTCCGCTGCGCCCCGAGGCCGCGAAGATCGAGCAGATTGAGGCCGGCGGTGCCGAGAAAGCGGGTCGAGTTCGACTGGCTGAACGTGCTGACCAGCTGCGGCAGGTCGTTAAGGACGTCACCGATCGAGGTGCGCGCGGTCTGGGTCAGGTCCGCGGCCGAAATGGTCGTGACCGGAACGACCGACGTGGCATTCGGCGACCGGATGCGCGAGCCGGTGATCGTGATCTCTTCCCCCTGGGCGACCGGGGCCGGCGTATCGGTCTGCACGGTCTCGTCCGAGGGGGCGGCAGGCGGTGTGGCGGCAGTCTGCGCGGCCACAACGCCCGGGATCATCGCAAACGCACTTGCCAGCGCCGTCGCACCCAAGAGTCCCGATAGCTTCATTAAAAACCCCCAATGTTTGGCGCATTCGCCTTGTTATTGGGGCAAGCTGACGGTGCAGACGGGGCCAATCAATAAGTTTGTTACATTTCAGAGAGTTCGATGTCACTTTTGTACATTGGCTGTCACATTCATGCAACAATTGGTACGAAACGTTGCCTTTCTAGGCACATAGCGATTCCCATGCCGCCGCCGATGCACAGCGTGGCAAGGCCCTTGCTCGCGTCGCGCTTCTCCATCTCGTAGATCAGCGTGGTGAGCACACGCGCGCCGCTGGCGCCGATGGGGTGGCCGATCGCGATCGCGCCGCCATTGACGTTGACCTTGTCGGCATCCCAGCCGAGCTCCTTGCCGACCGACAGAGCCTGGGCGGCAAACGCCTCGTTCGCCTCGATCAGGTCGAGATCGGCGATCGTCCAGCCGGCCTTCACCAGCGCACGGCGCGTGGCGGGGACGGGGCCGATGCCCATGATCGACGGATCGACGCCGGCCGAGGCCCAGCTGCGGATCGTCGCGAGTACCGGACTGCCGCGGCGCTCGGCCTCGTCGCGGCGCATCAGCACCAGCGCGGCGGCGCCGTCGTTGAGGCCGCTCGCATTCGCCGCGGTGACGGTGCCGTCCTTCTTGAACGCCGGCCGTACGCCCGACACGCTCTCGATCGTCGCGCCCGCGCGGATATATTCGTCGTCGCTGACGATCGTGTCGCCCTTGCGGCCGGCGATCGTCACCGGTGCGATCTCGTCCTTGAACCGGCCCGATCCGCGAGCCGCCTCCGCCTTGTTCTGCGAGGCGACCGAGAAGACGTCCTGTTCGCTGCGTGTCACCTGATATTGCTCGGCGAGATTTTCGGCGGTGATGCCCATGTGATAGCCGTTGAACACGTCGGTCAGGCCATCGCTGACCATCGTGTCGACAAGGCTGAGATTGCCCATCTTCTGGCCCCCGCGGATCGACTGGGCATGCGCGGACAGCGACATGGATTCCTGCCCGCCCGCGACGACGATCGTCGCGTCGCCGGTCTGGATCGCCTGACATGCCAGCGCGACCGCGCGCAGCCCGGAGCCGCAGACCTGGTTGACGCCCCAGGCGGGGACTTCCTTGGGAACGCCCGCCGCCATCGACGCCCGACGCGCAGGATTCTGCCCCTGCGCCGCGGTCAGCACCTGGCCGAGGATCACTTCGGAGACATCGGCGCCGTCGACACCGGCCTGCGCGAGTGCCGCCTCGATCGCGGTCCGGCCGAGTTCATGCGCGGGGACGGTGGCGAAGGCGCCGAGGAAGCTGCCGACCGGCGTACGCTTGGCGGCGGTGATGACAATGTCGCTGGGGTGGGTGGCGGTCATGACGGGTCCTCTCGTTTCGAGAATGCAATACGCTAGCCGAGCGAATCTATCCAGTTCGCGAGCGGCTCCCAGAGCTGGTCGCGGGCGCGGCTGCCGACGATCATGCCGACATGGCCGGCATCGACGTCGCGCCGGTCCGCGAGCCCGATCGCGGTGGCGGCGGGCACGATCCGGTCGTTGCGCGCGACGAATTCGACCGCGGGGCAGGACAACGCCAGCGGGGCGATCGAGCGACCGGCAATCCGCCACAGACCGCGTCCGGGCAGGTCCCTGGCGAGCATGTCCCCGAACAGCGCGGCAGCTGCGGCAGCTGGGAGCGGCGCACCCGCATTCGCCCAGTCCTCCAGCCTGACGAACGCACGCGCGGCGGGGCTGGTCGGATCGCGGTCGCCGAACGTCTCGTATTTCGCGATCGTCTGCGCGGGCGCGAGCTGCCAGAACCCGCTTTGCAGCACTTCCATCGGCAACAGCCCCGTCTGGCGCGCGAACGGCGCGGCGGCGCGCCAAAGTCGCGCCATCTCGACACGCGCGGTCTCGCCATAGCCGGCGAAATTCCAGGGTGCCGCGATCGTCGCCAGCCCCGCCACCCGCGTCAAGGCGGCAGCGGCGACGGCGAGGGTGCCGCCCAGGCAATAGCCCACCAGGATCGGCGGGGTGGCAAACCCTTGCAGCAGGGGCAGGAGGATGCGCGCGACATGCGCGTCGAGGTCGAGGTCCCGATCCTCGGGCCCCGGCGTTCCCCAGTCGAGCAGGTGCGCATGATAGCCCCGCGTGGCCAGCCACTGCATCAGCGACGTGTCCGCGGAAAGATCGAGGATCGCCGCCGGGTTGATCAGCGAGGGCATGACGATGACCGCCGGCTTGCCCGTAGTGCCACCGCCATAGTCGCGCAGGACCGCCCGGCCGGCCGACGCGCGGATCGGGCGGGGCGGCAAAGGCAGATCCCGGGGCGCGGCCTGATAGCGGTCGAGCCCGGCCAGCGCCCGCGCGCGGCGGTCGGGCGATGCTGCGGTTTCGTTGCGCAACATGGCGAGGAACAGCGGCAATGGCCGTGGACCATGTTGCGGCGCAATGTCAAAGCGCGTAGCGTTTGCCCCGGTCACGTGGAGGGGCTGCATATGAAGAAGCAAAGCACGGTCGACGGGCTTGTCATCATCAAGAAGTACGCCAACAGGCGGCTTTATAATACCGAAACATCATCCTACATCACGCTCGATCATCTCGCGACGATGACTCGCGAGGGCCGTGACTTCAAGGTCGTCGATGCGAAGACCGAAGAGGATATCACGCACAACGTCCTCACCCAGATCATCATGGAGGAGGAAAGCCGCGGCGAGACGATGCTGCCGGTCAATTTCCTGCGCCAGCTGATCTCGATGTACGGCGATTCGATGCAGAAGATGGTGCCCGGCTATCTCGAGGCATCGATGGACAGCTTCCGCCGCAATCAGGAACAGTTCAAGACCGCGGTCGAGGGGGCGTTTGCCCATTCGCCCTTCGCCGACATTGCCAAGCGTAATCTGGCGATGTTCGACGTTGCAGCGCAGGCCTTTGCCCCCGGCAATGCTGCGGGTGCAGCATCCCCCGCACCAGCAGCCGCTAGGCCGGTGGCGACGAAGGACGAGGAGATCGCTGCCCTGCGCACCGAACTCGCCAGTCTTCAGGACAAGGTGGAAAAGCTCGGGAGCTGACATGGCACCGCTGCTGTGGACGGCGAGCGGTGGCTTTGCGGCGCTCGCGATCGCATCGGGTCTGGGCGCCCGCCGTCGCCATCGGCGGCGCGATCCCGACGCGGTCGGCTGGGTCGACTGGCCGACCGTCCAGATGCTTTCGCTGATCGGGCTGGCGGTAACGATCGGGCTGGCGTTCAAGACCTAGCTGGCGGGGCGGCGGCCGAGCCGCGGCCTCGACGTTCGGCCGTGCGCCGGTTACTATCTGCGCCAACCGTCAGGAGGGCAGGGCATGGACACGCTGGTGAGCACCGAATGGTTGGCGAACGCGCTCGAGACCAGCGTCCCGGGCGCTGGCGATCTGCGGGTCGTCGACGCGACTTATGCCGAAGGTCGCGACGCCGCGGCGGACTATGCGGCGGCGCATATCCCGGGCGCGGTGTTCATGAACCTCGCCGAGCTTCGCGACACCGACAGCGACCTGCCCAACATGCTGCCGTCGCCCGCCAAGTTCGCCAGCCGGATGCAGTCGCTCGGGCTCGGCGACGGCAGCCGCATCGTGCTTTACGACAGCTCGCCCTGGCGCACCGCGGCACGCGCCTGGTGGATGCTGCGGACCTTTGGTGCGCACAATGTCGCGATCCTCGACGGCGGTCTGGCCAAATGGCAGGCCGAAGGGCGTGAGACGGAGTCGGGCAAGCGGGCGGTGCGGCATCGCCACTTCACCATCTGGGCCGACAACAAGGCTGTTCGCACGAAGGACCAGATGACCGCGAACCTGTCGAGCGGCGCCGAGCAGGTCGTCGATGCACGCTCCGCCGCCCGGTTCACCGGTGCCGAGGCGGACCCGCGACCTGGCACCGCATCGGGGCATATCCCCGGATCCAAATCACTGCCCTATGCCACGCTGTTCAACGCGGACGGCACGTGGAAGACCGGCGACGCGCTGCGATCGGCATTCGAGGGCGCGGGCATCGATCTGGCAAGGCCGATCGTGACGACCTGTGGATCGGGAATCACCGCGGCGGTGCTGGCGTTCGGGGCGCACCTCCTTGGCAACGAAGCCGCGCTGTACGACGGCAGCTGGTCGGAATGGGGCGGCGATCCGTCGACGCCGAAGGCAATGGGCGCGAAGGCGACAGGAACGCAATGACCGAAACGACAAGGCCGGTCGGCGACGCCACCAAGGTGGTGCTCGCCGGACGTCGCGCGGAATGGACTCGTGGTGTCGGGGAAGGGGCGATCGTCAGTCCGCCGGTCTGGCGGGCGTCGACGATCCTGTACGATTCCGTCGGCCATCTTCGCGACAGCGCGACCCGCGATACGCATCACCGGCTGTTCTACGGTCGCAAGGGCACGCCGACGCAGTGGAGTCTTGCGGATGCGCTGACCACGCTCGAACCCGGGGCGGAGGGCACGTTCCTCTATGGATCGGGCGTCGCGGCGATCGCGGCGGCTTTGCTCTCGGTGCTGTCGCCGGGCGACGAACTGCTGCTGGTCGACAGCGCCTATGACCCGACGCGCGGGATGGCGAACGGCCTGCTCAAGCGGTTCGGCATCATGACCCGCTTCTACGACCCGCTGATCGGTGCGGGGATCGCCGACCTGATCGGCGAGCAGACCCGTGCGATCTTCATGGAAAGTCCCGGCTCGCTCAGCTTCGAGGTGCAGGACATCCCCGCGATCGTCGCGGCGGCGCGCGCGCGCGGCGTGACGACCCTGCTCGACAATACCTGGGCGACGCCGCTGTTCTTTCCGGCGATCGGCCACGGTGTCGACCTGACGATCCTGGCGTGCACCAAATATGTCGTCGGCCATTCGGACGCGATGCTCGGATCGGTGACGGCAGGGCCCGGCCATTTCAAGGCGCTGCGCGAGACGAGCTTCCAGCTGGGGCAGATCGCCAGTCCCGACGACTGCTGGCTCGGTAGTCGTGGGCTGCGGACGATGGCGGTCCGGCTGGCCCAGCACCAGTCGAGCGCATTGGCGATCGCGCAGTGGCTGGAGGCGCGTCCGGAGGTGGCGCAGGTGCTGCATCCTGCCCTGCCCGGATGCCCGGGGCACGACCTGTTCATGCGTGATTTCAAGGGATCGAGCGGGCTGTTCTCGTTCGTGCTCGATGGCGGTGACGACGCGTCGCGGGCCGCGCTGATCGACACGCTCGAGCTGTTCGGGATCGGCTATAGCTGGGGCGGGTTCGAAAGCTTGGCACTGCCGGTCGATCCGCACCGCTATCGCAGCGTCACCCGCCGCGAGGTTGCCGGGCCGATGATCCGCCTTCAGATCGGGCTCGAGGACCCGGCGGACCTGATCGCCGATCTCGATGCGGGGCTTGCTGCCTTTCGGGCGGTGCGCGGCTAGCGACCTTGCTCGCCGGACGTGATCGGGTACAGCGTGCCGGCCATGCACACAGAACCGCGCGACGCTGGAGGCCCGGTCTTCGATACGGCGTTTCAGGCCAAGCTCGAGCTGCTGTTCCGCTGGCGCCGTGATGTCCGCCGGTTCCGGCGCGACGCGCTGCCCGCAGGCGCAGTGGACGCGCTGCTCGCGATCGCCGACGCCGCGCCGTCGGTGGGGCTCAGCCAGCCCTGGCGGTTCGTGACGATCGATGACTCCGCCCGACGCGACGCGATTTGCGCGGACTTTGCCGCCTGCAACGCAGCCGCGCTGGCCGGGCAAGACGAGGCGCGTGCCGCGCTCTACGCCCGGTTGAAGCTCGCCGGGCTCGAGCAGGCGCCCGTCCACATCGCGGTGTTCGTTGAACCCGATCCTAGCCAGGGTCATGGTCTGGGGCGTCAGACCATGCCGGAAAGCGTCGCCTATTCCGCCGTAATCGCGATCCACACATTGTGGCTGGCGGCGCGCGCGAAGGGGATCGGGCTCGGCTGGGTCTCGATCCTAGACCCCGCGCGGATCGCGCACATTGCGGGCGTACCGGACGGATGGCGGTTCGTCGGCTATCTCTGCCTCGGTTATCCCGAAAGCGACGCGGACATGCCTGAATTGGCGCGCGAGGGGTGGGAAGCGCCGCGCCGCACGCCGATCCTGCGTCGATAGGCCGGCGCGCACCCGAGCGTTGTGACCGAGACGGTGTGGCCGGTGCGCAACATCCATGGCGTCAACACCGCGCCTGGCGCAATAATCGCTTGTGCAGTGTATCAACGACTGTCATTCATTTGTCACCGCAGGAAAGACCGTGCTCGGAGGCCATGCCTCGATAGATGCGGCGTCCGCGGGTGCAGGCGGGGACATCGAATTTCCAGTTTCGAAAGGGAAACGATGCGCTTCTCCACTATCCTCTTCGGCAGCCTCGCGCTGGCTGCCGCACCCCCTGCGTTCGCGCAGGATACGGCGCCACCCAAGGACGTCACGGTCAGCGGATCGGTCGGACTTGTCAGCGACTATCGCTTTCGCGGTGTGTCGCAGTCGGACGAAAATCTCGCGGTCCAGGGCGGCATCACGATCGCGCACAAGAGCGGCGTCTATATCGGCACCTGGGGATCGAACCTCGCCGGCTGGGGCACGTTCGGCGGCGCCAACATGGAGCTCGACCTGATCGCCGGGTACAAGCTTCCCGTCGGCGGCGGTACGCTCGACGTCGGCGCGACCTGGTACATGTACCCGTCGGGCTTCGACAATACCGACTTCATCGAGCCCTATGCCAAGCTCTCGGGCACCGCCGGCCCGGTCGCGCTGACCGCGGGCGTCGCCTATGCGCCCAAGCAGCAGGCGCTGGGGCCTTGGTATTCGAACGGCACCTCGGCCGCCAACGGGGTCTATGACCGCGTCAACGCCAAGGATTCGAACCTGTATTTGTGGGGCGATGTCAGCAGCGGCATTCCCGATACCGGGCTGACCGTGAAGGCGCATGTCGGCTATTCGAACGGCAACAAGGGGCTCGGGCCATTCGCCACCAGCGTGTCGCCGACCGGCGAATATTTCGACTGGCTGGTGGGTGCCGATTACGTGATTCCGGGCACGCCGCTGACCTTGGGCGTTGCCTATGTCGATACCGACATCAGCAAGGCGGAGTCGGCGTATCTCCAGCCGAGCTTCAGCCGTGGGCAGGACGGCGTCGGTTCGATCGCCAACGGGAAGGTGCTGGCGTCGCTGACCGCCGCGTTCTGACGTAGCGCGGGTGCTGTCGTCGTCCTGGCGTTCGGCTGGGACGGCGGGCGCGCGCGGTTGCGGCATTTTGCACGGCCGCTTCCTGCCTCCCTCTCGTCACCCCAGCGGAAGCTGGGGTATCCTACGGAGCAGGGGCGGGCGGGCGGGGTGGCCATCGACCGAACACGAAAAAGGGCGGCCCCCCTGCGGGAGCCGCCCTTTTTCGCGTCTTGCAGCAACCGATCAGTTGGCGGTTGCGCGCGCATCCTGGCCGTCGCCTTCGGGGGCGGCAACGATGTCGCGCGTGGTCGAACCCTTGTCGATCACGGTCGTGCCGGGATCGCCCGCGCTCGACCGGATGCCGGGATCGGCGGCGCTGGGGCCCGCTTCGCTCAGCACACCGGCTTCGGCAGGGCTGCGCGCAGCGGTGCCGCCGAACAGCGCGTCGAGCGTCTGGGCGTTCGCGGCGGTATCCTGTGGCCGTGCGGCACCCGGCTGCGGCGGGACCAGCGCGAAATCGGGGGGGATCACCAGCGGAGCCTGGCGGGCGACGGCGAACTCGTCCGGTCGCGCACGATCGAGGCTCTTGCCGGCGCCGCAGCCGGACAGCAACGCGACGCTCGCCAGACCGGCAGCCAGGGGCACAAACTTACGCATGGGAATTCTCCACAGGGGGCTTCTCGCGCACGAGCAGCGCCCGGACAAGCAGGACGAGCACGCCGACAGTAATCGCTGCATCCGCGACATTGAAGACCAAAAACGGGCGCCACTCGCCGATATGCAGGTCGGCAAAATCGACGACATAACCGAGCCGGATCCGGTCGAGGATATTGCCGACCGCACCGCCGAGCACGAAGCCCAGCGCGATCTGATCTGCCCGGTTCTTTTCGCGCGTCATCCAGATTGCGACCCCGACCGAGATCGCCCCCGTCAGCAGCACCAGCGCCCAGCGCGTCAGATGGCCATCGGCGGGCAGCAACCCGAGCGAAATGCCGATATTTGGCACGAAGCGCAGGTCGAAGAACGACGTGATCGTCTGCGCATCGCCGAGCGAATCGATCCCGAGCGGGCGCGTTACGGCCCATTTGCTGAGCTGGTCGGCGAGGAACAGCGCGATCGCCGCCCCGAAGCCGGCCTTTGGCAGGTTACGCATGCGCCACCACCTCTTCGCACCGGTCGCAGAGCTCGCCGTCGGTCGTCACTTCGGGAAGGTGGCGCCAGCAGCGGCCGCATTTGTGGAAGTCGGTGCGCGTCACGGTGACCGCATCGCCCGGTGTGACCTTGGCGACGATGAACGCCTCGGCCAGCGCATCGGCGTCGAGCAGCATCGTCGGGACGGTGATCTCGGCCTCGAGGCTGGACCGCACGGTCTTCTCGCGGCGCAACGGCTCGATCGCCTCGGTGACGGCGACGCGTAGCGCGCGGATCTCCTGCCACTTGGCGCCGACAACGTCGTCCGCGTCGAGCGACGGGAGCGACGGCCATTCGAGATAGTGGACCGAGCTGTCGTCGCTCGGGAAGCGCGACTGCCAGACTTCCTCCGCGGTGAAGCACAGCACCGGCGCGGCGTAGCGGACCAGCGCGTGGAACAGCACGTCGAGGACGGTGCGGTACGCGCGGCGCTTCACGTCGCCGGGCGCGTCGCAATAGAGCGAGTCCTTGCGGATATCAAAGAAGAACGCGGACAGGTCCTCGTTCGCGAAGTCGGTCAGCAGCCGCGTGTAGCGGTTGAACTCATAGCCTTCCGCCGCCTGGCGCAGCTCGGTGTCGATCATGCCGAGGCGGTGAAGCACATAGCGCTCGAGCTCGGGCATGTCGGACACCGCGACACGCTCGGACTCGTCGAAGCCCTCGAGCGCGCCCAGCATGTAGCGGAACGTGTTGCGCAACTTGCGGTAGGAATCCGACGCGGTGGCGAGCACCTCCTTGCCGATCTTCACGTCGTCGAAATAGTCGGTCGAGGCGACCCACATGCGCAGGATGTCCGCGCCGCTCTCGCCGATGATCTTGAGAGGATCGACGACGTTGCCGAGCGACTTCGACATCTTGCGGCCCTGGCCGTCGAGCGCGAAGCCGTGGGTGAGGACCGCGTCATAGGGCGCGCGACCGCGCGTCCCGCAGCTTTCGAGCAAGCTCGACTGGAACCAGCCGCGATGCTGGTCCGACCCTTCGAGGTACAGGTTGGCGCGTGTGCCTTCGCCGTAGCGCGCCTCGACGGTAAAGACGTGCGTGCAGCCCGAATCGAACCAGACGTCGAGGATGTCCTTCACGACCTCATAGTCGGCGAGCGCGTAATCGGGGCCGAGCAGCGCCTGGTGGCCGTCGGCGTACCAGGCATCCGCGCCGTTCTGGCGGAAGGCTTCGACGATGCGCGCGTTGACCGCGGGGTCGTTGAGGTACTGGCCGGTGGCGCGGTTGACGAACAGCGCGATCGGCACGCCCCAGGCGCGCTGGCGTGAGATGACCCAGTCGGGGCGGCCCTGCACCATCGACGTGATCCGGTTCTCCGAGCGCGCAGGGATCCAGGTGGTCGCGGCGATCGCGTCGAGCGCGATCTCGCGGAGGGTTGCGCCGTTGCTCGACCCAGGCCCTGCTACTTCGTTCGGGGCGAACGGGGGTGCGGCCGCATCCCCAACCCCGTTCGTGCTGAGCGAAGTCGAAGCACCCTGGGTGCCGACCGACGTCGCCGCATCCATCGGTATGAACCATTGCGGCGTCGCGCGGAAGATCACCTTGGCCTTGGAGCGCCACGAATGCGGGTAGCTGTGCTTGAAGTCGTCGCTCGCCGCGAGCAGCGCGCCGGTCGAGCGCAGGTCGGTGCAGATCGGGCCGTCGGCGGCCACGAACTTCTTGTTGATGACGGACCCTTGCCCGCCCAGCCAGGCCCAGTCGGCGCGGTACATGCCCGCACCGTCGACCGCGAAGACGGGGTCGATGCCGTACTGCTTGCAGAGCTCGAAATCGTCCTCGCCGTGATCCGGCGACATGTGGACGAGCCCGGTGCCCGCGTCGGTCGTGACGAAGTCGCCGGGGAGGAACGGGCGCGGCTTCGCGAAGAACCCGCCGAGGGTGTGCATCGGGTGGCGTGCGGTCGCGCCTTCCAGTTGCGAACCCTTACCGCGCCACTTGATGTTCTCCGACCAAAGATCGAAGCCAATGCGCGTGCGAACGCTATCAAGAAGATGCTCGGCGATCACGACATAGCGATCGTCTGCAAGCACGCAGACATACTCGATCTCGGCTCCATAGCTCAGCGCCTGGTTCACCGGGATCGTCCACGGTGTCGTCGTCCAGATTACCGCATGCGCACCGACCAGCTCGGGCGCGTTCGGCGCGTCGACGATCTCGAACGCGACGTCGATCTGCGTCGAGACGATGTCCTCATATTCGACCTCGGCCTCGGCAAGCGCGGTCTTCTCGACCGGCGACCACATCACGGGCTTCGCACCGCGGTACAGCTGGCCGCTCTCGGCGAATTTGAGCAGCTCGCCGACGATCGTCGCCTCGGCGTCGTACTTCATCGTCAGGTACGGATCGGCCCAGTCGCCCATCACGCCGAGCCGCTCGAACTCGCCCTTCTGCACCTCGACCCATTTTTCGGCATAGGCGCGGCATTCGGCGCGGAACTGGTCGACGGGGACGTCGTCCTTGTTCAGCTTCTTCGCGCGATACGCTTCCTCGACCTTCCACTCGATCGGCAGGCCGTGGCAGTCCCACCCAGGGACATAGGGCGCGTCCTTGCCCATCAGCGACTGCGAGCGGACGATGATGTCCTTCAGGACCTTGTTCATCGCATGGCCCATGTGGATGTCGCCGTTCGCGTACGGGGGGCCGTCGTGCAGGATGAACCGCTCGCGTCCGAGCCGCTGTTCGCGCAGCCGGTCGTAGATGCCGAGCTTCGCCCAGCGCTCGAGGATCGCCGGCTCCTTGGCGGCGAGGCCGGCCTTCATTGGGAAGTCGGTCTTCGGCAGGAAGACGGTGTCGCGATAATCGCGCGCGGCGGGGGCGGGTGCGTCGGTCATAGGTGGGGCGGGCTGTAGCCGAGCCGGGGGCCCGTTGCCATCCCCCCTCCCGCACGCACCGGCGCCGCCGCGGTCAGCCGAGAATGGTGCGCGCGCGGTCGCAGTCGATGTCCATCTGCGCGATCAGCGCGTCGAGGCTGTCGAACTTCGCCTCGGGGCGCAGATAGTCGATCAGCGCGACCTCGATCGTCTGCCCGTACAGGTTTTCGGCAAAATCGAAGAAATGCGGTTCGAGCAGTTCCTTCGGCGGATCGAAGCTCGGGCGGATGCCGAGGTTCGCCGCGCCCTTCAGCACGCGGCCGTCCTCCAGACGGCCGGTCACCGCGTAGATCCCGTAGGCGGGGCGCAGATAGTTGCCCATGTCGAGATTGGCGGTCGGATAGCCGATCGTGCGGCCGAGCTTGTCGCCATGCTGCACCACGCCCTCGATCGCGAACGGGCGCGTCAGCAGCCGAGTTGCGGTCGCCATGTTGCCGGCACGCAGCGCCTCGCGGATCCGGGTCGAGGACACCGTCTCGCCATCCAGCGCGACCGCGCCGACGGTTTCCGCGCGGAAGCCGTGGACCGGCCCGCGCGCGGCGAGCGTGTGGACCGTGCCGCTCTTGGCATGGCCGAAGGTGAAGTCCTCGCCCGTCACCACGCCGCCGATCCGCAGATTGCGTTCGAGGCGGTCGGCGACGAACTGCTCGGCGGTCAGCGCGGCGAGATCGCCGTCGAAATGGAACACCACCATCGCATCGGCGCCAGCGTCTGCGAACAGCCGCTCGCGCTGGTCGAGCGTGGTGAGGCGGAAGGCGGGCGTATCGGGGCGGAAATGGCGGACCGGATGCGGATCGAACGTCGCCACCAGCGCAGGGCGACCCTCCGCCTTGGCCCACGCGATCGCGCGCGCGACCACCGCCTGGTGACCGAGATGGAATCCGTCGAAATTACCCAGCGCCACGATCCCGTCCGCCAGATGCGAAGGGATGGATGCGCCACCGTCGAGCCGTTGCATGCACGGGTCAGTACCCAGACGCCGCGGATGACGATAGTCCTTCCGTGTCGTTGTCTGCCGCGCCTCCTTGTTCTTCCGCGAAGGCGGGAGTCCAGTCCGAGCTCCCGCCTTCGCGGGGGGAACGGTCTTTACCGGCGGGTGAGCGTGACGAAGCTGTAAGGTGGACGCTGCTTTTCGCCCGGGTGGTCTTCGCGTGCGATCTCGTGCCAGCCGTCAAACGCCGGGACGATGGCGTCGCCTTCGGGTTCGTCATGGACTTCGGTGAGTTCGATCCGGTCCGCATGGGGGAGCAGCTGCGCGTAGATCTGCGCGCCGCCGATCACCGCGACGTCGTCGCCGGCCAATGCGAGCGCCTCGTCGATCGAGTGCGCCACCTCCGCGCCGTCGGCGTGCCAGTGGCCGCGGGTGAGGACGATGTGGCGGCGGCCGGGGAGGGGGCTCGGGAAGCTCTCGAACGTCTTGCGCCCCATCACCATCGGCTTGCCCATCGTCAGCGCCTTGAAGCGCTTGAGGTCGGCGGGGAGGCGCCAGGGGAGCTGGCCGTCGCGGCCGATGACGCCGTTGCTAGCGCGGGCGAGGTAGAAGGTGATCATGCGGCGCATCATGGCGGATATGGGGGCGGGGGGCTATGCCTGTATCACCACCGCGGCGAAGGCCGGGGCCCAGTTGGGGGACGTCGGTGGTGAAAGACGGCGCTCCGTTACGACCACCTTTCCACCTGGACCCCGGCTTTCGCCGGGGTGGTAAGAAGCGGGTGGATCAGTTCGGGGCGTGTTCCTTGACGTACGCCTCGGGATCCTTCTCGACGACCTTCACGCCGTTCAGGTGGTTCGCCTCGAACGCCGCGAACCGGACGCCCAGCTCGTGCCGCTCTTCCAGCGTCGCATGCTTGCGGAAGTCGGTCAGGCCCTGGCGCTCTTCCTCGGCGAGGTGATCGCTGTTCGCCTTGTTGCATTCGCCGACCGCCTCGAACCACGCGTCCGAGCCGACCGGGTGCTTGTCGACCGCTTCGCCGGTTTCGCGGATGTCGTTGTGATCCTCGATCGCGTCCTCGGTCTCCTCGGCGGCCGAGTCGGCGTCGTTGCCACCGGTGCCGATCTTCATCAACCGCGGGTAGAAGAAGCGCTCTTCCGCCTCGGCATGCGCGTCGAGCAGGTTCTTGAGGCGGGTCCACAGTGCCGACAGCGCCTCGGTATCCTTGGCGTCGATGCTGTCGATCTGTGCGAACAGCGCGCGCTGCTGGGCATGTTCGTCGAGGATGAGCTGGGTGATGTCCATGATAGGCCTTCCGAATGGGTTCGGACGGTCAACCGCGCGCGCCGTCACGGGTTCCTATTGCGATTCGCTCTCTGTTCGGGCGGCGGGTCTAGACCGCGACGGGTGCCTTGATGTGCGGCTGCGCGACGTAATCGTGGAGCACGAAATCCTCATACTCATATGCGTCGATCGAGTCCGGCGTGCGCACGATCTCGAGCCGCGGGAGTGGGCCGGGGGTGCGCCCGAGTTGCAGTCGTGCCTGCTCGAGATGGTTCGAATAGAGATGGCAGTCGCCGCCGGTCCAGATGAACTCACCGACCTCGAGCCCGCATTGCTGCGCGAGCATGTGCGTCAGCAGTGCGTAGCTGGCGATGTTGAACGGCACGCCGAGGAAGATGTCGCCCGAGCGCTGGTAGAGCTGGAGCGACAGCTTGCCGTTCGCGACATGCGTCTGGAACAGGCAGTGGCAGGGGGCCAGTGCCATCGCGTGCAGATCGCCCGGGTTCCACGCGCAGACGATCTGGCGTCGCGAGGCAGGGTTGGTCTTGATCTGGTCGACCAGCTCGGCGATCTGATCGATATGGCGACCGTCGCCGGCCACCCAGTCGCGCCATTGCTTGCCATAGACGGGGCCGAGATCGCCGCTCTCGTCCGCCCATTCGTCCCAGATCGCGACCTTGCGATCCTGCAGCCAGCGGACATTGGTGTCGCCGCGCAGGAACCACAGGAGTTCGACGATGATCGAGCGCAGGTGAAGCTTCTTTGTCGTCAGCACGGGAAAGCCCTGCGCCAGATCGAAGCGCATCTGCGCGCCGAAGACGCTGAGCGTGCCCGTGCCGGTGCGGTCCATCGTCTCGACTCCGGTCGAGAGCACGCGGTCCATGAGGTCTAGATATTGGCGCATCGCGACGGCCTAGCGGTGCGGGACGGATCGCTCAAGCGGATGCAGTTGCGGATGCGACAGGGGCGGCGATGCGACAGTCGAGGTGGTGCCCGCCTCGCCCGCCTCCGCTCCGATCATTGCCGACCTTGCAGCGGCGTGCGCGCTGTTCGCAAGGCTTGGGCATGCAGCGACCGAGGCGGTGGCGGTCGCCTATCTTGATCCGAATCGGAGGCTTTTGGGCATGCGGCATGTGGCGGGCGGGCGCGATCAGGTGCGGATCGCGGTACGCAGTATCGCTGCCGATGCGCTGGCGTTCGCGGCGCAGGGGGTGGTGATCGCGCACAATCATCCGAGCGGGGACGTGACCCCGAGTACCCGCGACGTGGCGTTTACCCGTGCGCTGGCGGCCGGGTTGCGGACCGTGGAGGTCGTGCTGCTCGATCACGTGGTGATCGCTGGCGACCGGGTGGCGAGCCTGCGCGCGATGGGGGTGGTCTGACGGTCCGGAGCAACACTTGCTCCACCCGGTGGCGCTATTTCGTCCGGCAGGCGCGGATCGCCTCGGGCGCGGGGCGCGGGCCGGTCGCACGGAACATGGCCATATAGCCGCCCGCCGACGGCATCTCGTCCCTGTCGACCTGCGTATAGCCGACCGCCGCGAACTCGCATTTGAGCAGTGCAGGCGGCGTGCCGTGGTTGCGCGTCTCGCGATCGGCATCGACGACGACGACCAGTCCGTCGGGTTTCAGCGAAGGGCGAAGCCGCCACAGGAATTCATAGGGCTGCTCGATCTCATGATACATGTGCACCATCAGCACGCGGTCGAAACTCGCCGGGGGCAGCTTCGGATCATTGGCTTCGCCGAGTCGCACGCTGACATTGGCGAGGTCCTCGCGCGCGACGCGCTCCGCCAGCTGGTCGCGCACGCTCGCGACGATGTCCTCTGCGAGAACGCGACCGTCCTTGCCGACCCGTGCGGCGGCGCGGATCGTGTAATAGCCCTCGCCTGCGCCGATATCGGCGACCGTCATGCCCTTGCGGATATCCGCCTTGGTCATGACCTCGCCCGCCTCGTTCAGCCGGTCGCGCGCCTCCTCGTTCGACCACCGCGCGGAAACGATCGACGCGACCGGCCGGTCGGCGGCGGGGAAGGGGCCCGCATCCTTGGGTTCACGCTGGATCAGCGGTTTGCTGCCATCGCATGCCGCTAGCAGCCAGATCGGGGACAGCAGCAGGGCCAGGACGCGCGTCATCTTCAATCGACGTCCTCCACCTCGACCGCCTCGCCGGTTACACGCTGCGACAGCGCCGCGGCCATGAACGCCTCGAGATCGCCGTCGAGCACGTCCGACGGACTGGTCGAGACCACGCCGGTCCGCAGGTCCTTCACCATCTGGTACGGCTGCAACACATAGGACCGGATCTGGTGGCCCCAGCCGATATCGGTCTTCGACGCATTCTCGGCATTGGCCGCCTGCTCGCGGATCGCGAGCTCGCGTTCATAGAGCCGCGCGCGGAGCTGATTATAGGCCTCGGCCTTGTTCTTGTGCTGCGATCGCTGGTTCTGACACTGGACGACGATGCCGGTCGGGACGTGCGTGATGCGCACGGCCGAATCGGTCGTGTTGATGTGCTGGCCGCCGGCGCCCGATGCGCGATACGTATCGATACGCAGGTCGCTCTCGTTATACTCGACCTCGATATTGTCATCTACGACCGGATAGACCCAGACGCTGGCGAACGACGTGTGACGACGCGCCGCGGAATCATACGGGCTGATCCGGACGAGCCGGTGAACGCCGCTCTCAGTCTTGGCATAGCCATAGGCGTTCTCGCCCTTCAGCAGCAGCGTCGCGGACTTGATCCCCGCCTGCTCGCCCGAATGCTGGTCGACCAGCTCGACCTTCAGCCCGTGGCGTTCGCCCCAGCGCGAATACATCCGGCTGAGCATGCCCGCCCAGTCCTGGCTCTCGGTCCCGCCGGCACCGGCATTGACCTCGATATAGGTGTCGTTGGCATCGGCCTCACCCGCGAGCAGCGCCTTGATCTTGTCCTTGTCCGCGCGGGCGGCGAGTTCGGCGAGCGCGGCGACGCCGTCCGCTTCCATCGCGGTGTCGCCCTCGGCCTCGGCCATTTCGATCAGCTCGGATGTGTCGCTCAGCTCGCTCTCGATCGCGCGCGTCGCACTGATCGCCTCGTCGAGACGACGACGCTCGCGCATCACCTCCTGCGCAGCCTTGGGGTCCGACCAGAGCGCCTGATCCTCGACGCGCGCATTTAGCTCGTCGAGACGACGCAGTGCGCGGTCCCAGTCGAGAAAACGGCGCAACAGCGCCAGCGCGTCCTTGATGGTGTCAACGTGAGCCTGCGCTTCGGCGCGCATGGGTGTTCTCCAGTGTTGGGACCGGCATGAACAGCCAGCCCCGGAATATGGGGACGGCTAGTAGATTCCGCCCTGTCTTTGCAAGAAATCGCTGTCGCGCGGAGCCTCTGCCTTGGGGGCGGCGGTCGGTGCGGTGGTGGTGGTGGGGGCGGGGCCCGCACGGCGCGCGGCACGCCGCGGTTCGCTTTCGGGCTTGAACGCTTCCCAGATGACGCCCGGCTTGGGATCATCGGTGTTCGGCCATGTCCCATAGACCGGGCGGCCGCTCCCCCGGTCGATCCGGACCATCCGGATGCCCGCGGGTGCGCGGAATGGCAGCTTGGGCAGATCGGCATAGGCCTTGACCGCGAACTGCTTGAAGATCGGCGCGGCCAGCGTGCCGCCCTGCGCTGCGCTGCCAAGGTTCCGCGGCGTATCGAAGCCGATATACAGGCCGCCGACATATTGCGGGGTTCCGCCGATGAACCAGACGTCGGTCGGGCCATTATTCGTGCCCGTCTTGCCGAACATCGGCCGATCGAGATCGCGCAGCGTCACCGCGGTGCCGCGCTGGACGACCCCTTCGGTGATGTGGACCATCTGATAGGCGGTCATCGCGTCGAGCACCTGGCGCTGGCGCGCGACCGGACGCGGCATCGGCTTGCCGTCCCAATCGGGTGCGTTGCACCGGTCGCAGGCGCGCCAGTTCTCGGGCCAGATTACCTTGCCGTGCCGATCCTGCACGAAGTCGATCAGTGACGGCGGGCCACCTTTGCCGTTGTTCGCGAGGATCGAATAGGCGTTGACCATCCGCCCCACGGTCGTCTCGCCGGCACCCAGCGCGAAGGAGAGATAGGGCGCGTAATCGCCGACGCCCATCTTCTTGATAGTGGCCACGACCTTGGGCATGCCGGTCTGCGCGGCGGCGCGGACCGTCATCAGGTTGCGCGACTGTTCGATGCCCCAGCGCATCGTGTGCGGCCCGGCGCCGCGCGAATTGCCGAAGTTGCGGAAGCATTTCTGCCCCAGTCGTGCGCCCTGATAGACGCAGAACGGCCCGTCGACGATGATCGAGGCGGGCGTCATCCCGTTGTCGAGCGCGGCGGAATAGACGATCGGCTTGATCGTCGATCCAGGCTGGCGCATCGCCTGGGTGGCGCGGTTGAACGCCTGGAGCCGGTCGTCGAAGCCGCCCTGCATCGCCAGCACGCGGCCGCTGGCAGGCTCCTCGACGACGAACGCACCCGAAACCTTGGGGATCGCCCGGAGCGCGAACTCGCCGCCTTCGGGCGCGACCGCGATGATGTCACCCGTCTTGATCGCCCCGAACGCATTGCCGCCCTTGCCGCGCACCGCCATCTGCGCGGCATAGCGCGGCAGCGTGCCGGTCTTGCCGGTGCGGAAGCCGAGGTTCCAGCTATTGCCGTCCTTGCCGGTCACGATCGCCGCGACCCAGTTGCGGTAATCGAGCGCGATGTTGCTGTTGAGCAGCGGCTGGAGCCAGTTGTCGTCCTCGATCTCGACATGGCGGATTGGTCCATTCCAGCCGCGCCCGCTGTCGAAGCGGACCAGACCATCACGCAAGGCCTGCTGCGCCAGATCCTGCAACCGCGTGTCGAACGAGGTCCGCACCCAGAGGCCGCCCGAGTAGACGCTGTAAGGGCCGTCCTTCGCGCTTTCGCCGAACTTGGCCATCAGCTGGCGGCGGACTTCCTCGACAAAATAGCCGCCGACGCTTTCAAACCGCGGCGTGCGTCGCAGCACGACGCCGAGCGGTTCGGCGTTCGCCGTATCGAACTGCGCGCGGGTGATGAACCCGTTCTCGAGCATCCGGTCGAGTACATAGTTACGCCGCGTCATTGCGCGGTCGTGATAGCGCACCGGATCATAATTCGACGGACCTTTGGGCAGGATCGCGAGATAGGCGATCTGTGCGAGATCGAGCTGGTCGAGGTCCTTGTCGAAATAGGCGTGGCTGGCGGCTTCGACGCCGAACGCGTTCCGGCCAAGCGCGATCTGGTTCAGATAGAGTTCGAGGATCTGCGGCTTGGTCAGCGTATCCTCGATTTTATACGCCAGCACTGCTTCGCGAAGCTTGCGCGTCGGCGAATATTCGTTGCCGATCAGAAGGTTCTTGGCGACCTGCTGCGTGATCGTCGATCCGCCGCGGGCGCGTCGGCCGCTGCCGATCTTCGAGACATAGTCGAAGACCGCGCCGGCAAGCCCCGGAAAGTCGACGCCGTGATGCTCGAAGAACGACTTGTCCTCCGCCGCCAGAAACGCATTGATCAGCATCGGCGGATATTCTGCGAAGCTGAGCTCGACGCGACGTTCGCGCGCATAGCTGTGGATCGGGGCCCCATCGATCCCGCGCACATTGGTCGGCAAGGGCGGTTCGTAGGTGCGCAGCGTATCGACCGAAGGAAGGTCGCGGACGACGATCAGCCAGAAGCCGAACAGCGCGATCAGCCCGAGGCCGAACAACGCGAGCGCCGCCTTGGTCCATCGGCTCGCCCAGACGCGCGCGACACTGCCGCGCAGCCTGTCGGTGGTCCGGCGGGTCGCCGTCGAAGAGTTTGGGGAAGGATCGGACGCCATATTCGTGCCCCGCGTCTAGCAGGTTCGCGCGTCCTTGCCAGCCGCGTTCGGCGGGGTGGGGGCTGGACACGACGGTCGCGGTGGTGCGCGGACCCCTGAAAAGCGGTTGCGCCACGATCGATCTGTGGCAGCAGGCGGCGATGACCCCGCCGCCGCTTCCGATCCTTGCCGTCCTGCCCGACCTGCTCGCTGCGCTGCGTGCGCGGTCCTCCGCCGTGCTCGTCGCGCCGCCGGGCGCGGGCAAGACGACGGCGGTCGCGCCTGCGCTGCTCGAGCAAGCCTGGTGCACCGGCGAGATCCTGCTGCTCTCACCCCGGCGCCTCGCCGCGCGCGCCGCGGCGGAGCGCATGGCGGCGACGGCGGGCGAGCCGGTCGGCCGGACCTATGGCTATGCGACGCGGATGGACAGCAAGCGATCCGCGGCGACGCGCGTGACGGTCGTCACCGAGGGCATCTTCGTCGCGCGGATCCAGTCCGATCCAGAACTGGCGGGGGTGTCCGCGGTGCTGTTCGACGAGGTGCACGAACGCAGCCTCGACGGCGATTTCGGGCTCGCGCTCGCCCTCGATGTGCAGGCGGGCTTCCGTCCCGACCTGCGGCTGGTCGCGATGTCGGCGACGCTCGACGGGGCGCGGTTCGCAGCGGTGATGGACGACGCGCCGGTGATCGAGAGCGAGGGGCGGAGCTATCCGCTGACGCTGCGGCATATCGGTCGCGCGGCCGAGGCGCGGATCGAGGATGGCATGGCGGCGGCGATCCGCCGCGCGCTTGGCGAGGAGCAGGGCGGCGTGCTCGCCTTCCTGCCCGGCGTCGCGGAGATCGAACGGATCGCAGACCGGCTCGCGAACCTGCCCGACGACATCGTCGTGCACGAACTCCATGGCAGCCTCGATCCGGCCGCGCAGCGTGCGGCAATCCTTCCCGAACCCGATGGCCGTCGCAAGGTCGTGCTGGCGACCAGCATCGCCGAGACCAGCCTGACGCTCGACGGGATCCGGATCGTCATCGATTCCGGTCTCGCGCGGCGTCCGCGTTACGATCGCGCGGCGGGCATGACCCGCCTCGTCACCGAACGCGCGAGCCAGGCCGCGGTCACGCAGCGCGCCGGCCGGGCCGCGCGTCTGGGCCCCGGCACCGCCTACCGGTTGTGGGAAGAGGCCGCGACCGCGGGACTGCCGCGATACGATCCGCCCGAAATCCTCGAGGCCGATCTGTCCGCGCTTTTACTCGCCTGCGCCTTGTGGGGTGTCGCCGATCCCCGCGACCTGCGCTGGATCGATGCGCCGCCCGCTGCGGCGATCGACGAGGCGCTGCGCCGGCTGGCGACGCTCGAGGCGATCGACGCGGACGGTCGCCCGACGGCGCATGGCCGCGCGATCGCGAAGCTGCCGATGCCGCCACGCCTTGCCCACATGCTGTTGCGCGCCGGGGAGCGGGGGCTGGCCGAGATCGCCGCGCAGGTCGCGGTGCTGCTCGGCGAGCGCGGGATCGGTGGTCAGGACGTCGATGTCGAAACCCGCCTGCGCCGCTGGAAGACCGAACGTGGCGTGAAGGCACAAGCCGCGCGCGGGATGGCGGATAGATGGGCCAAACTCGCTCCCCCTCCCGCGAGCGGGAGGGGGCCGGGGGGTGGGCGCCCGGTTTCGACGTCGCGCACCGCGGATGGCGCGAGCCCACCCCCCAACCCCCTCCCGCTTGCGGGAGGGGGGGTAGATGTTTGCGTGGCGCTGGGGTTTCCGGACCGCGTTGCGCGTCGTCGCGATGCGTCGGGCGAGACTTGGGCGTCGGTTGGGGGGCGGGGGTTCAGGCTCGATCCGACCTCGCCGCTCGCCCGCGCGGAATGGCTTGCGGTCGCAGATACGCAAGGGGCCGCGGCGGGCGCGCGGATCCTGTCCGCGGCGGTGATCGACCAGCCGACGGTCGAGGCGCTGTTCGCCGATCGGATCGAATCGCGCCGCACGGTCAGCTTCGACCCAGCGACCGGCGGTATCCAGGCGCTACGCGACCGGCGGCTCGGCGCGATCCGGCTGTCGAGCGGTCCGGACAGCGGCGCGGATCCCGACGCGATCCTCGCCGCGCTGCTGGAGGCGGTTCGCGAGCACGGTCTTTCGCTGCTGCCGTGGAGCGACGGCGGGCAGGCGTTGCGCGACCGCGCCGCCTATGCAGGCGTGCCGCTCGACGATGCGGCGTTGCTCGACCGCCTGGACGAATGGCTCGCGCCGCTGCTCGTCGGAAAGCGCCGACTCGATGCGATCGCCCCGGGGGCACTCGTCGAGGCGTTGCGCAACCTCCTCGGCTGGGATGCGATGCAGACGATCAACCGCCTCGCGCCGCCCGATTTCACGAGTCCGGCGGGCAGCACGCACGCGATCGACTATGCCGCCGAGGGAGGGCCCCGTGTCGAGCTGCGCGTCCAGGCGCTGTTCGGGCTCGGCGTGCACCCGACCATCGGCGAAGCGCGCGTCCCGCTGGTGCTGAGCCTCACGTCACCGGCGGGACGCCCGATCCAGACGACGCGCGATCTGCCCGGGTTCTGGGCGGGGAGCTGGGTCGCGGTCGCCAAGGAAATGCGCGGTCGCTACCCCAAGCATCCCTGGCCCGACGATCCCGCCGCGGCATCGGCGACGCTGCGCACGAAAAAGGCGGATGCAAGGGGCGCAACTTCGCGATAAGGGGAGCCCATGCCAACCGCCCGTATCTTCCAGCGCCCCAAGAACGCCATGCAGTCCGGCAAGCACCGGACCGACAGCTGGCAGCTCGAATTCGAACCCTCGGAGCCCAAGCGCCCCGACCCGCTGACCGGCTGGGCCGGCAGCGGCGACACGCGCGACCAGCTCCGCCTGTTCTTCCCGACCGCCGAGGCCGCGATCGCGCATTGCGAGCGTGAAGGGTTCGGCTACACGGTCGTACCGGCGCCGCAGAAGACGCTGAAGCTGCAGAGCTACGCGGACAACTTCAAATAAGCGACTACCCGACGCCGTTCCGGCAACGGCGTTGAAATCGGCTCAGCGCGCGCGTCGCTAGAGGATCGCTCCCGCGAGGATCAGCAGCATCTTCGCGTCGATCGCGACGCCCGCCTCGCGCTTCGCCGCGACGAAGGCGGGAATGTCGGCGAGCGGTACGCGGTGCACGGTGATGTTCTCGTCACCATCGCCGCCGCCGTCGCCGACCTTGGTCAGCCCGGTCGCACGGACCAGCGTGAAGCATTCGGACGTCATCCCCGGCGACGAATAGAAGAGCCCCAGATCCTCGATCGCGGCCGCGCGGTAGCCGGTTTCCTCTTCGAGCTCGCGCCCGGCGGCGACCGTAACGCTCTCGCCCGCGGTCTCGTCACCGACCAGCCCGGCCGGCAGTTCGAGGCAGGCGCGGCCCAGCGGTACGCGAAACTGTTCGACCAAAATGACGTCGCCCGCGTCGATCGCGACGATCACGGCCGCGGCGATCTGCCCGCGACGTTCCGCATATTCCCATGTGCCTTCGGTCTGCACGGTCAGGAACTTGCCCGCCCATACGGTCGTGCTCATAATTCGATCAGCCTGTCGGGAAGTTCGTTGATGGCTGCACCGGTTCGCGGGAAATGCTCGGCGAGCACCGTGCCGATCTGCGCGACGGCATCGGCCATGCCGTCTGCCGGCCGGTCGTCGCGCACCGCGGTGAGCACGGCCGCCATCGCGGCACCCCAGATCTCGTTCGGCACGCGCGAATGGATGCCCGAGTCCGCGACGATCTCCGCGCGGTGCTCGGCAAGCGACAGGTACAGCAACACGCCCGTCGCGCCCCGCGTGCGCTTTTCCGCGCCCGCCCGGAACAGCATCACCGCACGCCTGCGCACCCGCCGCGATTTCGTCGCGCCCGGCGTCAGCGCGAGTCGCAACGCGGGGATAGTGAGCAGCAGGCGCATGCCCAGGAACACCAGCGTCATCAGGACGAGCGCGATCGCGAACAACGCGCCCTGTGGTGCCGACTGCGCCCACGGATCGACGAGCCGCGCATAGATCTGGTCGGCCGCCACCGGGTGCAGCGCGAGCACCGCAAGGCTCAGCAGCATGGCAAGCACGGACCATTGCAGCGAGACGTCGTGATAGGCGTCGGACTGGCGCGCGACGATCGTGACGATCTCGCCCGTCGTCGTGGTTTCGGCCTGCGTCACCGCGGCGGTGACGCGGCCGTGATCGGCTTCGCTCAACCGCATGTCACCAACTCCCCGATGCGCCGCCGCCGCCGGCGGATCCGCCGCCGCCGCCGCCAAAACCGCCGCCCATCCAGCCACCGCCGCTGCTGTCGCCACCGCCGCCGCCCCAGCTGCTGCCACCGCCGCCGCCGCGCCGTGACATCTCGTTGGCGATGCTCCACAGCACGATCGGCAGTGTCCCGTTGCCGCCGCCACCGCTTGAATAGCGGGTACCGCCGGCACGGCGCGAGATCATCGGAATGACGATCGCGGCGGCCACGATCCCGAAGATGATCAGCCCGATCGGCACGCCGCCACCGTTGCCGGACGGCGCGCGGCGATGCGTCTTGTCATATTCGGCCGCTGCCGCGCCGACCTTCGCGCGGGCCTCTGCGTCGGGCAAAGCGAGCTGGTCCGCGACCGCATTCGCGCCCGCGACGATACCGCCGGTCATGTCCCCGGCCTTGAAGCGCGGCAGGATCTGCTGGTTGATCACGACGCTCGAAAACGCGTCGGTCAGGACCGGTTCCAGCCCATAGCCGACTTCGATCCGTACCTTGCGGTCGTTCGGCGCGACGAGCAGGATCGCGCCGTTATTGGCGTCCTTCAGCCCGACCCCCCAGTTCCGCAGCAGGCGATAGCCATAATCCTCGATCGGATAGCCCTGCAGATCGGCGATGGTCGCGACGACCAATTGATTGCCGGTCGCCTTTTGCAGATCGTCGAGTCGTTTGGTGAGCGCCGCCTCGTGCTCGGGCGGGATCACGTTTGCCGAGTCGACGACGAAGCCGGTGAATTTTGGGAATGTCTGGGCGCCTGCGGTGCCGCTGCCGAGCAGCACCGCGAAGAGGAGCGCCGCGAGGACGCGGATCATGCCGCCGGCCCCGCGATCAGCTCGCGTTGCCGAAGTTCACCGTCGGTGCCGTCTCGGCCCCCGGCGTGGTCGCAGCAAACGGCACCATCGGCTTTGCGCCATAGAAGATCTTCGCGCCGACGGCGTCGGGGAAGGTGCGGATCTTGGTGTTATAAGCCTGGACCGCGCCGTTATAGTCGCGCCGTGCGATCGTGATGCGGTTCTCGGTGCCTTCGAGCTGGCTCATCAGCGTGGTGTAATTGGCCTGGCTCTTCAATTCGGGATAGGCTTCCTGCAGTCGCTGCAGCGACAACCCGACGGCACCCTGCACGCGCGAGAATTGCTCGATCTTCGCAGGGTCGGTCAGGTCGTCGCCAGAGACCTGCACCGTGCTCGCCGCGGCGCGCGCCTGCGTCACCTCGACCAGAATGCTCTTTTCCTGCGCGCCGGCCGCCTTGACCGTCGCGACGAGGTTGGGGATCAGATCGGCGCGACGCTGATAGTCGTTTTGCACATCGGCCCAGCGCGCCTTCACATTTTCCTCGGCGGTCGGGATGCTGTTGATCCCGCAGCCGCCAAGCGTCGCCGCGAGCGCAACGACGGCGGATCCGCGAAGAATCTGGGCATAGGACGACATCGGGGCTCTCCTGCTGGTCTGTATCACCCCCATAGGACAGCGGACCGGCTTGGCGAAACCGAAATCGATGGCTAGCGTGCGGGGGACTGGAAAAGGGGGCGCAAATGCTCAAGGAATTCAAAGCGTTCATCATGCGCGGCAACGTGCTTGATCTGGCTATTGCGGTGATCATCGGGGCGGCGTTCAGCAAGATCGTCACCTCGCTGACCGACGACGTGCTGATGCCGGTGATCGGCAAGATTTTCGGCGGGCTCGACTTTTCGAGCTATTTCTGGCGGATGGGGCCTGTCCCCGCAAACTATGCCGGTTCGCTCAGCGACTATGCGGCGCTGAAGAAGGCGGGGGTGCCGTTGCTCGGCTATGGCGCGTTCGCGACGCAGCTCGTCAACTTCGTGATCGTCGCCTTCATCATCTTCATGATCCTGCGCGTCGTGAACCGCGCGGCGGCGCTGATCGAGCGTGAAACCGCGCGGCTCAAGCGTGAGGAAGAAGCGACTCCGATCGCGCCCGCGCCCGAGCCGGTCGAGATCGCGCTGCTGCGGGAGATCCGCGACGAACTCAAGGCGCGCGGCTGAACGTCCTGTCCCTCTTCCCGCGCTGGGAGGGGGAGATCAGGCTGCGGCCAGATCCTCGGCATTGGCATCCGCCAGGCTCGTGCCGTCGAGGATCCGCGCAGTCTCGTCGCGGACGCGCATCATCGCAAAGCGGATCGCGCAGTCTGCCTCGCTCTTGCAGTCGAGGCAGGGCTGATAGGCCGTCCGGCTGACGCAAGGCACCAGCGCGAGCGGGCCCTCGATGATCCGGATGATCTCGCCGAGCGAGATCAGGTGGCTGGGGCGCGACAGGCGATAGCCGCCCATCTTGCCGCGATGGCTGTGCAGCAAGCCGGACTCGCGCAGGTCCGCAAGGATCAGCTCGAGAAACTTGCGCGGGACATTGGCCTCGGCCGCGATGCGGGTCATCGGGATCGGTGGACCCCCGACCGGGGCGCCGCCAAGGAAGATCATCGCGCGAAGCGCGTAGCGAGAGCGCTGCGTCAACATAATACAGATTTCTATGCACGCGGTTTGTGGCGAGCGAAAGGCCGCAAAGGGCAAAATCACGGGCTTTTAATCGGCCGACCGCCGCTCTATATCACAAGCGTCATCGGGGGAATTCTCTCCTGGTGACTATGGCGATAAACCGTGGCGTGTCATAGACACAGCGGACCCGGGGGCAGTACCCGGCGACTCCACCACCGCCCTCTTCGCAAGAGGGGGACGATGACGGGGTCGAACTAGGATCGACGTGTGTTCAACGACGCTATGTTTCGCTCGGAATGGGACCACCGCAACGGCCCATACACAAGTGCCAACGATAACGAAGCACTCGCAATTGCCGCATAACTGACGGTCTAACGACCTAAGTTATACGGACGAAAGCGCGGTTCGGGCCACACCGGGCAACAGAAGTGGAAACCGGCGGTAAGGGGGGCACCGAGCAACAGAAGCTCCCCACTCAAATTCTACTCAAGCGCATGCCCGCCGTTAGGCGGCAAGTTGCGCGACCAGCTTGTCGAGCCGCGGGCTGAACCCGACGATGCCGATCAGCAGCTGGACGAGGGTCAGCATTCCCGCGCCCCACCAATAGGCTAGGTGCACCCGCCCGCGCAGTTGCGCATCGAACAGCATCGCAGCCCCCAGATAGACCATGGTGGCGACGAATATCGCCCATGTGCCGGACGGGCCCATGAGCGGCATCGGCAGAATGCGCCCCAGCGCCGGCGACATGATCAGAATCGTCGCGCACAGCATCAGGCGCTTGTGCCAGTCGGACCGGTGTCTCAACTGGATCGCCCAGCCCGCCAGGATCGCAAAGCCGATGATCTGAAGATCGAGCGCGAGGAAAAGGCCCGGCGTGAAGAAGGGCGGGACGCGGTTTAGCCGGACGGCCATGACCGTCGTCGCGACGCCCACCACGACCATGACCGGGACCAGACATGCGGTCGCGACGCCCAGTCGCCGGTGCATCGCGATCGATCCCCGGTCGACCAGCCAGTTCTGCGCGACGTAGAGGATGATCCAGCCGAAGAAAACGGCAGCGTGCAGATGGACCTGGGCGGGAAGCCCGACGATGTTCCAGTCAGTCCGCTGCAGGTCCAGCCCGAACCCCGCGAAGACGGTGACCGCGATGATCGCAGCCAGCATGAGATAGAAACGCCGCTCGGCGGTGATCGCCGACACGCTGGTCGCCAAGGTTGCCATGATGCCCCCGCATCTCTGCTGCCTTGGCCGAGAATGCGCATGCACGCTGGACCCTGCAAGCCGATAGCAGCGCGTCCGGCCGTCATTCTCGTACAAATTGCAGGATGCGGATCCCGTGGCATCGCGCCGCCGGCTCCCGCAATCGTGATCGCCACGAAAAAGGGGACCCGGTTGCCCGGATCCCCTTTCGCTAGTTGCCAGTCGGCAAGATCGCTTAGTCGCGATCGCCCGTCAGGAACGCCGGAGCGAACTCGGGGGCCTTGTCGCCGTCCGAACGCTCGGCGCGGGGAGCGCGCTCGCCGCCCTGACCACCGCCGTCGCGACGCGGGCCACGGCCACCGCTGTTGCCGCCATCACGACCACCATCGCCGTCACGGCGCGGGCCACGGGGACCACGATCACCGTTGCCGCCTTCGCCGCGCGGGCCACGACCGCCACCGCCGTTACCGGCGTCACGACCACCATCGCCATCGCGACGCGGACCGCGCGGACCACGGTCACCGCCTTCGCGCGGCTCACGGGCAGGACGCGTGTCCTCCAGCTCTTCGCCGGTCGTCTGGTCGACGACGCGCATCGACAGGCGAACCTTGCCGCGCGGATCGATCTCGAGGACCTTAACCTTGACTTCCTGGCCTTCGCTCAGCGCGTCCGAGACCTTCTCGACGCGCTCGTTCTTGATTTCGGACACGTGGACGAGACCGTCCTTGCCACCCATGAAGTTCACGAAAGCACCGAAGTCCACGAGGTTGACGACCTTGCCGTCATAGACCTTGCCGACTTCGGCTTCCTCGACGAGGCCCTTGATCCACTTGATCGCAGCTTCGATCTGCGCGGGATCGGACGACGACACCTTGATCACGCCCTCGTCGTCGATGTCGACCTTGGCGCCGGTCTGCGCGACGATCTCGCGGATCACCTTGCCGCCGGTGCCGATGACTTCACGGATCTTCGACTTCTCGATCGTGAAGGTCTCGATCCGCGGTGCGTGTGCCGACAGCTCCTCACGCGTGTGGTCGAGCGCCTTGGCCATTTCGCCCAGGATGTGCGCACGGCCTTCCTTGGCCTGTGCCAGCGCCTTGCCCATGATCTCTTCGGTGATGCCGGCGATCTTGATGTCCATCTGCATCGTGGTGATGCCCTCGGACGTGCCGGCGACCTTGAAGTCCATGTCGCCGAGGTGATCCTCGTCGCCCAAGATGTCCGACAGAACCGCGAAGTTCTTGCCCTCGAGGATCAAGCCCATCGCGATGCCCGACACCGGACGCTTCAGCGGAACGCCCGCATCCATCATCGACAGCGAACCGCCGCAGACCGTCGCCATCGACGACGAGCCGTTCGACTCGGTGATGTCCGACAATACGCGGATCGTGTACGGGAACTCTTCCTTCGACGGCAGCACCGGATGCAGCGCGCGCCAGGCGAGCTTGCCGTGGCCGACTTCGCGACGACCCGGCGCACCGAAGCGACCGACTTCACCGACCGAGTAGGGCGGGAAGTTGTAGTGCAGCATGAAGTTTTCGTACGAAAGCCCATTGAGGCCGTCGATCATCTGCTCTGCGTCGCGCGTGCCGAGCGTGGTGGTGCAGATCGACTGAGTCTCGCCGCGCGTGAACAGGGCCGAGCCGTGCGTCCGCGGCAGGAAGTGCACCATCGCCTCGATCGGACGGATCTGCGTGGTGGTGCGGCCGTCGATGCGGGTGCCGTCCTTGAGGATGGCGCCGCGGACGATCTCCGCCTCCAGCTTCTTCATCAGCTTGCCGGCAGCCATCTGGTCCTGCGGGGTCGCATCGGCAAAGGCGGTCTTGCCCTTGGCGCGTGCGGCGTTCAGCAGGTCCGAACGCTTGGACTTGTCGGTCACCTTGTAGGCGGCCGCAATGTCCTTGCCGATCAGCTTCTTCAGCTTGTCCTTGGCGGTCGACAGGTCGGCCTGCTCGGCCATTTCCCAAGGATCCTTGGCAGCCTGCTCGGCCAGATCGATGATCAGGTTGGCGGCCTCGCGGCATGCCTTGTGCGCGAACTGGACCGCGCCGAGCATGATCTCTTCCGAGAGCTCCTTGGCTTCCGACTCGACCATCATCACGGCCTGGCCGGTGGCGGCGACGACGAGGTCGAGGTCACCCGCCTTGGCTTCGTCGAGTGTCGGGTTGAGGATGTAGGCGCCATCGACATAGCCGACGCGTGCTGCGCCGATCGGGCCCATGAACGGCACGCCCGAGATCGTCAGCGCAGCCGACGCCGCAACCATCGCGAGGATGTCCGGCTCGTTCTCGCCGTCATACGACAGAACCTGGCAGATCACGTTGATCTCGTTGTAGAAACCCTCTGGGAAGAGGGGACGGATCGGGCGATCGATGAGACGGCTGGTCAGCGTCTCCTTTTCGGTCGCGCCGCGCTCACGCTTGAAGAAGCCACCGGGGATGCGGCCGCTTGCGGAGAACTTCTCCTGGTAATGGACGGTGAGCGGGAAGAAATCCTGCCCTTCCTTGACGGTCCGTGCAGCCGTGACGGCGCACAGAACGACGGTCTCGCCGAGGGTGGCGAGCACGGCGCCGTTTGCCTGACGGGCCACGCGGCCGGTCTCGAGCGTCAGCGTCTTGCCGCCCCACTGGGCGCTTACGGTTTTGGTATCGAACATTTCGTTTCCTTCACTCCGGCGGCCAGATGCCGACCGGGGCCTATGTGCGAGCTAAGCCGGCTCGCGGCGGTGTGGAGCGAGTTGTCGCTCCTTGCCAGTCCACCGAATTGCGTCCTGGCGTTTGCCTCCGCGCGCGATGGCGCGGAATCAAAGTCGTATATACAAAAACGGCCCCCCGAAGGGAGCCGTTCGTTTTACTTGCGGAGACCGAGCTTTGCGATCAGATCCAGGTAGCGCTGGCCGTCCTTGTGACGGAGATAGTCCAGCAGCGACCGGCGCTTGTTGACCATCATCAGGAGACCACGACGCGAGTGGTTGTCCTTCTTGTGGCCCTTGAAGTGCTCGGTCAGGTTCTTGATCCGCTCGGTCAGGATCGCGACCTGGACTTCGGGCGAACCCGTGTCGCCGTCCTGGCGTGCGTGGATCTTGACCAGCTCGGTCTTGCGTTCAGCGGTAATCGTCATGAATTCTCAGTCCTTCGACATCACAGATTGAAACCGCGAACGACCCGGACGTCTCCGTCCTCGACCTCGACCAGCGCGACCGGGACGGTGTCCAGCTCGGCGAAGTATTGGCCATCGTCTGCGGCGATCCCGGCCAAGATACGCCCCTGTCGGAGCGCCCCTGCCTGGTCGGGGGTGAGGGAGAGAGCCGGGATGTCGTCCAGCGCCACCCTCAAGGGCAGTAGTACATCTTCAAGCGCGGAGGCCTTAGCGAGTTTGTCCAGTTTGTCCAGCGATATCGCCGATAAGAGGTCGAACGGGCCGGCCTTTACGCGGCGTAGCATGGTGACGTGGCCGACGGTTCCGAGCGCCAGCGCGATGTCGCGCGCGAGGGAACGGATATAGGTGCCCTTGGAGACATGCGCGGTGAGGGTGACCGCCTCCAGTCCCTCCCCGACCCCGTCATGCAAAAGACGGGTGGGGTGGGGGGTGAGTGCGTGGATCGTCACGTTCCGGCTGGCGAGCACCACGTCCTGCCCAGCGCGGGCAAGGTCGTAGGCGCGCTCGCCATCAATTTTGAGTGCGGAATAGGCGGGGGGCACCTGCGCGATCGGGCCGGTGAACTGCGCCAGCATCGCCTGGACCGCTGCCATCGTCGGGCGCACGTCGGAGGTGGCGATGCTTACGCCCTCGGCGTCGAGCGTGTCGGTCTGGACCCCGAACATGATGGTGAAATCATAGATCTTGTCGCTGTCGAGCATCCGGCCGGCGAGCTTGGTCGCTTCGCCGACCGCGATCGGCAGCACGCCGGTCGCGAGCGGATCGAGCGTGCCGCCGTGGCCGACCTTGAACTTGCCATAGCCGCCATTGCGCAGCGCGCGCTTCACCACGGACACGCCCTGCGTCGAACCCAGCCCCAGCGGTTTGTCGAGTATGATCCAGCCATGCATGTCGTAGGATCCTTGAAGATTGGGAGTGCGGGGCTCGTCCGTCCCTCCCGTTCGTCCTGAACGAAGTCGAAGGACATTGGGCACAAGTGCTTCGACTTCGCTCAGCACGAACGGGCAGGGGGAAGGGCGCTAGCCCAGAGCCTCGGTAAAATGCCGGCGGCACAACGCGACATAGCGGTCGTTGCCGCCGATCTCGGTCTGCTGCCCCTCGGCGATCGCGCGACCGTTCGCGTCGACGCGCAGGTTCATCGTCGCCTTGCGCCCACACATGCACACCGACTTGATCTCGACCAGCGAGTCCGCCAACGCGAGCAGTCGCGCGGAGCCGGGGAACAGCGCGCCCTGGAAATCGGTCCGCAAGCCGTAGGCGAGCACCGGGATGCCAACGACGTCGCAGATGTGCGCCAGCTGGTCGACCTGAGGCGCGGTCAGGAACTGTGCCTCGTCCACGAGCACGCAGGAGATGGCATCCTCGCCATGCTGCCGGGCGATGCACGCGCCGATATTTGTCTCCGCGTCGAACGCGATCGCCGGTGCCTCGAGCCCGATCCGCGACGTGATCGTGCCCGCCGCAAAGCGGTCGTCGATTGCGGCGGTGAACAGCATCGTCCGCATCCCGCGCTCGCGGTAGTTGAAGTCCGCCTGGAGCAGGTTGGTCGACTTGCCTGCGTTCATCGACGCATAATAGAAATACAGCTTGGCCATCGGCTCAACCCAAAGACGCGTCGCGCGGCGGCGTCAATCCTCGGACAGGTCGCGCGCGATATGCGGATCGCGCAACAGCGTGTCGATATGCGTGCCCTCGTCGAAGCTCTCGTCGGCGACGAATTTCAGCTTGGCGGCATAGCGCGTCTGCACGCGGGTCGCGACTTCGCGCTGGAGATAGGCGGTGTTCGTCCGCAGCGCCTTCAACACCTTTTCTTCGTCCTTGCCGAGCAGCGGCTTCACGAAGACGGTGGCGTGGCGCAGGTCGGGGGACATGCGGACCTCGGTGATCGTGACGAGGTGCTTCTCGAGCACCGGATCATGCACGTCGCCGCGTGCGAGGATGTCGCTGAGCGCATGACGCGCCTGTTCGCCCACGCGCAGCGCGCGGACGGTTTTGATCTCAGGGGTATCGGTCTTCATTCTTCTAACTCCCTCGCCCCTCCGGGGAGAGGGTGGGGGTGAGGGGCGGCCGCAAGCGTTACCGCCCGGTACTGCCCCTCACCCAACCCTCTCCCCGAGGGGGAGAGGGCTTCAGTATTACAGCGTGCGGTCGCGCATCTCGACTTCGAACGTCTCGAGGACGTCGCCGGCCTTGATGTCGACGAAGTTCGACGTGAACGTCACGCCACACTCCAGCCCGGCGCGGACTTCGGCGACATCATCCTTGAAGCGACGCAGCGATGCGATTTCGCCCTGGTAGATGATGACGTCGTTGCGCGTGATACGTGCCTTGAGCGCCTTGCGGATATTGCCCTCGGTAACGAGCAGACCTGCCGCCTTGCCATGCTTGCCCGCCGAGAAGACCTCGCGGATATCGGCACGACCGACGACCGTCTCGAACGCTTCCGGCCCAAGCTCGCCGGCCATGCCCGCCCTGATCTCGTCGATCAGGTCGTAGATCACGTCATAATATTTGAACGCGACCTTCTGGCGCTCGGCGATCTCGCGTGCCTTGGCGTTCGGACGAACGTTGAAGCCGATGATCGGTGCACCCGATGCCGCCGCCAACGTGACGTCGGATTCGGTGATGCCACCGACGCCCGAGCTCAGCACGCGCGCCTTGATCAGATCGGTGGAGATCTTGTTGATCGCCCCGACGATTGCCTCGACCGTGCCCTGCGTATCCGCCTTCACGACCAGCGGATATTCGATCGCCTGCTTTTCCTTGAGCGCCGAGAACATGCTCTCGAGGCTGGCAGGAACCGATGCGGTCCGCTTGTCGGTCTTCACGCTGCGACGATATTCCGCGACTTCGCGGGCCCGCGCCTCGTTCTCGACGACCTGGAACGGATCACCCGCCGACGGCACGCCCGACAGACCGAGGACCTCGACCGGCATCGCCGGACCGGCTTCCTTGATCTGCTTGCCCTTGTCGTCGACCAGCGCACGAACCTTGCCGCTCTCGCCGCCGACCACGAAGATGTCGCCAACCTTGAGCGTACCACGATTGACGAGGATCGTCGCGACCGGGCCACGACCCTTGTCGAGCTTGGCCTCGATCACCGTACCCTCGGCCGCACGATCCGGATTGGCGCGCAGTTCGAGCAGTTCGGCCTGGAGCTGGATCTTCTCGATCAGCGTGTCGAGACCGATCTTCTTGGTCGCGGAGACTTCGACGTCCTGGACGTCGCCGCCCATGTCCTCGACCACGATCTCCTCGCTCAGCAGGCGCTCGCGCACCTTCTGGGCATTGGCGCCTTCCTTGTCGATCTTGTTGATCGCGACGATCATCGGCACGCCAGCCGCCTTGGTGTGGGCGATCGCCTCCACCGTCTGCGGCATCAGGCCGTCGTCCGCCGCCACCACCAGGATGACGATGTCGGTGACATCCGCACCGCGCGCACGCATCTGCGTGAACGCCTCATGGCCCGGCGTGTCGAGGAAGGTGATCTTCGACTTGTCCTTCAGCGTGACCTGATACGCGCCGATATGCTGGGTGATGCCCCCCGCTTCGCCGCGCACCACGTCGGTGCCGCGCAGGGCATCGAGCAGCGACGTCTTGCCGTGATCGACGTGACCCATGATCGTGACGACCGGGGCACGCGGACGCAGAGTCTCCTCGGCATCGTCAATCGTGTCGTTCGCCAGATCCTGGTCGACATCGCTGACGCGCGTCAGGTTGTGACCGAATTCGGTGACGAGCAGTTCGGCCGTATCCTGGTCGATCGTCTGCGTCATCGTGACGGGCATGCCCATCTTGAACAGCGCCTTGACGAGGTCGGCACCCTTCTCGGCCATACGGATGGCGAGTTCCTGCACGGTGATCGCCTCGGGGACGACCACGTCGCGGACCTGCTTGGCCTGCGGCTCGCGCGGACCACCGGTGCCACGACGCTCCTTCTCACGCGCACGCTTGAGCGCGGCGAGCGAACGGGCGCGGGCGCCATCGCCATCGCCGAGTGCGCGGTTGACGGTCAGCTTGCCCGAGGTGCGACGATCGTCGCCCTTGCGGTCACGCTGCTGCGGCCGGGCCGGGGGTGCGTCGCGACGAACGCCGCCAGCCGGCGCGTTGGCACCGGTTGCACCAGGGCGCGCTGCGGTCGTGCCGGCATTGGCGGTCGTCGCCGGCGCTGCAGGCGCAGGTGCCGGAACGGGCTTCGGCGGCGGCGGAGGACGCTCGGGACGGGCGACTGGCGAGAACCGGCGGGGTGCCGGCATCGACGGATCGCGCGACAATTCGAGAATCGGCGGCGGCGCGGGCGGTGCGACAGGCGCGGGCGCCGGCTTGGGGGCCGGTGCTGGTGCCGCCACCGGAGCTGCCGCCGGGGTCGGCGCGGGTGCCGGGGCCGCAGCGGGGGCAGGGGCCGCCGCAACGGGGGCTTCAACCGGCGCGGCAGCGGGCGTCGGCGCTACGACCGGCGCTGCTTCGACGACGGGTGCCGGTGCAGGTGCGGGCGCAGGCGCCTCGACGGGCTTCGGTGCAGGTGCAGCCTTGGCTTCCGCCTCGGCACGCGCGCGTTCGGCGATGCGGTTGCGCTCGTCCTCGGCGGCCTTGGCGCGCTCGGCTTCCTGGCGACGACGCCCTTCTTCGAGCGTGTTCATCCGCTGCTCTTCCGCCTCGCGGAGAAGCTTGGCCTGCCGCTCCTGCGGCGACAGGTTGCTCGGTGCCTGCTGGCGTACCGGTGCGGGGGCGGGCTGCGGCGCACGCGCCTGCGGAGCCGGTGCGGGGGCCGCAACCGGCGCGGGCGCGGCAACCGGCGCATCGGCGACCGGACCGTCGGGTTCGCCCGGACGGCGCAGGACGCGCGCACGCTTGGTTTCCACGATCACCGTATTCGATCGGCCGTGGCTGAAGCTCTGCTTCACCTGGCCGGTCTCGACCGTGCGCTTCACACCCAAAGGTGCGCGCATGCCAAGTTTCGGCTTCTCGTTGTCCGTGTCGCTCACTCAAATTCCTCAGTCATGTCCACGGCCGGGCTGTGTCCGGTCGATCCGGACGCCCCTGTTATGGGTGACGTCCCGTTTTGTTGAGACGCCGATGCGCCCTGCGAGGCCGTTTCGCAAGACACGGGAGAAGGTTCGGGGCCGATAAAATGCAGCCAACGGTCGAGCGCTTCGCTCACCCGCTTTGCTGCAGCGCGGTCAGTCAGGCCAATGTGTACCACATTCTCCCGCCCCAGCGCCAATGCCAATATGGTACGTGACGCAGGCAGTGCCAACCCCCGCAGGCCCGAGCCTTCGACATCGTTGCCGATGCGCCACGCCTGGTCGAGCTTGCGATTGCCGTCCTCGGCCGCGTCGGACGCATGATACAGCGCCTTCAGCTTGCCCTGGCGCGCATTCTGCTCGATCCGGTCCGAACCGATCAGCACGGTGCCCGAGCGCGATTCGAGCCCGAGCCGGTCGAGTGCGTTGCGCTCAAGCGCGGCTTCGATCACCGCGGGAAGCTCGGGTGCGATGGTAAATTCGCCAGTCTTGAACGCCCGAGCGAGCGCGCCCTTGAGCTTGCCCTTCTTGATCGCCGCTTCGAGTTCGATTCGCGTCACCCCGATCCACGCGCCACGGCCAGGAGCCTTGGCGCGCACGTCGGGATGAATCTGGCCATCGGGGGCCAGCGCGAGTCGCACGAGATGTGGCCGAACATCGCGCTCGCCCGACAGGATGCACTTGCGAATGGGGGCGTCTTCATCCCCCTCGCGCATGCGGGATGGGTTGGGCTCGCGCCCACCTGCACCCTTGTTCTTAGCCGAGGCCGGGCGCCCACCCTTCGGTTCTCTCCCGCTTGCGGGAGGGGAGGAAGGAAGGCCGTCGGTAGCGCCTAGCGTCTCATCGGGAGGGTTCCGCATGTGCGTCCTCCTGCGCTGGAGTCGTCTTCGGGGCGTCGCGGTCGACCAGCAGCTGGCCACCCGCGCCGTAATTCTCGGTCGACACCTCTTCGATCACGATCTGCACCGCAGCCGGGTTCTTGCTCAGCCGCTCGACGAGCGACTGGGTGACGTCGGCGACGATGCCGGCCTTCTGGTCCTTGGTGGCGGACCCCGAAATGCGGATGCTGACGAACGGCATCAGGCCTTGTCGTCCTCGCTCTTCGCGTCGGTCGTGTCCGCGGCGTCATCCGCCGAGACGTCATCCGCCGCAGTGTCCTCGGCCGCAGTGTCCTCAGCCGCAGTGTCCTCGGCCGAGGCCTCTTCCACCGGAGCCTCGTCCGCCTCGACGGCGTCCGCCTCGGGGGCCTCGTCCTCGAACCAGTGCGCGCGCGCGGCCATGATGATCTCGTTGCCCTGTTCGTCGCTGAGACCATATTCGGCGAGGATGCCGCCCTTGGGCTCGGGGCGCTTCGGCGCATCGTCGTTGCGGCGGCGCGGTTCGGCGCGCTTCTTCTCGACCAGCTCGTCGGTCGCAAGATCCGCGAGATCGTCGAGCGTCTTGATCCCCGCCTTGCCGAGCGTGACGAGCATCGCCTCGTTCAGATACGGCATGTCGATCAGCGCGTCCTCCACGCCGAGCGCGGTACGCTCTTCGCGGCTGGCCGCGTCGCGACGCTCGAGCGCCTCGGTCGCGCGGTTCTGCAACTCGCCCGCCAGATCCTCGTCGAAGCCCTCGATGCCGGCGATCTCCTCGACCTCGACATAGGCGACTTCCTCGAGGCTGGTGAACCCTTCGGCGACCAGCAGCTGCGCGAGCGTCTCGTCGACGTCGAGCTCCTTCTCGAACATCGCCGAGCGCTCGACAAAGTCCTTCTGGCGCTTCTCGGAGGCATCGGCCTCGGTGAGGATGTCGATCGCCTTGCCGGTCAGCTGTGATGCGAGGCGGACGTTCTGGCCACGACGGCCGATCGCCAGCGAAAGCTGGTCATCGGGAACGACGACCTCGATGCGCTCTTCCTCTTCGTCGATCACGACGCGGCTGACCGAAGCCGGCTGCAGTGCATTGACGACGAAGGTCGCGATGTCGGGCGACCAGGGGATGATGTCGATCTTCTCGCCCTGCATTTCCTGCACGACGGCCTGAACTCGCGACCCCTTCATGCCGACGCACGCGCCGACCGGATCGATCGACGAATCATGGCTGATGACGCCGATCTTCGCGCGCGAACCGGGATCGCGGGCCGCGGCCTTGATCTCGATGATGCCGTCGTAGATTTCGGGGACTTCCTGGGCGAACAGCTTCTTCATGAAGTCGGGGTGCGCGCGGCTGAGGAAGATCTGCGGCCCGCGGTTCTCGCGGCGGACGTTCAGGATCAGCGAGCGGATGCGGTCGTTGACGCGCACGACTTCGCGCGGGATCTGCGCGTCGCGGCGGATGACGCCTTCCGCACGGCCGAGATCGACGACGACATGGCCGAACTCGACGCGCTTGACGACGCCGGTGATGATCTCGCCTGCGCGGTCCTTATACTCTTCGAACTGGCGCTCGCGCTCGGCGTCGCGGACCTTCTGGAAGATGACCTGCTTGGCGGCCTGTGCGGCGATGCGGCCGAACTCGATCGGGGGCAGCGGGTCGACGATGAAGTCACCAAGTGCCGCGTCCTTCTGGAGCTTCTGCGCGCCCTTGACGTCGACCTGCTTAAAATAGTCGTCGACCGCCTCGACCACTTCGACGACACGCCACAAGCGCAGATCGCCGGTGTTCGGGTCGAGCTTGGCGCGGATGTCGTTCTCGGCGCCGTAGCGCGAACGGGCGGCGCGCTGGATCGCGTCCTCCATCGCCTCGATCACGATCGCCTTGTCGATCATCTTCTCCGACGCGACCGAATTCGCGATCGCGATCAGTTCCGCGCGGTTTGCGGTGACTGCCGTGGCCATCAATGCTGTCCTTCTTCGGTGTCGGCCTCGTGAGCGTCAGGCTCATCGGTGGGCGTGTCTTGATAGAAAACCTCGTCCGCGCCTTCGGTCGAAAGCGGTGCGGTCGCGGCGATGAGTCGGTCGGTCATGACGAGCTTGGCGTCGGCGACTTGGCTGAAGTCGATCGTCATGATCTTGTGCTTGTTCACGTCGACGGTGATCTTTGTGCCCTCGACGCCCATCAGATTGCCCGAGATCTGCTTGCGATCCTCGAACGGCTCGACGAGGCGGATACGCGCCTCCTGGCCTTCCCAGTCGGCAAAGTCCTGGAGCCGGGTCAGCGGGCGATCGATACCGGGGCTCGACACCTCTAGACGATAGGCGTCCTCGCCGACCGGGTCCTTGCCCTCGGCTTCGAGCGCATCGAACTTGTCCGAGATGCGGCGCGACAGTTCCGCGCAATCCTCGATCACCAGCTGGCGGGTGTCGGGCCGCTCGGCCATCACCTGCAGCGTCGGATCGGACTTGCCGCCCTGCATGCGCACGCGCACGAGGCTGAGCCCGAGCGCCTTGGCTTCGGGTTCGATCAATTCGGTCAACAGGGCGATATTCGCCATCGCAATTCCAAACAGGGCCAAAGCACAGGTGATCAGCGCCGCGGAGCGAACCCCGCAGCCTCTTCATCTGGCGATGTAGAGAAAGTAGGACCTCCATACCCGCGATGACAACGCTTCGCAAGCGGGAGCAACCTTCGTTCGTCACGCCGCGTTGGCGCAGGGATTTCCGGGAGAAGATCATGATCCGTCGCACATTGGCCGCCACCGGCCTGATATCCGCCACTTTGCTCGCCGCGGCCGCCTGTTCCGCACAGCCCGCGGCGGGGGAAAAGCCGTTCAGCGAAACGGTCGTCGCCGATTTCGAGTCGCCCTGGGCCATGGCCGTGCTGCCGGATGGCAATGCGCTGGTTACCGAAAAGGATGGGCGCATGCGCCTGCTGATCATCGCCTCGGGTAATGCCAAGAACAGCGTCACTGCCACGATGCCCGTCGAAGGCGTCCCCAAGACCGACTCCGCGGGCCAGGGTGCATTGATGGATGTGGCGCTGGCCCCCGGCTTTGCGCGCAATCACCATGTCTATTTTTCGGGATCGGTTGCGGGCGAGGGAGGCAAGGGCGTCGCGCTCTGGCGTGGAACGCTCCATCTGGATGCGCCCGGGCCGCGGCTCGAGGGGGTGGAGGAACTCTTCCGCGCGCGGCCGTTCGTCGAGGGCAATGGCCATTATTCGGGCCGCATCGCGTTCTCGCCCGACGGCAAATATCTGTTCTTCACCAATGGTGACCGCCAGAAGTTTACACCGGCGCAGGATCCCAAGGTCACGCTTGGCAAGGTCCTTCGCCTGACGCTCGACGGCAAGCCCGCGCCCGGCAATCCGCTCGCGGCCAAGGGCTTCGCACCCGAGATCTGGAGCTATGGCCACCGCAACCTGCTCGGCATCGCATTCGACGCGCAGGGCAATCTCTGGGAGCAGGAGATGGGGCCGAAGGGCGGCGACGAGGTCAATCTGATCACGCCCGGCCAGAATTACGGCTGGCCCAACGCGTCGAACGGCAGCCATTATGACGGGCGCGACATTCCCGACCACATGCCCGGCGACGGCTATGCGGCGCCCAAGGTCTCGTGGAACCCGGTGATCTCACCCGGCGGGCTGATGATCTATTCGGGCAGCATGTTCCCGCAGTGGAAGGGTGATGCGTTCATCGGCGGGCTGTCGTCGAAATCGCTCGTCCGCGTCGACCTGAACGGCACCAATGCCGCCAAGGGCGACCAGTGGGACATGGGCGCGCGTATCCGCGAAGTGGAACAGGGGCCCGACGGCGCCATCTGGGTGCTGGAGGACGGTGGCGAATCGCAGGGGCGGCTGATCAAGCTGACGGCGCGGTAAGACTGTATCGCCCCCCGCCCGCGGGCGGGGGGCGGGGTCAGTCGCGGACGATCAGGTAATTCATCCGCGCGGCCGCGATCGGCTTGTCGCGGTCGTCCTGCCACGCGGTCGCCTCGACATTGGCAACGCGCGTGCCGAGCCGGGTGACCACGCCCGCCGCGCGCGTCGGCTTGTCGCGGCCGCCCCGCATGAAATCGACGGTGACGGTCACCGGCTTGATCCGCACGCTGGCGTCCTCGGGGCCCTCGGTCTCGATCGCATGGTAGAGCGCCGCGATCGCCGCGACCTCGAGCAGCCCCGATATCGCGCCGCCGTGGAGGAACCCGGGGCGGCCGATCACGTCGTCGCCGAATGGCATCAGCAGCACCGGCCGACCCTCCGCGTCGCGTTCGATCTCGACGCCCAGCGTTGCGGCATAGGGTGGGAGCGTGCTCACCATGACCCGAGCACCATGAACGTGCCCGCGACATGGGCAAGCGGATCGGCGGGATCGCCGTCATGCGCCTGGCCGCGGACGAACGCGATCGACCGGGTGATGCGGTAGCATTCGCCGCGTCCGATCACCGTCTTGCCGGGCATCGCCGGGCGCAGATAATCGACGCGCAGGTCGAGCGTCGCATGCGGCACGAACGCCGCGCGGCGGATCCAGATGGCGATGCTGGCGGCCATGTCCATCATCGTGATGATCGGCCCCGACGCAATCACGCCGCTGGCCGGATCGCCGATCAGCTTTTCGTCATAGGGCAGCGCGAGCTCCGCCCAGTCCGCGCCATGCGCGTGATAGCGCATCCCGAGCGCGGCGCCGTGCCCGCCGAACCCATGTCGTGTAAACCGCTCTGCGTCGAAGCCATCCATGCCCCGACCTCTACACGCCAGCGACCGCCACGCAACATTGCCGCACATGCGGGGCGGGGCTAGCATCGGGCGCAACGAGATCAGGAGAGAGGATCGCCATGAACGACCGGGTCACCATCGCCGTCGCGGACGGGATCGCCGATGTCCGCCTCAACCGCGCGGACAAGATGAACGCGATCGACCCGGCGATGTTCGAGGGGATCGCCGCCGCGATCGACCGGCTGGCGGGGATGGCCGAGGTGCGCGTCGTCGTGCTGTCGGGCGAGGGCCGGGCGTTCTGCGCGGGGCTCGACATGGCGTCGATGGCGGGCGGCGGGTCGGGGCTTTCGCTCGACGACCGGACGTATGGCGACGCCAATCTGGTGCAGCAGGTCGCCTGGGGCTGGCGCACCCTGCCGATGCCGGTGATCGCCGCGGTCCACGGCGTCGCGTTCGGCGGCGGGTTCCAGATCATGTCGGGCGCGGATATCCGCATCGCCCACCACAGGCGCGGTTCGCGATCCGCGAGACGCATTGGGGGCTGGTACCCGACATGGCGGGGATCGCGCTCTGGCGGACGCTGGCGCGCGACGACGTGCTGCGCGAATTGACTTACACCGCGCGCGAGTTCGACGGGGCGGAGGCGCTGCATCACGGCTTTGTTACGCGGCTCGACGACGATCCCCATGCCGCCGCGATGACGATGGCACGTGCGATCGCCGCAAAGAATCCGCAGGCGATCCGGGGGTCGAAGGCGCTCTACACGCTCGCCGCCGATGCGGACTCGGCGGCGATCCTGCGCGCCGAAAGCGACGCGCAGGGGCAGGTGATGCGCAAGCCCAATCAGATCGAACAGGTCCGCGCCAATCTCGAAAAGCGCACAGCGTTGTTCGTCGACTAGGCGCTACTTCATCAGGACGAGCTCTTCCGCCATCGTCGGGTGCAGCGCGACCGTCGCGTCGAAATCGGCCTTGCTGAGCCCCGCCTTCACCGCCACCGCGGCGGACTGGAGGATCTCGGGACAGTCGGGGCCGATCATGTGAATGCCGACGACGCGGTCGGTCTCGCCGTCGCAGATCATCTTGTAGAGCGACCGCTCGTTGCGCCCTGCCAGCACGTTCTTCATCGGCCGGAAGTCCGACGTGTAGACCTTCACCGAGCCCAGAGCCTGCTTGGCCTGCGATTCGGTCATGCCGACGCCGGCCATTGGCGGGTGGCTGAACACCGCGGCGGGGACGTTGGCGTAGTCGACGCGGGTCGGCTTGTTGCCGAAGAAGGTGTCGGCGAACGCCTGTCCCTCGCGGATCGCGACCGGGGTCAGCTGGATGCGGTTGGTGACGTCGCCGACCGCGAAGATGCTGTCGCAGCTCGACCGATTGTCTTCGTCGACCACCACTGCGCCCGCCGCGTCGAGTTCGACCCCGGCCGTCTCGAGCCCGAGGCCCTTGGTGTTCGGCAGGCGGCCGGTCGCGAACAGGACGAGATCGACGACGATCGGCTCGTGCCCGCTGGTATGCACGGTCAGGCAACCGTCCTCGCCCCTGTCGATTCCCTGGAACGCCGCGTTGAAGCGAAAGTCGATGCCCTTGCTCATCGAGATCTGGAGCAGCCGGTCGCGGATCGATTCGTCATAGCCGCGTAGGATCACATCGGTGCGGTTGATCAGCGTGACGTGCGCGCCGAACTGATGGAAGATGCCGGCGAATTCATTGGCGATATAGCCCGCACCCGCGATCAGCACGCGCTTCGGCACATCGTCGAGATGGAACACCTCGTTCGAGGTGATGCCGTGCTCGGCACCGGGGCAGTCCGGCACCAGCGGGTGCGCGCCGACCGCGATCAGGATCTTCGCCGCGGTCTTCTTGCTGCCGTCGGCGAGCGTGACTTCGTTGGGGCCCGAGACGACCGCGCGCTGGTGGATGATGTCGACATGGTTGTTCTCGAGCGTCTGGGTGTAGGCGCCGTTGATCCGGTCGACCTCCTCCATGACGTTGTCGCGCAGCGTCGGCCAGCTGAACGCGCAATCGTCGGGCACCTGCCAGCCGAAGCGCTTGGCGTCCTTCAGATCCTCGGCGAAATGCGCGCCGTAGATCAGCAGCTTCTTCGGCACGCAGCCGCGGATGACGCAGGTGCCGCCGACGCGATATTCCTCGGCGACCGCGACGCGCGCGCCATGCGCGGCGGCAACGCGCGATGCACGCGTGCCGCCCGAGCCGGCGCCGATGACGAAGAGGTCATAGTCGAATTGGGTATCGGTCACGGGCTATCCTTGTACGTCGCGCTGCGGCTTTGGATGCCATCTGGGGCAGGGGGGATGCGCGGACAAGACCGGTGCGGCGATCAGGGTAATCGGCTGGCTCTATCGCCGACCCGCCCTGCGCATCGGCATCGCGTCGATCGTCCGCTCCAGCACGACGGCGGGGAAGGGGTGTGCGCTGCGCAGTTTTTCGCCGCCATCCTTGCCGATGAGGATCGCGGTGAAGGTGGCGGGGAGGCGGAACTTGCGGCGTAGCGCGGGGGCGCTGTCCCCGGCACCGCGAACCTGATCGCCGACGATTTCGACGACAGCGAGGTCGCGCTCGTCGCGTTTCGCAGTCCAATTGTCGAGGATGCGGCGCTGCTCGGCGAGTTCCGGGTCCTGCGGGGCGGGGGCCGCAACGATCAACACGCGGCGATCCCAGCGCATCTGCGCGAGGGTGGGAGAGGCGGCGAGCGCTATGGCGAGGAGGATGGGCATACCGCGGTAACGCTCGAGGTGCGCGCACGGTCCCCCCAAATACCAACCCGGCGAAGGCCGGGGTGGCGGAGTGGGGTGGGGCGCACTCAGCGCACGCCCACCCCAAAAATCACCCGAAGGCGCGCTTGATCAAATCGTCGGTCGAAGGATCGAACGTCTGCCCGCCCTTCTCCGCGGCCTTCGCCATTTCCTTGCCCAGCTCGACCCCGAACTGGTCGAACGAGTTGATCCCCAGCAGCACGCCGTTCACAAACACGCGGTGCTCGTAGAACGCGATCAGCGCGCCCAGCGTGCGCGCGTCGAGATCGTCGAGCAGCAACGTCGACGATGGCCGGTCGCCCGAATAGCTGCGCGCGGGATCCTCGACCTGCTTGCCCGCCATCAACGCCGCACCCTGCGCAAAGGCGTTGAGCAACAGCGCCTTGTGATGCTCCTCGGGCAGCGTGTCGCCCGGCTCGATCGACGCGACGAACTCGACCGGCACCAGATGCGTGCCCTGGTGGAGCAGCTGGAACACCGCATGCTGCGCCTCGGTGCCGACCCCACCCCAGGTGATCGCCGCCGAAGGCCGCCCGAGCGGCTGGCCATCCGCGGTCACCGACTTGCCGTTCGACTCCATCTCCAGCTGCTGGAGATAGCTTGGCAGCAACCGCAACCGCTCGTCATAGGCAAAGGTCGCACGCGTCTCGGCATGGCGGATCTGCGTGTAATAGAGGTCGGCAAACGCCGCGAGCGCCGGCGCATTCTCGTGCAGCGCGGCGAGGCGGAAATGGCGGTCCATCTCGGCCGCCCCCTCAAGCAGCTCCTCGAACCGGTCCCAGCCGAGCGCGATCGCGGCCGGAAAACCGATCGTCGACCAGAGCGAATAGCGCCCGCCGACGCTCTCGGCGAACGGCAGGATCCGCGTCTCGTCGACGCCCCATTCCATCGCCTTTTCGGGCGCGGCGGTCAGCGCGATCACGCGGCCGTAAGGATCCTCGACATTATGCTCGTTCATCCACTGAAGCACGGCTTCGGCGTTCATCAGCGTCTCGGTCGTGGTGAAGGTCTTCGACGCGACCACCAGCAACGTGGCGGCCGGATCGAAGCGTTCGAACACGTCCTCCAGCGCGACGCCGTCGACATTGGCGACGATCCCGACATCATATCGCTTGTCGTCACGCCCGAGCGAATCGACCAGCAGCTGCGGCCCCAGCGCGGAGCCGCCGATGCCGACATGCAGGATATGCCGCACGGGGCCGAGCGCATCCGCCTCGATCGCGTCGATCAGCGTGCGCATCCGCGAATGGCTCGCCTGTGCGATCGCGACGCTCTCGTGCTTGCCCTCACCGCGCTCGGCGGTGTGCTCGACCGCGCGGCCTTCGGTGACGTTGACGATCTCGCCCGCGAACATTGCCTGGCGCTTGCCCGACAGGTCCTGCGCCTTGGCCATTTCCTCGAACGCGCTGACCATGTCCGTGGTCAGGTGCGTCTTCGACCAGTCGAAGTGGATGCCTGCGACGTCGAGGCTCAGCTTGGACAACCGCTCAGAGTCGGCGGCGAACAGGTCGGTGAGTTTGGCGGCGGGCAGGGCTTCGATTTTGGACCAGTCGGCGGTCATGCAAAGTCTCCGATTTGGAATTCGTGCGCACCGATACGGCGACGCGAGCAAGAACACCATAACGTCCCGGGAGGCGATTGGGTCTCCGGGGGTGTCCGGATCGTATCCGGACATGGCGGATGCTGCATATGCTTGACGGCGCGCGCCGGTTGAGCAAACCCGCGGCCATGGCAAAAGACGCGAAGACCAAACCGGCCCGATCCGAAACCGCAGAGACGTTCCGCTTCCTGCTGAAGCTGGCGGTGGTCGTATTGATCCTGCGCAGCTTCATCTTCGCGCCGTTCAGCATTCCGTCCGAATCCATGCTGCCCCGGCTGCTGATCGGTGATTATCTGTTCGTGTCGAAGTGGAGCTACGGCTATTCGCGCTGGTCGCTGCCGGGTGGCGTGCCGTTGATCCCCGGACGGATCTTCGGCAGCACGCCGACGCGCGGCGACGTCGTCGTCTTCCGCGCCCCCGAAGTGCTCGATCACGACGTCATCAAGCGCGTGATCGGCCTGCCCGGCGAGACGGTGCAGATGCGGCAGGGGACGCTGTACCTGAACGGCACCGCGATCCCCAAGGCGCGGATCGCCGACTTCACGATCCCGCTGACCGCCAATTTCGATGCGGAGAAATGCGGCGCGCCGTTCGTCGATGTCGCCGACGGCGTCCAGATCTGTCGCTATCCGCGCTACCGCGAGACGTTGCCCGGCGGCCGCAGCTATTCCGTGCTCGACCAGGCGCAGCTGCCCGATCGTGACGACACGGGTGTCTATACGGTACCCGCCGGCCATATCTTCGTGATGGGCGACAACCGCGACGACAGCGGGGACAGCCGGTTCCCCGCACCAAGCGGGATGGGCTATGTTCCGCTCGAGAATGTCGAGGGCAAGGCGGTCGTCAGCTTCTTCTCGACCGACGGCAATGCCGAATGGCTGAAACCCTGGACCTGGGTCAGCGCCGCGCGCTGGGAGCGGATCGGGGAAGGCTTTTGAGCGACCTCGGCGACTGGCTGGCGGGCGTATTCGGTCGCCGGCCGCGCGATCTGGCACCCTATGAGCGCGCATTGACGCATGGCAGTCAGGCGAAGGCGAATTACGAGCGGCTGGAATTTCTCGGCGACCGCGTCCTGGGGCTGATCGTCGCCGAATGGTTGTACGAACTGTTCGCGACCGATCCCGAGGGGTCGCTGTCGAAACGGCTGAACGCGCTCGTCACGGGCCCGGTCTGTGCCGAGGTGGCACGCGAACTGGGGGTGCGCGCGCATCTGAAGCTCGGCAAGCAGGCGCGCGACGATGGCGCCAGCGACAGCGACAATGTGCTGGGCGACGTGATGGAGGCACTGATCGGCGCCTGGTACCAGGAGGCAGGGCTCGACGCCGCACGTGCGTTCGTCCGCGGCGCCTGGGGGGACCGCGTCCAGGCCGGTGCCAAGGCGCCGCAGCACCCCAAGTCCGCGCTTCAGGAATGGGCGGCCGCGCATAACCGCAAGCCGCCCGAATATACGATCGTCGAGCGTACCGGCCCCGGCCACGCGCCCAAATTCACGATGCTGGTCTCGATCGGCAAACTCGCCGAGGCGACGGCGACCGGCTCGAGCAAGCAGGAGGCCGAAACCGCGGCGGCCAAGGCGTTGCTGGAGAAGCTGGGCTAAAAAAGTTTTGTTCGCGCGGAGGCGCAGAGGACGCGGAGATGCTGCGAATGAGGCTCGCGGCCGCTGCGATCACGCGCCGCCGAATATCTCGGTGTCTCGTTGGGCACGACCTTGCCGCGATCGCACCACCTCCGCGTCCTCCGCGGCTCCGCGCGAACAAACTCCCTTTCTCGAAGTATCCGCGACGCGATGACGGACAGCCGTTTTCCCTGTACAGGTGCGCACAACACCAGTTCGAAAAGAGCATATGTGACTGAAACGAATACCACGCCCAATACCAAGCATTGCGGCCTCGTCGCCATCGTCGGCGCCCCGAACGCAGGCAAGTCGACGCTCGTCAACGCGCTCGTCGGCCAGAAGGTCGCGATCGTCAGCCCCAAGGCGCAGACCACCCGCGCCAAGCTGATGGGCGTCGCGATCGAAGGCGACACGCAGATCCTGCTCGTCGACACGCCCGGCATTTTCGAGCCCGAGCGCCGGTTCGACCGCGCGATGGTCGCCGCCGCCTGGGGCGGCGCGGAAGGCTCGGACATCATCGCGCTGGTCGTCGACGCCAAGGGCGGGATCGGCGGCAAGGTCACGACGATCGTCGAGTCGTTGGTCGGCCGACCTGAGCCGATCTGGCTAATTCTCAACAAGGTCGATCTGGCCGACAAGACCAAGCTGCTGATCCACGCGGAAAAGCTGAACGCGCTGCTCCCCTTCGCCGAGACGTTCTTCATCAGCGCGGGCACCGGCGACGGCCTTGCGGACTTCAAGACGCAGCTTGCCAAGGCGATGCCCGAAGGTCCGTGGCATTATCCCGAAGACCAGGTGTCCGACTCGACCGAACGCGCGCTCGCGTCCGAGGTGACTCGCGAGCAGCTCTATCTCCAGCTGCACGCTGAACTGCCCTATGCGAGCACGATCGAGACCGAGCAGTATATCGAGCGCCAGGACGGGTCGTTGGAGATCCACCAGCAGATTCTCGTCGAACGCCCGACTCAGCGCGCGATCGTGCTCGGCAAGGGCGGCGTGCGGATCAAAGAAATCGGCGCGCGCTCGCGCATCGAACTCGCCTCGATCACGGGCAAGCCAGTGCATTTGTACCTGCACGTCAAGGTGAAGCCGGGCTGGGACGAAGACCGCGAAGTGTACCGTGATATCGGGCTAGACTGGGTCGACTGACCCGCGACCACAACCACAATTACTACACGCCACCCCGGCGAAGGCCGGGGCCCAGTTGGGAGACGGGCGTCACGACGGACAGCGCTCCGTTACTCAGGCCTTCCCAACTGGACCCCGGCCTTCGCCGGGGTGGTAGTGTTCGGGCGAAGAACAGGCTTTGGCTCGGCACTCCGTCACGCCCACGCCCACGCCTATTGTACCAAACCCGCGACCTCCTGAAATCTATTGATGCTACCGTAAACCTCACCGGCTGACCCGGACGAGGACCACGCGATGCTAACCCTGATCGATGCGACGTCCGCGATCCGCTACGACCAGTTGCATCTGTCCCCGGTGGCGCTGGATTTCGGCCTGTTCCAGCTCCGATGGTACGCGCTCAGCTATATCGCGATGATCGCGCTGGGCTGGTGGTATCTGCGGAGGATGCTCCGCCGGTCCGGTGCGCCGATGACGGCGGGGCATGTCGACGATCTCGTCTTCTACCTGACGCTGGGCATCATCATCGGTGGTCGGCTCGGCTATTGCCTGTTCTACCGGCCCGAGATCTGGCGCGCGCCGCTCGACGTGCTGAAGCTATGGCAGGGCGGCATGTCGCTGCATGGCGGGTTCTTGGGCGTGATCGTCAGCCTGGTCCTGTTCACGCGGCGCCACCGGCTGTCGCTGCTCCGGGTGTGCGATTACGTGGCGTGTGCAACCCCGTTCGGCCTCGTGCTGGTGCGGATCGCCAATTTCGTGAATGGGGAGTTGTGGGGTCGGTTAAGCTCGTTTCCCTGGGCGGTGATCTTTCCCGGCACGCAGGACGGCATACCCCGCCACCCGAGCCAGCTCTACGAAGCCGCGCTCGAGGGCGGACTCAGCATGATCATGCTGGCCTATCTGTTCTGGCGCACCGACGCGCGGCTTCGTCCCGGACACCTGCTCGGCGCGGGGCTGATCCTGTACGGCACCGCGCGCTTCCTGCTCGAATTCGTCCGCCAGCCCGATGCCGGGCTGGAGCATCTGTGGTGGGGGCTGACGATGGGGCAGACTCTGAGCGTGCCGATGATCGGCGCCGGTATCTGGTTCTACGTCCGGTCGTTCAAGAGCGCGCGCGTCGCCCCGTGACTATCGCCCCAGGACCTCATTGACCCACGCTGGCACCAGCACCCCGGCCGCGCCGATCCGCGTCTCCTCGAAAAACACGCTCCCCATCGAAGGGTCGAGGTTCAGCTCCAAGGTAGCGGCGCCGTGATAGGCCGCGGTCTGCACGAAGCCGGCCGCCGGATAGACCGCCCCCGACGTCCCGATCGACACGAAGAGATCGGCCTGCGCCAGTGCTGCCTCGATCCGCTCCATCTGGTACGGCATCTCGCCGAAGAACACGATGTCGGGCCGCAGCGCCGCCGACCCGCAGGCGCCGCATATCGCCCCCTCTGGCAAGCTGCCGGCCCAAGGCTCGCGCGCGCCGCAGACGGCACACAGCGCCGACCGCAGTTCGCCGTGCATATGCAGCATCCGCGTCGCGCCCGCGCGCTCGTGCAGGTCGTCGACGTTCTGCGTCACGATCAGCAACTCGCCCGGCCACGCCGCATCCAGCCGAGCCAGCGCATGATGCGCCGCATTCGGCTCGACGCCCGCGAGCGCCGCGCGGCGCAGATCGTAGAATCGGTGCACCAACTCCGGATCCGCGGCGAGCGCCTCGGGCGTGCAGACATCCTCGACCCGGTGTCCTTCCCACAAGCCGCCCGGGCCGCGGAACGTCGCGATGCCGCTTTCGGCAGAAATTCCTGCGCCCGTCAGAATGACGATGTTTCGTAGATCCTGCATCGTCACCCTCTACGTATGGCGCTGTCGCCAGGATAGCCGGAGTCACGCCGATATCTCGCGTCTCCGAGCATCGGGTCGGCGGGATGCGCCCGGTTGCTCGTTTACGGCGTTGAACCGAACCGACCATGTCTTTGTGGCCGGCCGCACACCGTTCGCCGATGCCGTCATGGCACCGCGCGCCATGATATTCGAAGGATCCAATGCGATGGTGACCAAAAAATTGATGCTGTTGAGCGGCGTGATCGCGGTCCTTGGCGGCTGTGGCGACACGACATCGACCGGCGCCAACACTGCCACCGTCAATACCAGCGCGGCGGCAAGCGCAGCGTCCGACGTCACCCGCGTTCGCGGCGTGATCACCGCGGTCGGCGCCGACGCGGTGACCGTCCAGACCTATGACGGCAAGTCGGTCAGCGTTCCGCTCGACGCCAAGACCAAGGTCGCCTGGGTGGTGAAGTCCGATCTGTCGACGCTGAAGGACGGCGACTTCATCGGCACCGCGACGACCGGTCCCGACGACGCACTGCGCGCGGTCGAGCTCGTCATCTTCCCCGAGGCGATGCGCGGGACCGGCGAGGGCCATTATCCCTGGGACGTTCCCGGCGTGGTCGCGGCTGCCGGCGGCGGCGCGGCCGATGAGCAGAGTGCGATGACCAACGGCACCGTCGACGGGCAGAGCGCGATGACCAACGGCACCGTCGACCAGCAGAGCGGGATGACCAACGGCACGGTGACCGCCGGCGCGGGCAAGCCCGGCGAGACCAGGCTCAGCATCTCGTACAAGGGCGGCAAGGCACAGGTCGTCGTGCCCGTCGGCACGCCGATCGTCCGGTTCGAGCCGGCCGAGCGATCGGTCCTTGCAAAGGGCCAGAAGCTGTTCGCGATCACCTTGGCCGGCGCGTCGGGGGCGAGGTCCGTCGCGGTCGGCAAGGATGGCCTGACGCCGCCGATGTAAGACTGCTGCACGTAATCACAGCCTGAGGGGCTGGAGTGGTGATGTGTCCACTCCAGCCCCTTTTGTTTGGAGAACCTCGCACGTCGGACCTCGTGCCGGCGCGAACGTCGTGGCGGGTCGCGCGGCGATCGCCCGGCCGACCCTATCTTCATAAATCACCCGATCGCCGCTAAGACGCCTGCAAACCCGTATCCGTAAAGGCGCTGCATGACCGTCATCACCGAAGCCGACCTGATCGAAAGCGTCGCCGACGCGCTCCAGTTCATCAGCTACTACCACCCGATGGATTACATCCGTGCGCTGGGCGTCGCGTACGAGGCCGAGAAGAGCCCCGCCGCCAAGGATGCGATCGCGCAGATCCTGACCAACAGCCGGATGTGCGCAGAAGGCCACCGCCCGATCTGCCAGGATACCGGCATCGTCACGATCTTCGTGAAATGGGGCCAGGACTGCCGTCTCGACTCGACCCGCTCCTTGCAGGAGGTCATCGATGAAGGCGTCCGGAAAGCGTATCTCAATCCCGAGAACAAGCTGCGCGCCTCGATCCTCGCCGATCCCGCCTTCACGCGGCGCAACACCAAGGACAACACGCCGAGCGTGATGCATGTCGAGATGGTGCCCGGCAACACCGTCTCGATCGACGTCGCGGCCAAGGGCGGCGGCAGTGAGAACAAGTCGAAGTTCAAGATGATGAACCCGTCCGACTCGATCGTCGACTGGGTGCTCGAGATGATCCCGCAGATGGGCGCCGGCTGGTGCCCGCCGGGGATGCTCGGCATCGGTATCGGCGGCACCGCGGAAAAGTCGATGATCCTCGCCAAGCAGTCGCTGATGGGCGCGATCGACATGGCGCAGCTGAAGGAGCGGGGCCCCAGGAACGACATCGAGGCGCTGCGGATCGAGATCTACGACAAGGTCAACGCGCTCGGCATCGGCGCGCAGGGGCTGGGTGGGCTCTCCACCATCCTCGACGTCAAGATCTTCGACTGGCCGACGCATGCCGCGTCGAAGCCGGTCGCGATGATTCCGAACTGCGCCGCCACGCGCCACGCGCATTTCGTGCTCGACGGCTCAGGCCCGGTCTATCTGGAGGCGCCGAAGCTCGAGGAGTGGCCCGACGTCAACTGGACGCCCGACAAGGCCGCGATCCGCGTCGACCTCGACACGCTGACGCCCGAGGTCGTGCAGACGTGGAAGCATGGCGACCGCCTTTTGCTGAACGGCAAGATGCTGACCGGCCGCGACGCCGCGCACAAGCGGATCGCCGACATGCTGGCCAGGGGCGAGGAGCTGCCCGTCGATTTCCGTGGTCGCGTGATCTATTATGTCGGGCCGGTTGATCCGGTCGGCGACGAGGTGGTCGGGCCCGCGGGCCCCACTACCGCGACGCGGATGGACAAGTTCACGCGCATGATGCTCGACCAGGGCCTGCTCGCGATGGTCGGCAAGGCCGAGCGCGGCGGCGATGCGACTAAGGCAATCGCCGAGGCCAAGTCGGCCTATTTGATGGCGGTCGGCGGTGCGGCCTATCTGGTCGCGCGCGCGATCAAGGGATCGAAGGTCGTCGGCTTCGAGGATCTGGGTATGGAAGCGATCTACGAATTCGAGGTCGCCGATTTCCCGGTGACCGTCGCGGTCGATTCGGCGGGCGAGAACGTCCACCAGCTGGCGCCGCTCGTCTGGCGCGAGAAGATCGCGCGGGAGGGGCTGCTCGCGCCGGCGTGACCGTTCGTCCTGATGACGTGGAACGGGGAGGGCAGCCCTTCCGTTGAGCTTGCGAACCAGAGGAGTTTCGTATGTTCAAGCCCGCCAACCCCGTCGTCGCGATCGCGGTCGCAACATTGATGACGACGAGCGCCGTTGCCCAGAGCGGGGCACCCGCGCCCGCGCCGCGTACGTCCAGCGGGGGCCTCGGTAGCTTGGGTGACAGTCTTGGCGGGCTCGGCGGCGGACTGGGTGGCCTGCTTGGCGGTGGCGCGTCGAGCATCGGTTCGATCGGGGCTGGCAATGCAGCAGGTCTGCTAGGCTATTGCCTCAAGAACAACCTGCTCGGTCAGGGCGGCGCACTAGGCGCGTTAACGGGGCGGCAAACGGCGCCCCAGACCCGGACGCAGTCCCCTGCGACGGGCCAGGCGGCAGGCGCGCAGTCGATCCTGCAGCGGTTGACCGGGCGGCAGGGCGTGCGGACGTCGCCTGGCTTTGCAGCGGGACAGGCGGGGGAGCTTCAGGCGCCGAACGGTCAGGGGCTGTCGCTCGACAATCTCGGCGGACAGGTGAAGACGAAGATGTGCAGCCTCGTGCTCAACCGGGCCAAGGCGTTTCTGTAACCGGCGCATGCGCTAGGGCGGCTAGCCGTCGCCCGTCCCGTCATCCTGACGAAAGTCAGGATCAGGGTAATTAGGGGCAACCTGCGTGGCTCTGGATCCTGACTTTCGTCAGGATGACGGTGTGGGTTGGGGGAGCACCGTTCTCTTAAGGATGCGGGGAAACGTCCGCATCCTCCAAACAAAACCACCCAGAAATGAAAAGAGGTTGCCGGGGCGTCTCACGACGACCCGACAACCTCCTGACATGGTCAGCGGCCGGAGAGCTCCAGCCCGGAGGACCATGCGTACCACCTCATCCTGTGCCATGCGCGTTGATTGGAGGGCGATACCTCCCGCACATGCCGTCGGATATCAGTAGCGCGTCCCCCGAACGAACCGAACCGAACTCACTGCTGAACCATGAGACATCGGATCACCTCCTTTCGCTTGTTGAAACAACGCGGCCAAGCCTGACCGCAACCGCAATGTGTGCCGGGTGCCCTGTTGATACAAGTCTTGTTTTGCAGAAGATTTCGCGCAATCCTCAAAGGCTGTGCGGCACGCTGGGCATATGCCCGCCCTTACCCGCGACAATCCTCGGTCACGCGTTCGATCTCCGCCCATGAGGGGATGACGAGAGCGGGCTGACCCTCCTGGTCGATCACGAACCGACCGCGGCTGAACCCCATCGCCTCGAGCAGCGGATCGCTGGCCGGCAGCGTCGCCGTCACGGTGCCGGGCGTGCTGCCGGGCTGGACCGACAGCGCGCGCGTGACGCTCGACGTGCGGATCGTCATCGGCGTGGCGGCCGCGGCGGTGCGCGACAGATGGATTTGCCGCGTGCCGGTATCGCACTGGAGTGTCAGTGCGGGCAGCGCCGCCTGCGCTCCGAAACTCGCCACCGATCCGCGCGGATCGCGGCGATAGGTCCAGCTTCCCGGCGTATAGGGCCAGTCGCGCCAGTCAGCCGCAAGCGGGGCGGGGCGTGGGGCGGGGGCGGGCGCCTCGACGCGCGGTGCCGGCGGCGGCGGTTCGGCGCGGGGCGGCGCAACGCAACCGGCGATCAGCGTCAGCGTGGCGAGGCCGGCGGCGATGGGCCAGCCAGCGGCGATAGGGGTGTGGGCGCGCATGACCCGCTATGCGGCACGCCCGGCGGCCGCTCAAGGCGCGAGGACGGCGATCGCGTGGGAACCGGCGCACGCTGCTACCGGTTCAGCGACGGAACACTGTAAATCAGGAGACGATCCATGTCCGATACCGTTGCCCAGACCCCCACCCAGCTGCTCGTTCAGGCCAATATTTCGGGGACGATGAAGGTCGAGAGCCGCGATGGCGACGCGGTCGGGACGGTTTATGCCTTCATGGTGCACAAGGGTACCGGGCGCGCGACGCATGCCGTGCTGAGCCTCGGCGGGTTCCTGGGCATGGGCAAGAGCTTTTACCCGCTGCCGTTCGCGCTGCTCCAGTTCGACGCGGTGCGTGACCTGTATGTGGTGACGATCGACAAGCGCGTGCTCGAGGGAGGCCCGAGCTGGTCGAACAACGCGCCGGTCTTCGACCAGGCCTATGCCGACCGGGTGGCGAGCTATTATGGGTCGAGCAGCGAGGATCTCGTCGTCGGCTGACGCGAGCGCGGGGAAGGGGCGGTTTTTGCGGCTCTGGATCCTGACTTTCGTCAGGATGACGGAATGGATTTAAGCTTTGCGCTGTCCACCCCTTCCTCGTCATCCTGACGAAAGTCAGGATCCAGGGTTACCAGCCTTAACCGGCGTTTAAAACGGCAGCAAGGCGCGACCTTAGCGAGACCGCGAGCCACCCATCCGCATTTTCTGGCTCTTCCCGTAGCGCGTTTTCCGCGTGCCTGGCTTGCCCTCGTTCGAACGGCCCATGACCGGCGCCTTCTGCTGGTCCACCGGCAGGCCAAGCTCCTCGTTCTCCAGCTGCCGGATCTCGTCTCGCAGCCGCCCGGCGGTCTCGAACTCCAGATCCGACGCGGCCTTGCGCATCTGCTTTTCCAGATCCTCGATATAGGCACGCAGGTTGTGGCCGACCATGTGCGGGCGGTCCTCGTCGATCGGGACGGTGACCTGATCCTGGCTGGCGACGTGCGCGATGATGTCGCCGATGTTGCGGCGGATCGTCGTCGGCGTGATGCCGTGTTCGGTGTTGTACGCGACCTGCTTCTCGCGGCGCCGCGCCGTCTCGTTCATCGCGCGCTCCATAGAGCCCGTGACGCGGTCGGCGTACAGGATCACGCGGCCGTCGACGTTACGCGCCGCACGACCGATCGTCTGGATCAGCGAGGTCTCGGACCGCAGGAAGCCCTCCTTGTCCGCATCAAGGATCGCGACCAGCCCGCATTCGGGGATGTCCAACCCCTCGCGCAACAGGTTGATGCCGATCAGCACGTCGTACACGCCCAGCCGCAGGTCGCGGATCAGCTCGATACGCTCGAGCGTCTCGACGTCGCTGTGCATGTAGCGGACCTTGATCCCCGCCTCGTGCATATACTCGGTCAGATCCTCCGCCATCCGCTTCGTCAGCGTGGTGACGAGCGTACGGTATCCAAGCGCGGTGGTCTTCCCGACCTCGACGATCAGGTCCTGCACCTGCTCCTCGACCGGCTTGATCTCGACAGGCGGATCGATCAGCCCGGTCGGGCGGATGACCTGTTCGGCGAACACGCCGCCGGTCTGCTCCATCTCCCAGCTGCCGGGAGTCGCCGAGACATAGGTCGTCGGCGGGCGCATCGCGTCCCATTCGTTGAACCTGAGCGGCCGGTTGTCGATCGCGCTCGGCAGGCGGAACCCATATTCGGCGAGCGTCAGCTTGCGGCGGTGATCGCCGCGCGACATGCCGTTGATCTGGCCGATCGTGACATGGCTCTCATCGACGAACAGCAAAGCGTTGTCGGGCAGATATTCGAACAGCGTGGGCGGCGGCTCACCCGGCATCCGGCCGGTGAGGAAGCGCGAGTAATTCTCGATCCCCGCGCAGCTGCCGGTCGCCGCGATCATCTCGAGATCGAAGTTCGTGCGCTGCTCGAGCCGCTGCGCCTCGAGCAGCTTGCCCTCGAGCACCAGCTCCTTCAGCCGCTCGGCCAGCTCGTGCTTGATCGCCTCGCCCGCCTGTTTCAGCGTCGGGCCGGGCGTCACGTAATGCGAGTTCGCATAGACGCGCACCGAGTTGAGCGACGCGACCTTCTTGCCGGTCAGCGGGTCGAACTCGGTGATCTCCTCGATATCGTCGCCGAAGAACGAGATGCGCCACGCGCTGTCCTCGTAATGCGACGGGAAGATCTCGAGCGTGTCGCCCTTCACGCGGAAATTGCCGCGCTGGAACGCCGCGTCGTTGCGCTTGTACTGAAGCGCGACGAGCTTGCGCACGATCTCGCGCTGGTCGACCGTCGTGCCCTTTTTCAGGTCGAAGATCATCGCCGAATAGGTCTCGACGGAGCCGATGCCGTACAGGCACGATACCGACGCGACGATGATCACGTCGTCGCGTTCGAGCAGCGCGCGCGTCGCCGAATGCCGCATCCGGTCGATCGACTCGTTGGTCGAGGACTCCTTCTCGATATACGTGTCCGACCGCGCGACATACGCCTCAGGCTGATAATAATCATAATAGCTGACGAAATATTCGACCGCGTTGTCAGGGAAGAACGACTTCATCTCGCCGTAAAGCTGCGCTGCGAGGATCTTGTTGGGCGCGAGGATCAGCGCAGGCCGCTGCACGCGTTCGATCACGCTCGCCATCGTGAAGGTCTTGCCCGATCCGGTGACGCCCAGCAGCACCTGATCCTTCTCGCCCTCGCCGATCGCCGAGACGAGTTCGGCGATCGCGGTCGGCTGGTCGCCTGCCGGCTCATATTCGCTCACGAGCTTGAACCGCTTGCCGCCCTCGACCTTTGCGGGGCGCGCGGTCGGGCGGTGCGGGACGAAGGTGTCGCCGGTTTCGGGTTCGGCGAGGCTGGTGCGGATCTGGATGGCCATCGAGGGGGAATATGGGGAACAGGTGGCACGACGACAACGCCGCCATTGCCGGCATTCGTCAATCCGCAAACCACCCGTCGTCCCCGCGAAGGCGGGGATCCATAGCCTACCCCGCCAGCATTTTAAGGGAGAGCGCTGCCAGTAGGGATTCCCGCCTGCGCACCAATGACGGACGTTCTAATGCGGCGAGCATTGTGCGGCCCCAAGCTTTGCTAATGTTGACCCACTGCACGCGCATCCATAATGCGACCGTTTCGCAAGCCATCGACCCGCCGGCGCGAATCCGCGCGGCCAAGGAATAGACGCATGACCGCCGAAACCCTCGAAACCCGCGCGCCCGTGCTCATCCCGGAGACCCCCGCGTTCCTCAACGCCAAGGTTCTGTGGGTGCGCCACTGGAACGAGCATCTGTTCAGTTTCGCGATCGAGCGCCCGTCGACCTTCCGCTTCCGCTCGGGCGAATTCGTGATGATCGGCCTTCCGCAGGAGGGCGGCAAGCCGATCATGCGCGCCTATTCGATCGCGAGCCCGCATTATTCGGAAGAGCTCGAATTCCTGTCGATCAAGGTCGAGGACGGTCCGCTGACGTCGAAGCTCCAGCTGATCCAGCCGGGTGACGAGGTGTATCTGGGCAAGAAGCCGACGGGCACGCTGGTGCTAGACGCGCTGCTCCCGGGCAAGCGCCTCTTCATGTTCTCGACGGGCACCGGCCTTGCCCCCTTCCTCAGCCTGATGCGCGATCCCGACGTTTATTCGGCCTATGAGCAGGTGATCGTCGTGCACAGCGTGCGCCGCGTCAGCGACCTTGCCTATCACGACGAGATGGTCGCGTTGCTCGCCGAGGATCCGCTGATCGCCGAGGAGGCGGCCACGCAGTTCCACTACATCCCGACCGTCACGCGCGAGCCGTTCCGCACCACGCGGCGGATCGGTGCGCTGATCGAGGACGCGTCGCTGTTCGGCCATCCGGTGCGCGGCGACCAGAAGCTGAACCCCGAGACCGACCGCGCGATGCTGTGCGGATCGACCGAGATGATCAAGGAGTTCGCGGTGATGCTCGAGGCGCAGGGCTTTGAAGAGGGCGCGAATTCCAAGCCCGGTACGTTCGTGATCGAGCGCGCCTTCGTCGGCTGACCCGCCAGGGCGCTTGGCGCGCCGTCCGATCCCCGATAGCGTCCAGGCCAAAGGGGGACTGAAAATGCGCCATATCATCACGGGGATCCTGCTCGCCACCGCCGCCATGCCAATGGCGGCGGCGGCCAGGACCGTCGCGGTCGAGGAACGCTCGATCGATCAGCTTCAGGCGAGCATGACGGCGGGGACGGCGAGCAGCGTCGATCTGGTCCGGGCATATCTCGCGCGGATCGCGGCGATGGACCGCAAGGGGCCGACGCTGCGCAGCGTGATCGCGCTCAATCCCGATGCGCTGGCCCAGGCCAAGGCGCTCGACGCGGAGCGTCGGGCAGGGCGGGTGCGCGGACCGCTGCACGGCGTGCCGGTGCTGATCAAGGACAATGTCGAGACCGCCGACGCGATGCCGACCACCGCGGGCAGCCTGGCGCTCAAGGACAATATGACGCGCCGCGACGCGCCCGTGGTCGCGCAGCTGCGCGCGGCGGGGGCGGTGATCCTCGGCAAGACCAACCTCAGCGAATGGGCGAACATCCGGTCGACGCGGTCGATGAGTGGGTGGAGCGCGATCGGCGGGCTGGTCCGCAATCCCTATGCGCTCGACCGGACCGCGTGCGGATCGTCGAGCGGGTCGGGCGCGGCGATCGCGGCGAGCTTTGCAGCAGCGGCGATCGGCACCGAGACCGATGGCTCGGTCGTGTGCCCGTCATCGATCAACGGGCTGGTCGGGCTGAAGCCTACGATCGGGCTGGTCAGCCGGACGCATGTCGTGCCGATCAGCCATAGCCAGGACACGCCGGGGCCGATGGCGCGCAGCGTGCGCGACGTGGCGACGATGTTCTCGGCGATGATCGCAGCGGATCCGGCGGATGCCGCGACCGCGGGGGCAGGCGCGTACAAGCGCGACTATGCCGCCGCCCTGTCGACCAGCGCACTCTCGGGGTTGCGGATCGGGGTCGTCCGGCCCGAGATGACCGCGGACGTCGCGGCGCGGTACGAGGTGGCGCTGGGCGTGCTCAAGGCGGCGGGCGCGGTGCTCGTCGAGGTCAAGCAGCCCAAGCTCGACGGGATCGGCGAGGCGGAGCTGCTGGTACTCCAGACCGAGCTGAAGGCGGATCTCGACACCTATCTCGCGACCACCCCCGCGGCGGTGCGGACCCGGACGCTCGACCAGGTGATCGCGTTCAATCGCGCCAATGAAGCAGCGGAGATGCCGTTCTTTGCGCAGGAGACGTTTGAGGCGGCGGCCAAGACCAAGGGGCTCGACGACCCGGCCTACAAGGCGGCCCGTGCGAAATCGCTGCGGCTTGCAGGCGCGGAGGGGATCGACGCGATGCTGAAGACCGCGCGGGCGACGGTGCTCGTCGAGCCGACCTATGGTCCCGCCTGGCTCAGCGAGCCGGTCTATGGCGACCAATATGGCGGGCCGAGCGCGAGCGAACTGCCCGCGGTCGCTGGCTATCCTAACCTGACCGTGCCGATGGGGCTTGTCCGCGGGCTGCCGGTCGGGCTGTCGTTCATCGCGACACGCTACGGCGACGGCACGGTGCTGAACGCAGGCTATGCCTATGAACAGCGGGCCAAGGCGCGGACCGCGCCGCGTTACCTGCCGTCGGCGGCGGTGGGCACCGGACTCGACGGGGCCCGCTGCCCGGGGGCGACGAACACGCGGTCGTTGCGCAGATAGACGGCGCTGCGATCCTTCAGCCGGCGCGTGGTGAAGACGAGGCGATAGTCGCTCGCGAGCGTCGCCTTCAGCGCGCGCAGGCTGCCGACGTTCCAGATCGACAGGCGGCGCGTCGAGGTGACGATTACCGGCGGACGGTTGGCGAGGATACGGCGGACCTCTGCCGCCTCGTTGATCCCGGTCGCGCCCTGCTCGGTCGACAGGCTGAGCAGGTTGGGAAAGGCGTAGGGCGTCGGCACGCAGGTCCGTGCGAGCAGATAGGTGACGGTGTCGCCGCGGAACACATAGGGGCATTCGTCGCCACTGTTCGCCTGGACGATGCGGGCCAGCGCATAGGCGCCGGCGGAGTCGTCGCGCCGGACGACGCGTTCGACCGCAAGGATCGTGAAGGGGACGATCAGCGCGATGGCGAGCAGCTTGGCATGGCGTGACAGCGCGGGCGCGGCGGCGATCGCCAGCGGGGCGACCAGCGGCAGGCCGTAATGATCGAAGAAGGTACCAATCGCGAGGAAGCCGAGCGACGCCGCGATCAGCCAGCCAAAGGCGAGCCGCGCGACCGCACGGTCGATCCCGAGATGCGCGCGGCGATGCCAGGTGATCGCCGCGGCGGCGATCAGCGGCAGCAGCTGGACGAGGATGCCGAGCAGTCGCATCACCACCTGCGCGAGCGGATAGCCGGGGCGCAGGAAGATCGAGGTGACGTTGGCGAACCAGAAGGTCGCGAACAGGTCGTGCGCGGTGTACCAGCCAAGCGCGGCGAGCGACGGCGCGAGCCCGACGGCGATCCACAGCAGCGCCGCACCCAGCGTCGCTGAGACCGGCGCGCCGGTGCGGCGGTGGAACCAGAGATGCGCCAGCCCGAAGAACGCGCCTTCGAAGGCGGGCGTGTATTTCATCTGGATCGCGATCCCTGCGAGCAGGCAGGCCAGCGCGCCGCCACGCACGATCGCGCGGCGGTCGTTCGCCGCCGCGAGTGCGGGCAGGCGGAAGGTCAGCAGCGCGGCGATGGCGATCGGCAGATTGTAGAAGACCGGCGCCTGCCCGCCGCCGCCGCTGAGCAGCGACAACCCGGCCAGATAGGTCGCTCCTGCCGCCAGCGCACCACGCCGCGTCGCGCCGATCCGCATCGCGCCGTGATGAACGAGGACCGCAGTCAGCCAGGCGCAGCCGGTCGCGACCAGCTGATAGGCGAGAATCCCGTCGCCGGGGAGCAGCCGGATCGCCGCGAACAGCAGGAAAAGCCCGATCGGCTTGCGATCCCAGATGTCGAGAAAGGGGATCGCGCCGTGCAGCATACGGTCGCCGACTAGCAGATAATATTGCTCGTCGACGGCGATCACCGGATTGCCGAAATCCCAGACGCGGATCGCCAGCGCGATCATCAGCAGGATCAGCGCGGGGGTCCAGCGGGATCCGGACGATGCAGTCGTGGACGATGTCATCAGTAGAAAGTCCTGAGCGTCAGCGTGCGCGTCGTCCCGTCGCACAGCCCGAGTCGGACGACGCTGCCGGGCGGGCGGATGGTCCAGTCCGCCAGCGGGCTGGTTGGATAGTCGCGGGGGATGGGCTGGCCGTCGATCGAACAGATCAGGTCGCCGACCTGCCACCCGCTCGCCTCGGCCGGGCCGCCGCGCATCACGTGCAGGACCTTCAGCCGGTTGCTTTCGACACCCATCAGCAGGCCGCTGGTCGACCGGATGGGGCGGGGATCGGCGACGTCACCGCGGCGCAGGACCATCCGCGCCGCGCTCGGGTCGAGCAGCACGCGATAATGCTGGAGAAACCCCGAGCCGAGCCGCCCGGCGGCGCCGATCGACTGCGAAAAGCCCGCCTCGGGCTCGATCCGCACCTCGGTGTCTCGCGCGACGAGCGTACCGACCCGGATCTCGGGGGCGATCGCGAGGCCGCTGACGACCGAGCCGCCGAGCCCATAGGCGATCGCGGTGGTGGTCGGCAGCCCCGGCGGCGCGGCACGGCGCCAGCCCGCCGCGGTCACGGTGATCGCCGATCCGTCGCCGGTATCGACGACGATCGGCGCCAGCGCGTGCGTGCCGATCCGGATCGCGCTTTCATAGACGCGCCGATCGGACGAGATCGTCAGCGGCGCGGTATCGCCCGCAAAGGGCAGCCGCCCGGTCGGGATCAGCCGGAAGCGGCGCGCGGGATAATCGATGTCGAGCGCATGCGCGGCTAGCAGGTCCCGCCCGACCAGCAGGTCGACCGCGGTCGCGCTGCCGGTCGCGAGCGCAGGGAGGGCGGCAACACTGACACCGCCGCCGCTGCGCGTCAGGCCGCCGAGCGTGATCGACCGCGTCGGCATCCAGCGCAGCGCGACCGACCCGCCGATCGCGCTCGCCCGCCCGCCGGGCTTCAGCGCGCGCCGGACGACCGCGGGGGAGGTGTCTGCGAGCAACGTATAACTGACCCCCGTATCGAGGATCGCGGTGATGCTGCGCCCGTCGATCTGCATTACGAACCGGATCTGGTTGCCCGGCGTCAGGTCGAACGGCACCCAGCGTGTTTCGGTATCGGCGGCAAGACGGGCGACGCCCTGGTCGCGGTCGGCGGGGGAAGTGGCGGGGCCGGGGGATGTGCCGGGGGTGGAACCGGACGGATTGGCCTCGGGCACGGCCTCCGATGCCGGCTGCCGCGCCGAAACGCTCAGAACCGCCAATAGCGGGACGATGGCGAGGGTAAGCATACGCATGTGCACCCGTCCCTAGCGCGTTGGCGGGGCCTTACAAGCTGCACCTCCCTCGGGGGCAGGTAGGCTAGAGAGGAAACCGGCCGGGCGGCGTCTGGTGAAGCCGCAGTTTGTCGGCGCCGTTCATCCAGACTGGTGCGCCGCTCGCACGTAAGAGCGCGCTGTCTGCCCTTCCTGCCGCTGTCTTACGCTTCCATTGCAATGGTCCGACGCTTGTCCCGTCGCTCCTGACGACGGCGGCGTTGTCCGTCAGACGCCTACCGCCTACCCGACAGCGAGTGCCGCCCGTCGTCCGCGAAGCGATAAGCCTGAAAACCGCCCCCCCAAGGCCAGCGTCGTAGAATGCCGGTGTCCCATTTGGCACACCGGTACGCCTCACCCATCAACAGGATCAGCGCAGCCCCCATCGCAACGGCGCCGAACAGGGGCAGTATCCCGTAATTGAGCCTGGTTACCTGCGCGACCTCGCCGGCGCGGCCCCATACCGGGTCAAACGCGATGTAGCTGTCGGCAATAAATGGCACATAGGACAGGAGAGACGCTGTTTGGGCGAGGAGCATGGGTGCAAGGAAACGACGGTCACGGCAAGCCAGCGCTACCATAACCGGATCGACCAGATAGAAGTATCGATCATGCATTTTAGGTGTGACGTAGGGGACAATGATCAGCAGGATCGCCGCAGCCAACAGAAGCCCATTGCGCGCATGCAGCGTGCCTGCGCGCCATAGCAGCAGGATGGCAGTACCCGTCAGCATCACCGCGCAGGGCAGGCCCAGCATCAGGCCGCGTTCGTAACTCATCATGCTCTGCCCGACCTGCCAGACATTCGGCGCATTGACGGACAGAATTGCAAAAAAGTCGTATTGCTGGCTGTAGACGCCAAAGATCTCGATCGCTGAACGGCCCGCCATGGCCATGGGCAGCGCGAACAGCACGTACGTGAGCGGGACAAGCGCAAACGAACATAAGGGTTGGCGACGGTCCAGCCACAGCAGCACAAGCAACGGTGCGACCAAAATCGCCTGCAGCTTGACCGCAATGGCAGCCGAGAAGGCAAGCATCGCCCATACCGGCTTCTTTCGCAGAGCAGCGGCGATGCAAGCAGCGACCATGGCCCCATAGATCGCATCGGACTGGGCGAGCAGGGCCGAATTCATCGCGATGGTCGGCAGCGCCAGCGTAACTGCCGCGGCGAGCAGTCTTCTGCCTCGCGGCACGAGACGCGTGACGCTAAATGCCAGCACCCCGTCAAACAATACCCCAGAGATCTTGATCCGCAGGACCGCGGTTCCGGGAAACAGCGCCATGAGCGCCATGCAATGTTCGTAGAATGGCGTGTAGTTAGTGAACTTGTGTCGCAGATAGCTTCCGCCTGCTCGTTCGGCAGCCTGCAACCATGGCGTTTGATAGATCCCCATGTCCGACGTGCGCACCGGCAAAAATGCAAGCCGCTCGGCCAAGCCCAGCACGATCAACAGTGCACACAACAACACCATTCGGTGACGAACGAGAAAAGCTAAGCTAGATGGACGTTGGTGGTGCATATCGACGCTGATAACGCTGGCGCGCTCTTGGGCCGGACGGTCCGCCGCTCGCTTTACAATCACCGCTCGGAGGACAGGTAAAACAAGTCGAACAAGATCATCAGATTAAAATCAATAAACGACAATAGCTGGATAGTAGCGCAGACGATCCGAACGTCCGGAACTGGGCACACACAGACTGGCATTTTTAGCACGGTCTCAACCACCTGTCCTATATGCGGCCAGCAGAAGTCAGAGGCACGCCTCCAGATAGGCCTGGTCGAAGCCGAACTGCTTGGCCTTGTCGAGCGTGTAGGGGCGCAGGCCCATCGAGCGGTATTCGCCGAGGATCTTGCCGTCCGCGCTCTCGTCGAGATATTCGAACTTGAACAGCTCCTGCGTGACGATCACGGGGCCCTCCATGCCTATCACCTCGGTGATGTTGGTGACGCGGCGCGAGCCGTCGCGCAGGCGCTTCACCTGGATGATCAGCTCGACCGAATCGGCGATCTGACGCGAGATCGCCTCCTTCGGAACCTTGATGTCCGACATCATCACCATGTTCTCCATACGCGCGAGCGCCTCGCGCGGGGAGTTGGCGTGGAGCGTGCACATCGAGCCGTCGTGACCGGTATTCATCGCCGCGAGCATGTCGAAACACTCGGACCCACGGATCTCGCCCAGGATGATCCGATCGGGACGCATACGCAGCGCGTTCTTGACGAGATCGCGGATGCTGATCTCGCCCTGGCCCTCCAGATTGGCGGGCCGCGTCTCGAGCGGGAGCCAGTGCGGCTGTTGAAGGCGAAGCTCGGCGGCGTCCTCGATCGTGAGCACGCGCTCGCCCGGGTCGATCATTTTCGACAGCGCATTGAGCATCGTCGTCTTGCCCGAACCGGTACCGCCCGAGATGACGACGTTGAAGCGCGACGCGCCCGCGATCTTGAGCGCGGTCGCCATCTTGGGGCTCATGCTGCCGAACCCGGCCATCATGTCGAGCGTGATCGGCTTGGCCGAAAACTTACGAATCGAGATCGCGGTGCCGCGCAAGCTCAGCGGCGGCACGATCACGTTGACGCGGCTGCCGTCCTTGAGGCGGGCGTCGGCGAGCGGGGTGGTCTGGTCGACGCGGCGACCGACCGAATTCACGATCCGCTGCGCGATCTGGAACAGATGCTCCTCATCGCGGAACTGGATGGGGGCGAGTTCGAGCTTGCCCTTGCGCTCGACATAGGTCTGTTCGGGGCCGTTCACCATGATGTCGGTGATGTTCGGATCCGCGAGCAGTTCCTCCAACGGCCCGAGCCCGAGCAGCTCGTCGACCAGCACCTTTTCCAGCGCGAACTGTTCGCGGCGGTTGAGCGTCAGCTTCAGCTCGGCGAGCACCTCGCCGATGATCGGGCGGAATTCCTCCGCCAGCTCGTCCTTGCCGAGCGTCGCCGCGGCCTCGGGATCGACACGTTCGAGCAGGCGGGGGAGCACCTGTTCCTTGATCTTGTGGATCGACTGTTCGAAGCCCTCGACCTTGCTCGCGCCCGCATCGCCCGACGCGGCCTGACGATCCGCGAGTCGCTGCATCGCGTCGACCTGGCCGATCGGCACGCCGCCCTCGGTCTCGCCGGGCATCGGCAGGAGGGTGTCGAGCGCAGGAAATTGCGCGCCGCCTTCGGGATCGGGTCGCGGGGCGGGGCCGCCGCCCTGCATCGGTCGCGCGACGCCGAACGCGGGCCGCGCTGCCGTTCCGCCACTCATCCCACTGCGTCGTCCGAACGCGCTCATGCACCAGTCCCTCGATCGTTAATGCCGGGGTTACCGGCGAAGCCTTGCCAATTCGCTAACCAATCGGTCGGCGACCGCGCGGCGTCCGGAAACGGGTTCTGCCGCGGCGCGCGGGCGGATAAGGGGGGCGCATGCTGATCCGCCTGCTTACCCTGCTCGTCCTTCCGCTCGCCGCGCTCATCGGCATCGCCGCCCCCGCCAGCGCCGACGACATCAGCGCGACCGGGCGCGGGGTCGTGCGTGTTGTGACGATCGCGGTGGTCGACGACCAGGTCGTCGGCTTCGGTCATGGCAGCGGCTTCGCGGTCGCGCCCAACCGGATCGTCACCAACGCGCATGTCGTCGAGCTGGCGGAACGCTATCCCGACAATGTCGTCGTCGGCGTGGTGCCGACCGAGGGGGACAAATCCTATCAGGGCAAGGTGATCGCCTATGACGTGCAGCGCGATCTGGCGCTGATCGAGTTCACCGGCGCGCGCCTGCCGCAGACCGCGCTGTATACGGGACCGATCGATGAGGGCGGGGCGGTGGTGTCGCTGGGCTTTCCCGGCAATGTCGACCTCGCCACCGCGCGCTCGGCCGCGGACTATATCCGGCCGACCAGCCCAGTGCGGTCGGAGGGCGTCTTCTCGGGCCGGCGCAGTCTGAGCGATGTCGAGGTGCTGTTGCACACCGCCAATATCGCGCGCGGCAATTCGGGCGGACCGCTGCTTGACCGGTGCGGCCGCGTGATCGGCGTCAATTCGGCGATCACGCGCGGCGAGGAGGGCGATTCGACGTTCGGCTTCGCAATCGCGGACACCGAGCTCGCCGCATTCCTGCGCGAGGCGAAGCAGCCCTATACCGCGGTCGGAACGCCGTGCACCTCGATCGAGGAGCGGTTGCGGCAGGACAGCGACGCAGACGTGCGCGCGGCGGCCGATGCGGCGGCGGCGCGGCGTGATGTGGCGACGCAGGCGGCGCTGTCGCGTGAACGCGCGCTGGAACAGGCGCGTATCGAGGCGGAGCGCCGGCGCGAGAACGTCATGGCGATCGCGGGGCTGCTGCTGGTCGCAGGCGCGCTCGGGATCGGTGCGGCGGGGCTGCTCGAATCGCGCGGCCGGCGGCGTGCGGCGATCTGGACGGCAGCAGGCGGTGGCGTCGCGGTGGTCGCGGCGGTCGTCGTGTTCGTGGCCAGGCCGTCGGGCGCGGTCGACCTTCCCACGGCGTCGGTCGCGCGATCGGGGCCGGTGGTCGAGGACAAGGCGCTCGGCCGGCTAATGTGCCGGCTGATCCCCGAGCGGAGCCGGATCACGATCTCGTCGAGCGAAGACGTGCCGCTCGGCTGGGGTGCGGGCGGCTGCGTCAACGGCAAGACCCAATATGTCGCGGGCAATGGCCGGTGGGAACGCGTGCTGGTGCCCGAGGCCGAACAGACGGTGTCACTGCTGTCGTTCGACCCGGCGACGCGGACCTATGCCAATACGCGCTATTTGATGTCGGCGGCGGGGATGACCGCGGCGCGGGCGGCGCGTGGCGACACGCCGGGGCAGTGCACAACCGATCCGGCGGCGATCACGCGGCTGGTCGGTCAGCAGTCGGCAGTCCGGGCCACGCTGCCGCCGCTGCCCAACGAGAAGCTCGTCTATTCCTGCACATCGGCAGACTGATCGAGACTCCGTTTACCCCCTCGGCACGCGCCGATCCGCATGGCAGGATGGCGGTGTTGAGGGGGATGGCGATGCGGGTAATGCACAGAGTTAGGCATGGGGTGGCGTGGAGCGTCACGATCATGGCGGGACTGGTCGCGGCCTGGACGCCGGCAGCGGCGAAATGGGCGCACGCGACCTCCGATCATTTCGAGATCTATGCCGACATGTCGCCCGCCGCGCTCACGACGATGGCGACGCGGCTCGAGCAGTTCGACGGGGCGATCCGGCATCTCCACCGCACGCCGGAGGGCACCGGCGCGAAGGGCGCGAACCGCGTCACCGTCTATGTCGCGAACGACGTCGCGGCGATCCGCCGATTGTCGGGCGATCGCGGCATCGCCGGATTCTACCTGCCGCGCGCGAGCGGGTCGGTCGCCTTCACCCCGCGGATCGACGAGGGCGGGGACGGCAGCCGCTCGACGCGCGGCGGCGGGATCCCGCAAATCGTCCTGTTTCACGAATATGCGCATCACTTCCTGCTGGGCAATTACGCCGCCGCCTATCCGGCGTGGTTTTCCGAGGGCTATGCCGAGTTCGTCTCGACCGCCGCGTTCGAGAAGGAGTATGTCCAGCTCGGCGGCGCGGCGCAGCACCGGGCGTACAGCCTGCTCGCGGCGAAGCCGGTGCCCGCGGCGACCTTGTTCGCGACCGGGCAGACGCTGACCGACGAGCAGCGCGGGGTGATGTACGGGCGCGGCTGGTTGCTGACGCACTATCTTATGTTCGATGCGGCGCGCGGCCGGCAGTTCCAGCAGTATCTGACCGCGCTGAACGCGGGAACGCCGAGCGTTGCTGCGGCTACTGCGGCGTTCGGCGACTTGCGCGCGCTCGACAAGGCGCTCGATGCGTATTTGCGCCAGTCGCGCATCCCGGGGCTGCGGATCGCATATGATAAGCTGCCCGTCGCGCCTGTGGCCGTGACGCCGTTGTCGCCGGGCGCCGCGGCGATGGTCGAGCTGCGGATGCAGTCGGAGCGCGGCGTCAATCGTGCCACCGCCGCACCGATCTTCGCGCGCGCCGCCCGGATCGCGGCGGCCTATCCCGACGATGCGCTGGCGCAGGGCTGGCTGGCGGAGATGGCGTATGATGCGGGGCAGGACGATGTGGCGCTGGGTGCTGCCGACCGCGCGCTCGCCGCCGATCCGACGTCGCGGCAGGCGATGCTGTACAAGGCGCAGGTGATGATGCGGCGCGCCGCTGCGGCGACACCGCGCGATGCTTCAGCATGGAGTGCGGCGCGGCGCTGGATCGTCACGGCCAATCGCCAGGCGCCCGACGATGCCGAGGCGCTGTCGCTCTATTATGACAGCTTCGCCGCGGCGGGCGAGACTCCCAGCGCGGCCGCGATCCTCGGGATCGGTCGCGCGCTCGAGCTCGTGCCGCAGGACCCGGCGCTGCGCTTCAAGGTCGCGGCGCAGGCGATCCTGGATGGTCAGACCGATGCTGCCCGACGCGCACTGCGCCCGCTCGCCTATGACCCGCACCAGTCGGCAGACAACCCGGCGGCGCGGCTGATCGCGATCCTCGATACCGGCGTGACGGGGCCCGCGGCGATGCTGGCGCTTGCGAAGGCACGGGGGGAGACGGTGGCGGCGACGCCGTCGGGGCCGACACCGGCGAATTAGCAAGGAGGGCGCGGACCCCGACCGTCGTCACGATGTCGAAGGTCGGGGATCGCCTGAATGTGCTGGCGACAGGGTGGGTTGGCGCGGCGCCTCTTTCGCCAGCAGCGCGCGTTTGCGGTCGAGGCCATAGGCGTAGCCGCCGAGTGTCCCGTCGGTGCGAAGCGCGCGGTGGCAGGGGATGAGGATGGCGATCGGATTGGCACCGCACGCACTGCCCACCGCACGGACCGCGGCCGGGGTGCCGGCGGCAACGGCGAGTTGCGTATAGGTGCGCGTCTCGCCCGCGGGGATGCGGGCGAGTGCCTGCCAGACCGCCTCCTGGAACGCGGTGCCGCGGACGTCGAGTGGGAGGTCGTGCTGGCGGTCGGGTGATTCGACGCTGGCGACGACGCGCGCCGCAAGATCGGCGAGTACCGTATCGCCGGGCGTGACGATCGCACGGGGGAAGCGCGCGACGAGGTCGGCCGCGTCCTCGTCGAACGCCACGCGGCACAGCCCCGTATCGGTCGCGGCGATCAGTAGCGGCCCGAGGCTGGTCGCGACGATCGTCCAGCGGATCCGGACCCCGTCGCCGCCGCGCGCCCAGACGCTCGGCGGCATCCCCATGCGCGACGCGGCGCCGGCATAGAAGCGACTCGGCGCGGCATAGCCCGCATCGTAGATCGCGGCGGCGACGTGGGCCTCACGGGTCAGCGCGTCGGCGGCGCGTGCGCTGCGCAGGCCGCGGGCATAGGCGGCCGGCGTGACCCCGGTCGCGCGCTTGAACAGCCGGTGGAAATGATGCGGCGCATAGCCCGCTTGTGCTGCGAGCTGGTCGAGCGAGAGGCGGTCGTCCGTGGCTTCGAGCAGCGCGACGGCGGCGGCGACCGCTATCCGGTCGCGGCCCACGGAGTCCGGGGTACAGCGAAGGCAGGCCCGGAACCCGGCCGCACGGGCGCTAGCCGGGTCATCAAGGAAGACGACATTCTCGCGTCTGGGATGGCGGGCCGGACAGCTCGGCTTGCAATAGATGCCGGTGGTCTTCACCGCGACGATGAACCGACCGTCCCACGCCCGGTCCCGGTTGGCAAAGGCGGTCCAGGCGGTGTCCGGATCTGGGGCGATGTGCGTCATGGCCAAGATGTAGCGCGTCGGTCGGGGTGCTGCATCCCGCGGCTTGCGGTCAAACCGGGGAGCAGACGCCAGCGCTTGTCAGCCGCCGTTCGCGTGGAACAGCGCAAGCGTGCGGGCCTTTGCAAGATCGGCGCTCGGCTCGTGATAATCCTTGCGGCGATCCGAGTTGAAGCCGTGGCCCGCCTCGTAGACATTCACGGTCGCGTTCGGCCAGTCCTTGGCGATCACCTGCTCGACGCCCTCCATCGGGATGCCGTGATCGTGGCGGCCGAAATGGAGGATGACGGGGACCTTGGGCTCTTCGTCCGCCGCCGCCGGGATCATGCTGCCATAATAGCCGCTCGCGGCGGCCACGCCGGTGAGGCGGGTAGCGGCGAACCACGCGACCGACCCTCCATAGCAATAGCCGACGACGAACACCGGCCCGGCGGGGGCGAGCGAGTCGATGCAGGTCTGGACGTCGGTCAGCGACAGTTCGAACGGATGGAGCTGCCGCGCAAGCTCGATCCCGCGGGCGAGGCCGTCACCCGAATAGTCCGCCTCGAAGCCCGGATGCTCCCGGTCGAACAAGGCGGGTGCCAGCACTTCATAGCCATCGGCCGCATAGTCGTCGCACAGATCGCGGATATGGTCGGTGACGCCGAAGATCTCCTGCACGAGGACGAGCCCGCCGCGACGGTCTCCCGTCGGTTGCGCATGATAGACCGCGATCCTCGCGCCGTCGGACATCGTCATGCTTTCCATCGTGCCGGTCATTCCGATTCCTTGTCGTGTGATCCTGTTCCGACCATTATCGTCATTCCCGCGGACGCGGGAACCCATAGTGGCAGGCCCTGCGATGAATGCGCTGGGTCCGGAGGATATGGATCCCCGCCTGCGCGGGGATGACGAAGAGGGTGAGGTGGGCCTTCCAACCATCTACCGATGACAAAACAGTCACAAACCAGTCGTCTCCTCCGCCCGCCCGGCTTGCCAATGCTGGAACCCGATGCTACCCGCGCCGCGTCCCGGTAGAGGTGCTTTCGCGCCCTCTTCCCTTGTGGGACGGCGACATTCGGTTTCAGACGAGGATTGACAGGTCCGTGGAGACACTTCCCGGTAACGGCGGCGGCGCTATCCAGGCGAGCTTAGGTGGGCGTTATGCGCTCGCCCTGTTCGAACTGGCGCGTGACGCCAAGACGATCGACGCGGTCGAGCAGAGCCTGTCGACCGTGCGCGACGCGCTGGCGCAGTCCGACACGCTCCGCGACCTCACGACGAGCCCGATGGTATCGCGCGGCGCGGCGGTGAAGGCGATCTCCGCCGTCGCCGACGAACTCGGCGTCGATGCGACCACGAAGAATTTCCTGGGCGTGCTGGCCGAGAACCACCGGCTCGGCGCGCTGGCCAAGATCATCAAGGCGTATCGCACGCTTGCCGCGCAGCATCGCGGCGAGATCGCAGCCGAAGTGACCTCTGCGCATCCGCTGTCCGAAGAGCAGGTGATCGAGCTGAAGCATCAGCTCCGCCAGCGGGTCGGCCGTGAAGTTTCCGTCGACCTCAACGTCGACCCATCGCTGCTGGGCGGACTCGTCGTCCGCGTCGGCAGCCAGATGATCGATTCGTCGATCCGCACCCGTTTGAACACGCTCGCGCAGGCGATGAAAGGCTGACCATGGATATCCGCGCCGCAGAAATCTCGAAGATCATCAAGGATCAGATCGCCAATTTCGGCACCGAGGCCCAGGTCAGCGAGACCGGCCAGGTGCTGAGCGTCGGCGACGGCATCGCGCGCATCTTCGGCCTCGACAACGTCCAGGCCGGCGAGATGGTCGAATTCTCGAACGGCGTGCAGGGCATGGCGCTCAATCTCGAGGCCGACAATGTCGGCGTCGTGATCTTCGGGTCTGACTCGGAGATCAAGGAAGGCGACATCGTCAAGCGCACCGGCACGATCGTCGACGTGCCGATCGGCAAGGAGCTGCTCGGCCGCGTGGTCGACGGTCTCGGCAACCCGATCGACGGCAAGGGCCCGATCCACACGACCGAGCGCAGCCGCGTCGAGGTCAAGGCGCCGGGCATCATCCCGCGCCAGTCGGTCAGCGAGCCGGTCCAGACCGGTCTCAAGGCGATCGATGCACTCGTTCCCGTCGGCCGTGGCCAGCGCGAGTTGATCATCGGCGATCGCCAGACCGGCAAGTCGGCCGTCGCGATCGACGCGTTCATCAACCAGAAGACCGCGAACGCGGGCGACGACGAGTCGAAGAAGCTGTATTGCGTCTATGTCGCCATCGGCCAGAAGCGCTCGACGGTCGCGCAGCTCGTCAAGACGCTCGAAGAGAATGGCGCGATGGAGTATTCCATCGTCGTTGCAGCCACCGCGTCGGACCCCGCACCGCTCCAGTATCTCGCGCCCTATACCGGCGTCGCGATGGGCGAGTATTTCCGCGATCGCGGCATGCACGCGCTGATCTGCTACGACGATCTGTCGAAGCAGGCGGTCGCCTACCGCCAGATGTCGCTGCTTCTGCGTCGTCCTCCGGGCCGTGAAGCCTATCCCGGCGACGTGTTCTATCTTCACAGCCGTCTGCTCGAGCGTGCGGCCAAGATGTCGGACGCGAACGGCGGCGGTTCGCTGACCGCGCTGCCGATCATCGAGACGCAGGCGGGCGACGTTTCGGCGTACATCCCGACCAACGTGATCTCGATCACCGACGGCCAGATCTTCCTCGAAACCGACCTGTTCTTCTCGGGCGTGCGCCCGGCGATCAACGTCGGTCTCTCGGTCAGCCGCGTCGGCTCGGCCGCACAGACCAAGGCGATGAAGAAGGTGTCGGGCTCGATCAAGCTCGAGCTCGCGCAGTATCGCGAGATGGCGGCGTTCGCGCAGTTCGGGTCGGATCTCGATGCGTCGACGCAGAAGCTGCTCAACCGCGGTGCGCGTCTGACCGAGCTGCTCAAGCAGGCGCAGTTCTCGCCGCTGCCGTTCGAGGAGCAGACCGTGTCGATCTTCGCCGGCACCAGCGGTTTCCTCGACAAGGTGCCCGTCGCCGACGTGACCCGCTACGAGCAGGCACTGCTCGCCGACATGCGCGCGAACCATGCCGACGTGCTCAAGCTGATCCGCGATACCCGCGATCTGGGTAACGAGGCGAAGGACAAGCTGAAGGCAGCGCTCGAGGCGTTCGCCAAGACGTTTGCATAAGTAGAACATGCCCCCGCTGATGCGGGGGCAGGCTGGGCCTCCGCCGTCGCGGGGGAACAAAGGGACGTAGATGGCGAGCCTCAAGGCACTCAAGATCCGTATCGGCTCGGTGAAGTCGACGCAGAAGATCACCAAGGCGATGAAGATGGTCGCCGCTGCGAAACTGCGCCGTGCGCAGGACGCGGCGGTCGCCGGCCGGCCCTATGCCGAGCGGCTCGAAGCGGTGATGGCGAGCCTTGCCGGGCGCGTCGGCATCGCGCCGGGCGCATCGCCCCTGCTGGCCGGGACCGGCAAGGACCAGGTCCATCTGATCGTCATCGCGACGTCGGAGCGTGGTCTGGCCGGTGCGTTCAACACCAACATCGTCCGCGCGGCACGTCGCAAGGCCGAGGAGCTGATCGCGGCCGGCAAGACCGTGAAATTCTATGTCGCCGGCAAGAAGGGCCGCGTGATCAAGCGTTTCTTCCCGAACGACATTCTCGCCGATCACGAGATGGGCGGGATCAAGAAGCTCGCGTTCAGCGACGCGCAGGCGATCTCCGAAGACCTGATCAAGCGCTTCGGCGAGGGTCAGTTCGACGTCGCGCATCTGTTCTATGCCAAGTTCGTCTCGGCGCTGGTGCAGGTGCCGACCGGCATCCAGATCGTTCCCGTGCCGCTCTCGACCATCCCCGGCGCAGAGGCAAAACCCAACGCACCGGCGGAAGCCGTGGTCGAGTACGAGCCCGACGAGGAAGCGATCCTCGCCGATCTGCTGCCGCGCAACGTCGCGATCCAGATCTTCCGCGCGCTGCTCGAAAACGCAGCGTCGGAGCAGGGCAGCCGCATGAACGCGATGGACAACGCCACGCGCAACGCGGGCGACATGATCACGCGCCTCTCGATCCAGTATAACCGTACACGCCAAGCCGCGATCACGACCGAGCTGGTCGAAATCATCTCGGGCGCCGAAGCGCTCAAGTAAGCCCAAGGAAGCAGATAATGGCAACCGCCCCAGAGACCATCGCCCCAGTGGCGGCAACGAACAACACGGGTCGCATCTCGCAGGTGATCGGCGCGGTCGTCGACGTGCATTTTCCCGACAACCTGCCCGCGATTCTGTCGGCGCTCGAAACCGATAACAACGGCAACCGGCTCGTCCTCGAAGTCGCGCAGCATCTCGGCGAGAATACCGTCCGCACGATCGCGATGGACGCGACCGAGGGTCTGACCCGCGGCCAGACCGTCACCGACACCGGCTCGCAGATCCGCGTGCCCGTCGGCCCGAAGACGCTCGGCCGCATCCTCAACGTCATCGGCGAGCCGATCGACGAGCGTGGCCCCGTCGGCGCAGAGCAGACCGCCCCGATCCACGCATCGGCACCGTTGTTCGTCGACCAGTCGACCGAGAGCGCGATCCTGGTCACGGGCATCAAGGTCATCGATCTGCTCGCACCCTATGCAAAGGGCGGCAAGATCGGCCTGTTCGGCGGCGCCGGCGTCGGCAAGACCGTGCTGATCCAGGAACTGATCAACAACATCGCCAAGGGTCACGGCGGCACGTCGGTGTTCGCGGGCGTCGGCGAGCGTACCCGCGAGGGTAACGATCTGTACCACGAGTTCCTCGACGCAGGCGTCATCGCCAAGGATGCCGACGGCAACCCGCAGTCGGAGGGCTCGAAGGTCGCGCTGGTATTCGGCCAGATGAACGAGCCGCCGGGCGCACGCGCACGCGTCGCTCTCTCGGGTCTGACGATCGCCGAATATTTCCGCGACGTCGAAGGCCAGGACGTGCTGTTCTTCGTCGACAACATCTTCCGCTTCACGCAGGCGGGCGCAGAGGTATCGGCACTGCTCGGCCGTATTCCGTCGGCGGTGGGCTATCAGCCGACGCTGTCGACCGACATGGGCGCGCTGCAGGAGCGCATCACCTCGACCAACAAGGGGTCGATCACCTCGGTGCAGGCCGTGTACGTTCCCGCGGACGATCTTACCGATCCGGCGCCGGCGACGTCGTTCGCGCATCTCGATGCGACGACCAACCTCAACCGTGCGATCTCGGAGCTGGGCATCTACCCGGCGGTCGATCCGCTCGACTCGACCTCGCGTCTGCTCGAGCCCCGCGTCGTCGGCCAGGAGCATTACGACACCGCGCGTGCGGTCCAGTCGACGCTGCAGAAGTACAAGTCGCTGCAGGACATCATCGCCATTCTCGGCATGGACGAGCTTTCGGAAGAAGATAAGCTCACCGTGCAGCGTGCGCGCAAGATCCAGAAGTTCCTGAGCCAGCCGTTCCACGTCGCCGAGGTCTTCACCGGCATCAGCGGCAAGTTCGTCCAGCTCGAGGACACCGTCCGTTCGTTCAAGGCGGTGGTCGAGGGCGAGTATGATCACCTGCCCGAGAGCGCCTTCTACATGGTCGGCGGCATCGACGAAGCCGTCGCCAAGGCCGAGAAGATGGCTGCGGAGGCGTAAGCCAACCTGACTCCCCCTCCCGCAAGCGGGAGGGGGCTGGGGGGTGGGCACCCGCTCTCCACGTCGCGCGAGGCCGATAGCGCGAGCCCACCCCCGGCCCCTCCCGCATGCGGGAGGGGAGTGAGAAGATAGACATGCTGCATTTCGAACTCGTCACGCCAGAAAAGCTCGTCCGATCGGAGGAGGTCTATATGGTCGTCGTCCCCGGCACCGAAGGCGATTTCGGCGTGCTGGAAGGCCATGCGCCGTTCATGTCGACCGTCCGCGACGGGAGCGTGCAGGTGCATCGGACGCAGAACGGCACGCCCGAGACGATCGCGATCCGCGGTGGTTTCGCCGAGGTCAACGCCAAGGGCCTGACGATCCTTGCCGAGCAGGCGGGCGAGTAAACCGCCTCAGGCGAGCGCCGCGTCGGTAGCGACGGGCGCCGCCGCCTTGCGCTGCCGGGCTAGGACCTGCAGCAGCGGCCGTTCGATCCAGCGGTGGACGATGAGCCCCGCGACCGTCGACAGCATCACGAAGAGCGCGACGAAGACACCCGCCGGGCAGTCCGGCAGGACCCCGCCGATGCGCCACAGCAGCGCGATCAGGCAGGGGTGGACGAGATAGGTCGAATAGGAGGCGTCGCCGATCCGCGCGACGATCCGGCCGAACCGGCCGCCACCCGGCGTGTCGATCACCCCGAGCAGGACGAGCGCCCAGGGCAGCCCCCAGGTCCAGCTGCGTGCGAGACCGGAGGTGCCGGCGACCGCCGCCTGGACATCGCCCGAGACCGCAGGACCTAGCCCGACGGCGATACCGATAGCGAGCAGCGCGGTTCCCAGAACCGTGGCCATCGCCGCGACGGGTGCGGTGATGCCGCGTCGCCAGGCGATCCAGACAAGCAGGCCAAAGGCGAATTCCAGCTGCATCGGGTTGAAGAGCAACCGCACCGGCGCCCAGCCGGGCTGGACGATGCAGCCGAGCAGCGCAACAGTGAGCGTCGCGACCAGCAGCCACCGGATCCTGTGGTGGCGGGCGGTTATCGCGAGCGCGACGAGCGCGTAGAAGGCAAACTCGAAGCCCAGCGTCCAGCCGACATAGAGCGAAGGCTGATGATAGCCGGCGCCATCAAGCAGCGGAAGGACGGTGATCGACATGAGCATCGCCTCGACCGGCTGCGGCTCGGTCGCGACGAGGATATAGGCGATGCTGGCGAGCGCGAAGAGCGGAACGATGCGGCGCCAGCGCTGCAGGAGAAAGCCCCAGGGATCGCGTGGTGCGGTCGCGAGCGACTGCGCCATGACGAAGCCGCTGATGACGAAGAAGAGATCGACGCCGCTGATGCCGACCACGGCGAGATTGGGCACCGATGGAATGAACGCGCCGGTGATCCGGACCGGACCCGCATCAACCAGGTTCGCTGCATGCGCGGCAACGACCATCGTCGCGGCGAGCGCGCGCAGCCATTGAATCGGGGTAACACGCTGCGCCGACATCCACCTTGGATAGCGTGCTAGCGGTTAAGCGTCGGTTGCTGTCGTATCAGAGAAAATTATAGGGATCGACGTCGACGGTGACGCGTACCTTGGACGGCCAGTCGAGCGTGCCGAGCCATGCACGGATGACGTCCTGCACGTCGAGCGCGCGCTTTGCATGGACGAGCAGGCGGTAGCGGTGCCGGCCACGCAGCATCGCGAGCGGCGCCGGCGCGGGGCCATAGACATGCATTCCCTCGACCTGCGGCGCGCTTCGCCCGACGAGATTGGCGGTGTCGTGCGCACAACGCTGATCCTCGGAAGACACGACGATCGCGGCATAACGGCCGAAGGGCGGCGCGCCCGCATCCTTGCGCGCCTCGGTCTCGGCCGCATAAAAGGCGTCGGCGTCGCCGGTGATCAGTGCCTGCATCACCTGCGCGGCGGCGCTGTGCGTCTGGATGTAGACATGGCCCGGCTTCTCGCCACGACCGGCACGCCCCGACACCTGGCGGATCTGCTGGAAGGTGCGCTCAGCCGCGCGCAGGTCGCCGCCGTCGAGCCCCAGATCCGCATCGACGACGCCGACCAGCGTCAGATTGGGGAAGTGATAGCCCTTGGTGACCAGCTGCGTGCCGACGACGATGTCGATATCGCCCGCCTCCATCCGGTCGACGAATTCCGCCGCCTTGGCAGGCGACCAGATCGTGTCCGACGTGACGACCGCGGTCTTCGCCTCGGGAAACAGCGCGGCGACCTCGTCCGCGATCCGTTCGACGCCGGGACCACAGGCTACGAGCGTATCCTCGCCCTGGCATTCGGGACAGACGCGCGGCGTCGGCTCGGCATGGCCGCAATGATGACAGGCGAGCCGCCGCGTCAGCCGGTGCTCGACCATCCACGCGGTGCAGTTCGGACACTGGAACCGGTGCCCGCAGGTGCGGCACAGCGTCAGCGGTGCATAGCCCCGGCGGTTGAGGAACAGCAGCGCCTGTTCGCGCTTCTCCAGTGTCGCCTGCATCGCCTGGACCAGCGGCGGGGCGAGCCAGCGGCCGCGTTCGGGCGGCTCCTTGATCAGGTCGATCGGCTCGATCGTCGGCATTTCCGCCACGCCGAAGCGGCCGGGCAGCTTCAGTTCGGCATAGCGGCCGGTCGCGACCTGCTGGCGGGTCTCGATCGCGGGCGTGGCGGACGCGAGGATGACCGGGCATCCCTCGAACTTGCCGCGCATCACCGCGACGTCGCGCGCATGATAATGCACGCCTTCTTCCTGCTTGAAGCTGGTCTCGTGCGCCTCGTCGACGACGATCAGGCCGAGATCGCGATAGGGCAGGAACAGCGCGGAGCGTGCGCCGACCGTGACCAGCGCCTCGCCGCTCGCGATCGCACGCCAGGCGCGGCGTCGCTGGGTGGACCGCAGCCCCGAATGCCACGCGATCGGCTCGCAGCCGAAGCGGTCGTGGAAGCGCTTGAGGAAGGGCTCGGTCAATGCGATCTCGGGCAGCAGCACCAGCGTCTGGCGGCTGTCGCGGATCGCCTGCGCGACCGCCTCGAAATAGACCTCGGTCTTGCCCGAACCGGTCACGCCGTCGAGCAATGTCGGCGTGAAGATGTGGTCGGCGACGCCTTTGACGAGCGAGTCCGCCGCTGCGCGCTGATCGGGCGACAGCACGGGGACGTGATGCAGCGGGTCGGGGACAGGGTAGGTGCTGTCGATATCCACCTCGACCGCCTCGATCCCGCCGACCTTGACGAGACCGCGAATGACCGCGTCGCTCACCTCGGCGAGCTGCGCCAGTTCGCGGATCAGGCCCTGGCGATCGCCGATCCGTTCGAGCGCCTGTTCGCGTTGCGGCGTCAGGCGCGGGGGGATCGTGCCGGTCGCGCGATATTCGGTCGCGGTGCGCGCGCCCTCGAGCGCGGAAGTCGAGGCGAGTGACATCCGCAGCACCGAGGCGGGGGGCGCCAGATAATAATCGGCGGTCCATTCGATCAGCCGGCGAAGCGGCGCACCGAGCGGCGGTACGTCCGCGGCCGCGAGGAGATTGCGCAGGCGGTTGTCGCCGACCTCCGCATCCGACGGCATCCGCTCCGCCTCCCACACCACGCCGAGCAGCTGGCGCGGGCCCAGCGGCGCGACGACGATCGAGCCGGGCGCGACGTCCATGCCCGCGGGCACGCGGTAGTCGAGCGGCCCGAGGGCGGCGTTGAGGATCAGGACACGGGCGCGCGACGACATGGCCGACGCATATGGGGGCAGATCGACTCGACGGAAACCTTTTAGCGGCGTGTGGTCGTCGTCGCGGCGCCCATCGGGGTGAACCCGATCAGGCCGCGCGGCGCCGTTCGCCGATCCGTTCGCGCTTGGCGCGGTAGAGGACGATGTCGACGCGGTGGACGAAATCGCGGACCGTCTGGCAATCGGCTTCGAGCGCGGCGATGCCGACGGTGCCCGCGCTGATCATCGCCAGGCCGTCGACCGAGACCGGCACCTGCAACGCCTCCTGCAGCCGGCTGATGATCTCCTCGGGTGCACCGACCAGCGCCGGGTCGTCGACGATTACCGCGAATTCGTCACCGCCGAGCCGGGCGGCGAGGCTGCCGCGAAGCCATGGCGCCTGCAGGATCTGGCCAACGCCGCGCAGCACGTCGTCACCCGCGTTGTGGCCAAGCGTATCGTTGATCGCCTTGAACCCGTCGAGATCGACCAGCGCGAGCAGCAACGGCGTGGCCGCTGTACGCGCGCGCGTGATGGCCGCGTCGAGCGCCCGGTCGAAGGCGGCCCGGTTGGCGAGGCCGGTGAGCGCATCGGTTTCGGCCGTGCGTCGCAACGTGAGTTCGAGCGCGTGACGATCGGTCACGTCCTGGAAGATGCCGACGATCGCGACGGGACCGTCCACGTTGCGCTGGGCCTCATGTTCGAGCTCGCCCTGCACGCGCACGCGTCGTGGATTGCCCAGTGCCGTGGTGAAGTCGAGTTCGAGATCGATCGGGACACCGGTCCGGATGACGTCGGTGAGCGCCTGCGCAATCTGTTCGCGGGCATGGGGGGGATAGTGATCGATCGCCTTCGACGGGTCGGGTTGCGCGCCCAGCGGCAGCTCGTGGATCCGGAAAACGCCGTCGGACCATTCGAGCGGACCGTCGGGCCACAGCACCCGCCACGATCCGATCGCCGCCATCCGCTCGGCCTGGCGGAAGATGCGGTCCTGGCGAGCGAGAACGGACGACTGGCGATCCGCGGTCACCGCGATCGCCAGCGCCTGCATTGCCGCGGTCCGCGCGGCGATCGCCGCCTCGGCAAGCGTGGCGAGATGCACAAGCGCTTTCCGCCCTGCCGCGTTCAGGCTGCGCGGATGGGTGTCGAGCACGCACAGCGCGCCGATCGGGTGACGTCGACCGTCGTCGGCGATCGCGTGGATCGGGGCACCGGCATAGAATCGCACCCCGTCGGAGGCGGCAACCAGGGGGTTGGCAGCGAATCGCGAATCACCCGACAGGTCCTCCACGACCAGGGGTGCGGATCCCTGAATGGTGACGTTGCACATGGTCACGTCGCGCGCGATCTCGCCGCGTTCGCCGTCATTGGCGGCCTTGATCCACAACCGGTCGCGATCGATCAGCGTCATCATCGCACTGGGGCAGTCGAGCATTTCTGCCGCCAGCGCGACGAGCGCGTCGAATTCGCGTTCCGGTTCGGTATCGAGCAGCGCGAGCGCGTTGAGCGTCGCCACCCGGCGTTCCTCGTCGGCCGAGGCAAAACGCGATGGTGATCCGGGCATTTCGCGAGGGGCGGACTCGGGGAGCGACATGTCTTCGAATAGGCCTGCGTTAGTTAATTTTCTTTGTCGTTCAAACGCTCTAGCATGCTGGAATGACCTCACCCGACACGCTTCCCCCGTCTATGCTCTGGGCGACGCATCTGGCGCGGGACCGGATGCGGTCGGTCCACACGGTACGCGCCTATCGCGCGGTCGCCGAGCGGCTGACGGCGTTCCTCGTCGGGCATTGGGCGGGGGCGGTCGATCGCGCGGCGCTGGGCCGGACGAGCACGGCGGATCTTCGCGCCTATCTGGCCTATCGACGCGGACAGGGGCTGGGGAATGCATCGGCGGCGCGCGAGCTGTCCGCGGTGCGCGGCTTCCTCGCATGGGCGAATGCGGATGCCGAACCGCCGCGGCTGAAGGGGCCGCGGGTCCAGCGCGGCGTGCCGCGGCCGATCTCGCCAGCCGAGGCGGTGGCGCTGGCCGGGGAGGTCGCCGACGATGCGGCCGAGCCGTGGATCGGCGCGCGCGACTGGGCCGTGCTGATGCTGCTATACGGCGCGGGGCTGCGCATCGGCGAGGCATTGCTGCTGACGCCGGCGATCCTGCCGCTCGGCGAGACGCTGTCGGTAACCGGCAAGCGCGCCAAGACGCGGATCGTGCCGCTGTTGCCGCAGGTCCGGACCGCGATCGAGGCCTATGTCGCAACGTGCCCCTGGGCGCTGGTGCCGGGGGAGCCGTTGTTCCGGGGCGCGAAGGGCGGTCCGCTCGCCCCCGCGATCGTGCGCCGCGCGGTCCGCGGGGCCCGCGGGCGGCTCGGGCTTGGCGAGCGGACGACGCCGCACGCACTGCGCCACAGTTTTGCGACGCATCTGCTGGGACGCGGGGCGGACCTGCGCGCGTTGCAGGAGCTGCTCGGCCATGCGAGCCTCAGCTCGACGCAGATCTATACGCAGGTCGACGCCGCGCATCTGATGGACGTGTACCGCAACGCGCATCCGCGGGCGTAGCGCAGGGTCAGCCCTTCGGCTTCCATGTCAGCACGCGCCAGCCATAGGCCAGCGCGATGATGACGAACGTCGCGACCGAAACCGGGCCGACATAGCGGTCGAGCTGCTGGAACCGCGAGCCGAGCAGGATGCCGGCATAAGCGAGCACGGTGTTCCAGATCGCGCTACCCGCGGCGGTCCAGATCACGAATTTCCACAGCGGCATGAACGTCATGCCGGCCGGGAGCGAGATGATCGTCCGGAAGGTCGGCATGAAGCGGAAGACGAAGATCACCCAGCCGCCGCGCTTCACGAAGAACCGATGGACCTTCTCGATGTCCGACCATTCGATCGTCAGCCAGCGGCCATGCCGCTCGACGAACGGGCGGAACCGCTCGTAGCCGATGTTCCGGCCGATATAATACCAGAAGTAATTGCCCGCGACCGATCCGACCGTGCCCGCAACGATCAGCGGCACGACCGCCATATGGCCGCGCGCGACCGCAATGCCGCCTAGCCCCATGATCACCTCGGACGGTACGGGCGGGACGATATTCTCGAGCGCCATCAGCAGGAAGATGCCGAAATAGCCGCCCCAGGCGATCAGGTTGATGATGAATTCGGTCATGGCTAACCGATACTTCCGGGAGGCCGCATGTGTTCCCTCGACAGCGGTCGCACCATCCCGGCGTGAACCGGGATGGTGGTTTTCCTTACCGCGCCGCGACCTTTGCCTCGATCGCGTCCCAGATCATCGCGGAGACGTCGGTGCCGTCGAACCGTTCGATCGCGACGATGCCGGTGGGCGAGGTCACGTTGATCTCGGTCAGCCATTTGCCGCCGATCACGTCGATGCCGACGAACAGCAGCCCGCGCTTCTTGAGTTCAGGCCCGAGGACTGCGCAGATCTCGCGCTCGGTCGGGGTCAGTTCGGTCTTTTCCGCCGAGCCGCCGACCGCGAGGTTCGAGCGGATCTCGCCCTCGCCCGGAAGGCGGTTGATCGCGCCGGCGACTTCGCCGTCGACCAGCACGATGCGCTTGTCGCCCTTGGCCACGTCGGGAAGGAACGCCTGGACCATGTGCGGCTCGCGCCACGTCATGTTGAACACCTCGATCAGCGCGGACAGGTTGGCGCCGTCCGATTCGACCTTGAAGATCGCCTTGCCGCCATTGCCGTGGAGCGGCTTGATCACGATCGCGCCGTGCTCGGCCAGGAAGGCGCGCGCCTCGTCGAGGCTGCGCGTGACGAGCGTCGGCGGCATGAACTGCGGATAGTCGAGCACGAACACCTTTTCGGGTGCGTTGCGGACCTGTGCGGGGTCGTTGACCACCAGCGTCTTGCCGGCGATCCGCTCGAGCAGATGCGTCGCGGTAATGTAGCCGAGATCGAAGGGCGGGTCCTGCCGCATGAGCACGACGTCGGCCTCGTCGCCGAGATCGAGGTTCACCGGCTCGCCGACGCTGAAGTGATCGCCGGTCACGCGCTGCACGGTGACGGGGTGCGCCTTCGCCCAGACCCGGCCGTCGCGGTAGTTGAGATCCTCCGCCGCGTAGTGGAACAGGCGGTGCCCGCGGTGCTGTGCGGAGAGCATCAGCGCGAAGGTCGAATCGCCCGCGATATTGATGCTGTCGAGCGGGTCCATCTGGACGGCGACGGTGAGGCTCATGCGTCTTCCTTCTATGCGGTCGAGCGCATGTAGGTGCGCGCGGGCCGCAAGTCACCCGACCCGCTCAGCCGATCCATGCATTCTCGATATGGCGGGGGCGCGTGCCGGGCGCGAGCAGGATGACGTCGACGCGGATGTCGTCGCCGGGCCCGGCATAGCGCGGCATCAAAAACTCCGCCGCCGCCGCGACCCGCGCGAGCCGCCGCTCGTCGATCGCGAAATCGAGTTCGGCGGCGGTCGCGCGCGTCTTCACCTCGACGAACGCGACCAGCGTCCCCTTGCGCGCGACGATGTCGACCTCGCCCGCCGGCGTCCGCACGCGGCGGTCGAGGATGCTCCAGCCCTTCAGTCGCAACCACCAGCCGGCCAGCCGCTCCCCGCGCCGCCCCGCAGCTTCCGCGACCTGTCGATCGGCGGTGCTCGCTGTGCGCCTGCGGGGGGGGCGCGGGGCGGGGAGGGTCACCCCTTCGCCTTCAGTTCGAGCGCGCGGGCGTAGAGCGTCTTGCGGTCGAGCCCGAGTGCCTTCGCAACCTCGCTCGCGGCCTGGCCGGTGGAGAGGCGGGTGAGGGCATCGGCCAGCGCCGTGTCGGCGTCCTCCGCGCTGGCCGGGGGGGCGTCGCCGGGGGGCGCGATGACGATGACGATCTCGCCACGCGGCGGGGCGTCGGCGTAGCGAGTGGCGAGGGTCGTCAGCGTGCCGGTCACCGCCTCCTCGAACCGCTTGGTGATCTCACGTGTGACCGCCGCCTCACGGTCGCCGAGTCCTTCGGCGAGCGCGGCAAGGCTGGCACCGAGACGCGGACCCGATTCGTAGAGCACCAGCGTCGCGCGGATCGTGGCGATCTCGGCGATCGCCTCCGACCGGGCATGCGCCTTGGACGGCAGGAAGCCGACGAACAGGAAGCGATCGGTCGGCAGGCCCGCCAGCGTGAGCGCGGCGACCGCGGCGCAGGGGCCGGGGATCGTCACCACGAGATGCCCCGCCGCGCGCGCGTCGCGCACCAGCTTGAATCCGGGATCGGAAATCAGCGGCGTGCCTGCGTCGGACACCAGCGCCACCGCCTCGGTCGCCATCCGCGCGATCAGCGCCGGGCGGACGCCCTCGGCGCTGTGATCATGATAGGGGACCATCGGCGTCTTGGTACCGACATGGCGGAGCAGACCGGCGGTGACACGGCTGTCCTCGACCGCGACGACGTCGGCACGCGCGAGGATGTCGGCGGCACGCGGCGACAGATCACCGAGATTGCCGATCGGCGTCGCGACGATGTAAAGGCCGGGGTTCAGTGGAGTTTCAGGGTTCATGGGGATTGTCATGGCAGACGCAGCGACGATAGGGCAATCGGCCCGGCACCGGATGCGCGCGTTTGGGCGCTCGGCCGCACTCACGCTGGCCTGCCTGCTGGGCGCGTGCCAGACGATCGTCCCGCGCGGTCCCGTCGAGCCGTCGCAGCAGCGCCCGACCACCCGTCCTACCGACACGCCGACGATCGGGGTCGAGACTGGCATCCCGCGCGACGCCGAGCGCAACCGCGTCGCGCTGCTCGTGCCGCTGTCGGGAAGCAATGCGGGGGTCGGCACGTCGATCGCCAATGCGACGATGATGGCGCTGCTCGACACGCAGAACCAGCGCGTGCGGATCACCAATTACGATACCGCGACGGGTGCCGCGGCCGCGGCCCAGCGCGCGATCGCTGAAGGCGCGCAGCTGATCCTCGGGCCGCTGCTGTCCGAGGACGTGCGGACGGTCGCGCCGATCGCGCGCGCGGCGGGCGTACCGGTGCTGAGCTTCTCGAACGATCTCGGGGTGGCCGGCAACGGCGCCTATCTGATGGGCTATGTGCCGACCCAGTCGATTTCGCGCGTCGTCGATTTTGCGCGCGAGCGCGGCGTGTCGAACTTTGCCGGGCTGGTCCCGAACGGACTCTACGGCGAGCGCGCCTCGACTGCATTCCTCCGCGCGGTCGAGGGGGCGGGCGGCCAGGTCGTGTCGCTCCAGACCTATGGCCGGACGGCCGGTGGCGTGTCGGGCGCGGTCACGCGGCTCGCCGCAAAGGCACCCTATGATGCCGTGCTGATCGCCGACAGCGGTTCGACCGCGGCGTCGGCGGCGGCGCTGGTGAAGCGCGGCGCGGGCGCATCGACCCGGATCCTCGGCACCGAGCTGTGGAATTCCGAATCGAGCGTCGCCGCCAAGCCGGCGTTGAACGGCGCCTGGTATGCGAGCGTGTCGGATACGTTGTACCGGCAATATGCCGCCAAATACCGCGCACGCTTCGGCAGCGGACCGTACCGCCTGTCGAGCCTCGGCTATGATTCGGTGCTGCTGACGGTGCGGATCGCACGCGACTGGAAGCCGGGGACCGCGTTCCCCGTGTCGCGGCTGCGCGATGGCGACGGCTTTTCGGGCATCGACGGTGCGTTTCGCTTCGGCCGCGACAATGTCGCCGAGCGCGCGCTGGAGGTGAAGGAAATCCGCGGCGGCACGACGAGCGTGGTGTCACCGGCGCCGACCGGGTTCGGCAAGTAAGGCCGCGGCCTGCCGCCGTTCTCGCCCAAGGCGGCAACCGCGGGTAGGTTACGCCGTCACGATCTCGGGCAGGATCGCGTCGAGCAGCAGCGCCCCCGCTTCGGTGACGCGCAGCCGGCCCGGTGAGCGGGCGACGAGGCCGAGATCCTCAAGCCGTGCGACCGCGGTGAGATCCACCGGCACCACGCCGGCGTTGAGTCGGGTGATCCGGTCGAGATCCACGCCTTCCGCCAGGCGCAGCCCCATCAGCAACGCCTCGGTCGCGCGCGTCGAGGGGGTGAGCGGGTCCTCGACCTCCATCCCGTGGCCGTTGCGCTCGATCGCGGCGAGCCAGTTTTCTGGCTTCTTGCGACGCACCGTCGCCAGCCCACCGCGGCGGCCATGCGCGCCGGGGCCGATCCCGGCATAATCCTGGTAGCGCCAATAGGCGAGATTGTGGCGGCTCTCCGACCCCGGCCGCGCGTGGTTCGAGGTTTCATAGGCGGGGAGCCCGGCGGCTTTGGTATCGGCGCGTGTCGCCTCGAACAGGTCCGCCGCGCTGTCACCGTCGGGGATGACGATGCGCCCCGCGAGCGCCTCGGTCGCGAACCGCGTGCCGGGCTCGATGGTAAGCTGATAGAGCGACAGATGCTCCGTCCCGAAGCTCAGCGCGCGCGCGAGTTCGGCGCGCCAGTCGGCAAGCCGCTGGCCGGGGAGCGCATAGATCAGGTCGAAACTCACGCGCGGAAAGACGCTCTGCGCGGTCGCCAGCGCCGCCTGTCCCTCGTTCACGTCATGCGCGCGGCCGAGGAATTTCAGCGCCTGATCGTCGAGCGACTGCAATCCCAGCGACACGCGGTTGACGCCTGCGCTCGCGAGGTCGGCGAAGCGCGCGGCCTCGACCGAGGAGGGATTGGCCTCGAGCGTGATCTCGATCCCCTCGGCAAAGCCCCAGGCGCGTTCGGCGGCGTCGAGGATCGCGGCCACCGTTGCGGGTGGCATCAGCGAGGGGGTGCCGCCGCCGAAGAAGATCGACTGGAGCTTGCGTCCCGGCAGGACCGACGCCTCGTGTGAAAGGTCGGTGAGCAGCGCCGCGCGCCATGCCGCCTGGTCGACGCCCTCACGGACATGGCTGTTGAAGTCGCAATAGGGGCATTTCGACACGCAGAACGGCCAATGGACGTAGAGCGCGAGGTCCCCCGAAGGCGGCGGGGCGGGGCTTGGCGTTTCGATCGGGGGCATTATCTCGCGCATATGGTCGCACGGAGCGACAGAAGGAAGCGCAATGACGGTTCGGTTGGGTCTGGCAGTTGCGGCGGCGTTGTTCGCCGGCGCTTGCGCGCAGGGGCCGGAACGCGTCGTGGAGCGGCGCGAGACGCAGGCGCCGGCGCCCCGCGGGCCCGCGCTTCTCAAGGCGGCGATGATGGACGGGCATAATGCCGCGCGGGCGGCGGTGGGTGTTCCGCCGCTGGTATGGAGCGATACGCTGGCGACCACCGCGCGCGCCTATGCCGAGGAAATGGCCAACACGCGCAAATTTGCGCATGCGCATCAGGTTCAGGGGCCGGGCCGCGAGGGCGAGAATCTGTGGACCGGCACGCGCTATGCCTATGCCTATCCCGAGATGATCGGCCACTGGGTCGCCGAACGGAAGGATTTCATCAACGGCGTGACGCCCGCGTTCAGTCGGACCGGCAAATATGAGGATGTCGCGCACTACACGCAGATCGTCTGGCGCAGTTCGACCGCGGTGGGATGCGCGATGGCGAGCAACGAACGCGACGATTATCTGGTGTGCCGCTATTCGCCGCCGGGCAATGTGGTGGGCGAGCGTAGCTATTAGGCACCCGAGATCGCCGGACCTGCCATCCGCGGATGGCAGGTCCGGCAGTGTTTCAGAACACGGCGGCCTTCAGCAGTTCGAACGCGACATTGCGGTGGCTGATCGCGTTCTTCGTCTCGTGCGGCAGCTCGGCATAGGTCTGGTCATGGCCCAGCGGCACAAACATCGGGTCATAGCCGAAACCGACCTTGCCGCGTGGCGGCCAGACCAGCGTGCCCTCGGCGCGGCCTTCGAACCATTCGACATGGCCGTCGGGCCAGGCGAGCGCGAGCACGCTGACGAAATGCGCGCCGCGGGTCGCGTCGGGACCCTTGGCGGCGAGCGCGTCCTCGACCTTCTGCATCGCCATCGACCAGTCGCGACCGTTCGGCGTCTCCGCCCAGTCGGCGGTGTACACGCCCGGATCGCCACCCAGCGCATCGACGCACAGCCCGCTATCGTCGGCGAGCGCGGGATAGCCCGACAGGTCGGCGGCGGAGCGTGCCTTCAGCTCGGCATTGGCGAAGAAGGTCGTCCCCGTCTCGACCGGCTCGGGCAGGTCGAGATCCGCCGCCGACACGACGTCGAAGCCGCGGCCCGCGAGCAGGTCGGCGATCTCGCGGACCTTGCCCTTGTTGTGGCTCGCGATGACGAGCTTGCCGGGCTGGAGCTTGCGGATCGCCTGGGGGGTGCTGCCTTCGCCGCTCACTTGGCGACCGCCTTGGCCTGTGCCGCGAAGATGTCCGCGCAGCCGATCCGGGCGAGCCGCAACAGGCGGAGCAGCGCCTCCTCGTCATAGGTCGCGCCCTCGGCGGTCGCCTGCGCCTCGGCGATGTTGCCGTTTTCGAGCAGGACGAAATTCGCATCCGCGTCCGCACCCGAATCCTCGATATAGTCGAGGTCGAGCACGGGGTTGCCCTGATAGATGCCGCAGCTGATCGCGGCGACCTTCTGCGTCAGCGGGTCGGCGGTCAGCTTGCCGCTGTCCAGCAGCCCGTCGATTGCGAGCCGCAGCGCGACCCAGGCACCCGAGATCGACGCGGTGCGCGTGCCGCCGTCGGCCTGAAGCACGTCGCAGTCGAGCACGATCTGGCGCTCGCCGAGCAGCTTCAGATCGGTGACGGCGCGGAGCGAACGGCCGATCAGGCGCTGGATTTCCTGCGTGCGGCCCGACTGCTTGCCCTTGGCCGCTTCACGGTTGTTGCGCGTGTTGGTCGAGCGCGGGAGCATGCCGTATTCGGCGGTCACCCAGCCTTCGCCCTTGCCGCGCAGGAACGGCGGGACCTTCTCCTCGATGCTGGCGGTGACAAGCACCTTGGTGTCGCCGAAGCCGATCAGCACGGAGCCTTCGGCATGCTTGGTGAAGCGGGGTTCGATCGTGATGCTGCGCATCTGGTCTGGGGCACGGCCGGATGGGCGCATGATGTATTCCTAAACTTCTTCCGTTCGTCCTGAGTAGCTGCTGAGCTCGTCGAAGCGGCGTATCGGAGAATCGGCCCGCTTGGGGCACATCCTTCGATACGGGGCTTCGACTTCGCTCAGTCCCTACTCAGGACGAACGGGTGGTGGGCAATAAGCGCTGCCTAGCCTTTCGCATTCGGGCTCGCCAGCCTAGATCAGCCGCATGGCCACGCCCCCCGTCACCGAACTGACCGACCGCGCGCGCGATATTTTTCGTGCGGTCGTCGACAGCTATCTCGCCAGCGGCACGCCGGTGGGATCGAAGACGATCGCGCAGCTGGCCGGGCTCAGCCTGTCGCCCGCCTCGATTCGCGGGGTGATGGGGGAGCTGGAGGGGCTGGGGCTGCTCGCCAGCCCGCATACGAGCGCGGGGCGGATGCCGACCGATCGCGGCCTGCGGCTGTTCGTCGACGGGATGATGCAGGCGATGGAGCCGTCATTCGAGGAGCGCCAGACGATCGAGGCACGCGCCGGTGTCGGTGGTCCGGTCGAGGAGGCGCTCGCCGCCACCACGCTCGCGCTGTCGGGGCTGTCGGCGTGCGCGGGGCTGGTGATGGTGCCGAAACGCGAGATGACGCTGCGTCAGATCGCGTTCGTCGCGCTGTCGCCCGATCAGGCGCTCGCGGTGCTGGTCAGCGAGGATGGCTCGGTCGAGAACCGCGTGATCGCACTGCCCAAGGGCATGTCGCCGTCGACCCTGGTCGAGGCGGGCAATTACATGTCGGCGACGCTCGGCGGGCTGACGCTGGCCGAGGCGCGGCTGCGGATCGAGCGCGAGCTGGCGGACGGACAGGCGGCGCTCGACGGTGCGGCGCGGATGCTGGTCGAGGGCGGGATCGCGGTGTGGAGCGAGGATGCGGATCGCCGCCCGGTGCTGATCGTCCGCGGGCAGGGGCGGCTGATCGATGCGGCCGCCGCCGCCGATCTCGACCGGGTCCGCGACCTGCTCGACGACCTCGAGGGAAAACAGGAGGTCGCATCATTGCTCGACAGCGCGCGGGCGGGCGATTCGACGCGGATCTTCATCGGTGCGGAGACCAAATTATTCGCCCTGTCCGGCTCGTCGGTGATCGCGCGACCGTTCCGCGGATTGGACGGGCGGGTGGTCGGCGTGGTGGGCGTGATCGGCCCCACGCGGTTGAACTATGCGCGCGTCGTGCCCATGGTGGATTTCACGGCTGCAACGCTCGCCCGGTTGATGGGTTGAGCCGGCCCAACTTATAGGGAAAACAATGTCCGATATCGATCAGAACACGCCTGCCGACATGCGCGAAGAGACCGCCGAAGCCGCACCCGAAGTGGCCTCGAACGATCGCGTCGCCGAGCTGGAGAACCAGCTTGCCGAGGCCAAGCAGAATGTCCTCTACGCGCAGGCCGAGGTGCAGAATGTCCGCCGCCGCGCCGAGAAGGAAGCGCAGGACGCCCGCGCCTATGCCGCCACCGCGTTCGCACGCGACGTGCTGTCGGTTGCAGACAACCTGGCGCGCGGCCTGTCGGCGATCCCGGCGGACCTGCGTGCGGACGACAAGATGAAGGGCCTCGTCACCGGGCTCGAAGCCACCGGTCGCGAGCTGGAGAGCGTGTTCCAGCGCCACGGCATCACCAAGATCGCTGCCGAGGGCCAGATGCTCGACCCGAACAAGCATCAGGCGATGCTGGAAATCCCGAGCGATCAGCCGGCCGGCACGATCGTCCAGGAAATGCAGGCGGGCTACATGATCAAGGATCGCCTGCTGCGGCCTGCGATGGTGGGCGTCGCCAAGGCGGGGTGAGCCTGTCGGGCTGGTGTTCTCCCGCGAAGGCGGGAGCCCAGGGTTTCAAACGCTGTCGCCTGTGACCCTGGGCCCCCGCCTTCGCGGGGGAACGGCAGGAGGCGTCGCTCAACTTTCTGCCTCGCCGGGGTGACGCCATGAACGAGAATCTGACCACTGATCGCGAGACGTTCGTCACGCATCTCGAATGTTCGATCACCGGCGAACGCTATGAGGCGGACCAGCTTCATGGCCTTTCGCGTGCGGGCAGGCCGTTGCTCGTGCGCTACGATCTCGATGCGGTGCGCTCGGCGATTTCGCGCGACACGATCGAGGCGCGGCCAACCGATCTGTGGCGGTGGCGCGAGCTGCTGCCCGTGCGGCAGACGTCCAATATCGTCAGCCTCGGCGAGATCGAGACGCCGCTGGTGCCGATCCCGAAGTCCGGTGGCCCCAACGTCCTCGTGAAGGACGAAGGGCGTCTGCCGACCGGGAGCTTCAAGGCCCGCGGGCTGGTCATGGCGGTGGCGATGGCGAAGGAACTTGGCGTCGAGAAGATCGCGATGCCGACCAACGGCAATGCGGGCGCGGCGCTGGCGGCCTACGCCACGCGTTGCGGGATCGAGACGATCGTGCTCTGTCCCGACGACACGCCCGAGATCAACGTCCGCGAGATCGCGATGCAGGGCGCGCGCGTCTGGCGCGTCAACGGGCTGATCGACGATTGCGGCGCGATCGTCGGCAAGGGCGCCGCCGAGGGGCGCTGGTTCGACTTCTCGACGCTGAAGGAGCCCTATCGAATCGAGGGCAAGAAGACGATGGGGCTGGAACTGGCCGCGCAGTTCGGCTGGAAACTGCCCGATGCGATCTTCTACCCGACCGGTGGCGGCACGGGTCTGATCGGCATGTGGAAGGCGTTCGACGAGCTCGAGCAGCTCGGCTGGATCGGCTCCGAGCGGCCCAAGATGTTTGCCGTGCAGGCGAGCGGCTGTGCGCCGATCGTCCGCGCCTTCGAGGCGGGTGAGGAGCATGCCGAGCGCTGGGAGGATGCGAGCACCGTTGCAGCGGGCATTCGCGTCCCCAAGGCGGTCGGCGACTTCCTGATCCTGCGCGCGGTCCGCGAGAGCGGCGGGCAGGCACTGGCGGTCGGCGATCCGGCGATCCTGAAGGCGGTCGAGGCAGCGGCCAAGCAGGACGGGCTGTTGCTGTGTCCCGAAGGCGGCGCGACGCTCGCGGCCTATCAACAGGCGCTGAACACCGGTCTGGTCGACGAAGACGACCGCGTCGTACTTTTTAATTGTGCGACCGGACTGAAATATCCGATGCCCGAAGCCCCGCAAGCGCTTGATAGAACACAAGCTATCGATTTCGACGCATTGTAGGATGGGAATCGCCACCGGCGGGGCTCGCCTTCCGGTGGTTGATATTAATCCATGTTATCTGCAACGGGGCGCCCTTCATCACGAAAAGGGCGGAAATGCAGAAGATTCTTCAGGTCGTGTGTGTCGTGCTGGTCGCGGCGGCGGTCATGTTCGGCGGGCGCTGGTACATGTATGTCGCGCGCGGCGAGACCCCGTATGACGAGGTCGGCATCGCGCTGAACGGCTATGCGCCCGCGCCGCTGCGCGCTTGGGGCTGTCACAAGATGCAGGAACGGTTCTTCGGGCAGTTGCCGCCCTATGGCTGTGCGGGACCGGATGGGCGCAGCTGGCTCTGATATCGTCCTAGCCCACGTCATCCCAGCGTTCGCTGGGGTGACGGTCTAGGGAGGGGCGGACTAGGCCGACACCCGCGGCTTGAACGGAAGCAGCGTCTCGTACTGCGTGAGCGGCGGGGCGCCTGCGACCGGCGCGCCGGCACGCAGCAGAAAGGCGTGGCGGACGATCTCGCCCTGCTGCTCGATACCGTAGCGGTGCAGCGCGACGCCGGGGCGCAGCGCATAGTCATAGCGGCACCAGGGATGCCGTACGAGCGGGAGAAAGATACCGCGCTGGTGCTGCCAGATATGCGTCATCTCGTGGATGAACAGCCCCTGCAGCGTCAGATGGGCATGCGCGAAATCGTCGCACCACAGATCGCCCTTGGGGTGGAAATGGATACACCCGCGCGGCGCCATCACCGTGTCGCGCGGCTGGAAGAAGGCCCATTTGCGGCGTGCCAGCCGCACCGGCGCATAGTCGATCGCATCGCCGAAGACCGACGCCGCAAGCCTAGTCTCGGCCGGGGTCAGCGCTCGCGTCGACCGATCGCGAACGCTCACTTGGTTCCGGTGTCGCCGGCGCCGACGACTGCTGCGTTCTGCAGGATTCTGGTGCCGTCGGCGAAGGTGAGGGTGAAGGTGATGGTGCGTTCACCGGGCTTGATGCCGGGATTTACGTCGAACAGCATCACGTGACGGCCACCCGGCGCGAACACGACATCGGTCTTGGCCGGGATCTCGACGCGCGCGATCGGTTTCATCGACGACACGCCGCCGGCCGACATGCTCTCGTGCATCTCGCTCCGGATCGCGACGTCGGTGGTGACGTTGATCAGCGTCGCATCGCTCGGCCCGCCATGGATCGTGAAATAGCCTGCCGCCGGTCCACCCTTGACCGCAGCGAGCCGGACCCACGCCTTCTCGACGGACAGCTGTTGCGGTTGTGCACAGGCCGCCACCCCGACCAGGGCCGTCACGGCAAAAATACCACGCATCGTCATCATCGCCACTTCATACCCCTCTTGCGATCTCTACGGGCCGTACAATCTTGCGGCAAGCGCGAGCCAACCTATATCGCGCCCATCAATCGAAAGGTTCCACTGCCGTAACGGGGTGGAGCCCGAGACTTTTTTACGATGTGTGAGGGGCTATTTAAACTCATGGCTAAAGTAATCGGTATCGATCTCGGCACGACCAACAGCTGCGTTTCCGTCATGGAAGGCGGCAAGCCCAAGGTCATCGAGAATTCCGAAGGCGCGCGCACCACGCCGTCGATCGTCGCATTCGCCAAGGACGGCGAGCGACTGGTCGGCCAGCCGGCCAAGCGCCAGGCAGTGACGAACGGCGACAACACCATCTTTGCGGTGAAGCGCCTGATCGGCCGTCGTTTCGACGATCCGATCACCAAGAAGGACACCGAGTTGGTCCCGTACAAGATCTCGCGCGGGCCGAACGGCGACGCATGGGTCTCGGCCGGCGGCAAGGATTACTCGCCCTCGCAGATCTCGGCGTTCACGCTGCAGAAGATGAAGGAAACCGCGGAGTCGTATCTCGGCGAGACGGTCACGCAGGCAGTCATCACCGTTCCCGCCTACTTCAACGACGCACAGCGCCAGGCGACCAAGGACGCCGGCCAGATCGCCGGTCTCGAAGTGCTGCGCATCATCAACGAGCCGACCGCGGCGGCGCTGGCCTACGGCCTCGACAAGCAGGACGGCAAGACGATCGCGGTCTACGATCTCGGCGGCGGCACGTTCGACATCTCGATCCTCGAGATCGGCGACGGCGTGTTCGAGGTGAAGGCGACCAACGGCGACACCTTCCTCGGCGGTGAGGATTTCGACAACAAGATCGTCCAGTTCCTCGCCGACGAGTTCAAGAAGGCGGAGGGCATCGACCTCGCCAAGGACAAGCTGGCGCTGCAGCGTCTGAAGGAAGCGGCCGAGAAGGCGAAGATCGAGCTCAGCTCGGCACAGTCGACTGAGGTCAACCTGCCCTTCATCACCGCGGACCAGAACGGCCCGAAGCATCTGGTGAAGTCGATCACCCGCGCCGATCTGGAGCGGATGGTCGAGGACCTGGTCAAGCGGACGCTCGACCCCTGCAAGAAGGCACTCGCTGACGCCGGTCTGAAGGCCGACGACATATCCGAGGTCGTGCTGGTCGGCGGCATGACGCGCATGCCGCGCGTGCGTGAAGTCGTGAAGCAGTTCTTCGGCAAGGAGCCGCACACCGGCGTCAACCCGGACGAGGTCGTCGCGATGGGCGCCGCGATCCAGGCCGGCGTGCTGCAAGGCGACGTCAAGGACGTGCTGCTGCTCGACGTGACACCGCTGTCGCTGGGTATCGAGACGCTGGGTGGCGTGTTCACCCGGATGATCGATCGCAACACGACGATCCCGACCAAGAAGTCGCAGACCTATTCGACCGCGGACGACAACCAGGGCGCGGTGACGATCCGCGTGTTCCAGGGCGAGCGCGAGATGGCGGCCGACAACAAGATGCTCGGCAATTTCGATCTCGTCGGCATCCCGCCGGCGCCGCGCGGCGTGCCGCAGATCGAAGTCACGTTCGACATCGACGCCAACGGCCTCGTCAGCGTCTCGGCCAAGGACAAGGGCACCGGCAAGGAGCAGCAGATCCGCATCCAGGCGTCGGGTGGTCTTTCGGACAGCGACATCGACCAGATGGTCCGCGATGCCGAGACCTTCGCCGAGGAAGACAAGAAGCGTCGTGCCGGCGCCGAGGCGAAGAACAACGCCGAGAGCCTGATCCACACGACCGAGCGTCAGCTTGCCGATAACGGCGACAAGGTCGACGACGCGCTCAAGACCGAGATCCAGGCCGCGATCGACGCGACCAAGGCAGCGGTCGAGGGCGGCGATGCGGACGCGATGACCGAGAAGAGCACCGCGCTCGCCCAGGTCGCGATGAAGCTCGGCCAGGCAATCTACGAGAAGCAGGCTCAGGCGGATGCCTCGCCGTCGGCTGATGGCGATGCGGCGAAGAAGGACGACGACGTCGTCGACGCCGAATTCTCGGAAGTCGACGAGAACCCGAAGGCGTAACTGAAACTCCCTCTCCCCAGGGTCCCATGAAAGTAATACTTTCATGGGTGCCCGGTCGGGGAGAGGGCCGGGGTGAGGGGCAGTTCCGCGTACTGTTGTCCGGAACAACTCCTCACCCAACCCTCTCCCCGGAGGGGAGAGGGCTAAGAGGGCCGCTATGAGTACCCAGACAGACTATTACGAACTGCTCGAGATCGAGCGGACCGCGGATGCGGGGACGATCAAGTCGTCTTACCGCAAGCTCGCGATGAAATATCACCCGGACAAGAATGCCGGTTGCAAGGATTCCGAGGCCCAGTTCAAGGCGGTCAGCGAGGCGTATGACTGCCTCAAGGATCCCCAGAAGCGTGCGGCCTATGATCGCTTCGGCCATGCCGCGTTCCAGAATGGCGGCGGCGGCGGTCATGGCGGCGGCGCGCAGGATTTCGGCGGCTTCAGCGACATTTTCGAGAGCGTTTTCGGCGAATTCATGGGCGGCGCGCAGCGCGGCGGCGGTGGCCGATCGTCGGCACGTCGCGGCGCGGATTTGCGGTACGACATGGAAGTCAGCTTGGAAGAGGCTTTCCACGGCAAGGCGACCGAGATCACCGTCGACGTCTCGGCGGTGTGCGACACCTGCGACGGGTCGGGCGCGAAGGCCGGCACGCGCGCCAAGACCTGCCAGCATTGCGGCGGTCACGGCAAGGTCCGTGCACAGCAGGGCTTCTTCGTGGTCGAGCGCGCCTGCCCGGTCTGCAACGGCGCGGGTCAGGTGATCGCCGATCCATGCCCCGATTGCCGCGGCGAGGGCCGGGTCGAGAAGACCAAGACGCTCAGCATCAACGTGCCGCCCGGTGTCGATGAAGGCACGCGGATCCGGATGACGGGCGAGGGCGAGGCCGGCGCGCGAGGTGCACCGGCGGGCGATCTCTATATCTTCCTCCACGTCACCAAGCATAATCTGTTCGAACGCGAGGGCACGACGCTGTTCGCGCGCGCACCGATCAGCTTCACGGTCGCGGCACTCGGCGGATCGCTGTCGATTCCCGGCCTCGACGGGCGCACGCATGAGGTGAAGATCCCGGCGGGCATTCAGTCGGGCAAGCAGCTCCGTCAGCGCGGTGCCGGCATGCCGGTGTTGCAGGGGCGCGGTCATGGCGATCTGGTCGTGCAGATCGACGTCGAGACCCCGACCCGCCTGTCGAACCGGCAGAAGGAACTGCTCGAAATGTTCCGCGAGACCGAGACCGGCGACGAATGCCCCGACAGTCAGGGGTTCTTCGCCAAGCTGAAGGGCGTCTTCGCCGCGGAATAGGCAGTGCTGCTTGGCGCGAGTGACAGGGGGATAGTGTGGCGGCAATCGGTCTGACGTTTCTCGCTTGCTGGCTGCTGATGCTCGCGGCGCCCAGGATCCCCCTGTCTCGGTCCCTCCGCGTGCTCCTGGTCGAGGCGCCTGTCAGGCGGGCGGCGCGGCTGACGCGCGCGGACGTCGCGGTCGGCCTGGTGCTGATTGCGGCAGCGTGCGTCATGATGTTCGCCGATGACGGCGACAGGGTCCGGGTTGCCATGATGGGCGCGCCCGACATCGCGATCTGGCTGACATCGTTCGAAGTGTCGGCGTATCTGGACGTAGCGATTGGGTTGATCGGCGGGGTGTCGAGCCTGCGGATCCGGGGTTTGCCGGCTCGGCTGGCGGCGGTTCTACGACGTGGGCGGCCGGTGGGTGCAAACCGCCGTGCGATACGCGTGCGCAAACCCGACGCACCTAGTGGTGCCAACGACGATGATAATCGACGGGGTGTATCGCTAGCAGCCTGAAGGCGGGAGCCTGCGACCCTAGCCGCGCCCCTCCTTGGAGGGGCGGGCGGGCCGATGGATCAGAGGGTGGAAATGACCACCCCGACCACCAGCGCTTGAGCCGCGATCGCCAGCATCGAGCTGGTCACGGTTTCGAACGTGCGCATGGGTAGGTCTCCGATGCCGGAGTAATATCCGGCATCGGTGATATGGCGATAGTTGCGAGTTGTCGCAATTTTGTAACATGAAATCGTAATTGCGTTGCGTGCACTTTGGTGGGCTTTAGCCTCTCTCCACCCGTCATCCTGACTTTCGTCAGGATGACGAGGAGGTAGTCTAACTCCCGCCGTTAAGCCGCGCCGAACACCCGGGCGAAGATCGTGTCGACGTGCTTCAGGTGATAGCCGAGGTCGAACTTGTCCTCGAGCTCGGCATCGCTCAGCGTCACTTCCGGATCGGCCTTGAGCAGGTCGAGCAGCGAAAGTGCGCCGTCCGAATCCCACACCTTCATCGCGTTGCGCTGGACGAGGCGATAGGCGTCCTCGCGGCTCACCCCGGCCTGCGTCAGCGCGAGGAGGACGCGCTGCGAATGGACGAGTCCGCCCATCTTGTTGAGGTTCTTCTCCATTCGTGCCGGATAGACGACGAGCTTGTCCATCACCCCGGTCAGTCGCGCGAGCGCGAAGTCGAGCGTGATCGTCGCGTCGGGCCCGATGTACCGCTCGACCGACGAGTGCGAGATGTCGCGCTCATGCCACAGCGCGACATTCTCGAGCGCGGGGGTGACATAGCCGCGGACCATGCGCGCGAGGCCGGTCAGGTTCTCGGTCAGGACCGGGTTGCGCTTGTGCGGCATCGCCGAGGAGCCCTTCTGGCCGGGCGAGAAATACTCTTCCGCCTCGAGCACTTCGGTGCGCTGGAGGTGGCGGATCTCGGTCGCGAGCCGCTCGATCGAGCTGGCGATCACGCCGAGTGTCGCAAAGAACATCGCGTGGCGATCGCGCGGGATGACCTGGGTCGAGACGGGCTCGACCGACAGGCCGAGCTTGCCCGCGACATAGTCCTCGACGAACGGGTCGATGTTGGCGAACGTGCCCACCGCGCCAGAGATCGCGCAGGTCGCGACGTCGGCGCGCGCCGCCACCAGTCGTGCACGGTTGCGCGCGAACTCGGCATGCGCCTGCGCCATCTTGAGGCCGAACGTGACGGGCTCGGCATGGATGCCGTGGCTGCGGCCGATCGTCGGCGTCATCTTGTGCTCGCGCGCGCGGCGTTCGAGCACGACCAGCAGCGCGTCGAGGTCGGCGATCAGGATGTCGCTCGCCTTGGCGAGCTGGACCGCGAGGCAGGTGTCGAGGACGTCGGACGAGGTCATGCCCTGGTGCATGAAGCGCGCCTCGGGGCCGACATGCTCGGCGACGTTGGTCAGGAAGGCGATGACGTCATGCTTGGTCTCGCGCTCGATCTCGTCGATCCGGTCGACCTCGAACGCGCCCTTTTCCCAGATCGCGGCCGCGGCCTCTTTCGGCACGACGCCGAGTTCGGCGAGCGCGTCGGTGGCGTGCGCCTCGATTTCGAACCAGATCTTGAAACGCGCTTCGGGCGTCCAGATCGCGACCATGTCGGGGCGGGAATAGCGGGGGACCATCGGGATTTCCTGTGGCTGGGGAGAGGAGGCGCGACGCGCGCCCCGGCGGGACCCACGGCGGCGATCGATCGCGCGGTAGCAGGCCGGACGGCAAGGTTCAAACCCAACCCCGGGGGGGATCGGGCGATACCGACGGAACCATCAACGGCAGTCATGCATTGGTTGCGCCTACTATCCGAACGAACGACCTTCGCGACTGGAAAGTCGCCACCTAGGTCGCAGCAGGAGAGAAGACATGCTGAAATTCACTCTAATTGTCGGTGCGATCGCGCTTGCGACGCCGACATCCGCGCAGACCATGCCCGGCGGCGCGCCCAACTCACCAGCGCAGCCCACGGCGCAGACAGAATCTTCGCCGCAGTCGCCGTCATCTTCGACGATGCAAGGCGATCCTGCGGCTGCGACTGCGCAGCAGCCGGTGACGGGGGCGCAGGTGGCCCAGGTCGTCGATGCGGAATTTCCGGGATATGACAAGAATGGCGACAATCTGCTGAGCACGTCCGAATTTGGCGCCTGGATGGTCGCGCTGAAGACACAGGCGGACCCGACCACGGTCGCGGCCGCGCCCGAGACGCGCAAATGGGTCGACGGCGCATTCGCGCAGGCGGATGCCGACAAGAACAAGATGCTGACCAAGACCGAGCTGACCAGGTTCCTGACCCAGGCCGGCTGAACCAAACGCGCGGGAGGACCCTCGCGACATCAAGGCCGCCGGCTGACCCCGGCGGCTTTTTTGCGTCACGCGCTCCTTAAATCAGCCCTTGCGCGCGAAGGCTTACATGGCCGGCAGTGCCGATGACGATGTGGTCGTGCACCGCGACCCCCAGCCGCTTGCCCGCCTCCGCGATCGTGCGGGTGATCTCGATGTCCGCGCGACTGGGGGAGGGGTCGCCGCTGGGATGATTGTGGACAAGGATGATCGAGGCCGAGCCGAGATCGATCGCGCGGCGGATCACCTCGCGGACATAAACCGCGGCCTGGTCGATCGAGCCCTCGCTCATCACCTCGTCGCGGATCAGCATGTTGCGCGTGTTGAGATGCAGGACGCGGAACCGCTCGATGACGTGATGCGCCATGTCCGCGCGCAGATAGTCGAGCAGCGCCTGCCAGTTGGCGAGCACCGGCCGCTCGCCGACGCGTGCCTGCAACAGGCGAAGCGCGGCGGCGTGCGCGATCTTGACCGCGGCGGTCGAAATCTCGCCCATGCCATCGACGCGCGCGAGCGCCGCCGGATCCGCGGTCAGCACCCCGCCAATGCCCCCGAATTCGCGCATCAGCGCCTTGGCGAGCGCCTTGGTGTCGGCACGGGGAATCGCGACGGCGAGGAGATATTCGATCAGCTCGTGATCGAGCAGCGCCTCTCCGCCACCCTCGAACAGCCGCTTGCGCAGCCGCGCCCGGTGCCCCTTGCGCTCGTCGACTATATCGTCTGCCCCCGCCATGGCCGGATGCTAGCACATCCAGCCGCAATTGCATGACGCCCCCGCTACCGCCTATGCAGGCCGGGAAAGCGTGACGGAGTAAGCGGTTGACGGAGACGAGCGAGACAGGGCCCGACCCTCGCCGTCACGCGCCGGCTCGCCGTCGCGGCGGGCTCGCGCGGATTCAGCGAATCGTGCTGGTCGTAGCGCTCCTCCTGCTCGCCCTGCTCATCGGAGTCTGGGTACTCCGGAAGCAGATCGCTACGGGCTTCATCGATCGCGAACTCGCGCGTGCCGAGGTGCCTGCGCGCTACGAAATCGCCGATCTGGCGCTTGGCGGGCAAAGGCTGACCAATGTCGTGCTCGGCGATCCGGCCGATCCCGATCTGGTCGCAGACTGGGTCGAGACGCGGACCGGGATCGGGCTGTCGGGACCGTATCTGGAGGCGGTGCGCGCGGGGCGGGTGCGGCTGCGCGGGCGGCTGGTCGACGGGCGGTTGTCGCTGGGGGCGATCGACCGCCTCCTGCCCGCCCCCTCGGGCAAGCCGTTCGCGCTGCCCGCGCTCGACGCGACCGTCGACGATGCGCGGATGCGGCTGGAGACGCCTTACGGGCTGGTCGGGTTGAAACTCACCGGGACGGGGAAGCTCGATAACGGTTTCAGGGGCTCGCTTGCTGCGGTCAGCGACCGGCTGAGCGTCGGCGGCTGTACGGGTGACCGCCTTGCCGCGACGGTACGCGTGCGGATCGACGAGGCGAAACCGATCCTGAAGGGCCCCGTGCGGCTGGGGCGGCTGGCGTGCGGCGATTCGCGCGCGGACAGCGTGGTCGCGACGCTCGACCTGACGCTCGGTGCGGCGCTCGATCGCTGGCAGGGGCGGGCCGCGCTGGCGACCGGACCGGCCGTCCTGCCCGGAGCGACGTTCGCCGCGGCCAAGGGCGACGTCGCCTTCGCGGGCACTGCTGCGGGAACCTCGGGCAAGGCGGATATCGCAGCGGATACCGTGCGGACGGCCGAGGGCCGCGCACGTCGCGTGTCGATCGCAGGATCCTACCGGCTCGGCGAGACGATCGCGTTCGAAGGTCGCGTTCGCGCGGCGGGTGCCGCGATCGCCCCACGTCGGCTTGCCGGGGTGGAGGCGTTGCAGGGATCGGCAGCCGGGTCGCCGGTCGCGCCCCTCATGGACGCCGCGGTGCAGGCCGTGACGCGGGCCGCAAAGGGCTTTGCCGCCGATGCGGTGATCGCGGTGCGGCAGCGCGGCGGGCGCGGCGAGGCCGTGCTGTCACGCCTCGCGCTCGCATCGGCGAGCGGCGCGAGGATCTCGCTTGATGGCGGGGAGGGGCTCCGGTTCGCATGGCCCGGAGCCGGTGCGTCTGGCGGAGGCGTCACGCTCGATACGACTCTTGCGACGCAGGGTGGCGGGTTGCCGCAGGCGCGCATCGCGCTAGCCCAGGCCCGGCCGGGTGCGCCCGTCCGCGGCGTCGCGACGGTCGCGCCTTATGTCGTGGACGGCGCGCGGCTGGTGTTGACCCCGGTGCGGTTCAGCGCGACGCCCGGCGGGGCGACCGCGATCACGACGCGGGTGACACTCGACGGTCCGATCGGCAGCGGCGGCAAGGACCGGGTCGAAGGCCTGTCGATGCCGATCGATGCCCGCTGGGACGGGAAGACGCGGCTCGTCGTCAACACTGGCTGCACGCCGCTCGCGGTCCAGCGGCTGGCGGTGTCGGGGCTGGTGCTCGACCCTGCGCGGCTGTCGCTATGCCCGATCGACGGAGCGCTGGTGCAGACCGATCGCGGACGTCTGCGCGGCGGTGCGCGGATCGCCGCGGCCGCGCTGTCGGGGCGGCTGGGGCGGACGCCGCTTACGCTGAACGCGAGCGGAGCGACGCTGCGGCTGGCCGACCGGGGCTTTGCGATCGACGGCGTGCAGACCCGGATCGGCGCGCCCGAGCGGGTCACGCGGCTCGACTTCCCGACGATCACCGGGCGGATGACAGCGCAGGGAATCGCCGGCGCGTTCACCGGCGGGGCAGGGCAGATCGGCACTGTGCCGCTGCTGTTGAACGAGGCGGCGGGCGACTGGACGCTGATCGGCGGTGCGCTGGCGCTCGAAGGCACGATGGGTGTCAGCGACGCCGCCGCCACCGCGCGGTTCAAGCCGGTCGCGGCGCGCGGCGTGACGCTGTCGCTGGTCGGCGGCGCGATCACTGCGGCCGGAACGCTGTTCGAACCGGTCAGCAGCACCAAGGTCGCCGACGTCACGCTTGTCCACGCACTGAGCACGGGCATCGGCCGCGCTGACCTGCTGGTGCCGGGGATCGTGTTCGCCAAGGACGCGCTGCAACCCGAGGCGCTGACGCCATTGACGTTCGGCGTGATCGCCGACGTCAATGGATCGGTCAGCGGCGACGGGCACATCGCGTGGACCCCCGACGGCGTGACGAGCACGGGGGTGTTTCGGACCGCCGGCACCGACCTTGCCGCCGCGTTCGGCCCGGTGACCGGGATCGCGACCGAGATCCGCTTCACCGACCTGCTCAATCTGCAAAGCGCGCCGGGGCAGGTCGCGACGATCCGGACGCTCAACCCCGGCATTCCGGTCAGCGATGGGACGATCCGCTATCAGACCCTGCCGGGTGCGCGCGTCCAGGTCGAGGGCGGGGCGTGGCCGTTTGCGGGCGGATCGCTGACGCTCGACCCGACGCTGCTCGACTTCTCCGCGCAGAGCGAGCGGCGGATGACGTTCCACATCGTCAACATGGCCGCCGACCAGTTCCTTCAGCAGTTCGATTTCAAGAATCTCGACGCGACAGGGATCTTCGACGGCGTGCTGCCGATGATCTTCGACGAGACGGGCGGCCGGATCGAGGGCGGCGACCTGCGCGTCCGGCCGGGTGGCGGGACGCTCGCCTATGTCGGCGATCTCAGCCAGAAGGATCTCGGCATCTGGGCGAACATCGCATTCCAGGCGCTCAAGTCGGTGCGCTATCAGTCGCTCCGCGTCGGCATGAACGGGCCGCTGGCGGGCGAGATGGTGACCGACGTGCGCTTCGCCGGCATCAGCCAGGGCGAGGGGGCGAAATCGAACTTCATCGTCCGCCGGCTGCAGAAGCTGCCCTTCGTGTTCAACATCCGGATCAAGGCGCCGTTTCGCGGGCTGCTCGATTCGGCGCAGAGCTTCTATGATCCGAAGCGGCTGATTGAACGCAACCTGCCCGCGCTGATCCAGCAGCAGTCCGCGCCGCCATCCCCCGGGCCTGCCGTTCCCGCAGCCCCATCCATTCAGCCCGCCGAAAGCAGGATCGTGCCATGACCGAAACAGGATTGAACAAGCTGGAGCAAAGACCGATCTTGCACAGGATGAGGACGATCGTCTTTCTGGTCACGACCGCCGCCGCCCTGCCGGGCTGCATCAACGTGTCGGCGCCGGACAAGCCGATCGAGATCAACCTCAACATCAATGTGACGCAGGAAGTGGTCTATCGTCTCGATGGCGAGGCGAAATCGCTGATCCAGCAGAATCCGGGGATATTCTGAGATGAAGATCAAGGCTTTGACGATGATCGCGGCGGTGGCTGTGCTTGGCGGCCTGTCGGTCGCCGCGTCGGCGCAGCGTGACCCCGCCTATGCCGCAGCGCGCGCGGGCGGCGAGGTCGGCGAGCAGCCCGACGGCTATCTCGGGCTGGTCGGCGCGGCGAGCGGCGATTTGCGCGCGCTGGTCAACAGCATCAACATCCAGCGCAAGTCGGCCTATACCGCAAAAGCGCAGGCGAGCGGCGCGACGGTCGAGCAGCTGGCGTTCACCAGCGGTTGCAACCTGATCGCGGGGACCAATCCGGGCGAGAAGTACAAGACGCCGGGTGGTGTCTGGAAGACGCGCACCGCCGCCGCACCGGAGCGTGATTCGCGCTGCGTCTGAGCATGCTGTCCTGATGCCCTCCGTCATCCTGGGCTCGGCCCAGGATCCAGAACCACACATGGTCCGCCTGCGGCTCTGGATCCTGGCTTTCGTCAGGATGACGGATGATAGACGGCGTAACGCGCCCCGCAGTCACCACATTGATGACGATACTGTCACACCGGTTGACTTGGCCCCCCCCCTTTTCTAAACGGACCGCGCCTTGGCGGGATCGCTCGTCGCTGCGTATATCTCCCCGGTGTCGTATCAGGTGGAGAGCATGTCGTGGCGGAGATCGAACCCGGACAGGACCCCTACGGTGTTGAAGATCCGCGACTTTCCGCGCTCGATGAGCGATTGAGGGAGGTCAAGGCTCGGGAGACGCTGAAAAAGGGGCAGGGAGGGCCGGATGCCGAGCGGGGATACTCGCAGGGCAATCGGGTCATCTCCGCCCTGATCGGGAGTCTCGTCGGCAGTGCGCTGATCGGATGGTTGATAGACCATTGGGTCGGCACTGGACCTTGGGGTCTGATCGTGTTGCTGTTCCTCGGAATCGCGGTCGCGTTCAGGCAAATCATTCGAATTTCAGGCGAACGCCCGGAGTAGCCGGGCGTTTGTCGTTTCAAGACGGCAGGGATTCCACGTGGCGGCAGAACAGGGCGGCAAGATCGATCCGATGCACCAGTTCCTGATCGAGCCGGCGTTCGGCTCGCACTGGATCGTAGGTGGTTACGACCTGTCCTTCACCAATTCCGCGATGTGGATGGTGGTGACTCTGGTCGCACTTTGGGCCTTCATGATCGGCGGGATGAAGCGCGAGCTCGTCCCCGGTCGCTGGCAGGCCGCGGTCGAGGGCTTTACGGGCTTCATCTCGGGCATGCTCGAGCAGAATGTCGGGCCCGGCGGCAAGCGCTTCATTCCCTACGTCTTCTCGCTGTTCATGTTCATCCTGTTCGCGAACATCATCGGTCTGTTGCCGTTCGGTATCGTGCCAGGCGTTCACCCGTTCACCGTGACCAGCCACATGACCGTCACCGGCGTGCTGGCGCTGATCAGCTTTGCGATCGTCCTGATCGTCGGCTTCGGCAAGCACGGCTTCCACTTCTTCTCGCTGTTCGTGCCGAGCGGCACGCCTGCGCTGATGATCCCGCTGATCTTCGTCGTCGAGCTGATGTCGTTCCTGGTGCGTCCGTTCTCGCTGGGTCTGCGACTGTTCGTGGCGATGACCGCGGGGCATATCCTGCTCAAGGTGCTCGCGGCGTTCGTGATCAACGGCATCAACCTGGGCGGCGTCTATATCGGTCTGGTGACCGCGCCCAGCATGCTGCTGATGATCGGCATCACGCTGCTCGAGCTGCTGGTCGCCGCGATCCAGGCCTATGTGTTCGCGCTGCTGACGTCGGTCTATCTGAACGACGCGGTCAACCTTCACTAAGTTTTTTTCGAACCACTACTGATTTTCCAAGGGAGTTTTAACATGGACGTCAACGCAGCAAAGATGATCGGTGCCGGCCTCGCAGCGATCGGCATGGGCCTCGCCGCACTCGGCGTGGGTAACGTCTTCGCCCAGTTCCTCGCCGGCGCGCTGCGCAATCCGGGCGCTGCCGACAGCCAGCAGGGCCGTCTGTTCATCGGCTTCGCGGCTGCCGAGCTTCTCGGTCTGCTCGCATTCGTCACGATGATCATCCTGGTGTTCGTCGCCTAACATGCGCTGATCTGGCCGGGCGATATCCCGTCCGGCCGTATCACGAAGGACTGCCATGCCCCAGATTGCCCAGATAGCCGCCACCTACGCTTCACAGATCTTCTGGCTGCTCCTCACCTTCGGGATCCTGTATTTCGGGATCGGCAAGGGGATGGTGCCTAAGATCGTGTCGACCGTGGACGCGCGTGAAGGCCGAATCGCGGGCGATCTGGCAGCGGCAGTCGCTGCACGGGCGCAGGCCGATACGGTTCAGGCGACCTGGCAGGCCGAAATGGATGCGGCGCGCGTCGCGGCACAGGCCGAGACCGCGGCCGCAGCCAAGCGGGCGGCAATGGCCTTCGAGCAGCAGGTCCATGCGGCCGACGCCGAAATCGCCGAGCGTCTGGGTCATCACGATCTCGCCGTGGCGAATGCGAAGGCGCAGGCCCTCGCCAATCTTCAGAATGTCGCAGCCGAAGCGGCACAGCAACTGGCCGACAAGGTTGCCGGACTTCAGGTGAGCCTGGACTCGGCGAGCGATGCGGTACGCAGGACGATGGCTCATGGCTAATACCCCCGCCGCCAACCCGGACGCACCGGCCAAGGTGATCTCGGCCGAGGGCATGGCGCCCGAAGGCTCGATCGACAATCAGGGGTTGCAGGGTCACACCGTCGCACCCGGGACCGTCGAGCATGTCGTCGACCCGACCGCGCTCGGCGTCAACTCGACCGGCTGGGTCGCGATCGCAATGATCATCGTGCTGGCGCTGATGGTGTGGAAGAAGGTCCCCGGCATGATCGGGCGGTCGCTCGACGCCAAGATCGCCGGGATCCGCACGCAGCTCGACGAGGCCAAGGCGCTGCGCGCCGAGGCCGAGGCGATCCGCGCGGAGTATGAGGCCAAGGCCAAGACCGCGCATCTCGAAGCCGAAGCGATGAAGGCGCATGCGCACACCGAAGCTGCGGCGATCATCGCCAAGGCCAAGGCGGGTGCCGAGGACCTGATGACGCGTCGCGCCAAGATGGCCGAGGACAAGATCGCCGCCGCCGAGCGCGCCGCCATTGCCGAGGTCCGTGCGCGGGCCGCCGACGCCGCTGCCAAGGCAGCCGGTATCCTGATCGCCGAGCATCACGATGCCGCCGCCGACCGCGCGATGGTCGATCGGTCGATCTCGGGGCTTGGCCGCCTGAACTAATCGTCTGTTCCCCCGCGAAAGCGGGGGGCAGGTTCTCACGACACCGCGCCCGCAACCCTGGACCCCCGCTTCGACGGGGGAACGGTCGTTCGCTTGGCGCCTTTTTCGTTTTTCACAGGCGGCCGTCTCTTCCCGGGTTTCCGGCGGCTGCGTCTCCAATCTGAGCCCGTTGGAGATACCCTTATGTCCTGGCTCATCCTCGGCGTCGCCGTGATCACCGAAATCACCTGGGCGCTCAGCCTCAAATGGGCAGCGACCGTTGCCACGTGGCAGGCGTCTAGCGTTCCGATCGTGCTGAGCTTCGTCAACATGGGCCTGCTCGCGCTCGCTATGCGCGGCCTGCCTGCTGGCACTGCCTATGCGATCTGGACCGGCGCTGGGGCGATCGGCGTGATCATCGGTGGCGTGATCCTGTTCGGCGATAAGGTCAGCGGGGTCCAGGCCTGTTTCATGGCACTGACCGTAGTCGGTATCGTCGGCACGAAGGTGTTCGCACAGGCCTGAGCTTCTGCCTTTGCCCGCAGGGCGTTCAGAAGGTTCGTTCACGCGAAGGCGCTATGGCGCGAAGAGAAGGATGGTTCACGCGGAGGCGCGGAGACGCGGAGGTGCTGCATGCCGGGCTGGCGTCTTGGCCAGTGCCGGGTGAGTTTAAGCCTTCGGCGATTTGAGAACGGGCGCCGCTCTCCCCCAATCTTCTCTCCGCGCCTCCGCGTCTCCGCGTGAACCATCCTTCTCTTCGCGCCGTCGCGCCTTCGCGTGACCATCAAGTCCTCGGCTGGCATAACCCCCTCCGACTCCCTAGATTCCCCGACGATGTCCTCCCCCAATTCCCCCGACCGTTTCAACGAAGACAAATCCACCTTCGCCGTCCGCGGCGGCGGCGAGGCGCCCGATCTTGCGGCGGGCGTCGCGGCGATACGCAACGTGCTCGACACGCTGCCGATCCGCCCCGGCGTCTACCGGATGCAGGATGCGCGCGGCGACGTGCTCTATGTCGGCAAAGCGCGCGCGCTCAGGAACCGTGTCGCCAACTATGTCCAGGTCGAACGCCTGACCAAGCGGCTGCAGCGGATGGTGTCGCAGACCCGGTCGATGACGATCGTCACGACCAACAACGAGGCCGAGGCGTTGCTGCTCGAATCGCAGCTCATTAAGCGGTACCGGCCTGCGTACAACGTGCTGCTTCGCGACGATAAAAGCTTCCCCTTCATCCTGCTGCGCGACGATCACGACTTCCCGCGCGTCCAGAAGCACCGCGGCGCCCGGCGCGCGAAGGGCAATTATTACGGTCCGTTTGCCAGCGCAGGGTCGGTCAACAACACGCTCAACGCGCTCCAGAAGCTGTTCCTGCTGCGCAGCTGCACCGACAGCTTCTTCAAGACGCGCGACCGGCCGTGCCTGCTGTACCAGATCAAGCGCTGCTCCGCGCCGTGCGTCGGACGGATCGACGAGGCGGCGTACAAGGAGCTGGTCGAGGACGCGAAGAGCTTCCTCGCGGGCAAGTCGACCGGCGTGCAGGCCAAGCTCGGCGCGCAGATGCAGGCTGCCGCCGAAAACATGGACTTCGAACTCGCCGCGCTGCTGCGCGACCGGTTGAAGGCGCTGACGTTCATCCAAGGCACGCAGGCGATCAACGCGGAAGGCGTGGGCGACGCCGACATCTTCGCGATGGCGTGCAAGGACGGCCTCATCGGCATCCAGGCCTTCTTCATCCGCGGCGGCCAGAACTGGGGGCATCGCAGCTTCTTCCCGCAACACACCAACGACGTGCCCGAGGACGAGGTGCTGACCAGCTTCCTCGGCCAGTTCTACGAGGACGTGCCGCCCGCACGGCAGATCCTGCTCGACCGCGAGCTGCCCGAGGGCGCGCTGCTGGTCGAGGCGCTGGGCGAGCGCGCGGGTTACAAGGTTGCGGTGCAGGTGCCGCAGCGCGGCGATCGCCGCCGGCTGATGGATCAGGCCAAGCGCAACGCGATCGAGGCGATCGAGCGACGTCAGGCCGAGTCGACGACGCAGGCCAAGCTGCTGCGCGAGGTCGCCGACCTGTTCGACCTGGCCGAGCCGCCGCAGCGCATCGAGATCTACGACAACAGCCATATCCAGGGCACTGCCGCGACCGGCGCGATGGTGGTCGCCGGCCCCGAGGGCTTCCGCAAGGGCCAGTATCGCAAGTTCAACATCAAGAACAAGGAGACCATCCCGGGCGACGATTTCGGGATGATGCGTGAGGTTTTCACCCGGCGGTTCGCGCGCGCGCAGGCCGAGGATCCCGACCGCGACTCGGGCGAATGGCCCGACCTAGTGCTGATCGACGGCGGCAAGGGGCAGCTCAATACGGTGAAGGCCGCGCTCGAGGAGCTAGGCGTCGAGGACGTGTGCCTCGTCGGGATCGCGAAGGGGCCGCAGCATGGTCGCGACGGGCGCGAGGTGTTCCACATGCTCGACGGCCGCGAATTCCAGCTGCCCGTCAACGCGCCGGTGCTGTTCTACCTCCAGCGCTTACGCGACGAGGTCCACCGGTTCGCGATCGGCGTCCACCGTGACAAGCGCAGCAAGGCGATCGGTGCGAGCCCGCTCGACGAGGTCCCCGGCATCGGCCCGGCGCGCAAGAAGGCGCTGCTGATGCATTTTGGCACCGGCCGCGCGGTCCGCAACGCCAGCCTGCAGGATCTGCAGCAGGCGCCGGGCGTGTCCGCAGCGGTCGCACAGCAGGTGTACGACTTTTACCATTCAAGATAATTCAGTTTAATAATGTTGATCAATCTTCGGCTGAGGCCGATAGATTGCGGAGGTCGGGTCACGCCTGTCTCGTAGGCGGAAACCTTATCTTCACCACGGGACACTAGGCCAGTGACGTGACCACGGCAGTTTTCCTGACGATCGACACCGAATTTGCCTGGCGGCACCACCGCGAGGGGCTTTGTAGCGATGCGATCTACCACCGGTCGGTCGAGCCCGCGGGGGTCGGGATCAGCTATCAGCTCGACAAGCTTGCGCGGTACGGGCTGAAGGCCTGTTTCTTCGTCGACCCGATGCCCGCGCTGACCTTCGGGATCGAGCCGGTCCGGCGGATGGTCTCGACGATCCTCGACGCGGGGCAGGAGGTTCAGCTGCATCTCCATCCCGCCTGGACCGCCGCGATCGCGCGGGACCGAGGCGCGAATCACGCGAAGTTCGACCTGTCCGACTATCCGCTGGCCGAACAATACGCGCTGATCCTGCAAGCCACCGAACTGCTGATCGACGCGGGTGCGCCCGACCCGATCGCGTTTCGCGCGGGCAGCTATGCCGCGAACGACGATACGCTGGCCGCGCTCGCTGCGCTCGGTTTCGCCTATGACAGCAGCCATAACGGTGCGGCGGCGTGCGATGCGAGCAGGATCTCGCTGTCGCCGCGTCAGATCGCGCCGGTCGCCGCGCACGGCCTGATCGAGATCCCGGTGACCGTCATCGAGGATCGGCCGGGTCAGTTGCGCACGCTGCAGCTCTGCGCCCTGTCCGCGAACGAAAGCCGCGATGCGCTCGAGCACGCCGCGGCCCGGGGGCATGTCGCCGCGACGATCGTCAGCCATGGTTTCGAGCTGGCGAATCGGCAGGGCACGCGCGCGAACGCGGTCCATGTCCGCCGGTTCGAGGCGCTGTGCGCGACGCTGGCGGAGCTGCGCACCGACTTGCCGACCCGGCATTTCCGCGATCGCCCGCCACTGGTCCTTGGCCGGTACGACCGGCCGCTGGCACGCGATCCGATCCGGCGGGGCCTGCGCCAGGCCGAGCAGCTCTGGTCGAACTGGGTCGAAGAACGCGCCTGATGACCGCGGTCAGCGTACGCCTGAAGTTCCAGCTCGGCGCGCGCACGCTCGCGACGATCCCGCGCCGGCTGGTGCGCGTCGCGCTGTCGCTGGATGACGTGCTGGCGGGCGAAACGCCGATGCTGCCCGCGCTGCCGGCTCAGGCCGACGGCTATGTGGTCACCTCGTTGCCCGCGGACCGGGTGGACTCGCTGAACACGCATGGCCTGCTGACCGCCGTCCGCCAGCGTTATGTCCGGTATCACGCCGACCTGCGGATCGGTGAGGCGGCATGGCTCGCGACGCTGTCGGGCAGCGCGCGGTCGGGGCTGAAGCGCAAGACGAAGCGGCTGGCGGTGCTGTCGGGCGGTACGCTCGATGTCCGCGCCTATCGGACCCCCGCCGAGATCGCGGTGTTTCACCCGCTGGCGCGGGCGGTCTCGGCGACGACCTATCAGGAGCGGCTGCTGGGATCGGGGCTGCCCGACGGCGATGCGGCGCTGCAGGGTTTCGAGGCGCTCGCCGCAGCGGACCGGGTGCGGGCCTGGCTGCTGTTCGTCGAGGGCAGGCCGATCGCCTATCTCTGCTGTACCGCGCAGGGTGGGACGCTGCGCTATGACCATGTCGGGCATGACCCCGCCGAGAACGCTCTGTCGCCGGGTGCGGTGTTACAGGTCGAGGCGATGCGGCAGCTGTTCGACGACCGCTTCGCCTGGTTCGATTTCACCGAGGGGGAGGGGCAGCACAAGCGGCAGTTCGCGACGACGGGGACGGCGTGCGTCGATCTGCTGCTGTTGCGGCCGACGCTGGCGAACCGCGCGACGGTGGCCGCGCTGGGGGCGTTCGATGGCGCGGCGGGCTGGGCGAAGCGGACGCTGTCGCATCCGCGGCTCGCACGCATGATGCGCGGGATCCGGCGCTGAGCGCGCCTGACAGGCGGATCTGGAACAAGCGAAGTTTTCGAGGCTCCCGTTCGTCACGACGCACGCGTAAGAACGGGCGATGCATCTTCGCGCGTCCGCCATCGTCGTCGCCGTTCGCCAGCATGGCGAGCATGGCGCGATCGTGCGGGCATTGACGCGCGAGGACGGCGTGCAGCCGGGTTATGTGCGCGGCGGGCGGTCGCGCGCGATGCGGCCGGTGCTGCTCGCGGCGAACGTGATCCAGGGCGAATGGCGCGCGCGGACCGGTGACCAGCTCGCCGCGCTGACCGCCGAGCTGATCCACAGCCGCGCGACGCTGCACGGCGAGCCGCTCGCGGCGGGTGCGCTCGAATGGGCGACGGCGCTGGCCGCGGTCGCGCTGCCGGAGGCGCAGCCCTATCCGCATATCCACGACGCGCTGGACGGCGTTCTCGGCGCGATCGAGGCGGCGCCGTCGGCGCGCGGCTGGGCCGCGGCGCTGGTACGGTACGAACTGCTGCTGCTCGCGGAGCTCGGTTTCGGTCTCGATCTCGACCAGTGCGTAGCGAGCGGCGCGGTCGACGACCTCGCATTCGTCAGTCCGCGGAGCGGGGCGGCGGTGTCGCGCGGTGCGGCGCAGGGCTATGAAGCCAAGCTGTTGCCGCTGCCCGCTTTTCTTACTGCCGGGGGCGAGGCGGGGTGGCCGGACATCTTCGACGGACTGCGGCTGACCGAGCATTTCCTGACTCGCGATGTTCTGGTCGAACGCCGTGCCGAACCGCTCGCAGCGCGGGCTCGCCTCGTCGATCGGCTCAAAAGGGCGGTTGCGTGAGCGCGGCTTGCCCGGCAAGGGCGGCGGCGGAGGAACGCACATGCCCTTGATCGCGATACTGGCCGGCGACGGCATCGGACCCGAAGTGACTGCCGAGGCGCGCCGCGTGCTCGACCGGCTCGACCTCGATCTGAGCTTTGACGAGGCGCTGGTCGGTGGTGCGGCGTACAAGGCGGCGGGGCATCCGCTGCCGCCCGAGACGCTGGCGCTCGCGCGGCGCGCGGACGCCGTGCTGTTCGGTGCGGTCGGCGACCCCGATTGCGATCGGCTCGAACGGCATTTGCGACCAGAACAGGCGATCCTGGGCTTGCGCAAGGAGCTGGGGCTGTTCGCCAATTTGCGTCCGGCCAAGCTGTTCGCGGGGCTGGAGGATGCGTCGTCGCTGCGGCCGGAGATCGCACGCACGATCGATATGGTGATCGTCCGCGAGCTGACCGGCGACGTGTATTTCGGCGCCAAGGGCATCCGGACGACGGCCGAGGGCCTGCGCGAAGGCCATGACGAGATGCGTTACGACGAGGCGGAGATCGCCCGGATCGCGCGCGTCGGGTTCGAGACCGCCCGTACCCGCAAGAGCAAGCTGCTGTCGGTCGACAAGGCCAATGTCTTGGAGACGTCGCAGCTGTGGCGCGACGTCGTGATCGAGGTGTCGGCGGACTATCCCGACGTCGCGCTCAGCCACATGTATGTCGACAACGCGGCGATGCAGCTGGTGCGCGATCCCGGCCAGTTCGACGTGGTCGTCACCGGCAATCTGTTCGGCGACATCCTGTCCGACCAGGCATCGATGTGCGCGGGATCGATCGGCATGCTGCCCTCCGCTGCGCTCGATGGCCAGGGTCACGGTCTGTACGAACCGATCCATGGCAGCGCGCCCGACATTGCCGGGCAGGGCAAGGCGAACCCCTGTGCCGCGATCCTGTCCGCAGCGATGATGCTGCGGCATTCGCTCGACAAGGCCGACGCCGCCGACCGGATCGAGGCGGCGGTGGCCGCGGCGATCCTGGGCGGCGCGCGGACCCCCGATCTCGGCGGCACGCTGACGACGCGCGCGATGGGCGACGCGGTGATCGCATCGCTCGGGTGAGTCCGGTCGAGCTGGACGCGGTGCAGGGCGCGGGGGCGGACACGCTCGAGATCGCGGTCGTCATCCCGACGTTCAACGAAAAGGCGAACGTCGCTGCATTGATCGCCAAGCTCGACCAGGCACTGGCGGGGCGGCGCTGGGAGGCGATCTTCGTCGACGACGACAGCCCGGACGGCACCGCCGAGGCGGCACGCGTGCTCGGGCGCAGTGACATGCGCGTCCGCGTGATCCAGCGGATCGGCCGGCGGGGGCTGTCCTCGGCCTGTATCGAGGGGCTGTGCGCGACCGCCGCGCCCGTCGTCGCGGTGATCGACGGCGATCTGCAGCATGACGAGACGCTGTTGCCAAAGATGCTCGACCTCCTTCAGGCGGGCGATCACGACGTCGTGATCGGATCGCGCTTCGTCAGCGGCGGCGGGACCGGCGACTGGGATCGGGACCGCGTCGCCAAGTCCGCGCTCGCCACGCGGCTGTCGCGGCGCGTGCTCAAGGCGGATCTTAGCGATCCGATGAGCGGCTTCTTCGCGATCCGTACCGACGTCGCGCGCGCGCTTGCGCCCAGACTGTCGGCGATCGGGTTCAAGATCCTGCTCGACCTGCTGACCGCCGCGCCCGAGCCGCTGCGGTTCGCCGAGCTGCCCTATACCTTCCGCTGCCGGACCGAAGGGGAGAGCAAGCTCGATCACGTCGTGGCGCTGGAATATCTGATCGCGCTGTACGACCGGATGTTCGGGCGGTTCGTGCCCGTGCGGTTCGCGATGTTCTCGGCGATCGGTGTGCTCGGCATCGGCGTGCACATGGCGGTGCTCAGCGCGCTGTTCCTGGGGATCGGGACGTCGTTCCTGGTCGGGCAGATCGGCGCGACGCTGGCCGCGCTGACGATGAACTTCTTCCTGAACAATGCGCTGACCTATCGCGACCGGCGGCTGAAGGGGTGGCGGCAGCTCGCCGATGGCTGGGTATCGTTCGCGCTGATCTGTTCGGTTGGCGCGATCGCCAATGTCGGGATCGCGGCGTTCATGCACGACGTCCGCAACGACGCCTGGGCGGTGTCGGCGATGATCGGCGTGTTGGTCGGCGCGGTGTGGAATTATGCGCTGTCATCCAGGTTTACCTGGGGGCGCTACTAGCGCACGCGACCCTCCGCGGGGGTTGTCATCACCGCCCGCCCCCGGCAAAGCGTCGCCATGAAGCGCAAGACCGGCCAAGATCGTTCGATCACCCAGAACTGGCGTCCGCAGACGCAGGCCATCCGCGGCGGCACCGCCCGCAGCGAATATGGCGAAACGTCGGAGGCCCTCTTCCTTACCTCGGGCTATTGCTACGACAAGGCCGGTGACGCGGCGGCGCGCTTTGCCGGCGAGCAGGACGGGATGACCTATTCCCGGCTGCAGAATCCGACGGTGCAGATGCTCGAGGAGCGGATCGCGCTGCTCGAGGGGGCCGAGGCGTGCCGGTCGATGGCGACGGGCATGGCCGCGATGACCGCGGCGCTTTTGTGCCAGTTGCAGAGCGGCGATCACCTGGTCGGCGGCCGCGCGGCGTTCGGATCGTGCCGCTGGCTGACCGATACGCTGCTGCCCAAGTTCGGGATCGCGACGACGATCGTCGACGCGCGCGACCCGCAGGCGTTTCTCGACGCGGTGCGGCCCGAGACCAAGGTCTTCTTCTTCGAGACGCCCGCCAATCCGACGATGGACATCGTCGACCTGAAGGCGGTGTGCGGCATCGCGCGCGAGCGCGGCATCACGACTGTCGTCGACAATGCGTTCGCGACGCCGGCGTTGCAGCGGCCGATGGAGTTCGGTGCGGACGTCATCGCGTACAGCGCGACCAAGATGATGGACGGGCAGGGTCGCGTGCTCGCCGGCGCTGTATGCGGGACCGAGGATTTCATCACCAACACGCTGCTGCCCTTCACGCGCAACACCGGGCCGACGCTGTCGCCGTTCAATGCGTGGGTGGTGCTCAAGGGGCTCGAGACGCTCGATCTGCGTATCCGTCGCCAGTCGGAAAATGCGCAGAAGGTCGGCGCGTTTCTGGAAGCGCGCGTGCCGCGGATCCTGCATCCCGGCCTCGCCAGCCATCCGCAGCACGAGCTGGCGATGCGTCAGATGGACGCGTGCGGCCCGATCTTCGCGTTCGAGGTCGAGGGGCGCGAACAGGCACATGGCCTGCTCGACGCGCTGGAGCTCGTCGATATCTCGAACAATATCGGCGACTCGCGGTCGCTGATGACGCATCCCGCCTCGACCACCCATGCCAGCGTCTCGCCCGACAAGCAGGCTGAGATGGGCGTGACCGAGGGGCTGTTGCGGCTCAACGTCGGGCTTGAGGACGTGCGCGACGTGATCGACGATCTCGACCGGGCATTGGGCAAGGTCGGGCTGTGAAGGCGCTGTTCCCCAGTGCGGCGACGACGCGCGGGGTGACGGTGCGCGTCTCGGTCAGCTATCTGCCCGAACAGTCCGAGCCGCAGCGCGGGCGCTGGTTCTGGGCCTATCATATCCGGTTGGAAAATGACGGGCCCGGCGCGGTCCAGCTGCTGACGCGACACTGGATCATCACCGACGGGCATGGCGCGCGCCACACCGTCGAGGGTGAGGGTGTCGTCGGCGAACAGCCGCTGATCGAGCAGGGCGCGAGCTTTGACTATGTCTCGGGCTGCCCGCTCGCGACGCCGACGGGCGCGATGCGCGGATCCTACCGGATGGTCGACGACACCGGTGCGGTGTTCGAGGTGGCGATCCCGCATTTCTCGCTCAGCGCCCCGGCGGTGATTTCGTGAAGCGTACGCACCTTCCGCTGAACGGGCTGCGCGTGCTCGATGCGGCGGCGCGCCACCTGTCGTTCACGCGTGCCGCCGACGAGCTCGCAGTCACCCCCGCCGCGGTCGGGCAGCAGATCCGCGCGCTCGAGGACACGCTGGGCGTCGTGCTGTTCCGGCGTACCACGCGCGGGCTCGAACTGACGCCCGAGGCCGAAGCGGGGCTCGGGCCCTTGCGCAACGGCTTCCTCCAGTTCGAGGAAGCGGTCCGCGCGATGCAGGCGGGGCAGACGTCCAAGTCGCTGACGATCGCCGCGCCGCGCGACCTGACCGAGAAATGGCTGATGCCGCGGCTCGCCGAGATTGCTGCGGCGGATCCCGACCTGCGCTTCGTCCTGATCACCGCGGACGAGACGGTCGACTTTACCGAGGCCAATCTCGACCTCGCGATCCGCTGGGGCGATGGTCCTGGCGAGAATGAGGGCGAGGCGCTCGAATCCGAAGGGCTCGTCACGATCGCCGCGACCGGCAGCGCGTCCGAGGCGATCATCGCCTGGCCCGGCGCGCCCGCGCTCGACCCGGCGGCGGGGGATGCCACGGCACTCGTCCGCGTCGGTGATGCAGGGCTTGCGATCGATGCGGCGGCGGCGGGGCTCGGGCGGGCAACCGTGCCCGAACTGCTGGCGCGGCGCGGGCTCGATGCGGGGCTGGTCCGGATCATCGGCGACGCGCAGCCGTCGCGTGGCGGCTATTGGCTCGTCGCGCCGCTGCCGCAGTGGCGTCAGAAGAAAGTGCGCGCGCTCGTCGATGCGCTGATCGCTTGAGGCGTCGCGCGCTGCCCCATCCGGTGCTGGTGACGCCGCGGCTCCGGTTGCGTCGGCTCGTTCAGGCGGACGCGGTCGCGTTGCACCCGACGCTCGCCGACGCGGACCTGATGACCTATTCCGCGGATGGTCCTCTGACGTCGATCGAGGCGACGCGGCTCTATCTGGTCGAGGATGCCGCCGACGTGAACTGGCGCGCCTGGGCGATCACCCGGCACGGCGACGACCGGGCGATCGGCTGGGTGTCGGGCGGGCGGATGCGCGGGCAGGGGGTGACCGAGATCGGCTTCATCCTCGCGCGCGCGCACTGGGGCCGCGGCCTGGCTAGCGAGGCGGTATCGGCGGTGCTCGATCAGCTGTTTGCCGAGGGGCAGCACCGCGTGTTCGCCGATGCCGACAGCGAGAACCGCGCGTCGATCCTGTTGCTCGAACGGCTGGGGTTCCGGCGCGAACGGCTGCTGCGGGGCGAATGGGAGACGCATATGGGGCTGCGCGACAGCCTGATCTACGGGCTTCACGCCGATGACTGGCTGGCGGCGGCCCTGCCACAATCCGCGTAACGCGGTCACTTGAGCGAACCCGGTTGCTCGCCTAAGTCGGCGGCATGACATCGACGAACGACATCCGCCGCGGCTTCCTCGACTATTTTGGTTCGCAGGGACACCAGATCGTGCCCTCTGCGCCGCTCGTGCCGCAGAACGACCCGACGCTGATGTTCGTCAATGCGGGGATGGTGCCGTTCAAGAACGTCTTCACCGGCCTCGAATCGCGCCCCTATACGACCGCGACGTCCAGCCAGAAGTGCGTCCGCGCGGGCGGCAAGCACAATGATCTCGACAATGTCGGCTACACCGCGCGGCATCACACCTTCTTCGAAATGCTCGGCAATTTCTCGTTCGGCGATTATTTCAAGGAACAGGCGATCACGCATGCGTGGACGCTGCTGACGAAGGACTGGGGCCTGTCGCCCGACCGGCTGACCGCGACCGTCTATCACACCGACGACGAGGCGTTCGACCTCTGGAAGAAGATCGCGGGCCTCCCTGAGCACCGCATCATCCGCATCCCGACCAAAGACAATTTCTGGTCGATGGGCGACAACGGGCCGTGCGGGCCATGCTCGGAGATCTTCTACGACCACGGCGATCACATCCCCGGTGGCCCTCCCGGCAGCCCCGACGAGGACGGCGATCGTTTCGTCGAGATCTGGAACCTCGTGTTCATGCAATATGAGCAGGAAAATGCCGAGATCGTCGGCAATCTGCCCAAGCCCTCGATCGACACCGGCATGGGGCTCGAGCGTATCGCCGCGGTCATGCAGGGCGTCACCGACAATTACGACACCGACACGTTCAAGGCGCTGATCGCCGCCTCGGGCGCGCTGACGCATACCGCGACCGACGGCGCGAATACCGCGAGCCACCGCGTGATCGCCGACCACTTGCGCACCGCGGGCTTCCTGGTCGCGGACGGCGTGCTGCCCGCGAATGAAGGCCGCGGCTATGTGCTGCGCCGGATCATGCGCCGCGCGATGCGCCACGCGCATATCCTGGGCGCGAAGGAGCCGTTGATGCACCGGCTGGTGCCGTCGCTCGTCACCGAGATGGGCGCGGCCTATCCCGAGCTGTTCCGTGCGCAGCCGCTGATCGAGGCGACGCTGCAGCAGGAGGAGACGCGGTTCCGGCAGACGCTCGACAAGGGGCTGAAGCTGCTCGACGAGGCGACCGCGGACATGACCGAGGGTACGCTGGCCGGTGACGTCGCGTTCAAGCTCTACGACACCTATGGCTTCCCGTACGACCTGACCGAGGACGCGCTGCGCGAACGCGGGCTGGCGGTCGACCGCGACGGTTTCGACACCGCGATGGCCGAGCAGAAGCGCGCCGCGCGTGCTGCGTGGAAGGGGTCGGGCGCGAAGGCCTCGGACGATATCTGGTTCGACATCGTCGAGCAGAGCGGCGGCACTGAGTTCCTCGGCTATGCCTCGGACACCGGTGAGGGCGAGGTCGTCGCGCTCGTCAAGGACGGCGCGCGCGTCGACCATGCGACGACGGGTGATACGGTGTCGATCGTCGTCAACCAGACGCCCTTCTACGGCGAGAGCGGCGGCCAGGTCGGCGATGCCGGGCACATCTCGACCGACACCGGGCTGCGCGCGACTGTCACCGAGACGTCGAAGCAGCTCGGCCGCGTGTTCGTCCACCATGCGATGGTCGAGTCGGGCGGGATCAAGGTCGGCGATACGGTCAAGCTGCAGATCGACGTCGCGCGCCGCGCGCAGATCCGTGCCAACCATTCGGCTACGCATCTGCTTCATGAAGCGCTGCGGGAACGGCTCGGAAAGCATGTCGCGCAGAAGGGGAGTCTGGTCGCGCCCGACCGCCTGCGCTTCGACTTCTCGCAGCCGGTCGCGATGACGCCTGCCGACATCGCGCAGGTCGAGGCCGACGTGAACGCGCAGGTCCGCGGCAACGGCGCGGTCACCACGCTGCTGATGACCCCCGACGACGCGATCGCGATGGGTGCGATGGCGCTGTTCGGCGAGAAATATGGCGACGAGGTCCGCGTCGTTTCGATGGGGTCGCAGGACGACGGCAAGACCTATTCGATCGAACTGTGCGGCGGCACGCATGTGTCCGCGCTCGGCGATATCGGGCTGTTCAAGGTCGTCGGCGAAGGCGCGGTGTCGAGCGGCGTGCGGCGTGTCGAGGCGCTGACCGGCGAGGCAGCGCGCGCCTATCTGACCGGGCGCGACGATCGCCTGCGCGAGGCGGCGGCGGCGCTGAAATCGACTCCCGACGAGGTGCCCGCGCGCGTCGCGGCGCTGATCGAGGATCGCCGGCGTCTCGAGCGCGAACTGGCCGATGCGAAGAAGGTGCTGGCGCTCGGCGGCGGCGGTTCCGGTGAGGCGGCGGGACCCGAGCAGGTCGGCGGCGTGGCCTTTATCGGACAGGTGCTCAATGATTTCGAGGCGAAGGGCCTGCGCGGCGCGGTCGACGAGGCCAAGCAGCGGCTGGGGTCGGGGATCGCGATGCTCGTTGCGATCAACGACGGCCGCGCCTCGGTCGCGGTCGGCGTGACCGCGGATCTGGTCGCGAGCCACAATGCGGTCGACCTGCTGAAGATCGCGGTCGCCGCGCTTGGCGGGCAGGGTGGCGGTGGCCGTCCTGATATGGCTCAGGGCGGTGGGCCTGATGGGGACAAGGCGGCGGAGGCTGTAGCTGCGGTGCGGGCGAAGCTGGCGGGCTGAGAGGCTATTGTTTTGGGCCGTTCCCCCGCGGACGCGGGGGCCCAGCTAAATACCGGTAGCGCCCGGTACCCTGGGCCCCCGCCTTCGCGGGGGAACGGTGAGAAGAGAGCTGTCAAATATCCCCATGCCACCCCGGCGAAGGCCGGGGCCCAGGTGGGAAGGCCGAGGTAACAGCGGACCGTCCGCGGTTACTGCTGTCCCCCACCCTCCACCCCGGCCTTCGCCGGGGTGGAGGGTGGGGTGGGTTAGTGGCCTCATCACCCAATAAGGATCACGCCGCCCCGCGCACTGCCGCCAGCGTCGTCCCGGCGGTGATCGCCTCGATATCCGTGACCAGGTGCAGCATCCGCACCCCGGACCGCCCCATCGCCCGGTCCAGCGCCGCGGCGAAATCCTCGGTCTTGGTGACCGTTTCCGCCCAGCACCCATAGGCGCGGCCCAGCGCGGCGAAGTCCGGATTGCGCAGCGCGGTTCCCGACACCCGCCCCGGATATTCGCGCTCCTGATGCATCCGGATCGTGCCGTAGCCGCCATTGTCGACGACCAGCACCAGCATGTCCGCGCGCTGCGCGACCGCGGTGGCAAGTTCCTGCCCGTTCATCAGGAAGCACCCGTCACCCGCCAGCGCGACCACGGTCCGCTCGGGATGTCGCAGGGACGCGGCGACCGCGGCGGGTACGCCGTAGCCCATCGCCCCGGCGGTCGGCGCAAGCTGCGTTCCCGGCCCGGCATAGGCCCAGTAGCGATGCCACCAGCCCGAATAATTCCCCGCGCCGTTGCAGAGGATCGCATCCGCGGGCAGCCGCTCGCGCATCGCCGCGACGCACGGCCCCAGGTCCATGACCAGATCGCGCGGCGCGGGCGTCGACCAGGCGCGCCACTCGGCATGCGCTTCCTGACCCGCAGTCCGCGGCGGCAGGTCGATCGCAAGCAGTGCCTCGGCGAATTCGGCCATTCCCGCGCACACCGCGACGTCGGCGTGATAGCTGCGGTTCAACTCATTGGGATCGGGATGGACATGGACGATCCGCTGCCCCGGATGATCGGGCGTAACCAGCGCATAGCCGTCGGTCGTCGCTTCCCCCAGCCGCGGCCCGACGACGAGCAGCAGATCGGCGACCTTCACCCGCTCAACGAGCTTCGGATTGGGGCCATAGCCGAGGTTGCCTGCCCAGACCGGGCAGGCGTTCGGGATCGCATCCTGCCGCCGGAACGCCGCGGCGACGGGAATGCCGTTGCGATCCGCCCAGGTCGAGAACGCCCCCGACGCGGCCGCATCCCAGCCTGCGCCGCCGACGATCGCCACCGGCCGTTCGGCGGTCGTCAGCAGATCCGCGAGCAGGTCCATCATGTCCGCGTCGCACGCCTGCGCGACGCGCTCGACCCGCGGCCGATCGACCGCCTCGACCACGTCTAGCAGCATGTCTTCGGGGAGTGCGAGCACCACCGGCCCGGGGCGTCCCGACATCGCGGTCGCATAGGCGCGCGCGACATATTCGGGGATCCGCCGGGCATCGTCGATCCGCGCCGCCCATTTGGCGATGGGCGCGAACATCGCCTGGAAATCAATCTCCTGGAACGCCTCGCGGTCACGCGTGCCGCGGTCGATATCGCCAACGAACAGGATCATCGGCTGGGAGTCCTGCATCGCGACATGCACGCCGATCGACGCGTTGGTCGCGCCGGGCCCGCGCGTCACGAAGGCGATGCCGGGGCGGTGGGTCAGCGTGCCGTCCGCGCAGGCCATGAACGCCACGCCGCCTTCCTGCCGGCACACCACCGTCTCGATCGCGGGCGTGTCGTGCAGCGCGTCGAGCACCGCGAGGAAGCTTTCGCCGGGTACGGTGAAAATACGGTCGCAGCCTTGTGCGACGAGTTGGTCGACGAGAATTTGGCCGCCGGTACGCTGGGTCATGACAATCTCCTGCCGCCACCGTAGCCCGGCAATCGTCACCAAGTCGAGAACGCCCGCCCGACATTGCCGTCCACTGCCCGGCGCATTATGCCGCGGTAAAGACGATAGGAGGATGCATGGCGAACAAGCGCTACACCGACGCGGCGGCGGCACTCGAGGGCGTGCTGTTCGACGGGATGACGATCTGCGCGGGCGGGTTCGGGCTGTGCGGCATCCCCGAGCGGCTGATCGACGCGATCGAGGCGTCGGGCGTCAAGGACCTGACGATCGCCAGCAACAATGCCGGCATTGACGGGCAGGGCCTTGGTAAACTGCTCCGTTCGCGCCAGGTGAAGAAGATGATCTCGTCCTATGTCGGCGAGAACAAGGAATTCGAGCGGCAATATCTGAGCGGAGAGCTCGAGGTCGAATTCTGCCCGCAGGGGACGCTTGCCGAGCGCTGCCGCGCGGGCGGCGCGGGTATTCCCGGCTTCTACACCAAGACCGGCGTCGGCACTCTGGTGGCGGAGGGCAAGGAGGTGAAGAGCTTCGACGGGCAGGATTATATCCTCGAACGCGGCATCCGTGCGGACCTAAGCATCATCAAGGGCTGGAAGGCGGACGAGAGCGGGAATCTGATCTTCCGCAAGACCGCGCGCAACTTCAACCAGCCGATGGCGACGGCGGGCAAGATCTGCATCGCCGAGGTCGAGGAGATCGTCCCCGTCGGCAGCCTGGATCCCGATGCGATCCACCTGCCGGGGATCTATGTGAAGCGGATGATCGTCGGCGCACCCTACGACAAGAAGATCGAATTTCGCACCGTTCGCGAGCGGGTCTCCGCGTGAAACCAAACCCGATAGTGCGCCGCAAGCGCGGCCATTTTCCCTGGACCGCTGCGCTCGCAGGATCACTGGTTCTGCAAGGGTGCGTCAGCGTGACCTCGCCGACCGCGATCGTCTCCGCACCGGTGACCGTCGACGGCGTCCCCGCGGGCATGCAGTATCTCTACGCCTCGGGCGAGGCCGCCGCTGCCAGCATCCAGGCGTGGAACGCGCTTGTCGGCTATGTCCGTGCGCAGCGTACGCCGACATCGGTCGTCCTCGCGCCCGGCGCGACGCTCGCCGCGCCGCGCTGGACCGCATGCGGCAGCAAGGCAAAGGCCGCGGTGTTCGACGTCGACGAGACCGTGCTGCTCAATCTCGGCTTCGAATATGATGCGTCGACGGGGCGGCCCTGGTCCGAACCGCGCTGGCAGGAGTGGGAGCGCACCGGCATCAAGCAGGTCGCGCCCGTTCCCGGCGCGCTCGCTGCACTGACGCAGTTGCGCGCGATGGGCGTGACGGTGGTCTTCAACTCCAACCGCGCCGCCGCCAATGCCGCACAGACGCAGGCGGCGATCGAAGCCGCGGGACTTGGCCCCGCCCGCCACGGCGAGACCCTGTTCCTCGCCGGCGACGACGCGACCGGATCAAAGAAGGACGGCCGCCGCGCGACGATCGCCGCCCGATATTGCGTCGTCGCGATGGGCGGCGACCAGCTGGGCGATTTCAGCGACCTGTTCAACGCAGGGCAAACCCCCGCCGCGCGGCGTGCGGTGGTGCAGTCGCCGGTGATCACCGCGAAATGGGGGGCAGGGTGGTTCGTGCTGCCCAACCCCGTCTACGGCACCGCGCTGAAAGGCAGCCGTGACGAGGTCTTTCCGCCCGCGATCCACTGGGCGCCGACACAGGGAATCCACTGATGACCGACCACCCCAACGCGATCAAGCTCGATCCCGGCGCCGCGTTGACGGACGAATCGGTCGAGGTCGCGCGGATCTGGATCACCAACAATGCAGGCAGCAACGTGCTGATCGACGCGGGCATCCTCGAGGATCCGGCCGTGTTCGGCTACCTCCTCGCCGACACGATCCGTCACGCCGCCCGCGCCTATGCGGGCACCTGGGGCATCGCCGAGGATGCCGCGCTGCAGGCGATCGTCGACGGCGTCAGCGCCGAACTGCGCGACCAGGTCACGACCATCACCACCATCCAGGAAGGAACGCTCAACTGATGCCGTGGGATCGTAACCAGATGGCGGCGCGGGCCGCACAGGAACTGAAGGACGGCTATTACGTCAATCTCGGCATCGGCATCCCGACGCTCGTCGCGAACAACATTCCCGACGGCATGACCGTCACGCTCCAGTCGGAGAACGGGATGCTCGGGATCGGGCCGTTCCCATATGCCGGCGAAGAGGATGCCGACCTGATCAACGCGGGCAAGCAGACGATCAGCGAACTGCCGTCGTCGGTCTATTTCAGCTCGTCCGACAGCTTCGCGATGATCCGCGGCGGGCATATCGACCTGACGGTGCTCGGCGCGATGGAGGTCAGCGAAGACGGCGACATCGCCAACTGGATGATCCCGGGCAAGATGATCAAGGGCATGGGGGGCGCGATGGATCTGGTCGCGGGCGTCAAGCAGATCATCGTCGTGATGGATCACACCGCCAAGGACGGGACGCCAAAGTTCATCCCGTCCTGCTCGCTGCCCCTGACCGGCAAGAACGTGGTGGACATGATCGTCACCGACTTGGCGGTGTTCCAGCGCGTAGACCATGAGTCACCGTTCAGGCTGGTCGAACTCGCCCCCGGCGTGACCGCGGACGAGGTCGCGGCCAAGACCACCGCGCGCTACACCACCTGATGGGCTATACGCTCGTCACCGCGAACCGGAATTATTCCAGCTGGTCGCTCCGTCCGTGGGTGTTGATGCGGGCGCTGGGGATCGCGTTCGAGGATCGGATCGAACCCTTTCTCGCGCCCGAAAATTACGACACGTTCCGGCTGTTCTCGCCGACCGGGCAGGTGCCGGTGCTGATCGATGGCGAGCGGACGGTGTGGGATTCGCTGGGGATCGCGCTCTACCTCGCCGAGCGGCACGATGGCGTCTGGCCGTCCGATCACGACGCGCGCGCATGGGCGGTCTGCGCGGCGGCAGAGATGCATGGCGGGTTCGCGGCGTTGCGCAACGAGCGGACGATGAACGTCGGCGTCCGCGTCGATCCGGTCCGCGGCAGTGACGCGCTCGACCGCAACGTCGCGCGCATCACCGAACTCTGGGCGGAAGGTCTCGATCGGTTCGGCGGGCCCTGGCTCGCAAGCGCCGACTTCACCGCCGTCGACGCCTTCTTTGCGCCTGTCGCGTTTCGCGTCCGCACCTACGGGATCGATGTCGGTCCGCAGGGCCTTGCCTGGGTCAAGCGGATCATCGCGCATCCGGCGATGCGCGAATGGGAAGACGCCGCGCTCGGCGAGACGTGGCGCGAGGCCGGGCACGAGGCCGAACTGGCGGCCAGCGGATCGATCATCGCAGATTTCCGCCGCTGATGCGCCGCGTTGCCATTGTCATCGCGCTGGTCGTGATCCTGATCGCGGGTACGGCATTCACCGCGGGGCCGGGGACGCTCAGCGTGCTCGACGGCATGATGGGCGGCGGCCGCGGCACTGCGCGGGTGCGGGAGGGCGTTCGGTTCGGCACGCATGGCCAGAAACTCGACGTATGGCGGCCATCGGGCGGCGCGAAGACGGGGCTGCCGGTGCTGATCTTCTGGTATGGCGGCGGCTGGGTACACGGGTCGCGCAGCGCCTATGCGTTTGCCGCGCGGGCCTATGCGACGGCGGGCTACGTCGTCGTCATGCCCGATTACCGCAAGGTGCCAGACGTCCGCTTCCCCGCCTTCCTTCAGGATGGCGCCGAGGCGGTGAAGTGGACGCGCGATCATATCGAGGCGTCGGGCGGCGACCCGAACCGGATCGCCGTCGCCGGTCACTCCGCGGGGGCGTATACGGTCGCGATGCTGACGCTCGACCCGCGCTGGTTGCGTGCGGAAGGTGTCGACCCGCGGATCATCAAGGCCGCGGTCGGGTTGTGCGGGCCCTATGACTTCTACCCGTTCACCGCCAGGCGCGCGATCGATGCGATGCAGGGGGCGGCGGATCCGGTGATGACCCAGCCGATCCACTTCGCGCGACGCGATGCGCCGCCGATGTTGCTGGTGTCGGCGGGCGACGACACGCAGGTGAAGGCGCACAATGCCGACAACCTGACGGCGAAGCTGACCGGGCTCGGTGCACCGGTGCGGCATGTCGACTATCCGGGGCTCAGCCATGAGGATGTGGCGATGGCGCTGTCCAAGCCGTTCCGCGGCAAGGCGACGGTGCTGGCGGACAGCGTGGCATTCCTGAACCGGGCGATGCGCTGACCGCGTCCCGGCCGTTCGAGCGTCGGGGGCGAGGGTGACGACGGACGAGCAAGAACACCGCCACCCTCGTTGACAGGACGGAGCCCTGCCGCCCCGACCTTGGCCCGCCGCCGGATTTTTTCGTGCCCGGCGGCGGGCTTGCGGCCTTACCAGATCCGGACGCGGTCCGCGGGCGCCAGATATTGCGCGTCCCCGGGCTTCACGTCGAACGCCTTGTACCAGGCATCGACGTTGCGCAGCGGGTTGATCGCACGGATCTGCCCCGGCGAATGCGGATCGCTGACGAGCTGCTGGCGCAGCGCCTCGGTGCGGAACAGGGTGCGCCAGACCTGACCCCAGCCGAAGAAGAAGCGCTGGTCGCCGCTATAGCCGTCGAGCACCGGCGCGGGCTTGCCGCCGAGCGACGTGTGATAGGCGTCGAGCGAGATCAGCACGCCACCGAGATCGCCGATATTCTCACCCATCGAGGCGCGACCGTTGATCTTCACGCCGGGCAGGCCCTCGAACGTATAGGCCTCGTACTGCGCGCCGAGTTTGACCGCCTGCGCCTCGAACTTGGCGGCATCCTGTGCGGTCCACCAGTCGCGCAGCACGCCCTTGCCGTCGGACTTGCGACCCTGGTCGTCGAAGCCGTGGCTGATCTCGTGCCCGATCACGCCGCCGATGCCGCCATAATTGACCGCGGGATCGGCATCCGGATCGAAGAACGGCGGCTGGAGGATCGCGGCGGGGAAGACGATCTCGTTCTTCACCGAGTTGTAATAGGCGTTCACGGTCTGCGGGGTCATGCCCCATTCGGCCTTGTCGACCGGGCCGCCCATGCGGTTGCGGCGATAGTCCCATTCGAACCGCCCGGCGCGTTCGACATTGCCGATCAGGTCGCCCGGGGTGATCTGTAGCGCGCTATAGTCACGCCATTTGTCGGGATAGCCGACCTTCACGCTGAAATTGGAGAGCTTGGCCTGCGCTTCCTGCTTGGTCGCGGCACCCATCCAGGGAAGGCCGTCGATCCGCCCGCGCAGCGCGATCCGCAGGTTTCCGACGAGTTCGTCCATCTTGGTCTTCGAAGCCGGCGGGAAATAGAGCGCGACGTAATCGCGGCCGATCGCCTCGCCCAGCGCGCGTTCGGTGACGCCGATCCCGCGCTTCCAGCGATCGCGCTGCTGCGGCTGGCCGTTGAGGAATTTCGAGCGGAAGTCGAAATTCGCGTCGACGAACCGCTTCGACAGCAGGGGCGCGATGTCGTCGGCAGTACGGAACGCCTGCCACGCCTTCAGCGTGTCGAGATCGGTGGTGGCGAAGACCTCGGCGATCTTCGGAAAGGCGGTGTTCTGCGCGACGATCGCGCGATTGGCCTTGTCGATGCCCGCGGCGGTCCAGAATTTGGCCCAGGGGAAGCCCGGCGCCTGCGCCTGAAGCTGCGCGAGCGTCATCGGGTTGTAGGTCTTGTCGCGGTCGCGGCTCTGCGCCCGGGTCCAGTGCGCCTGCGCGATCCGCGTCTCCATCGCGACAATCTTTGCCGCGGCGGCCTGCGCATTCGGCCAGTTCGCCATGCCGAGCATCTGCGCGACATAGGCCTGGTAGCGCACGACCTGCGGAGCGAATTTCGGATCGAGATAGAGGTCGCGGTCGCCGAGCCCGAGGCCCGACTGGCGCAGATACAGCGCGTAGATATCGGGCTGCTTCGCGTCGTCGTTGACGCCGGGACCGAAGAAGCTGGCGCCGAACCCGCCCATCGATTTGCCCATCAGCACCGCGACATCGTCCTTCGTCGCGGCAGCCTTTACCGGGGCGAGTCGCAGCAACAGCGGTGCAGCGTCAGCGCGCTCGATCGCGGCTTCGTCCATGAAGCCCTGGTAGAGCATCGCGACCTTGGCGCGATCGGGGTTGGCGGCGTCGCCGGGCTTGTAGCCCTCGACCAGCGTGCGCATGCGTGCCTCGGACAGGTCGCGCAGCACCGCGAAGGCGCCATAGGACGAGCGGTCCGCCGGGATCTGCGTCTTCTTGACCCAGCTGCCGTTCACATAGTCGAACCAGTCGTTGCCGGGCTTCACGCTCTTGTCCATGCCGGCAAGGTCGAAGCCCCAGCGGCCATAGCGCGTCGCGGCCGCCGCATCGGTTGCTGGCGTGCCCGATGCCGCGTCCTGCGGCAGGATCGATTCGAGCGTGCACGCCTCGTCGATACAGGCGTGAAGGTCCTGCGCGGTGGCGGGCGTGGCGGCGGCGATGGCGATCAGCGAGACAAGAACGGCGAACTTCGATTTCACAGGGCGATCTCCGGGGGAGGGCCAGACCGGGACCGGCAGGCCATGGACGAGAAAGTGCAACAGCGCTGTCGTTTGTGCAATCCTTCTATGTTCCCCGTGCGTTGCGCGTGCCGGCTGTGCGCCGGGCAGCTTTGCGCCTATCGAGCGGGCACGATGATTTCGCAGCAAATGGGGGCAGGATGACACGTATCGCGGGACCGGACGATCATGTCGTCATCGTCGGGGGCGGATTTTCGGGCACGTTGCTGGCGATCAACCTGATGCGGCACGGCGGACCGCGCGCGACTTTGGTCGAGCGGCGCCAGCGCCAGCTCGCACGCGGCGTTGCCTATAGTGCAGCGCATCCGAGCCACCTGCTCAACGTACGCGCGGGCAACATGAGCGCGCTCCCCGACGATCCCGACCATTTCGTCCGCTGGCTCGAAGCGCGCGGTGACGGCGACCGCAAGACGTTCGTGCCGCGTACGACCTACGGCCTGTATCTGCGCGAGATGCTCGACGCGACGATCGCGCAATCGGCGGGGCGGCTGGTGCTTGCGCAAGGGGAGGTCTGCGCGATCGACTTCGCCGGTACCGACCGGCTTGCGGTGACGATGGCAGACGGCAGCGCGATCGCCGCGGACAGTGCGGTGCTCGCGCTCGGCAACCTGCCGCCGCACACGCCGCCGGGGCTAAGCCCCGACGATCTTCCGCCCGGACGCTATAGCGCGGATCCCTGGGCCTCGGACATTGGCGAGGGGCTCGGGCCGGACGACACGGTCGTGCTGGTCGGGACCGGGTTGACCGCGATCGACGCCGCGCTGCTGCTCGATGCCGGCGGATTTTCGGGGCAGATCCTGGCAGTGTCGCGGCGCGGGCTCTCACCGCGGCGGCATGTCGATGGCGCGCCGCCCGCGCGGGTCCTCGACAAGCCGCAGGGGGATGTGTCGGCGATCGTCCGGCACGTCCGCGACCGTGCCAAGGCGGATGGCTGGCGCGCGGCGGTCGACGAGCTTCGCCCCGTGACCCAGATGCTCTGGGCGGCCGCCCCGACGTCGCAGCGCGCACGGTTCCTGCGGCACGCACGGCCATATTGGGACGTCCACCGGCATCGGCTGGCGCCGGAGGTCGCGGACCGGGTCGATGCGCTGGTCTCGACCGGGCGGCTCCGGTTCACAGCGGGAAAGATCGTGTCCGCCGCGGCAGCCGGTGATGCTGTGGACCTTAGCTGGCGGCCACGCGGCACGGACCAGGCGGTCGTCACGCGCGCGGCGCGGATCGTGAACTGTACCGGGCCGCAGGGCGACCTGATGCGATCGAGCGAGCCGCTGATCCGGCATCTGATCGCGGACGGGGCGATCCGGCCCGATCCGCTTCGTCTCGGGGTCGATGTCGATGCCCAGTCGCGGGCGATCGGCCGGGACGGGCATGCCGAACAGCGGCTTCACTGTATCGGGCCGATGACCCGCGGCGGATTGTGGGAGGTCGTCGCGGTCCCCGATATCCGGCAGCAGAGCTGGGATCTGGCAAGGCGCCTGTCGAACGCGCAATGGGTAGGCGGCGAGGGGCTTTAGGATCGCCGGAAGCTTTACGCTGCCAGCATCATGCGATGCTGGCAGCGTATGGGCTCAGAACCGGAACGCCGCGGTGGCGCGCAGGCTGTGCCAGCGGAACTTCTCATCGCTGCGGCGGAAATCGGTGCCGCTGGTGTTTGGCGCGATCAGGAACGGGTTGTTCGCCAGCAGAACCGGGCTGCCGGCCAGCGCCGTGCCCGCCGTCACGCGAACGCGCGCATCGTCATCCTGATACTGGTGGAACATATATTCCATGCCGATCGAGATGTTCTTGGTCAGCTTCTGCTCGATGCCGCCGCCGCCGAGAATGCCCCACTGGTTCTTCGAGCCAGTCGCCGAAAACGCGTTCGCCGTGTTCGTCGTGAAGAACAGATTGTCGATCTTGGCATAGCCGGCACCGAACGTGCCGTAGAACAGCGTGGTGTTGGCAGCATAGCCCAGACGGCCGCGGGCCGACGCTTCCCACTTCAGTTTGCGCGCCATCGTGTAGCTCGCAGGCGTCGTCGAGAAGCCCGAGGTGCTGTCGGTGATGTCGCTCGTGCCGAATTCGCCGACGACGCCGACGACGATGTTGCCGCGCTGAACGTCGAGGCCTGCACGACCATAATAGGCCCAACCATCGTCGTCGTTACGGCAGCCGGAAGCCGCAGCACCGGTACGCGCCGAGCCGTTGCAGAAGCCCGGCGAGAAGGCGTTGGCGCCGGTGATGGTGTTGACGCTGTCGTTGAAGTTGCCGTCGCCGTTGCGGTCGAACAGGATCGACGAGCCGACGTCGTTGCCCTGCACGTCATACCCACCGGCCGCGCCGATATAGACGCCCGAGAACGGACGATCTGCGGTGGTTTCCTGCGCGGCGGCCGGAACGGCAAAAACGCCCGCGACGGCGACGCCGGCGAGCGCGGTCAGTTTCATGTAATGCTTCATGGTCGTTCCCCAAACGAGGGGCCGCGACGCGCCCAATGTGCGCCGCGGCCCAGGTTGTCCTGTTTCAGTTCGTGACGACGATCACGCGTTGGCGCCGCTGGTGCGCAGTGCATCGGTGCGGTTGTTGGTGCCGTTGGGGAAGAAGCCCCCGCCGATCTTTGCGGTGTTGGTCAGATAGGCGATGTTGTGCACCTGTGCGACCGACCGGCTGAACGCCAGCCCGTTGGAGTCGGTCGGGACGATGTTCGACACGGTTGGATCCATGCCGGTGATGCCCTGATCGATGTCGCCGACGATGCCCGTCGTTGCGTTGGTAACGGTGCCGTCCAAGCTGTCGCGCGCGTCGCTGATCTGGTTTGCGGCGGTACGCAGCGACGGCGTCTGCAGTCCCTTGCGATACAGGATCGTGCGGATCAGGCCGGCGTGATACGCCTCTGCCGCGAGGATGCCGGCGGCCGCCTCGAGATAGGTCTTGTTGCCGATCAGCGTTGCGCCGCCCTTATACGCCGAGACGCCGACATCCTCGAAGATGAACGCGCCGAGCAGGAAGCTGTTGTCGTCGGCATACGGATCGAACACGCCCGTATCCGGTACGACACGTGCCGCACGTGCGGCCAAGGTGAAGGCGCCCGGCGCAGCCGCGGTGCCGGCAGAGATGTCCAGTGCAGGCTGTGCGACCGCGGCAGTGCCGAGTGCCCGGCGCAGGAAGGCAACGTGCGCGACTTCGTCGATGGCGATTTCGCGCGCATATTCACGGACGATCGCGTCCTGGAACGGCACCTGTCGGCCACCCGTCACGGCGCCCTGAGTCCCGGTACCGGTCAGCAGGCTGGCGTTGAGGCCAACGCCGAACGTCGCGAATGCGTAGAACTGCGCCTCGAGATATTCGAGGTTGAGCGCGAAGTTCAGCACGTCGGCATCGGTGATGGCGGACCCCGTCGCGGGTGTCGGCGTGGGCGTCGGCGACGGTGCGAGATCGGCATCGTCGTTGCCGCAGGCCGCGAGCAGCGACGCACCGCCGACGGCAAGCGCGCTGCCACCGGCAAAGCGCAGGAAGCCGCGGCGTTCGTTGCGCCGGGCGGCGATGGCGTCGAATATTTCGAGCTTGGTATTGAGGTCGGTCATTGGGTTAATCCCCTGAATAGCAAAGAAAGCTTACGGCAGAGCTGAAGCGGTTCAGGCTGCTGCGGTGCTCGTCTTGATGTTGCCGTTCATGCCTGCCGGGAAGAACCCGCCCGCGGCCACTGCGCCACTGTTCAGGTACACGATGTTGAGCACCTGGCTCACCGAGCGGCTATAGGCGACACCGTCGGCGTCGAGCGGCACGATGTTCGACACGGTCACCGCCGCCTGGGTGGCGGACAGGTTGATCGGCGTCGCGCTGTAGGACGAGATGCCCTGGTCGATATCGTTCGCGCCGAAGATCGTCGTGTTGGCGCCACCGCCGTCGAGGCTGTCGCGCGCGCGCGAAATGGCATCTGCGGAGGTCCGCAACGACGGCACGTCGATACCCTTGCCGTACAGCGTCGTGCGGACGATCGCGGCATGATAGGCCTCGACCGCGAGCAGGCCGGCCGCGGCATCGAGGAACGTCTTGTTCGTGAGCAACGGCGCGGCGCCCTTATAGGCGGTGACGCCGACATCCTCGAAGATGAACGCGCCGAGCAGGAACGCCTCGTCCGAGCCATAGGGATCGAAGGCGGTGCCGGCAGGCACGAGCCCGGCGGCCTGCGCGGCGACCGAGAAGGCGCTGGTCGGCGAGACGCTGACGTCGATCACCGGCTGCGACACGGTCGAGCTGCCGAGCGCGATGCGAAGAAACCTGACATGCGCGATCTCGTCCTGTGCGATCTCGCGCGCGTATTGCTCGACGATGGGATCGGTGAACGCGACCTTGCGGCCGCCACGAACGGCACCCTGCGTACCGCTGCCGGTCAGCAGGGCGTTATCGAGTCCTGTGCCATAGGCTGCGTAGGAGTAGAATTGCGCCTCGAGATATTCGAGATTGAGCGCGAAGTTCAGGACGTCGGCGTCGGTTACCGATTGTGCCGCGGCGGCGCTCGAGAGCGACATAGCGGTCGCTCCGGCTGCCGTCATCGCAGCCGCACCAAGTGCGTTTTTGAAGAACTCACGCCGGTCGTTGCGCCGTTCGACACGGGCATCGAGGGCATCGATCAGATGGGTTGATTGGGTCATTGGCTTCATCTCCCTGAACCAGGCACGTCGGCACACGGTCGGCCTCGATCGCCTCTGGCGGGCGATCCTGTGTGCACAACGGTTCAAGGAACGGGAGCTGGGAGATAAAGTTGCAACTAAATGGAATACTTGGGCAAACTTCTCCAAATACACTAATCATGCGCAATGTTTTCAGTAATGCTGCACCACAGCATTTATAGCGCCATTCAGGATGGCGGGCTTAACTTGTCCTGTGTACGGGTCGCAAAATCCGTGGCGTCATGGCGTTCGTGGAGTTGGCTCGCGGGATCGCCCATGACGCGGTTGACCATGCGGCCACGCTGGACCGCGGGGCGTGCGCCGATCGCATCCGCCCAGCGCTTCACGTTCGGATAGTCCTGGACCTGGAGGAACTCACCAGCGTCGTAGAGCTGCCCCTGGACCAGCGCCCCGTACCAGGGCCAGGCGGCCATGTCGGCGATCGTATAGGCGGCGCCGGCCAGATACGCGCTGTCGGCGAGCCGGCGGTCGAGCACGTCGAGCTGGCGCTTGGCCTCCATCGCGAACCGGTCGATCGCATACTCGATCTTGACCGGCGCATAGGCGTAGAAATGGCCGAAGCCGCCGCCGACGAACGGGCCGCTGCCGACCTGCCAGAACAGCCAGGACAGGCAGGTCGCGCGCGCCGCGGGTTCGGTCGGCAGGAACGCGCCGAACTTCTCTGCGAGATGCATCAGGATCGCGCCGGATTCGAAGATCGGCAGCGGCGTCGTGCCGCTGCGGTCCATGAGCGCCGGGATCTTCGAATTGGGATTGATCGCGACAAAGCCGCTGCCGAACTGGTCGCCTTCGTTGATCCGGATCAGCCAAGCGTCATATTCGGCGCCTGCATGGCCGAGTGCCAGCAGCTCCTCGAGCATGATCGTGACCTTCACCCCGTTCGGTGTGCCGAGCGAGTAGAGCTGCAGCGGGTGGCGCCCGACCGGCAGCCCCTTGTCATGCGTCGATCCGGCGACCGGCCGGTTGATCGCGGCGAACCGGCCGCCATTGTCGCGATTCCAGGTCCAGATTGCCGGGGGGGTATAGGTCGGGGCGTCGGTCATCGGGCTGCTCCGTGCATCGAAAGGGTGGGCTCGGGTTCGGTCTCGACGATCCTAACGCCTAGACGCCGTGATAGTCGCGATACCATCGGATGAAGCGTGGCACGCCCTCGGTGATGCTGGTGGTGGGGGCGAAGCCGAGATCGTTGCCGATCGCGCTGACATCGGCGCAGGTGCGCACGACATCGCCCGCCTGCATCGGCAGGTCCTGGCGGATCGCCTTGCGACCGATCGCCTGTTCGAGCACGTCGATGACCTCGCCCAGCTGTTCGGCGCGACTGTTGCCGATATTGTAGACGCGGTGCGGCCCCATGCTGCCGCCGGGCTTCGCCTGGCCGTCATCCGCGGGCGGCGCATCGAGCGCGGCGACGATGCCGGCAACGATGTCGTCGATATAGGTGAAGTCGCGCTCCATCCGGCCTGCGTTGAACACCGGAATCGGTTCGCCCGCGAGGATCGCCTTGGTGAAGATCCACATCATCATGTCGGGACGACCCCAGGGGCCGTAGACGGTGAAGAAGCGCAGCCCGGTCTGCGGCAGGCGATAGAGATGCGCGTAGCTCTCGCTCATCAGCTCGTTCGACTTCTTCGTCGCGGCATAGAGCGACAGCGGGCGGTCGGTGCGATCCTCGACGCGGAAGGGCACGCTGTCATTGCCGCCATAGACCGACGAGGACGAGGCGTAGACCAGGTGCCGGACTTGCCGCGCGCGCGCGAGTTCGAGGATGTTGAGATGCCCGACCAGATTGGCCCGGGCATAGGCCATCGGATTCTCGATCGAGTAGCGGACGCCGGCCTGCGCACCGAGATGGACGATCCGGTCGATGTCGAGGCCTGCCACCGCCGCGTCGAGCGCGGGCGTATCCGCGAAATCGAGCTTGGCGAAGGTGAAGGCCGCGCCGTGCCGGTCACGCAGATAGGCGAGCCGCGCCGCCTTGAGCGCGGGGTCGTAATAGGCGTTGCATTCGTCGATGCCGAACACCGTCTCGCCACGTGCCAGCAACGCGTCCGCGACATGCATGCCGATGAAGCCGGCGGCGCCGGTTACGATCACTGTCATCGCTGTTCTTTCCTGATGGGTTCGGCGGCACCGAGAAGCGATGCCGATACCAGTGTCAACCCCATCAATCCCGCATCCCTGCTGTGCCGCGCGAGGCGGCGCGAGCGCGACGTCCATCATCGGGACGGCGGCGGCGGTGGCCGGTCTTCAATGTCGAGACCCGGAGAAGAACGGGCAAAGTATTGAAGCCAATCAATACTAAGCCAGATTATAGGACAACTAGCATTTCGCTGCAAAGCAGTATAGCCATAGGCCGCAAGCGCGCGGATACTTCCGTACAGAAACGAGTGGGTGGTATGAACGTAGATCAAGTTTTTGGTGGAACACACTCTCCGGGTGTATCGCCGGAAAAATTTGCGATGCCACCGGGAATGCGGATGCGGTATGACTTGCCCCAGGCAAGCCTTGCCGAATGCCTGACCGGATATGCGATCTATTCGGCCAGTGATCGCAATCCGCTCGTCAACTGGTATCTACCTGCACCAGTTATGATTTCTATTCTGGCGGATGCGGGGCCGATCACCGTGGCGATCGGCAACCATCGGTTCGGGCCGCTCGAGCGCGCCAGTCTCTACGGCCCGACCAGCCGCGCGTTTCGCACCGTCACGCATGGCGGCGTCGCGGTCGGGATCGGAATCAGCGCGATCGGCTGGTCCCGGATGACGTCGCGGCTGGCGGGTGATTTCCGCAACCGCATCGTGCCGCTCGAGACGCTGCTCGGTCCGGAAGTGTCGCGCCGGCTGACGACGGGGCTCGACGCGCTGTCCGACGATGCGATGATCAAGCCGTTCCTGGACGACGTGCTGGAACCGCTGTTCCAGCGCCGGCACCCGCAGGAGGAACTGATCCGTGCATTCGCCGCGCTGACGGTGACCGACGGGGTGATCGAGATGCAGGATGTCGCCGACCGGCTGGGGATCGAGACGCACGCGCTCAGGCGGCTCGCCACCCGCCATTTCGGTATGCTGCCCAAGATGCTGTTGCGGCGCGCGCGCTTCCTGCGGTCGTTCATCCGGCTGATCCGGCCCGATGGCCATGTCGATTATTCGGCGATCGACAGCAGCTATTTCGATGCGTCGCATTTCCTGCGCGACGCGACGACGTTCCTCGGCACGACGCCGCGGCGTTTCCTCGCATCGGAGACGCTATTCCTGAAATCCAGCCTGCGCGCCCGCGCGGCGGTGATCGGCACGCCGACCCAGGCGCTGCACATCCCGACGCCCCCGGTCAGCGTCAGCAGCATCATCCGTACCGTCCATGACGGTCGCGACCAGCTGTCGAGCTAGCCGCAGCGGGCAAATCCGGTTGTGCCCTCCATCGCCGATATGCGTTACGGTAAGGAGAACGCAGATCGGACACGCGGATGATGCAGGAAGTTGAATTGAAGCTCGTCCTGACGGCGGACGCCGCGGACCAGGTCGCGCGCGAACTGCCGTCGGATGACGCGACCCGTACCACGATGCTCGAGGCGATCTATTTCGACACGCCCGAGCAAACGCTGCGGGAGCACGGCGCGTCGCTGCGGATCCGGCGCGCGGGCGATACGCGGATCCAGACGATCAAGATCGACCCGGCAAAGGGCGCGGGGTTGTTCTCGCGCCCCGAATGGGAACGGCCGGTCACGGACGATCGTCCGCGTCTCGACGACACCACGCCGGTCTTCGCGCTGCTCGACGGGACCACCGAGCGGCTCGCGCCGGCCTTCACCGTGTCGGTGGAACGACGCAGCTGGGAGATCAGCGAGAACGGGGCGGAGATCGAACTCGTGCTGGACCGCGGGATGGTCCGGGTCGGCGAGCGGCAGTCGCCGGTCTGCGAAGTCGAGATCGAACTGAAGTGCGGCGACCCGACCGCGCTGTTCACGCTGGCCCGCCGGATCGCGGATATGGTGCCGCTGCGCCTCGGCGTCGTGACCAAGTCCGAGCGCGGTTACGGCCTGACCGGTCCGGTGCGTCGCGCCTTCAAGGCCGAGCCGGTGTCGCTCGATGACGACGCGACGACGATCGAGGCGCTCCGGACGGTTATTGGCGCCTGCCTGCGGCATTATCGGCTGAACGAGACGATCTTGCTCGAGACGCGCGCGCCGGAGGCGCTGCACCAGGCGCGTGTCGCGTTGCGGCGGACGCGCGCCGCGCTCGGGCTTTTCAAGCGCGTGCTGGGACGCGAGCAGACGGCGCATTTCCGGTCCGAGCTGCGCTGGCTGGCCCAGACGCTGGGGCAGGCGCGCGATCTCGACGTGCTGGCGGACATGGCGGCGGCGAAGCTGGGCGCGGGGGACGTCTTTGACCGGATCGAGGCGGCGCGCGGTCTGGCCTATGACGAGGTCGAAGTGGCGCTGGAGTCGTCGCGCGTGCGGACGGTAATGCTCGATCTGACGCAGTGGCTCGCGGTTGGCGACTGGTCGACGGGGGATGCGACGCGGGCGGTGCGCGAGGCGCCCGCCCGCGCGTTTGCAGCGGCGGCGCTCCGCAAGCGACGCCAGGCGCTCAAGATTGACGCGCCATCGCTCGCGCTGCTGACGGACGACGAGCGTCATGCGATCCGCAAGGACGCCAAGACGCTGCGCTATGCGACGGAATTCTTCGCCGACCTGTTCGTCGATGCGGTGCAGCAAAAGCGGCAGACCAAGTTCGTCTCGACGCTCGAAACGCTGCAGGACCGGCTCGGCACGCTGAACGACGCGGCAACGGTGCCCACGATCCTCGCCCGGCTGGGGATGGAGGATAATGAAGCGGCGCTGGTCGACGATCGCAAACACGCCAAGCGGCTCGACCGCGCTGCCGCGGCGCACTCGGCGCTGCTCGACCGGAAAGCCTTCTGGCGCTGATCGGGTTTACGACCGGCGCAGGTCGATGCAGATCAGCCTGTGCGCGATGGTCGTCGTTGTCGGGGGTGGCCTCGCCCGGCTGATCCTGCCGCCGCCGCTGCAAAGCTATGCCGGGATGCTCGGCTGACGCGTCATTGCGACGTCAGGCCGCGGCTGAATCGGTCCAGTCGCGCTCTGCCAGCGTGCGGGTTTCGGTGACGGGGAGGGCGCGGCCGAACAGATCGCCTTGCGCGTGCGTGCAGCCGAGTGCCGCGACAAGCTGACGCTCGTCCTGTGTCTCCACCCCTTCGGCGATGGTCGCGATGTCGAGGCTTTGCGCGAGCGCGACCACCGCGCGGATGATCGCCAGCGCCTCGCGGCCGCCGCGCGCTGCGGCACGGACGAAGCTGCCGTCGATCTTGATCGAGGAGAAGCGGGTGCGGCTGAGATAGCCCAGCGACGAGTGGCCAATGCCGAAATCGTCGAGGCTCAGGCGTACGCCAAGGTCGAGGATACGCGCGAGGGTCGTCGTCGCGCCACGATCCTCGCGCAGGAAGACACCCTCGGTAACCTCGAGCTCGAGCCGGTCGGCCGACAGCCCGCTGTCGGCAAGCACGGTCGCGACGGTCGTGACGAAACCGTCATTCTGCAGCTGGACCGGCGACACGTTGACGGCGATGCGCAGACCCTCGGGCCAACTTGCGGCCTCGGCGCAGGCGGTGCGCAGAACCCAGGCGCCGATCTGCGCGATGATCCGTGCGTCTTCGGCGAGCGGGATGAAGCGGGACGGCGGGACCGTGCCGAACTCCGGGCTTTCCCAGCGCAGCAGCGCCTCGAAGCCGCGCAGCATGCCGCCCTGCGTGTCGATGATCGGCTGGTAGGCGAGGGACATCTCACCCCGATCGAGTGCGCCGCGCAGCGCGATCTCGAGCACCCGCCGCTCCTCCGCCTGGACGTAAAGCGCGGGCTCGTAGACGCGAAACACGCCGCGACCGGCATCCTTGGCGCGATAGAGTGCCAGATCGGCGGACCGGATCAGCATCTCCGACGTGCGCCCGTCGCGCGGCCCGAAGGCGAGCCCGATGCTGGCGCCGATATGCAGCGTATAGTGATCGACGTCATAGGGCCGCGACAATGCGGTGATGATGCGCCCGGCAAGCTCCTCGACCGCGCCCGTATCGCTGGCGTCGCGGACGACGAGCGCGAACTCGTCGCCGCCGAGCCGCCCGCAGGATTCGTTCGCGCTCATCATATGACCGAGCCGTTCCGCGACCTGGCACAGCAGCCGGTCGCCGACCGGGTGGCCGAGCGTGTCGTTGACCGCCTTGAACCGGTCGAGATCGAGCATCATGAACGCGCAGCGTCCGCCACAGGCCTCCGCCGCGATCATCGCGTCGGACAGCGTCTCGGTGATCAGCCGGCGGTTGGGCAGCCCGGTCAACGTGTCGAAGCGCGCCATGCGGTTGATCTTGTCCGCGGAGGCGCGCTGATCCGTGACATCGGCACCGACGCCGCGGAAACCGCAGAATATTCCGCGGTCGTCGTATCGCGGCGCGGCGGCCAGCTGCCACCAGCGCTCCTGTTCGGTAAAGCGGATCGGCAGTCTCAGATTGACGAAGCTGTCCCGGTTGCGCAGCTTTTCGGCAAGCGCGCGCAGACCGGCCGCGAACGTGCCGCTGTCCCAGGAGGGTCCGGCCAGCAGCTGGAGGATCGGCATGCCGTCGATATCCGCCGGCGCGCGACCGCACGCCCGCGCGAAGCGGGCGCTGGGCCGGATCACGCGTCGTGTCGCGTCGGTCTCCCACAGCCATTCGGCTGCGCTTTCCTCGAACTCGAGCAGGAGCACGCTGATCGTCTCGTCGCGTTCGTCGAGCACCGCCTGCGCATTGTGGATCGTGACGAGCGCGCGCGTCCGGCTGAGGCAGGCGGTCATCAGCAACAGGGTGAAGGCGAGCACCCCCCCGGCGATCGCAACCGCGTGCATCAGCATGAGCTGGACGAACGATACGAAACCGAGCGTGCCGACGAACATGAGCGTGGCGAGCGGCAGCGGCGCCATCGCGAAGGCTGCCCCCGTCATCACGATCATCAGCGTGAGCCCGAGCCCGATGCTCGTTGCGACCGGGACCTGCGGGCAGAAGAAAACCGGGATGACCGACCAGGCCAGAGCGAGGCTGCCCCCCTCCCACAAGGTTGCCCGGATATCCGTCCTGCCGCCATGCCCGGCAGCGCGCGAGGGAGCGAGGCGGCGGCGGATGGTCACCCACACGGTCCCCGCGATCAGGAGCGTCGACCATGACGCGACCTGCCAGAACGGCATCCGGGGATAGAGCAATGCGGCACAGACGGCTGTCGCGAGCAGGTTGGCGGCGAGGGCGAACCAGGCGAGTTGCCGGCCGGCGTCGAGCTGCGCCGCGCGAAGCCGGCCCCATTCCCTGGGATCGCACCCTTCCGACAGCGCGAGAAGCGCGCGCATGTCGATGGGCATGTGATGCGTCGACATTCGTGTACGCGCCGGCATGGTTGGCGGGGGCGTATCGGATCCGGAAGGCGACTGGCTGTTCACACCGCCGGGCTTAATGCACGTTGGTTATCGCAACGTTCCCATCCCCCGCGTTGTGAAAAATAACCGGGTCGGGGGCAGGGGCCGCGACCGTCCCGCCGCACTGGCGGGACGGTGCGGCGGGGCATGCAACGTCAGGCGGCGATGTCATAGGGCTTGATGTCGCCGCTCAGGTACAGGTTGCGCGCCTTGGCGCGGCTGAGCTTGCCCGACGAGGTGCGCGGCAACGTGCGGGGAGGGATCAGTTCGATCACGCAGTTCATGCCCGTCACAGAGCGGACGCGTTCGCGGATCTCGTCGCGCAGGCGCAGGCGTTCACCCTCGTCGGAGCTGCGGCACTGGACGAGGACGGCGGGGGTTTCCTCGCCTCCCGGGGTCGTGATCGCGAATGCGGCGATGTCGCCCGCCTTGAACCCGGGCAGCTGCTCGACCGCCCATTCGATGTCCTGCGGCCAGTGGTTCTTGCCGTTGACGATGATCATGTCCTTCGCCCGGCCGACGATGTAGATATAGCCATCGGACATATAGCCCATGTCGCCGGTATCGAGCCAGCCATCGGACATGCACGCCGCGGTCGCGGCATCGTCGCGGAAATAGCCGACCATCACCGACTTGCCCTTGCACCAGACCTTGCCGATCGCACGCTCGGGAAGGGGGGTGCCGTCCTCCTCGCGGATCTCGATCGTCATGTCGCGCACCGGCTTGCCGCAATTGACGATCGCCCGGTAGCGCTGCGGGCGGTCCTCGCCGCGCGCGCCGCCGGACAACTGAGTTTCCTCGACCAGCTCGACGCGGATCCCTTCGCCCGGCGGCATCAGCGATACCGCCAGCGTCGCTTCGGCAAGGCCGTAGCTGGGCAGGAAGGCAGACGCCTGGAATCCGGCGTCGGCAAAGGCGTCGACGAACGACTGCATCACGTCGGGACGGATCATGTCGGCGCCATTGCCCGCGACGCGCCAGCGCGACAGGTCGAACCGGTCGCTCGCCTTGGTCTGCGGCGACATGCGGCGCGCGCAGATGTCATAGCCGAAGGTCGGCGAATAGCTGAGCGTGGTGCCGGTGTTGCGGCTGATGAGATCGAGCCAGGCGAGCGGACGGCGCGCGAAATCCTCGGTCTTGAGGTAATCGGTCGAGACCTGGTTGGCGATCGGCGACAGGAAGCAGCCGACCAGCCCCATGTCATGATACCAGGGCAGCCAGGACACGCACCGGTCGGTGTCGCAGACTTCCATGCCGTGGCTGTGCGCGGCGAGATTGTTGAGCAGAGCCTCGTGCGTGATGACGACGCCGTGCGGGAACCGCGTCGAGCCGCTCGAATATTGCAGATAGGCGATGTCGTCGGGACGTGCCTCGGGCAGCGTGGCGGCGGGGGCTTCGCGGGTCGCGAATTCGGACCAGTCGATCCCGTGCGTGCCCGCCAGACGCGCCGCCTCGCTCGCCATCTGCGCGAGCTCCGGCGGAAAGATCAGCATCTTGGGATCGCAGCTCGAAAGCTGGACGCGGAGCTGTTCGATATAGGAATCGCGGCCGCCGAACGATGTCGGCAGGGGCAGCGGCACCGGCCAGGCGCCCGCATACACGACACCGAAGAACAGCGCGGCGAATTCGGGGCCGGTCTCGGCGACCAGCGCGATGCGGTCGGCAGGGGCGACGCCGGCGGCGATCAGGCGATCCGCCATCGCCAGCGCGTCACGGCGCAGCGTCGCATAGGGATAGGGCTGGCTGAGCGTACCGCGCGCGTCATGGAAGTTGAGGCCGCGCTGCCCCGTCGCCGCATAGTCGAGTGCCTCGCCAAGTGTCGTGAAGTCGGCGAAGCGGCGCGGCAGCGTGTCCGCGGTGGGGGTCGCCGTGCGCTGCGCCGGCATCGGATCGGCCGACGGTGCGACCGCAGGCTTTACCAGCCCGTTCGTCGCCGTCGTCTGAAAGGTGTCGATCGTCATGTGCGTCCTGTCTTCCACGTCGCGGCCTGTCCGGGGACATTCGCCGCTTGAGACCGTGCAAAGGCCAGCCATGCACGGTCGTGGCGTTCAAAATCCTATCCCAGTGTGGCACAATGATGGCGTGACCCAGGATCGCCGCCGAGAAAGACAGGAGAAACGCCCGCCAAAACCGCTGGATGCCGCGGGACTGGAGGGGTTGGCGCTGCGCTATGTCGAGCGATTCGCGACCACGCGCGGCCGCCTGAGCGATTATCTGCGGCGCAAAATACGCGAGCGCGGCTGGGTCGAGGCGCCCGAAACCGGTCCGGCGGTGCCGCCCGCCGATCCCGAGGGGCTGGCGCAAAGACTGGCAGATCTCGGCTATATCAACGATCGCGGCTTTGCAGAGGCGCGGGCGGCAGCGATGCAGCGTCGCGGCCTGGGTGCGCGGCGCGTCGCGGGGGCGTTTCGCGAGGCGGGGATCGACGAGGCCGATGCCGATGCGCTCGCCCCCGAAATCGCGGCGCGCGACGTCGATGCGGCGCTGGCCTATGCGAAGCGCAAGCGGCTGGGCCCGTATGCCCGGTCGGACAATAGCGACGGGGGCGGGGCCGAGAATCGTGCGCTGCGGCAAAAACAGCTCAGCGCGATGGTGCGCGCCGGCCACGGTTTCGATCTGGCACGCAAAATTCTTGCCGCGTCCCCGTCTGAGACGATCGATACGACAGATTTTGACTGAGGACGCATTGCAGGTTGTTGCGGCTGCGACGAAGCGTGCTAGCAAGGTGCAGGGGTGCGTAACGATGCGTAGTGAAGCGCAATATGACGGGGACAGGCCGGCCACGGTACCGGACGCGGTGGCGGCTGCCGGACCGCGCGCAGTGCCGGACATCGATCAAGGCGTCGATCAGCCCGCTGTACAAGCGACTGCACAGGCTATCGCGGAGCCGTCCGTGCTCGGCGGGGTGATCAAATGGTTCGATGTGACGCGCGGTTTCGGCTTCGCGGTCGCTGACGATACGGCGATCGGCGATATCCTGATCCATTTCTCGGTACTCCAGCCGCATGGCCGGCGCAGCCTGCCAGAGGGCGCGCGGGTCGACGTGGTCGCGGTGCAGCGCGGGCGTGGGTTCCAGGCGCGCGAAGTCCTGTCGATCGATCTGAGCGGCGCGGTCGAGGAGACGGCGGCACGACCGGGCACGGCGGCGCCGGTCGACCGGATCGATCCGGTCGCGCTGATCGATGCCGCAGGCCCGTTCGAACCCGTCGTCGTCAAGTGGTTCAACCGGCTCAAGGGCTATGGCTTCCTGGTACGGGCAAGCGACGACAGTGACGTGTTCATCCATATGGAAACGCTGCGGCGGGCGGGGATCGACGTCGTTGAGCCCGATCAGCCGTTGCAGGCGCGAATCGTGACCGGTCGCAAGGGGCCGCTGGCCGTCACGGTGGAGCGATCCGCGCCGGCGTGGTAACCGGCCCGCCGCAACCGGGGATATATGTAATGAGTAAAACCGTCTTCGCCGCGCTTCTGGCGCTCGGCCTGTGCGCGTGTTCGAACGGCGACGCCCGGGCGGGCGACGCCGCCGCCCCAGACGCTACCGTCGCGGGCACTGCGACCGGCACGGGCACCGGTGCTGGACCGGGTCAGGCTGCCGCGACGCTGGCCGTGACGATCCACAGCGCGAACGGCGCGCATGTGTTCACCGTCGAGAGCGCCAAGACCGAGGCGGAGCAGGCCCGCGGGCTGATGTACCGGACCGATCTCAAGCCGAATCGGGGCATGCTGTTCTGGCCCTATCCGACCGACGGCAGCGGGCCGCGCGAGGCGAATTTCTGGATGAAGAACACGCCGAGCCCGCTCGACATCATCTATATCCGCGCCGACCGGACGATCGCGCGGATCGCCGAGAACACGATCCCGTTCTCCGAAACGCCGATCCCGTCGGGCGAACCCGTCGGCGCGGTCCTCGAGATCATGGGCGGACGTGCCGGGGAACTCGGCATCGCCGAGGGCGACCGCGTCGAATGGCCGGGTGCGCCGGGCTGAACCGCCATATCCACCGCAAAGTGCCGTCCCGCCATGGCGCGGGCACTGCGTTCGAGGTTGATGGCGCGGCGTGCACCCGCTAAGCGGCGGCTATGGGATTTCTCGCATCGACCTTCACCTGGTGGAACGGCGCCACGCTCGGCACCAAATTCGGGCTCCGCGGCAAGACGCGGATGGGCGAGGACGCGCTCGGCAACGTCTATTATGAAGGCGGCAAGGACACCGCGGGCAATCCGCGCCGCTGGGTGATCTATCAGGGTGCGACCGACGCCAGCCGGGTACCGCCCGCCTGGTTCAGCTGGCTGCACCATCAGGTCGCCGACGTGCCCGATCGTGCCCTGCCGCCGGTCCGCCCCTGGCAAAAGCCCGCCCTGCCGAATCTGACGGGTACCGCACTCGCCTATCGCCCGACGGGCGCGATGGAAAAGGGTGGCCAGCGCGCTGCGGCGACCGGCGATTACGAAGCGTGGGTGCCTGAGTGATGCAGCGCCGGATCGCTGCGGCGATCCTGGTCGTGGTTCTCGCGGTCGGTGGCTGGTTCGGCTATCGCGCCTGGACGAACCGCAGGGCCGATACGACCGTCGTGGTCCAGCAGGATCTGCCGGGCGGTGATCAGGCCGGTGACGGATCGGTCGAGACGATCGACACGGGCGGCGCGGCGCTCGCCAATGGCGGGACGCCGATGGCACAGCGCGTCGCGGTGATCGGCCTGCTCAACAAGCGGAACGGGGTGACGCGCGACGTCACGTTGAAGCCCGGACAGGCAACCCGGATGGGCGACGTCGTCCTCCGCCTGCGCGCCTGCGAACAGACCGCCCCCTGGGAGCCCGAACAGCTGACGGGGGCCTTTGTCCAGGTGATCGTCCGCGGCGTCGACAAGAAATGGCGGCGGACATTTTCGGGCTGGCTGTACAAGGAGCGCCCCGCGCTGAACGCGGTGCAGCATCCGATCTACGACGTCTGGACCAAAAGCTGCGCGATGACCTTCCCCGCAACCGGGCCGGATACGGCATCGTCGGGCGCAACTGCAGCGGCGCGGTCGAGCGCGAAGAAATCCCCGGTGGCGGCCGACGACGCAGCCGCGCCGGACGAGCCGGTCGAGCCGACCACCCCATCGAGCGCCGCGGCGAGCAACGCGATATAATCGGCACGCTCGATCTCGATCGCGCCGAGCGATTCGAGATGCGAGGTCTGGAACTGGCAATCGAGTAGGTCGAAGCCGCCGGCCTTCAGCCGCGCGACGAGATGCGCCAGCGCGACCTTCGACGCGTCGGTCGCGCGGCTGACCATGCTTTCGCCGAAAAAGGCCCGCCCGAGCGCCAGCCCGTATAGCCCGCCGACCAGCCGGTCGCCGTCCCAGCATTCGACCGAATGCGCAAAGCCCATCAGATGCAGCGTGTGGAAGACCCGCTCGATCCCCGCATTGATCCACGTCTCGGGCCGGCCCTCGACGCTTTCGGCGCACAGCGCGAGGATCTGGCCGAACGCAGTGTCGACGGTGACGCGGAAGCGGTCCGCGACGATGGTCTTGCGCAGCGAGCGCGAGAGACGGAACCCGTCGAGCGGCAGGACCGCGCGCTGGCGCGGCTCGACCCAGTAGACGTCGATCGCGTCGCGGCTGTCGGCCATCGGGAAGACGCCGGCCGCATAGCCGCCAAGCACGAGGCGCGGATCGAGAATGTCCATCGGTCGCGCCTTAGCCCGCTGCCAACCCCGCCGCCAGCCGATGTTCGATCGTCCGCCACAGCTGATCGAACGCCGCCGCGGCGGTCGAGCGTGGTGCGAAGGCCCCGACCGCCGCGCGTTGTACCGTCATCGCCTCGATCACACTGCTCATTGGAATGACCGGCCAGTCGGGGTTGGCGGCCAGCGCGTCGGCATGCAGGCGCCGTCGGCGATCGACCATCGCATGGACGGGCAGCACGGGCACCTTGCCGCCGAGATGGCGGATCACCTCCTCATAGGCGCGTTGCGACAGTGGCGAGGGGATGACGGGAACGACGATCAGATCGGCGGCGCGCATCACCTGATCGGCGGTTTCGGTAAGTCCCGGCGGGCAGTCGAGCAGGACGCGATCATAATCGGTCAGCGCGCCGATCAGCTTGCCGAGCCGCTTTTTCTTGTCGAGCGTGTGAAACAGCTGGTCGAGACCGCGGAGTGAAGCGTCGGCGGTGATCAGGTCGAGCTTCGCGACCGGCGTCGGCTGGGCGCGTTTGGCGACGCTGATATCGCGGGAGAACATCGCTTGGGCCTGATCCCGCCCGGCGGTACCGTGCAGCAGGAAACTGCTCGCGGCCTGCGGGTCGAGGTCCCAGAGAATCGTGCGGCGTGCCGACCGGGTTGCCGAACACCAGGCGAGATTGACCGCCAGCGTCGTCTTACCGACGCCGCCCTTCAGGCTGTAGATCGCGATGGTTGCCATGCCGGCCAGCGTGCCGGTGCGCGCCGCCGATGGCAAGGCATCGCGGCAAAACTACGCCCCGGGCGACGCTGGCGGTCGTCCGGGGCGCGGGATCATCCGGCCGTGGCCGGCTGAAGGATCAGGTGTGGCAGGTCTGGCCGGGCTTGCCCGGCTGGGTCAGCTCGATCGACTTCTCGGTGCCCGTCATCGACCAGCCGCCGTCGGCGACCAGTGGCTCACCCTCGGCAGCCGCCTTGAGCGTCGTGGCCGGACCGCCTTCCTTGAGACGAACCACGGCCTGCTTGCCCCCCTGGAAGAAGGTCACATAGGCCAGGCTGTTGTCCTTGCAGCGCATCGTCTGCTCCGACTTGATCGACGGCGGCAGCTCGACCGGTGCCGCATTGGCGAGCTGGTTCGCCATCGGATCGGGATTGCTGTCGACCACCTCGGGTGCAGCCGGTTTGGAGTTGCAGGCAGCCAGCGCGAACAGCGCGGCGACGGCGGTGAGGGGGAGCGTCTTCTTCATATCGTCGGGGCTTCGCGCATGCAGCAAATCGCGTCAAGCCGTAGCGGCCGCGATGCGCGCGCGGCGGGACGGGTCATCCCCGGGATGCGCCGGTTCGTCGCATTGGCGATGGCGCCCGGCAGTGTTGCGCCACCACATTCCGGCAGTGGCGACGCGGGAATAAAGGCACCGGGGTCGTCCGATGTCACGCATCTGCCACTATATTTCACGGAACCGTTGTAAGAGGACGTTGCATGCCGGGCCAAATTCCTGCCGCCGAGCGCCTGTCGGCGATATCGACGCTCATCACCCAGGCGCTCTGCCTGGCCGACGAGGGGGGCGAATTGCTGCTCGGCGCCAAATTGTCCGACGCGCTGGATTGCGTTCAGGCCCGCATCGAAACGGTGAGGAGCGACGCGGCGTGAAAGGGGCGGCCTGACGGGGCTTGGTGCGCCGGCTTGTCCGGTGGATAGTTTTAGCGCGCTTGTGGCGGACCGGGAGTGGCGCCATCTACAGACAATGCAGATGAGATCCGACACGCTGACCGCCCCCGATACGCTTGCCCTGATCGGGAATACGCCGCTGGTGCGACTGAAGGGGCCAAGCGACGCGACGGGGTGCGATATCTTCGGCAAGTGCGAATTCACCAATCCGGGCGCGTCGATCAAGGATCGCGCTGCGCTGTTCATCGTCGAGGACGCCGAGGCGCGCGGCCTGCTCCAGCCGGGCGGGACGATCGTCGAGGGGACCGCGGGCAATACCGGGATCGGCCTGGCACTGGTCGCCAATGCCAAGGGCTACAAGACGATCATCGTGATGCCCGAGACGCAGAGCCGCGAGAAGATGGACACGTTGCGCGCGCTGGGTGCCGAACTCGTGCTCGTGCCCGCCGCCGCCTTTTCCAACCCGTGTCATTTCGTGCACACGTCGCGGCGCATCGCCGAGGAGACGCCCGGCGCGATCTGGGCGAACCAGTTCGACAACACCGCCAATCGCCACGCGCATATTATCGGGACCGCCGAGGAGCTCTGGCGGCAGATGGACGAGCGGATCGACGGCTTCACCTGCGCGGCGGGGACGGGCGGGACGATCGCCGGCGTCGGCCTGGGTCTGAAGGCGAAGGACGAGGCGATCTGCATCGCGCTGACCGATCCGCATGGCGCTGCGCTGTATAACTATTACGCGCATGGCGAGCTGAAGTCCGAAGGGTCCTCGGTTGCGGAAGGCATCGGGCAGGGGCGGATCACCGCCAATCTCGATGGCGCGCCGATCGATACGCAGTTCCGGATCTCGGACGCGGAAGGCTATGCCTGGACCCGGCAGTTGCTCGACGAGGAGGGGCTGTGCCTCGGCCTGTCGTCCGGGATCAACGTCGCGGGCGCGGTCGCGCTGGCGCGGCAGCTCGGACCGGGCAAGCGGATCGCGACGATCCTGTGCGATACGGGGTTCCGCTACCTCTCGACGCTGTACAATCCTGAATGGCGCGCGGCGAAGGGCCTGGTGTGAGCGAGGGCGGCGGCGCGCCGCGGGATGGTGAAATTCGACAAGTGCGCGATGATCGGGTAGATGCGCGCGACAAGATGCAGACGCAACGCGCACCTTCGCAAACCATGCAGCGGATAAAGGTCGGCATGATCGGGCTCGCCGCAGTGGTGATCTTCATCGGGCTCGCCAGCGCGATCATCGGGTCGGCGACACGCGAACGACCCGTGGTCGCCGCCGGCTCGGCACAGGCCGATGTCGTCGCGAACATGGCCGTGTCGAACACGACCGCTGCCGCCGACGGTGCCGACGAGCCACTGGCGGAAATGGGCCTCGCACCCAGCGTCAATGCACAGGCACCCGCTACTCCGAACTGATCCGGGCTTCCCGCCGCTGCCGCGCCGGGGAAATCACGGGACCACGCTGACGTGCAGCGCGTCCGCATGCCAGGTGCGACTCGACCTTGCTGTGGATCAATGTGCGCGCCGCGTCGTCCCGGCAGGGCACATGGTCCCGGATCAAGGGCAATGCAGCGCTTGATTCCCGGAAATCCCCAAATATCCCGTTGCGTCCCCGTTCCGCTGTGATAGACGGAGATTAACACAGGGGCACGTTCACCGTTCACCGTTCGCGATTGCGCGGCCGGGCCGCGGCGAAGGCTGCGGTTCGAGGCGGGAAGACGTGCGCGCCATTCGCGGGATATTGGCGTGTCGGATCGAGGGCGATATCAAGGAGATGGCATCGGCCTTGTCGACGACAAGGGCCGGGTAGCCATCCCTTCCGCCCTTCGGACGATCTTGTCGGCAAATGCCCCCAAGGCGAACGGCAAGGACGGCGGAACCATCATCATCGGCGCACACCAGAAGAACCGCTGCCTGGTCGCCTATGATCCGGGTTATGTCGCGCTGCTCGCCGAAAAGCTCGACCGCCGCGAGGCCGAGAATACCCGTGAAGACGGCGAATATGACTATAACATCAAGCGTCGCGCGGCGTCGGGCGAGGCCGTACCGTTCGATGGCTCGGGGCGCTTCATCATGCCCGCCTTCCCGCGCTTCTATGCCGGGATCAAGGGGCACGCATTCTTTTACGGCGTCCTCGACTATATCGAGATCTGGGACCCCGCCGCGCTGGTCGCGACCGACGACATGCCCCCCGTCGTCAAGGAAATGGCGCGCTTCTACATGGCCGAAAAGGGGATTTCGCTGTGAGCGACACGATCCCCGCCGCCCCGCACATCCCGGTCCTGCTCGACGAGGTGATCGCCGCGCTGGCCCCCGCGCCCGGCGAGACGATCGTCGACGGGACGTTCGGCGCGGGCGGTTATACGCGGGCGCTGCTGTCGCGTGGCGCCTGCGTCATCGCGTTTGACCGCGACCCCGACGCGATTGCCGCCGGACAGGACTGGGCCGATGGCGAGGAGCGCCTGACGCTGGTTGCCGCCGACTTTTCCGCGATGGTCGCCGAACTCGAGGCACGCGACGCGTTGCCCGTCGACGGCATCACGCTCGACATCGGCGTCTCGTCGATGCAGCTCGACCAGGCCGAGCGCGGTTTCTCGTTCCAGTCGGACGGACCGCTCGACATGCGGATGGCGCAGGCGGGCATGACCGCCGCCGATTTCGTCAACGAGGCCGACGAGGACGAGATCGCCGACGTCCTCTATCATTTTGGCGACGAGCCCAAGTCGCGTCGCGTCGCGCGGGCGATCGTTGCCGCACGACCAATGACGCGTACCGGCGAGCTCGCGCATGTCGTCCGTCGCGCGCTGGGGTACAAGGCGCACGACAAGAAGGACCCCGCGACGCGCGCGTTCCAGGCGATCCGGATCCATATCAACCGCGAACTCGGCGAGCTCGCCGATGGCCTGCTGGCGGCGGAGCGCGCGCTCAAGCCCGGCGGACGGCTCGCCATCGTGACCTTCCACAGCCTGGAGGATCGCATGGTGAAGCGGTTCCTGCGCACGCGGTCGGGCAGTGCGCCTTCAGGTTCCCGTCATCTTCCACAGGCAAAAACCGTGGTAGAACCGAGTTTTACCGATGTCGGCCGCCCCGTGCGCGCCGGCGAGGACGAGCTGGCGCGCAATCCGCGCGCACGCTCTGCGACTTTACGAACGGCGCGGCGGACCTCCGCGCAACCTTGGACGGAAGAGGTGACGACATGACGGCGGCGTATCGGTTGAAGGGTGTGGGCTGGTTCGGTGGCTGCGTTGCCGTCGTACTCGGCTTTTACCTCGTTTCGCTGCAGGTGGCCGCCGAGCGTAAGAAGCTTGAGACCGTCAACGGCCAGATCCGGTCGGCCGAGCGCGATATCCGCGCGCTCGAGACCGAGTTCGACACGCGCGCGAACCTCGCGCAGCTCGAGCGCTGGAACGGCGATACGCTGGCGCTGTCCGCGCCGACCGCCGGGCAGTTCGTCGCAAGCGAATCGGCCCTCGCCAGCCTCGACGTGAACCAGATCGGCGGGCCCGCGGGCGCCACCGTCCAGACCGCGCAGCTGCTCGTGCCGTCGCTGCCGGTTGCGGCCGCCGCCGCGGCACCGCAGGCGGTCGACGTCGCCGTGCAGGCCGTCGCTGCCGCAGCGCCGCTCAAGCCCGTCACCGTCCGCGCCACCGTCCAGACCGCCCGTGCCACCGACACGGCGATCGTCCGCGCGGCCGCCCCCGAGCGCCTCGCCGCGGTCGCCAAGGTCCGTCCGCAGGCAGTCGCGATGCTCGACCGCAAGCTGCTGTCCGACAACACGCTGGGTTCGATCCTGAGCGGCGCGCGGGCCGAGGCAGGGCGTCTGCGTTGACCACCCTCGTCGCCCGGCCGGTTTCCGAGCGGCGTACCGCAACGCAGCGCCACGCGCTGGTCGCGACCGCTCATACGCGCCTGATGATGTTGATGTTCTTGTTCGGGGCTGCGGTGCTGGTCGTGATCGGCCGGCTCGGCGTGCTCGCGATCCAGTCGTCGCTGAGCGATCCCGGCGCCCGCGCCGCGGCGATCGCGGCGCGCGGCGATATCGTCGATCGCAACGGCGCGCCGCTGGCCAGGACGATCGACGCGTGGACGATCGCGGTGCATCCCAAGAAGATGATCGGCGATCCGACCGAGATCGCCGCGCGGCTGGCGGCGCTGATGCCCGATCGCGGCAACCAGGCCTTTTTCTACGGTCTGCTGACCAAGGATGTGAATTTCAGCTACCTGCAACGCCGCGCGTCGCCCGCTCTGGTCGAGCAGGTCAACGCGATCGGCGAACCCGCGATCGTGTTCGCGCGCGAGACGCAGCGCCTGTATCCGCAATCGACCATGGCGGCGCATGCGCTGGGGTTCCTGTCGACCGACGGCCACGGCATGTCAGGGATGGAGCGCGTCCTCGACGAGCGGCTGACCAACCCCGCGCTGAACGGCGCGCCGGTCGCGCTGTCGATCGACACGCGCGTCCAGGCGGCGATGGAAAGCGAGCTCGCGCGTGCGGTCGCGTCGTTCCAGGCCAAGAGCGCGGCGGGCATCGTCCTCGACGTCGACACCGGCGAAGTGATCGCGATGACGTCGATGCCGGTCTTCAACCCCAACCGGGTCGGCATGGCGGGCACCGAGCAGCTGCGCAACATGGGTACGCAGAGCGTGTACGAGCTGGGGTCGGTGTTCAAGCCGATCGCGATGGCGGCGGCGATCGATTCGGGCACCGTCACCTCGATGGCGCGGCGCTTCGACGCGACCGTCCCGCTGCGCGTTGGCGGCTACACGATCCACGACGATCCGGGCGATGAGGAGAAGCGCTGGCTGAACATCCCCGAGACGCTGATCTATTCGTCGAACATCGCGACCGCGCGGATCGCCGACCAGATCGGTGCGGCCGGGATGCAGAACATGTTCCGCAAGCTCGGCTTCGACACCAAGCCCGATATCGAACTGCGCGAGAAGGGCCGGCCGATCTGGCCGACCTTCTGGGCGCGCACGACCCTGATGACGTCGGCCTATGGGCACGGTATCGCGGTAACGCCGCTGCACCTCGCCAACGCCTATGCGACACTGGTGAATGGCGGGATCTGGCGCCCGACGACGCTGCTGAAGATCGATCCGGCGCATATCCCCGCCGGGCGACGCGTGATCAGCACGACGACGAGCGCGCGGATGCGGCAGCTGCTCCGGCTGGTCGTGCAATATGGCACGGGCCGCAAGGGCGAGGCGCCCGGCTACCGCGTCGGTGGCAAGACCGGTACGGCCGAAATCGCGCAGGCGGGTGGCTATAACAAGCACACCAACGTCTCGACCTTCGCCGCCGCGTTTCCGATGGACGCGCCGCGCTACGTCGTTGTGGTGACGCTCGATTCCGCCAAGGGTAACAAGGAATCCTATGGCTTCACCACCGCGGCCTGGACCGCGGCGCCGGTGGTATCGCGCGTGATCAGCCGGACCGGATCGATGCTCGGCGTCATTCCCGACGCGAACCGCGACATTGACGAAAGCGACTTGTTGCCGCTGTTGTGGCATGCGCCGGGCACGCCGGCCTTTGGCGCAAAGCCGACGTCCGGTGCGGAATGAGGGGCGATACATGAGGATCGGTGCATGAAACTGGCAACGCTGATCGGTAAGGGCCCCGTCAGCGATGGCGGGGCATCAGTGCACGGATCTGCACCGCGCGACGCGTATGACGGCAATGTCACGGGCTTCGCGATCGACCATCGCAAGGTCGCGCCGGGGACGATCTTCGGGGCGTTCGAGGGCGCGCGCGTCAATGGCGAGGATTATATCGCCGACGCGATCCGCGCAGGGGCGATCGGCATCGTCGCGCGGCCGGGCCTCGCGGTCGAGGGGGCGGCGTACATCGCCGACGAGACCCCACGCGAACGGTTCGCGCAGCTCGCGGCGGCGTTCTTCGCTCCCTTTCCTGCGACAACGGTCGCGATCACGGGCACCAACGGCAAGACGAGCTGTGTCGAGATGACCCGCCAATTGTGGCGGATGGCCGGCCATCACGCCGCGTCGATCGGGACGCTGGGCGTTACGACCGCCGACGAGCGCGTCACCACGGGCCTCACGACGCCCGACGTCGTCACCTTCCTGTCGAACGTCGCCGGGCTTGAGCGCGAAGGCGTGACGCATCTCGCCTTCGAGGCGTCGAGCCACGGGCTGACCCAGTATCGGACCGAGGGACTGCCCGTATCGGCGGCCGCCTTCACCAATCTCAGCCGCGACCATCTCGATTATCACGGCGACATGGCGGCCTATTTCACCGCCAAGATCCGGCTGTTTTCGGAAGTGCTGGGCCCCGATGGGGCGGCGGTGGTGTGGGCCGACGATCCGCAGGCGGCGCGCGTCGTCGACCTCGCGCGGGAGCGGGGGAATCGGCTCGTGACCGTTGGCACGCGCGGGGATACGCTGCGGCTGGTCGATCGCGATCCGACATTGCTGGGGCAGGGGCTGACGATCGAGGCGGGGGGCCAGACCTACCGCGTGACGCTGCCGCTGATCGGCGGATATCAGGCAGCCAATGCGCTGATGTCGGCGGGGCTGGTGATCGCGACCGGGGGCGATATCGCAACGACCATCGCCAATCTGGCGCGGTTGCAGCCCGTACGCGGGCGGCTCGAGCGTGCGGTCATCGCGCGCTCGGGTGCGCCGGTCTATGTCGATTATGCGCATACCCCCGACGCGCTGGAGGCGGCGATCGCTGCGCTCAAGCCGCACGCGGGCGGCCGGCTGATCGTCGTGTTCGGCGCGGGCGGCGACCGCGATACCGGCAAGCGCGAGACGATGGGGCAGGTCGCGATGCATTACGCCGACCGCGTGATCGTCACCGACGATAATCCACGTACCGAGGATCCCGCCGCGATCCGCCGCGACGTGCTGAAGGGCGCGCCCGGCGCGATCGAGATCGGCGACCGGCGCGCGGCGATCCAGGCGGCGATCGACGAAGCGGGCAGCGACGACATCGTGCTGATCGCGGGCAAGGGGCATGAACAGGGCCAGATCGTCGGCGACATGGTGCTGCCGTTCGACGATGTCGGCGTCGCGCGCGAGTGTGCGGTATGAACGATGCGGTGCCCCTGTGGACGTCCGCCGAGATCGCCGCCGCGACCGGCGGGGTGGCATCGGCCGAGTTTGCCGTGACGGGCGTGGCATTCGATTCGCGCGAGGTCGGTCCGGGCGACCTGTTCGTCGCGATGAAGGGCGAGGCGAGCGACGGCCATCTGTATCTCGACCAGGCGTTTGCGCAGGGTGCGGCCGGGGCGATCGTCTCCGAGCCCTGCGCGCATCCGCATGTGCTGGTCGCCGACAGCTTCACGGCCTTGCAGATGCTCGGGCGCGCGAGCCGGGCGCGCAGCGGCGCGACGATCATCGGCGTTACCGGATCGGTCGGCAAGACGAGCGCGAAGGAGGCACTGTTCGCGGCGCTCGATCGCGGCGCACCGGGGGCGGTGCATCGTTCGGTCAAGAGCTACAACAACCATACCGGCGTCCCGCTGAGCCTCGCGCGGATGCCGCGCGACGCGCGCTTCGGCGTCTTCGAGATGGGGATGAACCACGCGGGTGAACTGGCCGCGCTGACGCAGATCGTCCGTCCGCATATCGCCGTGGTGACCGCGATCGCGCCGGCGCATACCGAATTCTTCCGCGACGAAAGCGCGATCGCCGATGCCAAGGGCGAGATCTTCGCCGGGCTCGAGCCGGACGGCATCGCGATCATCCCCTTCGACAGCCCGCATCGCGACCGGCTGACCGCGGCGGCGGCGCCGCATGCGTCGCGGATCGTGACCTTCGGTATCGCGAAGGGTGCCGATGTCCGCGCGATCGAGACGGTCCGGCTGGCGACCGGCGCGACGTTCGTCACGGTCCAGCAGGACGGCCGTGAGCTGAGCTTCACGATGGCGCAGCCGGGGATGCACTGGGTTTCGAACGCGCTGGCGGTGATCGCGTGCGTCGAGGCGGCGGGCGCGGATCTCGGGCTGGCGGGACTGGCGCTCGCCGAACTCGGCGGGCTGCAGGGACGCGGTGCGCGGTTCATGACGACGCTCGCGGACGGGCAGGCGCTCGTGATCGACGAAAGCTACAATGCGAACCCCGCCTCGATGCGTGCGACGCTCGCCGTGCTGGCCAAGGAGCCCGGGCGGCATGTCGCGCTGCTCGGCGAGATGCGCGAGCTGGGCGAGGCGTCGGCGGACTATCATGCCGGGCTTGCCGAGCCGATCCTCGCGGCAAACGTCGAAATGGCGCTGCTGGTCGGTGAAGCGATGGCGCCGCTCGCGCAAGCGCTTGAGGGGAAAGTCGAAACCGTCCATGTGGGCGACGCTGCGGCCGCGCTGACGTCGCTACGGACGATCCTGGCGCCGGGCGATGCGGTTCTCATCAAGGGATCGAACGGTGTAGGGCTCGCGCGGGTCGTGACGAGCCTCGGGGGCGGGAAGACGTAAATGCTGTACTGGATCGCCGCACATCTGGGTTTCCCGGGGATATTGAACCTGCTCCGCTACCAGTCGACGCGGACGGGCGGGGCGGTCGCGACTGCGCTGATCATCGGCCTGATCATCGGGCCACGCTTCATCGGCTGGCTGCGCGTGCGTCAGGGCAAGGGCCAGCCGATCCGCGCCGACGGCCCGCAGACGCATCTCGCCAAGCGCGGCACGCCGACGATGGGCGGGCTGATGATCCTCACCAGCATGACGCTGGCGATCCTGCTCTGGATGGACCTGAGCAATCCCTATGTCTGGTCGTGCCTGTTCGTGACGCTGGGGTTCGGCACGATCGGGTTCATGGATGATTACGACAAGGTGCGGAAGGCGAGCACCGCGGGCATTTCGGGTCGCACGCGGCTGTTGCTCGAATTCGCGATCGCCGGGATCGCCGCAACGATCATCATGTCGCAGAACGGGCCGCATCTGTACCTGCCGTTCACGTCGCGCATGTATATCGATCTCGGCTGGTTCTTCCCCGTCTTCGCCGCCTTCACGATCGTGTCGTTCGGCAATGCCGTGAACCTGACCGACGGGCTCGACGGACTGGCGACGATGCCGGTGATCATCGCGAGCGTGGCGTTCATGGTCATCGTCTATCTCGCGGGCAATGTGAAGTTCGCCGACTATCTCGGCATCCCGCACGTTCCCGGCGCGGGCGAGCTGGCCATTTTCTGCGGTGCGGTCGTCGGGGGCGGTCTGGCGTTCCTGTGGTTCAATGCGCCGCCCGCCGCGGTGTTCATGGGTGACACCGGCAGCCTCGCGCTCGGTGGCGCGCTCGGCACCATCGCCGTCGTCGCGCATCACGAGATCGTGCTCGGGATCATCGGCGGGCTGTTCGTCGCCGAGGCGATGAGCGTGATCATCCAGGTGTTCTTCTACAAGCGGACCGGCAAGCGGGTGTTCCGGATGGCGCCGATCCACCATCATTTCGAACAGCTCGGCTGGAGCGAGCCGACCGTCGTGATCCGCTTCTGGATCATCGCGCTGGTCCTAGCGCTGGTCGGCCTGTCGACGTTGAAGCTGCGGTGATCGTCGCCAAGGCCTGGCGCGGAAAACGCTTTGCGGTGCTGGGGCTGGCGCGGTCGGGTGCGGCGACCGTCCAGGCGCTGGTGGCCGGCGGCGCGAGCGTGGTCGCGTGGGACTCCGACGAAACGAAGCGCGAGGCTCTCGCCGAGAGCATTCAAGACCTGTCGGTCACCCTTGATGACGTGGATCTCCAGTTTGATCCGTTGGACGACCTAGCGGCGTTCGACGCGCTCGTCGTTTCGCCGGGGGTGCCGCTCAACACGCATCCGCTCGCCGCGGCCGCGCGTGCGGCGGGCGTTCCCGTCATCGGCGACATCGAACTCTTTGCGCAGGCCCGCGCCGACCTGCCGCGCCACAAGGTCGTCGGGATCACGGGCACGAACGGCAAGTCGACCACCACCGCGCTCGTGCATCATATCCTGCGGACCGCAGGCGTGCCGACGCTGATGGGCGGCAATATCGGGCTGCCGATCCTCGGGCAGGATCCGCTGCCCGAGGGCGGCGTCTATGTGCTCGAGCTGTCGAGCTATCAGATCGACCTGACGCAGACGCTCGACTGCGACGTCGCGGTGCTGCTCAACATCACCCCCGACCATCTCGATCGTTACGACGGATTTGCCGGCTATGCGGCGTCGAAGGCGCGGCTGTTCGCAATGCAGACGGTGCCGCATCTCGCGGTCGTCGATCACGGCGCAGAGGCGGAGCATCGTCTTCTGGGTGATGCGCCCGCTGCCCTTCCGGTCGAGTTCATCGACCGTATCGACATCGGCGACCAGGCCGGCTGGTCGTCGCTGCAGGGGCCGCACAATGCGCTGAACGCGCGTGCCGCCGTGGGGGTCGCGCGCGCGCTGGGCGTGAGCGAGGTCGATATCGACCGCGGGCTGGTGAGCTTTACCGGCCTGCCGCACCGCATGCAGCAGATCGCCTCCTATGACGGCGTCGCCTATGTCGACGACAGCAAGGCGACCAATCCGGAGAGCGCGGCGCCCGCGCTGGCGGCATTCGAGCGGGTCCACTGGATCGTCGGCGGGCGCGCCAAGGGGGATGACCTCGATGCGTGCAGGCCCGGCTTCGGCCATGTCGTTCACGCCTATACGATCGGCGAGGCCGGGCCGCGGTTCGCCGAGATCCTGGCCGGGTCGATGCCGGTCGATCATGTCGGCACGCTCGACGCGGCCGTCCGCAGCGCGGCGGCCAATGCCCGGCCCGGCGACACGATCCTGTTGTCCCCGGCCTGTGCGAGCTTCGACCAGTTCGCCGATTACGAAGCGCGCGGCGCGGCCTTCCGCTCGGCGGTCGAGTCGCTGGCATGAGCGATATGCGGACACCGATGATGAGCGCAGGGCAGAAGACCGGGATCGTCGCGAAGATGAAGCGGCGCGGCGGGCGTGGCGATCAATCGCCGCTCGGCACGTGGTTCTGGGATATCGACCGGATGCTGCTGTTGCTGACGCTGTTCCTGATCGCGATCGGGCTGATCGCGGTGGCCGCGGCGTCGCCCGCGACCGCAGTCCGCTATTCGGGCGAGCATCACAAGCTGACGCCGCTCTATTATTTCTGGCGCCAGCTGATGTGGGTCGGCGTCTCGATGCCGGTGCTGTTCGGGGTGTCGATGATGCCCGTCGCAATGGCGCGGCGCATGGCGCTGACCGCGGCGGCGGTGCTGCTGCTGATCCTCGCGGTGACGCCGTTCGTCGGATCCGAGGTCAACGGTGCGCGCCGCTGGATCGGCTATGGCTTCGCGCAGTTCCAGCCCTCCGAGTTCTTGAAGCCGGTCTTCATCGTCACCGTCGCCTGGCTCCTGTCGCTGCGCGCGAAGGATCCCGAACTGCCGACCGTGCTGATCACGGGCGGGCTGACCGGCACGATCGCGGTGATGCTGATGCTGCAGCCCGATTTCGGCCAGACGATCATCTACTGCACCGTGTGGATGGCGTTGCTGATGATCGCGGGAACGCCGATGCGCGTGATGGCGGGCTTGGTCGGCTGTGTGCCGGTCGGGCTGGTGGCCGCCTATATGTTCTACGGCACGGCGCGGTCGCGGATCGACGCGTTCCTGTTCCCGGGTATCGAGGGCGAGGGCGCGTCGGATCATTTCCAGACCAATGCCGCGCACAACACGCTGACCGCGGGCGGCTGGACCGGCACGGGGCCCGGCGGCGGCATCGCCAAGTTCGGACTGCCCGAGGCGCATACCGATTACATCTTCTCGGTGATCGGCGAGGAGTTCGGGCTGATCGCCTGTTCGGTGATCGCGGTGATCTTCCTTGCGATCGTCGTGCGCGTGTTCGTCAAGCTGCTGGACGAGCAGGATGAATTCAAGCTTCTCGCCTCGGCGGGGCTGGCGACGCAGTTCGGTGCGCAGGCGCTGGTCAGCATGGCGGTGAACACCGGGCTCGCACCGTCCAAGGGCATGACGCTGCCGTTCATCAGCTATGGCGGATCGTCGATGATCGCCTTGTCGGTCGGCATGGGGTTGCTGCTGGCGTTTACCCGGCGCAATCCGTTTCTCACGCGGAGCCCCTATGTCGTCCGCTGGAGTGGTGAATGACTGTGAATCAACGTCCCCGGCATTTCGTGCTCGCGGCAGGCGGGACCGGCGGTCACATGGTGCCGGCGGCGGCGCTGGCCGCTGAGCTGACGAGGCGTGGCCACCGCGTCGCGCTGGTCAGTGACGAGCGCGGCGTGCGCTTCCCCGGATTGTTCGAGGGAATCCAGACGCATGTCCTTCCCGCCGGGCGCTTTACCGGCGGACCGCTGGGCTGGGCCAAGGCGACGCGATCGATGTGGCGCGGGCGGATGATGGCACGTGAACTCTATCGCACGTTCAAGCCGGCGGCGGTGATCGGCTTTGGTGGCTATCCCGCGCTGCCCGCGCTGCTGGCGGCGTTTGCGAATCGGATCCCGACCGCGGTGCACGAGCAGAATGCGGTGCTGGGGCGGGTGAACCGGCTTGTGGCACGACGCGTCGACGCGATCGCGACCTCGTCCGAGCCGACCGAACGGCTCGCGTCCGGGCTCCTCGCCAAGACGCATCTCGTCGGCAATCCGGTGCGCGAGGCGGTGCTCGCATTGCGCGCCAGGCCCTATCCGCTGCTCGAGGAGGATGGCATCTTCCGTGTGCTGGTGACCGGCGGTAGCCAGGGCGCGAGCATCCTGTCTCAGGTCGTTCCGGATGGGCTCGCGATGCTGCCGGTGACGTTCCGGCGGCGTCTGCAGGTCACGCATCAGGCGCGGATCGAGGATATTGACGCCGTGCGCGCGCAATATGCCGAGCATCACATCCCGGCCGAACTCGCCACCTATCTGCCCGACATGCCCGAACAGCTCGCCTGGGCGCATCTGGTGATCGCGCGCGCGGGTGCCTCGACGATCGCGGAGCTGACCGCGGCGGGGCGGCCGGCGATCCTGGTGCCGCTGCCGGGCGCGACCGACGATCACCAGACGGTCAACGCCCGCGAGATCACCCGCGCCGGCGGCGCACGGACGATCCGGCAGGGCGACTTCACTGCGGTCGAACTCGCCAAGCAGATGCAGAAGCTCGGGCTCGATCCCGCCGCGCTGCAGAACGCCGCGGGACGCGCGCGCAGTTGCGGCCGCCCCAATGCCGCGAGCGATCTGGCCGATCTGGTCGAAAGCCTCGATGCGCCGGTGTCGCGACTGCCGGTCGGGCGCCCATCCAAGCCAAAGGTACAATTTGCATGAAGGGTGTAGCGACCGATATCGGCACGATCCATTTCGTCGGCATCGGCGGGATCGGCATGTCGGGCATCGCCGAGGTGATGAAGAATCTCGGCTACCGCGTGCAGGGGTCTGACGTGGCCGAGGGCTATGTCGTGCAGGGCCTGCGCGACAAGGGCATTCCGGTCGCGATCGGCCATGCCGCGGAGAATATCGGTGACGCGGCGGTCGTGGTCGTCTCGACCGCGATCGTCCGCTCGAATCCCGAGGTCGAGGCGGCGCTCAACGCGCGCGTTCCCGTGGTGCGGCGTGCGGAGATGCTCGCCGAACTAATGCGGCTGAAGTCGACCGTCGCGGTTGCAGGCACCCACGGCAAGACGACGACGACGTCGATGGTCGCCGCGCTGCTTGATGCGGGCGGGGTCGATCCGACCGTGATCAATGGCGGGATCATCAACAGCTACGGATCGAATGCGCGGCTGGGCGCGAGCGACTGGATGGTGGTCGAGGCGGACGAGAGCGACGGCAGCTTCCTGCGGCTCGACGGGACGATCGCGGTCGTCACCAACATCGATCCCGAGCATCTCGATCATTACGGATCGTTCGACGCGGTGAAGGATGCGTTCGTCGAGTTCGTCGAGAACGTGCCCTTTTACGGTGCGGCGCTGCTGTGCCTCGATCATCCCGAGGTGCAGGGGATCCTGCCGCGCGTGCGCGACCGGCGGATCGTGACCTATGGCTTCTCGGCGCAGGCGGATGTCCGCGGTGTCGAGGTGACGCCGATCCCGGGCGGCAACCGCTTCGACTGCGTGGTGCGGACGCGCGACGGCGCGACGCGGACGATTGCGGGGATCGAGATGCCGATGCCGGGCCGGCACAACGTCCAGAACGCGCTGGCCGCGATCGGCGTCGCGCTCGAGCTGGGCATCGAGGATGCGACGATCCAGCAGGGCTTTGCCAAGTTCGGCGGCGTGAAGCGGCGCTTCACCAAGGTGGGCGAGGTTCCGGTCGAGGGTGGCGGTGTCGCGATCATCGACGATTACGGGCATCACCCGGTCGAGATCCGCGCGGTGCTGGCCGCTGCGCGCGAGGGCGCGAAGGGGCGCGTGATCGCGGTCGTGCAGCCGCATCGCTATTCACGGCTCGGCAATCTGATGGAGGATTTCCAGACCGCGTTCAACGACGCGGACCGGGTGCTGGTGACGCCGGTCTATGCGGCGGGCGAGACGCCGGTCGAGGGCGTCGACGCGGCGGCTCTGGTCGAGGGGCTGAAGCGGCGCGGCCACCGGTTTGCGGGCGTGGTCGCGGATGCGAATGCACTGGCGGCCGAGCTGGCGGCGACGATCGAGGCGGATGACATGGTCGTCTGCCTCGGCGCGGGCGACATCACGAAATGGGCGGCCGGGCTGGCCGATGCGATCGCGGTCGAGCGTTCGAAGGTGCCGGCGTGAACGCTGCGACACCTTGCGTCCCCGCGAATGCGGCGACCCAGACTGGGTTCCCGCCTTCGCGGGAGACCATCAGGGGGAGCGTCGAGGCCGGTGGGTCGCTTGCGGACTTCATCTGGTTTCGGACCGGCGGGCCTGCCGAATGGCTTGTGCGGCCGGCGGATGTCGAGGATCTGGCCGGGTTGTTGAAGACCCTCGATCCGTCGACGCCGGTCCTGCCGGTGGGCGTCGGTTCCAACCTGATCGTCCGCGACGGGGGTGTGCCGGGGGTCGTGGTGCGGCTGCCCAAGGCAATGGCGAAGGTGTCGGTTGAGGACGGTCGCGTTCGCGCAGGGGCGGGGGCTATGGGGATTACCGTCGCCAGCGCGGCACGCGATGCGGGGATCGCCGGGCTTGAGTTTCTGCGCGGGATCCCGGGGACGGTGGGCGGCGCGGTGCGGATGAACGCGGGTGCCTATGGGCGCGACGTCAGCGATATCCTGATCGAGGCGACCGTCGTCACGCGCGACGGCGCGGTCGAGACATGGCCCGCGGCGCGGTTCGGTTATGTGTACCGGCATTCGGACCTGCCCGCGGGCGCGGTCGTGGTCGAGGCGGTGTTTTCGGGCACGCCCGGCGAACCGGCTGTCATCGGGGCTGAGATGGACCGGATCGCCGCGGAGCGCGAGGCGTCGCAGCCGTTGCGGTCGCGCACCGGCGGATCGACGTTCAAGAATCCCGAGGGGCACAAGGCCTGGGCGCTGATCGACGCGGCCGGGTGCCGAGGGCTGACGCGCGGCGACGCGCAGGTCAGCGAGAAGCATTGCAATTTCCTGCTGAACCTCGGGTCCGCGTCGAGCGCGGAGATCGAGGCGCTGGGCGAAGAGGTACGGACCAAGGTGAAGGCGCATTCTGGAGTGACGTTGGAATGGGAAATCCAGCGGGTCGGGGTGGCGAAATGAGCGGCGCTCTTCACATCGCCGTGCTGATGGGCGGCTGGTCGGCGGAGCGTGAGGTCTCGCTGATGTCGGGTAATGGCTGCGCCGATGCGCTCGAATCGCTTGGTCACCGCGTCACGCGGATCGACATGGGGCGCGACGTCGCCGCCCGGCTGGCCGACGCCAGCCCCGATCTCGTGTTCAACGCGCTGCACGGGACGCCCGGCGAGGATGGCTCGGTGCAGGGGCTGCTCGACCTGATGGGGTTGCGCTATACGCATTCGGGGCTTGCGACCTCGGTGATCGCGATCGACAAGGTGCTGACCAAGCTGCTGCTCGTCCCGGCGGGTGTGCCGATGCCGGGCGGACGGATCGTCCGGTCGGTCGACCTGTTCGAGGGGGATCCGATGGCACGCCCCTATGTGCTCAAGCCCGTCAACGAGGGGTCGTCGGTCGGCGTGGCGATCGTCACCGACAGCGGCAATTACGGCAATCCGATCGCGCGCGACGCGGTCGGGCCATGGATCGACTTCGACGAGCTGCTCGCCGAGCCCTATATCCGCGGGCGCGAGCTGACGACCGCGGTGCTGGGCGGTCGCGCGCTCGGCGTCACCGAACTCAAGCCCAAGAGCGGCTGGTATGATTACGACGCGAAATATACCGACGGGATGACCGAGCATGTCTGCCCGGCGGACATTCCCGACGAGATCGCCGACGCCTGCAAGAGCCTCGCGCTCGAGGCGCACCGGCTGCTCGGCTGCAACGGCGCATCGCGCTCCGATTTTCGATGGGACGACGAGCGCGGGGTGGACGGGTTGTTCCTGCTCGAGGTCAACACGCAGCCGGGCATGACCCCGCTCAGCCTCGTTCCCGAACAGGCGCGGCATATCGGCATGAGCTATGCCGAGCTCGTCCAGGCGATCGTCGACGAGGCGCTGTCGGATCACCCGCTGGCGCCGGGCGGGGCGCCATGAGCCGGACGATCAAGCGCGGCCCGCCCCCCAAGCGGCCCGCCCCGCGGCGCAAGGTCGCGGTCAAGAAGGTGTCGGTGCTCGATCGGCTGGTCGGGATGCTCCCGGTCAGCGAGGAGACGCTGAAGAAGATCGCGACCTGGTCGATCCTCGGTGCGGGCGGCGCGGTCGTGATCGCGGCGGCGACTTGGATCGGCATCCCCGGCATGATCGGCGGCGCGATGGCCGAAGGCGCCGGGCGCGCGGGGTTCAAGGTCGACCAGATCGAGGTCACCGGGCTGAAGCGGATGGACCGCATGTCGGTCTATGCGATCGCGCTCGACCAGCAGAGCCGCGCGATGCCGCTCGTCGATCTCGAAGCGGTGCGCCAGAAATTGCTGCGCTATGGCTGGATCGCGGACGCGCATGTGTCGCGGCGGCTGCCCGACACGTTGCTGGTCGACATCGTCGAGCGGACCCCCGCGGCGGTGTGGCAGGACAATGGCAATCTGACGCTGATCGATGCGTCGGGCGTGCTGCTCGAACCGGTGCAGCCCGATGCGATCCCGAACCTGCCGCTGGTGATCGGACCCGGCGCGGACCGGCAGGAGGCGTCCTATCAGGCGCTGCTCGCCGCCGCCCCTGCGCTCAAGCCGCGCGTGAAGGCGGCGACCTGGGTCGGCAACCGGCGCTGGGACCTGACCTTCGAGAGCGGCGAGACGCTGGCATTGCCCGAGGACGGGGCGCCGCGTGCGCTGGTGAAGTTTGCCGAGCTCGATGGCGCACGGCCGCTGCTCGGGCGTGGCTGGATCCGCTTCGACATGCGCGACCCGACCAAGCTGGTCGCGCGCAAGCCGGGGGCGAGCCTGGCGCACAGCGTCGACGTGCCCGCGCCGGTATCCAGCGAGCCACAGACGACTATACCGTCGCAGACGGCGGACGCGAATGTAACGGGCGGGGAGGGATGACATGGCGAAGGTGGCACCGGAAGGGCTGATCACGGCGCTCGATATCGGGTCGTCGAAGGTTTCGGCGATGATCGCGCAAAAGGGGGATGGCGGCGAGCTGATCGTGCTCGGCACCGGCCAGCGCGAGAGCCGTGGCGTCAAGCGCGGCTATATCGCCGACATGGCGACGACCGAGGCGGCGGTGCGCGAAGCGGTCGAGCAGGCCGAGCGGATCGCCGGGATCAACATCGAGAATGTCTGGGTCGGCTTCTCGGCCGGCGGGCTCGTGTCCGACGTCGCCGAGGTCGAGTTCGAACTAGGCGGCCACCGCGTCGAGCAGCAGGATATCGATGCGTTGCTCGCGGCGGGGCGCAACTCGATCGATCCGCAGGGGCGGATGGTGCTGCACGCGCAGCCTGCGCTCTACACGCTCGACGGGCTGACGGGGGTCAAGACGCCGCTCGGGCTGCATGCCGACCGGCTTGGCGTGCATATCCATGTCGTCGCGGCGGACGGATCGCCGGTCCGCAATCTCGATCTGTGCGTGCGTTCGGCGCATCTCGAGGTGAAGTCGATCATCGCCTCGCCGGTCGCGACTGGGCTGGCGTGTCTCAGCGACGAGGAGCGTGAGCTGGGCGTGGCGCTGGTCGAGATGGGGGCGGGGATCACCAATGTCTCGCTGTTCGCGGGCGGCATGCTCGTCGGACTGACCTCGATTCCGATCGGTGCGCAGGACATCACCGACGACATCGCCAGTGCGTTCGGCACGCGGCGGCAGAATGCCGAGCGGATGAAGTGCTTCCATGGTTCGGCCAATGCCTCCCCCCGCGACAATCACGACATGATCCCGGTCATGCCGATCTCAGCCGAGGACGGCGCGGGCGAGGGCGCGCAGATTACCAAGGCGCAGCTGATCAGCGTGATCCGCCAGCGCCTCGAACATCAGATGGGCGAGGTGCGCAATGCGCTGAGCACGCTCAAGTTCGAGGGCCCGGTGGGGCGCCAGGTCGTGCTGACCGGTGGCGGTGCGGAGCTGAAGGGCATTGCCGATTATGCGCAACAGGCGCTGGGGCGGTCGGTCCGGATCGGCCGACCGCGCGGATTGACCGCTCTGCCCGAGGCGCATGGCGGACCGGCCTTTGCGACGCTAGCGGGGTTGGCCTTCTATGCGGCGACCGATCCGATCGACCTGCGCGGTATTGCACCGCAGCGGACGATCGTTCACCGGCCGAAGGGAATCGGCATGGTCCGCAAGTTGATTCAGGCGGCACGCGCGAATTATTGAGAGTTTCGAAACGGCTGACGCTATTTCGGCTGGAACAGCCGGTAGCGTTGGTGCACACAGGTTAATCAGGGGCCCGGCCGTAGCGTATCACCGGGATGGGCGGAGAAGCAGGCGATGAGCATCGAATTTCTGAGTCCCGAAGTGGACGAGCTGGCCCCCCGCATCGCGGTGATCGGGGTCGGTGGCGCGGGCGGTAACGCGATCGCGAACATGATGAGGGCCGACGTCCAGGGCGTCGACTTCCTCGTCGCCAATACCGACGCGCAGGCGCTCAAGCAGTCGACCGCGCCGCAGCGGATTCAGCTGGGCACCAAGATCACGCAGGGCCTCGGTGCCGGCAGCCGTCCCGAGATCGGCCGCGCGGCCGCCGAGGAGACGATCGACCAGCTCGCCAAGATGCTCGAAGGCGCGCACATGTGCTTCATCACCGCTGGCATGGGCGGCGGCACCGGCACGGGTGCTGCCCCGGTCATCGCCAAGGCGGCGCGCGACATGGGCATCCTGACCGTCGGCGTGGTTACCAAGCCGTTCGCGTTCGAGGGCAATCGTCGCGCCAAGTCGGCCGATGGCGGCATCGAGGAACTGCAGAAGTACGTCGACACGCTGATCGTCATTCCGAACCAGAATCTGTTCCTGATCGCCAATGCGAACACGACCTTCAAGGAAGCGTTCTCGATGGCGGACGAGGTCCTCCAGCAGGGCGTCCGCAGCATCACCGACCTGATGGTCATGCCTGGCCTCATCAACCTCGATTTCGCCGACGTCCGTTCGGTGATGCAGGAAATGGGCAAGGCGATGATGGGCACCGGCGAGGCGAGCGGCGACAACCGCGCGCTCGAGGCTGCGCAGAAGGCGATCTCGAACCCGCTGCTCGACGGCGTCAGCATGCAGGGTGCCAAGGGCGTGATCATCTCGATCACCGGTGGCGACGACATGCGCCTGCTCGAGGTCGACGAAGCCGCGAATCACATCCGCGACCTGGTCGATCCCGATGCCAACATCATCTGGGGTTCGGCGTTCAACCAGGAGCTCGAGGGCAAGATCCGCGTCTCGGTCGTCGCGACCGGGATCGATGCGGACGCCAAGCCCGCCGTCGCGCCCGAGCCGACGCGCTCGTTCAGCTTCGGCATGGGCCGCAAGAACGACGAATCGACGTCGTTCCGTCCGAGCGAGCCCGCGGCACCGACCGGCACGACTGGCACGGGCGACGAGCCGCTCGACCTGTCGAGCGCGGACGCGGTACAGTCCGGCACCACCGACGAGGAACTCGTCCTGGGCCAGGACAAGATGGTCCCCGCCGCACCGGCCGCACCGCAGTCCTATGCCCCTGCGCCGACCCAGGCGGCGCCCGCACCCGCCCCGGTGCAGCCGCCGGTCCAGGCTCAGCCGGCACCGCAGCCGACCGCGCGCACGCCCCAGGCGCCTGCCTATCAGGCTCCGCCGCGCTCCTACGCGGACGATCGTTATGCCGCTCCCACGCCCGCGGCCCCGGCGCCGATGCCGGCTGCGGACGAGGGTGGTGCACGCCGTCGCTGGCTCGCTCCGGGTGCGGAAGCTGCGCCCGAAGCCGCCACGCCGGCGACGCCGCGCGTCAAGCTCGGTGGTACGCTGTTCGAGCGCATGTCGAATGCGGCGCGCGGCGCGGCCAAGGAAGACGGCGAGGCGGCTCCAACCGATCCGCTCGACATTCCGCGCTTCCTGCACCGCCAGAACAACCAGTAACGGCCTGCACAAAGGGGCGCGCCGGTTCGTCGCCGGCGCGCCCCGTCCTGGCGCGTAGCGTGCTGCGGCATGTTGCCCGTTCCCGCGCGCTCGGGTCTAGCTACGGGCACCCATGATCTTCCCGACCCATCATCTCCTGACCGCCGCGCTCGCGCTGGTTCTGGTCACCGCCCCGAGCGGCGCGCGGGCGCAGGAAGTCGTCCAGCCCCTGCCCGGAACGACCGACGCGGATCGTCTCGGCGATACGATGCGGCAACTTGCGTCAAACCCCCGCAACGTCGATGCACTGGTCCGCGCGGGGGATCTGTCCATCGGGCTCGGTGATCTGAGCGGTGCCGCGGCGCTGTTCGCGCGCGCCGAGAAGGTCGATCCGCGCAACGGCCGGGTGAAGGCCGGCATGGCCTCTATCCTGGTCCGCTCCGAGCGACCGGGCGAGGCGCTCCGCTATTTCGCGCAGGCCGAGGCGTTCGGGCTCCAGCCGCGCTATTATGCCGCGGATCGCGGGCTGGCCTATGACCTGATCGGCGAACAGGACCGGGCGCAGCGCGACTATCGTGTCGCGTTGCGCGATGCCCCCGATGACGAAACCGTCCGGCGTTACGCCCTGTCGCTCGGCATATCCGGCAAGCGTGATCTGGCACTGCAGCAGCTCGACCCGCTGGTCCTCAAGAAGGACCGCGGGGCGTGGCGTGCGCGTGCGTTCATCCTGGCGATGAACAATGACGTGCGCGGCGCCGAGACGATCGTCACGACGATGATGCCCGGGGCTGCGGCCCGCGGTCTGCAGCCCTTTTTCCAGCGTCTGCCATTGCTTGCGCCTGCAGACCGCGCCTTTGCGGTGCATTTCGGCGAAGTGCATGCGACTCCGCAACGGATCGCCGATGCGCGGATGACGCCCGTCCTGCCGCAACTGGGTGCAGATCCGACCGCGCCGGTGATGCTCGCGGCGGCCGAGCCGCAGCCAGCACCTCAGCCGACGGGCCGTGCGAAGGCAGCCGCTGATCGATCGGCCGCCCGCCGCGACAAGACCGCACGGTCGGGCCGCGTCGAAGTCGCTGCTGTGACGCCCACGCCCACGCCCACGCCCACGCCCACGCCCACGCCCACGCCCACGCCCACGCCGACCCCGGCGCCAACGCCAACGCCCGTCCGGCCGACTGCAACCGTGCAGGCGTCCGCGCCGATGGTCATGGTCCAGCCGCTACCCAAGCCGCCGGTGGTGCTGGCATCGGCGCAGCCGGTCCAGCGGCCGACCGGTCCTGCGGCCGCGACGACGCCCGTACCGTCCCCGTCACTGTCCACGCCGACATCGACCTTCGTCCAGCCCTTGCCGGCCCGGACGACGTCGGCTGCGGCGGCGGACGCGAACCGGGTCTCGCAGGCGAGCGTGGCCGCGTCTTCGCCGGCCCGCGCGCCCGATACGCCCGGTGCGCTGCCCTCCGCGATCGTCGCGCAAATGGCGGCGCTGCCGACCGCTCCGGCGACGACGGCTGGAACGACGCCGCCGGTAATCCCGCGCACCACGACGGCCCCGGTGTCGTCGGCTGTCCCGACCACGCCAGCGGCGGCGGGTGTTGCCGCTACAACGGTTCCGGCGACGCCCGCCGCCGTCGCGCCCGGCATCGGGTCGACCCCAACGCAGGTCGCGGTCGCCGCCACGCCTGCTGCGACCGGGCGGACCATCCCCGTCAGCGAGGATTCGATCCTCGCACGGATCATTGCCGGGCTGTCGATCCCGGCATCCGAACTCGGTGTCGCGCCGATCGCTCGGGCTGCACCCGTGGTGCCGGCGAGTCCTTCCGGGGTCGGTGCGGGCGACGACGCCGGCGCACGCGCCCTCGCCGACGCCAAGGCCAAGGCGGAGCGCGATACCGCAGCCGAGGCGGAGGCGCTGGCTGCGACCCGGCTCGCGGATACGAAGGCGGCACGCGCGAAGCTGGCGGCGGACAAGAAGATCGCCGACCGCAAGGCGATCGCCGACAAGAAGCTCGCCGCCGAGAAGAAGGCCGCCGCCGAGAAGAAGGCGATCGCCGACAAGGCAGCGGCAGAAGAGAAGCGGATCGCGCGCGCCAACCCCGAGCGCATCTGGGTCCAGGTGTCGACCGGCGCGACCGAGGGTGACCTGCCCAAGGCTTGGAAGGGCGTGAAGGCGAAGGCACCGACCGTTGTCGGAACGCGCGGCGGCTGGACGGCGCCGTGGGGCGCGACGAACCGCGTGCTGGCGGGGCCGTTCAAGACCGCCGCGGAGGCGCGGACCTTCGTCAATGCGCTCGCCAAGGAGGGGGTCTCGACCTTCTCCTTCACCAGTGATGCCGGTCAGGTCGTCACGAAGTTGCCCGCCAAGTGAGCGCGCGTGCGCCCTGGGCTTCGGACCCAGCGCGGAGCAAGGGTCGGCTTTACGAGGAACAGAACGGGACCGTCCGCGGCCCGCGTGACGCGTTCCAGCGTGATCGCGACCGGATCATCCACTCGATCAGCTTCCGCCGCCTGCGCCACAAGACGCAGGTCTTCATGGCGCCCGACGGCGATCATTTCCGCGTCAGGCTGACCCATAGTCTCGAGGTCGCGCAGATCGGCCGTGCGGTCGCCCGCACGCTCGCGCTCAACGAGGATCTGACCGAGGCGCTGTGCCTGGCGCATGACATTGGCCACCCGCCATTCGGACATGCCGGCGAGGATGCGCTGAAGATCGCGCTGACCGGGCAGGGCGGGTTCGACCATAATGGCCACACGCTGCGCACGCTTACAGAGATCGAGCGCCCCTATCCGCGATGGAACGGGCTGAACCTGACCTGGGAAACGCTCGAAGGGCTGGCCAAGCATAACGGCCCGGTCCGCCACCCCGGCTGGGCGCTGCGCGTGGCGGATTCGGCGTTCGATCTTGCGCTCACGAGCTTCTCGTCGCTCGAGGCACAGGTCGCGGCGATCGCCGACGACATCGCCTATGACAATCACGACATTGACGACGGGCTGCGCGCAGGATTGCTGACGCTCGATCAGTTGATGGCGGTCCCGCTGATCGCGCGCGGCTGGGACGATACCTGCGCGCGCTTCCCCGATGTCGAGCCGAAGCGACTGATGGGTGAACTGGTGCGCTCGCAGATCGGCACGATGGCCAACGACCTGATCGCCGAAACGCGTCGCCGGATCGCGGCGAGCGGCGTCACCAGCGTCGAGGACGTGCGCGACGCGGGCGAATGCCTTGTCGGATTTTCCGATGCGATGCGCGAGGAAGAGCGCGATCTGAAGCGGTTCATGTACGCGAACCTGTATCATCATCCGCGCCAGATCGCCGCGGCGGATGCCGCACACGGGATCGTGACCGGGCTGTTCGCGATCTATCGCGACGATCCCGGCACGATCCCCGAAGAATGGCGCGACCGCCTGCCCGAGGCGGATCCGGATCGCAGCCGGCACATCGCCGACTTCATCGCCGGCATGACCGATCGCTATGCCATCTCGCGCTACCGCGAACTGGTCGGGCCGATCGATCTGCCCGAGGGGTTCTGAAGCCCGGCCGATTTCGCGGGATCAATGTCCGCGCGAAATCGGCTGAGCCGCCAGTGTCTTAGCGTGCGACGGCGGCGATACCGCCAGCCGCGCCCGATGCTTCGGTCGTCGCGAAGGCGACCGGCACGCCGCCCGCCGTACCCGACACGCGGTCGCCGCGCACGATCAGGTGAAACGCCTGGCCCGACGGGAATCGGCGGCCGTTGATGACCTGGCGGCCGTTCTCGACGCTGCTGGTGTAGACATAGGTGCTGCCTTCATACTCGAAGGACTGCTTGGCTTCCTTGGCCATGCCGATCGTCGAGGTGAGGGCGGCCGCCGCGGCGGCGAGGATGTATACGGTCTTGCGCATGATATGTGCTCCGCAGTGAAAGATCGTACCGGGCGCAATCGGGTGGTCACCCAGCTTTGATGCCCTGAAGATATTGCGGTGCAGCATAAGCAGCAATTGCAAAGGAGTCCGTCGCACTTGCACGGCGTGCACGGAAACCGTCGGCGCCGCGATTGGCATAATCCTGCGACACTCCCGGCCTAGGACCAGACCGCAGGAGATGACGGATGACGCAGGCGAGCATCGCATTGAACCGGTTCGGAATTGGTGCGCGACCCGACGACGTGGTCGGTCACGGCAGGGACTGGCTATCGGCGCAGATGCCGGCGTTTGCGATCCGCCCGCCGGCGATTGCCGCCGCCCCTGACAGCGCGCGCGTTGCAACCGATCTCGCCAGTTATCAGCAAGCACAGCGGGCAGCTCGCGCGGCCGCACCGCCACCGGATGCCATCCGCACCGCGCCGGCGACACCGCCGGTGCGGAGCGACGCGGTGCGGGCCGCACGACAGGCGATGGGGAAGCAGGCGCGAGAGGATTACGGTGCTGCGGTCGCCGCCCGCGCGATCGCCGCGCTCACCACGCAGACCCCGTTCGTCGAGCGGCTCGTGCATTTCTGGGCGAATCACTTTGCGGTGTCGGCCGACCGGCTGACGGTGGTCGGGCTGGCGGGGACGCTCGAGTTCGAGGCAATCCGGCCGCACGTGCTGGGCCGGTTCGGTGACATGCTGGCGGCGGTCGAACGGCACCCGGCGATGCTGCTCTATCTCGACCAGGCGGTATCGGTCGGCCCGAGCAGCGCACTCGGCATGCGGGTCGCGGCGCGGGGCGGGCGCAAGGTCGGGCTGAACGAAAACCTCGCCCGCGAAATCCTCGAGCTGCACACACTGGGGGTGCGCACCGGCTATGGCCAGGGCGACGTCACCGAACTCGCTCGAGCGATGACGGGGTGGACGGTGGCGGGCCTGGGACGTGGCGGCGGGCGGGATCAGGGCCCGGCGGGGCGGTTCCGGTTCGCGGCGGCGGTCCACGAACCCGGCGTGCGAACCGTGCTCGGCAAACGTTATGCGGAGGATGGCGAGGATCAGGCGCGAGCGGTACTCCGCGACCTCGCGGTGAACCCGGCGACCGCGACGCATGTCGCGACCAAGCTCGCCCGGCATTTCGCCGGTGACGTGCCGCCGCCCGCAATGGTCGCGCGTTTGCGGGCGGTGTTCCTGGAGACCGGCGGCGACCTGCCAAGCGTGTACCGCGCGCTGATCGCATCGCCCGAGGCCTGGATCGAGACGCCGGTGAAATTCAAGACGCCCTGGGAATGGTCGATCGCGGCGATGCGCGCGCTGGGCATGACGACCGTCCAGCCGGGCGCGATCGCCGGTCTGCTGACGCAGCTTGGCCAGCCGGTGTGGAAGCCCGGACAGCCGGCCGGCTATGACGATATCGCCGCGAGCTGGGCGGGGCCGGATGCGGTGATGCGCCGGGTCGAGGCGGCGGAGCGGTTCGCGTCGCGCGCGGGCGGGGCGATCGATGCCCGCAGACTGGCGGCGACGCTGTTCCCCGGATCAGTGAGCGCCGCCACGACCGAGGCGCTGGCGCGCGCCGAAAGCCCCGGGCAGGCGCTCGCGCTGCTGCTCGTCGCACCCGAATCGATGCGGAGATAAGCCATGCTCGACCGTCGTCACTTCATCACCTCCGCCATGCTCGGCGGCGTCGCCGGCGCCTTTGCGCCGCGCATGGCCTTTGCCCGCGCCGCCACCGCGAAGCGGTTCGTCTTCATCATCCAGCGTGGCGCGGCCGACGGGCTGGGGACGATCGGTGCGATCGGCGACCCGGCCTTCGCGGGCGTCCGCGGCGATCTCGCGGTCGACTTCGCGTCCGGCACCAGGCTCGACGGCCTGTTCGCGTTGCATCCCGCGCTTGCGACGACCGCTGGCCTCTATGCGCGCAAGGAGGCGGTGTTCGCGCATGCGATCGCGTCCCCCTATCGCGACCGATCGCATTTCGATGGTCAGAATGTCCTCGAGACGGGCGGCGCCACCGCCTATCAGGTCAAGGACGGCTGGCTCAATCGCCTGCTCGACCTGCTGCCCGCCGATTCGGCGCGCGGCATCGCGGTCGCCGCGACCGTGCCGATGGCGCTGCGCGGCCGGCGGGAGGTCGCCTCCTATGCGCCGTCGAACCTGCCCGATGCGTCCGACGACCTGCTCCAGCGCGTCGCGATGCTGTATCAGGGCGACGCGCAGCTCCACGGCCTGTGGAGCGAGGCGATGGCGACGCGGAGCCTGACCAACGATCTCGCGCAGGCGAACGGCCAGAACGCGGCAGCGACGGGCACGCTCGCCGCGCGCTTGATCGCGCCGGCGAACGGCGCCCGCATCGCGATGATTGAGACCGGAGGCTGGGACACGCATGCCGGCCAGCGCGGGCGCCTCGCCGCACAGCTCAAGGGCCTCGATGCGATGATCGGCGCGTTGCAGACGGGGCTCGGGCCGCTGTGGGCGGAGACGATGGTGCTGGTCGCGACCGAGTTCGGGCGGACCGTCGCGGTCAACGGGACCGGCGGCACCGATCACGGGACGGGCGCGTCGGCGATGGTGCTGGGCGGCGGGGTCGCGGGCGGACGCGTGATCGCCGACTGGCCGGGGCTGGGGGCAGGGGCGCTCTACGACGGGCGCGACCTCAGACCGACCATGGCGCTCGACGCGTTCATCGGCGGTGCGGTCGCGGCGCATTTCGGCGTCGAGCCCGGGCTCGCGATGGCGACGCTGTTTCCGGCCAGCGCCCGGACCCTGGCGATCGAGGGGCTGGTCCGCACCTGACCGGGCCGGTGCGGGATGAATTGAGCCCGGCCCTGCTTTGGGCTAGAGCCCCCGCTTCCTTACGATACCGGAATTGTCATGACGCTCTATACCCGCTTCGCCGCGCATATCGATGCGGCGCTCGACACGCTGACCGAGGCGGGATTGTTGCCGGCCGGGCTCGACCGCAAGAACGTGACCGTCGAGCCGCCGCGCGATGCAAGCCACGGCGATCTCGCGACCAACGCGGCGATGGTGCTGGCCAAGCCCGCCAAGACCAACCCGCGCGTGCTGGCGGATGCGCTGGTCGTCGAACTCGGCAAGATCGAGTCCGTCGACAGCGCGAGCGTGGCGGGACCGGGCTTCATCAACATGAAGCTGACCGACGATGCCTGGCGCGGCGAGCTGGCCGCGGTGCCGGTCGCAGGCGCCAATTACGGGCGCTCGACGCTGGGCGACGGGATCACCGTCAACATCGAATATGTGTCGGCGAACCCGACCGGACCGATGCACATGGGGCATTGCCGGGGCGCAGTGGTCGGCGACGCGCTGGCCAGCCTGCTCGAATTTGCCGGGCACCGGGTGATCCGCGAATATTATGTCAATGATGCCGGCGGCCAGGTCGATGTGCTCGCGCGCTCGGTTCACCTGCGGTACCGCGAGGCGCTGGGCGAGACGGTGACGATCCCCGAGGGCCTGTATCCCGGCGATTACCTGGTGCCGATCGGGCAGGCGCTGGCGAGCGAATATGGCGATCGGTTCGTGGATGCGCCCGAAAGCGACTGGCTGGCGACGTTCCGGACGCGCGCGGTCGCGGCGATGATGGTGATGATCCGCGCCGATCTCGCGCTGCTCGGGATCGAGCATGAGGTGTTCTCCTCCGAGGCGGAACTGCAGGCGCTCGGCAAGCCCGAGGCCGCGGAGGCCGAGTTGCGGTCGCGCGATCTGGTCTATGACGGCGTGCTCGAGGCGCCCAAGGGCGAGATGGCGGACGACTGGGAGCCGGTCGAACTGCCGCTGTTCCGCTCGACGCAGTTCGGCGACGACCAGGATCGGCCGATCAAGAAGTCGAACGGGTCCTGGACCTATTTCGGTGCCGACCTCGCCTATCATTTCCAGAAGAGCCAGACCGCCGACCAGCTGATCGACATCTGGGGCGCGGATCACGGTGGCACGGTCAAGCGGATCGTCGCGGGTGTGGCCGCGCTGACCGGCGGCAAGACGCGGTTCGACGTGAAGCTGGTCCAGATGGTCCGGCTGCTGCGCAATGGCGAGCCGGTGAAGATGTCGAAGCGGTCGGGCAATTTCGTCACGCTGGCCGATGTCGTGAACGAGGTCGGCAAGGATGTCGTGCGCTTCACGATGCTGACGCGGCGGTCGGACGCGCAGATGGACTTCGACTTCGCCAAGGTGGTCGAGGCGTCGAAGGACAATCCGGTCTTCTACGTCCAATATGCGCATGCACGGATCGCGTCGCTGCACCGGCGCGCGGACGAGGCGGGAATCGCCGCGATCGAGGCGGACCTGTCCCGGCTTGATACGGACGAGCTCGCGCTGATGAAGCTCGCCAGCCAGTTCCCGCGGATCGTCGAAACCGCCGCTACGGCGCGCGAGCCGCACCGGATCGCGTTCTATCTCTACGACTTGGCCGCAGCGTTCCATGCGCTGTGGAATGTCGGCAACGATCGGCCCGAGCGGCGCTTCCTGGTGGTCGAGGATCCCGGCGCCACCGCTGCACGGCTTTTCTTGGCGGACGCAATCGGGCAGATCATCCGCAACGGCCTTGCCATCATGGGCGTCGAGGCGGTTTCGGAGTTGAACTGATGGCCGACGAGATGAACCTGCGCGAGGAAGATCGACTGCCCTGGCTGGAGACGATCGAGTCGGACGATCGTGACGGCCCGCCGATCGCGCGTGTCGTCGCGCTGGTCGTGCTGGGGCTGGGTCTGCTCGCGGCGATCATCTTCGGGGTCTACACGCTGCAGAACCGCGTGCCGTCGGGCGACGGCCAGCTGATCGCCGCGCCGGCGACGCCGTACAAGGTCAAGCCCGATGCGGTCGGCGGTCTGAAGGTCAATGGCGAGGGCGACAGCGCGATCGCGACCAGCGCGGGCAAGGGCGCGGGCAATGGTGCGATCGACCTGACGGGCGTGCCCGAGGCGCCGGTCGCCGGACGCCGTGCGGTGGCGACGTCGACGGGGGCGGACGATCCCGCCGGCCGCAACGCGGTGGCGCAGGTGCCCGCATCGGGTGGCCGGCTGGTCGCGGCACCCCCGCTTCAAGCGCGGCCGGCAGCGGCGGGCCCCGTCGCGAGTGGATCGCTCGTCCAGCTCGGCGCGTTTCCGAGCGCGGCGGTGGCCAATTCGGCATGGACCAACTTCGCCAAGCGCTTCAGCTATCTCGCGCCGCTGAACAAGTTCGTCGAGCCGGTCGCACGCGGTGGCAACACGCTGTACCGGTTGCGCGTCGATGCGGGCAGCGCGAACCAGGCCGCCGATATCTGCGGACGGTTGCGCGTCGCCGGTGAAACCTGCTTCGTCGCCAGCTGATCGACGCGCTGCGACAGGTTGAACGTGACGACGCAGGGGCGGTTCGCTAGGCGAGGCGCATGAAGCCCGTCATCTTCGGCCTGTCCGGCCCCGTGCTCACCCCCCAGGAACGCGCATTCTTTGCCGAGTGCGTACCGGCCGGATATATCCTGTTCAAACGCAACGTCGTCGATCGTGCCCAGCTGCGCGCGCTGACGGAGTCGCTCCGTGCGCTGGCGGGGCGCGACGACCTGGCGATCCTGATCGATCAGGAGGGCGGGCGCGTCGCCCGGATGGGGCCGCCCGAATGGCCGAGCTTTCCCGCCGGACCGGTGTTTGACGCGGCCTATGACCGCGCGCCGATGACCGCGATCCAGGCGGCGCGGGCGAATGCCCAGGCGCTCGGGCTGATGCTGAGCGAAGTCGGGATCACGGTCGACTGCCTGCCGCTGCTCGACGTCGCACAACCCGACACGACCGAGGCGGTCGCCTCGCGCGCGTTCGGGTCTGATCCGATGCGCGTCGCAGCGCTCGGGCGTGCCACGCTGGAGGGGCTGGCCGCGGGCGGGGTCGTCGGTGTCGTCAAGCACATGCCCGGCCATGGCCGCGCGCGCGTCGATACGCATCATCACCTGCCCACCGTCACCGCCACCGATGCCGAGCTCGAGGTCGATCTCGAACCCTTCCGGACGCTCAACCAGGCGCCGATGGGCATGACGTCGCATATCGTCTTCGACGCGTGGGACGCGGATCGCCCGGCGACGCTGTCGCCAATCGTCATCGACCGGATCATCCGCGACCGCATCGGCTTCGACGGGCTGCTGATGACGGACGACATCGACATGAAGGCGCTGTCGGGCACCGCGGGCGACAAGGCAGCCGGCGCGATCGCGGCAGGATGTGATCTGGTCCTCGACTGCTGGGCGCGCATGGACGAGATGGTCGAGATTGCCGGCCGGTTGGGTCCGATCTCCGCGGTGGCGCGCGCCCGTCTCGATCGCGCGATGGCGTCGGTGGGCCCTGCACAGGGACGGTTCGACGATCTGATCGCGACCCGGGATGCGCTGCTGGACCGGGCCATGCACGACCCGGCCGGAGACTGATCGCCTCGCGCGACGGCACGAGCGGGCTGCGACGGATGCGCGGATGCTGTACGCAGCGCGGATGGACGATGCACAGCTGACGCTGGATCTGGATGGATGGGAGGGACCGCTCGACCTGCTGCTGTCGCTCGCGCGGGCGCAGCGGGTCGATCTGCGGACGATCTCGATCCTGTCGCTGGTCGAGCAATATCTCGCCTATGTCGATGATGCGCACACGCTCAAACTCGAACTCGCCGCGGATTATCTCGTGATGGCGGCGTGGCTGGCCTATCTGAAGTCGGCATTGCTGTTGCCCCGAGACCCGTCGGTCGAGCCCGATCCGGATGACCTAGCACGGCGTCTCCAGCACCGGCTCGAGCGGCTCGATGCGATGCGCGAAGCGGGGGCGCGGTTGATGGCGTGCGACAGGACGGGGCGCGACGTCTTCGTGCGCGGCGCACCCGAGGGGCTGCGGACCGTCCGCAAGGCGGTCTGGACGGCGGAGATCTTCGACCTGATCGCGGCCTATGGGCGTGTATCGGGGCGCACCCGGCCGGTGATGCACGTGGTGGTGGACCGCGCGGTCATGACGCTGGAGGCGGCGCTCGAGCGCGTGTCGATGATGGTCGGCGAGCGGCTCGACTGGAGCAGGGTCGAGGCGTTCCTGCCTGCGTCCGCGGTCGTGCCCGGCGCGGAGCGGTTTCGTCGGTCGGCCCTGGCGTCAAGTTTCGTCGCAGCGCTCGAACTGGCGCGGCAGGGGCGCGTCGAGCTGCGGCAGGCGGCGCCCTTTGCCCCGCTCTATCTGCGCGCCACGCCGGCATGACGCGGCCCGATGCGCTCGTCCGCGCGGTCGAGGCGGTGCTGTTCGCCGCCGACGCGCCGCTGACGCTCGATGCGATCCGCGCGCATGTCGGGGCGATCGCGACGGCGCGCGACGTCCGCGCCGCGATCGAGGTGCTGGTCGAGGACTATGTCGGCCGCGGCTTCGGGATCGTCCGTCGCGGTGATCGCTGGCAGTTCCAGACCGCGCCCGATCTTGCCCATGTGCTGCGTCGCGAATCCGAAGAGCCACGGCGGCTGAGCAGAGCGGGGATCGAGACGCTGGCGATCATCGCCTATCACGAGCCCGTCACCCGCGCCGAGATCGAGGCGATCCGCGGCGTGCAGATCTCCAAGGGCGTGCTCGACGTGCTGATGGAGGCGGACTGGGTCCGGCCCGCGGGGCGGCGCGAGGTCCCGGGGCGACCCTTGCTGTATGCCACGACCGCCGCGTTCCTGGTGCATTTCGGGCTGAAGACCCGGCGCGACCTGCCGGGGATCGACGATCTGCGTGCTGCGGGGCTGCTCGATCCGGTCGATGTCGACGTCGAGGACCGTACAGATCGCGGCAGCCACGAAAGCACTGTGGCAAAGCGTGACGATGACGCCTAGATAGAGGCAGGTTTTCAGGAGAATTGTCATGGGCGGATTCAGCCCGATCCATCTGCTCGTTCTTGCGGTCGTCGCGATCCTCCTTCTGGGCGGCGGTCGGTTTTCCAGCCTGATGGGCGACGTTGCCAAGGGCGTTAAGAACTTCAAGAAGGGCATGGCCGAGCCTGACGACGAGACGCCGGCCAAGCCATCCGCGCGTATCGAAGCTCAGAAGACCGCCGATCCGGCGTTCGATCGCGACGGCAATCGCGTCCGCGAAGACCGCTGAGCCGCGCTTGACGTTCCCAGACTCGACGGGTCCAGATAGGCGCGCCTGAATGTTCGATATCGCTCCGTCCGAATTCCTGCTCGTGGCGTTCGTCGCGCTCGTCGTGATCGGTCCAAAGGACCTCCCCAAGGCGATGCGCGTCGTCGGCTATTGGGTCGGCAAGGCGCGCGGCGTCGCGCGGCAATTCCGGTCGGGGTTCGACTCGATGGTCCGCGAGGCGGAGCTCGAGGAAATGGAAAAGCGCTGGGCGTCGGAGAATGAGCGGATCATGCGTGAGCACCCGCCGACCGACACCGCGCAGATCGTCCATTCGCCCGAACCCGACATCCATCACGATCTGCCGTCGTCCGAACCCGTGATGGTCGAGAAGCCCGTCGTGCTCCCGGCATCCGGGCCCTCGGGTGATAAGCCGGCGCCGGCCGGCCTCGATATCGAAGCGCCGGCTCCGGATCACCGGGCAGGCGTCGACGCCGCACCCGGGCTTGATCGGCATGAACACGCCATACCGGCTGCCACGCCGTCCGACGCGCGGACGGGCAAGTCCGACGTAGCGTCGTCGTGACCGACTTCCAGACTGCCGAGAGCATAGCGTCATGAGTGAGATCGACGAGAGCCGGGCCCCCTTGCTCGACCATCTGATCGAGTTGCGGCGGCGGCTGCTCTATTGCATCGCCGCGCTGGTCGTGACGTTCGCCGTGGCGATGTATTTTGCCGAGGATATCTTCGGCTTCCTCGTCCACCCGCTGCTCGCGGCGGGGCAGGATACAGTGATCTACACCGAAGTGTTCGAGGCGTTCTTCGTCCAGGTGAAGGTTGCGTTCTTCGCGGCGATGATGCTGTCCTTCCCGGTCATAGCGAACCAGCTCTGGCAGTTCGTTGCCCCCGGTCTGTACAAGAAGGAGAAGAACGCGCTCCTGCCGTTCATCCTCGCGACCCCCGTGCTGTTCCTCACGGGCGCGGCCATGGCCTATTATGTCGCGATCCCGATGGCGCTCCACTTCCTGCTGGGGTTCGACGGCGTGGTCGGCGGCGTGAAGCGTGAGGCGCTGCCGGCGATCGGCAATTACCTGTCGTTCACGATGCAGTTCCTGTTCGGCTTCGGGATCGCTTTCCTGCTGCCCGTGCTGCTGATGCTGCTCGAGCGCGCCGGGATCGTCACGCGCAAGCAGCTCGTCGGCGCGCGGCGCTACGCCATCGTTGCGGCGTTCGCGATTGCCGCGGTCCTGACGCCCCCGGATATCGGGTCGCAGCTGCTGCTCGCGATCCCGCTGACCATCCTGTATGAATTCGCGCTGATCGGCATCTGGTTCACCGAGCGCAGCCGGGCAAAGGCCAAGGCGCAGGATGAGACGTCGGACTCCACCGATATCGCCGAAACGCACTGAGCGATCGGCGCCAGACGTAAAAACGGGGCCCGGTGCAGCTGCACCGGGCCCCGTTTTCGTATCTCAAGCGCAACGGCTTACTTGGCGTCGCTCGCGGTCTTCGCCACGGTGCGGCCGGCCGAGCTCACGTCCTTGCCGGCGCCTTCGACAGTGTTGCATGCCGACACGATGAGCGCGCTGGCCACAACGGCCAATCCAACCAACTTACGCATAATACTTCCTCCTAGAAGGGCTTGAATGCCACCGAGGGGAGAAATGTACGGGCGCGGGTTTCGTTCCGTTGGTGCAACCAGGCACGCATCTGATTTGGAATGATAAAGGCCCGGAAGCGTCACCGGGGGGGGGAGGGTGATGCTTCCGGGCCTGTCACTTGGATAGCGAGAGCGGGGGGCATAAAGTCGCTATCCGAACTATAGAACGGCGCTCGGGAAAGGTGGTTCCTGCCGTTTTCAAGTTTTTTTCGACGAGGTGTTTTGTCGTGCTCAATCGCGCCCGATGACGGCAAAGGCGATCTCATACGCGCCGACCAGCGGGTCATGATGGAGCGCCGAGCGCAACTGGCGTGAAAGGCCTTCCATTACACGGCCATAGCGTGTTGCTGCCTCGCGCAGCGCGTCGCTCTCGATCAGCGCCCGCGAGACGACGCGGAGCACTGCGCGGTCGGGCGTGGCGCCGGGCTGGATCGATACGCGGATCTGTGCCGAAGGATCGCAGGTCATCGCCAGCTCGATCGTTTCGGTCGCAAGAAACGCCACCGCGACGGCGACGTCCTGATTGACGAGGAACGGAGCGACGTCGAGCGTGATGCCGAGACCGTGCGAGCGATCGGGGGCGGTGGCGCGGATGTTGGCGGACAACTCGCCGAGCATCGTGCGCATGTTGAGACCGCGATTTTCCTCGAGCTCGGCAAAGTGATTGCGGTGAACGACCGCCAGCGCGTCGACCCGGCGCTGGATCGACGAATAGGCCTCGGTCGCGTCGGCGCTGCGTGCGCTGCGCGCATGGAAGTTGATCAGGCTGGAGATCACCTGGAGATTGTTCTTCACCCGGTGGTGCACTTCGCGCGTCAGCTTGGTCTGTCGCACGAGCCCGGCCGCCAGGCCCGCTTCGTGCGCCGCCACGGTCCGGCTGATGACCTGGAAGGTGTCGCCGAGCTCGCGGATCTCCTGCGCAGGCATGGTGCGGACGGTGCCCGTATCAATGACCTCACCCGGCGTGAACGCGGCGACCGCGGCGCGCAATTGCCGCAAGGGACGGATCAGCAGGCGATCGACGACGAACCAGCCGATCCCCGCCGCCGCCGCCCACATCAGTAGCGGCAGCAACAGCGCGATGATCAGCGACGAGGTGATCGGTGCGCTGCGGATGCTTGTGCGTAGCGCGAGGCCCGCAACGCCGAGATCGGTGCGCATCGTTTCCAGCCGGTCGAGCGGTGCCTCGTCGTCGATCGATTCAAGGAGCAGCGCATCCTGTCCGAGCATCAGCGCGCTGTTGAATTCCAAGGTCTGGTTGGACGGCCGGCCGATCCGTTCGAGGAAGGGCTGCGGGAAATAGGCGCGTGCCGATGTCTCCCCGCCGGGACCGGTGATCGCGAGGACCAGTCCGCGGTTCGGGACGATCGCGGCAGCAACGGGATTGCTTGTCGAATCCAGCGCGACGGCTTCGGGCAGCGCGCGCCCGCACAGCACGCGGCCGGCGCGGTCGGTGATGACAAATCGCGTACCCGAGGAGGCCTGCTGCGCGAACACGCCCTGCGCGCGGGCGCAGCTCGGCGCATCGGCGGGGTCGAAGCCCAGCGCGTTCACCGCAACGCGCAACGCGGTCATGTCGCCGATCAGTTCGATGGCGATCGATCGTGCGCTTTCTGCCGCAGCGACCCGCAACCGTGCACGGGCTTCCGCATCGGCGACACGCGTCGTCTGCAAGGTGGCGAAGATCGCGATCAGCGCGAGCGGCAGAAGCGCTGCGCTGAGGATCAGGAAAAGCTTGGCCCCGGTGGGGAGACGCCCGATCGCGGTGGCGATCTGCGACAGTGGACGAGCCGCTGTCGCATCGGCGTCAACGGAGCTGGTGTCGGTCGGGGTCTCTGTGGAGCCCGGGACGGCAGGTGACGGGGTGCCGGATTTGCTCACGGAACCGGTTGGCGAGGCCATGCGGCCCGCCCTCAGTCCAACTTGCCGAGCAGCGCCAGAAACTCGTCAGGAACGGCTTCCTCGACGGTCTGCTGATAGACCGACCGCAATGCCGTTCCCATCTGCCGATCGCGGGCCGTGTCGCGCGGCTTGCCGGTGCCCTTGCCGGCGGGAGTGCCGGCGGGAGTTTCGTTCTGCGTGTCGTGGCCCAAACTCAAAATTTCCCCCTGCACGACGCACGTAAGATGATGTTTACCATAGGCCGCGGGCGGCACATGACACAGCTAGACCTGCGTCATACACTCGCGGTGATTGTCCGTGAAACCAAATAGCCTCTCGTTAGTTCCCTGTTCGAGCGAAAAATCGATATTGTCGTGGGCGTCGGGCCAAAAGGTTCCGAGGGTCTGGCAATCGGTCGGTCGCGTCATATTCTAGTATCGTCGTCCTCACCGGGCCGGCGTAACGATCAGGGAGTTACCAATACCCATGTCGCTTGGACAGCAACTCGCACCGCATCTTCCCTTTCTGCGGCGCTACGGCCGGGCCCTGACCGGCAGCCAGAGTCATGGCGACAAATATGTTCGCGCGACGCTCGAGGCGATCGTCGCGGCGCCAGATGAATTCCCGAAGGATGTCGATCCGCGTCTCGGTCTCTATCGGATGTTCCAGGCAATCTGGTCGTCGGCGAATTATGACGAGATGGGCGACGAGGGTGTGGGCGATACCGACGGCCACGCCGCAGTTGCTCGCGCACGTATGTCGCGGATGACTCCGCTGTCGCGTCAGGCGCTGTTGCTGACCGCGATGGAAGGTTTCACGCCCGAGGACGCGGCCTATCTGATCGACGTCGATGCGAACGAGGTCGAAGAGCTCGTCGCCGCAGCACTGGCGGAAATCGAAGGTCAGACACGCGCTCGCGTTCTCATCATCGAGGACGAGCCGATCATCGCGATGGATATCGAGACGATCGTGCGCGACCTGGGCCACGACGTGACCGGTGTCGCAGTGACCCGCGACGAGGCCGTGGCCCTTGCGATGGAAGAGCGTCCGGGTCTCGTGCTCGCCGATATTCAGCTGGCAGACGACAGCTCGGGTATCGACGCGGTCAAGGACATCCTTGCCGAATTCGAGGTTCCCGTGATCTTCATCACCGCGTTCCCCGAACGTCTCCTGACCGGTGAACGTCCCGAGCCCACCTTCCTGATCACCAAGCCGTTCCAGCGTTCGACAGTGAAGGCGGCAATCAGCCAGGCACTGTTCTTCGATCAGACGACCGTTCCGGGCGCCTGATGCGCCGCTAGACTTGGGCCGGGGTTGCCGTCGACGATATCGTCAGCAACGCCGGCATCAAGTTTTGATAGTTACGGACCCAAAACGGCGTTCGGGGGTTTCAGTCTCATGGTTGACCCAAAAGAGCAGATCCACGTCGCCGGCGAAGACGCCCGCGCCGGCGCAACACCGCATATGACCCGCTATATCCTTGTGATATCACTGGTCCTGGTTATCGCCATTTTTGCATTTCTCGTCATTCGATAGCATATGCGTGGCGTGGCGGACCGGTTGATGCCGGTCCGTATGCTCAAGATTGCCGTCCTCTGGGCGGCGGTCGTCATTCGGGAACGATCGGAATTTCATGGTACAGCCCGCCCAGCGTGACGACGAAGTCGACGGCGCCGAGCCTCAGGTCGCGCCCGTTGAGCACGTCTCGCTTTCCGATGCCGAGTTCAAGGTCCAGCTTGCCCAGGTGATTCCGCACCTTCGTGCGTTCGGGCGTTCGCTGTCGGGCAGCCGCGACCTTGCGGATGACCTGGTGCAGGAGACACTGCTGAAGGCGTGGGCCGCACGGCTGCGCTTCCAGGCTGGCACGAACATGCGTGCCTGGACGTTCATCATCCTGCGCAACCTCTATCTGTCACAGATGCGCCGCGCCCGTTTCAAGGGTGAATGGGACGATCTGGTGGCGGATCGTATCCTTGCAGCCCCCGCGAGCCAGGACCGGCATGTCGAGCTGGGCGATATGCAGCGCGCATTGATGCACCTGCCGCAGCCTCAGCGTGAGGCGTTGATCCTCGTCGGCGCGGGCGGGTTTGCGTATGAAGAGGCAGCGGAAATCTGCAACGTGGCGGTCGGCACGATCAAGAGCCGGGTTGCGCGTGGCCGTGTTGCGCTCGAAACCATTCTGACGGATGGATCGCTGCCGTCGCGTCGCGATCATGAAACCGACACGACGAAGACGGCACTCGACTCGATCATGGGCGACGTCGAGGAACTGAGCCGCGGGCGTTGATATAGACGCTCGCCGCGGCTGGCGTTTGAATCAGTGGCGTCGCGAGGATACAGTGTCGAGCTCACGCAGCAACGATATGAACTCGTCAGGCATTCCGGAATCACGATCGAATGCACCGCGCAGCGACTGCCCGATCGCATCCGTCTTGCGGGGCGCGCGAACGACCAGATGATCGGTCTGGTCACGGCGGATGGTCGGGTGCAGATGGGTCATGCAGGGTCAACGAGCTTCAAGGCTTTTTGTTGCTACCCTGGCTTGACTTTATAAAAGAATTGTGGGGTGTGGCTTGGATAACGCGCATCGGGCGTCGGACATCATCGCCGCGACGCAGCGCGCGCGACGCTGGTCCCCCTTCCTCGCCATGCTCCTCGACCGCGAGCCTGTCCTTGCCGCCGCGCTGGCGGAGGGGCGGCTGGATCCCATCCCGGCGCCGCTCGATCTCGACATGCCGGTCGCACGACGCCTACGCCTCGAACGGCGTGCGCTCGCGCTGAGGGTCGCGATCGGTGATCTGGCCGGCGTGTTCGACCTAAGCGCCGTGACGCAGCAGCTCACCGGGTTTGCCGACCACGCGCTCGACACCGCGATCCGCACCGCGATCGAAGAACGCACACCCGGCGCCGAACCGCGCGGGTTCGCCGCGATCGCGCTCGGTAAACAGGGCAGCGGCGAACTCAACTATTCGTCGGATATCGATCCGATCCTGATCTACGATCCGGACACGCTGCCGCTCCGCCCGCGCGAGGAACCCGAAGCCGCCGCCGTGCGGATCGGCAAGCGCGTCGTTGAACTGCTCCAGGCACGTGACGGCGACGGCTATGTGCTGCGCGTCGACCTCCGCCTGCGGCCGTCTCCCGAGATCACGCCGATCGCGCTGCCGATCGATGCGGCGATCAGCTATTACGAGGCGCAGGCGCTCCCCTGGGAGCGTGCCGCCTTCATCCGCGCGCGCGCCGCAGCGGGCGATATCGCGCTTGGCAGGCAGTTCCTCGACACGGTCCGCCCGTTCGTCTGGCGGCGCGCGCTCGATTTCGGCGCGATCGGCGAGATTCGCGGCATCTCGCGACGGATCCGCGATCATCATGCGCAGGGTCAGGCCTTCGGGCCGGGTTACGACCTGAAGCGCGGCCGCGGCGGGATCCGCGAAGCCGAATTCTTCGCGCAGATCCATCAGTTGATCCATGGCGGTCGCGATCCCGTACTCCGCGCGCCGGCCACCCGCGTCGCGCTTGCGCGGCTGGCGGAGGCGGGGTGGATCGGCGGAGATGAGGCGCGCGCGCTGATCGAAAGCTACACGCTGCTGCGGACGATCGAGCACCGGGTGCAGATGATCGACGACCGGCAGACGCATGCCTTGCCGACCGGCGATGCGCTCGAGCGGGTGGCGTGGCTGCACGGGCTCGACGGCAGCGCCGCGTTGTTGGCGCTGCTCGCCCCACACGTGGCGGCGACCGGGCGGATCTACGACGCGCTCGACGATGGCGCGGCATCCGGGCTTTCGCATGATCCGACGCGGCTCGACGCCGAGCTGGCAGAGGCGGGGTTTGCCGAACCCGAACCCGCGCGCCAGCGGATCGCCGCGTGGCGGGCAGGGGCCTATCCCGCGCTGCGTAGCAGTGCCGCGCAGGCGGCGCTCGAGGCGGTCCTGCCGACGCTGGTCCCGGCGCTCGCCGCCGCGCCCGAGCCGCAGGCCGCGATGCTGAGACTCGATTCGATGCTCGAGCGTCTGCCGAGCGCGATCAACGTATTCCGACTGCTCGAAGCACGACCGGCGCTCGCCACGCTCCTTGCGGCGATCCTGAGCCACGCGCCGACGCTGGCGGAGGAACTGGCGCGGCGCCCCGCGCTGCTCGACGGGTTGATCGATGCGACGGCGCTCGCCCCGGTCGCGGCGGTCGACGCGCTGATCGACCGGATGCGCGCGGGCGAGGCGGGGCTCGATTATCAGGGGCGGCTCGATCACGTCCGGCGCGTGGTCGGCGAACTGCGCTTTGCGCTGGGTGCGCAGATCGTTGCGGGGACGTCGGATCCGCTCGACGTCGCGGCGGGCTATGCGCGCGTGGCAGAGGCGGCGATCGCGGTACTGGCGGAGGCGACGATTCGCAGCTTTGCCGACGTCCATGGCCGGGTGCCGGGCAGCGAACTCGTGATCCTGGCGCTCGGCCGGATGGGCGGGGCGATGCTGACGCATGCGTCCGATCTCGACCTCGTCTACCTCTTCACCGGCGATTTCACTGCCGAGTCGGATGGCGCCAAACCGCTTGGCGCGACGCTCTACTACAACCGGCTGGCGCAGCGGGTGACTGCGGCCTTGTCGGTCGCGACCGCGGCCGGGCCGCTCTATCAGATTGATACGCGGCTGCGGCCATCGGGGGCGCAGGGGCCGCTGGTCGTGACGCTCGACAGCTTCGCACGCTATCAGCATGAGGAGGCCTGGACGTGGGAGCATATGGCGCTGACCAGGGCGCGGCCCGTCTTCGGATCCGCGCCCGCCCGGGCGGCGCTGTCGGCGGTGATCGCCGATGTCCTGACCGGTGCGCGGACCGAGCGCGACGTGGTCGGCGATGCGACGCGGATGCGCGCCGACATGGCCGCGCACAAGCCCGCCAAGGGGCCGCTCGACGCAAAGCTTCTGCCGGGTGGTCTGGTCGATCTCGAATTCGCGACGCATGTCGTACAACTCGTTGAGCGCAGCGGCTTCGATGCCAATCTGGGGCGTGCGATCGCGCAGCTCGTCGCCGAAGGGCGGATGCCCGCGACGATGCTCGCCGCGCATGATATCCTGACGCGGCTGCTCGTGACGCTGCGGCTCGTCGCGCCCGACGCGGCGCCGCCCGGCCCGCCGACGCAAGCGTTGATCGCGCGCGCGCTCGGGCTGCATGACTGGCCTGCGGTTCTTGCGGGCCTTGCCGAGGTCCGGCAACAGGTGACCGCGTTCTGGCACGAACTGACAGGAGAGCAGGATGAATGACGGTGCGATGATCCCGGACGTCGCGGTGACGATGCCCGATGGCACGGTCGTCGCGCTGACGACGCTGGCGCGGCCGCTGGTCGTCTATTTCTATCCCAAGGACGATACCGCCGGCTGCACCCGCGAGGCGCAGGACTTTTCCGCGCTCGAGTCGGCCTTCGCGGAGATCGGGGTCGGCGTGCTCGGCGTGTCGAAGGACGGACCCGCCGCGCATGCCAAGTTCAGCGCCAAGCACGGGCTGACGGTCTCACTGGCGACCGACGTCGATGGCACGGTCTGCGAGGGTTTCGGGGTCTGGGTCGAGAAGGCGATGTACGGCCGCAAATATATGGGAATCGAGCGCGCGACCTTCCTGTTCGACGCGGACGGCCGACTGGCGACATCGTGGCGCAAGGTCCGGGTCCCCGGCCATGCCGAAGCCGTTCTTGCTGCCGCCAAGGCGCTGATCCCGCGATAAAGACCCTTCCACGGGGCAGGGCGCGGCGTCGCCTGGCGGGGCGATTCCTTTTTACCGGTACCATTTGGTTTCAACGGCTCAACGCACGCGCGTCCCGGTCCACCCCAAGTTAGCGGCGCGGCTCTTGCCGAAGTGGGTCAAATCGGCACACATCCTGACTTGTCTGGGACGCGGAGGGGCTGCGGTTCAGGACAGAGTCTTGGCGCCGGGCCCGTTTGCGATCCGGCTCCTGTTTTTTGTCGGGGACCAATGGTCGATATCACCGTTTCCGCTGCAGCCTTAGCCAACCGCGCAGCCTTTCGTATCAAGACGCTCTTCGCCGCGCGGGACCTGACGGTTCACGACGGCCACTCGGTCCGCCGGGTTCGCCTGGGCAGCCGCAAGCAGGCCGCGATGGCGGCACTCAGCGCCGTAACGCTCGGCTTTTCCGGCTATGGTGCCGCGCAGGCAGCCTATGGCGCCGCAGCCGCGACCGGCGTCGTTGCCGCACCCAATTCCGAACTCCAGGTCGCGCAGATGGAGCGCCGCATCGGTCAGATGCAAGCGCGCGTCGCGACCATTCGCGAGACCGCCGCAGCACACGCCGCGCGGGTCGAACAGCGCCAGCAGCTGATCACCGCCGCCCTGACCGGCAAGGGCGACGCCAAGGCGATGGCGCTGGCCACGCTGGCGATCGACCCCGCGCCCGATGCGCTGGCCGCCGATGTCGTCAAGCCGCTGGTCAAGGTCGAAGGCCGCCAGCGCGTTCTCGCTGACGCTGCCCAGACCATCCTTGATCAGCGCTATGCCGACACCACCGACACCGTGCGCAAGCTCGGCCTGCGCCCCGAACGCGTCGCTGCCGCCGCCAAGCGCACCCAGGCGAGCAAGCAGGCCGCCATGGGCGGACCGCTGGTCGCTGCCGACAGCCCCGAGGCGCTGGCCGATGTCCGCGCCGACGCCCAGTTCCGCACGCTGTTCCAGACCTGGAAGAAGCTCGATACGCTGCAGCAGGGGGTGATCGCGATCCCTTCGGTCCAGCCGGTTCATCTGCTGTCGTTCACCAGCAATTTCGGCATACGTTCGGATCCGTTCCGCGGAACCGCTGCGATGCATGCCGGCGTCGACATTCCGGGTCCGGTCGGAACGCCGATCTACGCCACGGCTGACGGCATCGTCTCGCATGCCGGTCGTCAGGGCGGCTATGGCAATCTCGTCGAGCTCAATCACGGCAAGGGCATCGCGACCCGGTACGGCCATCTCTCGAAGATCCTCGTCGGCGACAATGCCCGCGTGACGCGCGGCCAGCTGATCGCGCTGATGGGCTCGACCGGTCGCTCGACCGGCCCGCATCTTCATTATGAAGTCCGGATCGACGGTCATGCCGTGAACCCCATTCCGTTCCTCACGAGCGCCGACTACCTTCTCGCCGCGCAGGATCGCTCGGTCGGTGCCATCCCGGTCTCGACCGACGGTCCTGCGGCGCAGGACTGAGCCGTACGGTTTTCTATCAAGCCCTGTCCGCGGTCCTCCGCGGCAGGGCGAGGTTGCCGCGGATAGCGGGACCGCCTATCTCGGGACCATGGTAACCCTGGCTCCCGACATCATCCTGACCCCCTCCGCTGCGGCGCGCGTCGCCGCCATTGCTGCCCGACAGGGCAAGCCGGCGATCCTGCGCCTTTCGGTCGATGGCGGTGGCTGTTCTGGTTTCCAGTACAAGTTCGGGTTCGCCGATGCGGCCGAGGCGGATGACGTGGTTGCCGAACGCGACGGCGTCCGGCTGGTCGTCGACAGCGTCAGCATCGACCTCGTCCGGGGTTGCGCTGTCGACTATGTCGAGTCGCTCGCCGGCGCGGCGTTCCGCGTGGAGAACCCCAATGCAGCCTCGGGCTGCGGTTGCGGCTCGAGCTTTTCGGTCTGACGCCCGGTGAAGATCGTCACGTACAACATCAACGGGATCAAGGCTCGTCTCCCGCGGCTGCTCGAATATCTTGCCGAAGAGCAGCCCGAAATCGTCTGTCTGCAGGAACTCAAGACCAGCGACGAAACCTTTCCGGCCGCGGAGATCGAGGCGGCGGGGTACGGTGTTGTCTGGCATGGGCAAAAGGCCTGGAACGGCGTGGCGATCCTTGCCAAGGGGCAGACCCCCAGGGTCCGGCAACGCGGCCTTGAAGGCGAGCCGGAAGACGAGCACAGCCGCTATATCGAGGCCGAGGTCGACGGGCTGACGATCGCCGCGCTGTATCTGCCCAACGGCAATCCGCAGCCCGGCCCGAAATTCGACTATAAGCTGCGCTGGATGACGCGGCTTGCGGCGCGCGCGCGCGTGCTGCTGGCCGAGGAGGTACCCGCCATCCTCGCGGGCGATTACAACGTGATCGCGAATGACGACGACACGTTTTCGGTGTCGCGGATGCAGGACGATGCGCTGATGCAGCCCGAAAGCCGCAGCGCCTATCGCGCGTTGCTCGGGCAGGGCTGGACCGATGCCCTTCGAACGCAGTTTCCCAAGGGGGGCGTGTGGACCTTCTGGGACTATCAGGCGGGCGCGTGGCAGCGCGACGCGGGCTTCCGCATCGATCATCTGCTGCTCAGCCCGCAGGCGGCCGACCGGATGATCGATGCCGGTGTCGACAAGGCCTATCGCGGCCGCGAGAAGGCGAGCGATCATGCCCCGACCTGGGTCCGCCTGCGATGAATGCACCGGCGGGGCGGCTTGCTGCGGGTGTGCTAGCGACGCTGCTATTGGCCTGTTCGAGCCAGGTTTGCGCGCAGGAGCGGGACTATTGCCCTGAACGCCCGGGGATCGATACGCCCGCCTGCACCATGGAAAAAGGCCGCGTCTCGGTCGAAACCGCGCTCGCCGACTGGACGCGCGACGACGGGGCGGGGTCGCGCGAGGACAATGTCCTGATCGCCGATACGCTGGTCCGGGTCGGGGTTAGCGACACGGTCGAGGCACGGGTGGGATGGACACCGTTCGGCCATGACCGGACGCGCGACGAAACGGGCATCGACGTCGCGGACCGCATCGGCGACCTGTCACTGAGCATGAAGGCCAGCCTGAGCCATCCCGACGGCAAGGGCCTGTCGATTGCCGTCCTGCCGTTCGTGACGCTGCCCGTCGGCCGTTCGCCGGTCGGTGATGGCGACTGGGGCAGCGGGTTGCTGCTGCCGGTGACATTCGAAATGTCCGACACGGTGTCGCTCGACCTGACACCCGAAGTCGATGCCGCGGTCGACGATGACGGGCATGGCCGGCACCTGGCCTATAGCAGCGCGGTCGGCCTCGCCTTCACGCTCGACAAGGCGGTGACGCTGAATGCCGAGTTGCAGGCACTGCGCGACGATGACCCGTCCGGCCGCAGCACCCAGGCACTGGCTGCGCTGTCGCTCGCCTGGATGGCCCGCGACGATCTTCAGTTTGACATTTTCGGGGCGGCAGGCTTGACCCATGATACCCCCGACGCGCGACTATATGCGGGGGTGGCGCGGAGGTTCTAGATGATCGCGGTGCTGATCGGACTGCAGGCCGTCGCCGGCCCCCCGCTGCCGCGCGAACTTCGCCCCCCGGTCGCTCGGGCGGCGACCCCCTGTCCCGTAACGCCGCCCGGTGGCGAGATCGTCGTCTGTGGCCGGCCGACCGACCAGCGTCTTGCACGGCTTCCCACGCCGCCGGTAAGCGCACCCGATGCACCGATGACGTTCCGGCTGCCGGGCGGCGGGACGGGCAAGGTCCACGCAGTCCAGAGCACGCTGCCGGGGGCGACCGGATCCGGGGCGGTGGTCACGCTGCGCATCCCGTTCGGTCCGGGTCGCCGAGCGGCCGACCCCGCCCGTTAGGCTCAGGCCGGGTCGCGGGGCCGGGTCCGGAGCGCATCGCTGAGCGAGGCGGTGCCGCTGCCGCGTCGTGCCGGCTTGGGCTGTGACGGGGCAGGCGACCAGCCGGTCAGGAAGATGATCTCGAAACGCTCAGCAGTCCGCCCGCCCGCGTCGGCGAGCTCGGCAAAGGCCTGTGCGAGCCTCGCCAGCGCCTGCCGGCCAAGCGCGCTGCGCCCCGCGAGCACGTTCGTCGCCGCCATCCCGCGAAGATCGCCGAGCAGTCGCCCGACATCGCGGTAGCCGACGTTCAGCGTCTCGATGTCCGCCACCGGCAGCGCAAAGCCCGCGCGCATCAGCAGATCGCCCGCCGAACGGACGTCGATCTGCGGATGCAGCCGCGCGGCGGGTCGCTCCGCCTCCGCCACCCGCAACGCCTGGCGGAGCGACGGCAGGCTCCCCGCCCCGACGAACGCGCCGAGGAACAGTCCATCCGGGCGCAGCACGCGGCGGATCAGCGACAGCGCGCCGGGCAGGTCGTTGACCTGGTCGAGCACGCCCGCGCTGACGACGAGGTCGAACGATGCGTCGGCAAAGGGCAGCCGGTCCTCGTCGGCCTGAACCCCGCCTGCGTGCGCGGCAAAGCCGTGGCCCGCATCGCAGCGTACGACCCGTGCTCCCGGGGGCGCGACGAACGCGCCGTCGAAACATCCAAGGTCGAGAATGTCGGCAAAGTCCCGCGTCACCGCATCGAGCCGCTCGGCGATCCCGTCGAGCATCGTCGCGCGCACGAAATCCGCGTCGGCATAGGCGGCACGCGCGCGGTCGCGGCGCTGGCGGCGGGCGACCCGGTCGAAGATTTCCGGGGCGCTGCCTTGGCTGGGGTCTGGGATCTGCACGCCGCGCTTGTGCCGTCTGCATGCTTTGACGACAAGGGCGGATGCGGTTGCTCGATCCGATTGGCGCGGTGATCCGGCTAGCGCTGCCGCCGCGCTGCCCCGGCTGCGGCAGTCCGGTGGCGGCGGACCATCGGTTCTGCGCAAGCTGCTGGAACGGCCTGCACTTTCTCGGTCCGCCCTGGTGTGCCGCGTGCAACCTGCCCTTTGCGCATGATCGCGGCGACGGCGCATTGTGCGCCGCGTGCCTCACCCAGCCGCCGCGTCACGCGGGCGTCCGCGCCGCGGTCGCCTATGGACCGGTTGCGCGCGGCCTGGCGCTGCGGCTGAAATATGGCGGCCGAACCGCGTTCGCCGCGACGATGGCGCGTTCCATGCACCGGCTGATGCCCGAGCATGCGGCGCTGATCGTGCCGGTACCGCTACACCGCTGGCGCCTCTGGTCGCGCGGGTTCAACCAGGCGGCGCTCATCGCGACGACGCTCGCGAGCCTGTCGACCGTGCCCGCCGACCTGAATGTCCTCGTCCGGACGCGGCAGACGACCGTGCTGCGCGGGCTCGGCAGGCGTCAGCGCGGCAAGGCGGTGGCGGGCGCCTTCGCCGTCGCGGCGGGCGGGCGCGACCGGCTGCGCGGCAGGGCGGTCGTGCTGATCGACGACATCTATGCGAGCGGGGCGACGAGCGCGGCGTGCACCGGCGCGCTGCTCGCGGCGGGGGCGGAATCGGTGACGATCCTGTGCTGGGCGCGTGTTCTGGACGACACCGATTATTGACAAGCGCGCGGTCAGACCACACCTGAAAATAATGGCTAAAGTTGAAATCTACATCAAACAATTCTGCCCCTATTGCACGCGGGCGATGAAGCTCCTTGCCGCCAAGGGCGTCGAACCGGAAACGTTCGACGTGACGATGGGCGGGCCGAAGAAGAAGGAGATGGTCGAGCGCTCGGGTGGTCGCATGACCATGCCGCAGGTGTTCATCGACGGGAAGCATATCGGCGGGTCGGACGACCTTGCCGCGCTCGATGCCCGGGGTGGGCTCGACCCGCTCCTGGCCTGATGCCCCGCATCGCGCTTTTGCAGATGACCAGCGGGATCGATCCCGCGGTCAATGCTGCAACGCTGATCGCTGCGATCCGGTCGGCGGCAGGGCAGGGCGCGGTGATGCTGTTCACCCCGGAAATGTCGGGTCTGATCGACCGCGATCGCGCGCGGGCCGCCGCGTCGATCGTGGCCGAGGCCGACGATCCTGTGCTCGCTCGCGTCTGCGCCGCTGCGGCCGAGGCGGCGATCTGGGTGCATCTTGGCTCGCTCGCCGTCCGCCGGGCAGACGGCCGGTTTGCCAATCGCGGGTTCGTGATCGATCCGGCGGGCAGTATCCGCGCGCGCTACGACAAGCTCCACCTCTTCGATGTCGATCTGCCGACGGGAGAAAGCTGGCGTGAATCCGCGGCCTATGCCGCGGGCGACGCGGCGATCGTCACGCAGACGCCGATCGGCATGCTGGGCGCATCGATCTGTTATGACCTGCGCTTTCCCGACCTGTACCGCGCAATGAGCGATGCCGGCGCGACGGTCCTCTCGGTCCCGGCGGCGTTCACCAGGCCGACGGGGGCCGCGCATTGGCATGTCCTGCTCCGCGCCCGGGCGATCGAATCGGCCTCCTACGTCGTCGCCGCGGCGCAGACCGGCGTCCACGCCGATGGTCGCGCGACCTATGGCCATTCGCTGGTCATCGATCCCTGGGGCACGGTCGTGCTCGACATGGGTGAGGCGGCGGGTCTCGGCTATGCCGAGATCAGCTCGGACAGTGTGACGGATGTCCGCGCGCGAATTCCGGCGCTCGAACATCGGCGGCCGATCCCCTCGGTGGCCGTGATCCGGTGATCGTCTTCGACCTGAAATGCGGCACTGGGCATGTGTTCGAGGCGTGGTTCGGCTCGAGCGCGGCCTATGAGGCGCAGCGCGCAGCGCGACAGGTCGAATGCCCGCTCTGCGGCGATGCAGAGGTGGCGAAGGCGGTGATGGCGCCGGCCGTCTCGGGCAAGGGCAACCGCGTGGCCGACGCCCCGACGCCTGCGCGGATGAAGGCGATGATGACGATGCTGGCATCGAAACAGGCCGAACTGCTCGCGTCATCGCGGTGGGTCGGCGGCGCCTTTGCGGATCGCGCACGCGCGATGCATCTCGGCGACGAGGCCCCCGAACCGATCCACGGCCAGGCCAGCCTCGCCGAGGCCAGGGCGCTGGTCGAGGACGGTGTCGCCGTGCTGCCGCTGCCGCTCCCGGTCACGCCACCCGATACGATCAACTAAAGATCGCGTCGCTGCGGCCCAGCCATCCACAGGCGTGAGGCAACGCCGCTGAGTCAGCGACGTGGATTCAAGACACTCCATCGGGGGCTGGTCTATTCCGCTTTGCTCTGTGACGCGGCTATGCGATCATGGTCACTCTGGACCGACGGGAATGGGGCTAGTATGGACGTCGCGTGCGTGGCCCCGTAGCTCAGCCGGATAGAGCACCAGATTCCTAATCTGGGGGCCAGTGGTTCAAATCCACTCGGGGTCACCACCACCGACATTATCAAGCGATCCGCCGCCTGCGGGCATCGCGACACGCGTCAGGGATGTAGATTGGCCGGCGACCGGGGTTGTCGTCTGGCGCGGCCGGGTCGCGAGGGTTCAGGGGCAATCAGGCGACGTTGACCCCTCCGCGGAGGTGGCAACGTCGCCTGGCGTCCCGGTCAGGCTTAGGCCTTGACGTGCTGCGAGATGTACTTGTTCATCTCGAACATGGTGCACTTGTCACGGCCGAAGACCTTCTTCAGCTTCTCGTCGGCGAGGATCTCGCGCTTGTTCTCAGGGTTCTGCAGATTGTGGGCCTTGATATAGACCCAGACCTTGCTGATCACTTCGCTGCGCGGGAGCTTGTCGTTACCGACGATCTCGCCGAGCTCGGGAGAGGGCTGGACGGGGGCGTGGATGCCGCCGGTCTTGGGAGCTGTAGCCATAAGCATTCCTTCCTGTTCGCATGCGTGCGTTAGGCACTGCACGCGTGGTCACGCCTTGTTGAGCGCGCCCGCCTTGTGCGCTGCCTTGCCGCCATTGTCACTCTTTACGATGAATTGCGGCTCGTCCTTGGACGCGCGGACGGTGTGACCCTTGATCGTCGTGTCGCTGGTCTGCTTCTTTTCGACCGTGCCGTGCGCGGTGCCGCCGGGGGATTTCCAGGTGACCTCGTCGCCCTTTTTCGGATCCTTCATCACACCATCTCCTTGATATTCAACGATCAAGCGCAGAGGTGCGGGTTTTGTTGCATGATCCGCGGTTGCAGACCCAGGGGCTGCGGTTCATCTGATGCGCCACCAAGGAGACCCATGCATGAAGACCCGCGCCGCCGTAGCCTTCGAGGCGAAAAAACCGCTCGAGATCGTCGAGCTCGACCTCGAGGGACCCAAATCCGGCGAAGTTCTGGTCGAAATCATGGCCACGGGCATCTGTCACACCGATGCCTACACGCTCGACGGACTTGATTCGGAAGGCCTTTTCCCGAGCGTGCTGGGGCATGAAGGGGCGGGCATCGTCCGCGAGATCGGCGCGGGCGTCACCAGCGTCGCGGTCGGCGATCACGTCATCCCGCTCTACACCCCCGAATGCCGCCAGTGTAAGTCGTGCCTGAGCCAGAAGACCAATCTGTGCACCGCGATCCGCGCGACGCAGGGGAAAGGGCTGATGCCCGACGGCACGACGCGGTTCAGCTACAAGGGCCAGCCGATCTTCCATTACATGGGCTGCTCGACCTTTTCGAACTTCACCGTGCTGCCCGAGATCGCACTGGCCAAGATCCGCCCCGACGCGCCGTTCGACACCTCCTGCTATGTCGGTTGCGGCGTGACGACGGGTGTCGGCGCGGTCGTCCACACCGCGAAGGTCCAGCCCGGCGATACCGTCGTCGTGTTCGGGCTCGGCGGGATCGGGCTGAACGTGATCCAGGGCGCGCGACTGGCGGGCGCAGGGATGATCGTCGGCGTCGACATCAATCCCGACCGCGAGGAATGGGGTCGCCGCTTCGGCATGACGCATTTCGCCAACCCGAAGGATGTGGGCGACATCGTCCAGCATATTGTCGCCCTGACCGACGGCGGCGCGGATTATACGTTCGATGCGACGGGCAACACGACCGTCATGCGCCAGGCGCTCGAGGCCTGTCATCGCGGCTGGGGCACCTCGATCGTGATCGGCGTGGCCGAGGCGGGCAAGGAGATCAGCACGCGGCCGTTCCAGCTCGTCACCGGGCGCAACTGGCGCGGGACCGCGTTCGGCGGTGCGCGTGGACGTACGGACACGCCCAAGATCGTCGACTGGTATATGGACGGCAAGATCGAGATCGACCCGATGATCACGCACCGCCTGACGCTCGACGAGATCAACAAGGGGTTCGACCTGATGCACGCCGGCGAGAGCATTCGCTCCGTCGTGATCTATTGAGGGAGGGAAACATGTTCAGCCACATCATGTTGGGTGCCAATGATATCGCGGCGTCGAAGGCGTTCTACGACGCCGCACTGGGCGCACTCGGCGTGCCCGAAGGCGTAATCGATGAATGGGGCCGGATCGTGTACGCGCACGCCGGCGGCCGCTTCCTCGTCACGCCGCCGATCGACGGGCAGCCGGCCACGCACGGCAATGGCAGCACGATGGGGTTCGCCGCGGCCTCGCCCGAGGCGGCGGACGCCTGGCATGCCGCGGGGCTCGCGCATGGCGGCACCGCCTGCGAGGATCCGCCCGGCGTCCGGCACGGCACTGCGGGGCGCACCCTGTATCTGGCGTATCTGCGTGACCCGTCGGGTAACAAGCTCTGCGCCACTCACCGGGTCGCATGATGGAGACGTTATCGACCAGCACGGCGTTCGGCGGCACGCAGGGCGTCTACTGCCACGCCTCGACCGCGACCGGCACCGACATGACCTTTGCGGTCTATGTCCCGCCGCACGCGCCGGATGCGCGCTTGCCGGTGCTGTGGTTCCTGTCGGGCCTGACCTGCACGCATGCCAATGTCATGGACAAGGGCGAGTATCGCCGCGCCTGCGCCGAGCACGGCGTGATCCTGATCGCGCCCGACACGAGTCCGCGCGGAGAGGGGGTTCCCGACGACGACGCCTATGATTTCGGCCAGGGCGCGGGCTTCTACGTTGATGCGACCGAGCAGCCCTGGGCCGCGAACTTCACCATGAAGCGCTATGTCGAGGACGAACTCCCCGCGCTGATCGCCGCGGAGTTTCCTATGGCGGACATGACGCGGCAGGGGATCACCGGGCATTCGATGGGCGGGCACGGCGCGCTGACGATCGCGCTGCGCAATCCCGACCGGTTCCGCAGCGTGTCGGCCTTCGCGCCGATCGTCGCGCCGCTGCACTGCCCCTGGGGTGAAAAGGCACTGACGGGGTATCTGGGGCCCGACCGTGCCGACTGGCGTGCGTACGACGCCTGTGCGCTGATCGCCGATGGCGCGCGGGTCGCCGACATCCTGGTCGATCAGGGGGAGGCCGACGGCTTCCTCGACGAACAGCTGAAGCCGGCGCTGCTGGCGGACGCGTGCGCGGCGGCGGGGATCGAACTGACGGTGCGGATGCAGCCGGGGTACGACCATAGCTATAATTTCATATCGACCTTCATGCCGGATCATGTCGCCTGGCATGCGGAACGGCTGCGGCGCGCCTGACACGCCGTCGCGCAAGCGATATGATGCGGCCCTTGTGTTCGGGCCGCGGACGGCCGCATGGCGCGCGGCGGGCGGGAGTCCGCTGCGATATTGTTGATATTATTATACCTCGGTCGGGCTTTCGTACCGAGGACCTTGCACGCCGTCCTGCGGCGGAATGATGGAGCGCTGTGATGATCGCCGAAACGCCTTTTGCCGATGCCGAGCCAGCCGTCGGCCCGGATGGCAAGCTGATCGTTCCGCAGGAGGTCGAGGCGGCGATCCGGACGCTGATCCGCTGGACCGGCGACGATCCGACGCGCGAGGGGCTGGTCGATACCCCGCGTCGGGTCGCGCGCGCGTGGAAGGAATATTGCGCGGGCTATGGCGATGATCCGGCGAGGCATCTCGAACGCGTGTTCGAGGAGGTCGGCGGCTATGACGAGATCGTGTTGCTGAAGGATATCCCGTTCCAGTCGCACTGTGAGCATCACATGGCGCCGATCATCGGCAAGGCGCACATCGCCTATCTGCCGCGCAACCATGTCGTCGGCATCTCGAAGCTGGCGCGCGTGCTGCACGGCTTTGCCCGCCGGTTGCAGGTGCAGGAGCGGCTGACCGCGGAAGTGGCCGACTGCATCTGGGAGCAACTGCAGCCGCAGGGCGTCGCGGTCGTGATCGAGGCGACGCATGCCTGCATGGCCGCGCGCGGCGTGCGGACGCCGGGGGTGACGATGGTCACCAGCCGGATGATGGGCGTGTTCCGCGAGGATGAGCGTAGCCGCAAGGAGGTGCTGTCGCTGATGGGCGCGCGCGCATGATCCGAACCGTCCTGGTCACCGGCGGGGCGAAGCGCTTGGGCGCCGCGATCGTCCGGCGGCTGGCGGCGGACGGGCATGCGGTGGTCGTGCATCAGGGGCATTCGCCCGAGGAAGCCGATGCGCTGGTCGACGAGATTGTCGCGACCGGCGGCCGTGCGGCGGCGGTCGAGGGCGATCTGAGCGATCTGCACGGGGTCGGCGATCTGTTCGCGGCGGCGCGGGGCGCGATCGGCGGTCCGATCGACGGGCTGGTCAACTGCGCATCGAAGTTCGAATTCGATCGGCCGCCCGCGGTCGATCCTGCGCTGTTCGCCGAGCTGGCCGCGATCAACTGCGGCGCGCCGGTGCTGCTCGCCTCGGCGCTGGCGTCGCAGGAGGATGTCCGTGACGGCGCGATCGTCAATCTGCTCGACCAGAAGGTCGCGAACCTCAACCCCGACTTCTTCTCCTATAGCTGCGGCAAGATCGCGCTGGAGGGGGCGACGGTGATGCTGGCGCAGGCGCTGGGCCCCCGGATCAGCGTCAACGCGGTGTCGCCGGGGCTGACCCTGCCGAGCGGGGACCAGACTGACGCGGAATTCGAGGCAGTGGCGAGCGACAACCTGCTCCAGCGCCCGGTTGGGGCGAAGGCGGTCGCGGATGCGGTCGCATGGCTGCTGACGGCTAGGGGCGTGACCGGGCAGAATATGTTCGTCGATTGTGGCCAACGGTTTCTGGCGCGCGACGGCGACGTGATGTTCGACCGGCATCATGGGGAGCGCAATGGCTGAGTTCACGACGATCCTCGACGGGCTCGAGGTGATGATGCGGCTGGGCATTTATCCGCACGAGGTGGCGCCGCAACGCGTCGTCGTCTCGGTCGAGATGACGGTCGTGTATCCGGGGCCGCTCGGCGAGGATGCGATCGGCGAGGTGCTCGATTACGACTTCGTCCGCGCCGGGATCCTGGCGATGGCGGCGGAGCGTCCGTTCGCGTTGCAGGAGACGCTGTGCGAGGCGATTGCGGCGCTGTGCCTGGGTGACGCGCGGGTGCGGCGGGTCGAGGTCGAGACGATGAAGACCGACATCTACCCCGATGCCGCGATCGGGTGCCGGATCGTGCGCGAACGCGTGATCTAGTGGAGGCGATAGTCCCACGACCGGGCGCATTTGGCGCCCGTGAGCGGCGCCAATCCTGGAGCCGGCTCGTTCCCTGCCCATAACCCCCTCATTCGGAGACTTATGGTGAACATTCTCGTCGTCCTTACCTCGCATGCCGATCTCGGCGATACCGGCCGCAAGACCGGCTTCTGGCTCGAAGAGCTTGCCGCGCCCTATTACGTGTTCAAGGATGCCGGCGCGACCATCACGCTCGCCTCGCCGGCCGGTGGCCAGCCGCCGCTCGATCCGAGCAGCGCGAAGCCCGATGCGCAGACCGATGCGACGCGCCGGTTCGAGGACGATGCCGAGGCGACGGCTGCGCTCGCCGACACGCGGAAACTGTCCGAGATGAAGATCGCCGATTTCGACGCGGTGTTCTATCCCGGCGGACACGGCCCATTGTGGGATCTGGCCAACGACCAGGCGTCGATCGCGCTGATCGAGACGACCATCGGCGCGGGCAAGCCCGTCGCGCTGGTCTGTCACGCGCCCGGCGTGTTGCGCGACGTGAAGGCGGCCGATGGCTCTCCGCTGGTGAAGGGGAAGACGGTCACCGGCTTCACCAACAGCGAAGAGGCCGCGGTCGGGCTCAGCGATATCGTGCCGTTCCTCGTCGAGGACATGCTCGCGCAGCAGGGTGGAAATTATTCGAAGACCGCCGACTGGGGCGTGCATGTCGTCGAGGACGGCCTGCTGATCACCGGGCAGAACCCCGCATCGTCGGAAAAGGCGGCACAGGCGCTAATGGCGAAGCTCGGCTGAGCGAACGGCCACCGGCTTGACCGGTGGCCGCCCTTCTGGGTGTCAGGCGCGGTTGGCGGCGCTGAGGACGGCACGGACCGAGGCGGTGGCGATGTCGGTGTCCATGCCGACACCGAACACCGTCTTGCCCGCCGCGGTCCGGCATTCGACATAGGCCGCCGCCTGCGCGTCCGCGCCGTGGCCGATCGCATGCTCGTTATAATCCACCACATCGAGCGTCGGCCCGGTCGATTCCGCGATCGCCGCGATCACGCCCGAGATCAGCCCGTTACCGCGCCCCGAGATCGACCGTTCCTCGCCATCGATCGCGACGCGGCCGATGAAGACGCGCTGCCCCGCGGTGCCGCTTTCCTCATAGTCGCGCAACTCCACGCGATCGTCGGCGTGCGGGAGGTAGGTCCGCTCGAACAGCTGCCAGATATCCGCCGCATTCAGTTCGCGGCTCGTCTCGTCGGCATAGGCCTGCACGTGACGGCTGAAATCGGCCTGCAACCGCTTGGGCAGCTTCAGCCCCTTGTCCTGCTCGATCACCCAGGCGACGCCGCCCTTGCCCGACTGCGAGTTGACGCGGATCACCGCCTCGTAGCTGCGGCCCAGGTCGGCGGGGTCGATCGGGAGATAGGGGACCTCCCACAACGTATCGTTCTTCGCCTCCTGCGCAGCGAATCCCTTCTTGATCGCATCCTGATGGCTGCCCGAAAACGCGGTGAAGACGAGGTCGCCGGCGTAGGGCGTGCGCGGGTGGACTGGGATGTTGGTGCAGTAATTCACGGTGTTCACGACCGCGTCGATGTCCGACAGGTCGAGCTTCGGATCCACCCCCTGCGTGTACATGTTGAGCGCGACGGTCACGAGATCGCAATTGCCGGTGCGCTCGCCATTGCCGAGCAGGCAGCCCTCGACGCGGTCCGCGCCCGCCATCATGCCGAGTTCGGCGGCGGCGACGCCGGTGCCGCGGTCGTTGTGGGTGTGCAGCGAGATCGCCACCGAGTCACGGTTGCGGATATTGCGGCCGAACCATTCGATCTGGTCGGCATAGATGTTCGGCGTCGCGCATTCGACGGTGGCGGGCAGGTTGAAGATGATCGGGTTTTCGGGCGTCGGCATCAGGACGTCCATCACCGCCTCGCAGACCTCGAGGCTGAACTCGAGTTCGGCGGTCGAGAAGGTCTCAGGGGAATATTCGAACTGCCAGCGGACGTTCGGTTGCTTGGCGGCCTCGTCGCGCAGCACCTTGGCGCCGTCGATCGCGATCTGCTTCACCTGCGCGCGATCCATCCCGAACACGATCTTGCGCCATGCGGGCGATACGGCATTGTAGAGGTGGACGATCGCGGTCTTCGCGCCGACGAGGCTGGCAAAGCTCGTCTCGATCAGGTCGCGGCGCGACTGCGTTAGCACCTGGATCGACACGTCGTCGGGGATCCGGCCGGTCTTGACCAGGCCGGATATGAAATCGAATTCGGTCGCGCCCGCGCTCGGGAAGCCGACCTCGATTTCCTTCAGCCCGACCTTGCAGAGCAGGTCGAAGAAGCGGGTCTTCTTCTCGGCATCCATCGGGTCGATCAGCGCCTGGTTGCCGTCGCGGAGATCGGTCGACAGCCAGCGCGGCGGCTTGACGATCGTCTTCGACGGCCATTGGCGGTCGGGCAGGTCGATTTGCGGGAAGGGTCGGTATTTGGTCGATGGGTCGCGCAGCATGGCTCGTGTCTCTCGTGATCGGGAGCGTTCGGGTCAGCCCTTAGGCGCGAGGCGCGGGGGCTGGCCACCACGCAAACGATCGGCGCGCCTAAGGGCGCGTAAGTCGAAGCAGCAGGAGGCGACCGTGAGACATTGCGTCTTTCCTATCGCGCGGACACGGTAAATGTCCAGCGCGATAGGGTCGGCGTACGTATTATTGCGCAGCGAATGCCGCGTTGATCGTCAGGTCGACCTTGTCCGACACGACGGGGGCATAGGCGCCGATGTTGAAGTCGCTGCGTTTGATCGAGGTCGTCGCGCGGAAGCCGAAGTTCAGCTTCTTGTTCATCGGGTTCGCGCCCGCGCCGACGAACGTCGCCTGCAGCACGACCGGCTTGGTGACACCCTTGAGCGTGAGATCACCGGTGATGGTCGCCTTGTCGCCGGTCGCGACGACCTTGGTCGAGACGAACTTGGCGGTCGGGTAGGTCGCGGCGTCGAAAAAGTCCTTCGACTTCAGATGGCCCGCGAAGGGTGCGGACGTGACCGACAGCTGGTCGATCGCGAAATTGACCTCGACCTTGGTCGCGTTCGGCTTGGCCGGATCGATCGTAATGCTGCCACCCGACGCGCCGAGCTGCCCCTCGAGCATCGAGAAGCCCATATGGTTGAGCTGCCACGTCACCTGCGTGTGGTTGGCATCGACCGCATAGGTGCCAGCGGCGACGCGCGCCTTGACGGGGGCGCCGGGGACGGCGGCAGTCTGCGCCAATACGGGAGCGGCGGTGAGGGCGAGGATGGTGGCTAGGGCTAGGCGCATGCGGGGTCTCCTGTTGAACGCGCGATGCTGGCCGAGCGGAGGGAGCGCGTCAAATGACGTTATGCCAACGCTGTGTTTCGGATTTGGGTCGGTGGGGGGTGGGGGGAAGGCACGCTCGCTGTTGTTCCCCCGCGGACGCGGGGGCCCAGCTGAACCACGATCACCGCCCGAGACCCTGGACCCCCGCCTTCGCGGGGGAACGGGCGGCTGGGGGAGGGGTGCGCTTACTGCAAATGCCACCACCCCGGCGAAGGCCGGGGTCCAGCTGGGGGACGGTGCTGACGGAAGACGGCGCTTCGTTACTCCGGCCTTCCCAACTGGGCCCCGGCCTTCGCCGGGGTGGGGTAGGGGGTGTTGCGGCGAGCGACGCGCAATCCCCACGCCCGCCCGTCGGCCCCGGCGAAGCCGCGCCCTATGGGCGGGCCCCGTCGTGCCGGCCGCGCTCGCGCTTAGTTGCGCTCGCGATCCACCAGCGCATTCTTCCCGATCCACGGCATCATGCCGCGCAGTTCGCTGCCGATCTTTTCGATCGGATGCGCCAGCGCCTGCTTGCGCGCCGCTTTCAGTTCGGGCTGGCCCGCACGGTTGTCGAGGATAAAGTTCTTCACGAAACGGCCCGACTGGATGTCGGCCAGCACGCGCTTCATTTCCTTCTTCGTCTCGTCGGTGATGATCCGCGGACCCGTGGTAATGTCGCCATATTCGGCGGTGTTCGAGATCGAATAGCGCATGTTGGCGATGCCGCCCTCATAGAGCAGATCGACGATCAGCTTGGTCTCGTGCAGGCACTCGAAATAGGCCATTTCGGGGGCGTAGCCGGCTTCGGTCAGCGTCTCGAACCCGGCCTGGATCAGGTGGGTGATGCCGCCGCAGAGCACGGCCTGCTCGCCGAACAGATCGGTCTCGCATTCCTCGCGGAAATTGGTCTCGATGATGCCCGAGCGCCCGCCGCCGACGCCCGATGCATAGGCGAGCGCGATGTCGTGCGCGTTGCCCGACTTGTCCTGGTCGATCGCGATCAGGCAGGGGACGCCGCCGCCGCGGACATATTCGCTGCGCACGGTGTGGCCTGGGCCCTTGGGCGCGATCATGATGACGTCGAGATCGGCGCGCGGCTCGATCAGGCCGAAATGGACGTTCAGGCCGTGCGCGAACGCGATCGTCGCACCCTGCTTCAGATTGTCGTGCAGGTCGGTCGCGTAGATCGCGGCCTGATGCTCGTCGGGGGCGAGGATCATGACGATATCGGCCCAGGCCGCCGCCTCGGCGTTCGACTTGACCGCGAAACCCGCCTCGATCGCCTTCTTGGCGGTCGGCGAGCCCTCGCGCAGCGCGATCGCGACGTCCTTGACGCCCGAATCGCGCAGGTTCTGCGCATGCGCATGGCCCTGCGAGCCGTAACCGACGATCGCGATCTTCTTGTCGGTGATCAGGTTCAGGTCGGCGTCGCGATCGTAATAGACACGCATTATATTCTTCCTTCTTTCGTCGTTCCGGCGGACGCCGGAACCCAGGGTTCCAGGCGGCGCCGTTCGTGGCTCTGGGTCCTGGCGTTCGTCAGGATGACAGGTAAATTCAGGCCGGCTCTTTGCCGCGGGCGATCGCGACGATACCGGTGCGGGCGACTTCGATCAGACCGACTTCGCCCATCAGTTCGACGAACTTGTCGATCTTGTCGATCCCGCCGGTCACTTCGAACACGAAGCTCGACGTCGTCGCATCGACGACGCGCGCGCGGTAGACGTCGGCGAGGCGGAGCGCCTCGATCCGGTGGTCGCCGGTGCCGCGCACCTTGACCAGCGCCAGCTCGCGCTCGACGTGCGCGCCCTGCGCGGTCAGGTCGGTGACCTTGTGGACGGGGACGAGCCGGTCGAGCTGCGCGAGGATCTGCTCCATCGTCGCGGGCGACGCGCTGGTGACGATCGTGATGCGGCTGACCGCCTTGTCGGCGGTGATCTCCGACACGGTCAGGCTCTCGATATTATAGCCGCGCGCGGTGAACAGGCCGGCGATCCGGGCGAGGATCCCCGGCTCGTTGTCGACGATCACGGCGAGCGTGTGCCGCTCGGCCTTTTCCTGGGAAATATGCATCAAACCAGTGCCTTCGCTTCGTCGTCCATCGTGCCCGACACTTCGTTCGCCTGCAGGATCATGTCGGTATGCGCAGCACCGCTCGGGATCATCGGGAAGCAGTTGGTCAGCTGCGACACGCGGCAATCGACGATCACCGGGCCGTCATAAGCCAGCATCTCGGCAATCCCGCTGTCGAGCTGGTCGCGCGTCTCGATCAGGATGCCCTTCCAGCCGTATGCCTCGCCCAACCGGACGAAATCGGGCAGCGAATCCGAATAGCTCTCGGCGTAGCGGCTCTCATAGGTGAGCTCCTGCCACTGGCGGACCATGCCCATATACTGGTTGTTGAGGATGAAGATCTTCACCGGCAGCCGGTATTGGGTGGCGGTCGCCAGCTCCTGGATGTTCATCTGGATCGACGCCTCGCCCGCGATGTCGATCACCAGCGCGTTCGGATTGCCGAGCTGCGCGCCGATCGCGGCGGGCAGGCCGTAACCCATCGTGCCGAGACCACCGCTGGTCAGCCACTTGTTCGGCTTTTCGAACCCGAAATGCTGTGCGGCCCACATCTGGTGCTGGCCGACCTCGGTCGTGATGATCGGGTTGCGTGCCTTGGTCGCGTCGAACAGCGCCCGGATCGCGCGCTGCGGCATGATCTCGTTCGGGTCGTTCTCGGGAAAGTCGAGGCACTTGACCGCACGCCAGCCGGCGATCCGCCGCTGCCAGTCGGTGGTGTCGGGCTTGGGATGCCGGCGGCTCTTCCAGATCCGCACCATGTCCTCGAGCGCATGGCCGACGTCCGCGATGATGCCGAGATCGACGCGCACCGTCTTGTTCACCGACGAGCGATCGATGTCGATGTGCACCTTGCGCGAATTCGGGCTGAACGCGTCGAGCCGTCCGGTCACGCGGTCGTCGAACCGGCTGCCGAGCGCGACCACGAGGTCGGCCTGGTTCATCGCCATGTTGGCCTCGTACGTGCCGTGCATCCCGAGCATGCCGAGCCACTGCTCGCCGCTCGCGGGATAGGCGCCGAGGCCCATCAGCGTCGACGTCACCGGTGCGCCGGTGATGCGGACGAGTTCACACAGCAGCTGGCTCGCGGCCGGACCCGAATTGATGATGCCGCCGCCGGTGTACAGGATCGGGCGTTCGGCCGCCGCGAGCATGTCCACCAGCTGCTCGATCTGCGACTGGTCGGCCTTCACCTGCGGGCGATAGGTTTTGTGCTGGATCGGGCCGGGCTTCGTATAGCGCGCGGTGGCGACCTGCACGTCCTTGGGGATGTCGACGACCACCGGACCCGGACGCCCCGAGGTGGCGATGTGGAACGCCTCGTGGATCACCCCGCCGAGCTTGGCCGGGTCCTTCACGAGATAATTATGCTTCGAACAATGGCGCGTGATGCCGACGGTATCGGCCTCCTGGAACGCGTCGGTACCGATCAGCGCGGTCGGCACCTGGCCGGTGATCACCACCATCGGGATCGAATCCATCAGCGCATCGGTGATCCCGGTGACTGCATTGGTCGCGCCGGGCCCCGAGGTGACGAGCACCACGCCGGGCTTGCCGGTCGAGCGGGCATAGCCCTCTGCCGCATGCGTCGCGGCCTGTTCGTGGCGCACCAGGATGTGCTTGATCCGGCCGCTGCGAAACAGCGCGTCGTAGATCGGCAGCACGGCACCGCCCGGATAGCCGAACACGACCTCCACGCCGAGATCGCACAGCGCCTCGATCAGGATATCGGCTCCACTCTTCTCGGTCATCACGTCAAAATCCTTTCGAATGCGCCGCCTTTAGCGCCTCGTGGAGGGGGCGGCTACCGATATAAAAGATGCGTGTCAAACATCATTTTAGCAATATAGTTTCAAATTGCTGTGAGCGCGTTGGAAAATCGAGCGCGTCCGTGCGCGTCCAGGCGGCCGGCGGTTGGTGGCGAAGCCAAGTATATTGCCGCTTGGCATAGCGCCGCGTGGCAAGCGATCCGGCGGCGATCGCCTCGGCCAGCGAGTTTTCCCCGCGGACGAGCGCGGCGATCTCGGGAACGCCGATCGCGCGGCGGATCGGCGCGTCCTGCGGGATGTCGATGCGGGCGAGGAGTGCGGTAACTTCCGCTTGGCTGGTCTCGGCCATCTCGGCGAAGCGCTGGTCGATGCGCGCGTTCAGCCAGCCGCGGTCGGGGATCAGGATCAGCGCGCGGACGTCGAGCCGGTCGCCGATCCCGCCCAACCGTTCGGTCTGCCAGTCGGCGAGCGTGCGGCCGGTCCCGCGGACCACCTCCAGCGCGCGCGCGACGCGCGTGGTGTCGGCGGCGTTGAGCCGTGCGGCGGCGGGCGGATCGAGCAGAGCGAGGGCTGCATGCGCCTCGGCGACGGGGAGCGCGCGGACCTGCTTGCGCAGATCGGGGTCGATCGTGGGGACGGGGGCAATGCCGTCGAGCAGCGTGCGGATATAGAGCCCGGTGCCGCCGACCAGGATCGGCAGTCTGCGCTCCGCCACCACTTCGTCGATTGCGCGCGTCGCCTCGGCGGCCCAGCGTGCGGCGGAATAGGTCGCGTCGGCGGCGTCGACATGGCCGAACAGGCGGTGCGGGGCGCTGGCTTCCTCTTCGGCCGAAGGACGCGCGGTGAGGATCCGGAGATCGGCATAGACCTGCGCGGAATCGGCATTGATGACGACGCCGTCGTGGCGCGCGGCAATGGCAAGCGCGAGCGCGGACTTGCCGCTCGCGGTCGGCCCTGCGATGAGCGCGACCTTCGGGAGATGTTCTATGTTCACGGCAACGCTTATAGCCTCGGGCACGCTGACCGCAGGCGATATTTCGACCGCGATGGACCGGCTCCGCGACGCCGGCTGCGCGCCGGGTGCGAGCGGCTGGATCGACGAAGGTGACGCCGCCGACCTGATCTTCGGCATGGCGCCCGATGCGGCGCGGACCGCGCTCGAGGGGGCGTTCGGCAAAACCGATGTGGTCGTGCAGTCGAGCCTGACCCGCACCAAGGCGCTGCTGATCGCGGACATGGATTCGACGATGATCACCGTCGAGTGCATCGACGAGCTCGCCGATTATGCGGGAATAAAGCCGCAGATCGCCGAGATCACCGAGCGCGCGATGCGCGGTGAACTCGATTTCGAGGAGGCGCTCGATGCGCGCGTCGCGCTGCTCGAGGGGCTGGCGGAGAGCGACATCGAACGCTGCCTCGCCGATCGGGTAACGATCATGCCGGGTGCGCAGGCGCTGGTACGGACGATGCGCGCGCGCGGCGCGAAGGCGGTGCTCGTGTCGGGCGGCTTCACGCGCTTTGCCGAGCCGGTGGCGCGGACGATCGGGTTCGACGTCGCGATCGCGAACGTGCTGGAGATTGCGGACGGTACGCTGACGGGGCGGGTCGCTCGGCCGATCGTCGGGTCGCATACCAAGCTGGCGACGCTGCACGCCGCGCTAGCCGAGCACGGGATCACGGTCGAAGAGTCGCTCGCGGTCGGCGACGGCGCGAACGACCTCGCGATGATCAAGGCAGCGGGGCTGGGCGTCGCCTATCATGCCAAACCGATCGTCGCGGCAGCCGCGGCGGCACGGATCGACCATGGCGATCTGACCGCGCTGCTCTATGCCCAGGGCCTGCCGCGCGCCGCCTGGGTGACCGAATGAGCGCCGTCAAGCGCGTTTCCAGCCACCGAGTCCCTCTTTGGTAATCCAGGTTAAGCCACTGCGCCATATCCCGGCTTGCTAAGCTGTATCCAAAAATTAGGGGTCGATGCCAAAGACTTGCGATTGATTGGCTGAGACGAATGGATGCTGGCTGGGACTATGAGCGCTTCAAGGCGTTCACCTGTGCGGACGACGACGACATTGATACCTTCCGCCGGCTTGCCGGGCCAACGATCGGTTTGAAGCGTGGCGAGATCCTGCGGATGCAGGGGGCACCCGACCCACAGGTCTATATACTGCTGAGCGGCTGGGTTGCGTGCAGCATCATCGTCGGCGAGAGCGCGCGGCAGATCGTCAAGGTTCATCTGCCCGGCGATCTGGTCGGGATGCCGAGCCTTGCCGCCCCGACCGCGTGCGACACGATCGAAGCGGTCTCGGCGGCGAAGCTCGGCGTGATCGAGACCGCAGCGATCGGGCAGGTGTTCAGCAGCAACCCGCGGCTCGCGGCCTTGCTCTTCCTCGTCTCGCAGCAGGAGCGTGTCGTGCTGATGGAGCGGCTGGCGTCGATCGGGCGGACCAGCGCGGCGAGCCGGATCGCCGCGCTGATCCTCGAACTGCGCACCCGGCTGCGGCGCAACGATCCGACGATCGAAAATGTCGTGCCGGTGCCGCTGACGCAGGAGGATATCGGCGACATGACCGGGCTGACCCCGGTCTATGTCAACCGGACGCTGCGCCAGCTGCGGACCTCGGGGATCGCGACGTGGCGGCGCGGGGTCATCACGATCGACGACCGCGACGCGCTGGCGGTCCTCGCCGCGTTGCCGCAGAGTCCGGAACGCGACACGAGCTGGATCCCGAGCCGGCGCGGCTGAACGCCGGGCGTGTCGGGATGCGTCAGGGGGCGACGATGACGCAGGGCTGGCCTGACGCGGCGCAGGCGCGCGTCGCGTCCGCCCGGCTGGCGAATCCGCCCGCCTGCAGCCGCGTCACCGGTCCCGCCGCGACATAGCTGGGCTGCGCGCCGCCCAGCCTGCCCTTGACCTTGCCCCACAGCGTCTCGGCATTGCCGCGATCGCGGAACGCGCCAAGCTGGATCCGCCATTTCCCCGACCCGGCCACCGGCTTCGCTGCTGGCTTCGGCACGGGCTTCGGCGCCGGCTTGGGCGCGGACGCGAGCCGGGGCGGGGTGACCGGTGCGGGTCTGGTCGCGGCTTGCGAGGCAGCACGCTCCGGCGCAGCGCGCGGGGGCACCGGCGCGGGGGACACGGATGAGGCGGGGACCGTGGTGCGCGCGACCGGCGTCACCGGCCGGGGAGCGGGCTGGGGAGCGGGCCTGGCAGGGCCAGTGGCCGAGATCGGCGGCGGCGACGCAGGCGACAGTCCCGACCGCGCGATCTTTTCCTGCGCTGCATAGCGCTCGGCGAGCGCCGTGCCGCGCTGGCGGTCTTCGGGGGAGATATACTGGTCCATCTGCGCCAGCGTCTGCGAGGCCGACTGCAATCCCGACGTGCTCGCGCGCGACATCAGCGCATAGGCGCGCGGGTAATCGCGGGGCACCGCGTCGCCGTTGAACAACATCGTCCCGAGCACGAGCTGCGTCCGCGGTTCGCCGCGCGCCACCGACTTTTCGAGCCAGGGCAGCGCGTCCGCCTTCTTGTTGGCCTGGAACAGCGCGAGGCCGTAATTGTCCTGCGCCTGGACATGACCCTGCAGCGCCGCCTTGCGGAACCAGCTTTCGGCGAGCGCGGGGTCGAGCGTGACGCCGCGGCCGAGCTTATAGGCCTGGGCGAGATTGAACTGCGCATCGGCGTCGCCCGCGATCGCGAGCGGACGCCACTGGTCGATCGCGGTCGCATAGTCGCCGCGGCTCCAGGCATCGACGCCGGCCTTCACGTCCGCCGCGGCCGGCACCGCGCCCAGCGCCGCTACCGTCGCCGCCGCGCCCAGAATCAGGTTGCGCATCGAGTACCTCGTTAAAGCCAAATGATGATCGTCATGTCGCGATAGCCCGGCGAAGGCAAAGATCGGGTTAAGCCGTGCGCCGGTCGGGTGTGGGGGCGCGGCACGTTGTCGTAACGGCTTGGGAACCACGCGTTAACCGCTTCTTATCCGCTGGCATGGCATCGCGTGCCCTGGTTGACGAGACGTAAGGGGGCTTATGCGCGTTCTGGCGATGGCATCGCAGAAAGGCGGGTCGGGAAAGACGACTCTGTCCGGGCATCTCGCGGTCCAGGCGGAGCGCGCTGGGCAGGGGCCGGTCGTGCTGATCGATATCGATCCGCAAGCGTCGCTGACCGACTGGTGGAACGAGCGCGAGGCGGAGGCGCCGGCGCTGGCGCAGACCACGGTCGCGCGGCTCGCCGCCGATCTCGAAATTCTTCGCCAGCAGGGGTTCAAGCTGGCGGTGATCGACACGCCGCCGTCGATCACGGTCGCGATCCAGACGGTGATTCAGATCGCCGAGCTGATCGTCGTACCGACCCGGCCGAGCCCGCATGACCTGCGCGCGGTCGGCGCGACCGTCGATCTGTGCGATCGCGCGGGCAAGCCGCTGATCTTCGTCGTCAATGCAGCGACCCCCAAGGCGCGGATCACGGCCGAGGCGATCGTCGCGCTCTCTCAGCACGGCACCGTCGCGCCGATGACGATCCACCAGCGCACCGATTTCGCCGCCTCGATGATCGACGGCCGCACGGTCATGGAGGTCGATCCCAAGGGCAAGTCCGCGGCGGAGATCGAAGCGCTCTGGACCTATGTCACCGACCGGCTCGAAAAGAATTTCCGGCGCACGGTGTTCAGCGTGCCGAACGCTGGCGCGGGGTTCGGGCAGCGCGGGCCTGCGCCGGGCTTCGGCCGGCGGGTGGTCGGATGAGCGCGATGCCCGCCCGCCCGCCCGTTCCGCCGCATCCCGAATCGGCCGACGTGCCGAAGCCGCTGGGCTCGCTGTCGGCGTCGCTGCTGGCGCGCAAGGGCGACGCCCGCCCGGCGATGCGGCCGCTCGCGCTCGGTACGGCCACGGGCGTACCGGTCGAGGATGATGCCGCTCCTGTCGCGTCGGTGACGGTTGCGACCGCACGCCGGATCGCGCGCGAGAGCGCAACCAGAACGCGCAACGGCAAGGCCGCCTTCACGCTCCGCCTCGACAGCGACCGTCATGTCCGGCTGCGGCTGGCGAGTGCGATGACGCGGCATTCGTCGCAACACCTCGTGACGCTCGCGCTCGATGCCTTTCTTCAAAATCTGCCCGAGGTCGACGCGCTCGTTGCGCAGCTTCCCGTGACCAGGGCCCCGAAATGAACCGGTGGGATCATAGCCGATGACGACGCGAATCCTTCTTTCGATGGGGCTGTCGGCCCTTGTACTGGGCGGCACGATGGTCGGGTGCAGCGCGGGCAAGACCGGCCGCGGCCTCGCCTCGGCGAGCGATCGCAACGCCGATCTCGAGGCCAAGGCGGGCGCGGTGAACGCGCACCGTGCCGAGGTCGCGCTGGCCCGGCACGATGGCGGCGCCGCGGTCTATTTTGCCGAGGCGGCGGTGGCGATGATGCCGCAATCGGCGGCGTATCGGCTGCTGCTCGCACAGGGCTATCTCCAGGCGGGGCGGTTCACCTCGGCGCGGCAGGGGTTTGCCGATGTGTTGGCGCTGTCGCCGGCGGACGGGAAGGCGGCGCTCAACCTGGCGCTGACGCAGATCGCGGGTGGCGACACGCAGGGCGCGCGGCAGACGCTCGAACGCAACGCATCGATCATACCGCCGAGCGATCGTGGCCTCGCGCTGGCGCTGGCGGGCGATGCAGGCGGCGCGATCGGGCTGCTGACCGAGGTCGCACGCTCGTCCGAAAGCAATGCGAAGGCCCGGCAGAACCTGGCGCTCGCGCTCGCGCTGGCGGGCCAGTGGCAGGCCGCGCGCGTCGTCGCCGCCGCCGACCTCGCGCCGACCGAGGTCGATGCGAGGCTCGAACAATGGGCCCGTTTCGCTCAGCCGACGACGTCATATGAGCAGGTCGCCGGCCTGCTCGGCGTGCGCGCGATCGCCGATGCCGGCCAGCCCGCCGCACTCGCGCTCAACCGCGCACCGCTCATGCCGACGGTCTCGCCGATCGAGGCGCTGGCCGCGGTCGAACGCAGCGCGCGGCCCGTCACACTGGCCGAAGCGGGATCGACTTCAGCCCCGTCGAGGATCACCTTCGCCGCGCCGCGCGAGGTCGTCCAGGCCCTGCCCGGCGGCACGCCGACGATGCTCGCCAGCCGCAGCGAGGGCGCCGTGCTCGCCGCGCGTGCGCAACGCGGCGTGCGCGCGATCCCGGCGGGGACGGGCGACTGGTATGTCCAGATCGGCGCCTATGACAATGCCGGCGTCGCCAAGGCCGCCTGGAGCCAGGCGACGCGTCGTTTCGACGGCTTCTCCGGCCGCCAGCCCAACGGCATGGCGTTCAGGACGAATGGCGAGGCCTATTACCGCCTTTCAGTCGGCGGGTTCGGCCGCGACGAGGCGGATCGGGTCTGCCGGCGTTACCGCGCGACCGGCGGCGCGTGCTTCGTCCGGCAGGGGGCCGGCGACCAGATGGCGCAGTGGCTGCGCGGCGGCGGCGTCGAGGTCGCGACCCGCTGAACGACAGGCGAGATCCGGCGCGCGATGCCCGTCAGATCTCGCGGCCGCCTTTCCAGACGCGCAGCACCTTGCCCTGCACCGGCAGGCCGTCGAACGGCGTGTTGTTCGCGCTGGCGGCGAACGCGTCGCCGGTGATCTGCCACGGCGCCTGATCGTCGAACAGCAGCAGATCGGCGGGCTTGCCGACCTCGAGCGTCCCGGTGTCGAGCCCGAGCACCGCGGCCGGGTTGCGGCTCAGCAGCGCGAACAGCCGCGACAGCGTGACCCGTTCGTCGCGCACCAGCATCAGCGCGAGCGGCAGCAGCGTCTCGGCTCCCGCCATCCCCGCGCTCGAATCGGCGAAGGGCAGGCGCTTTTCCTCGGGCCCGCGCGGATCATGCGCGGAGCAGATCACGTCGATCGTGCCGTCGGCGACCGCCGCCAGCGCCGCCTGGCGATCCGATTCACTCCTGAGCGGCGGCGAGAGATGCGCGAAGCTGCGGAAATCACTGACCGCGATGTCGGACAGATGGAGATGCGCGGGCGTGATGCCGCAGGTCACTGCCACACCGCGGCGCTTCGCAGCACGGATCAGGTCGAAGCTGGCCGCGGTCGTCACCTGGCGGATGTGAAGCCGGGCACCGGTGTCCTCGGCCAGCATCAGGTCGCGCGCGATCGCCAGCGCCTCGGCGATCGCGGGGGCGGCGGGCAGGCCGAGCCGGGTCGCGGTCTCGCCCGCGGTCGCCACGGCGCCCGCGGTCAATCCGCCATCCTCGGCATGCGTGACGACCGCGATGTCGAGGTCGCGCGCATAGGCGAGCACGCGGTGCATGACGCCGCTGTCGGCGATCCAGCCCTTGCCGGTGCCGACCGCGCGCGCGCCCGCCGACAGGCAGACCGCCATCTCGGCAAGGTCATGCCCGGCCAGCGCCTGAGTCGCGGCGGCGATCGGGTGGATCCACAGGTCGGGTTTGCCGATCAGCGCGGCGCGCTGGACGATGCCGGGATCGTCGAGCACCGGCGACTGGTCGGGCATCAGCCCGACGCGGACGATGCCGCCCGCGCGGAACGCGGCCCGGTCGATCTTCGCCACGCCCAGATCGACGATGCCGGGGGCGAGCGTCTTGCCCGCGCAGTCGATTGTCTGCGCATCGGCGGGGATCTCGACCAGCCCGGTCGCGACGACGACGCCGTCGCGGATCAGGAGATTGCCCTTGGTGATCCCGCCGATCGGGCAGACGAGCGTCGCATTGGTGAGCGCGAGGATCATGCCCAGCCCTCCACACCGCGCGCCCGGCGGGTCAGCACGTCGAGGCACGCCATGCGGACCGCGACGCCCATCTCGACCTGCTCGGTGATCGCCGATCGGGCATGGTCGGCGACCGCCGAATCGATCTCGACGCCGCGGTTCATCGGCCCGGGGTGCATCACCAGCGCATCGGGCGCCGCGCGAGCGAGTCGTTCGAGCGTCAGCCCGTAACGCATCCGGTATTCACGCGTGGAGGGCACGTACGCACCGTCCATCCGCTCGTTCTGCAGGCGCAGCATCATGACCACGTCGGCGCCCTCCAGCGCGGCATCGAAATCGGTGAACGGGGTGACCCCCATCTTGTGGATCGCCGCGGGCATCAGCGTCGAGGGCGCGCAGACGCGGACCTCGGCGGCCAGCGCGGTGAGTGCGAGGATGTTCGAGCGCGCGACGCGGCTGTGCAGCACGTCGCCGCAGATCACGACACGCTGCCCCGCGATCGACCCGCGCCGGCGGCGGATCGTCAGCGCGTCGAGCAGCGCCTGGGTCGGATGTTCGTGGCGGCCGTCGCCTGCGTTCAGGACGGGGCAGTCGACCTTGTCCGCGATCAGCCGCACCGCACCGCTCGCCATGTGGCGGATGACGATGACGTCGGCGCGCATCGCGTTCAGCGTCATCGCGGTGTCGATCAGCGTCTCGCCCTTCTTCACGCTCGACTGCGCGGCGTGCATGTTAACGACGTCGGCGCCGAGCCGCTTGCCCGCGATCTCGAACGACAGCAGCGTGCGCGTGCTGTTCTCGAAAAACGCGTTGATCTGTGTCAGGCCCGCGAGCCTTTTGTCGGGGGTCGCGTGGGTGCGGTTCGCCTCGACCCAGGTTTCCGCCTCGTCGAGCAGGAACGCGATCTCGTGCGGCTGGAGCCCGTCGATCCCGGTAAGGTGCCGGTGCGGGAAGACGGCGCCGCCCTCGATGAGGGTGGCGGGGCGGTGATCTGAACGTTGCATCAAGCGCGCTGGGTAGTGCGGTGCAGCGGCGGGGGCAAGGTTTGGCTTTGCGGTTAGCGTGGCGGATGCCCTCGATCCGACGCTATTCGGCTGCGCGGTGGACAACCCGGTACAAGGCGCCGCGATCGGTCGACCATACCAGGCGCAGCCGGGCGTCGGTCGGCCATTTCACGCGGGGCGTATCGATCAGCCAGACGAGGTCGAATGCGGCGTACGGAATCGTTGCCAGCGCGCGTTGCAGATCATAGCCTTCGTCATAACGGCAGCCGGGGGCAAAGAGCGCCTGACTGCCGGCATAAACGAAGCCGCCGGCCTCTGGCCGATGGATGCGCAACTGCGAGGACGGGATGTCCCAGAGCCCGTTGACGAACGCATCGCGGCGGACGATCGCCATCATCCCCAGATGATCCATGCGGCGACTGGTCCATTGCGTCTCGCACGGCAGATCAGCCAGCGCGACGACCCGGCTGCCGCGCGGGATATGGTCGATCGCGGCAAGCTGGTCCTGGAGGCGTTCCTCGAGGCGCGCCCAGCTGACGGTCTGAACCGCCAGCCGGGTGCCGAGAAAGGCGAGCGCTGCAAGCGCCACCATCGTTAGGTGCCGGTGGTTCGTCGTGGTCGGCGACAGCGACAGGATCGCGAGGGCCAGCGCACAGGGCAGCAGCCGCATGTCGGTGAACGACGATCCCATGACCATTCCCGGCATCAGCAGGAACACGCAGAACAACAGCCCCGAGGCGCAGGCCAGGCGCGCTTCCATCCGAAACCCGGCGCCCCGCAACCCGCAGAGCACGAGGCCATAGAGTAGCATCACGCTGGCGATGTCGAAGCCGAGATGCTGGTCGCGCAATATAGCGGCGACAAAGAACAGCTTGAGCAACCAGGAAAACCACTGGGCGACACCTGCCGATGCCGTGCCGGACTGCGCCAGCATGATGACGATCGGGACGGCGAGCGGCAGGCACGCAAGCCCGGCGCTCCAGATCGCGCGCGGCCAGCCTCGACCGTCGCGACGCGCGGTCACCAGCTCGATCGCGAACACCGCGACGCAGAATGCACCCCAGCCGGCGACGTGCGTCACCCACAGGAGCAGCCCAAGCGGCAGGAATACCGCCGTGCGCAGGCGATAGCGGCGGCCGCGACCCAGCCGCATCCACAGCGCGATCAGCGGAAAGGCGAAGGCGATCGAGAGCGTGTAGTTGAGAAAGCCATATTGGAACGGCATGCCAAAGGTCAGCGGAAGCGCGAAGAACGCGCTGGGCGGAATCCTCCCATGCGCTTCCTTCGCGACGGCAAGCATACCCGCCGCGGTCAGCACCGCCGCCGCGATCAAGGCGATCTTCGTCGTCTCGACCACGTCAAGCAAGGGTTCGGCCGCAGCGACGAGCAGGTCCATGCCGAGATTGCCCGACAGGCGCCACTGAACTGCGAACCATTGATGAAAATAGGGCGAGCTATCGATCCGGGCGTCGATGGCGAAGCGCGCCAGATGCCCGTAAATGTCGATCAATGGCGCAACCGCGGGCCGGAGCAGCGGCACCGCGAGCGTCAGGCTGATCAGAACGGCGAACCACGGCGTCGACCACCATGATCCGGGAGGCGGGGCGTCCTGTCGCGTGATCGTCGACCTTGGCATCGGCCCGCTTTTCCACGGAACCTCCAAAGACACGGTTAACGCGCTAGATCTGCGCGGTCACCAGCGCGTCGATCGCGCCCTGGAGGATGTACGCCGCCGCCATCTTGTCGACCAGCTCGGCGCGCTTGGCGCGGCTGGCGTCCTGTTCGATCAGCGTGCGCGTGACCGCGACCGTCGACCAGCGTTCGTCCTGAAGCAGGATCGGCAGCCCCATGTCCTTCAGATTCTGCGCGAACGCCCGCGTCGATTGCGAGCGCGGACTTTCGCTGCCGTCGAGGTTGATCGGCAGGCCGATGACGAGCCCGACGACCTTCTGCGCCGTGATCATCTCGGCGAGCGCGGCCTTGTCCTTCTGGAACTTGGTGCGGCGGATCAGCAAGGCGGGGCTCGCGAACGACCAGCCGGCATCGCACAGCGCGGTGCCGATCGTCTTGGTGCCGACGTCGAGACCGATCAGCCGCCCGCCATTCGGCAGCGCATCACGGAACTGCGCGGGGGAGAGCGTGATCATCGCGTGAACGCCGCAAGACGGCGGTTGGCGTCCGCGCGCACATTCGCCCAGAACAGCGGATAGTCGTACACGTGGTAGTTGTTCCCGGGGAGCACGTAAGGCCCGAGATCGGGGCCCTCGCCGATCAGCAGGATACCCCGGTCGCCGCAGCGCGCGGGCACGTTGCCGATCGACAGCGTCGCGCTCGACAGGTCGGCGGACGGGACCAGCGTGCCGAGATTGGCGGTCGCGGGCGCGCCGGCATCGGCGGTCCCGGTCAGCGGGTTGGTGCAGATCATCGGCGTGCCCTTGCGCGGTTGCCCGTCGAACCCGGTGGTCCGGTCATAGGTTTCGACGACGAGCGACGGATCGGCGGGCTCGGCGAAGCTTTCCCATGACAGGATGCAGCCGGTCTGATCGTCGCTGCGGCATTCGGCCAGACCCATCCGCGGCAGGTCGGTGACGCGCGAGACCGGCCAGCCGACGACATAGGCGGCGACGATCCGCGCCTTCAGTTTCGGGTCGGTCGCGATCCGGTCACGCAGCAGCCGGGTGAGGTGGAGCGCGCCCTGGCTGTGTCCGGCGAGGATGATCGGGCGGGTCGGGCCGGCTTCCTTGAGGAACCGGTCGAACGCGGCGGTGACGTCGCCGTATGCGAGCGCGAGCGCGCGTTCGCTGTCGGCCTCGCTGGTCAGGAACGCGCCGAAGGTCGCCTGGCGATAGCGCGGCGCCCAGATGTCGCCCGCGCCGTTGAACGCGCTCGCCTGGCCGCGCAGGAACAGTTCGGCACGGGCATTGGTCTCGGGGTCGTCGATCGGCGCGTTCCAGTGGTCGCGGCTGATGTACGAGGTCGGGTGGATGAAGAAGATCGCCGCGCCCGTTCCCGGGGTGCCGGGTGCATAGCCTTCGGGTGTCCAGAGCGCGGGGTTACCGGGACGATCCGGACGCGCGAGCCACAGGATCTTGCGCGCATAGATGTTCGCCGGCGCCTTGCGCTGCGCCTGGAACGTCTCGCTCGGGACCATCGCGATCCGCATCAGCTCGGTCCCGTACAGGCGATAGGCGAGCAGCGCGGCGATCGCGAGGACGATCATCGCGGTAACGAAATAGAGAAACTTGCGGGCCAAGCGGGACCTTCCGTGCAGGCGGTGGCGTCCCCGTGCCGCATGCGCGGCGCGGTTGCAACGGGTGCGTTTCCGCGGGGGAACACGAAGGGTGTTGCGCGCTCGCGCCGCGCGGTGCTAGCCGAGCGCCATGTCCGTAGATACTGCAACCGTGAAGCGGATCGCGAGCCTTGCGCGCATCGCGATCACCGACGAGGACGCCGCGCGTATCGCGCCCGAACTCGGAAACATCCTTGGCTGGATCGAGATGCTGGGCGAGGTCGATACGACCGGCGTCGAGCCGATGACCGCCGTCATCCCCAACACGCTGCGGCTGCGCGACGACGTCGTCAACGCCGATCCGCTGACCGGCGGCAATATCCGCGAGCAGGTGCTGGCGAACGCGCCCGTAGCTGAACACGGCTTCTTCGCCGTGCCCAAGGTGATCGAATAATGACCGACCTTACCGATCTCGGCATCGCCGGCATCCGCGACGGCGTGCGCGACGGCAGCTTTTCGGCGCGCGACGTCGCCGACGCGTTCATCGTCAAGGTGAGCCAGGCCAAGGCGCTCAACGCGTTCCTGGTCGAGACGCCCGACCATGCGATCGCCGCCGCCACCGCCGCCGATACCGCGCGCGCCGCCGGCGAGACGCTCAAGCCGCTGGCCGGCGTCCCGATCGGCATGAAGGACCTGTTCTGCACCAAGGGCGTCACGACGACCGCGGCGAGCCATATCCTCGAAGGCTTCACGCCGACCTATGAGTCGACCGTCTCGCAGAATCTGTGGGATGCGGGTGCGGGGATGCTCGGCAAGCTGAACATGGACCAGTTCGCGATGGGGTCGTCGAACGAGACCTCCGCGTTCGGCAACGTGATCAGCCCCTGGAAGCGCAACGACGGCAATGGAGTGGGGGGCAACGCCGCGCTCGCACCCGGCGGGTCGTCGGGTGGCTCCTCGTCGGCGGTCGCCGCGCGGCTGTGCCCCGGCGCGACCGGCACCGATACCGGCGGCTCGATCCGCCAGCCTGCCGCCTTTACCGGTATTTCGGGCATCAAGCCGACCTATGGCCGCTGCTCGCGCTGGGGGACGATCGCGTTCGCCTCGTCGCTTGACCAGGCGGGGCCGATGGCGCGTGACGTCCGCGACTGCGCGATCCTGCTCGAGGCGATGGCCGGGTTCGATTCGAAGGACGGCACCTCGCTCCAGCTCGACGTGCCCAAGTGGGAAGCGGGCCTGTCGGCCAGCCTCGCGGGCCTGCGCGTCGGTATCCCCAAGGAATACCGCGTCGACGGCATGCCCGAGGAGATCGAGGCGCTCTGGCAGAAGGGCATCGACTGGCTGAAGGATGCCGGCGCGACGATCGTCGAGGTCTCGCTCCCGCACACCAAATACGCGCTGCCCGCCTATTACATCATCGCGCCCGCGGAAGCCTCGTCGAACCTCGCGCGCTATGACGGCGTGCGCTACGGCATCCGCGACCTGCCGGCCGGATCGGGCCTGCAGGACATGTACGCCGCGACGCGCGCCGACGGCTTCGGCCCCGAGGTGAAGCGCCGCATCATGATCGGCACCTATGTGCTGTCGGCCGGCTATTACGACGCGTATTATACGCAGGCGCAGAAGATCCGGACGCTGATCGCGCGCGATTTCGAAAAGGCGTGGGAGACGTGCGACGTCCTGCTCACCCCGACCGCCCCATCGGCGGCGTTCGCGCTTGGTGAAAAGTCGGCCGATCCGATCGCGATGTATCTGAACGACGTCTTCACCGTGCCGTCGTCACTCGCGGGTCTGCCGGCGATGTCGGTGCCGGGCGGTCTCGACAAGCAGGGCCTGCCGCTTGGGCTTCAGATCATCGGCAAGCCGCTCGACGAGCAGGGCGTGCTGAACGCCGGGCTCGCGATCGAGCAGCGGGCGGGGTTCACCGCCCGGCCCGAGGCGTGGTGGTAACCGATCGCGCCTTCGTCACGCGCAACGTCGCCGTGCTGCGCGAGGCGCAGAACGCGCTCAACGTTGCGTTCGGGGCGATCCTCAGCGCCTATGTCGGCGTGTCGCTGACCGAGATCGACAACCGGCCGTTCGATCACGCCGTACTCGCACGCTTCTTTCTCGGGCTCGCGGTGTTCATCCTGTGCCTGTGCGTCGGCAACAGCGTGATTTTGCGCGGCGATTACCGGCTGGGCGCGGTGTTCCTCGTGCTGGCCGGCGGTGCCGCCGCGGCCGCGCATCACGAGGCGCTGGTGCTCGGTTTCGAGGGCGCGATCCTGCGTATTCTTTCGGCGTGCTGGGTGGTCGGCCTGCTCGGCAGCAACGCGGCACTGACCGCGATCAACTATATTCATCATCGGAACCGGATATGAGCGACTATCGCATTCAGGGCGACACGGGCGAGTGGGAGGTCGTGATCGGCCTCGAAGTCCATGCGCAGGTGACGTCGAACGCCAAGCTGTTCTCGGGCGCGGCGACCGCGTTCGGGGCCGAGCCCAACACACAGGTCAGCCTCGTCGACGCGGCGATGCCCGGCATGCTGCCGGTGCCGAACCGCGAGTGCATCCGCCAGGCGGTCCGCACCGGCATGGCGATCGAAGCGCAGATCAACAAATGGTCGCGGTTCGACCGGAAGAACTATTTCTATGCCGATCTGCCGCAGGGCTATCAGATCAGCCAGCTCTATCATCCGATCGTCGGCGAAGGCGCGATCGACATCAGCCTCGACGAGAAGAACCCCGATGCCGCGGGCAAGCGGATCGGCGTCGAGCGCATCCATGTCGAGCAGGATGCGGGCAAGCTGATGCACGACCAGCATCCGACCCAGTCCTATGTCGATCTCAATCGCTCGGGCGTCGCGCTGATGGAGATCGTGTCGAAGCCCGATCTCGCATCGCCCGCGGAAACGGGCGCGTATCTGCGCAAGTTGCGGTCGATCCTGCGCTATGTCGGATCGTGCGACGGCAATATGGAAGAGGGCTCGATGCGCGCCGACGTCAATGTCAGCGTGCGCAAGCCCGGCGACGAACTCGGCACGCGGACCGAGACGAAGAACGTCAATTCGGTGCGCTTCGTGATGGCGGTGGTCGAGCAGGAGGCCAAGCGCCAGGTCGAGGTGCTCGAGGCCGGCGGCAAGATCGTGCAGGAGACGCGGCTCTACGATCCCGATCGCAACGAGACGCGGTCGATGCGGTCGAAGGAAGATGCGCATGATTACCGCTACTTTCCCGATCCGGATCTGTTGCCGCTCGTGCTCGACGATGCGTTCCTCGAGGAATGCCGGGCGTCGCTGCCCGAACTGCCCGACGCGAAGCGCGCGCGCTATGAGGCGCTCGGCATCACCGCCTATCAGGCGACGGTGCTGACCGCCGAAGTCGAGGCGGCGCGCTGGTTCGATGCGTTGCTCGATGCGGGCGTGAAGCCGGCGGCGGCGGCGAACTGGACGACGTCGGAGCTGTTCGGTGCGCTCAACCGGACGGGCAGGGACATCGCCAACTCGCCGGTATCGCCGGCACAGGCGGCGGAACTGCTCGGGCTGATCGCCGACGGCACGCTGTCGGGAAGTCTTGCCAAGCAGGTGTTCGAGGTGATGCTCGAGACAGGCGACGGCGCGGCGAAGGTCGTCGAGGATCGCGGGCTGAAGCAGACCAGCGACACGGGCGCGATCGAGAAGGTCATCGCCGAGGTGATGGCCGCGAACGCGGACAAGGTCGCGGATTACCGCGGCGGCAAGGACAAGCTGTTCGGGTTCTTCGTCGGCCAGACGATGAAGGCGATGGGCGGCAAGGCGAACCCGGCGGTGGTGAACGAAGTGCTGAAGAGCGCGCTCGGGGAGTCGGTGGCGCCGTAAGCCCTGTTCTCCCGCGAACGCGGGAGCCCAGGGTGACGGGGCGCAGCGCTACTGGAACTCTGGGCCCCCGCCTTCGCGGGGGAACGGTCGGGGGCGGGTGTCCAGAACATCATCACCCCGGCGCAGGCCGGGGTCCAGTTGGGGGACGTTGCCGATCAAGCGCTGTGCATCGTTACTACGACCTCTCCAACTGGACCCCGGCCTTCGCCGGGGTGGTGGTAATTGCGAGGCTAGGCACGAAAGCCGGAGCCCAACTTTGGCATTAAGCCGCCACCTTCTGCGGATGGTGCGGCACCAGGATCAGCACATTCTCCTCGACCCGCCACGATGCGAGTCGCGACAGGAAGTTCATCCCCAGCACGTTGGTGTCGCCGAACGCCGGCGACACCACGACCTGAAGGTCGCGCGCGACGATCGCGCCGAGCTTCAGCTCGCCGATCCGGCCCGACTGCGCGGGAATCGCACCATTGGCGGTCTGGAGGACGATCGGCACCACGCTAGTCCGCGCATCGATTCCCGCCGCGTCGGCCGTCTTCGTCGAAATCGCGGTGATCGTCGCGCCGCTGTCGATCAGCAACCGGCGCTCGACCCCGTCGATCCGCGCCCGCGCCCAGAAATGGCCGTCGGGCGACATGCGGATTCGCACCTCGCCACCGACGACCGTCTGGTCCTCTATCCGCAGCAGTTTGGCGATCTTGCCGAGATAGGGATCGAACTGGCTGCGCTGGCCGATCGCGACGAACAGCAGACCGACCAGCGCGAGCGTCATCACGAGATTGACGAGCGTCCGCAGGATCGGGATCCGCTGCGCAAGGACGAAGACCAGCACCGCGACTCCGAGTGCCACGTACAGCGTCTGATGCTGGGCCAGGTCGGGAAGCAGCCCGAAAAGCGGGGTGCTGGCGGGCGTGGAAATGTGCGGTTCCTGCAAGAAGGGGGTGGACAGCCTGTGCTATCCACCCCCGCATTTATGGTTGCTGACCGGTGCGGCTTATTGCGCGTCCGAATCCTGGTTCTTGATCACGCCGCCGGTGCCGCCGACGCCGTCGGGCATGCACGTCTTGGTGAACGTCTCGGGCTCGTCGCCGCCTTCGCCGCGTTCGACCGCGTCGGAGCGCGACTGCACCGCCTGCTCGATGTCGCTGCGCGTGTCCGCGTCACGGTCCTCGGGGCGGGTTTCGGGATTGGTGCCCGCATGGGGATCGGCCATGATCAGAACTCTGGCTGGATGGGGGCGGGATCGGTCGAGGGTGCGCCCGGATCGGGAACGTCGATGTCCGGCGCGGGTGGATTGAACTCCGGCGGCGGCGTCGTCGGCTCGGCAGGCGACGAGGGCGTCGGGAATTCCGCTGGGGGTTGGGTAGCCATGATGCTCTCTCCTTCTTCTGCATCAACGCGCACGATCGTATCGAGTTGCCCACCGACTTACCTTGCGTGCTTGCCCCGGGATACAACGTTGGTATAGACGCGCCCGCTACGGCGATGTCCTGTGCGGGCGTGGCGGAACTGGTAGACGCAGCAGGTTTAGGTCCTGCCATCGCAAGATGTGGGGGTTCGAGTCCCTTCGCCCGCACCACTCCGCCGCACTGGCGGGGCGACCGCCAGATGAATTTTTCCCGAATGCTCTTTTAGACAAAGGCCGGACATGCAGACTGTCGAGACGTTGAACGAGGGCCTCAAGCGCGCCTACACCCTCACCATCACTGCGAAGGATATCGACTCGAAGGTCGATGTCGAGCTGAAGCGCCTCGCGCCGCAGATGAAGATGCCGGGCTTCCGTCCGGGCAAGGTGCCGGCAAACCTCATCCGCAAGATGCACGGCCCCGCGCTGACGCAGGACGCGCTGAACGCCGCGATCCAGGAAGGCGTGCAGAGCCTAGTCGCCGAAAAGCAGCTGCGTCCCGCGATGCAGCCCTCGGTCGAGCTGGAAGACGGCTATGACCTCGGCAAGGACGCGGTCGTCAAGGTCGAGATGGAGGTCCTGCCGCAGGTCCCCGCACCGGCGATCGACGGCCTGAAGCTCGAGCGCCTGACCGTGCCCGTCGCCGACGAGGCGGTCACCGAGCAGCTCCAGAAGTTCGCCGACCAGCAGAAGAAGTGGGACGACGCCGCTGACGATTATGCCGCGGCGATGGGCGATCTCGTCACCGTCGATTTCGTCGGCAAGACCGCCGATGGCGTCGCGTTCGACGGCGGCACCGGCACCGACATGGGCGTCGAGCTCGGTGCAGGACGTCTGATCCCCGGCTTCGAGGATCAGCTCGTCGGCGTGAAGACCGGCGAGGAGAAGGTCCTGAACGTGACCTTCCCCGAGGAGTATCAGGAGAAGTCGCTCGCGGGTCAGCCGGCCACGTTCGACATCACCGTCAAGTCGGTCAAGACCGCGGGCGAGAGCAAGATCGACGAGGATCTTGCCAAGTCGCTGGGTCTCGAGAGCCTCGAGCAGCTTTCGGGCCTGCTCAAGGGTCAGATCGAGCAGGAGCATAACGGGCTCACGCGCACGCACATGAAGCGCAAGCTGCTCGACCAGCTCGCCGAGGGTCATGACTTCGAGGTTCCGCCGTCGATGGTGGAAGCCGAGTTCAACCAGATCTGGTCGCAGCTCCAGCACGAAGCCACGCACGAAGCCGATCCCGAGGCCGCGATGGCCGAGATGGAAGGCGAGCGCGACGATTACCGCAAGATCGCCGAGCGTCGCGTGCGCCTCGGCCTGCTCCTGTCCGAGATCGGCCAGGCAAACGGCGTCGAGGTGTCCAACCAGGAAATGCAGCGTCTGCTCGCCCAGGCGGCCCAGCAGTATCCCGCCGAGCAGCGCCAGCAGTTCATGCAGTATGTCCAGTCCGAGCCGATGGCCGCTGCCCAGCTGCGCGCCCCGCTGTACGAGGACAAGGTCGTCGACTTCCTGTTCGAGAAGGCCGAGATCACCGACCGCGAAGCCACCCGCGAGGAGCTGGAAGCTGCGATCGAGAGCGAGGACGGTTTCGCCAGCGGCACGCACGTGCATGACCATGACAACCACAAGCCGAAGAAGAAGGCTGCCGCCAAGAAGAAGGCAGCACCTGCCGACGACGCAGCGGTGACCGACGAGGCGCCCGCTTCGGACGCCGCGGACGAGGCCAAGCCTGCCAAGAAGGCTCCCGCCAAGAAGAAGGCGGCTCCGGTCGAGGCTGAGACGGCGGTAACGGAATCGTCGCCGGTCGCGGCTGAAAATGCCGAGGGCACCGAAGCTGCCGACGCGCCGGCCAAGAAGCCGCGCGCCAAGAAGGCTGCGACCAAGACCGAGGCGTAAGCCGATCGGAGTGCCTCTTCGCTGAGGCACTCCCCCCGTTTTCGGGCCACTTCCCCGGCGGAGGCCGGGGTCCAGTTGGAAAGGTTGCTGTGACGGCGCGCAAAGCTTCGTTATGGACCTTCCCCAACTGGGCCCCTGCCGCCGCCGGGGATTTGCGTTGATTGGAAGACGCGTTGATCGTTACGCCGTCTTCGACTGTACAGGGCAGGGCATGACCGAACCGAGAATCGCCGTCCTGCTGCCCTGCTACAACGAAGAGGCCGCGATCGCGCAGACGGTGGCGGGATTCCGCGCCGCGCTGCCCGGCGCGACGATCTACGTCTACGACAACAACAGCGCCGACCGCACGGTCGCGGTCGCCCGCGCGGCGGGGGCCGTCGTCCGGACCGAACGGATCCAGGGCAAGGGCGCGGTCGTCCGGCGGATGTTCGCGGACATCGATGCCGATATCTACGTCATGGCGGACGGCGACGCGACCTATGACGCGGCATCCGCGCCGGCTTTGGTCGCGCGCGTGCTCGACGAGCAGCTCGACATGGTCGTCGGATCGCGGATCAGCCAGGTCCAGGAAAGCTATCGCCGCGGGCACCGGTTCGGCAACGCGCTGCTCACGGGCATGCTCGCGCGGCTCTTCGGGCGCAGCTTCACCGATATCCTGTCTGGCTACCGCGTCTTCTCGCGGCGGTTCGTGAAGAGCTTCCCGTCACTGTCGGCGGGGTTCGAGATCGAAACCGAGATCAGCGTCCACGCGCTCGAACTCAAGATGCCGATCGGCGAGGTCGAGACGCCCTATTTCGCGCGGCCCGAGGGGTCCGAATCGAAGCTGAGCACCTACGCCGACGGCTGGCGGATCCTGCGGACGATCATGACGCTGTACCGGATCGAGCGGCCCTTGTGGTTCTTCGGCGCGATCGGCGGGGCGTTCGCGCTGCTCGCACTGCTGCTCGGCATCCCGCTGGTGCTCACCTATCTCGAAATCCATCAGGTGCCGCGTTTCCCGACCGCGATCCTGATCACCGGGCTCGGCATCTTCGCGGCTTTGAACGTGTTCACGGGGCTGATCCTCGACACCGTCGTTCGCGGCCGTCGCGAGGTACGGCGGCTGGCCTACCTGGCCTACCCCGCGCCTGGCGTCTGACTCCCGCTCTCGGAAGGGGCGGGGGGTAGGTGGTTCTCCTGACGGGTAGCAGGGCTTGAACTCCCCCGTGCGAGCGCCGATGTTGGCGGTTCACTGGGGCATAAGAGAGATTTCCATGCACAATCCGTTCGAGACCGGCGATTTCGCGAGCCCGTTGGCCAGCGCCGGGCTCGGCCTGCAGCAGACGCAAGCAGGCCTTGTTCCCATCGTTATCGAGCAGTCGAATCGCGGTGAGCGCTCGTTCGACATCTTCTCGCGCCTGCTCCGCGAGCGCATCATCTTCGTGACGGGCGGCGTCGAGGACGGCATGGCCTCGCTGATCACCGCCCAGCTCCTCTTCCTCGAGTCCGAGAACCCGAAGAAGGACATCTTCATGTATATCAACTCGCCGGGCGGTGTCGTCACGGCGGGCATGGCGATCCATGATACGATGCGGTATATCCGTCCGCGCGTCGGCACGGTGTGCATCGGCCAGGCCGCCTCGATGGGCAGCTTCCTGCTCGCGAGCGGTGAACCCGGCATGCGCGTCGCGATGACCAACGCACGGATCATGATCCATCAGCCATCGGGCGGTGCACAGGGCATGGCGAGCGACATCGAGATCCAGGCGCGCGAGATCCTGCGCATCCGCAAGCGGATGAACGAGCTCTATTCGCAGTATACCGGTCAGCCGATCGAGGAGATCGAACGCCGGATGGATCGCGACACGTTCCTCGAAGCGAATGAAGCGAAGGATTTCGGTCTGGTCGACGAGGTTTTCGACAAGCGTCCCGCCCCCGCGGACGACGCGGCGAAGCCTGCATAAGGCGAATCGTAAGCCTGGCGGGTTTATTTGATTGTAGGATATCCGGGGTGCGTTACGATGACCGCCCCGGAAACGGCACGCGCACCGACATGCGCGAGAGGTGATTGAATGACGAAGCTGAGCGGTGGCGACTCGAAGAGCACCCTCTATTGCTCGTTCTGCGGCAAGTCGCAGCACGAGGTGCGCAAGCTGATCGCCGGGCCGACGGTCTTCATCTGCGACGAGTGCGTCGAGCTATGCAACGACATCATCCGTGAGGAGACGAAGTCGGCGCTGGTGTCCAAGAAGGACGGCGGCGTACCGACTCCGCAGGAGATCTGCGACGTCCTCGACGATTATGTGATCGGCCAGAAGCGCGCCAAGCGCGTCCTGTCGGTGGCGGTGCACAATCACTACAAGCGGCTCAACCACGGCGCCAAGGGTGCCGATGTCGAGCTGTCCAAGTCGAACATTCTGCTCGTCGGGCCGACCGGTTGCGGCAAGACGCTGCTCGCACAGACGCTTGCCCGCATCCTCGACGTGCCGTTCACGATGGCCGATGCGACGACGCTGACCGAGGCCGGCTATGTCGGCGAGGATGTCGAGAACATCATCCTCAAGCTGCTCCAGGCCTCCGACTACAACGTCGAGCGGGCGCAGCGCGGGATCGTCTATATCGACGAGATCGACAAGATCAGCCGCAAGGCCGAGAACCCGTCGATCACGCGCGACGTGAGCGGAGAGGGCGTTCAGCAGGCACTGCTCAAGCTGATGGAAGGCACGACAGCGTCGGTGCCGCCACAGGGTGGTCGCAAGCATCCGCAGCAGGAATTCCTGCAGGTCGACACGACGAACATCCTGTTCATCTGCGGCGGTGCGTTCTCGGGTCTCGAGAAGATCATCGGCGATCGTCTGCAGGGCAAGTCGATCGGCTTCGGCGCCTATGTCGCCGGACCGGACGAGCGCAAGACCGGCGAGACGCTGAAGTCGGTCGAGCCTGAGGATCTTCTCAAGTTCGGGCTCATCCCCGAGTTCGTCGGTCGTCTGCCGGTGATCGCGACGCTCGAGGATCTCGACGTCGACGCGCTGGTGAAGATCCTGAAGGAGCCGAAGAACGCGCTGGTCAAGCAGTATCAGAAGCTGTTCGAGATGGAGGACGTCGCGCTCGGCTTCACCGACGACGCGCTGGTCTCGGTCGCCAAGAAGGGCATCGAACGCAAGACGGGTGCGCGCGGGCTTCGCTCGATCCTCGAGAGCATCCTGCTCGACACGATGTTCGACCTGCCCGGCATGGACGGCGTCGACGAGGTGATGATCGACAAGGACGTGATCGAGGGCCGCAAGGAACCGATCCGCGTCTATGCCGAAAAGAAGAAGGCCGGCGACGCGGCCTGATCCGCGGCGACACTGGTGAGGAAGGGGCGTCGAGCGATCGGCGCCCTTTTTTTGGTCCGGGAAGGCGCTGCATTGTCCGTCATCCTGAGGAACGTCAGGACCCAGAGTCGCTGAGCGTCGCGTTTGGTATCCTGGGTCCTGACTTTCGTCAGGATGACGGGGTGCGCGGCCGCGTGGGCGGTGGATCGACAGCGGGACGGACCCTTATCGGGGCGTCGGGCATTCGTTGTTCTAGTGCAACGAGGGAGACCGCATGACGATCGAAGTGGCCGAACAACCGAAGGTAACGGTGGTGGAGACGATGCCGGACCGGCTGGCATTGCCGGTGTGGACGCTAATCGCACCCGGCCTGGGGCTTGTCGCGGTGCTCTTCGGCCTCGCCAAGATGGGGTCGATCGGCACGGCGGCGGCGATCGTGGTGCTGATCGCCAGCGTGCTCGCCGCGGTCCATCATGCCGAGGTCATCGCGCACAAGGTCGGCGAGCCGTTCGGCACGCTCGTGCTCGCGATCGCCGTGACGGTGATCGAGGTGTCGCTGATCGTGTCGCTGATGCTGTCGGATGCCGGCGACGCCGCGGCGCTCGCGCGCGACACGGTGTTCGCCGCGATCATGATCATCCTCAACTTCATCATCGGGCTCTGCCTGCTCGCGGGCGCGGTGCGGCATCACGAACAGCGCTTCACGTTGAAGGGGATGAGCGCGGCGCTGGGCGTGCTGGCGGCGATGTCGGTGCTGTCGCTCATCCTCCCCAATTACACCTCGTCGACGACCGGGCCGACCTATGCGCCGTCGCAGCTGGTGTTCGTCGCGATCGTCTCGCTGGTGCTCTACGGTACGTTCGTGCTGGTCCAGACGGTCCGGCATCGCGACTATTTCCTGCCCTCGGCTGACGACATGGAGACGCACGCGCACGCCGCCCCGCCATCGCAGCGCGCGACGGGAATCGCGTTCGGGATGCTGCTCGCCGCATTGGTCTCGGTCGTCCTGCTTGCCAAGACGCTGTCGCCGACGATCGAGGCCGCCGTGCTCGGCGCGGGCCTGCCGCTCGCGGTCGTCGGGGTGGTGATCGCCGCGCTGGTGCTCGCGCCCGAGAGCCTGGCCGCGTACAAGGCGGCCAGGCGCAACCGGTTGCAGACCAGCCTCAACCTTGCATTGGGCTCTGCGCTGGCGACGATCGGGCTGACGATCCCGAGCGTTGCGATCGTCTCGCTCGTGCTCGACCTGCCGCTTGCACTGGGGATCGACGCCAAGGGGATGACGCTGCTCGCACTGTCGCTGTTCGTGGCGACGCTGTCGCTCGGCACCGGACGCACGACCGTGCTGCAGGGCGTCCTCCACCTCGTGATCTTCGCCGCCTATCTGTTCACGACGGTCGTGCCCTAGGGGAGCTTATCCGTCACCCACTCCGTCATCCTGACTTTCTTCAGGATGACGGCTGGGGTGGTATCCGCGAGTGACTTGCATTAGCATCACTTCAGCGGGTTTCGACCCAAGAAGCGGGAGAGCGGATGTGAAGACGGCATGGATGGGCGCGGCGATGCTCGCGCTGATGGCGGCAGGCGCGGCGGATGCGCATGAGGTCTGGGTCGAGCGCGACGGGGCAGGACCCGCGCGCATCTATCTCGGCGAGCCCGCCGAACCGATGCCCGCGGGCGGCGATCCCGAATTCGCCAATCTGAAGACGCCGCGAATCGTCGCGCCGGCCGCGACTGCGCTGGTTCGCAAGGCCGGGTTCCTCGAGGCGCAGCTGCCCGCGGGCGACGTGCATGTCTGGGACGACGACGTCTTCGCGCCCTGGGGTGATCCGGGCAAGCGCGAGGGCATCATCTACTACGCGCGCGCCGGTCGTGCCGATCCGCGCACCAAATTGCCGTTCGAGATCGCACCCGCGACCGCGAACGGGACGCGCTTCGTCCTGACGCGCGAGGGGAAGCCGGTCGCGGGCGCGAAGGTCACGCTGATCTCGCCGACGCGCGTCTCGACCGAGCTGGTCACCGACGCCGCGGGTGCGATCACGCCGCCGCTCGTCGAGAAGGGCCGCTATCTCCTGTCCGCCGCCGCCAAGGATATGACCGAGCACAGCCTGCCGCGCGGGCCCGTGACGACGCTCCACCGGATCACGACGACCAGCTTCACGCTCCCCTGAGACCGCGCGCCGGCTTCGCCGCCGGTCGCGTCAGCGCGCGCGTTGCCGGGCGGCGAGCGCGATGCCCGCCGCGATCTGGACGACGGCATAGAGACGGCGGCGGCCCGGGCGGTCGACGAACGGCTGGACCAGCGCCTCGGTGCCGAGCGCGTCGTCCTTCCACAGATCGACGTGGCGCCGCGGCTGGAGCAGCCCGAGCAGTCCGTCGCCGACCATGAAGATCGCCGCCATCTCCGCGGCGCGGGCGGGCCAGGGGTTCTCCTGCGTAGGCAGAATTCCAGAGTCAGGCGCGGCGACGCTCGTGGCTGCTGGGCCGCCGCCTTCAAGGGGGAACGGATCGGTCATTGCGGTTTCGCCTTCGCTGCCTGTGCGGATTTCCATGCGGCCACCGCCTCTAGCGCGATGCTCCGGCGCAGGACCAGCGCATCGGGGTCGATCACGACATGCGCGCCCTTCGGCACGGCAAGCGTCGCGGTGCCCGTCGTCATCGGCAGCGTCCGCGTCTTGCCGTCGATCTGCACCTCGACCGGCAGCGGGAACCGGCCATTGCCCGGCACCTTCCACGCCAGCGTCAGCGTGGTGCCGGTGCGTGTCTCGATCAGCTCGGGCAGTGCCGCCTGGCGGAGATAGACGTCGAAGAACCAGCCATAATCCTTCCCGGTAACGCGGCGGACGATCGCCTCGTACTCCTTTGTGGAGCCGAAGCGGGGGGTGAAGTTGCCGGGCTTCGGATCGGGACGGCCATAGACTGCGCGGCGCGTCACGTCGAAAAAGGCGGTGTCACCGATCAGGTTGCGCAGCGTGTGCAGCATCCACGACCCCTTGTTGTAGATGTCCTGCCCGGCGCCGCCCTTGTCGAGCTCGTACACCTCCTCCTCGGTGGTAATTCGCTGCTGGGTCATCGGCATGCGGTTCATGATCGCCCCGCGCTCACCCTGCAGCATCGTCGCATAGCGCGCGCGCCCCTCGCGCCACTGACCGTAGAGCGGTTGCATATAGGTGCCATAGCCCTCGTGCAGCCAGTAATCGTCCCAGTTGGCGGCGGTCAGCTGGTTGCCGAACCATTCATGCGCGAACTCGTGCTGGAACAGCCAGTCGAACCCCTCGGGCGCCTTGGCATAGTCGTTGCCGTAGGCGTTGATGGTCTGGTGCTCCATGCCCTTGTGCGGGGTCTCGACGACGCCGAGCTTCTCGTCGCCGAACGGGTAGGGGCCGATCATGCTCTCGAAAAAGTCGAGCGTCGGGGCGAATTCGGCGAACAGCTTTTCCGCCTGCGGCTTCTCGCCGGGCAGATACCAGTAGAACATCGGAATGCTGTTGCCGAAGCGGCTCTTATAGGTGCCGCGGACCTCCTCATACGGCCCGACGTTGAGCGCGATGCCGTAGGTGTTGGGGTGCTTGGCGCGCCAGTTCCAGGTGGTGCGGCCGTCGGCGAACGTGTCGACGCCGACCAGCACGCCGTTCGACGGCGCCTTCAGCCCCTTGGGCACGGTGATGTGGAGATCGACCAGCGCAGGCTCGCCGGTCGGAAAATCGAGGCACGGCCAGAACAGGTCGCAGCCATAGCCCTCCGCCGTGGTCGCGAACCAGGTGCGCCCGTCGGGGGTCTTCGACCAGACCATGCCGTCGTCCCACGGCGCCTTTACCGCGACATGCGGCGTGCCCCCATAGGTGATCGTCGCGGTCACCTTCCCGCCCGCCGGCACCGGCCGGGGCAGCGTGATGGTCAGCCGCCCCTCCGGATTGGTCCAGGCGGAGGCGGGTAGCGCGACGCCGTCGATCGCGATGGCGGTCACCGGCAGGTTGCGGTCGAGATCGATCGGCAGCCGCGCGACCGGCGCACGCGCGGTGAAGCGCAGCGTCGCGACGCCGTTCAGCCGCTGCGCATCGGGCAGCACTTCGAAGGCGAGATCGGCATGGTCGAACTGCAGCGCGGTCTGTTCGGGGGTGAGCGCGCCCCCCGAACGCTGCGTCTGCGCGGTGATCGCGGGTTCGCCCTTGCGCGGCAGCTGCGCTGAGACCGGGGGGATGGCGAGCAGCGCGGTGCAGCTGGCGGCGAGGAGGAGGCGCAGGATCATGCGGCGCGTTCTCGCGCGGTGGTCGGATCGATACAAGAGCGATAGGCGCACCCGTGATAGGACGGCACGGTGTGACGGAGTCCCGGACCGTGTGTGGGGGCGCTTCGGCGATTACGTAGCCCGGCGATTGATGGATCCGCCATCCTCACCATATAATGAGCTGACGCCGACCTTGTTCGGTCCGGTACCGGAGCTTGCATGACCCACTATCCCGTTCTTCCGCTACGCGACATCGTCGTGTTTCCGCACATGATCGTTCCGCTGTTCGTCGGCCGCGAGAAATCGGTCGCGGCGCTCGAGGCGGCGATGGCGGCAGAAAAGGAGATCTTCCTGGTCGCGCAGCTCGACCCGGCCGAGGACGATCCCGCGCGCGACGATCTCTACACGATGGGCGTGACCGCGACCGTGCTCCAGCTGCTCAAGCTGCCCGACGGCACGGTGCGCGTGCTGGTCGAAGGCAAGGTTCGCGCGACGCTCGAGACGCTCGACGAGAGTGGTGACTTCCTAACCGCCGAAGTCGCGACGGTCGCCGATGCCGAGGTCGAGGGTCCCGAGATCGCGGCGCTGATGCGCTCGGTCGTTGACCAGTTCGAGAATTACGCGAAGCTCAACCGCAAGCTGCCCGCCGAGACCGCGACCCAGCTGTCCGAGATCACCGAGGCCGCCCGGCTGTCCGATGCCGTAGTCGCCAACATCCAGATCAAGGTCGCCGACAAGCAGGCGATGCTGATGCAGACCGACCCCGCCAAGCGCCTCGAAATGGCGTTTGCGGCGATGGAGGGCGAGCTCGGCGTCCTGCAGGTCGAGAAGAAGATCAAGAGCCGCGTCAAGCGCCAGATGGAGAAGACGCAGCGCGAATATTACCTCAACGAGCAGTTGAAGGCGATCCAGCGCGAGCTCGGCAATGAGGGTGACGAGGGCGAAGGCGACGAGATCGCCGAGCTGACGCAGAAGATCGCGACGCTCAAGATGAGCAAGGAAGCGCGCTCCAAGGCGACCGCCGAGCTCAAGAAGCTGAAGACGATGGCGCCGATGAGCGCCGAGGCGACGGTCGTGCGCAACTATCTCGACGTGCTGCTGGGGCTTCCCTGGGGCAAGAAGTCGAAGATCAAGAAGGACATCTCGGCGGCCCAGGCGGTGCTCGACGAGGATCATTATGCGCTCGAGAAGGTCAAGGACCGGATCATCGAATATCTCGCGGTCCAGGCGCGCACCAACAAGCTGAAGGGGCCGATCCTGTGCCTCGTCGGCCCGCCGGGCGTCGGCAAGACCTCACTCGGCAAATCGATCGCCAAGGCGACGGGTCGCGAGTTCATCCGCCAGTCGCTGGGTGGCGTGCGTGACGAAGCCGAGATCCGCGGTCATCGTCGCACCTATATCGGCTCGCTGCCGGGCAAGATCGTCACCAACCTGAAAAAGGCGGGGGCGTCGAACCCGCTGTTCCTGCTCGACGAGATCGACAAGCTCGGCCAGGATTTCCGCGGCGATCCGGCGTCGGCACTGCTCGAGGTGCTTGACCCGGAGCAGAACGGCAAGTTCCAGGATCATTATCTCGAGATCGACCTCGATCTGTCGGACGTGATGTTCGTGACGACCGCGAACACGCTCAACCTCCCCCAGGCACTGCTCGACCGGATGGAGATCATCCGGCTCGAGGGCTATACCGAGGACGAGAAGGTCGAAATCGCCGAGCGGCATCTGATCGCCAAGCAGATCGAAGCGCACGGCCTGAAGGACGGCGAGTTCATCCTGACGCAGGAGGGCCTGCGCACGCTGATCCAGCAGTACACCCGCGAGGCGGGCGTGCGTACGCTCGAGCGCGAGATCGCCAAGCTCGCGCGCAAGGCGCTGCGCCGGATCCTAGAGGGCAAGGCGACGAGCGTGACGATCACGCCCGACAACATCGCCGAGTTCGCGGGCGTGCAGAAATATCGCCACGGCCTGTCCGAGACGGAGAACCAGATCGGCGCGGTCACCGGGCTTGCCTGGACCGAGGTCGGCGGCGAGTTGCTGACGATCGAAAGCGTCACCGTGTCGGGCAAGGGCGCGGCCAAGCTGACGGGCACGCTCGGCGACGTGATGAAGGAGTCGATCGAGACCGCGTTCAGCTACGTCAAGGCGCGTGCACCGAGCTATGGCATCAAGCCATCGCTGTTCAACCGCAAGGACATCCACATCCATCTGCCCGAAGGCGCGACGCCCAAGGACGGTCCGTCGGCAGGTGTCGGGATCGTCACGTCGATCGTCTCGACGATGACCGGCGTGCCGGTCCGGCGCGAGGTGGCGATGACCGGCGAGGTGACGCTGCGCGGTCGCGTGCTGCCGATCGGCGGGCTGAAGGAGAAGCTGCTCGCGGCGCTGCGCGGCGGGATCACCACCGTGCTCATCCCGCACGAGAACGAGAAGGACCTCGCGGACATTCCGGCGAACATCAAGGAGGGGCTGAAGATCATCCCCGTCAGCCATGTCGACGAGGTGTTGCGGCTTGCGCTGACCGAACCGCTCGAGGCGATCGAGTGGACCGACGCGGACGAACTGGCGGCCTTGCCGCCCGCGCCGATCCCGCCGGTCGGGGGCGGTCTTCACCACTGAGCGCATCCGGCGCGGTATTTCGCCGCGTCACGATGGCCGATACCGAACCGCGCGGTTAAAGCATCGCGCGGCGGTTTCGTTTGACAGCAGACGATACCGCCGCGTTACTGCCTGGAGATTGGCGCCGCGATTCCATCGCTGCCGATTCGGTATTTGTTTGGGGGATTAACTGTATGAACAAGCAGGAACTGATCGCGACGGTCGCGGACACGTCGGGGCTGGTCAAGGGCGATGCGGTCAAGGCCGTCGAAGCCGTTTTCGACGCGATTTCGGCTGCGCTGAAAAAGGGCGAGGAAGTCCGGCTGGTCGGGTTCGGCACCTTCTCGGTCTCGAAGCGCAAGGCCTCGACGGGACGCAACCCGCGCACCGGCGAGCCGATGACGATCAAGGCGTCGACCCAGCCCAAGTTCAAGGCGGGCAAGGGGCTGAAGGATTCGGTCAACTGATCGACCGATCATGACCAACAGGGCTGGACAGCGCGGCATGCCGCGCTTAAAGGCCCGCTTCCGAACCAGTTTCGGGCGCGTAGCTCAGCGGTAGAGCACACCCTTCACACGGGTGGGGTCACAGGTTCAATCCCTGTCGCGCCCACCAGATTTACGCCGGTCCTCTCCATCGCGAGCGGGCCGGCGTTTCTGTTTTCGGGGTTTTTTCAGTGCCTTAGTCGATCTTTGGCGCCTCTGTGATCGACTGCGTGAATGTACTAGATCGGCATTCTGCATTTCACGCTGCGCCGCAGCATCCCATATATGATGCGTCGCACAATTCTAAGGAGCTACCCCATGTCGATCATCGGCACCCAGCTGAAGCCGTTCTCCACCCAGGCCTATCGCCAGGGCAAGTTCATCGAGGTGTCGGACGCCGACGTCACGGGCAAGTGGGCGGTCTTCTTCTTCTACCCAGCCGATTTCACGTTCGTCTGCCCGACCGAGCTCGAGGATCTGGCCGACAATTATGCCGCGTTCCAGAAGATGGGCGTCGAGGTCTACAGCGTGTCGACCGACACCCATTTCTCGCACAAGGCCTGGCACGACACGTCGCCGGCGATCGGCAAGATCGATTACACGATGCTGGGCGATCCGTCGGGCACCATCACGCGCAACTTCGACGTGATGCGCGAAGGCCAGGGCCTGGCCGATCGCGGCACCTTCGTCGTCGATCCGCAGGGCGTGATCCAGCTGATGGAGATTACCTCGGAAGGCGTCGGCCGCAACGCGATGGAGCTGCTGCGCAAGGTCAAGGCCGCACAGTATATCGCAGCCCACCCCGGCGAGGTCTGCCCCGCCAAGTGGGAAGAGGGTGAGACCACGCTCGCCCCGTCGCTCGATCTCGTCGGCAAGATCTGAGCCACTGACGGAGCCGGTCGCCCGGCTTCGTTACCAAAGGGGGAGGGGTTCGCTCCTTCCCCGGCCTGCCGGACTTCGGTCTGGCAGCCACCCTGCCGCATGACGCCCCGATGTCGTGCGGCACGGTGGACCCCGGACCCGGTCCGGGGTGACGATTTTCGCGACGGCAGCCCGCCGCGCGTCCCTTTCATCAGACAGGAGAGCGTCCGTGCTCGATGTGAACCTTACCGCGCAGCTCAAGACCTATCTGGCGAACATCGTCCAGCCGATCGAACTCGTCGCCTCGCTCGACGACGGCGCCAAGTCGCGCGAGCTCGAGGGCCTGCTGACCGAGATCGCGGCGCTGTCCGATTCGGTGACGATGGTCCGCAAGGATGACGACAAGCGCCGCCCGTCGTTCATGATCCGCCGTGCCGGCACCGATATCGGCGTGCGCTTCGCCGGCATCCCGATGGGACATGAGTTCACTTCGCTGGTGCTCGCACTGCTCCAGGTCGGCGGGCATCCGTCGAAGCTGACGCAGGAGGTGATCGAGCAGGTACGCGGGCTCGACGGCGATTTCGCGTTCGAGACCTATTTCTCACTCAGCTGCCAGAACTGCCCCGAGGTGGTGCAGGCGCTGAACCTGATGAGCGTGATCAACCCGCGGATCAGCCATGTCGCGATCGAGGGCGGCGTGTTCCAGGACGAGGTCACGAACCGCAACATCCTGTCGGTGCCGGCGATCTTCCTCAACGGCGAGCCGTTCGCGCAAGGCCGGATGAGCGTCGAGCAGGTCGTCGCGAAGCTCGACACGGGCAGCACCGCGCGCGCGGCCGAGAAGATCGCGGGCAAGGATCCGTTCGACGTGCTCGTCGTCGGTGGCGGCCCCGCCGGCGCGGCAGCGGCGATCTACGCCGCGCGCAAGGGCATCCGCACCGGCATCGCGGCCGAGCGCTTCGGCGGTCAGGTGCTCGACACCATGTCGATCGAGAATTTCATCTCGGTCGCCCATACCGAGGGGCCCAAGCTCGTCGCGCACATGGAGCAGCATGTCGCCGAATATGGCGTCGACGTGATGAACCTGCAGACCGCGAGCAAGTTGATCCCCGCGACGCAGGTCGGCGGCCTGCACGAGGTGCAGCTTGCGAGCGGCGCGTCGCTGAAGGCGCGGACCGTGATCCTGTCGACCGGTGCGCGCTGGCGTCAGATGAACGTGCCGGGCGAGGAGGCGTATCGCAACAAGGGCGTGACCTATTGCCCGCATTGCGACGGCCCGCTGTTCAAGGGCAAGCGCGTCGCGGTGATCGGCGGCGGCAATAGCGGCGTCGAGGCGGCGATCGACCTGGCGGGCCTCGTCGCGCACGTCACGCTGATCGAGTTCGACAGCGACCTGCGCGCGGATGCGGTGCTCCAGCGCAAGCTCGCCAGCCTGCCCAACGTCAAGGTCGTCACCTCGGCGATGACCACCGAGGTGCTCGGCGACGGCAAGCAGGTGACGGGGCTCAGCTACAAGGATCGCAACCACGACACGCTGCATCAGGTCGAGCTGGAGGGGATCTTCGTCCAGATCGGGCTCGTGCCGAACACCGAATGGCTGACCGACACGGTCGCGCTGACGATGCGCGGCGAGATCGAGGTCGATCACCGCGGCGAGACGTCGATCCCCGGCGTGTTCGCGGGCGGCGACGTGACGACGGTGCCGTTCAAGCAGATCGTGATCGCGATGGGCGAAGGCTCGAAGGCGGCACTGGCGGCGTTCGACTACATGATCCGCCTCGCCCCCGAAGAGCAGGACGCGCTCGCGGCCTGAGGGCGGGGGGCTTCTCCCCCGTCCGTCATCCCGGACCCAGGGTAACGCGCGCTGGCGTCCGTGGCTCTGGATCCTGACTTTCGTCAGGACGACGATGTGTGTGGGGTAAGCGTCACTCGCCTCCGTCATCCTGGACTTGATCCAGGATCCAAAGTTGCGGGCGTTGGTGCTTGTGGCTCTGGGTCCTGACGTTCGTCAGGATGACGGTGTGGCGAAGCGCCGACCGAAAATCCCGGCGGCACAAAAGAAAAAGGCCGGGGAAATTCCCGGCCGTTTCCTCACTTCTTCTTGGCTTTGCGCGCCGCATATTTGGCGTCGCGGAGTGCCTTCTTGTCGGCGTCGGACATTTGCGACTTGGCTTCGGCCTCGAGCGCGCGGGCTGCGGCTTCGGCGGCGGCGGCCTTCTTGGCGGCCTTGGCCTCCTCTTCGGCATCGCGCTTGGCCTGGCGCTTGGCGCGCTCGGCCTCCTCCTTGGCGGCGCGGGCGGCGGCGCGCTCGGCGGCGACCGCCGGATCGATCGCAGGCTTGGCGCGCAGTTTCTCGAGCGCCTTCAGCTTCGCGTCGTTCGCAGAGGCGGTACGTTCCTGAAAACCGGGGTCCTTGAAAGAGGCCATACTCGTCGAAAATTCCTGTAATCGCGGTGAAATCCGCGGGATTGCCCGGATAAGGGCCTTGCTAGCGTCCGTGCCCCTTAAATCATTGTGCCGCGCAGCGAAAGCGGGGTGATGCACCCCGGGTCCCCGTGATACCGTCCGTCGTCGTCCCGCCCCGGCTCAGCGCGTACCTCGCCGCCCCGTTGTCACATTGCTGAAACACCACCGTCATCCGGCCGTCATCGAAACCGCATCGCACTGTCATCTGTGCCGCCTAACCGCCGTTGAGAGATCGGCAGGGGGACCCGAGTCGATCCACGCAATCAATGATCGACCGGGAGTTCCGTGAATGACCAGCTTCAAGCGCATCGGCCTTATCCTGCTGACCAGCACCGCCTGTGCGGCGCTGTCGGCATGCGGAGGCGCGGACAGCGTCGCGTCGCCGGGTGCGGGCACCATCGTGATCCCGCCGGCAACGCCGACCCCGACGCCGACCCCCACGCCGACGCCGACGCCCAGCGCGATCACCGCGGCACAGTTCGCCGCCCCGACCACGGTCAACACCATCACGATCACGCCTGACGAGCAGCTCGCGGTCGTCAACGCCGGCACGAACAACAATGTCAGCGGCGTCAGCACCGGCCTGAACGGCCTGTATCCGACCTCGGCGACGTCGCTCACCACGCCGATGGATCCGTCGACGCTCAACAGCTTCTTCACCAGCACGAACTTCGTCGGCGCGCTCAACGGCCCGACCGACACCGCGTTCCAGGGCTGGACCTGCAACTCGACCTCGGCCGAATTCGGCGGCTCGGGCGCACGCTGCACCGCGGTGCCTTCGGTCGGCGCGGTCACCGCGACGAGCGTCTGCCCGACCGGCACGACCGATGACGGCCTGGTCGCGACGTTCCGCGCCTGCCGCCTGCCGACCGTGATCAGCGGCACGCTGACGCTGCCGAAGATCGCCGGCGTCTTCTACCGCCTGCGCGGCCAGACCGAGATCGGCACCGATGTCGGCACGACCGGTGTGGACAATGGCGCGGTCCTAAACATCGAGGCCGGCGTCGTGATCGCCGCGGATTCGAGCGAAACGACCAACGACCTGCTGATCGTCAACCGCGGGTCGAAGATCAACGCGGTCGGCACCGCCACCGCCCCGATCGTCTTCACCTCGCAGCAGAACCTGGCGTCGAACGGCGTCAGCGACGCGACGCAGGGCCAGTGGGGCGGGATCGTCATGCTCGGCCGCGCACCGGTCGCGGTCTGCGCCACCGGCACCGGCCCGAACAATGCCGCCGGCAGCAGCACGACCTGCCAGCAGGCGATCGAGGGTGTCACCGGGCGCTTCTATGGTGGCCCGACGGCCGCCGACAGCAGCGGCACGATGCAGTACGTCCAGATCCGCTACAGCGGCATCGCGATCAGCGACGGCAACGAGCTCCAGGGCCTGACGCTCGGCGGCACCGGCTCGGGCACCACGCTCAACCACATCCAGAGCCACAATTCGGCGGATGACGGCATCGAGATCTTCGGCGGCACGAGCAACCTGAAGTATATCGCGATCACCGGCGCGGATGATGACGGCTTCGATATCGACAATGGCTATCGCGGCTTCATCCAGTTCATGATCGCCGCCCAGCGCACGCTCGGTGCGACCGCCGACTCCTTCTCGACCGAGATCGATTCGAACAATGCCGAAGACCTGCTGCCGCGCACGTTCGGCCGCTACGCCAACTTCACCTTCATCCAGACCGCGCTGGCCCCGGCCGCGATCCGCCTGCGTGGTGGTGCGGACATGACCTTCGTCAACGGCGTGGTGAAGACCCCGGCGAACGTCGCCTGCGTCAACATGATCGCGGGCGAACAGACGACGGGCGGCCGCACCACGGTCCGGCCGGCGGATGCCGCGCTGCAGGACGTCGGACCGCCGGCGTTCAGCTCGGTCTACTTCGCCTGCCAGGGCCGCTGAGGCGGGCGCGATCTGAATGCGCCGTGATGCCGGGGCGGTCCTTGGGGGACCGTCCCGGCATTCGCCTATGACTTTACGAATCGGGATTACAGGCCATGTCCAAGCGCCGCGCCTACGGAACACTGCTCCTCCTCACCTCGACGCTGGTCGCGCCCGCCGCGCTCGCGCAGACCGCGCCCGCGCCGGCCGCACCGCCCCGGCCCGCCGCGACGCCGCAGGCCGAGGCGGACCAGACCAATGCCGCGACGCCGGGCACGTCGGCCCAAGAGCAGACCACACAGCAGGCCACACCGCAGGCCGCCCCCGAAGCCGGCGTCGAGGTCTCGAGCCCCGGCTATGACGCCGCGGCGGGCGAGGACATCGTCGTCGTCGGGCGCAACATCCCGAACACCGTGCGCGCGACCGCACAGATCGTCTCGGTGCTGTCGAGCGCGGACATTGCGCGGACCGGCGAGGGCGACATCGCCGGCGCACTGACGCGCGTCACCGGCCTCAGCGTCGTCGGCGGCGGCTTCGTCTATGTCCGCGGCCTCGGCGATCGCTATTCGTCGTCGCTGCTCAACGGTTCGCCCTTGCCGAGCCCCGAGCCGCTGCGCCGGTCGGTTCCGCTCGACATCTTCCCGACCGCGATCGTCGGCTCGGCGCTGGTCCAGAAGACCTATTCGGTGAACTATCCCGGCGAATTCGGCGGCGGCGTGATCAACCTCACGACCAAGGCGATCCCGGAGAAGAACTTCCTGAGCATCGGCGGGTCGATCTCCGCCGACACCGTGACGACCAGCGAGCTCGGCTATACCTATTATGGCGGCGATGCGGACTGGATCGGCTTCGACGACGGCGCGCGCAAGGTGCCAGCCTTCATCAAGAACGCGCCTGGCGGCACCGGGATCATCCCGACCGACCAGGTCGCGCAGCTCACCAATGCGAACACGACGCTGCTCCAGCGCAACAACCAGCTGCCGGCCAACTGGTCGGGCGAGCTGAGCGGCGGATCGGTGTTCGACTTCGGCTCCGACCGGCTGGGCATCATCGCATCGCTCAGCGCGAGCAACACCTTCCGCACGCGCTCGTCGACGCAGCAGGATTCGGTGTCGACCGACGGCACGCTGCGCAATGATTTCCAGACGCTGCTGACCGACAACCGGATCGTCACCAACGCGCTGATCGGGCTGGGGTACGAATTCGGCCCGAACACGATCCGCTCGACCACCGTCTATATCCACGACACGCTGAAGCAGGCGCGCGGATCGTCGGCGACCGTCTACAACAATTCGAGCGGGCTGCGTTTCCAGCAGAACACCAACTGGTTCGAACGCCAGCTGTTCGAGAGCCAGCTCGTTGGCGAATTCAAGCTGACCGACGCGCTGAAATTCGACGCGCGCGGCGCCTATGCCAATTCGAAGCGCAACGCGCCGTACGAGCGGCAGTTCGACTATCTGTGCTCGGCGACCACCACGACCGGCCTGCCGATCAGCGTCGAGGCGCCCAATGGCTCGGACGGCGCGCAGTGCAACGGCGCGTACCAGGTGACCCAGCGCTTCACGCCGTTCGCATCGATCATCTTCAGCGAACTGAACGAGGATCTCTACACCGGGCAGGGCGACCTGTCGTACAAGCTCGACACCGAGCGGCCGATGACGCTGTCGACCGGCTATTTCTACTCGGACACGAAGCGCAATTCGACGCGCCTCCAGTTCAACTATCAGACCGCCGCGGGCGGCGGCACCGCGCCGGGCTATCCGTACAACCTGCTGCGTCCCGACTATCTGCTCGGGATCGATTCGCTCAACGCGAACCAGATCCAGCTGCAGTTCAGCACACCGCTCGGCGCCTATGCCTATGACGCGTCGCTGCGCATCCATGCGGGCTATGTCCAGGCCGAGGCCGAGGCGACCGACGGCGTCCGCGCGACGATCGGCGTCCGCTACGAGACCGCCGCGGAGCAGGTGACGCCGATCGGCACGACGACGACGCGGCTGAAGAACGATTATTTCCTGCCCGCCGCGACGCTCACCTACAACTTCGCGAACAACATGCAGCTGCGCGCAAGCGCGTCGAAGACGATCTCGCGCCCGCAGTTCCGCGAACTCGCGCCGCAGCAGTTCCGCGATCCCGAATCGGATCGTCTGTTCTTCGGCAACCCGCTGCTGAAGGATTCGGAGCTCTACAATCTCGAGGGCCGCTATGAGTGGTTCTTCGCGCGCGACCAGCGCTTCACGCTCGGCGGCTTCTACAAGGAGATCAAGAACCCGGTCGAGCAGGTCGGCTTCTACACCGGCGCGGACGACCGGTTGCAGACCGGCTTCACCAACCTGCCCGAGGCGACGCTCTATGGCGCGGAGGTCGAGCTCCAGAAATATTTCGACCTCGATTTCCTCAATTCGGACTTCTTCGCGACGCGGCGCGCGCTGTTCATCGCCAACTACACCTATTCGAAGTCGTCGATCACCGCGGACAATAGCTGCGTCCCGAACGTGCTCAACCAGACGCTCGGCGGGTGCCAGGCGGGCTTCGGTCCGGCCTCGCTCCAGTTCCGCGACGGCGCGTCGCTGACCGGCCAATCGGACCATCTGGTCAATGTCCAGGTCGGGCTCGAGGATACGGCGTCGCTCTCGGCGATCACCTTGCTGTTCAACTATGCCAGCAACCGCGTGACCAACCGCGGCCCGTCGAACCTCAGCGGCGTCGGCTTCCAGCCCGACATCATCGAAAAGCCCGGCATCCGCCTCGACCTGGTCGCACGGCAGGGCTTCGAGCTCGTCGGCGGAAAATGGGAGCTGAAGGCCGAAGCGCGCAACCTGACCGGCACGCGGTTCCAGGAAGGCCAGACCTTCGACAATGGCGCGCAGGTGTTCATCAACCGCTACAATCTTGGCCGGGTGTTCACGCTGGGGCTGAGCACGACGTTCTGAGGTCGGGCGGTGGCGGGCTGCCCGGGGGGGCTAGCACCGCCCCGTCATCCCGGCGAAGGCTGGGATCCAGTGTTGCCGGGGACGGCGCTGCTCGGCTCTGGATCCTGGGTCGAGCCCAGGATGACGGGGTGGGGGTGAACGGGGCGCCTGCCACCCGCCCGTCATCCCGGCGGACGCCGGGACCCAGGGTCACGGGCGGACCGCTGCGTGGCTCTGCATCCCGGGTCGCGCCCGCATGCCGCGGTAGGGGCGGTTACCCCCAGGGGCGCTCGCGGTACCATTTCGTGATGACGTATTTGACGCCGCTGCGGACCTTCATGCCGTGGTGGAGCGTCGCGGGGTTGGGCGTTCCGTCGGGCCGGCGGTTGTTCCAGGCGAGCAGCTTGCCCGTCTCGGGCTGGACGATCTTGTCGATCGCCTTGAACCGCGTCGCGCCGCCCGCCTCGGGCTGGTTGAGATAGACCATCACGGTCCAGGTACGATTGCCCGCGACGCTGCAATAGCGGTCATAGTCGACACCGGTCGGCTCGAAATAATCGGTGTGTCCCTTGAACTCCTGCCCGACCGCATAGCGCTGCCCCTGGAGCGGTTCGCCATAGATGCCGTCGAGCCCGGTCAGCGCGGCGATCCGCGCCTCGACATCGATCACCACGGGATCGGCGGGGTCGAGGTCGCCCGTCTCGCTCGTACGATAGCTCGCATCGCCGTTCGAATCAGAAATCGTCGATGGGCGGCGGACGGTGTCGATTCGCTCGAGCAGCGCGGTGCATAGCGCGGGCGGCAGGAAGCCGCGGTTGAGGAAGAGCGTTAGCTTGGGGCTCGGCACGCGCTGGACGCCCGGGGCCGCGGTCAGCCGCGCGACGACCGGCTCGGCGGGCAGGCCGCTGCCGAGCGAGACCGGAGAGGGGGCGGGAGGCGTGTCGGCGGAGGTAATGACCATGATGCTGTTTTGCCGGGCAATCCGCGCTTGCGCCAGCGCGGCATAAATCTATCGCCAGATTGACGCGTAACTGTAACATGGCATGCCTAGCGCCATTGGGGGCGCCAATGGCGGCGGCACCGCGTCGGGAGGGGGTTCGCTCATGCGATTGACGATCGACGCACGTGCGCGCCGTATCCTGCGGCGGCTGCCCGTGATCACGGTATATTCCGCCGCCGAGCTCGCGCTGATGGCGGGGCTGGCGGTGCAATGCGCGCGGTTGATCTGGGTCGCGGTGGCGCCGGTGACGCCGCTCGGCGCGTGGCGCCCGGCGGCGATCGCGCCGGCGGGGGCGAATGGCGACATCCTGCGCAGCTTCGATCCGTTCTTCCGGCTGGGTGCGCCCGCCGGTGCCGGGCCCGCGACCGTCACCGCGCTGCAGCTGACGCTGTTCGGGACGCGGATCGACGATGCGACGGGCCGGAGCTCGGCGATCATCGCGGGCGCGGACAATGTCCAGACCAGCATCGTCGTCGGCGAGGAGATCCAGCCCGGCGTCCGGCTGAAGGCGGTCGCGTTCGACCATGTCACGATCGATCGCGGCGGCGTCGACGAGGATCTGTTCCTCGACCAGTCCGACGCGGTCGCGCCGGTGTCGCCGACCGGCGCAGCGCCGGGAGCGGCGCCACCGCCGGGCGGCGCGGGCATCGCGATCGGCCAGTTGCGCAGCGAGATCGGCTTCATCCCGCGGATCGACGGCGGCCGCGTCAGCGGGCTGACGGTCCGGTCGCAGGGCTCGGGTAACGCCTTCCGCCAGGCGGGGCTGCGCGATGGCGACATCGTCACCTCGATCGGCGGGCGTCCCGTCACCGGGCCGGGCGATCTCGACCGCATCGCCGCGGATTTCGCGCAGGGCGGCAACGTGCCCATCACCGTCGAACGCGGCAAGGACACGCTGCCGCTCGCTATCACGATCGCACCCCCGCAATGATCTCCGCCCTGATTCCTACCATGCCGTTCACCGCTTTTCATCCTGACCCCAAGACCAAGGCCGCAATGAAGAAACTAGTTCTCGCCTCGGTCCTCGCGCCCGTCCTCGCGCTGGCGCTCGTCGGCGAAGTCCATGCGCAGACGACGCTCAACGTCCGCGACGCCGATATCCGCGCGTTCATCGCCGATGCCGCCAAGGTCACGGGGCGCACCTTCATCATCGACAACCGGGTGTCGGGCAAGGTGACCGTCGTCACCGACCGGCCGCTCAGCCGGTCCGAATATTTCGAGGTGTTCCTCTCCACGCTGCGCGCCAACGGGCTGGTCGCGGTACCGACCTCGAACGGGGCGTTCCGCGTTCAGCCGCTCGACAATGCGGCGTCGCAGCCGAGCCGGATCGGCGTCGCTGGGGCGGCGCGCAACAGCTATGTCACCGAGATCATCCGGCTGCGCGCAACCGACGCGGCGAGCGCGGTCGACACCGTCCGCCCGCTGGTCAGCGCGCAGGGGTCGGTCACCGCGAACCGCGGCGGCAACAGCCTGGTGGTGGTCGATTTCGCCGACAATATCCGCCGCATCCGCGAGGTTATCCGCCGGGTCGACACCGACACCTCGTCGACGCGCGTCGTCGCGCTCAAGAATGCGAGCGCGCGCGACATCGCGACCGCGCTGCAGGGCCTGATCGGCACCGGCGGGGCCGCGGGTGGCGCGCAGGGCGGCGGCGCGGGATCGGGACCGACCGCGTCGGTGGTCGCGGTCGAGGGATCGAACGCGGTCGCGCTGCGCGGTGATCCGACCACGGTCGCGCGGCTGGCACAGGTCGCCGCCGACCTCGACCAGAAGGCGCGCAACGGCACCGAGATCAAGGTCGTGTTCCTCGAAAACGCCGACGCCGAGCAATTGCTGCCGGTGCTGCAGGAACTGGTCGGCCAGACCCCGACCCAGCCGAGCAGCCAGCCGCTGTCACGCTCCAATTTCGGCGCGAACAGCAGCGGCGGCGGCAGCAATGGCGGCGGATCGGGCTTTGGCGGCACCCAGCAGGTGCAGGTCAGCCAGCCGGTCCAGTCGAGCGGCGGATCGTCGGGATCGGGCTCTGGCCAGCCCGCGATCACCGCCGCGGGGGGCCGCACCGCCGCGGTCGTCACGCGCTTCATCGGCGCCAACGCGATCGTCATCGCCGCGCCCGCCGAGATCCAGCGTCAGCTCGCCGAGGTGGTCCGCCAGCTCGATACGCGCCGCGAACAGGTGCTCGTCGAGGCGATCGTCGCCGAGGTGTCGGACACCACCGCACGGACGCTGGGTGCGCAGTTCATCGTCGGCGATCCCAGCGGTGGTGCGTTCGGCGCGTCGACCTTCTCCAATTCCGCGCCGAACATCCTGCAGATCGCGGGTGCGATCGGCGCGACACAGCTCAACACGTCGACCACGACGACGACGAACACCGACGGCAGCACGACGGTGACGAAGAACACCAGCAGCGCGGCCGACACGCTTCAGCAATCGGCGATCAGCTCGATCCTCGCCGCGACCGGCGGGTTCGGCGGCTTCGGCGGCAAGATCGGCAGCACCTTCTTCGGTGCGATCATCAACGCGGTGAAGAGCGACACGACGTCGAACCTGCTCCAGGTCCCGCACCTCGTCACGCTCGACAACCAGGAGGCGCACAGCCTGGTCGGGCAGGAGATTCCGATCACCACGGGGCAGGCGCTGTCGAACAATTTCGACAACGCGTTCCGCACCACGCAGCGGCAGAATGTCGGCATCGAGCTGACCGTCCGCCCGCAGGTGAATTCGAGCGGGACGGTCAAGCTCAACCTCCGGCTCGAGGTCAGCTCGATCGCCGGGCCGGTGTCGAGCGACAATAGCGACCTGATCCTCAACAAGCGCGAGGTCGAGACCGTGCGCACCGTCGACGACGGCCAGATCGCGGTGATCAGCGGCCTGCTCGACGACAACGAGCGCCGGACGATCGAGAAGATCCCGCTGCTCGGCGATCTGCCGGTGCTCGGGCACCTGTTCACGTCGAAGGCGAAGCAGCGGTCGAAGACCAATCTGATGATCTTCATCCGGCCGACGATCCTTCGCACCGCGGGCGACAGCCGGCGGATCACCGAACAGCGTTACGGCTATCTGCGCTTGCAGCAGGGGCTCGCCGAGCCCGAGCGCGAGCCGTCGATCGACCAGCTGGTGCGCGACTACATGGGCGCGGCGCCGCCGATCCCGTCGGGGCCGATCCCCGGCAGCATCGAGGATCCGCGGATCGCGGTACCGGTGCGCAGCACGAGCACGGTCTTCCGGCCGGTGAAGAAATGATCATCCGCGAGGGGCATGAACTGGGCGCCCTCAGCCCCTCCCCTTCAGGGGAGGGGTTGGAGGTGGGGCCTATCCCAGCAATCGCGGCGCTTGTGGCATCGCCCCACCCCAACCCCTCCCCTGAAGGGGAGGGGCTTGACGTCGCACTCCCCCAGATCACGATCCCCTATGCCTTCGCACGCAAGTTCGGCGTCGTCGTCGACCACACCGACCCCGATTCGCCGCTGACGATCGCGATGCGCGCGGGCGCAGACCCCAAGGTGCTGCTCGAACTGCGCCGCTATCTCGGCCGGCCGTTCGCGATCGGCACGGTCGAGGCGCCCGCGTTCGACCGGCTGCTGTCCAACGTCTATGCGATGGACGGCCAGGCCAACGCGCTCGCCGCGGTCGGGATGGGTGACGAGCTCGATCTGCTCGCAGGCGACATGCCGACAGCGGAGGATCTGCTCGACACCGCCGACGATGCGCCCGCGATCCGGCTGATCAACGGGATCATCGCCGACGCCGCACGCAACGGCGTGTCGGACATCCATATCGAGCCGTACGAGACCGGGCTCGTCGTCCGGATGCGCATCGACGGCGTGCTGCGCGAGACGTTGCGTATGCCGCCCAACGTCGCGCCGGTCGTCGTCAGCCGGATCAAGGTGATGGCGCGGCTCGACATCGCCGAGCGCCGCGTGCCGCAGGATGGCCGCATGGGGCTGACGCTGGGCGGCAAGCTGCTCGACGTCCGCGTCTCGACGCTGCCGAGCCGGGCTGGCGAACGCGTGGTGCTGCGTATCCTCGACAAGGAGAATGCCGGCATCGACCTCGAGGCGCTCGGCCTGCCGCCCGCTTTGTTCGCGCTGCTCAACGAAGCGCTGAGCGAGCCGAACGGGATCATCCTCGTCACCGGGCCGACCGGTTCGGGCAAGACCACCTCGCTCTACGCCGCGCTGCGCCTGCTCAACGACGGCAGCCGCAACATCCTGACGGTCGAGGATCCGGTCGAGTACGCGGTCGACGGGGTAGGACAAACCCAGGTCAATCCGAAGGTCGGGCTGACCTTTGCGGCGGGGCTGCGCGCGATCCTGCGTCAGGATCCCGACGTGGTGATGGTCGGCGAAATCCGCGACCGCGAAACCGCCGAGATCGCGGTGCAGGCGTCGCTGACCGGGCATCTCGTGCTGTCAACCGTTCATACTAACGACGCGATCGGCGCGATCACGCGAATGCGCGACATGAAGGTCGAAAGCTTCCTGCTCGCCTCGACGCTCCGCGCGGTGATCGCGCAGCGGCTAGTGCGGCGGCTGTGCCCGACCTGTCGCAAGGCGGTACCCGCATCGGACACGGTCGTGCCATTGCTCGGCATCGCGCCGGACGCGGTCGTGTACGTCGCGCAAGGGTGCGACGACTGCAACCAGACGGGCTATAAGGGCCGGATCGGCGTGTTCGAGGCGGTCCGCATCGACGATACGATCCGTCGGCTGATCAACACCGACGGCGCCGAATCCGACATCACCGCGCATGCCTTTGCCAAGTCGCCGAACCTGGCGCAGTCGGCGCGCGAGCTGGTGCTGTCGGGACAGACCACGGCGGAGGAAGCGGTCCGCGTCTCGCGCCGCGACACGACCGAAGTCGTCGAGGTGGCGGCGGCATGACGTCGCGCCAATCCTCGGTTCGTTTCGAGCGCAGTCGAGAAACGCCTGTCCACGCGCGCGGCGACGGTTTCTCGACTTCGCTCGAAACGAACGGAAGCGTTAAGCAACCGGGCAACCCGCATGGCTGATTTCGACTATGTCGCGATCGACACCAAGGGCGCCGAGCGCCGCGGCCATATCGCCGCGGCGGACATCGACCTCGCGCGCGCGACGCTCGACGCGCGCAAATTCTACGTCGTCAAGATCGGCCCGGGCGCGCCGCCGCAGGCGACCAAGGGGCGGCCGCTGTTCGGGTTGCAGCTCGGCAAGCCCAAGATGTCGGGCAAGAATCTGACGCTGTTCACGCGCCAGCTCGCCACGCTCAACCGCGTGTCGCCGCTGGAGGAATCGCTGCGCACGATCACGCGCCAGACCGAGCAGGACAGCGTCCGCGCCATCGTCCAGCACGTTCATGCGGGCGTCGTCGAGGGCCGGCGGCTGGCGGATGCGATGGCGCGCGAGCCGAAAAGCTTCCCGCCGCTCTACCGCGCGATGGTTGCGGCGGGCGAGAGTTCGGGGTCGCTGCCGACGATCCTCGACCGCCTCGCCGCGCTGCTCGAACGCCAGGCGGAGATCCGCGGCAAGCTGATCACCGCGCTCGCCTACCCCTCGATCCTCGCGCTCGTCGCGATGGGGGTGGTCACCGCGCTGATGATGTTCGTCGTGCCGCAGGTGGTCGAACAGTTCGACACGGTCGGGCAGGAGCTGCCGCTGCTGACGCGGATCGTGATGGCGTTCTCGGCCTTCCTCGTCGGATACTGGTGGGTGATCGCGCTGGTCCTGCTGCTGTCGGGGCTGATCCTGTGGCGCGCGCTGAAGGATCCGGGCTTCCGGCTCGCCTTCGACAGCTGGCTGCTCAGGATCCCGATGCTCGGGCGACTGCTGCGCGACCTTCATGCGGCGCGGATGGCGCGGACGCTGGGGACGATGGTCGCGAGCCGCTTGCCGCTGCTCGACGGGCTCAACCTGACCGCGAGCACGATCCACAACCGTCGGCTGCGCCTTGCATCGGACCAGATCGTCGACGCGATCCGCGGCGGCGGCAGCCTGTCCGCGGCGATGCGGCGCGCGGGCGTGTTCCCGCCGCTGCTGACCTATCTCGCCGCGTCGGGCGAGGCGGCGGGGCGGCTCGACGAGATGCTCGAGCGCGCCGCCGACTATCTCGAACGCGAATTCGACCGCTTCACCGCCACCGCTCTGTCGCTGCTCGAACCGCTGATCATCGTCGTGATGGGCGGCATCGTCGCGACGATCGTGCTATCCATCCTGCTCCCGATCCTCCAGCTCAACACGCTGGCAGGCCAATGAGGTTTTGTATGCGTCCGGAAGAGAAGAAGAAGCGTCGTGAAGCGGGTTTCACGCCCCTGAGGCGTTCCGCCGAAAACGGTTTCACGCTCGTCGAGCTGATGGTGGTCATCGTCATCATCGGCCTGCTGGCGACGATCGTCGCGCTCAACGTGCTGCCCTCGGGCGATACCGCGCGGATCCAGAAGGCGAAGGCCGACATCGCGCAGATCGAGGGCGGGCTTGAACTGTACAAGCTCCAGAACATGACCTTCCCCAACACGTCGCAGGGGCTGAATGCACTCGTCACCGCGCCCGCCGGGCTGACCGATCCGTCGCGCTATCAGCGCGGTGGCTATCTCAAGAAGCTGCCGAACGATCCCTGGGGTCGCCCGTATCTCTATGCCTCGCCCGGCATGCATGGCGAGGCCGACGTCTGGACCTTCGGCGCCGATGGCAAGGAAGGCGGCGAGGGGATCGATGCCGATATTGGCAGCTGGCAATAGGTCCCGGCTTCACGCCGACGCTGGCTTTACCCTGGTAGAGCTGATGGTCGTGGTGACGATCATCGGGCTCGCATCGGCGGTGGCGGTCTTCGTGATGCCCGATCCGCGCGGCCGCGTGTTCGACGAGGCGACGCGGTTCGCGGCGCGGACGCGTGCGGCGCATGATTCGGCGATCGTCGAGGCACGCCCGGTCAGCGTCTGGATCACCGGCGGCGGCTATGGCTTCGACCAGCGGCTTGCGGGCGGCTGGACGCCGATCAGCGAGAAACCGATGCGCGTCGAACGCTGGAACGACGGCACGCGCGCGGTGATCGGCGACATGAGCGGCCGCGTCCGCGTGACCTTCGACCCGACCGGGCTGGTCGACCGGCCCGCCATCGTGACGCTCAGCCGCGGCGGGGCGAACGCGACCGTGACGATCGACGCCGATGGCACCGTGCGCGCCGATGCGCGCTGAATTGCCGCGCGCATCGATGCCTGCTGAAACCGATCGTGGGTTCACGCTCATTGAGATCATGGTCGCACTGGCCGTGTTCAGCCTCGCGGCAATGGCGCTCGTCCGTCTGGAGAGCGCGACGATTCGCGGCGCGTCGATCCTCGACGACACGCTGGTCGCGCAGATGGTCGCGCGCAACGTCGCGATCGACGCGGTGACGCAGGCGCAGCCGCCGACCGCCGGAACCGTCACCGGCGCCGAGACCAATGGTGGCCGCCGCTGGGCCTGGACGCGCTCGGTGCGCGCGATGGGCGGATCGTCCGTCTTGCGAATCGACGTGGCGGTCGCGGATCGCGGCGGCGCGGTGCTCGGCCGCCTGACGATGATCCGCCCCGCCCCGCGCCAGAGCGCGACGACGGTGACGACGTCATGACCGCGCGGCGCGCTGTCAGGCTCGGGGTCGCGGGTCGAGTGGCACATGACGGGCTGGGCGGGCGCGTCATCTCTCTTGCCGTCATCCCGGCGGACGCCGGGACCCACGGTCGCGGGCGCGGCGCTGCTGGGCGCTGGGTCCCGGGTCAAGCCCGGGATGACGGGGTGGGTGGGGGGGTGATCTCTCTTGCCGTCATCCCGGCGAACGCCGGGACCCAGGGTTGCGGGCGCGGCGCTGCTGGGCGCTGGGTCCCGGGTCAAGCCCGGGATGACGGAGTGGGCAGGCGCTCCGCCGAACACGGCTTTACTTTGGTCGAGGTGATGGTCTCGCTGCTGATCTTCGGGATGATCGCGGCGGCGGGGGTGGCGATCCTGTCGTTCAGCGTGAAGGCGCAGATTGCGACGGGGACGAAGCTCGACGATCTCGGCGCGCTGACGCGGACGATGTCGATCCTGTCCGCCGATCTCGGCCAGGCGGCGCTGCGTGGTACGCGCGATGAATCCGGCGCGCCCTTGCCCGCGTTCGTCGGCGAGAGCGGGTCGGACGTCGCACCGATGCTCCGCCTCGTCCGCGGTGGCTGGACCAATATCGACGGCGCAGCCCGATCGAGCACGCAGAAGGTGGCGTACCGCGTCGCGGACGGCGCGCTGCAGCGGATCGCCTATCCGATGGTCGACGGCGCGCCGCCGCTGCCGCCCGCCATGCTGCTGCCCAATGTCCGCCAGGTCCGGCTGCGCTACCGGCTCGGCGGCGCGTGGAGCGATCGCTGGGACGGCGTGCAGGGCGTGCCCTTGCCCGAGGCGATGGAGCTGAGCGTCCAGCGCACCGACGGCCTGGTCTATCGCCAGCTGTTCCTCGTCGGATCGGGCTATGCGCCGCCCGCGCGGGAGGTCCAGAATGAAGCCCCCTGAACACGAGCGGGGCGCCGCGCTGCTGACCGTCCTCATGCTCGTCGCGATCGTCGCGGTGATGGCCGGGGCGGCGCTCGAGAAGCTGCGGCTGTCGACGCGGCTGGCGGGCAATGCCGCGGCGGGGGAGCAGGCGCGCGCCTATGCGCTGGCCGCCGAGACGCTGGCGCTGACGCGGATCGACGCGATGCTGGGCCCCAATGTCAAACGCGTGACGCTGCAGGGCGACTGGAGCGGCAAGCCGTTCGGGATGCCGCTGCCCGGCGGCGGCTTTGCGACCGCGCGCGTGCGCGATGGGGGAAACTGCTTCAATCTCAACAGCCTGGTGAGCGGGCGCGCCGGCGCCTATGTCACCGACCCGCTGATGCGGCCGCAATTCGTCCGGCTGATGCGGCTGCTCGACATCCCCGCGCAGGTCGGCGAACAGATCGCCGCGGGCGCCGCCGACTGGATCGACAGCGACCAGGACCAGCAGGCGATGGGCGCGGAGGACGGCGCCTATCTGAACCGCGAGACGCCCTATCGCACCGCGGGCACGCTGATGACCGACCCGAGCGAACTCCGCGCGGTGGTCGGCATGACGCCGCAAATCTATGCGACGCTCAGGCCGTGGATCTGTACATTGCCGGTCGCGCAGGCCGCGCCGATCAACGTCAACACGCTGCTCCCCGAACAGGCACCGATCCTGGCGATGCTGTTTCCCGACACGATGTCGATCGCGGGTGCGCGCCAGATGATCCTGCAACGCCCGCCGCAAGGGGTCGCGACCACCGACGTGTTCTTCAAGAGCGCGGCGTTGCAGGGCAATTCCAATGCGGACGGCGAACGGGGGACGGCAGTGGTGTCGAAATGGTTCACGCTCGATATCGACGTGACGGTGGGGACGACGGTTTTGCAGGAACAGGCACTGATGGACGCGACGACGCTTCCCGCGCGGCTCGTATCGCGGCAATGGGGCGAGCCATCATGACCACGCTCCTGTTCCTTCCCTCCGGCGTGACCGGCTTTCGCTGGATGCGGATCGCCGACCAGCGCATCGTCGCGCAGGGCGAGGGGATCCCGACCGCCGATGATGGCGGCGACCTGAACGCGGACCACGGCGTCATCGCGGTGGCGCCGGCAGAGGCGGTGACCTTGCACTGGGCCGAGCTGCCGTCGCGCAGCGCTGCGCAGGCGACCGCCGCCGCCCGGCTGCTCGCGGCAGAGGCGAGCGCGGCGCCGCTCGGTGAACTCCATGTCGCGGTCGGGGACGAGGGGCAGGGCGACCGGCCGATCGGCGTGGTCGGGATCGAGGCGATGCAGGGCTGGCTGCGGATGCTCGCGGCGGCCGGCGTCGATCCGGTCGCGATGCTCCCCGCGCCGATGCTGCTGCCGCGCCCGGACGAGGGCTATGTCCGCGCCGCGCTTGCCGGCGACACGGTCGTGCGCGGAACGTCGACCGGATTTGCCGACGAGCCGGGGCTGACCGCGCTGGTGACGGGCGACACGCCGCCCGTGGCCGTCGAGCCCGCCGCGCTCGAGGCGGCGCTGGCGGCGGCGGTCGCGACATGGCCGCTCGACCTGCGGCAGGGGATGTTCGCGCGGCGGCGGCGGTTCGCGCTCGACTGGGCGCTGATCCGGCGGCTGGCGGTGCTGTCGGGGCTGATCCTCGCGGTGACGCTGGCGATCACGCTGGTCCGGATCGCGAAATACAGCTTCGGCGCGGACATGATCGAGGCGCAGACCGAACAGGTCGCCCGCTCCGGCTTGCCACGCGGCGAGACGGTGAACGATGCCGGGCGCCAGCTTGGCGAACGGCTGTCGCGCGTGCGCGGGCCGGGGCTAGGCTTCAGCACGACCACCGCCACGATCTTCGCCGTGGTCCAGGCGACGCCGGGCAGCGAGATCACCGCGCTCGACTTCCAGCCGAACGGGACCGTCCGGCTGGGCGTCGCGGTCGAGCGCGAGGCGCTGGCGACCGATCTCAGGAGTGCGCTCGAGCGTGCCGGCTTTGCGGTACAGGCGGGCGTCTTCCAAGCGGCGGCGGGGCGCGTGTCGGGCGAATTCACGATCACGGCGGGCCGTGCAGGCGGGAGCGAGGGCGCATGACCGGGTTGCGGCACTGGTTCGAGGGGCGATCGCTGCGCGAGAAGCGGCTGTTGCTGGTGATGGCGGCGCTCGCGGTGCTGACCCTGCTCTGGGGCGCGGTGATCCGCCCGGTCGGCGACGGCCTGTCGAGCGCGCGCGAACGCCATGCCAACGCCGTGACCCGGCTCGGCGAGACGCAGGCGATGGTCGCGCTGCTCCGCGACGCGCAGCGATCGCGTCCCACGCCGCTGACCGGATCGCTCGATGCGATCGTGCGGACCCAGGCGGACCTGGCGGGGTTCGCGATCACCAGCCTCGACCAGGAAGGCGCGGACCGGGTGCGGATCGTGATGCCGTCGGCGCGGCCCGGCGCGCTGACCGCGTGGCTGGCGCGGCTCGAGCGCGCGGGCATCCTGGTCGACGCGCTGACCATGACCGACAAGGGTGACCGTACGGTGAGCGTGACGATGACGTTGAAGGCGCGCGCCGCATGAGCGACAGCGCACGTTTCGTGGGCGTCGGCGCACGCCGCGTCACGCGGATCCGGTTGCGGACCGGCCCGACCGCGATGTTCGGCGGCATGCTGCTGCTCGCGCTGATCGTGTTCCTGCCGATGCGCGCTGCGCTTGGCTGGGTCGGGATCGAGGATGCGGGCCTCGTCGCGCGCCGGGTGACGGGCACGATCTGGGGCGCGACGCTGACCGATGCGCGGTTCGGCGAACTGTCGCTCGGCGACCTCCATGCCCGGCTCGCGCCCTTGCCGCTGCTGGCGGGTCGCGCGCGGATCGTGCTGGCCGGGCCCGAGACGGAGCCGCGGCCGCTGCGCGGGTCGGCCAGCGTCAGCCGGCACGGGTTCGGCGTCGATGATCTGACCGCGACGATCCCGACCGGCGCGGTGTTCGCACCGGTGCCGGTCACCACGCTCGATCTCGACGGCGTGACCGTGCGGTTCGCCGACGGCCAGTGCGAGCGCGCCGAGGGGCGGGTGCGTGCGACGCTGGGCGGCGAGGTCGCGGGGATCACGCTGCCCCAGTCCGTCAGCGGTACGCCCAAATGCGAGGGCGACGCGCTCATCGTGCCGCTCGCCAGCCAGGCGGGGACCGAGGGGATCACGCTGCGGATCGACGGCACGGGCCGCTACCGCGCGATGCTGACGCTGCAGCCCACCGACCCGATCGTCCAGCAGCGGCTCGAATCGATCGGCTTCGTGCGCGGGGCCGGCGGCTATAGCCAGGCAATCGAAGGCAGTTTTTGACGACATTCGACGCCGCGCATGATCGCGGCGCTTGACGGACCCGAACAGCCCGCTTAGGGGCACGGGCCTTCGCGGCGATCGTAGTTCAATTGGTTAGAGCGTCGGCTTGTGATGCCGGATGTTGCGGGTTCAAGTCCCGTCGGTCGCCCCATTATTTTCCCAACTGCTTGGCCTTGCGCCGCTTTGTGCTGGTAAAACCGGCCGGAAAATAATATTTCAGGTTTAAGCAATTTTCTTCTTCCTGATGGAGCCGGCGATGACAGCGGTTTGGGACCTTCCCGATTTCGACGACCATGAGGGCGTTCACGTCTTCACCGATCCGGTTTCGGGTCTCCGCGCCGTCATCGCGCTGCATTCGACCAAGCTCGGCCCCGCGGCGGGCGGCACGCGCTTCTGGCATTATGCGGACAATGGCCGCGCGGTGACCGACGCGCTGCGCCTGTCGCGCGGCATGAGCTTCAAGAACGCGATGGCCGGGCTCGAGCTCGGCGGCGGCAAGGGCGTCGTCCTCGCGGCCAAGCCCGGCGACGTGATCACCACCGAACAGCTCGAGGCGTTCGGCCGCGCGGTCGAATCGCTCGGCGGTCGCTACGTGACCGCCGAAGACGTCGGCATGTCCGAAGAGCGCATGAAGGTGATCGCGACGCAGACGCGCTACGTCTCGGGCCTGCCCGTCGCGAGTGGTGCGGCGGGCGGCGATCCGGGGCCGTACACGGCGCTCGGCATCTATCTGGGCGTCAAGGCGGCGGCGCAGCGCGGGCTCGGCGCGACCGACATGAAGGGCGTGCGCGTCGCGATCCAGGGCGTCGGCTCGGTCGGCGGCGGGCTCGCCCGGCTGCTTGCCAGGGACGGCGCGGTGCTGACGCTGGCGGACGTCGACGAGGGCCGCGCGCAGGCGCTGGCGGGCGAGCTCGGCGCGACCGCAGTCCCCGCCGAGGCGATCCTGACGACCGACACCGACATCTTCAGCCCGAACGCGCTGGGTGCCATCCTGACCGAAATGTCGATCGCCGCGCTGAAGGCCAAGGTCGTCGCGGGCGGCGCGAACAACCAGCTCAGCGTCCGCGAGGACGGCGCGCGACTGCACGCACGCGGCATCCTCTATGCGCCGGATTACGTGATCAACGCGGGCGGCATCATCAATGTCGGCCTCGAATATCTCGGCCAGGGTGACGAAGCCGAAGTGAAGTCGCGGATCGCACGCATCCCCGAGCGGCTGATCCAGGTCTGGGACGAGAGCGACCGCAGCGGCGAACCGTCGTCCGACGTCGCCGATTCGATCGCAAAGCGCCTGATCGGCCGTTAAATCCTTCTCCCCTCCGGGGAGAAGGTGGCGCAAAGCGCCGGATGAGGGGGCGTGGCGCGCGCGACCACATACCCCTCATCCGCCCGCCCTCTCCCACGTGGGGAGAGGGGCTTTAAGTCCGTCACGACTTGCCATAGTGGTAACACCCAGTGGCCACCCTGCACGCCCTTGCCAATCCCGCGCGCTTCCTGAAGATCGCCAGGCCGCTGACGCCTGCGTTGTTCTGGGCGGGCGTCGCGCTGATCGCGCTGGGCTGCTGGGCGGGACTGACCCAGACCCCGCCCGACTATTTGCAGGGCGAGACGGTGCGGATCCTCTACATTCATGTCCCCGCCGCCTGGCTCGGCATGGGCGGCTGGAGCGGGATTGCGATTTCCAGCATCATGCTGCTCGTCTGGCGTCACCCGCTGGCCGGCATCGCCGCGCGCGCGATCGCGCTGCCGGGTGCCGTATTCGCGGCGCTGTGCCTGATGACCGGGTCGATCTGGGGGCGGCCGACCTGGGGGACGTGGTGGCAATGGGACGGGCGGCTGACCTCGATGCTGCTGCTGTTCTTCGTCTATCTCGGTTATATGGCGCTGGCGAAGGCGGATGCGGACCGCGGCGGCGACGGGCGCGTGCCTGCGCTCTACGGTCTGGCCGGATCGGTGCTGCTGCCGATCATCCGCTATTCGGTGATCTGGTGGAACACGCTGCACCAAGGGCCGAGCATAGGGCTGACCAAGTCGACGATCGACGGCGCGATCCTCTGGCCGCTGCCGATCATGCTCGCGGGCTTCACCTTCGTCTTCGCGGGAATCGTGCTGATGCGGATGCGGACCCTGCTCGCCACCGCCAAGGCCGAGGCGCGGATGCGTCGGATGGCCAGAGCGTGAAGGTGCGCGCATGACCGCCTGGCCGTTCGTGATTGCCGCCTATGCCGTGACGCTGGGCGGCGGCGCCGTCGTCGCACTGCTCAGCTATCTGGCGATGCGGAAGGCGGAGCGATGAAGGCCAAGCATCAGCGGCTCACCCTCGCGCTGTTGGCGCTCGGCGCGGTCGTCGTCGCGGGGCTGCTCGCTCTGTCCGCGCTGAAGGACCAGGCGTCGTTCTTCTATGCACCGTCCGACGTGAAGCGCGACGGGCTGCCGCTCGGTCGCGCGGTCCGGCTCGGCGGCATGGTCGCGGACGGATCGGTCAAGCGCGCCGCGGACGGCGTCACCGTCCACTTCACCGTCACCGACGGCGCCGCAACTACGCCTGTTGTCTTCGCCGGGATCGTCCCGAACCTGTTCCGCGAGAAATCGGGGGTCGTCGCCGAGGGGCAGTTCCAGGCGGACGGCCGCTTCGTCGCGTCAAACCTGCTCGCCAAGCATGACGAGAAATACATGCCGCCTGAAATGGCGGGCAAGATGCACGAGACCAAGACGCTGGCACCGGATCGCGGCTCATGATCGCCGAAGCCGGACTCGCGGCGCTCTGGCTGGCCGGCGCGCTGGCGGCGCTGCAGCTGGCGATGGCGGTGATCGGGATCGCGCGCGGCCGCGACGACGTTGCCGCGGCGGTGCGGCCGGTGGCGATCGTCCAGGGCGTGCTCGCCGCGCTGGCGATGGCGCTGCTGATCAACCTGTTCCTCAACTCAGACATGTCGGTGAAGCTGGTCGTCGAGAACAGCCATTCGGCGAAACCCTGGCTTTACAAGTTCGCCGGTGCCTGGGGCAATCACGAGGGGTCGATGCTGCTCTGGGTGACGATCCTGGGGCTGGCGGGCGGCGCGGTCGCGATCTTCGAACGCTCGCTTCCCGAACGCACCCTAGTCGCGACGCTCGGTGCGCAGGCGACGATCGCGCTCGGCTTTTATGCGTTCCTGCTCTTCTCCTCCAACCCGTTCGCACGGCTGACCCCGGCGGCACCCGACGGGCTGGGGCTCAACCCGCTGCTCCAGGACCCCGGCTTGGCGTTCCACCCGCCGACGCTCTACACCGGCTATGTCGGGCTTTCGGTCGCCTTCTCGTTCGCGGTCGGTGCGCTGGTCACGCGTGACGTCGGACCGGGCTTCGCCAAAGCGATGCGCCCTTGGGTGCTGATCGCGTGGATCTTCCTGACGCTCGGCATCACTGCTGGCAGCTACTGGGCCTATTACGAGCTCGGCTGGGGCGGCTGGTGGTTCTGGGATCCGGTCGAGAATGCGTCGCTGATGCCGTGGCTCGCGGCGACCGCGCTGCTCCATTCGGTGACGGTGCTGGCGACGCGCGACGGGCTGCGTGCGTGGACGATCATGCTCGCGGTGGTCGCCTTCTCGATGTCGATGATCGGCACGTTCCTGGTGCGCTCGGGCATCCTGACCAGCGTCCACGCCTTTGCGGTCGATCCGGAGCGCGGCGCGTTCATCCTCGCGCTGCTCGCCATCTATATCGGCGGCGCGCTCGCTCTGTTCGCCGCGCGGATCGGGACCGTGCGCGCGGGCACGACCTTCGATCCGGTCAGCCGCGAGGGCGGGCTGGTCGCGAACAATCTGCTGCTGTCGGTGATCCTCGGCATCGTCCTGATCGGCACGCTCTACCCGATCGTCGCCGCCAGCTTCGGCGTGCAGCTGTCGGTCGGACCACCCTTCTTCAACAAGGCGGCGGGGCCGATCGCGCTGGCGCTGGTCGCGGTGATGGCGGTCGGGCCGCTGCTGCGCTGGCGTCGCGACGAGGCGAGGGCGGTCGTCGGCCGGGTCGCGCTGCCGATCGCGGCGACCGTGGTGGCGGCGGTCGCGCTGCTGTTCGTCTGGCCGGGCGTGCTGCCCTGGGCCGGGCTCAGCCTCGCGGCAGGCCTCGCAGTCGCCAGCGTCGCGCCCCTGTGGAAGCGCAATCTCCGGCGCACGCCGATGTTTACCTATGGCATGGTCCTCGCGCATCTCGGCATCGCGGTCAGCCTGGCCGGCATGGCGTCGGACAGCGCGTTCACCAGGGAAACGCTGGTCGCGGTGCGCGCGGGCGAAGCGGCGCGCGTGGGGCCCTATAGCGTCACGCTCGACGGGATCTCGCCGGTGATCGGCGAGAACTGGTCCGCGCTCGAGGCGCAGCTGACCGCGACGCGTGGCGATGACAGCACGCGGCTCCACCCGCAGCTCCGCTTCTTCGCCAACCCGCCGACCAGCACCAATGAATCGGCGATCCTGACCGCGCTCGACGGCCAGCTCTATACCGTGCTCGGCCAGCCCGACGGGCAGGGGCGGTGGCAGCTGCGGCTGTGGTGGAAGCCGTTCGTGACGCTGATCTGGTTCGGTGGCGTGCTGATCGCGCTGGGCGGGGCGCTGTCGCTGGTCGGGCGGCTGCGTCGCGAACGGCGCAGCGCGGTCCGGGCGGCCTGGGCATGAAGCGGTTCGCGCTCTGGGCGCCGCTGGCGATCTTCGCCTTGCTGTTCGCGGTGGTGGCGAGCGGGCTGTTCCGGCCGGCGGACAAGGTCGTGCGCTCGGCGATGGTCGGCAAGCCGCTGCCCGACTTCGCGCTGCCCGCGATGGTGCCGGGCAAGCCGGGGCTGACCAGCGCCTCGTTCAAGGGCGGTCAGCCGCGGCTGCTCAACGTGTTCGCCAGCTGGTGCGTGCCCTGCATCGCCGAGGCCCCGCATCTGATGCGGCTGAAGACGATGGGTATCCCGATCGACGCGATCGCGATCCGCGACACCACGCCCGCGATCGCCGGCTTCCTGCGCCGCAACGGCGATCCCTATGCGCGGATCGGCAGCGACACCGCGAGCCGGGTCCAGCTCGCGCTCGGCTCGTCGGGCGTGCCCGAGACCTTCGTGGTCGATGGCCGCGGGATCGTCGTCAAGCAGATCATCGGCGACATCCGCGAGGACAATATCGGCGAGATCGTTCAGGCCGTGAGGGAAGCCCGATGAGCGGGCGGTTGAGCTTGGCGCTGGCGGCAGGCGCGACGGTCGCGACGCTGCTGTTCTGCACCGCGCCCGCCGCCGCGCAGCCCGTCACGCCGCCTGCGCATTACGCCAATGTCCAGCTCGCCGACCCCGCCAAGGAAGCCTCCGCCAAGGCGCTGATGGAGACGCTGCGCTGTCTCGTCTGCCAGGGCCAGTCGATCGCGGACAGCGATGCCGACATGGCCGCCGACATGCGTGCGCTGGTCCGCGAACGGATTGCACGCGGCGAGACGCCCGCCTCGGTCCGCGACTGGCTGGTGTCGCGCTATGGCGACTATGTCACCTATGACCCGCCGCTGTCGGGGCTGACCTGGCCGCTATGGCTGGCGCCGATCGCGCTGCTGGCGATCGGCGCGTGGATCGCGCGGTCGAGTTTCCGCCGGAGGACGCGCTGATGGGCTGGCTCTGGCTCGGGATCATCGCGGTCGGGGCGTTCGCGCTGCTGGCGGTGCTGAGGGTCGACCGGCTGCTCTGGTCGATGGTCGCCGCCGCGCTGATGCTCGGTGCGGCGGGCTATGCGCTGCAGGGCGAGCCCGGGCTCGCCGGGCATCCGGTCGTGACGGGCACGACGATCACGCCTGATGACGGGTCGATGATCGAGCTGCGCGACAAGATGCTCGAACGCTATACCGGTGCCGCCGCCTATCTGGTCGCGGCGGATGCGATGACGCGGATCGGCGAGCGTCGCGCGGCGGTGAAGGTCCTGCTCGGCGGGATCCGCGTCGCGCCGAAAAGCCTCGTCCTGTGGACCGGGCTCGCCAATGCGCTGGCCGCGCATGACGGCGATCAGGTCTCGCCGCCGGCGCTGTTCGCGTTCCAGCAGGCGATGCGGATCGCACCGCGCCACCCGGCGCCGCCCTTCTTCCTTGGCCTCGCCTATGTCCGGTCGGGCAATTTCGCGGCGGGACGACCCTATTGGGCCCGCGCGCTCGCGCTGACCCCGAAAAGCGTGTCCTATCACGACGAGATCGCGGTCCGCCTCGCGCTGCTCGATCAGGTGATGGCCGCACAGGACGCCGCTCCGGCGAGCTAGTCACCGACGCAAAACGGGACCCGGATCGTCCGGCGCGATGCCGGGGATCCTGGGTCCCGTTCCGTGCCGAAAAGGGCTTACTGGCCGCGACCGGTCTTGCCCTGAAGCTCGTCGATCTTGAGCGAGGCATCGGCCTTCGACAGCGATTCGTCGAATTCCTCATGCGCCTCTTCGGACAGCGTCTTCAGATAGCTGGCCTGTGCACCGGTCATCTTCTCGTCGCCGGTCGTCCAGTCGTGCGGATCCTTCTCGGCGTTCGAAAAGGGCTCGGACTTGGGGTTCGGGGTGTCGGACATGCGTGAAATTCCTTCCGCCTGTCCAACCCCCGTGTTCCGCATCCGTTCCCGCTTAATTCGACCAAGCTTCGTAAGGTAAACCCAGATCATCCGCGACCGCCTTGTACGCGATCTTGCCCTTGTAGACGTTGAGCCCGTTGGCGAGGTGCGGGTCGTCCTTCATCGCGGTCTCCGCACCCAGATTGGCGAGCTTCAGCGCAAACGGCAGCGTCGCGTTGTTGAGCGCGAAGGCCGAGGTGCGCGCGACCGCGCCGGGCATGTTGGCGACGCAGTAATGGATCACGCCGTCGACCTCGAACACCGGATCCTCATGCGTGGTCGCATGGCTCGTCTCGAAACAGCCACCCTGGTCGATCGCGATGTCGACCAGCACCGAACCGCGCTTCATCGTCTTGAGCATCTCGCGCGTGACCAGCTTGGGGGCCGCCGCGCCGGGGACGAGCACCGCGCCGATCACGAGATGCGCGTTCTTCACCGCCGCCGCGATCGCGGCCTTCGACGCATAGGCGGTCTTGATCTGGCTCGAGAAGAACATGTCGAGCTCGGCGAGGCGGTCGTTCGAGATGTCGTAGATCGTCACGTCGGCACGCATGCCGACCGCCATCTGCGCGGCGTTGACGCCCGAGACGCCGCCGCCGAGGATCGCGACCTTGGCAGGCGCGACACCGGGGACGCCGCCGAGCAGGACGCCGCGTCCGCCCTGTTCCTTCTCGAGATAATGCGCGCCGACCTGCACCGACATGCGGCCCGCGACCTCGGACATCGGCTTCAGCAGCGGCAGGCCGCGGCGATGGTCGGTGACGGTCTCGTACGCGATGCACGTCGCGCCCGACTTCATCAGGCCTTCGGCCTGCGGCTTGTCTGCGGCGAGGTGGAGATAGGTGAAGAGCAGGTGGCGCGGTTCGAGCATCGCGATCTCGACCGGCTGCGGCTCCTTGACCTTCACGATCATGTCGGCGGCGGCGAACACCGCGGCGGCGGTCGGCAGGATCGTCGCGCCCGCGTCGACATAATCCTGGTCCTCGAAGTCGATGCCCGAGCCTGCCTGAGTCTCGACGACGACCTCATGGCCCGCGGCGACCAGCTCGGCGACCGACGGCGGGGTCAGGCCGACGCGATATTCGTGATTCTTGATTTCCTTGGGAACACCGACGCGCATCATTTCCACTCCATTATCTTTGACCGCAGTGTAGCGCGCATCGACCGGGAAGGGTTCGCAAAGCCGTCCCGCTGCCCTATCATATTCGGGAGAATATTGCACTCAGACATGACGAAGCGGGAAATTTGTGAGTATCGCGATCGAGCGCAGGATCCTGGACCTGCTGGCGGCCAACTCCGACCTGACGAGCGCCGAGCTGGGCGAGGCGGTGGGGCTGTCGCCAAGCGCGGCGCATCGCCGCGTCGCGCAGCTGCGTGAGAGTGGCGCGATCACCGGCTATCGCGCGATCCTGTCGCGCGCGGCGCGCGGCGATCCGAGCATCGTCCTGGTCAACGTCACGCTCCGCGACCAGCGCAAAGAGACGATGGCGGCGTTCGAGGCGGAGATCGTCAGCTGTCCGCAGGTCGTGCAATGTTTCCTGATGAGCGGCGAGGCGGATTACATGCTGCACGTCGAGCTCCGCCGCGGCGAGACGTTCGAACGCATCCACCGCGAGACGCTGTCGCAACTGCCCGGCGTCACGCGGCTGGCCTCGCATTTCGTGATTCGCGAAGTCGTCACGCGCTGACGTTTTCTCGCGCACGTTGGCCAAGCACGGCAATGCCCGTTACTGATAGCCTCCTGCCGCAAACAGGCGAGGCGGCATGATCAGCCCCGGTTAATCCACGTTGCCGGCGGTCCCGTTGCCGCTCTCCAACCCCCATGCTAAATGCGCCAGCTTGGGGCACAGGGTGAAATCGGAATTTCGATGATGATTGCTGCACTTCCGGGTCGATTCACCGTCCAGTGAGCGTCGATCCCACAGCCGCGGCCTCGACCGTGCCCCCCGCCGGACTTGATCCGGATACCGGCCACCATCATGCGGACGGCATGCTGAAACTCGCCTTTGGCGCGATCGGCATCGTCTTCGGCGATATCGGCACGAGCCCGCTCTACGCATTCCGCGAGACATTCGCCGGGCACCACAAGCTCGCGCTCGATTCGGCGCACATCATGGGCGTCATCAGCCTGATGTTCTGGTCGATGATGATCGTCGTGACGGTGAAATACGTCATCATCATCATGCGCGCGGACAACAAGGGCGAGGGCGGCAGTCTCGCGCTGCTCGCGCTCGTCTCGGGCAAGACCAAGACGCGGCGCTGGAGCAAGGGGATCATCCTGCTCGGCGTCTTCGCGACCGCGCTGTTCTACGGCGACAGCATGATCACCCCCGCGGTGTCGGTGCTGTCCGCGGTCGAGGGGCTCGCGGTCGCCGCGCCGAGCTTCGCCGGGCTCGTCCTGCCGATCGTGATCGCGATCCTGATCGCGCTGTTCTGGGTCCAGAAGAGCGGCACCGCGCGAATCGGCATGGTGTTCGGGCCGATCATGCTGGTGTATTTCAGCGTCATCGCGGTGCTCGGCATCCTCAGCATCATCCAGACGCCGGGCGTGCTCTGGGCCTTTTCGCCGCATTATGCGGTCGAGTTCTTCCTGATCGACCCGACCCGCGCCTTCCTCGCGCTCGGCTCGGTCGTGCTCGCGGTGACCGGCGCGGAGGCGCTCTATGCGGACATGGGGCATTTCGGTCGCCGGCCGATCGGCATCTCCTGGTTGTTCTTCGTGCTGCCCGCGCTGATCCTCAATTACATGGGGCAGGGCGCGCTGCTGTTCCGCGACGGGCAGGCGGCGCTCGTCAGCCCGTTCTACAATCTCGCCCCCGAAAGCCTCCAGCTGCCGCTCGTCCTCCTCGCGACGATGGCCGCGGTGATCGCGTCGCAGGCGGTGATCTCGGGCGCGTTCTCGGTCACGCAACAGGCGATCCAGCTCGGCTTCATCCCGCGGCTGCGGATCGAGCATACCAGTGCCGCGACCGCGGGTCAGATCTACATCCCGCTGGTCAACGGCGCGCTGATGGTGATGGTGATCCTGCTGGTGCTGTTCTTCCGCACATCGTCGAACCTGACCAGCGCTTACGGCATCGCGGTGACGGGGGCGATGCTCATCGACACCTGCCTGCTCGGCGTCGTGCTGTTCCGCCTGTGGAACTGGCCGAAGATCGCGGCGATCCCGTTGCTCGCGATCTTCTTCCTGGTCGACGGCGCCTATCTGGCGGCGAACCTGACCAAGGTGCCCGATGGCGGCTGGTTCCCGCTGCTGATCGGCCTCATCATCTTCACCTTCCTGACGACCTGGTCGAAGGGGCGGCAGCTGATGATCGACCGGATGCGCGAGGCGGCGATGCCGATCAAGGTGTTCATCGGCTCGGCGGCGAACTCCGCGTCGCGCGTGCCGGGGACCGCGGTCTTCATGACCTCGACCTCCGACGGCGTGCCGCATGCGCTGCTCCACAACCTCAAGCACAACAAGGTGCTGCACGAGCGCGTGATCCTGCTGACCGTCAAGATCGTGGGCCAGCCCTATTGGCCCGCGCACGACCGTGCGGTGCGCGACGAGCTGGGCGACGGCTTCCACCGTCTGATCCTGCGCTACGGCTTCATGGAGGATGCCGACGTCCCCGCCGCGCTCCGCCAGGTGCACAGCTGCGGCGCGGACTTCAAGATGATGGACACCAGCTTCTTCCTCTCGCGCCAGACGCTGCTCGCTTCGGACAAGCCGGGAATGATGCTGTGGCGCGAGAAGCTGTTCGCGTGGATGCTGCGCAACGCCGAAAGCGCGATGGAATTCTTCCGCCTGCCGACCAACCGCGTCGTCGAGCTCGGCAGCCAGATCGAGATTTGATCGGATTGTTGTAACGCCACCGCTCGCTGCCGAACACTTGCACCTCCCCGGCGGAGGCCGGGGTCCAGGTGGAAAGGTCGCAGTGACGGAGCGCGGCCTACGTCAGCAACGTTTCCCAACTGGACCCCGGCCTCCGCCGGGGAGGGATTGAATATAATGGGAAATACCACGCAAGTGACCGAAGTCGCCCCGATCATCGTCACCGCGCTGTTCGGCCGCCAGGACACCGCGTTCTTCGACGCGATGCGGCGCGAGCATTTCCCGCCCGAGCGCAACCAGCTCGATTCGCACCTGACGCTGTTCCATCACCTGCCGCCCTCGGGGCTCGACGAGCTCAAGCACCGGCTGAATCAGGAGACGCGCGGGCTGCCGGCGCCGCGGGCGCGGATCGGCGGGCTGATGTCGCTGGGGCGTGGTGTCGCCTACCGGATCGAATCGCCCGAACTGGTCGGGATCCGCGCGCGGCTGGCCGATGCGTTTACGGGGATGCTGACGCCGCAGGACGCGGGCGGCTGGCGTCCGCACGTCACGATCCAGAACAAGGTCAACCCGTCGGTCGCCAAGCTGCTGCTCGGCAATCTGCAGCGCGACTTCGTGGCGCGGGACGTCGAAATCGCCGGGCTCGGCGCCTGGTGGTATCGCGGCGGGCCCTGGGAAGCGATTTCGCGTCACATGTTTGCTTGACCGCCTCGGATCCGCTTCCTATAGGCCGCGCCTCGCAGGGAAGAATGCTTCCCCGCAGACGGTACGGCGAAGTAGCTCAGTTGGTTAGAGCACGGGAATCATAATCCTGGGGTCGGGGGTTCAAGTCCCTCCTTCGCTACCATTTTCAAACACACCGAACGGGTCGTTGACGACCAGGATCGCGTCGCTGCGGGCGAGCGCGAGCAGCGTCAGGCCGTGCGTGCGCGCGTGATCGATCGCGAGACTGGTCGGCGCGGAAATCCCGACCAGCATCGCCACGCCTGCGACCAGCGCCTTGTCGACCATCTCGAAGCTGATCCGCGAGGTGACGAGGATGAAGGCGGGGGGCTCGCTCGACCGGATCGCCAGCCCGCCGACGAGCTTGTCGAGCGCATTGTGGCGGCCGACATCCTCATAGGCGGCCAGTACGGCTCCCGACCGGTCGGAGGCGGCGGCAGCATGGATAGCCCCCGTCGCGGCATTGAGCGGCTGGTGCGCGCGCAGCCCGGCCAGCGCGGCGAAGATCGCGGTGACGGGCACGTCGGGGCGGGGCGGGGTACCCGCCACCGGCTTGCGCAACTGTTCGAGCCCGGAAATGCCGCACAGCCCGCAGGACGTGTCGCTGGTCCGGTGGCGGACGCGGTCGTGGATCCGCCCCCTGCACCGCTCCGACAGGCCGACCCGGACGATCCAGCCCGCCTCCGCCTCGAAGACGTCGATATCGCGCACGTCGTCGGCGCTGTCGGCGAGCCGCTCGGTCAGCAGGAAGCCGGTGGTGAAGGCGGGCAGGTCGGCGGGCGTCATCATCATCACCGCATAGCCAAGCCCGTCGACCTCGATCGCGACGGGCACCTCGATCGCGATCGCGCGCGTGCCCGCCGCGACGGCGTCGGGGCGCAAGATGGTGATCGCTTCGGTACGGGCAGTCGTCACAGCGCGGCCATGTCCTCGGGGGTGTTGATGTTGGGGATGATCCCATGCGCGGGGATCGGCAAGGCGCCGATCGCCTCCGCCCAGCCGCGCACCGACCGGCGCGACGACGATTCGATATGCGCGAGCAGCGCGGCAGCGGACGCGGTCTCCCAATGGCCCAGCACGGGCGCATCGGGGCAGAAGGCAGGCGCGCGGCGGGCGAGCGCCGCCAGCAGCCCGTCGGGCAGCGCTGGCACGTCGCAGGCGATCGTGAGGACCGAGGTGTAGCCCAGCCCCGCCGCATGGTGCAGCGCGCCCGCTATGCCCCCCAGCGGCCCCAGATCGGGCCCCGGCAGGTCGCGGATCAGGCCATCCCGGTCCGCGACCACCGCGTCATCGACATGCGGCCGGAGCAGCGCACGGGCGTGATCCGCAAGGCGACGACCGGCGAGCAGCGCCTGCGCCTTGTCCGACCCGAACCGCGACGATCGCCCGCCCGCCAGGACGACGCCGAGGATCCGGGGCGGGCTCAGCGCGTCTTCTCGATCCGCACCGGCACCGACTTGGCGGCCGGGACATGGCTTTCGCGCGCATGGTGCGCGACCGGCATCAGCAGGTTGCACTCGGGGTAATAGGCCCCGACGCACCCTTCCGGAATCGAATATTCGACGACGCGCAGCTTGTTGAAGCGGCGGTCGGCATTGTCGCCCGCATCGCCGACCAGATCGACGTCGTCACCATCGGTCAGCCCCATGCGCAGCATGTCGCTGCGGTTCATGAAGACGATGTCGCGCGTGCCCTTCACGCCGCGGAACCGGTCGTGATAGCCATAGACCGTCGTGTTGAACTGATCGTTCGACCGCAGCGTCATCAGTCGGAACCGGCCCTCGCTCTCCTCGAACCCGGTGACGTTGAGCGAGTGGGGGACGTTGATCTCCGCCTTGCCGCTCTCGGTCAGCCATTCGCGGTGCGCCGCCGGCACGCCCTTCCAGAAGCCGCCGGGGGTAAACATCTTGGCGTTGAAGTCGGAGAACATGTCCGGATAGGTCTCGGCGATCGCATCGCGGATCCGCGCATAGTCGCGCACCCACGCATCCCAGTCGAGCTTCGGATTGGGCGCCAGCGTCGCCTTGGCGATACCCGCGAGGATCGCCGGCTCGGACAGCAACGTCTCCGCGGCCGGCGTCGCCTTGCCCTTCGAGCCATAGATCTGGCTGAACGAATCCTCGACCGAGACGCTCTGCGGCCCGGTACCCTGCATGTCCGTCTCGATCCGGCCGAGACAGGGGAGCAGATAGCAGGTCTTGCCGGGCAGCAGGTGCGAACGGTTGAGCTTGGTCGCGATGTGCACCGTCAGGTCGATCCCGCGCCACGCCGGCTCCATCCGCGCATGATCAGGGATCGCGCGGACGAAATTACCGCCGAGCCCGATGAACGCCTGCGCCTCGCCCTCGAGCACCGCCTCGCACGACGCGATTGTGTCCCAGCCGAGCTCGCGCGGCGGCTCGAAGCCATATTGCTCGGCGAGCTTGTCGAGCGGGGCGAGCTCGGGCTTTTCGGTGATGCCGACGGTGCGCTGACCCTGGACGTTCGAATGGCCACGGACGGGGCCCATGCCCGCGCCGGGCTTGCCGATATTGCCGCGCAACAGCATCAGGTTGACGAGCATATGCACGTTGTCGATCCCGCCGACATGCTGGGTCAGGCCCATGCCGTACACCGCGATGACCGCCTTCGACTTGGCATAGACCTTGGCGGCCGATTCGATCTCGACGCGCGACAGCCCGCTCTCATGCTCGATCGTCGCCCAGTCGGTGCCGCGCGCGACATCCGCGAACTTCTCGAACCCGGTGGTGTGCTCGGCGAGGAAGGCGTGGTCGAGGATCCTCAGCGTGTTGAGTTCGCGCGCGCGATCATCCGCCTCGATCAGATATTTGCACATCCCCATCAGCGCGCCGACGTCGCCGCCGGTCTTCACCTGATGATATTGCGAGGCGATCGGCGTGGACTTGCCGGTGACCATCTCCAGCGGATTCTGCGGATCCTGGAATTTCTCCAGACCGCGCTCCTTCAGCGGATTGAACACGACGATCTCGACGCCGCGCTTGGCGCAGTCGCGGAGCGGATGAAGGAACCGCGGGCTGTTCACGCCCGGATTCTGCCCGAAATAGAAGATCGCATCGCACTTCTCGTAATCCGAGAGGTGGATCGTCCCGACCGCGGACCCGATCGCCGACTTCAGCCCGACCGAGGTCGTCTCGTGGCACATGTTCGAACTGTCGGGCAGGTTCTGGCTGCCGTACATCCGCGCCATGAGGCTGTACATGTACGAGGTCTCGAGGCTCGCGCGACCCGAGGCGTAGAAGATGACCTTGGTCGGGTCATAGGTCTTGAGCTTCGCGCCGATCCCGGCGAACGCCTCGTCCCAGCTGCACGCGGCATATTTGTCGGTCGCGGCGTCATATTTCAGCGGATGCGTCAGGCGGCCGGCCTGTTCGAGATCGAAATCCTTCCAGCCGAGCAGCTCGGTGACCGTATGCTCCTGGAAGAAGGCCGGCGTCACGCGGTAGGATGTCAGCTCCCACGCGGTCGCCTTAGCGCCATTCTCGCAGAATTCGGCGGCATGCGGGTGCGCGGGCTTGCCCCAGGCGCAGCTGACGCACGCAAAGCCCTCGGGCTTGTTCTGTCGCGTGAGTTCGCGCAGCGCCTCAGGGCCGATCTTCTCGCGCGCGGATATCTCCACGAGCGATTTCATCGACCCCCAGCCGCCGGCAGGTGCGGTATAGTCTTCGATCTCGATCGTCCGGTCGTCGCTCATACGTCTCTCCGCTTTTGCCTTCCAACGAAGCGGGGCGGCAAACGATGCACGCCGATTGCGGTGGCGATGGTTCAAATCGCACGCGCCATCGCCTAGATGGGATCCGAAACTCCAAGGATATCACGATGACGACGCACACGACCCGCATGCTCATTCTCGGTTCCGGGCCTGCCGGGCTGTCGGCCGCGATCTATGGCGCGCGCGCCGGGATGGCGCCGATCGTCGTCCAGGGGATCCAGCCCGGCGGCCAGCTGACCACCACGACCGATGTCGAGAATTATCCCGGCTTTAAGGACGTCATCCAGGGCCCGTGGCTGATGGAGCAGATGCAGGCGCAGGCCGAGCATGTCGGCACGCGGATGATGTGGGACACGATCGTCAAGGTTGACGTCAGCAGCCGCCCGTTCCGCCTGACCGGCGACAGCGGCGACGTCTATGAAGGCGAGACTTTGGTCATCGCGACCGGTGCGCAGGCCAAGTGGCTCGGCATCGACAGCGAGGAGCCGATGAAGGGCAAGGGCGTCAGCGCGTGCGCGACCTGTGACGGCTTCTTCTACCGCGGCAAGAAGGTCGCGGTGATCGGCGGCGGCAACACCGCGGTCGAGGAGGCGCTGTACCTCACCAACCATTCGCCCGACGTGACGCTGATCCATCGCCGCGATTCGCTGCGTTCTGAGAAGATCCTCCAGGAGCGGCTGTTCGCGCACAAGGGCGTGACCGTGCTTTGGAACAAGGAAGTCCGCGAATTCGTCGACGGCGGCGGTAATGCCGGGCTGGTGGCGCTCGAGCTCGAGGACACGGTGACGGGCGAACGCTCGCGCCTCGCGGTCGATGGCGGCTTCGTCGCGATCGGCCACCACCCCGCGACCGAGCTGTTCCGCGGGCATATCGATCTCGATGCGGACGGCTATATCTCGGTCGAGACCGGCTCCACGCGCACCAGCGTCGAGGGCGTGTTCGCGTGCGGCGACGTCGCGGACAAGGTCTACCGCCAGGCGGTGACCGCAGCGGGCACAGGCTGCATGGCCGCGCTCGACGCCGAGCGGTTCCTGGCGGCGGCGGAGTTCGCAGAACTGGCCGAAGCCGCGGAGTAAACGCCGGGGGGCGTGCGTCCTTCCGATCCGCGCCCTTCACACCCTCCGTCATCCTGACGAAAGTCAGGATCCAGAGTCAAAGACGGCACCGCTGGTAACCCTGGATCCTGACTTTCGTCAGGATGACGAGAGGAGAGGTGCCGGTATTCCCCTCACACCTTTCGCCATTATGACGGACGGGGGAGTGCCAGCGTCCCATCCCAACCTCCGTCATCCTGACGAAAGTCAGGATCCAGAGCCAGGAACGGCACTGCCCGTAACCCTGGGTCCTGACTTTCGTCAGGATGACGAGTGGGGGGAACTGGCGGCGTCCGCATCGTCCGTGCGGTCGATCACGGCCCTGAGCGCCGCCTCCAGCGCAGCGGCATTCGCGGAACCAGCAAAACTGTGCGAACCCGTAGCCAGCCGCACGATCCGCGCCGCGCCGCGGTAGCGCGCCGCAAACACCTGCGCGGTCGCATCGCCGGTCGCGAGCAGGATGACGACGCGATCCGCCCAGCCGTCGATCGCGCCGCAGACCCGGCTGGCGAGGTCGCCCTCGACCTCCCCCGACCCGCGCCACAGCCTCACCAGACCCCGGACCAGCTTGCGCAGATCGATCCCGCCGCGGAGCAGGCTGAGCCACGCGGCCGGATCACGCAGCCGCGCGGCATAGCGCGCACGGATCGCGGCGGCGGGGGGCAGGTCGTCGGTCGGCGCGATCACCCAGGGGTTGGCGAGGAGCAGCCGGTCGACCCCCGCCGCCCCCCCGAACAGCGCGAGCGCGCTCGCGGCGTCGCAATTGCCGAATCCGACCAGCCGCGTGACCTGCGGCGCAGCGGCGCGGAACGCGGCGGCGGCGGCGACCAGATCGGCCTGCGCCGACAGAAAGCCGCGATTCTCGCCGCTCGAATCGCCGATGCCGCGGCGGTCGTAGCGGAACACCGGCGTACCCCCGGCCGCCAGCCGCCGCGCGAGCATCGCCATGCCGCGGTGCGCGCCGCTGCGGATCTCGTTGCCGCCCGACACGATCAGCACCCCGGTCGCGCCCGCCGCCTCGTCGAGCGTCGCGACCAGCGTCTCGCCCTCGCAGGGGACCGTGATCAGCCGCCGCATGTCGCGATCCACCCGGCCACATCGGCGGCGAGCACCTCGGCGAGTGCCGCGTCGCTGCCCGGTTCCGACCGTCGCCACAGCGGCGCGCCGGGATAGCGCGCATCCGCCGGACGCGGATCGCTCTCGAGTTTAACCGTTCGCGATGCGGCGTACGGTACGGCATCCTGCAGATCGGCAAGCAGCGTGGCGGACAGGCTGTTGCCCGCAAACCCATCCTCGTCGGGCATCGTCGACGCGGCACGGATCCGGTTCAGGTCGCGCAGAAGGTCACCGCCCGACTGCGGCGCGAGCCGCCATCGCCCGGCAAGACTGGCGTCGCAATCAACAAGCGCACCGCTCCGAATCGCGACCGCGTGAACCGGCACGCCGAGCGTCCCGACAAGCGCAGCAAAGGCTTGGCGCAGATCGGGCAACCGCAGGTCGCGCGTCTCGACCACGCTCTCGCCGGTACCAGGCAGGTCGGGTAAGATGCTGCCGATCCCGCGCCCGGCCAGCGCGCGCAGCATCGCGACGAGGAACGCGCGCGTCCGGTTCGCCTCCTCGAACAGCGGCAGCACCGCGACGACCCGCGGTCCGGCATCGGGGCCGAAGCGCAGCATCGCCTCGCGCCCGCCGGCCCAGTCATAGCGATCGAAGCGGGGGCCGGTCATCCCGGCCGAGGCTAGACCAGCGCCTTGCGCGCCGCAAACTGGACGAGCGCGCCGAACGTCTCGAGCATCTCGCCGTCGATCTCGTCATCCTCGATCAGGATGCCGAGCCGGTCCTCGAGCTCAGTCAGCACGCTCGCCACCGCCATCGAATCGAGTTCGGGGAGCGCGCCGAACAACGGCGTGTCGTCGGTGAATGCCGCGACTCGCTCGGCGCCGAGGCCAAGGATGTCGGCAAGGACGGCGCGGACCGTCGTTTCAACCTGGGAAGTACCTTCGAAGATCACGAGCATCGCCTGAACCGTTGCGAACCGGGTCCCGCTAGCCTGTGGGGGTGAATTCGGCAACGGCTTGGCGCTATGGAGGATCCATGACCTCGCCCGACCCCGTCCCGTTTCCGATCGACCACCTGACGTCGCGGGGCGCCCCCGACGACGTTGCGCTGATCGACCGCGCAGGAACGATGACGTTCCGCGACCTCGAAACCGCGGTCGCCGCGCTCGCGGGTTGGCTGGCGGGGCAGGGGTTGGCGAAGGGTGAGCGCGTCGCGACCTGGCTGCCCAAGACGCGGGTCGCCTGCGTGATGCCGCTCGCAGCGGCGCGCGCGGGGCTGCTCCATGTGCCGGTCAACCCGCTGCTGCGGCGCGCACAGGTGGCGCATATCCTCGCCGACAGCGGTGCTGCGCTGCTGGTGACGCAGGGCGCGCGCGCGGCGACGCTCGAGCCGGGCGACGTGCCCGCGGATTGCGCAATCGTCGACGAGGCAGTTCTCGACCTGCAGCGCGAGGGCGGCCCGGGCCCGTCCGATGCGGATCCGGCCACGCTCGCCGCGATCCTCTACACCTCGGGCTCGACCGGGCGGCCCAAGGGGGTGATGCTGAGCCACGCCAATCTGTCGCTCGGCGCGGTGTCGGTCGCGCACTATCTGAAGCTCACGCGCGACGACCGGGTGCTGGGCGTGCTGCCGCTGTCGTTCGATTACGGCCAGAACCAGCTCTTCTCAACCTGGGCGGCGGGCGCCGCGGTCGCGCCGATCGACTATATGGTCGCGCGCGACGTCGTGAAGGCGGTCGAGCGGGTCGGCGCGACGACGCTGGCGGGGGTGCCGCCGCTCTGGGTGCAGCTGCTCGAGGCGGACTGGCCGGCGGAGACCGCGGCGCGGCTGCGGCGGCTGACCAATTCGGGCGGCGCGCTGACCCCGCGGCTCGTCACAGGGCTGCGTGCGCGGTTCGCCGGCGCGGATATCTACGCGATGTACGGGCTGACCGAGGCGTTCCGCTCGACCTATCTCGACCCCGCGCTGATCGACGCGCACCCCGATGCGATGGGCCGCGCGATCCCGTTCGCGCAGGTGTCGGTGATCCGGCCCGACGGCACCCGCGCCGCGCCGGGCGAGCCGGGCGAGCTGGTCCATGCCGGCCCGCTGGTTGCGCAGGGCTATTGGCGCGATGCCGAGCGCACCGCGCAGCGCTTCCGCCCCGCGCCCGACGGTAACGGCATGGCGGTCTGGTCGGGCGACACGGTGGTCGAGGGCGCGGACGGGCTGCTCCGCTTCGTTGGCCGCGACGACGAGATGATTAAGAGCGCGGGCAACCGGATCAGCCCGCTCGAGGTCGAGGAGGCGGTACTCGCCGGCAACGAAGCCCGCGAGGCGGTCGCGGTCGGCGTGGCCGATCCGCGGCTGGGGCAGGCGATCGTCGTGATGCTCGCGGGCGACGCGGCGGATGAGCCCGCGCTCAGGACCCGGTTGCGCACCGCGCTGCCGAGCTTCATGCAGCCCGCGGGCTATCTGTGGCGCGACGCGCTGCCGCGCAACGCCAACGCCAAGCTCGACCGGTCCGCGATCGCGGCCGAGGTCCGGGCATGGTCGACCGCCAACGAACAGGGACGGGCATGATGAAGCCGATGGGGGCGTTGCCGCCCGAATATGCGCACCAGTCGGGCGCACTGACGATCGGCGGGCAGTCCGCGGCGGCCTGGGTCGCACAGGCCGGCGACACGCCGCTGTTCGTCTATGACAGCGCCATCGTCGCGGCGCGGATCGCGCGGTTCCGCGCGGCGATGCCCGCGATCGACCTGCATTATGCGATCAAGGCGAACCCGCACCCGGCCCTGCTCGCGGCGGTCGCACCGCTGGTCGACGGGCTCGACGTCGCGTCGGCGGGCGAGCTCGGCATGGCGCTGGCGGTCAAGCCGGCGCATGCGATCAGCTTCGCCGGCCCCGGCAAGCGCGACGACGAACTCGCCGCGGCGATCCGCGCCGGCGCGACCTTGAACGTCGAATCGGAGGGCGAGGCCGCGCGCGGGTTCGCGATCGGCGCGCGGCTCGGCATCGCGCCGCGGATGGCGGTGCGCGTGAACCCCGATATCGAACTGCGCGGATCGGGGATGCGGATGGGCGGCCGCGCCTCGCCCTTCGGCGTCGATGCGGAGCGTGCGGCGGCGCTGGTGCGCGAGATCGTCGCGGCGGGCGCGGACTGGCGCGGGTTCCACATCTATGCGGGCAGCCAGGCGCTCGACGCGGGCGCGATCATCGAGACGCAGGCGGCCACGCTCGACCTCGCCGCGCGACTCGCCGATGCGGCGGGCGTCGCGCCGCCGCTGGTCAATCTGGGCGGCGGGTTCGGCGTGCCCTATTTCGCCAACGACGTCGTGCTCGACGTCGAGCGGGTCGGCGCGGCGCTGCACGCGGCACTGGAAACCCGCGCGGTCGTGCTGCGCGACACCCGGTTCGCGATCGAGCTCGGGCGGTGGCTGGTCGCCGAGGCCGGCGTGTACCTGACCCGCGTCATCGACGTGAAGCACAGCCAGGGCGAAGTCTTCGTCGTGGTCGATGGCGGGCTCAACCATCAGCTCGCGGCGAGCGGCAATTTCGGCACCGTGGTCCGGCGCAACTATCCGATCGCGGTCGCCGCACGAATGGGGGAGGCGGCCGCCGCGGAAGCGGTGTCGGTCGTGGGACCGCTGTGCACCCCGCTCGACCGGCTCGGCGACCGCGTCGCGCTGCCGCCGGTCGTGCCCGGCGACCTGATCGCGATCTTCATGGCGGGCGCATACGGCGCCAGCGCGAGCCCGGCGGCGTTTCTCGGGCATCCACCCGCGCTCGAGATCGTTACTTCAGTCCAACCCCAGCCATGAGTGTGGCGGCGGGCGGGGTTGCGGGGCGCTCCTAAACGCTATCTTCACCTGTTTCCCTGCATAGCCCGTGCGAGTTTAACCGGCCATCGGACACCCGTTGCGGGATGGCGCCAGGAGATCAGTGCCCATGCGTTCCGGACCCGTTTCCCGTTCCCTGTTCACGCTGGGGCTCGCCGCGTCGTCGCTGGCCGCCTGCAGCAGCACCGGCGGTCCGCCCGAACTGCCGCCCGCGGCCTATGTCGCGAACAAGGAACTGCCGGGCGAGGAATATGTGATCGGCCCGCTCGATCAGCTCAACATCTTCGTCTGGCGCAATCCCGAACTGTCGTCGAAGGTCCAGGTCCGTCCCGACGGCCGGATCACGACGCCCTTGGTCGACGACATGTCCGCGGTCGGCAAGACGCCCGCCCAGCTCGCCGACGACATGAAGAAGGCGCTCGGCGAATATGTCAAAAACCCGATTGTCTCGGTCATCGTCGAAAATTTCAGCGGGACCTACAGCCAGCAGGTCCGCATCGTCGGCGCGACCGAAAAGCCCGCCTCGATCCCCTATCGCGCCAACATGACCCTGCTCGACGCGATGATCGCGGTCGGCGGGCTCAGCCAGTATGCGGCGGGCAACAAGGCGCGGCTGGTGCGCTACGACCGGGCGAGCGGCAAGCAGAGCGAGTTCTCGCTGCAAATCTCGAACCTGTTGAAAAAGGGCGATTCGTCCGCCAATGTCAGGCTTGAGCCCGGTGACGTCATCATCATCCCCGAATCGATGTTCTGAGGCGTGGCGGTATGAACGGCATCTATGACGAGGCGCGGGTCGCGCTGCACGCGATCTGGACGCGGCGGTGGCTCGCGCTCGCGCTCGCGTGGGGCGTGTGCGTCCTCGGCTGGCTGTTCGTGTCGCAGATCCCGAGCCGCTATGAATCGCGCGCGCGCGTGTTCGTCCAGATGCAGAACCTGCTGCCCGCGAGCATTGACCAGCCGTCGGCCTCGAGCCGCACCGACATCGACACCATCCGCCAGACGCTGACCTCCGCGGTCAATCTGGAGAAGGTCGTGCGCGGCACCGACCTCGCTAACACGGTGGCCAGCGACCGCGACGTCGCCGACCGCGTCGCCAGCCTCGCCCAGTCGATCAAGGTGACGTCGGCGCAGGACAATCTGTTCGAGATCGCGACGACCGCGGCGAGTCCGAAGCTGGCGCGGACGATCACGCAGAAGCTGATCGACATCTTCGTCGAGGGCAATCTGGCAGGCGACCGGACGAGCACCAGCCAGAGCCTCAGCTTCCTCGACAAGCAGCTGGCGCAGCGGCAGAAGCAGCTCCAGGACGCGGAGGCCAAGCGCGCCGACTTCCAGAATCGCTATCTCGGCGCGCTGCCCGGCACCGGGTCGGTCGCCGACCGGATCGGTGCCGCGCGGTCGCAGATGGCGCAGGTCGATGGCGATCTCGCCGCGGCGCAATCGGGACTCGCCGCGGTGCAGGGACAGATGGCCGGCGTCGCGCGGACCGTCGCGGGCAGCGGCGGCGTCGCCGGTGCAGCCGGACCCGCACGCGCCCGGCTGGCGGCGATCCAAGGGCAGCTCGCCGACGCCCGCGCGCGCGGCTATACCGAAAGCCATCCCGACGTGGTCGCATTGCGCGCGCAGCTCGCGCAGGCGACCGCGGCGGCGCGCGGCGAACCGCTGTCGGGCGGCAGCGGCGCGGGCTCGTCGCCCAACCCGCTCTATGTCTCGCTGCAGGCGATGATGGCGGACAAGCAGGCGGCGGTCGCGTCGCTCAGGATCCGCCGCGCGCAGCTGCAGGGCGATCTCGACCAGCTCAACGCCAAGCTGTCCGAGGATCCGACCGTCGCCGCCGAACAGGGCGCGATCGACCGCGATTATCAGGTGCTGAAGGACCAGTATGACCAGCTGTTGACCCAGCGCGAACAGATCGCGCTCCGCGGCCAGGCGCAGTCGCAGACCGATCGCGTCAAGTTCAGCGTGATCGACCCGCCGACCACGCCGCAAAAGCCGAGCGCACCGAACCGGATGCTGCTGCTGACCGGCGTACTGATCGCCGGGCTCGGCGCCGGGATCGGCGGCGCGTTCCTGCTCGGCCAGCTCCGTGGCACGTTCGCGACGAGCACCCGGCTCGAACGCGTCGCGGGGATGCCGGTGATCGGGTCGATCGGCGAAGTCGTGACGCGCACTCAGTCCGAGTTGCGCGCCAAGCAGTTCCGGATGTTCCTCGGCGGCACGGCAGCGCTCGGCGCCGCCTATGTACTGCTGCTGGGCGTCGAGATTCTGCAGCGTGGCCTGGCGGCCTGAGGACGTGACCATGCGTAGCAAGATCCCCGAATCGCACGAAGCCAGCGGCGAGCCGCCACGCGCGCCGTCGCTGCTCGAACGCGCCGCCACGGTCTATGACTTCAACCAGCACGTGCGGGCCCGGCCGCCGGTGCCGCCGGTCGAACCGGCACGCGCGCCTGAGCCTGCCGCCGAGCCCGTTGCCGCGTTCGAAGCCGACGCGCCGGACTCCGACGATGCGACCTTCCTCGCGATCCCGGCCGAGCTTCGCGCACCGATCGGACAGGAATTGCCCGACGAGTTTCATCTGCCGTTCGTCGCCAGCGACACGGCGATGATCGATCGCGGCATGCTGGCGGCGAACGGCATGATGGTGCCCGGCGCGCCGGTCGGTCCGCTGGCGGAGGAGTTCCGCCTCATCAAGCGGCAGCTGCTGATCACGCGCGCGCAGATCGAGGCCAGCGCGGTGCCCGACAAGGCGCGCACGATTCTCGTCTGCTCGGCGCGGCCGAACGACGGCAAGACCTTCTGTGCGATCAACCTCGCACTCTCGATCGCCGCGGAGCGCGATACCGAGGTGCTGCTGGTCGATGCCGATGTCGCCAAGCCCGACGTGCTGCGGCAGCTCGGGCTCGACGATGGTCCCGGCCTGCTCGATGCGCTGGCCGATACGAGCATCGACGTCGAGACGCTGGTGATCCGCACCGACGTGCCGCATCTCTCGATCCTGCCCGCAGGCGACCGGACCACGATGGATACCGAACTGCTCGCCAGCGCGCGGACCCGCGCGGTGCTCGCGCGGCTGCTCGCGGCGGATCCGCGGCGGATCGTGATCTTCGATTCGCCCCCCGCGCTCGCCGCGTCGCCTGCGGGCGTGCTCGCGATGCTGGTCGGGCAGGTCATGCTCGTCGTCCGCGCCGATCACACGCCCGAAAGCGAGGTCCGCGCCGCGGTCAACCGGCTCGACAGCTGCGAGCATATCCAGCTGGTGCTCAACGCGGTGTCGTTCGTCCCCGGCGGCGCGCGGTTCGGCAGCTATTACGAGCAAGGCGGCGCGCGGTGAGCGACGTCCGCCTGATCCTCGGCGGCGCAGCGGCGCTGTTCGTCGCAGGGCCCGCGCTCGCCCAGTCCGACTCCGCGTCTGGAAGCGGGCAGGGCGCGCGGCGCGTCGTCGTCCGGCCCTATATCGAGGCGACGCAGATCCTCACCGCGGATCTCGGCGGCGGCGACGTGCTCACCTACACCTCGCTCGCGGCGGGCGTCGATGCCGCGGTGTCGACCGCGCGGATCAACGGGCAGGTCAGCTATCGCTATGAACGCCGCTTCGCCTATGACGACGATATTGGCGACACCGACATCCATTCGGGCCTCGCGCGGGTCGAGGCGCAGCTGACGCGCAACCTCTCGCTCGAAGCGGGCGGGATCGCCACGCGCTCGCGGTCGGACATTCGCGGCGCCGCGCCCGGCGTGCTGGTCGGCAATGTCTCGAACATCGCGCAGGTCTATGCCGTCTATGGCGGGCCGAATTTCGCCGCGCAGGCGGGCGACGTCGCGCTCAACGCCAACTACCGGCTGGGCTATACCAAGGTCGAGACCCCGACCTTCGGCACCGCCGCGACCGGCGGGCAGCGGCTCGATTATTACGACGATTCGATCGGCCACACCGCGACGGCCAGCGCGGGCTTCCGGCCGGGCACGCTGCTGCCGGTCGGGCTGACCGCAAGCGCGGGGTTCGACCGCGAGACCGCCGGCCAGCTCAGCCAGCGCTACCAGGGCTATTTCGGCCGCGGCGACGCGGTGCTGCCGGTGTCGCCCTATGTCGCGCTGACCGCGGGCCTCGGCTATGAATGGATCGAGACGAGCCAGAAGGATGCGCTGGTCGATGCCGCGGGCGTCCCCGTGCTCGACCGCGACGGCCGGTTCCGGACCGCGCCGGGATCGCCGCGCCGCATCGCCTATCGCACCGACGGGCTCTATTACGACGCGGGCGTGATCTGGCGGCCGAACCGGCGGACCTCGGTCGAGGCGCGGATCGGCGAACGCTATGGCTCGCTCAGCTTTACCGGCACCGCGACCTACCAGGCGTCGAAGGACGTCGGCGTCGCGGTCAACGTCTATGACGGCGTGCAGACCTTCGGCCGCCAGCTGCGCACCGGCCTCGCCAATCTGCCGACCAGCTTCCTCGCGCCCAACCAGGGTTTCGCGCAGCAGTTCAACGGCTGCGTGTTCGGCGCGACCGGCGCGGCGCCGGGCGGCTGCCTCGACGACGTGTTCCAGTCGATCTCCACCTCGAGCTACCGTGCGCGCGGGATCGACGCGGTGCTCGTCGCGACGCGCGGGCGGACGACCTTTGGCGGCGGGATCGGCTATGCCAATCGCCGGCTGTTCGCGCCGCGTGGCGCGCCCGGCCTCGTCGTCACGGGCCTCGAGGACGAGAGCTATTACGGCCAGCTCTATTTCGCGCGGTCGCTGTCTTCGGTATCGGGGATCAATGCGACCGCGTTCGTGAACTATTTCGACAGCCAGCTCGGCGGCGGCTTCGTCACCGCAGGCGATGGCGGGGTCTGGTCCTATGGCGCGACCGGCACCTATTACCGCAATTTCGGACGGCTCGGCACGACCGCGTCGCTCGGGTTATACAGCTTCAAGGTCGGCGAGTTCGACAGCGACTGGTCCGCACAGGCGCTGCTCGGTGCACGGTATCAGTTCTAGGATATTTGGCAGATGTACGACGAACATTACGGACTGACGGGACGCCCGTTCCAGCTCACCCCGGACCCCAGATTCTGGTTCGAATCGGGGACGCATCGCAAGGCGATGGCGTATCTCGGCTATGGCCTGGCGCAGGGCGAGGGCTTCATCGTCATGACCGGCGATATCGGTGCGGGCAAGACCACGCTGGTCGGGCATCTGATGGATACGATCGACCATCAGAGCCTGAACGCGATCCGGCTGGTGTCGACCGCGATCGAGGCGAGCGACCTGCTGCGGATCGTCGCGACCGCGCTCGGTGTCGACCCGGCGGGGCTCGAAAAGGCGCAGCTGCTCACCGCGATCGAACGCGGGCTGCACGCCGTCGCGCGGACCGGCAAGCGCACGCTGCTGATCGTCGACGAGGCGCAGGCGCTGCCCGTGTCCGCGCTCGAGGAACTGCGGATGCTGTCCAATTTCCAGACCGCCGGGCACGCGCTGCTGCAGATCCTGCTGCTCGGCCAGCCCGAATTCCGCGACCGGCTCCACGGCTCCGACGGGCTCGAACAGCTGCGCCAGCGGGTGATCGCGATCCACCATCTCGATCCGATGGAGCCGCACGAGGTCGCCGATTATATCGCGCACCGCCTGTCGGTGGTCGGCTGGGAGGGCAATCCGGCGTTCACCGACGACGCGGTCGCCGCGCTGTTCGACGGGTCGGACGGCATCCCCCGCCGGCTCAACATGCTGGCGGGCCGCGTCATGCTCTATGCTGCGATCGAGGATCTCCGCGTCATCGACGGCGCCGTCGTCCGCGCCGTGCAGAGCGACCTGACCGCGGACCTGCCGACACGCGCGACGACGCCCACGCCCGAGCCTGCCCCCGAACCCGCCGCCGAACCCAAGGCACAGCCCCGCGCCACGCCCGACCCCGCCACCGACCCGGCGGTCCTCGACCGTCTCGCGATGCTCGAGGCGCGGGTCGAGCAGCAGGACCAGGCGCTGCGCCGTGTCCTGACGCTGCTCGTCGAGTGGGTCGAGGGCGACGAGCCCAGGCCCGATTACAAGCCGATCCGCGGCGCGTCGCACTGGCACGACGCGGCGTGATCCGGTGACGACGGCGGTAACGGCCGGGCCGATCCGCAACGGCATGTCGGTCGATGTCGAAGACTGGTTCCAGGTCGGCGCGTTCGAGACGGTGATCGACAAGGCGGACTGGGACAGCCTCCAGCCGCGCGTCGAGGCGAATACCGATGCGGTGCTCGCGTTGTTCGCCGAAAGCGGCGTGCACGCGACCTTCTTCACGCTCGGCTGGGTCGCGCACCGCTATCCCGCACTGATCCGCCGGATCGTCGATGCGGGGCACGAGATTGCGAGCCATGGCTGGGATCACCAGCGCGTCTTCACGATGGATGCAGGACTGTTCCGCACAGACCTCGCGCGTGCACGCGCGGCGATCGAGGATGCGGCGGGACAGCGTGTCACCGGCTACCGCGCGCCGAGCTTCTCGATCGACCAGCGCACGCCCTGGGCGCATGCCGTGCTGGCCGAAGAGGACTATGCCTATTCGTCGAGCGTCGCACCGCTCGCGCACGATCATTATGGCTGGCGCGACGCACCGCGCTTCGCCTTCCGCCCGCTGGCCGACAGCGCATTGCTCGAAGTGCCCGTCACCGTCGCGCAGTTCGGCACGCGCCGCGTCGCCACGGGGGGCGGTTTCTTCCGGCTGCTGCCCGCTGCGCTGATGGATTTCGCGGTCCGCCAGGTGAATGCCGCCGACCACCCGGCGATGTTCTATTTCCACCCCTGGGAAATCGATCCCGCCCAGCCGCGCGTCGCGGCGGCACCGTTGCGCTCGAAGATCCGGCATTATTCGCGGCTTGGTGCGATGGCGGGCAAGCTGCGCGGGCTGCTCGGCCGGCATGACTGGGGCCGCGTCGATGCCGCGGTCGCGGTCGAGGCGGGTCGGCTGCGGTGACGACGGCCATAGTGCGCGAGGCGGATCTCGCCGACGCGGACGAGCGCGCGCGGATCGCGGCGTTCGTCGATGCGACGGCGGCGGCGACGCCGTTCCACCTGCCCGCGTGGAGCATCGCGGTCGCGCGCGGTTGCGGCCAGCGCGCACGCTATCTGGTCGCGGAGCGGGGCGGGACGATCACCGGCGTGCTGCCGCTGACCGAGATGCGATCGCCGCTGTTCGGGCGTGCGCTCGTCTCGGCGGGGTTCGCGGTCGATGGCGGCGTGCTCGGCGACGCCGCGGTCGAGCCGCTCGCCGCGGCGGCCTGGGATCTGGCGCAGCGGCTCGGTTGCCCGTCGGTCGAGCTTCGCGGTGGTGCGGTGCCCGCTGGGTGGGACAGCGACGCGGACAGCTATCTGGGGTTCGCACGCGATCTGGCGGCGGATGACGATGCCGAACTGCTCGCCATCCCGCGCAAACAGCGTGCCGAGGTGCGGCGCGCGCTCGGCTTCGACCTCGAGATCGCGACCGGCCGCGACCGCGCAATGCTCGCCGAGCATTACCGCGTCTATGCCGAATCGGTGCGCAATCTGGGGACGCCGGTCTTTCCCGCGCGGCTGTTCCGCTCGGTCATCGAGACGATGGACGCGGACGTACTGACCGTCCGCCACCGCGGACGCGCGGTCGCGAGCGTGCTCAGCCTCTATCACCGTGGGACGGTCTATCCCTATTGGGGCGGCGGGACCGATGCGGCGCGCGGCCTGCGCGCCAACGACCGGATGTATTTCGCGCTGATGGCGCATGCCCGTGCGCGCGGCTGCACGCGGTTCGATTTCGGACGGTCGAAGACCGGCACCGGCGCGGCCGCGTTCAAGAAGAACTGGGGGTTTACGCCCGTGCCGCGGCTTTATGCCAAGCGCAGCGACGGGCCCGCGCGCGAGGTCAATCCGCTCAACCCCAAATATGCGCTGATGGTGCGCAGCTGGAAGAAGATGCCGCTCTGGGCGGCCAATCTCGCCGGACCGTGGATTTCCCGGGGTCTGGGGTGAGCGACCTGCTGTTTCTCGCGCACCGCGTGCCGTTTCCGCCCGATCGCGGCGACAAGATCCGCAGCTTTCATGTCCTCCGCTATCTCGGCGCACGCATGCGCGTCCATCTCGTCGCGTTTGCCGACGACGCGGCGGACCGCGATCCGCCTGTGGCCTTCACGGACATGCTGGCGAGCTGCACGATCCTGCCACGCGGCAAGTCGCAGGCGCGCGCCGGACTCGAGGCGCTGGCCACCGGCAAGCCCGTATCGCTGACGGCGTTCGCTTCTCCCGCCATGCAGGCCGCGGTCGACCGCGTCCTGCCACGGGTCGACGGCATCTACTGTTTCTCGGGCCAGATGGCGCAGTACCTCCCCGATGAGGGGCCCCGCGTCGTCATGGACTTCGTCGACATGGACTCCGCCAAGTTCGCAGGCTTCGCGGACGACTCCCGCGGCCCGATGCGCTGGATGATGCGCCGCGAGGCACGGCTGCTCGGGGCGTTCGAGCAGGAGATCGCGGCGAGGGTCTCGGCCAGCCTGTTCGTCAGCGAAGCCGAAGCCACCCTGTTCCGCACCGGCGGCGCGACCGGACGCATCCTCGCGGTCGAGAACGGCATAGACTCGGCGACGTTCGACCCGGCGGGGCAGGCTGGGAACGCTGGGAAGGCTGGGCGGGCTGGGCAGGCGGCACCCCCATCCCACCACCCCGGCGAAGGCCGGGGCCCAGTTGGAAAGGTCGCAGTAACAACGGACAGTCCGTCGTTATCAACGTCCCCCAACTGGACCCCGGCCTCCGCCGGGGAGGTAAAGGGCAGGGCGAATGGCGCGACCGGACACGTCCTCGCGGTAGAGAACGGCATCGATTCGACAACGTTCGACCCGGCTGCGTATACTGGGCAGGCCGCAACCCCATTCCACCACCCCGGCGAAGGCCGGGGCCCAGTTGGAAAGGCCGCAGTAACACCGGACAGTCCGTCGCCATCAACGTCCCCCAACTGGACCCCGGCCTCCGTCGGGGAGGTGAAGAGTAAGGCGGTACTAAGCGAGGCCCACGCAGACCCACTGATCGTCTTCACCGGCCAGATGGACTACCGCCCGAATATCGACGCCGTGACCTGGTTCGCCCGCGACATCCTCCCCACGATCCTGACGCGCCACCCGACAGCGCGGTTCGCGATCGTCGGCCGCGCCCCTACTCCGGCGGTTCAGGCGCTGGCAGGCGACGCGGTGATCGTCACCGGCGCGGTCGACGACGTGCGCGGATGGCTCGCCGCAGCCGATGTCTGCGTCGCCCCGCTGAAGCTCGCCCGCGGCATCCAGAACAAGGTGCTGGAGGCGATGGCGATGGCGCGGCCGGTCGTCGCCTCGGCGGCGGCGGCGGAGGGCATCGACCACGCCGGCACGATCCGCGTCGCGGCGGACGCGAGCGAATTCGCCGCACAGCTCCTCGCGCTGTTCGACGCACCCACCGACGCGGCAGAGCTCGGCCGGGCGGCGCGCGCGCAGGTGCTGCGACGCTATGGCTGGGACGCGCGGCTCGCACCGCTCGATGCACTGTTCGGGGTCGAGGGCAGCGGCCGGACCCCATCGTGACCGAACGCCCCGCGACGTCCTGGTCCCGGCATCTGCTCGCGCTAGGCATCGCCGCGACCCTGCTGCTCGCGCTGTTCCGCCGCGACGTTGCCGATCTGACGACGATCTGGTGGACCAGCACGACCTTCGGGCATTGTCTGTTCATCGCTCCGGTAATCGCCTGGCTGGTCTGGCAGCGGCGTGGCGAGCTCGCGCAGCTGACGCCGGTCGGCTGGTGGCCGGGGCTGGCGCTGGTCGCGGTCGGCGGGGCAGGGTGGCTGATGGGCGATGCCGCCTCGGTCAATCTCGCGCGGCAACTGGGGCTGGTACTGATGCTGCAGGGCGCGGTCGTCGCGATCCTAGGCCCCAATGTCGCGCGCGGATTGCTGTTTCCGCTCGGCTATGCGCTGTTCCTCGTGCCCTTCGGTGAGGGGATCGAGCCGCCCTTGCAGGTGGTGACCGTCGCGATCGTCATGCCGCTGCTGCATCTGGTCGGCGTGCCCGCGGTCGTCGACGGCGTGCTGATCCATGCCGGCCGCTATTATTTCGAGGTGGCGGAGGCGTGCTCGGGCGCCAAGTTCGTGATCGCGATGGTCGCGTTCGGGGTGCTCGTCGCCAATGTCTGTTTCGTGTCGTGGCGGCGGCGCGCGGTGTTCCTCGCCGTGTCGGTGGTCGTGCCGGTCGTCGCCAACGGGTTTCGTGCGTTCGGGACGATCTGTGCCGCCGAGCTGACCTCGGTCGAGGCGGCGACGGGGATCGACCACATCGTCTATGGCTGGCTGTTCTTCGCGCTCGTAATGGCGGCGGTGCTGGCGATCGGCTGGCGCTGGTTCGACCGCGCGCCCGACGATCCCGCCTTCGATCCCGCGCAGCTGCAGGCGGTCCCGCGCTATCGGGGCGATCTCGCCACCGTCACGCTGCTCGTGCTGGCGGTCGCATCGGCGTTTCCCGCGTGGAGCACGGCCATCGCCGGGCGGCGGCAGGCGCTGCCAGCGCAGATCACGCTGCCCGACGTGCCCGGCTGGCACCGCGTCGATGTCAGCGTCCGCGCGCCGTGGATGCCCTGGTATCCTGGCGCGGACCATTATCTGTTCGGGCGCTATGCCGATGCGTCGGGCGCGACCGTCGACATGGCGCTCGCGGTGTTCGGGCGGCAGGGCGACGGGCACGAACTGATCGCGTTCGGCACGGGTGTGCTGCGCGAGGAGGATCGCTGGGTCCGCGTCGCGGATCTTCCCCCGGTCGCGGATGCCGCGGGCGCGCGCGGTTCGGCGATGCGGATTACCGCGCCGGGACCCGTGGAGCGCATCGTCGCGACGTGGTACCGGGTCGGCGATGCTACCACCGATGACGGGATGATCGTGAAGATCGAGACGATGAAGGCGCGGCTGCTCGGCGGACCGCAGCGCGCGGTTGCGGTGCACCTGTCGGTCGAGGGCGGCGATCCGCGACCGATGGCGCGCTTCCTCGCCGCGCTCGGACCGGTCGGCACGGTCGCCGATCACGCCGCGGGCCTGCGCTGAATGTGCGGGATTGCCGGGATCTTCCACCCGGGCACGCCAAAGCCGGTCGATCCGAACCGCATCCAGGCGATGATCGCCGCGCTCGCACACCGCGGTCCCGATGGCGACGGCATCTGGACCGCGCCGGGCGTCGGGCTGGGGCATCGCCGGCTGTCGATCATCGACCTCGAAGGCTCGCCGCAGCCGATGTCCGACGGCGACCTGACGATCAGCTACAATGGCGAGATCTACAATTTCGCCGAGCTGCGCGCCGATCTGATCGCGGCCGGCGCCCGGTTCCGGACCGCGGGCGATACCGAGGTGCTGCTCCACGGCTGGCGCGCCTGGGGGCCGTCGATGCTCGACCGGCTGAACGGCATGTTCGCCTTCGCGATCCACGACGCGGGCGCCCGCGCGCTGTTCCTCGCGCGCGACCGGCTGGGGGTGAAGCCGCTTCATTATGTCGAGCTGGCGGACGGGTCGGTGGCGTTCGCCTCCGAGCTGAAGGGCCTGCTCGCCAACCCGCTCGTCCGGCGCGCGCCTGATCTGTCCGCGGTCGAGGATTACATGGCGCTCGGCTACGTCCCCGACGACGCCTGCCTCGTCGCGGGCGTGAAGAAGCTCGCGGCCGGCCATTTCCTGCTGATCGAGCGCGGGCGCAACATGCCCGCGCCGCGCCGCTGGTGGGACGTCGACTTCTCCAACCGCGCGACCGGCTCCACCAGGGCGCTGGGCGAGGAACTGGTCGAGCGGATGCGCGCGGGCGTGCGGTCGCGGATGGTCGCCGACGTGCCCTTGGGCGCGTTCCTGTCGGGTGGGGTCGACAGCTCGGCGGTGGTCGCGCTGATGGCGGAGGCGAGTCCGCGCGCGGTCCGCACCTGCACGATCGGTTTCGACGAGGCGGGGCATGACGAGCGCGGCCATGCGACGACGATCGCACGCCGCTTCGCGACCGATCATGCCGAGCGGGTCGTCGACCCCGACGATTTCGCGCTGATCGACACGCTCGTCGCCGCGTTCGACGAGCCGTTCGCCGACGGATCCGCGCTCGCCACCTATCAGGTCTGCGCGCTGGCCCGCGAGCGGGTGACGGTCGCGCTGTCGGGCGACGGCGCGGACGAGGCGCTGGCAGGCTACAGGCGCTACCGCTTCCAGGCCGCGGAGGAACGCGTGCGCGGCCTGCTCCCCGCGCATCTCAGGACGCAGATATTCGGCGCGCTCGGCCGGTATTACCCCAAGGCCGACTGGGCACCGCGACCGTTCCGCGCCAAATCGACCCTGCTCGCGCTCGCGGCAGGCGGGGGCGAGGCCTATGCCCGCTCGGTCGGCGTCACGACGCCAGAGGTCCGCGCGCGGCTGTTCTCGAACGCCGCGCAGGCCGCGCTGGGCGGCTACCGCGCGGAGGAGCGCTATGTCGCGACGATGGCCGCCGCGCCCGCGCGCGACGCGATCGACCGCGCGCAATATGCCGATCTCAAGCACTGGCTGCCCGGCGACATCCTGACCAAGGTCGACCGCACCAGCATGGCGGTCGGGCTCGAGGCGCGCGAGCCGCTGCTCGACCACCGGCTGGTCGAGTTCTGCGCGACCTTGCCCGTCGGCATGCGGCTGCGTCACGGCGAGGGCAAATGGCTGATGAAGAAGGCGATGGAGCCCTATCTGCCGAAGGAGATCCTCTACCGCCCGAAAATGGGCTTCGTGACGCCGATCAGCGCGTGGTTCCGCGGCGCGCTGGCGGGCGAGGCGAGCGCGCTCGGATCGTCGCGGATGCTCGCCGAGACGGGGTGGTTCGACATGGCCGCGATCACCGCGCTCGCCGAGGCGCATCGCGGCGGGCGCGTTGAGCATGGCCGCACGCTGTGGCAGCTGATGATGCTCGAACGGTCGCTGAAGCGGGTGTTCGGCTAACCCCGGGCACACACACCCGCCGTCAGAGCGGCGCTTCGGGCCCGATCGCCTCGCGCATCCAGCGGTCGAACAGCTGCGGCCAGAGCGAGCCCGGCGAACTCGCGGGCAGCCGCGTGCCGAAGCCGTGGCGCCCACGCCGCAGGATATGCGCCTCGACCGGAATGTCGACGCGGCGCGCGGCGGCGAGCATGTCGAGGCTGTTGGCGACCGGCACCGTGTCGTCATCCTCGGCATGGACCAGGAACAGCGGCGCGTCGCCGCTGCGCAGATTGCGGTCGATCGCATAGCGCGCCTGCATCGCCGGATCGGGATTGGGGCCGAGCAGCTGCGCGCGCGACCCGCCATGGCTGCGCCCCGGATCCATGTTCGACACCGCGTACATCAGCCCCGCAAAGGCCGGCCGCGCCGACAGCCGGTCCGCGGCATCGACCGGGCGATAGACTTCGAGGCCATGATGGATCTCGAGCGACCCGGCGAGATGCCCGCCCGCCGAAAAGCCGAGCACGCCGAGCGTCTCGGGGTTGATCGCATAGCGCCGCGCATTGGCGCGGATCAGCCGCATCGCGCGCTGCACGTCGGACAGTGGCACGTTGGCGCGGTCCGCCCAGCCTTCGCCAGGCAGCCGGTAGCTGAGCACGAACACCGTGATACCGAAGCCGTTCAGCACCCGCGCGACGTCGATCCCCTCGTTGCGCAGCGAGGTGATCGAATAGCCGCCACCGGGGCAGACCAGCACTGCACGGCCATCGGGGCGGGCGGCGCGGAACACGCCGACCTCGGGCTGGACGACACCGCGCATCTGCACGTCGCGGTAGCCGCCCGGGCGTCCGGTGATCATCGGGCGCGGGCGCGGCAGCGGGGTCGGCGCGCCGGCGGGAATGCCGGGCCACAGCGCGAACCGCTCGGCGGGCGGCCAGACCGGATCGCCGGCGAGCCGCGCGCCTCGACTGACGCTCCCGTTCGTCGCGGACTGGCCGGCGGCGTCGGAGAGCAGGGCGGCGGGGGCGATCCCGGCCGCGAGCGGCAGGGCGAGCAAGGTTCGGCGATCGAAGGTCATGGCGCGGTAGCTAGCCGATCCCGATCGCGCAGGGGAAGGGGCGATCGACACGCATCGCCGGCAATGGTCTCGTCAGAATACCGCCATCGCCGCGTGCAGCGTGAGCGCGATCAGCGCGAGGCTCGACAGCAGGAACAGGATGAACCGCGTCTGCACCCGGTTGGTCGTCGCCTGCGCGATGCTGTGCGCGACCCGCAAGCCGACATAGGCCCAGGCGATCCACGCGTTGACCCCGTCGCCGGTATGGCTGAGCGCGAGCACCGCACACACCGCATAGAACAGTGTCGGCTGCTCCATCAGATGGTTGTAGTTATGCGCCTTCCACTGCGCACTGGCGGGCAGCGAGCGATCCGCATCGGCGGCGCGGGTGCCGACGAGCTGGCTGAGGTCGACCCCCGCCGCCTTCATCGCGGGCAGGCGGGTCGCCAGCATCCAGAGCAGCATCACCAGCGTCCAGGCGATCAGCGCGACCATCGGCCGCAGGATTTCGCTGTGGATCAGGTCGTCATGCATGAAAAAGCCTCCCCCGGTTCCCCGGAGGAGGCTGCATCAATCGCGCACCGGGAGCAATCGCAGAATCCTCCCCCTTGCAGGGTAGGATCAGCGCGCCCGCCTCAGGCCTTGTCGAAGCTCGCGCCCCACTTGCGGACCGGACGGTCCTTCCACAGGCCGCGGTGATAGGCGTCCGATGCGAGCAGCGGCATGACCGAACCCGCTTCGGCGAACACCATCTGCTCGATGCCGGTGTTGACCTTGCCCCACGACGCCGCCTCCTGCAGCGTCGACGACGAGCACGCACCGTCGCGCACGTCGGCGACCGTGATCTGCACCGCATATTTGTGGACCTGGACGTCGTCGTGACCGAGGATCTCGGCGCAGACGACGGTGTCCTGGATGAAGTTCTTCGGCACGCCGCCACCGATCATCAGCAGGCCGGTGGTGCCCGCCTTGATCTTGATCTCGGTGAGCTCGCGGAAATCCGCGATCGCGTCGAGGACCATGTAGGGCTTGCCCGCCTTCGCGGCATCGACCTGATGCTTGACCAGACCGAAGCCTGCCGAGCTGTCGACGAACGCCGGGCAGAAGATCGGCACGTCATGCTCATAGGCGAGCTTGACGAGGCTGTTCTCCTTCTTGCCGTGCTCGACCAGATACTTGCCCATCTCGCGGATGAACTCGCGGCTCGAATAGGGGCGGGGTTCCAGCGTCTCGGCGATCTCGAAGATCGTGTGGTCGACGTGCTGGAGCTCTTCCTCGTCGATATAGGTGTCGTAGATCCGGTCGATCATCAGCGAGCGCAGCACGTCGTCGTGCGGCACTTCGAGCGCCTGGTAATGCTTGTGGCCGAGGCCCTCGAAGAAATCCATGTCGACGATCGTCGCGCCGGTCGCGACGATGCCGTCGATCATGTTGTTGCGCAGCAGCTCGGCATAGAGGTCCATGCAACCGCCGGCGCTCGTCGAGCCCGCGATCACGAGGAAGATCGTGCAGTCCTTGTCGGCGAGCATCTGGTTGTAGATGTCGGTCGCACGGCCAAGGTCGCGGCTGGTGAACGACATCTTCTTCATCGCGTCGACGATCGGCCGCGCGTCGAAGCTTGTGATGTCGATATGCTCGACGGTGGTGGACAGGAGCTCAGCCTTGCGCTGCGCGTCGATGCGGGTGTCTTCGGTCATGGTCATCATCCTCAAACGTCGTCATCCCCGCGCAGGCGGGGATCCATAAACTCGGGGGCTAGGTGGAGCCGCGCCGATAGCGTTTATGGATTCCCGCCTGCGCGGGAATGACGGTAGAAATAGTAGGTCGTGGTTACAGCGTGACGACGTTGGACGCGAGGTCCTGGTACCGTTCGTCGTACAGCGAGACCATCGGTTCGTCGGTGACGATCACCGTCTCGTCCGATCCGAACCCGTTGAACGCGGTCCGCATCGCCGAGCCATAGGCGCCGAGCATGCCGATCTCGATATAGTCACCGGCCTGGATGTCGGCGGGCAGCAGGAACGGGCCGGCCATGTGATCCATGTCGTCGCACGTCGGACCATAGAAGCTGAACTCCATGTCCTTGGCACGGCTGTCCGGCTCGCGGAGCAGCTCGACCGGGAAGCGCCAGCCGATATGCGCCGCATCGAACAGCGCACCATACGCGCCGTCGTTGATGTACAGCTCGGTCCCGCGGCGCTTTTCAACGCGCACGATGATCGACGAATATTCCGCGCACAGCGCCCGGCCGGGCTCGCACCACAGCTCGGACGAATAGCTGACGGGCAGCGATTCGAACGCACGGTGGATCGTCTCGAAGAAGCGCTCGAGCGGAGGAGGCTCCATCCCCGGATAGGAGGACGGGAAGCCGCCGCCGACGTCGATCACGTCGACCGTGACCGCTGCCTCGACGATCGCAGCGCGGACACGCTCCATCGCGTTAGAATAGGCTTCGGGCGTCATCGCTTGCGAACCGACATGGAAGCAGATGCCCAGTGCGTCCGCCGCCTGGCGGGCCGCGAACAGCAGCTCCTTGGCTTCATGCGGTGCGGCACCGAACTTCGACGCGAGGCTCAGCTTCGAATGCTCGGACGACACGCGCAGCCGGACGCACAGCGTCAGATCGGTGGCTTCGCGGGTGGCGCGCACGACCTTGTCCAGCTCTTCCAGGCTGTCGAGGCTGAAGGTGCGGACACCGTGCGTGAAATACGCCTCGGCGATCGCTTCCTCGGCTTTGACCGGGTGCATGAAGCACAGGGTCGCCTCAGGCAGCGTCCGCGCGACCAGGCGCACTTCGGCGATCGACGCCACGTCGTAATGCGTGATGCCATTGTCCCACAGGATCTGCAGGAGTTCGGGAGATGGATTCGCCTTCACCGCATACATCGAGCGGCCCGGGAACTTCTCGACGAAGAACCGAGCGGCGCGCGCAGCAGCGTGCGGACGAACGAGCGTGACCGGATTGACCGGGCGCCCCTTAGCGATGTCGATGCCGCCCCCGATGAGGGGAGTGTCGGCGGTCGAATGGGCTTTCGCTAACCCCAGCGCGATATGATGCTTGACCAATTCAAGGGACCTCCAATGTCCTGAGACAAATTACGAAAACACTGCCTTGCGGTTGGAAGTCCCATGGGGCAGCGGAAGCGCGATTTAGGGGCGCACGCCCCCCATGTAAATAGCATCTGCACCACAGGAGACGACGTGTGACGATTTTGCGACAGCCGACACGGGCCGGGGTCCGTGACGCGGCAGAGAAGATCGCGCGCATCCTGCCGCCGACGCCGCTGTTCGTGGCTGAAATCAGGGGAATAGCGGTCGCGTTCAAGGCGGAATCGCTGCAACCGGTCGGCGCGTTCAAGATTCGCGGCGCCTGGCATCGGCTGACCGCGATTCCCGAGGCCACCCGCTCGCGCGGCGTCGTCGCCTTCTCGTCGGGCAATCACGCGCAGGGCGTGGCGTGGGCGGCGCGGCGACTCGGCATCGCCGCGACGATCGTCATGCCGTCGGACGCCCCGCGTACGAAGCGCGACGCGACTTTGGCGCTCGGCGCGGAAGTCGTCGCCTATGACCGCGCGACCGAAAGCCGCGAGGCGATCGCCGCACGCCTCGCCAAGGCGCGCGGCGCGACTTTGGTGCCGAGCTTCGACGATCCGTGGATCATCGAGGGGCAGGGCAGCGCGGGGATCGAGGCGCACGCCCAGATGGCGGCGCTGGGTCTGGGTTCGCCGTCCCGCATCGTCGTCCCGTGTGGTGGCGGCGGGCTTGCGGCGGGGGTCGCGCTCGCGGTCAAGGACGCGGCGATCACGGTGGTCGAACCCGAGGGGTGGGACGACATGCGGCGGTCGCTCGAAGCGTCGTGGATCGAGCCGGTCGGGCCGAACCCGCCGCCGACCGCGTGCGATTCGCTCCAGACGCAGCGCGTGTCGCCGCTGACCTTCGACGTGCTGTCGCGGCGCGATGCGACCGGCGCCGCGGTCAGCGAGGCGGAGACCGCGGCGGCGCAGCGCTGGGCGGCGGAGCGGCTGCGGCTGGTGATCGAACCCGGCGGCGCGGTCGCGCTCGCGGCGCTGCTGGCGGGCAAGGTGCATCCCGAACCCGGGCTGCTCGTCATCCTGTCAGGCGGCAATGTCGACCGCGCCGCCTATGCCGCGGTGCTGGCAGCATGACCGCCGCATTGACCGCCATCGCCGCCGCCGCGCCCGCCATCGCCATGCTCGGCATGTTCGCCTGCCTGATCGGCGGCATCACGCTGATCGTGAAGAACCACGACCGCCGCAAGGGCATACTCATGCTGGTGATGGCCGCAGTCCTGCTGGCCAACGTAGCAATCTGGACCCTGTAAACCCTCTCCCCCCGGGGGAGAGGGAGGGGCCCGCCGCGCAGCGGTGGGAGGGTGAGGGCACGCCGGGGAGAGCAACGCTCGCCCCAGGCACCCCCTCATCCGTCACCGGATCGGCGAATTCGGATCCAGCCGCATGTCGAGATACTTGTCCACCGACCCCATCAGCTCGGGCATCTCATGCTCGAAGAAGTGGTTCGCCTTCGGGATCGTGTCGTGATGGATCGTGATGTGCTTCTGCGTGCGCAGCTTGTCGACCAGCTTCTGCGTCGCCCCCGGCGTCGCGACCTCGTCGCCCTCGCCCTGGATGATGATCCCGCTCGACGGGCAGGGGGCCAGGAACGTGAAGTCGTAGAGGTTCGCCGGCGGCGCGATCGAGATGAAGCCGCGGATTTCGGGTCGGCGCATCAGCAGCTGCATGCCGATCCACGCACCGAAGCTGACGCCCGCGATCCAGGTCGTCTGCGCCTCGGGATGGAAGCTCTGCACCCAGTCGAGCGCGCTCGCCGCATCGGAAAGCTCGCCGACGCCGTTGTCGAACACGCCCTGGCTCTTGCCGACCCCGCGGAAGTTGAACCGCAGCGTCGCAAAGCCGCGCCGCTGGAAGGTCTTGTAGAGCTGCTGCACGATCGCGTTGTTCATCGTGCCGCCCGCAGACGGGTGCGGGTGGAGGATCATCGCAACGGGCGCGCGCGGGCGCGGACCCGGCGCAAAACGACCTTCGAGACGGCCTTCGGGACCGGGAAAAATGACTTCTGGCATGGGCACTCGCGAGCTGGGATACGCACTCGGGTGGAGTGCCGGACGATGCGCGCTATATAGGTAATGCACCCCTTTTCGCAATTGGAACCGACCCTGTCCCGTAACGAACCCCGCATCTACCTTGATCACGCCGCCACGACGCCGATGCGTCCGGAGGCGGTCGCGGCGGTGATGGAGGGCATGGCGCGCTGGGCGAACCCGTCCTCGCCGCATGCCGAGGGGCGCGCGGCACGGGCGGCGCTGGAGGATGCGCGGCGCCGGATCGCGCAGGCGCTCGACTGGCCGCACCACGTGATCCTGACCAGCGGTGCGAGCGAATCCGCAAGCCTCGCGCTGCGCGGCCGGCCGGGCATCGGCGTGGCGGCGGTCGAGCATGACGCGGTCCTTCGCGCCGCGGACCGCCCGGTCATGCTGGATGTCGATGCGGGCGGCATCGTCAGGACCGAAGGGCGGGACTGGACCGCGCTCCAGTCCGCCAACAGCGAAACCGGCGTCCTCCAGCCCGCGACCGCCACCCCGCGCATCGCCGACTGCGCGCAGACCGCCGGCAAGCTCCCGCTCCCGCCCGCGGACATGATCATCGTCTCCGCGCACAAGCTCGGTGGCCCGCCCGGGATCGGCGCGCTGCTCGTCCGCGACCTCGGCCTGCTCGATCCGACCGGTGGGCAGGAGCGCGGCTATCGCGGCGGGACCGAGAATCTCCCCGGCGCGCTCGGCTTCGCCGCCGCACTCGAGGCCCCGCGCGACTGGTTCGCGCCGCTCGCCGACTTGCGCGCCGAACTCGACGCCGCGATCCTCGCACATGGCGGCGAGATCGTCGCGCAGGCCAGCCCCCGCATCCCGACCATCGCCTCCTACCGCATGCCCGGCGTCGGCGCGGCGGCGCAGCTTATCCGCCTCGACATGGCCGGGTTCGCGGTCTCGGCGGGCAGCGCCTGTTCGTCGGGCAGCATGCGGCCGAGCCATGTCCTCGCCGCGATGGGCTATCCCGCCGACGCCGCCGCGCAGGTCGTCCGCGTCAGCTTCGGCTGGACCACCACCGCCGACGACGTCGCGCGCTTCGCCGAGGCCTGGACGCGCATCGCCCGCGACATCAGGGCGGCGGCATGAGCTATCTCGACTATCAGGCGACCACACCGCTCGCGCCCGAGGCGCTGGCCGCGATGCTCCCCTGGCTCGAATCGCAGCACGCCAACCCGCATTCGCCCCACCGCGAAGGCCGCCGCGCGAAAGCCGCGGTCGAACTGGCGCGCGATCAGGTCGCGGCGCTGCTTCCCCCCGGCGGTGGCGTCGCCTTCACCAGCGGCGCGACCGAGGCGCTCAACTGGGCGATCAAGGGCACGACCGGCCCGATCACGACGCTCGCCACCGAACACGCCGCCGTCCTCGACACCGCCGCGGCGGAAGCGGCGCGCGGCCGCGACGTCACGATCCTCCCCGCCGGCGCAGACGGGATCGTCGACAGCGTCCCCTCCCGCGCAGGCCTCGTCGCCGCGATGCTCGTCAACAACGAGATCGGCGTGATCCAGCCGATCGCCGCGCTCGCCGACGCCGCCCACGCCGCCGGCGCGCTGCTGCTCTGCGACGCGGTGCAAGGCTATGGCCGGGTCGCGATCCCCGACACCGTCGACCTGATCGCGATCTCCGCGCATAAGATTCACGGCCCCAAGGGCATCGGCGCACTGTGGATCCGCGACGGCGTCACGCTCGCCCCGCTGCTGCACGGCGGCGGGCAGGAGGCACCCGGCCGTTCGGGCACGCTGTCGCCCGCACTATGCGCCGGCTTCGGCGTCGCCGCGCAGCTAATGGCCGACCGCAAGGATCAGGACGCCGCGCATGTCGAGCGCCTCTGGGCGCTCGCCCGCGACCGGCTCGGCCCCGGCTGGACGATCAACGGCGCCACCGATCCGCGCTATCACGGCAATCTCAACATTCGCCGCGAGGGGCTCGATGTGAACCGGCTGATGTCCGACCTGCGCGACATCGCCTTTTCCGCGGGCTCCGCCTGTGCGAGCGGGTCGGGGCGGTCGAGCCATGTGCTCCGCGCGATCGGGCTGAGCGAGACCCAGGCGCGGTCGAGCATCCGCCTCGGCTTCGGCCGCTACACCACCGAAACAGAGCTCGCCGACGCGATCGACCCGATCGCGGCCGCGGCGGAAGGGCAATGGCCATGATCGTCCGCTTCCCATGATCGTCCACTTCATCGCCCGCGACGGCAGCATGCGCAGCGTCGCCGCCACCCCCGGCGACCGGCTGCTCGACGCCGCGCAGGCGGACGGCCAGCCGCTCGAGGGCACGTGCGAGGGCCAGCTTGCCTGCGCGACCTGCCATGTCATCGTCGACGCCGCCGATGTCGCCCGGTTGCCGCCGGCGAGCGCGGACGAGGAGGACATGCTCGATCTCGCCCCCGGCGCGACCCGGACCAGCCGGCTCGCCTGCCAGATCCGCCTGACCGAGGCGCTCGACGGACTGACGGTGCGCATCCCCGGCTGACCGACCAAGCGAACCTTACAGAATGACAACGGCCGGTTCAGCGTCGAGCCACGGCGGTTCGGCGATCAAGCCTCCACCGCCCCAGTATACGGGGCATTGATACAGCCCCGCTGCCCGGGGCTCGAGTGGAGTAGCTCTCATGAGGATCATCGCTTTCTTCGCCGCTGGCGCCCTGGCCGCCGGTACCCTGGTCGCAGCGGCCCCCGCGGACGCACAGCGTTACGGCTGGGACGGGCCGCGCGGCGGCGGGCATCATGACCGCGGCTGGCATGGCCCGCGCCATCGCTATGACGGCTATCGGGATGGCGGTTACCGGGGCGGCTACCGGGGCGGGTACCGGGATGGATATCGCGGCGGCTATCGCGGGCACCACGGCGGCTATCGCGCGCATTACGGCTATGGCGGGCCGCGTGGCTATGGCCGCTCGCGCGTCGTGTGCCGGATCCAGCGCGGCTATTACGGCCCGGTTCGCCGCTGTTTCCGTCGTTGATACGGAACCGTAATGAGGCGGAGCGAGTTTGCTAACATAGGTTATGGGATTCACGCGAATCCAGACCGCTCAGGAGACTTTCCATGAAGTTGTTTACCCTCGCCGCCGCCGGTCTCGTTGCGCTCACCGGCCTCGCGCCCGTCGGCTTTGCCGCCGAGGCATCCGCACAGCGCACCGTCGTCCATGAGCGGACCGTCGTCCGTCACAACGACAACCGCCCTGGCGTCCGTCATCGTACGCGCACGCGTCAGGTCTGCCGCAACGTGGTCCGCAACCATCATCGCCAGCGCGTCTGCCGCACGGTTCGCGTCAACCGCTAAGAACGGGCCTTCCCCCGGGTCAGGCCGTAAAGCGGCTTGATCATCCCGTCCGACCCCGCCATATGCGCAGCGGGAGTCGGGCGGACGGGGTCGTCGCCAACTTGGTCAGATCCGGAAGGAAGCAGCCACAACGATTTCGCCCCGGGTCGTCCCGGCTCCCACCGCGAACATTTGTAAGCAAATGTGAGCGCGGCCAGCGGCGCACAGCGCCGACTGACGACACGGCGTCGCCGTGGCGCCTCTACCTCGCTACCAAACCCCTGATCCCAAACAGCTTTCACAAAGACGTTCCCGAAACGTTCCATTTCGCTGTAAATCTGCCCGCGTTTGTGGTACGCCGCACCATGGCCCAGATCGCTCCCAGTTCCGGCCCACGATACGCCATCCCGAACGGCCGCACCCCGACCTCGGGCTGCACCGCAACGACGCTTAGTGTCGACCCGACGCCCAATGTTGAATCGCGCTATCGTCTCAACATTCGCAACATTCGCGGTCCCGGCCATGCCCTTCGACACCGGACCCGACAGCCGCTATGACGACCGCAATGTCAGATTCCTTCGACCTGGGCGAACCGCCGCAGCCGGCTGCTAAGGCGGATGTCGCGTACCGTGTGCTCGCGCGCAAATATCGTCCGCAGACCTTTTCCGAGCTCATCGGGCAGGACGCGATGGTCCAGACGCTCGGCAACGCGATCAAGCGCGACCGGCTGGCGCATGCCTTTTTGATGACCGGAGTGCGCGGGGTCGGCAAGACGTCGACCGCGCGCCTGATCGCCAAGGCGCTCAACTGTATCGGTCCGGACGGGCAGGGCGGTCCGACGATCGACCCGTGCGGCGTCTGCGAACCCTGCCGCGCGATCGCCGAGGGCCGCCATATCGACGTGATCGAGATGGACGCCGCCAGCCATACCGGCGTCGACGACGTCCGCGAGATCATTGACGCGTCGCGCTATTCGGCGGTTACCGCGCGCTTCAAGATCTACATCATCGACGAAGTCCACATGCTGTCGAAGAACGCGTTCAACGCGCTTCTGAAGACGCTGGAGGAACCGCCCGCGCATGTGAAGTTCCTGTTCGCGACGACCGAAGTGAACAAGGTGCCGGTGACGGTCCTGTCGCGCTGCCAGCGCTTCGACCTGCGCCGCATCTCGGCGGAACAGCTCGCCAAGCACTTTGCCTGGGTGTCGACCGAGGAAGGCGTCGTCGCCGAGCCCGAGGCGCTGATGCTGATCGCGCGTGCCGCGGAAGGGTCCGCGCGCGACGGCCTGTCGATCCTCGACCAGGCGATCGCGCATGCCGGGCTCGAAGGTGGCGGCGTCACCGCGGACGCGGTGCGGCAGATGCTGGGCCTGTCCGACCGCGGCGCGGTGCGCGACCTGCTCGGACTGATCCTGGCGGGTGACGGGGCAGGGGCGCTCGCCTCGCTGCGGCGGCAATATGACTATGGCGTCGATCCGCTGTCGGTGCTCCGGTCACTGCTCGAAACCGTCCACGGCATCACGCTGACCAAGGTCGGGACGCCGGCCGACGCCGCACAGCCCGCGGAGGAGCGCGCCGCGCGCGAGGAGTGGGCAGCCAACCTGTCCTACCCCGCGCTGCATCGCCTCTGGCAGCTGTTCCTCAAGGGCCATGACGAGGTCGCCAAGGCGGTCCTGCCGATCGAGGCGGCGGAAATGGCGCTGCTGCGGACGATCTACGCCTCGACGCTGCCCGATCCGGGCGAACTCGCGCGGCAGCTCGCCGGCAGTCCGGCACCCGCTGCGCCCGCCGCCGCGTCGACACAGGCGCCCGCGCCGGCTCCGGCGTCCTCTGGCGAGGCGCCGCCCTGGGCCGGTGCGGGGGCGTCCGCTCCGCCGGCACCCGTCGACACCGGTCCGATCCTGCCGCCGACCTTCGCGGCTCTGGTCGATCTGCTCGACGATTCGGGCGGATTGGCGATCGCCGCGCGGCTGCGTCACGGCGCGCGGATCGTTTCCTATGCGCCGCCCGAATTCGCGCTCAGCGGCAGCCGGCCGGTCTCGGCCGACACGCTGGCCGAGCTCGGCACGCTGCTGAAGTCGGTCACGCGGACTGCCTGGAAGGTGTCGATCGTCGACGCGCCGGGCGAACCGACGCTGCGCGAGGCGCAGGACGCCGCCGACGAGGCGGTGAAGCAGGCCATTCTCGAATCCCCCATCATGAAGGCCGCGGTGGCAGCGTTTCCCGACGCCAAGCTCGAATCGTGGCCGGGTCAAAGGAGCAACGCATGAAGAATATCGACGAAATCCTCGCCATGGCGCAGAACGTCCAGACCGAGCTCGAAAAGGCGCAGGCCAATCTCGACACGATCGAGGTCGAGGGCGCGTCGGGCGGCGGGCTGGTCAAGGTCAAGGCGTCCGCCAAGGGCCGGATCATCGGCATCGCGATCGACGATTCGCTGATGCAGGTCGGCGAGAAGCAGATGCTCGAGGATCTGCTGACCGCCGCGTTCAACGATGCCCGTGCCAAGGCGGATGCGGTGTCGGGTACCGAAATGTCCAAGATGACCAGCGGCCTGCAGCTCCCGCCGGGCTTCAAGCTGCCGTTCTGATCTGCCGGGTGCGGCGGCTGCCGGCTCCTAGCGGAGGCAGCCGTCGAGCCCCTGGGTGCGGACCGTCGAGACGCGGCGCGACAGCGTGTTGCCGTGGCGGCGGACGAAGCCGCGCGGCGCGATCGCCGCCCGCTTCTTCGGCAGCGGCAATACCGCCGCGATCCGCCCCGCCTCGGTCGCCGACAGCCGCGACGCATCATGGTTGAAATACCGGATCGCCCCGGCATTGGCGCCATAGGTGCCGATCCCGGTCTCGGCGATGTTGAGATACACCTCCATGATCCGCCGCTTCGGCCAGAGCGTCTCGATCAGAACGGTGAAATACGCCTCGAACGCCTTGCGGACATAGCCGCCGCCCTGGAACAGGAACGCGTTCTTCGCGGTCTGCTGGCTGATCGTCGACCCACCACGGATCCGCCCGCCCTGCGCATTGCGCGCCGCCGCCCCGGCGATCGCCTTGAAGTCGAAGCCGCTGTGCGAACAGAACCCCGAATCCTCGCCCGCAATCGCGGCGCGCGCCATGTCGGGATCCATCTCCGACAACGGCATCCAGTCCTTCGTCACCGTATGCCCGGACAGCAGGTCGCCCATCATCGTGAAGGTGAAGGGCGGCGGGACGAACCGGTACAGGCCGACCCAGGCGACCGTCACGACGACGAAGACGAACGCGAATTTGGCGAGGATGCGGATAAGGCCCATCGCCGCTCCTTATGCGATCACCGCGTCCCCGCCAATGATCGCCCGCGCCGCCGCCACGCCGGTTTCATATGCGCCGTGCGCCGTAGAGAAATCCTCGCGGTGGCAGGCCTCGCCGGCAAAGAAGATCCGGCCGTCGACCGGCTCGGCGAGCACCGCACGCTGGCCCACGCACCCGATCCGCGCATGACTGTAGCTGCCACCGATCCACGGTACGTGGCGCCAGCGGGTCGCGGCAAACGGCGTGAAGCGGCGGCGCCAGTCGCTGCCGAGCAGGGCGACCAACTCATCGATCGCGAACGCCGCGGCGTCGCCATCCTCCAGCATCTCCGCGCAATCGCCGCCGAAGAAACTCTCGATGATCGGCCAACCGAACGGCGACAGGCGGTGGCTGGCGGTGCAGGCGGCATAGGGGTTGCCGACGAGATGCGCATTTGCCGGCCATTCCGGGCGATCGACATGCAGGAACACCTTGTCCGCCAGACCGAGTGGGAGGTCGGCGGCGGCGGCATGCTTGTTGGGCAAGGGCGGGTCGAACCTGATCTGCGATCGGGCAAGCACGGTGGTGGGCACGCAGACGATGACATGATCCGCGTCGATCGTCCCGGACGGCGTGTCGAGCCTGATCCGCCGACCGCCATGGTCGATACGGGTGACCGGCGTGGAGAGGCGGATCGGAAGACCGGCGGCATGACTGGTGACCAGCGTGCCATAGCCTTGCCTCACGGTCCAATTATCGTCCGATGCCGCATTTTCATACGCGGCCCAGTCATGGAGGGACACCTGCGACAGGTTCGCGCCATTCGCATAGCCGGAGATCGCGTCAATCCTCGGCCGCCACGGATCATTCGCACCGACAAACTCGGACAGGGCGCGGTCGGGACCGTCGACTGCCGCCAATGCGCGGGCGTTCCACTCCTGATAGGCAGTGGACGAAGACGCCTCCTCTTCGGGTGAAAAACTGAGGTTACGCCATTGCGTGCGCCAGTTCGCGTCCGACCGGTCGACGCTGAAACCCGAAAGCTCCGCAATCGCGGTCCATGGGTTGCGCTGCGCAGAGTGGAGCCACCCGCAACCGGCATCGACATTAGGCCCCGCAGGGAAAGGATTCGCCTCTGCCTTACTGCCCTCGCGGCTCAGTAACGCGTCTATCGATAGACTATGCGCCCGACCACCAAGACGGTCACTCGCCTCGACCAGCAACACATCATGCGCGGCGTCATGGAGCGTCCGCGCCGCCGCAATACCGGCCGCACCGCCGCCGATGACGACGGTGCGCACGGCGTCAGGCGGCGAGCAGGCGCTTTTCGCCGGCGATGCGCATCATCGCCTTTTGTAGCTTCTCGAACGCGCGTACCTCGATCTGGCGGACGCGTTCGCGCGATACGCCGTAGACCTGCGACAATTCCTCGAGCGTCTTGGGATCGTCGGTCAGGCGGCGTTCGGTGAGGATATGCTGCTCGCGATCATTCAGGTCGTCCATCGCGGAAACCAGCATCGAGTGGCGGACGTCGGCCTCCTGTGCGTCGGCAACGATCTTGTCCTGGAGCGGTGCGTCGTCCTGCAGCCAATCCTGCCACTGGCCTTCGCCGTCCTCGCGCATCGGCACGTTGAGCGAGGTGTCACCGCCCATCGCCATGCGGCGGTTCATGCTAACGACGTCTGTCTCGGCGACACCGAGATCGGTGGCGATCTTCGTCACGTGCTCTGGGCGCAGATCACCATCCTCGAACGCATCGAGACGGCTCTTCATCCGTCGCAGATTGAAGAACAGCTTCTTCTGCGCTGCGGTGGTGCCCATCTTCACGAGCGACCAGCTGCGCAGGATATATTCCTGGATCGACGCGCGGATCCACCACATCGCATAAGTCGCGAGGCGGAAGCCGCGCTCCGGCTCGAATTTCTTCACGCCCTGCATCAGGCCGATATTGCCTTCCGAAATCAGCTCGGAGGTGGGCAGGCCGTAACCACGATAGCCCATGGCGATCTTGGCCACGAGACGGAGATGCGACGTCACCAGCTGCGCCGCAGCATCGGTGTCGCCATGCTCCTGGAACCGCTTGGCGAGCATATATTCCTGCTCAGGTTGCAGGATAGGGAATTTCTTGATCTCAGCGAGATAGCGATTGAGACCCGCCTCGCTGCCGAGCGCAGGTATCGTCGCTGGAACGTTGGAGCGGGCTGCCATGGTAGTCTTCCCTTTCTGCGAAACCATACCGCACTGCGGCAGGGTTCGATATCTATACGTGAAGCTCGCTGAACAGTTCCTGCATGTCCGCAGGCATCCTGCTTTCGAACGCCAAAGCGTTACTATTTATAGGATGGATGAACCCAAGATACGCGGCGTGCAAGGCCTGACGGCGGAAACCAAGCGTTTCGAGCAGCGTCTTCTGACCGGGCCGGTTTCTACCGTAGACCGGGTCGCCGAGCAAGGCGTGCCCGATCGAGGCCATGTGGACGCGCACCTGATGCGTGCGACCCGTTTCGAGCCGGCACTCGACCAGCGCGGCATCGCGAAGCGGTTGCAGCGTCGTGAAGTGCGTGACGGCGCGTTTGCCGCCCTGAACGATCGCGATCTTCTTCCGGTTTTGCGGACTGCGCGCCAGCGGGGCATCGACGGTTCCTGAGGAAGGGCGCGGGATCCCGCCGACGATCGCGCGGTAGCGGCGATCGATGCTGTGATCGTGGAACTGCTTGGCCAGTCCCTCATGCGCGCGGTCGCTCTTCGCGGCGATCATCAACCCGGAGGTATCCTTGTCGATCCGGTGGACGATGCCCGGACGCGCGACCCCACCGATCCCCGACAGATTGCCTGCGCAATGGTGAAGCAGCGCGTTGACGAGCGTGCCGTCGAAATTGCCTGCTGCAGGATGCACGACCAGACCCGCCTGCTTGTCAACGACGATCAGATGCTCGTCTTCATAGGCGATGACGAGCGGGATGTCCTGCGCCTCGTTATGCAGCGGCGTCGGCGGGGGGACGGCGATCGCGAAGGTCTGACCGGCTGACGCCTTTTTCGACGAATCACGCCAGGGCTGACCTGCCTGCGATACCGCGCCAGCGGCGATCAACGTCTTCAGACGTTCGCGCGACATCGTCGGGACGGCATCCGCGAGCGCCCGGTCGAGACGCCATCCATCGGCCGCCGCGGCGATTCTCGCTTCAATCGTGGCACCCCCCCGGTCCATGCGGTAGCGATGTGGCGATGAGCGTTACGATTTCAAGCAGCGTCCTCGATAGGATTATCGCTCTGGCGGCGGCATCGCAGGACGGGGAGATTTGCGGACTGCTGTTCGGCGCGCCGGATGCGATCGCAACGGCAGAGCCTTGCGCGAACGTCGCGGAACATCCCGCCCGCAGCTTCGAAATCGATCCTGCAGCGCTGCTGGCCGCGCATCGTCGCGCGCGCCACGGCGGCCCAGCGGTCATCGGTCATTACCACTCGCATCCCACGGGCAACCCCGTGCCGTCGCCGCGCGACGCCGCGCAGGCGATGGGCGACGGAGCGATCTGGCTGATCATCGGCGGCAGGCAAGCCCGCGCTTGGCGGTCTCACGCCCCCGGTGCATTTGCCGAGGTTGCCATTGTGCTGATTTGACGTGATCCGCCGAGCATAGAGCGCGAAGCGCCAACGATGCGCCTTGCCGCTTGCCAGCCAATCGTGGCGAGGTCAGAACGGCACATGTTTTCGAGAGGATATTCATGACTGTCAGCCCGGTCGATTTTGCCAGCCTGTTGTGTTCGCGTTTGTGTCACGACCTGCTGTCGCCGGTCGGCGCGCTCAACAACGGGCTCGAACTGCTGGCAGACGAAGCCGATCCGGCAATGCGTGCGCGGTGCATGGAGCTGCTGGCGGACAGCGCACGCGCATCGGCGAGCAAGCTGAAATTCTTTCGCCTGGCCTTCGGTGCTGCGGGAGGATTTGGCGAGGAGGTCGCAACCCGCGAGGCCAAGTCCGCGATTGAAGGGCTGATCGCCGAGAACAAGCGGATCGAGCTCGCCTGGCTCGTGGACGAGGAAACGATGCCCAAGGCGGCGATCAAGGTCCTGCTCAATTTGGTGCTGATCGGCAGCGAATCGCTGGTGCGTGGCGGCCGGATGGAGATTGGCGGCGAGGACAATGCCGGCCATCTCGAGGTGGTCGTGAAGGTCGAGGGGCCGCGGCTCGTCCTGGACCCCGAAATTCGTCGGACGCTGGTCGACGGTCCTGGCGATACTGCGGTAACGCCGCGCGCGGCCGCCGCTTATATGGTGCACACGCTCGTCGCCGAGAGCGGGGGCAGCATGCAGATCTTTGAACCGTCCGACGGCGTCATGATCTTCGGTGCGGTGTTCAACGCGCGATAACTTGGCTGGATACGGTGGTGCGGTGGGGGAGGAGCGATCCTAACGCGGCCTTAACCCCTGTTCGTCATGACGGGCCCGACGCACGCGTTCCGGGGCCCGCATGGACGATCTTCTACAGGAATTCATAGCCGAGACGCGCGAGACGCTGGAGGCGCTGTCGGGCGAGATTGTCGCCTGGGAGGCGGCGCCGACGGATCGCGCGCGGCTCGACGCAATCTTCCGCTTCGTTCACACGGTGAAGGGCAGCTGCGGGTTTCTCGACATCCCCCGGCTGGCCCGGCTGAGCCATGCCGCTGAAGACGTGCTTGCGGCGGTTCGGGACAACAAGCGCGTGCCCGACACCGCGCTGGTGAATGCCGTGCTCGCGATCGTCGACCGGATCGGCGAGATCGTCGAGGCGATCGATGCCGGCGCGGCGCTGGATGATGCAAGCGAGGAACTGCTGATCACGGCGCTGGCGGAGGACGCCACGCCGGCGGCCGTGCCCGTGCATGTCGCAACCGTGCGGGCCAGCAGCCGCAGTGTCCGTCTGAACGTCGATCTGCTCGACCGGATGATGAGCGGCATGTCCGACATGGTGCTCGCGCGCAACGAACTGGCGCGGCGATTGCGAGATAACGTCAGCGATCCGCATGTTGATGCTGCGCTCGAACGGCTCTCGCTGACCGTCGCCGACATGCGAGACACGGTGACGCGGACCCGGATGCAGAAGATCGATGCGCTGTTCTCGGCGCTGCCGCGCATGGTCCGCGATACCAGCGCGGAACTGGGCAAGGCGGTCAACCTGGTGATCGAGGGCTCTGACGTCGAGCTCGACCGCGAGCTGATCGAGCTGATTCGCGATCCGCTGGCACATATCATCCGCAACGCCGTCGATCACGGGATCGAGTCGCCGGCCGACCGTCTGGCCGCGGGCAAGCCCGCGACGGGGCGACTCGTCGTGTCCGCACGCCAGTCGGGCAACCAGATCCTCATCGAGATCAGCGACGACGGACGTGGCATCGACGTTGCGCGGATCGTCAGCAAGGCCAAGGACCAGGCCCTGCGTACCGAAGCGCAGATCGGCGCGATGGATGAGGACGCAAAACTCGATCTCGTGTTCGAAGCGGGACTGTCGAGCCGCGACACGGTCACGACAGTCTCTGGACGCGGCGTCGGTATGGATGTCGTGCGCGCCAATATCGAGCATATCGGCGGGCGCATCGCGCTGTGCAACATGCCCGGCCGCGGGCTTCGGATCGTCATTCACGTGCCGCTGACGCTGTCGATCCTGTCGACGATCATCGTCAGCGTGGGGACGCAGCGTTTTGCGCTGGCGCGGCAGTCGATCGAGGAGATCGTCAGGGTCCGTGGAACGCAGGTGCGGATCGACACGATCGGAGATGCATCGGCCGTCGCGGTCAGGGGACGGCGGATGCCGCTGGTCCCGCTGGCCGCGCTGTTCGGGCTGGGCGACCATGACCCTGGCACGCTCGTGATCGTGTCGACCCGCGAAGGCGATTATGCGCTCGGCGTCGACGATGTGCTCGACGCGGAGGAACTGGTCGTCAAACCCGCCTCGCCGCACGTGATGGCGACCGGCGTCTACGCCGGCCAGACGCTGCCCGACAGCGGCCTGCCGATGCTGCTGCTCGACGGAGCGGGGATCGCGCATGTCGCGGGGCTGCGGTTTTCCGCCCTCGCGGTCGCGCACGACGAGGCGGCGGCGGACAGCGTTGCCGGCGTACAGGCGCTGCTGTTCGACGATCTGGACGGCAAGCGCCGCGTGATCGCGCTGGCGGTGATCGACCGGGTCGAACCGGTGGCGACGTCGGCGATCAGCTTTACGGCGGGCGCGCTGCGTCTCGCCATCGGCGGGGCGATCGTGCCGTTGCATTCGGTCGGCACGATCGGCGACCGGGAAGAGGTCGCCGTACTCCGTCTGACCGATGGCGACAGCGAGATGGCCTATGCGATCGCGGAGGCGATCGAGATCGTCGAATTGCCGCCCGAAATGGCGCCGGCTAATGGCGGCGGGCCGATCGCGGGCGTCGTGATCATCGGCGGTGAGCAGGTCGAGCTGATCGATCCACACGCGTTGTTCGCGGGCGAGCCGGTCCGGCGTGCCTCGCGCCCGGTCTGCCTGTTGCAGAGCGACAGCAGCGGGTGGATGGAGACGTTCCTCAAACCCGCGCTCGAGGCGTCGGGCTATCGGTGTGTGACACGCCTCGCCGCGGGCGAGACGCCTGCGGTCGCGCTGGCGATGGAGGATGGGCCGGTCGAGGCGGTCGCCGCCCCGATCGTCACGCTGCGCCGTAATCGGGAGGGTACAGGTGCGCAGGACCACAGCATCTATCGCTATGACCGTCCGGCGCTGATCGAGGAACTCGCGCGGCGGGTCGCGGCGCAGGCCGGCGCGCAACAAGAGGATTCAGCACCGTATATTCGCGCCGTGACGAGTGGGGGAGCGCGCTGATGGAATTGTTTCTGATCGCGCATATCGCCGGGCGCGGCGTCGCGATTCCGGCAGAGCAGGTCGGCTCGGTCGTCGATATCGGTGATGTCGTCGCGGTGCCGCAGGCGGAGGCGGCGATCCGTGGGCTGACCGCGCTTCGCAGCCGGGTCGTGACGGTGATCGACACCGGCACCGCGCTGGGGCTCGCGCCGACGCCCGAAACTGCCAGGCGGGCAGTCATCACGCAGGTCGACGGGCATGACTATGCGATCCTGGTCGACTCGCTTGAGGATGTCGCGCCGTTCGAGCGGCTGCCGCTGTCGTCGGGACTGGCGCTCAACCACGGCTGGGCGGCGGCGGCGTCGGGGCTGGTCGATCGCGATGGCGAGCCGATGCTGGTGCTAGACCTGACCGCAGTCGTGCCGTCGTCCTTGCCCGCGCTCGTCGCCTGAACAGCGGCCAACTCGCGCGCGCTTAACCCGGTGCTTACGCTTTGCCGGCTAAAGCGGGCGCCATGATCACCCCGGAAGGCTTTCCATGAAGACCTGTCTTGTCGTTGATGATTCGAAGGTGATCCGCAAGGTCGCGCGTCACATCCTCGAAACGCTTGATTTTACCGTTCGCGAGGCATGTGACGGCCAGGAGGCGCTCCAGTGCTGTCTGGAGTCGGTTCCGGACGTCATCCTGCTCGACTGGAACATGCCCGTCATGAGCGGCATGGATTTCCTGCGAGCGCTGCGCGACAGCGATATCACGCAGCGTCCCAAGGTCGTCTTCTGCACGACCGAGAACGGGATGGCCTATATCCGCGCGGCGATCGAGGCGGGCGCCGACGAATATGTCATGAAGCCGTTCGACCGCGAAACCCTCGCATCGAAATTGCAAATCGTCGGCATGGCCTGAGCGGGTCTTACGACGCCGTGGCCGCCTCGCTGCCCCTTCCACCGCTGCCGCGGTCGCCATTGTCCGCCGTCGCGCGTGTCCTGATCGTCGATGATTCGGTGGTCGCCCGCGCGGTGATGGCGCGGCTGATCGACGCGAGCGCGCAGTTTACCGTCGTCGGTGCGGTCGCCAATGCGGGAGCCGCACTCGAGTTCCTGCGCTCTGCCGAGGTCGATTTCATCCTGCTCGATATCGAAATGCCGGGGGTCGATGGGCTGACCGCGCTGCCGGACCTGATTGCCGCGGGACAGGGTGCCAAGATCCTGATCGTCTCCTCCTCAGCCGATGAGGGCGGTGCGGCCGCGGTCCAGGCGCTCGCGCTCGGGGCGGCGGAAACGTTGGTGAAGCCGGGCGCCAGCGGCATGTCTGGCCGCTTTGCAACCGCGCTGGTCGAAAAGCTCGAACGCCTGTGCGAAGCCCCGACCGCGATTGTGCCTACCCGCGCGTCGGGACTGAGAAGCGCGCGCAACGTCACGGCCGCGCTTGAGCCGCTGTGCAGCCGGGGTGCTGCGGATCAGGGCCGTTCCGTCGCGGCCGGCGACGCCTATGACATCGTCGCGATCGGTGCATCGACCGGCGGGATCCACGCGCTGAGCCAGTTGCTGCGTGAGTTGCCCTCCACGTTCCAGCTGCCGATCCTGATCACGCAACATTTGCCCGCGTCGTTCATGCCGTATTTCGCGGCACAACTCACGGTCCTGTCCGGCCGGCCGTGCGACGTCGCGACCGATCGCCTGCGAATCCGCCCCGGCCGCCTGTTCATCGCCCCCGGCGACGCCCACATGACCTGCGTGCGGCTGAGCGATGGCGGTGCCGCGATCCGCCTCAGGCAGGGCGTCGTCGGCAGCGGTTGCCTGCCCTCGGTCGATCCGATGCTGGGATCGGTCGCCCAGGTCTTTGGCGCGCGCGCGCTGGCTATCATGCTGAGCGGCATGGGGCGCGACGGTGCGGAGGGGGCCCGACAGGTCCACGACGCCGGCGGCAGCGTGGTCGCTCAGGATCAGACGACGTCAGTCGTCTGGGGCATGCCGGGCGCAGTCGTGTCGTCGGGTGTCGCTGCGGCGATACTGCCCCCCGAGGCGATCGGGCGGCTCATCGCGTCGCAGCGCCGTCCATGATGGGCGCGTCAGCGTTGCGCGGGCGGAGCATGCCGACCACGGCCCCGTCATCCTCACCGGCCCCGGCGGCCTCCCAGGCGACGATCGACGTGCTGACCGCGCTGCTGGAAGCGCGGACGGGACAGCAGATCGCGGCCTATCGCTCCTGGCGCCTCGATACAGCGCTGAAGCCGCTGTTGCGTGAACGCCAGCTCGGCAGCCTTGATGAGCTGGTTGCGCAGTTGCTGGCCGGAAAGGATCGGGAGATCGGCGAGCATATCGTCGATGCGCTGCTGAACCAGGAAACGTCGTTCTACCGGGACGCGCAGGTCTTCGAGCACCTCGTCGCGGCGATCGCGGATGCCGAGACCGCCGGTCATCGCATCCGGATCTGGTGCGCGGGATGTTCGACCGGGCAGGAGCCGCTGTCACTGGCGATGTTGTTCGCCGAGCGGCACGAGACGACCGGTGCGCCGGTTCCGGATATCGTCGCAACCGACGTTTCGGGTGCCGCAATCGCCCGCGCACGGTCGGGGCGTTTCACGCAGTTCGAAATTCAGCGCGGGTTACCGATCCGTCGGATGATGCGGTGGTTCGACGGTGTCGGCGCGGACTGGGTCGCCAAGCCAGAGCTGGTAAAGCTTGTCACGTTCCGGCGCGTGAATCTCGTGTCCGATGCGGCGCCCGCAGGACGTTTCGACCTGGTCCTGTGCCGCAATGTCCTGTTGTACCTGACGGCGGAGACGAAATTGCGGGTGTTCTCGACGATCGCACGGGCGTTGCGGCCCGGCGGCCTGTTCGTCATGGGCGCGGGGGAGACGGTGAGCGGGCAGACCCCGTTGTTCGAGCCCAGCCAGCGCTATCGCGGCTTCTACGAAACGCCGTCGTCAAGCACTGGCGATCCGCGGCTTCGCGCGCCCGGGTCCTGATCCCGCGATAGAGTGCTGCGGCAGTTTACATCGCGGTGCGATCCCGGCAAGCGTTGGGGGATGACGATCCAAGCCGCACCTCCAGCGACGCATCGGTTCGGCCTGCGCGACTTTGCGATCGTCGTCGTGATGAACGTGCTGTGGGGGCTCAACATCATCGCCGTGAAGATGGCGGTGACGGAGATCGCGCCGATGACGGCCGGGTTCCTGCGTCAGGTCATCGTGTTCGCAGTCTGCGCGAGCTGGTTCCGGCTGGTGCCGGGACGGACCGCGACGCTGGCACTGCTCGGACTGTTGTCGGGCGGCATCTTCTATCTGGTGATCAATCTGTCGCTGTCGGTCGCGACGAATATCGGCGCCTTGGCGATCGCCGGCCAGCTTGGCGTCCCGTTCGCGCTGCTGCTCGCGATCGTCGTTTTTCGCGAACGGATCCACTGGCCCCGGATGCTGGGGATAGGCCTGTCGATCCTGGGAGTGGTGCTGCTGGTCTTCGATCCGTCGGCAGCGCGCGAGGGCGCCGGTCTTGCGCTGACCGCGCTGGCAAGCCTGATCTGGGCGATCACCTCGCTGATCCAGCGGCGGCTCGTCGGCGTGCCGGTCCTGACGATCTATGCCTGGGTCGGGCTGATGGGGAGCCTGGTAATGGCGGTCGTGGCGATGATCACCGAGCCCGTAGCGATGCGCGCGATCCCCGACCTGCCGCTTCGCACGGTCGGCTGGGTGGCGTTTTCCGCGATCGGATCGACGGTGATCGGCCAGGGCTCGATGTCGTGGCTGTTGCAGCGTCATTCGGTTAGCGTTGTCACGCCGATGACGCTCGCCGCACCAATTATCTCTGTGTTCGCCGCGGCCTATTACTTCGGCAACCCGTTGACGCTATTGATGCTTGCAGGCGGAGGCGTTGCGATGCTCGGCGTCGCGATCGTCACGATCCGGACCGCACGCGCGGACCGGCTGGAGGGGAAGCTGGCTTGACGATCATCGAGACGCCGTCACCGAATTTCGACGACCGAACGCTGCCTGTCAGCATGATCGTATTGCACTATACCGGCATGCAGGACGGCCCGTCCGCGATCGCCCGCCTGCGCGATCCGGACGCGAAGGTGTCGGCACATTATCTGATCGAGGAGGACGGGACCGTCCTGCGGATGGTCGCCGAGGATAAGCGGGCCTGGCACGCGGGACGGTCACACTGGCGCGGGATCGAGGACGTCAATTCGGCAAGCATCGGCATCGAGATCGTCAATCCTGGGCATGAGTTCGGCTATCGCCCGTTCCCGCCCGAACAGATCGCCGCGCTGCTGCCGTTGGTGGCGCAGATCAAGGACCGCCACGAGATCACGCGGGGTAACATCGTCGGTCATTCCGACATCGCGCCGACGCGCAAGCGCGATCCCGGCGAGTTGTTTCCGTGGCACGAACTGGCGCGACGCCGGCTTGCGCTGCCGCGGCCGACCAAGAATCTGATGGATCCCGGCTGGACGGAGGGCGGCTTCTGCCTCGCGCTCGAACGGTTCGGCTATGACGTGGAGAACCGGATGGCGGCGATCATGGCGTTCCAGCGCCGGTTCCGCCCCGAGTTGGTGGACGGCGAGATCGATGCGGAATGCCGGTGCATCCTGCTCGCTTTGCTGCTTCCCAAACCGATGGGTGACGACTAGGGATCGGCGCGCCAGAGGGTCGGGCGGCCGCGGGGGTGTTGTAATGGCATCCGCGAGGAAAGTCCGGGCTCCGCGGAACGACGGTGCCGGGTAACGCCCGGCGGGGGTGACCCCAGGGACAGTGCCACAGAGAGCAGACGGCCAACCCTCGGCGCAAGCCGGGGCGGTCAGAGTGAAAGGGTGCGGTAAGAGCGCACCGCGCGCCTGGTAACAGGGGCGGCACGGCAAACCCCACCGGGAGCAAGATCGAATAGGGGTGGCACATGGGCTTCGTTCCGGCTCGTCACCCGGGTTGATTGCTTGAGGCGGCGGGCAACCGTCGTCCTAGAGGAATGGTCGCCCAACTTTCGACCGAAGGGTCGGAAATGGACAGAACCCGGCTTACAGACCCTCTGGCATCCTCGCCTGATCGCATGCAGACTGCCCGAAAGACGTGGGGGATGTGATGCGTATCGACCGGGCAGGACTGATGGGTGCAGGCATCGTGATGGCGGCGATCGCTGCGCAGGTCGCGGCACAGGGGCCCGCAACCACGGTGCAGCAGGATTTCGAAGCGGCCGCGGCGCTGGATGCGAAGGGCGACAGTACCGCTGCGCTTGCGGCCTGGACGACGCTTGAGGCGCGAACCAAGCCGGGATCACGGAGCCGGGGCATTGCGCTGATCCGCAAGAGTGCGGCGCTGTTCAAGCTCGACCGGTCGGACGATGCGGTGACCGCGGCACGCGACGGCCTCGCCCTGTTGCCTGCAAGCGACGCTACGCTCGCCGAGGATCGGTGGCGGGCCTATTTTGATCTGGGCCTCATTGCGCAGAATGCGCTCGATTATGCGGGGGCGAGCGTTTCGTTTGCTAGCGCCGCCGCTGCGGCGGACGGAGCGTCGTTGAAGGTCGCGGCGCTGTTGTCCCTAGCTGACACGACGACGTTTACTGACCCCGCCGCCGCGGATGCAGCGCTTGCGAAGGTCGATGCGCTCGTCCGGACGGCGCCTGCCGATGCGGATGTAAAGGCTCTGATCGCGCGGCGGCGCGCGATCCTGGCGCTGAACCGGGGGCAGTATGAACAGGCGCGGACGCAAGCGGTTGAGGCGGTCAAATTTTATGGCGGGATGACGTCGCAGACCGATTCGCGCGACGTTTCCGCGCGGTCAGATGCGGCGATCGCGTCACTGTTGGCGGGCAAGAGCGAAGAGGCCCGCCGGTACATGGCGATGACCGGCGCGGGCCGGTTGAGCAAGGGGGAGTTTGATCCGGCGGTACAGATGGAGGTACCCGCCTGCGGTGGCGAGGCCGATCTGAGGCCTGCGGACATGGCGGTTGTTGAGTTCACGATCGACAATGACGGCGTGGTGCGCGGCGTCTCGCCCATCTATGCCGCAGGCGGTGGCGCGGTGGCGCTCGAATTTGCGCGTGCCGTCCGCGACTGGTCATGGACGCCCGAGCAGACCAAGTCCTTTCCCGCGTTCTTCCGCTACAATATCCGCGTCGAGATGCGCTGCTCGACCGCGTTCGAGCGGCCGTCGATCACCAAGTTTCTCGACGCGGACATGGCGGCCTGGCTCGAGTCCAAGGGGTTTGCGCTACCGGTACGCGAACGTGGCGCGGATGCCGCCGCCATCGTCGGGCAACGTGCCGCACTTGCGGCGGCGGAGGGCAAGTCGGGGCCGACATCGCTCGCCACGCTGCCACCCTTGTACCAGCTCGTCGGCAATGCGGTCGTGGGTCGTGAGGAGGCGCATGAGCTGGCGCAGCGGGCGTTCGCTATTGCTCAGGCAAACGGCGCCCCGCCGATCGCGCTGCTCCCGCTCGACATCCGTGTGCGTGAGACCGAAAGTGCCGATAGCTGGAAGCAGGGTGCCTATGCCCGCGCTATCACGCCGCTGCTGTCGAAGCCCGGTTATGCGCAGAATCCGCAAGCGCGATCGGCGCTGCAACTGCTCATAGCGGATTCGACCAAGAGCCGAAGCCGGCGTGTGGCGCCGTTACAGGCGGTCGCGGACGACAAGGGTTTGGCAGCGAACGACCCGATGCGTGTCGGTGCGCTGATCCGGCTGGCGTCGCTACAGCAGCAGGCGGGGGATCCGGTGGCGGCACGTGCCACGTTCGACCGGTCGGGGCTGGCGGCCAGCCAGTGCGCGATCCTCGATGCCCCGCCCCGATTCCTTTCGGCCGGCGGCACGTTCCCGGATGAGGCCCGCATCTGGGGATTTGAAGGCTGGACCCGGACACAGTTCGATGTGGGGGCGGACGGCAAGGTGCTGAACGAGCGCGCCGTGCTCAGCTATCCGCCGTTCGTTTTCACCAAGGCCGGCACACAGACCGTCGCGGGCGCCCGATATACGAAGACGTTTCGCCCCGATGGCGGTGTCGGCTGCGGCGGGCTGTCGCAGAATGTCCGGTTCAAGATGCCGGGATGATCCTGCCCTCCCCGTTTGGGGAGGGACTGACGTCAGACCAGCACCTTGTCAGGCCTACCGATGTCGTCGAGAACAGTATCGGCGGCGATCTCCATCAGCGGTTTGATGTGGCCGTCGCGCATGTCGTAGACCCAGCCGTGCAATGCCAGTTCCTGGCCCTTGGCGAACGCATCCTGCACCGTCTTGGTGCGCGCGAGGCGAACGAGCTGGTCGCGGACGTTGACCTCGACGAACCGGTTGACCTTCGCTTCCTGGGTCGGCTGCGCATCGATCTCGTCGCGGTGATCGCGCAGCACTTCGCGCGCCGTGTCGAGCCACTCGTCGACGGGACCGTCCAGGCCACCTTGCAGCGTACCCATGATGCCGCCGCAACCGTGATGGCCGCAGACGATGACATGCTTCACCTTCAGCACGTCGACCGCATATTGCAGCACCGACATGAGGTTCAGGTCGTGATCGTTGACGAGGTTGGCGATGTTGCGGTGGATGAACATCCCGCCCGGCTGAGTCATCGTCATCTGTTCGGGACTGACGCGACTGTCCGAGCAGCCGATCCACAAGAATTCCGGCTTCTGGCCGACCGTCTGGCGGCTGAAGAAGTCGGGATTCTCGTCGGTATGCTCTGCGACCCAGGCCTTGTTGGCGAGCAGCAGCTGTTTGTAGCGTCTCATGTGTACAGAACCTCGCTCGATGGCGCGTTGATCAACGCGGCACGCTTGCCGGCGATATCGCCGCGCAGGCTGACGGTGATTCCGCGATATTCCGCGCCTTTGATGAACGCGTTGATGATGTCGATATTGTCGAGGTCGACATAGCTGGTCGACGACAGATCGATCAGCACCTGGGTATTGTCGGGCACGCGGTTCAGCGACTTCTGCAATTCATATTTGTGGATGAAATACAGGTTGCGGCGCGCACGGACGAGGCAGTCGTCGCCATCGCAGGCAAAGGTGATCGCGGTACGGAAGTTGCGTGCAATGACGAATACGAAGCCGACAACTATGCCAATCACGATGCCCTCGAGCAAATCGGTGAACAGGATCGCGCCGACTGTGACGACGAAGGGGATGAACTGCGTCCAGCCCTGCTTGTAGCGTTCCAGAAACAACTTCGGCTTGGTCAGCTTGTAACCGGTCGCGATCAGCACCGCGGCAAGCGCGGAGAGCGGGATCAGGTTAAGTAGCGACGGGATCAGTGCAACGCTGATCAGCAGCCAGAAGCCGTGGAGCATGGTCGAAAGCTTGCTCTCCGCCTTGGCGTCGACATTGGCCGACGATCGGACGATCACCGACGTGACGGGAAGCCCGCCGATCATGCCCGACAGGATGTTACCCCCGCCCTGCGCGAGCAACTCCCAGTTCTTGTCGGTGGAGCGACGGCGCGGATCGATCTCGTCGACCGCTTTCACGCTGAGCAGCGACTCCAAGCTCGCGACGATTGCGAGCGTGACCGCAGTTGTCCAGACGATGCCCATGCTGATGCCGGAAAAGTCCGGGAGCGTGAACAGCGTGGGAAATTCGGAAAGCTTCTGCGTGACGGGTACCTGGACGAGATGTGTCGCCTGGAGCTGCCAATCAGGCTTGACCGCGCCCAGCAGCGCGTTGCCGAGCACGCCGATCAGAACGACGACGAGCGGGCCGGGGACAAACCGGAGCGGGCCATTCTTCGGTTTCGCGCCGTCCCACCAGAACAGGAATGCCAGGCTGATCCCGGCAATCAGGATCGCACCGGGGGTCACGCTCGCGCTCAGGCTGTCGATGATTCGCGAGAAGGTGTTGACGCCGTTGGCGGTGGAGAATTCGAAGATCCCCTCGGCCTCGCGGTCGAAGCCGACCGCGTGCGGAATCTGCTTGAGGATAAGGATCAGGCCGATCGCGGCCAGCATCCCGGTGATCACCGAGGAGGGCACGAATTCGCTGAGGATACCCGCGCGCGTCAGCGAAAAGCCGATTTGAAGCACGCCCGCCAGCACGACGGCCATCAGGAACATCTGGTAGCTCGGCATGCTTTCGATCGCCGCGAGGACGATCACGGTCAAGCCTGCAGCCGGTCCGCTGACCGACAAGGGAGATTTTGAGAAGAGCCCGACGGCGATGCCGCCGACGATCCCGGCGATGACACCCGCGAACAGTGGCGCACCTGACGCTAGCGCAACGCCCAGGCACAGGGGCAGGGCGACAAGGGCGACTACGATCGACGCGGGAAGATCGGCCCGCCACGTGCTTAGCTTCGGAATGAGAGTTTGCACCAGGGCTCCTGTCGCCGCGACGTCGGCCGGGATGCGCCCGGAGCAGACGCTTTACCCTATGCCAGATGACAATTTATTCATGTTCATTAGGCGATGAACGCCTCCTGACTCAAGGCGCAATGTCGGTCCCGGCCGCACGTGCGGCCGCGTGGCTTGATCGTTTGGCGGTGCGGTACGCGGTTGCGTTGTCGGTGGGGACGCCTATCTCGAACGGCTATGGCGCGAAGCACGACACGTACACCCGATTGGGGATTTCCGCGGTGGCGCGGCTATGGCTCGAGCAGCGAGGCGGTGACGGTTCGATTGTGCGACCGGCACGGCTGCAACGAACCCGGCAATTGCCCGGCGCCGAAATCGCCCAACAGCCCGGACCGCTGGTATTTCTGCATGACGCATGCGGGCGAGTATAATCGCGGCTGGAATTATTTCGAAGGTCTGAGCGCCGAGGAAGCCGCCGAGCGCGAGGCGGCGGAGACGCGTACCGCGGACGGCTATGCGGATCCGAAGCATTATGCCTGGGCGGGGTCGGGCGACGGCAGCCGGTCGCGCGACGAGATGCGCGCGCTTGAAGTGCTGCAGCTCGAACCTGATGCGACGTTCGAGGATGTCCGTGCCGCGTGGCGGCGAATGGCCAAGGCCAATCACCCCGATGTGCGTCCGGGCGACAAGGATGCAGCAACGCGGTTCCAGGGTGTCCAGGCCGCTTACGAGGTCTTGCGCGCCGCAGAGGATGCACGGACGTGGAAGCCGGCGTGATCCGCGTGCTGGCAAGCCGCTGGCAGGGCAGCGTGCTGGTCTGCGGCAAATGTTCGAAAAAGCTCTCAGGTGGGTTCGGCGACAAGCGCCGCACGCCGCTCGCCAAGCTGTTGCGCGCCGCCCTCGGGCTGAAGAAGGGGCGCAAGGCCGACCGCGGCGTGGTCGAGGTCAAATGCCTCGGGGTATGCCCCAAGAATGCGGTCGTGATGATTGATGCGGCCAGGCCCGATCGGTGGATGCTGGTCCCCGCCGGCGCCGACGCTGGCGAGATCGTAACGACGCTGCGCGGGGGTGATGCCGCTCCGCCGTCCCCTTCCCGGGTGGAAGACGGCCTCAAGGCCGCCTAGCTGGCGTAGCGTTCGGCGGTCTCGCGGATCAACGCGATCATGTTCGGGATTCCCTGCGTCCGGTTCGAACTGAGTTGCTTGCCGAGATCGAACGGCGCCAGTTCCGCACCGATGTCGGTCGCGACGATCGCCGCCGGCGGTCGGTCCTGCACTGCTTGCAGGACGAGCGCGATGATACCCTTGGTGATCGCGGCGTTCGAGTCCGCGAGGAAATGGAGCCGGCCGTCGTCGGTCTTCATCGGATAGACCCACACGGATGCCGAGCAGCCGCGAACCAGCGTCGCATCCGTCTTCAGGGCATCGGGCATGGGTTCGAGATCGCGTCCGAGGTCGATCAGCAGGCGGTAGCGGTCGTCGGGTTCGAGGAAGTCATATTCCTCATGGATATCGGCTAGCTTGGGCATGGCGTCGCGGTACTCCCGCGTCATCTCGCCCGCAACCGCTGCGCGTGTCGCGGGACACGATTGCCGCGCTACAGGTCGACCCCGGCGGCGATCGCCTCCAGCTTCTTGATGCGTTCCTTCAGGTCGGCGATCTCGATGCGCGCACCGGTCGACACCGCAACGGGCAGGCCGGTGTCGTGCGCCTGGTCGAGCTCCAAGCGCCTGAGCGACAGCCATCCGCGCCAGCCGGCGAGTCCAGCGGTGACGATCATCGCCAGCGCCACCAAGCTGGTCAGTGCGAGCGTGATATAGACGTTCGGTTCGGTCATGTCCGCCTCCTCCTAGCGGTCGCGGAGCCGCTCGATCTCTCGGTCGAGATCGACGCTCTTGTGGTTGTCGGTGATGACGCGTTCGAGCACCTGGATGCGCTCCTTCATCTGGCGCACCTTGTCGCGCAGTCGCAGCGTGTCGGCGGTATCCGCCGGGGCGGAGAGCAATCCTTGCGCATGGCATCGCGCCCGGAGCACGCGGGAGACCGCCACGATCAAAACGATACAGACGACCATCGTGAAGGGATTCATCGGTCAGCTCCTGAATACGGATTAGTTTAAGGGGCGCTCGTCGCGGAGCAGGTCGATCTCGTCCGCCAGGCCGATCCCGCGGTCGGTGACGATCCGTTCCAGTACCCTCACACGCTGTTCGAGACGTTCATTCTGTGCCGCATATTGTGCGGACTTTTCGGCGACGAGTTGGGCATCGATTTCCATCCGGCGCTGCCGATAGGCGAACCAGGGCTTCACGAAGACGCCACCGAAGATCGCGAGCAGGCCGCAGGATATGCCGAGAATGGGGATGAGCAGGGGGCTGATCATGGCGGCGTCCTCTATCTTGGCTGGAGGCGGAGAGCCTCGATCTCGCGGGCGGTACGCTCCGCGGGATCGGTGGCAATGCGCTCAAGAACGGCGATTCGCTCTTCGAGACGGGAGACCTGGCCAGTCAGGCGCTCGTTTTCGCCGGAAAGCAGTTCCAACTTGCGGGCGTCGTTCGGGTCGACCCGGTGCGTCTTTCCGCTCCACTCATCCTCCAGCGCATAGCCGTGCTTTGCGCGGATCCAGTTGTTGATCACCCATCCCATCGTCGTGATCGCGATGATCGCGACGACGAAACCCGGTCCACCCCAATTCATCGTCATTCTCCCCGTCTACGCCGCGTCTCAGCGCAGGCTGTCGATCTCTGCCGCGAGGCTGCTGCTGCTCCGGCTGGTATAATGCGTCTCGATGTCGGCGAGACGACGGTCGATATCGCGGAACTTGCTGCGGACCTCTGCGGTCGAACGCTTCGGGTTCGAGCGGACGCCCTGCCAGAACTTCGCGTCGTCGGGTGTTTCGTACAGACCGAACGGCTTTGGCTGTCCCATCCACGCGACCAGCCAATAGGCGATCAGCGTCCAGGGAAAGCCCCCGGCCAGCGTCAGCAGGACGACCGAGACGCGGACGATGAGTACATCGATCCCGGTATAGTCGGCGATCCCCGCGCAGACGCCCTTCCATTTGGCATTCTGCTTGTCGAGGTAGAATTGAGTGCGGCTGGCGGACATTTCAGTTCCTCCGATCCATGTTGCGTTCAAAGCGGGTGTCGATCGGGCGGTCAGCCTGGCGATCGGACAGATAGGACGACTGGCTGGTGCCGAGGCCGGGCTTCCAGTCGGGATTGTCGGCGGCGATGATCCGCTCGACCGTCAGCACCCGGTCCTCGAGTCGGCGGGCGAGAAGCTGCATCTCGTCGAGCAGTCGTTCGTCCTCATCGGTGATCTTGGGTGCGGTCTTCCACTTGGTGACATAATGCAGGATCAGCCAAGGCAGCCCGACGAGCGCGCCGAGAATGGCGACGAGTCCTTCGAAATCCATTTCAGTCGTCCTTCTTCAGGCGGGCCTTGAGCGCGGCGAGCTGGGCATCGACCTTGTCGTTGCTGCGCAGCTCGGCGATCTCTTCCTCGAGCGTCTTGACGACGCCGAGCCCCATTGCGTCGGCGCGACCCTCCGCCTCGTCGACGCGGCGGTCGAGAATGTCGAAGCGGCTGAACGCCTCGTGCGTCTTCGGGCCGTTATACATCTCGCGAAGCCGGGTGCGGTTGTTCGCGCTTTCCAGCCGCGTCTGCACCGCATTCTGCTTGGTCCGCGCCTCGCGCAGCTTGGTCTGCAGCTTGGCGATGTCCGCCTCGGAGGCGCTGAGCGCGTCGTCGAGGACGCCGACTTCCGCCTTGAGCTGCTCGGCCATGTCGGATGCCTTCTGGCGCTCGACCAAGGCTGCCTTGGCAAGATCCTCACGGTCCTTGCTCAGCGCGAGCTCGGCCTTCTCGGTCCAGTTTTCCTGGAGCTGTTCCAGCTTCGCGATATGGCGGCGCATCTCCTTCTGGTCCGCGATGGTGCGCGCGGCGGAGGCGCGAACCTCGACCAGCGTTTCCTCCATCTCCAGGATGATCATCCGGATCATCTTGGCCGGATCCTCCGCCTTCTCAATGAGGTCGGCGAAGTTGGCGGCGACGATGTCGCGGGTGCGGGAAAAAATGCCCATGTAAATTCTACTCCAGGGTCTTCGTGCGGCGGACGAACCTTATGCCACGATTGCGGTGTGTCGCGTAGCGGGCGCCTGATGCGCGGGCGCCACGGCCGCGAGAATGAAGGTGGCGCTGACCACGAAGGTGCAGGCGAGCGTGGCGACGGTGCGGACGATGTCGGTCTTGATCATGATGTGTCCCCTTTGAGGCGATGGTTGGTTCCGCCGTTGGGCGGGTTGTCCAAAGCTTTGCATCAGTCGTGCCAGTTTTAGAAAAGCCCGGAAATCATGCGGTTGTGCCGGCTGAGCGTCGAGCGCGCAGATTGTTCCTTGCTATGCGTTGGGAATTTCCGCCACACTTTGGCAATGGAGAGAACAACGCAGGTCATCGGCCAGTCCGGCGCGTTCATGGGAGCGCTGGAACGTGCGTCGCGCGCGGCGGCGCTCGACCGACCGGTGCTCGTGATTGGGGAACGCGGTACGGGCAAGGAACTGGTCGCCGAGCGACTCCACCGGCTGAGCCCGCGCTGGGACCAGCCACTCGTTATCATGAACTGCGCCGCGCTGCCCGAGACGCTGATCGAGGCCGAATTGTTCGGACATGAGGCCGGCGCGTTCACCGGTGCGACCAAGGCACGGGTCGGGCGGTTCGAGGAGGCAGATGGTGGAACCCTGTTCCTTGACGAGCTGGGTACGCTGTCGATGGCGGCGCAGGACCGATTGCTGCGTGCCGTCGAATATGGCGAGATCACCCGGATCGGCTCATCGCGGCCGATGCGCGTTGACGTCCGGATCGTGGCTGCGACGAACGAGCATCTGCCCGACAAGGTGATGCGGCATGAATTTCGCGCCGACCTTCTCGATCGGTTGTCATTCGAGGTCGTCACGCTGCCCCCGCTGCGTGCGCGCGCCGGCGACGTGATGGTGCTGGCGGACCATTTCGGTCGACGGATGGCGTCCGAGCTCGGACGCGAGCGGTGGGAGGGGTTCGGACCCTCCGCACGCGCTGCGCTGGCGGACTATGACTGGCCGGGCAATGTCCGTGAGCTGCGTAACGTCGTCGAACGCGCGGTCTATCGCTGGGAGCATGAGGGGCCGATCGATGCGATCGAGATCGATCCGTTCCAGTCGCCGCACAGGCCAGGCGCTGCGGATCGCAAGCCAATCCAGCCGCCGGCCGCGGTGGCGCCGTCTGCCGGCGGGACTGGTAACGCGGCAGAGGATGACGCCGACGATCCGGTCGTCGCGTGCGAGGACGGGCCGTCGGATTTCAAGTCGCGCGTGTCCCGGTTCGAGCGCGACCTGCTGTCGCGTGCGCTGGCCGAGCATCGGTTCAACCAGCGCGCCACCGCCGAGGCGCTCGGCCTCAGCTATGACCAGCTGCGGCATGCCCTCAAGCGCCACGAGCTGTTGCACGCCGGCGGCTGATCGACGTCCGATCCGCTTGTGTAACGACCGTCCGGGGACCATTTGGGGGCCGCGGGCGTTTGACGTCCGACCCCATTCACCCATTGTCTTTAAGGAGACTCCTGATGGCTTTCGAACTTCCCCCGCTGCCTTACGCCTATGACGCGCTCGAGCCCGTGATCGATCAGGAAACGATGAAGTTTCATCATGACAAGCATCATGCGGCTTACACAGCCAAGCTGAACGAGGGCGTCGAGAAGGACTCCGCGCTTGCGGGCAAGTCGATCGAGGACATTCTCGGCATGATCTCGTCGCAGCCGCCGCTCGTGCGCAACAATGGCGGCGGTTTCTGGAACCACGACTTCTTCTGGAAGACGATGGCAGCCAAGACGGGGCAGGCGCCGTCGGGCAAGCTCGCCGAAGCGATCGATCGCGACTTCGGTAGCCTCGACAAGCTCAAGGACGAGTTCAACACCAAGGGTGCGGGGCAGTTCGGATCGGGCTGGGCATGGCTGATCGCCGATGACAGCGGCAAGCTGAAGGTCACGAGCACGCCGAATCAGGACAACCCGTTGATGGACGATGCCAAGGAGCCCGGTACGCCGCTGCTCGGCAACGACGTCTGGGAGCACGCCTATTACCTGACGTACAAGAATGATCGTCCGGGCTATCTGAAGGCGTGGTGGGATATCGTGAACTGGGACGTCGTCGGCGAGCGCTACGCGAAGGTCGCTGGCTGAGCCGATCCCGTTACCGTCATCCCGGCCTTACCGGGATGACGGTTTATAATTACCCTTCGGGCGGCAGGTCGGTGACGGCCTTGTCGCCCGTTTGCAATCCATGCTTCAGCAGCATCGGAATGTTGGCAAAGGCGAAGATCAACGTCATCGGGATCGCGCCCCAGAGCTTGAAGCCGACCCAGAAATCCCACGTGGTGTTCCGCCAGACGACTTCGTTCAACACTGCCATGAACACGAAGAACACCATCCAGTTGCGCGTGAGCTTGCGCCAGCCCTCGGCGGTCAGTCCTGGATAGGCGGTGCCGAGCAGCGACTGAAGCAGCGGGCGTCCGGTCACCAGCCCGAAGGTCAGGATGGCAGCGAACATCGCGTAGATGATCGTGGGCTTCATCTGGATAAAGCGCTGGTCATGGAAATAGATCGTCAGGCCGCCGAACACGACGATCAGCGCACCCGACATCCACAGCATCGGCGAGATATGTCCCGCCTTTACCTTCGAAACGATCATCGCGACGATCGTCGCGACGATGAACGCGGTCGTCGCGGTGACGACTCGCGCGATCGGTGCGCCGGGGGTGAGGAAGTTCACCGCGAAGAAGATCGCCAGCGGACCATAATCGATCGCCATGCGCAGGCCGGGAGACAGGGGGGGCTTGGTCACTATTGTATCCAGGAATTGCGGTAAGACCAAAGAGCGGGGCGGCGTGTTATTTTCGGACGCTTTCGACGCCCGCGATGATCCGGCTGACCTCGTTTGCGTCGAACGGGCGCAGGTCCGTCATGCCTTCGCCGATACCGATCGCGTGGATCGGCAGGCCGTATTTCTCCGCCGCTGCGACCAGCACGCCGCCGCGCGCGGTGCCGTCGAGCTTGGTCATCACGACCCCGGTCACGCCCGCCACTTCCTTGAAGACCTCGATCTGCTGGAGCGCATTCTGCCCGGTCGTCGCATCGAGGACGAGGACGATGTCGTGCGGGCTCTCGGGATTGATACGGCCGAGCACGCGACGGATCTTGGCGAGCTCGTCCATCAGTTCGCGCTTGTTCTGCAGGCGGCCCGCGGTGTCGACGATCAGCACGTCGATCCCCGTCTCGGTCGCCTTCTTTACCGCATCCCAGACGACGCCTGCTGCGTCGCCGCCTTCCGGTCCGGTGACGATCGGCACGCCAACGCGCTCGGCCCAGGTGCGCAACTGGCCGATCGCAGCGGCGCGGAACGTGTCGCCTGCCGCCAGCATGACGCCGTAATCCTGTTCCATCAGCAGATGCGCGAGCTTGGCGATGGTGGTGGTCTTGCCCGACCCGTTGACGCCAATCACCAGGATAACCTGCGGGCGTGGGAAGGCGTCGATCTCGAGCGGCTTGGCGACCTTGGCGAGGACCTTTTCGACCTCTTCCGCGACAATGACGCGGATGCCGAGCTCTTCCATGTTGCGCTCGAAACTGCCCTCGGCAAGACGATGGCGGATGCGGCCGGCGGTTTCGGGACCGAGGTCCGATGCAATCAGCGCCTCCTCGATCTCGTCGAGCGTCGCATCGTCGAGCCGCGCGCCGCTAAGGCCCGCAAGATTGCCGACGAGCCGGTCAGAGGTACGCTTGAAGCCGCCGATGAGTTTGTCGTGCCAGCTTGGGGTGGTGCTCATAGGGATTCCCGTGTTGCGCTCAGGCGCTCGCCCAGAACGCCGGTGATCGTGATTCGAAGGATGTCGCCTGGTGCCGCAGGCGCGTCCAGCAGGACTTCCGCGAAATTTCCGACATGGCCGCGGTCGCCCGGACGTTCGACCAGCAGGTGCTGCGTCGTCCCAACCAGCTTCTGCAACCATGCCGCGCGAACAGCCTGGCCCGTCTCGCGGAGGATCGCGGCGCGTCGGCGGCGGATCTCGGGCTCGACCTGCGGCATCCGGGCGGCGGGTGTGCCGGCCCGCGGTGAATAGGGGAAGATGTGCGAATGGACGATGTCGCAGTCAGCGATCAGCGCATGCGTGTTCTGGAACATCGCCTCGTCCTCGGTCGGAAACCCGGCGATCAGGTCCGCGCCGATCGCGATGTCGGGACGGGCGGTCTTGAGCCGCTGGACGAGCGCCACGCTCTGGGCGCGCGAATGACGTCGCTTCATCCGCTTCAACACCATGTCGTCGCCCGCCTGGAGCGAGAGGTGGACATGCGGCATGATCCGGGGCTCGGTCGTGAGCAGCGCGAAGAGCCTGTCGTCGATCTCGATGCCGTCGAGCGACGACAGACGGAGCCGCTCGAGCCGCGGCACCGCGTGCAGAATGCGCTCGACAAGCTGGCCGAGCGTGGGGGCGCCGGGAAGATCGGGGCCATAGCTGGTCAGGTCGACGCCGGTCAGAACGATCTCGCGGTGTCCTGCATCGACCAGCCCGGCAATCCGGTCGACGACTGCGCCTGCGGGGACCGAGCGGCTTGGCCCCCGTCCGAACGGGATCGCGCAGAAGGTGCAGCGATGATCGCAGCCGTTCTGGACCTCGACAAAGGCGCGGGCATGCGACGAAAAGCTAGCAACCAGATGCGGCGCGGTTTCGCGAACCTGCATGATGTCGCTGACGACCACCGGTGCGAGCGTGGCCCATGCGGCTGGGGAGAGCTTGTCGGCATTGCCGATCACGCGATCGACCTCGGGCATCGCCGCGAAGGCACCCGGGTCGATCTGCGCTGCGCATCCGGTGACGACGATCTGCGCATCCGGGCGATCGCGCCGGGCCCGGCGGATCGCAACCCGCGTCGCCTTCACTGCCGCATTGGTGACGGCGCAGCTGTTGACCACGACCATGTCCCGCCCGGCGACGAGCGCGCGGATGGTCTCGCTTTCGGCGATGTTGAGACGGCAGCCGAGGCTGACGACCTCTGGCAGCGGGGCAGATGGCATGATGCGCGATCTAGGAGGGGCGGGGGGCAAAGTCCACGGCTTGCAGCGCCGGGCTAGAGTAAGGATGGAGGCTCGGCAGTCGGCACGTCCGTGGTCAGGCTGCGGCGGGGCCGCGGTCAGCCTGCGAGTCGTGGCGCTATGCCGCGGACCGGGGGGAAGTCGCCATCGGGCTGGTGTGCGAGCAGGCGCTGTTCGGCGAGCAGCCGGCGCAGCTGCGCGGCGTTCATGGGGCGGCCGTAGAGATAGCCCTGTCCCTTGGCGCAGCCGAGCGCGCGCAGCCGCTCCTCGACCGCGGCGTCCTCGATGCCCTCGGCGGTGACCGGCAGGTTCAGGCTGTCGCCAAGCCGGACGATCGTGTTGACGATCGCCATGCTCTCCGCATTGTCGAGGATCGACGCGACGAAGCTGTGGTCGATCTTGATACGGTCGAACGGCAGCGCGCGCAGATGCGCAAGGCTGGAAAAGCCGGTGCCGAAATCGTCGAGCGCCAGGCGGATGCCCTGATTCTTCAAGCTGCCGACGATCGACTGGGCAAGCGCCAGATTGTCGAACAGCGCGCTTTCGGTGACCTCGATCTCGAGCCGGCTGGCGGGAAAGCCCGTCTCGACCAGCGTCTTGATGATCTTTTGCGCCAGCCATGCGTCGCGCAGCTGGACCGGGGAAATGTTGATCGACAGCGTCAGCGCCGAATCCCAGTCGCGTGCCGCAGTACAGGCTTGGCGCATGAGCGACAGCGACAGGTCGCCGATGACGCCGATCTCCTCGGCGATCGGGATGAAGACGTCCGGGGGGATCATCCCGCGTGTTGGATGGTCCCAGCGCGCCAGAACCTCGAACCCGGTGGTAAGCCCCGTGGCGAGATCCACCTGCTGTTCGAAATAAGGAATGATGTCCTGCGCGGCGACCGCGAGGCGAAGTCCGGACTCGAGCTCGCCACGCACCTGTAGCGATTGCTCCATCGCGGTGTTGAACCAGACGTGGCGGTTGCGTCCCGCCGTCTTGGCCGCGTGGAGGGCGATGTCCGCGTTGCGCAATAGCGCGTCGATCGAGGCACAGTCCGCGTCAGAGCGCGCGACACCGATCGACACGGTGGCGTGAATGTCGACGCCGTTCGCACGGAAGGGCCGCGCGAAGCCGGTGACGAGACGCTCCGCGATCCGATCTGCCACCCCTTGATGCGCCGGATCGAAGACGAAGGCGCAGGCGAACTCGTCCGCGCCCAGGCGTGCCAGAAGGCTTGTTGTGGGGGCGATGGCCGCGATCGTCTCCGCGACATGGACGAGCACTTGGTCGCCGACGGCATAGCCGTGCATGTCGTTGACGCTCTTGAAGAAGTCGACGTCGATCGTGAGCATCGCCACCACCTTGCCCCGGCGTCTCGCGCTGCCGAACAGGGTCGCCCCATCTTCGGACAGACTGCGGCGATTAAGGAATCCGGTCAGCGAATCCCGCTGTGCCAGAACGCGGGCGCGATGACCCGCATCGGTCGCCTCGTTGAGCTCGGCAGTGAGCGCGCGATAGCGCAGGCAGCCGAACAGCAACAGCGCGACGTTGAGCAGCACGGCGACAACCAGACCTTGGTCGATACCCGAACTGCGTCCCGTTAGACGGGCAAAGATGCCGACCAGAACGGCGCCGCCGGTACCGACGAGCATCAACGCTGCAGCCCCGGTGACGGCGCCGGTGACGAATTCCCGGTTGATGGTGCGGGGCGAACGGGTCGCCGCCGGCGGTGCGGTCATGGGCTGGATCGCCTGTGAGGTCGGGGCGGACACACATATGACATAGCATAAGTGTAGGACCGGTTAAGAGCGTCGATCCGTCCAATATGGCGGGGAGGCGGCAGGGGCTGTGCCACCCTACCTCGTTGCAACATATCGATGGACGGGGTCGCTTGCGTCGGCGGCCCGGGTCGCGTAAGCAGTGCGCCACGTTCCGTTACGGGGCACATGTGACGAGCATACAAGGATGCACGCTGGCCGGCGAGGTTTCGCCCGCCGGCGCTTTTGCGTTGGGCGTCGTCATGTGTCCGGTAATGGTGATTGGGAGTGTCTCGATGTTCGAAAGCTTGAGCGATCGTCTTGGCGGCGTCTTCGACCGCCTTCGCGGCCGGGGTGCGCTGACCGAAGCGGACGTGCGCGCGGCGATGCGCGAGGTGCGCGTTGCGTTGCTCGAAGCCGACGTCGCGCTGCCCGTCGCGCGCGAGTTCGTCGAGAAGGCGACCGAGAAGGCGATCGGCCAGAACGTCCTGCGCTCGGTCACGCCGGGGCAGCAGGTCGTCAAGATCGTCAGCGATGCGCTGGTCGAGATGCTGGGCGCGGATGCGTCTGAGCTCGATCTGGGCGTCACGCCGCCCGCGATCATCATGATGGTTGGGCTTCAGGGCTCGGGTAAGACGACCACCACCGCCAAGATCGCCAAGCGGCTGTCGGCAGGGCCGGGTGGGCGCGATCGCAAGAAGGTGCTGATGGCGTCGCTCGACGTCAATCGCCCGAACGCGCAGGAACAGCTCGCGACGCTCGGCACGCAGATTTCGGTCGCGACACTGCCGATCGTGGCCGGCCAGCAGCCGGTCGATATCGCCCGGCGCGCGATGCAGGCCGCCAAGCTTCAGGGCTTCGACGTCCTGATGCTCGACACCGCGGGTCGACTCCACGTCGATCAGGCGCTGATGGACGAGATGAAGGCGGTCGCCGACGTCGCGAACCCGGCCGAGATCCTTCTCGTCGTCGACTCGCTGACCGGCCAGGACGCGGTCAACGTCGCGCAGAACTTTTCCGACCAGGTGCCGCTGACGGGTATCGTGCTGACCCGGATGGACGGCGATGCGCGCGGCGGCGCTGCGCTGTCGATGCGTGCGGTCACCGGCAAGCCGATCAAGTTTGCGGGTACCGGCGAGAAGCTCGATGCGCTCGAGACGTTCCATCCCGAGCGGGTCGCCGGGCGGATCCTCGGCATGGGCGACGTCGTCAGCCTCGTCGAGCGCGCCGCGGAGTCGATCCAGGCCGAAGACGCCGAGCGGATGGCGGCCAAGATGGCCAAGGGTCAGTTCGACATGAACGACCTGCGTGCTCAGCTGGCGCAGATGCAGCGGATGGGCGGGCTCGGCGCGTTGGCGGGGATGATCCCCGGCATGAAGAAGGCGCAGGGCGCGGTCGCTTCGGTCGGCGGTGAGAAAGTTCTCGTCCACATGGATGCGATGATCGGTTCGATGACGATCAAGGAGCGCGCCAAGCCCGAGCTGATCAACGCCAAGCGCAAGATCCGTATCGCCAAGGGCTCCGGCACCACGGTGCAGGAGGTCAACAAGCTGCTCAAGATGCACCTCGAAATGTCGACCGCCATGAAGAAGATCAAGAAGATGGGCGGCATGAAGGGCATGATGGCGATGCTCGGCAAGGGCGGCATGGGCGGCGGTCTCGGCGGAATCGGTAACGCGATCGGCGGGCCGCAGATGGGCGATATGCTCAACAAGGCCGGCGCAGGTGGGCTCCCTGGGGGCAATTCCGGGGGTGGCCTACCGGGCCTGGGCGGGAAGATGCCGCAGCTGCCTGCGGGCTTCGACGATTTTCTGAAGAAGAAATAACCTCTTACTCAACCCCATTACCCCGGCGTTTGCCGGGCGAAATAATAGAAAACGAAGGAAAATATCATGGCAATCAACATTCGTCTCGCACGTGGCGGCTCCAAGAAGCGTCCTTATTACAAGATCGTCGTTGCCGATGCGCGCAGCCCGCGTGACGGCCGCTTCATCGAGAAGATCGGCAACTACAACCCGCTCCTTGCCAAGGACAACGAGCAGCGCGTGCAGCTCGACGCCGATCGCGCGAAGCATTGGCTGAGCGTCGGCGCACAGCCGACGGACCGCGTCGCCCGCTTCCTCGACGCAGCAGGCGTTCTCGAGCGTTCGGCACGCAACAACCCGAACAAGGGCAAGCCCGGCGAGAAGGCCACCGAGCGCGCTGAAGAGCGTGCGACCAAGGCGGCCGAAGCTGCCGAGGCAGAAGCGGCTGCAAAGGCGGCACCTGCTGCCGACGCGGATGCTCCTGCTGAGACCGAAGAAGCCGCTTCGTAAGATCGTCTTCCCCGTCATCCCAACGAAGGCTGGGATCCAGAGCCAGAGACGACAGCGTCCTTGGCTCTGGATCCTGGGTCTAGCGCAGGATGACGGTTTGGAGTGGGCCACGCCCGCACCCGAATGGCGGTTCATGCGTTCTTTGTCGGTCCATCACCCACAAGGAGCGCATGATGACCCCCGATCCAGATCCCAGAACAGCCCCCGCACCCGAGGACATCGAAGATGCCAGCAATGAAGGCGTCTCCGCCGACGACCCCGCAGAAGGCGCCGACGACACCCCTGGACCCGACACCGGCTCCGCGCAGGGATAAGGTCACGCTCGCCGTCGTGATCGGCGCGCACGGCATCGGCGGCGAGGTGCGGCTGAAGGTCTTTGCCGAGACCATGTCGGGCTATAAGAGTTTCAACGACGGTACGCTGACGCTCAAGTCGGCGCGCCCTGGCAACAACGGCACGATTGCCCGCTTTGCCGAAGTCGCCGATCGGAACGCTGCGGAGGCGATGCGCGGGACCGAATTGACGGTGCCGCGATCGTCGTTGCCGCCGCTCGAGGATGGCGAATATTACCACACCGACCTGATCGGGCTCCCCGTCGTCTCGACAGATGGCGAGGCGATCGGGCGCGTTGTCGCGATCGATAATTTCGGTGCGGGCGACGTTATCGAGATCGAACGGCCGACGGCCAAGCGGTTCATGGTGCCGATGCGCGTCGAGGCGGTTCCAGAGTGGGACGCGGAACGACTCGTAGTCGATGCGTCCTTCGCTACCGAATAGTTCCTTCGAGCTTAGCTCTTTCACGAACGCGGGGGCCACGCCTTCGCGGTGAGGCATCCGAAGTCAGCGCCGGATCGGGCGCTGTTCCGACAGCATGTTGCGGATGGTCGTGGCGGCCACCCCGGCTTCGCCCATCGCGTGGCTGATCTGGTCGAGCCCCTTCACGACATCGCCCGCCGCGAACAGCCCGGGGATCGAGGTGCGCTGATGGTCGTCGACCTCTAGGCAGCCTTCGTCCGTCGCGCGCGCGCCGGCGGCGACGGCGAGTTCCGAGCGGATCACCGAGCCTAACGCCGGATAGACGCTGTCGAACGACAGCCGCCCGTCGACCGTGTCGAGCGAGAACCGGTTGTCTTCGATCGCGTAGTTGCCGCAAGGGCCGCCGACGCGGACGATGCCGGCGTCGTCCAACGCGGCCTCGCACGTCGCGTCGAGATCATGGCCGCCGTCCGGGGCGATCAGCGTCACGTCGGCGGTGTAGCCGCGCAGGAACAGCGCTTCGCGCATGCCGTGGTCGCCGGTGCCGATCACGCCGACGCGCTTGTCGGTGACCTCATAGCCGTCGCAGATCGGGCAATAGCGGAGCAGCCCGGCCTCCAGGGCTTCGTCATGGAGCGCGTCGGGCATGGCGGGGCGGTTGTTGACGACGCCCGTCGCGAGCAGGACGCTCCGCGCGCGGGCGCGGCGATCACCGAGGCGGACGGTGAAGCCGTCGTCGTCCACCTCGATCGCATCGACCCGCGCGGCCTCGCGTACTGCTCCATAGGTCTCCGCCTGTGCAAGCATTCGTGCGAGGAGGTCGGTGCCGCGGATGCCTTCGGGGTAGCCGGCGTGGTTGTGCGTGCAGGGGATCAGCGCGGCGCGGCTGCTGCCGCAGTCGAACAGCCGGATCGAGAGGTGGAACCGCGCGAGATAGATCGCGGCGGTAAGGCCTGCGGGGCCGGCGCCGATGATGATGCAATCGTCCATCCCGCTATAAGCGCGGCGCGGCGAATCCGTTCCGGTCGCGAAACGCTCGATCGCTATCGCAAGCCGGGCGCGGGAGTGATAGCGGCGTGGGGGATGAGCTATTGTCGTTGGTCGGAAGGCGATCTCCACGCCTATGCGTCGCACACCGCGGACGGGGTGCGCCGGTATGTCGCGCAGGTCGCCGAGCCTGCGATCGAACGGTGCGGGGTGGAGGCGGAGTATGTCGAGGACAGCGCCGACGCGTTCCTTGCACGCCTGAAATGGCTGAAAGCGCGGGGGTGTGAATTTCCCGCCGACGTCGTCCCCCAAATCCTCGCCGCGGCGCAGGAGGAGGCGCGGCTGGCGCGGCTGGCGGCGGGCGAGCTGCCCTGGGCGGCGACGATCGTGACGCTGTACCCCGAGATGTTCCCCGGGCCGCTCGGCACGTCGCTAGCCGGGCGGGCGCTGGGGGAGGGGCGGTGGTCATGCGAGCCCGTCCAGCTGCGCGACTTCGCGACCGACAAGCATCGCTCGGTCGACGACACGCCGGCGGGTGGCGGCGCGGGGATGGTGCTGCGCGCGGACGTGGTCGCCGCGGCGATCGACAGCGTCGCGGACGGGCGGCCGGTGCTGGCGATGACGCCGCGCGGCAGGCCGCTGACGCAGGAGCGCGTCCGTGAGCTCGCAGCAGGCCCCGGCGTCACCGTGCTGTGCGGGCGGTTCGAGGGGTTCGACGAGCGCCTGTTCGAGGCACGCGCCATCGAGGAGGTGTCGATCGGCGACTATATCCTGTCGGGCGGCGAGATGGGCGCGCTGGTGCTGCTCGATGCTTGCATTCGGCTGCTGCCCGGCGTAATGGGCGCGGCTTCTAGTGGGGATGACGAGAGCTTCGAAACGGGGCTTCTCGAATATCCGCACTATACCCGACCTCAGATATGGGAAGGGCGCACGATCCCGCAGGTGCTGCGATCGGGGGATCATGCGAAGATCGACGCATGGCGCAAACGCCGCGCGGAGATCGATACACGGTCACGGCGACCGGACCTTTGGGAGCGCCATGAGGGCGCTCGGGTCCAGTCGCCCTCTGGCGCGCGGCGACACGAGGACTGACTATGAACCTGTTGCAGACGATCGAAGCCGAGAACATCGCGAAGTTCCTGGCCAACAAGATGATCCCCGATTTCCGCCCCGGCGATACGCTGAAGGTCGGCGTGAAGGTCGTCGAAGGCGAGCGCACCCGTATTCAGAACTATGAGGGCGTGTGCATCGCGCGCTCGAACAAGGGCATGGGCAGCAACTTCACCGTGCGCAAGATGAGCTTCGGCGAGGGCGTCGAGCGCGTCTTCCCGCTCTACTCGCCGAACGTCGATTCGATCGAAGTCGTCCGCAAGGGCGCCGTGCGTCGCGCCAAGCTGTATTACCTGCGTGGCCGCACCGGCAAGGCAGCGCGTATCGCCGAGCGTCGCGACATGCGCCCCGCCAAGGGCACCGCAGCCGCCGAGTAATCGGGTCCTGCGAGACGCGATCAAGGGCGCGGGGGCGATGGTCCCCGCGCCCTTTTTCGTGCGCGCCGTCCGGCGTCCGGCAGAGGTGGCGGCGGGGGCGGGGGCCGCGAATGTTGCGAATGTTGAGACGATAGCGCGTTTTTTCGCGCGGGGGTGACGACCCCCTGTCGGGCATGACCCGACGGCCGCGGAGGCGGGGGCGCGAGTCGAGGCTGGATCAGACCAGGCCATGCGGGCAGGCTGCGCCTTTTGCGGCATTTTGGCCAGCAGCGTTCCTTACAGCGGGCCGGGCGGTGACGAGCGCCATGGAGGGCAGCTCTCGTGACCCTGGATCCTGACTTTCGTCAGGATGACGGCGTGGGAAGGGCGGCAGCGCTTGTGGCCCTGGGTCCTGACGTTCGTCAGGATGACGGTGTGGGTGGGGTGGTGGCCTGTGTGGATCGTGGGCCGTGGTGTTGAGGCGGGCGACGCAGGGCCGGGTCAGGCGTCGCGCCAGCGGCCGGGGGCGAGATCCGCCAGGGTCCAGTCGCCGATGCTCCAGCGGACGAGGCGCAGCGTCGGGTGGCCGATCGCGGCGGTCATCCGGCGGACCTGGCGGTTGCGGCCTTCGCGGATCGTGATCCTCAGCCAGCAATCGGGGATGCTCGCGCGCACGCGGATCGGCGGCACGCGCGGCCAGAGATCGGGTGCGTCGATCCGTTCGACCTCGGCGGGGCGGGTGGGGCCGTCCTTCAGCACGACGCCTTGGCGCAACCGGTCGAGGGCGGCCTCGTCGGCCTCGCCCTCGACCTGCACGAGATAGGTCTTGGCCAGCTTGAACTTCGGATCCGCGATCCGCGCCTGGAGGCGACCGTCGTCGGTCAGCAGCAACAGCCCCTCGCTGTCCCGATCGAGCCGCCCCGCCGGATAGACGCCGGGCACCTCGACGAATTGCGACAGCGTCGCGCGCGGGGTCGGCGACTTCGCGTCGGTGAACTGGCTGAGGACGTCGTAGGGTTTGTTGAAGAGGATCAGGCGGGGCATCGTGAGGGCTTTATCGGTATCAGGGGATGGTTTCGACCGCAGTTGCCGCTTCGCAACGCTGCATTAGTAGAGACGAGGGGAAGCCCCGGCAAATCCGCTAACCACTGATAAACAAAGGCTTTTTATTTCAGCGCCGGGACCATTGTGTTAGCCCTTTGTACCAGCGGGGGCAAGATCTTAGAGCGTGACGAACCCGCTCTCGGCAACGTCAGGAGGAGACGATAAGGACAGTTGCTTTCGTTCTTCCTGTTTTTGCGAGCCTAGCGCCGTGATCGCTTGTAGTCGTTCATTCCGTTTATGCCGAGCTATATACCATTCATCGAATAGCATTTCGACTAGCTCGATAAGCATCTGGGCCTCGTTGGAATCAACATCAACAATTACGTTGATATCCTTCTCCATATGAGCACCAATGTTTCCGATTGAACGGACGTGGTCTATTGCATCCACTGTCTCGCTCGCAACACCCTTAGGCGCAGTATCTCCATCCACTGCTTCCCGAAGCGCCCTTATCTCTTTGGCTAGCGTATCCTTTGTGATTCCACAAAAGTCTCTTATCATCCCTTGTAGGCATCGACGAACAAGAGTTGCGGATGCTTTAGGGCTTAGGTCCTTAATTGCGCAGGCTTCTTCATAATCTATCACAAGAACCTGTGGGACGTAAGATGGCTGAGGCTTGCTAGAGCCCTTGGGTAAGAACCTACTGCCTGCTAATGGGGGGCCATTCTTGCTATAGCGATCAGGGCCATTGATACCGAAATGCTTGGTGACAGCATACGCATAGCAGGACAGCGTTAGCTTCTTGCAGCTCGGATTTGCGCAGCCGATTGCATGATAATCAACGCTAACGTACTCTTCTGCTAGGCCGGTGATGCTAAGAACCTTGCTGTAGCGATCAATTTTCTCGTCCGCTATTAGCTGGGCTACATTACAGTGTGGGCAAATCCACGTCGGAGGACCGGGGTTTTTAGCGACCATAGAGAGAGTTCTAGCATCATTAACCGACCCGCCTAGGGCCAAATTTTGCCAGAGATTTGCGAGAGGGCAATTCTGACAAGAGTGAGCGGGTTTTACCCCGTATGCCCGGTCTGCCCCCTCAGGCGATTATGACACGCCTAGCGCGACCTGCATTATCGCGCGTGGTTCTCCATCCCTGCATGACGTGTCACTATCGCCAAACGATCCACCATCGGCTCTGTCCAGAATGGCCAAACGAGGTTGTGAGAAGTGCCGGCGGACCAAGGCTGGCGTTAAGTTCGCGCAAGCTAGTGTGCACGTTTTCGGCGGCTATCCCTTTCGGACACGTAAGACGTGTTTCCCCGCGAAGGCGGGGATCCAGACTGGGCTCCCGCCTTCGCGGGCGAACAGGAGAGGGCACGGTGTCTTACGACCGCCGGCTCGTCGTTGTTCGGGGGATATGGGAACCAATGCTTTCTCGCATTGACCCCGGTCCGATAACAAAAAAGGCCGCGGTGTTTCCACCGCGGCCCGTTCGTTCTGCCGAAATTCCGCAACCCTTACTGGTCGAGGAAGCTCCGCATCTTCCGGCTACGGCTCGGATGCTTCAGCTTGCGCAGCGCCTTCGCCTCGATCTGGCGGATGCGCTCGCGGGTCACGCTGAACTGCTGGCCGACTTCCTCGAGCGTGTGATCGGTGTTCATGCCGATGCCGAAGCGCATGCGCAGCACGCGTTCCTCACGCGGGGTGAGGCTCGCCAGCACGCGCGTGACGGTTTCCTTGAGGTTGGCCTGGATCGCGGCATCGACGGGGATGATCGCGTTCTTGTCCTCGATGAAGTCGCCGAGATGCGAATCCTCTTCGTCGCCGATCGGCGTTTCGAGGCTGATCGGCTCCTTGGCGATCTTCATCACCTTGCGGACCTTCTCGAGCGGCATGGAGAGGCGCTCGGCCATCTCCTCGGGCGTGGGCTCGCGGCCCTGCTCGTGGAGGAACTGGCGGCTGGTGCGGACCAGCTTGTTGATCGTCTCGATCATGTGGACCGGGATGCGGATCGTGCGGGCCTGGTCGGCGATCGAGCGGGTGATCGCCTGGCGGATCCACCAGGTCGCATAGGTGCTGAACTTGTAGCCGCGGCGATACTCGAACTTGTCGACCGCCTTCATCAGGCCGATATTGCCCTCCTGGATGAGATCCAGGAACTGAAGCCCGCGGTTCGTGTATTTCTTGGCGATCGAGATCACGAGCCGCAGGTTCGCCTCGACCATTTCCTTCTTGGCGATACGCGCCTCGCGCTCGCCCTTCTGGACCATGTTGACGATCCGGCGGAACTCGGTGAGCGCCATGCCGGTCTGCTGCGTGATGTCGGCGATCTCGGCGCGGATGCGCTCGACCGCCTCGCTTTCGTTGGCGACGAACGCGGTCCACTTCTTGTCGACCTTGTTGACCGTCGCCAGCCAGTTCTCGTCGATCTCGTGACCGATATAGCGATCGAGGAAGTCCTTGCGCGGCACCTTGTGGCGCTCGGCGAGGCGCAGCATCTGGCCGCCCAGCGCGGTCAGGCGGCGATTATAGGCATAGAGCTGATCGACGAGATATTCGATCTTGGCGTTGTGGAACTGGACGCTCTCGACCTCGGCCGTCAGCTCCTCGCGCAGCTTCTGATACTTGCGCTCGTCGGCCGCGGAGAAATCGCCGCCGATGCCCATCGCGTCGACGCGGCTCTGCTGGATCTTGCTGAACTTCTTGTAGAGCGCGGTGATGTTGGCGAAGCGCTCGAGCGCGATCGGCTTGAGCTGTTCCTCCATCTGCGCGAGGCTGAGGGTGTTGTCCTCCTCCTCGTCGTCCGACGCGCGCGGGGCGCGACGCTCGCCGTCCTCGTCCTCGTCGGCGGACGGCTCTTCGGGCTCGGCCTCTTCCTTGAACGAGGGGCCGGCGTTCTTCTCGCTGATCTCGCCGTCGTCGGCCTCGCCGTCCTCGGCCATCGCCTCGGGCGCGGGGTCCTTCGAAAGCATCGCGTCGAGATCCATGATCTCGCGCAGCTGCATCGTGCCCTCGTTGAGCGCGGTCGACCAGTCGATGATCGCGTTGAAGGTGATCGGCGATTCGCACAGACCCAGGATCATCGTGTCGCGACCCGCCTCGATCCGCTTGGCGATGGCGATCTCGCCCTCGCGGCTGAGCAGCTCGACCGCGCCCATCTCGCGAAGATACATGCGGACCGGATCGTCGGTGCGATCGACGGTCTCCTTCTTCTTCTCGATCGCGGGGCCTGTGTCGGCTTCGGCGTCGGCGGCCTCGGGCTCGTCGTCGTCGTCCTTGGCGGGCTCGGCCTCGCCTTCCTCGCCGGCTTCGTCATTGTCGACGATGTTGATGCCCATCTCGCTCAGCGCGGCGCTGATGTCCTCGATCTGGTCTGACGACATCTCGCCCTGCGGCAAGGCCTCGTTGAGCTGATCATAGGTGATGTAGCCACGCTTCTTGGCGCGCGCGATGACCTTCTTGATCGACGCATCGTTCATGTCGATCAGTGGCGCATCGCCGGTGTCGTTCGTCTCGGCGGGTTCCGCCATGTTCGCCTTAGCCATCAATCGCCCTCGGTACCCAACGCTCGGGCGTCTTCGTTCGACTGTACAAGATTTGCAAGTCGGACTTCCAACGCCTGTTTCTCTCTTACCATTGCCACTTGTCGTTCGAACGCATCTTCGGTGAAGTGCGTCTGCATCGCCGCGGTCGCCTGTTTGAGCGCCGCATCGACCTCGGGACGCGCGACCATGATCGCGATCGCCTCGTCTAGGTCGGCGCGGACGCGGGCGGGATCGGCCGTGGTCTGCGTGAACGAGTAGGGCATCGTATCGGCTCGCAACAGGTCACTCGCGACTGAATTGAAACCGGACCTCGCCAATATGGTGAGCAAGCGGCCGCTATCAAGCTTCTGGTCCTCAAGTGCAACATCGACGACCGCCTCGAACAGCCGGCCGAGTGCGCCGTCGATGAGCTGGAGCGGCCCCAGCACCTCCATGTGGCGGGCGATCTCGACCGGATGGCGGATCAGCCCGGCGAGCACCGCCTTCGCGAGCACGCGGTCAATTCCGGTGGCGAGGAAGGCCTTTGCGTCCTCGGTGACCGGCGCGGAAGGCGGCTTCCACCCGCCCTTGGGACGTTCGCCGCGGGGGACGAACGGCGCGCGGACGGGTTTGAAATGCTTGTAGAAGCGGTCCTTGAACTCGGACTGGTATTCCTGCTTCACCGAGGCGTCGCCGATGCCCTCCGCAAGCTCGTGGAGGCGGCGCTTGAGGCCGGCGCGCTGTTCGGGGGTGTCGAGCGCCTCGGCGGCGACTTCGGACGCCCAGAGGCGGTCGACGAGCGGTTCGGGGGTTTTCAGCAGCGCCTCGAACGCGCCGGGGCCGCCCGAGCGGACGAGATCGTCGGGGTCCTGGCCTTGCGGAAGCGTGACAAAGGCGAGGCTGCGGCCGGGGGCGAGCAGGGGGAGCGCGCGGTGGGCGGCGCGCAGGGCTGCCTTCTGGCCTGCGCTGTCGCCGTCGAAGCAGAGGAGGGGGACGTCGACCATCCGCCACAGCCGTTCGAGCTGTGCCTCGGTCAGCGCGGTGCCGAGCGGGGCGACCGCTTCGCCGAACCCGGCCTGGGCGAGCGCAATGACGTCCATATAGCCCTCGACCACCAGGACGCGGCCCGATTTCCGCGAGGCGGGGGCGGCGCGGTCGAGATTGTAGAGCGTGCGGCCCTTGTCGAAGAGCGGGGTGTCGGGGGAGTTAAGATATTTGGGCTCCCCGCCGTCGAGCACGCGCCCGCCGAACGCGATCGTCCGGCCGCGCGGATCGCGGATCGGGATCATCAGCCGGCCGCGGAACCGGTCATAGGGATCCTTGCCCTCGACGTTGATCAGCATGCCCGATTCGACCAGCATCGGGTCGCCATAGGTCTTGAGTGCGGCCTTCAGCTTGCCGCGGCTGTCGGGGGCGAACCCCATGCCGAAGGCGCGGGCGGTCTCGGGCGTGATGCCGCGGCCGTCGAGGAGGGCGCGCGCGTCGTTGCCCGCCAGGCCGTTCAATTGCTCGACGAACCAGTCGGCGGCGTCGGACATGACCTCGTGCAGGCCCTTGGCGCGTTCGGCCTTGGCGGCGGACTGGCGGTCCATCGCGGGCATGTCGAGCCCGGCGGCCTGGGCGAGTTCCTTGACCGCGTCCATAAACGGCAGGCCGCGCTGGTCGGTCATCCACTTGATCGCGTCGCCATGCGCGGAACAGCCGAAACAGTGGTAGAAGCCCTTGTCGTCGTTAACGTAGAAGCTGGGCGTCTTCTCGTTATGGAACGGGCAGCAGCCCTTGTGCTCGCGCCCGGCCTTGGTGAGCTTGGTGGTCTTGCCGATCAGCGCCGACAGCGACGTACGGCCGCGCAGCTCGTCCAGAAATTGCGGGGTCAGGGCCATGCGCGCGAGTATAGCTCGGTATCACTATTGGAGTGATACCTGCAATCCGAAGAGGAGAAGAAGCAGGGATTGTTCGCGCGGAGGCGCGGAGGCGCGGAGGGGGTGCGTTCGCCGGGAGCGGGTGCGCACCACTATCGCCGCGCAGCGGCAGATAAGAGCAATATTTGCGCTGACGCGCAGCAGAAGCCCCGAGCGCAACCCCCTCCGCGCCTCCGCGCCTCCGCGCGAAAAAATCTTCTTAAGACAGCGCCGCCTTCACCAGGCCACTCGCCTTGCTCATGTCCAGCTCGCTCGCGTGGCGCGCCTTCAGTTCGGCCATGACGCGGCCCATGTCCTTCATGCCGGTCGCGCCGAGTTCGTCCTTGATCTTGAGGATCGCGGCCGTCGTTTCCGCCTCGTTCATCTGGGCGGGGAGGAAGCGTTCGATCACCGCGACCTCGGCGGCCTCGGCGTCGGCGAGCTCCTGGCGGCCGCCGTTCGAAAACATTTCGATCGACTCGCGGCGCTGCTTGACCATCTTCTGGAGCACTTCGATCACCAGCGCGTCGTCGCTTTCGGGTGCCTTGCCGGTCCGCGCCTCGATGTCGCGGTTCTTGATTGCGGCCTGGATCAACGAGATGGCGTTGCGGCTCTCCTTGTCGCCGGCCTTCATCGCGGTGAGCTGCGCGGCCTTGATGTCGTCGCGAATCATATACGGGTCTTTCAGGCGGTTCGGGATAGCCGGACGTGATAGCGCGTCGAGCCAAGGTTTAACAGATTGACGCTGCGGCACGCCGGCCTTAGCGGACACCACTTAGCGACATCGTCAACGTAAAGAGAGTGCCCAGCCTGATGGCCGACGCCCAGCCTACACCCATGTCTTCGGCAAAGCCCGCCGGCGCGACCGGCGTGCTCGTGCTTGCCAATGGCGACGTGATCTGGGGGCGCGGGTTCGGCGCCGAGGGCGAGGCGGTCGGCGAGGTGTGCTTCCACACCGCGATGACCGGGTACCAGGAGGTGCTGACCGATCCGTCCTTCGCCGGGCAGATGATCTGCTTCACCTTCCCGCATATCGGCAATGTCGGTGCGAACCCCGACGATATCGAGGCGGACGACCCGCACGCGCTGGGCATCATCGTCCGCGAGGACGTGACGAGCCCCTCGAGCTTCCGCGCGGTCGAGGGCCTCGATGGCTGGATGAAGCGGCATGCGCGGATCGGCCTGTCGGGGATCGACACGCGCGCGCTGACGCGGCGGATCCGCGTCGGCGGCGCGCCCAACGGCGTGATCGCGCATTCGGCGAGCGGCGAGTTCGACGTCGCCGCGTTGCTGGCGATGGCGCGGGGCTGGCCGGGGCTCGAGGGCATGGACCTCGCCAAGGGTGTGTCGACCGAGATGCATTATGGCTGGGGCGATCAGGCGCCGGGCGGCACGTGGCGGCTTGGGTTCGGCTATGGGGAGAGCGGTGCTTCGACTGCGCTCAGCACGAACGGGGAAGGGGATGCGTCGCCCCAATCGTCCGGGTCGAGCGAAGGCGATGCCCCCGTCGCGAGCGCGGCCCGCCCGCATGTCGTCGCGATCGATTACGGCTCGAAGCGCAACATCTTCCGCAACCTCGTCGCCGCCGGCGCGAAGGTGTCCGTCGTGCCCGCCACCGCGACCTATGACGAGGTTATGGCGCTCGCCCCCGACGGCATCTTCCTGTCGAACGGCCCCGGCGATCCCGCCGCGACGGCCGAATACGCCGTGCCGGTGATCCGCCAGCTGCTCGAGACGGGCAAGCCGCTGTTCGGCATTTGCCTCGGCCATCAGTTGCTCGGTCTCGCGGTCGGCGCGACCACGACCAAGATGTTCCAGGGCCACCGCGGCGCCAACCATCCGGTCAAGCGCCTGTCCGACGGCGCGGTCGAGATCACCAGCATGAACCACGGCTTCTCGGTCGAGCGCGACAGCCTGCCGGCGAACGTCCGCGAGACGCATGTGTCGCTCTTCGACGGATCGAATGCGGGGCTCGAGCTGACCGACAAGCCGGCCTTCTCGGTGCAGTATCACCCCGAGGCGAGCCCGGGGCCGCAGGATAGCCTGTATCTGTTCGAGCAGTTTGTTGGATCGCTGGTCAAGGCGGTATGATGCAAGCGATGCCACCGCCGGCCGCTTACCACTGCGTCAAACCGGACGCTCCGGAAGCTGCCAAAGCGAAAATGGCAGTTACCGTCAGTGGTGATGTTGCGACGATGGCAGCATTCATGACCGAGGCGAAAAAATGGCCTGACTTCAAAGTTGAGGCTGATGCCCTATCAAACGGCATTCGCTTCGTCCGCATGACCGGTTCAAGTTCGACGCCGTACCGAGATGTTGGTGCTCTGATCTACACCGCTCAGGTTCGGCAACTGACCGTCAAAATGAATTCTGAGCCGCCAATCTGCGGGATGGAAGAAAACTAATGCCAAAACGCACCGACATCACCTCGATCCTCGTCATCGGCGCAGGACCCATCGTTATCGGCCAGGCATGCGAGTTCGATTATTCGGGCACGCAGGCGATCAAGGCGTTGAAGGAGGAGGGTTATCGCATCGTCCTCGTCAATTCGAACCCCGCGACGATCATGACCGATCCCGAGCTGGCCGACGCGACCTATGTCGAGCCGATCACGCCCGCGATCGTCGCCAAGATCATCGAGAAGGAGCGGCCTGACGCGATCCTGCCGACGATGGGCGGGCAGACCGCGCTCAACACCGCGCTCGCGCTGTTCCATGATGGTACGCTCGAGAAGTTCGGCGTGACGATGATCGGCGCGGATGCCGATGCGATCGACATGGCGGAGGACCGGCTGAAGTTCCGCGACGCGATGGACCGGATCGGGCTGGAAAGCGCGCGCTCGGCGATCGCACATACTGTCGAGGAAGCGCTGGAAGGGCTTGAAAAGACGGGGCTTCCGTCGATCATCCGGCCGAGCTTCACGATGGGCGGATCGGGCGGCGGCATCGCGTATAATCGCGAGGAGTTCATCGCGATCGTCCGCAACGGGCTCGACCTGTCGCCGACCACCGAGGTGCTGATCGAGGAATCGCTGCTCGGCTGGAAAGAGTATGAGATGGAGGTGGTGCGCGACCGCAAGGACAACGCGATCATCATCTGCTCGATCGAGAATGTCGATCCGATGGGCGTCCATACCGGCGACTCGATCACGGTCGCGCCGGCGCTGACGCTGACCGACAAGGAATACCAGATCATGCGCAACGCATCGATCGCGGTGCTGCGGGAAATCGGTGTCGAAACAGGCGGTTCGAACGTTCAGTTCGCAGTCAATCCGAAGGATGGCCGGCTGGTCGTCATCGAGATGAACCCGCGCGTGTCGCGCTCGTCGGCGCTGGCGTCGAAGGCGACGGGCTTCCCGATCGCCAAGGTCGCGGCCAAGCTCGCGGTCGGCTACACGCTCGACGAGATCGAGAACGACATCACCGGCGCGACGCCCGCGAGCTTCGAGCCGACGATCGACTATGTCGTAACCAAGATCCCGCGCTTCGCGTTCGAAAAGTTCAAGGGTGCGTCGAGCACGCTCGGCACCGCGATGAAGTCGGTCGGCGAGGTGATGGCGATCGGCCGCAACATCCATGAATCGATGCAGAAGGCGTTGCGCGGGCTCGAGACCGGGCTGTCGGGCTTCAACCAGGTCGACCATCTGGTCGGCGCGCCGCGCGCGGAGATCGAGGCGGCGCTGGCCGTCGCGACCCCCGACCGGCTGCTGGTCGCCGCGCAGGCGTTGCGCGAGGGCTTCACCGTCGCCGAGGTGCATGCGATCGCCAAATATGATCCGTGGTTCCTCGAGCGGATTGCCGAGATCATCGCGGCCGAGGCCGAGGTGATGAAGGACGGGCTGCCGATCGACGCGGCGGGGATGCGGCGTCTGAAGAGCATGGGGTTCAGCGACAAAAGGCTCGCCTGGCTCGCGCTGCAATCCGCCAATCTGCGCGGGATGAACCGCGGGATCGCGCGCGGGTCGGGGCTGATCCACGAGGTCGTCAAGGCGATGACCGGCGGCGTGACCGAGGAGGAGGTGCGTCAGCATCGCCTGAAGCTCGGCGTGCGGCCGGTGTTCAAGCGGATCGATACCTGCGCGGCGGAATTCGACGCCAAGACGCCGTACATGTACTCGACCTATGAGGCGCCGAGCTTCGGCGAGCCCGAGAACGAATCCGCGCCGACCGACCGGAAAAAGATCGTCATCCTCGGCGGCGGGCCGAACCGGATCGGGCAGGGGATCGAGTTCGATTATTGCTGCTGCCATGCATGCTTCGCGCTCGCCGATGCGGGCTATGAGACGATCATGGTCAACTGCAACCCGGAGACCGTGTCGACCGATTACGACACCAGCGACCGGCTGTATTTCGAGCCGCTGACCGCCGAGGACGTGCTCGAGATCCTGCATGTCGAGGCGTCGAAGGGCGAACTGGTCGGCGTGATCGTGCAATTCGGCGGGCAGACCCCGCTGAACCTCGCGCGCGCGCTGGAAGCCGCCGGGATCCCGATCCTGGGGACGACGCCCGACGCGATCGATCTGGCGGAGGACCGCGAGCGGTTCGCGGCGCTGATCACCAAGCTGGGGCTTCGCCAGCCCGCCAATGGCCTTGCGCGCAGCCGCGACGAGGCGGTCGCGGCGGCCGAGCGGATCGGCTATCCGGTGCTGATGCGACCGAGCTATGTGCTTGGCGGGCGGGCGATGGAGATCGTCGACACGCTGGGGCAGCTCGAACACTATATCGCGACCGCGGTGCAGGTTTCGGGCGACTCGCCGGTGCTGATCGACCAGTATCTGCGCGATGCGATCGAGGTCGATGTCGACGCGATCTGCGACGGGACCGATGTCGTCGTCGCGGGCGTGCTGCAGCATATCGAGGAGGCGGGCGTCCATTCGGGCGACAGCGCCTGCTCGATCCCGCCTTATTCGCTGTCGGCGGAGATCGTCGCCGAGATCGAGCGGCAGACGGTCGCGCTCGCGCATGCGCTGTCTGTCGTGGGCCTCATGAACATCCAGTTCGCGGTCAAGGACGGGCTGGTCTACCTCATCGAGGTCAATCCGCGCGCGTCGCGAACCGTGCCGTTCGTCGCCAAGGCGATCGGTGCGCCGATCGCCAAGATCGCCGCGCGCGTGATGGCGGGCGAGCAGCTGAAGGACCTGCCCAAGATCGACCGGCATATCGATTATTATGCGGTGAAGGAGGCGGTGTTCCCCTTCAACAAGTTCCCGGGCGTCGATCCCGTGCTGTCACCCGAAATGAAGTCGACCGGCGAAGTCATGGGGATCGATCCCGATTTCACGATCGCGTTTGCGAAAGCACAGCTGGGGGCGGGGACGATCCTGCCGACGAAGGGCAGCGTGTTCGTCAGCGTGAAGGACAGCGACAAGGCGATGATCGTCGAGGCGGTCAGGGCGCTGGTCGAGACCGGCTTCTCGATCGTCGCGACCGGCGGCACCGCAGAACATCTCGCCCGCGCCGGCCTGCCGGTGGAAACGGTCAACAAGGTCGCGCAGGGACGGCCGCATATCGTCGACCGGATCAAGGACGGCGACATCGCGCTGATCTTCAACACGACCGAGGGGTGGCAGAGCCTGAAGGACTCGCAGCCGATCCGCGCGTCCGCGCTCGGCCAGCGGATTCCCTACTTCACGACCGCCCCCGCGTCGCTCGAGGCGGCCAAGGCGATCGCGAAGCTTTCGACGCACAGCCTTGAAGTACGGCCCTTGCAATCCTATTATTCGCAGTCGCACAACTGATCCCGACATGAGAGCGTGATGTGTGAGCGGGCCGCGTAACGGCTTGCGTTGGGTAATGAATTGGGGACGAGATATGGCGACCGTCGAAAAGATGCCAATGCTGCAAGAGGGTTATGAGACGCTGTCGGCGGATCTGAAGCGCCTCAAGGCCGAACGCCCGACGATCGTCGATGCGATCGAGGAAGCGCGGGCGCATGGCGACCTGTCGGAAAACGCCGAATATCACGCCGCCAAGGAGCGTCAGGGTCAGGTCGAGGCCTCGATCTCGGACATCGAGGACAAGCTGAGCCGTGCGCAGATCATCGACCCCAAGGAGCTTTCGGGCGACAAGGTCGTGTTCGGCGCGACCGTCACTTTGCTCGACGAGAACGACAAGCCGGTGAAGTACCAGATCGTCGGCCAGACCGAGGCGAACGCCAAGACCGGCCGGATCTCGTACAACTCGCCGCTGGGCCGCGGGCTGATCGGGCGCAAGCTCGACGAAGAGGTCGAGGTCACGGTGCCCGCCGGCGAGCGCTATTACGTCGTCTCCAAGATCGAGTTCATCTAGGCATCATGGCATTTTTCGAGACGCGGGCGACGGCGATCATCACGATCGTGACGGTCGTGATCTCGGGGCTTTTGCTGGTGACCGGCGCGCTGCCCTATTGGGTGGTGAATGCGGGCTTCATCCCGCTCCGGCTGACTGAGCTGGGCATGGCGGGCGGTCACGACTTTGCGATCCCCGCCTGGGCGACGCCGCTGACCGCGGCGCTGCTCCATGGCGGCTGGGCGCATCTCGCGCTCAACCTCGTCATGCTGGTCTATTGCGGACAGTTCGTCGAGCGCGCGATCGGTACCGCACAGATCGTCGTCCTCTACATCGTCGGCGCGTATTTCGCGGCCGCCGGGCAATGGGTGCTCGATCCGCGATCGATCGCACCGATGGTCGGCGCCAGCGGCGCGATCTCGGCGGTCGTGGGCGCCTATGCGCTGCTCTATGGTGAGCGACGGGCGCGCGCGATCGGGCCGGTGCCGGCGGGGGTTGTACACGTGCTGTGGCTGGCCGCGGCGTGGATCGGCATCCAGCTGATGATGGGGGTCGCGGGGTTCGGCGCTTCGGTCGGGGCCAATGGCTCGATCGCGGTCGGCGCGCATATCGGCGGGTTTCTGGCGGGGCTGATGCTCGCGCGGCCGTTGTTGCTGTGGCGGTACCGCACGGCCTGATTGCCGGGTGCGGGTTTAGCGGTCCCAAATTCTTCCGTCATCCTGACGAAAGTCAGGACCCAGAGTTACGGAACGTGTCGCCTGTGGCTCTGGGTCCCGACTTTCGTCGGGATGACGGGAGGGGGATGGACGTCTTGCGCCAGCCATAGCGGGTTGAGGCGGTGGGCGGTCGGGCACTGGGTGCTGACCGCGGTCCAGGCCGCCTCGTCGCCGCGCGGCGTGTTACGCCGTCGGGTTCGTCGTCAGGTTCGGTTCGAGCATGCGGTGGAGATGCACGACGACGAACTTCATCTCGGCATCGTCGACCGTACGCTGCGCTGCAGCACGCCAGGCCTTTTCGGCGCTGGCATAGTCGGGGAACACGCCGACGAACTCGATCTTGCTGAGGTCGTTGAAATCCAGGGTGCGCGGGTCGCTGACGCGGCCGCCGAATACGAGATGAAGCTTGCTCATGCGCTGCTGTCCTTGGAATGGGGGTTGCAGACGCCCTAGCGTGTTCGACCCGCGCTTTGAACCCTTTGCGGACCGGTCCTTTAGCCGGGGGTCTTTTGCGAAACGGCCTTCGCACCTGCGGTACCCGCGGTGGTCAGCGCCTTGACGATTCCCTCGACGAGACCCTTGGCCTGGCCACGGGCATTGTCCTTGGTCAGGCCGAGTTCGCCGAGCTCCGACTGGCCGGCAGCCTTTGCGGCGGCGGTGGCGGCGATCGCGGTCTCGCCGAGACGCTTGCCGAGCGGCGCGAGCAACGACTTCTCACGCGCCGAGCGCGGGATCAGCACACCCGCGAGCGCACCAACGACCAGACCGCCGACGAGAATGCCGAGCGGGTTGGATTCGAGGCTGTTGACGGTGCGACGTGCGGTTTCCTTTGAAGCGTCGAGCGCCTCGGCGGCCTTGTCGCCGGCGTCGTGATAGACCTTTGCGGCGGTGTCGCGGACGGTGTCGAGACCCTCGCGCAGACGATGTTCGGCGTTTTCGATCTTGGTGTGGGCGTCGGTCATGGGACGGTCCTTCTGATTTCCGGCGGCGCCATCGGGACGCGGCCGGGACAATATGGTTGGGGCGCGATCAGCGCCCGCGGCGAAACAGTCCGACGATACGGTGACGGGCGAGAAACAGTCCCGCTACCGCCGCGGCACCCGCGGCGGGACCGGGGTTGCGGCGTACCGTCTCGACACTGGCATTGAGCGCGGCGGTGCCGACATCGGCGACGTCGCGGCTGGCGTTGAGCGCCAGCCGACGCGGATTGAGGCGGTCCTGCAACTGCCCGATCGTCATCATGACGCGCTGGCGGGCGAGGGCCGCTTCGATCTCTGCGGCGGCGACTTTGGCGGATGTCATGTGGCGGGCTCGCTTTCGGGCTTAAGCTTCGACTTGCCGACCATCGCGAGCGCGCCGGCAATCGCCAGCACGACAAGGACGACGATGGCCGTCGCCCATCCTGGCCCCACCAGCGTCGCCAGCGTCAAGATCGCACCGACCAGAAGTGCGATCAACGCGGCCAGCGCCAACACCCCGGCAATGGCGAAGAACATCGCCGCCGATTTGTACGCCGTCGCCGTCTCGCCGAACTTTGCCTTGTACACCGCGATTTCCGCGGTCGCGAGCGCGCGCGTCTCGCCGGCCAGACGGCCGACGACCGCGGTCAGGCTTTCCTCACCATCGAGCGCAAAGGGGATGGGATCCGCCAAGACCTCAGTCCTTCGGGTTTGCATCGATGCCCGACTGGACCAGCCGTGCCACGACGAAGCCGAGGGCCGCGGCCGCACCGACCGCAACGGCGGGCGACTTGCGGACGAGCGCGGTGACGTCGTCGACCAGTGCGTCGATATCCTTGGCGCGGACCTGCTCGGCGAAGCCCGAGACGCTGTCCGCGGCGCTGCGGGCATAGCCGCCATATTGCGCGCCGAGCTTGTCATCGACCTGCGCCGCGGCGTCGGTCAGCAACTGTGCGACCTGCTCGAGCGCGGTGCCGGCGCGGGCCTTGCCGTCCTCGGCGAACAGACGCGCCTTGTCGGCGGCCTGCTGGCCATATTTGCTCGCATTGTCCTTGATCACCTGCTTGGCCTCGGTCGCCTTGGTGCCGGTGGTGTCAGCGGCGTCGTCGAGCCGCGTGACGCCGCCCTTCAGCGGCTCTGCGATGGTGGCAGTGCCGGCGGCGGCGACATCGCCTGTGGTCATCGGCTGTGCGTCGGTATCGGCCATGGTCGTCCCTTTCGAAATGCTACGCCCTCAACACCGGTGCGCAGGCACGGTTCCCCTAGTCGGCCCGATTGCCCGATATGACGCGAGGCGGTAGAGGCAGCGCGAACGTCCCGGGCGATCGACCAGCTTGGGGATTTGTAGGAGCATCGTTACGTGACCGCAATCATCGACATTCACGCCCGCCAGATCCTCGATAGCCGGGGCAATCCGACGATCGAGGTCGACGTCCTGCTCGAGGATGGCAGCTTCGGCCGCGCCGCGGTGCCGTCGGGCGCCTCGACCGGTGCGCACGAGGCGGTCGAGAAGCGTGACGGCGACGCCACGCGCTGGGGCGGCAAGGGCGTCGACAGCGCGGTCGATGCGGTCAATGACGAGATCACCGACACGGTGCTGGGCATGGACGCGGAGGACCAGTCGGACCTCGACCGCGCGATGATCGAGCTCGACGGGACCGAGAACAAGGCACGGCTGGGTGCGAACGCGATCCTGGGCGTCAGCCTGGCCGCGGCCAAGGCGGCCGCCGAAGCGCGCGGCCTGCCGCTGTACCGCTATGTCGGCGGCGTCCAGGCGCACCTGCTGCCGGTGCCGATGATGAACATCATCAATGGCGGCGAGCATGCCGACAACCCGATCGATTTCCAGGAATTCATGATCGTGCCGGTCGGCGCATCGAACATCCTCGAGGCGGTGCGTTGCGGCTCGGAGATCTTCCACACGCTGAAGAAGGGCCTGAGCGCGAAGGGCCTGTCGACCAGCGTCGGCGACGAGGGCGGTTTCGCGCCGAACATCGGCAGCACGACCGAGGCGCTCGACTTTATCATGTCGAGCATCGAGAAGGCCGGCTACAAGCCCGGCGAGGACGTGATGCTCGCGCTCGATTGCGCCGCGACCGAGTTCTACAAGAACGGCAAGTACGACATTTCGGGCGAGGGGAAGATCCTCGAGAGCGCCGAGATGGCCGAGTATCTGGCCGACCTGACGCGCCGCTATCCGATCTTCTCGATCGAGGACGGCATGGGCGAGGACGACTGGGAGGGCTGGAAGACGCTCACCGACCTGATCGGCGACAAGGTCCAGCTGGTCGGCGACGATCTGTTCGTCACCAACCCGAAGCGGCTGAAGCGCGGGATCGAGGGCGGCTATGCCAATTCGCTGCTGGTGAAGGTCAACCAGATCGGCACGCTGACCGAGACGCTGGAAGCCGTGTCGATGGCACAGCGCGCCAAGTACACCGCCGTCATGTCGCATCGCTCGGGCGAGACCGAGGATTCGACGATCGCCGATCTCGCCGTCGCGACCAATTGCGGGCAGATCAAGACGGGCAGCCTTGCGCGGTCGGACCGGCTCGCCAAGTACAACCAGCTGATCCGGATCGAGGAAGAGCTGGGCGACGCGGCGCGCTATGCGGGTCGCGACATCCTGATCGGCGGCTGATAGGCTAAGACCCGGAGGACCCCATGGCGCGCACGACCAGCACGACGAAGAGCACCAAGTTGCGGCGGACGATGCGCAAGGCCGCCTGGCCTGCGCTGGGGCTGACGCTGATGGCGTTCTTCGGCGCCTATGCCGTGCTCGGGCCGAACGGGATGTTCGCGTATGGCGATTACAAGCGGCAGCTGGCGAAGCGGGAGCGCGACTATGCCGTGCTCGACCGCAAGCGCGAGGTGCTCAAGAACCGGGTGGCGCTGCTCAACCCGGATCATGCCAATCCGGACATGGTCGACGAGATGGTCCGCAAGGAGCTGAACGTCGCGCACCCGGACGAGGTGATCGTACCGCTGGGGAACTGACTTACGATCCTCCCCCTTGCGGGGGAGGATTGATAGGCGGGGTTACCGGCCGAGGAAGCGCAGCAGGTCCTGCGTGAAGCGGTCGCTTTCGGTGAGCGTCAGCCCGTGCGGCGCGCCGTCATATTCGACCAACTGCGAACCCGCGATGCCCTTGGCCGCGGCGCGGCCGGTGGCGTCGATCGGGACGGTCTTGTCGGCGGTGCCGTGGACGATCAGCGTCGGCACGCGGAACGCGGCAAGGTCGGCGCGGAAGTCGGTATGGCCGAACGACTCGGCGCAGGCGAGCGTCGGGCGCAGCCCCGCCGGCATCGCCAGACCCCAGACCCAGTCGACCATCTCGTCGCTGACCGGCGAGGTGATGAACCCGACGCCGAGGAACTGCTGCAGAAAGGTGCGGAAGAAGGCGGGGCGATCCTCCTTGATCCCGGCGCCGATGCCGGCGAGCGTCGCTTCGGGGACACCGTGCGGATTGTCGTCGGTCTTGAGCATATAGGGCACGACCGAGGCGATCAGCCCGGCGGCGATCACGCCCTTGCCGTCGTGGCGGCTCATGTAGCGGGCGACCTCGCCGCCGCCCATCGAGAAGCCGACGAGCGTCGCGTCCTCGGTCGCGCCGGTCGCGGCCATGACATCGGCGAGATCGTCGGTCAGCGTATCATAGTCATAGCCCGACCAGGGCTGGCCCGACCGTCCGAAGCCGCGGCGGTCATAGGCGATCGCGCGGAACCCCGCCTCCGCGAGCGCCATCGCCTGCGCATCCCAGCTGTCGGCATTTAATGGCCAGCCATGCGTCAGGATCACGGGCCGCCCGCTGCCCCAGTCCTTGACGTAAATGTCTGTGCCGTCTCGGGTTTTAATGAAGGGCATGTCAATCTCCGGGGTTGTCGCCAAGGTCCTTACCTCAACGGTCCGGGCTATTGGCCGTTCCAACTCTGGCGTCCGCGCGATTCCGCTGGCAGCATTGCGGGCACGCTACGGCGTGAGGGGGGAGATTGATGCGGACGAGGTTCCCGGCGAGGACGGCGGCGCTGCTGCTTGCGCTGGGCAGCTGTACGCCCGACGATCCGCCGACGCGGGACCGCGTCGCCGCCACGCCCGTCACCGCCCCCGTCGTTGCGATCGCGCCCGATGCGTGGACTGCGTTTCGCGACCGGTTCTTCGCGACGTGGTTCGCGCTCGACCCGGCCTTTGCGGTCTATCAGGGGCGGCATGAGCATGATGGCGGGCTGCCCGACTGGAGCGCGCAAGGGCTGGGTCGGCAGGCGGCGTTCCTGCACCGGTCGATCGCGGCGGCGGGACGGTTCGAGGCGGCGGCCCTCAGCCCCGAGCAGCGGTTCGAGCGCGATTATCTGGTGATGGTCGCGCGCGACAAGCTGTTCTGGCTCGAGGCCGCCGACGCGCCGCATCGCAACCCGGCCTGGTATGTCGCGGGCGGGCTCGACCCCAATGTCTATGTCGTGCGCGCCTATGCCGACCCGGTCCGGCGGATGCGCGCGCTGATCGCGTTGTTGCGCCGGATCCCGGCGGCGACGCTGCAGATTCAGCAGAACCTCGCGACGCCGATGCCGATCAGCCATGTCGACTATGCCGCCAATGCGTTCCGCGGCTTTGCGTCCTATTACATGGACGATTCGGTCAAGGCGTTCGCAGGCGTCGCGGACGAGGGGCTGCAGCGCGAGCTCGCCGATGCGGCGATGACCGCGTCGGAGGCGATGCGCGACCTGGCGCTCTGGGTCGAGGCGCAGCGCCCGAGCGCGACACGGTCGTTCGCGCTGGGCCCCGCGCTGTTCTCGCAGATGCTGCGCGAGACCGAGGGGGTCGACACGCCGATCGCGACGCTTGAGGCGGCGGGGCGGGCCGATCTGGCGCGCAACCAGCGCGCGCTGGCCGCGGCCTGTGCCCGGTTCGCGTTCGGCCTGACGGTCCGCGACTGTCTGGCGCAGGTGAATGCGGACAAGCCGGTCGACGGACCGGTCGCCGAGGCGCGCCGCCAGATCCCGATGCTGCGCGCGTTCATCGTCCGGCGCGACCTGCTGACGCTCGCCGGCAGCGAAGAGGCGCTGGTCGAGGAGAGCCCACCCTATAGCCGGCAGAATCTCGCCTATATCGATCCGCCGGGCCCGTTCGACCGCGGCGTGCCGTCGGTCTATTACATCTCGCCGCCCGATCCGCGCTGGACGCAGGCGGTGCGGGACGCGTTCGTGCCGGGCAAGTCGGACCTGCTCTTCACCTCGATCCACGAGGCGATGCCCGGGCATTTCGTCCATTTCCTCCACGCCAATCGCGTGCCGTCGCTGATCGGGCGGGTGTTCGTCGGCTATGGCTATGCCGAGGGCTGGGCGCATTATGCCGAGGAGATGATGTGGGAGGCGGGGCTGGGCGGCGGCCGCGCGGACATCCATATCGGCCAGCTGTCGAACGCGCTGCTGCGCGACTGCCGGCTCCTCGCCGCGATCGGGATGCATGCGCGCGGCATGACCCAGGCGGAGGCGTTCACCCTGTTCGTCGACCAATGTTACCAGGACGAGGGCAATGCGCGGCAACAGGCGCTGCGCGGGACCTACGATCCGGCCTATCTCAACTACACGATGGGCAAGCTGATGATCCGCCGGTTGCGCGAGGACTGGACCGCGGGGCGGGGCGGGCGGCGCGCGTGGAAGGCGTTCCACGACCGACTGCTGCGCTATGGCGGGCCGCCGATCCCGCTGGTCCGGCAAGCGATGCTGGGCGAGCCCCGGCCGATCGCGGCGTTCTGAGCGAGCCGGCGGCTAGCGCGCCTGCGCGGCCGGCTGGACGTCGCGCGTCTCGTCGATCGGTGGGTTGCGGATCGAGGGGCGCAGGCGCGACACGCCGCACAGGCCAGCGACCAGCGCCATGCCCGCGGCGACCAGCGGCGGCGTCGTGCCCGCGCCGACCCCGATGGCGAGCAGCGCGGCGACGACGGTGGCGCCGGTCGTCTGCCCGACCAGCCGGACCGTCGAGATCAGACCCCCGGCGGCGGCGGCCCGCTCGCGCGGGGCCGAGCCGATGATCAGGCGCGCGTTCGGCGCCATGAACATCCCGAACCCCGAGCCGCAGAGCGCCATCCGCCAGGCGATCGCGAAATAGCTCGGATCGGCGGGCATGAACGCGAGCAGCAACAGCGCGGCGATCGAGACGGCCATGCCGATGCCGCCGAGCAGCCCGGCGGGATAGCGATCCGACAGCCATCCCGACAGCGGCGCCACGACCATGTTGGCGAGCGGCCATGGCGCGATCGCCGCGCCGACCTCGGCGGCGGAAAAGCCGTAAGCCTGGGTCAGCCGGAACGGCGTCGACAGGAGCAGCGTCATCTGCGCGATGAACGCGGTAAAAGCACCGATAGCGGACAGCGCGAGGACGGGGCGGGCGAGCAGGTCGATCGGCAGGATCGGCTTGGTCTCCCCGCGCTCGCGCCGGACGAAGATCCAGCCGATCGCCACCCCGGTCAGCACGATCGCCGCCGAGACGACCGGGCTGTCGCCGTGCACCGCGGTCTCCGATCCGCCGATGACGAGCCCGATCATCGCCGCGCACATCACCGCGCCGAGTACGTCGAACGGTTCGCTCCGCGGGCTGGGATCGGGCAAGGCGCGTCCGAGGAACAGGCTGAGGATCGCGAACGGTACCGCGCTGGCGAAGACCCAGGGCCAGGGCGCGACCGCGAGGACCAGCCCGCCCAGCGTCGGCGCGAGCGCGGCCGAACTCGAGACGACGACCGAATTGATGCCGAGCCCGCGGCCGAGCTGCTGCGACGGGTAGATCGATCGGATTAGCGCGGACGACACGCTGAGCGCGGCCGCCGCGCCGAGCGCCTGGGCGGCGCGGACGACGAGCAGGAAGGGCAGGCTCTTGGCGAAGAAGCAGAGCAGCGTCGCGACGGTGAAGACGAGCTGGCCATATTGATACATGCGCTTCAGCCCGATCCGGTCGCCGAGCCCCGAAAAGGGGAGCAGCGCCATCGCCAGGATCAGCTGATAGACGGTGACGACGGTCACCACCGCGCTGCTGTCGACGCCCAGGTCGCGTGCGATCGTCGGCAGCGCGACATTGGCGACGCCGCCGTCGATGATGGTCAGCGCGGTGCCCGCCGAGATCGCGGCGATCGCGAGGAAGCGGCGGGGCTTGGGAAGGCCATCCAGGGCCGTTGTCTGGTCGGACTGCATTGCGGACCGCGATAGACACCGTCATGAATGACGCCAAGCTATTCGGGGAAATGGACGATGCGGGTTCTTACGGCTGCGCTTGCGGCGACGATATTGACGGGCGGCGCCGGCCTTGCGGCGGGCAGTGCGCTCGCCCAAGTCGCACCGATGACGAACACAAAGCCTGCTCCGACCCCGACCCCGGCCGCGGACACCGCCGCCGACCCCTATATCTGGCTCGAGGACAAGGATGGCGCCAAGCCGCTCGCCTGGGTCGAGGCGGAGAATGCCAAGACGCTTCCCCGGTTGCAGAACGATCCGCGCTACAAGAGCTTCTATGCCGAGGCGCTGGCGATCGCGGCAGCGAAGGACCGGATCCCGATGCCCGACCAGCGCTTCGGCCGGATCTATAATTTCTGGCGCGATGCCGAGCATCCGCAGGGGATCTGGCGGTGGACGAGCGAGGCGGGCTACGCGCAGGCCGATCCGGTCTGGACGACCGCGCTCGATCTCGATGCACTGAGCAAGGCCGAGGGCAAGAAATGGGTGTGGAAGGGTGCGTCCTGCCTCCAGCCCGACGAGCGGCTGTGCCTCGTCTCGCTGTCCGAGGGCGGCGAGGATGCGGTGTCCTACCGCGAATTCGATCTGCAGACCGGGCAGTTCGTCGCGAACGGCTTTGCGCTGTCGACGTCGAAGCAGGGCGCGAGCTGGGTCGACAAGGACACGCTGCTGGTCGCGCGCGACTGGGGTGCGGGGTCGATGACCGCGTCGGGCTATCCGTTCGTCGTCAAGGAGGTGAAGCGCGGCCAGCCGCTGAGCGCCGCGCGCGAGATCTTCCGCGGCGAGGCGTCGGACCAGCTCGGCACCTATGCCAGCGTGATGACCGACGGGCAGGGCAACCGCGTGACGATGATCCAGCGGCGCCCGACCTTTTTCGGCGGCGAGAAGCATGTCGTCACGCCGGCCGGGCTGGTGAAGCTCGACCTTCCCGACCGCGTCTTTCCGTCGGGGATGGTCGACGGGCAGGTGATCTTCTCGACCAGCGAGGCTTGGGGGCAGATCCCCGCCGGCGCGATCGCCTCGGCGCCGCTCGCCGAGGTGCGCAAGGGCAAGTTCACGCCGACTTTGGTCTTCGCGCCGACCGATCGCCAGTCGGTCGACGGCGTGTCGGTGACGCGCGATCACGTGGTCGCCAGCGTCTATGACAATGTCCGCGGCCGGGCGATGGTGTTCACGCATGGCAAGGCGGGCTGGACGTCGCGCGCGGTCGCGCTGCCCGACAATGCCTCGGTCGATGTCGCGAGCACGACCGATCGCAGCAATGCGACGTTCGTGCAGGTGACGGGATTCCTCGCGCCGACGACCTTGTGGACGCTCGATGCGGGGCCTGGCGGCGTGCCCAGGCAGATCAAGGCGCTGCCGGCGAAGTTCGATGCGTCGCGCGACGTCGTCGAGCAGTTCGAGGCGGTCTCGACCGACGGGACGAAGATCCCCTATTTCATTGTCCACCGGAAGGACGTGCCGCTCGACGGCACCACGCCGACGATCATGACCGCCTATGGCGGGTTCGAATCGTCGATGACGCCTTATTATTCCGGGGTGATGGGCAAGCTGTGGCTCGAGCGCGGGGGCAGCTTCGTGCTCGCCAATATCCGCGGCGGCGGCGAATTCGGGCCGAAATGGCATGATGCGGGGCGCAAGACCAAGCGGCAGATCATCTATGACGATTTCGCCGCGGTCGGGCAGGACCTGATCGCGCGCAAGCTGACCAGCCCGGCGACGCTCGGCATCTATGGCGGGTCGAATGGCGGGTTGCTGATGGGGGTCGAGTTTAACCAGCATCCCGATCTGTGGAAGGCGGTGACGATCCAGGTGCCGCTGCTCGACATGATCCGCTACGAACAGATCGCCGCGGGCGCGTCATGGGTCGATGAATATGGGTCGGTAAAGATCCCCGCCGAGAAGGCGTTTCTCGAGACGATCTCGCCCTATCAGAACATCAAGCGCGGCGGGGCTTACCCTGAGCCCTATATCTGGACGACGACCAAGGATGACCGGGTCGGGCCGCAGCATGCGCGCAAGTTCGCGGCGCGGCTGAAGGAATATGGCCTGCCCTATTTGTTCTACGAGGATACCGCGGGCGGGCATTCGGGCGATGCGGACATCGAGCAGGGGGCGCGGATGCAGGCGCTGCAGATGACGTATTTCGCGCAGAAGCTGATGGGGCCGGCGAAGTAGCAGCCCGTCATCCTGGACGTGATCCAGGATCCAGAGCCGGAGGCGGTATCGCTCGTGGCTCTGGATCCTGACTTTCGTCAGGATGACGGGGTTTCGGGGGAGGGGGCGCGAACGGCGGCGGGCGTGATGGACGCCCGGTCGCCGCACGCGATCAGCGGCAGCGGATCTGGCTGTTGTTCTGCTCGACCGCGCGGCCGGCGAGGCCACCCGCGGCCGCGCCGAGCAGCGAGCCGACGATCCGCGAGCGGCCGCCGTCGATCACGTTGCCGAGGATGCCGCCACCTGCCGCGCCGATGATCAGCCCGGTCGTGCCGTCGTTGCGCTTGCAGTAATAGCGGCCGTCCTGCCCAGCATAGACGCGGTCATTGGCGGACAGGGTGCGCTCCTGATAATTCGGGCCGACGCGATAGTCGCGGGCCGGGTCGTAATTGCCCTCGTCGCGCTCGTCGGGATAGCCGCCCTCATACCGGTCGGGTGCCTGGCGATAGCCGCCCTGCGGCGCCGGCGGAACATAGCTGCCGCCACGATTGCCGCGCAGCGACTGGTAGCGATCGAATTCCTCGCGGAAGATCTGCAACTCGCTGTCGAGGCGCGCCTGGGCGGCGGCGAAACGGGCGTTGTCGGCACTGGTCTGCGCGACGGCGGGGGCGGCGGCGGACAGGCAGGTCGCGGCGATCATCGTCGCGAGGCCGAGAGAACGCTTCATGATCGAAATCCTTTCACGGTAGGGTGTCCCAGTAACGGGTGGCGACATCGCGCCGCCACCCGCCTTTCGTCAACGACAGATCTGGACGCGACGATGGTTGCGCCATTCGGTGCGGCAGCGGCGATTGTTGTTCCAGTTGCGGCGGTCATTGTCGCGGCCGCGGAAGCGGCGGCCGTCGTGGCGGCCGCGATGGTCGTTGCGGCGATAGTCGCGACGATCGGCACGGTGGTCGCCGCGGTGATGGTTGTCGCGATACTGCTGGCTATGGCCCCGATCGCGCTGGGCTTCGGCGGGCGCGGCCACGCCGAGGCCGAGCGTGGCGAAGGCGAGCCCGGCGGCGATGATATGCGTGAACTTCATGAGGTGTCCTCTTGCCCGAGATCGGGCTGGAAGGACGATACGATCCTGGTTCGGCATCGTTCCTGAACGGGGTTGTCGGCTCCCGTACAGGTTGGCGCCGACCGGTCGTCCTACGGCGCGATCGTCACGAAGCTGTCCATGACGCGTTTGCGGCCGGCCTGTTCGAAGTCGATCTCGAGCTTGTTGCCCTCGATCTCGGCGATCGCGCCATAGCCGAACTTCTGGTGGAACACCCGCTGGCCGAGCGACAGGTCGTCGCGACCCTTGTTGCCGAGGCTGATCGCGCTTGACCGGCTTTCGACGACGCGGGCGGGTTTGGTCGAGAAGCCGCCGCCGGGCGTGGCCGCGCGCTGCCAGCCGGGGCCGCGGCCGGTGCCGCGTGCGACGTCGGCGAACGGATCGGCGCGGTCGGACCAGTTCGCTTGCCAGAGGCTCGCGCCGCCCGACATCGTCGTCTCGGTGTCGGTATGCTCGTCGGGCAGTTCGGCGACGAAGCGCGAGGGGATCGACGAATTCCACTGGCCGTAGATGCGACGATTGGCGGCGTGGAGGATCACCGCGAGCCGCCGTGCGCGGGTGATCGCGACATAGGCGAGGCGACGTTCCTCCTCGAGACTCTTGACGCCGCCCTCGTCGAGCGAGCGCTGCGAGGGGAACAGCCCTTCCTCCCAGCCGACGCAGAAGACGGTGTCGTATTCGAGGCCCTTGGCGGCGTGGATCGTCATGATCGTGACCTGCGGATCCTGCGCGCCGCCCTCATTGTCCATGACCAGCGAGACATGTTCGAGGAACGCGCCGAGCGAGTCATATTCCTCCATCGCGCGGACGAGTTCGCTGAGATTCTCCAGCCGGCCGGTCGCCTCGACCGATTTCTCGGCCTGGTACATCGCGGTGTAGCCGCTCTCGTCGAGCAATTGGCGGGCGAGTTCGGCGTGGGGCAGGCTGGTCGCCATGTCGCGCCAGCGTGCGATGTCGCCGACGAGGCGGCCGAGCGACTTCTTGGCGGCCCCGGTGAGTTCGTCGGTGTCGAGGATGCGCGCGGCGGCCGTCGTGAGCGGGGTGCCGGTGGCGCGCGCGAGCTGGTGGATGCGCGCGACCGCCTTGTCGCCGAGCCCGCGCTTGGGGACGTTGACGATGCGTTCGAAGGCGAGGTCGTCCGCCGGCTGATTGACGACGCGGAGATAGGCGAGCGCGTCGCGGATCTCGGCGCGTTCGTAGAAGCGGAAGCCGCCGACGATCTTGTACGGCATGCCGATCGCGATGAAGCGGTCCTCGAACTCGCGCGTCTGGTGCTGCGCGCGGACGAGGATCGCAACCTCGTCGAGGCTCTTGCCCGTGCGACGGACGCTCTCGATTTCCTCGCCGACGCGGCGCGCTTCCTCGGGGCCGTCCCAGACGCCGATGACCTTCACCTTCTCGCCGACGTCGAGCTCGGTCCAGAGCTGCTTGCCGAGGCGGCCGCCATTGTTGGCGATCACGCCCGAGGCGGCGCCGAGGATATGCGGCGTGCTGCGGTAATTCTGTTCGAGGCGGATGACCTTCGCGCCCGGAAAATCGCGTTCGAACTTCAGGATGTTCTCGACCTGCGCGCCGCGCCACGAATAGATCGACTGGTCGTCGTCGCCGACACAGGCGATGTTCTTGCGCTCCTGTGCGAGCAACCGCAGCCAGAGATATTGCGACGAGTTGGTGTCCTGATACTCGTCGACCATGATGTATTTGAAGCGCTGCTGATACTGCGCGAGCACGTCGCGGTGCGTCTTCAGGATGACGAGCATGTGGAGCAGCAGGTCGCCGAAATCGCACGCGTTGAGCGCGCGCAGTCGGGTCTGATATTGCTCGTACAGCTCACCGCCGCGGCCGTTGGCGTAGCGCTCGCTCTCGCCCGCATCGATATCGGCGGGGACGAGGCCCTTGTTCTTCCACTGGTCGATCAGCCCGGCGAGGCTGCGCGTTGGGAACCGCTTCTCGTCGATATCGGCGGCGAGAATGAGCTGCTTGAGCAACCGCAGCTGGTCGTCGGTGTCGAGGATCGTGAAGTTCGACTGGAGCCCGACGAGTTCGGCATGGCGGCGCAGCATCTTGGCGGCGATCGCGTGGAAGGTGCCGAGCCACGGCATCCCCTCGACCGCGTCGCCGACGAGGCGCCCGACGCGCTCGCGCATCTCGCGTGCGGCCTTGTTGGTGAAGGTGACGCTGAGGATTTCCGACGGCCACGCCTTCTTGGTGAAGATCAGATGCGCGAGTCGCGCGGTCAGCGCCGCGGTCTTGCCGGTGCCCGCGCCGGCGATGATCAGGACGGGGCCGTCGGTGGTCAGCACCGCCTCGCGCTGGGGATCGTTGAGGCCGCGGAGATAGGGCGGCTGGCGGTTTGCGTCGGACGGATGGGCGATCTGGTTCACCGGTGAACAGGTAGGGAACGGGGCGCGATCGGGCAAGCGGCTAAGGCTTGCACGGCGCAGCGATGTGTGGAACAAATCGAGAATATCAACAGGAGGCGTGCATGTTGTCGGGACGATGCCACTGCGGAGCGATCCACTATGTCGCGACGGGCGAGGCGGCGCATCACGCGCTGTGCCACTGTGAGGATTGCCGCCGCAGCGCAGGCGCGCCGATGGTCGGCTGGATCGCGTTCGCGACCGAGCAGGTGACGATCTCGGGCGATCCGGTGACCTATGCGTCGTCCGAGCACGGGCGGCGGCAGTTTTGCGGGACGTGCGGGACGGGGCTGTTCTACACCAACCCGGTCGCGCTGCCGGGGATCATCGACATCCAGTCGTGCACGCTCGACGATCCCGAGTCGGTCACACCGGGCGCGCAAATCCAGGTCGCGGAGCGGCTGGCGTGGATGGCGGACCTGGCGAGCCTGCCCGAATTCGCGCGCTATCCGGGGATGTGAACGGGCGTTCGGTCGTCGTCCGGGTGCGAGGTGATCGAAATCGCGGGGCGACCGACGAACCGTCGCCAAACCGTCGCGGGCGCGTAACGATCGGGGCGTAGGGCGTGCGCAGCGACGAGGGTCTTCGTCGGAGAGGCCGCGCAGAGACGGTCCTCCCGACGGTCAGCCATAGTCGCGCGCAGGCCGGCGTGCCTGCGGAACGCAGGACCAGCAAAGGACGTCATCATGAAGATCCTCCACAGCGTCGCTTCGGCGGCGATCGCTTCCGCGTGCCTTTTTGCGACCGGCGCTGCCGCCGATCCGGTGCGCGACCCCGTCACGATCCGTGTCTCGCATGCCGGGCTCGACCTGGCCAGCGACGCCGGCCGGCGCGTGCTTGCGCGTCGCGTGCAGTCGGCGGTCAACCGGACCTGCGCCCCGCGGACCGCCGGGCTGAATGCCTTTGCCGAGTCGCGCCGGTGCCGCGCGGAAATGATGCAGGACGCCACGGTCCAGACCGCCGCGTTGCTGACGCGCAACGGGACTCAGCTGGCAAGCCTCGCGGGGCGGTGACGGGGTAGCGTCTTCGCGCTCGATCCGATGCGCGATTGAAGGAGGACCGCTCTGTCAAAGGCGCGGCGGTCCTCCCCCGCCGTCAGGCTGTGCCTGCCCCCCGGCGGGGGAGGATCATGGGCGGTCGCGCGCTGCGCGGGGTTCGTCACTGTGTCATTCTGGTATCGCCGCGCGGCGATGCATCGCGTTGTCATAAAGTTGTAATCGTTAGGGCCGACTGCGCGATCATGGCTACTTCCCCATTAACGGTCGACGCGATCGACCGCGCACCGCGCAGCGGACCGCGGCTCGATCATGATCTGCATCCGGCCGGGCGCTGGATCTTTCTGGCAATATTGCTGGGGGGGCTGGCCTATGCGGGGTTCAGCATCGCCACCGATACCGCGCAGGTCGGCGAGACGCTCGCGGTCGGTGCGTTCGCGTTCCTCGGGCTCGCGCTGCTGATCGCGCTCGGGTTCGAATTCGTCAACGGCTTCCACGACACCGCCAATGCGGTCGCGACGGTCATCTACACGCATTCGATGCCCGCGCCGCTCGCGGTCGTCTGGTCGGGATTCTTCAATTTCGTCGGTGTGATGACGTCGTCGGGCGCGGTGGCCTATTCGATCATCACGCTGCTGCCGGTCGACCTGATCCTCAACGTCGGCAGCGCGGGCGGTTTCGCGATGATCTTCGCACTGCTGCTCGCGGCGATCCTGTGGAACCTCGCAACTTGGGCGGTCGGGCTGCCCAATTCGTCGAGCCATGCGCTGATCGGCTCGATCCTCGGCGTCGGGCTCGCCAACCAGCTGATCAACGGCGGCGCGGACGGTACGTCGGGCGTCGACATGGCGCAGGTGACCAAGGTGCTCTCCGCGCTCGCGTTCAGCCCGGTGGTCGGCTTTGTCGGTGCGCTGCTGATGCTGCTGGTGATGAAGCGCTTCCTGCGCGATCGCAAGCTGTACGAGGCGCCCGAGAGCGATACGCCGCCGCCGCGCGGGATCCGTGCGCTGCTGATCGGCACCTGCACCGCGGTCAGCTTCGCGCATGGCAGCAATGACGGCCAGAAGGGGATGGGGCTGATCATGCTCATCCTGATCGGCTGCGCGCCGACCGCCTATGCGCTGAACCGGACGATGCCCGAAAGCGCGACGCCGGCATTCGTCCAGAGCGCCCGCGCGGCGTCGTCGGCCTATGCCGCACATGCCGACGGCACGCCTTCGACGGTCGAGGCCGCCCGCGCGCGCGTCACCACCGCGCTGAAATCCAAGCAGGTCGCCGAGCCCGTCGTCTATGGCGCGCTCGCCACGCTGTCGAACGACGTCACCCGCCGGATCGAGGGCTATGGCTCGCTCGGCAAGGTGCCCGCTGCGGCGACATCGAACCTGCGCAACGACATGTACCTCGTGCTCGACACCACCAAGCTGGTCGCGGCGGACAAGACCGCGCAGGCGCGCTTTACCGCGCAGGAGATCACGGAGCTTAAAACCTATGGCGGCGGGCTGGAGCAGGGGACGCGCTACATCCCGATCTGGGTGAAGGTCACGGTCGCGCTCGCGCTCGGGCTCGGCACGATGGTCGGGTGGAAGCGGATCGTCGTCACCGTCGGCGAACGGATCGGCAAGTCGCATCTGACCTATGGCATGGGTGCGTCGGCGGAGCTGGTCGCGGCGGCGACGATCCTGATGGCGGACCGGTTCGGCCTGCCCGTGTCGACGACGCATATCCTGTCGTCGGGCGTTGCGGGCGCGAGCGTCGCCAATGGCGGCGGGCTGCAGCGGCGGACGCTGGTGAACATGGGGCTGGCGTGGATCATGACGCTGCCGGTCGCGATGCTGTTGTCGGGCGGGCTGTACTGGATGCTGCTCGGGGTGGCGCACGCCTTGGGGCGCTAAAGCCGAGCGCACGATTGACGGGGCGGCGGCGGGCGGCGATGCACGCGGCATGAGCACGCTTAGGTCCAGCCGCCGCATCCTCGCCGCCAGCCTGGTCGGCACCGCGGTCGAATTCTACGACTTCTACATCTACGCGACCGCGGCGGCGCTCGTGTTCGGGCCGCTGTTCTTCGCGGGCCAGTCGGCGTCGGCGCAGCTGCTGCTGAGCTATGCGACGTTCGGGCTGGCGTTCGTCGCACGACCGGTGGGCGCGGTGCTGTTCGGGCATTTCGGCGACCGGGTCGGGCGCAAGTCGACCCTGGTCGCGTCGCTGCTGCTGATGGGCGGATCGACCGTCGCGATCGCGTTCCTGCCGACCTATGCGCAGGTCGGCTGGTGGGCGCCGGCGCTGCTCTGCCTGATGCGGCTGGGGCAGGGGCTGGGGCTGGGCGGCGAATGGGGTGGCGCCGCGCTGCTCGCGGTCGAGAATGCGCCGCCGCACCGCCGCAACACGTTCGGGATGTTCCCGCCGCTCGGCGCGCCGGTCGGGTTTCTCGCCGCCAACGGGCTGTTCCTGATCATCGGTCTGGTCCTCGACGAGGCGCAGTTCCTCGCCTGGGGCTGGCGGATCCCGTTCCTGGTCAGCGCGGTGCTGGTCGGGCTGGGGCTGTGGGTGCGGCTGAAGCTGACCGAGACGCCCGCGTTTCTGGAAGCGGAGAAGACCGAGGCGATCCCGCGCGTGCCGATCGCCGAGTTGCTGACGCGGCATTTGCGCGCGACGCTGGCGGGGACGTTCGGGGTGATCGCGTGTTTCGCGCTCTTCTATCTCGCGACCGCGTTCGCGCTCGGCTACGGCACCAAGACGCTCGGCTATTCGCGCGAGGCGTTCCTCGGCGTCGAGCTGGTCGCGATCTGGTTCCTCGCGGCGGGGGTGATCCTCGCGAGCGTGCTGGCGGATCGCTATTCGGCGGCGCGGATGCTCGGCATCGGGTTTGCGGGCTGCATCGTCGTCGGGGCGCTGATGGGGCCGATGCTGGGGTCGGGATCGCTGGTCACGGTGTCGCTCTGGCTGTCGGGCGCGCTGTTCGTGATGGGGTTCGCCTATGGCCCGCTCGGCGGGTGGCTGCCGAGCCTGTTTCCGGCGGGCGTGCGCTATACCGGCGTGTCGATGACGTTCAACCTTGGCGGCGTGCTCGGCGGGGCGCTCGCGCCGATCGTGGCGGAGGCGCTGGCGCCGCGCGGGCTGGGGCTGGTCGGGGTGTATCTGATGGCCGCGGGGGTGCTGAGCCTTGGCGGGCTGCTGATCGTCGGGCGCCGCGCCGCCGCCTAGGACGGGGTCTCCCGCTTGCGCGGGAGACCGTTACGTCAGGCGGGGCGCAGCAGCGTCAGCCGCGCCTTGCCGTGGACGCGCGTGGCGTCGATCTCGAAGCCCGGCAGTTGGACGACCTCCGCCTTCGCGGTCTCGAGGCTGATCCACGTCGCCGGGCTGGTCCAGCCGAGCCGGGCAAGCTTGTCGAGCGCGACGAGGCCTGCCCCGGTGTCATAGGGCGGATCCATCAGGATGATGTCGAGCGGCGCGGGCGCGGGGCCCATCGCCATCACCGAGGTCGCGCGGACGTCGCCGCGAATGCCGAGCTTGGCGAGATTGGCCTTCAGCGCATCGAGCGCGGGCTTGTCCTGCTCGACGAACAGGCACGACCCCGCGCCGCGCGACAAGGCCTCGATCCCGAGCGCGCCCGAGCCTGCGAAGAGATCGGCGACCGCGAGCCCTTCGAAACTGCCGACCCGGCTGGTCAGCATCGAGAACAGCGCCTCGCGCATGCGATCGGCGGTCGGGCGGGTCGCGTCACCCTTGGGCGCGACGATCTGGCGGCCGCGATACTGGCCTGCGATGATCCGCATCAGCGTTTACCTCCGCGTGGTGCGCGGGGCGGATGACCGCGCCCCCCTGATGGTCCCTTGCCGGGCGCGGGCGGACGGCTGCCGCGTTCGGGGCGCGGTGCGGCGTCGCGTGGCGGGCGGGGATCCGCGCCGGGGCGACCGGCGGCACTGCGCGCGGCGCGCTTGTCGAGACCGGTCCGCATCCGGGAATCGTCCGCCTGGGGGCGGAAGCCGCGTTGCTGGTCCTGGCGCTGGTCCTGGCGCTGGGGCGAGTCGGGACGGCGTGGAGCTGTCGTGGCCCCGCTACCACCGCCGCCGACGCGGGTCGGGGCGGCGCGGTCGCGGGGCGGCTTGGCGGCGCGGAAATGCTTGATCTTGGGGCTGGTGCTCAGCTCCTCGCCGCGGTCCGCGCGCTCCTGGCGATAGGTCGGGCGACCGGTGCCGGCGCCGGTCGGCTGGGCGTGATGCGTCGCGGCCGCGCGATTGCCGCCGCGCGCATCGGGCTTGGCCCAGGGATCGGTGACGTCGCCGCGGACCATCGCCGCGGTCGGGCGGATCCGCTCGGGCCGGGCCGGGCGGGCGGGCCGTGCAGCACGATCGACCGGTGGTGCGCCGCTCGAGAAGCCGGAGCTTGCCGGTGCCGCATAGGGGTTGCGCGCGGGCTGGCGCGGTGCTGCGGTCGCGGGCCGAGCCGAGGGGGCCGGGCGGGGCGCGTTGGCGCCGCGCTGGGGCGACTTGGCGCCGATCCCCGCACCCGCGCCGGCACTGGCGCTGATGCCGATGTTCGGACGCGCGCCGGGGCCCTCGGGCTTGCCGCGCGCTAGCTCCTTCTGGAAGGCGACGACGTCGTGCTGGAGCACTTCGCCGATCTGGCCGGGGGCGAGATCGCCGAGCACGAACGGACCGTAGCGGGTGCGGATCAGGCGCGAGACCTGGAGACCCAGATGTTCGAGCACGCGGCGGACTTCGCGGTTCTTGCCCTCGGTCAGGATCATCTCGATCCAGACGTTCGCGCCGGTGCGGCGCTCGATATTGGCGTTGATCGAGCCGTAGCGGACGCCCTCGATCTCGATCCCCTCGATCAGCTCCTCGAGCTGCGGCTGGGTGATGTTGCCATAGGCGCGCGCGCGATAGGCGCGCTCGACGCCGGTCGCGGGGAGTTCGAGCTGGCGCTTGAGGCCACCGTCGGTGGTCATCAGCAACAGCCCCTCGGTGTTGAGATCGAGCCGGCCGACGGGGACGAGTCGCGGCAGTTCGCGCGGCAGGCGGTCGTAGATCGTCGTCCGGCCCGCCGGATCGCGCTCGGTGACGAGCAGACCGGTCGGCTTGTGGTAGAGGAACAGCCGCGCCGCGCTGGGCGCCTCGACCGGATCGCCGTCGACGGTGACGCCGGCAAGGTTGCGCAGGATCGTCGCGGGTGTGTCGAGCGTGCTGCCGTTGAGCGCGACGCGCCCCTCGGCGATCATCCGTTCGATGTCGCGGCGCGATGCGACGCCCGCGCGGGCGAGCAGCTTGGCGATGCGGTCGCCCTTGATGGGGGCTGCAGGAGCTGTTGCGGGCGCGTCGTTCGACGGGCTGGCAGTCGGGTTATCGTCTTTTGAAGTCGTCATGGCGCGGCTGATACTATGGATCGGGGTGCAGCGCGAAAATATTTGCGTCCCTTCGTGGTGCGGTGCGTTATGTCGCATGGGCGTAACGACCATTCGTTGCGCGAAGGGGCGTGATGTCGATGCTGTTCGGAAAGAAGAAGCGGCTGATCATCCGCTTGCTGGTCGTCGAGGACGAACCGCTGGTCGCGTTCGACACCGAATATTTCCTGACCGAATCGAAATTCACCGTGGTCGCGACGGTCGACCGGGTCAGCGATGCATTGGCGGTGATCGAAAGCGAGTCCGCGATCGACCTGATCCTCGCCGATGTCAGCCTGAGCGACGGATCGGGGCTCGACGTGGCGCGGGCTGCGCTGGAGCGCGGTGTGCCGGTGCTGTTCGTCACGGGCAATTGCCCGGTCGAGGCGACGACGCTGGCCGCGGGCTGTCTCTCCAAACCCTATTCGCAGCGCGACCTGCTCGCCGCGATCGCGGCGATCGAGGCACGGATGGCGGGGAGCGAGCCGAAGAAGCTGCCTTCGGGCCTGCGACTGTTCAGCGCGCCCGTCTGACGGCACGCGTTTAGCTTCGTCGCGACCAAGGCGAAGCGGCGACGTCTTCCGCCTTCCCTCGCGTCGACAGCCCGCTATGGTCGCGCCATGTCCAGCACAGCCGTTCCGCGTCGATCCCTGCTCGCCACCATGGCCCCCTATCTGCGGCCCCGGCCGATCGCGGCGCTGCTGCTGGGGATATCGAGCGGCTTTCCGCTCGCGCTGTTGCTGGGGACGATGGGCTATTGGCTGTCGAAGGTCGGGATCGACAAGAAGACGATCGGCTTCGCGATCGGCCTGACGACCCCGTACACGCTGAAATTCCTCTGGGCGCCGTTCATCGACCGGTTCCAGATCCCGGTGCTGACGGCCTGGGTCGGGCAGCGTCGCGCCTGGCTGTTCTTCGTCCAGGCGCTGCTGTTCGGCTCGGTCTGGATGCTGGGGTTCAGCGCGCCGCAGGAGCATCTCGGGGTGTTCGCCTTCTGGGCGATCGTGACCGCGTTCCTCGGCGCGACGCAGGATATCGTGATCGACGCCTACCGGATCGAGATCCTGCCCGAGGACGAATTGCCGCACGGGACGGCGAACAACCAGTTCGGCTATCGGCTCGGCAATCTGGCGGCAGGGGTCGGCACGATCGCGATCGCCTCGTCCGAAGGGCTCGGGCTCGGCTGGGCTATGGGCTATGGGCTGACCGCGTTCTGCGTCATTCCCGGCGCACTCGCGGCGCTCTGGGCGGGGCGCGGACTGCATGACCGGGTGCTGGCATCGCAGGATCAGGCGTCGCGCGGGCGCTGGCTCGAGGATACGATCATCGGGCCGTTCCGCGAATTCTTCCAGCGTCGCGGCGCGGTGCTGATCCTGCTGTTCGTGCTGATCTACAAGCTGGGCGATGCGATGGGGCAGGGCATGCTGAACCCGATGATCGTCGAGCTGGGGTTCAGCGACACCGAATTCATCGCGATCAACAAGCTGGTCGGGTTCTGGGGGCTGATCGTCGGGACCGCGCTGGGCGCACCGTTCATGGCGTGGCTCGGCCTCGGACGCGCGCTGTTCGTGTCCGGCATGCTGATGATGCTCAGCAACTTCATGTTCGTCATCCTCGCCTGGCACGGCCATTCGAACACCTGGCTGACGATCGCGGTCGCGACCGAGCAGGTGACGAGCGGGATCGGGCTGACGGTGTTCGTCACCTATCTCTCAGGCCTGTCCAACCTCGCCTATACCGCGACGCAGTTCGCGCTGCTGTCGTCGTTCGCGGCGGTCGGGCGGACGTGGCTGGCGGCACCCGCAGGCTATGCCGCCAACGCGCTGGGCTGGCCCGGCTTCTGGATGCTGACGATGGTCGTCGCGGTGCCGGGGCTCGTGCTGCTGTGGATCCTGTGGCGTCAGGGGTTCGTCGTCGAAAGCGTGCGGCGCGACCCGGCGATCGCGGCCGGGGCGGACTGACCCCGGCGCGTGACCCGGCTCAGCCGGTAACCGGGCGCCCCTCGTCCGCGAAGGCGGCGGCGACTGCGGCGGCGCTGGTGAGGACGCCGTCGACGCGGCGGACGCCGAGCAGGTCGGTCATCAGCAGCCGCGCGGTGTCGGGCGCGGTCTCGACCCGCGCGAGGATCGACAGCAACGCCGCCTCCGCGGGCGTCATCCGCGCGCAGCAGCAGGGCGCGATCGCGATCGTCCCCGCCGCGCTTCCCGCAAGATCTGCCATCAGCGCGCGCATCAGGATCAGCGGCCGGCGAAACCCCTGCCCGAACGCGGTGAACAGCGTGTGCGCGGCGCGCGCGTCGCCAAGCCCGTTCGCGCCCATCCGCCGCATCGCGAACAGCGCGATCCGCGCATTCTCGCAGGGCGGCAGCGGATGCGGCAGCACCGTCGTCATGCTGGCGAGCGTCGTGCCGGCAAAGCGGTTGGCATCGGTCATATACGCGACTCCGTGGTTACAAGACCAAGGTCGCGCGTTCGTTATTGATAGTCAATAGCAATAAGGGGTCAGTGCGGCAGCTCGCCGTTGCCTGCGAGCACTTCGCCCGCGAGATAGAGCGAACCGGCGATCAGCACGAACTGCGGCGCGTCACCCTGCGCGGCGATGCGGTCCAGTGCCTCGGCGGGGGTCGCGGCGGTCTCTGCGCTGCACCCGGCGCGGCGGGCGATCGCCGCCAGCGCGTCGGGGGCGTGGTGCGCATGACCCGGGACGGGGAGCGCGACGACGTGGCCGACCTGCGGGCCGAGAATGTCGAGCACCGCGTCGGCATCCTTATTCGCGAGCATGCCGAGCACGAGCGTCGCGGGACGGCCTGCCGCCAGCGTCCGCAGCACGCGCGCGACCGGCTGTGCGGCATTGGGATTGTGCGCGCCGTCGAGCCACAGGTCGCTGCCCGCGGGCAGCCGCGCATGGAGCGGGCCGTCGGACAGGCGCTGCATCCGCGCGGGCCAGTGCGCGGCGTCCGCGGCGGCGCGCATCGCCGCGTCAGGGATGGCGAGCGCCGACTGATGCCGCAGCATCGCGATCGCAAGCGCGAGGTTGCGCGACTGATGCAGGCCGACCAGCCGCGGGCGGTTGGTGACGAGCGTGCCGTCCGCATCGGTGTAGCGCATCGTGGTGCGCGTCGTCTCGCTCGTCCAGGCGGTGCCGCGCGCGAGGACGGGGGCACCCGCTGCCTCGGCGATTCCGGCGATCCGCGCGCGCAGCGGTCGGGCATAATCCATCGTCACGAGCGGCACGCCGCGCTTGGCGATGCCCGCCTTCTCGCCCGCGATCGCGAGCAGCGTGTCGCCGAGAAACGCCTGATGGTCGATCCCGAGCGCGGCGATGCCGGTAGCGACGGGGTTCGGGATGACGTTGGTCGCATCGAGCCGGCCGCCCAGCCCGACCTCGACGATCGTCGCCGCGGCGGGCGTCCGCGCGAAGGCGAGGAAGGCGGCGGCGGTGGTGACCTCGAAGAAGCTCGCCTGCAGGTCCGCGGCGTGGTCGAGCACCTCGGACAGCAGCGCGGCGAGCGCGTCGTCGTCGATCAGCCGGCCGGCGAGGCGGATGCGTTCGTTGAAGCGGACGAGGTGCGGGCTCGAATAGACATGGACGTCGAGCCCCGCCGCCTCGATCGCGGCGCGCAGGAACGCGCAGGTCGATCCCTTGCCGTTGGTGCCCGCGACATGGAACACGGGCGGCAGCGACCGATGCGGGTCGCCGAGCCGCGCCAGCAGCGCGGTGATGCGCTCGAGGCCGAGAATGTCCGCGCCGGGGGACAGCGCCGTCAGCCGGTCGAGTTGCGCCTGTACCGCAGGCGATAAGGACGTCGCGTGGTCGGGCATTCTGTTTCCTTCTCCCTCTCCCCTGCGGGGTGAGGGGCAGCCAAGCAGTGCTGCGTCTGGAACTGCCCCTCACCCCAGCCCTCTCCCCGCAGGGGAGAGGGGGCAGAGGTTACGCCGCTTCGCGGGCGCTCAGATAGCCGATGACGGTGCCGAGCTGTTCGCGCAGGTCTTTCCGGTGAACGACCATGTCGATCATCCCGTGTTCGAGATAATATTCCGACGTCTGGAAATCCTCGGGCAGCTTCTCGCGGATCGTGCTCTCGATCACGCGGCGGCCGGTGAAGGCCAAAGTCGCCTTGGGCTCGGCGATCTGGACGTCGCCGAGCATCGCATAGGCCGCCATCACGCCGCCCGATGTCGGATCGGTCAGCACGACGATATAGGGCAGCCCGGCATCGTGAAGCATCTGGATCGCGACGGTGCTGCGCGGCATCTGCATCAGGCTGAGAATGCCCTCCTGCATGCGCGCGCCGCCGCTGGCGGTGAAGATCACATAGGGCACCCGGTCCTCGATCGCCGCCTCGACGCCGCGGACGAACGCTTCGCCGACCGCGAGGCCCATCGACCCGCCCATGAACCCGAAATCCTGCACGCCGACGACGACGCGGTGGCCGTCGATCGAGCCGCGGGCATTGACGAGCGCGTCACGCTCGCTGTTGTCGGTCCGTGCGGCCTTGAGGCGATCGGTATAGCGCTTCTGGTCGCGGAACTTGAGCGGATCCTCGGGCACTGGCGGCGCGGGCAGCTCGCTGCAGCTGCCTTCGTCGAACAGCTGTGCGAAGCGGATCTTCGGCCCGATGCGGTCGTGATGGTCGCATTTCGGGCAGACGTGAAGATTTTCCTCCAGCTCCTTGGTGAAGACCATCTGCCCGCAGCCCTTGCACTTGTGCCAGAGATTTTCGGGCGTCTCGCGCTTGGCGACGAACGGCAGGACGTTGCGGACGCTGTTGAGCCAGCTCATGCCCCGATCTCCATGCGAATTTCCTTTCGGGCCGACGCGACGGCATCGGCGAGAGACGTGATATAGGCGCGGACGGGCCCCGCCGCAGCGGTGCCGTGCTGGGCGACCAGCTCGACGATCGCCGAGCCGACGACGACGCCGTCGGCGACGCGCGCGACGTTCGCCGCCTGTTCGGGGGTGCGGATGCCGAAGCCGACCGCGACCGGGATGTCGGTCTGCGATTTCAACCGCGCGACCGCGTCCTCGATCGAGGATTGCTGCGCCTGTTGCAGCCCGGTGATGCCCGCGACCGAGACGTAATAGAGGAACCCGCTCGCGCCATCGAGCACGGTCGGCAGCCGGGCCGCGTCGGTGGTCGGGGTGGCGAGGCGGATCAGGTCGATCCCGGCGGCGCGCAGCTGGGGCCCGAGCGCATCATCCTCCTCGGGCGGTACGTCGACGCAGATCACGCCGTCTACGCCCGCAGCCGCGGCGGCCTGCGCGAACCAGTCGGCGCCGCGCCGCAGCATCGGGTTGCCGTATCCCATCAGCACCAGCGGGGTGTCGGGATGCCGCTCACGGAAGGCGGTGGCGATCGCGAGGATGTCCGCAGTGCGCGTCCCCTGCGCGAGGCTGCGGATGTTGGCGGCCTGGATCGCGGGGCCATCGGCCATCGGGTCGGTGAACGGCATGCCGAGCTCGATCGCATCCGCGCCGCCCGCGACGAGCGCGTCGAGGATCGCCGGCGTCGCGGCAGTCGAGGGATCGCCCGCGGTGACGAACGCGACGAGCGCGGCGCGGTTCTCGGCCGCGGTACGCGCGAAGGTGGCGGCGAGGCGGCTCAAATCGCCACCCCGAGCGCTTCGGCGACGGTGAAGATGTCCTTGTCGCCGCGGCCGCACAGGTTCGCCAGGATGATCTGGTCCTGCCGCATCGTGCGCGCCTTCTTGGTCACTGTGGCGATGGCATGCGATGGTTCGAGCGCGGGGATGATGCCCTCGGTCCGGCAGAGCAGCTGGAACGCGTCGAGCGCTTCCTGATCGGTCGCGCTGTCATAGTCGACGCGGCCGATGTCGCGCAGCCAGGCATGCTCGGGGCCGATGCCCGGATAGTCGAGCCCCGCCGAGATCGAATGCGCCTCGGTGATCTGGCCGTCCTCGTCCTGCAGCAGATAGGTCTTGTTGCCGTGGAGCACGCCGGGGAAGCCGCCCGCGAGGCTCGCCGCATGCTGCTTGTCGAGCCCGTGGCCCGCCGCCTCGACGCCGAGCATCGCGACATCGGCATCGTCGAGGAACGGGTGGAACAGCCCGATCGCGTTCGATCCGCCACCGATCGCGGCGACGAGCAGGTCGGGCAGGCGGCCGACGCGGTCAAGCATCTGCGCGCGCGCCTCGGTGCCGATCACGCTCTGGAAATCGCGGACCATCTCCGGATAGGGATGCGGGCCGGCCGCGGTGCCGATGATGTAGAAGGTGTCGTGGACGTTGGCGACCCAGTCACGCATCCCCTCGTTCATCGCGTCCTTCAGCGTGTGCGCGCCGCTGGTGACGGGGCGGACCTCGGCGCCGAGCAGCTTCATGCGGAACACGTTGGGCGCCTGACGCTCGACGTCCTTGGCGCCCATGTAGATCACGCAAGGCAGGCCGAAGCGCGCGCAGACGGTCGCGGTCGCGACGCCGTGCTGGCCCGCGCCGGTCTCCGCGATGATCCGCGTCTTGCCCATCCGGATGGCGAGCAGGATCTGGCCAATGCAGTTGTTGATCTTGTGCGCGCCGGTGTGGTTCAGCTCGTCGCGCTTGAACCAGATCTGCGCACCCATGCCGGGTTCTGCGGATTCGCGCAGCGCCTCGGTCAGGCGTTCGGCGTAATAGAGCGGGCTCGGACGGCCGACATAATGTTCGAGCAGGTCGTCGAACTGCGCCTTGAACGCAGGGTCGGCCTTGGCGGCGCGGTACGCCTCGTCGAGTTCGAGGACGAGCGGCATCAGCGTCTCGGCGACGTAACGGCCGCCGAAATCGCCGAAATGGCCGCGTTCGTCGGGCTGGGCGCGGTAGGAATTGGGAGCGTTCATACGGAGCGCTTTAGCATTTCGGAAAACGCTGTCACCCCTAGCGTTTCCGATACGCACCACCCCGGCGAAGGCCGGGGTCCAGTCGGGAAGGTCGTGGTGACGGGCAGGACCCGGCAATGCACCGTCCCCAGCTGGGCCCCGGCCTTCGCCGGGGTGGTGCTAGAGCGCAGCCACCGCCTTCAGAAACGCCGCGATCCTGGCTTCGTCCTTCGTGCCGGGTTCGCTCTCCACCCCCGACGACACGTCGACCAGCTCTGCACCGGTGCGTCGGATCGCCTCGGCGACATTCGCCGGGTCGAGCCCGCCCGACAGCGCCCAGCGCAACGGATGCCGGAACCCGTCGAGCAGGTCCCAGTCGAAGCGCAGCCCCATCCCGCCGGGCAGCGCGGCCGAATCGGGGGTTTTCGCGTCGTAGAGGATGCGATCGGCGACACCGACGAACGCGTCCGCAGCGTCGAGATCGCCGCGCGTGCGCACCGCGACGGCGACCCATAGCTCGATCCCGAACCGCGCGCGGATCGCGGCGGCACGTGCGGGCGTGACCTTGTGGAGCTGCAGCACGTCGAGCGCCGCGGATGCGATCGCCTGTTCGAGCATCTCGTCCTCGGGATCGACGAACACGCCGACCTTGGCGACATGGCCCGGCACGCGCGCGGCGAGTTCGGCGGCCTTGTCGAAGGTCACGTGGCGCGGCGAGGCGGGGAAGAAGACGAAGCCGACATGGCTCGCCCCGTGCCGGATCGCGGCGTCGAGCGTGGCGGGGGTCGAAAGGCCGCAGATCTTGGCGGTAGTCATGGTGTTCCTTAGATCCCGGCGGCCTGTGCATTCCCACATTCTCCGTCATCCTGACGAAAGTCAGGATCCAGAGCCATGGCCGCCAGCGTATTTTACTCTGGGTCCTGACTTTCGTCAGGATGACGGGGGTAGAGCGTCAGAATGACGGTAGACGATCGTTAGGATGACCGTGGACGGCGCGCGATCAGAGCGTCGCGGCGATCGCGCGGGCGGCGGTGTCGGGGTCTTCGGCCTGGGTGATCGGGCGACCGACGACGAGGATCGAGGCGCCGGCGTCGAGCGCCGCGCGCGGGGTGACGACGCGCTTCTGGTCGCCGACATGGCCGTCGGGCAGGCGGACACCGGGCACGACGAAGAACCCCTTGGGCCAGATCGCCTTGGCCGCGGCGACTTCGGCGCCCGAGCAGACGATGCCGTCGACCCCGGAGTCGCGCGCCAGTTCGGTCAGCCGTGCGACATGGTCGTGCGCGCTGCCGGTGATCCCGGTGGCGGTGAGATCGGACGCATCGAGGCTGGTGAGCATCGTCACCGCGATGACCTTGGTCCCGACCGGCGCGGCGGCCTTCGCATCCTCGAGCATCGCGCGGCCGCCGCTGGCATGGACGGTCAGGATCGCCGGGGCGAGCCCGCCGAGCGCCTGCACCGCCTTGGCGACGGTATTGGGAATGTCGTGGAGCTTGAGGTCGAGGAAGATCGGCAGCTCGAACTCGGCCATCGCATGCACGCCCGGCTGGCCGTGTGCGCAGAAGAATTCGAGGCCGAGCTTGATCCCGCCGACATGGTGCCGGACGCGCCCGGCGATCGCCTTGGCGCGGGCCAGATCGGGAGTGTCGATCGCGACATAGATCGGGCTGCTCATCACGCGACTCCCGGCGGGACCGCGGTCGGCGCGGCGGCGGGCGGGATGGCGGACGCGATGGCCGGTTCCTCGGGGTAGGACGGGGTCGGATAGGACGGCGTCGGATAGGCCACCGGCGGCACGGCTTGCGCGGCACGCAGGTCGAGGATCGTCCGCTCCGCGGTCGCGAGCCGCTGACGCAGGCGCCAGCGCATCGCGAGATTGTAGAGCAAGGTCGGCAGGAACCCGATCAGGAACGTGACCAGCAACAGCATCGGCAGATTCACGTCGGCGATCAGGCCGCCCCAGAGCCGGATCGGCACGGTCGCCCAGTTGGCGATGGTGAAGACTGCGGCGATGAACGCCAGCAGGCACCAGAACAGGATCTTCAGGAACTGCATGACTTATCCCCTTGCATCCGCCCGGGGGTAAAGCCGCCGTCCGCTTTTGGCCAGCCTTGCGCCAACTTAACCCTGTTCCGGACCGGGCCGGCGGTCACGGACGGTGCGTTTCAGCCGATCTCGCGCCGGAGATCCGCGAACAGGCCGGGCACTGCGGTCAGCCGTTCCTCCTCCTCGTCGAGGATGGCGAGGAACGCGGCGCGCTTGATCGCAGCGACGCGGCCGGGCTTCATCCGCACCGACGGGGGCAGCGTCGAGACGGTGATGTCGATCATCCGCTCGGCGCCATGCAGCCGGCCCCAGAGATAGTCGTTCTCGCGGTAGGCGCGGCTGAAGAACGCGCCGAAGCTGTTGAACTGGATCCCTTTCAGCGTCGCCTCCGCGCCGCCCGAGCGAATCGCGACCGCGTCGTCGGGGGCGATCCGGTCGACCTTGATGGGATCGAATTCGTCGAGCCCCTCGCCCTGCAACAGCGGCAGCGTCGCGGTGTCGAAATAGGGGAAGCCGAGATAGGCAAGCAGCATCGAGCGGCGCACCGGCCGGTCGAGCGCGACGAACGCCTCCGCGAGCCGTACATCGGTCTCGGCGTCGCGGCGGTTGAGGTCGAGCGAGGCGGCCAGCGCGTCGAGCAGCGGCATCGCGTCGTCGCGCAGCGTGCGGACCTCGCGGCGCAGCGCGGCATGCGCGTCGGTCCGCTGGCATTCGAGATAGTCCGACAGCGACGCGTAGATCGCGTCGCGGATCGGCGCGAGCGCGACCTCCTCGACCTCGGCTTCGAGCACCGTCAGGCGGCGTGCCATCAGGCGCAATCGGCGGATCCGGAAGCCGAGATCGAAGCGTCGCAGGAACGCGATCGTCGCGGGGCTCGCGCCGCCGCCATGCGCCGCGCCGATCTCCTCGGCGCCGCTCGCCGTCACCGCGGTCGCGATCGCCGCGCGGATCCGGTCCCAGCGCTGCGGCCCGGGTTCGCCGCCGGCGTGGAATAGCAGCGAGGTCAGCGTCTCGACCACGCCTGCGACCTTCAGATGGCCATAGGCGGCATAGCCATAGCCCGCGCTGGCCGCCGCCGCCTTCTGCGCACGCGCGCGCCAGTTGGCGAGCCGCGCCGCGGTCGGGCTGTTGAGGAACAGCGTATGCCCGAACAGCTGTTCGACCTCCGCCTCGACATCGGGGCGGATCGCATCGATGATCGCGCGCATGCGGTCGATCTGCGCCGAGCGCGCGGCGATCGCGTCGAGATTGTCGCGGATCGGCTGCTGGCGCGGCAATTCGCTGATCGCGCCGATGATCGTCTGGAAGAAGCCGGGCGTGCCATTCTGTGGCGGGAGGCGGAACTTCATCCCCGGCGACGGATCGATATAGACGAAACGGCGGTCGATCTGGCGGCGCGCGGGGCGTTCCTTCAGCGCGTCGATCGCCGGGCGGAACGGCGCGTTGGCGAGCACCGACCCGTCGATCAGCACGACCTGATCCGCGCCGTTGGTCGCCGACTGGCGGGGCAGGATGCGCTTGAGGAAGGCATCGCGCGACGCCCAGGCCGTCTTGCGATCGGCGAGCACGCCATCGAGCTCGGCGACCATGAATGGCGGGAACGCACCCGGAAAGCTCGACGTCGCGCGTGCGGCAAAGGCGAGTTCGGGGATGTCCGCCAGGCTGTCGGTCGCCGCGCCATGATCGGAAAAGTCGACGACGACGCGGTGCTCGGTCTCGACCACCTCGGGCGGCGAATTGAGTTTGAGCCGTTCGGGATGGCCGGTGAAATCGGTGACCGTCACGAACAGGTCGAGCGGCTGGCCCGGCGGCAACAGGCGGGGCCCGCGCTCGCTGGCGGCCATCGCGTCGAACGCGTCGAGCAGCAGCCCGGTAAAGGTCGCGCCGCCGAACGGGGGCTCGAACCAGCGCGAGCGGACGAAATGCGACAGCTTGGCCTTCACCTCCTCGCGCGTCGTGTCGTCGAGCGTCTGGACCTTGTCCGCGCTGCGCCCCGCCGCCATCCAGGCGAGTGGCAGCGCCCAGGCCTTCGAGAAGCGCGAATGCGGCGCGGCATGGGGATCGATCAACGCCTCGACATCGGCCGAGCTCAGCCAGAGATCGGTGAGCGGATCGAGGCTCTGCCCGGTCGCGATCGCCTGGGCGAGGAAGATGCCGTTGATCCCGCCCGCGCTGGCGCCGGCGATGATGTCGGCGAGCACGCGGACCTTGAGCGCGCCCTGTTCCTCGATCTCGTCGAGCAGGTCGCGATAGACCGCCTGGCTGCCGGTCCCGCGGTCGCCACCGGCATGATGGCCGTGGCTGGCGCGGACGAGATGCCAGATCTCCTTGGTGATGCCGTGCATGTAGACGGCCAGGCTGATCCCGCCATAGCAGACCAGGGCGAGGCGGAGTTCCTTCTCGCGCACTCGCTCAGCCCCCGACCGGGCAGCGAAGTTTGCGTACACGGGGGCTAACGGCGCCGGTCCGGATCATGCGGGTTCCAGCGTCGCCCAGATCGGCAGATGATCCGACGCCTTGCGCGCGGCGGCGCTGCTGTGCACGCCGCAGGTGGCGATGCGCAGGTCGCGCGACGCCATGATCCGGTCGAGCCGGGCGATCGCGCGGCGCGAATGGAAGCTCGCGCCGGTATCGGCAAAGGCGAAATCGCGGCCGAAGTCGCGCAGGCAGCCCGAACCCGCGCTCCATTCGTTGAGATCGCCCATCAGCACGGTAGGGTGGCGGGTCGCGCAGGCGTCGACATGCGCGAGCACCGCCGCCGCCTGACGCCGTCGCCACAGCCCCGACAGATCGAGATGCATGCCGACGACGCGGATCATCCCGCCTGCGGTCCGCACGTCGGCCATCACTGCGCCGCGCGGCTCGAGCGAGGGCAGGTGGATCGCCTCGCTGTCGACGATCACCGCGGACTTGCGCACCAGCACAACATTGCCGTGCCACCCCATGCTGAGCGCACTGAGGCTGACGGGAATCGGCTTCCAGTCGCTATGCTCCTCGAGCAGGTGATAGGGCAGCACGCAGGCGCGGGTGCCGAACCGGCGATCCGCCTCCTGCAGCGCGATCACGTCGGCGTCGATCTCGCGCAGCACCTCGACCACGCGTTCGGGGTTCCGGCGGCGGTCGAGACCGATGCCCTTGTGGATATTATAGCTGGCGACCTTGATCATGTGCGCGGGCTTAACGCGGGATGGCGGGTGCGGGTTGCCGCGGGCTCTGCCGATTGCCCCGGCCTGCGCCGTGCATGATGGACGGACCGGTACCGCACGGCGGCGGAGCAATGGATTGGAATACCGCAATCTCCTTGGGCGTAACAATAGCACCGGGATGCGCGCGAAACAGGACAAAAACTGCTTGCGCGATCGATTCAATTGGGGTGTCATGCGGTCATAACAAAACGCAGGGACGAACGATAACGAGCTGGTGCGGGCAACGCGCCGGTCGCCGGGGGAGTGTGCCGCGGATCCGAGCCAACAGGACGGACGACGCGAAGGTGAGCGACTTTCCAGGGGACGCGCGGTCGAGGCCGCGCAAACGGGGCGGACTCACAGATGATCACGCGGCGATCGATCCTACAGCATATCGGCATGGCGGGCGGCGCGGCCGCGACCTTCGGCGCGATGGAGGCGCTGGGTATCGCGGGCAATGTCGCGGCGGCGGCGCCGATGCCCGATCTGCCCGCCGGCTTTGGCAAGGGGCGGTCGGTGATCGTGCTGGGGGCGGGCATCGCCGGGCTGGTTGCCGCCTATGAACTGCAGCAGGCGGGGTTCGACGTCACCGTGCTCGAGGCGCGCGACCGGGTCGGCGGGCGCAACTGGACGGTGCGCGACGGCGACCGGATCGTGATGGACGGCGAGGCGGACCAGGTCGCGCGCTTCTCCGACGGCGCCTATTTCAATGCGGGGCCGGCGCGGTTGCCGAGCTTCCACCACCGCATCCTCGGCTATTGCGGCAAGCTCGGCGTCCCGCTCGAGGTCGAGATCAATTCGAGCCGCAGCGCCTTCCTGATGGGGCAGAAGGGCGACAAGGTGCGGATGCGCACCGCGATCAACGACACGCGCGGGCATGTTGCCGAACTGCTGATGAAGGCGGTCAACCAGGGCGCGCTCGACCAGAGTCTCAGCGCGGCGGACAAGCAGGCGTTGCTGCCGTTCCTCAAGACGTACGGCGATCTCGACGCGACGGGGCATTTCGCAGGGACGTTGCGATCGGGGTTCCAGGCGTTTCCCGATGCGGGCGTCGGCGTCTTCGCGCGACCGCCCGCGCCGATGCCGCTCGACCGGCTTCTCGCCAACGAACAGCTGCCGGCGATGCTGTTCGAGGACAATGTCTACATGCAGGCGACGATGTTCCAGCCGGTCGGCGGGATGGACCGGATCCCGGCGGGGTTCGAGCGCGCGCTGACCCGCAAGGTGGTGCGCGGCGCCGACGTGACGCGGATCCGCAACCGCCCCGATGGCGTCGAGATCGCCTGGCGCGATACGAAGACGGGCGCCGGCCGGATCGCGCGCGCCGATTTCTCGGTCTGCACGATCCCCTTTCCGGTGCTCGCCAAGGTCGATTGCGATTTCGCCAAGCCCGTCGCGCAGGCGATTGCGGGCGTGGTGTACGACCATTCGAACAAGGTCGCGTTCGATTCGCCGCGCTTCTGGGAACAGGACCAGATCTATGGCGGCATCTCGTTCGTCGGTGGCGAGACGTCGCTGATCTGGTATCCGAGCGCAGGGCTGTTCAGTCCGCGCGGGATGCTGCTGGCCTGCTATACCTCGGGGGAGCGGGCGGAGGGCTTTGCGAAGCTGCCGATCGCCGACCAGGTCGAGCGGGCGCGCGCGGCGGTCGAGCGGCTGCACCCGGGGCATGGCAAGGACCTGATCAACGGCGTCGCGGTCAACTGGAACAAGATCCCGTACAGCCTGGGGCCGTGGCCGAACTGGTTCGTCGGGATGGCGGGACATCAGGAGGGTGATATCGATACCGAAGGCTATCGACTGTTGTGCCAGCCCGCGGGCCGCACCGTCTTTGCCAGCGCCGCGCTGAGCCAGACGCCGGGATGGCAGGAGGGCGCGGTCCAGTCGGCGCATCACGCGATCGCCGCGATCGCGGGGCTGCAACGGGCCGATATGGGTGCGCGGCCGGACCGGGTGGCGGCGTGATCGGCATGGTGATGAGCACGGCGACGACGGGCGGGGTGACGATCCGGGCGGCCCGGCGCGAGGACATCCCCGCGCTGGAGCAGATGATCGCGACGTCGGCGGCGACGTTGGGGCAGGGCTTCTACGCCCCCGACGCGCTGGCGAGTGCGATCCGGACGATCTTCGGCGTCGACACCGATCTGGTCGACGACGGCAGCTATCTGGTCGCGGAGATCGACGGCGCGCTGGCGGGGTGCGGGGGGTGGAGCCGCTTCGCCACACTGTTCGGTGGCGATCGCTATGCCGACCGATCCGCCGCGCTGCTGGTACCGGGGCAGGATGCGGCGCGGATCCGTGCGATGTTCACCGCCCCCGGCTTTGCGCGGCGCGGGGTGGGATCGGCGATCATGGCGGCGAGCGAGGCGGCCGCGCGGGAGGCGGGGTTCGACAAGCTCGCGCTGATGGCGACGCTGTCGGGGGTCCCCTTTTACGAAAGCCACGGCTTCGTCGCGGAGCCCGGGATCACCGTCGACGCGGACGGGATCGCGGTTCCGTTCGTACCGATGACCAAGGCGCTTCACACGCCCGACGCGTCCTGACGCGCGGGACCACCGAATTTTTGGGAGAGACGACCATGCCAGTGCGACCGATCGTGAACCGCGTCTCGCGTACATTGACCCGTGCCGGTCTGGGGGTGAGCATCGCCGCGGCGACGATGCTTGCGACTTCGGCCTCCGCGCAGATCGTCCGCCACGCCAATCCGGGGCCGGGGCCGTCGCTGATCCTGCAGAGCGTGACCATCCCCGCGGGCGCGGAGACGCTGGTGCTGTCGGGGCAGCTCGCCGCGCCGATCGATCCGTCGAAACCGGTCACCGGCGTCGAGTCGTTCGGCGACACCAGGACGCAGACGGTCAGCGTCTTCACGAAGATCAAGGCGATCCTGGCCGAGCATGGCTATACGATGGCCGATGTCTACAAGCTGACGGTGTTCGTTACCGCCGATCCGAAGCTCGGCGACGGCAAGATGGACTTTGCCGGCATGAACGACGGCTTCAAGCAGTTCTTCGGGAGCGCGGACAACCCCAATACGGTCGCGCGGTCGACGGTGCAGGTCGCGGCGCTCGCAGGCCCCAATTACCTCGTCGAGATCGAGGCGACCGCGGCGCGGATGCCGCGTCGCTGAGGCGGCGGGGCGGCGGTCAGCTGTCGCCCCCCGCCCCCGACGGCAGCATCCGGTTGCCGATACGGTCGACGAACTGATGCTTCAACGCGGCGCCGACATGCAGGACGAGCAGCGCGCAGGTCAGCCAGACGAGCAGGCCGTGCGCCTCTTCAAACCCCTCATGCGCACCGCGCGGCAGGCCGGGGATGAACGGCCAGCTCAAGCCGCCGATGAGCGAGGTGGTGCTGCTGGTCAGCGCGGGCTTGCCCGTCGACAGATACATCCACCCGGTCGCGGGCAGGCCGATCAGGATGATGTAGAACAGCGCGTGGTTGGCGCGGGCGAGCACGCGTTCCCAGGTCTGGAGTGCAGCGGGGAAGGGCGGCGGCGGATTGGCGATCCGCCAGATCAGCCGGGCGATGCTGAGCAGCAGGATCGTGAAGCCGAGCGTCTTGTGCCAGTCGAACCAGCCGGTGCGCAGGTCGCCGCGCGGCATGTCGGCAAAGGTCCAGCCGACATAGAGCTGGATGAAGACCAGCGCTGCGATGATCCAGTGGAACGCGATCGCGCCCAAATTGTAGCGCCGTGCGCCATCGCGTCGTGCCGTCATCTGCTGTCTCCCCGGTCGCCCGGTTCTACGCCGCGCCGCCATCGGCGTACAGTGTTCATCCCGCTTGCACCGGGCCGGTCTAGGTAGATACCCGCATGGGAAACCGCAGGCCGCCGCCCTACGCTCGGCCGATGAACCTCTTCGTCCAGCTCGCGGTGGCGACGGGCATGGTGCTGGCCACCATCCTGGTCCATCTTGCCGGGCTCGCCGGGCTGTTGCTGGTGATCCGGCGGCAGGGGCACAGGACCGGGGTGCGGCGGCGCTGGCATGACGTGATCGGGATCGTCGGCGCCGCGACCGCGCTGTTCGTCGTCCACGGGATCGAGATCTGGGCCTATGCGCTGCTGTACAGCGGGACCGGCGCGCTCGCCGATTTCGGCACCGCGCTGTATTTCTCGACCGCGACCTATACGACGATCGGGTATGGCGACGTGCTGCTCGGGGAATCGTGGCGGATCGTCGGCGCGATCGAGGGCGCCAATGGCGTGATCCTGCTCGGCTGGTCGACCGCCTTCTTCGTCGCCATGGTCGCGCGGATCACGATCGTCGAGCGCGAATTCACCGAGCGGCCAGCGACCCCGCGCCCCGCGGCGGATCCGTATAAACCGCAATAACGCGTGCGCGCCGGGCAGCCTAGCAATAGCGCTGTATCCAACCCGAAAGGCGTCCGTTGAAAAACATTCTGGTGCTGGCGCATGACGACGAGGGCCAGGAGGCCCGGCTCCAGGCCGCGCTCGATCTCGGGCGTGCGCTGACGGGGCATATCACCTGTCTCGACGTGACCTATATCCCGCCGATCCTGGGCAACGACTATAGCGAGGCCGGCTATGCGATGGCGGCGGTGCTGGCCGACGAAACGACGCGCGAGCGCGCCAACAAGGTGACGCTCGAGGCGCGGTTCGCGCGCGAGGATGTCGCGTGGAACTGGGTCGATGCGACCGGGGAGGCGGCGGCGTGCATCGTCCGTGCCGCGGCACTCGCCGACGTCATCGTCCTCAACCGCCGGCTCGACAACCCGTCGGTGATCGACATGCGCCGCACCGCGAGCGAACTGATCGTCAAGTCGGGCAAGCCGGTGCTCGCGGTGCCGGGCGAGTCCCGTGGGATCGACCTTGCGACTGCACTGGTCGCGTGGGACGGGTCGCCCTGCGCCGCGGCGGCGCTGCGCGCGGCGGTGCCGATGCTCAGGCTCGCGGACCAGGTCACGCTGTTCTCGGTCGACGACGGGGCGATGGCGTCGCCGATCGAGGACGCCGCCACCTATCTGTCGCGCTACGACATCCACCCCGTCATCCGCCGGATCGAGGTCCAGCCCGGCGGCGCGCCCAAACAGCTGCTCGCCGCCGCCGCGAGCGGGCAGTACGGCTATGTCGTGATGGGCGGGTTCGGGCATCTGCGCTTTACCGAAGCGCTGTTCGGCGGGGTGACGCGGACCATGCTGACCAGCAGCCCGATCCCCGTCTTTCTGGCGCATTGATTGAACGGGGTCAGAGCGCCCCGGTCAGCAGCAGCTTGCGGACGTCGTCCTGTACCTGGTTGGCGGCGCCCAGCCGCTCGATCAGCTGCGCGGGACGGCTGCCGCGGAGGCCCGCGACGGTCAGTTCGCCGTCACGGACATAGGTGTAGACGCCGCTGACCGCGAACGCCGCGACATGGCCGATATGTGCCTTCTGTCCGTCGATCGTGGCGGTGAAGCGGTCCGAGGCGAAGAAGCGGCGGCGGGTCATCGGTGTCTCGAAAGCGAATTCGAGGATCGCGACCTGTTCACGCTCGGGGGGCACGGTGTGCGCGACGTCGGGCGCGGGCGGCGCGGGGTCCGCATTGTCGTAGCGCTCGGGCAGATGCAGCCGCAGCTTCAGCACCGCGGGGTCGGCGGCGAGCGTCTGCGCGAACTGCGTCATGAAGTCCGCAAACCCGGCGGCATCGGTGTCGCCGATCCCGAAATGGACGTGGAGCCGGTCGATGCTCTCCCCGCCATTGGGCACCGGGTTGGCGATCCGGTCGACCAGCGTCCGCGACCCCTGCGGCAGCGCATAGGCGACGGTTGCGGCGAACATGTTCTGTTCGTCGGCGAACAGGATCGGACAGGCGGCGTTGAAAATTTCCTGATCCGCGGCGCTGGCAAAGCCGATCTCGACCCCGCCATCGAGCACATAGTCGTCGAACGGCGCGATCCCGTCGATCGCCGGCCAGAGATGCGCATCCTGCGCGCGATCGAGATGCATCTGGACGTACCAGCCGAGCCCGGGAATGCGCGAGCAGAGCGGTCCGTGCACGTCGCGCCAATAGGTCGCGAAGACCTCGTGCGGGACCTGCGGTCGGCGCAGCACCGTCGTGAAGGTGTTGATCGCGATCCGCGAATCGCGCGCGGAATAGTCGGTCGTGACGCTGGGGTCTGACATGGAAGAATCTTTGTTCTGGAGAAATTGGAGGGCGCAGCGTCAGCGCTCGCGGAGATCGGGGACGCTGTAGACAGAGGGTTCGTCGTCGGCGGTGCCGCGCGCGAAGACGGCGATGTCGCCCGGCATCACCTCCTGACGGGCCCACCGGTCCCATCCGATATGGATGAAATCCGGCGGGCCGAAGATGCGCAGCGCGGCGCTGTATTCGTCGCCGCGAAACCCGACAAAGTGCAGCGCGGGGCGGGCGCTCACAGCATCGGCATGCCGCCCGTCACCGGGAGCAGCGCGCCCGACATGTAGCTGCCCTCGTCGGAGGCGAGCAGGACATAGGCCGGGGCGAGCTCGCCCGGCTGGCCCGCGCGGCCGAGCGGCGTGTTCTGGCCGAGCGTCTCGAGCTCGTCGCCGCCCTTGGCGATCGGCTGGATCGGCGTCCAGACGGGGCCGGGCGCGACGCAGTTGACGCGGATGCCCTTGGGGGCAAGCAGGTTGGACAGCCCGATCGTCAGGCTCGCGATCGCGCCCTTGGTGGTCGAATAGACGATCATGTTCTCGGTCGCGATTTTCGCTTGCACGCTGGTCGAATTCACGATCGCGGCGCCCGGCTTCATGTGCGGCACCGCGGCCTTGGCCAGGCGGATCATCGCGAAGACATTGGCGGAAAACGCATCCTGCATCTCGTCGTCGTCGATCCCGTCGAGCCCTTCGTTGGTCGTCTGCGCGGCGGCGTTGTTGACGAGGATGTCGAGCTTGCCGAGATCGGCGACGGTGCGCTCGACCAAAGCCGCGCAGTGATCGCGGTCGCGAATGTCGCCGGGCAGCAGAATGCAGCGGCGGCCGGCCTTCTCGACCCAGGCCTTGGTCTCGTCCGCATCGGCCTGTTCCTCGGCGAGATAGGAGATCGCGACGTCGGCGCCTTCGCGCGCATAGGCGATCGCGACCGCGCGACCGATCCCCGAATCGCCGCCGGTGATCAGCGCGACGCGGTCTTTCAGCAGCCCCTTGCCGACATAGCTGTCCTCGCCATGATCGGGCTTGTTGCGCATCGCGACCTCGAGACCGGGGCTCGGCTGCTGCGGCTCGTTCGGAAAGGACGTGGGGGCGCTGCTGCGGGGATCGCTCATAGTCTCGTGTCCTGGATACAGTTTAGGGGGAATATGCGGGTCGAACGAACCAGCACGCGCATCGCTCCGCCGCGGGAGGCCGATCACGCAGTTGCTGGGCGATGCGGGCAGGCGTAGGTGTCGCGCATGGCCTTTGTCAGCATCACCCGGCTTCGGTTGCGCGCGCTGCGGTTCGTGCCGCTGTTCGCGCTCGATGCGCTGAGGACCACCGCGCAGGTGCGGCGTGCCGAAGGGTATCTCACCGGGGCCATCCTGCGCGACCGTGCGCTGACCTTCTGGACGATGACGGTCTGGCGCGATGCCGCGGCCATGAAGCGCTATATTACTGATGGCTCGCATCTGAAGGCGATGCCGAAGCTGATGCACTGGTGTGACGAGGCCAGCATCACCCACTGGACTACCGAGACCGCCGACCTGCCCGGCTGGGACGAGGCGGATCGGCGGATGCGCGGCGAGGGGCGGCCGTCTAAGGTCCGGTATCCGAGCACGGGTCATGCCGCGCTCAATTACCGCCCGCCGCGGCTGACCGGCGCGGCAGCGATCCCGCCGCGCCGGGGGTAATTACCCGGTCGCTGCGCTTACCATTCGATGCCGATCTTGCCGAAATGCGCGCCGCTCTGCTGGAGGGCGAACGCCTCGGCAAGCTGGTCGAGCGGGAAGCGGCGGTCGACCACCGGCTTGATCCCGGTCGCGTCGATCGCGCGGACGAAGTCCTGCTGTTCCTGACGGCTGCCGACGATCAGGCCTTGGAGCCGCGCCTGCTTGCCCATCAGAGCGGCGGTCGGAACCTCGCCGCTATTACCGGTCAGCACGCCGATCAGCGAAATGTGCCCGCCGACACGGACCGCGGTGATCGACTGCGCCAGCGTGCCCGGGCCGCCGACCTCGACGACATGATCGACGCCGCGCCCGCCGGTCCAGTCGACGACCTTGCGCCCCCAGTCGGACTCGTCGCGATAGTTGAGCGTGAAGTCGGCACCGAGCGCGCGCGCACGGTCGAGCTTCTCATCCGATGACGAGGTGATCGCGACCCGCGCGCCCATCGCCTTGGCGATCTGCAACGCCCAGATCGAGACGCCGCCGGTGCCGAGCAGCAGCACGGTGTCGCCCGCCTTCAGCTTGCCGTCGACGACGAGCGCGCGCCACGCGGTCAGCCCGGCGGTGGTGATCGTCGCCGCCTCGACCGCGTCATAGCCCTTGGGCGTATGCGTGAAGGCGGTCGCGGGCAGGACGACATGGTGCTGAGCAAAGCCGTCGATGCCGTCGCCGGGCGTCCGCGAGAAATCGCCGATCGTCGGCGTGCCCGTCTGCCAGTCGGGGAAGAAACACGACACGACCTGATCGCCGACCGCGAATTCGGTCACGCCGTCGCCGATGCTCTCGACCACGCCTGCGCCGTCGGACAGCGGGATGCGGCCGTCCTCGGTCGGCATCCGGCCGGTGACGACGCCCAGATCATGGTAGTTGAGCGAACTGCCGTGCAGCGCGACACGGATCATTCCCGCGCCCGGCACGCCCGGATCCGCACGGTCTTCGCTCTGCAGCGTGTCGAGCCCCGCGGGCGATCGCAGCGTCATGGCCTTCATCGTCAAACTCCTGATGTTCGCGGCCCCAACGGCCGAGCCGGGCAAACAGCCGCATGCGATGTCGGAAGCTTTACCCGATCCCCGGCACGTCCCGACGTCAGACCCGGTGGAGCAGTGCGTCCAGGTCGGCCTCGCCCAGGGTCCGGATCGCGCCACCGTCGCGGCGATAGGCGTCCGCCTTCAGCCGGGCGGGATGCGTGCGCAGCGCGCGCGCCTGCGGGTCGGGGCCGGCGACGAGCAGGATCGTCGTGGTCGCGCCGACCGAGGTCATCACCCGCGCGCCGAGCGCGGCGACACGGTGCGCGAGCGGCCCGTCGCGCGGCTGGCCGAGCAGCGCGATCCGTTCGCCGCGCAAGGGCCCGTCGAGCGCCGCGGCGGGGGCGGGGCCGGCGACGCGCGGCGGGGCGAGCCAGTCGGCGAGCGTCAGCCCGGTATGGTCGATCGCCTTGACGATCACCCAGCCCGCGGCGCGCGCATCGCTCAGCGCGTCGTGGTGGCGATGCTCGATCCCCAGATAGCGCGCGAGCTGCCCGAGCTTGTGGTTCGCCAGATCGGGCCAGGCGCGCTTGGCGACGCGCACGCTGTCGAGCCAGGTCGTCTCGATCGCCGGGCGATTGTGCACGCGGCACGCGGCGGCGAGTGCGCCCTTGTCGAAATAGGAATGCGCGACCGTGGTCCGCCCCGAAAGATGCGCGGTCACCGTCGCATGGATGTCGGCAAAGCTCGGCTGGCCGACGACATGATGCGCGGCGATGCCGTGGATCCGCGTGTTGAACGCATGGAACTCGTCGCGCGGATCGACCAGCGTCTCATAGGCGAAGACCTCGGCACCGTTCCGGAAGCCGACGATCCCGACCTGGCAGATGCTGCTGACGCGCGCGCAGGCGGTCTCGACGTCGATCACGACGAAATCGGGCGCGGTCTCGTCAAGGTCATGGGCCAGCGGTTGCAGCGCGGTCGTCGTCAGCATGGCGTCACCCCTAGCGCCGACCTGAGCGGCACGCGATCCCCCGTCACCATCCGCATCAGCGAAGCTGGCTGTCCTTGCTGCCGCGGCGGTTGAACAGCGAGGCCGCGGGCCGATCGCGACCGCTCTGGCAGGCGATGCATGTCCGTACGCCCGGCACGGCCTGGCGCCGCCCTTCCGGAATGTCGTCGCCGCAGGCGATGCACTGTTCCTCGCTTTCGCCGACCGGCATCCGCGCACGCGCCGCCATCACCGCATCCATCACGGTATCGTCGATCTGATCCTGCACCGCGCCATCGCGCGTCCAGCCGCCTGCCATGCTTCGTCTCCGTTCGTGCCCCGATCGTGTCAGGTGCCTGACCTATATGGGAAAGCATCGTCGGCATTGCACGTCGGCGGGTCCGGCGGCGGCGCCAGCTAGCGTCCTGCGCTATCCGGATCGCCGAGCGCGCGGCGCAGCGCGGTGACCTCGGCGTTGAGTGCGCGCAGCCGGTCGGGCGTCATCCCGCTGCGGTCGACGATCATCGGCCCGAGGCACCCCGTACCCGCCCAGCAGGTCCGGCCCGCCGGGGTGAGGCGGACATGCATCTGCCGCTCGTCCGCCGGATTACGCAGCCGCGTGACCAGCCCCGCGGCCTCCAGCCGTTTGGCGAGCGGCGTGATCGTGCTCGGTTCGAGCGCGAGCCGTTCGGCGATCGCGCCGATCGTCCGGCCATCCTCCGCCTCGTGCAGCGTCTGGAGCACGAGGAACTGCGGATAGGTGATGCCGAGCTGGTCGAGCATCGGCTTGTACGCGCGGTTGATCGCGATCGTCGCGGCGTAGAGCGAAAAGCAGAGCTGCTCGTCGAGCGGGAGCGGCGGGGGGACGGTATCGGACGATGGCGGCTGATCGGGCACGATAGGGGCTCCTGGCTGAGCCGCCGACCTACCATGCCGATGCTTATCGTGGCAAACGACGCGGCGGACCGAAGCCCGCCGCGTCGCTTCATGCCGCGATCAGTCCTTCGCGCTGCCGGGTTCGGCCATCTTGCGATGCTGCTCGGCAAGGACCGAGCCGGGGACGACATTGGCGATCACGCCCTGCAGCTTGGTCATCCAGCCCGAGAAGACCGAGCCCTTGCCCGCCATCAGTGCGTCCCAGCCATCGCGCGCGACGTCGGCAGGCGAGCGCTTGTTGGGATCGGTGCCGACATCGGTGTCGTTCATGTCGGCGCGGTCGAAGAATTCGGTGTCGACCGGCCCCGGCATCAGCGTGGTCAGCGTGACGCCGTCCGCATCCTTGATCTCGTTGCGGAGCGCTTCGGTGAAGCTGTCGATGAACGCCTTCGACCCGTTATAGACCGCCTGGAACGCGCCGGGGATATAGCCCGCGACCGACCCGGTCACGAGCAGCTTGCCGTCGTTGCGTGCGACCATCGCGGGCAGCACCTTCTGTACCAGATACAGCGTGCCCATGATGTTGGTGTCGATCACCGCGCGCCAGTCGGCGACGCTCTGGTCGAGGAAACCGTGTCCCAGACCGCGACCGGCATTGGCGCACAATATGTCGATCTGGCGCCCGTTGGTCGCGGCGAGCAGCGCGTCGACGCCGTCGGTGGTCGACAGGTCAGCCTCGAGCGCCGTTACCGTGGTCCCGAACTGGCGGAAGTCGGCCGCCGCCGCCTCGATCAGCGCCTCGTCCGCGACGACGAGGATGTCATAGCCGTCCTGCGCCGCGATCGTCGCGAGTTCGAAACCGATGCCCGTCGAGGCGCCGGTGATGACGGCGAATTTGCCGTGTGGTGATGCTGTAGCCATGGGTCGATATCCTCTCAGTTGAAGCCGGGCTTGAGCACGACCTTGGTCACTTCGTTCTGATCGTCGTGGAACATCTTGTAGCCCTGCGGCGCCTCCTCGAGATCCATCCGGTGCGAGATGAGGAAGGTCGTGTCGATCTTCTCTTCGAGGATCGCGTTGAGCAGCGCGGGCATGTAATGCTGAACGTGCGTCTGGCCGGTCTTGAGCGTCAGCCCCTTCTCCATGAACGCGCCGAGCGGAAACTTGTCGACGAGCCCGCCATAGACCGCGGGCATCGAGACGCGGCCGCCCTTGCGGCACGCGATGATCGCCTGGCGGATCGCGTGTGCGCGGTCGGTGCCGAGGAAGGTCGACTTCTTGATCTGGTCGATGACGTTGTCGACGAAGAAGCCGTGCGCCTCCAGCCCGACGCTGTCGATCACCGCATCGGGACCGATCCCGCCGGTCATCGCCATCAGCGCCTCATAGACCGCGCTTTCCTCGAAATTGATCGTCTCCGCGCCGAACCGCTTGGCGAGCGCGAGGCGCTTGGGGAAATGGTCGATCGCGATGACACGCTCGGCGCCCATCAGGAACGCCGACTGAACCGCGAACAGCCCCACCGGGCCGCAGCCCCAGACCGCGACCGTGTCGCCGGGCTCGATCTGCGCATTTTCCGCCGCCTGCCAGCCGGTCGGCAGGATGTCGGACAGGAACAGCACCTTGTCGTCCTCGATCCCGTCGGGGATGACGATCGGGCCGACATCGCTGAACGGCACGCGGACATATTCCGCCTGGCCGCCCGCATAGCCGCCGGTCATGTGGCTATAGCCGAACAGCCCGCTCATCGGCTGGCCGTACAGCTCCTGCGCGATGTCCTGATTGTCCGCGGGCAGGCCGTTGTCGCACGCGGAATATTGATGCTTGCCGCAGTGATAGCAGCTGCCGCACGCGATCGTGAACGGCACGACGACGCGCTGGCCCTTCTTCAGCGTCGATTTGGGACCGATCTCGACGACCTCGCCCATGAATTCATGGCCGAGAATGTCGCCCGCCTGCATCGTCGGGATATAGCCGTCATAGAGATGCAGGTCGGAGCCGCAGATCGCGGTCGACGTCACCTTGATGATGCAGTCGCGCGGGTTGAGGATCTCGGGGTCGTCGACCGTGTCGACGCGGACGTCGTGGCGGCCATGCCATGCCAATGCGCGCATCAGGCGAACTCCTCGTCATGCTGTTTGCGGGTGAAGGAGCCGGTCGCGATCTCGCCGGTCTCCATCAGTTGCTTGAACCGGCGCAGGTCGCGGCGCGCTTGAATCGCGGGTTCGCGCTGGAACATCTTGGCGACGATCTTGCCGACGATGCCGGCGGGCGGATCATAGACGATCGTCGCGGTGACGACGGTGCCGCGCGCGCCCGCGTCGCGAAACTCGACCCGGCCGCTGTTCGCGACATCGGCGCTGGGTTCGGACGTCCAGGCGATCACCCGGTCGGGCGTCTCGTCGGTCACGACGGCGTCCCATTCGACCGTGCGGCCCGCGGGCGCCTTGACCACCCAATGCGACCGCGTGGCGTCGATCGGGGTGATCGACACGACGTTTTCCATGAAGCGCGGCAGGTTGGTGAAGTCGCGGAAATAGGCGAACAGCTCGGCCGCCGGGCGATTGATCGTCACCGTGCGGCCGACGATGCTGTCCCCGGTTGTGGTCGGCAGGCCCTCGGCGGCGATCGGATCGCCCTTCTTCCACGTCGTCGGGGGTGCGTCGTCGGTATGATCGGTAGGGGACTGCGACATGTCCGTTCTCCTGTCCAAAGATGCTTTCCCAACGCGTCAGTCTGGCGGGGAGCCGGTGGGCGCCGGGCGGTTCGTCGCAACACAGCGACGGCTCGTCGTCAGCCACCCGGGAAATTGATGTCGCTCAGTAGATTTCTCTCGGCGGGGCGGCGGGGAACCCCGACGCATAAAAAACTACCGACCGGTACAGAAGGCTGTTGACGTTCGGGTCGATCGGTTTGTATACCGCTCGGTATCGAAGGTTGCTCCGACGTCGGAACGACACTGTCACCACGACCGCACCCGCGCTGCCCCATGCCGTGCCGATGGACCCTCCATCGACGCAGATCCGGTGCTGCCCGATCCGAAAGGGGATATTCATGGCCTATCTCGACCTCGACACGCATTTCGCCGCACCCTGTGGCACGCGCAAAGCCGCGCGGGCTGCAGCCGCCGCGCCAGTAAATCCGGCCGCGAACCTCGCCGCGGATCTGGCCGCCGATCTGGTGGTCGATCTCGCAGGTGACGCCGCCGACGAGACGGCGGGGTTTTCCGCGCTCGAATGGAGCGTCATCGCGCTCGCCAGGCGCGACACGCTGCGCAGTCTTGCCAGCCCCGGCGCGGTGTCGCGCGCGATGGGCGGACTGTTCGGGCTGGGCAGCCGGTCGCAGCTCGCCGATCCGCGGCTCGAGGCGTTGCGGCGGATGGCGGTCTATGCGTGGCGGCGCGGCTTCGCGCTGCCGATGACCGAGATCCGCGCCTTCCTCGCCGCGGGGTTCGTCGAGGCGCAGATCGAGACGCTGGTCGTCAGCGTCACCGGGATGCGCGTCGGTGCGACGACCCGCGCGCAGCTCGCCGGCTGAGGCCCCGCGCAACACGGCTTGACGTCGCAATGTGACAGATCCACGACGGTGCCAGAGCAGGGGGCAACGACCCCTTGCCGCACAGGAGAGGATCTATGAAAACGACGTCCGCCGTCGCGGCGCTGCTGGGCACGACCCTGGCGATCGCATCCCCCGCGCAGGCCCAGACCGCGAGCGGTGCGACCGCCGCCGCCGCACCGGTCAACCGCATGGTCGTGTTCGGCGACAGCCTCGCCGACGGGGGCTATTATCTGACGCTCGACCCGCGGCTGCCGCGCGACGCGGGCAGCTTCACGACCAACCCCGATCCGGTCGCCCCCGAAGTGGTCGCGGCGCGGCTCGGGCTGCCGCTGACCCCGGTCTATGGCCAGGGCGGGACCAACTATGCGGTCGGCGGCGCCCGCGTGACCGCGGCGAACGCGCTGTCGATCCCGATCACGACTCAGATCACCAACTTCCTCGGCGCGGGCGGCACGTTCGGGCCGCGCGACCTCGTCTATGTGCAGGGCGGCGGCAACGACTATTTCGCGTTCCTGGCCGGGGGCGGCGCGAACCCGGAGATCCTGACCACCGCCGCGACGCAGCTCGCCACGCAGGTCAGCCGGCTGCAGGGCGCAGGTGCGCAGCGGATCGTGACGCTCGCGGTGCAGACCGGCGGTGCGGCGGGGCTCGCCTTGTTCAACCGGACCTATGCCGCGGCGCTCGCGGCGGCGAACGTCAACGCGCTGTATTTCGATACCGACCGGTTGTTCAACGAACTCGTGACGAGCCCGGCGACCTATGGCTACACCAACATCACCGGGGTCGCCTGCACCGTGCCCTCGTCGCTCGCCTGTACCCGCGCAACCCTGGTCACGCCTAATGCGAACGAGACCTATATCCTCGCCGACAGCGTTCACCCCGCGGGCATCACGCAGCGGATCCAGGGGCAGGCGATCGCCAGCCTCGTCCAGGCGCCCGAGCAGATCGCCGGGCTCGGCTATGCCGCGCAGGCGATGTTCCGCGCGCAACGCGACCTGCTCGAAGGCCCCGAACGCGGCGGGTCGCAGCGTGACGGTCGTGCGCTGTCGGTGTTTGGCGGTGCGGCCTATCATTATTACGCGAGTGGCAATTCGGCGCAGCGCGTCGGCATCACCGAGCGGGGCTTCAGCGGGACGCTGGGTGCGGACCTCGCGATCGGCGCGGCCTCGGGCGTCGGGATCGCCGGCGCCTATTCGGACGGGACGGGCGATTTCCAGAACGGCGCGGGACGCTACAAGCCGCGCGCCTGGTCCGCGAGCGGCTATGCGCGCGGCGAGCTGGGGCCGGTCCGGCTGCTGGCGGACGGCAGCTATGGCGAGATCGACTATCGCCAGATCCAGCGCAGCGTGCAGCTCGGGCCGACGATCCGCACGCATGACGGCGAGACCGACGGCAATTACGTCGCGGGCCGGATCACGGGCGCGCTCGACCTGGTCCGCACCGGCGGTCTCGCCTTCGGGCCCGATCTGGCGGTGCAATATGACCGCGTCCGGCTGGCGGGCTATGCCGAGGCGGGCGGGCTGTCGACCGCGGCGGCGTTCGGTCGCCAGCAGATCGAGAGCCTGACCGGTCGGTTCGGCGCGGTCGTGCGGTCGCTGCCGGGCGAGCCGGTCCGCGTGTTCGTGCGGGCGGGCTATGAGCGCGAGTTCGACGACGATGCCCGCACGCTGACGATGACCCCGACCGGCGCGCCGATCCGCTTCACCAGCAGCGTCGAACGCGCCGATCGCAATTACATGAGCTATGCAATGGGGGTCGACGGACAGGTCGCCGGCGCATTGTCGCTGCGCGCGGGCGTCGCGGGCTATGCGCTGCGCGACGACCGCGACAGCGTGACCGCCTTCGCCGGGCTGTCTGCGGCGTTCTGAACGCGGGCGTGCCGGACCGGGGCGTCAGCGTCCCGATCCGGCCCGTGCGTCAGAACCCCTTCTTCAGCGACACGAACACCTGGCGCGGTGCACCGGCCAGCAGCGTCTGGTTGTCGCCGCTGGCGGTGAAGCCGTTCGAGCCGATCGTCGAGATATAGCCCTTGTCGGTCAGGTTGGTGACGCTGCCCTCGATCGACACGCCGTGAAGCGGACCGTCCCCCTCGAAGCGGTAGCCGATGCTGGCATCGACGAGCACGCGGCCCGGCACCGACTGGTCGTTCAGATAGGTGAAGTAGCGCTTGCTCATATAGTCCGCGCCGACGCGTGCGGTGACGCCCGACTGTTCGAACACCATCTCGCCCTTGACCATGTGCTCGGGGCTGTCGACCGCGGTCTTGCCGTCGGTCGCGACCAGCACGGCACCGCGCGCGTCGAGCACGTCGTCGGCATATTGCGAGTTGTTGTACGAATAGCTCGCGAACAGCGACAGCGGCGTGAACACGCGGTAGGTCAGCGCGACCTCCGCGCCATAGGTCCGGACGCTGCCGACATTGTTGAGCGTTGCCGGGTTGCCGATGATCCCTGCGCCATTGGCAAAGCCGAGCAGCCGGTTCGAGAAGTCGATATAATAGCCGACCGCCGAGGCCTGGACCGGGCCCTGGCGGAAGCGCAGCCCGCCTTCCGCGGTCTTCGACCGTTCGGGCTTCAGCCGGTCGCGGATCGCGTTGAACCCGGCCTGTGTGGTCGAGAACGGCCCGGTCGTCGCCGACGAGACATAGGCGCGGACGTTTTCCTTATAGTCCGCGAACAGCTCGGTTCCGGGCGCAAGCTTGAACAGCAGCCCGGCCTGGGGCTGGAACCAGTCCTTGGCGGAGATCCGCCCGACCGCGAGCGGCGAGGTCGTCGCGGGCAGCATGATCGCACGGTTGGTGACGGTGAAGCCCTTCCACCCGGCATTGAGCGTCAGCCGGTCGTCGGCGAGGCGGAGCGTGTCGCCAACATGATACTGGATCGTGTCGGTGGTGTATTTGCCGTCCCATTGCGTCGCATAGGGATTGTCCTGGAACTTCAGCACGTCGCGGTTCGGCGTCGCGGTATCGGTCATGCTGTAGAAGCGGCGCGCCTGGGTGAAGCTGTTGCTTTCATACCAGCCGCCGAGTTCGAGCGTGTTCGCGCCCGTTTCATAGGCGAGGTTGCTGAGCGCGCCGCCACGCTTGATCGCATATTCGGTGGTGCGGAAGCCGAGCGGGCTGGCGGCGGCGATCGGCGTGCCATCGGCATTGGCGGCGCCGGCCGGGGTCGGCGAATAGGGCGTGATCCACGATCCCTGGCCCTTGTTGTCGTGATAATAGCCGGTGGTCCTGAGCGTCAGCCCGGGGGTGAGGTTGGCGTCGAACGTGACCCCGCCCAGATAATCGCGACGGACGCCCGCGGCGTCGAAATAGACGTCGTCGACGGTGCCGATCCCGGCCGGAAACGCGGTGCCGACGCCCGCCCAGGGCTGCGCCGCGCCGGCCGCTGCTGCCGCCTGGTTCTGCGCGACCTTCGCGATCTGCAGCGCGAGCGGATAATTGTCGGCGATGTTGTCGTTGCCGAGCCCCCGGCGGCGGATGATGTCGTAGCTCAGATCCTGGTAATCCTGCTCGCGCCGGTCGGAGAAGTTGAGGAACGCCGACAGGCTGCCGAGGCTGCCAAGATCCTTGACGATCTTGCCGTTCGCCTGGTGCTGGCGCTGGACGCCCGCGCCCTTCCACTTGTCGGTGGTGAGAAAGCCGTAGCTCAGATAGCCCTTCAGCCCGCCGCCGAGATCGCCGCTGTCGATCCGCGCGAAGCCGCGATAGGTGTCGTTCGAGCCATAGGTGCCGCCGCCGGTGACGTTCAGCGTGTCGCGCGGTTTGTCGCTGAAGAATTCGATCGTACCGCCCAGATTGCTGGTCGAGGCGGTGCCGAGCGCGCCTGCGCCCTGCGCTACGTCGGTCCGCGCGACGTTTTCCGAAATGATCGCGCGGCTGATGTGCAGGCCGTTGACGTTGCCATAGCTCATGTCGCCGAGCGGCACGCCGTCGAGCGTGAAGCCGAGCTGGTTCTGGTTGAACCCGCGCAGCGAGATCCGGACCGCCCATTCATAGGCGCCGAACGGATCGGCCGCCTGGAAATTGACGCCCGGCAGCTTCTCGATCGCCTTTAACGGGCTCGACCCCGGCGTCAGCCGCGAGAGATCGGCGGCGGTCACGCTCTGCACCTGGCGGCTCTTGCCAAAGCCGAGCACGACGATCTCGTCACCCGGCGGCGCGTCGGCGGCGGGCGGCGCGACCGGCAGCGTCGCCGGGTCGCCCGCGGTCTGCGCGGCGGCGGGCGCCGTGACCGCGATCGCGACCGTGGCGACGCCCGTGAGCAAGGTGGAGAGATAGGTCATGAAGCGTCCCCTTGGCCGCGACCGCGCAGCCTCGGGGGGATCCATTAACCAGATCCGTGACGTGGGCGCGTCGTTACGGTGACGGTTCGATGTCGCCGCCGCGATGCGCCGTTGCAGCCCGCGCATCCAGTCGCGCATTCTTTTCACTTATCGCACAGTCGCTTGGGACCTATCGGGCCGGGTGAATGCGTTGTGCATCTTCGTGCACGCGAAAGATCGTCACAGAACGATCGCCAACAGGGACTTCGACATGACTGCCTATCGTACCGCGCTGGCGCTGGCCGCCTCGACCCTCGCCTTCGTGGCCGCGCAGGCCGACGCGCAGGTCGCGCCCGCGCCCGCGCCGGCCGAGGCCGCGCCCGCCGCCGCCGGCGCTGACGGCGCAACGCCGGTTGCGCAGGACGAGATCATCGTCACGGGGACGCGCGCGGTCGGCCGGTCGCGGCTCGACAGCGTGTCGCCGGTCGACGTGCTGAGCGGCGCGTCGCTCCAGCGCCAGGGCACGACCGAGCTCGGCGCCGCGCTGTCGGCGATCGCCCCGTCGATCGACTTCCCGCGGGCGTCCGCGGTCGACGGCACCGATGCGATCCGCCCGGCGACGCTGCGTGGCCTGTCGCCCGACCAGACGCTGGTGCTCATCAACGGCGTGCGCGGCCATACCGCGGCGCTGCTCAACATCGGCGGTTCGGTCGGCCGTGGCTCGGCGGCGGTCGATCTGAACACCATCCCGACCGTCGCGCTCGACCGGATCGAGGTGCTGCGCGACGGTGCATCCGCGCAATATGGCTCCGATGCGATCGCGGGCGTCGTCAACCTGCGGCTGCGCGAAGCCCGTTCGGGCGGCGGCGCGACGGTCAATTACGGCTTCTACAACACCGACATCGACACCGCGCGCGGCAGCCGCAGCACGACCGGCGAGCATGCCGTGACCGTCTCGGGCTGGCAGGGGCTGGGCTTTGGCGAGGACGGGTTCCTGACGCTGTCGGGCGAATATCTGAACCGCCAGGCGACCAACCGCGCCGATTTCGATCCGCGCGTCACTCCGACCCGCGTCACCGGACGCTTCGGCGATCCGCAGGTCGAGCAATATAGCGTCTTCGCCAATGCCGGCACGACGCTGACGGGCAGCTGGGGCCTCTATGGCTGGTTCGGCTATCAGGACCGCGACACGCGCAGCGCGGCCTTCCCGCGGCTGGCGAGCGCGACGACCGCGCTAGCGGGCTATCCCGATGGCTTCCTGCCGCTGATCAATACCAAGTCGCGCGACATCAATTCGGCGGTCGGGATCAAGGGCGAGGTCGCGGCCTGGAGCGTCGACCTGAACGTCAGCTATGGCCGCAACAAGATCGGCTTCCGCACGCTCAACTCCGCCAACTATGCCTATGGCGCCGCGACGCCGCAGGACTTTTCCGACGGCGCGCTGATCTATGGCCAGCTGGTCGCCGGGCTCGACGTCAGCCGCAAGCTCGACGTGCTGCAGGGCCTCAACGTCGCCTTCGGGCTCGAGGCGCGGCGCGAGAGCTTCGAGATCCAGGCGGGCGAACGCGCCTCCTACACCACGCCCGTGACGGGCGCCGTCGCGGGCGCGGCGGTGGGGGCGCAGGGGTTTGGCGGCTTCTCGCCCGACAATGTCGTCGACCGCAATCGCCGCAACTTCAGCGCCTATCTCGATCTTGAGGCGCAGGTGACCGACGCGCTGCTGATCGGTTTGGCGGGGCGCGGCGAGGATTATTCCGATTTCGGCTCGACCGGGACCGGCAAGATCTCCGCACGCTATGACATCGCGCCGTGGATCGCGGTGCGCGGAACGGCCTCGACCGGCTTCCGCGCGCCGGCGTTGCAGCAGCAATATTTCACGTCGATCTCGACCGTGATCCAGAATGGTGCGCCGATCCAGACGGGCACCTTCCCCTCGGTCAGCCCGGTCGCGGCGCGGCTCGGCGGGCTGCCGCTCGAGCCCGAGAAATCGACCAACCTGTCGCTCGGCACGGTGCTGCGGTTCGGCGGGTTCGACCTGACCGTCGACGCCTATCGCATCCATATCCGCAACCAGATCGGGCTGTCGGAGAACATCACCACCGCGGCGAGCCAGTCCCCCGAGGTCAATGCGCAGATCGCCACGCTGCTCGCCGGATCGGGCGCGACCGCGGCGCGGTTCTTCATCAACGGGCTCGCCTCGACCACCAAGGGCATCGACGCGGTCGCGCATTACCGCGTGCGGACCGTGGCGGCGGGCAATTTCGACCTGACGGTGGCGGGCAACATCAACGACGGAAAGGTGACCCGCGTCCCGACCTCGACCTCGACGCTCGACCCCGCGCCGACGCTGTTCGCGCGCAGCCGGATCCTGACGCTGGAGGACGGCACGCCGGGCGAGAAGGTCACCGGCTCGATCGACTGGTCGCTCGATCAGCTCGGCGCGCTTGCCCGCGTCACCTATTATGGTGACGTCAACCAGCCGGGGACGACGCCTGCCGCGGACGTGCACAGCGGCAAGCACGTCATCACCGATGTCGAACTGCGCTATCAGGCGACCAAGGGGGCGCAGCTCGGACTGGGCGTCAGCAACCTGTTCGACGTCTATCCCGATGCGACCATCACGCAGAACAACTCGACCGGCGTGATCGGCTTCCCCTATTACTCGCCGTTCGGCTTCAACGGCCGCTATCTCTACGCCCGCGCCGGGCTGAGCTGGTAGGTGATTCCAGGCCGCATCCTGCTGGGGGTCGCGCTCACGCTCGGCTTCGCAGGATGCGCTACATTGCCGCGGTTCCGGACGCTGCCCTGTGGCGGCGTCGACGCCGGAGATGGCGACGGGCCGCCTGCGACCCAGGTCTCGGCGTCGGGCGAACGCAGCACCACGATCGACGTGCTGACCTATAATATTGAGGGGCTGCAATGGCCCGCGCGGTCGGGGCGCGGGCGCGATCTCGCGGCGATCGGGCGGACCCTGCGCGATCTGCGCGCGGCCGGGACCGCCCCCGACGTGGTGCTGTTCCAGGAGGTCTTCTCGCGCGCGGCGGTGCGCGGGGTGGTCGCCACGGGCTATCCGTCGCTCGCGAGCGGACCGTCGCGGACCCGGCGCAGCGTCTATTCGCAGGACGACCGGCTGCCCGGGCGGGCCAAGCTGGCGAAGGGCGAGCTCGGCGTGCGGCTGATGAGCTCAGGACTGGTCATCGCCAGCCGCTTCGCGATCACCGGCGTCGCGCGCGATCCCTATTCGCGGCGGGCCTGTGCGGGGTTCGACTGTCTGTCGAACAAGGGCGTGGTGCTGGCGACGCTCGCGGTGCCCGGCGTTCCCGAAGGAATAGACATCGCCAACACGCACATGAATGCGCGCAAGGCGTCGAGGGTCGCCCCCGCGCGGCACCGTGCCGCGCACCGTGCGCAGACCCGCGAGCTCGAGGCGTTTCTCGCCGCGCGCCGCACGCCGTCGCGGCCGATGATCCTGGGCGGCGATTTCAACATGCGCCGCTCGCCCGCCCGGTTCGACGATTTCCGGCTGCATCACCCGTTCGGGCTGGTGCACGAATATTGCCAGGCGCGCGCGGCGTGCTCGGTGTCGCTGTCCTGGGACGGCGACGCGCCGTGGCTCGACACGCAGGATCTCCAGTTCTTTGCGCAGGGTACGCGCATCCGCATCGTGCCGGTCGCGGTCCGCGCGATGTTCGACGGCGCGCCGGGCAGCCCGAAGCTGTCCGATCATGACGGGCTGCTCGTCCGCTACCGGCTCAGCTGGACCGGCGATGCGCCGCCCGGCGGCGGCTGCCCGCGGATCGCCGAGCTGCGCGGAGCGGGGCGTCCAGCGGCGGGACAGGCGGATGGCCCGACCCGCGCGACGACCGGCGACAGATCCGCGCCGACCCGCTAGGACGGGCGCGTGACACCGCTTCGCCGCCTGCTCCGCGATCATCCTGCGCTCGCCGCATGGCTGGTCGTGGTCGCGCTGGCGATGAAGATCCTCGTGCCGGGCGGGTTCATGCCGGTCGTGGCGAACGGCGTGCTCACGATCCAGTTATGTGCCGGGGCGGGGCCTTCCACCCTCGCGACGGCGACGTCGCAGACGACGCACGCGGCGATGCCGGGGATGACGCATGATCCCGACAAGACGCAGCATGCGGGCCGCGAGATGCCCTGCGCCTTTTCCGGCCTGACGACGGCGGGGCTGGCCGCGGCCGATCCGGTGCTGCTCGCGCTGGCGATCGCGTTCGTCATCGCCACCGCCTTCCGCGTCGCGCCCCCCGTCGTCGCCCGCGTCCCCGAGTTTCTGCGTCCCCCCTTGCGAGGTCCCCCGGTCCGCAGGTGAGCGGTTGCCGGCGCGATGTCCCGAACGGGCCGCGCAGTGACCCGATGCGATGCCGACCCTGTCCGCCAAAGCGCGGGCCGGTGGCGGCTGCCCGCGACCCTTACATGACCCGGTCCCGACGGGACCCGGCCGCGTCCGACCAGGAATTCCCATGTCCCGATGCCATCTCATGGCGGCGATCTCCGCGATCGCCTGTGCCGCGCCGATCGCGGCTGCGCCTCTACCTTCCACCCAGGATGCCGATATCGCAGCCCGGCGCGCGGCGCTGCTGCGCGATCGTGCCGCGATCGACGCCGAACTGCGCCGCCTCGACGAGCCGACGGGCCCGGCGGAGGCGCCGCGGCGTACCGCCGCCGTGGCGATCGACGGCGACGATATCATCGTCACCGGAAACGCATTGTCGCTGACGACGCGCGTGACCGGGCAGACCGTCACGACGATCGACGACGCCGCGTTCCGCAACACCCCCGCGACGACGATCGCCGACATCGTCAAGCTGTCGCCCGGCGTCGTCGTCATCCAGGGCAACGGCCCGCGCGACGTCGGCGTGTCGATCCGCGGCTCGAATGCGCGCAACAGCTTCGGCGCGCGCAACATCCAGGTGTTCGAGGATGACTTCCCGGTTACCCAGCCCGACGGGTTGGCGCGGTTCGACCTGACCGATCCGCATGCTTACGGCGCGGTCGACGTGGTCCGCGGGCCGTCCTCCGCACGCTATGGCAATTACGCGATCGGCGGCGCGGTCAATTTCCGCACCCGACGCGGCCGCGACATCGACGGGGCGGAGATCGGCATCGACACGGGCAGCGACGGCTATGCCAATGTCTATGCGACGATCGGCGATGCCGGCGCGGATTTCGATTATGCGCTGTTCGGCAGCTTCGTCCGCGCGAACGGGTCGACCGGGCATACGGGGTATGAGACCGGCACGATCAACGCGCTGGCGACCTATGCCATTTCGGACCGCGACCGGCTGACCGCGAAGGTCATCTACAATGAGGGCGAATTCGCGCTCTCGACGCGGCTCTCGCTCGACCAGTATCGCGCCAATCCCTATCAGCGCGGCTGCGCGACGCGGGTCGGCGCGGCGGCGGGTTGCGGCACGATCTCGGTGCTCGCCAACGGCGTCAACGGCGCGCGGATCGCGCAGACCGCGGCCGAGGCCGACCTCGCGCGCAACGATCGCCGGACGATCGTCGGCACCCGCTACGAGCATGACCTGAGCACGACCGCGACGTGGCGGACGCAGGCGACGTTCGACAGCCGCGTCGTCAACCAGCCGACCAGCGCGACGCCGTTCAAGGGGACGCTCGACAGCTACAACATCACCAGCGACGTCACGCATCGCGGCACGCTGTTGGGGATGGCGGCAACGAGCTTTTTCGGCGTGTTCTACAATTACCTCGATAACCAGAGCTACAGCTTCAACAAGACGCCCGCGGGCCGCGATGGCATCGGCGCGCCGACCCAGACGGTGTTCGGCGACGTCCGCAATCTGGGCGCCCGCGCGCGCGAGGAGCTGAGCCTGACGTCGCGGCTCCAGTTCATCGCCGGCATCGGCGCGGAGCGATCGATCATCGGCGTGACGCAGACCGGCTATGCCTATCCGCTCGGCGCGAACCCGGTGCTGAGCGTGATCCCCGCCGAGCGCCATTTCTGGAACGTCGCGCCCGAGGCCTCGCTCGTCTGGCAGGCGATCGACGCGGTCCGCCTGCATGCGCGCGTCGGCACCGGCTATGGCATCCCGCAGGCCGGCGCGCTGTTCGTGACCGCGGCGGGGGTGCCGGGCAATAACGTGACGCTGAAGACCCAGCGCAACACCGGGATCGACCTCGGCGCCGAAGTCGCGCTCGGGACCAATCTGAAGGCGGAGGTGACGGGCTATTACGAATGGTTCCGCAACGAACAGGTCAGCCAGTCGGCGGGCGTCAACCTGCTCGCCTATACCACCAACGCGCCACGCTCGGTCCACCGCGGCGTCGAGCTCGGGCTCAGCTGGACGCCGCTGCCCGCCGTCCTGCCGGGCGCGCGGATCGATGCGAGCTACAGCTATAACGACCACCATTATACCGAATTCGTCGAGCGGTTGACGTCGGGCGCGGCGTCGGCGACGTTCGACCGCGCGGGTAACCGCATCCCCGGGGTCATCCCGACCTTCGTCAACGTCCGGTTCGGCTATGACCAGCCGGGCGGCGCGGTGGCGGGGCTGGGCGGGTTCGTCGAGCTGACCCACCGCGATCGCTATGCGATCGACAATGGCAATTTGCTGAGCGTGCCGGGCTATACGCTCGCCAATCTCAACCTCCATTATGATCCACCAAGGGGGGAGGGGGTGTGGTCGCGGCTGCGGCTGTTCGCGTGGGTGCAGAACCTGTTCGACACGACCTATGTCGGGTCGGCCTCGGTGATCGCGAACAGTCTGAACGCGGCGACCGGGCAGCAGAATCCGGCGGCCGTGCTCAGCACCGCAACCGGGTCGATCTATGCCGGTGTCCCGCGCACCGTCTATGCCGGCGTGAAGGCGCGGTTCTGATGCGTGCGATTACTCCACATTCCGCCGCTTCCGCACGTTCGGGCGGACCCGGCCCCGGCCGTGGCTGGCCGGGCTATCCGACGATCTGGCGCTGGCATTTCTATGCCGGGCTGTTCTGCCTTCCGTTCGTGCTGTGGCTGTCGGTCACCGGCTCGATCTACCTGTTCCGCCCGCAGATCGAGGCGCTGATCGATCGGCCCTATACGCATCTCCAGCTGGACGGCGCGCGCGCCTCAGCGGCGCGACAGGCCGACGCGGCGGTGCGCACGGTGCCCGGATCGGTGCTCCACCGCTATCAGTTGCCCGAGCGGCCCGACGAGGCGGTGCAGGTGATCGTCGGCGCCGGCACCACCGAGACGCGCGTCTATGTCCATCCGAACACGCTCGCGATCCTCCACAGCGTCGACGAGGACAGCCGGCTGATGCGGATCATCTTCCGCCTTCACGGCGAATTGCTGATCGGCACGCCCGGATCCTATCTGGTCGAGCTCGCCGCCTCCTGGGCGATCGTCATGATCCTGTCGGGGCTGGTCCTGTGGTGGCCGCGCGGCAGCGGGCTGGCCGGGGTGGTCTATCCGCGGCTGCGCGCCGGCGGGCGGCGGTTCTGGCGCGACCTGCACGGCGTCACCGGGCTCTGGGTATCGGTCTTCGCGCTCGCATTGCTCATATCGGGGCTGCCCTGGGCCGCGAGCTGGGGGAGTTACCTGAAGGCGATCCGGACGGTCACCGAAGGGCGGGTGGTCAGGCAGGACTGGTCCGCAGGGCAGGCCGCGGAGCTTCGCGCGCGCGGTGCCGCCGATGCTGGCACCCGCGCGATGGTGGGCGCGCATGCCGAACATGGCGGGATGACGATGGCGCATCCCGCGGTTTCGGACGTGCCGCTCGACCGGCTGATCGCGACGCTGCGCCCGCTTGCGCTCGCGCCGCCGGTCCTGATCGCGCCGCCGGCGGGCGCAGGCCAGCCCTGGACCGCCAAGTCCGATGCCGCGAACCGGCCGCTGCGCACCGACCTGACGCTCGACGGCGCTACGGGCGCGATCCTGACGCGCAAGGATTTCGCGCAGCGCCGGCTGATCGACCGGATCGTCGGTTACGGCGTCGCCGCGCATGAGGGGCAGCTGTTCGGCTGGGCGAACCAGCTGCTCGGGCTGCTGACCGCGATCGGGCTGGTGCTGGTGTCGGTCAGCAGCGTCGTGCTGTGGTGGCGGCGTCGGCCCGCCGACACGCTCGGTGCACCGCCCGCGCGGCCGCGACCGCGCGTCGCGGCGGGGTTCGTGGCGCTGCTGATCGTTCTAGGGCTCGCGCTGCCGCTGTTCGGCGTGTCGATGCTGCTGGTGCTGGTCGTCGAGCGGCTGGTCCTGCGCGACTGGACGGCGGCGCGACGCTGGCTCGGTCTGCGGTGATCCGGCCCGCTCAGCCCGCGGGCACGTTCCGCGACAGCACCGCGCCGACTTCCGCCGCGAACCCCGCCAGCGCCGCGGCGGTCTCGCGCCCGCTCAGCTGGCGCGGGCGCGGATCGATCGCGCACAGCGTGCCGTAGAACGATCCGTCGGCAAGCGTGATCGGGAAGGAGACATAGCTCTTGAAGCCATAGAGCGACGGCGCGGGGTGCGTCAGCCAGCGGTCGTTCGTCGACACGTCGTCGATGACGACGGCCTTGCCCGACTGGCGGATGTCGTCGCAGATTGTCGTCGAGATCCGCAGCTCGTCGCCGGGCGACATGCCGAAATCGATCTGGTCGAGGACCTGGCAGGCGATCCAGCGCGTGTCGGTGACTCGCGCGACCGCGACGAACCCCATGCCGGTCAGCGCCGCGACCTTTTCGAGGATCGCCCGCACGTCGCCATTGTCGCTCTCGAGCATGACGCTCTCGGCCAGTTGATCGTACATCCGCCCCATTCCCCGTTCGGCACACGATCCCCCCGGAGATCGCGCTGCTTACGCTACGGCAGATGTGGGCGCAGCGTGAGAATGCAAGGGCAGGGGTCAGTCGCCCCGCTCGACCAGATGCGTCAGGAAATTGGTGAGTTCGAGCCGCCGACCCGCCTCCTGCGCGAAATCCTCGCCGACGCCGAGCAGCCAGAGCAGCGACCGGCGGTCGGGATCGTCGTGCAGCGCGTCGAGCTGCGCCGCGCGCTGTTCGACATCGGCCTCGCGCTCGGCGAGCCCCGCCTCAATCAGGCTGCCCGCCTGGCGGCGGAGCGCGATCGCGATTTCGCGCGGGGCCAGTTCGGGGTGATATTGCACGCCCCAGAAAATCCCGCCGTCATGCCGGATCTCGGCCGCCTGGATCGCGGTGACCGCGTTGCTCGCGAGCAATGTCGCATCGTCGGGCAGTCGCTCGACCTCGTCGCCGTGGATCGCGGGCGCATCCCAGCTGTCGGTGCGGCCGGCGAGCAGCGGGTGATCGCGCCCCGCCTGCGTCCGCGTGATCCGGCGCGCGATCCCGGCCTCCATCGTCCGTGGCATCTTGCGGACGGTACCCCCCGCTGCGGCAACCGCGAGCTGCAGTCCCGCGCACGAGCCGAACGACGGTGTCCCCGATGCGAACACCGCACGCATGAAGGCGAGCTGGCGCTGCACCTCGGGCGAGTCGTCATAGACGTGGAGCGGCGAGCCGGTGACGAACACCGCGTCGAAATCGCCGATCTCGCCTGTCGTAAGCACGCGCGCGTCGTCGTCGGCGGGTGCGACGATCGTGATCTGCGCATCGGGCCTGAGCTGTTCGAGCGTCGCCGCATAGGTCTCGCCCGAGCTCTTTCCCGCATGCTCGCGGCGGGCGTCGCGCTGTTCGGGTGTTTCGCTTTCGGCCACTAGAAACTTCAGCACTATCAGTCCTCTGACCGCAAATGGCCGACAGGATAACGCGCGCGCTGGCGGTTCGCCCAAGACCGCAGGCAGATAATCCGCGCGCGTCCGTAACGACCTTCCCCGCCGGCTCCGTCGCGCAGGGTGCAGTGCAACAAAACCGCGTCGCGCGGAGTTGCCAGCCTCATTCCATCCTTCCTGAACCACGGAGACTGTCATGTTCGGACTTACCAAGAAGGTGCGCTACGCCGTCGTCGGCGGCGGGCAGATTTCGCAGCAGGCGTTCATGCCGGGGATCGCGCGGACCAATAATTCGGAAATGACCGCACTGGTCACCGGCGACCCGGTCAAGGCGGACAAGCTGGCCAAGCTCTACAAGCTCAAGGCCTATTCCTACGCGCAATATGGCGAGCTGCTAGCCTCGGGCGAGATCGATGCGGTCTATATCGCGACGCCCAATTTCCTGCACATGCAATATGCCGTCCCCGCGCTCGAGGCGGGCATCCATGTGCTGCTCGAAAAGCCGATGGCGTCGAGCGTCGCGGAGGCCGAGCAGATCATCGCCGCCGAGAAGAAGGGCGGCGCCAAGCTGATGATCGCCTACCGGCTGCATCACGAACCCGGCACGGTCGAGATGATCACGCGCGCGCGGGCGGGCGAGTTCGGCGACCTGCGCGCCTTCTCGTCGACCTTCATGCAGAATGTCCGCGAGGAGAATTCGCGCGGGCATAACGGCTATTGGGGCGGGCCCGTCCCCGACATGGGCACCTATCCGCTGAACGCAGTGCGCAACCTGTTCGGGCAGGAGCCGATCGCGGTCCATGCGGTCGGGACGAAGACGCCGGGTCGCCGCTTCAACTTCCACGACACCGTCGCGGTGACGCTGAAATTCGCCGACGACCGCATCGCACAGTTCACCGTCAGCTATGCGACCGCCTCGTCCGAGGGGTTCGAGCTGGTCGGCACCAAGGCGAGCATCCACGCCGCGCCCGCCTTCATGTTCGGCCCGACGACGAGCATCACCTATGTCGAGCGCACCGCGGACGGCAAGGAGAAGACGCACGCCTTCGATCCGGTCGAGCAGTTCGGCAACGAGACGCAGTATTTCTCTGACTGCATCCTCAACGACCGTCATCCCGAAGCCGACGGGCAGGAGGGCCTGTTCGACATGCGCGTGCTGGCAGCGGTCGAGCGTTCGCTCGAGACGGGCGAGACCGTGACGCTCGAGCCCGCGACACGCACGCGGCACGTGACCGCGGATCAGGCGCTCAAGCTCAAGCCCGCCAAGGAGCCGAGCGAAGACGCGATGATCAGCATCATCCCGCAGTCCGCCTGACCACCGGCCGCGCCGCCCCTCGGGGCGGCGCGCGCTTTCTCAGGCGCCGACCCCGCGTTCATGCGCCCAGACCACTGCGGCGCTGCGCCGGTTGACGCCGATCTTGGCATAGAGCCGCGCGACATGGTTGCGCACGGTGTTGCGTGACAGTTCGAGCCGCTCGGCGATCGCGGCATCGTCGAGATCCTGGCAGATCAGCTCGAGCACCTCGCGCTCGCGCTTGCTGAGATCGAGCAGCGGCGCGTCCGAGGCGGCGCCGGGGCGCGGGTTCCGCAGCGTCGCCAGCTTGTCCATGATCGACCGGCCGAGCCAGTTGGCGTCCTTCATCACCGCCTCGATCGCCTCGACCAGCTCGAGCTCGCCGCGCCGCCGCGCGGTAATATCCTGATAGAGCCAGAGCACGCAGGCATCGCCGTCGATCCGCATGTTTTCGGCGGAGGCGAGACAGTCGAGCGCCTCGCCATTCTTGTGGAGCAGGCGGACGTCCTGTCCGCGGAACCCGCCCTGCGCGCGGATCTCGGTTTCCAGCTGTTCGCGCTGGCCCGCATCATTCCACAATTGCAGGTCGTCGGCGACCCGACCGATCACCGCGCGATCGTCATAGCCGGTCAGCGTCTTGAACGCCGCGTTCACCTGCAGAATGCGATTGTCGTCGGTCTGGGTCACGACCATCGCCACCGGCGCCATCTCGAACACCGCGGCGAAATGCCGCTCGCTCGCCTTCAGCGCATGCTCCGCGCGCCGACGCGGTTCGAGGTCGGCGAAGGTGAACAACAGGCAGTCGCGGTTGCCGACCTCGATCGGCTGCCCCGCCAGGATGACCAGCGTCGTGTCGCCGCCGGCGAGCGGCAGCTCGGCCTCGAGCTGTGGCACGACCTCGCCGCGCGCGACGCACGCCTTGACGAACGCCTTGCGCTCGACATCGGCGAGAAAGTCGAAATCGAACAGCGTCTTGCCGATGATCGCGTCGCGGTCATAGCCCGACAGGTCGAGAAACCCCTGATTGACCAGGACGAAACGCTGGTCGGCGATGCGGATGATCAGCGCGGGGGCGGGGTTGGCATGGAACATCGCCTCGAACCGGTCCTCCGCGTCGAACCGCTCGGACACGTCGCTGATCACCAGCGCGAGGCAGTCGGGCTCGCCGCCATCCTCGTCCATGACGATGTCACGGACCTGATGGACCCAGCATGGTTCGTCCGCATCGCGCGGCGTGACTTCGACGATCAGGTCGGGGAAGCTCTCGCCCGCGAGCAGCCGGAGCAGCGGATATTCGCGCCGCGGCACCTTGCGCCCGTCGCGGTAGCGCAGGGCGAACCGCGCGGCATAATCGTCCGCCGTCGCACCCAGCTCGCCGACGCCGCGGACGCCGTGCATCTTGAGCGCGGCGGGGTTGGCGCTCAGGATCACGCCGGTCGGGTCGATCAGGATCACCCCTTCGAGCAATCCGGCCATGAGCTGTTCGAGATGATGCAGGGTGGGCGCATGCAGCGGCTTGCCGGGGGTACTGGTCATGCCTCCTCAGCGCTGGAGCGCACGACCGGTTCCGTCACGGCCAACCCCGACCTACCAACCGGACTAGTGCCCCTATACCAATGTCACAAAGCACTATGCGCGGCCGAACTGAACGTTAGCAGCACCCGGTCCGTTGAGCAGCCTGTACCAGTATCAACAGGAGCCTCATCATGAACCTCATCATCCTTCTCGTCGTCGGCGGACTCATCGGCTGGGTCGCCAGCATGATCATGCGGACCGACGCACAGCAGGGCGTTTTCCTCAACATCGTCGTCGGCATTGTCGGCGCGTTGCTCGCAGGCTTCCTGATCACGCCGCTCATTGGTGGCGCCTCGATCATGGACGGCGCGCTCAACATCCAGTCGATCCTGATCTCGCTGGTCGGTGCGGTGATCCTGCTCGCGATCGTCAACATGGTGCGCCGCGGTTCGGTGCGCTGATGAGGGGAGGGGCGGCCGCATCACGCGGCCGCCCTTCGTCGCATATTGATCTCGATTATTCGTCACGCCAGCCCGGCGTTGCGGTGTCTTTGCGCGTAGCCTAGATATCAGCGACTTAGTGCAAAGGGCGAGTAGACGGTCTTGAACGATACACCCGACCGCGCCGACCCCGGCGCTCGTCCGTTGACGGCCGACGCCGAGCGAATCGCCGCCGAGCTGATCGGGCAGGACCTCGGCACCGACCCGTTCGTCGCCGCGGTGCGGGCGACGCGGATGCCGATGATCATCACCGATCCGCGCCTGCCCGACAATCCGATCGTGTTCACCAACGACGCGTTCTGCCGGCTCACCGGCTATCCGCGCGAGGACATCCTCGGGCGCAACTGCCGGTTCCTCCAGGGGCCGGAAACCGATCCCGCGACGATCGACCGGATCCGCGACGCGGTCCGCCGGGTCGAATCGATCGAGATCGAGATCCAGAACCACCGCAAGGACGGCGAGACGTTCTGGAACCGGCTGCTGATGGCGCCGGTCTTCGACACGCACGGCGTGCTCGCCTATTTCTTCGCCAGCCAGGTCGACGTGACGCTCGAGCGTGAGCGGCTGAAGGGACTCGAGAGCAGCAACGCCTCGCTGATGGCGGAACTGACCGACCGGTTGCGACAGCAGCAGGAGCATGAGCGCGAGCTCGCCTTCACGCTCAAGGCGGCGCGGTTCGGGACCTGGAGCCTCGAGATCGCGACGAAGCGGCTGACCGCATCGGATACCTGCAAGGAGATTTTCGGCCGGCCTACGGACGCGCCGTTTTCCTATGACGACCGGCTGGCTGCGATCCATCCCGACGATCGCGCGCTGAGCGTCGCCGAGGTCCGGCGCTGCGTCGAGGAGGGGACCGATTACGAGGTCGTCTACCGCATCTACCGCCAGGACGGCGAACTGCGGTGGATCGGATCGCGCGGACAGCCCTTCTATTCCGCCACGGGCGAGGCGCTGCGCATCGCCGGCGTGTCGACCGACATCACCGACCAGCGCCGCGGCGAGATGATGCGCGCGGCGCTGGTCGAGCTCGGCGACATGTTCCGCGACACCGACTGCCCTGACGACATCTCCTACCAGGCCGTCCAGATCATCGGCCGGACGATCGACCTCAGCCGGACCGGCTATGGCGAGATCGATCCGGACGCCGAGACCGTGACGGTGCACAGCGACTGGACCGCGCCAGGGGTCGACCAGCTTTCGGGCACGTTCAGGCTGCGCGACTTCGGCACCTATATCGACGACCTCAAGCGCGGCGAGGAGGTCTGCGTGACCGATGCGCGTGCCGACCCGCGGACCTACGCGACCAGCGCCGCGCTCGAAGCGGTGCAGGCCCGTGCGATCATCAACATGCCGATCACCGAAAACGGCCGGATCGTGGCGATGCTGTATCTCGCCAGCGGCTGGGCGCGGCACTGGCGCGCGGACGAGGTCGCGTTCGCGCGCGAGGTCGCGGATCGGACCCGCATCGCCACCGAACGCCGTCGTACCGAACAGGCGCTCGCCGCGCTCGCGGCGTCGCTCGAACAGCAGGTCATCGCGCGGACGAGCGAGTTGCAGACCGCCGAGGATGCGCTGCGCCAGTCGCAGAAGATGGAGGCGGTGGGCCAGCTGACCGGTGGTGTCGCGCACGACTTCAACAACCTGCTCACCGTGATCCGGTCGGCGACCGACCTGCTCAAGCGCCCCGACCTCCCGCCCGAACGGCGAGAGCGTTACATCGACGCGATCTCGGACACCGCCGATCGCGCCGCCAAGCTGACCGGGCAGTTGCTCGCCTTCGCGCGGCGGCAGGCGCTCCAGCCCGAGGTGATCGATGTCGGCCAGAGTCTCGGCAGCATCGCCGACATGCTCGGCACGCTGACCGGATCGCGGATCACAATCGCGATCGACGTGCCCGACACGCCCTGCTTCACCAATGTCGACCCGAGCCAGCTCGACACCGCCCTGGTCAACATGGCGGTCAATGCGCGCGACGCGATGGACGGCGCCGGGCGGATCGACATCGCGCTGCGGACCGCCACGATGATCCCGGCGGTGCGCTCGCACCCGGCGGTCGAGGGGCAGTTCGTCGCGATCTCGATGCGCGACACCGGGTCGGGCATCCCGCCCGAAAAGCTCGAGCGGATCTTCGAGCCGTTCTTCACCACCAAGGGGGTCGGGCAGGGCACCGGCCTCGGGCTCAGCCAGGTGTTCGGCTTTGCCAAACAGTCCGATGGCGACATCATCGTCGAGAGCGAAGTCGGCTGCGGCACGGTGTTCACGCTCTATCTGCCGCGCGCGGAGGAGCGCACCGCGAACCTGCCGGGGGCGGTCCCGGAGGGGCTGGCGGACGGCCATGGCACCTGCGTGCTGGTGGTCGAGGACAACAAGGACGTCGGCACGTTCACCACCCAGTCGCTTGCCGAGCTCGGTTATGTGACGGTCTGGGCGGCGGATGCGCAGGAGGCGCTGGCGGTGCTGGGCGAGGACGCGGCCCGCTTCGACATCGTGTTTTCGGATGTCGTGATGCCGGGGATGAACGGCATCGATCTGGCCAAGGCGATCCGTGCGTCGCATCCCGGACTGCCGGTGGTGCTGACGTCGGGCTACAGCAACGTGCTGGCGCAGGATGGTACCGACGGGTTCGAGCTGCTGCACAAGCCCTATTCGGTCGAGGACCTGTCGCGCATCCTGCGCAAGGCGGCAGGATAGCGCGCAGGAAAAGGGGCGACCGGCCGAAACCGGTCGCCCCTTTTGGATCAGGTGAGGCTGTGCTTGAGCGCGCTCATCTTGTCATGGCCTTCGCGGACCGAGGCATAGCCCTTGGTGACCGCGTCGAGCGATGCGGGCGACAGCTGGCCGTTCTTCATCGCGTCCTCATACTTGGCCTTGATGTGGTCCTCGCCACGCTCGACCTCAAGGATGATCGCCTTGTCGTCCTTGCCTGTCAGCGCCTGCTTCAGGTCCATGAAGGTGCGATGCGCTGCGGCGAGCATGCTCGAATCCATCTCGGGCTCGCTGCCGAGCGCGCGGACCTGCGCCTGCAGGTTCGTCGCGACCTGGGCGCGATCGCGTGCGAAGTCGGCGAACATCGTCGCATACTGCGTGCTCTCGGCGTCCTTGGCCGCGTCCTCATAGCCCTTCATGCTGTCGAGGGTCGTCTTGATCAGGCCGTTCAGGACGGACACGTCGGTGTCGTTGCTCATCATTCGTCTCCTTTGGGAATGGCGGCTCAACGATCGTCACGCGATTAAGTCGCACCCGGATTTCGCCCTCCGCACAGACAAGTATCGAGCATTGCGGCCGAATTCGGCGGTGAAACGGCTTTTGCGCCTGTACGGCTTGATCTATGTGATGGTCTGGCCACGGGGCCGGACCGCCGGTCCGCCACCGACGCGCCCGACAGTCTGGAGTGCCCATGGTCGCCGTTCCGTCCGCCGCATCGCCCTTATCCGCCACCGACCGACGCGACGGCCCGGTCGAAGCGCTCGCGCGCGCGGAGTCCGCGGCACAGGTCCGCGAGCAGATCCTGTGCTATCCCGGCGCGGTCCGGATCCCGGCACCCGGGATCGAGTTGTACATCGTCCGCGATTTCCTGCCGCTCGACGTGTGCGCGACGCTGATCGCGCTGATCGATGCCGATCGCGTGCCGTCGCCGGTCGTCGCCGACGATCCGCGTCCCGCCTACCGGACCAGCGAGACCTGTTACCTCTACGCCGGGCCCGACGCGGTGACAGCGGTCGAGACCCGGCTGGACGCGCTGACCGGGCTGGAACCGCGCTACGGCGAGGCACTGCAGGGCCAGCGTTATGCGGTCGGGCAGGAGTTCAAGCCGCACCACGACTTCTTCGATACCGGCCAGCTCTACTGGCAGGATCAGGTCGCGGTCGGCGGACAGCGGACCTGGTCGGCGATGACCTTCCTGAACGAACCGGAGGCGGGAGGCCGGACCAATTTTCCGACAGCGGACGTGATCATCGCGCCGAAGGCGGGCAATCTGGTGATCTGGAACAACATGGACGCCTATGGCGCGCCCAATCCGGGGTCGGTGCATCAGGGCATGCCGGTCGAGCAGGGGGTCAAGTACGTGCTGACCAAATGGTATCGCGAGCGCCCCTGGGGTCAGTGAGGCACGGCGTCCGGCGCTGAGGCCGTCATTGCAAACACGCTGCGCAACGGCCGGGTCTCGGGCAGGATATAGACGATCCCGACCGTGCCCGTGAACAACGGCTTGATCACCCCGTCGTAGAAGCGCGCGGGGACGTTGACGCAGCCATAGGAGATCCGGTTGTCGTCCGGCGTTGCCGAGGCCAGCCGGCCGGCGCGGTCGTCGATCCGGCGGCCGGCGATGACGCGGTGGAGCGACAGCGCGGCGGCATAGTCGATCCACAGGATATCCTGCTCGAAATCGGCGCCGATCGACGCCTGGAACCGGCCGGCGGGCGTGGTCCGCTCGGCCGGCGTGATCGTCGCGAGCTTGCGCTGGCCGATCCCCGGCACGCTGTCGTCGCCGCGGGCGAGCCCGAGCAGCGCGGGTGCCGTATCGCGCAGCACCCCCGCGCCATCGAACGCGAAGACCACCGCGTTCACCTTGTCGATCACGACGAACGGCAACGCCTGGTTGTCGCGCGACCGCATGACCCAGTCGACCGTGTCGCGGGCATCGCTGGAGACCGCGGCAGTCCCGAAGCGCGCCGTCGCCGGTGTGCTGGCCGCGACCGGCCGCGCGCCGGCGGCGGACGCGACCCCAGCCGCCAGGGCGACCGCGACCAGCACGCCGTACCGCGCTGCTCGCGACCCGAAGCCTGCCATATCAGTGGCGCGCCTGCTTGCGCGGATAGACCGGGACGACGGGGGTGCGTGGCACGGGTTGCGTCAGCTCCCCCAGCGACGATTGCGTCGGCGGCGTCACGGGGACCGGCGTCACGGGGGCCGGGGGGATCGGGAACGGTCCCGGACCCTCCGGCGGCACGCTCACGCCGCCATCGACCACCGTCCCGACCAGCACGTTCGGCCGCCGGACCTGGGCCGGTGGCACCTCGAGGAACGGCCGCGTCGCGGTCGGCAGGACGGTGACGATCACCGGCGTCGGCGTCGGTGTCGGCGTCGGCGTCAATATCGGCGTTGGCGAAGGCGAGGGTGCTGGCGACGGCGCGGGTGCGGGTGCTGGCGACGGGGCTGGCGAAGGCGCTGGCGAGGGGGCAGGCGACGGCGCCGGAGCAGGCGCGGGTGATGGCGACGGTGCGGGCGCTGGGGCCGGCGACGGGGCCGGCGCTGGCGACGGTGAAGGCGCAGGCGACGGGGCCGGCGAAGGCGACGGGGCCGGTGACGGTGCTGGCGAAGGCGCAGGCGCTGGCGCTGGCGCCGGAGCAGCCGTGATCGTCCCGGTGGTCCGGAAGCCCGCGGTGCAGCAGGATCCCGCCAGCGCATATTGGTCCGCATTCGCGCCGGTCAGCGTATAGCCGCTGTAACTGACGCCGATGCCCGCTCCGGCGTCCGTGCTGTCGAACGTCGCCGTGGCGTCCGTCCCCGCGACCAAGGCGACGCCGCTCGGCAGCCCCGACGCATCCGACGCGTTGAAGCCGCTCAGCACCGCCGCATTGGTGCCGTCCGCGACCTTCTGCGCGGACGGGAAGACCAGCATCCGCTGCGCGATCGCCGCACCCTCGGTCAGCACGAACTCGCTCGAGAAGTCGGTCGGCGTCGTATACGAAACCGGGTTGTAGTTGATCGACACCGGCGCTGCGGTCACCGTCGTCGGCGGCGACAGCGCGGAGAACACGATCGTGCCGCCATTGACGCCCGGCCCGGTGCCGTCCGCGCCTGCGATCAGCGTCAGCCCGACCGGGAGGCCTAGGCTCTGCGCCGGGATCGTCGTGCCGCGCGTCAGCGTGACGGCGGCGTCGATCATCACGTCATGCCCCGCGCACAGCGCGATGTTGCCGTCGGTCGTCGTGATCGCATGATAGACGTTCACGTTGCGTCCGGCGTTGAGCAGGATGCTGCCATTGACCGTCGTCAGGTCGGCGTTGACGTTCACGTCGCGGCCGCAGCAGGCGACGATGTTGCCGTTGGTCGCGCTGATCGGCGCGTTGATCACGACGTCGCGAAACGCGTTCAACGTCAGCGTCGTCGGCACGCCCGACGCGGTCCACGCGACCGCGTCGTTGACGAAGATGTCGCCATTGCCCGTCGTCGTGTCGCCCGCCGCGGGCAGCGTGCTGATCGTGATGCTGGTCGTCACGAGCTGCGCCGACAGCGTCGAGCCGGAGATGTTGCCGCCTGCACCAATCACATAATCCTGCGGATCGATCAGCCAGGTGCCGGTCATGCCCGACCGCGCCAGCGTCGAGACCCTGGCGCTGTCGGCGATGTTGACGGTCGCGGCCGACGTCTCGACGAAGCCGCCATTGCCGCCGACCGGCGCGCTCGCGTCAAGCGTGCCACTGAGATTGGTGGTGCCGGTCTGCATGTCGCCGAGCAGCAGGATGGTGCCGCTGCGGTTCTGCAGAGTCCGCGCCTCGATGATGCCGCTGTTGTTGACCGCGGTGTGGAGCAGGTCGCCCGCACCCTGCGCGGTCATCACGACCTTGCCGCCATCCGCGCGGATCAGCCCGCCATTGCGGACCAGCGCGCCCACCGCGCCCTTGTCGACCGCGACGTTGAGCAGCCCGTCGCCCGCGACGTCGAGCGTGATCGCCTCACCCGCCGCCAGCACGACCGTGCCGAAATTGGCGCGGATCACGCCGCTGTTGCCGACCTGCGCGCCGAGCAGCGCGACATAGCCGCCCTTGGCGGTGATCGTGCCGTCATTCTGCACGCCCGCGGTGCTGGTCCCGGCAAAGCGCGACTGGCCGGCCATGAAATCCGCATCGCTGATGTTCAGCGTCGATGCGACCAGCCCGCCGACGTTCACGCTGGCGGTCTTGCCGAACACGATGCCGTTGCCGTTGACCAGGAAGACCTTGCCGTTGGACGAGAGGTTGCCGAGGATCGACGACGGATCCGACCCGACCACGCGGTTTAGCGCGACCGAGCTCGTGCCCGGCTGGTCGAAGGTCACGCTGGCGCCCTTGCCGATCGAGAAGGACTGCCAGTTCAGCACCGCGCGATCGCTGGTCTGGGTGACCGTCATCGCCGGCCCGCGCGTCGCGATGCTCGCCTGGCCCGCGGCCACCTCGCCCCCGGTCGGCAGCGTCTGCGCTGCGGCGGGGCGCGCGGCGACCGTGCCGGCAAGGCTGATGCCGATCAGCCACGCGAACCGCGCGAGCCCGGTCGTGCCGAACAGCCCGCCGCGGCGCTGACGCGTCGGTGCGGTGGAGGGCGCGGCGGTGGAGGCGGCGGGGCGATGGCGGATCGATGCGGGGATCGGGGTCATGGGCGGTATCCTCGGGTTGCGGCGGATGGCCGCGAAATGTCGGTGCTGTTCGCTGGGGCGCGCGCAGGCGTCAGAAGCTCTTGGCGATCTGGAACCAGGCGCGGCCGGACCGGTCGGGGGCGGCGGTCGCGTCGGCGCTGCCCAGCTTGCGCGCATAGGTGGCGCGCAGCACGATGTCGTACGGCGCGGTCCAGGTCGCGCCGGCGCCATAGGCGCTGCGGACCGCATGGTTCGACCCGTCGAAATAGCGCCGCTTCACATAATCGACCTCGCCGACATCGACGAAGGCGAACAGCTGCAGCGCGCCCGGGATGACCCGCGGCAGCGCGAGCCGCGCCTCGGCGGTCGCGACATAGCCCTGATCGCCATAGGCCTCGCCCTCGGGATAGGCGCGCACCGCATAGGCGCCGCCCAGCTCCATCTTCTCGGAGATATCGAGATTGTTGAACGCGACCTGCCCGCGGACCGAGCCGAACACCGAGACCGGCCCGCTGATCGTCTGCAGCCGCGCCAGGCTGAACTGCATCTTGCCGTAGCGACCATCGGTGCGCGCGGTCAGTGCGTCGACCGACCGCTCATAGGCACCGCGAATGTCGAGCGTGCCGACCGAGACGCTCAGTGAATAGGCGTTCCAGCCGCCGCCGAGCAGCGTGTCGTGCGAGTCGCCGCTGAGGCCGCCCGTGACGACCTGCGCACGGCGATAGGTGACCGTGTCGACGATCCCGAACCGGTCGTCGAACCATTTCGCATCGCCCGCCACCGTCACGTACAGGTTGCTGCCGCGCGACCGGATCAGCGGGTAGCTGGCATAGACGCTGGCGATCTCGGCATTGCCGCTGCCGTCGAGGCTGTCGAATTCCTTGCCGAGCTCATAGTCGAGATGGGCATAGGCGACGCCGAGTGTGACCTTGCCGATCGGCGCCTGATAGGAGGCGCGGCCATAAGCGAGCCCCGAGAAGGACGTCAGCGCGCGCAAGCCGAGCACGTCGCCCGAGCCGGTCGGGTTGTTCCAGTTGACCGACCCGCCGACGCGGTAGGCGCCGGTATAGCGATTGCCCGCATTGTCGGCCTCGACGCTGCCCGTGATGCTGCGGCCCGGGGTGATGTCGACCAGCAGGTCCGACGTGCCGACCGCGGTGCCGGGGCTCAGCGTCGAGCGGACGCGCACGCCGGGCAGGTCGGACAGCATCAGCAGCCGGCGTTCGATCGGCGCGACCGCGACCGGATCACCGACCTCAAGCCCGTCGAGCATGCCGTTCGCGACGCTGTCGGCGAGGCGGGATTCGTTGCGCAGCCCGATCACGCCGAGACGGCCCTCGACGACCGCGATCGTCACCGTTCCGCTCTGCACGTCCTGCGCGGGCAGATAGGCCTGCGCGACGAAATAGCCGCGGCTGGTATAATAGTCGGTGATCCGCGCCGCGAGCGTCTTCAGACCCGCGAGATCGAGCGTCGCGCCAGGCGCGAACCCCGTCGCGGCGACCAGCGTCGCTTCGGGGAACAGCGTGGCGCCGGTGACGCGGATCGCATCCACGCGGGCCGAGGGTCCGCCCGCGGCCGGGATCGCGACCGGCGTCTTGCGCGTCAGGCCGAGCTCGGGATCGGGCGTATCGCTCAGCGGCAGGGGCGGGATCTGCTGCAGCTGGCCACCGGCGCCGACCGGTACCTGTGCCTGCGCGGCCCCGCCGCCTGCCACGAGCGCAGCCATACTCACCGCCGCACACGCGGCTACCCGAAGGATCGACGTCATTGGATATACCTCGAAAGTCACCGCGGATGGACGCTACGAACCTCCCATCCGCAGCAGCGGGAGTCGTAGTAGCAAGGCGTCGGAAGAGCCGCTGAATGCGGCAATGTCGGTGGCGAAGGTCTTGATGAGGAGAAGGTCGATCGTTGTATAAAACGAACGGCCGCTGTGGCTTAGTCCTTCGAATACAACTAAAATATACCTCGATTCCGTTACCTTTCTCTTAACGTTGATCTCTGTTCTTGATTTGAATCAAAAAAGAGGTCCGCGCGCGGGCTGATGCTGGGCGCCCGACCTGCCTTACCGGACGGCCGCAAACCCGATCACATGCCAAGCCGCGACAGCCTTATTGTCCTGACACGCAGAGGGCCGGGCGCGTCAGAGACTTGGCACCACGTGACTCGCTCTTCCAAAGACCGTCCAAAATCCAAGCCAAACTCAAAAATTAACTGGTCAGGCCAATTTCCAGGAATTAAGCTGCCAAAAAAAGATCAGGGAGAGGGTTATGCAGACCAGATATGTCGTGGCGGCCGTCATCGCCGTCATGACCGCGCCCGCTGCCGCACAGAGCGAGCGATCGGTCGTCCCGCTGGCGCAGGGCTGGGAGTTCCAGCGTGGCGGCGACGTCGATCCGGCGCAGGCCGCACAGGCCGCCGGCTCCTGGGAGCGGGTCAGCGTACCGCACACCTGGAACCGCGTCGGCTATTACATGCCCGACCCCCAGACCCATCTGAACCGTGCCAAATCGGTCGACAAATATCAGGGCGTCGGCTGGTACCGCATGACCTTCACCCCGCCCGCCATGGACGCGGGACAGCGCGCCTGGCTTCAGTTCGACGCGGCGAGCCGCACTGCCGAGGTCTGGCTCAACGGTCAGCGGATCGGCGGGCACAAGGGCGGGTTTTCACGCTTCCGGCTCGATGCCACGCGCGCGCTCCGCGCCGGGCAGGCGAACACGCTGCTGGTCAAGGTCGACAATACGCAACCGGCGCAGGGCTCCTCGACCGCCGACATCCTGCCGCTCGCGGGCGATTTCTTCGTGCATGGCGGGCTGTATCGACCGGTCAGCCTGATCGTCACGAACGCAGTCCATGTCGACATGCTCGATGCCGGTGGCAGCGGGATCTTCGCGACGACCAAGTCGATCGACGCGGCGATGGCGAATGTCGACGTCCGCGTGCGGATCCGGAATGACGGGACCAAGACCCAGGCGGTCAACGCGGTGGTCAGGCTGATCGACGCGGGCGGCAAGACGGTCGCGACCGGAACCCGCCGCATCCCCCTGCGTGCCGACACCGCGTCCGAAAGCGTCCAGTCGCTGTCGATCGCGACGCCGCATCTGTGGAACGGGGTCGCCGATCCGTATCTGCACCGGCTGGTGGTCGAGATCGCGACGCCGTCGGGCGCGGTGCTCGACCGGGTCGAGCAGGCATTCGGAATCCGCGAGATGCGCGCCGATCCGGCCCGCGGCTTCCTGCTCAACGGCAAGCCGCTGCGGCTCCACGGCGTCGGCTATCACCAGGATCGCGAGGGCAAGGGCTGGGCGACCGCGCCTGCGGATATCGAGCAGGATTTCGCGATCATGCGCGAAATGGGCGTGAACAGCATCCGGCTCACCCATTACCAGCACGGCCAGGCGATCCACAACCTCGCCGACCGGTACGGCATGGTGCTGTGGGACGAGATCCCGCTGGTGTCGCGCTGGACCTGGGGCGACGATGCGGTCGCGACTGCCGGGCTGCGCGACGATGCGCGCCAGCAGTTGCGCGAGCTGATCCGGCAGAACGGCAACCATGCGTCGGTGTTCAACTGGGGCATCGCGAACGAGGTCGATTTCGGCAAGTCGCTGCCGGCGTTCATCACCACCAGCAAGGATACGCCCGCGCCCGATCCGCTGCCGCTGCTGCGCGAACTGAACGCGCTGGCGAAGAGCGAGGATCCGCCCCGCGCGACCGCGCTGGCGACCTGTTGCGAAGGCCGGCTGCTCGGCTCCGCGGACATTCCGATCACCGCGGAGGCCGCCGATCTCGGCGGGGCCAACCGCTATTTCGGCTGGTATTACGGACAGCCCGGCGATCTCGGCAAGCATCTCGACTCGCTCCGCGCGCTGCGCCCGAACCAGCCGGTGTCGGTGACCGAATATGGCGCGGGCGGCGCGACGACGATCCACACCGACAACCCGCTCGGCGGCAAGGTCGACCAGCGCGGGCGCAACCAGCCCGAGGAATATGAGAGCTACATCCACGAAACCGCCTGGGCGACGCTGTCCGCCAAACCCTATCTGTGGGGGACGTGGCTGTGGAATTCGTTCGACTTCGCGACGACCGTCCGGCGCGAGGGCGATGCGATCGACATCAACACCAAGGGGCTGGTCACCTACGACCGGAAGATCCGCAAGGACGCCTATTATTTCTACAAGGCGAACTGGACCGCGACACCGACGGTGCACGTCGCCGGGCGGCGCTATGTCGACCGCGCCTATCCGGTCGCCGACGTCCGGGTGTACAGCAACGCGCCGCGCACCGACCTGCTGGTCAACGACCGCGTCGTCGGGACGCTGAGCGCCTGTCCGCAGATGATCTGCGCCTGGTCGAACGTCGCGCTGGCGGCGGGCGCAAACCGCGTCGTTGCGCGCGGCGTCTTCCCGACCGGTGCGGTCGACGACGCGATCGAATGGCGGGTGGCACCAGATGCCGCGCGGTCGGTCCGGATCGACAGCGGCGCGCTGGTCGCGCCGGAGATCGCGGGCAAGCGTTATGGCTCGGACGCGTTCTTCGACGGCGGCAGTTTCGGCGATATCAACGCCTATTCGGGCTATGGTCCGCGTCCCGAGAAGAAGGTCGTCGCGGGGACGCCCGAAGGCGCGGTCGCCGAAACCTACCGCGAAGGCCGGTTCGGCTACCGCGTGCCGCTCGCCAACGGGCGCTACACGGTCGAGCTGAGCTTCGTCGAACCCTCGCTCGCGGCGGGCGCACGACAGTTCGACGTCGTCGCCAACGGCAAGCGCGCGATCGCCGCGCTGGATATCGCCGCGGTCGCGGGCGCGCCGCTCACGCGCGTCACGCGGCGGATCGTCGTGGGCGTCACCGACGGCATGCTCGACCTGAAATTCGTGCCGATCAAGGGCGATGCCATCGTGTCCGGCATCGAGATCACGCGATGAGCGCGCCGGGCACCCCGCGGCGCGGCTGGCGCAGCGTGCCGCTGCGCTGGCGGCTGATCGGGCTGGTGACGCTGGGGACGATCCTCAACTATCTCGCGCGCTCGACGCTGTCGGTGGCCGCACCGCAGCTGAAGACCGAATTCGGCATGTCGACCGAGGATTACAGCTGGGTCGTACTGGCGTTCCAGGCCAGCTACACGGTGATGCAGACCGTCGCCGGCAGCGTGCTCGATCTGCTCGGCACGCGGCTCGGTTTCTTTCTGTTCGCGGTCGGCTGGGCGCTCGCCAACATGGCGCACGCGCTGGCGACCGGCTGGCCGAGCCTCGCGCTGTTCCGCGCACTGCTCGGCGCGAGCGAGGCGGCGGCGATCCCCGCGGGCGCCAAGACGGTATCCGAATGGTTCCCCCCGCGCGAGCGGTCGCTGGCGACCAGCGTGTTCCAGATGGGCACCAGCGTCGGCAACATGATCGCGCCGCCGCTCGTCGCCTTCTGTATCCTCGCCTGGAACTGGCAGGCGGCGTTCATCGTGACCGGCGGGCTCAGCCTCGTCTGGGCGTTCCTGTGGTATTGGGGTTATCGCAGCCCCGCCGACCATCCCGCGCTGAGCGAGGACGAGCGCGCCGCGATCATCGAGACCCGCGGCGAGGACGTCACCGCCAAGCCCGCGACGCGCGGCGACCTGTTGCGCAGCCGCAGCTTCTGGGGGATCGCGGTCCCGAAATTCCTGGCCGAACCGGCGTGGCAGACGTTCAACTTCTTCATCCCGCTCTATCTCGTCTCGGTATGGAAGCTCGATCTGAAGAGTATCGCCTTATGGGCGTGGATGCCGTTCCTCGCAGCCGATTTCGGCAGCCTGGCCGCGGGCGTGTTGCCGAGCTGGCTGATGAAGCGCGGCGTACCGCTGGTCGCGTCGCGCAAGATCACGATGACGATCGGCGCGATGTGCATGATCGGGCCGGCGTGCATCGGTCTTGCGGACTCGCCCGGTGTCGCGATCATCCTGTTCTGCATCGGTGGCTTCGCGCACCAGATGCTGAGCGGCGCGCTGGTGACGTTGTGTTCCGACATGTTCGACAGCCGGACGGTCGGCACCGCGACCGGGATGGCGGGGACGTCGGCCTGGGTCGGGGGGATGCTGTTCACGCTGCTGATCGGGCAGAGCGCGGATGCGTGGGGATATGACCCGCTGTTCGCGGCGTTGGCGGCGCTCGATCTGCTCGCGGCGGTCGTCTTGTGGAGTTTGCTGCGCGCTACGCCGCGCACGGGGTTGAGGGTTTAAGAGGATGACGAGTGTGTTGATGACGCAGACGATGCGCTGGTTCGGGCCGAACGATCCGGTGCGGCTGGACAGCATCCGGCAATCCGGCGCGACCGAGGTGGTGACCGCGCTGCACGAGGTTCCGAACGGCGAGGTCTGGACGCGCGAGGCGATCGCCGCGCGCAAGCAGATGGTGCGCGACGCCGGGCTCGACTGGACGGTGGTCGAAAGCCTGCCGGTCGACGAGGGCATCAAGACCCGCTCGGGCGAATGGGACCGGCTGATCGACGCCTATCGCGAGAGCCTGCGCAATCTCGCGGCGTGCGGCATTCGCGTCGTCACCTATAACTTCATGCCTCTGCTCGACTGGACGCGGACCGATCTCGCCTGGGAACTGCCCGACGGCTCGCGCGCGCTGCGGTATGAGGCGATCGTGGTCGCCGCCTATGACCTGTTCATGCTGCAGCGGCCGGGGGCCGAGCAGAGCTATGCGCCGGCGGTCCGTGACGCGGCGGCGGCGCGCTTTGCCGGCATGGACACAGCGGCGCGCGCGGATCTCGAACGGACGATCCTTGCGGGCCTGCCGGGCAGCGAGGAGGGCTTCACCTCGGCCGCGTTCCTCGAGGCGATCGGCCGCTACGACGCCATCGACGCCGCGCGGCTGCGCGACAATCACGTCGCGTTTCTCGAGGCGGTGTGCCCGCTCGCCGACGAGCTCGGTATTGCACTGGTCGTCCATCCCGACGATCCGCCTTTTCCGATCTTCGGCCTGCCGCGCGTCGTCAGCACCGAGGCCGACGTGACCGATCTGTTCACCCGCGTGCCCAACGTCTCGAACGGGCTGTGCCTGTGTACCGGGTCGTTCGGCGTGCGCGCCGACAACGACCTGCCCGGCATGGTCGACCGGCTCGGCTCGCGGATCGGCTTCCTGCACTTGCGTTCGGTCCAGCGCGAGGCCGATGGCGCGTTCCACGAAGCCGATCATCTGGAGGGCGACGCCGGGATGGCGGCGGTCATGGCGGCGGTCCACCGGCTGTCGGTCCGCGAAGGGCGCAGCATCCCGATGCGCCCCGATCATGGTCATCAGATGCTCGACGACCTGACGCGCACGACCAATCCGGGCTATTCGCTGCTCGGCCGGATGCGCGGGCTTGCCGAACTGCGCGGACTTGAACGCGGTATCGCCTTTGCGGCAGGAGCCCTTGCATGACCCGTCCTCTCGAACTTCATCCCGACCGGCTGTTCCCCGCCGATCCGACGACCCGCGCGATCGCCCGCACGCTCTATGCGGAGATCGCCGACCTGCCGATCGTCAGCCCGCACGGCCATACCGATCCGACCTGGTTCGCCGACAACGCCAACTGGACCGACGCGACGTCGCTGCTGCTCGCGCCCGACCATTATCTGTTCCGCATGCTCTACAGCCAGGGCGTCGATCTCGACGCGCTGACGATCGCGCGCCGCGATGGTACGGTGTCCGCCGATCCGCGCGCGGCGTGGCGGCTGCTCGCCGATCATTACGCGCTGTTCCGCGGCACGCCGTCGCGGATGTGGCTCGACCATGTCTTCGCCGAGGTGTTCGGGTTCGACGTCGCGTTCGAACCGGCGACCGCCGACCTGTATTTCGACACGATCGGCGAAAAGCTCGCGACCGCGGCGTTCCGCCCGCGCGCGCTGTTCGACCGGTTCCGGATCGATTTCCTTGCCACCACCGAAGGCGCGCACGACAGCCTCGACGCGCATCACCGGATCCGCGAGAGCGGCTGGAACGGCCGTGTCGTTACCACCTATCGCCCCGATGGCGTGATCGATGTCGAGCATGAGCAATTCGCCGGCGCGCTGCGCCGTTTCGGCGAACTGACCGGCGAGGACGTCTATGGCTGGCAGGGCTATCTGGCCGCGCACCGCAAGCGCCGCGCCGATTTCCGCGCGGCGGGCGCCACCGCGACCGATCACGGCCATCCGACCGCGGCGACCGCGAACCTGTCGACCCCCGAATGCGAGGCGCTGTTCGCGCGTATCACCGGCGACGACTGGACCGCCGCCGACGCCGAGCTCTTCCGCGCGCAGATGCTGACGGAGATGGCCGCGATGAGCGTCGAGGACGGCATGGTCATGCAGATCCATCCGGGCTCGGTCCGCAACCACAATGCCGGGCTGTTCGCCAGCCATGGCCGCGACAAGGGCGCGGACATTCCCGGGCGCACCGACTATGTCCACGCCCTCAAGCCGCTGCTCGACCGGTTCGGGACCTCGACCGCGCTGTCGATCATCCTCTTCACGCTCGACGAGACGGTCTATGCGCGCGAGCTGGCACCGCTGGCGGGGCATTATCCGTGCCTGAAGCTGGGGCCAGCCTGGTGGTTCCACGACAGTCCGGAGGGGATGTGGCGGTTCCGCGAGATGACCACCGAGACCGCGGGCTTCTACAACACCGTGGGCTTCAACGACGACACGCGCGCCTTCCTGTCGATCCCGGCGCGGCACGACGTCGCGCGCCGGATCGACTGCGGCTATCTCGCGCGGCTGGTCGCCGAGCACCGGCTGGAGGATTGGGAGGCAGCAGAGCTCGCACGCGAACTGACGAGCGATCTGGTCCGCAAGGCATACCGGCTGTGAGGCTGTCCAAGGCCACGCGCTCCGCGCTCGCCGCCAACGTAACGCAGCCCGCGTCCTCGGCGGTCACCGTCGGGCGGATCGTCCATCTCGGGATCGGCGCGTTCCACCGCGCGCATCAGGCGGTCTATACGCAGGATGCGTCGACGCCGGACGTAGGGTGGCGGATAACCGGCGTGTCGCTGCGCTCGCCGCAGGTGCGCGATACGCTCGCCCCGCAGGACGGGCTCTACACCGTGACCGAACGGTCGAACGGCGCCAGCGCGACCCGGCTGATCGACGTGATCGACACGCTGCTGGTCGCCGCGGAGGATCCCGACGCGGTGATCGCCGCGCTCGCCGACCCTGACACTCAGGTCGTGACGCTGACCGTCACCGAAAAGGGCTATTACCGGCATCCGGCGACCGGCGCACTGCTCGTCGACGATCCGGCGATCGCGCACGATCTGGGCGGCGGCGTGCCGCGGACGATCTTCGGCTTTCTGGCAGCGGCGCTCGATCGGCGGCGCAGTGCGGGGGCAGGCGGGCTGACGCTGGTGTCGTGCGACAATCTGTCGGGCAATGGCGCGCTGCTGATGCGCCTGCTGCTCGCGTTCGTCGAGCGTCGCGATGCGGATCTGGCCGGCTGGGTGCGTGCGCACGTGACCGCGCCCGATACGATGGTCGACCGGATCGTGCCCGCCTCGACCGAGGCCGACCGCGCGGGCGTCGCGACCGCGATCGGGGTCGACGACGCCGCCGCGCTGGTCACCGAACCGTTCCGCCAATGGGTGATCGAGGACCGCTTCGCCGGCCCGCGCCCGCGCTGGGAGGCGGCGGGGGCGCAGATCGTCGACGACGTCGCGCCGTTCGAACTCGCCAAGCTGCGGCTGTTGAACGCGAGCCATTCGACGCTCGCCTATGTCGGGCTGCAACGGGGCCACGCCTTTGTCCATGAGGCGATCGCCGACCCGGCGCTGCGCGCGTTCGTGATCGCGCAGATGCAGGAGGAGGCGGTGCCGAGCCTGACCACGGCGGCGGGGCTCGATCCGGCGGCGTATATCGACGCGATCCTCGACCGCTTCGCCAATGCCGATCTGCACCACCGTCTCGACCAGATCGCGATGGACGGATCGCAGAAGCTCCCGCAACGCTGGATCGCGACCGTCGCCGGGCGGCAGGCGCAGGGGCTCGACAGTCCGAAGCACCAGCTCAGCCTCGCCGCGTGGATCGCCTATACCGCCGACGCGCCGGCGATGGCCGATGATCCGCTGCGCGATCGCTACGCCGCGATCTGGGCGGACGCCGCGGGCGACGCGCGCCGGGTCGTCGCGCGGTTCGTCGGCGAACTCGGGATATTCCCCGCCGATTTCGACCACGCGGCGCTGGGCGATGCGGTGGTAACGTGGCAGGCGCAGGGGCCAGAGGCCGCGCTGCGCGGCGCCATCGGAGAGCCCGTCGCATGACCGGTACGATAGTGTGTTTCGGCGAGATGCTGTTGCGGCTCGCCGCGCCCGACCGCGGGCATCTGTTCCAGGACGCCCGGCTCGACGCGCATTTCGGCGGCGCGGAGGCGAACGTCGCGGTCGCGCTCGCGCGGATCGACGTGCCCGCCGCGGTCGTCACGACGCTGCCGCACGGCCTGATCGGCAATGCGGCGCTCGACTCGGTCCGCGCCGCCGGCGTCGACGTGTCGCGCGTGGTGCGCGCGGACGGTCGGCTGGGCCTGTATTTCCTCTCGCCGCCGAGCGGGTCGCGCGGCGCGCAGATCGTCTACGACCGCCTCGACAGCAGCTTCGCCGCGACCCCGTCGAGCGCCTATGACTGGCCCGCGATGCTGGACGGCGTCGGCTGGCTGCATCTGTCGGGGATCATTCCCGCCATCGGTCCGGGTGCCACGCAGCTGTCGCTCGATGCGATCGCGGCGGCGCGGGCGGCGGGGGTCAGGGTCTCGTTCGACGGCAATTTCCGCGCGAGCATGTGGGCGCGCTGGTGCGCCGATCCGCAAGGCGTGCTGGTCGATCACGTCGACGGTGCGGACCTGCTGTTCGGCAGTCACCGCGACATCTCGCTGCTGCTCGGCGAGGACCATGCCGGCGACACGCCGGACGCGCGGCGTCGCGCGTGCGAGGCCGCGTTCGCGCGGTTTCCGACGCTCGCCTGCATCGCCTCGACCGCACGCCGCGTGATCGATGCCGATACGCACGCCCTGTCCGCGCGCGTCGATCGCCGCGACGACGCGTTCGAGACCGAGACGATCCTCGTCACGCAGATCGTCGACCGGATCGGCACCGGCGACGCGTTCGCCGCGGGCGTGCTCTCCTGCCTCGACGACGGGTGCGAGGCGGCCGCGCGCCGCGGGCTCGCGCTCGCCGCGCTCAAGCACGGCACCGCGGGCGATCACAGCCGGACGACGCTGACCGATCTGGCCGACTTCACCGGGGCACCCGCCGACGTGCGGCGGTGACAGGGCTCAGCCGGGGTTGGGCGTTTCCGCGACGGGGGTGAGCGCGCGGCCGGTCTCGAACCACGCGCGCAGATTGTCGACGACCAGCCCGCCCATCGCCGCGCGCGTCCGCTTCGACGCCGAACCGATATGCGGCAGCAGCACCGTGTTCGGCAGCGCGCGCAGGCTGGCGGGGACATTGGGCTCGTCTTCATAGACGTCGAGCCCGGCGGCGAGGATCGTGCCCTGCTGCAACGCTGCGATCAGCGCGTCCTGATCGACGACGCTGCCGCGAGCGACGTTGATGAACACGCCCTGCGCGCCCAGCGCCTCGAGCACCGCGGCGTCGACCAGATGCTGCGTCCCCTGACCGCCGGGCACGATCGTGATCAGCACGTCGCACGCCGCGGCCAGCGCGACCGGCGTGTCGTGATAGTCATAGCCGATATCCGCCTGCCGCGACCGGCCATGATAGGCGATCGGCACGTCGAACGCCTCGAGCCGCCGCGCCACCGCCTTGCCGATCGCGCCGAGCCCCAGGATCCCGATCCGCCGTCCGCGCAGGCTCGGCGACAGCGGAAACGACTTTTCCGCCCAGGCGCCGTCGCGGACATGGCGGTCGGCCTGCGGAATCCCGCGCAGCGTCGCCAGCAGCAGCCCGATGGTCAGATCGGCGACCTCCTCGTCGAGCACGCCGGGCGTATTGGTCACGACGATCCCGCGCGCCGCCGCGGCATCCGCGTCGATTCCGTCATAGCCCACGCCGAAATTGGCGACGATCTCGAGCGCGGGCAGCCGGTCGTACCACGACGCGTCGATCCGCCCCGCAAGCGAACTCGCCGCAAGCCCGCGGACGCGCGGCGCCACCGTCGCGAGGAACGCGTCGGGATCCTTCTGCTCCCATAGCCGGTGCACGACGAACCGCTCGCCCAGCGCATCGAGGACGCTTAGCAGCATGGGGGCGGGGATCAGGATTTCGGGTCGGTTCATGCCGGGGGTGTACGCACAAACCGCGCGGGCAGACACCCCTTTCCGGGTCACCCGCAGCCGCCGACGCACGCGAGAAAATTGCCCAACCCTATGCCCCCGCTACGCAAAAGGCCGGGATCGCTCTCGAATTGCTATGCCGCGGCCGATAGCTGGAGGGCCACGACAAGGAGAGTGGCATGGCAGCGTGGCATCGTTCGCGGCGCGCGGATCTTGGTCTGCGCGCGGTGGGACTTCTCCTCTGCGCAATGGCGTACATCGCCGTGTGGCGGCTGTCCGCCCTCGCGCTTTCCCCTCACGCCGCGGGTGCGTTGGCCTTCGCGCTCGCCGCGATCGGCTTTCTGGGGGCGAGCGCGGGCAGTGTCATGGTGCTACTCGGGCATCACCTGTTCGACAGTATCGTGGTCAGCGAGCGCTGGCGGCCCCGCGTCCGAGCCACGCCAGCGACCACGCGGTGAAATGCGACGAGCCGTTGCGGCCACTATGGCGCCACTATGGGGTTTCGGGAAATCGCTCTCGAATCCCTATGCCGCGGTTCGTAATTCGGGTTTGCGGGCGCCTGGACGCCCGATCACACAGGCAAAAGCGCGAACATGTCGTCTGAACCCACGCCGGAGCCCCGCGCACGCGGGCGCGTCATTCCTCTCGGCCAGAACAAGGCGGGCCACGGGCGTGTGACCCCGGCACTCGGCGCCACGGCTGAAGCGAAGGCGGACATGCCCGCCACCATGACCCGAGCCTGCGCACGCCGCGCGACGCGCGATCCGCGCTGGCCGCATATCGCGGCGGCGCTCGCCGATCTGCGCGAACGGCATCGCCACGCGGTCCGGATCGTCGATGCCGACTGTGCATGCGGGACGCTGCTGATCGAAACCGTGCGTTACGCCCGCGCGCTCGGCTTCACCGCGATCGAGGGGCAGGGCGTCGCCGATGCGCCGGCGCTGATCGGCCGCGCCCGCGCCGCCGCAGCGCGGCTGCACGATCCCGCGATCGGGCTCGACTTCGAGGTTGGCGGTCTGGCGCAGGCGCTCGCCCGCGAAGCCGATTTCTCCGCCGACATCGTGCTGTGCCACGACCAGGACGGCGGCATCGCGCGGCTGCTGGCGGCCGCCGGCACCCTCGTGATCGGCGATCCCGTCGCGACGCGCGTGCGGAGGCAGGCGGCATGACGCGGCGCGACCTGCAATGGAAGGCGGGCGGCTTCGCGCTGATGGCCGTCTCCTGTGCGCTGTGCATGGCGGTCGACGGATCGCCGCTGATGCTCCTCTTCTTCCCCCTCGCGCTGCTCGGGCTGCCGCTGATGATCCACGGCAAACGCGTCGGGCAGATGGTCCGGGCGGAACGCCGCGGGCACAGCCACACGGTCGACGCCGTCCATGCCGCGCGCAGACGTCGGCGCGGACAGGGCAGCGATGGCTTCGGCCGCTGACCAGCAGAGGACCTGTCACGGACATCGTCGACGATCGCATGTCACGCTCGTGCAACCTGTCGGCTTTAGCGATCCTGGATGAACACGCCGTCGCCGCTATCGCTCGACGTCTGATCTGAACCGGGCATGGTCCGCGGACGTTTGCGGACCATGCGCTCCTCCTGTGGGTTGCCCCGATGACCGATGTCTCGCGTCGTACACTGCTCGGTGCAGGCGTCACTGGTGCCGCGCTGTCCGCGTTTCCCGCAGCGATCGCGCGCGCGGCGGCGATCGCACCCGATGTGAAGACGGGCTCGATCATGGATGTCGAGCATGTCGTCATCCTGATGCAGGAAAATCGCGGGTTCGATCATTATTTCGGCACGTTGCGCGGCGTCCGCGGCTTTGCCGACCGGTTGCCGATCCCCGTGCCCGCACCGTCTGCGGGCGGGGCGGCGGCACCGGTCTGGTATCAGCGCGACCGGACGGCACCGGGCGGCGCGCGGACCGTGCTGCCCTTCCATCTCTCCACCCGCACCAATTTCGAGCTGATGCGGATGGAGGGGACGCCGCACAGCTGGCCCGATGCGCAGCGCGGCTGGGACGAGGGGCGGATGGCGCACTGGCCCGAGGCGAAGAGCCAGCGGGCGATGGGGCATTACCAGCGCGAGGACCTGCCGTTCCAGTTCGCGCTCGCCGAGGCGTTCACGCTGTGCGACGCCTATCACTGTTCGGTGCAGACGGGGACCAACACGAACCGGCTGTTCCTGTGGAGCGGCACCAACGATCCCGGCGGCACGCTGGGCGGTCCGGCGATCGGCAATTCGCATGACAGTTTCCCGGCGGATGGCGGCGATCCCGACCCCTATCGCTGGACCACGGTCGTCGAGCGGTTGCAGGCCAAGGGGGTCGACTGGCGCATCTATCAGGACATGGCGGACAATTTCACCGACAACCCGCTGGTCGGGTTCGCCGCCTTCCGCGCGGCGCATCATGCGGCAGGCGACGCGGAACTGCGCGACCGGGGGCTGACGACGCGCGGGCTGGACGCGCTGCGCACCGACGTGCTGGCCGGGCGACTGCCGCAGGTGTCGTACGTCATCGCCACTGCGAAGGGATCCGAGCATCCCGGTCCGTCGAGCCCGGCACAGGGGGCGGCCTATACCGCCGAGCTGCTCGACGCGCTCACCGCGGACCCGAAGATCTGGGCGCGGACCGCCTTGTTCGTCATGTTCGACGAGAATGACGGCTTTTTCGATCATGTCCCGCCGCCCTCGCCGCCGTCGCGCGCTGCCGACGGCACGCTGCTCGGCGGATCGACGGTCGACCTGACCGGCAGCTATCACCTAAACCCGAGCAAGGGCGACGCGGCACTCGACCTCCCCGCCTATCGCGGCCGCGCCTATGGCCTGGGGCCGCGCGTGCCGATGTACGTCGTCTCACCGTGGAGCCGGGGCGGGTGGGTCAATTCGCAGGTGTTCGACCACAGTTCCGTGATCCGCTTCCTTGAACAGCGGTTCGATTTCCACGAGCCCAACATCACGCCATGGCGCCGCGCGGTCTGCGGCGACCTGACCTCGGCATTCGATTTCACCGCCGCCGACGTCGCGCCCTTCGTGGCGATGCCCGATCCCCGCGCCGATGCCGCACGCGCCGCGGCGATCCCCCGGCAGGTCAGCCCGCAGGCACCACTGGGTGAGTCCCTCCCGTGGCAGGAACCCGGCATCCGCCGGTCCCGCCCGCTGCCCTATGCGCTGCGCGTCGGCGAGACGATCACCGGTGACGCGATCCGGCTGCACTTCGCGGCCGACGGCACGCAGGCCGCGGTCTTCCATGTCTATGACCGCAGGGGCCTGGACCAGCCGCCCCGCCGCTTCACGGTCGAGCCCGGACGCACGCTCGACGGGCAATGGGGATTCGACGCGGAGGGTCGCTATGACCTCTGGGTGCTCGGCCCCAACGGTTTCCACCGGCATTTCACGGGGCATCGCAATGACCCGGCGTTGATGTCGCAGCTTGTCTGGCACGCGACACCGACCGAGCTGGGGCTGGAGTTCCCCGCCGAACACCGCGCGCATGGACTGGTCGCGCAGGTCGAGCGCGTCGGGGCGGCGGCGCTGGTGACCGGGCTGGTCGACGCGCGCTACCGCTGGCCGCTCCGCAACAGCCATGGCTGGTACGACGTCACGATCACGGCGGCGACCGCGTCGACCTATCGGCGCCGCGTCTCGGGGCGGGTCGACGCGCCCGGGCGGATGACGTGCAGCGACCCGTTCGTCACCGCGGCTCAGAACGCGGGCAACACCGCGCCCGCATAACGGACCGCGATGAAGCGCCGCGTCTCGGGGCTTCGCAGCGCGGCGATCAGCTTGACGACGCGCGGATCCTTGTCGCCACCGGGCAGGCCGACGACGAAATTGACATAGGGGCTGTTCTTGTCCTCGATCGCGAGCGCGTCGCGCACCGGGTTGAGCTTCGCGTCGAGCGCATAGTTGGTGTTGATCAGCGCCAGATCGACCTCGCCGAGCGTGCGGGGCAGGGTGGCGCCCTCAAGCTCCTTGAACTTGAGGCTCTTCGGGTTGGTCGCGATGTCGTTGAGGCTCGACAGCGGGTTGGTCGGGTTCTTCAGCGTGATCAGCCCGGCCTTCTGCAGCAGCAGCAGCGCGCGGCCGCCATTGCTCGGCTCGTTCGGGATCGCGACGGTCGCGCCGTTGGGGACCTGCGCGATCGTCTTCCACTTGCGCGAATAGGCGCCCAGCGGTTCGACATGGACGCCCGCATAGGGAACCAGATGCGTGCCGCGCGAGGCGTTGAACTCGTCGAGATAGGGCTTGGTCTCGAAATAACTGACGTCGATCTGCTTCTGCTCGACCTGAAGGTTGGGCTGCACATAATCGTTGAAGACGCGGATCTTCAGATCGACGCCCTGCTTCGCGAGAGCGGGCTTGATCGATTCGAGAATCTCGGCATGCGGCACCGCGGTCGCGGCGACGGTCAGCGCCGTGCCATCGTCCGTCTTGGCGCCACCGCATGCGGCGAGCGCGAGCAGCGAGAGCGTGGCGAGCAGAGTGCGGCGGTTCATAAATATTCCTAGCGGCGGGTAAAGTGGCGGGCGAGCGCGTCGCCGGCATATTGGATGATCTGGACGAGGACGACCAGCAGGACGACGGTGACGACCATCACGTCGGTCTGGAAGCGCTGATAGCCGAACCGGATCGCGAGATCGCCGAGCCCGCCCGCGCCGACCACGCCGGCCATCGCGGTGAACGAGACGAGCGCGACCGCGGTGACGGTGGCGCCCGAGATCAGCCCCGGCATCGCCTCGGGGATCAGCGCGCGGGTGACGATCTGGCGGGTCGTCGCGCCCATCGCCTGCACCGCCTCGATCGTCGTCCGGTCGATCTCCTTCAGCGATCCCTCGACGAGGCGTGCGTAGAAGGGCGCGGCCCCCACCACCAGCGGCGGGATCGCGCCCGCGACGCCCAGCGACGTGCCGACCAGCAGCACGGTCAGCGGGATCATCACGATCAGCAGGATGATGAACGGCACCGAGCGCAGGATGTTGACGGCAATCCCGAGCGCGCCATTGGCAAGCCGGTTCTCGATCAGCCGCCCCTTGCCGGTCAGATACAGCAGCACGCCGAGCGGCAGGCCGAGCAGGATCGTCAGCACCAGCGACCCGCCGAGCATGATCAGCGTGTCGAGGCATGCCTGGCCGATATCGGACCAGTCGACATTTTCGAAGAAGGTCATGCGGCGAGGGCCGCCAGCATGCGCCGGGTCGCCGGATGCGCGGCGTTGGCGAAGATGTCGGTGACGGTGCCGGTCTCGACGACCTGGCCGCGTTCCAGCACCGCGACGCGGTCGCAGACGTAGCGGACGACGTCCATCTCGTGCGTGATCAGGACGATCGTCAGCCCAAGGTCGCGGTTGAGGTCACGCAGCAGCGTCAGCACCGAGCGCGTGGTTTCAGGGTCGAGCGCGCTCGTCGCCTCGTCGCACAGCAGGATGTCGGGGTCGGTGGCGAGCGCGCGGGCGATGCCGACGCGCTGCTTCTGCCCGCCCGACAGCTGGGCGGGGTATTTGGCGGCGTGATCCGACAAGCCGACCCGGTCGAGCAAGGCGGCGACCTTGCTCTCGCGCGTCGCTTTCGCGACGCCCGCGAGCACCAGCGGGAAGGCGACGTTCGCCGCGACCGTCCGCGAGGAGAGCAGCCCGAAATTCTGGAAGATCATGCCGATCCGCCGCCGGAGTGCGCGCAGCTCCGCTGCCGACAGGCCTGCGACGTCGATGCCGTCGACCTCGACGCGCCCGGACGTCGGCCGTTCGAGCGCATTGATCAGCCGGATCAGCGTCGACTTGCCCGCGCCGGATTGACCGATCACCCCGAACACGCCGCGCGCCGGGATCTCTAGCGACACGCCGTCGAGCGCCGCCGCTTCGCTTGCCGGGTAGGTTTTGGAAACGTCGCGCAGGCGGATCATGCCGACCCCATGACCTGCACCGCGAACCGCTCCATTTCCTCGGCCTGCGGGCTCATCTGGAGCAGCAGCAGGTCGAGCCCGGCGGCCTCATACTCCGCCACGCGCTCCTTCAGCTGTTCGGGCGTGCCGACCAGATTGGGGCGCAGCCCGCGGTTGGAGACCGAATATTCCTGGATCTTCAATTCGCGTTCGAGCTGCGTGCCCGACAGCCACTGGTCGAAATTGGCATAGCCCGCGGGCAGTTCGGTGACGCTGGTGATGCGCTCGAGTTCGCGCTTTGCCTCGGCCTCGCTGTCGCGGACGATCGCATAGGCGGCCATGCCGTACTGCATCGGCGCACCGCCCGCGGCTTCGCGTCGTGCCGCCATGTCGGCGATCTTGGGCGCGATCGCCGCAGCGGGGTCGCCGTGCATGACATAGGCGTCGCACTTGGCCGCGATCATCGCCTTCGCCTTCTCGCTCTCGCCGCCGGCATAGACCGTCGGGCGCTTTACGGGCTTGGGCGAACAGATCGCCTGCTCGGTGGTGTAGAACTGCCCGGCAAAGTCGAACCGCTCCTGCGTCCACAACCCGTCGACGACCGACAGCCATTCGTCGGTCCGCGCGTAGCGATCGTCATGCTGGTCGAACTGCAGACCATATTGCTTCGCCTCGTCCGCCCACCAGGACGATACGACGTTGAGCGCGAGGCGTCCGCCCGAGATGCGGTCGATATTGGCCGCCGCCTTGGCGAACAGCGCCGGGTGGTGGAAATTGGGGCGCACCGCGACCATCAGCTCGATGCTGTCGGTCACCGCCGCCAGCGCCGCCGCGGTCGACCACGCATCGAGCGCGGGCTGTTCGACGCCCTTGATGTCGTTGAGGTTCAGCTCGGCGATCAGCGTCAGGTCATAGCCCCAGCGCTCTGCATTCTGCGTCAGCGCCTTGGTATAGGCCCAGCTCGCCTCCATCCCCTCGTCAGGGACGTTGCGAAGCCAGCCGCCGAAAACCGGAGTCCAATAGCCATAGCGCATCAACAAGTCTTCCCAATCTGTTCGATCAGGTAATCGACGAGCCGGTCATGCGGATCCCAGCCGAGCACGTCGAGCGGCCTGGCGACGAAATTGGACAGTGCGTTGATGTCGTAGAAGCGCGCGACGCCATCGCGGTCGTCGATCATCACCTCGACCCCGCCGACATCGAGATCGACCGCGCGCGCGATCGCCTCGGCGGCATCCTTGAGCACCTGCGACGGCTCGACCGCGGCCATCCTGATGCCCGATCCGGGGACGACGCACGCATCCGCGGGGCAGAGATCGAACGCGCCGCCGCCCGCGACGTCGATCGCATAGAGGAACTTGCGGTCGAGCGTCTCGATCCGGGTGATCGCGCCACCGCGGACGGGGACATATTCCTGCACCAGCAACACGCCGTCGACGCTGCTCGGCAGGCCGTTGTCGGTGACCGCGGCGCGGAGTTCGTCGAGGCTGTCGAAGCGGATGATCCCCGCGCCCGAACCACCGATATTGGCCTTCACGACCAGCGGGAAGCGCAGCGTCTGCGCTGCGGCGACGACGTCGGCGGCGCGGTGGACGACGCGCGTCTCCGGAATCGCGAGGCCGAGCGACGCGATCAGCGACAATTGCCGCGCCTTGGAGGCGTCGATCGCGAGCACGTCGGCGCCGTTGATCACACGCGCGCCGGTGCGGCGCCAGTGATCGAGCATCGCCATCGTGTCGAAGATCGGATGCTCGTCGCTGCGCAGGAAGCTCGACATCGCGATCCGGTTGAACACGACGCGCGCCGGCGCAGTCTGATCCGCGGGGTTCCAGGACCCGTCCGGCGTGGTGCGCGAGAACTCGACGCCGCGCGCGTCGAGCGCCGTGAACAGCGGCACGAACCAGGCGGGATGTTCGTAAAGGACGGCGAGATCGGTCATGAAGCCTCGGATGAATTAAGCGCGCCCTCTGCCACGCCGACGCGCGGACCGCCATCGATAGCGGCTTTGGCCCGATCAAGCCTGGGTTTAGCGAACGGCGCCGGCGCCAACCGTCGCTTCAATGGATCCGCGGGATCGACCTGCGCGAACTCGACGCAGCACGCTTGCGGCGCGCTCGTCAGCGTGGCGACGATGTCGACAGGGGGGGTGGGGAGGGGCGGGCCTCGCGGCGCAGCGCCGACGGCAGGCGCGCTCAGTCGATCGCGGCGGGCCGGCGCAGGCGCCGCGCGGGGCGGGGTCCGGGCGCGAAGGCATCGCCCGGTACCCGGTGCTCGAGCAGCGGGAGCAGCGCGATCAGCCGGGCCTCGTCCTCGGTCGGGGTGGCGTTGCGCGTCGTCGGCGCCTGTGCGGCAATCGATCCGCGCTCGACGAAATGACTGCCCCAGCGGTCGGCCAGCGCCAGCACCCGGTCGATGAACGGGCCCGGGGCACAGGCGACGACCGACGGGAAGGGCAGGCGTGTCGTCGGCCCGGGTCGCGCCGCCGCCGCGATCGCCTCCTGACCGAAACCGACCGACAGCGGCGATAGCAGCACCGCGCCCTCGATCGCCTGCAGATAGCTGCGCGGCGACAATTGCGCCCACCACGCGACCGCAAGACACGCGACCCCCTGCGCCGGGATCACCGCCGGCTCCTCGCGCCGGGCAAATGCCGCGTCGAGCTGCAACGCCCAGCGACCGCTCTGAAATTTCGCGAGATCCAGTTCGATCGTCGGGATCGCGGCGTCGGGGACGGGATCGCCCCGGATCACGACGATCACGGCATGCTGGGTATCGATCGAAGCCTTGTCCCTGACGGCCATAGCGGATCACCTCGGATAGACCTGCAGCAGCGCGCGACCATCGATCTCCGACTCGCAGTCACGCGCTCCGATGACGAAGCGTAATCTGGCCCGGACGATAGGCAATAGTCTTGCGGCATCCCATGCCGGCGATGCGCCGGATCGCGTCCCGACGCCCCGATCCGCGGCGTGACCGCGCTGCCTTCAGGCATACTGCCCTGCCTGCTTTCACAAGCCGCCCTATTCCCGACATATAATACCGCTCCACTCGATGTCGCCCGCTGCGTGAGAGTGTGACGATGATCGATCCCCCCGCCATCCCGATCCGCCGTTCGTGAGGGTTCACGCGCAGGTCCGCCTGTACCCGTCGATGCTCGTCTGCCTCGGGGGCGGCGTGGTCTGTCCCGCGGCCGGATCGACGCAGGCGATCCCCATGCCGGCATCGGCGTCGGGCGACGACATCGTCATCACAGGCCAGCGGAGCGCGGGCAGCGCGGTCGGGGCGATCGATCCGACCGCGACCCTCGATCAGGCCGGGATCCAGTCGCTGGGTGCTACCGATCTCAAGACGCTGCTCGAACGCCTGAAGCCACTGACGACGTCGGCGAGCGGCGGCGATCCGGTCTATCTGCTCAACGGTCGACGCATGTCGAGCATGAACGAACTCTACAGCCTGCCGCAGGAGGCGATGGAGAAGATCGAGGTCCTGCCCGAGTCCGAGGCCGCACGCTTCGGGTTTCCGGCCACCGTCCGGGTGATGAACTTCATCACCAAGAAGCGGTTTCGCGCGGTCACCTACCAGCAGGCCACGGGGGTCACGACCGAAGGCGGGGGCGAGACAAGCTATGCCGAGGTGACCGCCGCGCGGATCGACGGGCCGCACCGCGCGACGCTGACGCTGTCGCATCTTCGGCTCAACCCGATCCTGCAGAGCGAACGCGCGATCCTGCCCGATCCGGACACGCTCTATGCGCTTGGCGGCACCGTTCCGGGAATAGGCGGGGCCAGTATCGATCCCGCGCTCGATGCGCTCGTCGGGGCCCCGGTCACGATCGCCGCCGTGCCGGACGACCCGGCGGGGCGCGACACTCTGGCGGGCTATGCCGCCGGCGGCGGCGCACCCGCGGTCACCGATATCGGGCGTTATCGCTCGCTCCAGCAGCGCAGCGACAGGATTTCGGTCGACGGAACGCTCGCGGCGCCGATCGGGCGGACGATGAGCGGATCGCTCAACCTGTCGATGGAGGCGCAGCGTAACATCGGCGTGAACGGTCTGGCGCCCGCGCTGCTGAGCGTGCCGGGAGGACGCGGCGCGCTGCCCTTTGCGGATGATGTCCTGCTTTATCGCTACCTGCCCGATGCGGTGCTCCGGCAGCGGAGCACCAGCCTGACGCTGCATGGATCGGGCATGGTCCAGGGGAGTATCCGGCGCTGGGGGTGGAACGTCACGACCAGCTATGACCGGGTGCAGGGGGTGGCGCGGTCCGAACGCGGCGTGCCGATCGACGATCTGCAGGCCGCGATCGATGCGGGGGGCGATCCGCTGGCGCGCGTGAGTCCCGAGGCGGCGGCGCTTCGTCTGGCCGATTCCAGCCGGACCGTGACCGGCACATTGCTGACAAAGGCGGTCGCGAACGGCCCGCTGGTCCGGTTGCCGGCCGGCGACGCGCAGATCACGCTCTCGGGGGATTATGCCCGGGCGAGCAGTTCGGGCAGCCTGCCGGGCTTGCGCGACACGACGCTCGATCTGACGCGCACAACGGGTGGGGCCAGCGTCAACGCGGATCTGCCGATCGCCTCTGCCAATCAGGACGTTCTCGCGTTTCTCGGACAGCTGTCGGTCAACGGCATGATCGGCGTCTCGGACGTGTCCGATTACGGCCGGCTGCTCAGTTCCAACTACGGCCTGACATGGTCGCCGGTGCGGCCGGTCCAGCTGATCGCCTCGGTCAATGCCGCGCAGACCCCGCCGGCGATCGCGCTGCTGACCAACCCGACGGTGACCACCCCGAACACGCCGTTTTTCGATTTCACCACCGGCACCAGCGTGCTCGTCACGACGATCGCCGGCGGCAATCCCGCGCTCGACCCGGAACGCCGGCGGCTCGTCACGCTGGGTGTCGCCGTGTCGCCGATCAAGGCCCGCGATCTGCGGCTCACGCTCAATTACCTCCAGACGCGCATCGACAATCAGACCGCGACGCTGGGCAGCGCCACCCAGGCCTTCCAGACCGCATTTGCCGGGGCGTTCCAGCGTGATGAGACAGGACAACTCGTCAGCGCCGACCTGCGGCCGGTCAACATCGCCCGCGAACGCGAAACGAAGATGCAGGCGACGATCAGCCTGTCGACGCCGATCGGGCGTGCACCTGCGCCGCTGACGCCGCCCGTCGGCATCGCCGCGAAGGATGTGCCACCGCCGGCGCCACCCCGGCCCCGGCCGCACCTCAACATGTCGATGACCACGACGTGGCGGCTCGACGATCGCCTGTCGTTGCGGAGCGGGGGGCCGGCACTCGATCTCCTCGATGGCGACACGCTGACCGGCACCGGCGGACGACCGCGCTGGGAAATCGAGCTGAACCTCAGCGGATCGCTCGGGGCTGCGAGCATCGGCGTGTTCGGCCGTCTGCAGGGGCCGACCCGGATCCGCAGCGACCTGGCGGCGTCGGATCTGCGCTTTTCAGGTCGGACCTGGCTGGTGCCCTATAGCTCGCTCAAGGTCGACCAGATCATCAAACGTCCCTGGGCAAGCAACATGACGCTGCAGCTGACGGTCGAAAACCTGCTCAACGACCGTATCGCGGTTCGCGATCGGCTCGGGCGGACGCCGAACCGGTTCCAGGCGGCGTATATCGATCCGGTCGGCCGGTCCGTCAGGCTGGGCCTGCGCAAGCTCTTCTGACACCGCCCGGTACGGCGGAGGATATCGATCTCCGGAGCGCCCCGATCAGGCCGCGAGCGCGCTGATCGTCGCGCGGTTGCGGCCGTCGCGCTTGGATTGATACAGCGCCATGTCCGCCGCCTGGATCAGCGTCGCGCCCTCCCGGTCCATGATGTCCGTCCAGGTCGCGATGCCGAACGACATGCTGGTCGATCCCAGCGCGCGGTTGCCGTGGCGGACGGCGATCTCGGCGATCGCCTGCCGGACGATATCGACGCGCTTGGCCAGCGCCTCCGCGGTCGTGCCCGGCGCGATGATGGTGAACTCCTCGCCGCCGAAGCGACAGACGACATCGCCGTCGCGGAACCGGCTGCGCATCTCGGCCGCGACCTGCTGGAGCACCGCGTCCCCCGCGTCGTGACCGAACTCGTCGTTGAACCGCTTGAAATGATCGACGTCGCACATGACCAGGCTGAGCGGATTGCCCGACCGCGAGGCGCGGGCGATCTCCAGCTTGAGCGCCTCCTCCATATACCGGCGGTTGAACAGGCTGGTCAGCGGATCGCGGATCGTCTGTTCGCGCAGCGACCGCTGCAGGCGGTGGTTCACCAGCGCCGAGGCGATGTTCTCGGTCAGCACGTTCATCCGGAAGCGGTTCTCGGCCTCGATCCGGCCGCGCAGATAGAGCACGCCGATGACCTCGCCGCCCGCGAGCAGCGGCTCGCAATGATAGACCTCGCCCTCGGCGACATGCGCGCAGACGATGTCGCGGCGCGGATCCACGACCGAATGGCTCTGGCCGCGGCGCAGTGCCCAGCACCGCTCCGGCGCGAAGCCGTCGTCCGGCACGACGATGTCTCCCCAGCTGGCGACCGGGACCAGGCAGTTGCGCGAGTTGTTGTGCGCGTACAGCGCGCCGGGAATATCGGGCAGGACCTGCGGTACGAACACCCGGATGATCTGGGCCAGCTCGTCGTCGGTGCGTGCGGCCTGCATGCGATGCGCCATGCCGCCGAGCAGCTCGATCACGTCGCCGCGTTCGCGCAGCGTCTTGGTATTGCGCTCGAGCTCGGCGTTGACGACCTGCAGCTGACGCTCGCTCGCGCCCTGATCGGAAACCGCGCCCTCCAGCCGGTCGGCCATCGCATTATAGCCGATCGCGAGGCGGTTGAATTCGCGCGATCCCATCGCGGTATCGATCCGTGTCTGCTCGTCCCCGCTGCCGAGCGCGGTCATCGCGCGCAACATGGTTTCCAGCGGGCGGCGGATACCCTGCACCAGCAAGGTAAAGCCGCCGATGACGATCAGCGCGACGGCGATCGCGCCGAAGATGGCAAGCCGCTTGCCGCGGCGCAGGCGCTGCGCCGCGGCATCCTGCCGCGTGGTCTGCAACGCGCGTTCCTCTTCGAGAAAGGCCTCCCCGCGCACGCTGATCGCATCCATCAGGTCGCGCCCACGGCCGCTGGCGATGATCGTGACCGCTCCCGCAAAATTGCCCCGGCGGGCAAGGTCGAGCGGCTGGCGCAGAAAGGCGGACCGCTCCTTCATCAGCAATGCCATTTCCCGCGCACGGGCATGCTGGCGCGGGTTGTCGCGGGTCTGGCCCGCAACCCGCGCGATGGTCCGGGCGGCGCTGTCCAGGCGTTTGGCGAAGGACCGGGCATAGGCTGGATCCCGCGTGATGACGAACCCGCGCTGGCCCGATTCGGCCTCGCGCAGATCGTTCAGCGCCGCCTCGGTCGTCTCGATGACCTGCGCGGAATGGGCGGCCCATTGGAAGCTCTGGCTGGCCTGGTACGAGGCGTCGGCGAGCAGCCCAGCCAGCGACCCCAGTGCCAGGACCACGATGAGGCCGATCGCGACGATCCGCGCAGTAAGCGATATGAACATTGCGCTATGTTAAACAACAAAGACTTAGCTTTTGGTTACTCGCCATCACACGCCGCGCCGCGACCGGTCTACTGCGTCAATACCCCGATCTCCGCGATGGCCAGCCGCGTCTCGCCCTTGGCGGTCCGGGTGAAGGCGATCTCGATGTAGCGGCCACGGTGCGGCCGCGCGAAGGCGAGGCGCTGCGGCGCCTGGTTGGCGGCGATGTTCGAGAACTCGCCCTGCTCCTGCGGCGCGTCGGCCAGCGCCGGGTCGTCGCCGATGCGTACGCGCCAGGCGGCGGGGTCGCCGGCCCCCTGCGGCGCGTGCCAGCCGGGTTTCAGCACGAACCCGCGCAGCGCGACGCTGCGCCCGAGATCGATCGTCACCGAACAGGGCTTGCCGTCCGGACCGATCAGCGGCGCGACCCAGTCAGTGCGGTTCTTCTCGTCGATCAGCAGCTCGGCCAGTGGCGCGCTCGCCCGCAAAATCTTCCAGTCGCTCTTGCGGATGTCGAAGTTGCGACGCCCCACGCTGCTGACCGCACCCTTGGCCGCGTGGATGCTGATCGCCTGGACGATCCCCGCATCGCGCATCGCGAACGGCGCCGTGTAGCGCGGCGATGCGATCGTCGGCGCGCTGCCGTCGGTGGTGTAGGCGATCGCCAGCCCGGGGGAATCGCTGGTCAGCGTGACCACGCCCTCGCGGTCGCGGACGATGTGCGGCGGATCGAGCAGCACGGGCGCGAGATACACGCCGAATTCGGTGATCGCCGGCGCCGCGGCTGCTGCGGTGATCCGCAGCCTGACCCGCCGCGCGGTGATCGGCGCGTCGAGCCGGATCAGCCGCTGCGATCCGATGCCCTGCTTGCTGGCGATTTCGGTCCAGCCGGTCGGGCCCTGCGCGTCGATCGCGAACCGGTCGACGCGCAACCCTAGCGGCAGATGCTCCGCCAGCCTGACGACATCGAACAGCCGTGGCTGTTTCAGGTCGAGCGTCAGCGTCGGGACCGGCGCCCGATCGGCGCTGACCCAGAAGCTTTCGGGATTGCCGTCGAGCACCAGCGCCGCGTCATGCCCGCCGCGCACGCTGCTCGCGGAGGCGATCGCACCCTTGCTCAGGTCGGTGGCGTACATCGCGCGCATCGCCGTGCCGAACGCGGTCAGATTCGCGACATCCTCGTCGGTCACCAGCCCGCGCGTATCCGGGGCCAGGTTCAGCAACAGCCCGGCACTGCGCCCGACCGTCTCGAAATAGATCTTCATCAGATTGGCGGGGCTGCGGCTCTGCCCGTCCTCATAGGCGTGCCAGAACCAGCCATAGCGGGTCGAGACATCCGCTTCGGCCGGCCACCAGATTCCGCCGCCGCGAACGCCGGCATTGCCCTTTTCCTCGGTGAAGCCCTTGTCGTCCATCGTCGCCCAGCACGGGTCGCCGGCCTCGCCCTCCTCGTTGCCGACCCAGCGCAGGTCCGCGCCGACCGGATCGAAGGTGCAGGCCATCGGTTGCAGCGCGTGGACGAAGGCGATGATCGACGGCCAGTCATAATAGGGGACCGCGTCGATCTTCCGCACTTCGCGCGCGCCGCCATAATAGCCGTCGCCGCCGTTCGCGCCGTCGAAGAACACCTCGTAGATCGGCCCGTATTGCGTCAGCAGCTCGCGCAGCTGGTTGCGGAAGAAGGTGATGTATTCGGGCCGGCCATAGTCCGGATGGTTGCGATCCCAGGGCGACAGGTAGATCCCGAACTTCAGCCCCTGCCGCCGGCATGCGGCGGCCAGTTCGCCGACGATGTCGCCCTTGCCGTTCTTGTAGGGGCTGCTCGCGATGCTGTGTTTCGTGAACTTGCTCGGCCACAGGCAGAAGCCGTCGTGGTGCTTGGCGGTGACGATCAGGCCGCGCAGGTTCGCCGCCTTTGCCGCGGCGACGATCTGGTCGGCATCGAACTGCTTGGGGTCGAAGATCGCGGGATCCTCGTCGCCATAGCCCCATTCGCGGTCGGTGAAGGTATTGATCGTGAAATGGACGAACGCGGTCTGTTCCAGCCGGTGCCACGCCAGTTGCCGCTTCGACGGCGTGGCACCGAAGGGGACGAGCGCCGCACCGGTGGTCGCCGCGCCAATGGTTGCCGCGAACGTGCCGCCGGGAAAGGCCATCGCTGCGCCAAGCGTTCCGGCCGTGAAGGCGATTGCATCGCGCCGCGATGGGCGCAGGGGATCGGTCATCGAATGTCCTTCAGCGTAAAGCGTACCGTGTCGACGCCGTAGAGCGGTCCACCGACCGGCGGCGCGACGATCAGGCACAGGTCCGTGTCGGTCGTCCCACCCGCCAGCGGCGCGGTCAGTATGAATTGGTTCGGCGTGGTCGCCGGATCGGGCAGCGGCACCATCGCCAGCGCGGGCCCGTCGCAGGTCCGCGCATGCACCATCAGCGTCCCGAAATGCGTCGGGTTGTAGCGCCACGCGACCATCTGCCGCTGTGGCTGGCGCAGCGCGAAGTTGCGCGGCAGCCGGCCGAGCGAGACCGTGATGCCCCGGATCTGTCCGAGCGGCGCGGCGCGGTACAGCCAGCAGCCGTCATAGATGTTCATGCTGTACGCCGGCCCGCCGCCCGTCGCATCCGGCGTCAGCGGCAGGCGCAGCCGGATCCCCGCGCCGGCACAGGTGTCGAGGCTCGCACTTGCCCGCGTCAACAGCGCGGCGGGTGCGGTATCGAAGCTGCGCACGGCGGCGAGCGCGCGGCCGTCGGGTGCGAACGTCACTGCGCGGACGACCGTGTCCGGCGCCACGCTCAGCGGTCGGGCATAGGCGCGCGAAGTCGATGACGGCGCCGCGCCATCGGTCGTGTAGCGGATCATGCCATAGCCGGCCTGGTTCGCCATGCCGATCGTGACCATCTTGCCGCGCACCGCCGGACCGACCCCGCCGACCACGGTGTAATCGACCGCGAAGGCGCTGTCCGCGGCGGCGATCCCCTGCCGCTGATAGCGGTTGAGCTGGGGATCGAGCCGCGCGAGGAAGCCCGGCCAGTCGCGCGCGGCGCGCGGCGACCAGGCCATCTCCGCCAGCGCCGCGATGCGCGGAAACAGCGCATGTTCGCGCTGCGCGGAGGTGACCATATATTCGGCCCACAGATTGGCCTGCGGCCCCAGCACGTGATGCGCCTTTGCCGCGGCGATCCCGGCGGGCAGGGGGTCATAGGCATAGACGTCGGCCAGCGTCTGTACCGCCATGCGTCCCGGCGGCTCGTCGTCGCGCCCGCTTTGCAGATTGTCGAGATACAGGACCGGGCCGGGCGACAGCACGACGTCGTGCCCCATGTTCGCCGCCTCGATCGCGCCCGCCTCGCCGCGCCATGACATCACCGACGCGGTCGGCGGAAGCCCACCCTCGAGGATCTCGTCCCAGCCGATCAGGCGGCGCCCGCGCTTGGCGAGGTGCGCGCCGAGCTGACCGACGAACCAGCTCTGCAGGCCCTTTTCATCGGCGATGCCGAGCGTGCGCATCTTCGCCTGGACCGCGGCTGATGCCTGCCACTGCTCCTTCAGCGCCTCGTCGCCGCCGATATGGATATAGGTCGACGGGAAGATCGCCATGACCTCGTCGAGCACCTGCTTGACGAACGTGATGCTGCGATCGTCGACGTTGAACAGATAGGGGTTGATGCCCCAGTCGCCCGACACCGGCGGCCGGTCCCCCGTCACGCCGATCTGCGGATAGGCGGCGACCGCTGCCTGTGCGTGGCCGGGCAGGTCGATCTCCGGCACGATCGTCACCGCCCGCGCCGCGGCATAGGCGACCAGCGCACGCAGCTCGTCCTGCGTGTAGAAGCCGCCATAGCGGCCCGCCGGCGCGCCCGCATTGGGCGTGGACGAGGCGCGCCAGGCGCCGATCCGCGTCAGCTCGGGATGACGCTTGATCTCGATCCGCCAGCCCTGGTCATCGGTCAGATGCAGTTGCAGGCGGTTCAGCTTGTGCTGCGCCATCATGTCGATGACGCGCTCGATCGATGCGATCGGCTGCATGTGGCGCGCGACGTCCAGCATCACCCCGCGCCACGCAAAGCGCGGGGCATCGTCGATCGCCACGATGGGGACTGCGACGCCCGTCCCGAACCGCGCATCGGGGGACAGCATCTGCGCCAGCGTCATCGCGCCATAGAACAGCCCGGCGTCGGTCGCCGCGGCGATGCGGATCCCCGCGGGCGTCACGTCGAGCCGGTATCGCTCGCTGCTCCCCCCATTTGTCGCGGGCAGCCGCACGAAACTGATCGCCCCCGGTCCGCGGTCGGCCACGTTCAGCGTGATGCCGCGCGTCCGGGCGACGATCTCGACCGCGCGCCGCGCCGCACTGGCAGCGCCCGCGTCGCCGGCAGGGACGACGATCCGCGCACCGTCGTCGATGCGGACGCTGCCCGTACCGGCTGTCGCATGCGCGGGCAGCGGAAGCAGCGGGGAGGGGCCGGCGACCGCGGGCTGGCCGACCGGCAGGAGCGCCGCGGCAACGCACGGCGCGATGACGAGGGCCATGCGCCGCCGGCGGACCGCCCCTTGGACCACGCGCATCAAAAGCGCGTCGTTGCCGAAATCGAGATCTGGCGTCCCAGCGTGTCGTAACGCTGGGGAATCGTGTTCCCGCGCGACAAGGCGTAATCATAGGTGTTCGTCAGGATCGGCTGCTGGCGGTCGAAGATGTTGTTGACCGCCGCGGTCAGCGTCATCCGCTTGGCGATGTTCACGCCCAGCGACAGATCGAAATAATGATAGGCGGGGATCCGCGTGAAGTCGGAGACCTCGGTCGCCGGCGTCGAGTTCGGGCCGCCATTCTGACCCGCGGTCGTGCCACCGATATAGCGCCACGCGACCGACGCGCTGAAGATTCCGTCGTCGCTCGAATAGGTGGTGCGGACATTGTGGATCCAGCGTGGTGTCGGCTGCGGGCAGGATCCGCCGAAATAGCCGACGCAATTGGTCCGCGGCTGATCGGGTGCGGCCTGGCCGCCCTGGTCGGTGGTCAGCGTGCCGTTCATCAGGAAGTCGAGCTTGCCCGCCGTCCCGCCGAGCCGCGCCGAATATTGCGCCTGGAAGTCATAGCCGCTCGCATAGAGCCGGTACGCGTTCAGATTGCCGCCCTGGATATAGCCCGCCGTCGTGCCCGTGCCGTTCAGCTGATAGGTCGTCGGATCGCGCACCAGCCGGCTGCAATAATAGGGGTCGCCGGTGATCACGCAGCCATCGACTGCAAAGCTCGCACCCAGATAGCTGATCACGTTGTCGACGCGGATCTTGTACCGGTCGACCGAGAAGCTGAACCGCGGTAGGAAACGGGGCGTCAGCACCAGGCCATAGGTCAGCGTCTGTGCGTCCTCGGGATCGATCGGGGTGCCGTTGTTGCGCTGGCGGCAGACATCGTCGACGCAGCGCAGGCTGCCGGGAATACCCGCGGCCAGACCATTGCCATATTGCGCGTCGGGCAATCCGGTCAGGCGACACGCCTCGATGCTGGCCCTTGGTGCGACGCCGTTGACGCTGGCACAGGGGTCGACGATCGTTGCATTCTGATAGCCGACGACCTGATCGGCCTCCCTCAGGCCGGGCGCGCGCGCGGCGCGGTTCCGGCCGACGCGGAACGTGACGTCCTCGCTCGGCGAATAGACCGCCTCGATCTTCCAGGTGTTGAAGGTCTGGGGATTGGTGCTGTATTTCGACAGGCGATAGCCGCCATTGACCTGCAGCAGTTTGAAGAACGGCACGTTCTGCACCAGCGGCAGCTGGGCTTCGGCATTGCCCTCGACGACGTCCTGCGTGGTCAGGCTGTCGGGCACGCCGCCATAGACTTCGATGAAGCGGGTGTTGCGCGTCGTCCGCTCCTCCTGCCGGCGATATTCCCCGCCGACCGCCACGGCCAGTCCCTGTTCGGCGAATGGCGACCGGATGCCGTAGCGGGTGAAGTCCGCCGTCAGATTGGCGGTCACGTCATAGAATTTCGCGCGCAGGTCCTGCACGCCGAGCCCCTCGTCGAACAGATAGTCGCTGAGCGCGGCGCTGCCGGGATTGTTGGCGGTGAACACGTTGAGCGGTACGCAGGCGGGGTCGGTGCCGTTGACCACCGACCGGCACGTCGGCACGCCGTTCACGTTGAGGACGTCGAGCGCGCGGCTGACCTTGGCGGCGACCGGGTTGCCGCCGGGCTCCCATAATTGCCGGCTCGTGCTGTAGACGCCGCCGACGTCATACCGCCAGCCCTCGGCGATCTCGCCGCGGACCGACGCGTTGATGCGCGTCTGCGTGTTCCTGAAGCTTTCCTTGTCGCGGTCGCCGGCCAGCCCCGGAAAGCCGTATTGGACACCGAGCGGCGCCGACGCGCCGGTCCCGGCATTCGCGCCGCAGATCGTCTGCGCCTGCGATGCGGACATCAGCGGGTTGTCGCAGTTCACCCGGTAGCTGCCCTGGACATAGGGGCCGTAGAGCAGGTTCTCCGATGTATCGCGAAGGTACATCACGCCCGCCGAAAACTCGGCGGCGGGCGACGCCTTGAAGTTGATGAAGCCGCCGCCGTTGAAGCGCTCATAACCACGCGCCGCGAGCCGGTCCGCCTGGTTCGCATAGCCCGGAATCGTCGACGCGTTCGCGAAGACGCCGGGGCTGCCGGTGACGTTCGAATAATTTACGCCGTTCGCCGTCAATGTCCCGTTGGGCGACGCCGCGGTCACGCCGCAGATCAGGTTGTTGACCCTGAGCGGGTTACCCGTGTCGCGGCGCAACTGACAGCCCGACGCGTCGCGGTCACGGAAGAAGATGCCGTCCGCGGTCCGGTAGGTGCCGTAGACCGAGACATTCAGCCGGTCGTCGAGGAAGTTGTGGCCGTAGGTCGCGCTCAGATCCGCGCGGCCGCCATCGTTGGTCAGCCCCGTCGGCGTGGCGATCCCGTAGCGCTGGGCGACGGGTGTCGAAGCGTTGGCGCGGTTGTCGTGATTGTAGAAGCTGTAATTGCCCGACAGCTGCAGTCCTTCGAAATCGCGACGGATCACATAGTTTACGACGCCCGCGATCGCGTCGGAGCCATAGACCGAGGATGCGCCGCCGGTCAGCAGGTCGATGCGCTCGACCAGCGAGACCGGGATCAGGTTGGTGTCGACGGATTCGGTCCCGGCGATCCGCTGGCCGTCGATCAGCGACAGCGTGCGGTTGAAATCCAGCCCGCGCAGCTTGACGCCGCGCTGCTGGCCGTTGCTCTGCTGATAATTCTGCTGCGCATCGGGCTGCACCTGACCCAGCCGGTTCGTCACCTCCTCGAGATTGACCGCGCCCTGCGCCTTGATCTCCGCGGCACCGATGCTGGTGATCGGGCTCGCCGACTTCAGATTGGGCCGGGTGATGCGCGTGCCGGTGACCATGATGTCCGCCGGCGCCGGCGCTGGCGTTTCGGACGTGGGGTCGAGCGTGACGGGGGCGGACCCGGTGGGCGGGGCGGGGGCTGCGCTATCCTGCGCCGCCACCACGAACACGCCCTGCGTGGTCTGCGAGACCGCAAGGCCAGTGTCGCGCAACAGGCGCTGAAACGCGTCGGCGGCGGTCATCGACCCGGCCAGCGCGGTCGACCGGCGGGTGCCGACCCGCGCCTGATCGAACACGACCTGGACACGGGCCTGCTGCGCCAGCGTCTGCAGTGCCTGGGCCAGCGGCTGCGGCGCGACGTCGACGCGGACCATCGCCGACTGTGCAGCGAGCGGCGTCGCTGCCACCGCGGCGATTGCGACGACGCTGGTCCGCACCAACATCGATCCGAAAGAATGCCCAACCATGATCTCGCCCCCCTGTTATTACGCTAATATGACGGGCGACATTGCGAAACGCTCACCGGCATTGATATTTTTATAATCTTTTTATCAAGATGAGTCGATCTGGTATTGTTTATGTCTGTTGTTGGTCTTTTTGGGTGCGCTTGGCGGAAGATGCATTCGCACGGATGAGGATGGGGTTCACCCTCCCGATACTGTCCCGTCTGGCACATCGGACGATCGTTAGCGTGCCACCCTATTTTCCGAACCTTCGAGGCGCGTCTAGCCCCTGGAAAGGTCAACCGCGCGCCGCAGCGGACTGAACATATCTAATCCATGTTATGTATCGACGACACGCTGCAAGCCGCTCACAAATAAGGTTAATTCCGGGCAACTATCCGGTGCAGGGTACCAATATATTACCAAAAAAGCCTTAAAAGACGGATATAAATATAAAAAGACATTTTATGAAACTTATGTTGCGCAGGGAGATTGATCGACTTAAGCCGACCCCCGAAACGACATTGGGCCAGCAAGCGCCCCGGTTGATGTGGGGAGTATGTGATGCGCCAAGTGATCAATTTTGCAGTGCTGCGCTCGGTTCTGGCGGCATCGACGATGCTGGCGACACCGGCCTTTGCGCAGGACGTGCTGCAGGACGCGACGAAGCCGGTGCCCGCCGAGAGCCAGACCCCCGCGGCGCAGGCGGCCCCGACACCGGACGCCGCGCCCGCAACCGAAGCGGCTCCTGCGCCCGCCACCCCGCAGTCCGACATCGTCGTCACCGGCTCGCGGATCATCTCGTCGGGCTTCACCGCACCAACCCCGACCCAGGTGCTGAGCGCCGAGTCGATCGCCAAGAACGCGCAGCCCAACGTCTTCACGACCGTCGCGCAATTGCCCTCGCTCCAGGGCAGCACGGGCGCCACCGTCGGCGCCAACGGCACCTCGACCGGCGTGCAGGGGCTGAGCGCGCTCAGTCTTCGCGGCCTTCAACCGATCCGCACGCTCACCCTGATCGATGGCCAGCGGGTCGTCGGCGCGAACGTCACCGGCGTCGCCGATGTCAGCCTGTTCCCGCAATTGCTGATCGAACGGGTCGACGTCGTGACCGGGGGTGCCTCCGCCTCCTACGGCTCCGACGCGGTCGGCGGTGTGGTCAATTTCGTGACCAACACCCGCTTCACCGGCTTCAAGGCCAATCTTCAGTCGGGCATCAGCACCTACGGCGATGACGGCAACTACACGGTCCAAGCGGCGGTCGGGAAATCGCTGTTCAACGACCGGCTGCATCTCATCGGCAGCGGCGAATACAGTCACGAGGACGGGATCGGATCGGCCGGCTTCGGTGTCGGATCGAACCCCGACGGCAGCGGCCCGGGCGGGCGCAACTGGCTGGTCTCGCGCAACCTGATCAACCGCGGCATCACCAATGACGGCGGCCCGCAATATCTCGATCGCAGCTTCACCCAGGCGAACAACACGGCGCTCTACGGGCTGATCACCGCCGGTCCGCTCCAGGGCACCGCGTTCGACGTGAACGGCAATCCGCGCCAGTTCGAATATGGCTCGAACGGCGTGCCGCTGAAGGATGCGAACGGCAACGTGCTGGGCTGCTACAACGGCGTGTGCGAAGGCGGCGACCGGTCGGGCAACGTGACCAACGCCAATTCGCTCAAGTCGACGATCACGCGGCTCAGCGGCTATGGCCGGATCGGCTTCGACATCGATCCCGACAATGAACTCTACACCACCGTCAACGTCGCCCGGGTGACGACGGGCAATATTCCCAATGTCGGATCCGCGCAGTTCGGCAACCTGACGCTGCAATGCGCCAACCCCTATGTCCCTACCTCGATCCAGGAGGCCTGCGCGGCGAACGGGATCACCCAGTTCCGCTACGGCGTCGACAACGCGATCTTCCCCAACTCGATCAGCGTCCGCACCGAGCGCGAGCAATATCGCTTCGTCGCCGGCGCGAAGGGCAAGATCCAGGCGTTCGGCGGCGACTGGCGCTATGATGCCTATTACCAGCACGGCACGGGCATCACCGACATCACCGTCCGCGATATCCCGCTGATGCCGCGCTACAATGCCGCGATCCAGGCGGTCCGCGCGCCCGATGGCAGCATCACCTGCGCCAATCCCGCCGCGGTCGCCAGCGGCTGCGTCCCGCTCAACATCATCGGCGGCCAGACGCCCAGCGCCGCGGCGCTCGCCTATATCCTTCCGGGCAATGGACCGTACCAGCATACGCGCCAGACCCAGGACGTCGCGAGCTTCTCGGTCAGCGGCGAGCCGCTGCAACTGCCCGCCGGCGCGCTGTCGGTCGCGTTCGGCAGCGAATATCGGCATGAATTCTATCAGGTGAACGCCGATCCCTACGGCAACGGCGTCGTGACCAGCGGTGCGTACGATGCGCAATATCCCAGCGACCCGCTGCTGAACCCGCAGGGCGGCAACTGGTATGCGGGCAATTACCGCGACGGCCGCGGCGCCTATAGCGTCTATGAATCCTTCCTCGAGGTGAATGCCCCGCTGTTCAACTCGGACGGGGTCGGCAAGGCGAACCTCAATGCCGCCGGGCGCGCGACCAACTACAGCACGTCGGGGACGGTCTATACGTGGAAGGTCGGCGCGACCTGGGACACGCCGGTCGACGGCATCCGTTTCCGCGGCGTGACCTCGCGCGATATCCGCGCACCCAATCTGAGCGAGCTCTTCGCCGCGCCGGTCACGAGCAATCGCACCGGCACGACCGATCCGTTCAATCCGGGTCGTACGCTCACCGTGCTGCAGACGACCACGGGGAACACCGCGCTGCGCCCCGAAGTCGCGCGCAATACCGAATTCGGCGTGATCCTGTCGCGTCCGTCCTGGGCACCGCGGCTGAACATCTCGGTCGATTACTACCGCATCAAGATCAAGAGCGCGATCGCGGCGCTCGATGCGCAGACCCAGATCAACCTCTGCTTCGCCGGCGTGACCTTCACCTGCAACAGCTTCGACATCAGCGATCCGAACAACGCGTCGGTGACCGTCCAGCCGTTCAACTTCGCGTCGATCTTCACCGACGGCTTCGACATCGAGGCGAGCTACCAGGTCCCGTTGTCGGGCATCGGCCTGCCCGGCCAGGCGTCGCTGCGCGGTCTGGCGACGCATGTGAAGAACTTCGTCTCGGATCGCGGTCTGCCCAACACGATCCCCATTCAGGGTGCGGGCGTGAATCTGGGGCAGGGTGCGACGCCGAGCTGGAAGGTCCTCGCGGTCCAGGACTGGACGACCGACCTCTTCAGCATGACGCTGCAGGAGCGGTGGATCAGCGCGGGCGTGATCAGCAACGAATATATCGTCTGCCAGACCAACTGCCCGGTCTCGACGATCGATCACCCGACGATCGATCGCAATCACCTCGACAGCGCCTTTTACGTCGACATCAGCGCCTCGTACAAATTCACCGACGCGGTGCAGGGCTATGTCAAGGTGGACAACATGTTCAACAAGGACGCCGCCACCGTCCCCAGCGATATCACCAACCCCGGTCTCTACGACGTCGTCGGACGCGCGTTCCGGGTCGGCATGCGCGCGAACTTCTGATGACCCCGGCCCGGTATGCCGTTGAGCATGACCGGGTCGGTCATCGGATCCGATTAACTGGGGAAAGCCGATGCTGCCGTTCCTGCTGATGGCCGCCGACGTTCAGGCGCCTGATCTTCAAGCGACGCCACCCGCCGTCGAGACGGCGATCGCGGCGATGACGCTGGAGGAGAAGGCCGCGCAGCTCGGCAGCAGCGCGCCGGCGCTGCCCCGGCTCGATCTGCCCGCGTACGACTATTGGAGCGAGGGGCTGCACGGCCTCGCGCGCAACGGGATCGCGACCGTCTTTCCACAGGCGATCGGTCTGGCGGCGAGCTGGGATACCGCGCTGCTCGATCAGGTCGGCACGGTCGTCTCGACCGAGGCGCGGGCGAAGTACAACGGCGTGCGCTCGACGCGCGACCGGCGGCGTTTCGCGGGGCTGCACATCTGGTCGCCCAACCTGAACATCTTCCGCGATCCGCGCTGGGGGCGGGGGCAGGAGACCTATGGCGAGGATCCCTATCTGACGGGCAAGCTGGGCGTCGCGTTCGTTCGCGGCATCCAGGGGCCCGACGCCGCGCATCCCAGGGCGATCGCGACGCCGAAGCATTTCGCGGCGCATTCGGGGCCGGAGGCGGGGCGCAACAGCTTCGACGCGGATATCTCCCCGCGCGACATGGCCGGGACCTATACGCCGGCCTTCCGCATGGCGGTGACCGAAGGCCGCGCGCAGTCGATCATGTGCGCCTATAACTCGCTTCACGGCGTACCCGCCTGCGCGTCGTCCGCGTTGCTGACCGACCGCGCGCGCGGCGACTGGGGGTTTGGCGGCATGGTCGTGTCGGACTGCGATGCGGTCGGCTATATCTCCGTCTTCCATTATTACCGCCCCGATCTGCCCTCGGCGGCCGCGGCGGCGCTGCAGGCGGGCACCGATCTCGATTGCGGGCCGAGCTATGATGCGCTGCCCGCCGCGGTTCGGAAGGGTCTGGTACCCGAAGCCGCGATCGACACGTCGCTGCGTCGTGTGCTCGCGTCGCGCGCGGCGCTCGGCATCGCCTTTGGCCAGCGCAGCCCCTGGACGCGCATCGCGCCGTCGCAGGTCGACACGCCCGCGCACCGCGCACTCGCGCAGACCGCAGCGGAAAAGTCGCTGGTGCTGCTCACCAACAAGGACCGGCTGCCGCTCAAGCCCGGGACCCGGATCGCGGTGATCGGGCCCAATGCCGACTCGCTCGACGTGCTCGAGGCGAATTATCACGGCACCGCCAGCGCGCCGATCACGCCGTTGCAGGGCATTCGCGCGCGTTTCGGTGCCGATCGCGTCACCTATGCGCAGGGCAGCGGGCTGGCGGCGGGCGTCGCCTTGCCCGTGCCCGAAACCGCCCTGTCCGCGAACGGCAGGCCGGGGCTGAAGGGCGAGTATTTCAGCGACGGCGCGATGACCCGGCGGGTCGCGACCCGGCAGGACCGCACGATCGACTTCGACTGGGATCGCGCGCCGCCCGTTCCAGGACTGTCGGGCAAAGGCTACGGCGTTCGCTGGACCGGGCAACTGACGCCGCCGGGCCCCGGCCGCTACCGGCTGCGGCTCGACGTCCCCCGCTGCTTCGACTGCGAAGGCCATGATCCGGTGAAGCTGTGGCTCGACGGCAAGCCGCTGATCATCGACGACGGCAGCGATAGCGCAGTCGAGGCGGAGGTCACCGTCACCGACGCCAAACCGCACGACCTCCGCATCGACTTTGTGCACGCAAGCGAGGATGGCGGGATCGGCCTGCGCTGGGTCGCGCCGATCGACGCGCAGCGCGGCGAGGCGCTCGCCGCCGCCGGCGCAGCGGATGTGGTCGTGGTGTTCACCGGCCTGTCGCCGACGCTCGAGGGCGAGGCGCTGCGGCTCGACGTGCCGGGCTTCCTCGGCGGCGACCGCACCGCGATCGAACTGCCCGAGCCGCAGCGCGCGCTGCTCGAGACGCTCGCCACCGCCGGGAAGCCGATCGTGGTCGTGCAGCTGACCGGCTCCGCGATTGCCGATCCGTGGAGCAGGGACCATGCCGATGCGGTCGTCGCCGCCTGGTATCCGGGCCAGTCCGGCGGGACCGCGATCGCGCGGATGCTGGCGGGCGATATCAATCCGGGCGGGCGTCTGCCGGTGACGGTCTATGCCACGACGCGCGATCTGCCCGCCTATATCGATTACAGCATGAAGAACCGGACCTACCGTTTCTTCAGCGGTACGCCGCTCTACCCGTTCGGCCACGGCCTCAGCTACACGCGCTTCGCCTATGCCCCCAGGACGGCGCCGATCGCGACGGTGACCGCGGGACAGCCGCTGGCGGTCAGCGTCACCGTGACCAACACCGGCAAGCGCGCCGGGGACGAGGTGGTCCAGGCCTATCTCGCACCCGTCGACGCGCAGCAACAGGGGCGGACGATTCCCGTTCTGCAACGCCAGCTCGTCGGGTTCCGCCGGATCCCGCTGCGCGCCGGCGAAGTCCGCACCGTCGACTTCGCCATCGACCCGCGCAGCCTCAGCATGGTCGAGCATGACGGTACGCATGCCGTCGTGCCGGGCCGCTACCGGCTGTTCGTCGGTGGCGGGCAGCCCGGGGATGCGGCGGGGATCTGGACGGACGTGACGATCACCGGGACGCGGACCGTGCTGCCGAAATAACGCGAACGACACCCAAGGGGAGCCTGCGAGATGAGTGCCATCAGGATCTATACGGCGTCGCTGTGCGCCGGCGTCGCGGCCATGCAGGGGTCGGCGCAGGCGGCGGCACAGCAGGTTGACTGGCCGTCGTCGCGGATCGCGCACCCGAAGCGGGCGACGATCGGGCCGTATAACGCGGTGTTCCTCGCCGGGTCTGACGGTCTCGAACGTCCGGTACAGGGCTATGCCGCCGACGAGGCACTGCCGCCGATGCCGCAATGGACGATGCGCGCCTGGATCAACCCGACGCTGCTGCCCAAGGGACTCGTGCCGGTCGCGGCGATCGGCAACCCCGCCGGCGCGGCCGCACGGATGTTCGCGCTCGACGATGGCAAGCCCGTCTTCCAGATGGGCGCGACGACGCTCCGCGCCGCTGCGCCGATCACCCGCGAGTCCTGGCACCTGCTGACCGCGACCGCGGATGCGGGGCGGGTGCGCTTCTTCGTCGACGGGCGGCTCGTCGGCACCGCCACCGCCGACGCGATGCCGCCGGCCACCGGCGTCGTCGCGCTCGGACCGCGCCTGCCCGGCCAGCCCGGGTTTGCGGGGCGGATCGCCGCGTTCGCGCTCGATCCCGTGCTGCTCGGCGCACCTGCGATCGCGTCGCTTGCCCGGCGTCAGCCCGACGCGGCGCTGATTCGGTTCGAGGATGCCAGCCCGTCCTGGCCGCTGCAGGTCAAGACGCAATATGGCCTGACCGCCCCGCAACCGGCCTGGGAACTCCCGACCGGCAAGGCGCCCTTTTCGAAGCCCGTCGCAAGCCCCGTGTCGACCGCCCCCGCGCTCGCACCGACGCGCGAGGGGCATTATGCCGTCAACGCCTGGCGCCTGGTCGCGGCGCCGACCGTGGCGGCGAACGGGGCCATGATCTCGCAGCCGGGGTTCGATGCCCGCTCGTGGCATGCCGCGACCGTGCCGGGCACGGTGCTGACGACGCTCGTCGACCGCGGCGTCTATCCCGATCCGACGCTCGGCCTGAACAACATGGCGATCCCCGAAAGCCTGTCGCGGCAATCCTGGTGGTATCGCAGCGAATTCACGCTGCCCGCGACCCCCGCTAAACGGCTGACGCTGACGTTCGACGGCGTCAACTATGCGGCGCAGGTGTGGGTCAACGGCACCGCGATCGGCGACGTGAAGGGCGCCTTTATCCGCGGGCGGTTCGACGTGACCGACCGGCTCCGGCCCGGGCAGCGCAACAGCATCGCGGTGCTGGTCGCGCCGCCGCCGCATCCCGGCATCGCGCACGAACAGTCGCTCGCCGGCGGGCGCGGCGACAATGGCGGCGCGTTGATGAGCGACGGTCCGACCTTCGGCGCGAGCGAGGGGTGGGACTGGATCCCCGGCGTGCGCGATCGCAACACCGGGCTATGGCAGGGTGTAGATCTCGCCGCGACCGGGTTCATGACGATCGGCGATCCGGCGGTCTCGACCCGCCTGCCGCGGCCCGACAATGCGGTCGCCGAGATCTCGATCGAGGTCCCGGTGACGAACCACGGCACCGCGCCGGCCTCGGCGACCGTGCGCGCGGCGTTCGACGACGTCGCGGTCGAACAGCGTGTGACGCTTCCGGCCGGTGCCAGCCAGGTCGTGCGCTTCACCCCGAGCAGCTTCCCGCAGCTCGCGGTGCAGAAGCCGAAACTCTGGTGGCCCAACGGCTATGGCGATCCGGCGCTGCACCGGCTCGATCTGACGGTGGCGAGCGACCGGGTCGTGTCCGACCGCCGCAGTCTTGATTTCGGGATGCGCAGCGTCACGTATGAACTGTCGTCGCTCGACACCACGGGGGCGTTGCGGCGTGTGCTGGTCGATACCGCGCTCGCGCATGATCTCGGCACGCCGGTGATCGACGAACGCCACCCGGCGCTGCGCAAGGTCCGCGGCGGCTGGGCGAATTCGCTGATGCCGGGGGCGGAGACATCACCTGCGGTCACTGCATTGCCCGACGATCCGCTGTCGCCGCAGATGGTGCTGCGCGTCAACGGCGTCCGCATCGCCGCGCGCGGTGGCAACTGGGGCATGGACGACATGATGAAGCGGGTCGGCACCGACCGGCTGACCCCCTATTTCCGGCTTCACCGCGAGGCGGGGATGAACATCATCCGCAACTGGATGGGGCAGAGCACCGAAGAGGCGTTCTATGCGCTCGCCGACCGCCACGGGCTGATGGTGCTCAACGACTTCTGGGAATCGACGCAGGACAATGACGCGGAGGCGCAGGACGTGCCGCTGTTCGTCGCCAATGCGCGTGACGTGGTGCGGCGCTATCGCACCCATCCGTCGATCATCCTCTGGTTCGGCCGCAACGAAGGTGTGCCGCAACCGATCCTGCAGACCGCGCTGCAGGACATGGTCTGGCAGGAGGACGGCACCCGGCTTTACAAGGGCAATTCGCGCGTTATCAATCTCGGCGGATCGGGGCCCTATGAATGGCACCCGCCGGAGGATTATTTCACCGGCTATCCGCACGGCTTCGCGATCGAGGTCGGCACGGCGAGCTTTCCGACGCTGGAATCGTGGCAGCGCACCGTCCCCGTCGAGGATCGCTGGCCGATCAGCGACACCTGGGTCTATCACGACTGGCACCAGGAACGCGGCGTCTCGATGGCGAGCTTCGTGCGCGCGATGGACACCGAATTCGGTCCGGCCCGCGATCTCGCCGATTTCGAGCGCAAGGCGCAGATGCTCAACTACGAATCGCACCGCGCGATCTTCGAAGGGTTCAATGCCGGGCTGTGGACCACCAACAGCGCCCGCATGCTGTGGATGACGCACCCTGCTTGGCCCTCGAGCGATTTCCAGATCTACTCGTCGGACTATGACACGCACGCCGCGTTCTACGGCACCAAGAAGGGGGCGGAGCCGGTTCATATCCAGATGAACCAGCCGGGCCGTCAGGTCGTGATGGTCAACACCACGCGCCAGCCGCTGACCGGGGTGAAGGCCACCGCGCGGGTCACCGATCTGACCGGCGCAACCGTCGCGACCCACGCGCAGACCGTCGACCTGCCCGCCAACGCCACCGTCGCCCTCTTCCCGCTGGCGCTCGATGCGGCGCTGGCGAAGGGGCCGGTGCTGGTCCGGCTCGACGCGTCCGCCGCCGACGGGAGCCGCGTATCGGAGAATTTCTACTGGCAGGCGGCAAACCCCGCCGATCTGCGCGCGCTGTCGGCGATGCCGCAGGCCACGCTTCGGGCTGACGTGGCGGCAGCGTCGGCGGCGGCGGGCGAGCGATCGCTCCGCGTCACGCTGTCCAATCCGGGCACGACACCCGCGTTGCAGACCAAGCTGACGCTGTTCGACGGCAAGGGCGTGCAGATCCTCCCGGCCTATTTCAGCGACAATTACGTCTCGCTGCTGCCCGGAGAGACGCGTGACGTCACCGTCGCCTATCCGGGCGACCGCGGCGTCGCCACGGTGCGGCTGCGCGGGTGGAACAGCCCCGCGACGACGATCGGGGGCAAATAGGCTAGACGACCAGCGACAGCAGCAGCGTCAGCCCCAGCCCGACCACCGAGATCAGCGTCTCGCACACGGTCCAGCTGCGGATCGTGTCGGCGACGCTCAGCCCGAAATACTCCTTCACCAGCCAGAAGCCGCCATCGTTGACGTGGCTGAGGATCACCGATCCGGCGCCGGTCGCGAGCACCAGCAGTTCGGGCCGGATCCCGGGATTGGCCGCGGCCAGCGGCGCGATGATCCCCGCGGCGGTTGCCATCGACACCGTCGCCGACCCGGTCGCCACGCGCATCAGCGCCGCGATCAGCCAGGCGAGCAGGACGATCGGCATATGGACGCTGGTCGCTGCGGCGACGATCGCGTCGGATACGCCGCTGTCGATCAGGACGCGGCCGAATCCTGCGCCCACGCCGACCACCAGCGTGATCATCGCGGTCGGCGCGAGGCAGTCGTTGGTGAACTTCTGGATCGTCCCGAGGTTCATTCCGCGCGCCAGCCCCAGCGTCCAGTAGCTGACGAGCACCGCGGCGAGCAGCGCGACGACCGGCGTGCCGACGAAGCGGAGGATGCCGTCGAGCCGCGATCCGGGCAGCGCGATCATCGTCGCGAGGCTGCCGGCAAGCATCAGCACGACGGGCAGCAGCAATGTCGCAAGCGTGATGCCGAAGCCGGGCAGGCTCCGCGTGTCCTCGGCCTCGACGACCGCGGCGGGGGCGATCGGCTGCGGTGCGAGATGCCGGATCACCAGCCGGCCATAAAGCGGTCCGGCGATCGCGGCGGTCGGGATGCCGACGATCAGCGCGAACAGCACGGTGAGCCCGACATCCGCATTATACGCCTGCGTCGCCAGCAACGCTGCGGGGTGGGGCGGGACCATCGCATGCACCACCGACAGCCCCGCCGCCATCGGCAGCCCCATCCGCATCGGATGCTGCCCGAGCCGCCGCGCCAGCGTGAAGACGATCGGCACCAGCAGGACGAAGCCGACCTCGAAGAACACCGGCAGGCCGACGATCAGCGCGACCGTCATCATCGCCCAGTCGGCGCGCGCAGGGCCGAAAAAGCCGATCACGCTGTCGGCGATCCGCTCCGCGCCGCGGCTTTCGACCATCATCTTGCCGAGGATCGTGCCGAGCCCGACGACCAGCGCGATATGCCCGAGCGCACCACCGACGCCCGCCTCGAAGCTCTTGACGATCGATCCGAGCGGGATGCCGACGACCAGCGCGAGCGCGAGCGACACCAGCGTCAGCGCGATGAACGGGCTGAGCCGCACCCGCACGATCAGCACGATGAGCGCGGCGACCGCGATCGCCGCCTCGGTCAGCAGCATGCCGCCCGGCTGCATTTACGGTTTCTTCCAGGCGACGCAGTCGACCTCGACCTTGCAGTCGACGACCATCTGCGACACGACGCAGGCACGCGCGGGGGGATGCGCGCCGAAATACTCCTTGAACACGCGGTTGAACGACATGAAGTCGCGCGCGTCGTCCAGCCATACGCCGCAGCGCACGACATGCTCGGGGCCGTATCCGGCTTCCTCGAGGATCTTCAGCACGTTGCGGATCGCCTGATGCGTCTGCGGGATGATGCCGCCGTCGATCACCTCGCCATCGACCATCGGCACCTGGCCCGATACGAACAGCCAGCCATCCGCGCCGACCGCGCGCGCGAACGGCAGATGCTGGCCACCGGTGCCGCTGCCGCCTTCGACGCCATAACGCTTGAGTCCGTCCGTCATCTGATCATTCCTTCACTGGGTAATGGGGTTTGCGCGGCGCAGCAGGCGGCCCGCGCGGGCGCCGGTCGGTCGGCCGAGCGCGAGCGTCGCGACGCCGTTGACCCAGACACCGACCACGCCATCCGCTGCGGTCGTCGGCTCGTCATAGGTCGCACGGTCGGCGATCCGCGCGGGGTCGAACAGGACGAGATCCGCGGCGAACCCTGCGCGGACATAGCCCCGGTCGTGCAGGCCGAAGCGATCGGCGGGAAGCCCGGTCATCTTGCGGATCGCGGTCGCCAGCGGGAACAGGCCGCGGTCGCGCGCATAATGGCCGAGCACGCGCGGGAAGCTGCCCCATAGCCGCGGATGCGGCCGGGGATCGCAGGGCAGACCGTCCGACCCGACCATCGTCAGCGGATGCGCGAGGATCCGGTCGACATCGCTGTCGGTCATGCAGTGATACACCGCACCAGCCGGTTGCAGCCGCGTCGCGGCGGCGCGCAGGTCGACGCCCCAATCCGCGGCGATGTCCGCGAGCATCCGTCCCGCCTGGGCGGGCTCGGCGTCCGACCAGGTGATCCGGATCGGCGTCTCCGGCACGACCTGCTTCAGATCGAGCGTCGAGGAGCTTGCCGTATAGGGGTAGCAGTCGCACCCGACCGGATGATGCGCATCGGCGTCCTCGAGCATCGCGAGGATTTCGCCGCTGCGACCATATTGCGGTGCGCCCGCGCATTTGAGGTGCGACACGATCACGCGCGCGCAGGCGTGCCGGCCGATCGCGAACGCCTCGTCCAGCGCGGGGACGATCGCCGCCGCCTCGCTGCGCAGATGCGTGCAATAGAGCGCGCCGGTACCGCGCAACGCCTCGGCGATCGCCATCACCTCCGCGGTCGAGGCGGCGTTGGCATTGGCATAGGCGAGCCCGGACGACAGCCCGAACGCGCCCGCCGCCAGCCCGTCCTCCAGCTCGCGGCGCATCGCCGCGCGTTCGTCGTCGCTCGCATCGCGGTCGAACCCGTCCATGTGTCGCGCGCGCAGCGCGGTATGGCCGATCAGCGCGACGACATTGGTGGCCGGGACCGCGGTGTCGACCGCCTGCGCATAGGCGGCGAAATCGGAATAGCGGAATTCGTCCGCGCCGCCGAGCAGCACCAGCGGGTCGGGCAGGGGGGCATGCGCGCTCAGATCACTGCCTGCGCTGATCCCGCAATTGCCGACCACCACCGTCGTCACGCCCTGCGTCACCTTCGCGGTCATCGCGGGCGCCGCGATCACGACCAGATCGTCATGCGTATGCGCGTCGATGAACCCGGGCGCGAGCGCCAGGCCCCGCCCGTCGATCGCGCCCGGCGGCGGCGACGCGGCGGCTGCCGCGACCCGCGCGATGATCCCGTCGCCTATCTCGACGTCGGCGCGGAAGGCCGCGCCGCCGCTGCCGTCATACACGTCGACACCGGCAATGACTGTCGCCATCATTTCACCTCCCAGAGGTTCCAGAGGTCAGTGCCACGCGTCTGTCGTGGCCGGGCTGGATCGACACTGTCACCGCGGGTCGAAATAATGTAAACAATTTTCTTTATCTGGGAGGTCTGCCGTGAGCGACGTCGGTGTGAAGCTGCACAAGGGTATCGGTCGGGATGCGGCCGCGCGCTGGAACCTGCTCGCGGGGGACGTCATGTTTCCGGCGGCGGTGCTCGATGCGCGGCGGATGCAGCATAATCTCGACTGGATGCGCGCGTTCATCGACGCCTATGGCGTGTCCCTCGCACCGCATGGCAAGACGACGATGGCGCCCGCGCTGTTCAAGCGCCAGATCGATGCCGGCGCGTGGGGCATCACGGTCGCCACCAGCCAGCAGGCGCAGGTCGCGGCGGCGCATGGCATCGACACCATCCTGATCGCGAACCAGATCGTCGGCGACGCCAATATCGCCGCGATCGTCGATCTGCTCGCCGATCCTGCGCTGCGGCTGATCTGCATCGTCGACTCCGCCGCCGGCGTGGCGCTGCTCGGGGAGGCGTGCCGCGCCGCCGACGTGTCGCTCGACCTGCTCGTCGAACTCGCCCCCGAACCCGACCAGTCGGGGTTCCGGACCGGCGTCCGCGATGCCGCCGCGCTCGCCGGGGTGCTCGACGCGATCGCGCACTGGCCGGGGCATCTCCATCTCGCCGGGGTCGAATTCTACGAAGGCGTGCTGAGCGACGAGGCGGAGGTTCGGCGGTTCATCCGTCGTGCGGTCACGATCACGCGCGATCTGCTCGCGACGGGGCGGATCGCGCGGACGCCCGCGATCCTGTCGGGGGCGGGCTCGGCCTGGTACGACGTGGTCGCGGAGGAAACCGCCGCGCTGGCAAAGGCCGGCGACGTCCAGGTCGTGCTGCGCCCCGGCTGTTACATCAGCCATGACGACGGCCTGTACCGCATCGCACAGGAACAGATCCTGAAACGCAATCCGGTCGCGCCGAGCTTTGGCGACGCGCTGCTGCCCGCGCTCCGCATATGGGCGGTGGTGCAGTCGATCCCCGATCCGGCGCGCGCGGTCATCGCGATGGGCAAGCGCGACGTCGCCTTCGATGCCGGTCTTCCCCGGCCTGCGACGCTGTTCCGCAAGGCGCGCGACCGCCGCCCGGTCGACGCCCCCGCGCACTGGGCGGTGACCGGGCTGATGGACCAGCATGCCTATCTGGCGATCACCCCCGGCGATGACATCGCGGTCGGCGACGTCATCGCGTTCGACATCTCGCACCCGTGCCTCACCTTGGACAAATGGCGGCGGGTGCTGGTGGTCGACGACGATTTCACCTGCGTCGAGGTGGTCGAGACCTTCTTCTGATCCCGACCTCGACAGCGGGCGTCAGCGCGGCGCCGAGGGCGGACGGTCCTCGGCGCGCGTGCCGAAGCGCGACGGCTTCGCGCCCATCGTGAATTCCAGCTCGCCGCCCTGGATCAGGTCGGTATGCGCGATCCAGTTGCGGGTCCAGGGCTTGCCGTTCCAGCGCACCGACTGGACATAGGGCCGGTCGGGCGCATTGCCGATCGCGCGCACCCGGAGCGTCTTGCCCGCGCCGACGCGCATCTCGCCGCTGTCGAACAGCGGCGACCCGAAGACATAGATCCCCGTTGTCGGATCGACCGGATAGAAGCCGAACGACGACAGGATGAACCATGCGCTCATCTGGCCGCAATCGTCGTTACCGATCACGCCGTCGGGATCGTCCTTGTACATCTCGGTACACAGCCGGCGGACCATCGCCTGGGTTTTCCACGGCGTCCCGACATAGGCATAGAGATACGCCACATGATGCCCGGGCTCGTTGCCATGCGCATATTGCCCGACCAGCCCGGCGATGTCGGGTGGCGCGTTGGCGGGCAGCGTCGAGGGTGCGTTGAAGAAGGAATCGATCTTCGCGTCATACGCCGCATCGCCGCCGAAATGCGCGATCAGCCCGTAAATGTCATGCTGGTTCAGGAAGGTCGCCTGCCAGCCATTCGCCTCGGTATAGTCCCGCCACCGCGGCTGCGGCATGTGGCCGAGCTGGATCGGATCATAGGCCGCCCACCAGCTTCCGTCGGCGAAGCGCGGCCGGGCAAAGCCGATCTTCGGATCGATCACATTGCGCCAGTTGCCGCTGCGCTTGCGGAGCAGCGCCGCATCGTCGGTCTTGCCGATCGCGTCGGCGAGCAGCGCCATCGCATGATCGTTATACGCATATTCCTGCGTCCGGCTGACCGACTCCTTGATCTTGTCCGCGGGAATATAGCCGAGCCGCATGTAATGATCGCGGCCGAGCGTCGCGAGGCTGTCCTTGTATTGCGGGTCGAAGGCACGCCGGCGGATATTGGGCCAGGCCGCGGCATAATCGGCCTTGATCCCCTTGGCATGCGCCTCGGCGAGCACCGCGACCGAATGCCAGCCGTTCATGCACCCGGTCTCGAACCCCTGCAACGGCCAGGTCGGCGGGCCATAGGGGCTCTGCTGCGTCTGGCGGATGAGATCGTGGACGAAGCGCTCCGCCATGTCGGGACGGACCAGCGTCATCAACGGATGCAGCGCGCGATACGTGTCCCACAGCGAATAGGCGCTGTACGCGCGTTCGGTCGCGGGCAGGGTGTGGACCTGCTGGTCGAGCCCGACATAGCGACCGTCGCGGTCGCTGAACAAGGTCGGGCCCATCAGCGTGTGATAGAGCGCGCTTGCCATGATAGTTCGCTGCGCCGGCGTCCCGCCCGCGACCCGGACCATGTCGAGCTCCTTCGCCCAGATTCGCTGCGCGGCGGCGCAGGCCGCGTCGAACGTCCAGCCCGGCGCCTCGGCCAGCGCGCCGCGCGCCCCTGCGACGTCGACCGCCGAGATGCCGGTCTTGACCAGGATCGGTGCCGCGCCCGCATCGTCGAAGAACAGCGCGACCTTCAGCCGGTGCCCGGTCACGCCGCGCCCGCCGCCTGCGACCGGCGTGTCGCCGTCGCCATAGAATTGCACGCGGTCGGGCTTGCGCGACAGCTGCATCGCGAAATGGATGCGGCGCCCCTCCGCCCAGCGGAAGACCTGGCGGCTGCCCGTCAGCAGGCCGTCCTCGCCAATCGCCAGCGACGCGTCCTCGATCCGGATCGCCTCCTCCGCGGTCTCCTGCTTGCAGTGCGTCAGGTCGATCAGGATATGCCCCGGACCCTTGGCAAAGGTGTAGCGGTGCAGCCCGGTCCGCTCGGTCGCGGTCAGCTCCGCGAGCACACCCGACTCGAGCTTGACGCGGTAATAGCCCGGCTCGGCATGTTCGTCGGTATAGCGCTGGCGATAGCCGTCGGACGGCGTCTCGCGCGGCCCCGCCACGAGCTTCAGCGGCTTGCGCGTCGGCACCAGCAGCACATCGAGCATGTCGCCGATCCCGGTCCCCGACAAATGGGTGTGCGAGAAGCCCATGATCGAGCGGTCGGACTGGTGATAGCCCGAACAGGCATCCCAGCCATGATTGTTGGTATCCGGCGAAAGCTGGACCATCCCGAACGGCAGGGTCGCGCCGGGGAAGGTATGCCCATGCCCGCCCGTGCCGATGAACAGGTCGGGCCTGGTGACTGCCGGCGACTGCGCGTGTGCGGCAAGGGGAAGGGCCGTGCCGAACGCGGCAAGGGTCGAGCCGGCAAGCAGCTCGCGACGGGTGGCGCGGATCACGCGGTGGTCTCCTAAAGGTAGGACGGTCGGGGGAATCAGAAGGTCTCGCGCAGCAGGGCGGGGCGGCGCCGCTCGAGATCGAGGATCAGGTCGCCGAACAGCCCGTTCGCCCAGGCGAACCAGGGCCGCGAAAAGCGTTTGGGGTCATCCTTGTCGAACGATTCGTGGATGAAGCCGGTGCCCGCGTCGGTGGTCTTGAGCCAGCGCAGGCATTGCCGGATTTCCGCATCGTCGTCGCTGGTCATCGCGCGGACGATGATCGACATCGGCCAGATCATGCCCAGCCCCTTGTGCGGGCCGCCGATCCCGTCCGCCGCGCTGCCGGTGAAGAAATACGGGTTGCGCGCACTCCAGGCGGCCGCCCGGGTCCGGCGGTACAGCGGATCGGTGCGCGATGCGGCGCCGAGCAGCGGCAGCGCCGACAGGCTCGGCACGTTCGCATCGTCCATGAAGATCGCATTGCCGAACCCGTCCACCTCGAACGCCCAGACGTCCCCGCCCGTGCCCGTGCCCGTGCCCGTGCCCGTGCCGCCCGTGCCGCTTGCGCGATCCGCCATCCGGCCATGCGTGCGCAGCGCCGCGTCGACCTCGTCGGCGAGCGCAACGCACTCCGCCGCCGCCGCGCTGTCGTGCCGCGCCTCGACATGAACCTTGGCGAGCATGCGCAGCGCCGACACCGCGAACAGGTTCGACGGGATCAGGAAGGGCAGCGTGCAGGCATCGTCCGACGGGCGGAACATCGAATGGATCAGCCCGACCTTGCGTGTCGGCGCACCGACGCCTTTCAGCATCAGCGTTTCGGTCGCGTGGCGATTGACGCGCTCGAACCGGTACGGGCCGTCATCGGTCTTGCGCTGCTGCTCGCGCATCGTCGCCACCGCCCGCGCCATCGCCTTGGCCCAGAGTGCGTCGAACGGCGCGGTATCGCGCGTCTCGCTCCAGTAGCCATAGGCGAGCCGCATCGGATAGCAGAGCGAATCGAGCTCCCATTTGCGTTCGGCGACGCCCGCGCGCATCTCGGTCAGGTCGTCGATCGCGCCCAGGTTCGACTTGGCCTGCGGATCCGCCATGAAGGCATTGGCGTAGGAATCGATCAGGATGCACCGCGCCTGGCGCTGGATGACGCCGTGGAACAGGCGGCGCAGCGCCGGGTCGCGGCGGCAGAGATGGACATAGGTCTGCATCTGCGCCGAGCTGTCGCGCAGCCACATCGCCTCGATATCGCCGGTGATGACGAACCCGTCCGGCTTGCCGTCGACGATCCCCAGCCGGACCGTCGTGTCGAGTGTGTTGGGATAACAGGTCTCGAACAGATGGCGCAGCGCAGGATCCGCGATCCTCGCCTTCACCCGCACGATCTCCTGCTCGACCGCCGGGCTGACAAAGCGACGCTGATCGCGCGGCGGCCGGGCGCCGCCAGCGACGGGCGCCGCCGCCGCGACCCCGAACGCGGGCGTCGCCGCTGCCGTGCACAGGGCCGCAGCGCCGGCCTTCAGCATGTCGCGGCGAAATAGTGCAGAAGATGACACCCCGATCATGCGGCCGACATCTCCGCACACGCAAGTCCGGGATGAACAGTGCTCCGTACACGCTCCACCAATCGCCCGGTGTCCTTGCAGGCGATGCCTCGTGATGCTGCCAATACGCCTCTCCAATACACGTCCGTGGCCGGCGTCCTCGTCGGGATTGCCGGAAAGATACTGTCGCACCATTGAACGGCGGCGCGACCTGATGTGCTGGGGTCGAGGCTAGGGGTCGACGTACCGGGGCGCAAGCAGATTAAGAAATTTAATTTTCTTTCGTGCGGTGGGTTTTCCATGCGGCTCCAGCGGGGTGGTGCGTGATAGGGCCCGGGCGGATCGATGATCCCGGCCGGGCCCATCGACTTTTCTTTCGCCGGACGTGTAAGAATACGTCGGAGGGGCATATCACGATGGACAAGCCGATACGGGAAGCGCGCGGTGCGCGCCTCGCAGTGTCGTTGTCGGGCACGAACCTGGCGCGTGCGAGCGACTATAATCAGCGCGTGGTTCTGCAGGCCATCCGGCTCAGCCCGGAGACCAGCCGTGTCGAGCTGAGCCGGACGACCGGGCTGACCGCGCCGACGATCGCCAACATCACGCGCCGGCTGATCGACGCGGGTCTGGTGAAGGAGGTCGGCCGCCTTCAGGGCCCGCGCGGGCAACCGGCGATCCAGCTGACGATCGAGCCGCTGGGATGCGTCGCGATCGGCCTCAACATCGATCGCGATCACCTGACGCTGGTCGCGCTCGATCTCGCGGGTCAGGTGCGCAGCCGGATCGCGCAGGATATCGCCTTTGCAATGCCCGAGGACGTCGTCGCGTTCGTCGCGCACAACCTCGAATCGCTGCTCGCGGAGGCCGGGGTCGGACGCGACCGCGTGATCGGCGTCGGGGTCGCGGTACCCAATGATCTGGGGGTCATCACGCTGCCCGGGCGGCCGTCGGACTATGATCGCTGGGCGGGCCTGTCGATCCCCGCGCTGCTCGCCCCGGTCATGCCCTGGCCGACCGTGATCGAGAACGACGCCGCCGCGGCGGCGATCGGCGAGGCGCAGGCGGGGGCGGGGTCACCGCTGGCGAGCTTCTTCTATATCCTGATCAATTCCGGGCTCGGTGGCGGGTTGATGATCGACCGCCATTTCGTCGAGGGCGCGAACAAGCGCAGCGCCGAACTGGGATTGCTGCCCGACGCGACCAACCCGGCGCCGGGCGCGGTCGTGCAGGACATCGTCTCGATCTCGGCGCTACTGCAGATGCTGAAGGAGGCCGGCCTCGATGTCGAAAGCCAGAAGGACATCCGGCCCGCCGATCCGCAGACCGACCGCGTGCTCGAACGCTGGGTCGATCTCGCCGCCAAGGCGCTGATCGCACCGCTGATCAACATCACCTGCCTGATCGATCCCGACGCCATCGTCATCGGCGGCCGGCTCGACACCGCGCTGCTCGACCGCCTGATCGCCCGCCTCGCCGGCGAGTTGACGGTCACCGTACAGCCCCCGATGACCACGATCATCCGCGGCGCGCTCGCCGCCGACGCACCGGTCATCGGCGCCGCGCTGCTGCCCTTCCTCGACAAGCTGCTCCCCTCCGACGCCATCCTGATGCAGGTCGGCCGGTAGGGGCGTGAAGAGCCGGAATACGGCCCTTCACGCCGCGCCTGCGAGGGAGGGGCCCTCGCGGCTTACTGTCCCGCGATCATCTTCGTGTAGGCCGCCACCGGCACCGATTCCCGCGTGCCCTTGGTCGGTTCGATCTTGAAGAAATAGGATTCCGTCCACGCGCGACCGCCACCCCAGGCCATCGCATCGAGCCAGACGTCACTGTCGGTCTTGATCGACTTGACGACGTTCGCCGCGATCGCGGTGCAGGATGCGGGCAGCCCCTTCGAGCTTCCCAGTGCATATTCGCCCAGGATCGCCCGATAGCCCCGCTTCCGGGCAGCGGCGGCGAAGATCTTCAGTCCGCCGTCGCCCGCCGGTTCGCTGACGCACTCCGCATTAGTACCGCTGGAGCCGGTGTCGAAATAGCGATGCGGCGACAGGATGATGCGGTTCAGCGGATCGATGAGGCCGCCCGAGCGATCGATCGCGCATGCAGCGCTCTCGCAGTCCCGGCTGGCCGGTTCGTTCTTGTCGAACCGGAATGACGCGGACCATTGTGGCCACTCGACGAGGATGCGGTGCTTGAACCCCGCGTTGCGAATGCCCGCGACGATCTGGTTGGTATCGCGAACCCATTGCATCCAGTCGTTCGTCACCACGGGATCGGTGAAGAAGCGCGGCTCGTTCATCAGGTCGATCATGACCATTTCGGAATTGTCGAGCTTGCGCAGGATCGGCAGCCAGAATGCGATCTGCTCCGCCGGCGTCGGCCATTTATAGTCATGGCGGTCGAGGATCACGGGCACGTTGCGGGCGTTGGCCGCCTTGACCACGTCGATCACCCGCTGGAGGACGACGGGGTCATTCATCTGGCTGCCGTTGAACGGCAGGCGGATGCTGCGAAACCCGGCCTTGTCGACGTACCAGGCGACGTCGGCCACGGTCGGGCACAGGGCGCCGTTCGCGACGAACGAACATCCCGCGAGATTGACGCCGAACCGCGGCGCTGCCTCGGCGGCCGTGGCGAAGGACAGCAGGGCCGTGGCAGCGGCGATGACACGAGGAAGAATCATCTTACTTCACCTACGAGGTTTGGATGGAATGCCGTGCTCTCGATGTGAAGCACAGTGTGATCCTTCAAATAGCCAATTTGTGTTAAATTTTTCTTCCGCAACAAGACGTTGGCGCCGAATAATTATCGAGAGCGTCACACTTACTGGCAGAGTTCGACAGATGCCGTCATGTCGTGTGACACAGGTGACGCGTGTTCGGCATGAGCATGGCCGAGATCATCGGCAAAGTGAATCGCCCGGTAACCAAATGCTTTGATGCGACGACATGCCTGTCCGCCGCGGTCAGTGCCATTCCGGGTCGCGCCGACGCCGGGAATCCCGTGGAAGTCAGCGCCATTCTATGCCAGAAGCCCGCTCACGACACCGGATGGGGACCAGCGTGCGGTCAGATATGCCCTCTATCTATCTGATAACGCGGTTTTAAGCCCGTCGACATGGCGCTGAACCGCCGACGTGGTTCGACGAGCACCCTATGACTCTGAGGTTGTACCCCCGTCAGATGCCCAAATCGACGCGTATAATAGTCGAATATCCTGTCCTGCAGCACCGGTCGCGTGCCGCAGGGCCCGTAAACCTGTTTAAACTGTAAGGCGGACAATCAGTGACCTCCGTACCAAAATCCGGGATGCACCTGTCGTCCTTGCAATATCTGCGCGGTATCGCTGCACTGGCCGTCGTCTATTTCCACGCGGTCGTACAAGTCGAGCAGGTGGCGAATATTCGCGAACTCCCCATGTCTGGATCGTTCGGCGTCGATATCTTTTTCGTCCTGAGCGGGTTCGTCATGTGGTGGACGACCAGGGACCGCAAGGTCGGCATTGGCGACTTCCTGGTCAAGCGCCTGATCCGGATTGCCCCGCTCTACTGGGTTCTGACGATATTTGCCGCGATGGTCGCGCTGTTCTTCGGCGATCTGTTGCGGTCGACCAAGTTCGACCTTCCGCATCTCGGCTTCTCGCTCCTGTTTCTCCCCTATTGGAACCCGGCCGTTGCCGCGACCAATGCGGAGGTCCTGACCCCGGTCATCGTTCCGGGCTGGACGCTCAATACCGAGATGATGTTCTACGCGGTGTTTGCGTGCGCGCTGGCCGTCAGGCAGACGCTCAGGCCCCTGTTCGTCGCCGTGCTGCTGGCGCTCGTGTACGTATCGGCCAAGACGTGGCTCTCCGGGACGACCGCGGCCTTCTACGGTACGGACCGCCTCGCCGAATTTCTCGCGGGGATTGTTCTCGCGTGTACGATCCGCCGTATTCCACGCCTGTCGCCCGGCATCTGGGCGGTGGCAGGGCTTGGCGCGTTCGCCATGCTGTTCTGGATGGATCTCGAAAGGCCTTCCGTCTCGCAATTCATCGTCCTCGGCATACCCGCGGTCATTCTGCTGTGCGCGGCGCTGCAGATCGAGATCTCGGGCCATTTGCCCGACCTGCCGAAACTGTCCCTGCTCGGCGACGCGTCCTACAGCATCTATCTCAGCCATATCTTCGTAATCGCGGGCACCCGCGTCGCCGCCCATGTCGTCGGTCTCGATCTGGGCATGGCGAACGGTGCCGTCTTCGTCCTCCTCGCGCTCGTCGTCAGCAGCGTCGCCGGGATCGTCGTTCACCGGACCATCGAACTCCCGCTGCTCAAGGGCATGAACAGGCTGCTGCGCGGTGGCCGCAAGCCGCCCGCCGCCGCCGAACTGGGCACATCCTGAGCCGGGATTTAGGGCTGGCCATCGACGCGCAGCCGTAGAATGTTCCTCGAGCGGCGCGTCGGCCTCGATTATCCGCACCAACTGCAAACGGTGACACCATGAAGACTTCACAACCTATCACCGGGGTCAGGGCGCGGCCCAAGACGGCGGCGCCACCCGGCGGCAAGGCGCTGATCAGCGATCAAAGGTTCGGGATCCTCGCGGTCACGCTCGTCGTCTCGGCCAGCCTGTACAATGCGATGCTCGCGATCATCAGCGCGCATGTGAAGGGCCTCACGTCCGCGGCGCCGATCGCGATGGAGGGGCTGCTGCTCGGCGGCGCGATGGGGCTGGCGCTGCTCAAGCGCCGTCCAGACGGCGAAGACGCTCCGGCGATCGGCTTGCTCTACCTGTTTGCGCTCCTTGCGGTGTTCACGTCGCTCGCGAGCGATGCGGTGTTCCCCGATGCCTTTCGCAACGTCGCGATCATCGCGTCCTTCTTCCTGCTCGGCCGTCGGTGCAGCTTTCCCCAGGTGCATCTCGCCTTTGCGCTGCTCACGATCATCACGCTGACGGTGCTGATCTTCGAGATCGCCTTCCCGACCGCCTATGTGTCAGTGTTCCAGCCGGGCAATTACTATGCTGCGACGCGCGGCATGGAGGTGAGCGAGTTCAACGAGACCGGCCTGTTCAACAATGCGGCGGGGTTCGAATCGCGCTTTTCCTTCGGGGTGTTTTCGGGCGCGCGGACCTCGTCGGTGTTCCTCGAACAGGTCTCGAACGCGAACTTCGCCGGTATCCTCTGCGTGTTCCTTGTCGCCACATGGGGGCGGCTGAGCGTCGCCATCCGGACGACGATGGTGGCGACGATCCTGCTGATCCTGCTCTCGAACAACACGCGGACGTCGTCGGCGCTGGCGGTGGTGACGATGATGGGATATTTCATATTTCCCCATCTGTCGCGGTGGTTCACCCTCCTGATTGCACCGGTCCTGGTCCTGCTGGCGTTTCTCGTCGTCGGTGACAATGTTGAGCATACCGACGATCTGATCGGCCGGCTGGGCATCACCACCGAGGCGCTGCGCAAGCTCGACATTCCGACCATATTCGGCGCGAATGCGATGAAGGCGCGGCATCTGATGGACACCGGCTTCGGTTATGTCACCGCGTCGAGTTCGATCTTCGGGCTGATCGCGATCTGGCTGTTCTTCTCGCTCGGCCAGCGTGCGACGGACACCGCCTCGAAGCGCTGCGCCTGGGCGACCGCGGTCTATCTCTTCGCCAACATGATGATCGGCGGCACCGCGATCTTCTCGATGAAGGTCGCCGCCCCCTTGTGGATGCTGGTCGGCTATATGGCAGCCACCGCGCCCAAGCCCCAGACGTCGCGACCGAATGGCCCCGCGCCACGAGGATCGATCACAGCCTGAAGCAGGACCCGGCCTGCATGCGGGGAGTATTGGCGTCGGTGTGCTATGTCGGGACCGATTGGCTGCATAAAACCTAATTCAATCTGATACGTAGCGTTTCCATGGCAAGCAGCGAATCTCCCTCAACGGCAACCCGGTCTGCGGAAGCACTCCCCGACGATCCTCCCCTGCAACCGCCGGCCATCGAGCCGGCCGATCGGGAATATCTGGTCGCCGCGAGCACGATTCCGGGTTCGCACTACGGCGCGAGGATCGGGAGCAACGCGGCGCTCTGGGCGCTCGCGAACCAGCGTCAGGACATCGACAAACGTTTGTCTGTCCTCACGGCTCGTAACCAACGAAGCATCCGTACGGCACGATATTCGGCGATCGCCGCGGTCGTTCTAGGGATCATGAGCACGGTTGGCGCAGCCTATTACACCCGCCAGGCAGATCCCCGCCCGGCTCTGGTCAAGGCTCCCGTCGCCCAAACCCCAAAAGCTCCCATCGCACCGCCTGTCAGGCCGCAGCCGGCCGCTATCTCGACCGCGGTGCCAGCTGAAGGTGGCAACACTCCGGTGGCGCCAAAGGCCAATGCCGCACCGAGCCAGGCTGGAGCGTCAATGCCCAAAAAGGCACGGAGGCTTTTACCGGCGAAACGTAAGGTGCGGCGTGCTCGCGCGCGGTCTTCAAGGTGGATTGCACAGCCTTTGCACGGTGCAGCGCTTCGGCGGGCGTTGATCGCCGATCGCAAGCGGACCCGGGAACTCAATCAAGCCCAGCTGAGAAAATTGACACGCCGACGTCGCGACTGATCGCGAGCCGTTGCCCTCTCATGGCGGAGACACCCTCCGCCGTGAGAAGCATGGCACGCTGGCGTCCGCGCCTGTTGTCGCCACGCTGCTCGATACCTTAGGGGATCTCCACCATGCCGATTGGACGCGCATCGCGGCAGCGGTCGACGCGGTCGGTGAGGGGCGACTGCAGTGGTTGATCCCGCTCCCCATGGACCCTCGAAAACATGCGGCCCCTCGATATACAGACCATAGATCTGCTCTGTAGCTGTGGACGGCCTAAGGGGGTCAACGTCGACGTCTACCCGGCGACCGAGGCTGACCCGGTTCTTCCGTTGCGGTGAGTGCGGCAAGCGGCCGAAGACCGCGCTGCCGGGGCGGCAGCACCGCGGCGCGGCCGGATCGTCGACAGTCCGATCACTTGACCTGACCGAAGAGCGCTACCTGCCTGGGGACGAGGCGCTGCTGCCCCGCTAGGGGGTGCTCACGACCTTGACTGCTGGCTCGACAAGATGAGCCGGTGCCGGTTGGGCCCAGCCCAACGCCAGCTTGACCCTGACAATGATGGCATAAACCAGCTTTGCAATCGGGGCCCTCAGCGCGTCCTGGACCGGACGTTCGAACCAATGGAATGAGATTGCGGCTACGACAAGTGACAGCAAAATCCCGATGGCTATCACAATGCTGCCTGGCAGCAAGCCAGAGGTCAGGTATCCAGTTCCCGCAAGGATCGGCTCATGAAGAAGGTAAAGAGAGAAGCTGTACCCACCGATCCGTCGCATAGGCTTGTTTGCGAATATGGCAGATCCGAAGCGGTTACGAACCGTGCTTGCCAGCAGGAATGCGCCAAAGCATATTACTAGGCCAATATTGCCGTAGACGACTGCGTTATCGTCCCAACCAATGGACTCGATGAACTCTTTGTTCGGCCAAATCCGCAGCGAAGCCATAAGTAGCGCGATGATCGAGACAGCTTGAATGAAAGCCGCGATCTTGGCGCTGATTATAGCAGTGACGCCACTGCGGACCATCACCGCCAACGTGACGCCCAGGAAAAATATGTGAAAGTGCGAGGGGAGCGATATTCCGGGAAAAATCGGGCGGAAGAGCATCGTGACGCCGGCGAGCAGGATGACCGCTGGCACTGCAAGGCCGGCGTAACCGCGCCGTACAGCATACCAGAAGGCGGCGAATGCCACATAGAACTGCACTTCCGGTGGGATTGACCAGAAGATGTGACTGCTGCCGGAGAAGGCGAGAAGGCGAAGAAAATCCCGGCCGTTTATGTAATACACGAATTGGGGGCCGAGTAGGGCTGACGCGATGTAGGCCAAAGTCACAGCCAAAAGATATATTGGCGCGATCCGGGCGACGCGGGCAGCGACGTAGTGCGCGACTGAGGGCGCATCCAGCGGCTTGTGAAGGTACAAATACCCCATCAAAAACCCGCTTAGCATGAAGAACAGTAAGACACCGAAACCGCCTGTAAGGCTCGGAAAAATCAACGGAAGCCCAATCTGGCCGGTATGCGAGCCGACAACTAAAAGAGCCGCGAACGCGCGCAGGCCATCAAGCTGCGGTATAATATTTGGCTGTTTCTTATCTACTTCGCTCGTCGTCATCTGTTGATTCCCCCTTAAGTCGCCGTAAGCGGGAATACGGTCGGTCGCGAACGGTAAGTTCATCCAAAATGAATGTGATATGTATCAAAAGCATACACTGCCGTGACGAAGTATCATGCGGTTTCCGATGTGACGCAGCCGCTCCTTTCGAGCCGGCCGGTCATTCAAACTACGTCGAAATAGCCCGCGTACGACTCCGGCCATTCCGCCTCCGACCCCAACACAGACATCTGTCAAAATCGACGTCACGGACACTTCACCACCAATCCCGCTCACCTATCGAGCCACCGAGCGCGTCCGGACCAGTCTGAAGGGAACCTCGTTCGTCGTGCCCTTTTCGGTGATCCTTACCCACATAGTGAGCGCGCTCGGGCTCGTGCGTTCGATCGTCATGCCGTCGAAAAACCATCGATCCTTTTCTACCGCCACCAGCGGGAAGATTACGGGCTTGCCCGTCCCATCTTCCCAGCCCGTCATGTCCGGGCTGAAGTGACGAACCCGATAGGCCAGCGATCCCCGGAGCGGGACGTAATCCACGAGTTCGGTAAACGATACGCCGCCCTTGCCGTCGGCCATCGCGAAATGGCCCGTGATCCGGCCTCCCAGCGGCGCGGAGTAGGTTTCCGTCACGTCGGAGCCCATTCCCGTGCCGACCCAGCTGCCAGCCAGCCAGGCCAGTTGATCGATTGACGCGGGTGGCGACGTGCCGGTCCCCAGTGAGCGCGTGTGCTGCGCGGTCGCGGGAACGGCCATCGCAAGACCAATAGCGGCCAAGGTCCGTATCACGGCACGTCTCCCTGTGATCAGGCGCAGCTTAGCGGCTCGGCCGACGGAATCCACCGTGTCTTTCGTGCCTGGAACGTGGCCGCGTCGACCAGCACGATCACGCGAAAATTTGTCCCCGGGTCTATCGCGGCATGCGCGGCCTGCCCGGACAGGCGGTCGTCGCGACCTTTCGGCCTTGCCCGGCCCACCACGTCCTCGGCCTTGGGTATCACGGCACCAAGGGCACTATGGTACTTTGGTTGCTCGCGAAATTTACCGGAATTTTGGGTCGGAACCAATGCGCGGCTCAATTCTTGAACTCTCACGAACTCAGTTACGTCGCAATTAACGCGAATGTGAAAAGAGTTAAACAATAGGGTTAATAGGAGTTCACGATGCGCGACAAGGCCTCGACACCACATGGTGCTGGATCAGCAAACCAGGATCGTGGTTACTGCCAGCGGATGCCGAGCAGTGTGAAGGCGGGCAACCGAGATCTCGGCATGTTCAATCGCAGCAGCGTGAAAGGCGAGAAATACCAGGGCCATGGTACGACGCCGGCCTATATCTAAGTCAACGTCGAACTCGGCAGTCAATGGCGACAGACGTCAGCTGCACAGCTAAGAGGTCGGCAAGGTCAGCGATGGTGAGCCGTACAAGCGGTTCGGCCATCGCGGTTGCCGAACATGCACGCATGCTTGCGACCACTCGCAAGGCGTGCCCGATGAGCGTTGCGCAGGAGCCTATCGCTGCACATCATTTGTCCCGTCATGGTCGGGACATCATTTAAGTCGATCCGTGCCGAGGTGCCGTGGCCTTCGACCAGCCTCGTTATTCGTACAAACGACGCCACGATCCACGGCGTTAACCATTTCTTAACCACAAAGCCTCACCCGGCAGATGAGGCCTCGCCTCCCCGCAAGGGTTCCCTGCTCGTCACGATGCCGCCCCAGCTGGGACGGGCAGGGACTGCGGCCCAACGAGCTAGTCCGAGCGGCCGCTGCCGGCGCGTCTGGGACGTATTCCGCTCCAAGGATGCCAGAGGCGCCGGGTACAGCGCGATCGCGCGGGTAGGGGCTCAGCTAGGCAAGCAGACCTCCTGATACAGTCGAAGACGGGCAACCCGGTCGTGCGGCCGATCTCGTGTCACGCAATGCTCAACGTCATGCGAACCTGCAGCGAGCCAATCGCGAACAAGGCGCGAAAGATGGCGGTCGCGCGACGGGCGCATATCATCCAGTTGGGAGAGAAGCCGTCGGAAGACAGATCAGACCATGTCGAACAGACATGACTCCGCCGCAGTGGAAAACGTTTGTTTTCTGCGGAGGAGAATGGTGGACGCACTTGGGCTCGAACCAAGGACCCGCTGATTAAGAGTCAGCTGCTCTACCAACTGAGCTATGCGTCCATTCCGGGGCGGTTTTGAGTGGCGCCCTGGTGTGGCGCCCCGCTGCTGGAGGCGCGCTGTTAGCAGACTCATCGGGGGCCGCAACCCCCTTTCGTCCAAATTGCTGTCTTTTTCTGCTTACCAGCGTGTCGTCTTGCGATTTTCCCGGTCGATCGACATCAATATCCCCAGGCACAGCAGCACGGTCATCTGCGACGACCCGCCATAGCTGAACAGCGGCAGCGGGATGCCCACCACGGGGGCGAGGCCCATCACCATCATCAGGTTGATCGCGACATAGAAGAAGATCGTCGTGGCGAGCCCCGCAGCGGCCAGCCGTGCGAACCGCGACTGCGCCCGCTGGCCGACCTCGATCCCCCAGCGGATCACCAGCAGGAAGGCGAGGATCAGCAGGCAGCCGCCGACCAGCCCCCATTCCTCCGCCATCGTCGCGAAGACGAAGTCGGTATGCCCCTCGGGGAGATAGTCGAGATGGCTCTGCGTGCCGTTGAGGAACCCCTTGCCCCACAGGCCGCCCGATCCGATCGCGATCTTCGACTGGCTGATGTGATAGCCGGTGCCCAGCGGGTCGCTTTCGGGATCGAGGAAGATCAGGATGCGGTTGCGCTGATAGTCGTGCAGCGCGAAGTTGATCGCGAGCGGGATCGCGACCGACGCGGCCACCGCGCCGCCGACGAACAGCCTCAGCGGAATGCCCGCCAGGAACATCACCGTCGCGCCGCCCGCGCAGATCATCAGCGCGGTGCCCAGATCGGGCTGTTTCATCACGATCGCCGCGGGGATGCCGATCAGCACCGCGGCGGGCCAGACGGCCGCGAACCGCCGCGTCTCGTTGGGCGGCAGCATGTCGTAGAAGCGCGCACAGGCGAGCACGATCGCCGGCTTCATCAATTCGGACGGCTGCAGCCGGATGAAGCCGAGGTCGAGCCAGCGCTGGCTGCCGCCACGCACCGCGCCGAGCAGCTCGACGAGCACGAGCGCGAGGACGAGCGCACCATAGGTCGGCCACGCCGCCGCCTTCCAGACACGCTCGGGGATGCGCGAGAGCACGACCGAGCCCGCCAGGAGGATGAAGAAGCGGATGCCCTGCGGCAGCGTCCAGGGCCGCAGCGAGCCGCCCGCCGCCGAATAGAGCACGACCAGCCCGAAGGTCCCGATCGCCGTGACCAGCAGCAAGGTTCGCCAGGGCAGGGTGGCAAGCTGTTCGGGGATGATCCGCGATGTCATTGGCCGCGCTCCGTGGTTCCGTCTTCCGCGACCCCGCCGCCCGCGGTGGCCAGATCCGCCTGGGTCCGGTTGGCGACGTCGGTGGCGTTCTCGACCGCCGGCGCGTCGCTCGGCACGGTCGCGTCGGTCTTGGTCGCGATCGCGGCGGGCGGGGCGCTCTGCGCCGCGCGATAGCTCGCCGCGGTCGCCGCCATCCGCGTCCTGATGTCGCCGCCCCAGGTCGGTTCGACCTCGGCGAGCGACTTCAGCGCGCGCTCGCGGTCGAGCATGTAGGTCATGATGTCGCGCCCGATCATCGGCGTGTCGAGGTTGCGCACCGTATGCCCGTTATGCTCGAGCACCACGGCGAGCGCGTAGCGCGGGTTGTCCGCGGGCGCGAAGCCGATGAACAGCGCATGGTCGCGCAGCTTGAACGGCAGCTGGCCGTTCTTGAGCACGCCCGAGCGCCGTTCCGCCATGGTGATGCGGCGGACCTGCGCGGTGCCGGTCTTGCCCGCGATCGCGACGCCCGGGATCAGCAGCTTGGCCGCGCCGCCGGTGCCGCCCTGGTTGATCACGCCGAACATCGCCTCGCGCACCCGCGCCAGATTTTCCGAATCGATCGCCAGCGCGGGCGCATCGCGGTGGACCTGGCTCGCGAGAATGCTCGGCTGCAGGTCGCGACCCGATGCGATCCGCGCCGCCATCACCGCGAGCTGGAGCGGGTTGGCGAGCACATAGCCCTGGCCGATCGACGCGTTGAGCGAATCCGCGACCGTCCAGGGCCGCTTGTACTTGTGAAGCTTCCAGTCGGGGTCGGGCATCGTCCCGAACCGCTGCGTCGAGAAGGGCAGGTCGAACTTCTGCCCCATGCCCAGCGTCCGCGCGATCGGCGCGATCGCGGCATAGCCGACCCGCCGCGCCATCTCGTAGAAATAGATGTCGCAGCTCTGCATGATCGCGTTCTTGAGGTCGAGCGGCCCGTGCCCGCCGCGCTTGTGGCAATGGAACACGCTCGTCCCCAGCCGCATCGCGCCCGAACAATTGACCCGCGCGTCGGCCGGGACGCCGGCATGGAGCAGCGCCAGCCCGTTCATCGGCTTGACCGTCGAGCCCGGCGGATACAGCCCCTGCGTGACCTTGTTCATCAGCGGCACGTGATCGTCGTCGCTCAGCATCTGCCATTCGAGATGGCTGATCCCGTCCGAAAAGCTGTTGGGGTCGTAGGCGGGCATCGACACCATCGCGAGCATCTCGCCGGTGCGACAGTCGATGACGACCACCGACCCCGAATTGGTGCCCAGCCGGCGCGCGGCATATTCCTGCAGCCCCGCGTCGATCGTCAGCCGCGCGGTCTTGCCCGGCACGTCGGGTTTGGTCGCGAGCTCGGCGACCAGCTTGCCGCGCGCGGTGACCTCGACCCGCTTCGCGCCCGCCTCGCCGCGCAGCGCGGGTTCGAGCATCTTCTCGAGCCCGTCCTTGCCGAGCTTGAAGCCGGGGGTGACGAGCAGCGGGTCGCGCGTCTTCTTGTATTGTTCGGCATTGGGCACGCCGACATAGCCGGTCAGATGCGCGACCGCGGCGCCCGCGGGATAGTTGCGCGCAAAGCCGCGCGTCGGCGCGACGCCGGGCAGCTCGGGCAGCCGCACGCTGACCGCGGCGAACCGCTCCCAGTCGAGATTCTCCGCGACCTGGACCGGCTGGAACCCGGCGGCATGGTCGAGGTCGATCGCGATCCGTTCGATCTCCTCGGGCGGCAGCTGGAGGATGCGGCCGAGCAGCGGCAGCACGCGCTCCTTGTCGCGCAACCGGTCGGGGATGATGTCGACGCGGAAATCGGTGCGGTTGTTCGCGATCGGCACGCCGTGGCGGTCGACGATCCAGCCGCGCCGCGGCGGCAACAGCGTCATGTTCACGCGGTTGCTCTCGGACAGCATCGTATAGCGTTCGTTCTGCGCGATCGACAGCCATGCCATCCGCCCGGCCAGCATCAGCCCGACGCCACCCTGCACCGCGCCCAGCATCCAGGCACGGCGCGAGAAACTATAGGCTTGCGACATCTCGGTCACGACACGCGGCGGCCGTCTCATTCGGAAACCCGCCTCATTCCTGGACCCTGCGTCGTTCGATCGTCGCGACGATCCGCGCCGCCAGCGGGAAGAGCATCATGGTGATCACGATCTGCGCCAATAGCACGGTGTCGACATGCGTGCCGACCCGTACGCCCAGAAATCGCCCGCCGATCACGCAGCACGCGATCCCGCCGCTCGCGATCAGCCAGTCCTGCCAGAAATCGCGGTACACCAGCCGCTGCTCGATCATGTCGATCGCCACGAACGCGAGCGACCAGAGCAGCACCGCGCTGCCCAGCGGCTGTCCGCTGAGCAGGTCGTCGAACAGCCCGAGCGGTGCCGCCGCCCAGGGGCGCAGCGCGTAACGGGCGAGCAGCCGCCATGCGAGCAGCATGACGAACCCGAACGGCGGCAGGATCGGGATCGTCGCGATCAGCGGCACGATCGTCATCAGCGATCCCGCCATGACGGTCAGCCACGGGATCGCCCGCGCCCGGCCGCCTGCGACCTTCGGTTCGAACGGCTTGTAGTCGACACTGTTGCGGGTGGTCACGGCTGGTCGATCATCTGGGGGAAGACGGGATAGGGTGGTTTGGCAGTCACTTGGCGCTATTGTCGGACGGCGCAAGGGCGCGCGGCGGCGGCACCGGCATGAAGCCGGGTTCGACCACCGCGAAATCGAAGGTGTCGGGGTTTGCGAAGGTCCGTGCCATCACCGAATCCGCACCCGCGGTCATCACCCGCGCGACCGGGATGCCGGGCGAATACAGCCCGCCCACGCCCGACGTGACGAACAGGTCGCCCGCATTGAACTTGACGTTGGTCGCGTTGACCGACCGGACGTCGAGCATGCCGTCGCCGCGCCCGACCGCGATCGCGGGCAGCCCGTCGCGCGTCCGGCGGATCGGCACGATGCTGTCGCCGTCGGTCAGCAGCATCACGCGCGCCGCATTGGGGCCGGTCTCGACGACGCGCCCGACCAGCCCGTCGGGGCCGCGCACCGCCATGCCCGGCCGCACGCCGCTCCAGCGGCCTGCGTTGAGCAAGGCGAAGCGGCGCCCGCTCGACGCGCTCGAACTGACCAGCCGCGCGGTGACGACCGGTTCGGCGATCCGGTCGCGGACCTTCAGCAGCGACCGCAGCCGGCGATTGTCATAGGCGATCGTCCGCGCACGCATCAGCAGCGCGCGCGTCTGCTCACGCTCGCGGCGCAACGCGACATTTTCCTGGCGGACGAAGAAATAGGTCCCGATCGCCTCGGGCACCGCGGCGACCCCGCCCACGACCCAGGCGAGCCCCGACGAGACCGGCGCGGTGAGGCCCGCCACGCCCATCCGCGCGCCGGCAAAGGCGGGCGGGTTGAAGGTCGAGACGACGAGCAACGCTGCGCCCACCACCGCACCGGCGATGGCGAGCACATAGCCTACGAACACCCCATATTGACGCCGTCGGGAAAACCCCGTCCGGCGGTCGCGGGCTGGCGCCATGCGCCTGTCCCCTCGTTCTCGGGCATCGCCGGGTCCGGGGCCCTATCCCCGCGACTCGGTCGATGCGATTTCCACTGACCCGTTTCCCACCTACACGCTTCTCAGCCGCTCATCAGCACGCCGCGGAACAGCGGGTCCTCGAGCGCGCGACCGGTGCCCAGCGCGACGCAGGTCAGCGGGTCCTCGGCGACCGTTACCGGCAGCCCGGTCTCGTCGCGCAGCACCTCGTCCAGCCCCTGCAGCAGCGCGCCGCCGCCGGTCAGGACGATGCCCTGGTCGACGATGTCCGCGGCCAGCTCGGGCGCGGTGTTCTCCAGCGCGACGCGGACGCCCTCGACGATCGTCGCGACGGGCTCGCTCAGCGCCTCGGCGATCTGGCCCTGGTTGATCTGGATTTCCTTGGGCACGCCGTTGACCAGGTCGCGGCCCTTGATGTGGATGATCGTGCCGATGCCGTCGACCGGCGGCTTGGCGATCCCGACCTCCTGCTTGATCCGCTCGGCGGTCGCTTCGCCGATCAGCAGATTGTGGTTGCGGCGGACATAGCTGACGATCGCCTCGTCCATCTTGTCGCCGCCGACGCGGACCGACGTCGTATAGGCCAGACCGCGCAAGCTCAGCACCGCGACCTCGGTCGTGCCGCCGCCGATGTCGACGACCATGCTGCCGATCGGCTCGGTCACGGGCATGTCGGCGCCGATCGCGGCCGCCATCGGCTCCTCGATCAGCCACACCGTGCTCGCGCCCGCGTTCGACGCGGCGTCGCGGATCGCGCGGCGCTCGACCTTGGTCGACCCCGACGGCACGCAGATCACGATTTCGGGCCAGCGGGCGAAGCGGCGCGGGCCGTGCACCTTCTGGATGAAATATTTGATCATCTGCTCGGCGACGTCGATGTCCGCGATCACGCCGTCGCGCAGCGGGCGGATCGCCTCGATATTGCCCGGGGTCTTGCCCATCATCAGCTTCGCGTCGTCACCGACCGCCTTGACGCGCTTGATGCCGTTGATCGTCTCGACCGCGACCACCGACGGCTCGTTCAGGACGATGCCGCGGCCACGGACATAGACAACCGTGTTCGCGGTGCCGAGGTCGATCGCCATGTCGTGCGACATGAACTTGAAGAAACGCGAGTAGAAGGCCATTCAATCAGGGTCCCGTAATCCTGGCCGCCGGACGGGCGGCATTTCGCACATCATCTCGCGGGCCCCGCCGGTGTTTTCGAGCACCGGGTGCCTAATAAGCGGGCGTTTGCGGGTCGCGGGATGCCGTCGCTTGGTCTAGACGCAAACCCATGTCAATACGGCGTCTCCCCGAGCATCTCGTCAATCGTATCGCCGCCGGTGAAGTGGTGGAAAGACCCGCCAGCGCGTTGAAGGAGTTAGTCGAGAACGCCATCGACGCGGGCGCCGGACGCATCGCGATTCTCCTCGTCGAAGGCGGCACATCGCGCATCGAAGTCGCCGACGACGGATGCGGTATGACGCCCGCCGACATGATGCTCGCGCTCGAACGGCACGCGACCTCGAAGATGCCCGACGAGATCATCGAATCGGTCGTGACGCTCGGCTTTCGCGGCGAGGCGCTGCCCTCGATCGCCAGCGTCGCGCGGCTGACCATCGAAAGCCGGGTGAGGGGGGCAGAGGGCTGGTCGCGGATCGTCGACAATGGCCGCGTCGAGCGCGAGGGGCCCGCCGCGCTGCCCCCCGGCACGCGCGTCGTCGTCGAGGATCTGTTCGCGCGCGTCCCCGCCCGCCGCAAGTTCCTCCGCTCCCCGCGCGCCGAATATGCCGCCTGTCTCGACGTCGTCCGCCGGCTGGCGATGGCGCGTCCTGATATCGGCTTCACGATCGAGCATGACGGCCGCCGCACGCTGGCGGCGACGCAGGTCGAGGACCGGCCGGGCCGCGTCGCGACGCTCACCGATCGCGCGCTCGCCGACAATGCGGTCACGATCGATCTCGAACGCCCGGTCGACTCGGGCATGCTCGTGCTCGGCGGGGTCGCGAGCCTGCCGACCTACAATCGCGGCATCGCCGACCACCAGTATCTGTTCGTCAACGGCCGGCCGGTGAAGGACCGGCTGCTGATGGGCGCGATCCGCGGCGCCTATGCCGAGATGCTCCCGCGCGACCGGCATGCGGTCGTCGCGCTGTTCCTCGACGTCCCCACCGACCAGGTCGACGTCAATGTCCACCCCGCCAAGACCGAGGTCCGCTTCCGCGACCCCGCGATGGTAAGAGGCCTGATCGTCTCGGGCCTCCGCCGCGCCCTCGACGCCGCCGGCCACCGCAGCCAGCGCGCCAGCGACTCCGCCCTCGCCATGTGGCAACCTGAAACCTCCTCTCCCCCCGGGGGAGAGGAAGGGGCCCGCCCGCAAAGCGGGTGGGAAGGTGAGGGCACGCCCCAAAGACTGCCGCTAGAAAACCGCAGCTACGGCACGGTAAACGACGCCCGCCCGACCTTCTTCGCCGCCCCCCCGCAGGCCAGAGCCGAACCCGCCTGGACACCCCCGCCGCAAACCTCGTCCTTCCCGATGGGCGTCGCGCGCGGCCAGGTTGCGAAGACCTATATCGTCGCCGAGGCGGAGGACGGTCTCGTCCTTGTCGATCAGCATGCCGCGCACGAACGCCTCGTCCTCGAACGGATGCGCGCCGCGCTCGCCGGCGGCACGGTCGCCAGCCAGGCGCTGCTGATCCCCGAGGTCGTCGAGCTCGACGAACCCGCCTGCGACCGGCTCGAGGCGCGCGCCGCCGAGCTGTCCGAGTTCGGGCTCGACCTCGAACGCTTTGGCGCACGCGCGATGCTGGTCCGCGCGACCCCCGCCTTGCTCGGCCAGAGCGATCCCAAAGGGCTTGTCACCGACCTCGCCGACGAACTCGCCGCGTTCGACGAGGCGCTGTCGCTCAAGGAACGGCTCGACGCGGTCGCGGGCACCATGGCCTGCCACGGCTCGGTCCGCGCCGGCCGCATCCTCTCGGTCCCCGAGATGAACGCGCTCCTCCGCGAGATGGAGATCACCCCCCATTCGGGCCAATGCAACCACGGCCGCCCCACCTGGGTAAAGCTCGCGCACGGCGACATCGAGAAACTGTTCGGCCGCAAGTAAACCGTGCGGCGTGGGGGTGGGCGCCGTCTCCCGCAGCCCCCCACACTCCCGTTCGTGATTATCGTAAATACAAGAGCTTTGACCAACGATGGTGTTCGACAGGCACTGCTCACGGTACCCCCCCCCCAGCAGAACCGCCTGCCGAACGCATCGGCATGTAATAAAGCAGGCTGCTCAGGACTATTATTAAGTTTGATCCGAGGATCGACAATTAACTATTGATACTACGATTTATGGAAAATACGCCTTTCAGGTGTACTTCAAGGCTTATGCGGACATGGATAAAGCGCATAATGCATAACATAGGTTATGTTTTAGGATCGACTTCTTTGTGCTTCTGCATATTCTGATTCGACGAGATACTTCAACACCTTCGTGTCAGGAGTGCTATCTACTGCGAGCGTCGTCCATGGCCATTGCGAACGTTGTTCGCAACAGGTTAACTTGGCAGGTGGATTAAGCTGACACTTACACCTTCGCACAATTGCAGACATTCGAAGCTTAGCGGGGTTGGAAGCAAAGGAGCGTTCATGCCGACGGCAAAACATCCGGCAATTACCGTGACGCGTATGCTTCCGCTCGCGGCATCGCTGCTGTCTGGCACTCTATTGGGTCGAGCGGCAATGCTCGCGTTAGTTTCGCCGATGGCGATGGACGGTGGACAGTCTGTCGGCGCGTGGGCGCTGGTATTGTTCTTGCTCGCTCAGCCTATCATGCTCGTCGCTGCTATGACGGCGGGCTTTCTCTGCTATCGCCGACTGACAAAATGGCGCTTCGTCACTGCGCTCGCACTGCCGGCTTTGCACCTTCTCGGCATGAGGATTCTCATGCTCGCTTTATAGGCTGAAAGTCGAGTTTCCACCAAGTTGAGCCGTTGACACCGGCTGCCCGGTGCCCGGCGATAACGCCCTCACATCCGCGTCACAAAAAAAAAAGCCCCCACCGTCAGGTGAGGGCTCGTGACGTCAGGCGAAGTCTTACTTCTCGCCATTGTCCTTGACGCCCACGGTGGGCACGTCGACCGTTTCGGTCTCGGTCTTGACCTTGGGGACCTCGACTTCGGTCTTCTTCGTGCCGACGACGACCGCCTTCGAGTCGAGATCGACATTCGGCATGTCGCCGCCCTTGACGGAGACCTCCGGAAGCGAACCTTCCTTCACGTTGGCGCTCCAGAACCCGGTCGCAAAGAGGACACCGACGATGGCCGCAATGACGACAAGGACGATGACGATCGTCTTGCCTGCGCCGCTCTTCTGACGAATTGGCTCGCCACCCCGATAATCTGACATTTAACTCTCCCTGTACTTACAACAGGTTCGAACACTCTCGACGCAGTCTTGTTCCGTTTGCGTCATGACGTCGGAATCGCCGGTGCGCGGTACGCGGATCTTAACGCGTCTTAAGGGCGGAGCGTCGGGTGGACGTCGCCGGCGCGCTTCCCAAAAAAAAGGGGGCCCGTCGCGAACGACGAGCCCCCCGATACGCCCCGGTTCGATCAGAACCGCACGGTCGCCCCGACCGCGAGGTTGCGGCCCAGCGCGTCGTAGCGCGCGGGGATCGTGTTGCTGCGCGCCAGGCTGATGTCGTAGGAATTCGCCAGGATCGGCGGCGTCTTGTCGAGCAGGTTGTTCGCGATCAGCCGGAGCGAGAAATCGCGCGACACGGCGAAGGTCAGCGCCAGGTCGAAATAATTCACCGGCGCGATCCTGTAGAAGGTCGTCCGCGCGCGGTCGGGCGTGCCGCCGATCGCCGGATCGCCCGAATTGTCCGCACTCGTCAGCGACCCGACATAGCGCCAGTTGAACGAGGTGCTGAAGATGCCGTCGCTCGTCGTATAGGTCGTCCGCAGCCCGTGCGACCATTTCGGCAGCAGCTGGCCGCAGCCATTGCCATAATAGCCCGCACAATTGCGCTTGGGCTGGAGCGGCGAGTCCTGCCCGCCGGCAAAGGTGGTCAGCGAGCCGTTGAAGTTCCAGTCGATCTTGCCGGCCCCGCCGAGACCCAGCGTATACTGGCTCTGGAAGTCCCAGCCGCGCGCGATCGAGAAGTAATAATTGGTCGTGCCCGCGCGGATGAAGCCGCTGGTCGGGTTGTTCGCGGCGGCGGCGTAGAGGATGCCGGTGCCGGGCTGGCGGACGATCCCCGAGCAGAAGAACGGGTCGCCGTTCGAACGCTGGCAGCCATCGGTGTAGTAGCTGTCGTCGTTATAGCCGAGCGAGTTGTTGATCTTGATCCGGTAGCGATCGACCGAGAAGACCAGCCCGCGCAGGAAGCTCGGCTTCACGACCAGGCCATAGGTCTGGGTATAGGCGGTTTCCGGATCCGCGGTGAACCCGCCCGATCGCACCGTGCACTGGTCGTTGGGGCACAGCAGGGTCGCGCTGCCATAGAGTGCGTCGGACAGCCCGGTCGCCGCGCACACCTCGCGCGAGGCGATCGGCGTGGTCGTGGTGATCGTCCGGCCGGGATTGGCCGGGTCCGCGATCTGGCGCGGCACGGGGGCGCAAAAGTCGTTCTGCGATCCGCCCTGCCGGCTATAGTTGATCGCGGTCGCCTGGCGGATCTCGAACACCGTCGGTGCACGCTGCGCCTTGTTGAACGATGCGCGGAACGTCAGGTCGCTGACCGGGGCATAGGTGCCCTCCAGCTTCCACGTGTTGAAGGTCTTGGGATTGCTGCTGTATTTCGACACACGATAGCCGCCCGTGACCTGCAGCAGATGCGCGAAGCGGCGCTCCTCGATCAGCGGCGCCTGGACCTCGATGTTCGATTCCCACACGTCCTGGCTCAGGTTGAAATCCTCGCCACCATTCTGCTCGCGGTAGATCGCATCCGCGGACGAGGCATAGCTGTCCTTGCGATATTCGCCGCCCAGCGCGATCGCGACGCCCTGGTTCGCAAAGGGCGAGGTGACCCCGTATTTGCCGAGGTCGCCGGTCACCGACGACACGATGTCCCACAATTTGGCGACGCCGGTCGAGGTGCCGCTGCGGGCGGTGAACAGGTAATCGGCCAGCGGTCCGCCGAGCGTGCCCGCGCTGAACGCGTTGAACGGGACACACGCCGGGTCGACCCCCGACACGGTCGCCGCGCAGGTCGGCGTGCCGTTGACGCTGACGACGTTGAGCGAGCGGTTTACCCGGTCGAAATCGGCGAAATTGCCGAAGGTGATGTCCTGCTGGTTGCGCGAGAACACGCCGCCCAGATCATAGGTCCACGCGTCGCCGACGGTGCCGCGGATCCCCGCGGTCGCGCGGATCCCCTTGTTCAGATAGACGTCGGGCGAGAAGGGCAGGTCGTTGAAGCGATAGCGCACGTCGAGCGGCGCGAGCGCCGACGTCCCCGCCTGCGCACCGCAGATCGTGCTGGCCTGCGACGTCGACAGGAACGGGTTGTTGCAGTTCACCTGGTACGGCGTGTCGCCATAGTTGGTGTAGCTGTAGACGCGCGTCGGATAGGGGTTCACCGACCTGTCGCGGAACCAGATCCCCGAACCATAGAGCTCGAGCTCGGGCGCGATCTTCGCGCTGACGAAGCCGCCGGCGGTATAGCGTTCGAATTCGCGCTGGTAGGAATAGCCGTCATAGGGGTTGGCCGCGTTGCCCGCGCCCGCGCCATACGGCACGAAGCTGCGCGTGCCGGCGGGATCGTTGACATAGCCGACGCCGCTGTTCGCCCCGCTGCGCGGCGAGATATAGCCGCTCGGCGAATAGGTCGACAGCGAGCAGGACAGCGGGCCGTCCTTGCCGGTCTGGACCAGCTGGCATGCCGAGCTCGACCGCGCGTCATAGGGGACGTCATTGGCCTGGCGGTAATTGACGAAGCCCGACACGCGCAGCGCGCCGTCGAACAGCTTGGTGCCCGCGGTCAGCGTGACGTCGGACCGGCCGCCGTCATTCGTCAGCCCGCGCGGCGCCTCGAACGCGTTCGCGCGCGCCAGCGGCGACACGATCGTGTCCTTGTTCTCGTGATTGTAGAAGCTGTAATTGCCGTCGAGCTGGATCCCCTCGAAATCCTTCTTCAGGATGAAGTTCACCACGCCCGCGACCGCGTCCGATCCATAGACCGACGACGCGCCGCCGGTCAGCACGTCGACGCGTTCGAGCAGCGAGGGCGGGATGATGCCGACGTCCTGGCCATTCTGCGTGCCCAGCCGCTTGCCGTCGACCAGCACCAGCGTCCGCTCGAAGCCGAGGCTGCGCAGCTTGATCCGCTGGCGGCCGTCCGAATCCTGATAGGTCTGCTGGCTGTCGGGCGACACCTGCGGCAGGCGGTTGAGCACGTCCTCGACGGTGATCGCCGCCTGTGCGCGGATGTCCTGCGCGGTGACCGAGGTGATCGGCGCGGCCGATGTCATGTTGGGCCGCTGGATCCGCGATCCGGTGACGACGATCATGTCGTCGGACACGGTCTTGGCCGTATCGCCCGCGGCGAACGCGGTCTGCGCATCGGCCTCGACCTTGGCCTGGGCCGGCGTCGCCGGGCTGTCCGTCGCGGTCTGCGCCACAGCGGGGATCGCCGTCAGCAACAGCGATCCGGCAAGTGCAATATAGGACGTGGTATGTCTGAAGTTCATGAAGGCCCCCTTGTCCGGCTGCGCGATCGCGCTTGGTCCGGTTCCGGGGACATGAATTCTCCATTATGACTTATATGACAATACCCAAATATGACCTCTTCATACGAATGTTGCGAGGATGTTCAGAATAGGCACTATTTCGGTTATCGAAAGCCGTCGCCGTTCACCGTGGCGTCGCCCATTGCTAGACCGCCCGCCAACGAATCGTCGCGGGTGGCATTTCGGCGGATTGTGAGAGGGCCGTACCGCTACCGGTACGGCGGGCGGGCTAGCGTTTGGCGTTCCGCTTGCACGCAAAGGACCGGCGCAGCGCGTCGCGGACCACGAAGATGGGCGCGGCCTTGGCCTTCTTGCCCTTGGTGCGCAGATATTTGCGCGTCGTCGCCACCGCGTCGATCGTCGACCCCTTGGTCGCCGAGGGGCAAATCTCGCGCGCCATCGACAGCGTGTCGAACGCGCCGAGGATATAGCCCGTGCAGAAGCTCGGCGCCGGGTCTGCATCCTTGCCGCGGCACTGCGCGATCAGCTCCTCGGTCTTCAGCGCGCTCACCACCACGGGGCGGTCGGCGCGAGCGGGGGTGCGGGGAGTGGGGGCAGCGGCCACCGCGGCGAGCCAGAGCAGGATCATGTCGGTTCGCTTTCCGCACCAGGGGTCGCCGCGACCGGCGTCGGCTTCAGATAGGGCAGCAGCCGCGCCCGCGGAAACACGTCGTCGAGCGTCCGGCTCTCGGGCAGGATATACACAACGCCGCCCTTGCGGCGGAACAGCGGGCTCAGCTGGCCGGTATAGAATTTGCTGCCGACATTGATGCAGCCAAAGCTGATCCGGTTGTCCTCCGGGCTCGGCGACACCAGCCGCTCGACCCGGCGTTCCTTCTTGTGCGTCGTGATCACCGCATGGATCGCGACCGAATTGGCATAGTCGACCCACAGCACAGACTGGCGTCCGAACGCGCGCCCGAACTTCGTGACGAACCGGCCCGCGGGGGTGGTCCGCTCGGCGGGCCCGATCTCGGCCAGATCCTTCGCGCCGACGCCGGGCGACGAATCGTCACCGATCCCGACGCCGAGCAGCACCGGCGTCTGCCCGAGATACGCGCCCTTCGCATCGAACAGCAGCAGCGACGCCGCCTGCTTGTCGATCACCGCATAGGGCAGACCGGCATTGTCCTTCGCCGCCGCGACCCAGGCGACGATCTGGTCCGCGGCCGGCGACAGCAGCGGCAGCGCGAGCGGCACGACCGGGGCGGCCACCGCCACCCCGCGCCGCGGCTTCGCGCGCGTCTTGCCAGCGGCCTTGGCACTAGACTTGCCACCCGTCTTGGCAGCGACCTTGGCGCCGGCAGCGGCCGCCAGCGGCACCGGCGCGGCGACGAGCGCCAGCGCCAGGCCGGCAAGCGCCGCCGCCCGGTACCGTCCTGGTAACGGCCCTCTCACGCGCAAGATCCTCTCACGATGGCGATCCTGCGCGGCGAAAGCCGTCCCGGGTATTGGCATGGAGCAGGGTCAGGCTCAGCCGCGCGGCTTGCGCTGGCGCTGCTGCATCTGCTGCTGCATCTTCTGCTCCATGCCGTCGACGCGACCGTTGATCTGGTCGATCCGCTGGCCGTTCTGCTGCGCCTGGCCGGCTGCGGCCTGGGCCTGGGTCAGCGCCTCGCCCGACGTGCCCTCGACGGTCCGCAGGCGGCCGTCCATGCCGTCGATGCGCGTGTTGACGGTCGCGATCTGCTCGCGGACAAAGCCCTTGGTGGCGCAACCGCCCAGCCCGATCGACCCGATCAGCAGGAGGGCAACCGTCGGATATTTCTGGAGACTCGTACGCATTTTCTTAACCTTTCCAAAAACTGGAACCTGCACTCAGCGATCACAATCGCGTGCTGACAATCGATTTTGGCCAGAATGTGCGTCTTCTGCGGTGGAGCAGGGGGTGCGGCAAACGCCGACGCTGCGCGATGCCGCGCGGTTCATCTGCCCGCAACCTTTCGCCGGCCTTGGGCATTATCGCCGCGTCCCATCTCAAAGAGTTCGCCGGCCATGAAACAGATCCTCCCCGTCATCTTCGCGCTCGTGCCCCTCGCCGCGATGGTCGGTGCCTGCGTCACCTGCCCCTGAGCCGCTGACGTTCCTGCCGCAGACATGAAAAAGGCCCGCCCGGATCGCTCCGGACGGGCCTTTTTCGATTTGGCCAGGAAAGGCGAGGGGGTTAGCCCTGTGCCTCTTCCTCCTGGTCGCGCGGGGCTTCGGCGGTGGCGCCGGGCTCTGCGTTCGGATCGTAATCCTCGACGAAGCCAGCCTCGTCACGCTCGAACATCGACAACATGACGTCGACGCCCTGAGCCTGCATCTCGGCTTCTTCCGGCGACCGGGCGACGTTGACCTTGACGGACACCGACACCTCGGGGTGGAGTGCAACCTTGACGGTGTACACGCCGATCGCCTTGATCGGCTTGTCGAGCACGATCGCCGACTTGCCGACCTTGTGACCATCGGCCACTAGCGCGTCGACCAGATCGCGGACTGCGACCGAGCCGTAGAGCTGACCGGTGTTCGACGCCTGACGGATCAGGGTCACGCTCGCGTCGGTGAAGGTCTTCGCTTCGGTCTCGGCATCGGCACGGCGCGATGCGTTGTCCGACTCGATCCGCGCACGGTTCGCTTCGAAAACCTTGCGGTTGGCTTCGTTCGAACGAAGCGCCTTCTTGTTCGGGAGAAGGAAGTTACGGGCATAGCCGTCCTTGACCTTCACCACGTCGCCGATGGCGCCGAGCTTTTCGACGCGCTCAAGCAGAATGACGTCCATGGGGGCGCTCCTTACTTAACGATGTAGGGCAGCAGGCCCAGATGACGCGCACGCTTGATGGCCTGGGCCAGTTCGCGCTGCTTCTTTGCGGCCACCGAAGTGATACGCGACGGGACGATCTTGCCACGCTCGGACACGAAGCCCTGCAGCAACCGGACGTCCTTATAGTCAATCCGGGGAGCGTCTTTGGCAGAGAACGGGCAGCTCTTGCGGCGGCGGAAGAATGGACGTGCCATGATTATTCAGCTCCCTCTTCGCGGTCACGACGGGGACCACGGTCCGGACGATCGCCGCGGTCAGGACGGCCTTCACGGCCACCTTCGCGGTCGCCACGACGCTCACGGTCGCGGTCCGACTTGCGCATCATCACGGTCGGGCCCTCTTCGAGCGTGTCGACCTTGACCGTCATGTAACGGATGATGTCTTCGTTGATCTGCGTCTGGCGCTCCAGCTCTGCGATCACGTTGCCCGGGGCATCGATCTCGAGCATCACATAGTGCGCCTTGCGGTTCTTGGCGATCTTGTACGCCAGCGAACGCAGGCCCCAGTTCTCGGTCTTTACGACCCGACCTTCGTTGTCGTTCACGATCTTGGTGGCGATTTCCGCCAGAGCGTCCACCTGCGCCTGTGCCAGATCCTGGCGCGCAAGGAACACGTGCTCGTAAAGAGCCATGTCTTGTCCTTCGTCTTGGCCGATCGCTGATACACGCCCCATGCGTGCACCCCTCCGGCTGTCGTCTAGAATGCAAACCGGGGCAAGGGACGCGAATCCCTCACCCCGGTTGCGATGGCCCTTACCCGATTATCGGGGAAAGGCAAGGTTGATTACGACCCTGGCGGCGCGATTACCGGAACGCGCCACCGCGCACCTGGACCACATTGCCGCGGCCGTTGACCAGCAGCGCGTCACGACCCGAACGGACCCACTGGCTGCCACGCGGCGGGGCGGCGAGGCGATAGTTGCGGTAGGTCGTGATCACCCGGTAGTTCTGCGCATAGCGGCGGTCGAACCGCTGGCCGGTGCGGAAATTGCGATACTGGTTCGGGCGGACGGTGGTCCGCTTGGTGACGACGGTGCGGCCATTATTGTTCTGGCGCACGGTGGTCACTTCGCGGCGCTGCTGCGCCTCGGCCGGAGCGGCGGCCAGCAGCGGGCTGGCGACGAGGGTGGCGGCAAGCGCGCTGAGGATGAACTTTTTCATGATACTCTCCCGTTGAAACACGGCGCCGATGCTGCGGCGTCCTCCATAATCTGGGGGCCGCTTGTCGCAGGCGCTTGTCGCAGGGGTCGCGAATTGGTCGCATTTTGTCGCAAACCCGGCGGGTCCGTTCAGGTTCGCGCGGTTGCAACTCGGGCCACACCTTTCTAGTCCGCCCGCTTCAAAGAGGAGAGGTCATGCGCGCGTTCATCTTCCCCGGCCAGGGGAGCCAGTCTGTCGGCATGGGCAAGGCGCTCGCCGACGCCAGCGCCACCGCGCGCGAGGTCTTCGCCGAAGTCGACGAGGCGCTCGGCCAGAATCTGTTCCGGCTGATGAGCGAGGGGCCCGCCGACGACCTCCTCCTCACCGAGAATGCGCAGCCCGCGATCATGGCGAACGCGATCGCCACGCTGCGCGTCGCCGAGAAGGAGGGCGGCCTGCGCCTTGCCGACAAGGCCGATTATGTCGCCGGGCACAGCCTCGGCGAATATACCGCGCTGTGCGCCGCGGGTGCGCTCGACCTGTCGACCACCGCTCGGCTGCTGAAGCTGCGCGGCCGGGCGATGCAGGCGGCGGTGCCGGTGGGCGAGGGCGCGATGGCCGCGCTGCTCGGCACCGATCTCGAAAAGGCGCAGCTGATCGCGGGCGCCGCGGTCGATTCGATCCTCGCCGAGGGCGGGGCCGAACTCATCTGCACCGTCGCCAACGACAATGACCCGTCGCAGGTCGTGATCTCGGGCCACCGCCTCGCGATCGAGAAGGCGATCGCGCTCGCCAAGGATCTCGGCGCCAAGCGCGCGGTCCTGCTCCCGGTCTCCGCGCCGTTCCACTGCCCGCTGATGCAACCCGCCGCCGAAGCGATGGAAGCCGCGCTCCTCGACGCCGACCTCCGCGCGCCGCTGGTCCCCGTCTTCGCCAATGTCGACGCGGTCGCCGTCGCCAACCCCGGCGCGATCCGCCACCTGCTCGTCCAGCAGGTCACCGGCATGGTCCGCTGGCGCGAATCGGTCCTAGCGATGCACGCAGCCGGCGTCGGCCACTTCGTCGAATTCGGCGGCAAGGTCCTCGCCCCCATGGTAAAACGCACCGCCCCCGACGCCGAAACCACCAGCGTCATCACGATGGACGACATCGAGGATTTCGTGAAGAAGATGTGATCACGCGGAGACGCGGAGCCGCGGAGAGAAGATTTGAGAGAGATCGACCAGATCAGCGGCGATGTGCTCGATCTCTCCGTTCGGATTCACCGTGCTCTGGGTCCGGGTCTTCTCGAAAGCGTCTACGAACTCGTGCTGGCGGGTAAGCTCGCCAGTCTGGGTTACCAAGTGGCGCGGCAGCGACCGGTAGACATCGAATTCGACGGGACCCACTTCGAAGCGGCCTTTCGCATCGACCTTCTCGTCGACGAGCGCCTCTTGGTGGAAATCAAATCGGTAGAGCAACTGAACGCAGTCCACGGCAAGCAATTGCTCACCTATCTACGCCTCACCAAACAGCCCGTCGGGCTGCTTATCAACTTCGGTGGCGCGACGCTCAAGGAAGGGGTGCGACGGATCGTCAATGACCATCGCCCCTCCGCGTCTCCGCGTGAACCAAATTATTGGAGACTAGAATGTTCGACCTCACAGGCATGACCGCCCTCGTCACCGGCGCATCGGGCGGGATCGGGTCCGAGATCGCCCGAGCCCTCGCCGCACAGGGCGCGCGCCTCGCCATATCCGGCTCCAACGCCGCCAAGCTCGACGCCTTCCTCGCCACCCTCGGCGGCGATCACGTTGCGCTGCCCTGCGACCTGTCCGACCCCGCCGCGGTCGACGCGCTCGTCCCCCAGGCGGTCGAGAAGCTCGGCAAGATCGACATCCTCGTCAACAATGCCGGCGTCACCCGCGACAATCTCGCGATGCGGATGAAGGACGACGAGTGGGACAGCGTCATCCGCGTCAATCTCGAAGCCGCGTTCCGCCTGATGCGCGCCGCCGCCAAGCCGATGATGAAGGCGCGTTTCGGCCGGATGATCTCGGTCACCTCGATCGTCGGCGTCACCGGCAATCCCGGCCAGGCGAACTATGCCGCGTCGAAGGCGGGGCTGATCGGCATGTCGAAGTCGATGGCGCAGGAGCTCGCCAGCCGCGGCATCACCGTCAACTGCGTCGCCCCCGGCTTCATCACCTCGCCGATGACCGACGCGCTTCCCGACGCACAGAAGACCGCGCTGACGACGAAGATTCCGGCCGGCCGGCTGGGCGAGGGTGCGGACATCGGCGCCGCGATCGTCTATCTCGCCAGCCGCGAGGCGGGCTATGTCACCGGGCAGACGCTGCACGTGAACGGCGGGATGGCGATGATCTGACGTCACGGATCTGTGGCATGAGCCGGGCTAACACCCGGTTTTCGCCCGCAATCGCGCAAAGCGACCCGGCAAGGCGATGAACTGACCCTTGCCACGAAACGGACCCCGTTCTACGGGCGTTCAGGAACTGGTAAAAACCCCCAAAGATAGAGGGAACGAACATGAGCGAGACCGCAGACCGCGTGAAGAAGATCGTCGTCGAGCATCTCGGCGTCGAAGCCGACAAGGTGACCGAAGATGCGAGCTTCATCGACGATCTGGGTGCCGACAGCCTCGACATCGTCGAGCTGGTCATGGCGTTCGAAGAAGAATTCGGCGTCGAGATCCCTGACGACGCGGCTGAGAAGATCGCGACCGTCAAGGACGCGATCACCTATATCGACGAGCACAAGGCCTGATCAGGGCTTGAGGTCCGATCCGTCGGGCTTGCCCTGGTGGCTATGATCTGAGCGGCTCCCCGTCCTTGGGCTAAGAGGGCGGGGAGCCGTTTCGTTTTGGAAGCATGTGGAGTTTGAGGTCATGCGGCGTGTCGTCGTAACCGGGCTAGGCCTGGTCACCCCCCTGGGGGCCGATGTTGAAACGGCTTGGGCGAACATTCTCGCCGGCAAGTCGGGGGCGGGCCCGATCACCCGGTTCGATGCGTCGGACCAGGTCTGTCGCATCGCCTGCGAGGTGAAGCCCGCAGACCATGAATATGGCTTCGATCCCGCCAAGCGCGTCGACCACAAGGTCCAGCGCCAGGTCGATCCCTTCATCATCTACGGCATCGACGCCGCGGGCCAGGCGCTCGAAGACGCCGGCCTGACCGAGATGACGGTCGAGGAAAGCTGGCGCGCGGGCGTGTCGATCGGCTCGGGCATCGGCGGCCTGCCGGGCATCGAGAGCGAATCGATCGTCCTCCACACCAAGGGGCCGCGCCGCGTCTCGCCGCACTTCGTCCACGGCCGTCTGATCAACCTGATCTCGGGTCAGGTCTCGATCAAATATGGTCTGCGCGGGCCGAACCATGCGGTCGTCACTGCCTGCTCGACCGGCGCGCATGCGATCGGCGACGCCGCGCGGATGATCGCGATGGACGATGCCGACGTCATGCTCGCGGGCGGCGCGGAGGGCACCGTCTGCCCGCTCGGCATCGCCGGCTTCGCGCAGGCGCGCGCGCTGTCGACCAACTTCAACGATTCGCCCGAAAAGGCCTCGCGTCCCTATGACAAGGACCGCGACGGCTTCGTGATGGGCGAGGGCGCGGGCGTGCTCGTGCTCGAGGAATATGAACACGCCAAGGCGCGCGGCGCGAAGATCTATGCCGAGGTGATCGGCTATGGCCTGTCGGGCGACGCCTATCACGTCACCGCACCGCATCCCGAAGGCGACGGTGCGTTCCGTTCGATGCAGATGGCGATCAGGAAGTCGGGCCTCCAGCTCGAGGACATCGACTACATCAACGCGCACGGCACCTCGACGCCGATGGGCGACGAGCTTGAACTTGGCGCGGTCCGCCGGCTGTTCGGCGATGCGATCTCGGGCCTGTCGATGTCGTCGACCAAGTCGGCGATCGGGCATTTGCTCGGCGGCGCCGGCGCGGTCGAGAGCATCTTCTGCATCCTCGCGCTGCGCGACCAGATCGTGCCGCCGACGCTCAACCTCGACAATCCGAGCGACAGCTGCATCGGCGTCGACCTGGTGCCGCACGTCGCCAAGAAGCGCGAAGTCCGCGCGGTGCTGAACAACTCGTTCGGCTTCGGCGGCACCAACGCCTCGCTGGTGATGACGCTGGTCAAGTAACCTGTTCCCCGGCGAAGGCCGGGGTCCAGTTGGGTGAATGGTGCTTTTATCGGAGGGCCTGCCCAACTGGGCCCCGGCCTCCGCCGGGGAACTTTAATGCGCAAGGTCGGCTGTTTCGGAGTGATCCTCGCCCTCGTGGCGGTCGTCGCGCTGTTCCTCGTCGTCCAGGGCTGGGGCGGCGCCGGCCCGGCCGCGCGCACGCTCACCGTCCAGGTCGCGCAAGGGTCGAGCCTCGCCGCCGCCGCGACCGAACTCGAAAAGGCCGGCGCGATCCGCTCCGCCAGCCGCTTCCGGCTCTACACGCGCATCTTCGGCTCGGGCGATCCGATCAAGGCGGGCGAATACCGCATCCCCGCACAGGCCAGCCCGTCCGACATCCTCAAGCTGATGCAGGGCGGCAAGGTCGTCCAGCGGCTGGTCGCGGTCCCCGAAGGCTATCCCTCGGTCCTCGTCCACGACGCGCTGATGAAGGCCGACGGCCTGACCGGCACCGTGCCCGTCCCCGCCGAAGGCTCGATCCTGCCCGACAGCTATGCGTTCGAACGCGGCGACACGCGCGCCAAAGTCGTCGCGCAGATGCAGTCGGCGTTGACGGCCTATCTCGCCAAGGCCTGGGCGGCGCGCAAGCCGGGCATCGCGGTGGCGACCCCCGAACAGGCGATCATCCTCGCCTCGATCGTCGAGAAGGAAACCGGCAAGCCGTCCGAGCGTCGCATGGTCGCCGCGGTCTATGGCAACCGTCTGCGCGTCGGCATGCCGCTCCAGGCGGATCCGACCGTCATCTACCCGATCACCAAGGGGCGCCCGCTCGGCCGCCGCATCCTGCGCTCCGAACTGCAGGCGAAGAACGGCTACAACACCTATGCCAGCCCCGGCCTGCCGCTGGGCCCGATCGCCAATCCCGGCCGCGCCTCGATCGACGCGGTGCTCGACCCGGCGCAGACCCAGGCGCTGTATTTCGTCGCGGACGGCACCGGCGGCCATGTGTTCGCCGACACGCTCGACCAGCACAACGCCAACGTCCGCAAATGGTACGCGATCCGCAAGGCCCGCGGCGAGATGTAACCCGATCGTCACCCCGGCTTCTGCCGGGGTGACGATCCGCACGCTTACCCCCGCAGCGCGTTGGCCGCGCGCGCCTTCATTTCGATCTCGGCCATCGTGCCGCCGGTCACCCAGCTGCCGCCGACGCACAGCACCGGCTTGAACGCCAGCCACTCGGGCGCCGACGCCTCGGTGATCCCGCCGGTCGGGCAGAACCGCGCCTGATAGAACGGCGCCGCCAGCGCCTTTAGCGCCTTCAGTCCACCGCTCGCCTCCGCCGGGAAGAACTTGAAATGCGTGAGGCCGAGGTCGAGCCCGGTCATGATGTCCGCCGCATTGGCGATGCCCGGCAGGAACGGCACGCCGCTCTCGATGATCGGCGTCGCGAGCCGCTCGGTCAGGCCGGGCGAGACGATGAACTCGGCGCCCGCGTCCATCACCTCGGCGAACTGGCGCGTGTTGACGACGGTGCCCGCACCGACGATCGCGCCCTCGACCTTCTTCATCTCGGCGATCGCCTCGAGCGCGGCACCGGTGCGCAGCGTCACCTCGAGCACGCGCAGGCCGCCCGCGACCAGTGCCTCGGCGAGCGGACGGGCGAGCGCCGCGTCCTCGATCACCAGCACCGGGATGACGGCGCTGGTCTGCATGATGTCTGCGATGGTCGCGGTCATTGCGTGTGTTCCTGTGCGAAGGCCGCCGCGGCACCGAACAGGCCGGGCTGGGGATGGGTGATCAGCTTGACGGGCATCGCCGCCATCATCGTCTGGAACCGGCCCTTGGCGACGAAGCGCTGGTCGAAGCCCGAGCGGACCAGGCGGTCCTTGATCCGGAAGCCGAGCCCGCCCGCGATTACCACCGCCTTGGCGCCCTGCGCGAGCGCGAGATCGCCCGCGACCGCGCCAAGCGCGAGGCAGAAGCGGTCGAGCGCTGCGAGCGCGATCGAATCGGTGCCGTCGATCGCCTCGGTCCAGATCGTCCGGTCGTCGCGGCTGGGCACCGAACGCCCCTCCATCTCGGCCAGCGTCTCGTAGATCGCGACGATCCCCGGCCCGGCGACGACGCGCTCGGCGGAGACGCGCGTGAAGGTCTTGCGCAGCCGCTTGAGCAGCGCATCCTCGATCCCGTCGAGCGGCGCGAAGTCCATGTGACCGCCCTCGGTCTCCAGCACCTGGTACCGGTCGCGGTTGCGCAGCAGCTGCGCGACGCCCAAGCCGGTGCCCGGCCCGCAGATCGTCGTGATCCCCTCGGACGGCAGCGGCGTGTCGGGGCCGCATAGATGGATGAAGTCGCTGTCGGGGACCTGCGCGACGGCATGGCCGACCGCGCCGAAATCATTGACGACGACCCACTGGTCCGCGTTCAGCCGCTCGGTGATCAGCGACTTGCGGATGATCCACGGATTGTTGGTCAGCCGGATCACGTCGTTGGCGACCGGCGAGGCGACCGCGATGCCCAGCGCGCGGGGCAGGGGCCGTCCCAGCCCCGCCTCGAACGCCTGATAGGCGGTCTGCAGCGACGCGTGGTCGGCGGTCTTCATCGTCACCGGCTCGCCCAGCTTGACGACGCGGCCATTCTCGACCTCGGCAATCGCAAAGCGCGCATGCGTCCCGCCGATATCTGCCGCTACGATTTCCATTGGTCTCTCCCGATCCTTGATCTCTTATCGCCGTTCGTCCTGGGCGACGTCGAAGGACATCGCCCGGAACGAACGGTTCGCGCGGGCTCTAGAGCCCCGCGCCCGCCAGCATCGCCGACGCGCCCTTTTCGGCCTCGTCGGCCAGCCCGCGGAACATGCCGAACAGCTCGCGACCCATGCCGCTGACCGCGGGTGGCAGCGTCACCATCTCGCGCGTCGCCCACACATCCGCATCGACCAGCGCCTCGAGCGTGCCGTTGACTGCATCGACGCGGATCATGTCGCCGTCGCGGATCAGCCCGATCGCGCCGTCGAGCAGCGCTTCGGGCGAGCAATGGATCGCGCACGGCACCTTGCCGCTCGCGCCCGACATGCGGCCATCGGTGACCAGCGCCACCTTGAACCCGCGATTCTGCAGCACGCCCAGCGGCGGGGTCAGCTTGTGCAGCTCGGGCATGCCGTTGGCGCGCGGTCCCTGGAAGCGGACGACGACGACGACGTCCTTTTCCAGCTCGCCGCGCTTGAACGCCTCGATCACGTCGAGCTGGTCGTCGAACACCATGGCGGGCGCCTCGACGATCCAGCGATCGCGCTCGACCGCGGACACCTTGATGCAGGCGCGGCCGATATTGCCCGCGAGGATCCGCATGCCGCCATCCGCCGAGAACGGCGCGGTGGCCGGACGCAGGATCGTCTCGTCACCGCTGTCGGGCGTGTCGCGCCATTCGAGCGCACCGTCCGCGACCACCGCGGTCTTGGCATAGGCCGACAGGTCCTGCCCGCCGATCGTCATGATGTCGCCGTGGAGCAGCCCTTCGCCCAGCAGTTCGCGGATCACATAGGGCATGCCGCCCGCCGCCTCGAACGCGTTCACGTCCGCCGAACCGTTGGGATAGACGCGCGCGATCAGCGGTACCGCCGCCGACAGGCGATCGAAATCCTCCCAGTCGATCACGATCCCCGCCGCACGCGCGATCGCGGGGACGTGGAGCAGATGGTTGGTCGACCCGCCCGTCGCGAGCAGGCCGACCGCCGCATTCACGATCGCGCGCTCGTCGACGCAGCGGCCGAGCGGCCGGTAATCGTCGCCGCGCGCGCCGATCTTCGCGAGCCGGTGAACCGCCGCGCGCGTCAGTTCCTGGCGCAGTTTGGTGCCCGGATTGACGAACGCCGCGCCCGGCATGTGGAGGCCCATGACCTCCATCATCATCTGGTTGGTGTTGGCGGTGCCGTAGAAGGTGCAGGTGCCCTTCGAATGATAGGCGCCGATCTCCGCCTCGAGCAGTTCGTCGCGGCCGACCAGTCCTTCGGCGAACTTCTCGCGCACCGCGGCCTTGGCCTTGTTGGGCAGCCCGGTCGGCATCGGCCCGCCCGGGATCAGCACCATCGGCAGATGCCCGAAGCGCAGCGCGCCCATCAGCAGTCCCGGCACGATCTTGTCGCAGATGCCGAGCAGCGCCGCGCCCTCGAACGTGCCGTGGCTCAGCGCGATCGCCGTGCTCAGCGCGATCGTGTCGCGGCTGAACAGCGACAGCTCCATCCCCGGATAGCCCTGCGTCACGCCGTCGCACATCGCCGGCACGCCGCCCGCGACCTGCGCGGTGGCACCGGCCTCGCGCGCCCAGACCTTCATCAGTTCGGGATAGCGGTAATAGACCGCATGCGCCGACAGCATGTCGTTATACGCCGTCACGATGCCGATGTTCATGCCGGCATCGGCCTTCATCGCATCGCGGTCCTCCTCGGTCCCCGCATAGGCGTGCGCGAGGTTCGCGCAGCCCAGCGACGGCCGGCGCACCTGCGCCTCGCCCTCGCGGTCGATCAGCGCAAGATAGGCGGCGCGGCTGTCGCGCGACCGTTCGATGATCCGGTCGGTGACCGCGGAGACGACGGCGTTCAGCATCTCAGGCGGCCCAGTGGATGTCGACGGGCAGCTCGACCTCGGCCAGCACGCGCCCGATCGGATATTTGGACGACGGACCCTGCTCGATCGCCTGTTCAAGCAGCGTCTTCTTCTCCTCGCCGGTGATCATGATCATCAGCGCCTTGGATGAAGCGATCGCCGCCGCGGACAGGGTGACGCGCGCGACCGGTGCCTCGGGGGGCAGCGGCTCGGGCATCACGCCCACCGCGCGGCGTTCCTTGGGACCGCTCAGCGCCTCGTCGAAATCGGGGCCGGGGAAGATCGACGCGGTATGGCCGTCGGTACCCATGCCCAGCAGGCAGAAGTCGAGCGGCCAGTGCAGGTCCTGCATCAGCGCATCCGCCGAACGACCCGCCGCCTTGTAGTCGGAGATCGCATCGGGAACGATCGGCTTCACCCGCGCACCCTTGGGCAGGAAGATCTTGGCGAGCGCGGTGACGTTCGACATCGGATCGCCCAGCTTCACGATCCGCTCGTCGCCGGGGATGATCGTGACCTTCTTCCAGTCGAGCTTGGCCTGGGCGAGCTTTTCATACGCCGCCATCGGCGTCTTGCCGCCCGCCAGCGCGATCACCGCCGAGCCGCGCGCGTCCAGCGCGCTCTCGATGACGAACTGGATGTCGCCGGCAACCGCGGCTGCGAGCTCCTCGGTGTCCTCGTAATCCCACCATTCGATCTCGGTCATTCGATCTTTCCTTGAAAACGCATTTTCCGTTCGTCCTGAGCGAAGTCGAAGGACATTGCCACAAAACGGGCGGCCCTTCGACGTCGCTCGGGGCGAACGCACGCGGGGTAGTATGTCCCCTGAAACTCAGTCGTCCTGCCAGGTCACGCCGTCGCGCTCGGTCAGCGCGATCGCGGCGGACGGGCCCCAGCTGCCCGACGGATAGCTTTTGGGCTTCATTCCGTTCGCTTTCCAGCCCTCGCGGATCGCATCGATCCAGGTCCACTGCGCCTCGACCTCGTCACGCCGCACGAACAGCGTCTGGTCGCCCTCGATCAGGTCGAGCAGCAGCCGCTCATAGGCGATCCGCCGGCGCGTACCCGCAAACTCGGCGTCGAGGCTGAGGTTCAGCGGCACCTCGCGCAGCCGCACGCCCTCGCGGTCGAGACCCGGTTCCTTCGCCATCACCAGCAGCTGGACATGCTCTTCGGGCTGCAGGCGGATGATCAGCATGTTGGGCTGGAGCAGCCCGCCGCGGCCCGCGAACATCGAATGCGGCACCGCCTTGAACTGGATCGCGATCTCGCTGCCGCGTGCCGCCATCCGCTTGCCGGTGCGCAGGTAGAAGGGCACGCCCTGCCAGCGCCAGTTGTCGACATGCGCCTTGATCGCGACGAACGTCTCGGTGGTCGACGTCTGGCCGAGTTCCTCCGAATAGCTCTTCACGAACTTCCCGTTGACCGCGCCCTCGGCATATTGCCCGGTCACGGTGACGTGCGGCGCCTCTTCGGGCTTGATCAGCCGGAGCGAGCGGAACACCTTCGACTTCTCGTCGCGCACGTCGGTGCCCTCGAACCGCGCGGGCGGCTCCATCGCGATCAGTGCGAGCAGTTGCAGGATATGGTTCTGCACCATGTCGCGCAGCGCGCCCGCGCTCTCGTAATAGCCCGCGCGTTCCTCCAGCCCGACCGTCTCGGAGATCGTGATCTGGACGTTGTCGATCCCTTGCGCATTCCACACCGGCTCGAAGAACGAGTTGCCGAAGCGCAGCGCGAGGATGTTCTGGACGGTTTCCTTGCCCAGATAATGATCGATCCGGTAGGTCCGGTTCTCGGGAAACGCCTTGGCGACCGCGTCGTTGATCTCGCGGCTTGTCGGCAGGTCGTAGCCCAGCGGCTTCTCGAGCCCGACGCGGACCGTCTCGCCCGCCAGCCCGACCTTGTGCAGCCCCTCGATCGCCGATTCGAACAGCGACGGCGCGGTCGACAGATAGATGGCGAGCCCGCCGGAAATATCGCCGATCTTGTCCGCCAGCGGCTGGAAGCTCGCCGGATCGGACAGGTCGGTCGGCTGGTAATGCACGCGCTCGAGGAACGCGTCGATCGTCCCCGCATCCTTGCGATCGTCCTTCAGATACTCGTCGAGCGCGGCTCTCGCGAAGGTGCGATACGCCGCGTCGTCGTGATCGTGACGCGCCGCGCCGGTGATCGTCAGCCCCTCGGGCAGCAGCCCGTCGGCGTGCAGGCCATAGAGCGAGGGCAACAGCATCCGCTGCGCAAGATCGCCGGTGGCGCCGAACAGGAGCAGCTTGGCTACGGGATTACGGTGCATGAGAGCTCCTGGGTCAGTCGGTCTTACGAAACCAGACCGGCGACCGGGTCGACCCCGGCCATGATGTTGAGGTTCTGGACCGCGGCACCGCCGGCGCCCTTGCCCAGATTGTCGAGTGTTGCGACCAGCCGCGCATGACCGGTCGCATCGTTGCCGCAGACGCGCAACGTCAACCGGTCGGTTCCGGCATTTTCCTCGATCGCGATCGCCGCCGCATCGCCCGCCGCCACGGTCACGAGCGCCGCGCCGTCATAGGCTTGCCGCAGCACCTCCTCGACCGCCGCCAGCGTCGGCCGGCCGGGCAGGGCATGAAGGTGCAACGGCACCTCGACGACCATCCCGCGATAGGCGTTGGCGACCGCGGGCGCGAAGATCGGCGCATGCGTCAGCCCGGCATGCTGCGTCATCTCGGCGATGTGCTTGTGCGCGAGGCCCAGCGCATAGGCGCGGAACGCGGTCGGGGTGGCGCCGGCCCCCTCGAACTCGGCGATCATCGCCTTGCCGCCGCCCGAATAGCCCGACGTCGCGTTGACGCTGAGCGGATGGCCCGCCGGCAGCAGCCCCGCCGCGACCAGCGGCGCGACGAGCGCGAGGAAGCCGGTCGGATAGCAGCCGGGGTTGGACACGCGCGTCGCCGCGGCGATCCGCGCCGCCTGGCCCGGCAGCTCGGCGAACCCATAGGTCCAGCCCGGCGCGACGCGGTGTGCGCTCGACGCGTCGATCACCCGCGTGCGGTCATTGTCGATCAGCGCGACCGCTTCGCGCGCGGCATCGTCGGGCAGGCAGAGGATGACGAAATCGGCATCGTTGAGCGCCGCGCGCCGTGCCGCGGGATCCTTGCGGTTCGCCTCGTCGAGCAAGGCGATATGGATGTCGGACCGCCCGGCGAGCCGGTCGCGGATCTCGAGCCCGGTGGTGCCCGCCGCACCGTCGATGAACACCGTCGCGGTCATGCCGCCACCGCCTTGCCGTCCGGCAGGTCGAGCGCGTCGATCTCGACATAGCCGACCAGGCCATGCGGCTGCGCGACGCCCCAGGCGGACGATCCGGCGATCTCGAGCACTTCGATCGTGTCGCCGACCGCCAGCGCGGTGACCGGCTCGCTCGCCGTGTCACGGCCCGCGCGCAGCGTCGCGGTGCGCGCGACCAGCCGGATCATCGGCACCGCATAATGCGGCGCGAAGACATGCTCGGCGAGGCGGATGTCGGCAATGTCGCGGCGGACCGCGTGCGTGCGCAGGTCGAGATCGACCGAACGCCCCGTCAGCGCGAAACTCTGGCGACGCGAGTCGGCAGAATCACGCGGCTGAATGACGCCGTCAGGCTGTCGCGGCGCGGGGCGCGGCGTCGTTATCGCCGATGAACTGCCCGAATTCTTCAAGAAAATCTGCCCCTTCACTCGTCCGCGCGACGAAGATGTTGCGCTTGTCGCTATCGTCGCGTTGCCGGCGCAGATAGCCGAGGGCACCCAATCTGTTCAAGGCGCGCGTGACGACCGGCTTCGATACGTTCAGTGCACGCGCCAGACCGCGCACCGTATGCGGGCCGGGTTTGAGATAGACGAGCAGCAAAAGCGCCATCTGGCGATTGGTCAGATCCGGTTCACCCGAACGGACATAATCGACCAGAGCCGTCATCCACGTCGATAGAGTATTGACTGCCATTGATGCCACAGCGTTGATCCGCCATCTGAATTTCAGGGTCGACGTCCCGTTAAGGAACGTCATTACGCTGTCACAACGCCCGCCCGCACGGCTTGTTTCCGTGTGTTTCGGTGTCGTGTGCGATATCCGGAGCCCGGGATGCGGTTGATCGTTGCCGCCGGCTCGCCTATGTGCGCGGCTTCGTAAAAGTTCCGGGGTTTTCCGCGCAATGTTCGCCTTCCTGCTTGTCATCCACGCGATCATCGCGGCCGCCCTCGTCACCGTGATCCTCATGCAGCGGTCGGAAGGCGGCGGTCTGGGCATGGGCGGCAGTCCCTCGGGGCTGATGTCGGCCCGCGGCGCCGCCGATTTTCTGACGCGCGCAACCGGCGTGCTCGGGACGATGTTCGTGCTGTTCTCGATCCTGCTCGCGATCCTCGCGGCGAATCACCGCAGCACCGACATCGACACGTCGCTCGCCCGCACGCCCGCCGCCGCCGCCACCGCGGTTCCGACCGCGGAGCCCAAGGGCGATGCGGCACCGTTCGCCGGTGGTGCAGAGAATGCCGGCGCCGCCGCACCGGCCCCTGCCGACAATGGCGCGGTCCCGCTCGCCCGCTAAACACTCCATTCGCCGACAAAAGCGCCCTGCGTGATCCGCGGGCGCTTGTCGTTCGTCCCCAACACACGCTACGAGACTCTTCCCATGGCTCGGTACATTTTCATCACCGGGGGCGTGGTATCGTCGCTCGGTAAAGGTCTCATGGCGGCATCGCTTGCCGCCCTCCTCCAGGCACGCGGCTACAGCGTCAGGATCCGGAAGTTCGATCCGTATCTGAACGTCGATCCCGGCACGATGTCGCCCTATCAGCACGGCGAGGTCTATGTGACCGACGACGGGGCCGAGACCGATCTCGACCTCGGTCACTATGAACGCTTCACCGGCGTGCCCTCGCGCCAGTCGGACAACGTCACCTCCGGCCGCATCTATCAGCAGATCATCGCGCGCGAACGCCGCGGCGACTATCTCGGCGCGACGGTGCAGGTCATCCCGCACGTCACCGACGCGATCAAGGCGTTCGCGCGCGCCGAGACCGACGATGTCGACTTCGTGCTCTGCGAGATCGGCGGCACCGTCGGCGACATCGAATCGCTCCCCTTCATCGAGGCGATTCGCCAGCTGAAGAACGAGGAAGGGCGCGGCAAGGCGATCAGCATCCACGTCACGCTCGTCCCCTATATCGCCGCCGCGGGCGAGCTGAAGACCAAGCCGACCCAGCATTCGGTCCGCGAACTCGCCGCACTCGGCGTCCAGCCCGACGTGCTCGTCTGCCGCTGCGAACACCCGCTGCCGCCGTCGGAGCGCGCGAAGATCGCGCTGTTCTGCAACGTCCCCGCCAGCGCGGTCATCCCCGCGCTCGACGCGAAGAGCATCTATGCGGTGCCGCTCCAGTATCACGGCGAGGGCCTCGATATCGAGGTGCTTCGCGCGTTCGGGATCGAACCCGCCGCCGCGCCGGACCTGTCGCGCTGGACCGAGATCATGGACCGGCTGACCAATCCGCAGGGCGAGGTCACGATCGGCGTGGTCGGCAAATATGTCGGCCTGCAGGACGCCTACAAGTCGCTCAACGAGGCGCTGGTCCACGGCGGCATCGCCAACCGCGTCAAGGTCAACGTCCGCTGGATCGATGCCGAGCTGTTCGAGAACGCCGAGAGCGACATCGCCGGCCAGCTCGAGCCCTGCGACGCGATCCTCGTCCCCGGTGCGTTCGGCGAACGCGGCGCGGAGGGCAAGATCGCCTCGGTCAAGTTCGCGCGCGAACGCAAGATCCCCTATTTCGGGATCTGCTTCGGGATGCAGATGGCCTGCGTCGAGGGCGCGCGCGGTCTCGGCGGCGTCCCCGACGCCTCGTCGACCGAATTCGGTCCGACCGACAAGCCGGTGGTCGGCATGATCACCGAATGGATGGGTCGCGAGGGGCTCGAGACGCGCGCGGCCGAGGGTGATCTCGGCGGCACGATGCGGCTCGGCGCCTATGACGCCAAGCTCGACGGCAACAGCGTCGTCGCGGCGATCTATGGCGGCACCGACATCTCGGAACGCCATCGTCACCGCTACGAGGTGAATACGGGCTACAAGGACGTGCTCGAACAGGGAGGCCTGGTCTTCTCGGGCATGTCGCCCGACGGCACGCTGCCCGAGATCGTCGAGCGTCCCGACCATCCCTGGTTCGTCGGCGTCCAGTTCCACCCCGAACTGAAGAGCAAACCCTTCGACCCGCACCCCCTGTTCGCCAGCTTCATCGAAGCCGCGGTCAAACAGAGCCGCCTCGTCTGACTCGACCGGGCGCCCTCACAGGCGCCCGCAAGGGCGAAATATCGATCACGCGAAGGCGCAAAGGCGCAAAGGGACCCAAACCCAAGCGCCGCCCTCATAAGATCCCAAAATCTTTGCGCCTCCGCGCCTCCGCGCCTCCGCGCCTCCGCGCGAACAAATTCTTCCAACTCCGAACCCCAGGCACAAAAAAGGCGCCCGGACCCAAAGGATCCGGACGCCCCACAGCGCTCACTAAAAATCAGGCAGCCTGATCGACAGCAACCGTATCGACCGCAGCCAGCGGCGCGCCGGTCTTGATCGCGATGCTCTTCGGCTTCATCGCCTCGGGCACCTCGCGGACCAGGTCGATCACCAGCAGCCCGTCGTTCAGCCGCGCATCCTCCACCAGCACGAAATCCGCCAGCTCGAACCGCCGCTCGAACGAGCGGTTGGCGATGCCGACATGGAGCAGCTGGCCCTCGGGCGCGCGCTCCTCCTTCTTGCCCGCGACCAGCAGCAGGTTCTGCTGCGAGGTGATCGCGATGTCGTCGCGCGAGAAGCCGGCGATCGCCAGCGTGATGCGGTAACGGTCCTGCGCGATCCGCTCGAGGTTGAACGGCGGGTAATTGTCGGACGTCGCGCCGCGCGCGTTCGTCTCGATCATGTCGAACAGCCGGTCGAACCCGACGGTCGAACGGCGATAGGGGGTAAGGTCGAGTCGCATGGTCAAATCCTCGTCTTGAGCAATCCAACATCAGCCCTGGCTCGCCTGTGCGCGGCCTGGGCACACGGCCCATCAGGCGCCGTGCGGCAGTGATCTGGTCACCCCGTAAAAACCTTCAAGATCACCCCGCCAAGATTTTTTCCGCGCCCCCGATAGCGCAGCTTTGCCCCCGCAAAGACGTTCCCGATTGAACTCCCACCAAATCAATGGGCTTTTAGCGCCAAGGTTCAAGGGAGACGATCATGGCCCATATTTTCGCGATGCTGGTCGCCGCACAGGCGGCCGCATCACGGCTGCCGGCACCCGCCGATCAGGCCGCGCCCGCACAGGACGCACAGCGCGACACAGGCCGGCTCGGCGCGGCACAGCAGGGCGGGGGAGACATCGTCGTCACCGCGCGCCGCCGCGCGGAGACGATCCAGAGCGTGCCGATCGCGATGTCGGTGATCGGCGGCCAGGCGATCGCCGACACCGGCGCGTACAACGTCAACCGCATCACGCAGCTTCAGCCGACGCTGCAATTCTACTCGACCAACCCGCGCAACTCCGCCGCCAACATCCGCGGGCTCGGCGCGCCGTTCGGCCTCACCAATGACGGCATCGAACAGGGGGTCGGCATCTATGTCGACCAGGTCTATTACAGCCGCATCGCATCGGCGACGTTCGACTTCACCGACACCGAACGGATCGAGATCCTGCGCGGGCCGCAGGGCACGCTCTACGGCAAGAACACCACCGCGGGTGCGATCAACATCTACACGCGCAAGCCCAGCTTCACGCCCGAGGCGCGGATCGAGCTCACCACCGGCAATCTCCGCTTCGTCCAGGCCAAGGCGTCGGTGTCGGGCCCGCTGGTCGACGACCGGCTCGCGATCCGCCTGTCCTCGTCGATCACCCGGCGCGACGGCACGATCCGCAATCTCCGCACCGGCAAGGACGTCAACGCGCAGGACAATCAGAGCCTGCGCGGCCAGCTCTTCTGGCACGCAACCGGCAATCTCGATCTCACGCTGTCGGGCGACTATAATCACCAGAACCCCGATTGTTGCGCGCAGATCTTCGCACGCGTCGGCACCACGCAGCGGCCCGTGTCGCGGCAATATGACGCGCTCGCCGCCGCACTCAACTACACCCCGCCGTCGCGCGACGCGTTCGACCGCGTGACCGATCTCGACACCCCGCTGCGCGCGCGGCAGGAACTCGGCGGCGCCGCGCTGCTCGCCGAATGGGATCTCGGACCCGTGTCGCTGACCTCGGTGTCGGCATGGCGCATCTGGGACTGGAAGCCGTCGAACGACCGCGACTTCATCGGCCTGCCGATCACCTCGGTCTCCGCCAACCCGTCGCAGCAGGAACAGGTCAGCCAGGAGGTCCGCCTCTCGTCGAACGGCCGCAACACGGTCGATTACGTCGCCGGGCTGTTCTACTTCCACCAGACGATCGACACGCAGGGGTTGCAGGTCCAGGGCGCCGCCGCCAGCCGCTACCTGCTCAACCCGACCAGCGCGAACGCGTCCAACCCCGTAGTGCTCGACGGCCTGACCGCGACCAACACGATCGGCTTCAAGAACACGTCCGCGGCCGGATTCGGCAAGGTGACCTGGCACATCGCCGACACCCTCTCCTTCGCCCCCGGTCTCCGCGTCAATTACGACAAGAAGACCGGCTCCTACGTCTCGGTCGTGACGACAGGGACGGGGGCGGGGGCTGTACTCAACTGCTCGACGACCGCGCAGGCGGCCAGCTCGGTCACGCGCGACCGGTGCAGCACGCTCGCACCCCAAATCTACACCCCCGCCTTTGACGACTGGAACGTGTCGGGCGACGCGACGCTCGCCTATGACGTCGCCCAGGACATCCACGCCTATGCGACCTATGCACGCAGCTACAAATCGGGCGGCATCAACCTGTCGGGGCTCCCGCTCGACGGCGCGAACAACCCGATCCTCGCCTCGGCGACGGTCAAGCCCGAGACGGTCAACCATTACGAACTAGGCCTCAAGACCCAGTTTCTCGACCGCCGCGTGACGCTCAACCTCGCGGGCTTCTGGACCGAGATCAACGATTACCAGGCGACCGTCACCAACGGCCAGCTTGGGGTTCTGCGCGGCTATCTGGCGAATGCGGGCAAGGTGCGGACGCGCGGGTTCGAATTCGACTCGGCGTTCCGCCCGACGTCGCGCTTCAACCTCTACGTCAACGGCGCCTATACCGACGCGAAATATGTCCGCTTCGTCGATGCGCCATGCCCGCCCGAGCTGTCGGGCGGCACCACCGCGACCGCAGGCCAGACGCCCAGCCCGGCAGGGACCCCGGGCGGGGTCAGCCCCGCCAACTGCGACATTTCGGGCCAGCGCCTGCCGGGCATCTCGAAATGGGCGTTCTCCTACGGCGCCGAATACGACCTGCCCGCACGGATCGGCGGTCTCGATGGCCAGGTGTATCTGGGCTATGACGGCAGCTACCGCTCGACCTTCTCGTCCAACCCGTCCGCCTCGGCCTATACCGACATCAAGGGCTATGCGCTCGGCAATGTCCGGCTGGGCTTCCGCGGCGAGGACCGGCTGAACGTCTTCGGCTGGGTCCGCAACGTCTTCGCCAAGGATTATTACGAATTGCTCGCGCTGCAATCGGGCAGCACGGGGCTGGTCGTCGGCCAGCCGGGCGATCCGCGCACCTACGGCGTCACGATCTCGCGCTCGTTCTGATACGGTTCACAAACGCTGCTCTACTCTATCTGCTATAAAGAGAGATCCGGGCGAAGGGTGAGAATTGGAAGCTCCCACTCTTCGTCCGGTGCCTGTTGCACTTCGGGGGTTCCGGGAACGGCGAATAGTGTATTCGTTGTGAGGAAAATGTCCCGGACAAGCAAACGCCCGGACCGTTTCCGATCCGGGCGCCTGCGTGACGATCGCTCGTCAGCCCCCATTTTGTCGCTTCCGCTCTGCACCTTCGGTGCGGCGTCAAAGCATTCCCCGAACCACGGCCGTTGCCTGTGTCTCAGCGAGGTTTTTGCTAAGTAATTGCGTGGTGTTTGTCACCCTGTTTGCGGGGCGCGCCACACGATTGGCAGGGGGCTGTGTCGAATCCGCAACAGACCAATCCAGACGCGGCCATGGTTGCCTCGCGCGGGGCCGCGTCCTAGAGCCAATGGACATCTCTTCTAACGATCGAACCCCCGCACCCATGATCCTGTCACGCTATGAACGGATGATCGCCCGGCGCTATCTGCTGCCGGGCAAGGGCGAGGCGTTCATCTTCCTCGTCGCCTCGATCAGCCTCGTCGCCGTCATGCTCGGCGTCGCCGCGCTCGTCATCGTGATGAGCGTGATGAACGGCTTCCGCGCCGAGCTGTTCGACAAGATCGTCGGGCTCAACGGCCATGCGGTGGTCCAGCCGCTCGGCGGCCGGATGCCCGACTGGCGCGAGATCGTCGCACAGGCGCGCGCCACCCCCGGCGTGACCAGCGCGGTGCCGCTGATCGAACAGCCGCTCGCCGCCACCTATAACGGCCGCGCGGAGGCGGTGCTGGTCCGCGGCATGCGCGTCGACGACATCCGCCGCAACTCGACGATCCAGGACAAGGTGCTGATGGGGTCGCTCCAGTCGATCACGCAAGGGTCCGGCCGGATCGCGATCGGCTCGCGGCTCGCCGAGTCGCTCGGCGCGCAGGTCGGATCGGACATCTCGCTGTTCAGCCCGCAGGGGCAGACCACGCCGTTCGGCACCGTGCCGCGCATCGTCAGCTACAAGGTCGGCGCGATCTTCGAGATCGGCGTCTACGACTATGACAAGGCGTACATCATCATGCCGATCGAGGATGCGCAGACGCTCCTCCTGATGGGCGACGCCGCGGGCATGGTCGAGCTGAAGACCGTCGATGCGGACAAGGTCGGCGAGATCCTGAGGCCGCTCGCCGAGAAGATCGGCGGTCGCGCAGTCATCCAGGACTGGCGGACGATGAACGCACAGCTGTTCGAGGCCTTGGCGGTCGAGCGTGTCGCGATGTTCACCGTGCTGTCGATCATCATCCTCGTCGCGGTGTTCAACATCCTGTCGTCGCTGATCATGCTGGTCCGCGCCAAGACGCGCGACATCGCGATCCTGCGGACGATGGGCGCGACGCGCGGCGGGCTGATGCGGATCTTCATCGTCGTCGGCACGACGATCGGCGCACTCGGCACGCTCGCCGGGCTCGGGCTCGGCTTCGTCTTCCTGTTCTACCGGCAGGGGGTGGTGAACTTCGTCCAGCTCGTGACGGGGCAGAATCTCTGGGATCCCTCGATCCGCTATCTGACCGAACTCCCGTCGAAGACCGATCCGGTCGAGATCATCGTGATCGCGCTGATGGCGCTGATCTTCAGCTTCCTCGCCACGCTCTATCCGGCCTGGAAGGCGGCGAGTACCGACCCCGTGCAGGTGCTGCGTTATGAATAATGGCCTTCCGATCGAGCGGCGCAGCGCGCAGGCGTACGACTATGTCCTGCAGACCAGCGGTCTGACCAAAAGCTTCACGCAGGGCGGCGCGACGATCGACGTGCTGCGCGGCATCGACCTCGGAATCGCACCGGGCGAGATCGTCGCGCTGCTCGGCCCCTCGGGCTCGGGCAAGTCGACGCTGCTCCAGGCCGTCGGCCTGCTCGAGGGCGGGTTCCAGGGATCGATCAAGATCGCCGGTACCGAGGCGTCGAAGCTCAACGCGCATGAGCGCACCGTGGTGCGCCGCGACAGCCTCGGCTTCGTCTATCAGTTCCATCACCTCCTCCCCGATTTCAACGCGACCGAGAATGTCGTCCTGCCACAGCTCGTCCACGGCGCGACGCGCGCACAGGCGGATGCGCGCGCGGCCGAACTCCTGACCCAGCTCGGGCTCGGCCACCGCCTCACGCACCGCCCCAGCCAGCTCTCGGGCGGCGAGCAGCAGCGTGTCGCGGTCGCGCGCGCGCTCGCCAACAAGCCCGCGCTCGTGCTGGCGGACGAGCCGACCGGCAATCTCGACGAGCATACCGCCGACATCGTCTTTGCCGAATTCGTCCGGCTGGTCCGCGAACAGGGCACCGCGGCGCTGGTCGCGACCCACAACGAGCGGCTCGCCGCGCGGATGGACCGCGTGTTCCGGCTGCACGAGGGCCGGCTGGCTTGAGCTGGGACGCGACACCGACGCTCGTCGGGCGTCACGTCACGCTCCGCCCGCTGGTCGCGGAGGACAAGGACGCGCTCGTTGCCGCTGCTTCGGCGGACGGCCTGTGGGACCTGTTCTACGCCAATGTCGCGCTGATGAAGGCGCCCGACCGCTGGCTCGCGGCGGCGTTCGAGCAGCAGGACTTTGGCCGCGCGCGGGTCTTTGCGGTGGTGGTGGACGGCATCGTCCGCGGCAGCACCCGCTTCATGCGGATGAGCGCGGCGAACCGGCGGCTCGAGATCGGCGGCACCTTCTACGCCACCGCGGTCCAGCGCACCGGCGTCAATACCGAGGCGAAGCGGATGCTGCTCGCCCACGCCTTCGACACGCTCGGCTGCGAATGCGTCCAGATCCGCACCGACAGCCTCAACAAGCGCTCACAGGCCGCGATCGAGCGGCTCGGCGCCAAGCGCGACGGGGTGCTGCGCGGGCATCAGGTGATGGCCGACGGCCGCTTGCGCGACACCATCGTCTACAGCATCTTGTCGCACGAATGGCCGGGCGTCCGTCAGAACCTGACCTATCTGCTCGCCCGACACGAGGACCGCGCATGACCATCACCGACTTCACCGTGAAGGCCGCCAACGGCACCCCCGCGTCGCTCGCGGCCTATGCCGGCAAGGTGCTGCTGATCGTCAACACCGCCTCCAAATGCGGCTTCACCCCGCAATATGAGGGGCTCGAGGCGCTCCACCGCGACTATGCCGATCGCGGGTTCGAGGTTCTCGCCTTCCCCTGCAACCAGTTCGGCGCGCAGGAACCCGGCGACGCGGCGGAGATCGCGAACTTCTGCACGCTCACCTACGACGTGACCTTCCCCGTCTTTGCGAAAGTCGACGTCAACGGCGGCGAGGCGGACCCGCTGTTCGACCGCCTGAAATCCGACGCCCCCGGCGTGCTCGGCTCGAAGGCGATCAAATGGAACTTCACCAAGTTCCTGATCGACCGCGCGGGGAAAGTGGTCGACCGCTACGCCCCCACCACCAAACCCGCCGACCTCCGCACCGACATCGAAAAACTGCTCTAACGCCCCCTTACTACCACCCCGGCGAAGGCCGGGGCCCAGTTGGAAAGGCCACAGTAACGAAGCGCAGACCTCAGTCAGCAACGTCTCCCACCTGGCCCCCGGCCTCCGCCGGGGTGGTCATTGTAGGCACCACCCGCACCAAAAGACTGTTCCCCCGCAAAGGCAGGGACCCAGCCCGGCGCGTCCCGCCCCCTTCCGAACCACCCCGGCGAAGGCCGGGGCTCAGTTGGAAAGGTCGCAGTAACGAAGCGCAGACCTCAGTTGGCAACGTCCCCCACCCGGGCCCCGGCCTCCGCCGGGGTGGTAACTGTCGGCAGCACCCGCACCACAAGACTGTTCCCCCGCGAAGGCGGGGGCCCAGACTGGCCTCCCGCCTTCGCGGAAGAACAGCCTCGAACCAAAAACCAAACCCCCCACCTCAACTCATCCCGTCCCAACCCGCACCTCCCGCCATCGCGTCTGGTCGAATCACGCCGCAACGCCTACCTCTCGCCAATGCATTCCGGTTACGTCCCGCTCCGCGTCTTCTCCTGCTACACCATGCTCGACGGCGCGATCGATCCCAAGGCGATCGCCAAGCAGGCGCGCGCGCTCGGCTTCCCCGCCGCCGCGCTGACCGACCGCAACGGCCTCTACGCCGCGATGGCCTATTCGGACGCCGCCAAGAAGGACGGTGTCCAGCCGGTCATCGGCGTGATGCTCGGCCTCAGCCGCCCCGACATGCCCGACGGCATCGCCACCCCGTTCGACTGGATCGCGCTCTACGCCCAGAACGCGAAGGGCTATGACAATCTCTGCGCGCTCGTCTCGATGGCGCATCTCGATCGCCCGATCGAGATGCCCGCGCATGTCGATTTCGCAGCGCTCGAGCGCCATGCCGACGGGCTGATCGCGCTGACCGCAGGCGGCGAGGGCGGTGTCGCCCGGCTGTTCGCGGAGGGCCAGTCCGCCCGCGCCCGCGCCTATCTCGACCGCCTCCAGCACCTGTTCGGCGACCGTCTCTACATCGAGCTCTCACGCCGCGGCGACGCGACCGAGATCGCCGCCGAGGACGCGCTGATCGACATCGCCTATGAGCGCAACCTGCCGCTCGTCGCGACCAACCCGTGCTGCTTCACCGAAAGCGCGTTCGGCGACGCGCACGACGCCATGCTCTGCATCGCGCACTCGACCTATGTCGAGACCGAGGACCGCATCCGCAGCTGCCCCGAAGCGTGGATGAAGCCCGCGCCGGTGATGCACGAGATGTTCGCCGACCTGCCCGAGGCGATCGCCAACACGCTGGTCGTCGCGCAGCGCTGCGCGGTGATGGCGCCCTACCGCAAGCCGATCCTCCCCAGCCTCGCCGGCGATATCGAAGGCGAGGCGAAACTGCTCCGCGACGACGCCGAGGCCGGGCTCGAAAAGCGTCTGGCACGCATCACCGAGCTCCACGGAGAGGCCGAGGACGGCTGGCGCGACGTCTATCGCGCGCGCCTCGCCTTCGAGGTCGACGTCATCGTCCAGATGGGCTTTCCCGGCTATTTCCTGATCGTCGCCGACTTCATCAAATGGGCGAAGGACCACGACATTCCGGTCGGTCCGGGCCGTGGCTCGGGCGCAGGCTCGGTCGTCGCCTGGGCGCTGACGATCACCGATCTCGATCCGATCAAGCTGGGGCTGCTGTTCGAGCGCTTCCTGAACCCGGAACGCGTGTCGATGCCCGATTTCGACATCGACTTCTGCGAAACCCGCCGCGGCGAGGTGATCCGCTACGTCCAGGAGAAATACGGCCGCGATCAGGTCGCGCAGATCATCACCTTCGGTAAGCTGAAGGCGCGCGCGGTGCTGAAGGATACCGGCCGCGTGCTGCAGATGAGCTATGGCCAGATCGACCGGCTGGCAAAGCTCGTCCCCAACCACCCGACCGATCCCTGGACGCTCGAGCGCGCGCTGAACGGCGTCGGCGAGCTCGCCAAGGAATATGCCAACGACAATGGCGTGCGAAAGCTGCTCGATCTGGCGATGAAGCTGGAGGGGTTGCCGCGCCACTCGTCGACGCATGCCGCCGGCGTGGTGATCGGCGACCGCCCGCTCGCGCAGCTCGTCCCCCTCTACCGCGATCCGCGCTCGGACATGCCCGTCACGCAGTTCGACATGAAATATGTCGAGGGTGCGGGCCTCGTGAAGTTCGACTTTCTCGGGCTCAAGACGCTCTCGGTGCTCCAGAAGGGCGTCCAGCTGCTCGCCAAGCGCGGGATCAAGGTCGATCTCGACGCGCTCGAATGGGATGACGCCGGCGTCTACGCGCTGCTCCAGAAGGGCGACACGGTCGGCGTGTTCCAGCTCGAATCGGAGGGCATGCGCCGCACGCTGTCCGCGGTCCGCCCGTCCAATTTCGGCGACATCATCGCGCTCGTGTCGCTGTATCGACCGGGCCCGATGGACAATATCCCGTCCTTCGGCCGCCGCAAGAACGGCACCGAGACGATCGAATATCCGCACCCCGCGCTCGAATCGATCCTGTCGGAGACCTACGGGATCTTCGTCTACCAGGAACAGGTCATGCAGGCCGCGCAGATCCTCGCGGGCTTCTCGCTCGGCGGCGCCGATCTGCTGCGCCGCGCGATGGGCAAGAAGATCAAGGCCGAGATGGACGCGCAGCGCGCGATCTTCGTCGAGGGCTGCGCCAAGGTGAACAATATCCCGAAGGCCAAGGCCAACGAGCTGTTCGACTTGATCGACAAGTTCGCCGGCTATGGCTTCAACAAGAGCCACGCCGCCGCCTATGCGCTGCTCGCCTACCAGACCGCGTGGCTGAAGGCGCATCACCCGCACGAATTCTTCGCCGCGTCGATGTGCTACGACCTGCACCAGACCGACAAGCTCGCGATCTTCACCGACGACATGCGCCGCCTCGGCATCGCCACGCTGCCGCCCTGCATCAACGCGAGCCAGGCCGAGTTCGACGTCGAGGTGAAGGACGGCGAACCCGCGGTCCGCTATGCGCTCGGCGCGCTCAAGTCGGTCGGCGAAGGCGCGATGGAGAAGCTCATCGTCGAGCGCGTCCAGAACGGCCCGTTCGCCGGGCTCGACGATCTCGCCAAGCGCGTCGACCCGCGCCTGCTCAACAAGCGCCAGCTCGAAACGCTCGCCGCCGCGGGCGCGTTTGACGGGTTCGAGCCCAACCGCGCCGGCATCCACGCCACCGCCGAGACGATCCTCGCGATCGCCGCACGCACCCACGCCGCCAAGACCAGCGGGCAGGGCGGTCTGTTCGGCGATGCAGAACCCGCGGGCGACGCGATCAAGCTGCCCCCCTCGGTGCGCTGGACGCTCAGCCAGCGGATGGACCAGGAGAAGGAGGCGTTCGGCTTCTACTTCTCCGCGCACCCGGTCGACCGCCACCGCCACATCGCCAACAGCCACGGCGCACGCGCCTATACCGCCTTGTCGGAGCTCAACATTCCCGACGACGGCAGCCGCGCCGGCGCGACGATGGCGGTGCTGGTCGAGGATGCGCGCTATCGCACCTCCGCGCGCGGCAAGCGCTTCATGATGGCGCAATGCTCGGACGCCAGCGGCCAGTTCATGGCGACCTGTTTCGACGATCAGGTCTCGAAGGATCTCGAGGACGCCGCCAAGGCGGGCGGTTGCGGCCTCATCACCGTCGAGCTCGACCGCAAACCCGGCGAGGACACGCCGCGCGTCAGCATCAAGCGGATCCAGCCGTTCGAGGGGCTCGCCAACATCGCGCGCTTCCAGGTCGTCGTGACCATTTCGGACATGGCCGCCTTCGCCGGGCTCGCCGCTTTGCTCGCCGATCACCGCGGCGCGCGCGGCGAGGTGCGCGTCCGCGCGATGCTTCCCGACGGCGAGGTCAGCATCCTGCTCGGCCGCGATTTCCTGCTCGACGGCGAGCTTGCAGAGCACATCGAGTCGTTGCACGGTGTCACCAAGGTGGAGCTCAAGACCTCGGAAACGCGGCTGGCTCTCGTCGGATAATTGCTTGGGAGAGCGAGAATGCTGGGTGGAATGCAGGACTTCGAGCTTCGCGTCCCCCGGTTGATCGACCATGCCGCGCGCGAACATGGCCGCCGCGAGATCGTCAGCTACTGGGCGGACGGCCGCGAGACCCGCACCGACTGGTCCGGCATCGCACGCGACGCGAAGAAACTTGCCCAAGCGCTTGAGAAGCTTGGTGTCTGTCCGGGTGACCGCGTCGCGACGCTCGCGATGAACCATGCACACCACCTGATCGCCTGGTATGGCACGATCGGGATGGGCGGGGTGATTCACACGATCAACCCGCGGCTGTTCGACGAACAGCTCGTCTATATCGCCAACCACGCCGAAGACCGCGTGATGCTCTACGACAAGGCGTTCCAGCCGATCGTCGACCGGCTGCGCGGGCAATGGTCGAGCATCCGCCACTATGTCTGTTTCGACGATCTCGGCCCCGACGGCTTTTGCGCGCTGCTCGACGAGCAGGACGGCGACTATGCCTGGGTCGAGGGGCCGGAGCGCGATCCGTGCATGCTCTGCTACACCAGCGGCACCACCGGCAATCCCAAGGGCGTGCTCTACACGCACCGCTCGACGTTGATCCACGCGATGGCGGAGGTCGCGCCCTGGGTGTTCGATCTGTCCCCCAGCGCGGTCGTGCTGCCGGTCGTGCCGATGTTCCACGCCGCCGCCTGGGGGCTGCCCTTCGCCTGCGCGCTGTCGGGGGCGAAGGTGGTCTATTCGGCAATCAACGATCCGGGCGTGCTGTGCCGGCTGATGAACCAGGAGCATGTGACGCATTCGGCGGGCGTGCCGACCGTCTGGCTCGCGCTGTTCGGCCATATCGATGCGACTGGCGAGGCGCCCGAGCATCTGAAGCTGGTGACGATCGGCGGCGCCGCGGCCCCGCGCGCGATGATCGACCGGATCATGACCATGGGCGCGTCGGTCAAGCATCTCTGGGGCATGACCGAGACCTCGCCGATCGGCACCGCGGGCTTCGCGCCGCCGCACTGGGACATGATGACGCATGACGAGAAGCTCGATCTCGTCACCAAGCAGGGCAGCGTCCCCTTCGGCATCGAACTGCGCATCGTCGACGATCAGGGGCAGGTGCTGCCGCGCGACGGCTCGATCGCCGGCTCGCTCCAGGTCCGCGGCCCCTGGGTGGTACAGCGCTATTTCGGCGCAGACACCGACGCGGTCGACGCGGAGGGCTGGTTCGACACCGGCGACGTCGCGATGCTCCACACCGACGGCACGATGCAGATCACCGACCGGTCGAAGGACGTCATCAAGTCGGGCGGCGAATGGATCAGCTCGGTCGATCTCGAAAACGCCGCGATCGGCTGCCCCGGCGTCGCGGAGGCCGCGGCGATCGGCATCCACCACCCCAAATGGGACGAGCGCCCGCTGCTGATCGTCGTCCGCAAGCCCGGCAGCACCGTCACCGACACCGCGATCCGCGATCACCTGGCGCAGCACGTCGCCAAATGGTGGCTCCCCGACGCGATCGTCTTCGTCGACGAACTGCCCCACACCGCAACGGGCAAACTCCTGAAGACCGCACTGCGCGAACGGTTCAGAGACTTCACCCTCGCCGACGCCTGACGCCCCTTAAACCTTCCGCGGCGTCCGCTTGGCCTTGCGGACCCGCGGCTCGACCAGCATGTCCGCCGCCGCCTTGATCTCCTGCCGCAGTTCGTCGCGTTTCTCGTGGATCGACGCGATCACCGGCCCCATCGCGACGCCCAGGTCGACCAGCACCGCCTCCGCCAGCTGCAGCGAGCTCTCCAGCGTCTCCGGCACCGCATCGGTCACGCCTGCGCGGTACAGCTCGGCGGCATGCGCGGTATCGCGCGCACGCGCGACGATCGGCAAATTGGGTGCCAGCAGCCGCACCCGCCGCGCCAGCCGCACCGTCAGCACCGGGTCGTCCATCGTCAGGATCAGCGCCTTGGCGGTATCGAGCTTCAGCCGGTCGACCAGCTCGGGCCGCGCGACGTCGCCGAACAGCACCGGATGCCCCTGCGCCCGCGCGGCCTCGACCGAATCGATATCCGCCTCGACCGCGACATAGCGCTGGCCGTGCACCGCGAGCATGTCCGCGACCATCCGCCCGACCCGGCCGAAGCCGATCACCACCGTCCCCGGACCCTCCTCGTCGATCTCGATATCGCCCGCATCCGCGGTCGACCGGCTTTCCAGCTGACGCGACACGGTGCGGCCGAGCTTGGCGAGCAGCGGCGTGATCGTCAGCCCGATCGCGGTCACCGTCTGCCAGAAGCTCGCGGTCGACGGCAGGATCAGCTGCGCCTGTGCCGCGGTCGCCAGCACGATCAGCGTCGTCTCGGACGGGCTGCCCATCAGCAGCCCGGTCTCCGCCGCCACCCCGCGCCGCGAATTGGCGACGCGCAGGAACAGGAACGTCACGACCGCCTTGGTCGCCACCACCCCGGTCACCGCGAGCAGCAGCGACGGCCAGTTCTGCGCGATCAGCCGCAGGTCCAGGCTCATCCCCACCGTGATCAGGAACACGCCCAGCGCCAGCCCCTTGAACGGCGCGGTGATCACCTCGACCTCGCTGTGATATTCGGTCTCCGCGATCAGCAGCCCGGCGAGCAGCGCGCCGACGATCGGCGACAGCCCCGCCGCGGTCGTCGCCACGCTCGCGACGATCACCACCAGCAGCGACGCCGCCAGGAACAGCTCGGGGCTCTTGGTCCGCGCCGCCTGCCCGAACAGCCGCGGCAGGATCAGCCGCCCGCCGACATACATCGCCACCACCGTGGCCGCGCCGCGCAAGGCGACGCCCGCCAGGTTGCTCCACCCGTCCGCGGTCGCGGTCGGGGCGAGCGCCCCCAGCACGAAGATCAGCGGCACCAGCGCCAGATCCTCGAACAGCAGCATCGCAAACGCGCCGCGCCCGACCGCGCCGGTCGTCCCGACCAGCGGCAGCACCAGCGCGGTCGACGACAGCGCCAGCGCAAAGCCCAGCCCGATCGCGCCCGCCCAGCCTTGCCCGATGAAATGCAGCGCGACCGCGATGATCATCGCCGACCCGATCAGCTCGGCAGCTCCGGTCCCGAACACCAGCCGCTTCATCGACCAGAGCCGTCGGAACGACAATTCGAGCCCGATCGAGAACAGCAGAAGGATAATCCCGAACTCGGCGAACGGCTCGATCGCCTCGGGGTTGGAGATCGTCAGGTAATAGAGCCACGGCACCGCCCCGGTGAGCGACCCCAGCCCGGCCGGCCCGACCAGCAGCCCGACCAGGATGAACCCGATCACCGGACTGACCCGGAACCGCGCAAACGCCGGGATCACCAGCCCCGCCGCCCCGAGAATGACGAGCGTGTCGCTGAAACCCTGATTGTCGAGCCGTAATGCCATCCCCCGACCTTAGGCGACGCCTCCCCGATTCGTCAGGGAATAATACCGCCCCACCGCCGCGCGGTTCGTGCGCCTGCGAGCGGCAGCGCGGGGGGGGGCGGGGCGAGCCGCGCTTGGCTGGGCCGAGGTGGGCCGAGCCGAGCCAAGCCAAGCCAAGCCAAGCCAAGCCAAGCCAAGCCAAGCCAAGCCAAGCCGGGCAGCGCAATGCCGGGCATCGAACACCGACATCCACCTCCACTCGTCATCCTGACGAAAGTCAGGACCCAGAGCCAAGCAGCGCACCGCCCGTAACCCTGGATCCTGACTTCCGTCAGGATGACGGCGGTGGCGGGCGCAGGGCGGGAGGGACGCGGGGCGCGGCGGGGGCGCGGCGCGGAGCAGGCAGCGATTGACCAGCGCAAACCGAAGCTGCGCAAAGCCAAGCCCCGCTACTCGGCAACCACTCACGCCCCACCCCCCAACCGTCATCCTGACGAAAGTCAGGATCCATAGCCAAGCAGCGCGGCGCCCGTAACCCTGGGTCCTGACTTCCATCAGGATGACGGCGGAGAGGGCCAGGACCGGGGAGCAAAGGTCGGGGAGTCGGAGAGCCGGGGGGGCCTTGGACGCCGGGCCGACCGAGCCTCGCAGAGCCGCGAGCGCGCGGCGTCATGGAAGGCCGCCACCACGCAACCCGCACCCAAAAAAATAGGCCCCTCCCGTTTCCGGGAGGGGCCGTCCGTCACGCCCAGTTGGCCATTTCGGCTTCGAGGTTCGAGCGGACCTGCTCGAAGAACTGCTCGGTCGTCATCCAGGGCTGGTCCGGCCCGATCAGGATCGCGAGATCCTTGGTCATGTGGCCGTTCTCGACCGTCTGGACGCAGACGCGCTCGAGCGTCTCGGCGAACTTCGTCACGTCGGGCGTGTCGTCGAACTTGCCGCGATACTTGAGGCCACCGGTCCAGGCGAAGATCGACGCGATCGGGTTGGTCGAGGTCGCCTTGCCCTGCTCGTGCATACGGAAGTGACGCGTGACCGTGCCGTGCGCGGCTTCGGCCTCGACGGTCTTGCCGTCCGGGGTCAGCAGGATCGAGGTCATGAGGCCCAGCGAGCCAAAGCCCTGCGCGACCTGGTCCGACTGGACGTCGCCGTCATAGTTCTTGCACGCCCACACGAACTCGCCGTTCCACTTCAGCGCCGATGCGACCATGTCGTCGATCAGGCGATGCTCGTAGACGATGCCCGCTTCCTTGAACTTGTCCTTGAATTCGCTCTCGAAAACCTCGGCGAAGAGGTCCTTGAAGCGGCCGTCATAGGCCTTCAGGATCGTGTTCTTGGTCGACAGGTACACCGGCCATTTCAGGTTCAGGCCGTAATGCATCGAGGCGCGCGCGAAATCGCGGATCGAGTCGTCGAGATTGTACATCGCCATCGCGACGCCCGCCGACGGGAACTGGAACACTTCGCGGTCGATCGTCGCGCCGTCATCGCCTTCGAACACCAGGCGCAGCTTGCCGGGGCCTGGGACGAGGAAATCGGTCGCGCGATACTGGTCGCCGAACGCATGGCGGCCGACGACGATCGGGTGGGTCCAGCCCGGGATCAGGCGGGGGACGTTCTTGATCACGATCGGCTCGCGGAAGATCGTCCCGCCCAGGATGTTGCGGATCGTGCCGTTGGGCGACTTCCACATCTTCTTCAGGCCGAATTCGGTCACGCGCTGCTCGTCGGGCGTGATCGTCGCGCACTTGACCGCGACGCCGTGCTTCTGCGTGGCGAGCGCGCTGTCGATCGTCACCTGGTCGTCGGTCGCGTCGCGATGCTCGACGCCGAGATCGTAATAATCGAGCTGGATGTCGAGATACGGCTTGATCAGGCGCTCGCGGATCCATTCCCAGATGATCCGGGTCATCTCGTCGCCGTCGATCTCCACGATCGGATTCTTAACCTTGATCTTCGCCATATATCGTCCTTCGGGGGAGGGGGTTGGGGGAGCGTCTAGGGGAGCCGGCCCCGCCGATCAACCGTCGGGCGCGCCCCGATCGACTGCCGAATGTCGCGCGAAGCAACCTCGAGCAACCTCGCGCAACCCACGGTCCTGTCGGGAAAAGGCTGTTCATCGTTGTATCGCGCGTCCGGCACGGATAGACCCGCACGCTATGGCATCGCTCGACAAGCCGCCCGTCACGACCTCCACGGTCAAATGGCGATTTCCCGCAGTCCATCCGGAAGGCTATAAATACGTCGCCATCGCGACCGGCATCACATTGCTGCTGACGATGCTCAGCCATGTGCTGTTCTGGCCGATGGTCGGCGTCGTGATCTGGGTCGCGACCTTCTTCCGCGACCCCGTCCGCACCACGCCGCAGGGCGAGGGGCTGATCGTCGCCCCCGCCGACGGGCTGATCACGATGATCCAGCGCGTCCCTATCCCGCGCGAACTCGCCGGCGAGAACGGTCTGGGCGATGCACCGCTGGTGCGCGTGTCGATCTTCATGTCGGTGTTCGACGTGCACATCAACCGCACCCCGATCGCGGGCACGATCCGTCAGGTCGTCTATATCTCGGGCAAGTTCCTCAACGCCGATCTCGACAAGGCGTCCGAGGAAAACGAGCGTCAGCATTTCGTGGTCGAGGATCGCAACGGCATGCGGATCGGCTTCACCCAGATCGCCGGGCTCGTCGCGCGGCGCATTCTGGGCTTCGTCAAGGCGGGCGACATGGTCGCGGTCGGCCAGCGGATCGGGCTCATCCGATTCGGCAGCCGCGTCGACGTCTATCTTCCCGATCATGTCGTTCCCCAGGTCTGTCTCGGCCAGCGCAGCATCGCCGGCGAGACCGTGCTCGGCCGTGTCGGCGGCGTGCCCGTCGGCGGCATTGCCCAGTGATCGATGGTCCTGCGATCGATGGTCCTTCGAATGATCGACCAGAGCATGATGGTCCTTTGAATGAGGGTCCGGTGAACGATCGGGACGGGACGCCTTACGGATCCGCCAGCCGCGCCGACGAGTCGCAGGCGGCGGGCCGCGCGATGCGGGCGCGCCGGCCGCGTCGCGGTCTGCCGCTCCGCGCGGTGGCGCCGAATGCGGTCACCGCGCTCGCCCTGTGCTCGGGCCTCAGCGGCGTCCGGTTCGCGATCGGCGGGCAATGGGAAAGCGCGGTCGCGATGATCATGGTCGCCGGCGTGCTCGACGGGCTCGACGGCCGGATCGCGCGCATGCTCCACGGCGAGAGCCGGTTCGGCGCGGAACTCGATTCGCTGTCCGATGCGATCTCCTTCGGCGTCGCGCCTGCACTGATCGTCTATCTCTGGTCGCTCGCCGCACTGCCGCGGATGGGCTGGATCTGCGCACTGATCTTCGCGGTGTTCTGCGCGCTCCGCCTCGCGCGCTTCAACGCCAAGATCGACGAGAGCCATCAGCCGCACAAATCCGCGGGCTTCCTGACCGGTGTGCCCGCGCCCGCCGGGGCAGGGCTCGCGCTCATGCCGATGTTCTTCTGGTTCTGGACCGACGAACCGTTCTTCGCCTCGCCCTATATCGTCGCACCCTGGATCGCGTTCGTCGCGCTGCTGATGGTGTCGAGTATCGCGACCTGGTCGTGGAGTTCGCTCAAGCTGCGTCGCAACGTCCGGTTCGAGGCGATCGCGCTCGTCGTCCTGCTCGGTGCCGCGCTCGTCAGCGCCCCGTGGCACACGCTCAGCCTCATCTGCCTTCTCTATATCGTGTCGATGCCGTTCAGCATCGCCAGCTATGCCAGGGTCCGCCGCCAGCGCGCCGGCGTCCGTAGCAGCGAAACGTCCGCCAAACCGGGTCTCTGATCCGGCCGATCGAGCCCCGGGCATGCTGGCCCGGGGCGGGCGATCCCCAGGCGCACCCCGGGTAATCCACAAGCCGACCACGTCCGCGGATCAGCACGGCGCCTGTCGATCAGGCGCCCCGGTCACACCGCCAAAGTTCAGGCGGCGGCATTCCAGCGCTGTGACGGCTGCGGCATGCCGGTCGAAGACCAGCGGCGGACCGCGATGCGGCGCTCGGCGCGCGCGAGCGTCTGCAGCGGGGCGAAGGCCGGCTCGACATTGCCCGACGCCAGGCTGACGATGCGCGACCATTGCGGTGCGATCGACGACAGGATCACCGCGGTCGCGACTGCGAACGACCCCGAGAACACCATGAAGCTCACTATCATCATCCCGCTCATCTTCCCGCTCGCCTTCCCTGCAAATGCGAACATTGTGTTAAGGTTCGCAACACCCGGTCGAAAACATCGTTCCGTTCGTCGCATTTGGATCACCGCCGTTCCGGGGTGATTCTGCGCCGAGTCGAACCTCTGTTCTGTTCTGGCCCCGTTATGTTCTTATTGCGTTCTTTTGTCAAGTCGGTGGTAAGCCGTTGCATTTGGCGCGGTCCCCGGCTAAGGGCCGCGCCTCTAACCCCGCATGGGAGGCATCATAGCCCGGTGCGTTTCGGTCATTCGGCCGGCACGTCATCCGCTTCCCAGAGGCACAACCGGAAGGACATATCCTATGGCGGCACCAGTCGTCTCGATGCAGCAGCTCATTGAAACGGGCGCACATTTTGGTCACCAGACGCATCGCTGGAACCCCAAGATGAAGCCTTACATCTTCGGTGACCGCAACGGCGTCCACATCCTCGACCTCTCGCAGACCGTGCCGCTCTTCGCGCGCGCGCTCGAATTCGTCTCGTCGGCCGTCGCCGGCGGTGGCAAGGTCCTGTTCGTCGGCACCAAGCGCCAGGCGCAGGAGCCCGTCGCCGACGCCGCACGTCGCGCAGGTCAGCACTTTGTCAACCATCGCTGGCTGGGCGGCATGCTTACCAACTGGAAGACCATCTCGGGTTCGATCAAGCGTCTGAAGACGCTCGAGGAAATGCTGTCGGGTGACACCGTCGGCCTGACCAAGAAGGAAGTCCTCCAGCTCACCCGCGAGAAGGACAAGCTCGAGCTTTCGCTCGGCGGCATCCGCGACATGGGCGGCATTCCTGACGTGATGTTCGTGATCGACGCGAACAAGGAAGAGTTGGCGATCAAGGAAGCCAACACGCTGGGTATTCCCGTCGTCGCGATCCTCGATTCGAACGTCTCGCCGGACGGCATCGCCTTCCCGGTTCCCGCGAACGACGACGCCGCGCGCGCCATCCGCCTCTACTGCGAAGCCATTGCAATCGCAGCGACTCGTGGTGGCCAGGAGCAGCAGCGCCGGACCGGTGCCGACATCGGCGCAATGGTCGAGCCGCCGAAGGAAGAGGCGATCGCCGAGCCGACCGTCGAGCCGACCGCCGACACGACGCAGGTTGCGGCGAATGCCGAGACCGCCGCAGAGTTCGCGGCCGAGGGTGAGCGCCAGATCGACGCATAAGCGTCGTCGCCGAACCGTCATGCGGGCGGGGTAGGGCATCTGGCCTTACCTCGCCCGCAACTACATTCAGACTAAAGAGGATTTACGGACATGGCTGATATCACGGCAGCAATGGTCAAGGATCTGCGCGAAAAGAGCGGCGCGGGCATGATGGACTGCAAGAAGGCGCTCAGCGAGAACGCCGGCGACATGGAGCAGGCGATGGACTGGCTGCGGACCAAGGGTCTCGCCGCCGCCGCCAAGAAGTCCAGCCGCACCGCGGCCGAGGGTCTGGTCGGCGTCGCCGTTTCGGGCACCAAGGGTGCTGCGGTCGAGGTCAACTCGGAAACCGACTTCGTCGCAAAGAACGATCAGTTCCAGTCGTTTGTCCGTGACGTGACGCAGATCGCGCTCGCCACCGGCGGCGACATCGAATCGCTCAAGACGCAGCCGATGCCATCGGGCAAGACCGTCGAGGAGGTTCTCACGAACAACGTCGCGACGATCGGCGAGAACCAGTCGCTGCGCCGTTCGCGCACGCTCGAAGTCAGCAAGGGTGCGGTCGTTCCGTACATCCACAACGCGGCATCGCCGGGCCTCGGCAAGATCGGCGTGCTCGTCGCGCTCGAATCGGAGGCGTCTGACGAAGTGCTCCAGACGCTCGGCAAGCAGCTTGCGATGCACATCGCAGCGGCGTTCCCGAAGGCGCTGAACGAAGCGGATCTCGACGAAGCCGAGATCGAGCGTGAGCGCGCGATCGCGACCGAAAAGGCCGCCGAATCGGGCAAGCCTGCCGATATCATTGCCAAGATGGTCGAAGGCGGCATCGCCAAGTACCGCAAGGAGCATGCTCTGGTCAGCCAGCTGTTCGTGATGGACGGCAAGACCAAGATCTCCGACGTCGTCGCCAAGGCCGGCAAGGACGCGGGCGCCGAGATCAAGCTGGTGGACTATGTCCGCTTCCAGCTCGGCGAAGGCATCGAGAAGGAGCAGTCCGACTTCGCCGCCGAAGTCGCTGCCGCTTCGGGCGTCCCCCAGGCGTAACCCCACTCTCCCTCTCCCGTCCGGGGAGAGGGAAGGGGCCCACGGCCACTCGGCCGTGGGAAGGGTGAGGGGAGTGGCGAGGTCTCGAACCTCACGCCCCTCATCCGGCCCTGCCGGGCCACTGTCTCCCCGAGGGGGGAGGATTACGGAGTAGCCATATACTACGCCGTCATCCCCGCGCAGGCGGGGATCCAGACCCTAGGCGGTCGGTGTCGCTCGCGACGCCAGCCCCTCCATCTCCGCGGAAATGACGGCATTTCCCCTCGCGCGCCCTCCTGCGGTCGACGATTTTCCGTCTCCTGACCGCTCAGAGTCCACACAGGCACGTCGCAGCGCTTCACATCCCCGGCCTCGCCGCCTAAGGTCCGCGCCGCCCCGCCAATCACAATTCGAGATTTATGACGCCTCCGCGCTTCAAACGCATTTTGCTCAAACTGTCGGGCGAAGTCCTGATGGGACCCGCCGGTCTTTCGATCGATCCCACCGTCACCGCACGTGTCGCCGGCGAGATCGCCGACGTCCGCGCCAAGGGCTATGAGATCTGCATCGTCGTCGGGGGTGGCAACATCTTCCGTGGCCTCGCCGCCGCCGCCAAGGGCTTCGAGCGCGCGACCGCCGATTACATGGGCATGCTCGCGACCGTGATGAACGCGCTCGCGGTGCAGAACGCGCTCGAGCAGATCGGCATCGACACGCGCGTTCAGTCGGCGATCCCGATGGCGAGCGTCTGCGAACCCTTCATCCGGCGTCGCGCCGAACGGCACCTCGAAAAGGGCCGCGTCGTGATCTTCGCCGCGGGTGTCGGCAGCCCCTATTTCACCACCGATTCGGGCGCCGCGCTGCGTGCTGCCGAGATGAAGTGCGACGCGCTGTTCAAGGGCACGTCGGTCGACGGCGTCTACAGCGCCGATCCGAAAAAGGACCCGGACGCAACGCGCTACGAGACGATCTCGTACAGCACGGTGCTGTCCGAGGACCTCAAGGTCATGGACGCGAGCGCGATCGCTCTGTGCCGCGACAATGATATCCCAATCGTCGTCTTCAACATCCGCGAACCCGGCAATCTTGCCGCGGTGCTGGCGGGTGATGGCGTGTCGACGATCGTCCAGAACGAGCAGGAGAGTTAAGATGGCAGCGTATGACAAGAGCGACCTGGAACGCCGCATGGCGGGTGCCGTCGAAGCGCTGAAGCATGATCTGGCCGGGCTTCGCACCGGCCGCGCGTCGACCGCGCTGCTCGATCCGGTGATGGTCACGGTCTACGGCTCGTCGATGCCGCTCAACCAGGTCGCGACCGTGTCGGCGCCCGAGCCGCGGATGCTGTCGGTGCAGGTCTGGGACAAGTCGAATGTCGGCCCGACCGACAAGGCGATCCGCTCAGCGGGGCTGGGTCTCAACCCGATCGTCGACGGTCAGACGCTGCGTCTGCCGATTCCCGATCTGACCGAGGAGCGTCGCAAGGAACTCGCTAAGCTCGCCGGCCAATATGCTGAAAAGGCCCGCATTGCAGTCCGTAACGTCCGCCGCGACGGGATGGACTCGCTGAAGGTCGACGAGAAGAAGGGCGTGTTCGGCGAGGACGAGCGCAAGCGTCACGAAGTCGAGGTGCAGAAGCTCACCGACAGCACGATCGCCGATCTCGATGCGACCGCGGGCGCCAAGGAAAAGGAAATCCTGGGCAAGTGAGGCCGCTTGGCGCTGCTTCGGCCGGAGCCTCCCAGGCTGCGTCGCTCGTCGCCGTTCCTGGGGGCGGCGCGGTGCCGCGTCATGTCGCGATCATCATGGACGGGAATGGGCGGTGGGCGAAGAAGCGCTTCCTCCCCCGCTTTGCCGGCCACAAGGCGGGCGTCGATGCGGTGCGAAACGTCACCCGCGCGGCGCGCGCCATGGGGATCGAGGCGCTTACGCTCTATGCGTTCTCGTCCGAAAACTGGCGCCGTCCTGCGGAAGAGGTCAGCGATCTCATGGGGTTGCTGCGGCATTTCATCCGCAGCGATCTCGACGAGCTGACCCGCGAGAATGTCCGTCTGCGCGTCATCGGCGACTATCGTGCCTTTTCGCCCGATCTGGTCGCGATGGTCGATGATGCGATCGCGCGGACCGCGGCCAACACCGGTCCGCTACTCGCGATCGCACTCAACTACGGCGCCCATGCCGAACTCGTGCTCGCCGCCCGCCGCCTGGCGGAACGCGCGCGCGACGGGGTGCTGGATCCGGCGAGCATCGACGCGGCGATGGTCGAGGGCGAACTCGACACGCGCGATCTTCCCCCGCTCGACCTGATGATCCGCACCTCGGGCGAACAACGCCTGTCGAATTTTCTGTTGTGGCAGGCTGCTTATGCCGAACTGCTGTTCGTCGACACGCTCTGGCCCGATTTCGACGGCGACGCGCTCGCCGAGGCCGTTGCGGCCTTTGGCGTGCGGCAACGCCGCTACGGTGGGCTGTGACGCTTACCGATCCCGAACGGGCCCCCGATCAGGCGCTTCGCACACCGTCCAACCTCAAGCTCCGGATGATCGCGAGCGTCGGCATGATCGTCGTCGCGAGCATCGCCCTGACGCTGGGCGGCATTGCCTTCTGGCTGTTGGGCGTGGTGGCCGCGCTGTTCATGATGGCCGAATGGGCGATGCTGCAGGGGGCCGACGCGAAAACCAGGCGCATGACGCAGTTCGCGTTGTCCGTGCCGCTCGCGCTGATGGCGCCGGCCTCGCTGATCCTCGTCGTGCACGATTTCTTCACGCTGGGCCTGCTTGCCGGGGCGGCGTTCTTCGTCGTCATCACCACGCGTAAGCCTCCGCTGGCGCTCGGAATCATCTATTGCGGGCTGCCCGTGCTCGCGCTGATGATCATCCGGCGTCAGGAGGACGGCGTGCTTCTGACCCTCTGGGCGCTGTCGCTGGTCTGGGCGTGCGATATCGGCGCGTTCTTCACCGGGCGGTCGCTCGGCGGACCCAAGCTTGCACCCGTGATCAGTCCGAACAAGACTTGGTCGGGCCTGATTGGCGGCGTGGCGCTCGCGGGCATCGTCGCCGCGATCCTCCACGTCGAATATGCGCTGCCGTTCCACCTTGCGCTCGCCACGCCGTTTCTCGCGGCGCTGGCGCAGATGGGGGACCTGTACGAAAGCTGGTTGAAGCGCGTCGCAGGCGTCAAGGACAGCGGCAATACGCTGCCCGGTCATGGCGGCGTGATGGACCGTCTCGACGGGCTTGTCCCGGTCGCCCCGGTCGCGGCGTTACTCATCATGTTGCCGAGCTTATACTCATGAAAAGCGTCACGATTCTCGGTGCGACCGGGTCGGTCGGTACGTCGACGCTCGATCTCGTCGAACGCGAGCCCGATCGTTTTCGCGTCGTCGCGCTGACCGCAAATTGTGACGTCGCGCGGCTCGCCGCGGCCGCGATCCGGACCCGCGCCGAATTCGCGGTGGTTGCCGACGAGCAGTGCCTGCCAGAGTTGCAAGCGGCACTGGCGGGAACGGGTGTCCGCGCCGGCGGCGGCCCTGACGCGATCGCCGAGGCAGCCGCATCGGGCGCCGACTGGACGATGGGCGCGATCGTCGGCTGTGCGGGCCTCAAGCCCGTCCTGTCGGCCATCGAGCAGGGCGGCACGGTCGTCATCGCGAACAAGGAACCGCTGGTCTCCGCGGGCGACGTCATCTTGCGCGCAGCTGCGCGGTCCGGCGCGACCCTGCTCCCGGCGGATTCCGAGCATAACGCGATTTTCCAATGCTTTGATGCAGCGCGGCCCGAAGGCGTGCGGCGGATCATTCTGACGTGCAGCGGCGGGCCCTTCCGCGACTGGACGACCGATCAGATGCGCGGCGTGACGCTCGAACAGGCGGTCAAGCATCCTAACTGGTCGATGGGCGCGAAGATATCGGTCGATTCGGCGACGATGATGAACAAGGGGCTCGAACTGATCGAGGCCGCCCGGCTGTTCCCGATCGCTCCCGACCGGATCGAGATCGTCATCCATGCGCAGTCGGTGATCCACAGCCTGGTCGACTATGTCGATGGCTCGGTTCTCGCGCAGCTCGGCCCGCCCGACATGCGCACGCCGATCGCGCATACCCTGGCCTGGCCCGACCGGATGGCGACACCGATGGCGCCGCTCGATCTCGTTGGCATCGGCCGACTCGATTTCGCAGCGCCCGATCCGGTCCGGTTTCCCGCATTGCGGCTGGCGCGCGAAGCACTGGACGCGGGCGGGGCGCGCCCGGCGATTCTCAACGCGGCGAACGAGGTGGCGGTCGAAGCCTTTCTCAACCGCCGGATCCGCTTCCTCGAAATTGCCGCAATCGTGGAGGATACGCTGATACGCTACGATCCGGCCGCACCGGATAGCGTCGATGCCGTTCTGGCCATCGACGCCGAGGCGCGGCGCCTTGCGAGCGAGCGTGTGAAGGATTGCGTGGTTTGATCGAAACGCCCGGTATCCTGCTGACGATCCTGTCCTTCATGCTCGTCATCGGACCGCTCGTGTTCGTTCACGAGATGGGCCATTATCTCGCTGGACGGATATTCGGGATCAAGGCCGACGCCTTTGCGATCGGGTTCGGACGCGAGATCGCCGGCTTTACCGATCGACGCGGCACCCGCTGGAAATTCGGCTGGCTTCCGCTTGGTGGGTATGTGAAATTCGCTGGGGACATGACCCCGGCAAGCGAGCCCTCCGCCGAATGGCTCGCCTTGCCTGCCGAGGAACGTCAGCGGACATTCCAGTCGAAACCGGTTTGGCAGCGCGCGATTGTCGTTGCCGCAGGTCCGGTGGTCAATTTCGTCGTCGCAATCGTCATCCTCGCCGGATTCGCGCTCGCTTATGGCGACGTCCGGATGCCGCCGGTGATCGGGGCGACCGTTCCGGGCAGTGCGGCGGCACTCGCCGGTCTGCAACAGGGCGACCGGGTCACTGCGCTGGGCGGGCGTTCGGTCGAAACCTTCGACGACATGGCACGCTATGCCCGCATCCGTGCGGGAGAACGCACCCGCATTGATGTACTGCGTGATGGACGACTGGTATCGCGCGATGTCGTGATCGGTACCGAGCTACAGCGCGACCGGTTCGGGAATGAATATCGGATCGGCCGGCTCGGGATCGCCGGTGGCAAACCCATCGTCGTTCGCGTCGGTTTGCTCGAAGCACCGGCCGTCGCGGTGAAGCGGACGGGCGAGATCGTCTCGATGATGGTCGAGACGCTGGGCCAGGTGATTTCAGGCCGTCGCTCCGTCAAGGAGCTTGGCGGACCGCTCAGTATCGCCAAGGTCTCGGGCGAGCAGATGTCGCTCGGCCTCGATGCCTATGTCTTTCTGATTGCGCTGGTGTCCATCAATCTGGGGTTCATCAACCTGCTGCCAGTGCCGATGCTTGATGGCGGACATTTGCTATTTTATGCGATAGAGGCAGTCCGGCGAAAGCCCGTCGGTCCCGACGTTCAGGAATGGGCGTATCGCGGCGGTCTTGCGGCGATCCTCGCACTGATGCTTCTCGTGACCTTCAACGATCTCGGCAATTTCGGGTTGTGGAAGAATCTGGCCGGCTTGATCGGCTGACGCGGTTAGGGCAGGGCGGGCGCGCCCTTGCGTATGCAAGTTTCTTGGGGTGGGTTTGGTGACAGCAATCAACGGTTACACTTTGGCGCGTAAGGGCGCCCTGCTCCTGGCAGGTACGATGCTGTCCGGCGTGCCGGTCTGGGCACAGGTCGCTCCTGCGGGGGCCGCGCCCGCGGCTCAGGCACGATCCGGTCCGCCGCGTGCACGAGCGGCTGCCCCTGCATCTGCTCCTACAACGCCCGTAGCGGCGCCTGTATCCCAGACCCTGATCAAGACTTTGCGTGTCGAAGGCTCGCAGCGCATCGAGCCCGAGACCGTGTTGAGCTACACCAAGCTCCGCGTCGGCATCCCGTACACGGCCGAAACGCTCGACCAGGCGCTCAAGGACCTGCAGGCGAGCGACCTGTTCGCGGATTACTCGATCGCCGGGGTTGAGGACGGCAATATCGTGCTGCGCATCCGCGAGAATCCGATCATCAACCGCGTGATCCTCGAGGGCAACAAGGCGCTCAAGGCGGACAAGATCACGAAAGAGATCAAGCTCGCGCCGCGGCAGATCTTCACGCGCACCGCGGTCCGCCAGGACATCGCGCGGATCATCGAGCTCTATCGCCGGCAGGGCCGCTTCGCCGCGGTCGTCGATCCCAAGATGGTCAATCTCGACCAGAACCGCGTCGATGTCGTGTTCGAGATCAGCGAAGGGCCGAAGTCCAAGGTCCGCCAGATCAACATCCTCGGCAACGAGGTGTTCTCGGACGACAAGATCCGCGGCCAGATGGCGACCAAGCAGGCGCGGTTGTTCCGCCTCCTGTCCTCGGCGACCAGCTATGATCAGGATCGCCTGAGCTACGACCAGCAGAAGCTGCGCCAGTTCTACCTGACCGAGGGCTATGCCGATTTCCGCGTCACGTCCGCGGTCGCCGAGCTGACGCCGGACAAGAAGGACTTCATCATCACCTACGTGGTGGAGGAGGGGAAGCGCTACAAGTTCGGTGACGTCACCGTCGACAGCCAGATCCGCGACTTCGACAACAAGAAGCTCGCCTCGACGCTGCCGCTCAAGAAGGGCGAGTGGTATAACGCGAAGCTCGTCGAGGATTCGGTCGACAATTTGAGCCAGACCGCGGGCCTCTTTGGCTATGCGTTCACCGAGGTGAACCCGGAGTTCCAGAAGGACGTCGATACCCTGACCATGGGTATCAACTTCAACATCGCCGAAGCCAAGCGCACCTATGTCGAGCGGGTCGAGATCAACGGCAATTCGCAGACGCAGGACAAGGTCGTGCGTCGCGAGATCCGTCTTGCCGAGGGCGACGCGTTCAACAGCTTCCAGGTGAAGCGCTCGCAGGATCGCATCAACTCGCTCGGCTATTTCCAGGACAAGATGGAAATCAAGCAGACGCCAGGCTCCGCGCCTGACCGCGTCATCCTTGAAACCAATCTGGAAGAGCGCTCGACGGGCGAATTGCAGCTGTCGGCGGGCTATTCGAGCCTCGAGCGGTTCATCATCCAGGCGAACATCACGCAGCGCAATTTCCGCGGCAAGGGCCAGGAACTGCGCGCCGGCGTGAACTATTCGAGCTATTCCAAGTCGATCGAGCTTGGCTTCACCGAGCCGTATCTATTCGACAAGAACATCGCGCTCGGCGGCGACATATTCCGGCGTGATTACAATTCGTTCAACTATGTCGGCAACGATCGCCAGACGACCTATTCACAGGTCTCGACGGGTTTCCAGATCCGTGCCGGTGTGCCGCTGACCGAGTTCTGGTCGCTGTCGGGCCGCTACGGCCTGTCCTATGACGAGGTCGGCCTCGACCAGGCGTCCTATTTCACCAACGGCGTCTGCGACCCGCTCAAGGCCGGGCGCTACCTCTGTGAGGCACTCGGCAATCGCTGGACGTCGTCGATCGGCTATTCGCTGATCTACGATACGCTGAACAGCCGTTTGCGCCCGACCGCCGGGCAGCGCTTCTCGTTCAGCCAGGACTTTGCCGGTCTGGGCGGCGACGTGAAGTATATCCGTACGCGCGCCGAGGGATCCAAATTCTGGAACCTCGGCAGCGGCTTTATCGGTTCGATCATCGCCGAGGGCGGCTATATCCACTCGCTCGAGAAGAGCCGTGGCGAGGGTGTCGACCGCGTCCGCATCACCGACCGCTTCTATCTGGGCGAGCCGCAGTTCCGCGGCTTTGACATTCGCGGCGTCGGTCCGCGGGTCCTGCGCCAGCAATATGTCACTGCGGCCGATGGCACGCAGACGGTAGTGACCGATCGCAACCAGATCGTCGACGACGCGCTCGGCGGCCGGGCTTATTATCTGGCTCGTGCCGAAATCGAGATTCCGCTGGGCTCTGGCGCGCGCGAACTGGGGCTTCGCCCGACCATCTACGCGCAGATCGGCAGCCTGTTCGGCATCACCAAGCCATTGCCGACCGCGGTCTTCCCAACGTCGGTCGACGCGGCCGGCAATGTCACCGTGTTGCCGATCAACACGCCGCTGTTCGACAGCGCAGGCCGCCAGCTCTATTTCAACACCTACACGCCGACCGGCGCGACCGAAACGGCGCAGCGGGCGACGACGTGTCAGACGGGCTATTCCGATACGCTCGGCGGCGCCTGCGCGGGTGCCGAGGCCAATGTCATTGCGACCAGCGCGATTGCGCCGTTCAAGGAGACCTTCCTTGGCAATTCGCCGCGGCCCCGTCTGTCGGTGGGTATCGGCGTGAACTGGAATTCGCCGTTCGGCCCGCTGCGTATCGATCTTGCCAAGGCGATCCTGACGCAGCCGGGTGATGACCCCAAGCTTATTACTTTCAACGTAGGGACACAGTTCTGATGACGACGTTCAAGACGCTTCTCCTCGCCGCAGCCGTGCTCGCACCGGCGGCGATCGTCGCACCGGCGCAGGCCCAGGTTTCGGGTATCGCGGTCGCCGACCCGCAGGGCGCGATCGCAGGCTCCAAGGCCTGGACCACCGCGCGTGGCCAGATCGAGACGACCTACAAGGCACAGCTCGACCAGGCCGAGACCCGCCGCCAGGCAATCGCCCGCGAACTCCAGCCGCTCGTGACCGCCTTCCAGACCGCACAGCGCGCGCCGACCCCGAATGCGGCGTCGCTCCAGAGCCAGGCTCAGGCGATCCAGGCACGCGAGACCGCGGCAAACCAGGAACTGGCCCGTCTGACCCAGCCGGCACAGCGCGCCCAGCAATATGTCATCGAACAGATCCAGGCGAAGCTCGGCGATGCGGTTAGCAATGCGGTCCGCGCCAAGAACGTGACCTTGCTGCTTCGTCCGGATGCCGCATTGTTCGCACAGCCGGCTGCCGATATCACGGCGTCGATCACGGCCGAGCTCGATCGTCTCGTCCCGACGGTCGGCATCACGCCGCCTGCCGGCTGGCAGCCGAACCAGCAGGGTGGGGCAGCCGCACCTGCCGCAGCGGCACCCGCCCGCGCGACGCCTGCGCGCACGACGCCGCAGGGCCGCTGAGAACTTCGTCGGTGAGCACGGATAACGTGAACGTCGACGTGGCTGACGCCGCGCCCGGTCGATCGAGCGGACCGCTCGATATCGGCCGGGTGATGGCGGCATTGCCTCACCGCTATCCGATGTTGCTGGTTGATCGTGTCGTGGATCTCGTCCCCGACACTTCGATCAGCGCCATCAAGGCGGTGTCGATGAACGAGCAGTTCTTTCAGGGGCATTTCCCCGGCAGGCCGATCATGCCCGGCGTGCTGATCGTCGAGGCGATGGCGCAAGCCGCCGGCATATTGGCGGTCGAATCGCTCGGTCTCGCGGGTTCGGGAAAGCTTGTCTATTTCATGGCGATCGACGGTGCGAAGTTTCGCAAGCCGGTCGAGCCAGGGGTTCTCCTTCAGCTCGACGTGACGTTCGTGCAGAAGCGTGCAAGCGTCTGCAAATTTGCAGGGCGCGCCCTGGTTGACGGTCAGCTGGTCGCAGAAGCGAATTTCACCGCGATGATCGCCGATCCGCCTAAGGCGTAATTGCCGAAACGGGGGGCTCGCTTGCATCACGGCGCCGCTGTGTGTACGGGCCCGCCGTGCTTTAGGCTGGTCGGAACCAGCCGTTTATACCGGAGACATACGATGAAGGCCGATACGCATCCCGACTATCACATGATCACGATCCAGATGACCGATGGTACCAAGTACCAGACCCGGTCGACCTGGGGTAAGGAAGGCGATGTGATGACGCTCGAAATCGATCCGCTCGCGCATCCGGCGTGGACCGGCGGTCGTGGCACCATGCTCGACACTGGTGGCCAGGTCGCCCGCTTCAACAAGCGCTTCGGTGGCGGTCTCACGCTCCGCAAGTAATTCCTTTCCGACCGATGTCGGATGGGCGGAAGATAAAGCCGGCGTACGTAATCAGCGTGCGTCGGCTTCTTCGTTTTTCGTTTGGCGTCCGAATAAGACGAAGCGGTCTCTACCTCGGTACCGGGCCGCGGAGTTGCACAACCCGGCCCATCAGGAGGGGCAGGAGCCGGGGATAGGGCGGTCTAAGAGCCTTGCAGCCTCGAGGGCGCAAAAATTGCCATAAAAGTGAAATTTGCGTTTGACGGGATTGGGGATGGGCCCTAGAGGGGTGTCACCGCAGCGAACGGCCACACGGTCTGGTTGCTG
>NZ_PZZN01000003.1 GCF_003046295.1 Sphingomonas aerolata
TACTATCGCTCAAGCGATGGAAGAGTAGGTCGTCGCCAGGCATTGAAGCCCGTGCGACATGCATCACACGATATCAAAACCCATTCACAATCTCATCTACCCTTACGTCCCTAACAGGACCGTCGCGGGGTGGAGCAGCCCGGTAGCTCGTCAGGCTCATAACCTGAAGGTCACAGGTTCAAATCCTGTCCCCGCAACCAACTTGATTTGCAACGCCTCCTCGGAAACCCCCGCGGAGGCTTTTTGCGTTTCCGCTCCAGCGCTCAGCTCTGGCATTGACGCAAACTCGCCGCGAAGATGGATCGCGAGATCGCCGCTTTCCGGTTTCAACACCACGGTGTCGATCAGCGAACGGATGCGCTCGAACGCCTGTGCCTTCAGCGCATCATCCGGGAACACTGCGGTAAGCTGTTCGACACTCTCGCGATAAAGGTATCGGCATAGACGATGTCGATACCGCTTGCCGCCACCGCTGCCACCAGCGCCTTCACGGTCGCGGCCGCGCGCTGGTCGCGACTGCCTGCGCTCCGCATTATGCTAGCGCGCGAGTTCGCGTACCGGCAGGCGTGCAGGCTCCAGTGCGAGATCTTGCAGCGGAGAGGGCGGCTAGGACGGATCCTCCCCAACCGGGAACCGACCCGTCAACACGGCTCCAACCTCGCCACAGAGTTACGTATCTATGCCGCTCGATCTTCGTCTGTTCCTTCGATCAAACACTTCGCTATCTGTCGACCAACAGCCTTCGGTGCCGCCAACTGAGCCGCGTTCTTCTCGCAGCTGTGACGCCAGAATATGCACGGCGAGAACGACCCAGACCCGGACAGTCGCACGTCCTTCGCCGCCACCCAACCTCGCACAATCGTTCATCGCCCCGATCACCACGTCCTCATGAGTATCGTCAATAGAAAGGAAAACAACGGCATCCGGCATTCTCGTTTAGCGCAGACGCGAATGATCTGCTGCCGTCATCCCACAATCCTGCCTCCCATCGCTACATCTGATCGCATCCAAACGCCCCGTGGTCACAACTGCGTGCACGGCGTTTGACCGCCGGCCGGAGCAGCCAAGCATGGGCGACTCCAGAAACTCCTAGCGATTGCAGCTTAGAGGCGCGCCACTAAGCAAAGCGATCGACCAGAAAACCCGATGGTTCGTCTGCCCAGCAGAGCAAAGGTAAACGGGCAGGCCGGCGGGGGCTTGTGCCTGAAAAAGCGTCGATCATTGCACGACAAGGGCTCGACTGCCCGGATCGCTCCGCCTACGCGGCGTCGCCTTGCGGATCAGCGGCTTGCACGCTTCGAGTATGGCGAGCAGTCCGATGCCCATGCCGAGCGCCAGCGTCATATCGCTCCAGGCGATCAAGCCGAACTTCAGCAGAATCTGCGCACGGGGCAGAAACAGGATCAGACCGGTTACGCAGACAATCGCTGCGACGACATAGCGGAGCGCTGCATTGTGGCGGACCAGCGCATCGCGCATCGACGCGCTGAACGACCGGTTCACCAGGATCAGCGCGAGGATTTCGGCGATCAGCGCAAAGAAGATTAACGCGCGAAGCTCGCGCTCCGGCATCCCGGCCGCTTGCTCGATTAGAAACACTGCCGCCAGCATGACGAAGGCAAGCCCGCCCTGGAACACACTCCAGACAATCATAGGCATGGAGAACAGCGCCTCGGACGGCGCGCGTGGCGGGCGGCGCATGACGTCTTCCTCGTCCCGCTCGGCTTCGAACACGAGGGTGCAGACCGGATCGATCACCATTTCGAGCAGGGCGATATGGATCGGCCCGAACAGGATCGGCATGCCGAAGAACAGCGGCAGCAGCGCAAGCCCGGCGATCGGCACGTGCACCGCAAAGATGAACGCCATCGCCTTGCGGATATTGTCGTAGATCCGTCGGCCCAGCCGCACAGATTGGACGATCGCGCCGAAGTCGTCATCGATCAGTATGATCGCGGCGGCTTCGCGCGCGACGTCCGTCCCGCGCTTGCCCATCGCCACACCGATATGCGCGGCCTTGAGCGAGGGCGCGTCGTTGACGCCGTCACCCGTCATCGCGACGATCTCGCCCGCGGCCCTGAACGCGTCGACGATGCGCAGCTTCTGCTCGGGCATTATCCGCGCGAACACCGTCACAGATGGCAGCTGTGCCGCGAGCTGGGCATCGTCGAGCGTCGTGAGGTCCGCGCCGGTCAGGACCTCGCCCTCGGCGATCCCCGCCTGCCGTGCGATCGAGCGCGCGGTCGCGGCATAATCGCCGGTGATCATCACGACACGAATTCCTGCGCGACGACACTCGGCGACTGCACCCGGAACACTGGCGCGGATCGGATCGGCCAGTCCGACCAGCCCGACCAGTTGATAGCGATAGCCGTGCTGCGTTTGCGCCCAGTCGCGATCCGGCGGTGCCGCGCTCGCGACGGCGAGGACGCGAATGCCGCGCACCGCCATGGCGTCGACCGCGGCGGTCATCGCTGCATGTTGATCCGGGGCAAGCGCGCACAGGCTGGCGATCGCCTCGGGCGCGCCCTTGGCCGCGATGCGCAGCGCGTCGCCGTCGTCCCACACGTTCGACATCGCCAGCAATTCGGGACGCAGCGCATAGGTGTGGACGAGCGTCCCGGTGGATGGCGACCGCGCCACGACCGCGGACCACGCGTCGTGCAGCGCGATTTCCATCGGGTCGCTCGGAGCAATCGCACTGGCGCGCGCGGCGGTGGCGAGCAGCGCGTGATAGCCAGGCGTCACCGGCCTATTCCCCGCGAGCACGAGCGTCGCGGAAGAGGGCAACCAAAGCTCGCCGACCGACATGCGGTTTTCAGTCAGCGTGCCCGTCTTGTCGGTGCACAGGATCGTGGCCGATCCCAGCGTCTCGATCGCGGCCGCGCGGCGGGTGAACACGCCGACCTTGCCGATCCGCCACGCTCCCATCGCCAGAAACACCGTCAGGACGACGGGAAACTCCTCCGGCAACATCGCCATGCCGATCGCGATCCCGGCCAGCAGCGCCTCGATCCAGCCGCCGCGCAGCAGCCCGAACAACAAAACGACCAGTAGCGCGACCGCGCCGCCGCCGATCCCGCACCAGGTCACGATCCGGGTCGTCTCGCGGCGCAAACGCGGTGCCTCGGTCTCCAGCCTCGCCAGCGACTGGCCGATCCGTCCCACCTCGGTGCGTGGCCCGATCGCGAGAACGCGTGCAAGCCCATTGCCGCGCGTGACGAGCGAGCCCGAATAGACGAAGGGCTGGCCTTCGCCACCGGGGCGGCGGGGCTCCGCGATGGCGGCATCCGCGGCCGCGAGCTTGCCCACGGGCAGCGACTCGCCGGTGAGGAGCGACTCGTCGGTCTGGCAATCGTCGGCGTCGAACAGCAGCGCATCGGCGGCGATCCGGTCCCCCTGTTCGAGCACGAGGATATCGCCACACACCACCTCGCGCGCGGCGATGTGCTGCCGCGCACCATCGCGGACGACCTGCGCACGCGGTGCGGAGAGATCGCGTAGCGCATCGAGCACATGCTCGGTGCGGCTTTCCTGGACCACCGTCACAACGATCGAAAACGTCGCGAAGGCGAGCAGGATCAGCGCTTCGGTAAGATCGCCGAGCAGCATATAGGCGACACCGCCGGCGAGTAGCAGCGCCAGCATCGGCTCGCGCAGCACGTCCAGCGCGAGGCGCAACACCGAGCGCCGGTCGGCGCGCGGCAATTCGTTGGGGCCGTCGCGTAAAAGCCGTTCGGCCGCGACCGCGCTGGACAGTCCGCTGCGATCGGCGTCGACGCACAGCGTGGCCGTGCCGGGCATTCAGTGCGCCATGAGAACGGGCAAACGCGGATCGTCGATCAGACTGCGCGTGACGCCGCCGAGCACGATCTCGCGCATCCGTGAATGCGCAAAGCCGCCGATAAGGAGAAGGTCGGCACCGCGATCGAGCGCGAAGCTGGTCAGCCGGTCCTGCGCTTTCCCGCTCCGTTCGAGCGCATGCCCCTCAACGCCGAAACCGTGGCGGTGCAACAGCGCGACGACCGGTTCGAGCGCGGTTTCCGGCTGATCGGCCAGACCGTGTTTAATCGCAACGACATCGATCCGCGCACCGGGCGCGGCGAGCCGGACGAGATTCTGCAAGGCGCGCATCGCAGTCGGCCCGGGCTTCCAGCCGAGCACGGCGTGACCGACGTTGCGGATCGAGCGGCCCGGCGGCAGCAGCAACAAGGGCGTGCCCGAGGCCATCAATACGGTCTCGATTGTCCGGCGGCGGAGCCAATCGATCGACCAGGACTCGTGCGGACCGATCATGACGAGATCCGCGAGAGGCGCGCTGGCGCGGACGTCGCCCGGGATCCACCCGACATCGTCGCATTGCGACACGATCTCCGCCTGGCTGTCGGGCGGCAGGAGCGAGCGCAGGCTGCTGGCATGGTCGCGGACCAATTGCCGAAGTTCGCTGGACAATGTGTACACCGTGCCGAACGGGGCAAGATTAGGCGACAGCATGGGTGCCGCGGTCAGGACATCGAAGATCATATGCGCCTGCCGGTGGTCGGCTAAGCCAAGGACCGCGTCGATAAAGCTGCCACCGCGGACGGGGCCCTCCACGATTGCGAGAATTGTCTTGATCATGGCCACCTCGCTAGATCGGGCCAGCTTAGGTCACGAATCATGGGCTAGATTTACGTAGTTTACGCAGAGGCAAGCCGCGACGCGTTGCGATCGTCTCGGCCAGTCACGCCTCCCGCGCTTCGGCGTAGGGGTCGCTCTCATGGGAAAAGAGCAGTCGGAGCGTGTTGGCCAGTCTACCGGACGAAGTAAGCGAGCATTGACCGATATGCGTACCAACGACCTGGATACCAATTTTTCGAAAGGCATCTAAGGCACCAGGTGCCTAGAACCACAGACGGGTCACTCCCAAGCGGCTTGTAAAAGTCTGGCTTCCGCAGGATTCTGTCCGAGATCTGACGATACCCGGAGGCTCCAATCGACACGCTGAGCGCGACGCTGGCATAGTCGAATATGCGCGATCATCGATGCGTGATGACGACCAGGGCCTGCGACCGGTCGATCGCCGCCGCCAGGCATTGACCAAGACGCTGCGGATCCAACGACGCGAAGCTCTCGTCGAGAATCGTGAGCGATGCGCGCTGCAGCAACGCACGCGCGAGGAAGATGCGGCTCCGCTCGCCATGCGACAACTGCCAGCCGGTCTCGCCCACCTGTTGCTCGATCCCGCCCGGCATCCGCGACAGCAGATCCCCCAGACCAAGCTCCTCGCATAGTTCCGTCGCATCGGCGAGATCGGCGGACGTGGGCGGCCAGCTGCGCGCCATCAGCAGGTTGAAGGCGAGCGATCCCGACAGGATATGGTTGTCGTGAAACTGCGGCGCGGCGGCGGCCAGACGGTGCCAAGCGTCGCCCCGCGTCGCCTTGTCGAGCCCGTCGAGCAGCAGCAGCCCCGATGTCGGCGTCTCCAGTCCGGTCAGCAATGCTGCCAGCGTGGACTTTCCGCCGCCCGATGCGCCGTCGAGCAGGATCTTCTCACCGTGCCTGATCGTCAGGTTCGCGCGATCGACGACCCGGCGATCGGCACCGGGATAGCGAAACATAAGCCCCTCGGCCTCGATCACCGGCCGGTCCTCGTCCGCAATCCCGTCGGTTCGCCGGGTCACGGTGACCGCCCCGCCGCGCGCCGCGGCAAAAAGATCGCGCACCCGCGACCAGGCGATCGCAGCGCGCGCGAGCCCAGCCGAACCGCCAGCGATCCCGCCAAAAGCGCGCTGGCCGAGAAGCAGCCCGCCCAGACTTATCGCCAGCGTCACGGGCGACGGCACCGGCTGTCCCGCGAAGGCCGGGACGAGGGCAGCGATGCCCGCGAACAGCCAGATCGATGGCAACGCGGTGACGCCGATGATACTCGCGCCATCCATCGCCGCCGACGTCGTGAGATAGCGCTGCACCACCGCGTCGTCCTGCGCGTCCCGGCGCGCAGCGCGGTCCTGCGCCAACCGGGTCCGATGTCCGACCATCGCCTCGATAAGCGCGTTGGTCATGTCCAGACGCTCCCCCGACCACCGTCGCATCCGCACGAAATACCGCCAGCCAAGCAACCCGGTCAGCACGACCCAGCCGACCAGCAGGGTCAGATGCGCGGTCGGCGCTGCGCCATGGGCGAGGACCCATGCAGTGAAGACGAGTTCGATCCCCGCGAGCAGCACCCCGATACCACCGTTGAAGGTGAGCGCTTCGAGCGCCTGCGCCTCGATCACGCGACCGATCATCTGGCCGACACCGCTGCGCTTGATCGCGTCGGGTCGCAACGCGAGCGCGCCGGCGAGCAGCCGCGCCTTCATGATCCGTCCGAGGTCGACCGCGAGGCTCGCCTCGCACCACGCGCTCGCGGTCTGCGCAACGACGGCGGTGAGCAGGATCACCACCCAGCCGAGCAGCCAGCCGGAATCGACCTTGCCCGCCAGAACGCCTTCACCGATCACCCGCCACCCTGCGATCTCCAGCACGTAGAGTGCGACGAACGCCGCAACGATCAGCGCGAGCGTGCGCAGGCCGCCGTCCAGCCGCATCTGCCGCCAGACCGATGCCGAGGCCGGCGCGCGGAGCAGGCTGATCCCGCCGATCCGTTCGGCGCGCAGCCGTTCGTGGAGCAGCGCGGCCGCGGCGCGCGGACGACGGCGTGGCTGGATCATCGCGCGATCGAGCAGTTCATCGACCGCCGCGCGGTGTTCTGCCGCGACCGGCTCGACGAGGCGATCGCGCAGCGCAGCGATCGGTACGCGGCGACGGTGCGCCTGCCGATCGAGCAGCAGCACGCCGCCGCGTCGCCGGCCCGCGAGCGCGAAGAAACCCGGGCCTTCCGCCGTGTCATCCAGCAGGATCGCGGGCCCGCCGCTTGCCAGCACAGCGTCGATCGCGGAGGCCGGTGTCTCGACGTCGACCACCTCCACTCCCAGCCGCGCCGCCGCCCATTCTGTCCACCTTGGCACGTCCTCGAGCGCGAAGGCGGCGGGGACGACCAGCGGATCGGTCGGCGGGTCGCGGATCAGCCCGGCATCCAGCGCCAGCGCCTCGATCGCTTCGCCGAGCCGGGCAAGCGGCCACCAATTGGGGGCGAGATCGGTCATCGTGCGCGCTCCACGACCAGGCCATCGACCATTGTCAGTTGCCGCAACGCCGTGCCCTTGCGCAGCGCATCCTGCACCGCGGTTTCCGCGTCGAGCAGGTCGCGGTAGCGCGACGGGGCCGCGGCCAACACCGCCGGCGCGCCGTCCTCGATCAGCCGCCCGTCCTCGATCACGAGGACCCGATCGAACGCCTGCGTTTCCGCGAGATCATGGGTGACGCACAGCAGCGTCGTCTCGGCCCACCACACGCGTGCTTCGGCGAGCAGCGTCTCGCGCTGACCACGATCGAGCCCGCGAAATGGCTCGTCGAGCAGCACCAGCCTGGGATCGGCGACCATCAGCGCCCGCCCGAACCGGACGCGCTGTCCCTCGCCGCCCGACAACAGTCCGCCGCCTTCGCCGAGCATCGTCTGCAGTCCTTCGGGCAGCGCGCGCGCGATCCCGCGCAGCCGCGCCGCCGCCATCACGGGCCCGACCTGACCGATCGCGTCGTCGGTCGCGGCGTAGAGCAGGTTGTCGAGCAGCGAGCGGTTCCACAGCTGGATCGCCGGATCGACCCAGGCCGTCGTCGCGCGCAACGCCACCGCGCAGAGCGGTGCCCCATCGACGGTGACCGTTCCTGCCGCGGGCAGATGCCAGCCGAGCAGGACGCCCAGCAGCGTCGACTTGCCCGCCCCCGACGTGCCGACGATCGCGACATGCTCGCCTGGCGCGATGCGGACGCTGAGCTTGGTCAGGATCGGATGCCCGCCCGCGACGATATCGACCGCGTCGAACGCGATCGCGGCGGGACCTTCGGCGGTCGGTGCTGGGCCGGCGATCCGCTCTTCCCGGGCATCGAGCGGCTCGACAAGGCGGAGCAGGACGTTGCGCTGGCCCGGGTAGCTTTGCGCGAGCCCGGCAAGCCGCGATCCCAGGCCCGGAAGCTTCAGCGCCCAGAACACCAGCAACAGGTCCGCACCGCCGACACCGCGCCCGCGCGACAGATGGCTCGCGACCAGCGCCGCCGCCGCCATGGTGCCGATCAAAGCCTGTGCGCCGTCCGCCGTTACTGCGGTGCGCGCGAGCCTGCGCATCGCATGCGCCCATTCGACCAGCAGTCCCTCGTGCTGGCGCGCCACCGCGCGCTGCGCGCCGTGCGCGCGGATCGGCGCGAGGCCGAGGATCGCGTCGAGATAGAAGCCATGGAGCGCGCCTGCGTGATTGCGGACGCGCAGGTCGCGTTCGTTGAGCACCGGCTGGATCACGAGCGGCATCGCGATCGTCAGCAGCGCGACGCCAGCTGCGGCAAGGCCGCTGTCCGGGGCGATCAGCGCAATCGCGAGCGCGGTCAGGGCGAGTTCGAACACGGTCTCGACGAAGCGCAGACCGATGCCAGGAACACTGCGGATCCCGTGGATATTGTGGCTCCGGTCCGCCATGTCGCTGATCGGGCGGCTTTGGAAATAGCGATCGGCCAGCCGCGGCAGCTTTGCGAGCAGCGCTATCCGCAGCCGCACTTCCAGCGCCCGTCCCATCCGCAGCGCCGCCGATCCCGTCGCCAGTTCGATCGTGAGCAGCACCGCGATGAACACGAGCAGCGCGACTCCCGCGGTCAGCCGGTCCAGCCCCATCGGCAGCCGCTGCGCGACGTCGATCAGTCCGCGGAACAGCAGCGCCTCGAGCATCAGCGCGCCCGCCGCGAGCGCCGTGGCGAACATCAGCGCTACCGGCGCGACCAAGCCGTCGGCCCGCAGCATCGCGACGAGCGTCCGGAGCGGCGTGGCGGGCGGCTCGGCGAGCGCGGCAGCGAGTTCGGGCGGTAGATCGGCGGCGGGCGCGGCGGCGGTATGCCTGCCGGCAATGGTCACCAGCACCGCCCCGCGCACCACCGCGTCGTCCCCGGCGGGGACCGCGCTCCAATAGGTTTCGGGGATCGCCGTGAACGGATCGGCCGCAGCGCGATCGGCGAGCGCCGCGATCAGTCGCGCGGCGTCCGATCCGGGCGGCAGCGCGCGCGCGTCGACCAGCGCCGTCACCAGCCGTATCGCTGCATCGATCGCGGCGGCGTGCTGCCAGTCCGCAGCGGTGACGGTAGCGAGCAGCCGATCCGCCGTTCCGCCCGCGACGCCGATCGCGGCAAGGCGTTCGCGCCACGCCGTCGCTGCCTCCGCCGAGCGTGCCCATCCGTGCCAGGCCGCCGCGGGGACGCGCGTGCCATGCCGGTAGATCGCGGCGCGGAACGTCGCCTCGCGCAGCCAGCGCCGTCCGATCGCCGGGTCCATCACCTGCACCCAGCCGCGAACGCGCCGCCACAGCACGACGAAATGCGTCGCCTCATCGGCATGGCGAACCACGACGATCGCGGGCAGCGTTGTGCTGGGGAGCATCACATGGTCGGCGGGAACCAGCACCTGCTCCGCCGCCAGGCCGAGATGGTTGGCGACGGCTTCGATCGCGTCGATCGACGTGCCGTCGACGCTGGTCTGGCACGCCTCGCGCAGCCGCCCGTAGCTGACAGGGATACCATGCCCCTCGAGCAGGCACTTGAGTGCCGCCGGGCCGCAATCCATGCTCGATGTCTGGACGACTTCGGGGGCGAGCCATCGCCGCGGACCGCTCATCGCAGCGCCCCGCCTGCGGTCCGCATCAGCAACCGCGCGGGCGAGACATGCTCGACCGCGACCTCGACCGACCCCGCAAGTCCGTGCGCCAGCGCGACGCCGCGGATGGCGCCGCGTGCCGCGGACAGCTCGACCCGCATCCGGCCGTCGCGCAGCTCGCCGGCGACACGCTCGACCCGTGCCGGCACGACGCCATATTCGGTCCAGGGATACCCCGCGAGGCGAAGCGTCGCGCGCTGACCCGGACGGATCCGGCCCAGTCCGTTTGCCGGATCGAACGCCGCGACAACGATCAGGTCGCCGGCCGGGAGGATCGTCGCGAGCCGCTGACCTGCTACGACGATCGCGCCTGGAGCGACCGCCTGGACATCCGCGACGATCCCCGACACCGGCGCGCGAACCACGCGACCGGCAATGTCGATACGCAACTGCGTGGCCAGCGCCGTGGTCGACGCCTGGTCGTCGGCCAGGGCGAGGCGCATGCGTTCGAGTTCCTCGCGGCGCGCACTGTTCCGACCGCCGCGGGACTGTGCCTCGGTTGCGATGCGGCGTGCGTCCTCGGCGAGCGCATCGCGCACAGCAGCGGCACGGCGCGCATCGGCGCGGGCGCGGATGGCGTCGGCCTGCGACACGCCACCCGCCTCGCTATCCTCGACGTGGCGTCGCGCGATATCCGCGGCAAGACGCGAAGCCGCATCGGCCTCGGTCGCGCGCGCGCGCGCCGCACGCGTTGCCGCCGCCGCGCTCGATCGATCCGCGCTGTCGGCATCCCCAAGCAGCGCCATCTCACGGTCGAGCGACGCCAGACGTCGCGGATAGTCGAGCATTCGCCGCTCCGCCTCGGCGAGCCGGAGCCGCTGGGGTTCGGCATCGAGCGAGACCAGCACGTCCCCGGCCGTCACGCGGCGGCCGATCGAGAGCCGCGTCGCGATCATCCGCCCCGATTGCGCGGGCGACACGGCTCGCGGGACCGTACCGACCTCGAGCCGCGCACTGGTCGACACCTCGTACAGCGTCACCGACGCCAGCGTGAACCACAGCAGCCAGACCGCGAGCAGGGCTGCTGCGACGGCAAGCGCGAGCAGTGCGAGGCGCGGCGTCTCGCGAGCCAGCGCGTTATGCGTCCGGGCAAATGGTGTGGCCATGCCGCGATCACTGCCCCGCCGGAGCGAGGGGGGATGGCGGCGAAGACGTCGTCCGCCATCCACCGCCGAGCGCGCGAACAAGGCCGACGGTGGCGATCGCGCGCGCATGATGAAGCCGGACCAGCCGGGTTTGCGCGCCAAGATCCGCGCGTGCCGTGTCGAGCGACTCGAGCAGGCTGATCGAGCCGCGGCCGAGGCGTCGGGCAGCCAGCTGTTCGCCGCGAAGGCTCGCATCTGCCGCTTCGCGCGCCACCGCGTCCTCCGCCGCAAGCAGGCCCGTGGCTGCGAGCTGGTCCTCCACGTCGCGAAACGCGCGCAGGATCGTGTCGCGCTGCTGCGCCTGGGCCAGCTCCTCCTCGGCCGCCGCCCTGCGGACGCGCGCGGCGGTACGCCCGCCGTCGAAGATCGGCAGCGAAAGGATCAGGTTGAAGCCGAACGTCTGCGCGGTCTGGGACAGGAGCTCGCCGAGCGTCGGCGAGGCCTGCCCACCATTGCCCGTGAGCGCAAAGCCCGGAAACCATGCGGTCTTCGCGGCCCGATGCCGCAACCGCGCCGCCTCCACCGCATCCGCGACGGCCGCGACGTCCGGCCGTCGCAGGAGCATTTCGCTCGGCAGTCCGGCCGGGATCGTGGGAACCGTGAGGAGTTCCGGTGCGGCGCGACGGTCGGGGATTGCTGCGGCACCGACCAGCAGTGCCAGCGCATGCCGGGTCAGTGCGCGGTCGCGGTCGCGCGCGAGCAGGTCGGCGCGCAGCATGGCAAGTTCCACCTGTCGCCGATTGACGTCGCGCGCCGCGGCATTGCCGCGCGCGGCCTGTGCCGCAACGATCGCCAGCGCCCGCGCCGCCCGGTCGATCGCGCTGGCCAGGATGTCGCGCTCGCCATCGAGCGCGCGCAACGCGAAATAGGTCTGCGCAATCTCCGCCTGCACCGCGAGCCGCGCACCGGCCAACGTCGCCTCTGCGGCGCGCGCATCCAGCCGCGCTGCGCGCGCGGCCTTGCCAAGGCCGCCAAATAGGTCGGGCTCCCACGCCGCACGGAGGCCAAGCTCAAACAGACGGCCGTTTTCGCCGCTGGCGGTGGCAAGATTGCCTGACTGGTCGGTGACGCCGGCGATCGCGGAAACCCGCGGCAGCCGTTCGGCGGACGCCGTGCGGACGGCGGCCCGTGCGATCGAAAGCCGCGCCGCGATGATCGCGATGTCCGCGTTATCGATATTGCCCCGCGCGACGAGCGCGTCGAGCTCTGGCGAGCCGAAGATCGTCCACCAGTCCGTGCGCCAGGGCAGCGGGCTCGCGACGCGCTGTGCCTCGGCATAGGTCGGGGGCACGTCCGTTGCGTCAGCTGCCGCCGCGATGCCGAGCACGCTGACGACGAGAAGGGGGATTGCGTGCCGGACGCGGAGATGGCCGGAACAAGTCCGGCCATCTCGTCTGGAAACGATCATCTGAGATCGCAACCGCAGCGGTTCAGGCGTGCGGCTTGGGATCGTCCCTACCACGACCGCGACGGATGTGGCCGGCGGGATCATCGGCGCCGCGTTTGCCGGCGTGCAGATCGGTCTGGATCTTCATGCTTCTTCTCCTGACATGCCGCGCAGCTAGACTCCGCGGCGGGTTTCGGTGGGTCGGATCCTGTCGAAATTGGGCGTTCTTGCGTCGCTCGAAGGTTGTTCCGACCGCATCCCATCACCGCTGCAGGCGGTGACATGCGTTAGTGTCGCGCGCGTGAAAAACGGTTCAAACCATTGGAACTTTTTCAGAAACTGCGGCGCGCACCAAGGATGAGGCCGCTCTGCCAGCGTCCGCTGTCATGGTTTGGGCCATTGCCTGCCCATTGCACGGTGATGGCGAGTCTATCGAACCGGCGCGCGACACCCAGTCGCCAGTCGAGCTCGATGAACCGCGGCCTGCCGGGATCGCGCGGTGGCGTCAGGACCCCGCCATGGCCCGCCAGGGACCAGGGGCCGTGCTCGACCAGCGTCGCGTTAACGTCGACATAGGCCGCTTCGCCGCCGCGGCCGTCATAATCGGGCGTCAGGTAGAGATGCGACTGCACGCGCCGCCCGATCAGTCCGACATAGGCTTCGGTCAAACGGCGTGCATAGTCGCCGGTAAAGAACCGGCTATAGACCCGATTGGTGATGCCGATATCGAAGGTCAGCGCGCCGTTGAGACGTCTGGCGTAACCGACATACTGTACCGAACGGTGCGGCCGGACGCCGCTGTCTCGCGTCGCAACGACCGTCGCCGAAATACCGGCATAAAGCCCACGGACATCGTCATAGGCCAGCGTCGCGGTGCCGATCGGTCGGTCGCCGCTGACCGTCTGTCCGCGAAAGCGGTCATCCGATGCGACGGAAATCTCCAACCCGGTTTGCGCTATCGCAGGCACGGGGCCGAGGCCGATCGAGCATATTGCAAGACCGTGCAGACCGCGCGCGCGCCGCCGCCTAATTCGGCACGGAACAGCGCGCGCTGCCGGACCGCGCCAGGTGTTCGAGCGTGTCGCACGCATCAATGACGCCACCGCCGCTGCGCGCGGACACGAAAGCCTGGCCCGTCTTGCCGGGGCGCAATTCCTGCATGAGCGCCATCAGCCCGCTGACATGTGCTGCCGCATAGGAATTTCCACTGACCAGATACCATCGACCGCCCGGCTCCGTGGTCGGCACGTCCCGCCCGGGGGCAATGTAAACCCCGGTTCGCGTTCCCGCCACTCCATCGTCCGCGACCGCGACGACGCCGGGCAGCGCCGCCGGGAAGCCCGAGCCCGTCTCCGGATCGACCGCCGCGACGAACGCGACGCCGCGCGCGATGCCGATCTGGACGAGCCGGGCGAGCAGCTGATCGAACGGCCCTGTCAGGCTGAGATTGACGACGCGCGCCTTGCGCTCGATCGCGAAGGTCAGCGCCTTGGCGAGGCTCAGCGTGTCGCAGATCGTTCCTGCGGTGCCGCCGCGTTGCCAGCATGCGCGCAGCCCCATGAGGCGCGCACCAGGCGCAATACCCGCGATTCCGACCGCGTTGTTCGCCCGCGCGCCGATGATCCCTGCGACGCCGGTCCCATGGGTTTCCGCCCCCACGGTCGCGGCATCGGCGACAAAATCGCGATTGATCATCAATTGCCCGCGAAGATCGGGGTGGCCGGCATCGATCCCGCTGTCGATGATCGCCACCGTGATGCCGTTGCCGGTCGCCATCCGGTGGAGCGCCGCGAGCTGCCAGCCGCGCGTCGCGGGCTGCGCACGGAACAGGCGATCATTGTAAAAGGCCGGCGCCTGGCCCCGCGTCGCGTAGCGGTGGAGCGGCTGTGACCAGGCGACGCCTGACAGGTGCGAAATCCGCTCGGCGGTTGCCTCGAGTGATCGGCCTTCGGGGACGATCATCACCATGCAGTCGATCCCAAGGATCGGCATCGGCCAGCCGGTCTCCAGCCGCAGCCCTTCCTTGCGCGCGATCCGCGCCGCCAGTCGGCGTCGCGCCTGTGCGCTCGTCGGATCACCGTAGCCGCCGCCATAGTCGTTGCCCGGGCGATAGTGCTCCGGGGCGAGCCTGAGCATCACCAGGATGCGGCGATCCACCATCACATCGGGGCTCGCCGATGGTGCGGCCGCCGCGCCTGCCGGGCTTTGCGCGCTCGCCATCGACGGGGTGGCCGTAATCGCGAGCGCGATGACTAGAAGCGCGCGGTTCATTTCGCGGGCGCCTGTTCGATCGGTTCCGCCATCGTCACGTCCGCGTCGCGCCGCAGCCGTGCAAGCGCCGCGCCGCCCGCGCCGCCCGGTACCGCGAGGACATAGGCGCCGGACGCGGTCGGCCCGTCGACCAGTCTCGCGCCGCTTGCCTGGAGTGCCCGACGGAACGCCGCCTCGCTGGCCTCGGGCCGAAACATCGCCAGCACATTGCCGCTGCGTGTTGCACCCGCGTCGCCCAGCACATGATACGCGCCCGGCTGCCCATCGGATCGCTGCGTCAGCGTCTGCGCGCCGAGCGCGAGCATGGCGACGAATTGCGCTGCGACCACCCAGCGTAGCGTCCGGGGGCGCATGACGGCGCGACGTGCCGCACGCAACGGATCGCGTGTGCGGCGTCGCGGCGCGGCCGTCGCGGCCGTCGCGACCGACACGCTGCTCGTCGCGTCGAGCCGCGCCGCCATCGCCGCCCAGCTATCGCCGGTTTCACCCGTATCCCGCGCGACCGCATCCGCCAGATGCCGCTCCTGCACCAGATCCGCGCGGCACGCACCGCACTCGGCAAGATGCTCAGCGACGAGCGCATTCTCCACGGCATCCAGCTGCCCGGTGACGTACCAGGGCAGCAGCAGGTGGACCTCGGCATGCCGGTCGGTGGGGAAGGGAAGGATCTGGGTCATCGTCCTGTTCTAGAGCCAGTCCGACAGATCGCCGGGAAGGCTTTGCTTGAGGTGGCGGCGGGCGTGGAACATCCGCGTCTTCACGGTATCGACGGGGCAATCCATGATTTCGGCAATCTCGCGGTAGCTGAAGTCCTGGTAATAGGTCAGGTTGACGACGGCACGGTGCGACACGGACAAGCCTTCGATGGCTTCGGCAAGCGCCAGCTTCACGCGGACCGCCCGGCTGTTCTCCTCGGGTGTCGCCGCGTCGCTGGCGCGTGCTTCCGAGCGGTCGTCATCGACCGGCTCGTCCAGCTTGCGCAGCGCCGCGAGGCCCTGGCGATAGGCAATACCGAACATCCAGGTCGACAGCCGGCTCTCACCATTAAAGCCTCCGATCCGGTTCCACACGACCATCATGGTATCGTTCCGCACCTCCTCCACGAGATGCGGGCGGCGTAACAAATTGAGGAGGAAGCGTGACAATCGGGCGTCCCACGCGCGATAGAGCATCTCGAACGCCCGCCGATCGCGCGCACGGATGCGATCGATCAGCGCGGCCTCGCCGATACCGTGTCCGTCCTTGGCGCGCGGCGCCGCAGACCCGACCCCTGTCACTCCGGTCCTCCTGTTCGCCCCTTAGTGTCTGCCCGGCCGGAAATGGTTCAATCGCAACTTCGCATGGCGATACGATCAAGTCCTGGATGAGCGGTCCTCAGCGTTCACACGGGCCGATGCCTCGTTCACCTTGCCAGCAATCAGCGCGAGACGATAAGCCAATTCCGCTCACTCTCGCGAGCATGAACACGCGGCAGAAACGTTGCTCTTCGTGCCGGATCAGGACGGTCCGCGTCCGACCAGAAAGCGGCCGGTTGGCCCCTTACCCGACCGCCTGAACGAACGTCCACTTGCGACGATAGTCTCTCAAAAGCGACCGCCCGCTTACCACCGAGGCTGCGTAGAAACGTCTTGTTAGGCTATGCTTGCCGGCGTCATCTGGAGACGTCGGATGGGTCGTTTCATCGAGGGGTGTGACCGCCGGGAGCAGCTTTTTCTACCGACCTGCGTGGACGATTACGTTGCGGAAGACAGCACCGTGCGCATCGTCGATGTGTTCGTCGACGAACTGGATCTGGCGACGCTGGGGTTTGCCGGCGCCGCTGCGACGGGTCGGCCAGGCTATCATCCGGCGACGTTGCTCAAGCTTTACGTCTACGGCTATCTGAATCAGGTTCAGTCGAGCCGACGCCTGGAGCGCGAGGCGGGCCGCAACGTCGAGCTGATGTGACTGACGGGCAAGCTCGCACCGGATATCAAGACCATCGCCGACTTTCGACGCGAACAAGGGCTGCGAACCAGGCGGCTTGTCGCCGGTTCGTGCTGTTGTGTCGGCAGCTCGCCCTCATCGCGCGCGGCACGGTCGCGGTGGACGGGAGCCGCTTTCGCGCGGTGAATGCGCGCGACCGTAACTTCACGCCGCTCACGATCCGGCCCCGGATGGATCAGGTCGACGCAAGCATCCAGCGCTACCTCGGCATCCTCGACACCGCGGGAAAGCGTCGCGGCTGTCCCCGTTTCTAGGAAAATGCGACGAGGTCGGATCTGCTCCCCAAAATCATGCCATTGGGAAATTTGCTCGTCAGATGGAGACGAGTGATGCGGCGAGGCCGATTTGCCGGGGATTGGATCATTGGCGTGCTGCGCGAGTATGAGGCCGGCGTGAAGACCGCCGAGTTGTGCCGGAAGCACGGGATTAGTGACGCGACGTTCTACAACTGGAAGGCGAAATACGGCGGGATGACCGTGTCGGAGGCGGCGCGGTTGTGGGCGCTCGAGGACAAGAACCGTCGGCTGAAGGATCTGCTGGAAATAAACTGATCCGGTCTGCGAAGCGCTACGCTGCAGTGGAGAAGCTGATGGCTGACCATGGTTTCTCCAAGGGGCGTGCCTGCGGGCTTATCGGGGTCAATCGGTCGGCATGGCATTATGAACCGCTTCGCGGGCAGGACGATGCTGCCCGCGTCCGGATGCGCGAGATCGCGAACGAGCGTCGTCGGTTCGGCTACCGGCGGCTGGCGATCCCGCTCAGGCGCGAGAGGAGAGGCATGAACCTGAAGAAGGTGTATCGGTTGTATCGCGAGGAGCGGGTGACGGTGCGCAAGCGTAGCGGCCGCGAGCGCGCGCTTCGGACGCGACCGCCGGTCGCCTTCATCCCCCCGGCACGAGCGATAGCGCATTCTCGTGCGATCCGCTTCGACGACAGCATACGCCCGCCGCTCGCTCATCCCCAGCACCGTCCGGAGATGCGCGACTGCTTGCCGCTTCACGGCAGGCGTCATCGTCTTTTTGAGAACAGGTCTTTCCGGCCTGCGTTGTTCAGCATCTGTCATACAGAGTTAAGACGCGCGCCGTAGCGGCCGCCTATGACAAATCGAACGTTAAGACTCTGGTCGCGGAGCATGGTCGCACGACTGATGGTACCCGTCGCCATTATGCTGGGGCTGGTGTGCCTGCTGGGCCTGATCGGGCACGGTACCAGAGACCGTGTTCAGACGGCGCGCGATGCGGCGAATGCCGGCCAGACCGTTCGGATCAACCTGATCGAGGTGCGGTCGATCAGCCGTTCGTTGCAGCGTGACGCGCTGAACCTACTGCTCGAACGCGATCCTCGCGCACTTGCGATTATCCATGGGAAATTCGCGAAACGGTCAATCCAGATGCGGACGCAGCTTGCCCAGCTGGTTCGGAATCCGATCGCGGGGTTAAGCGCACGGAGCCCATATATAGCCAGTCAGATAATCGTCTTACGACAGTTGGCGATCATGGCCGATGACGCCACTAAGGGTCGCCAGGATCGGGCGTGGACCGTCTTTCGCGATGACGTCCGTCCCAACGAGCGGATGGCATCCAAGATCGCCGATACCCTCATCGCGTCCCAGGAAGACGAAGTCGAGCGTCTGTTCCGCAACGCCCATGATCTGGAGCGGCAAGAGGTCGCAATCAGCGTCGCGGCAGGCATCATCCTGTTCGCACTGTCCGCATACGGCACGGTGGTGATCGTCCAACGGACCTTTGTCCGCCCGTTGCTGGACATCGAACACACATTGGCGGTGATCGCCGGAGAGAATGCAGAAGGTCGCACGCCGCATGCAGAACGAACCGATGAGATCGGTCGGATGTCACGCGCGATCGAAGTCTTTCGGGCCTCGGTCGTGGAGCGCGGACGGTTGGAAGCCGATAATGGCCGGCAGCGGTTGGCAGAGGTTCAGCGCGAACGTCAAATCGAAGATGCGCGGCGCACGGCACAGACAGCCGAGGCGGAACGTGACCGCATCGTCCGACAGGCCGCAACCACGTTGGAAGGCGAGATAGCGAACGTGCTTGCCGAGCTTCGCGGAGCAGCCGGACAATTGTCCACGACATCGGGCGAACTCGAGGATCATTCGACCGACGCGACCCGCGAGCTTGGTAGTGTCGGCGTAGCCGTCAGGCGAGCGATCGACGGAGCAACGGATATTGCCGCGGCAACGAACCAGTTTATGGGCGCGATAAGTCAGTCCAGCCAGAGTACACGTCTGTCTGCCGATCTCAGCGCAGAGGCTGCGGACTGCGCGGCACGGCTCGCACAGGATATGACGGACGTCCAGAATGACGCCCGCGCAATTGGTGCAATCGTCGGAGTCATCAGGACCATTGCTGCACGAACCAAGCTCCTCGCGTTGAACGCCGCCATGGAGGCGGCCCGTGTCGGCGAGGCCGGAAAGGGGTTTGCGGTCGTTGCCGACGCCGTGAAATCTCTGGCCGCGCAGACCGCGGACGCTACGGGCGAAATTGCCGAGCAGATAGCTGGTATGCAACGCGGCACCGCGGCAGCCTATGCTGGTCTGCTACATATCCGCGCAATGGTCGAGGACATGGCTCGCGGTACCGATGATCTCGCGTCGAGCATTGGCGAACAGGCGCAGAGCGGCCAGGCCATCAGCCGGAAAGTGGATGGAACCGCGACAGACCTGGATCTGATCGGGCGTCTGGTGACGCATGTATCCGTCGCGACGCAAAGCACGACGGGGATGGCAGCCAAGGTCCGCATGGAGTCACGGTTGGTCGAAAACGGTGCATCGTCAATCGACGCCGCCCTGTTGCGCTTCTTCGAGACGCTGCACGCAACTTGAGGCTACGCGTCGTCGATCCGGAGCATCGCACGGGCGCGGTTCAGCGTAGACCGCTGCCCTCCAACGCGAGGACCGCGGCCCGCATTGCCACGATGCGATCGGCAGCTGTGGGCGAAAGCTCGCCCCAAGAGAATGCCGAACGGTCACGCGCGCCTTCGCGCCACATCCGCGCAGCGACATTGTCCAGGTCCGCTGCGGTCGGGGACCGGCCCGTCGACATGCAATCGACTATTTGATGGGGAACGAGCGAGGTAGCGCTGGACATCGGGAATACCCTCTACTGCAAGCACTTTCCCTAGCTGCGTTTGATGGCACCAGAATGACAGGCGCGGTGTTTTCAAACACCTAGCGGTATGGAAATGCTTTCCGGAGCTTCGGGCCCTGACGCGAAAATCACGTCCAGCCATTGGCTGTGCTGATCCGAATATATGCCAAAGCCATCGACGTGACGATCAAGTCATGCCGCATCGTAACATGCACGTCACAAGTTTACCGCATTCAGCCTGGAGCCGGATGCGGTAATTGGGGGCGCGATGTTTTAGATCTTGGCTGGTTGCTGGCGTTCGTCATTTTGACAAGCCGATGTAAGCGATAAAGTCGGGCGACGCGTACGCTTTCTGCTGCAACGTGACGGCATGAAGAATTGTCTGGTCTGCCCGATCAATAGTCGTCGCGTGCGCTAGAGCCAACGTATCACCGCCGGCGGACTGCCGTTCCATTAAATGAAATCTGTCATAATCTCGAACGCACACGTTCGGGGCGCGAAGTCGCACGTCCAGCGATCACCTCGCGAGGTGTCACTGGCATATCAGCACCGGGGGAAACCGAACAATGATCCGTAGTTTGAAGCATGTCGACCGCATGGCGTCCCTGCTGCTGGGAGCCGCGACCGCAGCACTGTCCGTGGCGCCGGCCGCTGCCCAAACCGTCGCGGCGCCCGTCAGCCAGGAGGCCGATACGGGCGACGAGATCCTCGTCTCCGGGTATCGCCGCAGCCTAGAAGAAGCGATCGAGATGAAGCGCAATACGATCGGCTTTTCGGACTCGATCATCGCCACCGATATCGCAGACTTCCCCGAGCAGAATCTCTCCGAAGCGCTGCAGCGCGTGCCCGGCGTGACGATCGAACGCGAACGCGGCCTCGGCACGCGCGTCAACGTCCGCGGCCTGCCGAGCGAATTCACCTTCGTGTCCATCAACAAGCTGGCGACCGCCTCGGGCTCGGGCGGCCGCGACGTCGAGTTCGACATCTTCGCGTCCGAACTGATCCAGTCGGTCACCGTGCAGAAGTCGCCGGTGGCGGCGGACGAGGAGGGCGGCATCGCCGGCTCCGTGCTGATCCGTACCGCGCGGCCGTTCGACAACCCCGGGCTTCGCGTGGTCGGCAGCGTTGATGGCGCGTATAATTCGATCTCCGAAAAGATCGATCCCAACTTCTCGTTTCTCGCCAGCAAGACCTTTGGCGACTTCGGCGTGCTGGTTTCGGTCGCCAAGCAGCAGCGCACCAATCGCACCGATTCCAACTCGGGTATCAACTTCCGCCCTATCGCGCGCTGGACCGATCGTACCGGCACCGTCTACCGCAACCAGGCGATCGCCGTGCTGCAGCGCGACGCCGGCATTGCTTTCACCAACGCTGACAAGAACAGAATCGTCTTCCTCGATAAGGTCGGCGACCGCGTCTATCAGAACGATCAGGACCGCCTCGGGCTGTCGGGCTCGGTGCAGTACAAGCCGAGTGATGATTTCAGCCTGGCGTTCGACGCCTTTCTCGGATCATACGACACGACCGAGGACGAATATGACGCTGCCGGCTATTCGGCATCGAGCAACTCGACGCTCGAGACGATCCACGAATTTGATGCCAAGACGCTCGCGGATAGCGGCATCGTCGTGCTGCGCGACGTCTCCTACACCAACACGCAGCATGAATTCCTGAGCAAGGAATATATCAACGAGACCGACTATCGGCAGTTCGGCGGGGAGATGAACTGGACGACGGGCAATTGGAAGATCAATGCGCTGGGTGGCTATTCCGGCGCCAGAAAGACGCTCGACTATGCGAATCTGAAGCACGTCGCCTACGCGCCCTCGCGCACGCGCTATACCGAGAATGGCGGCGAAACGATTCAGAGCGCCAATCCGAAGACGATCGACATGTACGATGCGCCGAATTCGTATCTGTTCGAAGCCTATGAGACCACGCGCGAACAGATCAAGGACGACAAATATGCCGCTCAGATCGATCTGAGCTACCAGTTTGACTCGTCGGTGCTCAAGCGCTTCAATTTCGGTGGTCGCTACACCGACAAGACCAACGAGCGTCAATATGGCGAGGAGAAGATCCAGGGTCCGACCCGCGGCAGCACCGCTTATGTCAACACCCGCAAGCTGGGCGATAGCCCGCTTGAGACCGTCACCGACATCGTTGGCGGGAAGAACTACCAAGCACGCGACCTGAGCTGGGCGCAGGTCTCGAACGCCTATGCGCGCGACTTCTTCCGGCCCGACGGGTTCGTCACGCCGTTCAGCGATGCGAACTATTACAAGGTCAAGGAAGAGACGATCGCCGGCTATGCGATGGTCGATTTCGAGTTCGACGTGGCCGTGCCGCTGTTCGTCAATCTGGGTGGCCGCTATCTGCGCACCACGATCAATTCGGAAGGGTTCCAGCAGGTCCAGAACCCGAGCGGCTCGATCGGCCTGACCCCCGCGCCGGTGTCCAGCGACGGCAAATATGAGAAATTCCTGCCCTCGTTCAACGCGCATGCCGAGCTGACCAACAGCCTGTTCCTGCGCGCTGCCGCGTCGAAGACGCTGATCCGCCCGGCGTTGACCGATTTGGCGTACAAGCGGATCGCGAGCATCGGCAATTTCCGGTACACCGATGGCAATCCCGGCCTGAAGCCTACGCTTGCCGATCAGTGGGAAGTCGGCCTCGAGCAATATCTCCCGCGCGGCGGTATTCTGGCGGCGTCCTATTTCTGGAAGAAGATCAAGGGCGTGGTGCAGAGCCAGCTGACCGGCGAGGTACCCGGCGTGACGGTCTACAACGCCAACGGTACGGTCAACGGCGTCTATGACTTCGACGTCTACCAGCCCGTCAACGCCAAGGGCGCGTACAAGGTCAGCGGCGTCGAGGTGAACGCGGTGATCCCGTTCGGCATGATTGCGGACTGGGCGGACGGCTTCGGCGTCAACGCCAACGCCACCTTCCTCGACAGTTCGCTGACGGGGCAGTCCGACCTCGGCATCGATACCTCGCCGATCGGCCTTGCCGACAAGACCTACAATGCCACGGTCTTCTACGACAAGGGACCGCTGTCGCTGCGCGTCTCGTACAACCGCAAGGGTGCCTATGTGGAGCGGATCGAGCGCAACATGTATTCGGTCTACCGCGATGCCTATGGCCAGTTCGACGTCGCCGCCAGCTATCAAGTGACGCGCAACGTCCGTGTCGAGCTGCAGGGCATCAACGTCGGCAATGCGAAGACCACCGGCTACACGATGGATCCGTCCTTTCCGGCGATCTACGAATCCTCGGGCAGCCGCATCAGCCTAGGCGTTCGCGGGCAGTTTTGATCGTCGGCAGGCCTCGCCGTGGGGGCGGGGCCTGCCGGGTAATCTCGTTGTGGAGAATCCCCAAGTCTCGCGTAGCGCCCTTGCCGCAGTGCTGGCCTCGTCCGTCCAGCCGAGGTCGCGCCGCGGGAAGCCCCCGATCTTTCGCGCACACTACCAAGGATATGGTGCGCAACGCCCACAACCGGACGCCCCGGTGGGCCGTCGCATTCCGGAGCGCGGAGACTCGTTCAGTTGAATGATCCCCGGTCAGACCGCCGCGCCCCCGCCATCCACGAAGAGCTCATGGCGCGCGACGAAGCCGCTCTCGCTCGACGCTGCGAACAGGACGGCACTCGCGACATCTTCAAGCCGCCCCAGGCGCCCGAGTGGGACCCCCTTGATCACATCATCTTCCTCCCGGCCGAGACGACGTTCGCGCGGATGCCGCGTTCTTTCCGGTCAGGACGGCATATCAAGCGCCGCTCTGCCCGAAATCGAATAGGCGTCCGCCTGACGGTCGATGATGCCGAGTTTCCCGGCTTTTTCGAATACCGCTTGGAAATTGGGCGTGGAGAGGTGCGCGTTCAACGCCGCCTGATCTCGCCAGGCTTCAATCAGGCGGAACGTGCCGGCGGCACCTACTTCCTCCGTAACGTCGAGAAATACACAGTCGTCCCGTAGCCTGGCTGCGCTCGCCATGCGCGAAGCGATATCCCGGAACGCCTCCACGTCGCTGAGCTGAATGCGATATGTTGCATAGATTAGGATGGTCGGGGTGTCAGTCATGTCCAAGCTCCATCGTGGCGACGGATAAGATGATCGATCCCGTCGCGCACGTTTCCGGGATATGGACTGGCACTGGTGCTGAGGGTAGAACCTACCTAAAGGTAAGTGCCAAAGAGGCTCGATGAGCGTTCCCCGATCTGACCCTGCAAGTGACTGTGGCCTCGATGTCGCGCTGGCCGTCATGGGCGGCAAATGGAAGCCGCTGATCCTGTATCATCTCCGCTCGGGTCCGAGGCGGTTCGGCGATCTCAAGCGGGCGGTTGCCGGCATCAGCGAAAAGGTGCTGATCCAGCAATTGCGTGAACTCGCTTCGGCAGGCGTAGTGGTTCGTCACGATTATGGCGAAGTGCCGCCCAAGGTCGATTACACCGTCACGCCATTCGGCATGACGCTGATCGAGGCTCTGCTGCCCTTGTGCGAGTGGGGCGTAAGGAACCGCACCCGCGCTTCGGCCAGCATGACTTCGAGGGCAAGCTAGAGAGCCGCTAGATTGCGCCTCGTTGCTAAGGCTTTCTCAATGTTTATCTTTATTGAAGCGGCAGCGCCGCGATGTCGGCTATTGCCGCCCGCCGTCCCGAAAACCGCCGTTCCACTTTCCTACCTCGGCGAACATCAGACTAACGTGCAGAAAGGCGACGCTGCTGATGGCCTGAAACGTTTGCGGTCAGGCGCCCGGCGACGATCCTGGTAGCTGTCGTTTGAAATGCTATTCTCCTGGCGCGTACAAGAGGCCCTCGTGCAAAATCGCAGCTAAGGTTGCTGTGTGCAGCAGCGCGATGGCGAGGTTGCTCTTTACCACCGGATTGCGCCAACCGACCGCCGGTATGGTCATCAGCTTGTAGGCGATCTGCATCGGAAACAAGACGCCGGCGATGGCGATCGACAACGTCGTATTGCCCGAAGCCTGACCGATCAGCGCGACGGCGCTGGCCATTGCGATGGTCGCGTAAAGGCATGCAAGGATACGCCGTGCAGCACTGTCGACGCCGTAGCACGCCGTCATTGCGGGCACGTCGCGCGCGATCAACGCTGGAATGACCGTCACAACGATAACATTCACGAGATGAGATAGGGTCAACAAGACCATGGCTTCATCCGATCAGAAGCTGGCGCATGGTGAATATATGCATCCGATGCGTACCAGTCCAGCGTGGGCGCGGCTTATGGACCCGACAACAGACACGCCTGATCGGAATTGATCAACGAGGCGCTAAATCCGATCTATAAAATATCCTTGCGACTAGCTAATCGGCGAGTTCATTAAGTATCTATAGGCTGATGTTTTTCAATCAACGATATCCCGGTTTAGCGTCCTTAGTCCGTAAGGTAGTCAGAAAAGTAGAAGGCCTAAAAAGTGAACAATTTTTGCTTTTGCCGCCGTCAGACGAGCTCATTTAAATCGGACATTGCCGACGCAAGAAACGCGAGATAGATTCTAGCCATGTGGACATTGTTCCCTTGAAATATTGCGGCTCTGGGCATCCAGGCTTTCCGCTGCGGGCCTTCCGGGTGCGCTTCGGATTACCGGACCAGTCGGGAAGCTCTCCTGCCGTATGAGGCGGAACGGGGGCGGCTGACTCAAAGGATATAGATTGTTGGTGCGAACTTCCTAACTTAAGTCTACGAAAGCTACCATCAACGGCGTTCCGTTGGCTGAGAGACGCTGAAGTGCTCCCGCTTATCTGGGGGAGTGACCAATGTTCCGTTTCGATCTGGAGCCTGCGATACCGCTTCTGACGGTCATCCAGAAAGGCGTTTGGACAGCCGCGACGGTGGCGACGTTTGAGCCGGCATTTCGGCAAGAGCTGAAACGGCTTCTGGTCTCGGGGCGGCCGACATCGCTGATTATCGAAATCAGAGCTACGGTGCCCAGGGATCTTCTTGTCACCGAGGCGCTGCGCGCAATGGTTGCGCGACTTGGACACCTCAAAGCGGACAGAACCGCCGTCGTGTCGTCGTTGGGATTTGCAGATCTGCAAGCCGGGCGCATTTCCGACCCAAATACACGGATCTTTACGTCGATCGTCCAGGCAAGGGACTGGGTGACGAACAACCCCGCGGAAAGCCCAGGTATGACGTCCGCCAACGAGCCGAGCGATGTTAGCCCAGAAGGGCCCGTCGTCCATGTACGCGGTCCTGCGGACGTGGACTTTGTGCTTACCCCGGCCGCCGCGCTTGAAACGGCTAGGCGTATCAGCGATGCAGCGGTGGAAGTGCTTCTAGAAACCGCGAGCGCGACGGCTCAGCGCGTCATTCCGATGTAAGCAGTTCCAAAGCCCGGACGCCTGATTTGGTGCCAGCATTGGAGTGAGGCTGAGGATGGAGAGCCTCTGCAACGCATCATTGCTTGATCATGACACGCGCACTTGGCGCCACCGGCCGGAGGTTCGCCACGGTGAACCTCCGGCCGGGTTGTATGCGCTGGGATCAGAAATCCCCAATGTCACCCGCCGTGCGCTTTGGCGATCGCCGCGGTCGCGAGCGGGCGCATGACGGCATAGCCTTGCGGGGTCGGGTGGACTCCGTCGGTTGCGTAGCCGGGCTTCATCGCCCCCGCCGGCGTCGAAAGTGCAGCGTGATAATCGACATAGGTGAAGCCATTGGCTTTGGCATAGCCGCGCAGCCAGTCGTTGAGCGCGGCGATCTGCGGGACCGGGCGTTTGTCGGGGCTCCAGGGAAAGGCGGCGGCGGGGGGAACCGAGGCGAGGATCACCTTGATCCCGTGCGCGCGCGCGAGTTCGGCCATGGTCCGGATATTGCCTTCGACCGTCTCGATCGTCGCTGCGCCGGTGTTGCCGGCGATGTCGTTGGTGCCGGCCATGATGTGGACTGCCCGCGGTTTGAGCGCGATGACATCGCTGCGAAACCGGACGAGCATCTGCGGGGTCGTCTGCCCGCTGATCCCGCGATCGACCACGCCGTTCGAGAACAATGCGGCGTCGGCATGGATCCAGTTGTCGGTGATCGAATCGCCCATGAACACGACGCGGACCGTCTTGCCGGCGAGTGCGCGATTATCCGCAGCGTAACGGCACAACTGGCCAAAGTCGCGGGTCAGCATATGCCGTTTCCACGCTGCCCAGCCGGCTGCATCGGCCGGTGCCGGATGCTGCGGGCAGGGGTCGGCGACGATACCCACCGGATCGCTGGCATAGGGCGTGTCTGCGTCACTCGTCTGCGCGACGACGGAGATTGGCAACACACCAAGTATCATTGGCAAGAGCCAGTGTTTCATCGCCATGCGGTGGATCCTTTCCTGTGTCCTACGTCGCCCTCGACCGGCGCGATTATATAATTACCGCAATTTATCATACAAACCTTGTTACCGCTATCGGATCAGGCAATACAGCGGCGCTACGCGACCGGAGCTTATCGGTTGCGAGGCTAGAGGGGACGGGACTGGTGGGGAAGAGGGTGGTCTTGACGAGCGCGATCGCGTTGCTCGCCCTGTCGGCGCATCCCCGTCCCGCAGCGTCGCACGCCGAGGTTTCTCCGGCTCGTGCGCCCTATGCGTGGCGCAACGTCCGGGTCGGTGGCGGCGGCTTCGCGCCCGGCATCATCTTCAGCACTGTCGAGCGTGGGCTCGCCTATCTGCGTACCGACATGGGTGGTGCCTATCGCTGGGACGCGGTCCAGCGTGCGTGGCTGCCCTTGCAGGATGGCAATGCCGTCAGCAGCTATATGGGGATTGAAAGCATTGCTGCGGATCCGGTCGATGCGGATATCGTGTATCTCGCGGCGGGCATGTCGGCGCGTGGCGAAGCGGCGATCTGGCGATCGGACGACCGTGGCGCGCGGTGGCGGATCGCGCCGGTACCGTTCGCGATGGGCGGCAACGAGGATGGCCGCGGCCTTGGCGAGCGGCTTGCGATCGACCCGCATCGCCCGGCGACGCTAATGTTCGGGTCACGCCATGACGGCCTGTGGCGCAGCGACGATTCGGGTGCGCATTGGCGAAAGGTCGACAGCTTTCCGGTTGGGGGGCTCGGCAAACCGGTACAGCCCCGCGCAACGCATGGCGGGCTGAGTTTCGTCCTGTTCGATCGCGCGCATCGCGGGCGGATCTTCGTCGGCCAGGCGGACCCGGGCGCACATCTGTTCCGGTCCGATGACGGTGGCGCGTCGTGGCTTACCCTGTCCGGAGGGCCGGATGACAGCATGCGCGCGGTGAAGGCCGCGCTCGGCGCGGACGGCGTCCTGACGATGACGTTTTCCGACGCGATCGGGCCGAACGGGATCACCCTGGGCGGCGTCTGGCGGTACGATCCAGCGACCAATGTCTGGACCGACGTGACCCCCGACAGACGACCGGATGCGCCGGCGGGAGGCTATATGGGCGTGGCGGTGTCGGCGCAGGATCCGCGCGTCATCGCCGTCAGTACCGTCAATCGCTATCGCCCCGTCGACACCGTGTGGCGATCGACCGACGCGGGCGCACATTGGGACCAGCTCTACCAGCGCAGCACGCGCGATGTGACACAGACTCCGTTCCTCGCGTTCGACGGCCCGGCGGATTTCGGGCACTGGATCGCTGGGCTTGCGATCGATCCGTTCGACCCGGGCCACGCCGCCTATGTGACCGGCGCGACGCTGTACGAGACACGCGCTTTCGACCGACCCGGTGCCGTGCCGTGGAAGCCCTGGACACGGGGTATCGAACAGACCGCGATCATCACGCTGATCAGCCCGACGGGGGGCGCACCGTTGATCTCGGGGTTCGGCGATATTGCGGGGTTCCGTCACGACGATCTGACGGTTTCACCGCCCAACAGCCACCGTAATCCCTATCTGACCAACACGAACACGCTCGATTATGCGGGACTGGCGCCGGCGGTGGTCGTCCGCAGTGGCAGCAGCCATAGTCGCGAGGTCGCGGGCGCGAGCCTGGCCTGGTCGCAGGATGAGGCCCGGAGCTGGCAACCGCTCGTCACGCCGGGCAGGGGCGCGTCCGAACGGACCGGCGATGCGCCGATCATCGTGTCGGCAGACGGTGCGGCGTTTATCGTCGAGACCGAACAGCCAGTCCTGACCCGCGATCGCGGGCAGACCTGGGTCCGGATCCAGGGTCTGCCGGTGGGGCTGCGGCCGGTCGCCGACAAGGTCGACCCATCCCGGTTCTACGTCGTCGACACGCTGAACAACCGCGTGTTGCGCAGCATGGACGGCGGCGCGCATTTCATGCCCGTCGCCGCACAGGGCCTCCCCGCTGACCTTTCGAGCGCGCAGGGCCGCAACCGGGAGGCGCAGAGCCCGCTGCTCGCGACGCCGGGCACTGCGGGCCTGCTGTGGCTCAATCTCGGCGGCGACCTGTATCGCTCGGTCGATGGCGGCGTGCACTGGGTGCGGGTCGGGGCAGGGTTGCACGTCGCGCAATTCGGTCTGGGCAAGGCGGCGCCCGGCGCCCGCTGGCCGGCGCTCTACGCGATCGGCCAGCAGGCCGGACAGGATGGAGTGTGGCGATCGATCGACGGCGCGACGACGTGGCAGCGGATCAACGACGACCGGCATCAGTGGGGACTGCGCTTCCGCGTGATCAGCGGCGATCCGCGGATATTTGGCCGCGTCTATATCGGCACCGACGGCCGCGGCGTCGTCTATGGCGATCCGGTCGCCCGGAACAAGAAGAGCTGAGGGGATGACGATGAAACGACAGGCTCTACTGCTTGCGTGGACGCTGTCCGCGCTGGTGACCGCCGCACATGCGCAACAGGCGACGCCGGTGCCACATGTCGAGACGAAGAACGGCCGACATGCGCTGATCGTCGACGGCGCGCCCTTCCTGATGCTCGGAGCGCAGGTCAATAATTCGAGCAACTATGCCTCCGCGCTGCCGAAGGTCTGGCCGATGCTCGAGCGGATCCATGCGAACACCGTCGAGGTCCCCGTTGCCTGGCAACAGATCGAACCGATCGAGGGGCAGTTCGATTTCTCGTTCGTCCAGACGCTGCTCGATGAGGCACGCACGCATGACAAGCGGGTCGTCCTGCTCTGGTTCGGAACGTGGAAGAATACCGCGCCGGGCTACACGCCCGACTGGGTCAAGCTCGACAATCGCCGCTTTCCCCGGATGAAAGACAAGACGGGGCAGGATCATTCCGTCCATACGCCGCTCGCCCGGTCGACGCTCGAGGCCGACAAGCGCGCCTTTGTACGCCTGATCGGCTATCTCAAGGAGCATGATCCGCAGAATACGGTCATCCTCGTCCAGCCCGAAAACGAGGTCGGCAGCTACCGCGTCCCGCGCGACTATAGCCCGGCGGCGAACGTGCTGTTCGCGAAGCCCGTGCCCGCGGCGCTGACGCGCAAGCTCGGCAAGCCCGCAGGAACGTGGACCGCGTTGTTCGGGGCGCAGGCCGACCGTGCCTTCAACACCTGGTACACGGCACGATATGTCGACGAGATCGCCGCGGCGGGCAAGGTCGTCAAGCCGATCCCAATGTACGTCAACGCATCGCTCGCCGGACCATCCAACGTGCCCGATCCGACCGGCGTCGCCAGTGGCGGGCCGCAGCAGGACGTGCTCGACATCTGGAAGGCGGCAGCGCCGTCGATCGATTTCGCCGCGCCAGACATCTATGACCGTGCGAGCGAGAACGTCGCGCAATATCTCGATAAATATGCGCGCTCCGACAATGCGCTGATGGTCCCCGAAATCGGCAATGCCCGCGAATTCGCGCGCTATTTCTACGGTGCGCTGGGTCGTGGCGCGATCGGCTACGCGCCGTTCGGGATGGATGATACCGGCTACGTCAACTATCCGCTCGGCGCGCGGTCTCTGGACGAGGCGACGCTCGATGCGATCGCCAAGCCCTATGCCCTGTTCGCCGGCATGGCGCGCGAGTGGGCGAAGATCGCGTTCGAGCGTCCGACCTGGGGCGTTTTCAAACCCGACGACAATACGCCCCGGTCGACCGTGATGGGCGACTGGACGATCGCTGCGACCTGGGGCGAATGGCAGTTCGGTCAGAAGGACTGGACCTGGATCAAGACCGAGCCCGCGCCATGGGGCAACGAGCCCGTTGGCGGCGCGGCGATCGCGCACTTGTCCGCCGATGTCTTCCTGGTTGCTGGGGACCATGTCCGTCTCAACTTCGGCGCGCGATCGGGCGGCCCTGCAAACGGCCTCGTCCTGCGCGTGGAGGAGGGGCATTTTCGGGACGGTGTCTGGGTGCGCGACCGGATGTGGAACGGCGACCAGACCGATTACGGGATCAACCTGATCGAGCCCGTGCTGCTTCGCGTCACGATGGGCGCATATCGCTGAAACATTACCGATCGACGCGCCGCGGGCGGCGTCGGCACTGCTGGAGAGTAAGATGACCAAGCCATTCCTGACCCTGTTGCTGGCAAGCAGCGCGATCGCCTCCGCGCACGCCGCTGCGCCTGGCGGGTACGAGAAGATCGACGGCGGCGTCGCCGTGACCCCGGCAGGCGGCGCGACCGCGCGCGTCGAGGTCACGGTTCACGGCGACGGGATCATCCACGTCGTCGCCGCCCCGACGAGTTCGATCGGCGTGACCCGCACCACGAGCCTGATGGTGCCGAGCCCCCCAAAGGCGGGTGCGTATACGGTGACGGAGCGGGCAGGGCATGTCCTCATCAAGACGGCGCGGGATACGGCGGACGTCGACCTCGCGACCGGGCATGTCCGGTTCGTCGACGCTGCCGGCAAGACGGTGCTCAACGAGGCCAATACACGCCGCTTCCTGCCGAAGACGGTCGACGGACGGCAATATGTCACGGCGTCGCAGCAGTTCAACCGCGGTACCAGCGAGGCCTTTTACGGGCTCGGCCAGCACCAGAACGCCCAGATGGATTATAACGGCGAGGACGTCGAACTCGCGCAGCACAACATGGACATCGCCGTCCCCTTTCTGGTTTCGACCGGCAAGTACGGCATCCTGTGGGACAATGACGGGATCACCCGGTTCGGCAATCCCAAGCCCTATGACCTGGTCGGCGCAGGCACCGACACGGGCCTGCGGGTGACGAGCAACGGCAAGCCCGGCTTCACCGCCAACTATTATCTCGACGGCAAGCTGGCGGTCACGCGCCAGGAAGCCACGATCAACTATCAATATATCAAGGACCAGGCGAACTGGCCCGAGGCGGCCAAGGCGCGCACGGTGGCGGCAACCGGCGGCCAGAATACGGCGGGCAACGCGGCCCAGACGCAGCGGGTCGTATGGACCGGCCGCGTGACGCCCGACCAGACGGGCGATCACAAATTTCAGCTCTATGGCTCGAGCTATTTCAAGGTGTTCGTCGACGGGCGCGAGGTGCTCAACCGCTGGCGGCAGAACTGGAATCCCTGGTACGCCAATTTCGACCTGCCGATGACCAGGGGCAAGGCGGCGGAGATCCGCATCGAATGGGATCCGAACGCCGGATATATCGCGCTGCTCCACAATGACCCGCTGCCCCAGGCCGATCGCCACTCGGCCTGGTTCACCAGCGACGTCGCGCGGTCGGTCAATTACTGGTACGTGCCCGGCAGCGACATGGACGACGTGATTGCGGGCTATCGCAAGCTGACCGGCAAGGCCGTGATGATGCCCAAATGGGCCTATGGCTTCTGGCAGTCGCGCCAGCGCTACAACACGCAGGACGAGGTCGTGGACGTGGTGCGCAAGTACCGCGACCTCCGCATCCCGCTCGACAACATCGTCCAGGACTGGTTCTACTGGCCCGAAAACGCCTGGGGCAGCCATCAGTTCGACAAGACGCGCTTTCCGGAGCCGCAGAAGATGGTCGACCAGCTCCACGATCTGAACGCGAACTTCATGATCTCCGTCTGGCCGAAATTCTACCCGACCACCGACAATTACAAGGAGCTGGCGGCCAAGGGTTTCACCTATGACGGCAATCTGAAGATGGCGAACAAGGATTGGGTCGGGCCCGGCTATGCCAATACCGACTATGATCCCTATGCGCCCGAGGCACGGACGATCTTCTGGCGGCAGATGCGCGACAGCCTCGCCAAGTTCGGGGTCGACGCCTGGTGGCTCGATGCGTCGGAGCCGGACATCCATTCGAACCTGTCGATCCCCGAGCGGATCGCGGCGATGGGGCCGACCGCGCGCGGGCCGGCGGAGGAATACTTCAACAGCTTCCCGCTGGTTCATGTCGGCGCGGTTTATGACGGCTGGCGCCAGTACAAGCCCGATGTCCGGCCGTTCATCTTGACCCGTTCGGGCTTTGGCGGACTGCAGCGCGAGGGGGCCGCGATCTGGTCGGGCGATGTCGCCAGCCGCTGGTATGACCTGCGCGCGCAGGTGTCCGCGGGCGTCAATGCGTCGATGTCGGGCATTCCCAACTGGACGCACGATATCGGCGGCTTCGCGCTCGAGGACCGCTATGCGAGCAAGACGCCCAAGCCGGCCGATCTCGACGAGTGGCGCGAGCTCAACCTGCGCTGGTTCCAGTTCGGTGCGTTCAGCCCGTTGTTCCGCAGCCATGGCGAGAGCCCGTACCGCGAGATCTACGAGATCGCGCCCGAGGGCACGCCGATGCGCGCCTCGATGCTCTGGTATGATCAGCTTCGCTATCGTCTGATGCCGTATATCTACACGCTCGCTGCGGAGACGTGGTTCAAGGACGGCAGCATCATGCGGGGCATGGTGATGGATTATCCCGACGACGTGAAGGCGCGCCGGATCAACGACCAGTATATGTTCGGCCATGCGTTTCTGGTCGCGCCGGTCACCGACTACAAGGCACGGTCGCGCCCGGTCTATCTGCCGGGTGCGGCGACGCTCTGGTATGATTTCCAGTCCGGGCAGACGTATCGCGGCGGCCAGACGATTGACGCGCCCGCGCTCTACACACGCATGCCGCTGTTCGTGAAGGCGGGGGCGATCGTGCCGATGGGGCCTGTCCGCCAGCATGTCGACGACCTGCCCGACGCACCCGTGACGGTGACGGTCTATACCGGCGCCAACGGGCAGTTCAGCCTGTACGAGGATGACGGTCGCAGCGAGCAATATCGCGGCGGTGCGTTTGCGCGCATTCCGATGCGGTATGACGATACAACCGGCACGCTGTCGCTCGGTGCGCGCGAGGGCAAGGGCTTCAAGGGCATGGCGACGTCTCGCACGGTCAACGTGCGCTGGATCACGCCCGGCAAGCCGGTGACCGACGCCGATACCGAGGATGCGACGGTGACCTATGCGGGCAAGGCGATCACGGTGCAGGGCCCGCGTTGATGGCCGCCCGAGGGGGCACGGACGCGAAATCCCTTCGGGCCTATGCAGTCGCGGCGGACATCTGGACGCCGCGACGAATGCCGGGCTAGATCGGGCGAAACGAGACTAGGTGGGACGGCATGCGCCGCCCGTCTAGAGACGGCATGTAGAGAGAGAAATGTGATGATGACGCGCGGTACCCGATCGCTCCTGAACGTCTTGCTGCGCAGCGCGGTGCTGGTCGGTGTAATCGGGGTTTCGCCCGCGCTGGCGCAGACGACGAACAACGCGCCCGCGGCGGCGGCGGCGAAGACCGATGCGCCGGTCGCGCGGCCGTGGATGGATACGAGTCTCGATCCGTCCGTCCGCGCCGATCTCATCCTCAGGGAGATGACGCTCGACGAGAAGCTGCAACTGACCTTCGGCTATTTCTCGACCGATGCCGCCTGGCTCAAGACGCCGACCAAGAACTGGGAGTTTCCGAAGGACGGCTTGCCGGGATCTGCCGGCATCGTTCCGGGCATCGCGCGGCTGGGTATCCCGAGCCAGTGGCAGACCGATGCGGGCGTCGGTGTCGCCAGCCAGCGCAGCGCAACCCCGCGGCTGCGGACGTCGTTGCCATCGGGAATATTGACCGCGGCGACGTGGAACCCGGCGCTCGCCGAAGCCGGTGGCGCGATGATCGGCAACGAGGCGTTCCTGTCGGGCTTCAACGTGCAGCTGGCGGGCGGCATGAACCTGCTGCGCGAACCCCGGAACGGCCGCAATTTCGAATATGGTGGCGAGGATCCGCTGCTCGCGGGCGTCATGACGGGGCATGCGATCAAGGGAATCCAGTCCGAGCATGTCGTCTCGACGATGAAGCATTACGCGTTCAACGGGCAGGAGACCAACCGCTTCACGATCGATCACCGGATCGGCGAACAGGCGGCGCGCCAGTCGGATCTGCTGGCGTTCCAGATCGCCAACGAGATCGGCCAGCCGGGTTCGGTGATGTGCTCTTACAACCGCGTCAACGGCCACTACGCGTGCGAGAACGACTGGCTGCTGAACACGGTCCTGAAGAAGGACTGGGGGTTCAAGGGCTATGTGATGTCGGACTGGGGAGCTGCCCATTCGACGACGGAAGCCGCCAATGCCGGGCTCGACCAGCAGTCGGGCTGGGCGTTCGATCGGTCGCCCTATTTCTCCGAAGCGCTGCGCGAGGCGGTCAATAACGGCCATGTCAGCACGGCGCGTGCCGATGACATGGCCCGACGCGTGCTGTGGGGGATGTTCTCGGTGGGCGCATTCGACACGCCGGTCCGCGGCGATCGCGCGACGACGATCGACTATGCCGCGCACGCGGCGGTCACGCGCAGCGATGCCGAGGAGGGCATCGTCCTGCTGAAGAACGACGCCAATCTGCTGCCCCTGGCGAAAACGGCGAAGTCGATCCTGCTCATTGGTGCGCATGCCGATGTCGGCGTTTTGTCGGGCGGCGGATCGTCACAGGTCTATTCGCCCAACGCGCCGACCAGCGGCCTGATCGTGCCGGACGAGTTCAACAAGGGCTTTCCCGGCCCCAAGACCTATCACGCATCGTCGCCCATGACCGCGCTGCAGGCCCGCACCGGTGCCCGCGTCACCTATCTCGACGGCAAGGATCCGCGCGCGGCCGCAGCGGCGGCGCGCAAGGCCGATATCGTGATCGTCTTTGGCGAACAGTGGACCGGTGAGTCGATCGACGTCCCCGATCTGGCGTTGCCCGATGCGCAGAATGCCCTGATCGACGCGGTCGCCCGCGCCAACCGCAAGACCGTCGTGGTGCTCGAGACGGGCGGCCCGGTTGTCATGCCGTGGCTGTCGAAGGTCGGCGCGGTGATCGAGGCCTGGTATCCGGGCACGGCGGGCGGCGAGGCGATCGCGCGCATTCTGACCGGCGAGGTCAATCCGTCGGGTCGCCTTCCCGCGACCTTCCCCGCGTCGCTGTCGCAACTGCCGCGCCCGGTTCTGGAAGGCGACCCGAAGCTCGACCGCGACGCACATCCGATGGGCAATTACGACATCGAAGGCGCCGCCATCGGCTATAAGTGGTTCGACAAGACCGGCCGCAAGCCGCTGTTCCCGTTCGGCTACGGCCTGTCCTATACCCGGTTCGCACTCGGCGGTCTGAAGGCCGACGCAAAGGGCAAGGGCATCGCCGCGACGTTCGCGGTCCGCAACACCGGGTCTGTCGCAGGCAAGACCGTCGCTCAGGTCTATGTCGCGGCGCCGGGCTGGGAAGCGCCCAAACGGCTCGGCGCGTTCAAGAAGGTCGATCTGGCACCGGGGGCGAGCCAGTCGGTGGCGACGATGATCGACCCGCGCCTGCTCGCGACCTTCGATACGGCAACCGCGACGTGGACGATCGCGGAGGGCGACTATCAGGTCATGCTGGCCGACTCCGCGGTGAGCATCGCGCAGACGGTCACCGTGCATCTGCCGGCGCAGACGCTCGACAGCCGGGGGAAATAGTCGACGGCGCGGGGGCTGTCGCGCGGCGGCGGACGCTGACCACGACCGCGACCAGTCCCAGCGCCGACGCCCCGGCACCCGCAAGCGCGACCATCGGATAGCCGAGGCCTGCCGCGATGACGCCGCCGCCAAGCGCTGCGCCGATCGCGTTGCCCAGGTTGAACGCACCGATGTTCATCGCCGAGGCGAGGTTCGGCGCGTCGGCGGCGGCGTGCATGACGCGGACCTGAAGCGGGGGGACGAGCGCGAAGCTGGCGACGCCCCACAGGAAGATGAGGATCGCGGTCGGCACCTTGAACGGCATCAGCACGGCGAAGCCGACCAGGATCGCGGTCAGCAGCGCAAGCGTCACGATCAGCGTCCGGTCGACCGAGCGATCGGCGAACCGCCCGCCGAGCCAGTTGCCGACCGTCAGCCCCACGCCGTAGGTCACCAGCATCGCGGTGACATAGCCGAGCGACGCCTGCGTCACCTCGCGAAGGATCGGCGTGATATAGGTAAAGACGGTGAACATCGCGCTGGCGCCGACGACCGTCAGGCCCAGCGCCCCCAAGACAGGACCGCGCGTGAGGACGCGCAGTTCGGCCTTCGGGTCGGTGCCGGTCGGCGCGGGCAGCACGGGAAGCGTCAGCCGCAGCGCCGCCATCGTCGCGAAGCCCAGCACCGAAATACCCCAGAACGACGCGCGCCAGCCGAGGTGATCGCCCGCCCATGTCGCGAGCGGAACGCCGACGACATTGGCGATGGTCAGCCCCATGAACATCGCCGCGACTGCGCCGGCCCGGCGTTCGGGCGCGACGAGGCTGGCCGCGACGATCGCCCCGACCCCGAAGAACGCGCCGTGGTTGAACGACGTCAGGATCCGCGCGGCCATCAGCATGCCGTACCCCGTCGACATTGCGGCGAGCAGGTTGCCGATCGTGAAGATGCCCGCCAGCATGATCAGCAGCGTGCGGCGCGGCACGCGCCCGGTCGTCAGCGTCATCAGCGGCGCACCGATGACCACGCCCAACGCATAGGCACTGATGAGCAGGCCCGCGGTCGGGATCGAAACGCCGAGATCGCCGGCGATGACGGGGAGCAGCCCCATGGGGGCGAATTCGGTCACGCCGATGCCGAACGCGCCGACGGACAGGGCCAGAAGCCCGGGGTTCAATTTCATCGCTGTATTCCTGATGACGTGGGCGGGTCAGACCATCGCCGGGTTCAGCCGGGCGAAACCCTCCTGCTGACGATAGGGGGTGTGCGGATAGGGCGGCAGAACCGCGCTGGCGGCATCGAGCGCCGCGACCTGTTCGACCGACAACGTCCAGCCGACCGCACCGATATTGTCGCGCAGCTGCGCCTCGGTACGTGCGCCGATGATGACCGACGCGACGGTCGGCCGACGGAGCAGCCAGTTGATCGCGATTTGCGGCACGGTCTTGCCCGTTTCGTCCGCGATCAACTCGAGCGCATCGACCACGCGGTAGAGCAACTCGGCATCGACGGGCGGCGCGAATTGCTCCGTGTCGTGAAGCCGGCTGCCAGCGGGCACCGGTCGATCCCGGCCGATCTTGCCTGTCAGCCTGCCCCAGCCGAGCGGGCTCCAGACGAGCGCGCCGATGCCCTGGTCGGCGCCGACCGGCATGAGGTCTGCTTCGTACGCACGACCGACGAGCGAATAATAGACCTGATGCGCGACGAGCCGGGACCAGCCATGGCGGTCGGCCAGGTTCTGCGCCTTCATCACCTGCCAGCCGGGATAATTGGATATCCCGGCATAACAAACTTTGCCCGCCGCGATCAGCTGGTCGAGCGTGGCCATCACCTCCTCGGTCGGGGTCGATGCGTCGAAGGCGTGAAGCTGCAACAGGTCGATATGGTCGGTGCCGAGACGTTGCAGCGACTCCTCGACCGCACGGATCAGCCGGGCGCGCGACGTGCCCCAGTCCTGCGGCCCGTCGCCCATCGGCAGGCCGGTCTTGGTCGAGATCAGCACCTGATCACGCCGCCCCATGATGGCGCTGCCGAGCACCGTCTCGGACGCGCCGTGCGAATAGACATCGGCGGTGTCGAACAGGGTGATCCCGGCATCGATGCACAGGTCGACCAGTCGTCGGGCTTCGACGGCGTCGCTGCATCCCCAGGCGCCGAACAGCGGACCGGTTCCGCCAAAGGTGCCGGTTCCGAAGCTCAATGCCGGTACCCGAAGTCCCGACGATCCCAATTGACGATAGTCCATAATCTTGATCCCGATCGCGGTGTACCCGGCTGCGATTTAGACGCATAGATAGGCCGAAGTGCACGGGCTGATTAGACGGTGTAGTCACGAAGGACCTTTGACTTGAACGCAAAGACGGGAATGGGGGCTGATCGGGCCCGTGCGCTCGAGATCTTCGCCGTGGTCATGCGCGAGGGAAGCTTCTCGGGGGCGGGCCGCGTGCTCGGACTGACGCCGTCCGCGGTGGCGCGGGCGATCGATCGGATCGAGGCTCGGCTCGGCGTCCGGCTGCTCCTGCGGTCGACCCGTGCGCTGACCCCGACGGCCGAAGGGCAGGCCTATCTCCAGACGGCGCGTCGAATCCTGGCCGACCTCGACGATGCCGAACAGCAGATTGCCGATCAGGGCGCGCCCCGGGGACGGCTGCGGATCAGTGCCGCGCTGTCGCATGGGCGGTTGTGCGTCGTCCCACTGCTCGGCGCATTTGCCGAGGCCTATCCACATATCCTCGTCGATATCGCGTTGACCGACACGATCGTCGACGTCGCGGCGGGGCAGGCGGACGTCGCGATCCGCTTCGGTCCGCTGGTCGACAGCCTGTTGACCGCCCGGAAGCTCGGCGAGAGCCGGCGGGTGATCGTCGCGGCACCCGACTATCTGGCGCGGCGTGGTACCCCGACCAAGCCCGAGGACTTGCACCGGCACAACTGCCTGAATTTCAACTTTCGTCGAGTCGAACCCGTCTGGCCGTTCCGTGTCGATGGGGTAGACATGGCGCTCGTCGTGACCGGCAATATCGAAGCCAATAACGGCGAAACATTGGGGCAGCTGGCCGCCGCGGGCGTCGGGATCGCGCGCGTCGGTGCGTTCAGCGTCGTCGACGATATCGCCGCGGGCCGTCTCGTCCCGCTCTTCGAGGCGTATAATCCGGGCGACGTCGAACACATCCACGCGCTCTTCGTCGGCGGTAGCAACACGCCGGCGCGTGTCCGGGTGTTCGTCGACTTTCTCGCAGAACGCCTCCGGGGCTGATCGCCGCGCCGGTGTGCCGGGAGGGGTTATCGACCCGCGGCCATCCCGGGTCGCGCAGGCACTTGGCGGTGTCCGCTGAGATCGGATCCGGCATCGACGGCAAAACGGCGGTTCCAGATCGTGGCGGCCGCCGACACCGCCGTCACGACGAGGAATGCGAGGGTGAAATCGGCGAGCACCGGGCGTGTCGTGCCCGATCCGAGCATGCCGACATGCAACGCGGCCGCGCCGACGCAGATGCCGAGCGAGAGCATGAGCTGCTGGAACGTTGCGTAGAAACTGGTCGCGCTGCTCATCCGTGACGATGGAATCTCGTCATAGGCGATCGTGTTGTAGGCGGAGAACTGGAACGACATGAAAAAGCCCGAGAGCATCAGGACGCCAAAGATGACGGGGATGGGCCAGTCGGGGCGGAACAGCCCGCACACCGCGTAGCCGCCGCTCGAACACAGGCCGCCGACGATCAGGCTGTTGCGGAATCCGAACCGTCGCAGCACGCGGGGGGCGAGGCTCTTCATCATCAGCGAACCGATCGCCCCGGCAATCGTGATCGCGCCGCTCGCCGCCGCGGTCATGCCGAAGCCGAGCTGGAGCATCATCGGCAACAGGAACGGCTGGGCGCCTTGCGTGATCCGCGTCAGCGATCCGCCGATCACCGACAGGCGGAAGGTCGGGATCCGCATCAGCGACAGGTCGAGGATCGGATCGCTGCGGCGTCTGGCGTGGCGGATATAGGCGACGCCCGCGACCAGGCCGATCGCGATGAGCCCGACGGCCTGCGTCAGTTCGCCCGTGCGGCTGGTCATCTCGAACCCGAACAACAGGCACCCGAGCGAGATGCCCGACAGAATGAAGCCGGGCACGTCGAAGGGTGCCGGCTGATCCTCGCGCACATCACCGATATAGCGGGTGACGAGCACCACGCCGAGCATGCCGATCGGGATGTTGAGGTAGAAGATCCAGCGCCAGTCCAGATAGGTGACGATCGCGCCACCGACCGGCGGCCCGAGGATCGGACCGATCAGCGCGGGCATGATCAGCCACGACATGGCCTGCACCATGTCTTCCTTGGCCACGCTGCGAAGCAGGACGAGACGCCCGATCGGGATCATCATCGCGCCGCCCAGACCCTGCAGGAACCGCGCGCCCATCATGAACGACAGGCTGGTCGCCTGACCGCACAGGATCGAACCGCCGACGAAGATCAGGATCGCGGCCCGGAACACGGTGCGCGAGCCGAACCGGTCGGCAAGCCGCCCGCTGGCCGGGATGAAGATCGCCAGCGCCAGCAGATAGGAGGTGAGTGCCGATCCCATGCTCGTCGCGGGCACGCCGAAATCGCGCGCCATGGTCGGCAACGCCGTCGCGAGCACGGTGGAATCCATCTGCTCCATGAACAGCGCGCAGGCCATGATCAGCGCGGTGACTCGGTAGTTGCTCGACGTGTGCGGGGGCGCTCCGGCGTCGCGCGGGACCCGCGCGATAGTGTCCGCGGCCGGGACGATGCCGTCGCGGACTTCGCTGTTGATAGCGGCGAGCCCGCGCCGGCGAAGTCTCATGCCTGCCACCCGCCGCCCAACGCCCTGAAGACGTCGACCTGACGATCAATCAACAACGCGTCGGATGCGGCAAGATTGGCCTGGGCCGTGGTCAGCGCCGCCTGGGCGGTCAGCAGCGACAGGAAGTCGGTTCGGCCAAAGCGATAGAGCGTGCCCGCCTGGCTGGCGGCGGTCGCGGCGCTCGCCTGCGCCCGCGACAGCGCGGCGTTGCGATCCCCTTCGCGCGCATAGGCTGACAGCGCGGTCTCGGTTTCGCGCAACGCCTCAAGCGTCGTCGAATCGAACTGCGCCAGCGCCTGATCCGCCGAGGCGCCGGCCTGCGCGATGCGGGCACGGACGACCGGGCGGTTCGGGAAGCTCCAGCTGATGAGCGGGCCGAGCCCCAGGTGGAATGCGCTGGTGGATCCGAGCGTCGAGACCGGCCCTGTGAACCCGGCGGATCCCCCCAGGCTGACCTGCGGATACAGGTCGGCGGTGGCGATGCCGATCCGCGCAGTCGCCGCTACCAGTGCGCGTTCGGCCTGACGGATATCGGGCCGGCGGCGGATCAGTGCGGCGCCGTCGCCGATCGGCAGCGGCCGGGTCAGCGCGGGGGGCTTCGCGCAGGTCGCGATCTCGGCGGGATAGGCGGCGGGTGCCCGACCTATCAGCGTCGCCAGCCGGTAGAGCGCGGCGGTGCGCGTCGCGACCTGCGACGGGATCAACGCCTCGCTCTGGTCGACCGCGGTCCTTGCCCGCGTGACGTCGAACGCCGTGCCGCGCCCACCACGTTGCAGGCGGCGCGTGACGTCGAGCGTCTGGCGCTGGAGGGCAAGTACCCGGCTGTTGGCGGCGAGCACCATGTTCGCCGTGCACACCGCGGCATAGCTGCGCGCGGTTTCGGCAGCGACGGTCACGCGGACGTCGTCGCGCGCGGCGGCGACCGCCTGCGCATCGCCCTGCGCGGTTTCGATCGCGCGCCGGATGCGCCCCGACAGGTCGAGCGGATAGGCGAGCGTGATGCCGAGATTGGCGTCGAGCGTTCCGGGCAGGTTGCCGCGGCTCGCATAGGGCCGGTCGATCGACGTACCGCCGCCGAGCGTGGTCGACAGCGTCCGCCCGGCGGCAACCTCCGCAACGACCGCGTCGGCGCGGCGGAGATTGGCATCGGCCGCGCGCAGATCAGTGTTCGCCGCCAGCGCCTCGGCGACGAACGCGTCGAGCCGGGGATCGCCATAGAGCTGCCACCAGCGATCGGGGAGGGGGGCATCGACGAACGCGGCCTCGTGACCGCTGTCGAACGCGCCCTGCGCGGCGGGCATCGCGGCGACGGCGCGGTCGGGGGGCGCATAGTCCGGGCCGGCGGTGGTGCAGGCGGCGAGGCCGAGCGCGAGGATACTCGCGGCGAGACCGCGGTGGGTGGGGGAACGGCTGATCGGCGAGAGACGCGTGCGCATCACGCCGGCGCTCCCGACTGAAGTTTGGGTTCCACCGTCACCGTCGCCGTCCGCCCGACGATAAGCGGGACACCCTTCGGCACCTGCACCAGCTTCACGCGCACCGGGATGCGCTGTGCGAGGCGGACCCAGTTGAACGTCGGGTTCACATTGGGCAGCAGGTTGGTCGTGTTCGTCCGTTCGCTGTCATTGATGCCCGCCGCGATGCTGTCGACGCGGCCGTGCAACGCCTGCGCTTCGCCCATCAGATGCACGGTTACCGGGTCGCCAAGATGGATGCTGCCGAGCTTGGTTTCCTCGAAATAGCCCTCGACCCGAAGCGAGTCCGTGTCGATCAGCGCCATCGCCTGTGCGCCAGCCGCGATATAGTCGCCGGGATGGAGATCGAGATTGGTGACGATGCCGTGCACGGTTGCCCGCACAGTCGTCCGCGCAAGGTTCAGCGCCGCGGTCGATCGCGCGCTCCGGGCCTGCGCGAGCGTTGCCGAGGCGGTGGCGACGCGCGCGACATTCTGTTCGTGCGTTTCCTTGGCGACCAGATCGCCCAGCGCGAGGTCGCGCTGCGCCTCGCGCCGTGCCTGCAGCAGCGTCGCGCGCGCGCTCGCGATCGACGCGTCAGATTGCGCAAGCGTCAGTTCAAAACGGGGACGATCGACCACGAACAGCACGTCGCCGGGCTTGACCGTCTGGTTGTCCCGCACCGCGACGCGCGTGACGAGACCCGCGACATCGGGCGTGACGCGAACGATGTCGGCCCGGATATGCCCGTCGCGCGTCCACGGATCGCTCTCATAGCGCTTCCACAGCCACAGCGCGACGACCACCGCGAGCGCGACGATGACCAAGGTGACGGCGGAACGGCCGAGCGGGGCCAGCAGGGACTTGAGACGGGGCGAGGTCATGCGGAAGGTCCGGTGAGCAGGGCAAGCAGCCCGAGGATGAGGATGAACAGCGCCAGGTCGACCAGCGGACGATAGGTCACTGCGCGGTACACCCCGGCAAAGGCGAGCAGGCGGGTGGTGACGCCCGTGAGCACGACCGCGGCGACCGCGAGCAGGAGGAGGGTCGGCAGATAGACACCGCCGATCGAGATCTCGCCGGTCATGCGGGCATCTCCGGTGAGCCCGCATAGGCGGGGGCCGAGGGAAAGAGGTTGCGGCGCAGCGAGGTGAGCGCGAGCACGCTTCTGCGGTGGCGGTCGGGCATGCTCGACGCGAAGCCGGCCAGCGCCCGGTCGATCCCCGCGAGCAGATCGGGTTCGGGGGGCGCCGGCTGGTTGGGGCGCAGCGCGCGGTAATGCGTCCCGACCCCGCGCAGCACCGGCGTGATCATCGCTGCCTCGTCAACCGGACCGTCGATGCGGAGCTGGCGGAGTTCGCCGACCGCCACACCGACGCGCAGGTCGGTCAGCGCATCGAGCAGCGGCTTGCCGGGATCCTCGCCCTGCAGTGCAAGCCGCGGTGCGAGCAGTCCGATCCGGTCGAGCATCCGCGCGATCCAGCCCGCCGTATCGGGCCGGCCGGTCGAATCCGCGCGCATCGCCAGTTCGCGCCAGCCGGCACGGAGCAACCGTCGCGCGCTGGTCTGCGCGCCGATCGTCTGGAACAGGCCGACCGTGACGACCGCGAACAACGTCCCGATCAATTGCGCGATCGCGCCGTTCATAAACTGGTCGAACCCGCCGCCGAACCGGTCGTTCAGCCCGACCGTGTTGAGTCCGCCAAGCAGCGCGCCGAGCGTCACGAGCAAGGTCGCTGGCCGCGCGAGGAACATCCCCCCGATCAGCATCGGCGGCGCGAGCACCGCGGCGAGCGTCACGAAGTCCGTCACGCGCGGCAGGATCGCAAACGCATAGACGGCCGACACGACCAGGCCGAGGATCGTGCCATAGAAGAATGCCTTGATCGCCGGCGCCGGGTTGTCGCTGTTGCCGAACAAGGCGCAGCACACCCCCGCGATCAGCACCGCCCCCGCACCGTCGGTCCATGCGGTTCCGATCCAGAAGGCGCAGCCCAGCAGGATCGTCATCACCGTGCCCGCGGCCGCCCGTAGCGCGATGCCGCGATCGCGGTGTAGCGGTCTGCGGGGGGAGCGTGCGAGCAGTCGCGCGACGGCGGGGGTGACGGGCGCGCGCGACGGCGATCGCATCTGATCGCGCAAGTCGCGCACGTTGCGATGCGCGTCGACCAGTTCCCCGAGCCGCGCCACCAGGCTCAGCCGCAACGCGTCACGCCAGATCAGCGCGCTGCCGGGCGCGGGTTCGAGCGCGCGAGCACGGGCGATCAGCTCATCGGCGTGCGCGCCGCGCTCCGATGCGGAAGAGGGATCGCGCAGCCATTCGCGAACGTCCTCGATGAGCGCGAGCGCCTCGGGGCGCGGCCTGTCGGCGCCCCGCTTGAGCTCGACTATCCGGTCGTCGATCGCGCTCGCCAGCGGCAACAGCATCGACAGTTCCGCCTGGAGTGCGCGCAACGTCCGGACGCGCGGGAGCAGCCGTGCGGTGTCGAACGGCAGATGGATGGAAAGCTGGTGCAGCTCGTTGATGTCCAGTGCCAGCCGCCGCCGGTCGCGGTCGAGCGCGGCATCGCTTTCCCCCGCAAGCGAATCGCGCGACCAGCGTTCCGCGTCGGCGAGGATCGCGTCGATCCGGCCGAGCAGCACGGCGGTGACGGTCTGCGGGAAGACGAGGCCGTGGATCAGACTGCCGCACAGGATGCCGATCGTGATCTCCTGCACCCGCAGCGCAGCGATGGTGAAGACCGCGCCCGGCGCCGCAACCGACGGAAAACCGATGATGCTGGCGGTATAGCCCGCGAGCAGGAACACATAGGCCCGCGGCGTCCGGTCGAGCAGCGAGATGTAGAGGCACAGCCCGAGCCACAGCGCGAGGCCGAGCGACAGGAGTTCGGGCGCGTTGACGAGGTTCGGCACGAGCACGACCGCGGCAATCGCGCCAAGCACGGTCCCCGCGACCCGGAACACCGCCTTCGACAACACCGCGCCGGCCAGTGGCTGCGCGACGATATAGGACGTCGTCACCGCCCAATAGGGCCGCGTCAGACCGATCCGCAGCGCGATGTAATAAGCGAGGATCGCGGCGACGAAGCATTTGACCGAGAAGAGCGCCTCCTTCCCCCCGAAACGCGACAGCGTCATCGTCCGCGATCTGCCACAAACCGCGCGCCGAGCCGTTCCGCAACACGTAGCGCGGTGGCCAGATCGTCGTCCGGCACGCCCTCGAGCATCGCATGGCGCAGCGTCGCGAACTTCGCCTCGATCGTGGTGACGAGCCGCCGCCCGTGTGGCGTCAGGCGGATCCGGCTGACCCGCGCATCGGCGGGATCGCGGTGGCGCTCGACAAGCCCGGCGGCGGTCATCTGGTCGATCGAGCGCACCAGCGATGCCTGTGTCACGTCGAGTTCACAGGCGAGATCGATCTGCCGCACATCGTCGCCCAGCCGCCCGACCTGAACCAGCGCCCAGCCGGTCGATGCCGACACCCCCATGTCGCGGAGCGCATGGTCGGCCGCCTGCCGCCAGCTGCGCGCGAGCGGCAGGAGGGTTCGGGCGTAGGAGGATTCGAGCACGGCGCGAGGGGAGGTCATTAGCGTGCTAAGTAATCATGTCAGCCCATGCTGCAATGCAAAATAGTAAGTTATGCAAGGAATTTGTTCGCGCCCGCCGGGCCGCGCGACGTGCGCGGCCCGGCGGACCGGACCTAGTGGTTGTCGCGCGGCAGGCCCATCGTCTGGGCGATGCGCTGGTATTTCTCGGCACCTTCGAGGATGGCACCGGTTTCCATCTGGCCGACGGTGGCGCGCTGGATTTCTTGCCACGGCGTCTGCGAACGCGGGAAGGCATAGCCGCCCGCCGCGGTCAGCGTGCGGCGCCGCTCGGCCAGTTCCTCATCGGAGATCAGGACATCGGCGCTGCCCTTGCCGAGATCGATGCGAACCCGGTCGCCGGTGCGGATCAGCGCGAGGCCGCCCATCGCCGCCGCCTCGGGGCTGGCATTGAGGATCGACGGCGAGCCTGACGTGCCCGACTGGCGACCGTCGCCGATGCAGGGTAGCGCATGGACGCCTTCGCGGATCAGATAGGCGGGCGGACGCATGTTGACGACCTCGGCGGCACCCGGATAGCCGATCGGCCCGGCACCGCGCATGAAGAGCAGCGTATCAGTGGTGATACCGAGCGACGGATCGTCAATCCGGTGATGATAGTCCTCGGGGCCGTCGAACACGACCGCGGGGCCTTCGAACGCTTCAGGATCGTCAGGATTGCTGAGATAGCGTTCGCGGAATTCCGGCGAGATGACGCTCGTCTTCATGATCGCGCTGTCGAACAAATTGCCACGCAGGACGATGAAGCCGGCATCCTGCAGTAGCGGGGTCGCGAACGGGCGGATGACGCGCTCGTCCTCGATCGTCGCGGTGCGGCAATTGTCGCCGATGCTCTTGCCGTTGGCGGTCATCGCGTCTTCGTGGATCAGGTCCTGCTTCATCAGTTCGGCGACCACCGCTGGCACCCCGCCGGCATGGTAATAATCCTCGCCGAGATACTCGCCGGCGGGCTGAAGGTTGACCATCAGCGGCACCTTGTGACCGTGCGTCTGCCAGTCGTCGATCGGCAGATCGACGCCGATGTGGCGCGCGATCGCGGCGAGGTGGATCGGCGCGTTGGTCGACCCGCCGATCGCCGAATTGACGACGATCGCGTTGTGGAACGCCTCCTTGGTCAGGATGTCGCTAGGCTTCAGATCCTCGGCGACCATGTCGACGATGCGCTTGCCGGTCTTGTACGCGACCTCCTGGCGGTCGCGGTAGGGCGCCGGAATCGCGGCCGAGCCGGGCAGCTGCATGCCGAGCGCCTCGGCGAGCGAATTCATCGTCGTCGCGGTGCCCATCGTGTTGCAATAGCCGGTCGACGGCGCGGACGAGGCAACGAGCTTGATGAAGCCCTCATCGTCGATCGCACCGGTCGCGAGCAGCTCGCGCGCCTTCCACACGATCGTCCCCGAGCCGGTCCGCTCGCCCTTGTGCCAGCCGTTGAGCATCGGGCCCACCGACAGCGCGATGGCGGGAATGTTGACCGTCGCCGCCGCCATCAGGCAGGCGGGCGTCGTCTTGTCGCAGCCGATCGTCAGCACGACGCCGTCGAGCGGATAGCCGTAGAGCACCTCGACCAGCGCCAGATAGGCGAGGTTGCGGTCGAGCCCGGCTGTCGGGCGCTTGCCGGTCTCCTGGATCGGGTGGACCGGGAATTCGAGCGCGATCCCGCCCGCCTCGCGAATGCCTTCGCGCAGCCGTTCGGCGAGCACGAGGTGGTGGCGGTTGCAGGGGCTGAGGTCGCTGCCGGTCTGCGCGATGCCGATGATCGGCTTGCCCGAGCGCAGTTCCTCCAGGCTCAATCCGAAGTTCAGATAGCGCTCCAGATAGAGCGCGGTCATGTCGATATTCTCGGGATTGTCGAACCACGCGCGGCTGCGGAGTTTGGGCAAGTCGGTCATGAGAGGCTTTCCGGGGTAAGCAGGTCGAATATCAGCGAGCGACGGAGATGCGGTAGATCATGGCGTGATGATAGGGCTTGCCCGGATCGACGCGCGCGGAGACGAAATTCGGCTTGTTCGGTGCGTCCGGAAATTTCTGCGGTTCCAGCGCGATACCGTCGCCCATCCGGTAAAGATGGCCGTGCTTGCCGATGAACGTCCCGTCAAGAAAATTGCCGGTGTAGAATTGCACGCCGGGCTCGGTCGACAGGACTTCGAGCACGCGTCCCGAGGCAGGATCCTCGAGCCGCGCGGCCAGCTCGGGCTTGGCGGTGACGCCCTTGTCGAGCGCGAAGTTGTGGTCGTAGCCGTGGCCGTAGCGGATCTGCTGGTCACGGCCGTCGCGAAGCCCTTCGCCGACGATCCGGCCGTTGCGGAAGTCGAACACGGTCCCCTGGACGGGCTGCAGCGCGCCGGTCGGAATCAGCTTGTCGTCGACGGGCGTGATCGCCTTGGCGGGGATCGTCAGTCTGTGGCCGTTCGCGCCCATCGCCGATCCCTCGCCACCAAGATCGAAGATCGCGTGATTGGTCATGTTCACGATCGTCGGCTTGTCGGTCCTGGCATCATAGGCGATGCCCAGATTGCCCGCTTCGTCGAGCGTGTAGGTAACGGTGACGTCGAGATTGCCCGGATAGCCGGATTCGCCATCCGCGCTGCGGTGGCCGAGCACGAGCGTCGCGGTCGGGCCGTCCTTGATCGACAGGACTTTCCACGCGACCTTGTCGAAACCCTTGCCGCCGCCGTGCAGCGAATTGACCTTGTCGTTGAGCGGCAGCTGATAGGCCTTGCCGTCGAGCGTGAAGCGGCCGCCGGCGATGCGGTTGGCGAAGCGCCCGACTGTCACGCCGAAGAAATTGGGATGGTCGACATAGGAGGCGAGGTCGTCATAGCCGAGCACGACGTCGGCGACCTTGCCGGCCCGGTCGGGCGCCATCAGCGATTGCAGCGTCGCGCCGTAGGACAGGATGCGCGCCGAGACGCCGTGCGCGTTGCTGAGCGTGATCGCCTCGATCGCCGTGCCGTCGCGCAGCGCACCCGCGGGGGTCCGCCTGGCCTCGGCCGCGTTCGCCGCCGGCGCTGCCAGGGCGGCTAAAAGAGTTGCCAAGATGATCCCCGTTTTTCCGATTCCGCTCATTCCGGTTCCTATCCTGATCCTCTGACGCCGTTGACGCGCCTTATGGGGGTATATAGTCGGACAATATATTTCTGAGCAAGCCATGCGGGAAAAGACTGATGTTCAGTCGCCGACATGGCACGGAGGATGGACCATTATGGCGATGCCGATACAGACGCACGGGACGATCGCAGGCGCTTCCCCGGGGGCAGGAGGTAGCGCGGCAGGGCCGAGCTACCGATCCGCGCTGACCTTGCTGGCCAGCCTGTTCTTCATGTGGGGCTTCATCACGGTCATCAACAACACGCTGCTGCCGCATCTGCGCAGCGTGTTCGACCTCAGCTACACACAGACCACGCTGATCGAGAGCGTCTGGTTCATCGCCTATTTCTTCGCGTCCATCCCGTCCGCCAAGCTGATCGAGCGCGTCGGCTATCAGCGCGCGATGGTGTTCGGGCTCGCGATGATGGCCGCCGGTGCACTGATGATGGTGCCCGCCGCGCGGCTGCCATCTTATGGCGTGACGCTGTTCGCCCTGTTCGTGATCGCCAGCGGCATCACGCTGCTTCAGGTCGCGGCGAACCCCTATGTCGCGGTCGTCGGCCCGCCCGAGACCGCCTCGTCACGGCTGAACCTGGTCCAGGCATTCAATTCGGCGGGCGCGACGCTCGCGCCCTTGTTCGGCGGCTATCTGATCCTCGGCCGCTCGACCTCGGGCACGGCGGTCGCCGGATCCACTGCGGTACTGACACCCGCCGAGCGGCTTGCCGACGCGCAGTCGGTCGTGCTGCCCTATCTCATCGTCGCGGGCGTGCTGGTCGTGCTCGCGGTCGTCATCGCACGCTTCCCGCTGCCGGCAATGGGGGCGGCGACGCAGCGTTCGGCAAAGGCCGATCGCAAGGGCCTGTCGCTCTGGTCGCATCGCAACCTCGTCCTCGGCATCCCGGCAATCTTCATCTATCTGATCGCCGAGATCGGCGTCGCCAACCTGTTCATCAACTTCGTCAGCCAGCCGCAGATCGGCAATCTCACGCATGAGCAGGCCTCGCATTACCTGTTCGTCCTGTGGGGCGGGATGATGGTCGGGCGGCTGGTCGGCAGCGTCATCATGCGCAGCGTTCCGGCGGAGCACGTCCTGGCGCTGGCCAGCATCGGCGCGTTCGTCGTGATGCTGGTCGCCACCTTCACCACCGGGCACGTCGCGATGTGGGCGCTGATCTCGGTCGGGCTGTTCCATTCGATCATGTTCCCGACGATCTTCACGCTCGGCATCCGCGGGCTCGGACCGCTGACGGAAGAGGGATCGGGGCTGCTGATCATGGCGATCGCGGGTGGTGCGCTGGTGATCGTGCAGGGCTGGCTCGCGGACCGTTATGGCCTGCAGATCTCGTTCCTGCTGACCGCGGCGTGTGAACTCTACATCCTGTTCTACGCCCTCTGGGGATCGCGCGTGACGCATGCGCTGCCCGAGCCGGTCGCGGTCGGATGATCGGGATATCGGCGGTGCGGCGCGTTCAGCGCTGCATCGCCGCCTTCGTATCTTCCAGTGCCAGGTCGACCAGCGTGCGCATCGCGGCACTTGCCGCCGCGGCATCGCCGGCTGCGATCGCGTCATAAACCAGCACATGATCGGGGATCGGGTTGCGGGGCAGCGCGCGGGCGCGTTGCTTGTACTGCGTGGTCCAGTTGACCGCCGCGCCGATGCTGGCGCTCAGCACGATCAGCGCATCGTTCCGCGTCGCGGTCAGCACGGCGTCGTGGAATTCGCGATCCGCCGCGCGGCCCGCCTCGGTCGCGAGCGTGTGGCGACGCATCGCGGTGAGCGCGTCCTTCATGATCTTCAGATCGGCGCGGTCGCGACGCTCGGCCGCCAGCGCGGCGGCGGCCGGTTCGACGATCGCGCGCAGTTCAAACAGGTCGCGGACGAACATGATGTCGGGCTCGGCCGCGAATGCCCAGGCGAGCACGTCGGGATCGAGCAGGTTCCACCGGCTACGGGGCAGGACGCGCGTGCCGATCTTGGGCCGGCTCTCGACCAGCCCCTTGGCAGTCAGCACCTGGACAGCCTCGCGGTACGCGCTTCGCGACACGTCGAGCGTCTTCGAGAAATCGACTTCCCCGGCCAGCGTGTCGCCGGGCGCATATTCGCCCGACAGGATCGCGGTGCCCAGCTTGTGCGCCACCGCGCCGTGAAGGCGGCGGCCGGTCCCCCGGGGGCTGCGTGCTGTTCCGGCGTCGGTCACAATCTCCTGTGGATCGTCGTCGTTGATCGTCATAGCGCCTGCTCCATCATCACGGCGTAACAGTCCGCGTGCCATCAAGGAACGCCAAAAGATTGCTAAATCGGGCCATTGCGCATAAGTCTGAGTATAAGGGAGCTACTATCCATGACTAATATCCAGACGGCCGAGACGGCCGGCAACGACGCGTTCCGTTCGATCGACGCGGCGACGGGGCTCGCGACCGGCGAGGCCTTTGCGGTCCACGGCGCTGATGACGTTGCGACGGCCTGTGCTGCCGCCGACGCGGCATTCGATGCGTATCGCGCGACCGACAATGCAGCCCGCGCGGACTTTCTCGAACGGATCGGCGAAGAGATCGTCGCGCTCGGCGACACGCTGATCGTCACCGCGATGCGCGAGAGCGGCTTGCCGCGCGCGCGGCTTGAGGGCGAGCGGGGTCGTACCGTCGGGCAGCTGAAGCTGTTCGCAGGCGTCGTGCGCCGCGGCGGCTGGATGGGTGTCCGGATCGACCCGGCGCTGCCCGACCGCGCGCCCTTGCCGCGTCCCGACCTGCGGCTGCGGATGATCCCGCTCGGCCCGGTCGCGGTGTTCGGCGCCAGCAATTTCCCGCTCGCCTTCTCGACCGCGGGTGGTGATACCGCCTCCGCGCTCGCTGCGGGCTGCCCCGTCGTCGTCAAGGGTCATCCGGCGCACCCCGCAACCGGCGCGATGGTCGCTGGCGCGATCGAGGCGGCGGTTGCTGCCTGCGGCCTGCCAAAGGGTGTGTTCTCGCATCTGGTCGGCCCCGGCAATGATCTGGGCAGCACGCTGGTCCAGGATCCGCGGATCGCTGCGGTCGGCTTCACCGGGTCGCGCGCTGGCGGCCTGGCACTCGTCAAGCTGGCGCAGGCGCGCGACGTGCCGATCCCCGTCTATGCCGAGATGTCGAGCATCAATCCCGTCGTGCTGCTGCCCGAGGCGCTGAAAGCGCGCGGCGCGGCGCTGGGTACGGCGTTCGTCGGGTCGCTGACGATGGGCGCGGGGCAGTTCTGCACCAATCCCGGTCTGGTCCTCGCGATCGAAGGCGACGGGCTTGATGCGTTTGTCGCCGCAGCGGCGACCGCGCTTCCCGACGCACCGGCTGCGACCATGCTCACCGGCGGCATCCATGCCGCGTACCAGAAGGGCGTCGAGGCGCTCGCGGGCCATGACGCGGTCAAGACGATCGCACAGGGCAAGGTCGGCGAAGGTGTCGCACAGGGGCAGGCGGCGTTCTTCGAAACCACCGCTGCACAGTTCCTGAGCGATGCGGCGCTGGGGCATGAGGTGTTCGGGGCGTCGTCGCTGCTGGTGCGCTGCGCCGACGAGAACGAGCTCCACGCCGTGCTGCGCGCCGCGGAAGGTCAGCTGACCGCGACGATCCAGATGGACGCGGGCGATGCCGGGATGGCGTCGCGCCTGATCCCGCTGCTCGAGCGCAAGGCCGGGCGGATCCTGGCCAATGGTTGGCCGACGGGTGTCGAGGTCGCGCATGCGATGGTCCATGGCGGACCGTTCCCGGCGACGTCGGACGGTCGCACCACCTCGGTCGGCAGCCTGGCGATCGACCGTTTCCTGCGGCCGGTATCCTACCAGAACCTGCTGCCGGAATTGCTGCCCGCCTGCGTGCGTGACGACACGGACGCGCCGCGGCTGATCGACGGCGTCGTCGCCGGCTGACCCGCCAATTCCCCGCATGATGACGTCCGGGCGAACCGTAACAGCGGCACCCGGAAAGGAGAGGATGATGAGCTTGCGCCTGTTGCAGCATGTTGGCGTCGACGGCACGCGATCGGTGATCGCGGCCACCAGCGCCGGGGCGGCGTTTGTTACCGGCGTAGATAGCGTCTGTGCGCTTGCCGAGCGCGCGATCGCCGATGGCACCGATCTCGCCGGCGCGGTTGCGGCGTATGGGACGGGCGCCAGCGTCGACATCGCGGCCGAACTGGCTGCCGGTCGGCTGATGTCGCCGATCGATCATGTCGACCCGGCGCATGTCGTCATGACGGGTACCGGGCTGACGCATCTCGGCTCGGCCGAGGGACGCGACAAGATGCACCGTGCCGCGGCGGATGCGGAAAAGCAGACCGATTCGATGCGGATGTTCCTGGAAGGGGTCGAGCGCGGCAAGCCGGGGCCGGGGGAGCGCGGTCAGCAGCCCGAATGGTTCTACAAGGGTGACGGTTCGGGGCTCGTCGCGCCGGGCGCGGCGCTCGAGATGCCTGATTTTGCCGAAGATGGCGGCGAGGAGCCCGAGCTTGCCGGGATCTACCTGATCGGGGCTGACGGCACGCCGTTCCGGCTCGGCCTGTGTCTGGCCAACGAGTTCAGCGATCACGTGACCGAGCGGCACAATTATCTGTGGCTCGCGCATTCCAAGCTGCGCCAGGCGTCGCTCGGCCCGGAGCTGCTCGTCGGCACGCCGCCCGAGCATGTCGAGGGGATGAGCCGGATCCACCGCGACGGCGCCGTCCTGTGGGAGAAGCCGTTCCTGTCGGGCGAGGCGAACATGTCGCACAGCATCGCCAATCTCGAGGCGCATCATTTCAAATATGATCTGTTCCGCCGCCCGGGCGACATTCATGTCCATTTCTTCGGGACCGCGACGCTGTCGTTCGCCGAGGGCGTGACGACGCGCGAAGGCGACGTGTTCGAGATCGAGGCCGCGCCCTTCACGCTGCCGCTGCGCAACACGCTGACCAGGGCCGCGCCGCGGTTGGTCTCGGTAAAGGCGCTCTGAGCGTGGCCGCCATTCGCATCGCCGTCGTCGGCATGGGCAAGATCGCCCGCGACCAGCATCTCCCGTCGATCGCGGGCAACACCGAATTCGAGCTCGTCGCCAGCGTCAGCCCGCGGGATCCGGGCGTCGAGGGCGTCGCCAACTTCAAGTCGCTGGAGGCGCTGCTCGCCGACGGTCCGGCGATCGACGCGATCGCGCTCTGCACGCCGCCGCAGGTGCGCTATTCGCTCGCCGCGATGGCGCTCGATAAGGGCCTGCATGTGTTCCTCGAAAAGCCGCCGGGCGCGACACTCGCGGAGGTCGACGCGCTCGAGGCCCAGGCAGCACAGACCGGCGCGACGCTGTTCGCCGGCTGGCATTCGCGGTTCGCGGCGGGTGTCGCACCCGCCAAGGCCTGGCTGGCCGACCGTCGCATCGACCGCGTGTCGATCGTCTGGCGCGAGGACGTACGCGTATGGCATCCCGGCCAGGCGTGGATCTGGGAGCCGGGCGGCCTCGGCGTATTCGATCCGGGCATCAATGCCTTGTCGATCGCGACCGAGATCCTGCCCGAGCCGTTCTTCCTTGCGTCTGCGACCCTGTCGACACCGGCCAATCGTGCCGCGCCCATTGCTGCAGATCTCGCCTTTCGCAGCGCGTCGGGCACGCCGATCACGATGGATCTCGACTGGCGCCAGACGGGCCCGCAAAGCTGGGACATCGTCGTCGACACCGATGCCGGTACGCTCCGTCTCGCCAGAGGGGGCGCCGTACTCACACTGCCCGAGGGCAGCAGCGAGCATGACGATGCCGAATATGCCGGGCTCTATGCGCGTTTCGCCGCCCTGGTCCGCGACGGGCGCAGCGAGGTCGACACGACCCCCTTCACGCTCGTGGCCGACGCGTTCCTACGCGGCACCCGCGTCTCGGTCGCGGCGTTTGACGACTAGGGCAATGGCCCGCGGTCCAGTTCGGCCGCGGGATTAGAGCCTCAGGCCGAGACCGACGCCGAAGACGAGCGGATCGAGATTGATCTTCACGTTCTGCGTACCGATTGCCGTCGTGCGCAGTCGGGCGCTCGTGTCGATGTCGATATATTTGACGTCGAGGTTGAGAAAGACCTTCGGCGTGATGTCGACGTCGACCCCGGCCTGCGCCGCCCAGCCGAAGCTGTCCTTCATACGCACCCGCGTCCGCCCGACCGCCTTTTCGAGACCCGCCGAGGCATCCTCGTTCCAGAACATCGTGTAGTTCAGCCCGGCCCCGACATAGGGACGGATCGAGCCGCGCGGGTTGAGGTGATATTGCGCGGTCAGCGTCGGGGGCAGCACCCAGGTCGAGGCCAGCTTGCCGATCGATCCGGTCGTCCCGCTACGCCCGCTGGCGCTGTGCTTGGTCGTCGCGGCGATCAGTTCGAAGCCGATCTGGTCGGTGGCCATATAGGTGACGTCGACCTCGGGCATCGCGCTGTTGTCGACGCTGACGCGCTCGCCGGGGAAGGTCGGGAGGATCCCGCCCGAGCGTTCGTTCGGAGCGACGACGATCGCGCGCAGGCGGACGAGCACGTCGCCGGCCTTGATACCGGTGCGCGGTGCCGGGTCCTGCGCCATGGCCGGCGTGGCGATGCCGAGGCCGGCGGCGGCTAGAACTACGCCGATGGAAAGATGCTCCATTGCCCGACTCCTGATTGGGATGCGTTCGGGCTAGGCGTGCGGCGAGGCGGGGGCGTTGATCACGGCCAAACGCGGATTTGATGCCGATCAAAGACCAGTCGAAGGGGACATCGCACCCATCATCGCATGTGGACCTATCACCCCGAACTGCTCGCGACACCCGTGCCGCGCTACACCAGCTATCCGACCGCTGCCGAATTCGGCGACGATGTCGGTCCGGTCGACATGGAGGAGGCGCTGGCGGCGATCGCGCCGGGGACGGTCGTTTCGCTGTATCTGCACATCCCCTATTGCCGGGACATATGCTGGTATTGCGGATGCAATACGGGGGCGGCGAACCGCGCCGCGCGGCTCGCCACCTATGTCGAACGGCTCGAACGCGAGATCGCACTCGTCGCGCAGCGGGTGACTGGCGTCCGCGTGGGACGGATCGCATTCGGCGGCGGCAGTCCGAACGCGATTCCGCCGGCGGCGTTTCTCCGGCTCGTCGAAAGCGTCAGGACGGCGTTCGACTGCACCGATGCGATACTATCGGTCGAGGTCGATCCGCGTGGCTTCGACCGCGACTGGGCGGGGGCGATCGGGCGAGCAGGGGTGTCGCGGGTCAGCCTCGGCGTCCAGACGCTCGACCCGCAGGTCCAGGCGGCGATCGGGCGCGTGCAGCCGTCGGAGGATATCCGTCGCACGACATCGCTCCTGCGCGAGGCCGGTGTCGGGTCGATCAATTTCGATCTCATGTATGGCCTGCCGCGACAGTCCGAGCAGAGCCTGCGGGCCAGCATCGTCGAGAGCATCGCGATGGCCCCCGACCGGCTCGCGGTGTTCGGCTATGCGCATGTCCCGCACCTCGTACCGCGCCAGCGACGTATCGTCGCGGACGGGCTGGCGGGGACGGCGGAGCGCTTTGCGCAGGCGGCCCTGGCGCATCGCTTGCTGGTCGATGCCGGCTATGATCGGGTCGGGTTCGACCATTTCGCCCGACCGGCCGATGCGCTCGCGCAGGCGGCGGCGAGCGGCGGCCTGCGCCGCAACTTCCAGGGATTCACCGAAGACCCGGCGGAGATCCTGATCGGTCTGGGCGCCAGCGCGATCAGCGATTTCCCCGACCGGATCCTGCAGGCCGAGAAGAATACGGGGCGCTACGGCATGCGGATCGATGCCGGAGCCCTTGCAACCTGTCGCGGGCTGCGGCGCAGCCCCGAAGACAGGCTGCGCGGCCGGGCGATCGAGACGATCCTGACCCGGGGCACGGCCGACCTGACCGCACTGGATGGCGGGGCCGATATCCGTATTCGGCTGACGCCGTTCGAACGGTACGGGCTGATCGCCTGGGAGGGGAGCGTGCTCCGCCTGAGCGAAGACGCGCTTCCCTATGCACGCGTCATTGCGAGCAAGCTCGACGCGTACCGGCAGACCGCGTCGGCACGGTTCAGCCATGCGGTCTAGCGCGGCGGGCGAGGCGATCGTGACGCTGCCGCCGCGCTGTGCCGCCTGCAACGTACGCGACGATGCGCTGTGTGCGACGCTCGAAGACGCGGGCCTGGTCGCGCTGCACGGGATCGGCCGACGGCGGACGTTGCCGGCAGGGCAGGTGCTGGTCTGGAGCGGGGATCCGAACGCGATCTGCGCCACCGTCGTGTCGGGCGTGCTGAAGGCGATGCGCGCGGGGCCGGAGGGTCGCGAACACATTGTCGGCCTCGCCTTTGCCGGAGATTTCGTCGGCGACCTGTTTGCCGACACCGCGAACGAGACGATCCGGGTGATGACCGATGCGGAGCTGTGCGTGTACCCGCGCGCGGCGCTGCAAAAGATGCTCGACGCGCATCCGGCGATGGAACGCCTGTTGCTGCACCGCGCGCTCGGTGCGCTCGACGATGCGCGGATGTGGATGTTGATGCTGGGACGCAAGGCCGCGGGGGCGCGGATCGCCACGTTCCTGCTGGAAATGGCACGGCGGATGGGTCAGCCGGGCCCGGCCCGCTTCGACCTGCCGATGAGCCGGTCGGAGGTCGGTGCGCTGCTGGGGATGACGATCGAGACCGTCAGCCGGCAGATGACATCCCTGAAGCGCCGCGGGGTCGTTGCCCTGCCGGGCGGGCGCGGCGTCATCATCCTCGATCGGGCGCAGCTCGCGCGGGCCGCGGCAGGCTGAGCGACAGCGCCCGGAGCCGCTGCTAGGCGGCGCTGCGCCGGTCCAATCCCGCCTGTGTCAGGTCGAAACGCCGGGGGCAGAGGGCGACGAGCGCCGGGCGGTGGCTCACGAGGATCAGCCCCTGTCCGGTCGTGTCGAGGCGCTGCGCCAGTCTGACCGCGAGCAGCCTTTCGGTCGTGCGGTCCAGCCCCTCGCTCGGCTCGTCGAGCACGAGCCACGGCGCGAGCGAGCAATAGGCACGCGCCACCGCGAGACGGCGTCGCTCCCCGCCCGACAGCCGTGCGCCGTTTTCACCGACCCACGCGTCGAGTCCGTGATCGAGCGCGCGAACCCGATCGTCGAGCACCGCGTCGTGCAGCGCCCGCCACAGCGTGGCATCGTCGGCATCCGGGTTGGCCAGCATCAGATTGTCGCGCACCGTCCCCGACAGCAGCGCGGCATCCTGTGGTGCCCAGGCGAAGCTGCGCCGCGATATCTCTGCCGGGATCAGGCCGATATCATCTCCGTCCAGCCAGATCTCGCCAGGCGCGCTCGGCCGCAACGACAGCATCTTTTCCACGAGCGTCGTCTTGCCGATCCCCGAGGGGCCGGTCAGCGCGACCCGATCGCCCCGCCGCACGTGACACATCCCCGCCGGCAGGACGAAGTGCAATGCGCTACGGCTAGGACCGGCTGTGTTCGGCAAGGCGCGCGGAGATGCATTCTCCAGATAAGTCTCTGCGCCCTCGTGCGTTTTCAGGATATCGTCGAGCCGGTCGCGTGCCGCGCGCATGCGGCCCCGCTCGATCATCGCGCGCAGCACCGGCGTGCCCGCATCGATCGTCATCGCCGCTGCCAGCGCCGCCAGCGCAGCCCGTGGCGCCCCCGATCCTGCCGACAGGATCGCGGCGCCGGCGGCGGCGATACCGACGGCCGTCGCATGCAGCAGGTCCAGCCATCCGGCGGCTTCTGCCTGCGCACGCTGCGCGGCGGCGAGCGCACGACTTCGATCGTCGACCTGCGCAGCGGCCCAGGGCTCGAGTCCGAAGCATTGCAGTTCCGGGGCGGCATCGGCAAGGCCTGCGAACGTCTCGCGAAGCGCCCCGGCAGCATATTGCACCGCCTGGCCGAGCGGCGCGCTACGACGGGCAAGCCGGTCGGCAATGATCAGGAGCACCGCCATGCAACAGGCGGTGGCGATCGAGGCTGCGACGCTGCCCAGCGAAACGAGCCCAAACCCCGCGATCAGCGCCGCGGCGACGCCCCAGGGCGCGGACTGCCGTACGAACTGCATCTCCATCGCATCGACGTCGCCGATCAGCCGGGCGGTCGCTTCGCCCGTCCCGAAGGCGAGCGCGGTCCCAGCGGGCTGTGCTGCGAGCGCGCGGAAAATGGCCGGGCGTATCCGTGCGAGCGCGCCGAACGCCGCCTCGTGGCTGGCGAGGCGCTCGCCGTAGCGTGCGCCAGTCCGCAGGATGGCAAGAAGCCGGATCCCCGCGCTGGGCAGCATGTAGTTGAACGCGAGCGCTGCCGCCGGGCCCGCCAGACCGGCGATCGCGGCGGCGGTGATGAACCAGCCCGACAACCCGAGCAGCAGGACCGACGCTGCCGCGACCACTGCGGCGAGCAGCGCGGCGCGTGCGAGAAGTAGGCGCTGCGCACCTCGCTCCTGCGCGAGCAACCTGTCGAGTGGACCAGTCATGCGGGGTCTCCAAGCCGGACCACATGATCGGCGATGCCGACCAGGCGGTCGCTATGCGTCGCGATCAGCGTCGTCCGGCCGCGACAGGCCGCCACGATCGTCGTGACCAGCGCAATCTCCGACAGCGCATCGAGATGCGCCGTCGGCTCGTCGAGCAGCAGGATCGGTGCCGGCTTGAGCATGGCGCGCGCCAGGGCAAGCCGCCGCCGTTCGCCACCGGACAGCCCGCCGCCGCGCGCATCGAGCCGCGTGTCGAGACCGGCGGCCATCCGACCGCCGCCGCGTGCCATCAGCATCGGCCGAAGACCGGCCTGCACCACCGCGCGGTCGATCGCATCGTCGGTGGCGTCGGGGCAGGCAAGCCGCAGGTTTTCGCGGATCGTTCCGGCGATGATCAACGGATGCTGGCCAGCCCAGGATGCGGACGGCGCGAGCGAACCGCCGGGTGGGAGCCGCTCGCCGTCGATCAGGACATCGCCCGCGACCAGCGGCGCGAGGCCGAGCAGCAGGTGCAACGCGCTGGTCTTGCCGCTGCCCGATGGTCCGGTCAGCACGACGATGCGGCCGGGCGGGACGTCGAACATCAGGTCGGACACCGCGCAGCGTTCCGCGCCGGGATAGCGGATCGCGACCGACCTGAACGCCAGTGCGGGCAGAACGGGCATATCGGGACGCAGAGCGTGTGGCGTCGCTGGCAGCGACGCCGGCATGGGGGAGGCGGGCGCGGGCAGGGCGATCAGGCGATCCGCCGCCGTCTCGGCCGCCTGCTTGTCGTGATAGGCGGCGGCGAGACGGCGCATCGGCGCGTAGAATTCGGGCGCGAGTGCCAGCACGAAGAAGGCGCGGCCAAGATCGAGCTGCTCGGGCACCGGGAAGGGCAGGAGGTGGAGCAGGTTGAAGCCGCAATAGACCGCGACCAGCGCGACCGAGAGCGCGGCGAAGAACTCCAGCGCGCCCGAGGACAGGAAGGCGACGCGCAGCACGCCCATCGTCCGCGCCGCCAGTTCGTCCGCTGCGATCCCCAGCGCGTGCGCCTCGCGGTCCTCGGCGCCGAACGCAAGGACGACCGGCAGCGCCCGCACCCGGTCCGCGAACCGCCCGGTCAGCCGGGCCAGCGCAGTGAACTGGCGCCGGGATTTTTCTGCGGCCGCGCCCCCCGCAAGCGCCATCGCGACGATGAATGGTATGAGCGTCACGACCAGGATGCCCGCGGCGACGGGGCTGGCCAACGCGGTCGCGAGCAGGATCAGGAAGGGCGCGATGGCGCCTGCTTTGCGCGCGGGCAGGAATCGCGCGATATAGCCGTCGAGCGCGTCCACCTCGTCTACCACCGCGGCCATCAGGACACCCGTGGTCGTCGGCGCACCGGGGTCGCGGTGCAGCGCCGACGCGACGATCCGGCGACGCAGCGTCACCTTGGCGTTCTCGGCCTGGCGGGCGCCCCTGCGCGTCGCCAGCATGACGACGAGACCGCGAAGGCCGCCGGACAGGACGACGAGCATTACCCAGGGCAGGACCGCGGCGGCACCGGCCGGAACCGCGACGATCGCCCCCGCCAGGCCGCCGGCAAAGCCGATTGCGGCAACGCTGTCGAGCATGAGCCACGCCGCCGCCGCATCGCCGCGGCGACCGCCCTGGGCGATGGTCTTGAGCCACTGGCGACGCGCGCGGGGCGTCGGGTCGGTGGATGCGAGGTCGCTCGAAGATAGTGCCGTCATGGACGTGCTTGTCGCGTATTGCCGTTCGTCTGGTCTTTGACCGCGGTCAATGTTCTGACCGGCCGCGCAACTTACGCCCCGACCAAACCGGCATGTTCGCCGGGGGGGAGACCGTTCCATGGACCTCGGGGTCATCGACCTGTCGCGGCTGCAGTTTGCGCTCACCGCGCTCTATCATTTTCTCTTCGTGCCGCTGACGCTGGGCCTGTCGATGATGCTGGTCATCATGGAATCGGTCTATGTCATGACGAACCGGCCGATCTGGCGCGTGATCACGCGCTTCTGGGGGCGGATCTTCGCGATCAACTTCGTGCTGGGGGTGGCTACGGGGCTGACGATGGAATTCCAGTTCGGCACGAACTGGTCGTATTTCTCGCATTATGTCGGGGACATATTCGGCGCGCCGCTCGCGATCGAGGGGCTGATGGCGTTCTTCCTCGAAGCGACGTTCGTCGGCATCATGTTCTTCGGCTGGGGGCGACTGTCGAAGCTCGGGCATCTGCTCGTCACGGCCATGGTGGCGCTCGGCACCAATCTGTCCGCGCTGTGGATCCTGATCGCGAACGGCTGGATGCAGAATCCGGTCGGCGCGACGTTCAATCCCGAAACGATGCGGATGGAGGTCACCGATTTCGGCGCCGTCCTGTTCAACCCGATCGCACAGGCCAAGTTCGTCCACACGGTCAGCGCGGGCTATGTCTGCGCGGCGGTGGTCGTGCTGGGCATCAGCGCCTTCTGGTTGCTGACCGACCGCTACAAGGGCGTGGCACGGCGATCGATGACGGTGGCGGCAGCCTTTGGCCTGGCCGCGTCGCTGTCGGTGGTCGTGCTGGGTGACGAGAGCGGCTATGCCCTGACTGACAACCAGAAGATGAAGCTCGCCGCGATCGAGGCGGCCTGGCACACGGCACCGGCGCCGGCCGGTCTGACGCTGTTCGGCGTACCCGACGTCGCCGCCCGGGAAACCCGGTACGAGGTTCAGATCCCCTGGGTCCTCGGGCTGATCGCGACGCGCAGCCTCGACGGCACCGTCACCGGCATGTCCGAACTGGTGCTGAAGGCGCAGGAGCGGATCACGTCGGGCGTGGTCGCCTATGACGCGGTCGAACGGCTCAAGACCGACCCCGCCAACGTCGCGCAGCGCGCACGGTTCGAGGCGCACAAGCGTGATCTGGGCTATGCCTTGCTGCTGAAGCGGCATGTCGCGGATCCGCGCACTGCCAGCCTCGCACTGATCGCTTCCACGGCATGGGACGTGGTGCCGAACGTACCGCTGATGTTCTGGAGCTTCCGGATCATGGCCGCGATCGGGGTCCTGATGATCGCGCTGTTCGGTGCGGCGTTCGTCCTGACGTCGCTCCGCCTGCACACGCAGACGCGGTGGTTCCTGAAACTCGCGGTGCTCGCGATCCCCTTGCCCTGGATCGCGATCGAGCTGGGCTGGATGCTTGCCGAGATCGGCCGCCAGCCCTGGGCGATCGAGGGCGTGCTGCCGACCTTCCTTGCCGCATCCTCGCTGACGCGCGGGGTCCTGTGGACGACGATCATCGGTTTCACTGCAATCTACGGGACGCTCGCGGTCATCGAGGTCCGCCTAATCCTCGCGACGATCCGCAAGGGGCCGTTCGAGCATGACGAGGACGCTTATCCGGTGCCCGATGCCGGATCGGCAGGGCGCGGCGCCGCGCGCCCCGTTGCTGCTGACCCGATCCCCGCCTGACCCCTTTTCGCCTGATCCGAAAGGCACGATCCGATGTTCGACTATGAGACGCTGCGCATATTGTGGTGGGGGCTGATGGGGGTGTTGCTCATCGCCTTTGCGCTGACCGACGGGTTCGACCTCGGGGTCGCCACGCTTCTGCCGTTCGTCGCACGGACCGATTCCGAGCGCCGGATGGTGATCAACTCGGTCGGCCCGACCTGGGAGGGGAACCAGGTCTGGTTCATCCTGGGTGGCGGCGCGATCTTTGCCGCCTGGCCGTTCGTCTATGCGGTCAGCTTTTCGGGCTTCTACCTCGCGATGTTCCTCGTGCTCGCGGCGCTGATCCTGCGACCGGTCGGGTTCAAGTACCGGTCGAAGCGGCCGGATCCGCGGTGGCGGTCCGGATGGGACTGGGCGCTGTTCGTGGGCGGTGTCGTGCCGGCGCTCGTCTTCGGGGTCGCGGTCGGCAATGTCCTGTCGGGGGCGCCGTTCCGGCTGGACAGCGATCTGCGCGCCTTTTTCGACGGAAGTTTCCTCGGGCTGTTCACGCCGTTCACGCTGATCTGCGGCCTGTTGTCGGTCGCGATGCTGGTTTTGCACGGCAGCGCATGGCTGGCGATCAAGGTCGAGCATGGCCCGGTCCATGACCGCGCGACGCGGTTCGGGACATTGGCCGCGATCCTGTCGCTGGTCCTGTTCGCGGCCGGTTGGGCGTTCGTCGCCTGGACCGATATCGGGTTCCGCATCGTCGGGACCATCGATCCGGCGGGGCCGTCCAATCCGCTGCGCACGACGAGCGAAATCGCCGCGGGCGCGTGGCTGGCGAACTATGCACTCCATCCCTGGATGATGATCGCTCCGCTGCTGGGATTCGGCGGCGCGGTGGTCGCGCTGATCGGCATACGCCGACGGATCGAGAGTGCGGCATTTGCGGGTTCCTCGGCATCGGCGGTGGGGATCATCGCGACCGTCGGGCTGTCGATGTTCCCCTACATCCTGCCGTCCAGCATCGATGCGCATTCGAGCCTGACGGTCTGGAATGCGTCATCGTCCGAAAAGACACTCGGGATCATGCTGTTCGTCACCGTCGTCTTCCTGCCGATCGTCCTCGCCTACACCGCATGGGCCTTCAAGCTGATGTGGGGCCGCGTCACCGCGCACGAGGTCGCGACCAATCCCGATTTCTACTGATCACTCCGTGCGGCAAGGACGATAGATAATGTGGTATTTCAGTTGGGTATTGGGCCTCGGCCTTGCGCTGGGCTTCGGAGTGCTGAACGGCATGTGGCATGAATTCTCGTTGCCGGCCGATGACGAGATCGACGTACCGGACATGCCGTAGACAGTGTCGGGCAACATATCCTGACCGGCCCGTCCGGCGATATTGACCAGTCGGCGCCGAATTGATGCGGTCAATTCGGCGACCGGGCGCTATATCTCCCGTCATGCTTGCTGCAACCATCTGCGTCGACTGTGCGGTCCGCGATCAGTCGCTGTGCGGCAGCCTGACCAATAGCGAACTACATGCGCTCAATACCCTGGGTCGGCGGCGGATCGTGCGGCGTGGCGAGACGCTGATCTGGGCGGGCGAGGACAATATCCTGTGCGCCAATCTGCTGTCGGGCGTGCTCAAGCTCGTCGCATCGAGCGGTGACGGCCGCGAGCAGATCGTCGGGCTCCTATACCCCGCCGATTTTGTCGGGCAGCCCTATCCCGGGCAGGCGGATTTCAGCGTGTCGGCGCTGACCGACGCGGAAGTGTGCATCTTTCCGCGGGCGTCGTTCGAGCGCGTCCTGACCGATCATGCGCGAATGGAGCGGTTGCTGCTGCAACGCACGCTTGCCGCGCTCGACGAGGCACGATCGCGCATGCTGACGCTCGCGCGCAAGTCGGCGAGCGAGAAGGTCGCGGGGTTTCTCGTCGATATGGCGACCCGTGCCGCGGCGACCGGTTGCAGGGGAACGCCCCGCGGGCCGGTCACGTTCGACCTCCCGCTTTCGCGGGGTCAGATCGCCGACATATTGGGTTTGACGATCGAAACCGTCAGCCGGCAGATGACGCAGCTGAAGACTCGCGGCGTCATCGGCTTGCCCGGCGGAAGAGCCATCACCATTGTCGACCGCGACGCTCTCGCGGCGCGCGCCGATCCGGCATAGCGACGCCGGGAGCGACAGCAAGCTGCGCTCAGGGTGAAACGCTACGCGCCAGGCTGTCGGTCAGCCGCATCCTGGCGGCGCGCGTGAGGCGGGCATGCCCCAGGGTCAGGATCGCCAGCTCGGTGAAGTCGGTGGCACGGCGGCAGCCGTCGAAGAAGCATCGCAGCATATAGCCGAGCATGTCGGGCGCGAACCGGTCAGCCTCGATCGAGCGCGGATCAAGCGCGACGATGAGATCCTGCGCATAGACGGCGTCGGTCGCGCGGTGTGCGGCGACATGATCGAGCACCACGCCGATCAGCGGCTGTGACGGGGTTCGCCGGAACAGCGTGTCGAGCGTCGGCTCGAGGCCATCGTCGTGCCGTTCGGTCACCAAGGCCAGTCGCGCACAGATCCAGTCCGCATCTCGCGCCGAGGGTCTGATGGGCAAACAGTCTGCGCAATGTTCGAGAATGCTGCACAGGCTTCGCAGATCGGCATGCGCGGACAACAGGTCCGCGAGGTCGTCGTCGCGGATGACATGCCAGTGACGACACGCTCGAACCGGAGACGACTCGCCGTCGCGCGATGCCCGATCGACGCGCTGCGCCTTGCCGTCCTGCTTCGTGCCGTGCCCGTCCGTCATGCCGGCTCCTCCGGTCATCGCTCTGCCCGTCATGGCGAACCGTGGCATTGATTGTCGTCAAAGCGGCAGAGCACGGGATTGAGGCCGCGGCCACGACCGTCGCGGAGCCAAAACGTCGGCTGATATTCGGTGACGTTTACCGATGCTTAGGCGCGCCCGCCTATTCTCGGGCGGATCGCCGCGTCGTTCCCAAGACGCGGGATCGACGCTTTTTCGTAGCTGACCATAATGGTGGAAATGCCCGTCATTATGGGTCAATATATTTGCCAACGAGCTAGGTAATAATACAGTATTGGCATATATTTGTCGGATAGCATGGAGACTTCAATAGAAGACGATTCCGTTTCGACAATGAGCCAGCCGGGCCGTACTGTGGCCGGGTTGTGCATAGCGGCTGTCTTTGCCTGCGCGACGATCCCGTTGATCGGATGGATGCTGCGGATTCCCGTGCTGACGACGTTCGGTTTGGTCGAGCCAATGCCGCCGTTCGGCTGCATTGCCTTTGCCTGCATGGCGGCGGCGACCCTGATTTTGTCACGCGGACATTCCAGTCGCCGAGCCATGCCGCTGCTCGCCGTGCCGATCGCCATTGGTCTTGAGCGCCTGTTCGTCCAACTGGTCCTGCCGGCCGGGAGCCATGGAATCGATGGGTGGCTGTTTGCAGATGATGTCCGGACAGCCTTTGATCGCGCGATGACGGGGCCGGGCATTGTCGCCGATCTCATACTCGTCGCATTGCCCGTCGCGATCGGCGCAGCCGCGGCAAATACCCGCTCCTATGGACGGCTGGCAGCGGCACTCGCAGGCGGCAGTTTGGTGACTGCAAGCACAGCTTTATTGCTGATCCCGATGCTCCCGGCCCTGCATGCGACCGGGTGGCATCTGTCGTCGACGTCCCTGCCATCCGCGATCGGCGCGATGCTGCTGGCCCTGGCGGTACTTGCCTGGCGAAGTGATATTCTGGACGAGCCCGGTGCCTGGTCGCCTGAATGGCACATGTTGCGACTTGTTCTGCCGCTGCTGCTGGTCGTACCGGTGCTAGCGCCGCTCGTGGAAATGGCGAGCATCGAGCTTGCCGGGGTGTCTGCGGTCTGGGGCGAACTGATGACCGTTACGCTGAACTTCGTGGTGGTCAGCGCGCTCGTCACCTGGACGGTACGTAGCGGAGCACGCCACCGCGCCGCTTTGTCCGAGCTGACCCAGGCATTGAACGCCGCACCGATGGCGCTGGTCGATACCGATGACCGGATCATCCACTGGTCGCGCGGGTGCGAGGAATTATACGGGTGGCGTGCGCACGAGGCGCTCGGCAGGCAGAAGCATGTACTGCTCGCGTCGTGCACCGCCGACGGCAGCTTGGCGACGGGCTGCCCGCATGCCGATGGCGAGCGTGAACTGATCGAGCGCCGCCGTGACGGCAGTGCGGTGCACGTGATCGAGCAGGCGCGCAGGGTCGAGAAGCTGGCCCGTGCGCCGGCCCTTGTCCTGTCGATGACCGATATCAGCACGCGGCTCGAGATCGAGGCCGCGCTGCGCAAGAGCGAGGAGCGTCTCGCGCTCGCCAGCAGCGCGCACGAGGTCGGGGTCTTCGAATGGGAGGTCGCGACCGGGGCACTGACCTGGACCGCAGGGTCCGAGCAGCGTCTGGGGCTGCCGGCGGGAAGCCTGCATGATTATCCGAGCTGGGCGGCGCTGATCGATCCGGACGATCTGGCGGAGGTCGAACGTACGATCGCCGAAACCGTCGGCAAGCGCGCACCCCGCATCAGCTTCACCTATCGGCTCAGATTGCCCAACGGCACGCAGCGCTTTCTCGAGGGCTCTGCCCGGTGCTTCTATGATCAGGCCGGCGTCATGATCCGGACGACGGGGATCACGCTGGACATAACGCGGCACGAGGAGCGCGAGGCGGCGCTTCGCGTGCGCGAGGCGCAATTGCGGTCGATCCTTGAAACCGTGCCCGATGCGATGATCGTGATCGACGAGGCCGGCGCCATCCGCTCCTTCAGCGCCGCCGCCGAACTCATCTTCGGCTATAGCGCTGCCGAGGCGATCGGATTGAACGTGCAGACCCTGATCCCGGGCGAGCGCGAGGCGTGGCAGCAGGGGTATTTACGGCGTTATCCGGCCTCGGGCGATCGGCGTGGCGTTGGTCATGGCCGGCTTACCACCGCGCGGCGCGCGGACGGGAGCAGCTTCCCGGTAGAACTGCATGTCGGCGAGGCACTGGTCGACGGCGAACGCGTGCTGACGGGGTTCGTCCGTGACATTTCGGAACGGATCGCCGCGGAAGAGCGGCTGAGCCTCGTCCGGCGGGAATTGATGCAGGTCATCCGGTTGAACGCGGTCGGCGAAATGGCTGCGGCGCTCGCGCATGAACTCAACCAGCCGCTCGCTGCGATCGCGAACTTCGTCACGACCGCCGAATTGCTCCTCGACAGCGGCGCCGGCATGGATGGCGACCGGCTCAAGGCCATGTTGATATCGGCGAACGCGCAGGCCCTGCGGGCAGGCGACATCATCCACCGGCTTCGCGAGTTCATCGCCAAGCGCGAGTCCGAGATGCGGATCGAGCCCGTGGAGGCGACACTGCGTGAGGCCGTCACGTTGCTGACGTCCGGTGGACAGCATGCCGATATCGAGCTGAGCTTCGCGCTGTCCCCCGACGCCGACTTCATGCTCGCGGATCGGATCCAGGTGCAGCAGGTGGTCGTCAACCTGCTCCGCAACGCGTTCGAGGCGTTGGCGACATCGCCCGACGGCGCGCGCGGCGTCCTCATCGAGGCGCGGTTGAACAAAGCGGCGCTCGTCGAGATCAGCATCTGCGACAATGGTCCCGGCTTGCCCGATGCGATCCTGTCGCGGATGTTCACGCCCTTCACGTCATCGAAGGGGGAGGGGGGCATGGGCTTCGGCCTGTCGATCTGCCGCCGGATCGTCGAAGCGCATGGCGGCGAGCTGGTCGGCTTCAACGCCCCGGGCGGTGGCGCCTGCTTTCGCTTCACCGTGCCGCATGTCTGTTTGGAATAAGCCGTGAAAGGATGTCTGGATGCGTACCGTCTATGTCGTCGACGATGACGACGCCGTCCGTGCATCGGTGCAGGGGCTGCTGTCGACCCGTCCGAACCTGCTGATCCGCGGCTTTCGCTCCGGGGATGCGTTTCTGGCCGAGCTCAGCAGCCTCGACCCGGGTATCGTGCTGCTCGACCATCACATGCCCGGGACCACCGGGCTCGAGGTGTTGCGCAAGCTCGTGCCGTTCGCACCGCATTTTGCGCCGATCATCCTGACCGGGCAGGGCGACGTGCAGCTCGCCGTCGAGGCGATGAAGGCGGGCGCGCTCGAGTTTCTCGAAAAGCCGTGCGATCCGCACATACTGCTGCGCACGGTCGACGAAGGTTTTGCGCGGCTCGAAACCGAAACCGCGGCGGCGGATCGGACCCAGGCGGCGCGTCAGCGGATCGCGCGGCTCTCGATGCGCGAGACCGACGTACTGATGGGACTGATCGACGGCCAGCCGAACAAGGTGATCGCGCATGCGCTGAGCCTGAGCCCGCGGACCGTCGAGATTTACCGCGCCAATCTGATGGACAAGCTCGGCGTGCGCAGCCTGTCGGAGGCGCTTCGGATTGCCTTTGCCGCCGGCCTCGTGACGGTCGACTGACGATCGTTCGGTCCAAGGGGGTGTCGTTTGTGGCGTGTGCCGGTTAGGAAGGACCTGACGCCAAGCGGGAGTATCTTTTGGAAGCTGTATCGATCGTTCTGTTCCTCCTGCTCGCGGTAGTCCTGAGCGGGTCCATTTCGCGAATGCTCCCCGTGCCGGTGCCGACGCCTCTGGTGCAGATCATGCTCGGTGCGGTCATCGGTATGTCGACGTCGTACCGGGTCGCGCTCGATCCCGAACTCTTCCTGCTGCTGTTCCTGCCACCGTTGTTGTTCCTCGATGGCTGGCGGATCCCCAAAGACGAGCTGCTCAAGGACATTTCGACCGTGGTCGAACTGGCGCTGGGGCTGGTGCTGATCACGGTGATCGGCATGGGACTGTTCATCCACTGGATGATCCCGGCCATACCGCTTGCCGTCGCGTTCGCGCTTGCCGCAGTCGTCTCGCCGACCGATCCTATCGCAGTCTCGGCGATCGCCGCACGCGTCCCGATCCCGAAGCGGATGATGCACATCCTCGAAGGGGAATCGCTGCTGAACGACGCCTCGGGCCTCGTCTGTCTGCGCTTTGCGATCGCCGCGGCGCTGACCGGATCGTTTTCGCCGTCCTCCGCCGCGATCAACTTCGTCTGGGTTGCCGGCGCAGGCATCGTGGTGGGTGTCGGCCTGACGCTCGCGGTCACGCGCGCCAAAGCATGGGTATCGCGGCGGTTCGGTGAGGAATCGGGGTCGCAGATCCTCGTCAGTCTGCTGATCCCGTTCGGTTCCTATCTGCTCGCCGAACATCTTCACGCGTCGGGGATCCTCGCGGCCGTCGCGGCGGGCGTGACGATGACCTATGCCGAGATATCGCGTCAGGCGCTGCCGAATACGCGGATGCGGCGCAACTCGGTGTGGGACACGATCCAGTTCGCGCTCAACGGCATCATCTTCGTGCTGCTCGGCGAACAGCTGCCGGCGATCCTTGCGGGTGCCAGGACGACGGTCAAGATGACGGGGCATGACAGCACCGGCTGGCTTGCCGCTTATGTCCTCGCGATCGTCGCCGGACTCGCCGCCCTGCGGTTCGTCTGGGTCTGGGTGTCGTTGCGGCTGACGCTGCTGCGCCGACGCTATCGCGACGGGGTGACGGTCCACAGCCCGGACTGGCGGCTGGTCGCGGCGATGTCGCTGGCGGGGGTCCGCGGGGCGATCACCCTTGCAGGTGTCCTGACGATTCCGCTCGTACTCGACGACGGCACCGCGTTTCCTGCGCGCGACCTTGCCATATTCCTCGCCGCAGGGGTGATCATCGTGTCGCTGGTGCTGGCGAGCGTCGGCTTGCCGATCCTCCTCAACGGCCTGACGATGCCGCCCGAGCCGTCGCTGCTCGCGGAAGAGGATGCGGCGCGGGTCGCGGCGGCGGAAGCGGCGATCCGCGCGGTCGAGCGGTCGCAGCATGAGCTGGCCGAACGAATGGGCGACGGCGATTTCTATGCGGCGGCGGGTGGCCGGGTGATGGACATCTATCGCGACCGGATCGACAGCCGCAGCGGCTCCGCCAAGGCGTCCGCGGCCGCGCGGGTGCAGGACCGGATCGAGCGGGACTTCAAGCTCGTCGCGCTCCAGGCCGAACGCAGCACGATCGTCGACCTCGCGCGCGATCGCCGGATCGGCAGTGCGACCATCCGCAAGCTGGTCCGTGAGCTCGATCTCGTCGAGGCCCGGTATCGCAGCTGACGGTTTAAGAGAACCTCAGACCGGAGCGCCGGGGTTGGTCAGCGTGGAAAGCCATGCCGCCACATCGTCGGGCCGGGTCACGGGGATCATGTGGCCGCCCGCGACCAGCGTGAGCGCCGCGGCGGGATAGGCGTCGGCGAGACCCTGGCCGTGCGCCAGCGGATCGAGCACCGCGTCGTCGCGTCCGAACAGGATCGCGGTCGGAACGGACAGTGAGGGATAGCGGGCGACCATCGCCGGCAGATCGGCATTTGCCGCGGCGAGATCTGCCGCTGCTCCGGCAAAGGCCGATGGGCGACCGATCAATGCGCCGCCGCCACGGGTCGCGAAATCGTCGGGTACCGGATCGGGTGCGAAGACGATGCGCGCGCCGCTGGGTCGTGCGAGCAAGGCAGCGGGCGTGGCGACCGTCCATGCCAGCGCGCTGCGCATCGCGCGCGTACCGATAGCGCGCGTCGCGACGATCTGCGGCACGGTGGCGAGCGGCTGGGTCAAGGGTGCGATCAGCGCGAGCCCGCCGACCTGCCGCGGATGATCGAGCGCCAGCGCGAGCGCGATTGCACCGCCCAGCGAGTGGCCGACGACGAGCGGTCGGTCGAGCCCCATCGCGGTGATGAACGCCGCGACATGCGCGGCTTGTGCACGGATATTGGCCTGCGCGATCGGCGCCGAATAGCCCGAGCCGGGGCGGTCGATCAGGATCACGCGGTGATCCGCACCCAGTCGGTCGAGCAAAGCATAGCCGAAGTTGCGCATCTGCCCGCCAAGCCCGTGGATCATCACGATCGCCGGGCCCGTTCCACGTTCGAGATAATGCATCCGTCGCCCGTCGATATCGATGAACCTGCCGTCGGCCGGCACGCGGCGTTCCGCGCGGTTCGCCGCGAGCCTGGCAAACAGCACAAGACCGGCCACCACACCGAGCGCGAGGCCGGCCGCACGCGTCGCCGGATGGCGAGGCGGCGTGGGCGCCGCGCGGTAGTTCTCATTCATATGCGTCATCGGCCGACACATAGATTGCGCCGACAGGTCACGCCAAGCCTCCGCGAGGCCGGTATGCAACCCGCTTGCGAAGCAGCAGGCGCAGGCGGCATGACACGGGTATTACAACCGGGCCGGGCGGGTGCGCCGGATGGGAGATGGCGATGACCGACATGATGGCGATCCTGGCGGCGCAGCGCGCGGCATCGATGGCAGCGATGCCCGAGCCGCTGTCGGTCCGCAAGGACCGGCTGAAACGGGCCGCGGCGATGATCCGCGAGTCCGCCACGCGGTTCTGCGATGCGCTGTCGGAAGATTTCGGGCACCGGAGCCGCGAGCAATCGATGATCACCGACATCGCCGGATCGATCGCGCCGATCACCCATGCGATCAAGCATCTCGACCGCTGGGCGAAACCGGAGCGGCGCGCGGTCCAGTTCCCACTCGGGCTGCTCGGCGCGAAGGCCTGGGTCGAATATCAGCCCAAGGGCGTGGTCGGGGTGATCGCGCCGTGGAACTTCCCGGTCAACCTCATCATGGCGCCGCTCGCGGGCATCTTCGCCGCGGGCAACCGTGCGATCGTCAAGACCAGCGAATATACCCCGGTCACCGGCGCGCTGTTCGAGGAGCTCGTCGGGCGGTATTTCGCGGCGGACGAATTGGCCTTTGTCGGGGGCGGGCCGGAGGTCGGCAAGGCGTTTGCCAGCCTGCCGTTCGACCATCTGCTCTTCACCGGTGCGACAGGCATCGGGCGCCATATCCTCCACGCGGCCGCCGACAATCTCGTCCCCGTGACGCTGGAGCTGGGCGGCAAGTCGCCGGTGGTGATCGGCGAGGGGGCGGATATCGCGCGCGCGACCGAGCGGGTCGCGCTCGGCAAGATGCTGAATGCCGGCCAGATCTGTCTCGCCCCCGATTACATGCTGGTCCGCGACGCCGACGAGCCTGCCGTAGTGGCCGGCCTGACGGCCGCGGCCAGCGCGATGTATCCGACATTGCTCGACAACCCGGACTATACGTCGCTGGTCAGCGACCGTCACATGGCGCGGTTGAACGACTGGCTCGACGATGCCCGAACCAAGGGCGCGCGGGTCGAGATCGTCAATCCGGCGGGCGAGGACTTCAGCGGTGCGAACACGCGCAAGATGCCGCTCCACATCGTCCGCGACGCGACCGATGACATGATCGTGATGCAGGAGGAGATCTTCGGTCCGGTCCTGCCGATCCGTCGATATGACGATATCGACGACGCGATCGGCCAGATCAATCGCCGCGACCGGCCGCTTGCCCTCTATCACTTCGGCAGCGATGCGGGCGAGCGTCGCCGGTTGCTCGATCGAACCGTGTCGGGCGGCGTCAGCCTCGACGACGTGATCCTCCACGTCTCGATGGAGGATCTGCCGTTCGGCGGCATCGGCCCGTCGGGCATGGGCGCCTATCACGGTGCAGACGGGTTCCGCACCTTCAGCCATGCCCGCGCGGTCTTGCGGCAGGCGCGGTTCGACGTCGCCAGACTGGCTGGCCTGAAGCCCCCCTATGGCGCAACCGCACGCAAGGCCGCGGCGCGGCTGATAGGATGAACCGCGCGTCCATCCGATCAGCCGCGCCCGGCGGTAGTCAGAAGTCCTTGCGCAGCAGCAGCCCGGCATAGCGCTGGTCGTCACGCGGGACGAACCGGACAGTCCCTGCGAACGTCCCCGCGGTCAGGAATGACGAATAGGACGTGTTCGTCAGGTTCTTCACATAGGCGCGCAACTGCCAGCCCGACTGATCGCTGAGCAGGGCGACGCTCGCATTCCAGATCGCATAGGCGGGCTGCACGGTGCTCGGCGTCTGCGCCAGCGCATATTGCACCTTGCTGCTGAACGTCACGTCGCTCTGCAGTTCGAGCGCGAGCGTGTCGCTGAGCGCGAAGCGGTACGCCGCATTCTCATAGAGCTTGATCTTGGGGGCGTAGGGGAGCGGCTGGCCGTCGATGTTGCAGCTCGTCGGCGCACCCGGCGGGCAGAGGAAATTGCGCACCGTGGCATCGGTATAGGCGGCCGAGATATCGAGCGTCAGGCCCTTGGTCGGGCGCAGCGTCACGTCCGCCTCCGCCCCGCGCGACCGCACCGAGCCGGCGTTGATCAGGCGGCTGACCTGCGCGCCCGCGACGACGTCGTTGAAGCTTGCCTGATACCCGTCGAAGTTCGTCGTGAACGCGGCCAGGCTGTAGCTCAGTGCACGGTCTGCGGTGCTGCCCTTCAAGCCGATTTCGTAGGAGTTCGAGGTCTCGGGGCTCAGCGGAACCTCGTCGAGCGGCGTCGTCGCGTTGAGCGACCGCATGTTGAAATACACGTTATACGCGGGGCCCTTGTAGCCGCGCGAAAAGGTGAAATAGGTCTGCGCATGATCGCCGAGATCATATTGTAGACCGAGCCGGTAGCTGTCGCCACGCCGATCGAGCCCGTCGCTGGCATTGTGATAGGCGCGCACGCCGGGTCGATCGAGCGCCGCTGCGCCGGTATTGAGGGGATCCGCGCTCGACGTGCGGACATGATAGAAGTCCAGGCTGTCCCAGGTCGAACGATAGCCCGCGATACCACGGAAGCGCGGGGTGAAATTGACGTTGGCCTCGCCGAACAACGCGAAATTGTCGTTGGTGATGCCGTAGTTCGCGACACCCGTCGTCGTGCTGCGCGCGCCACCAGCGGCGAGCGACGTCAGCGTCCGCTGATAGGTCTCGTCGGTGGTGGCGTGGAGATAATAGGCGCCAAGCACGTAATCGATCAGCCCGCCCTTGGGCGATGTGAGCCGCAGCTCCTCCGAGAACTGCTTGGTGTTGACGTGGCCAGCGTCCTGCCCCGACGGGAAGGCGGTCGAGAGCGCGGCGACGCTGTCATAATCCTGACGCTGCGTGTTCAACCACTGCCGCCAGCCGGTGATCGAGGTGAGGTGATAGTCGCCGAGCGTCAGGTCACCCGTGAACGAGCCGCCGTAATTTTCGTCGCGCACGTCGGTGATCGTATCGTTGTTCGTGCGGCGGTTACTGGCGTTCGCACCGATGCCACTTGCCGTAAGCGCGGCAGCCAGGTCGGGCGAATTGGTGACGGTGCCGGTGGGGTAGGCGGTCCGGCTGGTGCTGGCATAGACGCTGGTCGGGGTGGTATCGCGCGAATTGAGATAGTCGCCGATAATCGTGAACTTGAGCGCGTCCGACGGCGTGATCACCAGCTTGCCGCGCGCACCGTAGCGTCGATAGCCGTTGACGTCGTCGTTGCGCGTGACGTTGCGGACATTGCCCTTGAAGTCGTCGTAAAGGCCGCCGATCAGCGCCTGGACCTTGCCGGGCACGATCGCGCCCGAGATGCCGGCCTTGATCCGGTATTCCTCGTCCGACGTGACGCCCGCTTCGCCGAACATCCGGAACTCGTCGGTCGGATTGCGCGTGACGATGTTGACGACGCCCGCCGACGCGTTCTTGCCGAACAACGTGCCCTGTGGACCACGCAGCACCTCGATCCGCTCGACCTCGCCCAGGTCGAGCGTCGACTGGCCGGGGCGGGTGAGGACAACGCCGTCGAGCACGGTCGACACCGACGGCTCGACGCCCGGCGAAGTGGTGATCGTGCCGACGCCGCGAATGAAGATCGTTCGGTCCTTGTTCGACGCACCGCTGCGAAAGCCGACCGCGGGGATCGTCGCGGCGATGTTCTCGACGGTGTTCAACTGGCGTTCGGCGAGCGACTGCCCGCTGACGGCGGAGATCGCGATCGGTACGGACTGGAGGCTTTCGTTGCGAAAGCGCGCGGTGACGACGACGTCTTCGCCGGTGTCGGCGGCAGGCGTCGCCGCCTTGGGCGGCGCGACTGCCGGCGCCGCGGCCGTGTCCTGAGCGAATGCCGGCGCGGCCAGGGTCGCAAGCGCGGTGCCGGCCAGCAGCGCCACATGGCGTGGATCGATCATGATATCCCTCCCGAAGATGATGTCGTCTTTTAAATCCCATTCAGCCGATGGGTATATAGATCTGGATGCAGCCGCATCGTATCAGCTTTAGTGCCCCTCGACCGGGCGCAACCGCGGCAGCAGCAGCTGGATCCAGCCGACCGCGAGCAGATAGGAGACGCTGGCGAACAGAAACAGCGGCAGGTAGCCGAGCCCGGCGGTCAGTACGAGGCCGGCGACCTTGGCGATCACCATACCACCGACATTGCCGCTGAACGAGCCGAACGCGGTGACCCGGCCGAGCTTGTCCTGCGGCACGACGTCGGCGATCAGCGCGAACAGGTTGGTCGAGAACGCCTGGTGCGCGGCGAGCGTCAGCGCCATCAGCGCGATCGTGACGGGATAGCTGCCGACGTAAAGCACGAGCGGAACGGGCAGGACGCAGAGCGCGGCAACCAGCAATATGCCCTTGCGGACGGCGTTGACGCTATAGCCGAGGCTCAGCAACCGGGTCGCCACGCCGCCCCCGAGCAGCGAGCCAACCGCCGCGCCGCCATAGGCGATGGCCAGCGGCACGCCGAGCGCGACTCCGCTCAGCCCAAATTGGCGGTGGAAAAAGTCGGGCAACCAGAAGAGCATCAGCCACCAGGTCGCGTCGGACAGGATCTTGGCGACCGCGATCGCCCAGGTCTGGCGATTGCGCAGGATCGGGCCATAGTCGCCGACCGGTGCCGCGGCATCTACGGCGCCCACGGGCTGCGAGGTGAAGCGCAGGCGACGGGTCGCGATCAGCCAGACCGCTGCCCAGACGAGCCCGAGCGCGCCTGCGACGACGAACGTCCCCCGCCAGCCGACGAGCAGCGCGACGCCCGGAATAGCCAGCGGCGCCAGGATCGCACCGATGCTGTTGGCCGCATTGGTCGCGCCGAACCCGCTCGATCGCCAGTTCTTGGGCAGCACCGACGCGATCGTCTTGATCCCGGTCGGCGTGCCCATCGCCTCGGTCGCGCCCAGGCTGACGCGGATCATCACGAACTCGGTCATCGATCGCGCCCAGCCATGCGCCATCGCGGCGATGCTCCACGCCGCGACACCGATCGGGTTCGCCCATTTCACCCCGAGCTTGTCGACGATCCAGCCGGTGAACAGGAACGCGAACGCCGCGCCGCCCTGGAACCAGGCGGCGAGCGTCCCGTAATCATCGTCGCTCCAGCCGAGATCGGCGGCGATCGTCGGCTTCAGCACGGCGATGATCTGGCGATCGACGAGGTTGAGGATGCCGGCGGTGACGACCAGCGCGAACAGCAATGTGCGGCCACGGGCGCTGAGTTGCGCGACGGTCTTGATGGGCAAAGTCATAGCGGGCCAGCATGGACGAGAGGACGATGGATGCGAGCCAGTTTCTCTTGTCCGCGTCGGTTATTTGATTTCAGTCGGTCTCAGCGGCCAGGCCTGCGTCCTAGACGACCAAGGGACCATGCTCGATCCGCGGCAGCACGTGGCGTGCGAACAGGTCGGCCTCGGCGGCGTGCGGATAGCCCGACAGGATGAACGCATCGATTCCTTCGGCCCGGTAGGCGTTGAGCTTGGCGAGCACCTGGTCCGGATCGCCGACGATCGCGGCCCCGCATCCCGACCGTGCGCGGCCGATCCCGGTCCACAGATTGGCTTCGGCATAGCCATCGTCGGATCCCTCGCGCAGTTCGGCCTGGCGACGGACGCCGGCGGACTGCGAATCGAGCGAACGCGCGCGGATCGCCTGGCCTTCGGCATCGTCGAGTTTCGACAGCAGACGATCGGCCGCGGCGCGGGCTTCCGCCTCGGTCTCGCGGACGACGACATGGACGCGGTAGCCGAAGCGCAACGTGCGGCCGTGGCGTGCGGCGCGGGCGCGGAGGTCGGCGATGATCGCACGGACGCCGTCCATCGTGTCGGGCCACATCAGATAGACGTCGGCATTGGTCGCCGCGGCCTCCCGCGCGGCCTCGGACAGGCCACCGAAATAGAACGCGGGACAGCGCCCGGACACGGTGGTGGTCCGCGGAGGGTCGAGCTTCAGCTTCCAGAAGTTGCCGTCATGGTCGAGCGGCTTGCCGTCGAGCAGCGTGCGCAGGATGTGCATCGCCTCGACGGTGCGGGCGTAGCGTGGCGCGCTCGCGAGCGTTTCGCCGGGCAGGTCGCTGGAAATGATGTTGATCGCCAGCCGACCGCCGAGCATCTGGTCGATCGTCGCGATCTGGCGGGCGAGCTGCGGTGGCCAGCTTTCGCCAATCCGTACCGCCATCAGCAGTCGCAATCGCCTGAGCATCGGTGCGATGCCCGCGGCGAACGCGGTCGTGTCGATGCCGAGCGTATAGCCCGAGGGCAGCAGGATATTGTCGTATCCCGCCGTCTCGGCCTGCATCACGATGTCGCGACAATGCTCCCAGCTCGATTTCAGCGCGGGGTCGGGGACGCCGAGAAACTCGTAATCATCGTCGCACAGCGCGGAAAACCAGCTGATCTCGCAGGGTGGAAGGCTTGCTGACGGATCGATCATGGCAGCGAGACACCCATGCCGGCCTGCAGCACCGCATACCATTCGCTGCGGGTCCATTCGACCTTGTACGCATCGGCCGAGGCTGCGATCCGCGCGGGGGTCTGCGAGCCGACGATCGGGATGATCCGCGCCGGATGCGCCATGATCCAGGCCAGGGTCGCGGTCGCGGCGTCGACGCCGTAGCGCGCGCCATGCTCGGCGAGCAGCGTTGCCGCCGGGTGATCGCCCTGCGCCAGCCGACCCCCGCCAAGCGGCGACCATGCCATCACCGCGACGTCGTGCGCCATCGCCTGATCGAGCGTGCCATCGAACAGGGGTGCGGTCTGGAGCGGGGAAAACTCGGGCTGGGTGCTGACGATCGGCTGGCCGAGAAACGCCTGCAACGCGGCGAATTCGTGAACGCTATAGTTCGAGACGCCGATGCTGCGCACCTTGCCCGCCTCGACCATGCGCGTCAGCGCCGCGGCGACCTCCTGCGGATGGGTCATGAAATCGCGGCGGTGGATCTGGTACAGGTCGACCTGTTCGATCGCCATCCGCGTCAGCGACGCGTCGAGGGCGTCGGCCAGATACTCTGCACTGGAATTATACGGAATGCCGGGACGGATGCCCGCCTTGGTCGCGATCACCATCCTTGCGCGCAGGCTGCGGTCCTCGGCCAGCGCGCGCCCGAACAACGCCTCTGCCGAGCCGAAGCCCGCCGGGACGTCGCAGCCATAGATGTCGGCGGTGTCGAAGAAGTTGATTCTCGCACCCAGCGCCGCGTCGATCATCGCGCGGACCGGCGCGGTTTCTCCGGCCAGCCGCCACATGCCCCAGGCTATCGGCGAAACAAGGATTTCGCTCTTGCCGAGCGGGCGAAGGTCGTTGGAAAGGCGGATAGTCGTCATGCCGACGGCTCATGGCATAGGGATAGACAGCTTGGTAGCCACGATCAGATACGGTGTCGTCGGAACGGGCATGATGGGCGTCGAACACATCCGCAACCTGGCGATCCTGCCCGGTGCGGAGATCGTTGCGATCGCGGATCCGGTCGCGACCTCGATCGACTGGGCGACCGAGGCGCTGGGCGACCGGGCCGATGGCGTCGCGCGGTTCGACTCGGTCGAGGCGTTTGCGAAGCGCGCCGATGTCGATGCGATCGTCATCGCGTCGCCGAACAATACGCACCGCGACGTGCTCGAGCAGCTGTTCGCGATGGACGCCGCGATCCTGTGCGAGAAGCCGCTGGCGACGACGATCGACGATGCGCGGTGGATCGTCGAGCGTGCCGCCGCGCACGTCAGGCCGTTCTGGACCGGGATGGAGTATCGCTTCATGCCGCCTGCTGCCGCCTTTATCGAGCAGGTCCAGGCGGGCCGGGTCGGCCGGTTGCAGATGCTCGCGATCCGCGAGCACCGCTTTCCCTTCCTGCCCAAGGTCGGCGACTGGAACCGGCTTGCGCGGAACACCGGCGGCACGATGGTGGAGAAATGCTGTCACTTCTTCGATCTGATGCGGCTGATCGTCGGGTCGGAAGCGGTGCGCGTCCATTGCTCGGGCGCGATGGACGTGAACCATCTCGACGAACTTTATGACGGCGAGCGCCCGGACATCATCGACAACAGCTATACGACGGTCGATTTCGCGAACGGCGTGCGGGCGATGCTCGATCTCAGCATGTTCGCTGATGGTGCGGAGAATCAGGAGGAGATGTCGGCGACGGGCGATGCGGCGCGGCTCGACGTGCTGATTCCTGCCGGCGAGCTCGTCTATTCGCCACGGGTCGGATTTCTCAACCCCAAGGCGGTCGAGCGCAGTCATGTCTCGGTCGATCCTGCGGCCCGGGCCGCAGGCTCGCACGAAGGCGCAACCTATTATCAGCACGCCGCTTTTGCCGCGGCGGTACGCGGCGAGGGACCGGTGCAGGTCACCGCGGAGGATGGTCTGCGCGCGGTCGCGATCGGTACCGCGGCGGAGATCAGCGCGCGGGAGCACCGCGTCGTGACGATGGCGGAACTGGGCGTCTGACACGGCCGCGGGGTTGCGCGCCATCCGCCGGGCGCGCACAGGCTGTGGCGAAATCACGCCCAGGAGGTCGATATGCCCGTGAAGGTCATTGCGTTCGTTTCCGTCAAGCCCGGCCATGAGGAGGCGTTCATCGACGCCGCCCGCATCTGCGCCGCGGCGTCGCGGAATGAACCGGGGGTGCTCCACTACGATCTGTGGCGCGAGGCCGATGGCGACCGGCGTTTCGTGTTCAACGAGCTGTATGTCGACGATGCCGCGGTTCAGGCACACATGGCGTCCGACCATTTCAAGGCGCTGGGTGTGGCGTCACGCGACCTCGCCGCCGCGCGTCCGACGATCATCGCGACGCATCCGGTCGACGTTGCAGGCTGAGGCGACACCGCGGCCGCGACGCGCGCATCCGTGAGGGGCTAACGCGCGCCGCCTGCGGCCGAGCATCCGCCATGGTCGTGACGTTTTCTCTTACGGTATAGGCGACGGATGGACACGCAGGGTCTGGAGGCCGTCTTCCTCGCCAACCGCGATACGCTGCTCCGCTTTCTGTCGGCGCATGGCGCGGGGGATGCAGCGGAAGACCTTTTGCACGAGCTCTGGATCCGTGTGCGGACGCCGCGCGGCGGACCGATCGCCGCGCCGCTGGCCTATCTGTACCGCGCGGCGCACAATCTCATGCTCGACCGTCATCGCGCGGTCCGGCAGGCCGCCCGACGCGACAATGACTGGAGCGACGCGGTCGGCGCCACGGTCGCGGGCCAGTCCGATGCGCCGTCGGGTGAGCGCGTGCTGATCGCGCGCGAAAAGGCGCGGATGGCAGCGCGCGCGCTGGAGGCGATCGGCGAACGCGCCGCGGCGGTGTTTCGCCGCCACCGGATCGACGGGATCGCCCAACGTGCGATCGCGGACGAGATGGGCGTGAGCCTCAGCACCGTCGAAAGCGACCTGCGGCAGGCCTATCGTGCGATGATCGCGTTGAAAGGGCGGCTCGATGAGGTTTGAGGCGAACGTCTCCGTCAAGCCAGTCAGGAGGCCATGATGGCGCAGGACGACACCGCATTGGACGCACAGGCGCTCGACTGGATCGTGCGGACGGGCGATCCCGCATTCGACGACTGGCCCGGCTTCATGGCGTGGATGGAGGCGGACCCGACGCATGCCACGCGCTATCACGCGCTGAGCGCCGCGATCGATGATGGCGTCGCATCGTTGCGCGCGCCGCAGGCGGGGGCGGTGGCGCAGCCGATCGCCAAGCCGGCACGACGCGCGCCGCAGCGGATAGGACGGTGGGCCGGCGGGGCGATCGCCGCATCGCTGGCGGTCGTCGCCGGCCTTTCGGTCTATGAGCGCCGCCCCCAACCCTATGCCGTCGAGGCGGCGCCGGGGGCCGCGCGGACGATCCTCCTCGCTGAGGGAAGCCGGATCATGCTCGCCGGCGGGTCCCTCGTGACGATCGATCGACGTGATGCGCGCATCGCGACGCTTGATCGTGGCGAGGCGATGTTCGTCGTCGCGCATGATGCGGCGGATCCGTTCGAGGTCCGGGTCGGCGAGACGCGCCTGGTCGATGTCGGCACGGCCTTCGACGTCAAGCGGACCAGCGACGGCATGCGCGTTGCCGTGTCCGAAGGTGCGGTCGACTACGATCCGGGTCCGAACGCGATCCGGATGACGGCGGGGCAGGGTGTGGTGGCCACGCGCGGCGGTGTGATGCGGATCACGGTCGATGCCACGGCGGTCGGATCGTGGCGCGAGGGGCGGCTGGCGTTCGAAAATGCGCCGATGACCGAAGTCGCGGACGATCTGTCGCGAACGCTGGGCATCACAATCGCGGTGGCACCGGAGATCGCCGATCGCCGCGTCCGTGCGACGATCGCCACGGCAGGGCTCGCGCGTGATCCCACGCCGCTCGCCGCACTGCTAGACGTGACGATGCGGCGGTCCGCCCAGGGTTGGACGATGTCGGCCCGGTGATCCGGCGGGGCGGGGTCTTTGTCGTTGCGGTGGCGATCGCCGGGCTGACCGCTGCGTCCGCGGCGGCGGGGCCGGTATCGCTCGACCTGCGCGCGGGCCGCCTGGGCGACTCCGTCCTGGCACTGGGGCGGCAGGCCGGGGTCAGCATCGCCGTCGACGACCCGGTCCTGTGGGCACGGCCCGTCCCCGCGATCCGGGGACGCTTCACGGCCCGGCAGGCGCTCGCGAAGCTCGCACGGTCGACGGGGTCGACGATACGATCCGCAGGGGCCGGAGGGTGGCGTCTGGTCGCGCGTGCCGCGCCGCCACGTGCGGTAAAGCGCGGTCTGCGGGGGGCGACCGCGAATGCCGCGCCGGCAGTCCCGACCATCGCGGGGGCCGATATCATCGTCGCCGCGAGCAAGCGGGACACCCGGCTGCGCGATTTCGCCGGGCAGGTCGCACATCTCGACGGGATCGACCTGGCGCTTGGCGGCGCGGGGGGCAGCGACGCGGTGCTGGCGCGGCTCGCGAGCGTATCCTCGACGCATCTCGGTGCAGGGCGCAACAAGCTGTTCATTCGCGGTATCGCGGACTCGAGCTTCACCGGGCCGACGCAGACGACTGTCGGCCAGTATCTCGGCGACATCCGGCTCAGCTACAACGCGCCCGATCCCGACCTGCGGCTCTACGACATCGCGTCGGTCGAGGTGCTCGAGGGGCCACAGGGAACCCTATACGGCGCAGGATCGCTCGGTGGCATCATCCGCACCGTTCCCAATGCACCAGTGATCGACGACAAGACGGCCGCCATCGCGACGGGCGTGTCCGCGACGACGCATGGCGACCCCGGCGGCGACATCGGCGCGACCCTTAACCTGCCGGTTATGGAAGGCCGGATGGCGCTGCGCATCGTTGGCTATGCGGTGACGGAGGGCGGGTATATCGACAACCCGACGCTCGGGCAGAGCGACGTGAACCGCACCAGCATCGCCGGCGGGCGGGGTACGCTGCGCGTCGATCTGGGGCGCGACTGGACGCTGGATCTGGGCGGCGTGTACCAGCGGACCCGCGGCGACGACAGCCAATATACCGATCGCGACGCACCGCCCCGCACGCGGAACAGTGCCGTCGTGCAGGGCTTCGGTGCGGACTACCGAATGGGCGACCTGGTCGTATCGGGCACGCTTGGCGGCCTGATGCTGCGATCGTCGACGGCGATCGTCGGGCAGACGCTGACGGAACGCTATGACGCCACCATGGTGGACGGCGATCCGCGGCTGTTCGTGCAGCGCAACGCGACTGCGATGCTGACCAACGAGACCCGGCTGTGGCGGCCGATGCGCGCCGGCTTCGGCTGGGTGGTGGGCGGCAGCTTCACGCACAACCGTACGCGGCTGTCGCGCGCGCTCGGCGCAGTCGAGGCACCGGTGCCGGTGACGGGCGTCACCAACCGGATCGACGAAGCGACGCTGTATGGCGAGGGCAGCGTCGCGCTGTTCCCTGGATTGATCGCGACCGGCGGCGCGCGCGTGACACGGGCCGCGCTGTCGGGAACGGGCCAGGATCTGGCGGAGGCCCTCGCTCCGGTCGCGCTGGCAAGGGCGCAGGTCACCGCCAGTCGTCGTGAAACCAGCCTGTTGCCGTCCGGATCGCTGATCGCAACCGTGCTGCCGCGGCTGTCGCTCTATGCCCGGTACCAGCAGGGGTTCCGGCCCGGCGGGCTCGCGATCGAGAGCGACTTCGTCCGGCGGTTCCGCAACGACAGGGTCCGCACGATCGAAAGCGGCATACGGTTCGGGCAGAGCGGGATCGATCCGGTATCCGTGTCGGCCGGGCTGTCGCATACGCTCTGGGACGATATTCAGGCGGACTTCATCGACGGGTCGGGGCTACCGAGCACTGCCAATATCGGCAACGGCCGGATCTGGTCGGCAAGCGCGGCGGCCGCCTGGCGACCGGTCGCCGGGCTCACGATCGACGCCGGGCTGACCTATAACGACAGCCGGGTGACCGAACCCAGCCAGGCCTATGCCCTGGCGTTCGCGCGGATGAGCCAGGTTCCCAATATCGCCCGGTTCGCAGGGCGGTTGGGGCTCGACTATAGCCGGCCGCTCTGCGGTGACCTCGACCTGCGGGTCTACGGCTGGGCGCGCTATGTCGGCCGCTCCCGGCTCGGTATCGGCCCGGTGCTCGGGGAGGAGCAGGGCGATTATCTCGACACCGCGCTGACAATGCGGGTCGGCCGGCCGACACTGGGTCTGACGCTCGGCGTGACCAATCTGACGGATGGCACCGGCAATCGCTTCGCGCTTGGCACGCCGTTCCAGATCGGCAGCGGCCAGATCACGCCATTGCGGCCTCGCACGTTGCGCCTGGGGATAGACGCGGCATTCTGAAAAGCTGCGCAGCCCGGCAAGGCTGCGCGGCAATGGTTCCGTCCTGTGTTCGAAACATATTCGAAAAGGGACCTGGTTCATGCGTCGTATCCTGCTTGCCTCTACCTGCCTGATGGCGGTCGTTCCGGCCCATGCGCAGACCACGATCGAGACCAAGCGCACCGATGCGGTGCGGACCTCGACCGTGAAGGCCGGGGCGCCGGATGCGATCCGGATCACGACGGCGGGATCGGTGACCCCTGCCGGCGGCACGGCGGTGACGATCGACAGCGTGCATGCCGTCACCAACGAAGGCACCGTCCAGATTACCAATGCGGACAATGTCACGGGCATTCTTGCGGTTGCGGGGACCGGCGGCGGTATCACGAACAGCGGCAAGATCATCGTCGACGAGACCTATGAAGCGACCGATGTCGACAAGGATGGCGATCTCGACGGCCCCTTCGCGGCGGGCAGCGGCCGTACCGGCATCCGCACCGCGGGCGCCTATAGCGGCGCCATCGCCAATACGGGCGCGATCACGGTCGAAGGGAACGAGTCCGCAGGGATCTGGCTCGGCGGCCCGCTGTCCGGTGCGCTCAAGACCGAGGGCACGATTGCGGTGACGGGGACGAACGTCGTCGGCGTACGGGCGGGCGACATTACCGGCAACGTCCGGCTCGCCGGAACGGTCGCGGCGATCGGGCAGGGGGCCGTGGCGGTCCGGCTCGATGGCGCGATCACCGGTGCGCTGGTGGTGCAGGGTTCGCTCGGCGCGACCGGCTACCGTACCACGACCGCGCCGGCGGATCCGTCGAAGCTCGATGCCGACGACCTGTTGCAGGGCGGCTCGGCGCTGGTCGTCGCGGGCAACGTATCTGGCGGGATCATCTTTGCGGTGCCGCCAAAGGATGCCAGCACGACCGACAATGACGAGGACAAGGACGGGATCGACGACAGCAAGGAAGGATCGGCGTCGGTGACCGCCTATGGCGCGGCGCCCGCGGTCCAGATCGGGTCGGCGACAAATGCGGTCGCGATCGGCGCAGTCGCGGGCAGCGGCACGAATTTCGGGCTGATCGTCGATGGCGGCATCGGTGGCAGCGGTGTCTATGCGGGTGTCACCGCGACCGGCCTGTCGATCGGCGGCCTGGGTAGCGCCGTGTCGATCACCAACGGGATCGCGGTCAACGGCACGGTCCAGGCGCAGGCCAATGGAGCGAGTGCGACCGCGATCCGGATCGGCAGCGGCACGACGACCCCCGAACTGCGCAATGCCGGGACGATCGCGGCGGCAGGCGGCGGCACGACCGCATCGCTGTCGAGCGCGGTCCTCGTCGAGGCGGGCGCGACGGTCGGCACGATCCGCAACAGCGGGACGATCAAGGCGAGCGCACAGGCAGCCGATGGCAGCGCCACCGCGATCCTCGACCGGTCCGGCCGGGTGACGCTGGTGGAGAATAGCGGGGCGATCACCGCAAGTGGTGCATTAGCGACCTCGGAGCGCAACGTCGCGATCGACCTGTCCGCAGCGACGGCGGGCGCCACCGTCCGCCAGACCGCGGTCGCGGCGGGCGTCACGGCGCCAAGCATCGTCGGTGACGTCCGGTTCGGTACGGGGAACGACGTGTTCGAGATCGCCGATGGCACCGTGTCGGGCACGACCCGGTTCGGCGGCGGCGCGAACCGTCTCGCGCTGTCGGGCGACGCGGCCTATGCGGGGACGGCGCTCTTCGGCACCGGCAATGACACGATGGCGCTTGCCGGTACCGCGGTGTTCAGCGGCGCGGCGGATTTCGGTGGCGGGGCGGACACGCTGACCATCGGCGGGACGTCGCGCTTTTCGGGCACGCTCGCCAACAGCGGCGGGCTGGCGGTGACGGTCGCGGGCGGTACGCTCGACCTGACCAAGGCGGCGACGATCGCGTCGCTGACGATGGGTTCGGGCAGCGTACTCGCGGTGACGCTGGACAAGACCGGGGGGACGGGGACGTCGATCACCGTCGCCGGGGTGGCATCGTTCGAGAAGGACACCAAGCTCGCGCTCAAGCTAGCCAGCATCACGGGTGCGGAAGGACGGTACACGGTCCTGCGCGCGGGGAGCCTGACCGGTGCTGCAAACCTGACCGCCTCGACCACGCTGTTGCCGTTCCTGTACAAGGGGAACGTCGCGACGGGCACGGGCAACGACGTTGCGATCGACATCGTCCGCAAGACCACGGTCGAACTCGGCCTCAACCGCTCGCAGACCTCCGCCTACAACGCAGTCTATGCGGCGCTCGGAACCGACGCCAAGGTTGGGCAGGCGTTCCTGAACATCAATGACGGCGACGCATTTCGCGGATCGCTGCGCCAGATGCTTCCGGATCACGCCGGCGGGACATTCGAGACTGTGACGATGGGCTCGCGTGCGACCGCCCGGGTGATCGCCGACCCGCACGGCCCGTTCAAGGATGAGGGCCAGTGGGGCTACTGGGTCAGCCAGGTCGGCTGGGGCACGTCGAAGAGCATCGGCGATACCGGTGGCTATGACGTGACCGGCTGGGGCGTCTCCGGCGGGGCCGAATACAAGACCGGGCTGGGCAATTTCGGTGCGTCGCTCGCCTATCTCAGCGGCCGCGATGCCGATGAGGGGACCAGCAATGAGGTCAGCTCCAACCAGTATGAGCTCGCGGCCTATTGGCGTGGGCACTGGGGTGGGCTGAACGCCAATGCCCGTGCCTCGGGTGCGCGGATCGGGTTCGACGGCGTGCGGCGCTTTGCTGGCACCGCGGGGACCGAGGCGGTCCAACGCGTGTCGAGCGCGGACTGGAACGGCACGCTCTACTCGGCGTCGGGCGGCCTGTCCTATGATGCCGATCTGGGCAATATCTCGTTCCGGCCGATCATCGCGGTCGATTATTACAAGCTGAAGGAGGACGGCTACAGCGAAACCGGCGGCGGCACCGCGATCGATCTGGTCGTCCAGTCGCGCAGCAGCGACGAACTTGCGGTCACCGGCAGCGCGGCGCTCGGTCTCGATCTCGGGGGGCAGAATCAGGACGCAGGCTGGTTCCGCTTCGAGCTCGAGGGCGGGCGGCGCGAACTCGTCGGCGGGGGGCTGGGTGCGACGACCGCGGCCTTTGCCGGCGGGACCGCGTTCACGCTGACACCCGAGGAGCGGACCAGCGGGTGGGTCGGCAAGCTGCGCGCGGTTGGCGGCAATGCGGCGTTCCGCTTCGGCGGCGAATTCAATGCCGAGGAGCAGCAGGGACGTGCCGCATTGTCGCTGCGCGCAAGCCTGCAGATCGGGCTGTAACGACGGAAGACTGGTCTGCCCGCGTCAGCGCGGTGCGGACCAGTCCCCGGACTTTCCGCCGCGCTTTTCGAGCAGGCGGATCCCGTCGATCTCCATCGCCTTGTCGATCGCCTTGGCCATGTCGTAGACCGTGAGCAGCGCGACCCCGACCGCGGTGAGCGCCTCCATCTCGACGCCGGTCTTGCCGTCGGTCGCGACGGTCGCGGTCGCGGTGACGCCGCTTTCGTCGACGTCGAGGTCGAGCGTGATCTTGGTCAGCGGCAGCGGATGGCAGAGCGGAATCAGGTCGCTGGTCCGCTTGGCGGCCATGATCCCTGCAACGCGGGCGACGGCGATGACGTCACCCTTCTTGGCCGAGCCCTCGGCGATCGCGCGCGCGGCCTCGGCCGACATGGTGATCCGGCCGGTCGCGACCGCCTCGCGTGCGGTCGGCGTCTTGCCGCCGACATCGACCATCCGCGCGGCACCCGCCGCATCGACATGCGTCAGCTGGCTCATCCGACCAGTGCCCGCGTCGCTGCCTCGACATCGTCCTGGCGCATCAGCGCTTCCCCGATCAGGAAGCACCGGATCCCGCGCTCGGCCATCGCGTCGAGGTCGGCGCGCGTCGTCAGTCCGCTTTCGGCGACGAAGGTGCAGTCGCGCGGGGCCTTGTCGACGAGGTCGTAGGTCCGCTGGAAATCGACGGTGAAGTCGCGCAGGTCGCGGTTGTTGACTCCGATCAGCCGCGACTTGAGCTTGAGCGCGCGATCGAGTTCGTGCGCGTCGTGGATCTCGACGAGTACGTCCATCCCGCATTCGAGCGCGGAGGCCTCGATCTCCGCCATCTGGATATCGTCGAGCGCGGCGACGATGATCAGGATCGCATCGGCACCGATCGCGCGCGCCTCGGTCGCCTGCCACGGGTCGACCATGAAGTCCTTGCGCAGGACCGGGATCGACACGGCGTCACGCGCGGCGGACAGATAGGCGTCCGCGCCCTGGAACCATTTCTCGTCGGTCAGGACCGAGAGGCAGGCGGCACCGCCAGCTTCATAGGCGCGGGCATGCGCGGGGGGATCGAAATCGGCGCGGATCAGCCCCTTGGACGGGCTGGCCTTCTTAACCTCGGCGACCAGCGCATAGCCGGGCTTCGCATCGAGCGCGGCGCGGAAGCCGCGTGGCGCCGACATGCGGGCGATGCCGGCGTCGATGTCCGACAGCGATGTGGTGGCCTTGCGCGCGGCGACTTCGGCGCGCTTGGTCTCGAGAATACGGTCGAGCATGGTCATGTCAGTAGGCGATCCAACGGTCGAGCAGCGCGTCGGCGCTGCCGGTGTCGAGGGCGGTGGCGGCGAGCGCCGCGCCTGCGACAAGGGTGGGGACGGTCCCGGCGACCATCAAGGCCGCGGCGGCGTTGAGCAGGACGGCGTCACGATAGGCGCCCGCCTCGCCCTTCAGCAGGCGGCGAAGCGCCTCTGCGTTATGAGCGGCATCACCGCCGCGAATTGCCGTGATCGCATGCCGCGGCAACGCTGCATCGTCGGGCGTGACGCGCGCGGGAAGCACGACGTTGCCGATGGACGCAACGACGCTGGGGCCCGCGCCGGACAATTCGTCGAGCCCTTCCTCGCCGGAGACAACGAGTGCGGCCTGGGTACCGAGCTGGGCAAGGGCATCGGCGTAGAGCGGGACATAATCGGGCCGCGCGATGCCGATGAGCTGACGCGTCGTTCGCGCGGGATTGGCGAGCGGCCCCATCAGGTTGAAGATCGTCCGCCTGGCGATACGCTGACGGATCGGGGTGATCCGCTTCATCGCCGGATGGTGATTGGCGGCGAACAGGAAGGCGATGCCGATGTCGCGCAGGCTGGCCTCGGCGGTTGCGCCCGCGCGGTCCATGTCGAGGCCGAGGACTTCGAGCGTGTCGGCGGCGCCGGCCTTGCTCGAGGCGGCACGGTTGCCATGCTTGGCAACCGGCACGCCGCACGCCGCGACGACGAGCGCGACGGCGGTCGAGACGTTGAGCGTATGGTGGCCGTCGCCGCCGGTGCCGCAGACGTCGATCGCACCCGGCGGCGCATTGATCGGGATCATCCGCTCACGCAGTGCACGCGCGGCCTCGGCGATCTCGATACTGGTTTCGCCACGCTCGGACATGGCGATCAGGAATGCGGCGATTGTGTCCTCGCTGGCGCGCGCGTCGAGGATGACGGCAAACGCCTCGCGCGCGGTCTCGCGCGACAGCGGCGTCGTTGGATCTGGCAGGAGCACGGTGGTCGTCATCGATCGAGCCCCTCGCGCAGGCGGTCGGGCAGCTGATGCGAAATCCCCGCCAGCGTCAGGAAATTGGCGAGCATCGCGTGGCCGTGTTCGGTCGCGATGCTCTCTGGATGGAACTGCACCCCGTGGATCGGCAGCGTCGCGTGGCGGAACCCCATTACGCTGCCATCCTGCGCGGTCGCGTTGATGACCAGCGTATCAGGGACCGCGTTGACGATCAGCGAGTGATAGCGCGTCGCGATAAACGGCGAAGGGAGACCGGCGTAGAGGCCGGTGTCGTCATGGACGACCGGCGACGTCTTGCCGTGCATGAGCCCGCCACGTTCGACCTTGCCGCCGAAATGCTGCCCGATCGCCTGATGACCGAGGCAGACGCCGAGCAGCGGTTTGCCGGCATCGGCGCAGGCGGCGACGAGGTCGAGGCTGACGCCCGCTTCGGTCGGCGTGCAGGGGCCGGGGGAAATGAGAAACGCCTCCGCGCCGGACGACAGGGCCTGTCCAGCGGAGATCGCATCGTTGCGGACGACCTCCACCTCGACACCCAGTTCCATCAGATAATGGACGAGGTTCCAGGTGAAGCTGTCGTAATTGTCGACGACCAGGATCATGCGTTCGCCATAGACGAAGTCGAAGCCGGTGCAACGGGGATGCGCATCGCGCGACGCTGCACATCATGTCGGCCATAATCGGTGCAGGGCAAAGCGCGGGGCATGCTATTCAGCACGGAGCAACCTGCGGCGGCAGACGTTGTCTGTATGCAAGGAGTTTTCCACCAATGTTCCGTCTCACCGTCCTCGCCGCGCTGATCGCGCTTCCCGCCCTCGCTTCGGCGCAGGAGCAGACGGCCGAACAAGGCCAGCCCCCGCAGCGCATCCGCAGCGTTACGCTGGGGGCTGGGCAGAAGTGCCCGACATCGACCAATGGCGAGATCGTCGTTTGCTCGACGCTCGATCAACCCTATCGTATCCCCAAGGAACTGCGCGATACCGCACCGATCGCCGCGCAGAACCAGAGCTGGGTCAACCGGGCTGCAACCGTCGATCAGGTCGGCCGCGTCGCGGGCGGGCTGCCGGACACCTGTTCGCCGGTCGGTACGGGCGGACAGTCGGGATGCGCGCTCGCACGAGCCCGTGCCTATTCGGCCGAGCGCCGTGCGCAGGCTGCGGGGCAGGCGATCGATCCCTGACGCCACAGCGAGCTCTATCCGGATCCTAGGCCGCGGTCGTCACCTGACGCCCGTGGCCTTTTACTGTGTTTGTCGAACGATGGCGGGATTACTGCCCGTAGGACGTCCCGCCGGCGCGCGCGACCGCTTCGCGGGCGGCGGCGAGGATCGCCCCGGCCTTGGCCTCGCATTCGCGCTGTTCGGACACGGGATCGCTGTCGGCGACGATTCCCGCCCCCGCCTGTGCATGGATCATCCCGTCCTTCACCACGGCGGTCCGCAACACGATGCACGAGTCCATCGATCCGTCGGGGGAGAAATAGCCGACGCCGCCGGCATAGGCGCCCCGCCGTTCGGGTTCGAGTTCGGCAATGATCTGGCACGCCCGGACTTTTGGTGCGCCGCTGACCGTGCCGGCGGGGAACCCCGCGAACAACGCATCGAGCGCGTCGCTGCCGGGCGCGAGCGACCCGACGACGTTCGAGACGATGTGCATGACGTGGCTGTAGAATTCGACGCCGTAGCTCGCCGTGACGCGGACCGATCCCGGCGCCGATGCCCGTCCGACATCGTTGCGGCCGAGGTCGAGCAGCATCAGATGCTCCGCGCGTTCCTTCGGATCGGCCAGCAGGCTGGTCCGGTTCGCCTCGTCTTCCGCAGCACTGCGGCCCCGCGGGCGGGTCCCGGCGATCGGGCGGATCGTCACCTCGTCGTCGCGGACGCGGACGAGGATCTCGGGTGAGGATCCGATCAGCGCGAAGCCGGGAAGATCGAGGTGATAGAGGAAAGGCGACGGATTAATCCGCCGGAGCGAACGATAGAGCTCGAACGGCGGGAGCGTGAACGGCGTGCTGAAGCGCTGGGCCAGGACGACCTGGAAGATGTCCCCGGCCACGATATAGTCCTTCGCACGCGCGACCATCGCGCCGTAGCGATCCGGCGACAGCGCCGGCGTGTAGGACGGCTCGGGTGAGACCGCCCGGACCGGCGCCGGTACCGGCGTGGTCATGAGCTTCGCGGCGACGGCGTCGAGCCTTTCTTCGGCACGCGCGACGATCGTGTCGGGATCCATCGCGGGATCCGGCCAGGCGGGGGCGACGAGAAATAGCGCGTCGGCGAGCCGGTCGAAGACGAGAACCACCGAGGGACGTACGAAGATCATGTCGGGCAGGCCGAGCGGATCGCTGTCGGGTTGCGGCAGGGTCTCGACCAGACCGACCGTCTCATAGCCGAAATAGCCGACCAGACTGGCGAGCGCGCGTGGCAGCTCCTCCGGGACGTCGCTGCGGCATTCGGCGACCAGAGCGCGCAGGGCATCGAGTGTGGGCAGCGCACAGGGCTCGAACGCCTCGCGATCCGTCGACCAGTGACGGTTGATCTCGGCACGATGACCCGCGGCACGGAACAGCAGGTCGGGCGCAAGGCCGATCAGACTGTGCCGTCCGCGTGTTGCGCCGCCCTCGACCGACTCGAGCAGGAAGTCGCCACGCCCCGGCTCGATGAGCTTGAGGGCGGCGGCGACCGGCGTCTCCGTGTCGGCGACCTGCCGCCGCCAGACGAGGGCAGGGCGTCCGGCGGCGAGCGCCGCGCGTGCGAGCTCAGTTATTGGAACCACCCTGTGCCAGCAGTTCGGCCCGGACGCGGGCGACGGCCTTCGGATCGGTCTTCACGCCGACCTGCGCGCGGACGGCCTTGACGAACTGGTCGACATATTCGCGGCCGACGCTGCGCGTGATCGAACCGCGAGCGGCCTGGATCGCCGCCTGGTTGCCGGTCGCATTGCCGCGATCGATCTTGTCGAGCTTGACCACGAACCAGCCATCGGGGCCGGCGATCGTCTTGGCGGTACCCTGCGCCATGCTGAACATCAGGCGCAGCACGGGCGGGGTGTTTTCGGGGTTCTGCATGATCTGCGCGCGCGACGCCGTGACGGGGCGCGCGGGCGGGACCGGGAAGCCCGACTGCCCCAGCGCCTGCTGCAGCGGCATGCCCTTGTTGATCCGTGCAAGTGCGGCATTGGCGTATTTGCGGGCGGCCTGGCTGGCGCGGTCGGCCATCAGGTCGCGCATCACGGCAGGACGGACCTGTGCGAGCGGACGGGGTGCGGCGCGAACGACGCGGCCGAGCGCGACGACCGCGAAGCTGCCGTCCGACCCGGTCTGGACCATCTGCGGCGCATCACCCTCGGTGGCCTGGAACGCGGCACTGACGATCGGCGCGAGCGCGGCGTCGGGCTGGGTGGCGGGCGCGTCGGGGTTGGTGCCGTTGGCGACGAGGCCGGGCGTGGTGATCGCGGTCAGCTTGCGGTCCGCGATGATCTCGTCGAACGTCGCATTGTCCGACAGGCCATCGTCGATCGCGTCATGGATCTTGCCGAGCGCCGCCTGCGCCTTTTGCGCGCTGAGTGCTGTGGCGATCTCGCCCCGTGCCTGGTCGAGGGTCTTGGCGGGGACGTTCTGGATCGAATCGATGCGAGCGATCGTCCAGCCGAGCGGCGTACGGACGGGGCCGACGACCGCGGCATTCGCTGCCGCGAACACGGCATCCGCGACCTGCGGGCTGGTCGTGCCGGCATAGGCGGCCTTCTCGACAGCCGTCTGCGTCGATGCCTCGAGCCCGGCGGCGCGGGCGGCGTCGGCGATCGCGGTTCCGGCCTTCACCTTGGCAGCGATCGCGGCTGCACCCGCCTGATCGGCGACGACGACCTGCGTGATCGTGCGCTTCTCCGTCGGGGCATAGCGGGCGCGATCCTGCTGATATTGCGCGGCGATTTCGGCGTCGGTCGGGACGGCCTGCGCCTTCACCTGCGCCGCGTCGACGACGGCGTAGCGGACGACGCGGCGTTCTGGGATCGTGTAGCGCGCGACGTTGCGACGATAGAAGGCGTTCAGTTCGGCGTCGGTCGGCGCAGGGCCGGCCGGTACCGCGGCGGTCGGGATGAAGCCGACGAGACCGCTGCGCTTCTCGAGCAGGAGCGAGGCGAAGGGGAGGGCGAGCTGGCTCGGGACCTGCGACGCGCCGCGCGTCGGCAGGATCAGCTGTTGCGCATAGGTGTCGCGGACGATGTCGGCGCGAATCTGCGCGTCGGTCAGCTTCCGTTCGACCAGCACGCGCTGATACAGGGACGGATCAAACTTGCCGGTCGGGCCCTGCAGTGCGGGGATGCTGGCAATCTGCCCGTCGACCGCGCGCTTGCTGACGACCATGCCCTGCTGCCGGCCGAACTGCTCGAGCGCGAGGCTCGCCGTGATGCGGTCGAGCGTGCCGTCGAAGCCGCCTTGCTGGACATAGCTCGCCATGTCGAGCGTCGGCTGCTGCTGGCGGAACCCTTCCATCTCGGTCTGGACTCGCGTGCGAAGCTCGTTCGCCGTCACCTCCGCCTTGCCGACCGTGGCGACGTCGTCGGCGGCGATGCCGCTTGTTCCGCCGCCCAACCCGGTCATGTCACCCGCCGCGAAGGCGAGTGCGATGACGCCGAGGAGGCCGAAGGTGATGATCACGCCGAACCTCGACTGGGTGAGGCGGCGGAAGAAACTGAGCATGAATGGCCGATCGACAGGGACTGAGTTCCTTCCGCTTTACGGTGCGCATCGGCGCGCTTCAAGCTTGTGCCGTTCCGTGTCGGCGCTATCCGGGACCGATGATGATCGGGAGAGTGCGATGCGGCGCAAGTTGGTAGCGGGAAACTGGAAGATGAACGGGTCGCGCGCGGCGCTGGCTGAACTCGACGCGATCGCGGCGGCGGCGGCGGCAGCGCCGGACGTCGATGTGGAAATTGCCGTGCCCTTCACGCTGATCGCCGCAGCGGCTGATCGCGCGCCGGCGCTCGCGATCGGTGCCGAGGATGTGCACGAGGCCGATTCGGGCGCGCATACGGGTTGCGTGTCGGCGGGGATGGTGAAGGAAGCGGGTGCGTGCTTCACGATCGTCGGCCATTCGGAACGCCGTGCGGACCAGCACGAAACCAGTCATGACGCCTGGGCGAAGGCGGCGGCGGCGCGGCGGCAGGGACTGCGCGTCATCCTGTGCTGCGGCGAGACGGAGGCCGAACGCGATGCCGACCGGGCCGAACGTGTCGTGCAGGCGCAGATCGAGAAGTCGGTGCCCGACAATGCCGACGGGAGCTGGTTCACGCTGGCCTATGAGCCGCGCTGGGCGATCGGCACCGGGCGTACGCCGACGCTCGACGAGATCGCCGCGATCCATGCGATCGCGCGGGCGAAGCTTCGCATGCTGATCGGCGATGCGGCCGCGGGGGTGCGGATCCTCTATGGCGGGTCGGTGACGGGCGCCAATGCCGCGGCGATCCTGGCGACCGCGAATGTCGACGGCGCGCTGGTCGGTGGCGCGAGCCTGACTGCGGACAAGTTCGTCCCGATCATCGAGGCCGCGGCGAGCATCGACGGCGCCGGCTGACCCGCCGGGAGCGCGGCACGCCCTATCGTCGGGCGTACCGCGTCAGGCCTTTGGTCAGGGGCCGCCGTATCGGTCGCTCAGCATCGCGAAGGCGGCGCGCAGGGCATAGGCCTCGCCCCCCTTGGGCCGGCCGGGCTTCGGCGTCGGGCGCCAGGCGAACACGTCGAGATGCGCCCAGGCAATGCCGGGCGGCACGAAGCGGCGCAGGAACAGCGCCGCGGTGATCGCGCCGGCAAAACCGCCATCGGGCGCGTTGACCAGATCGGCGATGTCCGACTTGAGCATGTCGTCATACCCGTTCCACAACGGCATCCGCCAGAGCGGGTCGGCCTGTGCGTGGCTAGCGGCGATCAGTTCAGCCGCGAGCGCTTCGTCGTCGGTGAACAGCGGCGGCAGATCGGGGCCGAGCGCGACTCGCGCCGCGCCCGTCAGCGTCGCGAAGTCGAGGATCAGCGCAGGGCGGTGCTCGACCGCGCGGGTCAGCGCGTCGCCGAGAACGAGCCGCCCCTCGGCATCGGTATTAGTATTCTCGACCGTCATTCCCTGTCGCGTGTCGAGCACGTCGCCCGGGCGGAAGGCGTTGCCGGCGATCGCGTTCTCGACTGCGGGGATGAGCAGGTGGAGTCGGACGGGGAGCTTCGCCCCCATCACCAGCCCGGCCAGGGCGAGCGTGTGCGCAGCGCCGCCCATGTCCTTCTTCATCAGCCGCATGCCGGCCGATGGCTTGATGTCGAGGCCGCCCGAGTCGAAGCAGACGCCCTTGCCGACCAGCGCGACGCGCGGGTGCGTGGGGTCGCCCCATTCGAGCTCGATCAGCCGGGGCGCGCGTGCCTCCGATGCTGCCTGGCCGACTGCGTGGATCATCGGATAGCCGCTGGCGAGCGCGGCGCCGCGCGTCGTCGTGACGGTTGCGCCATGCCGGGCGGCGAGCGTCTCTACCGCCGCCTCGAGCTCGGCGGGGCCGAGATCCGATGCGCCGGTGTTGACGAGGTCGCGGACCATTGCGGTCGCCTCGGCAAGACGGATCGTCGGCTCGATCGACGCGACCTCGCTCGTCAGCAACACGCGCGCGGGCTTGCCGACGGGCTTGCGATAGCGATCGAACTGATGCTGTGCGAGCATCCAGCCGAGTCCGGCACCCCCCACGTCGCCCTGCGCAAGGCGGTAAGTGCCCGCGGGAAGCGAGGCACCGAGCGACGCGATCCGCCACGGCGACGACATCGCCTCGTCACACACAAGCAGCATCGACCATGTGTCGGAGGCATCGCCCGGGAGGACGGCGCGGTCACCCGGCTTGCCGGTCAGGCTATGCGCCGCGACCGCGGTGCGGATGCGCGGCGGCTGAGCACCGAGCCAGCTCGCAAACTCCTCCGGACGGACGACGTGGATCGGCGTGGCGGGCTGGCCGCGGTCGGGCTGAAGCAGTGAAGAGAAATCGGTCATTGCGTGCCAGTTACTGAGAGGGGGCCACGAGGAATTGTTCGTACCGGCCGCTCGCACCGGGTTCGGCATAGGTGCTGAGCGAGAGCGTACGGTCGGGATAGGTGATGCGATAGGTGCGGTTGACGAAGCCGCCGCGCAAGCGGGCGCGGCCGGTCTGCGCAAAACCGGTCGGTTCGCCGAGCGCGCCGAGGCTCGACTTATAGTCCGCGAGCGCGACCGGCTTGAAATAGAAATTGGCGTCCTCGGTCAGGCGGCTGCGGTCGAGCGTGCCGGTGCGGAGCTGATCGTAGACTGCGCGTGCCCTGGGCAGGGCGGCGGCATCTTCTCCGTTCGCGGCGGGGGGTGGCAGGACGATCTTCGCGATCCCGCTCGAGATGCGGCCGACCGCATCGCTGAACCAGCTGTTGGTAAGCACGACGATCGCCGCCTGATCGTCGGGATACACGATGTTCTCGGACAGGAAACCGACCGCCTCGCCGCTATGCTCGACGTAGCGACGCCCGTTGGTGGTGCCAGTCGAGACGCCGAGGCCATAGCCATTGGTCGATCCGTCGACGAGCCTGATAGGGGTCTCCTGCGCCGCCCAGTCGTCCGCGGGCAGCGTGGTGCGGGTAAGCCGCGCTACGTCCCATTTGGCGAGGTCCCGCGCACTCATCGACAGCTCGCCCGCGGCATAGAGCCAGCCCGGCGCACTCGGCGTCTCGGGACGGACGGGCCCGAGCGCGAAACGGCCATAGCCTTGTGGAAAGCCCTTGCCGATCGCCTTGTCCTGATCGAGTGCGCGAATGTCGAGCGGCTTGAAGATGCGCTGCTGCAGGAAGTCGAGCAGCGGTTGGTTCGCGACCTTCTCGACGATCAGGCCCGCGACGACATAGCCCGTGTTGGAATATTGCCACTGTGTGCCCGGCTCGAAATCGAGCGGCTTCTTGCCCCAGCGATCGACGATCTGCTGCGGCGTGACGGGGGTGGCCATTGCCGCAAAGCTGTAATCCTGCGGCCAATAGTCCTGCAGGCCCGAGGTGTGGCTGAGCAACTGGCGGATCGTGATGCGGTCGCCATTGGTGACGCCGGGGACATATTTCGCGACCGTATCGTCGAGGCTCAGCCGGCCCTCATCCTCGAGCAGCAGGATCGCGGCGGCGGTGAATTGCTTCGAAATCGACGCGATCTGGTAGGGCAGCGCCGGATCCGCGCGCGCGATCGTTTCCGACGGCTTGCCATAGGCCTTGGCGAACACGATCTGCCCGCCGCGCACGATCGCGATCGATGCGGACGGGACGCCTGTATCGCGGAGCGAACCGGCGACGAGCGTATCGATCTGCGCGCTTTCCGCAGGCGTGAGCGACTGCGCGATGGCGGGCAAGGGAAGCGCGAGCGCGGCGAGCGTGAACAGGCGAAACAGCATGGCGACATCGAAGCAGAAGGCGGGTGTCGGCGCAACGCCGCAACTTAATGTCGAGCCATCTGAAGAGCTTAACCTATATCAGGTTAAACGGCGGAACACGCCCTCGCACGGGGACGTTTCAGCGGCATCGATCACGTCATCACAACAGATTGGGAACTGCCATGCTCTGGACCATCGCCGTTATCTTGCTCGTCCTCTGGCTTGCCGGTTTCGCCTTTCACGTCGCGGGCGGGTTGATCCACGTCCTGCTCGTTATTGCAGTGATCGTGGTGCTCGTGAAGCTGTTCACCGGTCGCAACGTCGTCTGAACGCGTGTGCCCCAAGGTGCAGGTATTTTCGCCTGCACCTTGGGGTAGTATCGTTGCGTCAGGACCGACGCAGGCGCGTCAGACCGGCACGCCGTACAGATCATGGTCGTCGGCATCTTCGATCGTCACGGGTACGATATCGCCGACCGTCAGATGACCTGCGTCGCGCAGGAAGACCTCGCCGTCGATCTCGGGCGCATCCGCCTGTGAGCGACCCGTCGCCCCCTCGTCGTCGACCACGTCGATGATCACGTCGAGGGTCCGGCCGATCTTGGCCTGCAACTTGGCCGCGGAAATCGCCGCGGTCTTTTCCATGATCCGGGCGTAGCGCTCTTCCTTGAGCTCCTCGGGCACATGGTCCGGCAGCAGGTTGGCCGCCGCGCCCTCGACCGGTTCGAACCGGAACGCGCCGACGCGGTCGAGCTGCGCCTCGTCGAGCCAGTCGAGCAGATACTGGAAATCCTCCTCGGTCTCGCCGGGGAAGCCGACGACGAAGGTCGAGCGGATCGTGATGTCGGGCGCGATCTCACGCCATTTGTGAATGCGCTGGAGCACCTTGGCGTCGTTGCCGGGGCGTTTCATCCGGCGCAGCACCGCTGGCGCGGCATGCTGGAACGGGATGTCGAGATAGGGCAGCACGAGGCCCTCAGCCATCAACGGTATGACGTGGTCGACGTGCGGATAGGGGTAAACGTAATGCAGCCGCACCCACGGCGCGATCTTGCCGAGTTCGCGCGCGAGGTCGGTCATGTGCGCACGAACCTCGCCGCCACCCTTCAATGGCCAGACCGAGTGGCGCAGGTCGACGCCATAGGCCGACGTGTCCTGGCTGATGACCAGCAGTTCCTTCGTGCCCGCGGCGACGAGCTTTTCGGCTTCGCGCAGGATCGCGTCGGGACGACGGCTGACGAGATCGCCGCGCAGGCTCGGGATGATGCAGAAGGAGCAGCGATGGTTGCAGCCTTCCGAGATCTTCAGATAGCTGTAGTGCCGCGGGGTCAGCTTGAGCCCGGCATCCGGGATCAGGTTGAGGAACGCGGACGGCGGCATCGGAGCGGCTTCGTGGACCGCGCCGACGACCTGCTCATATTCATGCGCACCGGTGATCGCGAGGACCTGCGGGAAGCGCGCGCGGATCGCCTCGGCTTCCTTGCCCATGCAGCCGGTGACGATGACGCGGCCGTTCTCGGCGATGGCTTCACCGATCGCCTCGAGGCTTTCTTCCTTCGCCGAATCGAGAAAGCCGCAGGTGTTGACGAGGACGACATCGGCGCCGGCATAGTCGGGCGACATCTGATAGCCGTCGCCGCGCAGCTGTGTGAGAATCCGCTCGCTGTCGACGAGGTTCTTCGGACAGCCGAGCGAGACCATGCCGATCTTGGGCGGAGTGGGGAGTATGGTTGCCATGGGAGCCACGCACATAGGCGCAAAGTTCGGTTTTTTCTAGGCGGTCGAGATGCGATCCGTCATGGCCGGGTCTGAGGACAGGGAAAGGGACCCAAAATGCTGGCGATTGGATTGATGTCGGGGACGTCGCTCGACGGGATCGACGCCGCGCTGATCGAGACCGATGGCGAGGCGATGGTCCGCCCCATCGCGTTCCGTGGGGAGCCCTATTCGGATGCGGCGCGCGCGGAACTGTCCGACGCGACACGTATGGCGCTGACGTTCGATCGGCCGCGCGCCAGTCCGCCGATCGTCGCCGCCGGCGATCTCATCACGCGTACGCATGTCTTCGCAGTGCACAAGCTGCTGGCGGATGCCGGTGTCGCCGCAGCGGAAGTAGACGTGATCGGGTTTCACGGACAGACGATCGCGCATCGGCCCGATCGGGGATGGACCTGGCAGATCGGCGACGGCGCTGCGATGGCACGCGCGACGGGGATCACGACGGTGTCCGACTTCCGGTCGGCCGATGTGGCGGCGGGGGGGCAGGGCGCGCCGCTGCTGCCGGTCTATCATGCGGCGCTGGCGTCCACGCTCGACGGGCCGGTCGCGGTGTTGAACCTGGGCGGGGTCGGCAACATCACCTTCATTCCAGGCGAGGCAAGTGGCAACGACTCGCTGGTCGCGTTCGATACGGGGCCGGCGAACGGCCTGATCGACAGCTGGGTCGAGGCGGAGACGGGCGCGCGCTACGACAAGGGGGGCGCGCTGGCGGCGGCGGGGCGCGTCGACGAGACGGTGCTGACGGCGATGCTCGATCACCCGTTCTTCGATGCACCGCCGCCCAAGTCGCTCGATCGCAATGACTTTACCATACAGCCGGCGCGCGGGCTGTCGGCGGCGGATGGTGCGGCGACGCTGACAGCATTCACCGCGGCGACGGTCGCGGATGCGGTCCGGAATCTGCCCGCGCGACCCAAGCGGCTGCTGGTCGCAGGCGGTGGACGTCATAATCCGACGATGCTGGCCATGATCGCCGCGGCGACCGGGCTGGGCGTTGAGGCGACCGACGCACTCGGGTGGAACGGCGATGCGCTGGAGGCGGAAGGGTTCGCCTATATGGCGGTGCGGACGCTCCGCGGGCTGCCGATCAGTTTTCCAGGAACGACGGGGGTGCCAGCGGCGATGGCTGGCGGGGTCGTCCACGCGGTTTAAGGCCACTGAACATGCCAGAGGTGATGGCCCGCCTTTGTCGGCGGGCCATGCATTTCGATTAGTGGGACTTCTTCGGCTTGCCGGGCTTCTTGGGCGCGGGCTTTGGCGGAGTCTTCTTTTCCGGTGCGTCCTTTGCGCGGAGCGCAGGTGCGGCGATCGCAGCAGCAATGCCGGCGACCAGCGTGGCGCCGACCGCGATCGCGGTCTTCGGGTGCGACTTCACCGCGTCAGTGGCGGTGGCGATGCCGGCCTTTGCCGCGTCCGTCGCATCGTCCATCCAGTCGCCCTTCGCGGCGGGGGCCGGCGCGGCGTCGTCGTCATGCCTGACCTTGGCATGTGGCATGGCAGAATTCGGGATCGACGACATAAGCTATTCCTCGCACAGGGATGATGCACGCTAAACCGACCGGGTCCATGACGGTTCCGTTACGGGATCGCGCAGGCAGGGCCTTAGCGCTTGCGGGTAAGCTCACGCATCGCGTCGTCGAGACCGGCGAGGGTCAGCGGGTACATGCGGTCGGTCATCAGTTCGCGCATGATGCGGACCGATTGCGAATAGCCCCACTGCGCCTCGGGCACGGGGTTGAGCCATGCCGCAGACGGATAGGTGGTCGTCAGGCGCTGCATCCACACCGCGCCCGGCTCCTCGTTGAAATGCTCGACCGAGCCGCCGGGATGGGTGATCTCGTACGGGCTCATCGATGCGTCACCGACCAGCACGAGTTTGTAATCATGGCCGAACTTGTGGAGCACGTCCCACAAGGGCGTGCGTTCGGCAAAGCGGCGCGTGTTGTCCTTCCACACGCCTTCGTAGGGGCAATTGTGGAAATAATAGAATTCGAGATTCTTGAACTCGGTGGTCGCGGCCGAGAAGAGCTCTTCGCAAAGCTTGACGAAGGGATCCATCGATCCTCCGACATCGAGGAACAGCAGCATCTTGATCGCATTGCGGCGTTCGGCGCGCATGACGATGTCGAGATAGCCCTGGCGCGCGGTGCCGGCGATCGTGCCGTCGATGTCGAGTTCGTCCGCGGCGCCGTCGCGTGCGAACCGGCGCAGGCGTCGCAGCGCAATCTTGATGTTTCGCGTGCCGAGTTCGCGGGTGTTGTCGAGATTGCGGAACTCGCGCTGGTCCCAGACCTTGAGCGCGCGCTTGTGCCGGCTCTCGCCGCCGATGCGGACGCCTTCGGGATTGTAGCCGCCATTGCCGTACGGGGACGTGCCGCCGGTACCGACCCATTTGTTGCCGCCCTGATGGCGTCCCTGCTGTTCCTCGAGCCGCTTCTTGAGCGTCTCCATGATCGCGTCCCACGAGCCCAGCGACTGGATCGCGGCCATCTCGTCCGGGGTGAGGAATTTCTCGGCGACCGCCTTCAGCCAATCCTCGGGGATGTCGGTCGGCGTCGTGCCATAGCTCGTGGCGAGGCCGCGGAAGACCTTGGCGAAGACCTGGTCGAAGCGGTCGAGCAGCCCCTCGTCCTTCACATAGACCGCGCGGGAGAGGTAGTAGAATTCCTCGGGCGTGCGCTCGATCACCTCGGCGTCGAGCGCCTCAAGCAGGAGCAGGTGCTCCTTGAGGCTGGCCGGGATGCCCGCGCTGCGCAGCTCGTCGAGAAAATTGAGAAACATCGCCCTATCCTGCCTCTCCAGCCCCGCGAAGTCGAGGGGCGAGTCGAGGATCGGGTATGCGCGGTCAGCTGCCCGGGACGTATGCGTCGATCAGCGCGCCGACATAATCGGGATTGCGACTGGTCAGTTCAGCCGCGGGTCGCACGTCGCCGTGGATGAAGCCGTAGACCGGGTAGATCCCGCCGCCGAGGCCGTCGACATCCTTGTACCAGACCTTGACGCGGCTCCAGTCATTGGCGGGCGAGACGTCGAACAGCGTGACGTCCTGTTCGGCATGACCGCGTTCGCCGTTCTGGCGCGACCAATTGGCATGCGTCAGCATCACGACGCGCTTCTCGACGACGCGGCTGATGACCGCGACATGCCCCATCGGCAGGCGGGCTGTCTTGGCGAAGACGATGACCGAGCCCGTCTTTGGCCGATGCGTGCGCTCGTAGCGGCCATCGGCCTGACGCCACCATGTCCAGGCATCGCCATAGATCTCGATCCCCGAGGCCGCTCGCGCAAACGGAACGCACTGTCCGACATAGTCGAGCAGCGATGCCTGTGCAGCGGACGCCGCGCCGATCGTGAGGACAGCGGAGAGAAGGGCGCGACTGAAGCGATTCATCCCGTGATCCTAAAGGCCGTCCCATGACCGCCATGTTGCCGCCTGTGGTTAATGGCATGACGATGCGCCAGCCTCAATATGGATTAGACGACAAGGCGTTGCGCGCGCGCGGTAGTCCGTAAAGCGCCCAGTCGGTTCCCGACAGCATTCCCCGGCGGCGCACCGTCCGAAGCGTATAAAGGCGTCCGCAGCGTCGCGTCGTGGCCGTCGCCGCGCCGCCGTCGTCGAGATCGACGAAGACGAATTGCACAGGTCGGCAGTCGCTCGTCAGAACGAGCGGATAGTGCGCCGTTGCGGCTGCGACCCGAAGCGGGGCAACGGGCTGGAGGTGATCGACATGAACGCGTGCGCCGCCCGGTGCTTCGATGCGGACGCGGGCGATGGCGGCATCGATATCGCCGCGTCGTCGCTTAATGTCCTGCGCGATGTCGTGGACCATGCCGATCGCGAGGAGGGTGAGGGCGAGCGCGGCCAGCATCCTTGACCGGGGGCCTTTCGTCAGCGCGGTGGCGATCAGGTCGGTCAGGAGCAGCAGTACAGCCACGCTTGAGAGCAGGAAGTAGCGCGGCATTCCCGTATTCGCGATGTGAAGCGTGGCGAGGGCGATCGGCAGTCCGGCGATGGCGAGCATTGCCAGCCACGCCATGGGTCGTCGTTGCGCCACGGCGGCCATTGCCGCGACGCATAGTGTGAGCGCGAGCACCGCGATCCAGCAACGGGGCAAGGCGGATGCGCCGAGCGTCGTCGCCAGCATGACCTGCAGCGCATCGAGCAGGCTGGCGAACGAGAAGGGCACATAATCGCCGACCTGCATGCCGCCAGGGCTTGCAGCGGCAGCGCCGAAGACCAGGGTGAAGACAAGCATGACGGCAACGACGCTCGGCAGCATCAGCCGCGCGGTCATCGCAGCGGCCGTCCCTGTGGCAACCCGCTGGCGCAGCGTCAGCGCGACCCAGCCGGCGATCGCAACCACGAAGAACAGCATCGTCAACTGCGACAGGAGTCCGAGCGTGGTCAGGACCGCAAGCAGCCCCGGCGCATGGCGGGGCGCAGGGGCGGGCCCGTCGAGCCAGCGTGCGGCGACCAGGATTGCACCCAGCGCGCACAGCAGCATTGGCGCATAGCCGCGCGCTTCGCTGCCATAATTGACTAGGATCGGCGACAGCGCGAACAGCGCCGCGCCGACCAGCGCATGCGCCGTGGAGCGCCGCGCACCGATCGCGGCGACGACCAGCACCGCGGCAGCGCCCGTGACGATCGACAGCGCACGCAGGGCCAGCGGCGGCGCGGCATAGCCGACCGCCTGCATCCATAGGCTGTTCAGATGGTGATTATTGTCGTGGTTGATCGAGGTGAACACGGCCCAGGGTGTGTCCGCCCTCGCCACCAGCACCGCAGACCACGCCTCGTCGACCCACAGCCCGCCATGGGCCGATAGGATCCGCACCCAGACCGCGACGCCCAGGATCGCAAACAACGCGGATGTCGCGGGGAGGGACAGGTTGTGGCGCACCCCCGGAGCATTAGCGCCCAACTGATTAAAGCCGCGTTTTCAGCGTTGCTCAGGCGGACGGTTCCGGCCGCTGCTGTCCCGCCGCTCCCGAAGCTACCCCTGGTTCTTCTGCCGCTTTGCCATGAAGGCGAGGCGTTCGAACAGCATCACGTCCTGTTCGTTCTTCAGCAGTGCACCGTGCAGCGGCGGGATCGCCTTGGTCGGATCGCGGTTCTGCAGCGTCTCGAGCGGCATGTCCTCGTGCAGCAGGAGCTTGAGCCAGTCGAGCAGCTCGGAGGTCGAGGGCTTTTTCTTGAGCCCGGGGACGTCGCGGACGTCGTAGAACAGGTCCATCGCGCGCGATACGAGCATGCGCTGGATCCCGGGAAAATGGACGTCGACGATCGCCTGCATCGTGTCGCGATCGGGGAACTTGATATAGTGGAAGAAGCAGCGGCGCAGGAACGCGTCGGGCAGTTCCTTCTCGTTGTTGCTGGTGATGATGACGATCGGACGCTCGACCGCGCGAACGGTTTCCTTGGTCTCGTAGACGTGGAATTCCATCCGATCGAGTTCCTGCAACAGGTCGTTGGGGAATTCGATATCAGCCTTGTCGATCTCGTCGATCAGCAGGACGGGCGGCGCCGGCTGGGTGAACGCCTCCCAGAGCTTGCCCTTGCGGATGTAGTTGCCGATGTCGTGGACGCGCTCGTCGCCGAGCTGGCCGTCGCGCAGGCGGGCGACGGCGTCATATTCGTACAGCCCCTGCTGCGCCTTGGTCGTCGACTTGATGTTCCATTCGATCAGCGGCGCGCCGAGCGCCTTGGCGATCTCATAGGCGAGCACGGTCTTGCCGGTGCCGGGTTCACCCTTGATCAGCAGCGGGCGGCGTAACGTCACCGCGGCGTTGACCGCGACCTTGAGGTCGTAGGTCGCGACATAGCTCTGCGTGCCTTCGAAGCGCTTCATGCCCATTCCCGTCAGAATCGAATTCCCGGTACGGATAGAAGCTGTTGGGTATCCGACGCAACCCGGACGATGGCGACACCGACAGCCATCGGGGTTCGTGGCAAGGACCGGACGGTGTACGGAACGACCGCGCGGCGAAACGGCGCGGCTGGAGGAGGCATCACGATCATCATGCTGAACAGGCGGGCCGTCCTGTCGGGCGTTTCCGCAACGCTCGTCACGCGTCCGGCCTTTGCACGCAGCGAGGCTCCTCCGCCCGGCGTCGCCGACTATGAGACCGCGAGCGGCGGCCATGTCGGGATCTGCGCGCGTAACCTGACGACGGGGAGGGCGATCGCCTGGCGTGCCGATGAGCGGTTCGTCATGTGCAGCACGTTCAAGGCGTCGCTCGCCGCGTGCGTGCTCGACCGGGTCGATCGCGGCCGGGCCCGGCTTGCGGACAGGATCGCGCTCGTTCCTGCCGACCTTCAGGACTGGCACGCGCCCGTCGCCCGGCAGAATCTGGCGCGGGGCGAGATGTCGCTCGGCGAGATGTGCCAGGCCGCCGTCGAGCAAAGCGACAATAGCTGCGCCAATATCCTGTTGAGGCAAGTTGGCGGGCCCGCCGCGTTGACGGCCTATTGGCGACGTCTGGACGACGATGTCAGTCGGCTGGACGATATCGAGCCGTTCCTGAACCGTACGCTGCCGGGTGGGTTGCGCAACACGACGACGCCGAGGGCGATGGCGGCGACGATCGGACGGCTGACGCGTGGTCCGGTATTGTCGCCCTCGTCACGCGCGCTGCTCATGCTCTGGCTCCGGCAATGCCGGACCGGCGCCGCGCGGTTGCGGGCCGGTCTGCCGCAGGGGTGGGTGATCGGCAACAAGACGGGGAACAACGGCAAGGACGCGGCCGGCGACGTCGGGGTGTTGTGGCGCGATCCCGACACGCCGATCATCATCAGCGTCTACACGCGTGGCGGCTCGCCCACCGAGGCGCAGTTCAAGACGTTGTTTTCAGAGGTTGCCCGGGGAGTTGCTACGACACTGGCCTAGGCTGCGTGTGCAATCCGTTCAGAGATCGCCCCGCGCGCTGGCGCGGGCTTCGAGCAGCGACCAGAGGCCGCGATGCTGGGCGTAGAACTGCTGCGCGCCGAAGGTGATGGCACGCCGCGTACCGGGCGTCGCACCCAGCGTCGCCAGCGCCTTGGCGCTGACGTCAGCGGGCGGGAGCGCGCGCGGCGGCGCGACGATGCCGAAGCGGGTCGCGGCAAGGTCGAGCACATCGCGCGTCACCGCCCAGTCGTGGAGCAGCGCGGCCACCGCCCCCGTGGCGCAACCGGCGCGCTCCGAACCGGACAGGATCTCCAGCGCGTTGCGCACGCCGGCGAGGGCGGCCTCGGTCGCCGCCTGACCCGGTGTCGAGGGCAACGGCCCCACGGCGGCGGTCAGCTGGGCGAGATAGCCGCGTTCGATCGCGAACCCGGTCGCTGCGGTTTCGAGCCAGGGCAGCGAACCCAACTGTGCGCCACGCAGCAAGGCGTCGTCGATCATCCCGGGATGCCGTCCATAGACGTCGCAGAACGCGTGCACCGCATCCGACAGGTTGCGCTGGGCGGGGGCGGATTGGATCAGTCGCGTCGCGTGAGGGTGCGCGACAGCACCGTCGACGGCGCCAAGGCGCGCGACGACGTCCCAGGCGCCGGGCCGTGTTTCGTCAATGGATGCCGTCGTCGAAGTCATTAGTCCCCGGTCATGTCTGGGATGCCCGCGCGCCATATGCGTGCGGACGTCCGGCCACAGGTCCTTGCACGTCACGTGTAAAGACGGCGTGCACATGACGTTAACCGGCTGCTAACCATCCGCAGGCGGGTCCGGTCGGCCTGGGCTTGACGACTTGGCCGCGGGCGAGCGCATCACGCGGGGTTTACGGCTTTACGGGGGCGGGACGCGCCGCGATAACGCGCGCGGCACCGGCGCCGCGCTGGAGCCCGTCCATCGGAGACTATAGGATGCGTACATGGTTGCTTGGGCTTGCACTTGCTTCGGTCGGAACCGCCGCGATGGCTGCTGACGGCGCGTCCGCGCAAACGGCAGGCGGAGCCGACGGCGTTGCAACGCCGAGCGATCCGGCAGCGGCTCCCGTGGCAGCTGCAGCCCCGGCCGGCGATCTGACGCGGGCGCGGGTGTTCGGCAATCCCGACCTGTCGGGCCCGCAGCCGCGCGCGGTACGGCTGTCGCCCGACGGCGCGCTGTTGACCTCGCTGCGCAACCGGGCGGACGAGAAGGAGCGGTTCGACCTGTGGGCGGTCGACACCGCCACGGGCCAGGAGCGGATGCTCGTCGATTCGAAGAGCGTCGGCAGCGGCGCCGAGCTGAGCGAAGCCGAGAAGATGCAGCGCGAGCGCGCGCGGATCGCCGGGTCGAAGGGCATCGTCGCCTATGACTGGGCGCCCGATGGAAAGTCGATCCTCGTGCCGCTCGACGGCGACCTTTACATCGCGACGCTCGACGGCAAGGTCCGTCGGCTGACCGATACACCGGGTGGCCAGCTGAACCCCGTGATCAGCCCGAAGGGCGGGTTCGTATCCTATGTCCGCGACCAGAATCTCGTCGTCCAGCCGCTCGCGGGCGGCGGGGCGCGCGCGGTCACCAAGGGCGGCGGCGGCACCGTCCATTTCGGCGAGGCGGAGTTCGTCGCGCAGGAGGAAATGGATCGCCGCACGGGCTATTGGTGGTCGCCCGACGAGCGCTATGTCGCGGTCGAGCGCTTCGACGAGGCACCGGTGCGCATCTTCACGCGTGCCTCGATCGGCGCGACCGGGACCAAGGTCTATGATCAGCGCTATCCCGCCGCGGGCACGCCCAACGCGCTGGTCGACCTGTATGTGATGAAGCCCGACGGGTCGGGCCAGGTGAAGGTGGATCTGGGCACCAATCCCGACATCTATCTCGCGCGGGTCGACTGGACGCCCGACGGGACGATGCTGCTCGTCCAGCGCCAGAGCCGCGACCAGAAGCTGCTCGAGATGCTGCGCGTCGACCCGGCAACGGGCAAGTCGACGATCCTGTTCACCGAAAAGTCGGGGGTGAAGAGCTGGCTGAACCTGTCGGACGCATACCGCGTGCTGAAGGACGGCAGCCTGATCTGGCGGTCGGAGCGCAGCGGCTATGGCCATCTCTACCGGTTCGCGGCAGGCCGCTGGACGCAGCTGACCAAGGGCGACTGGGTCGTGACCGGGTTGGTCGGAGTCGACCAGGCCAAGGGACGGCTGTTCTTCACGGGCAACAAGGACGACGTGCTCGAGCAGCAGCTCTATTCGGTCGATATCGCCAAGCCGAACGCGATCACCAAGCTGACCGAGAGCGGCTGGTGGAACAGCGCGTCGATGGACGGCGCGGGGACGCGGTTCATCGTCTCGCGTTCGAACCCGTCACAGCCGACCCAGGTCTATCTGGCGGATGCGACCGGCAAGCGGATCTCGTGGATCAACGAGAATGCGGTGAAGGAGGGGCATCCCTATCATCCCTATGCCGCCAGCCATCAGCAGACCAAGTTCGGCACGCTGAAGGCCAAGGACGGTACGACGCTCTATTACGAGATGATCACCCCGCCGATCGAGCCGGGCAAGAAATATCCCGTCTTCTTCCAGCATTATGGCGGTCCGGGCACCGGCCAGCAGGTCACGCGCGGCTGGCAGGGGCCGCTGCCGCAATATCTGGTCGATCAGGGCTGGATCTTCTTCCAGATCGACAATCGCGGCTCGTACAACCGCGGTAAGAAGTTCGAGGACGCGATCTATCACGCGATGGGCACGGTCGAGGTCGAGGACCAGCTGGCCGGGGCGGAGTATCTGAAGACGCTGCCGTTCGTCGAGCCGAGCAAGATCGCGACCTATGGCTGGTCGTATGGCGGGTACATGTCGCTGAAGATGCTGGAGAAGACGCCGGGGGTCTATGCTGCCGCGGTGTCGGGCGCGCCGGTCACCGACTGGCAGCTCTACGACACGCATTATACCGAGCGGTATCTGGGCGATCCCAAGACCGATCCGGCGAGCTATGCGACGTCGGCGGCGGTCGAGGATGCGGCGCTGATCAAGGATCCGCTGCTGCTGATCCACGGCATGGCGGACGACAACGTGTTCCTCGACAATTCGACCAAGGTCGCGGCCAAGATGCAGTCGACTGCGACGCCGTTCGAGATGATGTTCTACCCGGGCTATACGCACCGCGTCGCGGGGCCGGGGATCAGCGAGCATGTCTGGGGGACGATCCTGAACTTCCTCGACCGGACGGTGAAGGACAAACCGGTTCCCGGCGAGGGGACGAGCTTGCCTGGGACGAAATAAAGTTATCTGGCAGGGCGCGTCGGAGACGTATACGGACGCGCCCGGATGAAAATCAGCAATGTCGCGATCGTTTCGCGGCGGCATCAAGGGACGACACAATGGGTTATCGGATCGTGGTCGCAGGGGCGACCGGCAATGTCGGGCGCGAAATGCTCAACATCCTGGCGGAGCGCGAATTTCCGGCGGACGAGATCGCCTGCGTCGCATCGTCGCGCAGCCAGGGCGAGATGGTCGATTTCGGTGACACCGGCAAGCAGATCAAATGTCAGAATATCGAGAATTTCGACCCTACCGGCTGGGACATGGCGCTGTTCGCGATCGGGTCGGAGGCGACCGCGGTCTATGCGCCGAAATTCGCCGCGGCGGGCTGCACCGTGATCGACAATTCGTCGCTGTACCGGATGGATCCGGACGTGCCGCTGATCGTGCCCGAAGTGAATGCCGACGCGATCGACGGCTATAAGGTTCGCAACATCATCGCCAACCCGAACTGCTCGACCGCGCAGATGGTCGTCGCGCTCAAGCCGCTGCATGACGCTGCCAAGATCAAGCGCGTCGTCGTCGCGACCTATCAGTCGGTGTCGGGCGCGGGCAAGCAGGGCATGGACGAGCTGTTCGAGCAGAGCCGCAACATCTTCGTCGGCGATCCGGCCGAGGCCAAGAAGTTCACCAAGCAGATCGCGTTCAACGTGATCCCGCACATCGACAGCTTTCTCGACGACGGGTCGACCAAGGAAGAGTGGAAGATGGTGGTCGAGACCAAGAAGATCCTCGACCCCAAGATCAAGGTCACCGCGACCTGCGTCCGCGTGCCGGTGTTCGTCGGCCATTCGGAAGCGATCAACATCGAGTTCGAGAACGAGATCTCGGCCGAGGAGGCGCAGAACATCCTGCGCGAGGCGCCCGGCGTCATGCTGATCGATAAGCGCGAGGATGGCGGCTATATCACGCCGATCGAATGCGTCGGCGAGTTCGCGACCTTCATCAGCCGCGTGCGCGAGGATTCGACCGTCGAGAACGGCATCAACCTGTGGTGCGTGTCGGACAATCTGCGCAAGGGTGCGGCGCTGAACGCGGTGCAGATCGCCGAGCTCCTGGGTCGTCGGCATCTGAAGAAGGACGCGTAAGCGGGGGAGCGGGAGGGGGAGCCTTCTTCCGCTTATCCGACGTCGAGTGCGGGATGACGTATCGCGGGCGTCATCCCGCGTGGGCGGACATGGGCAAAGCCCGTGTCGTCGACCGGCACTGAGTGCGCCGTCGGCCGATCTTGCCCTATGCGATCCTGCTTCGCTGGATCGTCTTATGGCTGCGATCAGTGCCCAATATACCGTCCCGGCCGATGCCAGGCGATCAGGATCAGGCTGATCGCCGCCGCGCTGAGTACCGACCAGAGAAGCTGGCCCGTGCTGACCACGGGAATCGCCGCGGCTAGGATTACCACGTCGAGCGCGATCTGTGTGCGGCCCGCATTCCACCCACGCGTGCGCTGTAGCCACAGCGTCACGACCCCGGTGCCGCCGACCCCGGCCTGATGCCGCGCGAGGACGAGGATGCCGAGCCCGATCACCGTGCCGCCGACGATCGCGGCGAAGAACGGGTGCATCTGGTCGACGTGCATCGATCCGCCCGCGAAGGTCGAGAAGGCGGCGATCCCGGCATTCACCAGCATCGTCTTGATCGCGAACCGGCGGCCCATCGCGTAATGCGCGAACAGGAAGAAGGGCAGGTTGATCAGCGTGAACAGCACGCCGGTCGGCAAGGGCACCAGATAGGACAAGAGCAGCGCGATCCCGGCGATCCCGCCGGTGACGAGCCCTGCCGCCTTCAGGAAAACCAGCCCGATCACCAGCAGGATGCAGCCGATGACGAGAGCGTAGAAATCCTCCGCGATGCTGTGCGGCCGTCCTAGGGGAAGGGTGGCTGAGGGGAGGGTGGCGTCGGCAGATGGCGGCATTGCGGGTCCTTGGTCGGGCCCTTCGCGCATCCTCAATGGATCGTTCGACGCAATCCTTGTCCCTTAGCTAAAGGAGTTTGCGTGTCACACTACCCCTTTTTGTGATGGCGTCGTGCGGCGGGGCCATAACGATGGGCGCTCGTCATCCTGACGAAAGTCAGGATCCAGGATACCAAGCGCCGCATCCGTAGCTCTGGATCCTGACTTTCGTCAGGATGACGTAGCGGTGGGTCGCGGATACTCCTCGGAGCGCGTCTCTTCGTGGCGGTTGACAGCACGGTGTCGTGTGTCGGACGGGGGCGGCAACATCCTAGGATTATAGGGATCTGGATCCGTGGCACATTCCCCGACCGAGACGCAGTATTTCGAGAGCTTCGACGGCACGCGGATCGCGTGGCGCGAGGTCGGCGAGGGGCGGCCGGTGGTGCTGATCCACGGCTATTTCTCCGACGCGAAGACCAACTGGATCCGCTATGGCCATGCCGCCAAGATCGCGGCCAAGGGGTTCCGCGTGATCATGCCCGACCTGCGCGCCCACGGCGAGAGCGGCAAGCCGCATGGGCTGGAATTCTACCCCGCGGATGCGCTGACGCTCGACGGCCATGCGCTGGTCGATCATCTCGGGCTGACCGATTATGATCTCGGCGGCTATTCGCTGGGCGCGCGGACGACGTCGCGGATGCTGGCGACAGGCGCGACCCCCGGGCGCGTGGTCTTTTCCGGGATGGGCCTCGCCGGATTGACCGAGACGTCGCGGCGCGCGGGGCATTTCCGCAATATCCTCACCAATCTGGGCAAGCATGTTCAGGGCACGCCCGAGTGGCTCGCCGAGGCGTTCCTGAAGACCACGGGCGGCGATCCGGTCGCATTGCTCGGGATCCTCGAGACCTTTGCGGATACACCGATCGAGGCGGTCAGGGCGATCGAGCAGCCGGCGCTGGTGGTGTGCGGTGCGGAGGACGAGGATAACGGGTCGGCACCGGATCTCGCCGCGGTCCTGCCGCATGGCCGCTATGTCGCGACGCCGGGCGGGCATATGAGCGCGGTGGTGAAGCCCGAGCTTGGGCAGGCGATCGCGGACTTTCTTGCTGAATAGCCCCCGGTCTTCCTGACGAACGTCAGGACCCGGAGCCAAGCAGCGCCGTCCCCGGTAACCCTGGGTCCTGACTTTCGTCAGGATGACGGGACGGGGCGTGGCTGGCGGGTTGACCATCCGGCGGCGGATCATCCATCAGGGCCTCACGATAAGGGGATGATGATGGTTCGGTTCAGCGTTTCGATGTTTGCTCTCGCCGGCGCGCTGTGCGCCGTGCCGTCGGTGGCCGGTGCTCAGGCCACCGCTGCCGCGTCCAGCCCGACCGCCGCGCAGGCGGATGCATTCGTCGCCGAGGCGGAAAAGGTCTTTGCCGCCAAGTCGGTCGACGCAGCGCGCGTGGCGTGGGTGAACGCGACCTACATCACCGACGATACCGATGCGCTGGCGGCGAAGTCGGGCGCGGAGATGACCGATCTCGGGGTGAAATATGCGCTGGGTGCGGCGAAATACGCCAATGTCCCGGGCCTGTCGGTCGACACCAAGCGCAAGCTCGACCTGCTCCGCGGGGGGCTGACGCTGCCCGCGCCGACGCGGCCGGGCGCATCGGACGAGCTGTCGATGCTGACGACGAAGATGTCGTCCTCCTACGGCAAGGGCATGGGGACGCTCGACGGCAAGCCGATCAACGGCTCGGACATCGAGGCGGCGATGGGCGAGAGCCGCGATCCCGCGAAGCTGCAGGAGATGTGGACGAGCTGGAACGACGCGGTCGGCGCACCGATGCGCGGCGACTATGCCAAGATGACCGCAATCTCGAACGAGGGCGCACGCGAGCTCGGCTACAAGGATGTCGGTGCGCTATGGCGGTCGGGCTACGACATGAGCCCCGAGCAGTTCGCCGCGCTGACCGACAAGATCTGGAAAGAGGTCGAGCCGCTCTACATGGCGCTGCACACCTATACGCGGTGGAAGCTCAACGAGAAATATGGCGATGCGGTCCAGGCGAAGACCGGGCCGATCCGCAGCGACCTGCTCGGCAATATGTGGGCGCAGGAATGGGGCAACATTTACGACATCGTCGCCCCCAAGGGATCTGGCGATCTCGGCTTCGACACCGGCGAGCTGTTGAAGGCCAAGGGCTATGACGCGGTGAAGATGGTGAAGCAAGGCGAGGGGTTTTACTCATCGCTGGGCTTTGCGCCGCTGCCCGAGACCTTCTGGAAGCGTTCGCAGATCACCAAGCCTGCGGACCGCGACGTGATCTGCCATGCCTCGGCCTGGGATATCGACAACCAGGACGATATCCGGATCAAGATGTGCACCAAGGTGAATGCGGACGACTTCGTCACGATCCACCACGAGCTCGGCCACAATTACTACCAGCGCGCGTACAAGGCGCAGCCGATGCTGTATAAGAACGGCGCGAACGATGGCTTCCATGAGGCGATTGGCGATACCGTCGCGCTGTCGATCACGCCTGATTATCTGGTGAAGATCGGGCTGCTCGACCAGGCACGCGTGCCGAGCGCGGACAAGGATATCGGACTGTTGCTGCGTCAGGCGATGGACAAGGTCGCGTTCCTGCCGTTCGGGCTACTGATCGACAAATGGCGCTGGGGCGTGTTCTCGGGACAGATCCCGACGACCGGCTATCAGGCGGCGTGGGACCAGATGCGGCTGCAATATCAGGGGATCAAGCCGCCGGTCGCGCGCGACGAGACGAAGTTCGACGCGGGCGCGAAATACCATATCCCGGCGGCGGTGCCCTATACGCGCTACTTCCTCGCGCGCGTGCTGCAGTTCCAGTTCTACAAGGCGGCGTGCGAGCAGTCGGGGTGGAAGGGGCCGCTGCATCGCTGCTCGTTCTACGGCAACAAGGCGGTCGGCACGAAGCTGAACGCGATGCTGAGCATGGGCCAGTCCAAGCCGTGGCCGGATGCGTTGCAGGTGTTCACGGGGAGCCGCGAGATGTCGGGCGCGGCGCTGGTCGAGTATTTCAAGCCGCTCAAGGCGTGGCTCGACGTGCAGAACAAGGGCAAGCCCACGGGTTGGTGAGGCAAGGCTGTCATTCAACCGCCCCGTTTCCCCGCGAAAGCGGGGGGCCGGAGCCGCGAGCGCGCTTTGGATTTTAGTTGGCCCTCCGCATCCGCGGGGGAGCACCCCTGCACCTCCCGGGTCTTAGCCGGCGGGTGGAACCGGTCGAACGGTCCCGGGGACGATTATTCCGGGATCGTCCCCTCGTCGGCAATCCCGGCCTCGAACGACTTCGACGAATCCGTTCCGTCCGCCTGATGCGCGTGCTTGCCAGCGGGTTTGGGCGTCTTCGGCGTGCTGCCGCGCAACGTCAGCAGCGCTGCGGCAGCGCCGAGTACCGCGACGCCGCCCGCGATCGCGGCGGCACCCCATTTGCCGCCGACCTTGTCGATCGGCTTGGCGACGGGCGGCGGCTTCTTGCGCGCCGATATCGGTCGCGGCGTGCCGCGCTTGGTCGAGCGCGGCTTGGGGGCGGGCTTGGGTTTGCGCGAGACGGGGACCGCCTTTTCGGATGCCGGCTTGTCGAGTGCCGGCGCAGCCGGCGCAACCACTGGCTTTGCCGGCTTGGGTGCACTGGCCTTGCGCGGCGCGCGGCGGCGCGTGACGACGGGCTTCTTGGCGTCCGTTTCAGGCGGGTCGGTGTCGGCCACGGCTATGCTCCCTCACAAATGGTCCCGCGGGCGTAACGCATCGGCCTGCGATGCGCTCCGAAAATCGCGCGGCAGGCCTTACCGGAACGGCGGCTCGTCGAACGCCCGCAGCTTGCGGCTGTGGAGCTTGGCGCCCTCCTGGCGAAGCTGCTCGCAGGTTTCGATCCCGATCCGCAGATGCTCGCTGATCGCGCGTTCGTAAAAGCGGTTGGCCTGACCCGGCAGCTTCAGCTCGCCGTGGAGCGGCTTATCCGAGACGCAGAGCAGCGTGCCGTAGGGAACGCGGAAGCGATAGCCCTGTGCGGCGATCGTCGCCGATTCCATGTCGATGCCGACCGCGCGCGACAGCGAGAACCGCAGCGCCGATTTCGAATAGCGCAGCTCCCAGTTGCGGTCGTCGGTGGTGACGATCGTCCCCGTCCGCAGTCGGCGCTTCAGGTCCTCGCCCGACTGGCCCGAGACGATCTCGGCGGCCTTGGCCATCGCCACCTGGACTTCGGCGATCGCAGGAACGGGGATTTCGGGCGGGAGCACGTCGTCGAGCACATGGTCGTCGCGCAGATAGGCATGCGCGAGCACATAGTCGCCGATCCGCTGGCTGGGACGCAGGCCGCCGCAGTGACCGATCATCAGCCAGGCCTCGGGACGCAGCACCGCGAGATGGTCGCAGATCGTCTTGGCGTTGGACGGGCCGACGCCGATATTGACGAGCGTGATCCCGGTACGGTCGTCCGCCATCAGGTGATAAGCGGGCATCTGATGCCGCCGCCATGCGCTGTCGGAGATGATCTTGTCGATGTCGTCCCCGGACGAGATCGTGATCCCGCCCGCCCCCGACAGCGTCGTGAACCGGCTGTCTTCGCCAAGCTGGGTACCCGCCCAGCGAACGAATTCATCGACATAGCGGTGATAGTTCGTAAACAATACGAAGCGCTGCGCGTGTTCGGCAGGGGTGCCCATGTAATGGCGCAGCCGTGCAAGACTGAAATCGGTGCGCAACCCATCGAACAGCGCGAGCGGGCGGGTGTCGTCCTGCGCTACCCACAGCCCGTCGGCGATCTCGTCGCCGATATGCGCGAGCTCGGTGGCGGGAAAGAATCGTGCGAGCTCGGTCGCGGAGACCTCGTCGAGGCTCAGCGCGTGGCCGGGGTCGATGACATAGGGGAAGGGAATCTCCTGCCGCCCTTCGACGGCCTCGACCTCGACGTCGTAATCTTCGATCAGCAGCGTCAGCTGTTCGGTCAGATAATCGGCGAAGATCGCGGGCTTGGTCACGCTGATCCGGTATTCCCCGGGATTCACCATTCGCCCGAACGAGCGGAGCGGCGTGGGGCGGTCAATGCCGCCTTTGTAGATCAGCCGGATTTCGGGATAAGCAAACGAGCCATCGCTGCGGCTTGCCGGATCGGGCACGGTACCGTCGGCGATATACGCACTCATGGCGGACTGGAGCCGCGCGACGGAGGCGCGGTAGAGGCGGTCGAGTTCGGCGACCAGGTCGGATGCGATTGTCATCGCCCAGTGTTACGCGGGCGAGATTACGGAGGCAAGACTGGCACGCGTGCTACGCCAGCTCCGTCATTCCCGCGTGCGCGGGGATGACGGAGCGCGACGTGCAATCAGGCGCGCGACGCGATCAGATCTCGCTGAGCAGATGCTCGGCAGAGCTGACCTTGAACTCGCCGGGGGCCTCGACGTTGAGCTGCTCGACGACGCCGTCATTGACGATCATCGAATAACGCTGGCTGCGCGTGCCCATGCCGAAGCCCGAGCCGTCCATCGTCAGGCCGACCGCCTTGGCGAAATCGCCATTGCCGTCCGCGAGCAGCGTGATGTCGCCGGCGCCAGCCGACTTGCCCCATGCGTCCATCACGAACGCGTCATTGACCGAGGTGCAGGCGACCTCGTCGATGCCCTTGGCCTTCAGTGCGGCTTCCTTTTCGACGAAGCCCGGCAGGTGCTTGGCCGAGCAGGTCGGAGTGAACGCGCCGGGGACCGCGAAGAGCGCGACCCTGCGGCCCGCGAAGAAGGTCTCGGACTCGACCTGATCGGGGCCGTCCGCGGTGGCCTTGACGAGAGTGGTGTTGGGAAGCCGGTCGCCGACGCTGATCGTCATGGAAATTCTCCTGTCGCCGCGAGATCGTCCCGGGCGGACGGTACCTCGTATGGGAGGCGCGCGATTTCAAGCGTGGCGGCGGGGCCGTCGCGACGCTATGGTCTAGGGCATGGACAAGACGGCTTTTCTTTCCGGGCAACTCCTCCTTGCGATGCCGGGGATGAGCGATCCGCGGTTCGCCCGCGCGGTGATCGCAATGTGCAGTCATGATGAAAACGGCGCGCTCGGGATTGGTCTCGGCGCCACCGTCGACGGGCTCGGCTTTCACGATCTGCTCGACCAGTTCGAGATCGCACCCGGCGACGCGCCCAATGCTCCGGTACATTTCGGCGGCCCGGTCGAACCGCGACGCGGCTTCGTCATTCATTCGTGCGACTGGGGCGGGCAGGACACGATCGAGGTCGCAGGGCTCTGGGCCTTGTCGAGCACGATCGACGTGCTCCGCGCGATCGCGGAGGGGAAGGGGCCGTCGCAATGGGTCGTCGCGCTCGGCTATGCGGGATGGGACAGTGGGCAGATTGAGGGCGAACTCGCACGTCCCGGCTGGTTCAACGTCGCCGGCGCTGCCGATCTGGTGTTCGACACGAACGCGGATGAGCGCTGGCGCAGGGCGTTCGAGCGGGCCGGGGTCGACCCGCGGCTGCTGGTGGCGGATACCGGCACGGCGTGACGATCGCCGCGCGCATCCGCGGGTCAAGATGACATTCTAGCGCGGCGAGGACCGTTTCGGGCATCATATAAAGATATCTTTATATTTGATTTGAGCGGCCCGTTCCTCTATGCGGCCCTGCATCCGGCACGGGCATGAGGCCCGCCGATCAAAGATTTCCAGGAGATATCCTCGTGGCCACCACGCTCGCGCCCAAGAAGACGGACGGCAAGACCGATTACGTCGTCGCCGACATCAGCCTTGCCGATTTCGGCCGCGCCGAGATCAACATTGCCGAAACCGAAATGCCGGGCCTGATGTCGCTCCGCGAGGAATTCGGCGCGGCGCAGCCGCTCAAGGGCGCGCGCATCACCGGTTCGCTGCACATGACGATCCAGACCGCGGTGCTGATCGAGACGCTGACCGCGCTCGGCGCCGACGTCCGCTGGGCGACGTGCAACATCTTCTCGACGCAGGACCATGCCGCCGCCGCGATCGCCGCGTCGGGCGTGCCGGTGTTCGCGATCAAGGGCGAGACGCTCGCCGACTATTGGAACTATGTCGGCGACATCTTCTCGTGGGATCGCGACGTCGAGGGCCAGACCGCCAACATCATCCTTGATGACGGTGGCGACGCGACGATGTTCGCACTCTGGGGTGCGAAGCTCGAAGCCGGCCACACGATGCCCGAGCCCGAGAATGAGGAAGAGGTCGAGATGCAGCGTGCGCTCAAGGCGTATGTCGCAAAGAACCCCGGCTATCTGACCGAGACCGTGAAGAACCTGAAGGGCGTCTCGGAAGAGACCACGACCGGCGTTCACCGGCTGTACGAGATCGCCAAGAAGGGCGAGCTGCCGTTCCCCGCGATCAACGTCAACGACTCGGTCACCAAGTCGAAGTTCGACAACCTTTACGGCTGCAAGGAATCGCTGGTCGACGCGATCCGTCGCGCGACCGACGTCATGCTCGCCGGCAAGGTCGCCTGCGTCGCCGGTTTCGGTGACGTCGGCAAGGGTTCGGCGCAGTCGCTCCGCAACGGCGGCGCACGCGTGATGGTCACCGAAGTCGATCCGATCTGCGCACTGCAGGCGGCGATGGAGGGCTTCGAGGTCGTGACGATGGAAGACGCCGTGAAGCGTGCGGACATCTTCTGCACCGCGACCGGCAATGCCGACGTCATCACCGCCGATCACATGAAGGCGATGAAGCCGATGTCGATCGTCTGCAACATCGGTCACTTCGACTCGGAGATCCAGATCGCCGCGCTGTCGAACTATGACTGGACCGAAGTGAAGCCCGGCACCGACCTCGTGAAGTTCCCGGACGGCAAGCAGATCATCATCCTGGCGAAGGGTCGCCTCGTGAACCTGGGTTGCGCCACCGGCCACCCGTCGTTCGTGATGTCGGCCTCGTTCACCAACCAGACGCTCGCGCAGATCGAGCTCTGGACGAAGGGTGAGAACTACAAGAACGAAGTCTATGTCCTGCCGAAGCATCTCGACGAGAAGGTCGCAGCGCTGCACCTCGAGAAGCTGGGCGTGAAGCTGTCGCAGCTTACCCCGAAGCAGGCCGGTTACATCGGCGTGCCCGTCGAAGGCCCGTTCAAGCCGGATCACTATCGCTACTGATCGCCCACGCGATCTGAAGCGGAAAAAGGCCGCGTCTACCGAAGGGTGGACGCGGCCTTTTTTTTTGGATCTGACTGTTGCGCGGCGACTGGTATGCCAGTCTTTCCGTTACATCTCGGTCGCTTGCGGTGCTTTCCTGACGTCCGGCTTCAACGCCGGGGCTGTGGCCGCCGCTGGCGTGGCGGGCGTCTTGCGCCGCACACCGTCGAGCTCCTGTGGCGCATCCGCCGGGGGTGCTGCCTTGTCCGCCGCCGCGGGGGCCGCGCGCAGCGTCTGTCGCGGGCGCATGCATTGCGATGGATCGGGTCGGCGGACCTGCTGGCAGTTCCACAACGCCTTTTCGTAATCGGCCGAGCGATCGCGCAGATAGCTGAACGTGATCGCCGCGCTCTGTGCCGGCGTCAGCGGCGTGGACGTTGCGGCCTTGGTTTTGTCGGACCATGCCATGAACCGGCAAAAGGCACGGTCGCCGCAGGCGATCGTCGCGAGCGTCGGGTAGGCGTTGGGGAGCACGCCGGGCGAGAAGGTCATCAGCACCGTATCGCCCTCGGCCGTCGCGAAAGGCGTCGAGGCCGCGTTCGCGCCGTCACCGGCGACCGCGTCATCGCCCAGTGCGAAGCCGAGCGCGGCGGATGCTTCGGCAATCGCGGCATCGGCTTCAGACAGCGCGGCGGCGGTGCGGTGCGCCTCCGAAATAGGTGCGAGCTGCGCGATGACCGGTTCGCCCTGCTCGGGCGCGCGCCGGAAGGCTGGGGGCGTGCCCCACCAGCCCGACCAACGGAAGAACAGGTGTGACCCGACCGCGACGATCTTGTCGAGGCTCGACTGCCAATAGGGGACGACCCAGTCGGTGTGGTAATGCGTGGCATAGCCGACCGGTCGATAGACATTGCCTGACAATGCGGCGGTCGCGACGCTGCGGGCCCGGCGCCAGGCGTCGTCGGAGGGCTTCCAGCGGAGCAGCGCGCCGTCGCAGCTGAAGCTGAACTGGCATCCCGTCGCGCGCGTCTCGCCTTCGAATACAACCCCGCAGACGGTTTTCGGGAAGGCGGGATGACGCAGGCGGTTCAGCACGACCTGCGCGACGGCGCGCTCGCCGACCGTGTCGTCCCCCGCCTCGTACAGCGTGCCGGCCGCGAGGCAGTCGGTCGCGCGTGCGAGGTCGTCTGCGGTACCGGCGAAGCGGAACGGCCGTGCAGCGGGGTTCGGATCGGTCGAGAACGGCACCGTGGCGTTGAACGCCCGCGCGTCCTCGGGCGCGAGGTCGACGAACCGGACCGGCTCGACCGGGGGCAGCTCGGCCTGGGGCACGACGCGCTGCTTCGGCATCGCGGCGCGTGCCGGGTGCGGTAGCGCCGGGGGATTGGTCACGACGAGCGTCGGCCCGACGATCGCCGCGGCCGCGATCGCGAGTACCGACACGCGCAGATAAACGGCGCCACGCGCATCGGTCATCGTCGTCACTGCTCCGGAAGGAAGTCCGGCACGGACAGATAGCGCTCGCCGGTATCATAGTTGAAGCCGAGGACGCGGACGTCGTCGGGAAGATCAGGGAGCTTCTGCAGGATCGCGGCCAGCGTCGCGCCCGAGCTAATCCCGACCAGCATGCCCTCTTCGGCCGCCGATCGGCGTGCCATGTCCTTGGCGACAGCGGCATCGACTTCGATCACGCCGTCGATCGCCTGGGTGTGGAGATTGGCTGGGATGAACCCTGCGCCGATGCCCTGGATCGGATGCGGGCCCGGCTGGCCACCGGCGATCACCGGCGAGGCGGCGGGCTCGACCGCATAGACCTTCAGTTCGGGCCAGTGCGCCTTCAGTGCCTCGGCGACGCCCGTGATGTGGCCGCCGGTGCCGACGCCCGTGATGATCACGTCGATCGGCGTATCCCGGAAATCCTGGAGGATTTCCTGTGCGGTCGTGCGGACATGCACGTCGATGTTCGCAGGATTTTCGAACTGCTGCGGCATCCAGGCGCCGGGCGTTTCGGCGACGCGCTCGCGCGCGCGTTCGATCGCGCCCTTCATGCCCTTCTCGCGCGGGGTCAGGTCGAAGGTCGCACCATAAGCGAGCATCAGACGCCGACGCTCGACGCTCATGCTCTCGGGCATCACGAGGATCAGCTTGTAGCCCTTGACCGCTGCCACCATCGCCAGGCCGACGCCGGTGTTGCCGCTGGTCGGCTCGATGATCGTGCCGCCGGGCTTGAGGTCGCCGGCCTTTTCGGCGGCCTCGATCATCGCCAGCGCGATACGGTCCTTGATCGAACCGCCAGGATTCGACCGTTCGGATTTCACCCAGACTTCGGAATCGGGGAAGAGCTTCGACAGGCGGACGTGCGGCGTGTTGCCGATCGTGTCCAGGATCGAGGAGGCTTTCATGGCTTGGCTTCTCCGTGCTGTGGTTCGGTCTCTAGGATCTCGGGGGGATCAAAGGTCTTCGCCGCCCCGAGTTCCGGGAACAGGCGCGCCCAGCCGATCGTGACGGCAATAGCACCAACCCCGCCGAACACCACTGCGCCGACGGGGCCGAGCAGCGACGCCATCACCCCGCTTTCGAATTCGCCGAGCTCGTTCGAGGCCGAGATCGTCAGCTGCGACACCGCGCTGACGCGGCCGCGCATTACGTCGGGGGTGTGCAGCTGGATGAGGGACTGGCGGACATAGACCGAGATCATGTCCGCACCGCCCGCGACGATCAGCGCAACGAGGCTGAGGACGAACGCGGGATGGATGGGGAACCCCGCAATCGTGCCGGGGGTGAGCCCGATCAGCTCGACGATCGGCGTCGCGACCCCGAAGGTGAGGATCGCGATACCGAACACGATCACCGCGACCAGCATCTTGACCCCGACATTGCGCGACATCGGTCGAATCGAGAACCAGATCGCGGTGACCGCGGCACCGATCCCCATGCCCGCGGCGAGCACGCCGAGCCCCTGCGACCCGACATGCAGGATATCCCGGGCATAGACCGGCAACAGCGACGTGGCACCCGCCAGCAGTACCGCGAAAAGGTCGAGCGTGATCGTCGCGAGCACCAGCCGGTTGCGGCGGACATAGGTGAAGCCCTCGATGATCCGCGCGAGGGGGCGATGGTCGGTCTGCGCGGCGGGCTGTGCCACCGGGCCGATCAGGAACATGAACACCAGCGCGACAAGGAAGAGCAGCGTGGCCACGCCGTAAGCGACCTCGGGATGGATCGCGTAGAGCAACCCACCGACGCTGGGGCCTGCGATCGTTCCGACCTGCCACGCGATCGAGCTGATCGCGATCGCGGTGGGGAGCACAGCCCGGGGCACGAGATTGGGCGCGAGCGCCGAATAGGCCGGGCCGGAAAAGGCGCGCGCGACGCCGAAGGCGACCGCGGCGGCGAACAGTGCGCCGAGCGTGAGATGGCCGGACCAGGTCAGCAGCCAGAGCGTCGCGGCGGTGAGCACCAGCAGCGTCGTCGTGCCGCGGACGATCCAGCGCCGGTCGAAGCTGTCCGCGACGAGCCCGGTGATCGGGGTCAGCAGGAACAGCGGCACGAACTGCGCAAAGCCGATCATCCCGAGCATGAACGCCGCCTGGCGGATGTCCATCGTTTCGCGCGCCAGGTTGTAGACCTGCCAGCCGATGACGATCGACATCGCGCTGACCGCGATCGTGCCGGCGAACCGCGACAGCCAATAGGCGCGAAAATTGGCGATCCGGAAGGGATGCTGATGCGGGTCGATCGTAGGATTCATTGTCCCGGGCTTTAGGGGGTCGGGCGCGGGAAGGGCAACCGGAGCTTTGCTTGGGGCGGGGATAGGGGCGGGGGCGACGGCCCGCGTGTCAGGCGCGACGGATCGAAGCTCGCGGGACAGTCGCAAAATCGCATACCCCAGACGGGAATTGATGTTCGGCCCCGTCCGCGCCTATAGGCTGCGGCAACTCCCCTACGGAAAACGAGGTTTCCCACATCGTGGCCAAAGCCCCCCCAGCACGTGCAATCGCCGAGCCCCCGATCACCAACCGTGAACGGCCAGCCGAACCCAAGCCCTATGAGGCCAGCAAGGACGAGCTGCTCGCCTTCTACAAGCAGATGCTGCTGATCCGGCGTTTCGAGGAAAAGGCGGGCCAGCTTTACGGTCTCGGCCTGATCGGCGGCTTCTGCCATCTGTACATCGGCCAGGAAGCCGTCGCCGTCGGCCTGCAGTCCGCGCTCGACGGCGAGACCGATTCGGTCATCACCGGCTATCGCGACCACGGCCACATGCTCGCCTACGGGATCGACCCGAAGGTGATCATGGCCGAGCTGACCGGGCGCGGCTCGGGCATCTCGAAGGGCAAGGGCGGGTCGATGCACATGTTCTCGACCGAGCATAAATTCTACGGCGGGCACGGCATCGTCGGCGCGCAGGTGTCGCTGGGCACCGGCCTCGCGTTCAAGCATAAATATTCGAACGACGGCGGCATCTGCATGGCCTATTTCGGCGACGGCGCCGCAAACCAGGGCCAGGTGTATGAGAGCTTCAACATGGCCGAGCTGTGGAAGCTCCCGATCATCTTCGTGATCGAGAACAACCAGTACGCCATGGGCACGAGCGTCAATCGCGCCTCGGCCGAGGACCAGCTCTATCGCCGCGGCGAATCGTTCCGCATTCCCGGCATCCAGGTCGACGGCATGGACGTGCTGGCGTGCCGCGGGGCCGCTGAAGAGGCGATCGCCTGGGTCCGCGCGGGCAAGGGCCCGGTCATCCTCGAGATGAAGACCTATCGCTATCGTGGCCACTCGATGTCCGATCCGGCGAAATACCGTACGCGTGACGAGGTCCAGGCGGTCCGCGACAAGTCCGACCCGATCGATCACATCAAGAAGCTGCTCGACGAGCAGGGCGTGACCGAGGCGGACCTGAAGTCCATCGAACAAGAGATCAGGAAGACCGTGAACGAAGCCGCCGATTTCGCCGAGCAGACCCCCGAGCCGGATGTCGCCGAGCTCTACACCGACGTTCTGGTGGAGTCGTACTGATGGCGATCGAGATCAAGATGCCCGCGCTCTCCCCGACGATGGAAGAGGGCACGCTCGCGAAGTGGCTCGTCAAGGAAGGCGATAGCGTCAAGTCCGGCGACATCATGGCCGAGATCGAGACCGACAAGGCGACGATGGAGTTCGAGGCGGTCGACGAAGGCACGATCGGCAAGATCATGGTTGCCGAAGGTACCGACAATGTGAAGGTCGGCACCGTCATCGCGACGCTGCTCGAAGAGGGCGAAAGCGCCGACAGCGCGCCGACCGAAGCGCGCGCGGGCGAAGCCGCCAACGCCGCGCCGAAGGAGACGCCGTCGGACGACAAGGCGCCGCCGGTGCCCGAAGGCGCGTCGCCTGCCAAGGCCGAGAGCGGGACGCAGCAGCTCGTCGCGTCGGCGGAGAAGTTCGGCAAGACCGATCCGGCGATCCCGGAGGGTACCGAGATGGTCAAGACGACCGTCCGCGAGGCGCTGCGCGATGCGATGGCCGAGGAAATGCGCGAGGACGACCGCGTCTTCGTGATGGGCGAGGAAGTCGCGCAGTATCAGGGCGCGTACAAGGTGACCCAGGGGCTGCTCGACGAGTTCGGCGAGCGCCGCGTGATCGACACGCCGATCACCGAATACGGCTTTGCCGGTATCGGTGCAGGCGCGGCGATGGGTGGCCTCCGCCCGATCGTCGAGTTCATGACCTTCAACTTCGCGTTGCAGGCGATCGATCACATCATCAACTCGGCGGCCAAGACCAACTACATGTCGGGCGGCCAGATGCGTTGCCCGATCGTGTTCCGCGGTCCCAACGGCGCGGCGTCACGCGTTGGTGCACAGCATTCGCACAACTTCGCAGCATGGTATGCGAGCGTCCCCGGCCTGATCGTGATCGCGCCCTATGACGCGGCGGATGCCAAGGGCCTGCTGAAGGCGGCGATCCGCACCGACGATCCGGTCGTGTTCCTCGAGAACGAGCTGATGTACGGCCGCAGCTTCGACGTCCCCAAGCTCGACGACCATGTCCTGCCGATCGGCAAGGCGCGCATCGTCCGCGAGGGCAAGGACGTGACGATCGTCAGCTATTCGATCGGTGTGGGCATCAGCCTCGAAGCCGCCGAGAAGCTCGCCGAGGAGGGCATCGACGCGGAGGTCATCGACCTGCGCACGCTGCGCCCGCTCGACACCGACACGGTGCTGAAAAGCCTCGCCAAGACCAACCGCATGATCATCGTCGAGGAAAACTGGGCAACCTGCTCGATCGCGTCCGAAATCGTGTCGGTGGTGATGGAGCATGGCTTCGACGACCTCGACGCGCCAGTGCTGCGCGTGACCAACGAGGACGTGCCGATGCCCTATGCGGCGAACCTCGAAAAACTGATGCTGGTCGATGTCGCCAAGGTCGTCGATGCGGCGAAGAAGGTGACGTACCGGTAACGGCTTGCCGTTCGAGCGAGGGGCTGCGTGCGGTGTCTGCCGCCCAGCCCCAAGGCCGTTTCGTGGAGTTTTCGCGAACCGACGCCGTCAGGCGCTGAACTGAGTGCAAGGCGAGGCGGTGCCTGTCGATTGCACGTCGTTGACCTTACGCTCGCGTACCGTCATCCCGGTGATCGATCGCAATGTGCGCGCACCGAGAAAACTGTTCGAGATGAGCGGCTGATAGGCATAGACGACCTCAACGAAGATGACTTCGTCGTTGGGACCCGCGGCGATCTTGCGCCCAGATGGTCCGATTCCCGCAACACCCAACGACGCGCCGGCAGCGCCATAGGACGACGCCACCGCCAGCGCGCCCGAACAGCGTTGCCATCGGATCCTTTGATTGGTCACCGTGCCGGCCGAATCCAGGACCGGCTGCACGCTCGAAACGATGATGCGGCCGTTTGCGGCGAAGCCCATCGTCGATCCGATGTCCTTGATGCCATTCAGTGACTCGGTGATGTCGCCCTCGCTGATGCCGATCCGTATGCGCGCGATCTGGTCCGTCGTGAGTGTCGCGACGTCACCGACTTTCTGCGATGCATAAGCAAGATTGACGGTTTCCATCCCGACCATCGTCAGGCCGACGAAAATCGGTAATGCCAGCGCGAATTCCGTCAGCGCGATGCCGGACCGATCGCCGAGAATTGCCATGGCGCGCCGTCGCGTTGGGCGTAGTTTGGGGGAGGTGATCACGATTTACACCGGATGGTTGGGGCGGTCTGCGCTTCGAACGGTTGGCGGCGAACCACCGTGCTCGCCTGCGTGCCGGTGCGCGACGATCCGCCGATAAAGCGGTTGATCGGCAGCAGCCGGTCATATGTCACCGTGACAGTATATTTAACGATGTCGTCGGCCCCGCCGATCGAATTTGCGCCCGTGGTCACGATGTTGCGGACACCGTTATTGTCGACGTCTTCCCAACAATCCGACTTGTCCTTCACGCCATTACCATCGGTATCGACAGGACCGTCAAGAATGCCGTTGTTGTTGAGATCCTGCGTCAGACGCTCGAGCGAGCCGAAGCTGTTATACCGGTTCACGCTACCGCGCACGATGTCCACCGTGGCGGAGGGCGCGACGCGTCGGATCTGCGCGCGCAGTTCGGTCTCGCCGACGCTCGCATCGGCATTCTGCAGCGTAACCGCACGGGTCAGCGTCTCGACTGCGCCAAGCGTGACGGACCGGACATAGGCCTGATAGCCGACCTCCATCGTTCCCATGATCATCACGCAGAGCGGGGCAAGGATCAGTGCGAACTCGGTTACCGTCGCACCGCGTTGATTCTTGGCGATTGCCGTGAAGGGGCGGTATCTCACCGCGAGAGCCTCAGCGACCCGATATTCTCGCCGATGTCCTGGAACGCCTTGTTGAGCGCATCGCTGTCCGCGGCGCGATAGCCATAGCCGGCGCCCGACGAACAGGCCTGAAGCGCAGCAGACAGGGTCGATCCGTTGCCGAAGGAGATCGCGTAGATTTCCGCTTCCATATTCTTGATCGCGTCGCAGGTCATCAGCAGACGCTTTTCGTGGTTTTCATCCGACGTGTCGCGGTTGCCGTTGTTCGTAATGCGCCTCCAGAACAGCTCTTGCGCATAGGCTCCATAGCCGACGTTGCCGGTGTCCATCTCGCCGTCGGTCATCAGGATGACATAGCGTTTGACCGGGAAGCCATTGTAGATTGCCGGATTGTCACTTCCCCATAATCCGTTTCGCGACAACAGCCGTGCCGCCCACAACATGCCGATATCGAGATAGGTGCCGCCGTTCGCAACAAAGCCGGTGTTGAACGCGAAATAGTCATTGAACGCGTTTGCCGTCATCGGCGCGAGCTCGCGCATTGCCTTGGGGCAGGCATATTGCGCGACCCCGGTCGCCTCCGTATCGGCCATCGTCCAGCGTGTGTCCGTGCTGTTGGGGACGACGTCGAATTTCAGGTCCTGCGCGTTCGCCGGAAGGTTGCCGGGGATCTGATAGCCTGAGTTGGCCGTGATCAGGTTGCTCGTGCCACGTTCCTCGACGCACCCGTCCCACTTCTTGGCGATCCAGTCAGCGTCGTGAGATGTCGTTGCAGGCGCGTAGGCACAGGACGTGGACGCTGCGCCGCACCAGGAGTAGCGGTAGGATCCGCTGGCATTGAACCAGCTGGGATTGCGGGCATAGAGCGTCGCTCCCGTCGCACCGGTGCTGAGCCCAGGGTTCGTCATCTGTGAGAACGGCACGATCGCCCAGCGAATCCGCTTGCGGGAGCTGGAGGACGCAGCGGAAAATTGCGATTCGATGATTGCCATCTGCGCCTGAAGCGACTTCAGCGCATTGCGCAGCCCCTGCATGCGCGAGATGTTGCCCGTTCCGAGTGCGCCTTCTTCTGCAACATAGGTCACGTCCTTTCCGGCGACCCGGAGGATGTTTCCCAACTGCGCATTGGCATAGGTACTGCAGCTCGAAGCCGTGCGTGCTGGCGCGCAGGCCATCGAGCCGGTGGTATCTAGAACTAGGACGATGTCGATGTTCGCATAGTCGTCGCGGGCACTGCAATTGACCGTTACCGCGACGGTGCTTGTCCCGAACAGCCGCATGATCGCGGTGTTCATCGTCGTCGACAGCGTCAGGTTGATCGTATCCGTCGCGCTGGTGAGCGTGGGAGCGATCGTGAACGGCGCGGTGTCGTATGACGTCTGCGGGAAGTTGAAGTTGACGAAGCTTGCGATCTGCCCGGAAACGCTGGTGGATAGCGACCCCCCGGCGCCCATCGCCCGCCGCCCGGCCAGTACGCCGGCGTCACAGGCCTGCTGAAGTCGCGTGCGCACGAGATAGGCGCGGCTGAGATCGACACCGGCACCGATAAAGGCCGTCATCGGCAGGATCGCCGCCGCGACGATTGCCAGGACATTACCCTTGGTGTCGCGAGCTAGCCTGCCTAGAAAGCCACGGGCCGGCGAAGATGCCTTATTCCTACAGAATCGCATTGTGCGCCATCGAACGAAATTGGAAGTGCAGGTCTTGCACCGGAAGTCGATAAGCGGAGCACAAGCAATATGGTTAACGGGACCGCCTCGTCGCAGACGGCACCTTCCGTGACGGCCGTCCATCCCGAGCGCGCGCTAGCCCTGAGCTACGCCCCGGCCTCGACCCGGCCCGGGCTCGAGGCGCTGTTCGCGCTCGACACGGCGCTCGGCACGATCCTCAAGACGACGCGCGAGCCGATCGTCGGGCAGATGCGGCTGACCTGGTGGTATGAGGCGCTCGGCCGGCTCGATACGGCGCCGCCGCCGGCCGAGCCCGTGTTGCAGGCGCTCGCACACCATGTCGCGCCGCAGGTCGCCGGTACGACGATCGCGACGATCGCCGAGGGGTGGGAGGCGCTGCTCGAAACGCCGCTCGACGATGCGGCGGTCGAACGCTTTGCCCGTCTGCGCGGCGGACAGCTGTTCGCGGCGGCGGCATCCTTGCTGGCGGTGTCGGACGATCGCATCGCGGCGGCGGGCGAGGGATGGGCGCTGGCAGATCTGTCGCTGCGGCTGTCGGATCCGCAACGCGCGGCAGGCGTGGCCGCGATGGCGCGCGGGCGGCTCGATACGGCGCTCCACGGCCGCTGGCCACGACGCGCACGATCGCTCGGCGCACTCGCACTGCTGGCGCGGGCCGATCTTACCGCGCCGGAGCATCCGGCTGGCAGCCCGAAGCGGGTCGGCCGTCTGCTGCTGCACAGACTGGTCGGATACTGACCGGTTCGTTTGAGATCGGCGCGCGGCGGGATTAGCCTTGCGCTTGGACGGGGACGTCCGGGGGCGGGGGGAGACCGGGGATGTGGCGATACCTGACGGGCGGCGCGGCGCTGATCGCGCTGATCGGTGCGGCGATACTGGGCTTTGGCGGCAAGGTGCGATCCGGGCCAGTGCTGGCACCACAACCAACCGCGCAGGCGCAAACCCAGGCACAGGCGGACGGCGGGACCGATCCTTTGCCGAGTAGGGCACCGCGCGCGACCGATGCCACGCGCGAACAGCGGCGATTTCAGCGGTACGACAAAGACCGCGATGGCGCGGTGACGCGCGACGAATATCTGGGTGCGCGGCGCAAGGCCTATACGAAGCTCGACGTCGATGGCGACGGGCGGCTGTCGTTCGACGAATGGGCGGTCAAGGCGACGACCAAATTCGCCGGTGCGGATGCGGACAAATCGGGCGCGATGACCGCGCCCGAATTTGCCACCACCGCGGTCAGTCGGAAGCCGTCGTCTCGGGCTGCCTGTCCGCCGGTTCCGCCGTCGTCTGAGGAGAGTTGAGCCACGCCGCCAGCGCCGCGCGGCCGCGATCGGTGTACATCCGCTTGCGATCGGTCTTCTTGGTGCGGCCGGGGATCGGCGGGAACAGCCCGAAATTGACGTTCATCGGCTGATAGGTCTCGGCCTCCGCACCACCGGTGATGTGGCCGAGCAACGCGCCGAGCGCGGTCGCAAAGGGCGGCGGCGTCAGCGTCTGACCGGTCAGTTCGGCGGCGGCGAACCGGCCCGCGAGCAGGCCGATGCCGCAGCTCTCGATATAGCCCTCGCACCCCGTGATCTGCCCGGCGAAGCGGATGTTCGGCCGCGATTTCAGCCGCAGCGTCGCGTCGAGCAGCTCGGGCGAGCGGATGAAGGTGTTGCGGTGCAGACCACCCAGCCGGGCGAACTCGGCATTCTCCAGGCCCGGGATGGTCCGGAACAGCCGGACCTGATCGGCATGCTTCAGCTTGGTCTGGAAGCCGACGATGTTCCAGAGCGTGCCCTGCGCATTGTCCTGGCGGAGCTGGACGACGGCGTGAGGCCAGCGCCCGGTCTTGGGATTGTCGAGCCCGACGGGCTTCATCGGCCCGTAGCGCAGCGTGTCGACGCCGCGCTCCGCCATCACCTCGATCGGCATGCAGCCGTCGAAATAGGGCGTGTCCTTCTCCCAGTCTTTGAACGGCGTCTTCTCGCCATCGACCAGGCCCTGATGGAAGGCGAGATACTGGTCCTTGTCCATCGGGCAGTTGATGTAGTCCTTGCCCTCGCCCTTGTCCCAGCGCGAGGCGAACCACGCCGTCTCCATGTCGATCGAGTCGCGGTGGACGATCGGCGCGAGCGCGTCGAAAAAGGCGAGTGCCTCGCTGCCGGTCTCGGCGCCAATCCCTGCGGCGAGCGAGGCGGCGGTGAGCGGGCCGGTCGCGACGATCGTCGGGCCGTCGGGCAGCGCGTCGATGCGTTCGCGGACGAGCGTAATGTTCGGATGCTGGTCGATCGCCTCCGTCACGCTGTTCGAGAAATTGTCGCGGTCGACCGCGAGCGCGGAGCCGGCGGGGACGCGGTGGATATCCGCCTGACGCATGATCAGCGAGCCGAGCGTGCGGAGTTCCTGATGGAGCAGGCCGACCGCATTGCTCTCCGCATCGTCGGATCTAAAACTGTTCGAGCAGACGAGTTCGGCGAGGCCGTCGGTCTGGTGCGCGGGCGTGGCTTCGCCGCTGCCGCGCATTTCGGAGAGGCGGACCTTGAGGCCGGCTTCGGCGAGCTGCCAGGCGGCTTCGGATCCGGCGAGGCCGCCGCCGATAACATGGATGTCGTGGGTCATGGCCGTCAGATAGCGCCGGACGCTTGCCGTGTCAGCGGTCCAATCCCACTTCGTCCTCATGAAGATCTTCACGATCGGCTATGAAGCCACCACGATGACGGACTTTCTCGCGGCGCTGACGCGGGCCGGGGTCGAGCGGGTGATCGACGTCCGCGCGCTGCCGCTGTCGCGTCGGCCGGGCTTCTCGAAGACATCGCTTGCGGCGTCGTTGCGCGAAGCCGAGATCGATTATGCGCATCTGAAGGCGCTGGGGACGCCTAAGCGCGGGCGCGATGCGGCCAAGAAGGGGGACGTCGCGACACTGACCGCGGTGTATGACGAACAGCTCGAATTGCCCGAGGCGCAGGCGCAGGCGGCGATCATGCTCGCCCTCGCAGCGGAGAAGCCGAGCGCGCTGCTGTGTTACGAGCGCGACCCCTGCCATTGCCACCGGACCCTGCTGTTGCAGGCGGTGGGCGAGGGGGCCGAGGTGGTGGACCTGTTTACGTGATTTCCGCTCATCCCAGCCCTCCGTCATCCTGACGAAAGTCAGGATCCAGAGTTGCTGCGTGCGACGTTCGTGGCTCTGGATCCTGACTTTCGTCAGGATGACGGGTTTGAATGGGGCAACGGCTCGGCGTGTTGCAATGCAGCACCCAATCCGCTAGCAGGCCCGCATTCGCTTGGACCCGGTGCAATTCCGGGTGGCTATTCCGGCCGCCGATCCGCCGGACAACGCAACGACGCCATTGTGAACACCCGCGACCGAAAGCGTCGCCGCGGTTCGTGCGTCCTATGCGGACACATCCATGACAATTTCTGCTTTTTCTCGTTACCGCGCCGAGTGGTATAGCGGCCCGACGGCCGCGCGGCGTGACATTCTCGCCGGCATGGTGGGTACTTTCGCGCTGATCCCCGAAGTTATCGCCTTTTCCTTCGTCGCCGGCATCGATCCCGAAGTCGGCCTGTTCGCCTCGTTCGTGATCGGCATCGTCATCGCCCTTGCGGGCGGGCGCCCCGCGATGATCTCTGGCGCGGCGGGCTCGGTCGCGCTGGTCGCTGCCGCGCTCGTTCATGCGCACGGGCTGCAATATCTCCTCGTCGCGACGATCCTCGCGGGCATGCTCCAGATCGCGTTCGGGCTCGCCAAGCTCGATGTGCTGATGCGCTTCGTCTCGCGCTCGGTCCATGCGGGCTTCGTCAACGCGCTCGCGATCCTGATCTTCTCGGCGCAGGTGCCGCAGATGGTGGGGGTCAGCTGGCAGGCCTATGCGATGATCGCGGGCGGGCTTGCGATCATCTACCTCGTGCCGCGGATCTCAAGTGCGATTCCGTCGCCGCTCATCTGCATCGTCGTGCTGACCGCAATCGCGATGTGGTTTCCGATGCCGCTGAAGACAGTTGGCGATCTCGGGCGGCTGCCCGATTCGCTGCCATCGTTCGGCTTGCCCGACGTGCCGCTCAGCTGGGATACGCTGCGCATCGTGGCTCCCTATGCGCTTGCGATGGCGGCGGTTGGGTTGCTCGAATCGATGATGACCGCGAATGTCGTCGACGAGATGACCGAGACGCGCAGCTCCAAGGCGCGCGAATGCACCGGGCTTGGGCTCGCCAACATCGCTGCGGGCGCGTTCGGCGGGATTGCCGGGTGCGGGATGATCGGCCAGACGGTCGGCAATGTCCGCTATGGCGGCACCGGACGGCTCTCGACGATGGTCGCCGGCGTGTTCCTGCTCGTGGTGATGGTGCCGTTGCGTCCCTGGGTCGCGCAGGTGCCGGTCGCGGCGCTGGTCGCGATCATGATCATGGTGTCGATCAGCACCTTTTCCTGGGGATCGCTGCGCGATCTGGTGCGACATCCCAAGGTGTCGAGCGTGGTGATGCTGGCGACGGTCGTCGTCACCGTTGCGACCCACGACCTGTCGCTCGGCGTCGGAGTGGGCGTGCTGCTGAGCGGCGTGTTCTTCGCGTGGAAGGTCACGCGGATGATGGACGTGACGGTCGAGTACGACGCGGCGAGCGATACGCGCATCTACAGCGTGACGGGGCAGGTGTTCTTTGCCAGCGCGGATATCTTCGCGGACCGGTTCGACCTGCGCGAAGAGGCCAAGCATGTGCGGATCGACCTGACGGGCGCGCATCTCTGGGACGTGACCGCTGTTGGCGTGCTCGACGATGTGGTTGCCAAGCTGCGGCGGCAAGGTGCGGTGGTCGAGGTCGTCGGGCTGAACCAGGCAAGTGCGGTGCTGGTCGACCGGCATGCGCCGTTGATGCGCGATTTGGCGGCGTGATCGGGTAGCGGGGGGCGGATAAACGACGGTCGTCGTTGCCGCCCCCTCCGTCACACTTTGCCTGCCACCTCCCCCTGGCGGGGGAGGATGGTCAGGGCTTTAGCCAGCTACGGGAAGCTTCACCTGGCCAGCATCGTCGCGTTCGAGCGGGCTGTAGGACAGCACCGTCTCGAGCAGGAGCGGACCGTTATAGATGTGCGGGAAGAGCTGGCCGCCGCGCGACTCTTCCCATGTCACGTCGTCGCCGATCGCTTCGAGATCGACTGCGGCGACGTACAGGTCGGACTGGCCGGTGAAATGCTTGTCGACCGTCTCGGTCAGCTGCGCCGCGGTCGACAGGTGAATATACCCATCGGCCAGATCGACCGGCGCGCCGGCGAAGCTGCCGCTTTCCAGCGACGCCAGCTGCTCGCCCGTCAGCACCTTGTAGGCGATAGGGTCGCGGCTCATTCGCCGTCCCCCTGGCCTTCGGTCGGATCGCCCGCCGCCGTGTCCTCGCCGATCGTCGCGCCGGTGTCGGGCGCCAGCTCTGGCGTTGCGTCGGCCAGGTTCACTTCGGCGTCTTCCTCGGTCTCCTCGATCCGCGCGGCCGAGACCACATGCTCGCCCTTCGCCACGTCGAACAGCTTCACGCCCGCCGAGTTGCGGCTGATGACGCGCAGCGATGCAAGCGTCGTGCGGATCAGCTTGGCCTGGTTGGTCACCAGCATCAGCTGATGGCCCTTGGCCGCAGCAAAGCTCGCCACAACCGGACCGTTACGGCCGATATTGTCGATGTTGGTGATGCCCTGACCACCGCGGCCCGTGCGGCGATAGTCGTAGGCGCTCGACAGTTTGCCATAGCCGTTCTCGCAGACCGTCAGGATGAACTGCTCGCGATCCTTGAGATCGTTGTAGCGCTCGTCGCCCATCCCGTGATCGCCCTCGCGCTCGCCCTTCCAGGGGGCGAATTTGAGGTACGTCTCGCGCTCTTCGGGGGTTGCGCCGACGCGGTGGAGGACCGACAGCGAGATGACCTCGTCGTCGCCCTTCAGCGTCACGCCGCGCACGCCGGTCGAGGTGCGGCTCTGGAACTCGCGGACGTCGTCGCCGGCAAAGCGGATCGCCTTGCCGAGACGTGTCGCGAGCAGGACGTCGTCATGCTCGGTGAGCAGCGCGACGCCGATCAGCTTGTCCTCCGAACCCTCTTCGAAGCGCATCGCGATCTTGCCGTTCGACGGCACGTTGGTGAACGCATCCATCGCGTTCCGGCGCACGAGCCCGCGCTGCGTCGCGAACATCACGTGGAGGCGGCTCCACTCGCTCAGATCCTCGGGCAGCGGAAGAACGGTCGAGATCGTCTCGCCCGGCGCCAGCGGCAGCAGATTGATCATCGGGCGCCCACGGGTTGCTGGGCCACCCTCGGGCAGGCGCCAGACCTTGTAGCGATAGACCTTGCCGAGGTTCGAGAAGAACAGCACCGGCGTGTGCGTCGAGGTGACGAACAGCTCGGTGACGACATCCTCGTCCTTGGTCGACATGCCCGCGCGGCCCTTGCCGCCGCGTGCCTGCGCGCGGAACGTGTCGAGACTGGTGCGCTTGATATAGCCCTGCATGGTCACGGTGACGACCATGTCCTCGCGCTCGATCAGATCCTCGTCGTCGATGCCGTTCGCGGCAGCGGCGATCTCGGACCGGCGCGGGGTCGCGAATTCGTCGCGGATCGCGATCAGCTCGCCGCGCATCACCTCGTACAGCTTGGCGCGGTCGGCGAGGATGTGGAGCAGTTCGGCGATCGATGCCGCGAGCGTCTTCAGTTCGTCGCCGATCTCGTCGCGACCCAGCGCGGTGAGGCGGTGGAGACGCAGATCGAGGATCGCGCGGACCTGCGGCTCGGACAGCTTGTAGATGCCCTCCTGCTGCTTGTCCTCGACCGCCTCGACGAGCGCGATGTACGGCGCGATCTCGGCGACCGGCCATTCGCGCGCAAGCAGCTTGCCGCGTGCTTCGGCGGGGCTCGACGAACCGCGGATGATGCGGACGACTTCGTCGAGGTTGGTGACGGCAATGACGAGGCCGAGCAAGAGATGCGCGCGCTCGCGGGCCTTGGCGAGCTCGAACTTCGAGCGGCGCGTGATGACCTGTTCGCGGAACGTGATGAACGCGCCGATGATGTCGCGCAGGTTGAGCAGCTCGGGGCGGCCGCCGCGGATCGCGAGCATGTTGGCGGGGAAGCTCGACTGCGCAGGCGTGTGCCGCCAGAGCTGGTTGAGCACCACGTCGGGGGTCGCGTCGCGCTTCAGGTCGATGACGATGCGCACGCCCATGCGGCTCGATTCGTCGCGAATGTCGCTGACGCCCTCGATGCGCTTGTCCTTGGCGGCTTCGGCGATCTTCTCGACCAGGCCGTTCTTGCCGGTCTGGAACGGGATTTCGGTCAGCACGATTGAGCGGCGATCGCCCTTGCCCTCTTCGACGACGTGGCGCGAACGGACGATGATCGAGCCGCGGCCGGTCTCGTAGGCGGATTTCGCCCCTGCGCGGCCGAGGATGATCGCGCCGGTCGGGAAGTCGGGACCGGGGACGATCTCGAACAGTTCCTCGGTCGTGATCGCGCCATTGTCCATGTAGGCAAGACAGGCGGCGATCACTTCGCCGAGATTGTGCGGCGGGATGTTGGTCGCCATGCCGACCGCGATGCCGCCTGCGCCGTTGACGAGCAAATTGGGGAAGCGCGCCGGCAGCACCGACGGCTCGCGCTCCGAGCCGTCATAGTTGGGCGTGAAATCAACGGTATCCTTGTCGAGATCGCCGAGCAGCGCATTAGCGACCTTGCCAAGGCGGGCCTCGGTGTAGCGCATCGCTGCGGGCGGATCAGGGTCCATCGAGCCGAAGTTGCCCTGACCGTCGATCAGCGGCACGCGCATCGACCAGTCCTGGGTCATGCGGGCCAACGCGTCGTAGATCGAGCTATCGCCGTGCGGGTGATATTTACCCATCACGTCACCGACGATACGCGCCGACTTGCGATAGGGCTTGCCCGCGACGAAGCCGCTCTCGTGCGCGCCGTAAAGGATGCGGCGATGAACGGGTTTCAGGCCGTCGCGGACGTCGGGGAGCGCGCGCGCGACGATTACGCTCATCGCATAGTCGAGATAGCTCGACTTCATCTCGTCGACGATCGAGATGGTGGCAATGCCGGCTGGCTCGCCGCCGGTGGGTTCGGCGAGCATGGTCTCGTCGGTCAAATCTGAAGGCTTTCGGCTTGTTTCGGTACGATGACACACCTTAGCCGAGGGGGGACCACCTTACTACCCCCGCGCACGCGTACGCGCGGGGAGAGGAGAGGTTTCATCGGTATTTGCGGGTGGTTGTGGGTTGTCGGCGCGATGCGCCATGCCAGCTTTCGCCGGGGTGACGGACCTTGGGGCGGGCGAAGGCCCGGGTCAGGGGGTAATCTCGACCCCGTCCCAGGCGAACAGCTTCCCGCTGTCGGGCGCGCGGAGGCCGTCGATCACGTCGAGCAGCTGGACCGCCGCCCGGTCCGGCTTGAACAGCGTGCCGGGCGTCACATTGCCCTGGAACGGCTGCGACAGACCGGTGTCGACCGTACCCGGATGAAGCCCGACGACGATGCCGCTCGAGTTGCGCCGCTTGTCCTCGATCGCGATCGTCCGGACGAGCTGGTTGAGCGCCGCCTTCGACGCGCGATAGCCGTACCAGCCGCCGAGCTTGTTGTCGCCGATGCTGCCGACCCGCGCCGAGAGGACTGCGAACACGATCCGCCCCGTCTTGGGCATCGTCGGCAGGAAATGCTTGGCGACCAAAGCGGGACCGATCGCGTTGATCGCGAAGTTGCGCGCCATCCACACCGGATCGAGATCGCGCATCGCCTTTTCAGGCCCCTTGTCGCCCGCATGGAGCAGGCCCGTTGCGACGATCACGAGCGTCGGCGACCCGATCTTCGTCGCCGCAGCAGAGATGCTCGCTTCATCCTCCAGGTCCAGATGGCGATCGCCATCGGCCGATCGCGAGAAGCCGTGGACGGCATCGAACGTGCCCTCGTCGCGCAGCGCCTCTTCCAGCGCCTTGCCGATCCCGCCCGAGGCGCCGATGACGACCGCGCTGCTCATCGGCGCACGAACCGCCACTGCGCGTCGGTGCTGGCAGCCGCGTCATAGGCATAGCCGTCGGTGTCGAAGCCCTTCATCCCCTCGATATCGTCGATGCGGTGCTCGAGCATCCAGCGCGCCGCCATCCCGCGTGCCTTCTTGGCGTGGGAGCTGACGAATTTCTGGGCCTCCCCCTCGCGAAAATCGAACGCGACGACGCGGATCCCGGCGGGCAGCTTGCCATCGGCTGCCGCCCAATATTCCTGGCTGGCGAGATTAAGGATCGTCTCGGAGCCTTCGGCCGCCACGTCTTCGGCCAGAAGCTTTGCGATCCGGTCGCGCCACCAGTCGGTCAGCTTCTTCTGACGGGGTGCCCAGCGCGTCCCCATTTCGAGCCGATAGGGGCGCATCGCGTCGAGCGGACGGAGCAGGCCGTAAAGACCCGACAGCATGCGCAGATGATCCTGCGCATAGTCCACCGCCGCCTCGTCGAGCGTCTTCGCGTCGAGTCCGGTATAGACGTCACCCGCGAACGCAAACATCGCAGGGCGTTCGGGCAGCGTGTCGAAATCGCCGAACCGGTCGGCATTAAGCTTCGCGAGCGCCGGAGAGATGTGCATCAGCTCGCTCAGCCGCTTCTGCGTCAGATGCGCCGCCGCATGCGCGAGCGTCGTCGCCTCGTCGGCGAACCGCGGCCGGGTGGGGGTGACGGGGGGCAGGGCGGTCTCATAGTCGAGCGTCTTGGCGGGCGAGAGGACGGCGATCATGCGGGTCACCTAGCCGTGCAACCCGGCGCGTTCAATCGGCGTTCAGTGCGCGGGACACATAAGGCGTGTCTTCAACCTGATTCCCGCTGCTTGCTTGAACGCAATCGGCCACACCCATATAGCGTCGCGCCAAGTCGCAGATACGCACGAGGAGAGTTCCCGCATGAAGACCATTTCGAAACTCGCACTGGCCGCGGTGCTCGCCACCGGGGTGAGCGGCATGGCACTAAGCGTTCCGGCCATGGCCAAGGACAAGAAGGAAGAGGCCAAGGGCGGTCTCAAGCTGAGCCCCGAGGTCCTGAAGGCCGCGCAGGTCGCACAGCCCGCAATCGCCGCGAAGGATTTCGCCACCGCAGAGCCCGCGCTCGCGCAGATCGACGCAGCCGCGAAGACCGACGACGACAAATATATCGGCGCCGCGCTGCGCTATGATCTGGAACAGCAGAAGCTGGCCGCCGCACAGGCCGCCAACCCCAATGCTCCGATCAACGAGACGGTCCTGGCGGGGCCGCTCGACGTGCTGATCGCCAATCCGAGCACGCCTGCCGACATGCGCGGGCGCTACACCTATCGTCGCGGCGCGCTCGCGTTCAACGGCAAGCAGTATCCGGTCGCGATCCAGTATTTCCAGAAGGCCAAGGCGCTCGGCTTCACCGATCCCAACCTCGACCTCCAGATCGTCAAGGCGAAGATGGAAAGCGGCGACGTGAAGAGCGGCCTCGCCGATCTCGACGCGTCGGTGACGGCATCGACCGCGGCCGGTCAGAAGGCACCCGAGGATTTCTATCGCTATGCGATCAGCAAGGCCAACGCCGCCAAGCTGAAGCCCGAGACCTTTGCCTGGCTGCAGAAATACGCGGTCGCCTATCCGTCGCCCAAGACGTGGCGCGACGTGATCGTGACGTTCGGCCTTCAGCAGAACGGCGTCGTCACGCTCGACGAGACGCAGAAGATCGACCTGTTCCGGCTGATGCGCCAGACCAAGTCGCTCGCCGATCAGAACGACTATCTGGAATATGCCGACAGCGTGAACCGTCGCGGTCTGCCGAGCGAAGCGCAGGCCGTGCTCAAGGAAGGCATGGCTGCGGGCAAGATCCCTGCGACCAACACCATGGCGAAGACCCTGTTGGCGGATACCGGCACGGCGATCCGCAACGACGGCCCCCTGTCCGGGCTCGAGAAGAAGGCTGCGAGCAACGCCGATGGCAAGCTGGCTGCCGGCACCGCTGACGCCTATCTGGGTCAGGACAATTACGCCAAGGCGATCGAACTCTATCGCCTCGCGCTCAGCAAGGGCGGCGTGAATGCCGACGACGTCAACCTGCATCTCGGCATTGCGCAGGCGAAGTCGGGCGACAAGGCTGGTGCCGCGACCTCGTTCGCAGCGGTGAAGACCACGCCGCGTCTGGAGACGGCGCAGCTCTGGACGGCCTGGATGAACGCTCCCGCCGCCTGAGCGGGTGGCAGGAATGGGAAAGGGGGCGGCAGCGATGCCGTCCCCTTTTTTTGTGCCCCGCGTCGGAGGGGGCGCCGCGGATGCGGCGTTGAGCTTGAGCCTAGTCGAGCGTGACGGGAATGCCGGACAGCGCCTTGGCGGTGCGGATCGTCAGCGAGGTCTTCACGCTGGCGACATTGGGGGCGGGGGTCAGGTGCGTGGTCAGGATTTCCTGGAAGCTCTTCAGGTCGGCGGCGACGATCTTCAGGATGAAGTCGATCTCGCCGTTGAGCATGTGGCACTCGCGGATCTCGGGGATGTCGGCGATGTGCGTTTCGAACGCGGCAAGGTCGTGCTCGGCCTGGCTGCGCAAACTGACCATCGCGAAGACGGTGATCGGGAAGCCAAGGCGGCCGGCGTCGAGGTCGGCATGATAGCCGCGGATCGCGCCCGCTTCTTCCAGCGCTCGGACGCGGCGCAGGCATGGCGGCGCGGTCAGCCCGACCTGGTCTGCTAGGTCGACATTGGTCATCCGACCGTCGGCCTGCAGAAGCGACAGGATCTGACGATCGATCCGGTCAAAACTCATTACGTGTAACTCCCATGAAACGCGTCAAACACGGCGATCGACCCTCCATAGCGATAAGATTGTTGCGGCGAAACGCAATTGTCCCACATCGCCACGGCATAACCATGCATGCCAATTCTGTTGTTCCTTCCAAGGCCGCCTCAGGGTATGACACCTTGATGACGCAGGCGGTGCAGCGTCCATTCGGGGAACTCCGTGCGCTTCGACGACAGCCTGAAGACCGTGCTATCTGCCGACATGGCCACGGATTTCGGTGCTCAATCGGCGTGGCGTCAGATGGTCGACCTGATCGGACGCGGGCGTAGCCCGGCCGATGCTGAGTCGCTGGCCCGGTTGCAGGCGCTGCGCAAGCTGGTCCCGGACACGGTTCGCGCGGCAAGTGCACGCGCGCTGGCGTTCGCGAAGCCCGATGTCGCACTGGTAAGGTTCTTTGCCGAAGACACCTTGGCGATCGCCGCCCCCGTGTTGCGGACCGCGATGCTGCCTGCGGATGACTGGCTTGCTCTGCTGCCTCAGCTGACCCCGGCGGGTCGATCCGTTCTGCGGCATCGGAAAGATCTGCCCGACCCCGTCTGTCGCGGTCTTGAGAGTTTCGGATCGACTGATTTCGTCCTCGCGCATCATCCGGCGCCGTCCGACGTTGCTCCCGCAATCAACCCCGGCGGGCAGGCGGAGCCTCCGGCCGATGACGCCGTGCCCGCACCGGTCGTCGAGGCTCCAGCGGAATCGCCGTCCTGTCCGACCATGCCGCACACCGCGTCGGCCTTTGTCACGCTCGGCGCGATCGCGCGCGGTCTGCCGGTCGTGGCCGAAGCGCTGCGTCACGCGGCGGTACCGGCGATCGACGCCGCGCCCGAGCCCGTCGCGAAGCCTGAGCGGTTCGAGATTTCCGACCTCGTCAAGCGGATCGACGCGTTCAATCGCGACCGGATCGTGCCTGACGCGACGGACTTTGCCGCGGAGGTTGCTGACAGCTTCCGCTACGAAACCGATCCGACGGGCGTGATCCGCTGGGTCGACGGCGTGTCGCGCACGGCGCTGGTTGGCGCCTCGCTGGCCTATGCCGCCGTTCAGGGTGAGGTTCAGATCGACGGAGTCGCGGCAGGCGCCTACCGGCGGCGCTCCGCTTTCGATGCGGCGCGGCTCCAGATCGGTGGTTTGTCGAGCGCTGCCGGTGCATGGCGTATTTCGGGTGTCCCGGCCTTCGATCCCGCATCGGGGCGGTTTACCGGGTTTCGCGGCACCGCGCGCCGGCCGCGCCGCGACGAGGTCGCGTCGCTCGGGGAGCCGTTGGCCGCGCCCAAGTCGCCGGTTTCCGATTCGCTGCGGCAACTCGTGCACGAGCTGCGCACGCCGACCAATGCGATTGCGGGCTTCGCCGAACTGATCGAGACCGAATTGCTCGGCCCGGTCCCGGCAACCTATCGCGAGCGCGCGGCGATGATCCGGAGCCAGGCGTCCGAACTGCTGGCCGCGATCGAGGATCTGGATACCGCGGCACGGATCGAAGGCGATGCGCTCGAGCTGCGCCCGACGATCGTGCCGGTCCTGCCGTTGCTCGATGGCGTGGTGCGTGACCTCGCGCCGCTGGCGGCGTTGCGCGGCGCCCAGGTCGTCATCGATCCGTCGGCGGCCCATTGCGACATCGCCGGTGACGACCTCGCGGTCGAACGGCTGGTGGGGCGCCTGCTGGCGACCCTCGTATCGGCCTGCAGCGCGGACGAGATGCTGATGGTCGCGGTCCTGTGCTGCGGCGATACGGTGGCGCTGCGCTTCGATCGGCCTCGCGCGATGGCGGTGCACGACACGAACATCCTGCTGAGCATCGACAACGACCGCGGTCACGAGTGCGATGGCGCCCCGTTGCTGGGCACCGGATTTGCGCTGCGGCTTGCGCAGAATTTTGCGGTCGAACTGGGTGGGCACATGGCGTTCGAGTCCGAACATATCATCCTCACGCTACCTGCCGTCGCGGCCGAACGGATGGAGCGCGTTCTCGACCGGTTTCGGTGAACGACGCGCGGTACAGGCTGGTTTCACCGCCGGAGCCCATCGTCTGGCGGCCGGGTTTTGGACCGCGCTACACGCTGTTCGTCGATGTCGAGGAGCAGTTCGACTGGACCGCGCCATTCGAGCGTACGCGACATTCGACGAGTGCGATGGCGGCATTCCCCGAGGCGCATGCGCGGTTCCGCGAGCAGGGCGTCGCGCTGACCTGTCTGGTCGATTATCCGATCGTCGACGATCCCGCCGCCGTCGAGATCCTGCGCGACGTCGTTGCCGATGGCCGGTCGGAGATCGGCGCGCAGTTGCACCCCTGGGTCAACCCGCCCTTTGGTGAGCCGCTGACGCCGGCGATGAGCTTTGCGGGCAATCTTCCCCAAGGCCTCGAAGCCGCGAAGCTCCGCTCTCTCACCGATGCGATCGCCACGGCGTTCGGTCGACGCCCGCGCGCGTATCGCGCCGGTCGCTACGGGGTTGGCCCGGACACGTTCGCGACACTCACGGCGCTCGGCTATCGCCTCGATAGCTCGGTCCGGCCCGGCTATGACTATTCAGCCGAGGGCGGGCCCGACTTTTCGGCGAGCGACCCGCGTCCCTGCCGCCGGGGCGCGCTCCTCAGCGTGCCGTTGTCGACGTTGTATGTCGGCGCGCTGCGTGGTGGCGGCGCGGGACTGTACCGCGCGCTGGGGCGAGTGCCCTATGCGCGCGGTGTCGCGTCGCGACTGGGCCTGTTGTCTCGGGTTGCTTTGACGCCAGAGGACATGCCGATCGGCGCCGCGCTGGAGGCGGTGACGATCGCGGTGGGCGAGGGCGTCGAACTGCTCAACTTCGCGTTCCATTCGCCGTCGCTCGTCCCCGGCAATACGCCCTATGTCCGCGACGCCACCGATCTGCGCACGTTCCATGACTGGTGGTCGGCGATGCTGACCCGGCTCGACCGGCTTGGCGTGCGCAATGCGTCGCTTGACGAAATCCTGGAGAATGCCCTGTGACGACGTCCCCTTCGCGCTGTCGCTGGGCGGGGCATGATCCGCTGATGTGCGCCTATCACGACACCGACTGGGGCGTTCCCGAACGCGACGGACGCGCGCTCTGGGAAAAGCTCATGCTCGACGGCTTCCAGGCGGGACTTGCCTGGATCACCGTGTTGCGCAAGCGCGAGGCGTTTCGCGCCGCCTTTGCCGGGTTCGACCCGGAACAGGTCGCGCGCTTCGACGAGGCGGACATCGCCCGGCTGATGGGGAACGCCGGCATCATCCGGTCGCGGGCCAAGATCGAGTCGACGATCGGCGGCGCGCGCGCGGTCCTCGCGATGCGCGATGCGGGGCTTGATTTCGCGACCTATTGCTGGTCGTTTACCGATGGCAAGGTGCTGATCGGCGACGGTGCCAAGCTTGTGACGCAATCGCCGCTATCGGCCCAAATCGCGGCCGATCTCAAGAGTCGCGGGTTCAAGTTCGTCGGTCCGACGATCGTCTATGCCTGGATGCAGGCGGTCGGCATCGTCAACGATCACGAAACCACGTGTTTCCGACGCGCCGAGCTCGGCGGCTAGGACGGGGCAGGTCGGCGCGTGGTCAGAACGCGCGCCGGTGCTTTCCGCCATAGCGACGGCCGATATAGTCGCCGATATGCGCGACCTCGATCGCCGCTTCGCGCACTGCGCCGTTCTGGCAAGGCATCGGGTCGCTGGCCGGTTCGGCGGCGCGGCGTTGAACCGTGGCGCAAAGCTCCTCGATATCGGCGCGCGACAGGATGTTCTTCTCGCGTAACAGGCAGATCAGGCTTTGCAGGATGACGAGGTTCTTGTCCTCGGGATCGGCTTCGAGCCGTAGCGGCGTCGTCACTGTCTCTCTCCTTATGTTTATCCGGTGATGATATGCTCATGAGGTTCAGGCGCAAGGATTGATTTTCGCTGTGTTGCAAAGGCTTGCCGGTAACGGGTGACGCATCGCCCAACGCACCCTATCTGGTGGGGATGTACAAACCGAAAGCCGGTCTTCCGACCCGCCAGCAGATCCTGGACTTCATCGCGTCATCGGACGTCCCAGCGGGTAAACGCGAGATCGCCAAGGGCTTCGGCCTGAGCGCGCAGGACAAGATCGGACTGAAGGCGTTGCTGAAGGACATGGCGGACGAGGGGCTGATCGACAGCGCCCCCGGCCGCGCGTTCCACAAGATGGGCGGCGTGCCCAAGGTTACCGTGCTGCGGATCGCCGATGTCGACGATGCGGGCAATGTCTGGGCGGTCCCCGAGCGCTGGGAGGCCGAGGGCGTGCCACCGCCGCGGCTGCGCGTGCGCGAACGCAAGCGCGGTGCGCTGGGGGTCGGCGAGCGGATCCTCGCGCGGACCGAGGAGGCCGGCAATGGCTGGACCGCGCATCCGATGAAGGTGCTCGCGCCCGCGTCCGAACAGGTGCTGGGCGTGCTGCGCGAGGAGGCGGGGCGGTTGTGGCTGACCGGCGTCGACAAGCGTGAGCGGCGTGAGTTCGCGGTCGCCGATGCCGGCGGCGCCGCGCCGGGCGATCTGGTGCTGGCCGAACTGGCGGGCAAGCCGCCGCGGATCGCCGCGCGGGTCGTCAACAAGCTGGGCGACCCGTTTGCGGCGCGCAGCTTCTCGCTGATCGCGATCCACAAGCACGGCATCCCCGACGTGTTCGCGGTCGAGGCGATCGACGAGGCCAAGCGCGTCGCGCAGCTCCCGCTCGGCGACGACCGTGAGGATCTGCGCCACCTGCCGATCGTCGCGATCGATCCGGAGGATGCGCGCGATCATGACGACGCGGTCTGGGCGAAGGCGGACGAGGATCCGGCGAATGCCGGCGGCTGGAAGGCGATCGTCGCGATCGCCGATGTCAGCTTCTACGTGCAGCCCAAGTCCGAAATCGACCGCGAGGCGCGACGTCGCGGGAATTCGGTCTATTTCCCCGACCGCGTCGTGCCGATGCTGCCCGAGATCCTGTCGGCGAACGTCTGTTCGCTGAAGGAGGGCGAGGATCGGGCCGCGCTCGCCTGTCATTTGGTGATCGGCAAGGACGGGTCGCTCAAGTCGTGGCGTTTCACCCGCGCCGTGGTGCGGATTGCGGCGAACTTGGCTTATGAGGAGGCGCAGGCCGCTATCGACGGGACGCTGGCGCTCGACATGACCGAGACGGTGCTGAAGCCGCTCTGGGGATGCTGGGCGTCGCTGGCAAAGGCCCGCGATGCACGAGCGCCGCTCGACCTTGATTTGCCCGAGCGGCGGGTGGTGCTCGACGAGAAGGGGCGGATCATGTCGGTCGCACCGCGCGAGCGGCTCGATGCGCACCGGCTGATCGAGGATTACATGATCGCGGCGAACGTTGCCGCGGCCAAGGCGCTCGAGGGCAAGAAGGCGCCGGTGATGTACCGCGACCACGAGCCGCCGAGCCGCGAGAAGCTGATGGCGCTGAAGGATTATCTCGAGACGTTCGGGGTGCCGTTCGCGCTGGGGCAGGTCATCCGGCCAGCGACGTTCAACCATGTGCTCGAGCGGATCGGTGACGCCGATTTCCGGCCGCAGGTGATGGAGCAGGTGCTGCGCACGCAGACCCAGGCCTATTACAGCCCCGCAAATCATGGGCATTTCGGGTTGGGGCTCGGCAGCTATGCGCATTTCACCTCGCCGATCCGCCGTTATGCCGATCTGATCGTGCATCGATCGCTCGTCGCGGCCTATGGCCTGGGGGCAGGCGGTCTGCCTGCCGAGGATGCAGCCGGGATGGAGGCGATCGGCGAGACGATCAGCCGGCTCGAACGCCGCGCGATGGAGGCCGAGCGCGACACGATCGACCGCTATGTCGCCTCGTTCCTCTCCGAACGCGTCGGCCAGATCATGGAAGTGCGGATCACCGGCGTCACCAATTTCGGATTCTTCGCGACCGTCGAGGGAATCGGCGGCGACGGGCTGATGCCGGTGCGCGACCTTGGCGGCGAGTATTTCCGTTTCGACGAGGCGGCGCGGACGCTGGTCGGCGAAGACAGCGGCGACGTCTATGCGCAGGGGCAGATGCTCGACCTCAAGCTCGCCGAGGCGAACCCGGTATCGGGCGCGTTGCGGTTCGAAATGCCCGAGGGGAAGGGGGCCGCGGGACCGGCACGCGCGCGCAAGCCGGGCCGCGAGATCAAGCGGCGCGGGCGTCCGGCGAACATCCGGCACCAGGGAAAGCGACGCTGATTGTGATCCCTGTTGCCACGGATGATGCGGAAGCTTTGGCATAAGCCCGGCGAGGTGCTAACGGCGCGCGCATGACGACCGAATTGTCCCGCATCCGCAACTTCTCCATCATCGCGCATATCGACCATGGCAAGTCGACGCTCGCCGATCGACTGATCCAGCAAACCGGCGGTCTGACCGCGCGCGAAATGTCCGAGCAGGTGCTCGACAACATGGACATCGAGAAGGAGCGCGGGATCACGATCAAGGCGCAGACCGTGCGCCTGGCCTACAATGCGAAGGACGGCCTCGACTATGTCCTGAACCTGATGGACACGCCGGGGCATGTCGACTTCGCCTATGAGGTGAGCCGCAGTCTGGCCGCTTGCGAGGGCGCGCTGCTGGTCGTCGACGCGGCGCAGGGCGTCGAGGCGCAGACCTTGGCCAATGTCTATCAGTCGATCGAGCATAATCACGAGATCGTGCCGGTCATCAACAAGATCGACCTGCCCGCCGCCGAGCCCGAAAAGGTCCGCAAGGAAATCGAGGACGTGATCGGCATCGACGCGTCGGAGGCGGTGCTGGCGTCGGCGAAGTCGGGAATCGGGATCGAGGACATCCTCGAGGCGATCGTCACCAAGATCCCGCCGCCCAAGGGCGATCCGGAGGCACCGCTGAAGGCCATGCTGGTCGACAGCTGGTACGATCCGTATCTCGGCGTCGTCATCCTCGTCCGCGTGATCGACGGCGTCCTGAAGAAGGGCCAGCAGATCAAGTTCATGCAGACCGGCACGATGCATCTGGTCGACCGGGTCGGGTGTTTCCGCCCGAAGATCGAGCAGCTGACCGAACTCGGCACGGGCGAGATGGGCTTCATCACCGCGCAGATCAAAGAGGTCGCACAGACTCGCGTCGGCGACACGATCACCGATGCGAAGCGGCCTGCGCTGGAAGCGCTGGCGGGCTTCAAGGAAGTCCAGCCGGTGGTGTTCTGCGGCATGTTTCCGGTCGATGCCGCGGAGTTCGAGAAGCTGCGCGAAAGCATCAGCAAGCTGCGCCTCAACGATGCGAGCTTCTCGTTCGAGATGGAGACGTCGGCGGCGCTGGGCTTCGGTTTCCGCTGCGGGTTCCTCGGGCTGCTCCATCTGGAGATCATCCAGGAGCGCCTGACGCGTGAGTATGACCTTGACCTCATCACCACCGCGCCGTCGGTGGTCTACGAGATCGAGCTGACGCACCCCGATCCCGCGGGCACGACGCATATCGAGTTGCACAACCCCGCCGACATGCCCGAGCCGAACAAGATCGCAACGATCAGTGAGCCGTGGATCGAGGCGACAATCTACGTCCCCGACGAATATCTCGGCAGCGTCCTCAAGCTCTGCCAGGACCGCCGCGGCATTCAGAAGAACCTGACCTATGTCGGCGGCCGCGCGCAGGCGACCTACGAGCTGCCGCTCAACGAAGTCGTGTTCGACTTTTACGATCGGCTGAAGTCGATGTCGAAGGGCTATGCGAGCTTCGACTATCACCAGATCGGCTATCGCGAGGGTGATCTCGTCAAGATGGGTATCCTGGTCAACGAGGAGCCGGTCGATGCGCTGAGCATGATCGTCCACCGCGGCACCGCCGAGGTGCGCGGCCGCGGGATGGTCGAGCGGCTGAAGGACCTGATCCCGCGTCACCTGTTCAAGATCCCGATCCAGGCAGCGATCGGCGGCAAGGTGATCGCACGCGAGACGATCAGCGCGATGCGCAAGGACGTGACCGCCAAATGCTATGGCGGCGACGCGAGCCGCAAGAAGAAGCTTCTGGAAAAGCAGAAGAAGGGTAAGCTGAAGATGCGCGAATATGGGTCGGTCAGTATCCCGCAGGAGGCATTCATCGCTGCGCTGCGGATGGGCGACGACTCCTGATCGGATGTTCTCTTTCAGGCTGACGTGACGGATTTGTCATCGTCCCGATCGGTCGCGGGCATGAATGGTGGTGCATGGCCCGCGATCCTGGGGTCGGATAGCGTTGGTCATGGCACTGCATCCTGTTTTCTACGACGCTAGCGGTCGGCGTCGTCGTCGTTTCGCACTGGGTGTCATCGCGTTCGTCGCGCTCGTCTTATTGTCGGTCGCGGTGTTCGCCGTGTCGATCGGCGCGGTCCCGTCGGCACCGTTGCTGCCGTTCGAGCCCGAGCATCCCGGCCTCCACCGTCTTCCGGCACCGCATAGCGGCGTGATCGGCCGGGCGCAGCGCAGCATCGATTATTACGGCAAGGCGCTGTTCGGTGGCCCCACCGCGGGCGCCGGCAAGGCGGGTGCGAAGGGGGGCGTCGGACAGGCACCGCGCGCGACCAATCCGCGGCTGGCCATCGCCTTCCACGTGCCCTGGGACGAATCGAGCGTGGCGAGCCTTACCCGGCATGTCGAACAACTCGACTGGGTCATTCCCGGCTGGGTGTCGGTGACCGGGGCCGACCACCGGATCACTATGTTCCGCGATGTCGCGGGCCGCGCGGTGCTCAATCGCGCGATCCACCGCCCGGTGATCCTGCCCATGGTTCAGAACGCCAAGGATGGCGACTGGGACGGCGCGGGCAGCGCCGCGCTGTTTGCGGATGCGAGCGCCCGGCGCGCCTTTCTCGATCGGCTGGTCCCGTTCCTCGCGGCGAACCATGCAGGCGGCGCCTTCTTCGATTTCGAGAGCCTGCCCGCGGGGGCGCAGGCGAACTACCGCCTGTTCCTTGCCGAGGCGAAGGCGCGGTTCGCACCGCGCGGCTGGGTCGTCGCGATCGCGGCGCCGGTCGGGAATGCCGACTGGAACATGCATGCCTATGCGCGCGTGACCGACAAGATCTTCCTGATGGCCTATGACGAGCACGAGACGAGCGGCCCGGCCGGGCCAATCGCATCGCAGCGCTGGTTCGCGCGGTCGGTCGCGAATGCCGCGCGCGGCGTCGCCCCCTCAAAGCTGGTCGTCGCGTTCGGATCCTACGCCTATGACTGGCATGACCGTGGCGGCGATGCGCTGGGCGTCGAGGAGGCGTGGCAGGCGGCGGCCGATTCGGGCACCGTCCCGACGTTCGACAAGGGCAGCGGCACCAGCAGCTTCGCCTATGCCGATGGCGGGACCCGGCATCAGGTCTGGCTGCTCGATGCGGCCAGCGCGTACAACGAACTGGCTTTTCTTCAAAAAGCGGGGGTGCAAAGCTTCGCGCTGTGGCGGCTTGGGTCGGAGGATCCGGCGCTCTGGTCGATCTTCGGGCGCAACCATCGCCGATTGCCCGATCCGCGCGCGATCAATACGACCCCGGCCGGGACGAATGTCGATATCGAGGGCAATGGCGAGATCCTGAAGATCGGGTCGACGCCGGTGTCCGGGCTGCGTGATACGGTCGCGGCTGCCGACGGAACGATCGCGGACGTCCGCTTCACGCGCATGCCCTCGCCCTACGTCGTCCAGCGGACGGGCTACAGCCCGCGGGCGCTGGCGCTCACTTTCGACGATGGGCCGGACGCCGAATGGACGTCGCAGATCCTGGATATCCTCAAGCGCAAGCACGTGCCGGCGACGTTCTTCGTGGTGGGCGAGAATGCGCTGACGCAGCGGAGCCTGCTCGAACGTATGGTGGCCGAAGGGCATGAGGTCGGCAGCCACACCTATACGCACCCCAATCTGGCGACGGTATCGGGGCGCCAGGTCGGGTTCGAGCTCAACACGACGCAACGGCTGTTCCAGGCGTTCACTGGGCGATCGCTCCGCCTGTTCCGCGCGCCCTATTTCGGCGATGCCGAGCCGAGCACCGCGGACGAGATCAAGCCGGCACTCGAGGCGCAGCAGCGCGGCTATGTATCGGTCGGCCTGCACGTCGATCCCGACGACTGGAAGCGTCCGGGCACCGCGGCGATCATCGACCGCACGATCGCACAGGTCGTGGAAGGATCGCCCGAACGCAGCGCCAACATCATCCTGCTGCACGATGCGGGTGGCAACCGTGCGCAGACCGTCGCGGCGCTGCCGGTGATCATCGATCGATTGCAGGCGATGGGCTATCATTTCGTGCCCGTCTCCGCGCTGGCCGGGCTGACGCGCGATGCGGCGATGCCGGTGATATCGTCGAGCGACCGGGTCGCGGCGGTCGCGGATCTTGCGCTGTTCAGCACGCTGGGTGGACTGGTAATCGGCCTGCGCTGGATCTTCGGGATCGCGATCACGATCGGCATCCTTCGCGCGCTCGCGCTGTCGGCGCTGGCGCTGATCCAGGCACGGCGCGAATTGCGGACGGTGTTCCCGGCGATCGATCCGGCTCGATTCGTCACGGTGATGATCCCGGCGTTCAATGAGGAACGCGTGATCGTCCGCGCGGTCGAGGGCGTGCTGGCCTCGACCGACGTCGTGGTCGAGGTGATTGTGATCGATGACGGGTCGAGCGATGGCACGAGCCAGGCCGTCGCCACCGCCTTTGCCGGCGACGCGCGGGTGCGGCTCATGACTCTGGCGAACGGCGGCAAGGCGCGGGCGCTGAACCGCGGGCTGGCCGCGGCGCGGGGCGATATCGTGATCGCGCTCGACGCCGATACGCAGTTCGAGCCGCTGACGATCGCGCGGCTGGCGCGGTGGTTCGACGACCCGGCGCTGGGGGCGGTTGCGGGCAATGCGAAGGTCGGCAACCGGGTCAATCTGATCACCCGCTGGCAAGCGCTCGAATATATCACCGCCCAGAACCTCGAACGGCGCGCGCTCGCGCGGCTGAACGCGATGACGGTCGTGCCGGGCGCGGTCGGCGCGTGGCGACTGGCGGCAATTCGCGCGGTCGGCGGCTATCCCGACGATACGCTGGCCGAGGATCAGGATCTGACGATCGCGATCCAGCGCGCAGGGTGGACGGTCCAGTATGACCAGTTCGCGATCGCCTGGACCGAAGCCCCCGAGACGCTGCGCGCGCTTGCCAAGCAGCGGTTCCGCTGGGCGTTCGGGACGCTCCAGTGCCTGTGGAAGCACCGGTCGGCGATCGGCCGCAGCCAGCCGCGCGGGCTTGGCTGGGTCGGGCTGCCCCAGGCGATCATTTTCCAGATCCTGCTGGCGGCGATCTCGCCGATCATCGACCTCGCGCTGCTCGTCAGTGTCGCGACGACCTACGTCGCGGTGTCGGCGCATGGCTGGGCACAGAGCAGCCATGATCTGCAGACCATGCTGACCTATTGGCTGGTCTTCACCGCGATCGACCTGCTCGCGGCGACGATCGCGTTCGCACTCGAGCGGCGCGAGCGGTGGAGGCTGCTCTGGCTGCTGATTCCGCAGCGGATCGGCTATCGCCAGGTCATGTACTATGTCGTGCTCAAGGCGCTCGCCCAGGCTTTGCGGGGGCCGATGGTCGGCTGGGGCAAGCTGGCCCGGACGGGGCGCGTGACGGCGCCCTCCGGGGCAGAATGAACCCGACGTCGGTTGTGGCGTTCAGCGGGCGGCATACTATAGCGCCGTGGTGATTGGCGGGCCCGAGGGGACATGATGAAGTATCCGGTATTGCTCGCCATGCTGGCCGTCGGCGGCGTCGCGACGGGCGCTGACGCTGCACAGCGCGCGGCACCGCTCGTGCTGGCAGCGGCGAGCCTGCAGGAATCGATGACCGCGGCCGCCGATGCGTGGGCGGCGAAGGGGCATGTGCGCCCGACGATCTCGTTCGCGGCCTCGTCGGCGCTGGCACGGCAGGTCGAGGCCGGCGCGACAGCGGACCTGTTCGTGTCCGCGGATGAGGACTGGATGAATGAGCTGGCGAAGCGCCGCCTGATTGTCCCTGCGTCGCGCGTGACGTTCCTGGGAAACCGGCTGGTCGTCGCGGCGGCGGCAGGGACGACGGTGCGGATCCCGTCACGCCCGCCTGCAGCGCTGGCGCGGGTGCTGACCGCGGGGCCACTCGCGATGGCGGATACGCCCGTCCCCGCGGGGCGGTACGGCCAGGAGGCGCTGGAGGCGCTCGGCGTGTGGAAACAGGTCGCGCCGCGCGTCGTGCGCGCCGAAAACGTCCGGGCGACGTTGGCGCTCGTCGAACGCGGCGCTGCACCTTTGGGGATCGTCTATGCGACCGATGCCAAGGCATCGACGCGCGTCAGGATTGCGGGCGTGTTTCCCGCATCGACGCATCCGGCGATCACCTATCCGATCGCCCGGCTGACGACGTCGCGCAATCCGGAGGCCGAGGCGTTCCGCCGTTTCCTGACGTCACGTCAGGGCAAGGCGATCTTCGTGCGTTACGGCTTTTCGGCGCGCTGAGTGGCGGATGGGTTCGTCCTGACACCGGCGGAATGGGGGATCGTCGGTCTGTCGCTGAGGGTCGGCGCCGTCGCCATGCTGATCACATTGCCGATCGCGTTCGGCTTCGCCTGGCTGCTGGCGCGCGTGCGGTTTCCCGGGCGGATCCTCGTCGATGCGGTGATCCACTTGCCGCTCGTCGTGCCGCCGGTCGTGACGGGGTGGCTGCTGCTGCTCGCCTTTGCGCCGAACGGACCGGTTGGCGGGTGGCTGCAGTCGTGGTTCGGGGTCAGCGTGTTGTTCCGCTGGACTGGTGCGGCAATCGCGGCTGGGGTCATGGCGCTGCCGCTGATGGTACGCGCGATGCGGCTGTCGATCGAGGCGGTCGATGCACGGCTTGAAAGTGCGGCGCGGACGCTGGGCGCGGGGCCGTGGCGGGTGTTCTGGACGGTCACGCTGCCGCTGAGCGTACCGGGCGTGCTCGCGGGCGCGGTGCTGGGCTTTGCGCGATCGATCGGCGAGTTCGGGGCGACGATCACCTTCGTCTCCAACGTGCCAGGCGAGACGCAGACGCTGCCCTTGGCGATCTATTCCGCACTTCAGCAGCCGGGCGCGGAGATGCTGGTGTGGCGGCTGTCGGCGATTTCCGTCGCGCTGTCACTGATCGCGCTGGTCGCGTCCGAACTCCTGACGCGGCGCGCGGGCAGGGGGCTGCATGTCCTTTGAGATCGACGTCCGCAAGCGACTGGGCGATGCCGAGGTCGCGCTGACGCTGGCGGCGGGCGACGGCGCGACGGTGCTGTTCGGACCGTCCGGCGTCGGCAAGACCAGCATCCTGAAGATGGTCGCCGGGCTGCTTACGCCCGACCAAGGACGCATCGTCGTCGATGGCGTCACGCTGTTCGGGGAGGGTGTCAACCTGCCACCGGAACACCGCCGTGCGGGCTATGTATTTCAGGAGGCGCGGCTTTTCCCGCATCTGAAGGTGCGCGCTAACCTGCTTTACGGCGCCGGCCGCGACACGTCGGGGTTCGAGGAGCGGATCGGCTTCCTGGGGATCGCGCATCTGCTCGACCGCTGGCCGCGGTCGCTATCGGGGGGCGAAGCGCAGCGCGTGGCGATCGGACGTGCGTTGCTCAGCAACCCGCGCTTCCTGCTGCTCGACGAGCCGCTGGCGTCGCTCGACCGACCGCGCCGCGAGGAGATCGTCCGCGCGATCGAGCATCTGCGCGACGCGATGCGCCTGCCGATCCTGATGGTGACCCACGACCCCGACGAGGCCGCACGGATCGGCACCCGCGTCGTACGGATGTAGCGCAGGCATGAAAAAAGGGCGGCCCGGGAAAACCCGGACCGCCCTTTTTCGTAGCTCGGTAAAGCGTTTAGCGCTTCGAGAACTGGAAGCTACGACGGGCCTTCGCCTTGCCATACTTCTTGCGCTCGACGACGCGGCTGTCGCGCGTCAGGAAGCCTGCAGCCTTGACCGATGCACGCAGCACCGGCTCGAAGCGGGTCAGCGCCTGGCTGATGCCATGCTTGACCGCGCCGGCCTGACCCGAAAGGCCACCGCCCTTGACGGTGCAGACGACGTCATACTGACCTTCGCGCTCGGTGATGCCGAACACCTGGTTGATGACGAGACGCAGCGTCGGACGTGCGAAATACACTTCCTGGTCACGACCGTTGATCGTGATCTTGCCGGTGCCGGGCTTGACCCAGACGCGGGCGACGGCGTCCTTGCGACGGCCGGTCGCATAGGCGCGACCCTGCTTGTCGAGGATCTGCTCGCGGAGCGGCATCGGCTCGCGGACCGGCTCGTTCGAGACGGGCGCTGCGATGTCGCCTTCGCTGGTCGGCAGCGACTGTGCGGCCGGAGCAGCCGGTGCGGGCTGGTTGGTCAGGCTCGCGAGATCGGCGAGCGACTGGCGGTTGTCGGTCATTTACGCACCCACCTTGTTCTTGCGATTCATGCTGGCGATGTCGAGAACCTCGGGGTTCTGTGCCTCATGCGGATGCTCGGTACCCTTGAAGATACGCAGGTTGCGCATCTGCTCACGGCCAAGCGGGCCGCGCGGGATCATGCGCTCAACGGCCTTTTCGAGAACGCGCTCCGGGAAGCGGCCGTCGAGAACCTTGGCGGCAGTGATGCCCTTGATGCCGCCGGCATAACCGGTGTGCTTGTAATAGACCTTCTTCGCGGCCTTGTTGCCGGTGAAGCGGATCTTGTCGGCGTTGATCACGACGACGTTGTCACCGCAATCGACATGCGGGGTGAACGACGTCTTGTGCTTGCCGCGCAGGACGTTGGCGATGATCGACGCTGCGCGACCGACCACCAGATCCTCGGCATCAACGATATGCCATTTCTTCTCCACCTCGTGCGGCTTGGCCGACTTGGTGGTCTTCATGAGCGCCTTCATGGGGCTGAGACCTTTGCTGAAACGATATGCGCCGCCACGACGGACGGCGCTAACGAGGCGGCAATGGCGAAAAGGGGTGTTTAAGTCAAGCTTTCCGCCGGTTTCATGGCGGGTATCATGATACCTTGGACGGATTGCCGAGGCGATGCGCGGCAAATACCGTGGCGATCAGCAACAGCGCGGCGTTGGCCTGATGCGCGACCGCGACATGGATAGCGACGCCGGTCATCAGCGTCGCGATCCCCAGAAAGACCTGAAGCGTGACGAGCCCGACCACCCAGAAGCCGGCGCGCGAACCATGCTGCGTCGCGCGGACCGCGAGCCAGACGAGCCCGGCGGCGGTGGCGAAGGCGAGCCACCGGTGAATGAACTGCACGACGATCGGGTTGTCGACGGCGTTGGTCCAGTCGGGTGACAGCATCGGGACGCCGCCCGGGAACAGGCTGTCGCCCATCAGCGGCCAACTCGCAAAGGCATAGCCTGCGTCGAGCCCTGCGGTGAACGCGCCATAGACGAGCTGAACGAACAGCAACGCGAACGCGGTGACCGCGATCGGCACGAGGCGGGCCGGGGCCGCAAGCTTCGAGCGGTGGAGCGCGAGCAGGTCGAGCGCCGTCCAGACGATGCCGGCAAGCGTGACGAGCGCGGTCATAAGATGGACCGCCAGACGAATGTGGCTGACGTCGGTGCGCACGGACAGCCCGGACTTCACCATCCACCACCCGACAGCGCCCTGAAGCGCACCGAGCGCCAGCAGCGCGCCGAGTCGCCAGCCATAGCCGACCGGGATTGCCCGGCGCAGCGCGAACCACAGGAGCGGGATCGCGAACGCCGCGCCGATCGTCCGTGCCAGCGCGCGGTGGAGATATTCCCAGAAGAAAATCGCCTTGAACCCGTCGAGCGTCATGCCGCTGTTGAGCTGGCTATATTCGGGGATCTGTTTGTAGTTCGCGAATTCCGCGTGCCACTGCGCAAGCGTCAGTGGCGGAATGATGCCGGTGATCGGCTTCCATTCGGTGATCGAGAGCCCCGAATTGGTGAGCCGCGTTATGCCGCCCACGACGACGATACCGACGATCATCGCCGCGACGATAAGAAGCCAGATCGCGACCGCTCGCGGGCGCGCTGTGGACAGGAAGGCGGCACTGGGCTGGAGCATAGCACGGCTCTACGCCTGTCTGACTGGGGCGTCGAGTATCAGGGGTTATCGGTCGCCGGCTTTCTACCGGGCCGAGACACGTGTGCGATGCGTTGAGGACGAACGCACACGGAGGGTTGATCACGACATCGGTCGAGCGTCCTTTTCCCGAAAAAAAAGCGAGCGGACGGCGGGCGTTCGGCCGAATGTGATGTTGTATCCTTTCCTCTGATCGACTATCTGCTCGGAACGATGTCGACGACCGCCCACCATCATACCCATGCGCATCCGTCCTGGATCGCAGGCCTGGATCGCTATGCGATCGGGCTGTCGGGTCTGTGCATGGTGCACTGTCTGGCAACGTCGGTGCTGGTTGCGCTGATGTCGACTGCGGGCGGCGTGCTGCTCGATCCCATCTTCCACGAAGTCGGACTGACGATCGCAATCCTGTTCGGTGCGGTCGCGCTGGGGCGCGGGATCCTTCATCACGGCTATGCGATGCCGGCCGCGATGGGGGCGTTCGGGCTCGGTATCATGGCGGGGGCAATGACCCTCCCGCATGATTCGGGAAGCGGTGAGACGCTCTGGACGATCATCGGCGTCGCGTTGCTCGCATTCGGGCACGATCTGAACCGCCGCGCCGAAAGCTGAGCCGGGCCGCAGGAGCGCCCCGGCGCGGTCGCTGCTTGTCGCCGGTCCTGCGGCACCCTAGATTCACGGCATAATGGCAACGCACTCGCATTCACATCATGAGCCGCAAGGCGCCGACCTCAACGTTGCCGCCCAGGCAACGCTGGAAAAATCGGGCGAGCAGTGGACGACGATGCGTGCCAGCGTGTTTTCCGCGCTGGCTGGCTTCGACAAGCCGGCCTCGGCCTATGACATCGCGGAAGCCGTGTCGAAGGCGGAGGGGAGGCGCGTCGCTGCGAACAGCGTCTACCGGATTCTCGACCTGTTCGTGGGCGCCAATCTCGCGCGACGGGTCGAAAGCGCAAATGCGTACGTCGCCAACGCCCATCCCGATTGCCTTCACGACTGCATCTTCCTGGTGTGTGATTCGTGCGGGCAGACGACGCATATCGACAATGACGTGATCACCCGCGGTGTCCGCAACGCGGCAGTTTCGGCCGGTTTCGTCCCTGTCCGCCCGGTCATCGAAGTCCGCGGCCGGTGTGCGGCATGCGAGGCGCAGCGCTGATCGAAGAGGGCTGCCAGAGCGCTGACGCCTGGGCCAATCAGGCGTCGCTGCGTAGAAATATCCGCGGATGGCGGGGTTTCGTTCGGTAACAATCGACACCAAACCTGTGCTGCGATAAGCCGGTGGGATGGCAGATACTCCTGTAACCCCGTTGCTCGACACGGTTTCGACCCCCGATGACCTGCGCAAGCTGAAACCCGACCAGCTTCGCCAGCTTGCCGATGAACTGCGGACCGAGACGATCTCGGCCGTCGGCACGACCGGTGGCCACCTCGGATCGGGGCTTGGCGTGGTCGAGCTGACGACCGCGATTCATTATGTGTTCGATACGCCGCGCGATCGTCTGGTCTGGGACGTCGGCCATCAATGCTATCCGCACAAGATCCTGACCGGCCGTCGCGACCGGATACGGACGTTGCGCCAGGGTGGCGGCCTCAGCGGCTTCACCAAGCGGAACGAGAGCGAATACGACCCGTTCGGCGCCGCGCATTCCTCGACGTCGATCTCGGCCGCGCTCGGCTTCGCGGTCGCCAACAAGATCGCGGGCACGCCGGGCAAGGGCATCGCCGTGATCGGCGACGGCGCGATGTCGGCGGGCATGGCCTATGAGGCGATGAACAATGCCGAGCAGGCGGGCAACCGCCTCGTCGTGATCCTGAACGACAATGATATGTCGATCGCGCCGCCGGTCGGCGGGTTGTCGGCCTATCTCAGCCGGATCGTCTCAAGCCGCGAGTTCCTGGGCATTCGCGAGCTCGCCAAGAAGCTCGCGCGCCGCCTGCCGCGGCCATTCCACAACGCCGCGCGGAAGACCGACGAGTTCGCCCGCGGCATGACGATGGGCGGTACGCTGTTCGAGGAACTCGGCTTTTATTATGTCGGGCCGATCGACGGGCATAATCTCGAGCATCTGATCCCCGTGCTCGAGAATGTGCGCGACGCGGAGGAGGGCCCGATCCTCGTCCATGTCGTGACCAAGAAGGGCAAGGGCTATGCGCCCGCCGAGGCCGCGGCCGACAAATATCACGGCGTGCAGAAGTTCGACGTGATCTCGGGCGTGCAGACCAAGGCCCCGCCGGGACCGCCGCAATATCAGAACGTCTTCGGCGCGCAGCTCGTCGCCGAGGCCGCCAAGGACGACCGGATCTGTGCGATCACCGCGGCGATGCCGTCGGGCACCGGCCTCGATGCGTTCGCCAAGGCCTATCCCGATCGCTTCTTCGATGTCGGCATCGCCGAACAGCACGGCGTGACCTTCGCGGCGGGGCTTGCCGCGCAGGGGATGCGGCCGTTCTGCGCGATTTATTCGACGTTCCTGCAGCGGGCCTATGACCAGGTCGTCCATGACGTCGCGATCCAGAACCTGCCGGTGCGCTTCGCGATCGATCGCGCCGGGCTGGTCGGAGCGGATGGCGCGACGCATGCCGGATCGTTCGATGTGACCTATCTCGCGACGCTGCCGAATTTCGTCGTGATGGCGGCGGCGGACGAAGCCGAGCTGGTCCATATGACGCACACCGCGGCGCAGTATGACACCGGGCCGATCGCGGTGCGCTACCCGCGCGGCAACGGCACGGGCGTCGCCTTGCCTGCCACGCCCGAACTGCTCGAGATCGGCAAGGGCCGGATCGTTCGTGAGGGCAAGGCCGTGGCGATCCTGTCGCTCGGCACGCGGCTCGAGGAGGCGTTGAAGGCCGCCGATGTGCTCGAGGCCAAGGGGTTGTCGACCACCGTCGCCGATCTGCGCTTCGCCAAGCCTCTCGACGTCGAGATGATCCGCAAGCTGCTCACCACGCACGAGGTCGCGGTCACGATCGAGGAGGGCGCGGTCGGCGGTTTTGGGGCGCATGTGCTGACGCTGGCCAGTGATGAAGGGCTGATCGATGGCGGGCTGAAGCTGCGCACGCTGCGCCTGCCGGATCTCTTCCAGGATCAGGACAAGCCCGACGCGCAATATGCCGAGGCCGGGCTCGATTCGGCGGCGCTGGTGGAAACCGTGCTCAAGGCGCTGCGCCATAATTCGGGCGGGGTTGCCGAAGCGCGCGCGTGAGCGGGCCGACCAAGGCCATCGTGATCATCGCGCTCGCGGTGATCGTGATGGTGTCGCTGAACATCGCCATGTGGCGGCGGATGCGCGCCGGGCTGGCCGCGGCGCGCGCCGCGGACCAGCAGGATCAGCAGATGCCGGCAGACGACACACTGCGCGGCTGAGCCAGAATGACTGCCCGACTCGTGCCCTGCCTATCTGCCCAGATAGTGGGACTGGGCCGCGTCGGTTGCGCTGACGGCGAGGATCGATCGCGCCTGGCTCGGCGGCAGAGCCTGGCCGTGACCGTCTCCACTCGCGGCGATCACCCGCTCGAGCAGATCCTGTCCTTCGCGCCACCAGCCGATACCGCTCGCCGCGTTGAGATGCCCTTGCGGGCCGGCATCGACAAAATGACTGCCCCAGTCGGCGGCCATGCTGTGCGCCCGGTCGGGCGTGACCCAGGGATCGTCGCTGCTCGCGACGACGATCGAGGGGAAGGGCAGGGCGCCGCGCGGGGTCGGTGAAAAGCCCTTGAGCTCGGCCTGGGCCCCACCGCGATCGACATCGGCGGGTGCGACGAGCAACGCACCGGCGACGGGCCAGCCATAGGGTTGCGGGCTGAGCTCGGCCCACCACGCCGCCGCGAGGCAGCCGAGGCTGTGCGCGGCAAGGATGACGGGGGCCTGCGCGCGCCGGATCGCCTCGTCGAGTCGCGTGACCCAGGCGTTGCGATGTGGCGTGTTCCACATCCCCAATTCGACCCGGACGGTATCCGGCCGGGCATCTTCCCACAGGGTCTGCCAGTGTGACGGGCCGGATCCGCCGAGCCCGGGGACCGTCAGGATGGTCGGTTGAACGCTATCATATGGTGCAAAAGAACCCACGACGCCTCTCCTTCTCCAGACCCCCGGAGCCCGGGGGTGGGATCGTGATCGATCGACGCTCTAGGGGACGTCGGCCGATCACGATCCCTGTCCGCAAGATATTCCTACCATTCCGGTGGGCAATAGACATTGCGGCGAAAGGAAGGCAGCTTGCGATGATCGGACGCCGGGGCGATAGGCTGGGCGTATGGCAAAGCAACGCGCGGACCAGATGCTGGTCGACAGGGGACTGGTCGAGTCGCGGACGCGCGCCCAGGCGCTGATCATGGCGGGGCTGGTCTTTGCCGGCACGCGCAAGGTCGACAAGCCGGGGCAGACCCTGGCGGACGACGTCGTGCTCGACGTCCGGGGCCGCGATCACCCCTGGGTGTCACGCGGCGGGATCAAGCTCGCGCACGGGCTCGCACATTTCGACTGGACGGTCACGGATGCGGTGGCGATCGACGTCGGCTCGTCGACCGGCGGGTTTACCGACGTGCTGCTCAGCAACGGGGTCGCTCGCGTCTATGCCGTCGACAGCGGGACCAACCAGCTTGCGTGGAAACTCCGCCAGGACCCGCGTGTGATCGTCCATGAACAGACCAGCGCGCGCATCCTGACCGACGCGCATATCCCCGAACCGGTCGACCTGATCGTCTGCGATGCGAGCTTTATCGGGCTGGCCAAGGTGCTTGAGCGCCCGATCGGGTTCGCACGTCCCGGAGCGCGACTCCTCGCGCTCGTCAAGCCGCAGTTCGAGGCAGGCCGCGAAGAGGTCGGAAAGGGCGGCGTGATCCGCGATCCGGCCGTCCATGCGCGCGTCTGCGGCGAGGTCGCGGCCTGGCTCGAGGCACAGGGCTGGCAGGTCGAGGGCGTCGTCGAGAGCCCGATCACCGGCCCCGAGGGCAATATCGAGTTCCTGATCGCCGCGCATGCGGTCGCCGCGCCACGCGGCTGAGGATCCGGATGCTGCTCGCGCTGGACCCGGATCGGCCATCGCAGAATGACACACTTCCCGATCGGTCCATGCATGTTGCGGTTTACGGCAGGGCGTTCCCGCGGCAGGACTAAGCCGATCAGTCTTGAAAGGACGTATGTGGGAGGCATCGCTTCGAAGGGCCAGCTGAGGATGTCGTTCCTGCGCTGGGCGATCGTGACCGTTCCGTTGATCGTCCTGCTGGGCTTTCTGGCCGGGCGCGCGGTCCCGGTGGGGAGCGAAAGTGCCTGGTACACCAGCCTGGTAAAGCCCGCGCTCACTCCGCCAGGCTGGGCGTTTCCGGTCGCCTGGTCGACGCTCTACGTGCTGCTCGGCCTGGCTCTCGCAATGATCCTCAATGCGCGCGGCGCGCGGGGGCGAGGGCGCGCGATCGCCTTGTTTGCCGCGCAGTTCGTGTTGAATCTTGCCTGGACGCCGCTGTTCTTCGGCGCGCACCGAATCGGGGCGTCGGTGCTCGTCATCGTCGCGATGCTGCTGCTCTCGATCGCGGCGACATTCCTGTTCGCGCGTATCCGGCGCGGGGCGGCGTGGCTGATGGTGCCCTATATGGTGTGGATCAGCTTTGCGGGAATGCTCACATACGGTATAGGCCGGCTCAACCCCGAGGCCGAAACCCTTGTGCCGACGACGCGCACCTCCCAGATGTTGTGAAGAGGCGCGCGGCGCGAGTTACTAGCAGGATGATGACAATGCAGTCCGAAAACCGGATGTTCGACGATTTCGTGAAGGTCCTCAACGGCGCCGCAGGAACCTTTGCCGGTGTCGGCCGCGAAGCGCAGTCTGGGGTTCGCGAGCGTGCCCGTGAATGGCTCGGCGGCCTCGATTTCGTGAGCCGTGAGGAGTTCGACGCGGTCAAGTCGATGGCGGCCGCCGCGCGCGACGAAAATGACGCGCTGAAGGCCCGGCTCGACGCTCTCGAAGCAAAAATGCAGGTCGGCGTCTGACTTTTCCACAGATTTCTGGGCATTCGGATCGAACGGGGTTGTCGGAGCATTTTTGCCCCGGCACCCTTTGTCGCGTGACAAGGAGTGCCAGGACGTAATGATGCTCGACCACGCCGACCATGACCAGGACGATGCTGCGCCCATCGACATGCTCGAAGCCTATTATGCTGCGCATGGATGGGAACATGAACGTCACGACGACGAGATCGTCGCGACCGTAAAGGGCAGCTGGACGACGTACGAACTGCGCGCCTTGTGGCGCGAGGATGACAGCGTGCTGCAGTTCCTGGCGTTTCCGGACATCAAGGTGCCCGATGAACGGCGTCAGGCGGTCTACGAGACGATCGGGCTCGCCAACGAGCAGCTCTGGATCGGCCATTTCGAACTCTGGTCGACGAGCGGGATCCTGCTGTTCCGTCACGCGGCGATGGTCGATGGCGGTGAGGATGGCACGATGTCGCTGTCGGCTGCCGAACTGCTCGTCGAATCGGCGATCGAGGAATGCGAGCGCTTCTATCCGGTGTTCCAGTTCGTCCTGTGGGGCGGGAAGACGCCGGCGGACGCGCTTGCCTCGGCATTGATCGAAACCCAGGGCGAGGCGTGATCACGCGCGTTTCCCCGGGCGCGGCGTGCCGATGACCGGGCGGATCCTGATGATCGGCTGTGGCAATATGGGCGGGGCGATGCTGGCCCGCTGGCTTGCCGACGGCCTTTCACCCGACAGCGTGACCGTCGTCAGTCCCAGTTTGCGCGTGATGCCACCCGGTGTGCACGTCGTCGCCGCTTTGCCCGACCCCGACGACTTTTCTGCCGAAACCGTCATGCTCGCGCTGAAGCCGCAGCAGCTCGGCGCGCTGAAGACGCCGGTGTTCGCGCGCTATGCGCCAAAGCTGCTGATTTCGATCCTCGCGGGGGTCGAGATCGCCGCACTCGACCGTCTGTCCCAGGCGCAGGCGGTGGTTCGGGCGATGCCCAACCTGCCGGTTGCGATCGGCCGCGGCGTGGTTGCGCTGCACGGCGCGACGGATGACGGCGCGGCGCGTGCGACCGCGGAGGCGTTGATGACGCCGCTCGGCCTGGTCGAGTGGATCGCCGCAGAGGCGCAGTTCGATGCCGTTACCGCGCTGGCGGGATGCGGGCCGGGTTTCGTGTTCCGTTTTGCCGACGCGCTGGCCAAGGCGGGGCAGGCGCTCGGCCTGCCGGCGGATCAGGCGGCTAGGCTCGCGCTTGCGACGCTCGAGGGCTCGTCGCGGATGGCCGGCTCCGCGGACGTTTCTCCGGCGGTGCTGGCGGACCGGGTCGCGAGCCCGGGTGGATCGACACGCGAAGGGCTGAACGTGCTCGACGACGGCGATGCACTGGTCACCCTGATGACCCGCACGCTGGCGGCTTCGGCACAGCGCAATGCGGAGATGGCGGCAAACGCCCGCGACGACCGCGCGCCGCGCTAGTCAGCCGCGCAGCTTGATTACCTGCTCGCGTTCCTCTTCCGGAATCAGACCTTCGAGCACCGCCCAATAGCCCGCAACTGCGCCGTGGCCAGCGTAATTATAGGCTGCGGACATCTTCTGTCGCGCAGCTTCGAACAGGTCGCTCTCCATCTTGCTGCCGACCGGCGTCAAGCGCAGCAGCCGCTGACGCCGGTCACGATCGCCGGGACGAACCTCGATAAAGCCGCGATCGCTGAGTTCGTTCAGCACGCGGCCGAGCGACTGTTTGGTGATCGCGAGCAGCGATAGCAGCTCGCTGACCGTCATGTCCGGTTTGCGGGCGATGAAATACAGAGCGCGGTGGTGCGCGCGCCCCAGCCCCTGCTCCGCGAGCCCCGCATCGATCGACCGGACCAGATGGCTCTGACCGAAGTACAGGAGTTCCATGCCGCGACGCAGTTCGGGTTCGCGAAGAAACAGGGGTGAAGCGGGTGATGCTGAGGCAGCCATGTTGACCGGTTTAGTCTTCGGTCCTAGTCGACGGCAAGCCGTGGAAAGAGAGAAAAATTCAATGCATCCTCCGTTGTCGCAGGCCTCATCGTCCCCAGACGCGAGCATGACATTTTCGTTCGAACCGTGTGGCGATCCGGTCGCTGCGAACGAGCGTGCGCAGCGCCTGATCGATCCCGGCTTCGGCCGGGTCTTCACCGACCATATGGCGATGATCCGCTTCAGTGACGCGAAGGGCTGGCATGATGCCAGAATCACGACGCGTGCGCCGATCATGATGGATCCCGCATCCTCGGTTCTGCATTATGCGCAGGAAATCTTCGAGGGGATGAAGGCCTATCGACTCGCCGATGGCGGCACCGCGCTCTTCCGGCCCGAAGCCAATGCGCGGCGTTTCCAGGATTCGGCGCGCCGGATGGCGATGCCCGAGCTTCCCGAGTCGCTGTTCCTCGAATCGGTCGAGCGGCTGGTCCGGACGGATCAGGACTGGATTCCCGACAGCGACGGCGGCGCGCTGTATCTGCGGCCGTTCATGTTCGCGAGCGAGGTGTTCCTGGGGGTCAAGCCGAGCGCCGAATATCTCTACATGGTGCTCGCCTCGTCGGTCGGCGCCTATTTCAAGGGCGGTGCCTCCGCGGTCTCGATCTGGGTCAGCCAGCATTACACGCGCGCGGCACAGGGCGGCACGGGTGCGGCGAAGTGCGGCGGCAACTACGCCGCCAGCCTGCTCGCGCAGAAGGAAGCGATCAGCCAGGGCTGTGACCAGGTCGTCTTCCTCGATGCGGTCGAGCGCCGCTGGGTCGAGGAACTCGGCGGCATGAACGTCTTCTTCGTCTTCGAGGACGGCAGCCTGTCGACCCCCGCGCTCACGGGCACGATCCTGCCCGGCATCACCCGTGATTCGATCCTGACGCTCGCGCGGGCGCAGGGGATCACCGTGCGCGAGGAGCCCTATGCGATCGACCAGTGGCGCGCCGACGCGGCGAGCGGCAAGCTTGTCGAGGCGTTCGCCTGCGGCACGGCCGCAGTTGTGACCCCGATCGGGACTGTCGCGTTGCCCGAGGGCCGCTTCACGATCGGCGGCGGCGAGCCGGGCGCGATGACGCTGCGGATCCGCGACTCGCTCGTCGCGATCCAGCGCGGTCTGGCGCCGGATGCCAATGGGTGGGTCCATCGACTCGATTAAGACGCGATAGGGCTTTTCTCGTCGGGGCGCGCCGCTATAAGGCCGCCTCTGCTGGGGCGTCGCCAAGTGGTAAGGCAGCGGCTTTTGATGCCGCCATGCGCAGGTTCGAACCCTGCCGCCCCAGCCAGTCCTTCCTGCGTCCATCGGTTCTGCAATATGTGGGGAGCCGAGGATTGAGTGAAAGCAGGCAGTGATGACCCATCCTTATGATCTCGAACGGTTCGTCACTGCGCAGGCTGCAGTCTACGAGTCCGCGCTTGCCGAGATACGCGGCGGCGCCAAGCGTAGTCACTGGATGTGGTTCATCTTTCCGCAGATTGCCGGGCTCGGACGAAGCCCGATGGCGCAGCATTATGCGATCGTGTCACTCGAGGAAGCGCGGGCCTATCTTGCGCATCCGCTGCTCGGGGCGCGTCTGCGGCAGTGCATGGACGCGCTCGACGCGCTGACGGGGGTGACCGCCCGGGCCGTTTTCGGTGAGGTCGATGCGATGAAGCTGCGATCGTCGCTGACGCTGTTTCGCGAGGCGGGGAACGATCCGCTGTTCGGCGCGGCGCTCGATCGCTGGTTTGCCGGGACGAGCGACGCGGCCACGCTTGCTCTCATCGACAGATTGAGCTGACGACGATCCGCGTCGTGTCGATCAGTCCTCGGCCCAGCGCCGGAGGAGGTTGGATTGCGTCTTGGCGAGCAGGTCCAGTTCGGGCGTCTTGCCCAGCCGCTCGAACAGCGCGTGGCGGGCGGTTTCGAGATCGAACAGCAGTTCCCGTGCATCCGCGTCCCGAACAAGGCTCCGGACCCAGGTCACCGCGGCAAGCCGCTCGCCCGACACGACCGGCGCCACGCGGTGCAGCGAGGTCGTCGGATAGCAGACCGCCGAGCCCGCAGGCAGCTTGACGTCCTGTTCGCCGGCGGCGGATTCGATCACCAGCTCGCCGCCGTCATAATCCTCAGGCTCGCTGAGGAAGACCGTCACCGACACATCGGTCCGCATCCCGCCCATGATCGCATCGTCGACATGGCTGCCATAGGCCATGCCCGCATCATAGCGGCTGAAGAGCGGCGGGCGGACGACATGCGGCCGCGTCGCCATGCGGAACAGGGCATTGTCGAGCAGCCGATCGACGACGAGGTCCTGCATCTCGGCGAGCAACGGGTCGCTACGGTCGACCTGTTCGTTGCGTTTGACCGTGCGTGCCTCGCGCCCGGTCGTCCGTCGGCCGTCGACATAGCGGGTCTTGCGCATATTATCTCGCAGCCACTGGAGATTGTCCGCATCCAGGACGTTGGCAATCATGATCATCATGGGAAATCTCGCAAATCCGGCATGGAGCCGCGTGATGCGCCCCTAACAGTTCAGTGCCCTCCCGGCCAACGTGTCGGGACCGAGGAGATAGTATGCGAACGAAATTGTGGATGGGCGTCGGCGCCTTTGTGATCGCGCAATCGGGCCAAGCCGTCATCGGCGACGCGGCCGCCAAGCCAATGCCGTCGCCAGCTCAGCAGGTCGGTGAGGGCGAAGGCGAGGGTGAAGGTGAAGGACGGCGGGTCGTTCGGTCGGGCAAGGCTCGGCATGCGGTGACATCGCCGCGGCGCGCGCGCGCGGTGCAGCAGCAGCGTGGCCAGCGCGGCGAAGGCGAATATGAGGGTGGTGAGAACGAGCGCGGCGAGGGTGGCGAAAACGAGGGTGGCGAGGGCGAACGATGAGCCGCCTACGCCGATTGGCGTAACCAGCACTGCCGCACGGACCGGCATGATCCGTGCGGCAGTAACGAGACGGCACCATGGGCATCGCCCCGGCGGTGACGAACGGACGGTCAGTCGGTGCGTGATCCGCTCGGCTTGGCGCGATAGCGATCGAACCAGGCGATGATCGCCGAGGCCTTTGCCGCGGATTGCGACGGCCGTGCGGTGAAGCCGCCATGGCTCGCACCCGGCACCTTGACGAGCGCGGTCGGTACGCCGCGAATCTGCAACGCGGCGTAATATTGCTCGGATTCCGAAACCGGCGTGCGGTAATCGTCGCTGCCCACCACGACCAGGGTCGGCGTCTTGACGTTGCCGACGAGACTGAGCGGCGAGCGGTTCCAGTAGCTCATCGGATCCTCCCATGGCAGCTTGCTGAACCAGTAGCGCGACGTGAACAGCGTATTGTCCATCGTCAGCGCCTCGCTCGCCCAGTTGATCACCGGCTTCTGAGTCGCCGCGGCCTTGAACCGGTCGGTCTTGCCGACGATCCAGGCGGTCAACACGCCGCCGCCCGATCCGCCGGTGACGAACAGATTGTCGGCATCCGCGGTCCCATCCGCGATCGCCGCGTCGACCGCGGCGATCAGGTCGCCATAATCGTCGGACGGGTATTTCTTGTCGATCAGGTTGGCGAACTCCTCGCCGTAGGAGGTCGAGCCGCGCGGATTGGTCCACAGCACCGCATAGCCCGCCGCGGCATAGAGTTGCATGTCGGTGGCAAACCCAGGGCCATAGGCGCTGTTCGGCCCACCATGGATTTCCAGTATCAGCGGCACGCGCTGGTCGGGCGTGCGGTTGGCGGGTGTCGCGAGCCAGGCGTCGATCGCGCGGCCATCGGGCGCGGTCACCGCGATCTTGCGGATCGGCGCGAGCGCTTTGGCGCCGGTCATCACCGCGTTGAGCTGCGTCAGCCGCCGTGACTTGCCACCGCTCGACACCCAGACATCGGCGGGGGCGCTGCCGTCGCCGCCGGTATATGCGATCGTTCCGCCCCTCGCGACGGAGAACTCGCCCCCGGTATAGGGCCGGTCGAGCCCGCCGCCCGCGACATTGTCGACCAGCGGCGTCGTCCGGCCGTCGAGGCCGATGCGCGCGATCCGGCGCTGGCCGTGATCGTCATAGCTCGCATAGAGGCTGCGCCCGTCGGCGGCCCACACTGCATCCTCGATCCCGCGATCGAGCGCGGCGGTCAGCGAGCGGGCACTGCCGGCGTTGCGGTCGCCGAGGTAGAGCTGGGTGTTCTCGTAACTGCGTCGCTTGTCGTCGAAGCCGAGCCACGCGATCCGCGTGCCGTCGGGGGAGATCCGCGGCTGCGCATCGGGGCCGTCGCGGGTCGTCAGCGTCCGCATCGCGCCGCTCGTCGTGTCGACCGCGATGAGGTCCGAATTCATCACCTGCCGCTCGGCTTCGGGCCCACGGATCGCGGCGAAGACGATCCCGCGGCCGTCGGGCGTCCATGACAGGGGGCCGCCGTCATCGAACGCGCCGAAGGTGAGCTGTTGCGGCGCGCCGCCGTCCGCCGCGACGACGAACAGATGATCGCGGCCGGGCTTCACATAGCCGGGGCCATCGTTGCGATAATTGACGCGGTCGATCACCGTCAGCGGCTCGGCCCATTTCGCGCCCTCGGGCTTGGGCGGTGCCTTGCCGAGCGTCGTCGCCTCGCCAGCAACGGTCGCGACGTAAGCGAGCCGGGTGCCGTCGGGCGACCAGGCGAGCGCCTGCGGATCGCCGGGAAAGCCCGTCACCCGCGCGCTCGTGCCGGTCGCGATCCAGCGGACGAACAGTTGCGACTGCTCGCCGTCGCGCGCGGCATAGGCAACGCGCGTGCCGTCGGGGGACCAGCGCGGGTCTGACCCTTGCGCGGCGAACGGCGACTGGCGACCGGTCGCGACGTCGATCAACCACAGCGACGACTGGACACGGTCGGTCATGACGTCGGCGGTGCGGCGGACATAGACGATCGTGCGTCCGTCAGGGCTGATCTGCGGGTCCGCGGCGATCGACAGGCCGAACAGGTCGGCACCGGTGAAGCGCCGCGTCGGGGCGTCGGCCGGGGCCGCGATCGGCTGCTGCTGCGCGACGGCGGGGGCAGCCGACAACAGGGCGAGAACGAGGGTGAGGCGCAAGCACGGCTCCTTTGACGATGATCAAGGCGCGATCATGCCCGATCCCCCGGCCCGTGCAAGGGCAGGGGCGGGGGCGTCACCGGTCGGGTGATCGTCAGCCAGTCGGCGCGAGGAACACCGCCCCGGGGACGCGCAGGGTCTGATCGGTCGGCGCGAGACGGCCGTCCTTGCCAAGCGCCATGACCGCGATCGTGCCCGACCGCTCGTTCGCGACGAGCATCTGCCGCTGATCCTCGAGCAGGATGAAGATGCGCGGCCAGTGTCCGCCGGCGGTGATGTGCTGGACGAGGGTCGGCACTCCGTCGCGATCGAGTGCGAACACCGCGATACTGTCAGCGCCGCGGTTAGAGACGTAGAGATGCCGCCCGGCGCGATCGATCGCGATGTGCGCGGCCTGGGACGACCCGACATGGTCGCCGGGCAGGGTGGTCAGCTGCGTGCGGGTGGTGAAACGCCCGTCCGGCTGTGCATCGAGCATGGTCACGGTATTGGCGAGCTCGGCGACGACATAGGCGCGCGGCAGGCGGGGATGCCAGACGAGGTGGCGCGGTCCCGTTCCCGGCGGCGCGCGCCAGGCCGGGACCGGCGCGGAAAGGCTGCGCGCTCCCGGATCGAACCGATAGGCGAAGATCGTGTCGGCGCCGAGGTCGACCGAATGCAGCCAGTGCCGATCGAGGCTGAACCCGACCCAGTGCGCATGCGGCCCCTCCTGACGGCTCTTGTCGGGGCCGGTCCCCTCATGGCGGGAGATCGTTGGCTCGCCCGGCGCACCGGTCGCGGGATCGATGCGGTAGAAGCCGACGCTGCCGCTCGAATAATTGGCGATGGCGAGGCAGCCGGACGCGTCGTCGAACGCAGCATGGCAGGGATCGGCGCCACCCGACGGCATCGTGCCGCGGGCTTTCCAGTCGGGCGTGAAGCCGGTCACCGACCCTTTCGCCTGCTCGCGCAGGACATACCATAGCCCGGTGCGGGGTGCCCGCACCGCGAACGACGCGTCGTCGATCCCGGCGACCGGCGCCTCGACCTGCCAGCGATTGCGCGCCCGGTCATGCGACAGCGTGTACAGGCCCTTGCCGCCCTCACGCACATAGGTGCCGACGAGCACGCGGGCGTCGCGCGGCGATGTCGGCGCGGCGCGCAGACCGGTGGCGAGCGTCGCGGTCGCCATGCCGCAGAGCAATGTGCGGCGGGTGATGCTATTGAAAACAGGTGACGTCATGGATGGCGGTCCGATGGTTGATCCTCCACCCCAGCTTACCATCTAAGAAGCGGTCTCGTGCAAGGGGCTCTCCAGACCGAGGATAGACCGACGAGCGAAGAACCTGTCATGCCCGGTACGGAGCCGGGCGCCGAGCAAAATCCACACGCTGATAACGATTCCGGCTTCAACGCCGAATCGCAATCGCGTGGCGGGCGGTCAATCCCGCGGGGCCGGCTGTCGCGGCTGGGCGTGTTCGGGCGGCTTGCCGGCGGCGTCGCGGGCGGGGTGGTCGCCGAGGGGGCCCGGCGCCTCGCGAGCGGCGAGCGTCCGCGCATGTCGGACCTGCTGCTGACCCCCGCCAACGCGGTGCGGGTCGCGGACCAGCTTTCGCATCTGCGCGGTGCGGCGATGAAGCTTGGCCAGATGGTGTCGATGGACGCGGGCGACATGCTGCCGCCCGAGCTGGCGACGATCCTCGCCAGGCTGCGCAACGATGCGCACCACATGCCGCCCGTGCAGCTCGACCGGGTGCTCACGGCCGAATGGGGGAAAGACTGGCGCCGCCGCTTCGCGCATTTCCAGGCGCATCCGGTCGCGGCCGCATCGATCGGCCAGGTGCACCGGGCCCGGCTTCCCGACGGACGCGTGCTGGCGATCAAGGTGCAATATCCGGGCGTGAAGGACAGCATCGACGCGGACGTCGACAATGTCGCGACGCTGCTGCGCGTGTCCGGGCTGTTGCCCAAGGAGCTCGACATCACGCGGCTGCTCGGTGACGCGAAACAGCAATTGCACGACGAGGCGGATTATATCCGCGAGGGCGAGATGCTGGAACGCTATCGCGCGCTGGTGGGCGACGATGCGGGGCTGGTCGTCCCGCAACTCGAGCCGACATTGTCGACCCCGCGCGTGCTGGCGATGGAGTATATCGACTGTACGCCGATCGAGAGCCTCGAGACAGCACCCCAGGACGTACGCGATGCGGCGATGGAGCGGCTGATCAGGCTCACGCTGCACGAACTGCTCGACTGGCGGCTGATGCAGACCGACCCCAATTTCGCGAATTATCGCTGGCAGGCCGAGACGGGACGCATCGTCCTGCTCGACTTCGGTGCCGCGCGTGCGGTGCCGCAGGTCGTGGCAGACGGGTATCGCCGGCTGCTGGCCGCGGGGCTCGCCGGACAGCGCGACGCGGTCCGCGACGCCGCCATTCAGGCGGGCTTTCTGGGCGAGGCCGCGGTCGTGGGGCATCGCGCGCAGATCGACCGCATGATCGACGTGATCCTGGCAGAGATGAACCGGACGGGGCCGTTCGACTTCGGCGATCGCAGCTTCGTCTCGGTATTGCGGGACGAGGGAGCGGCGATCGCACGCGACCGGTCGACCTGGCATATCCCATCGGCCGACATGCTGTTCGTGCAGCGCAAGATCAGCGGTACCGCGCTGCTCGCCGCACGGCTGAAGGCGCGCGTGGACGTGCGGGCGATGGTCGAACCTTATTGCTAGTCAAATGAAAGCCGTACTGACCTATAAAGCCGATCACCGGCTGCGATTTTCCTGTTTTGCCGCTTATGCTGCGGCGCGGTATCGCGACTCCAAACGTTAACGCCGCACGGAGCCTCGCGTTTTTCGCGGCGACGGACCTGATTTGGAGATACCAGTATGCGTAACAAACGTCCCGACGGGATCGTCGACTATACCGGCCCGGCCGGTGGCTGGGGTGCGCTCAAGGCGGTCGCGACGTCGCTGAAGGCGCAACAGATCGTGGTGCGCGGCGGGCAGACGCTGCTCAAATCCAACCAGCCCGACGGGTTCGACTGTCCGAGCTGCGCCTGGCCCGACCCCAAGCATACCTCGTCGTTCGAATTCTGCGAAAATGGCGCCAAGGCGGTGGCGTGGGAATCCACGGCGAAGCTGATCGGCGCCGACTTCTTCGCCAAGCACAGCGTCGCCGAGATCTGGAAGCAGAGCGATCACTGGATCGAGGATCAGGGTCGCGTCACCGAACCGCTGCGCTACAACGCCGCGACCGACCATTACGAGGTCGTGACCTGGGCGGAGGCGATGTCGGCGATCGGTGCGGGTCTTGCCGCGGTGCCGGATCCGAATCAGGCCGAATTCTATACCTCGGGCCGCTGCTCGAACGAGGCGGCGTTCCTCTATCAGCTGTTCGTCCGGCTGTACGGGACCAACAATTTCCCTGACTGTTCGAACATGTGCCACGAGGCGACGTCGGTCGGCCTCCCCAAGTCGATCGGGATCGGCAAGGGCACCGTCAGTCTCGAGGATTTCGACCATGCCGACCTGATCCTGTCGATCGGCCATAATCCGGGGACCAACCACCCGCGGATGATGGCGACGCTGCGCGAGGTGTCGCGCCGCGGTGGCAAGATCATCGTGTTCAACCCGCTCAAGGAGCGCTCGCTCGAACGCTTCGAATCGCCGCAGTCGGTGGTCGAGATGGCGACGATGTCGGCGACCCAGATCGCCAGCTCCTATCTGCAGGTGAAGGTCGGCGGCGACGCCGCGGCGCTCAAGGGTATCGCCAAGGCACTCGTGGCGCTCGACGAGGCGGCGCGCGCGAGCGGCGGCGAACCCGCGCTCGACCATGCGTTCATCGCCGAGCATACCGACGGGCTCGAACCCTATATCGCCGATCTCGCACGGACCGATTGGGCCGATATCGAACAGGCCAGTGGTTTGCGCCGGGCGGATCTCGAGGATGTCGCGCGGATCTATGCGTCGTCCAAGGCGACGATCGCCTGTTACGGCATGGGGATCACCCAGCACCGCACCGGTACCAGCAACGTCCAGCAGCTTGCGAACCTGTTGCTGCTGCGCGGCAATATGGGCCGCCCCGGCGCCGGGATCTGTCCTCTGCGCGGGCATAGCAACGTGCAGGGCGACCGGACGGTCGGCATCACCGAACGCCCGATGCCGCTGCTGCTCGACCAGATGAAGAAGGTCTTCAACTTCGAACCGCCGCGCGAGCATGGCCATTCGGTGGTCGAGAGCATCGCCGCAATGCGCGACGGCAAGGCCAAGGCGATCGTCTGCCTCGGCGGCAACCTGGCCATCGCGTCGTCCGATCCGCAGGCGTGCGCCGAAGGGTTCCGCAATCTCGATCTGGCGGTGCACATCACCACCAAGCTCAACCGCACGATGCTGTTGATGGCGAAGGATACCTATATCCTGCCATGCCTGGGTCGAACCGAGCTCGACACCCAAGCAGGTGGCCCGCAGTCGGTCACTGTCGAGGATTCGATGTCGATGGTCCACGCCTCGCGCGGCTTCCTGATGCCGCCGGGCGAGAATGTGAAGTCCGAGATCTGGATCGTCGGCGAGATCGCCAAGGCGACGCTCAAGGGCAAGGGCGACATCGACTGGGACGCCTATGTCGCCAATTACGACCTGATCCGCGACAAGATCGAGGCGGTGTTCCCCGATTTCGCCGATTACAACGCGCGCATCCGCAAGCCCGGCGGGTTCCATCTGCCCAATTCCGCCGCGATGCGGATCTGGAAGACGAGCAGCGGCAAGGCGAACTTCATCGTCGCCGAGGGGATCGAGGAAGACGAGACCGCGAACGCGCCGGACGTGCTTCGTCTGACGACATTGCGGGCGCATGATCAGTATAACACGACCGTCTACAGCCTCGACGACCGGTATCGAGGGGTCTTTGGCCGTCGCGACATCCTGTTCATGAACGAGCGTGACATGGCGCGGCTCGGCTATGCGGAGGGCGATGTCGTCGATGTCGCCACCGCGTTGCAATATGCGCATCCCGACCGCGTCGTGCAGAAGCTGACCCTGGTCCGCTATGCGCTGCCCGACGGGTGCATCGCGTCCTATTATCCCGAGACGCAGCCGCTGATCGCGCTCGAGGATCATGATCCGCAGAGCTTCACCCCGTCCTACAAGTCGGTTCCGGTCACGGTGCGGCGGGCCGGCGGGGATGTCGGTGCGGAGCGCGGCGTGGCGCGCGCTGGGGTCGTCGGCCAGAGCCAGGCCGCTATGGCATGAGCGCGGGATACGCGCCGACGATCGACACCTATGCGACGCTCGCGGCGGCCAAGGCCGCGGCGTGGCGTCGCTCGCCGGTTGGCTTCTTTGCGGGCGCGATCCTGGCGGGAACCTATATCGGGATCGCGATGATCCTGGCGATCAGCGCGGCGGCGGGGCTTCCTCCCGGCGTCCGGCCACTGGTGATGGGCGCGACGTTCGGGATCGGCCTGATCCTGACGGTATTCGCCGGCGCCGAGCTGTTCACCGGCTATGTCATGTATCTCGGCTTCGGCCTGGCGAAGCGGACCATCAGCTATGGTTAGGCGATCACGCTGGCGACTGTCGTCTGGCTCGGCAATCTGGTCGGTGGCGTCCTGCTATCGGCAATCTTCGCAATCGGCGGGGGCGGCGCCGTGTTCGCCAATGCCGACACGATGTTCAACGCCTATGTCCAGCACAAGGTCGAGGCGGACGGTATCGCGTTGTTCGCGCGGGCGATCCTGTGCAACTGGCTCGTCTGTCTCGCGATCTGGACGGCGGCGCGGATGAAAGGCGATGCGGCCAAGTGCATTGCGATGGCCTGGATCCTGCTCGCTTTCGTTGCTGCTGGTTTCGAGCATTCGGTCGCCAACATGACCGCGCTCACGCTTGGCCTCATGGCTCCGCATCCGGTTATCGATCTGGCGGGCACGGTGCATAATCTCGTTGTTGTGACGGCGGGAAACACCGTCGGCGGGCTGGTCTTCGTCGTCTTCGGGTACATGCTCGCGGCCCGGACGGACGCCGCGGCCGCGCCAGCGGCAGACTGACGCGCACTTGGCCCGGAAGCATTATCTCACCGCGACGCTGCCCGATGGCTATGTGAAGACGATCGGGCCCACGGCGACGGCGTTCACGCATTACTGGCGGATCGTCGCGGTGCTGGAGAATGGGAAGACCGAGGTGTTCTGGGGGCACAGCAAGTCGCTGGCCGAAGCGAAGAAGAAGCGCGTCGCGGCCGAGGAGGCGGCGATCCAGCGCGGCTGGCGATCGCACGCTTTCGAAATCGTCGAACTCGTTCGCTCCTAGACCGTCCACGCGTACAGCTGGGCCAGACGCGAAACGGCCGCCCCGCACATGATGTGCAGGGCGGCCGTTCTTCTATCCGACGAATGAGACCACGCGCGAATGGCGTGGTCTCATTCTTCCGCCGATCAGGCGAGCGTGCGGACGCCGGGTTCACGATCCCAATAGCGCTTTGCACCTGCGGTCGCGATGTCGGCCAGCGCCACCACACCCGCATCGGGCTCTACGCCGGCCTTGTCGAGAAGCGGCTTGGCCGCATCGCTGGCGCCGATCGCCTTCAGATGACCGAACGCATCCATGACCCACTGGACCGCCGCGCCTTCCTTCAGGAGCATCTTGCACCCGTCGGCCGACAGGACGACCGCCACCGCGTCGAAGATCTGCGACGGGCTGCCGGCAAGCTGGCCCTGTGCCTTCTTCATGCTGCCGTCGGCGAGCTTGGCGCCGCCGACCTTGGGGGCGACGAGCACCGGCTTGCCGCCTGCACCCTCGACCGCTGCAACGACCGCGTCAATCTCCGCGCCATCCGACCCGTCGGCGATCAGGATCCCGACCTGACGGCCCTCGAGCGTCTCCTTCATGTTCTTCTGGATCGACAGTGCCGGGCTCGGTGGCATGTCGACCGGCGCACGGAACGCCGGATTGGCGGCCGGCAGGGGGATGCCGAGACCATCGGCAACGCGCGTCGCCAGTTCCTCGTTCACGTTGCGCAGGTTTGCGACGGTGCGCTCCTGAACATGCGCGAGACCGACCTTCGACAGCTCGAAGGTGAACGCCGACGCGATATGCGCCTTCTCATTGTCGGTCGCCGACACCCAGAACAGCCGTGCCTGGCTGTAATGGTCACCGAACAGTTCGGCGCGCATCCGCAGCTTCTCGCCCTGCTCGTCGGCACCGGTCGGGTTGGTGGTCGTCACGAAGCCGTTCGGCGATTCGCGCGGGCCACCGTCTTCGCCGACAACCGACAGGCTGTTCGGCTCGTAATTGGCACGCCCCTTGGGCACCTTGGTCTGCATCATGCCGTCACGCTGGAAATTGCCAGCGGGGCTGCGCGGTGCGTTGACCGGGATCTGGTGGAAGTTGGTCGTGCCGAGACGCGACTTCTGCGTGTCGAGATAGCTGAACAACCGGCCCTGAAGCAGCGGATCGTTTGAGAAATCGATCCCGGGGACGATGTTGGTCGGCAGGAACGCGACCTGCTCGGTCTCGGCGAAGAAGTTGTCGACGTTGCGGTCGAGCACCATCCGGCCGATGATCCGGACGGGAACGTCCTCCTCGGGGATCAGCTTGGTCGAATCGAGCACGTCATAAGGCTGTGCCTCGGCAAACGCCTTGTCGAACACCTGGATGCCGAGCTCCCATTCGGGGAAGTCGCCGGTGTCGATCGCTTCCCACAGGTCGCGACGATGATAGTCGTTGTCCGCGGCCTGGAGCTTGAGCGTCTCGTCCCAGATCGTCGACTGGAGGCCAAGCTTGGGCTTCCAGTGGAACTTCACGAAGCTCGACTTGCCTTCCTCGTTCACGAGCTGGAACGTGTGAACGCCGAAGCCTTCCATCATCCGCAGCGAACGCGGCAGGGTACGGTCGGACATCGCCCACATCTGCATGTGCGTCGATTCCGGGGTCAGCGACGCCCAATCCCAGAAGGTGTCGTGCGCCGAACCGGCCTGCGGATAGGCGCGATCGGCCTCCATCTTCACCGAATGGATCAGGTCGGGAAACTTGATCGCGTCCTGGATGAAGAACACCGGAATGTTGTTGCCGACGAGATCCCAGTTGCCCTCGGTCGTGTAGAACTTGACCGCGAAGCCGCGCACGTCACGCGGGGTGTCGACCGAACCGGCGCCGCCAGCGACGGTCGAGAAGCGCGTGAAGAGTTCGGTCTTCGTGCCCTTCTTGAACAGCGCCGCCTTGGTCAGGTCGGAAATATCGTCGGTCGCCTCGAAATAGCCGTGCGCGCCCGATCCGCGTGCGTGGACGATCCGCTCGGGGATCCGCTCATGATCGAAATGGAAGATCTTCTCGCGCAGCACGAAATCCTCGAGCAGCGTGGGGCCACGCGCGCCGGATTTCAGGCTGTTCTGGTTGTCGGACACGGGCACGCCGTGGTTGGTGGTCAGGACGGGGACGTCGCCGCCGGCCTGCTGATGCGTCTCACCACCGTTGCCGGGGTTGCGCTGTTCGGTGTCGCTCATTGCGGATCCTTGCTGTCGAGGACGAAGTTCGGGGGCTCAACGTGCGATCCACCAGACCGGGTCCATGCAGGCGGCAAGGAATCGGCCTGCTTCATGTTAGGGCATCAGGTCGTCGGCGACGGATGTTGCCCGGACCACGCCGAACCGAGTCCGTTTCCAGCAGGTGCCGGGAATCGCCGGAGTTTTTTCGCCGACCGCCAGAGCAGAAGCAGGCCGATCGCGAACAGGAACAGCGCACCGAACAGGAATGCGAGATAGAATCCTGGTGCGAGCCAGGCCGATCGTATCACCGGCCCGGCCGCTGCGGCGTCCGCGGCGGCCCCTGCCATGCTGGTCATCGGCGTTGCACTGGTTTCGATCGCTGTCATGGCGTGTCCCCGGCCGGACCGGCACCGTCGCGGCACCGGATCCGACCTGAGGTATGCCCGCGATTTATTGCACGCGTGGGACAGACCGTATCATTGCGTCACCCGCTGCGCGGCCGGAACGCGCCGATCCCGGCGATTGCGAGGCGACGGGCAGGGATCGCGGTCTCGGCAAAGCTGAGGCGGAGCAGACGGGCGGTGACCGGGGTCGCAAAGGCGATGCGCTGAGTCGCGAGCGCATAGGCGATGTTAGGCAGTTCGCCCTTGCCGGCCTCTTGCCAGTCGGTGCCGTCGGTGCTCGTCTCGATCCGGTAGCCCTTTGGCGGCGCGGTGTCCGCCATCACCGCGCGCGACGGCGTCAGGCTGAACCCGGCAAGCGTCTCGGTCGCGCCGAGGTCGATCGTCACCGAGGCGGGGGCGCCGAGTTTGGGGGCGGGCAGCGCCCAGCTCGTCGCGGTGTCGTTGTCGAGCAGTGCCTGCGCGCCCGGGGCGGAGGCGGCGGCGATCGACCAGCGCGTCGTGGCGACGATGCTCGGGTCCGACGCGACGACGGTGGCGACCGCGGCGGGCGCGACCTGGCGGAAGAGCGCGATCTCGCGGATCGCGGGACAGGCGGGGGCCTCGAGGATTCGCAGACGCAGGCGGCGGGCCGTGACCGGTGCGGGCAGGCGGATGATCCGCTGCGCGCCGATGCAGGCGTGCTGCGCCAGTTCACGCCACCGGCCGTCCACTTCGGCATCGACCGCAAACCGCGTCACGCGCAGTCCGAGCGGGAGATATTCGCGCAGGCGGATAAGGTCGAAAGTTCGGCCGGGGGGAAGGTCGAGCACGAGACTGGGAGTCGTGATCCCGTCGGCGGTCGACCAATAGCTGTCGGCGCGACCGTCGAGGACGTTTGCCGGCGAAAAGCCTACGCCGCGACTGTGGCTGGCGGTCGCGACCGCGCCCTGGGCGAGGTCGCGCGCGAAGGTGGCGGCCTGCGCGGTGCCGAAGGATTTCAGTACGGCGACGTCGATATCGGCGAGGCGGCCGCGCCGGTCGGGCGGCAGGTTGAGGTTGAGGTTGGTGCCGCGGCCGACCGACTCGTCGTACAGCTTTACCAGCCGCGCAGGCGTCTTGACCTTCGCATCCTCGTCCGCGTGATAGAACCAGCCCGGCCGGATCGAGACGTCGGTCTCGGCCGGCCACCAGAGCGGTGCACCGCGCACGCCCGAATTGCCCTCGCTCTGGACATAGGGATGGTTCGGCATGGTCGGCCAGCAGGGATCGCCCGCGACGCCGTCCTCATTGCCGACCCAGCGCACGTCGGCGCCCAAAGGATCGAAGGTGCAGGCCATCGGCTGATGCTGATGGACCAGCGCGACGATCGACGGCCAGTTGTAGTATTTCGGCGCATCGATCTTCCGCGTGTCGCGCGCGCCGCCATAATAGCCGTCGCCGCCATTGGCGCCGTCGAACCAGAATTCGAACAGGGTGCCATAGCGCGTGCAGAGCTCGACCACCTGCTTGCGAAAATACTCGACATAGGCCGGGCGGCCATATTCCGCGTGATTGCGATCCCAGGGCGAGAGGTAGAGGCCGAAATCGAGCCCGGCCCGCCTGGTCGCGCGCTCCATCTCGCCGACGACATCGCCCTTGCCGTTCTTGTACGGGCTGTTGCGGATGCAATGCTCGGTCAGCATCGTTGGCCACAGGCAGAACCCGTCATGATGCTTGGCGGTCAGGATGATGCCGCGCATGCCGCCTGCCTTGGCCGCCGCAACGATCTGGTCGGGGTCGAAATCGGTCGGATCGAAGAGCTTGGGATCCTCGTCGCCATAGCCCCATTCGCGATCGGTGAAGGTGTTGATCGAGAAATGGACAAAGGCATATTGCTCGCGCGCATGCCAGGCGAGCTGGCGTTTCGACGGCGTCGCACCCCATGGCTTGGGGGCGGCCGCGCGGGTCGCGGCGAGCGCGGGCGTCGCGGTTGCGGCCAGGCCCGAGGCGAGCAGGAGGCGGCGGGAAACTTCGGTCATCATCGTCTCCGTGGGAATTCAGGCGGCGGGGCGGCCGAACGAGGGGGGGCGGTCAGCGAGCTTCGCGCCGAATGCCGGATCGGGGGTGGCGGACATGGTGAAGCGCAGCGTACCGCCGGCGACGAGGTCGTCATGCGCGATCCAGCTCTTCGTCCAGGGCTTGCCGTTCCAGGTGACCGCGGTGACATAGGGCGTATCGACGCGGTTGCCCGGCGCCTCGATCACGACCTTGCGCTTGCCCCCGACCTTGAGTTCGGCGCGGGTGAAGAGCGGCGAGCCGAACACATAGACCGCCGCGACCGGATCGACCGGGTAGAGGCCGAGCGCGGACATCACGAACCATGCGCTCATCTGGCCGCAATCGTCATTGCCGATGATCCCGTCGGGCGCGCGCTTGTACATCGTCGTCAGGATCTTGCGGACCAGCGCCTGCGTCTTCCAGGGCTGGCCGACATAGGCGTAGAGATAGGGCACGTGCTGATCGGGTTCGTTGCCGTGCGCATATTGGCCGATCAGCCCCGAAATGTCGGGCGGCGCGTCCTTGGGCAGCGTCGAAGGCGCGGCGAACAGCGCGTCGAGGCGCGCAGCGAACTTCGCATCGCCGCCGAAATGCGCGATCTGGCCGTAGAGGTCATGCTGGTTGAGGAAGGTCGTCTGCCAGCCATTGGCTTCGGTGAAGTCGTGGTAGCGCTTGATATGGCCGAGCTGGATCGGGTCATAGGGTGTCAGCCAGCTCCCATCGGCAAGCTTAGGCCGTGCAAGCCCAATCGTCGGGTCGAGCACGTTGCGATAGTTCCGGCTGCGTTCGCGCAGGCGGGCGGCGTCGTCGGTCGCCCCGGCCTTCGCGGCGAGGGCGGCCATCGCCCAGTCGTCATAGGCATATTCCTGCGTCCGGCTGACCGACTCGTCGACCTGATCGGCGGGCAGATAGCCACGCGCGATATAGGTGCCCCGCGCGCGGCTGTTGACGAGGTCGGGGGCCTTGGCGTCGAACGCGCGCGTGCGGATCGCGGGCCAGGCGGCGGCATAGTCGGCGTCGATGCCCTTGGCCGCGGCCTCCGCCATGATCGCGACCGAATGCCAGCCGATCATCGTGCCGGTCTCGACCCCCTGGAGCGGCCAGCAGGGCGGGCCATAGGCGCTCTGCTGCGTCTGGCGGACCAGGTCACGGACGAGTGACCGCGCGCGATCGGGCGCGACCAGCGTCAGCAGCGGGTGGAGCGTCCGATAGGTGTCCCAGGTCGAATAGGTGCTGTAGGCCTGTTCGCCCTTGGGCACGCTGTGGACCAGCCGGTCGAGCCCGATATAGCGGTCGTCGACATCCGAAAAGAGCGTCGGCGCGAGCATCGCATGATAGAGCGCGGTGGCCATGACGACGCGCTGGTCGTCGCTGCCACCGTCGATCTTCACGGTCTTGAGCGCGTCGGCCCAGTCGCCGATGGCCTGGCGCCGCGCGGCATCGAAGTCGCGCGAGGCCGAGGCGGCGAGGTTGGTCCGTGCGCCCGCCATGTCGACCGCGGAGACCGCAGTGCGCACGACGATCGGGGCGGAGCCCGCATCGTCGTAGTGCAATACCGCGCGCACGCGGTCGGCGGTCGCGATCGCGCCGTTGACGACCTGGTCGCCCGCATGGAGCGTGATCCGGTCCGGCTTGCGCGAGACCTGCATCGCGAAGTGGATGCGGCGCCCCTTGGCCCAGCGGAAGGTGCGGCGGCTGCCGATCAGGATGCCGTCCGATTCGAGCTCGATCCGGCTGTCGTCGATCAGCGGGCCTTCGCCCGGGCGGCTGTCGCGGTAATTGCCGAGGTCGATCAGGAGATGCCCGGGGCCGGCGGGAAAGCGGTGCCGCTGCCAGCCGACGCGCGCTTCGGCGGTGAGTTCGGAGCGAACGCCATTGCCGAGCGTGCAGGCATAATAGCCGGGCTCGGCACTCTCCTGTGCATAGGTCTGGCGATAGCCTTCGCCGGGCTTGTCGGGTGCGCCGGGGCGCAGCTTGACCGGGCCGCGGGCAGGCACGACGAGCACGTCCATCATGTCGGCGATGCCGGTGCCCGACAGATGCGTGTGCGAAAAGCCCATGATCGACGGGTCACCGCGATGATAGCCCGAGCAGTTCGCCCAGTTCTCCGTATCCGTGTCGGGACTGACCTGGACCATGCCGAACGGCACGGTCGCGCCGGGATAGGTATGGCCGTCGCCGCCGGTCCCGATCCACAGATCGGGCACCGCGCGCGACCGGCCGGCAAAGGCCGGCATCGCGCCGCTCAGCGCCAACGCACCGGTCGAGCCGAGCACTGTACGTCGCGTGAGCCTCATAACGGCGCCGCCAGCAGCGCGGGGCGGGTATCGGCAAGATGGACGAGCAGTTCCCCGAACAGTCCGTTCGTCCAGGCGAACCAGCTGCGCGTGAACTTGGTGGGATCGTCCTTGTCGAACGCCTCGTGCATGAAGCCGGTGTCGGCATCCGTATCGCGCAGCATTCTGAGGCAGCTGCGGACGGTCGCGTCGTCGGCGCCGGCAAGCGCGCGGATGATCAGCGACATCGGCCAGATCTGGCCGAGCCCGACATGCGGGCCGCCGATCCCCTCCGCCTTGGTGCCCTTGAAGAAATAGGGATTGGCGTCGCTCCATGCCGCGTCGGCGGTGCGGCGCCACAGCGGGTCGGTGGCGGGAACGCAGCCCATATAGGCGAGCGCGGACAGCGACGGCACGTTGGCGTCGTCCATGAAGACCGCGTTGCCGAATCCGTCGACCTCATAGGCCCAGACCTCGCGGCCGTCGCGCAGCCGCATCTTGCCATGCGCGTTGAGCGCGGTCTCGACCTCGGCCGCGAGCGCGGTGGCATCGGCGGCGAGCGCGGTATCGTTGCGCGCTTCCTTCGCGACGACGGCCATTTCGCGCAGCGTCGTCACCGCGAAGTGATTGGCCGGGATCAGATAGGGATAAAGGCAGGCATCGTCGGACGGACGAAAACCACACTGGATCAGGCCGTTGGGCTTGGCGGGATTGCCCCAGCCCTCGAGCGCCATCGTCTCGGTACTGCGGTTCGAGGCGCGCAGGAAGCTATAGGGTCCACGACCGTCCTTGCGCTGCTGCTCACGATAGGTGCGCAGGCTGGCGCGTGCTGCCTCCGCCCAGGTCGCGTCGAACGGGGCCGCGTCGCGCGTCGCCTGCCAATAGCCATAAGCGAGACGCATCGGGTAACAGAGTGAGTCGATCTCCCATTTGCGCTCGGCAACACCCGGTTTCATCTCGGTCTGGTCGTGCAACGCCCAGCTCAGCTCGGTCTTCCCGGCGGGATCCTCGAGAAATGCGTTGGCATAGGGATCGAGCAGGATCGAGCGCGACTGGCGGGCGATCAACCCGCGGAACACGGTGCGCAGCGCGGGATCGTTGCGGACGAGGTGGAGATAGGGGCGGAGCTGCGCCGAGCTGTCGCGTAGCCACAGGCAGGGAATGTCGCCGGTGATGACGAAGGCATCGGGCGCGCCCGCGATTGTCCACATCCGCACGGTCGTGTCGAGCGTGTTGGGATAGCAGTTGCCGAACATCCAGCGCAGCTTCGGATCGGCGATCCGGGCCGAGACGCGGGCGATCTCGCGTTCCACCGCCCGGCTCTTGAACAGACGGTCGGCGACGGCGGGGCGCTTGGAGGGCAGGTTCGGGCGGGCGGCAAAGGCAGGGGTGCCGACGAGCGCGAGCCCGCCGGCGATCAACGAACGGCGATCGATCATTTGGGCAGCCCCACCGCAGCGCCGGTGATCGTCAGGTCGGTCCATTGCCCCTCGCCGTCGCCGGGCTGGCCGCCGCCGACATAGAGGCGATAGGCGCCGGGCTGGATCGTCCGCGTGCCGTCGCGCGCGACGCTGCTCATCGAGCGGGGATCGAGCGCGAACGAGACGGTGCGCGACTGGCCGGGCTTGAGCGCGACGCGGTCGAAGCCGACGAGCTGGCGCTGGAGCACCGCGGTGGTCGCTCCGCCGCCGGTGGTCGCGGTCGGGACGAGATAGGCCTGAACGACCTCTTCGCCCGCGCGCGCGCCGGTGTTCGAGACCTTCGCCGCGAGCGTGAGAGGCTGGCCGGCCGCGACGGTGAGGCTGGGTTTTGCCGCGGCATAGCCGAAACTGGTATAGCTCAGCCCGTGGCCGAAGCCCCAGAGCGGCTTGCCGGTGAAGTAGCGATAGGTGCGCTCCTTCATCGTATAGTCGATGAAGGCGGGCAGGTCGCTGGCGGACTTGTAGACGGTGACGGGGAGGCGACCCGAAGGGTTGTTGAGCCCCGCGAGCGTCTCGGCGATCGCGGTGCCGCCGGCCTGGCCCGGATACCAGGCGGTCAGGATCGCGTCGGCGAGCGACGGATCGACCGTCACCGCGCTGCCGCTGGTCAGGACGAGGATGACGGGTTTGCCGGTCGCGCGCAGTGCTTTGAGCAGCGCCTGTTGCGCGAGCGGAAGCCCGATGTCGGTGCGGTCGCCGCCGACGAAGCCGGGTACGCTGACCGACAGCGCCTCGCCCTCGAGATCGGGCGACAGGCCCATCACCGCGACGACGACGTCTGAAGCGTTCGCGGCGGCGACAGCGGCGGCGAGCATCGGCGCGGCGGGCGGCGTCCAGAGCAGGCGGATACCCTCGTCGTCGCTGCGGTGATCGAGTTCGAGGCGGAAGACGGCGGGTTTGGCGTCGCTGGAGACCGGGATCTCGACGCGGCCCTTCTTGATCTCGCCGGCGGTGAGCTGGCGGTCGCCGATCCAGAGGCGTGCGACGTCATGGACCGAACAGTCTTTCCAGCACGCCGGGACGTCGATCACCAGCGTATAGTCACCCGCGGCGGGCGGGGTGAAGACACCCGACCAGCGGACGCCAAAGCTGCGGCCAAGCCCGGGCGCCGGACTGACGCGGTTGAGGTTCGCATCGATGCGGCGTTCGGTCCGCGTCAGCACCGGCGTGCCGCTGGTCGTCCCGGTACCTGCGAAATACTCCGCCTTCAGACCCTGTGGGAAGACGGTTTCGGGCACCACCACCGGCGCGCCGTCGGCGAGCACCGAACCCTGGGCATAGCGGACATTGGCGGCGCCGAACTGCTTGCGGATACCGTCGAGCGGGGTGACCGGGGCGACCGCGGTGCCGTGGTAATTGCCCTGAAGCACGCCGATATCGTCGGCATTGGTGCCGATCACCGCGATCCGGCTGCCGGTCTTGAGCGGCAGGCGGCTGGCATCGTTCTTGAGCAGCACGATCGACTTGCGCGCCGCCTCGAGCGCGAGCGCACGGTGCGCGGGGGTATCGACCTGATCGGTGCCGATCTTGCTCCACGGGCTGTCGCCGCCGAACGCGATGCCCAGCGCGCGGCGGGCGCGGAAGGCGCGCGTCAGCGCGGTGTCGACCTCGGCCTCGCTCACCAGGCCCTGGCGAACTGCGGCGGGGAGGCCGGCATAGGCGGTGCCGCAATTGAGATCGGTGCCGCCCCTGATTGCCGCTGCCGCTGCGCCGGGCGTGTCGAGCCGATAGTGGTGATAGGTGCTGATGTTGCCGACCGCGTCGCAATCCGAGACGGTGAAGCCGGTAAAGCCCCAGTCGCGCCGCAGCCGGTCGACCATCAGCGGCGACGACGCGCAGGCGGGCACGCCGTGGATCGAGTTGTACGCGCACATCAGCGAGAGCGCCTTGCCCTCGGTCACCGCCTGGCGGAAGGCGGGCAGGTAGGTTGCTTCCAGATCCTGCGGGCTGGGGTCGACGTCGAAGCTGTCGCGCCCGGCCTCGGGGCCGCTGTGCACCGCGAAATGCTTCGGCGTGGCGACGACTTTTGGGTGGAGCGGGTCGGGGCCCTGAAGGCCGCCGATGAACGCGACGCCGAGCCGCCCGGTCAGATACGGATCCTCGCCATAGGTTTCCTGCCCGCGCCCCCAGCGGGGATCCCGGAAGATGTTGATGTTGGGCGACCAGATCGTCAGCCCTTCATAGATGCGGCGATCGGCATTGGCGGGCTTCGCATTGAAGCGCGCGCGTGCCTCGGTTGCGACGACGTCGCCGATCTTGCGGACGAGCACCGGATCCCAGGTCGCGGCCATGCCGATCGCCTGCGGGAACACGGTCGCATGACCGTTGCGCGCGAGACCGTGCAGTCCCTCGTTCCACCAGTCATAGGCGGGCAGGCCGAGCTTCGCATCGGCGGGCGCGGTGCTCTGCAACTGTGCAGCCTTTTCCTCCATCGACATGGTGGCGACCGCGGTGGCGACGGGATCGGCGGAGGCGAGCAGGAGCCAGATCATCGGGCAACGGTCCTCAAGGTGAGCGCTTTGCGCAGTGTGGCAGGCGACGCGTCCGACGCAACGGCGACGGTTCGCGTCTCGCCCGGCAGAAGATCGAACCCGTCATCGGCGGGCTGCGCCGCCACATCGCCGAAATCGAGCATGACCGCGCGGGCGAAGCGGCTGGCGGTGATCGTTGCGGTCGAGCCCGACCAGGTGACGCTCAGGCCCGGATCGGGATAGGCCATGTCCTTGGGCAACGCGCGTTCGATGATCGCCCGGCTGGCAACCGCGTCACCGACGATCAGTTCGGCAACCGCATAGCTGGCCCCCGGCGCGGCACTGCCGAACAGCGTCGCGTCGGGGAGCGTCGCGGCGAGCGTCGACGAGAGCGGCGGCAGCGTCGCGGGCGTGGTGGTGTCGTTCAGCACGGCGCCCGCCATGTCCATCGCGCGCACCCGCCAGCGCGCGGCGATCGGCGTGGTCGCGTCGGAGATCAGTGAGATCCGCGTCGCGCCATCCTTGTGCTCCGCGGCGATCGCCTGGGGTGCGAAGAAGCGGCGCGCGGCATAGTTCAGCAGCTTCCACTGGCCGTCATGATCGATGCTCGCCCAGCTGATCGAGGGCCAGACGTCGTTCAGCTGCCAGTAGAGCGATCCCATCGTCACCGGGCGGCACGTACGGTGATGCAATGCGGCGATGCGGATCGCCTCGGCCTGGTTGACCTGCGTCAGATAGACGAGATCGGCGAAATCCTTCGCCGGGCGCAGGCGATCGCGCAGATACATCAGCAGGCGCTCATTGCCCTCGCCGGCGAGGAACTTCTGATGCGCCTTCATCACCGGGCTGTCGGCCGCCAGCGGGCCCTTGCCCGCGAAGGCGCGGATCGTCGCGAGATCGGGCATCGCCTGGAAGCCATATTCGGACATGAAGCGCGGGCAGCTGTCGAGATAGCGTTCGACCGGTTTCGATCCGGACCAGACATCCCAGAAATGGCGATCGCCGTTCTTGTCGGTGTCGGTCGGGCCCTCATAATCGGTCGAGGGGGAGCCCGGCCAATAGGGCGTGCCGGGCGAATATTTCGTCACCGCCTGGCGCAGCACGCGGTCGAACAGAACCGCCATGCCCGCCCCGATCCGCTCCTGCTCATCCGCGCCGACCGCCTTCTTGAACGCCTTGCGATCGGACCAGTTCTCCCAGCCCGATAGCACTTCGTTGCCGCCTGCCCAGATCACGACCGACGGATGCGATCCGATCCGCGCGACCTGCTGCTCGGCCTCGATCCGGACATTCTCGCGGAATGCGGCGTCCGGCGGCGTGACGCTGCCGCCGAACATGAAGTCCTGCCACACCATCAGCCCCATGCGGTCGGCCATGTCGTAAAACGCGTCGTCGAGATAATAGCCGCCGCCCCAGACGCGGATCATGTTCATGTTGGCGTCCGCCGCGCCCTTCAGGATCGTCTGCATATAGGCGGGGGTGACGCGCGACGGGAACATGTCGAACGGGATGAGGTTCGCGCCCTTGGCGAAGATCGGCGTGCCGTTGACCTTGAAGCCGAAGCTGCCGTCCTTGCGGATCAGTTCGACCGTGCGCAGGCCGATCCGCCGCGTGACACTGTCCTCGGCGGTCGCTTGCGCGCCCGCGAGCGAGGCGGTGACGGTGTAGAGCGGCTGCGCGCCATAGCCGATCGGCTGCCAGCGCTGCGGCGCGGCGATCGTCAGCGGGAGCGAGACGCTGTTGCTGCCGGCGGCGAGCGTGACGCTACGGTCGACCGTGACGGCCTTGCCGTCGGGACCCGTGACAACGGCGTGCACAGTCGTGCGACCGGGCGTGTCGGCGACGATGTCGAGCTTCGCCGCGATCCGCGCCTCGGCGTCGCTCAGATCCTCCTGCTCGACCCGGAACGTCTCGATCCGCGCCTCGTCCCAGATTTCGAGACGGACCGGGCGCCAGATGCCGATATTGACGATCCGGGGACCCCAGTCCCAGCTGTAATGATATTTGGGTTTGCGAATATAAGGCGAGGTCTGCTTGCCCTTGGGCTCGTCGCCGAACGCGCTGTCATATTCGCCGGGAAGCGGATGCTTTTCGGCGAGCACCATCGGCTGAAGCGTGCGGATCGGCGAGGCGATCGTCACCAGCACCTCGTTGCGGCCGGCCTTCAACGCCGATTTCGCGTCCACCCGCCAGCGACGGTGCGCGTTGTCGGTCTTGAGCAGCGATGTGCCGTTGACGGTGACGGTCGCAAAAGTGTCGAGACCGTCGAATACGAGATCGAGATGGTCGCGCGCGAGCATCGCCGGCGTGACGTCGAGCACGCGGCGGAACTGCCAACGGGTCAGCCCGGCCCACTGGATCGCCGCCTCGTTCATGCCCTTGTAGGGATCGGGGACGCGGCGCGCGGCGATCAGGTCCTGCTGGACCGAGCCCGGCACGGTGGCCGCGAGCCATTTCGCCTCACGTTTGTGCGCGGCGACCGCGCTCGTGTCGGTCGGATCGATCCGCACCTGCCAGTCGCGGTCGAGCGTGACCACCGTCTTCGGGGCCGAGATCGCGGGCGAGGCGAGTGCTAGGAGAGGGAGTAGGAACCAGCGACGCATCAGCGTGTCTCCGTGAGTTGCATCCGCTCGACCGCATAATAGGGATCGGACGTGGGGGAGGTGAATTGCAGGCAGATGTCGCGGTCGCCGGTCAGCGCCGGCAGGCGGCCTTTGACGCTGAACCGGGTGGCGGCGGTTGCCGGATCGGGGAGCGGGAAGGTGCCGGCGACGACGGGCTTGGCACCCGCCACGGTGCAGCCGACGAGCACGATCAGCTCGCCGTGCGGGGTGACGTTATAGTGCCGGCGCAGCTTCGTATCTTCATGCGCCAGCGCATAATGACGCGGCAGGCGGGCGATATCGATCGTGAAGCCCTTGGCGATATCCATCGGCGCGGCGGGATAGGCGGTGCACAGGTCGAACAGGTCGATATTGTAGACCGGTGCATTTGCCTGCGCCTCGGGCGTCAGCGGTACGCGCAGCGCGAGCGAACCCTTGGGACAGGCGACCATGTCGGACGCGGTGCGCGTCAGCAGTGCCTCGCGGCCGGTATCGAACAGGCGTGGCTCGGCGATCTGCTGACCGGCGGCGTCGAACGCGGCGGCGCGGATCTTGACCCCGGGTTTGATCGACAGCGGTGCCGTATAGGCGGGCGACCGCGCGCCGGGGGCCGTGCCGTCGAGCGTGTAGCGGATCGTGCCATAGGGCGCCTGCGTCGCCAGCGCGACCTTGGCGCTTTTGGTGCGCAGCGCATCGCCGCGCGTACCAGCGAGCGTATAACCGACCGCGAACGCGCTGTCCGCGACCTGCATGCCGGACGTGCGCCAGCGGCCGATCTGCGGCTGGACCCGCTCAAGGAAACTGCCGAAGTCGCGCTTGTCCTTGCCCGACCAGGTGATCTCGGCGAGCGCGGCGGCGCGTGGGAAGATCAGATGCTGCATCTGATAGGGCGTGACGATATATTCGCTCCACAGATTGCCCTGTGCGCCGAGCACGTGATGCGCCTTGTCGGCGGGGATCCCCGCGGGCATCGGCTCATACTCGTACACGGTCTCGAGCGACTGGATGTCGATCCGGCCCGGCGGTTCGTCGCTGCGATCGCTTTGCAGGCTGTTGAGGTAGAGCGTCGGTGCAGGCGAGAGGACGACGTCGTGGTTCTGGTTCGCGGCCTCGACCGCGCCCTTTTCGCCACGCCACGACATGACCGATGCGGAGGCGGGGAGGCCGCCTTCGAGGATTTCGTCCCAGCCGATCAGGCGGCGGCCCTTGCTGGCGAGATATTCGCCGAACTGGTCGATCATCCAGCTCTGCAGGCCATTCTCGTCCTTGATCCCGAGCTTGACCATCTGCGCCTGGACTTCGGGGCTGCGTTCCCACTGATCCTTGACCGCCTCGTCGCCGCCGAGATGGACATAGGTGCCGGGGAATACCGCCATGATCTCGTCGAGCACGGTCTTGACGAAGGCGATGCCCTTTGGCCCGGGGTTGAAGAGATAGGGGTTCACGCCCCAGTCGCTGCTGACCTTCGGCGTGTCGCCAAGGACGCCGAGGTCCGGATACGCCGCGACGAGCGCCTGGGCGTGGCCGGGCAGGTCGATCTCGGGGACGACGACGATGCCGCGCTCGGTCGCATAGGCGACGAGCTTGCGCAGCTCGTCCTGCGTGTAGAAGCCGCCGACCTGCGTACCGGGCGCCTCGCCGGTCGAGGGGGACGTCCGAACGCTGCCGATCGCGGTCAGCCGGGGATAGGCCTTGACCTCGAACCGCCAGCCCTGATCGTCGGTGAGGTGGAGATGGAGCGTGTTGAGCTTCACCGACGCCATCTGGTCGACGATCGCATAGAGCGAGGGCAGCGACTGGAAATGCCGTGCGGTGTCGATCATCAGCCCGCGCCAACCGAAGCGGGGGGCATCGTCGATCGTGACCGCTGGGATCCGGACGGGCTGGCCGAAGGCGTGATCGGGGCTGATCAGCTGCGCCAGCGTCATCGCGCCATAGACGAGCCCGGCATCGCCCGATGCCGCGATCCGCACGCCGGACGCATCGACCGTCAGGCGATAGGCTTCCGCACCCTTGATCGTCGGATCGCGATCGATGCGGATCACGCCGCGCGCGCCGGTTGCCAGCGTCAGGCCGCGTTCGACCTTCACATGGGCGAGGAGCAGACGGGCGGCGGCGGTGGTGCCGGCATCGCCGGGATCGGCGGACACCGTGCTGCCCGTCGCGATCGTCACGGCGCCGGTTCCGCGCGTCATCGCTGCGGGTTGCGGGACGAGCGGCAGGCGGTCCTGCGCATCGGCCACGCCGGTGGTGCCGAGCATCATGCCGGTCGCGATAAGCGCGCATCCGAAACGGGGGGGTGCGTTTGACCGCATGATTTCTGCTCCCGGTAACCGGCTCCTCACGGCCGCTGGTCGGGGAATGTAACCAATATAGGTCCAGACACAAGCCGTTGATTGGCCAGCGTCCTGAAAGCAGGTCCCGAGCCGCCGCAAAGTTTGCCAGTGTTTCAGCCGATCTGGCAGCATCGACCCGTTTTGGACGGAAATACCAATATAATCCTTGGCGTCGGTCTGGTTGCCGCGCGGCTGTGCTTTGGCTATCCTCCCGCGCCAGGACAGGGTGTGGCGCGCTTCGGGCTGCCAGTCAAAGGGGGGTACATGGCGTTTTCCGATGATATCGGACGCTTTCGCAAGGGCAATCCGTCGCCGCTCTATCTTCAGTTGCAGGATCTGATCCGCAACGCGATCGGCGAGAAGCTGCTCGTCCAGGGCAATGCGATCCCTGCCGAACGCGATCTGGCGATCGAATATGACGTCTCGCGCATCACCGTGCGCAAGGCGATCGGCGGGCTTGTCGAGGAAGGGCTGCTGACCCGGCGCCGGGGGGCGGGCACGTTCGTCGCCGGTCGCGTCGAAAAGAGCTTCTCGAAACTGTCTTCGTTCAGCGAGGACATGGCGGCACGCGGCCGGACATCGAGCAGCACCTGGATCTCGCGATCGGCGGGCCAGGTGAACCCCGAAGAGGCGATGGCGCTCGGCCTGTCGCCGGGGGCGCCGGTGTTCCGCTTCAACCGCATCCGCTATGCCGACGAGGAGGCTATGGCGCTCGAATTCTCGACCATCGCGGGCTATTGCCTGACGTCGGTCGATGGCGTGACGGATTCGCTCTATGCGGCGCTCGAAGCGGCGGGGAGCCGACCGGTGCGCGCGCTGCAGCGGCTGCGGGCGGTGCCGTTCGGGGGCGAGCATGCGCGGATGCTGGGGGTCGATGCCGGTCATGCCGGGCTGCTGATCGAACGCCGCGGCTTCCTGCGCGACGGACGTGCGGCCGAGTTCACGCGCTCTTATTACCGCGGCGACGCCTATGACTTCGTCGCCGAACTGGCCGACATCTGATCCGTCACACCGAAAGACTGCCATGAACCGACGCCAGCTCCTCATCGGCACGGCGGGCGCCGGTGTCGGCGTCGTCGTCCGCCCGACCGACGCCTTTGCCGCTGCCGGGGCTGGCCCGGGTCGGCAGGCAGGCGAGGCCGGCGCGTTGCCGATGCCCGCGCCATCGCGGACCCTGCCGCCTGCGATGCATGTTCAGGACCCGTCCTGCACCCGGATCGAACGCGGCTGGGTGTTTCATGAAGGCGATGTCGCGACGCCCGCGCCCGAGGGGCATAATGCGACCTATCTGAGCGTGAAGGCGGGCAATGCGCTTGGTGCCGCGGCCATGACGTTCGACGATTCGGACTGGGCGCCGGTCCGGTTGCCGCATGACTGGGCGTCGGCGCAGCCGTTCGAGCGCGACGCGAACATCTCGCAGGGCTATCGCCGGCGCGGGATCGGCTGGTACCGGCGGACGTTGCGGCTGGAGGCGGACGATCGCGGCAAGACGATCGCTCTGCGGTTCGACGGGATCGCGAGCAACGCGACGATCTGGGTCAATGGCAGCGTCGTCGCGCACAACTGGTCCGCCTATAACAGCGTCGAGATCGACCTGACCCCGTTCGCGCGGTTCGGCGACGACCTGAACATGATCGTCGTGCGCGTCGACGCCACCGCGATGGAAGGCTGGTGGTATGAAGGCGCCGGCCTGTACCGGCATGTCTGGCTGATCCGACGCGCGCCGGTCGCGATCGTCACCGACGGCGTGCACTGCGATCCGCGACGCGACCCGGCGGGGGGGTGGCATGTGCCGGTCGCGGTGACGATCGGCAGCATCGGCCGCGCTGCGGTCGGCGTGACGATCGAGACGATCCTGCTCGACCTGGACGGCAAGCCGGTTGCGACGGCACGCGCGGCGGCGACCGTCGCGCCGCTCGATCCGGTGGTGACGACGCTGATGATGCCGGTGACAGCGCCCCGCTTGTGGTCGATCGAGACCCCGACTCTTTACACCGTTCTGACGCGCGTGATGCGCGATGGCAGCGTCATTGACGAGCGGCGGACACGCGTGGGGTTCCGGACGATCCGCTTCGATGCGGACCGGGGCTTCTTCCTGAACGCTCGACCGGTGAAGCTGAAGGGCGTGTGCCTGCATCAGGATCATGCGGGCGTCGGGACCGCGATTCCCGACGCGCTGGTCCGCTGGCGCCTCGAGCGGCTGAAGGCGATGGGGTGCAACGCGATCCGCTGTTCGCACAATGCCCCGGCGGCCGAGCTGCTCGACCTGTGCGACGAGATGGGGTTCGTCGTGATGGACGAGAACCGCCAGTTCAATCCCGCGCCCGACTATATGGCGCAGCTCGAATGGATGGTGCGGCGCGATCGCAACCATCCGAGCGTGATCCTGTGGTCGGTGTTCAACGAGGAGCCGATGCAGGGGACGGAGGCCGGCGTCGAGATGCTCCGGCGGATGGTCCATGCGACGCATGCGCTCGACGACAGCCGGCCGGTGACCGCGGCGATGAACGGCGCCTTCTTCGATCCCGTCAACGTCTCGAGCGAAATCGATGTCACGGGGTTCAACTATTATCAGGGCGATTATGATCGCTTCCATCAGTTAAACCCGACCAAGCCGATCACGAGTTCGGAGGATACGAGCGCCTATGAGACGCGTGGGGCCTTTGCCAGCGATCCGGCGCGGCATGTCCAGTCGTCCTATGACGTCGAGGCGGCGAGCTGGGGGGATACGCACCGCGGCACCTGGAAGAAGATCGCCGAGCGGCCGTTCGTCGCGGGCGGCTTCGTGTGGACGGGGTTCGACTATCATGGCGAGCCGACCCCGCATGAATGGCCGACGATCTCGAGCTTCTTCGGGATCCTCGACCTGTGCGGTTTTCCCAAGACCGCGTTCGATATCCACCGCGCGCACTGGGTCGACGCCGCGCCGGTGGTGAGCATCACCCCGCACTGGACCTGGCCGGGGCGGGAAGGACAGCCGGTCACGCTGCTGGTGATGAGCAATGCCGAGCGCGTCGAGGTCCGGCTGAACGGCCGGGTGGTCGGGGAGGCGGTGGTCGACCGGATCATGGGGAATGAATTCGTCGTGCCCTATGCGCCCGGGCGGATCGAGGTGATCGCGCGGCGCGGCGGTTCGCCGGTAGTGCGCGCGGCGCACGAGACCGCCGGGCCGCCGGTCGCGCTGCGGCTGACGCCGGCGCGGACGGTGATGGCGGGTGATGGCGAGGATGCGCAGCCGGTGACGATCGATGCGGTCGATGCGGCAGGACGCCACGTGCCGACCGCCAACCTGCCGACGCGGTTCGCGGTCGAGGGGGCGGCGATCATCGGGATCGGCAATGGCGATCCGAACAGCCATGAGAGCGAGAAGGGCAATGCCCGATCGCTGTTCAACGGCCTCGCGCAAGTCATCGTCCAGGCAGGCGAGGGACGGGGGCGGATCGTGATGACCGCGACCGCGCCGGGCCTGAAGCCGGCGCGGCTGACGATCGATCGCGCGGGTCTTGCGCCGCCTGCGCAGGTCACTGTGACGCCCGCGACGATGGCGATCCGCGAGTGGCGGCGCTCGCCGGCGATGGCGACGCGACCCGATCCTGCGTTGGCGCCGGTCGATGGCGACAATAACAGCTGGGCGTTCGTGCGCAGCGGGACGGCGGTCGATTCCGATCGCGCGGGCCGCTGGCGGATCTACCGCACGACGGTCACGCCGTGGCGGCGGGTTGCGCAGGAGGGGGGCGTGATCCGCTTTGCGGCGATCGCCGGGCGTGCGGAGCTATGGGTCGACGGCACGCGGGTCGCGGTCAAGGACGCCGCATCGGTCGGACCGTTCGAGGCGGCGGTGCCGCCGGGCGGCGGCGTGCGGACGATCGCGGTGCTGGTCGAGGCGGCGCCGGGCGTCGCGTCCGGGCTCGTCGGCGGCGTGACGCTGGAGCCGCGCGCAAGATAACACGGGGCTGTGCCGTGCCGCCCGTCCCTCGGCCGATGCCGAAGGGACGGGCGGAATAGACGTCAGGCGGGCGTGTGGATCAACGTCGCGAGCGTCGCGTCGGTCCCGAGCAGGTGCAACTGACCGGCAGCGGGGCGTGCGGTGGCGCGGAGCCCGAGACGTGCGAGACGCGGTTCGTCGATCGCCGCATCGTCGGCCAGTTCGATCCGCACCCGACCGGGGTGGCGGCTCGCGGTGACGATATTGTCCTCGCCCCCGAGTGCGGCAAAGGCCGCGTCCGAAAGCCGCACCGCGCTGGTGTCGGGCACTGCTGCGATGGTCGCGACGGGCGCAGCGCGGGCGACAACTGCAGGACCGCCCAGGGCGAGCGCATCGCGGATCTCGACCGCGACCACATCCGCAATCGGGCCAAGCACCACCTGCAACGCGGCGTTTGACGGGCGCAGGATACCACGTGCACCGAGCGCCTTCAGAGCGGCGTCGTCGACCGCGGACTGATCGACGACGATCAGACGCAGCCGCGTGGTGCAGGCGCTGACCGTGGTCAGGTTCGCGCCGCCGCCAAGCGCCTGTGCGAATGCCGCACCACGGCCACCCGCGACGGGCGCCGCAGCGACAACGCTCGCCTCTGCTTCCCGGCCCGGCGTGGCGAGGTCGAACCTGCGGATGAAGAAGCGGAACAGCCCGTAATAGAGCGCGAAATAGACCGCACCGACGGGCAGCAGCAGCAGCGGCCGTGTCGCCTTGCCATAGTTGAGGACATAATCGAGCAGCCCCGCCGAGAAGCCGAAGCCGAGCTTCACGCCCAGCGCGTTCATCAACGCCATCGACAGCCCGGTCAGCACCGCATGGACCGCATATAGAAGCGGTGCGAGGAACATGAAGCTGAACTCGATCGGCTCGGTCACGCCGGTCAGCGCGGAGGTCAGCGCGAGGCTGAACAACATGCCGCCGACGGCCTTGCGACGCTCAGGAAGCGCTGCGTGGTACATGGCGAGGCAGGCGGCGGGGAGGCCGAACATCATGACCGGGAAGAACCCCGCCATGAACGCGCCGGCATTCGGATCGCCCGCGAAGAAGCGCCGCAGATCGCCGGTCGTGCCGTGATAGTCGCCCGCGACGAACCAGACGATGTTGTTGACCAGATGATGCAGCCCGGTGACGAGCAGCAGCCGGTTGAACAGGCCGAAGAGGAACAGGCCGATCGCACCGCTGCCGCTGACCGCCAGGCTGAGCTGATCGACGCCCGCGTTGAGGATGCCGAAGCCCGCTCCGAAGATCACCGCAAAGACGAGCCCTGCGACCCCGCTGACGATCGGAACGAACCGACGTCCGCCGAAAAAGGCGAGATATTCCGGCAGTTTGATCGCCGAGAATCGATTGTAGAGCAGCCCGCCAGCGAGCCCGGACAGGATCCCGATCGGCACGTCGAGCCGCGCTATCGCCTTGGCCTTCCACGCTGCGGCGACAATCTCGAGCGTCGGGGTCGCTGTCCCCGCGACAACGTCGGCGGGGACGGCGAGGAACACCTTGCCCGCTTCGGTCGCGACGAGGAAGCACACGACACCCGCGAGACAGGCCGCCCCATTGCCGTCGCGTGCGAAGCCGGTCGCGACACCGATCGCGAACAACAGCCCGAGATGCGAGAAGATCGCGTCACCGGCGGCGCTCAGGAACGCGATGTCGAGCAGGTCGGGCTGGCCGAGACGCAGCAACAGGCCGGCGATCGGCAGCACCGCGATCGGCAGCATGAGCGCACGGCCGAGCGGCTGCAGGGCTTCGAGTATCGACTTCATGCGGCAAACTCCCGGGCGAGCGTTCGGACTTGGGCGGCGGAGGTGCAGGCGAGACACGCGGTCGCATGCTCGCGGCAGGCCTCCATGCCGAGCGTGGCGACCAGCGCCTTGATCTCCGGAATGATCGCCGGTGCGCAGGAGAGTTCGGTGACGCCGAGGCCGATCAGGATCGGCACGGCAAGCGGTTCGGAGGCCAGCCCCCCGCATACGCCGGTCCAGCGCCCATGGACCGCGCCACCCTTGCAGGTCTGCGCGATGAGGCGGAGGACGGCGGGGTGGAGCCCGTCGATACCCGGCGCGACCGCCGGATTTCCACGGTCCATCGCCAGCGTATATTGGGTCAGATCATTGGTGCCGACCGACAGGAAGTCCGCCTCGCTGGCGATCAGATCCGCGGTCACCGCCGCGGCGGGGGTCTCGATCATGACGCCGACCGGGACGCGATCGGGCAGATCGAGTTCGGCGGCAATCCGGTCGACCGCGGCACGGACTGCGCGCAGCTCGTCGAGGCTGGCGATCATCGGCACCATGATCCGGCACTGACCCGTCGGACGGACTGACAGGATCGCGCGGACCTGATCCTCGAGCATCTGCGGATAGGCGAGCCCGACGCGGATGCCGCGCAGGCCCAGCGCTGGGTTTTCCTCGGCATCCATCGGCAGATAGGGCGCGGGCTTGTCGCCGCCGATATCGAGCAGCCGGACGATCAGCGGGCGACCGTCGAGCGCGTCGGCGATCGCCTGATAGTCGGCGGTCTGTTCGGCAACGCTCGGCGCGGACTCGCGTTCGAGGAACAGGAATTCGGTGCGGAGAAGGCCGGAGCCCTCCGCACCGTTGTCGCGCGCGAGACGGGCATCGCCGATCGATCCGAGATTGGCGAACGCCTCGATCCGCGTCCCGTCGGCCATGCGGCAGAGTTCGCCGGCGCGCGCGAGCATGTCGGCGCGGCGCATCTCGGCCTGCGCAAGCCGGACCTGTGCGGCGACAAGCGTGTCCGCGTCGGGATCGACGCGCATGAGCCCTTCGCTCGCCTCGAGGATGACGGGCGTGCCGTCCGCCAGCGGGGCAAGCGCGGGGCCGACCGCGACCAGAGCGGGCAGGCCGATCGTCGCGGCGAGGATGGCGACATGCGACGTCGGCCCACCGCGCGCGACGCACAGGCCGATGACCGTCGCGCGGTCGAGCGCGAGAATGTCGGATGGCAGCAGGTCGTCGGCGAGCAGGATCGTCTCAGGCGGAAAGACCGGGACGGTCGTCTCGACGCCTTCGAGGACCGCCAGCAGTTGGCGTTCGAGGTCGAGCATGTCGTCCGCGCGCTCGGCGAGCCGTGCATCGGTGCCGGCTCGCAACGCGTCGGCAAGCGGACGGATCGTGGCGCGCCAGGCGTGGCCCGCGCTCTTGCCCGCGGCGATCTGCGCCTCCGTCCCGTCGCGGAGCACGGGATCGTCGAGCATCGCCGCATGCGCCTCGACGATCGCCTTCTGCGCGCCCGCGCTATGGCGGGTCTGCTCGGCGAGCCGCGCGGCAAGCGTCCTGATCGCGCTCGCGAACCGCTCATTCTCGACGGCGATGCCCTGGCCCTGTTCGGGAACCGCGATCTCGGCATGGCGGAACCAGCGCGCCTTGCCGACCGCGAGACCCGGTGCAGCGGTCACGCCGAGCAACGCGCCGTCGATCGCCGCACGCACCGGGCTGGGTGCTGCCGGGGCCGGGGCGGGTGCGGGAGTGGTCTCGCCCATGCCGCTGAGGATCAGCGCGGCAATCGCGTCGAGCGCGTCGGCGGCGTCGGGGCCCCTCGCACCCAGCGTGATCGGGTCATTGTACCGCACCCCGAGCGCGAGCAACCCGATCGGGCTGAGGATGCTGGACGTGTTCGCATCGCGCGTGACCGTGACGTCGGCGGTATAGCGTTTCGCGAGCGCCCCGAGCCGCGCGGCGGGGCGCGCGTGGATCCCGTGTGCGAGCGGCACGGTGATCGTCCGCGTCAGGATGTCGCCCGCGTCCGCGCCACCTGCGGCGGCGTCGGGCCGGATGTCGGCAATCGGTTCGATCGTCATCAGCGGGTCGCCGAGCGCGACCTCCCGGTCGGTCGTGCACTGGGTAATGGCGAACCGGTCGGGGTTGACGACGATGATCGGCGTAACGACGGCGCGTGCCTCGCGGACGAGCAGGTCGAGATCGAAGCGGATCAGTGGCGCGCCCGTGACGACCCTGTCGCCGACCGCGACGCAGGGCGAGAAGCCCCGACCACCGAGCGCGACGGTATCGAGCCCGATATGGATCAGGATCTCCGCGCCTTCCGCCGTGCGCAGCGTGATCGCATGGCCGCTGTCGAGCAGCGTCAGCACGGTCGCGTCACAGGGCGCGTAGAGCCCGTCGCCGGTCGGATCGATCGCGACGCCGTCGCCCAGCATGCGGTCGGCGAAGACCGCGTCGGGGACCTGGTCGATGGGCAGCGCCCAACCCTGCATCGGCGCGCTCAGGAGGATGGGAGCCATGGGATCGTCCTTGGTGCCGTAAGGGGGGTAAAGCGGGGCGCGGTCAGGCGGACGGAACGCCGCCGAACCAGGTGCCCAGGGGGTGGAGATCGTGCGTCAGCCGCACCCAGTCGGCGCGCTGCCCGGGGGCAAGCTCCCCGCGCGTGTCCGACAGGCCGAGAAACGCAGCCGGATAGGTCGATGCCATCGCGGCGGCGACTTCGGGCGCGAGGTCGAGCCGTGCGACCGCATTGCGAACAGCACCGGTCATGTCGAGGTCCGACCCTGCCAGCGTCCCGTCCGCGCCGACGCAGCGGCCATCCTCGACATGGATCGGCCGCCCCTGGATCGTGAAGGACTTGTCCGCCGCGCCGACACAGGGCATCGCGTCCGAGACGAGCATGAACCGGTCATGCGGGCGGCTGCGCAATGCGATCCGCAACGCGGCGTCATCGACGTGAAAGCCGTCGACGATGATCCCGCAATAGACCGACTGGTCGTCGAGCGCTGCGCCGACCACGCCGGGCGCGCGGTGGATCAGCGGCGACATCGCGTTGAACAGATGGGTGACGCCGGTGATGCCCGCAGCGATGCCCGCGGCGGCGGTTGCATAGCTCGCATCGCTGTGACCGATGCTGACCAGCACTCCGGCGGCGGTGAGTGCGGCGACCTGATCGGCGGTGACGCGTTCGGGCGCGAGCGTCAGCATGACTCGGCCGCGACGGGGACGCGTCATCAATTCCATCAGATCGTCGTCGAGATCCTGGAAGCGCGACGCATCATGAATGCCCTTGCGGGCCGCACTGATGACCGGACCCTCGACATGAATGCCGACCACGCCCGGCACGCCGGCGTCGATCGCGGCGTCAACCGCATCGAGCGCGCGCGCGATCACGTCGGGCGTGTCGCTGATCAGCGTCACCATGAACGCGGTCGTGCCGTAACGGGCATGCGCCGCACCGATGGCGGCGATCCCCTCGACCGTGGTGGCATCGTTGAACAGCACGCCGCCGCCGCCATTGACCTGTGTGTCGACGAAGCCGGGCATGATCCAGCCCCCGTCGAGGTCGATCGTCTCCGCCACGGTGTCCGCGACGGGCGCCGCGTCGAGGCTGACGATCCGGCCGTCTTCGACGACCAGCGTCGCGTCGGTGAGGACAGCGGCCGGCGTGACGATATGGCCGTTGGAAAACCGGAAAGTCGTCATAGCGTGCGCGTGACCTTGGCAAGATGCGAGGGCGCGTCGGGATCGAACCCGCGCGCCACGGAAAGGGCGTTGACGAGCTTGTAGAAGCTCTGGATCATCAGGACCGGCTCGATCGCCGGATGCGCGGTGAGCGCGGGCAGCGTCGCGTCGCCGGCCTGCGCGTCGCGTGCGGCATCGGCCAGCAGGACGCAGGCGCCGCGCCCCGCAAATTCGGCCGCGGCATCGCGCACGCCGTCGCCGGCCGCGTCGGACGTCGCCAGCGCGAGCAGGGGAAAACCGTCCTCGACGAGCTGCATCGGGCCGTGGCGCACCTCGGCCGAGCTGAAGCTTTCGGCGTGAAGCGCGCAGGTTTCCTTCATCTTCAGCGCCGCCTCATTGGCGATGCCGAAGCCCGGGCCGCGCGCGATGACGAAGAGGTTGGTAGCAGTGCGCAACGGCTCGATCGCGCTGGACCAGTCGAGCGCCCAGGCGCGCTCCAGATCGGCGGGAAGTGCCGCCACCGCGCCGCGCAACGCATCGTCGTCGGCCCATTCCGCGGTGAGTGCCGCCAGTGCCGCGAGCGCGCAGATATAGGATTTGGTCGCAGCGACCGAGCGCTCGGGACCGGCCTTGAGCGCGATCAGCGTGTCGGCGGCAGCGGCGAGCGGCGACGTCTCGTCATTGACCAGCGCGACGACATGCGCGCCGCCCGCTTTCATCGAAGCGACGGTTGCGAGCAGATCGGGGCTGCGGCCGCTTTGCGAGATGGCGATGCAAAGCGTCGTCTGCGCGGAAAGCTCTGCGTCATACAACGACACGACCGAGGGGGCGGCGGCCGCGACCGGGATGCCGGTCTTCGTCCAGATCAGGTATTTGCCGTAAACCGCAGCGTGATCGGACGATCCGCGGGCGCAGGTCACGACCACCGCGGGCGGTGCGGACCGCAGCTTTGCGCCGAGTGTCGTGAAGGCTTCGGCATTGGCCGCGAGCAGCCGGGCAACCGCGGCACCCGATTCCGCCGCTTCGCTGAACATCAGCGTGGCTTCCGGGTCGCGTGCCGCCAAGGGGGCGGGGGGGGCGTTGGTCATGACAGCTCGCTCTCAGGATCTTGCACGGTGACCGTATGGCGGCCTTCGTCGTTGGATTGTGCCAAGCGTAAGTTATAGATTGGTCTTATTCAAGCGTGTGTTTCTGCGTAAGCATATGTGACAGCTGGCGGATGCGGTCCGTACTGGTCGCGGTGCGGTTCGGCGCAGCGAAACCGAATCGCACGTCAACCGGGTCGGCACCGCCGGCGATCGGCTGACGGCACGACGCGTGGACTTCGGTGATGCCGGTGCGCAGCAGCGCGGGCAGTGATTGCGGGGACACGCCGCTGCCCGCAAGTATGATGACGCGTCCGGCGGCTTGGCGATGCAGGTCAGCCACTGCCTCGACCCCGTCGATCGCCTTGGGCGTCCCACCCGAGGTGAGAACCCGGTCGAAGCCGAGTTCGATTGCCGTGTCGAGGGCGGCGCCAAGATCGGAACACACGTCGAAGGCGCGGTGCAGCGTCAGCGACAGCGGTCTGCCGCGCTCGCTGCCGAGCGTCCGTGCGTGCGCGATCAGCTTGGCCAGAGTTGCCGCGTCGAGCCGGTGGTCGGCCAGGGTAGCGCCGATCACGATGCCCGCGAGGCCGGCGTGCGCAGCGGTGACGATATCGTCGGCGATCAGCGCGATCTCACGCGGGGTGTAGGCGAAACCGCCCTCACGCGGGCGTACGAGCAGGTGCGCGGGGAGGGGCGCCTGCGCCGCCGCGCGGATCAGCGACGCAGGCGGCGTCAAGCCACCGACCGCGAGTGCGGCGCACAGCTCGATCCGGTCGGCGCCGCCCTCCACCGCGGCATCGATGCCGTCGAGATCCTCGACACAGACTTCGAGCGTCATGGCGTCGCGCATCATGCGGTCAGCTCGCGAACAAGCTGCGCGCCTTAAGCACCGTGGTGCTGCCGCGCGCGTCGGTGACGGCGTAGGTAAAGCCCGGCAGCAGGCAGAATGCCCCGACCGCGCCCTTCGTATCGAGCGCGAGGAAGCCGACCTGCACGCCGCGTATCGCGTCGCCGCGCAGCCGCGCGATATGGCGGACCACCTCTTCGCAGGCTTGTTGCGGTGACGCGCCCGCGCGCATCGATGCGACGACGCGCGCCGACCCTGCGACACGCGTGACCTCCTCGCCCAGCCCGGTCGAGGTCGCGCCGCCGACGCCTGCCTCGACATAGAGTCCCGATCCGACCTGCGGCGAATCGCCGACCCGGCCGCGCATCTTGAACGCCATGCCCGATGTGGTGCAGGCGCCGGCCATCCGCCCCGTCGGGTCGCGCATCAGCAGGCCGATCGTGTCATGGTCGAGCGCGCCACCGGGCGTCCGCGTGATGCGGTTCTCGCTATTGGCTTCGGGGCGATAATCCGCGGTCTTCAGCCAGTCGCGCCACGCCTTTTCCGCCTCGGGCGTCAGCAGCGACTGTTGCTTAAAGCCCTGGTCACGCGCGAACCGCGTCGCGCCTTCGCCGACGAGCATGGTGTGCGGTGTCCGCTCCATCACCCGCCGCGCGACGGAGATCGCGTGCATCGTGTTCTCGAGCGCTGCGACTGCGCCGACGCCACCTGCATCATCCATGATGACAGCATCGAGCGTGACATGGCCGTCGCGGTCGGGATAGCCAGAATAGCCGACGCTGTGATTGTCCGGATCAGCTTCGGGGACCATCGCCCCGGCCTCGACCGAATCGATCAGCGATCCGCCGGCGCTCCTGCGGGCAAAAGCCGCGGCATTGGCTGCAGCACCGAAATCCCAGGTCGACACGATCAGCGCGGGCGCTGCGCCGCCGGTTGCGGCGCGCGCGCGGGCGATCGGCACAACAAAGGGCAGGGCCGCTCCAATACCACCAAACGCGGTCAGCAACGATCGTCTCGTCTTCATCAGCAGCCCCCTGTTGTCACCCTGGCGCCCAGTCGTATCGCAAGTCACGGCGGTCGACCAGTCGTATGGCCATTTTACAACATCCGGTCCGAAACGTTACACAGTGGTCTTACTAAGGTATTGACTGAGACCCGATTATGACCAAAACCTTACGAAGGAGACGGGGGCAGGCGACAACGCTGGCCCAAACAAGGGTTTTTAGTATGAACGTGCGTAATTCGGCGTCTTATATGGCGCTTGCGGGGGCACTGATGGTGTCCGCGACCCCGGCGATTGGACAGGTCACGCCGGCACAGGCCGAGGCTACCACGCCCGCGGAGGCCAAGGTCGAGGCGGATGCGGCGACCGCGACCAGCGCCGTCGACGCGCCGCCCGCCGAAGACCGCGCTGGCGGGGGCGACATCGTCGTGACCGGATCGCGCATCCAGCGTCCGAACATGACCTCCGCCGCACCGATAACCTCGGTCACCTCGCAGGACATCCGCGCCCAAGCTGCGGTCAATGTCGAGGACGTGCTCAACCGCCTCCCGCAGGTCGCGCCCGACAGCCAGCAGACCTATAATGATTCGGACGGCCGGCAGCGGATCAAGTTGCGCAGCCTCGGCTTCGAGCGGACGCTCGTGCTGATCGACGGCAAGCGCCTCGGCACGCAGAACGGGCAGGACGTGGGCATCATCCCGCCGTCGTTGCTCGAGCGGGTCGACGTCCTCACCGGTGGTGCGTCGTCGGTCTACGGGTCCGATGCCGTCGCTGGCGTCGTCAACTTCGTCCTGAAGAAGGATTTCGAAGGCATCCAGCTCGACGGCAACTATAATTTCTACAACCACAACAACAAGGACACGGTCGTCTCGTCGCTGGCACGCGCAGCCGGCTTCAACAGCCCGCGCGGCCTGACCAACGATGGCGGCCGCGCCGACGTCACGCTGACCGCGGGCAAGAAGTTCTTCGACGGTGCGCTGCGGATCAACGGCTTCGTCAACTACAAGCATACCGACGAAGTCCTGCTGTCCGAGCGGTCGAATTCGGGCTGCTACCTCACGCAGACGAGCCTCAACGCGCCGATCTCGTGCGGCCTGACGCCGAGCAGCTCGACCAGCGGCCTGATTTCGCCGCTCGACAGCAAGGGCGTTGCGACGGGGCAGTATGTCAACAACCCCAATGGCACGCGCACCTTCGTGCCGTTCGGCACCGGCGCGGGCAATGCGTCGAACTATTTCAGCAACTACGCCTATCAGCGCCCATCCGAGCGCGTGAACGCGGGTGGCTTCGTCAGCCTCGACGTCGCGCCGGACGCCGAAGTCTATGCATCGGGCATCTGGTTCCGCGACAAGTCGTACAACAACTACCCGGCGATCGCGGGCGGCAACGTCCAGGTGAACTGCAACAATCCGTTCCTGTCGGCTTCACAGGCCAGCACGATCTGCGGTGCGGCAGCGGGTACCGCGGCGTTTGCGCCGATCGACATCCGCTATCGCCTCGGCGAGGGCAACGACCAGCCGGACAGCTATCTGAACACCGGTCTGCGCCTGACCGGCGGTCTGCGCGGCAAGGCCGGCGATGCATGGACCTATGACATCGGCGGCGTCTATGCGCGCAACAAGCAGGACTACACGCCGAGCTTCGTCAACGCGGCCAATCTGCGGAATTCGCTGAACGTGGGCGGGACGCTCGCGGCACCGACCTGCGCAGGGACCACCGACGCCGCCTGCGTGCCGTTCGATGCGTTCAGCGCGGGCAACACCAATCCGGCGCTGATCGACTATCTCTACGACCGCGGCACGTCGACCACGATCGGTACGCTGTATGACGTGCAGGCGAACATCACCGGCGATCTCGGCAAGTACGGTGTCACCTCGCCGTTCGCCGAGCAGGGCGTCGCAATCGCGCTCGGCACGGAATATCGCAAGGATACGCTGAAATCGACTGCCGACAGCGTGTACCGCGCCGGGCTTGGTGGCGTTGACACCTATCTCAAGCAGGACGTCTGGGAGGCCAATATCGAGGTCCAGGCGCCGCTGATCGAGCACAAGCCGTTCGCCGAACTGTTGCAGGCCAATGGTGGCTATCGCGTTTCGAAGTACAGCAGCAATTCGAGCAGCTTCAACACGTGGAAGATCGAGGGCATCTACGCCCCGGTCAGCGACCTGACGTTCCGCGCCTCGTTCAACAAGGCGCAGCGCGCGCCGACCGTGACCGAGATCCGGCAGGCGACCAATGTCGATTTCGCCCGTGGCGGATCTGGCACGTTCAACGATTTCTGCGCACCGACCGTGACGACCAACGCCGCTGGCGGCGTGACCTATGGCACGCCGGTCGCCTCGCGTGAGGTCTGCCGCGCGACCGGCCTGTCGGACGCGCTGTACGGCAGCCCGACGCTGATCTGTCCGGGGGATGCATCGACGGGGGCGACCGGGTGTACGGTTCGCTCGGGCGGTTTCGAAGCCGATCCCGAAACGGCTTATACCCAGACCTATGGCCTGATCGTGAAGCCGCGCTTCGTTCCCGGCCTGGTCTTCTCGGTCGATCGCTACAAGATCAAGATCGACGACTCGCTCGGCTATAACGATTTCAGCTATTACACCGATGGCTGTCAGCGTTCGAACGGCGACGCGTTCTTCTGTCAGGGCATCGTCCGCAATCCCGGCACCGGCACGCTCTACTCGAACGCGGCCAGTAACCCGACGACCGGCTTCATCCGCCAGGGTACGACCAACTTCTACAAGTCGATCGCCCGCGGCTATGACTTCCAGGCGCAGTACACGCTCGATCTTGCCAGCGTCGGCAAGATTGACTGGAACCTCAACGGCTCGCTGACGACCTTTGCCGGCGGGCAGGACTCACCGGTCCAGCCGACCCGCAACTGCGCAGGCTATTACGGCAATGGCTGCGGTCAGCTGATCCCGAAATGGTCGCACGGCCTGCGCGCGACCTATACGACGGTCGACAAGGGGTTCAGCGCGTCGTTCAACTGGCGCTATGTCGGTTCGCTGACGAATGCGGACAATTCGGGTGATCCGGCGATCGGCGGCACGCCCGAGCGTGAGCGGACCAGCTATTTCCGCGTCTCGCCGAAGAGCTATTTCGATCTCGCGCTCAACTTCGCGATCGACAAGGCGTTCTCGCTGCGCCTGATCGCGAACAACCTGCTCGACATGAGCGCGCCGATCGTTCCCGACTCCTACAATGTCGCGCTCGCACGGACCAACACGATCCCGCAGCGCTACGACTCGCTTGGTCGCAATCTGGCGGTTGGTGCCACCGTCAGGTTCTGATCCCGTACCCCCACCTCAAGGCCCGCCGGAAACGGCGGGCCTTTTTTTATGCGCGCGTTCGGCGATGGAGAGGCGGGTTCCTGCTTGCGGGCGTGGATCGCATGGTCTAGCGAAACCGCCGCTGCCCGGGGCTTGAAGCCTGCAGGGTGGTCGTGCGGGTGTGGTGGAATTGGTAGACGCGCTGGACTCAAAATCCTGTTCCGAAAGGAGTGCCGGTTCGACCCCGGCCACCCGCACCACCTTTACTGTTCAAGAGCCCGGGCGACCGAAACCAGTCGGCCCGGTTCCACGGCTACAAAGCCGGAAAAATCTGAACATCGTCGAAGCGAAGCCCCGCACGAGCGCCACGCTCGGGCAAGGGACCGCTCGTGTCGATCTCTACGGCGATGTCGTCGACACGCGCCTCGACGCGCCACGTACCACCCCGCTTGTGCACGGCGCCGACGACGATCGGCAGCGCACCGGGAGCGTCATCCCCCAATAGCGCCTCGTGCGGGCGGAAATGCAGTTCGGCCGGTCCGTTGGCGAGCGCCTTCGGAGAAACGTCGAGCGCCTGTCCGTGATGCAGGACGCGGCCATCGGCGACCGTCACCGGGATGCGGTTGGTCTCGCCGACGAATTCGGAGACGAACGGCGTGGCGGGCATGTCATAGACTTCGCGCGGGGTCCCGATCTGTTCGATGACACCGCGGTTCATGATGACGACGCGGTCGGCAAGCTCGAGCGCCTCCTCCTGATCATGCGTGACGAACACCGAGGTCAGGCCGAGCCGGTCGTGCAGTTCGCGCAGCCACCGGCGCAGGTCCTTGCGGACCTTGGCATCGAGCGCGCCAAAGGGTTCGTCAAGCAGCAGCAGGCGGGGCTCAACCGCGAGCGCCCGCGCCAGCGCGACACGCTGGCGCTGACCGCCCGAGAGCTGTGCAGGATAGCGATGGCCCAGATCGGGCAGCTGGATCAGGTCGAGCAGCTCGGCGACGCGCGCACGGATGTCTGCCTTGGCCGGACGATCGCGGCGGGCACGCACGGTCAGGCCGAACGCGATGTTGTCGGCGACGGTCATGTGACGGAACAGCGCGTAGTTCTGGAACACGAAGCCGATCTGGCGTTCGGCCGCAGGCGTCCCGGTCATGTCCGCACCGTCGAACAGGACATGACCGCTATCGGGGAAGTCGAGCCCCGCGATCATGCGGAGCAGCGTCGTCTTGCCCGAGCCTGACGGTCCAAGCAGCGCGAGGAACTCGCCCGGACGCGCTTCCAGGCTGACGTCGTTCAGCGCGGCGAACTGGCCGAACCGTTTGGATACGGCGTCGATGACGATACTCAATGCGCACTCCTTGCCTGGTGATAGCCGAACCGCCATTCGAGCAGGCTCTTCAACACGAGCGTGACGAGCGCGAGCGACGCGAGCAGCGATGCCACCGCAAACGCGCCGACGAAGTCATATTCGTTGTACAGGATCTCGACGTGGAGCGGCATGGTGTTGGTCAGGCCGCGGATATGACCCGACACCACCGACACCGCGCCGAACTCCCCCATCGCGCGCGCGTTGCAGAGCAGCACGCCGTAGAGCAGGCCCCAGCGGATATTGGGCAGGGTGACGTGCCAGAAGGTCTGCCACCCCGACGCACCGAGCGACACCGCGGCCTCCTCGTCGTCGCGACCCTGTTCCGCCATCAGCGGGATGATCTCGCGCGCGACGAACGGGAAGGTGACGAACACGGTGGCGAGGACGATGCCCGGCACCGCGAAGATGACCTTCCAGTTGTGCGCGATCAGCCACGGCCCGAACCAGCCCTGTGCGCCGAACATCAGCACGAAGATCAGGCCGGCGACGACGGGCGACACCGAGAAGGGCAGGTCGATGAGCGAGATCAGCAGGCTCTTGCCGCGGAAGTCGAATTTGGTGATCGCCCAGGACGCGACAACGCCGAACACGCAGTTGAGCGGCACCGAGATCGCCGCGACCAGCAGGGTCAGCCGGATCGCCGCGCGCGCATCCGGCTGGCCGATCGCGTCGACGAACATCGGCCAGCCCTTGGCAAAGGCCTGAACGAACACGACGACGAGCGGCAGCGCGAGGAAGAGTGCGAGGAAGAGGAGACCGACGCCGATCAGGATCCGCCGGGCGACGGGGCTTTCGCTGGACGCAGCGCGGGTCATTTCGCGCTCCGCTTCGCACGCCACGCCTGGAGCAGATTGACCAGCAGCAGCATCGAGAAGGAGGCGACCAGCATGACGCACGCGATCGCGGTCGCGCCGGGATAGTCGAACTGTTCGAGCTGGGTGACGATCAGCAACGGCGCGATCTCCGACTTGTACGGCATGTTGCCCGCGATGAAGATGACCGAGCCATATTCGCCGACGCCGCGCGCAAAGGCGAGCGCGAAGCCGGTCAGCAGCGCGGGTGCGATGGCGGGCAGGATGACCCGGCTGAACGTCTGCCACCGGGTCGCCCCGAGCGTCGCTGCGGCTTCCTCGACATCCGCGCCGAGGTCGGCGAGCACGGGCTGGACCGAGCGCACGATGAACGGCAGGCCGATGAAGATGAGCGCGACGACAACGCCGAGCGGGGTGTAGGCGACGCGGATGCCAAGCGGCGCCAGCAGCGACCCGATCCAGCCGTTTTCGGCATAGAGCGACACCAGCGCGATGCCCGCGACCGCAGTCGGCAACGCAAAGGGCAGGTCGACCGCGGCGTCGACGAACTTTTTGCCCGGAAACTCGTAGCGCGCGAGGATCCAGGCGATCAGCAGGCCGAACACCGCGTTGACCGACGCGGCGAGCAGCGCGGTACCGAAGCTGAGCTTGTAGGCCGACAGCGCGCGCGCCGAGAGACCGACTGCGACGAACCCGTCCCAGCCAAGCCCTGCCGCGCGCAGGAAGATCGTCGACAGCGGGATGAGCACGATCAGGCATAGCCAGACGATCGTCAGCCCCATCGTCAGCCCGAACCCGGGAATGACCGACCGTCGCGCGCGGCGCGCTCGGTTGGGCCTGGCGCCGAGGCGCGCGACGTCAGCCACTGGTGGGGATCCGGACGATCGCATTCCCGATCAGCGCTTCGGACCCGAATAGATCCGGTCGAACACGCCGCCGTCTGCAAAGAAGCGGGCCTGCGCAACCTTCCACCCGCCGAAATCGCGGATGGTGCGCATCTCGATCTTCGGGAACAGCGTCGCATAGCGCGCCAGCACCGCAGGATCGCGGGGGCGATAATAGTTCTTGGCGACGATATCCTGGCCCTCGGGCGTGTAGAGGAACCGGAGATAGGCCTCAGCGACCTTCTCGGTACCGTGCGCCTTGGCATTGGCATCGACGACCGCGACCGACGGTTCGGCAAGCACCGAGATCGACGGCACGACGATGTCGAACTTGCCGGTGCCGAGTTCCTTTTCGGACAGGAACGCCTCGTTCTCCCAGGCGATCAGCACGTCGCCGAGTCCGCGCTCGACGAAGGTGGTGGTGGCGCCGCGTGCGCCCGAATCGAGGACCGGGACATGGCCGTAGAGCTGCGAGACATAGGCCTGCGCGGCGGCGTCGGATCCGCCCCCGGCCTTCTTCCCATAGGCCCAGGCCGCGAGGAAGTTCCAGCGTGCACCGCCGCTGGTCTTGGGGTTGGGCGTGATCACCTGGACGCCGGGTTTGACCAGATCGCTCCAGTCGCGAATCTGCTTGGGATTGCCCTTGCGGACCAGGAACACGATCGTCGACGTATAGGGCGCGCTGTTGTCGGGCAGGCGCGTTTCCCAGTTGGCGGGCAGCAGCTTCGCACGCTCGGCAATCGCATCGACGTCATAGGCGAGCGCCAGCGTGACGACGTCGGCGCCCAGGCCGTCGATCACCGCGCGCGACTGCTTGCCCGATCCGCCATGGCTCATGTTGAACCGCACCGTCTGGCCGGTGTCCTGCTTCCACTTGGCGGCGAACGCGGTGTTCACGGCCTTGTAGAGTTCGCGGGTCGGATCGTAGCTGACGTTGAGCAACTCGACCGATCCATCCTTGCCCGTGCTCGAGGGCGACGAGCAGCCCGCGACGATCGCAGCAAGTGCCAGGCCGATATGCGTGCGGTTCAGTCTCATCCAGTCCCTCCGGTTCGCGTAATCCCTATCGCGTCGGTAGTGGTGGGGAATAGCCGCAAAGCTTGGCCATGCCAAAGCCTGGGTATCCGGCAGGCGTCACATCTGCAGCGGATCGGCATAGCCGGTGAGCTCAAGATAGCCGCTGCCGCCCGCCGTGCGGACCGCACCTTCCCAATAGACCGGCATGCCGCTGCGCCGCGCGTCGAGCTCCTGATCGGCGAACAGCGGATCGAGGCGGAAGCGGCGGACGCCTTCGGGGAGGCGGACGGTGAGGCGTTGCGTCACGGGGTAGAGCGCCCCCGTGCGCGGCGAACGCCATTGCCGGAGCGGATCGAACCGGACGTCGGCGGGCGCGAACCGGACGACGCGGCCATCCGCGCGGCGCAGCGATCCCCCAGCCCAGAGCGGCTTGCCCTCGCGGCCACGTATGCGGAACGCCATCAGCGCCCCCCCGTCATCGAGATTGAGCCCGGTCCAGTCCCAGCCGACCGCGCCGCCGCCCAGATAGTCGGAGGACCATTCCCGGTCGAGCCACGCCTGTCCGGTGACGCGTTGCGGTGCGCCGTGCCGCACCAGCTGCCCCGCCACCGCGAGATGCGGGATCGAGTAGTAATAGCTCGCCTGTTCGGGCCGCGGACCCTTCTGGCTGTAACCGGCCTTGCCCTGCAGCAGGGGCGGCTGGCGCGGTGTCAGTGTCAGCGTCAGCGCGAAATCGCCGGTGGTGACGGTGGTCGTGAACCGGCCGTCGGGTCGCCTGCGGATATGCCAGTCTTTGAGCGTGACGTCGGTATCGCCGATGCGCGCCTGGGCCAGGCCGAACCCCGCTCGCGCCGCCCGCTCCCCGTGCAGCAGATGGCCGAGCTTCGGGTCGGAGAGGGCCGCATGCGCGAACAGGATTTGCTTGGGGGCGAAGCGGCTGGGGTTCGCCGCGTCGGTGCCCGGGGTGGTCCGGAAGAAGGTGATCTGGAACCCGAGGTCGCGACCGTCCTGCGTCTTCAGCAGACCGGTGACATACCACCATTCGGTGCGGAAGGCCGGATGCGCACCGTGTTCGCGCGGAAAGGTGAAGGAGGCGCCCGGACGGACGACGGGATAGCCGGTCGCGGCCGGCGTCGCGGCGGTCAGCGCCAGCGCTGCGAACGTCAACACGGGGCGCATCACCAGTCCTCCCTGACCATGCGGACCGCATCGGCGGCGATCGCGCGCCGGCCGGCAAGCACCGCGGTACCCGCCGCCGCAACGATCAGCGCAAGCGCGACTTCGCCGACGCTACCCCAGGGTATGCGCGTTGCCATGGTCCAGTTGAACGACTGCGGATTGATCACATGGACAAGCACCTGCGCCATCACTCCGCCGAGCGTGATCCCGGCGATGCCACCGACGAGCCCGAGCAACGCCCCCTCGGTCGCCAACATCGTGACGATCTGCCGCTTTGCGACGCCGATATGGCGGAGCATGCCGAATTCGCGCGTGCGGGCGATCGTCTGCGCGGACATCGTGGCGGCGACGCCGGCCAGCCCGACGAGGATCGCGACCCCCTCGAGCAGATAGGTGACGGCGAAACTGCGATCGAAGAGTTCGAGGGCATAGCGGCGCAGCGTGGCCGGGCGCGCGATCGCGACGAGGCCGGCGAGCGCCGGGGGCGCCGCCGCGGTCAGCGCGCGTTCGACGGTGCGGGGATCCGCGCCGCGGGCGAGCGTGATGGCCGCCTCGGTCCGCGTGCGGTCGCCGGTGGCGCGCGTATAGTCGGTGTCGCGGACGATGATCGCGCCCTGCTGGCGGGCATAGTCGCGCCAGATCCCTGCGACGACGTACCGGCCGGCGATCGGCAGCGTGACGCTGTCGCCGACCGTCCAGCCATAGAGCCGCGCGGCGGGCTCCGAGATCCAGATCGGAGCGGTGCCGGCGGGGCGGGCGCGTCCGCTTTCGAGCAGCACGAGGCTGGGGTCGGGGCCATCGGTCACAACCGGGCGTGCGATCAGCGAGACGGGCGGCCGGTCCGGCGCGAGCGTCAACGGGATCTGCCGGCTATACGCGATCGCTGTGATGCCGGGCACTGTGCGCAACCGAGCCTGCGCCGCGGGATCGAGCCCGGCGCCACCCTCGACCCGAAGATAGAGATCGTCCGAGAGGACCTGACCCAGCCATTCGTCGACCGCGCCGCGAAAGCTGGTGACCATCACCGCCATCGCAATCATCAGCGCGGTGCTCGCGACGATCCCGCACAGCGCGGTGGCGGCCTGGGCGGGGGCACCGTGGAGGTGGCGGATCGCGAGGTCGACGGGGACGGACCGCCCGGCACCGCGGCTGAGCGGCGCGAGCAGCGTGCGCGCGAGCCAGGGCATGCCGGCGATGCCGCCTGCCAGAATCAGCGCCATGCTCGAAAACCCGAACAGCGGCAGGCCGCCGATCGCCGGGAGCAGCGCCGCGCCGCCACCGAGCAGCATCAGGATGGCGGCGGGGCGGACGGGCATGGGGGTCCGGGGGTCGATGACGTCGCCGGCGTTGCGCAGTGCCGCGGCGGGGGGGGCACGCGCCGCGATCCGCGCCGGCAGGACGCTGCCCGCGACCGCAGCCAGCAGGCCGAGCGCGAAGAATCCGATCGCGGCCGCGGGCGCGAAGGTCAGCCGGACGCGGCCATCGGCGAAATAGCCTGCGCCAAGGTCCGCGCCGAACCGGGCGAGCGCGGCATAGGCCAGCGCATAGCCGAGCAGCAGCCCGAGCGTGGCGCCGATCACGCCGATCGCCAGCCCCTCCAGCGCGACGGTCGCGACGATCCCGTTGCGCGGCAGGCCCAGCGTGCGGACGAGCGCAAAGGCCCGCAACCGGCGGGCCACCGACAGCGACTGCGCGGAAAAGACGAGGAACCCGCCGGTCAGCAATGCGACCAGCGCGAGCATGTCAAGATTGACGCGGTACGCGCGGGACAGCGCGTCGCTGCGCGTCGCATCGCTGGCGTCGCTGCCGATCGTCGCATCGCGCGGGAGGATGGTGGCAAGGCGTGGAGGGGCGGCGCCGTCCTGCTGCTTCACGTCGATCCGGTCGAGGCGGCCGAGCCGGTCGAAGCGCCACTGCGCCGCGGCAATGTCGATCACGCCGATCGCCTCGCCCTCGGCCACTCCCGGCAACCGGCCGGCGACGCGCATCGTCGCGGTGCGCCCGTTTGCGGTGACGACGAGCATCGCGCCGGGACGGGCATTCACGTTGCGCATCGCCGCGGCGGACAGATAGAGCGCGGCGTCGTCGAACGCCGCGTCGCCCCGCCGGTCGATCCCGGCGGGGGCGACACCGACCAGCGACGGCGTGACCTGTGCCGCACGGATCACGTCGAGGCCGAGCAGGGTGACGGGCCGCCTCCCGATCGTCGCGCGCAGGATGACGACCGGGCTTGCGTCCGCGACGCCGGCTGCGGTCGCAACCCTGGGATAGAGCGCTTCGTCGAAGCCGAGCGGGCTGGTCGCGTTGACCTGAAGGTCCGCGCTACCCTTGACGGTGCGCAATGCGCCTTCGAACGACGACAGCGCCGATCCGTTGACGAGGTGGACCGCGAAGCCGAGGGCGACACCGATGGCGATCGCGATCGCGGTGAGGGCGAGCCGCGCGGGATGGGCGCGCCACTCGCCACCGATCATCCAGCCCAGCGCGAGCCGCGCCGACAGGATGCTCATCGCGCGCGTTCCAGCCCGCTTGCGGTCAGCGTCAGAACATCGTCGGCGATCGCGGCGGCCGCCGCCGAATGGGTGACGATGATCGCGGCGACGCCCTGTTCGCGAACCGCGTCGGAAAACAGCGTCAGGATCTTCGCGGCGGTGTCGGGGTCGAGATTGCCCGTTGGCTCGTCCGCGAGGATCAGCGCGGGGCGGTGGACGAGCGCGCGGGCGATCGCGACGCGCTGCAATTCGCCGCCCGAAAGATCGCGGGCATAGCCGTCGCCGCGGGTGCCGAGCCCGACCCGCGCGAGCATCGCCTGCGCCTGGTCCGCGATCGCGCGGCGGTCGTTAGACACCAGCGCGAGCGGGAGCGCGACGTTCTGGCGAAGGGTCAGATAGGGCAGGACATGAAAGGCTTGGAACACGAACCCGATCCGCGTCGCGCGCAGCCGGGTCAGCGCGGCCTCGTCGAGTGTGTCGAGGATCGTGTCCTCGATCGCGACATGCCCCGCATCGGGCGCATCGAGCCCGGCGAGGATGTTAAGGAGCGTCGATTTGCCGACGCCGCTTTCGCCGACGATCGCGATAAGCTGGCCGGCACGCGCGGTCAGGTCGAGCCCGCGGAAGAGCTGGCGGCCGCCGGGGACCGACTTTTCGAGCGCGGTGACGCGGAGCAGGGCGCGGTCTTGCATGGGGGGCTCATGCCACGGTGCGCGGCCGGGGGACAGCGCGGCGGTGTTGCCATGGGTTGTTTTGGGGGCGGGTTTTTGTGGGGGTGTGGCTGCGAAGGGGTGAGCTTTGGGTTGGCCGATACCGCGTGCTCCCGCGGCGCCCTCAATAGCGCCTCCCCGGCGAAGGCCGGGGTCCAGTTGGAGAGGTGGGAGTAACGAAGGGCGACGCCTGCCATGACCGTCCCCCAACTGGGCCCCGGCCTTCGCCGGGGAGGTGTCTTTGGGTAGGCATGCGCGTCTTTACTGACGTTGGAACAGGCCAGCGCCGCGGCAAGGCCGCGGCGTCGGACGGGGCTTTTGGCCCCGCCGGCCGGGCCTGACGCTGGTCCGCGCCGGAGCTTGCGCTCCGGCTTGGGCGTCAGGCCGCGAACTGGTTCATCGTGTTGTGGACGCCGCCGGCCTTCAGCGCCGCCTCGCCCGCGAAATACTCCTTGTGATCGTCGCCTAGGTCGGAGCCCGACATGTTCTGGTGCTTCACGCAGGCGATACCCTCGCGGATTTCCTTGCGCTGGACGCCCTTCACATAGCCGAGCATCCCTGCATCGCCGAAATACTCCTTGGCGAGATTGTCGGTCGAGAGCGCCGCGGTGTGATAGGTCGGCAGCGTGATCAGGTGATGGAAGATACCGGCGCGCTTTGCCGAATCCGCCTGGAAGGTGCGGATGCGCTCGTCCGCCTCGTCGCCAAGCGGCGTGCCGTCATAGTCGACGCTCATCAGGCGCGTCCGGTCATAGGCCGACACGTCGCGACCCGCTTCGGTCCACGCATCAAACACCTGCTGGCGGAAGTTCAGCGTCCAGTTGAAGCTGGGTGAGTTGTTGTAGACGAGCTTCGCATTTGGCACGACCTCGCGGATGCGGTCGACCATGCCCGCAATCTGTTCGATGTGCGGCTTCTCGGTCTCGATCCAGAGCAGGTCGGCGCCGTTCTGCAGGCTTGCGATACAGTCCATCACGCAGCGATCCTCGCCGCTGCCGGCGCGGAACTGGAACAGGTTGGAGGGCAGGCGCTTCGGGCGGAGCAGCTTGCCGTCGCGGTTGAGGATGACGTCGCCATTGTGCGCGGTCGCGGGGTCGATCTCCTCGCAGTCCAGATAGGAGTTATACTGGTCACCGAGATCGCCGGGCGTCTTGCTGACCGCGATCTGCTTGGTGAGGCCAGCACCGAGCGAGTCGGTGCGCGTGACGATGATGCCGTCCTCGACGCCGAGCTCGAGGAAGGCGTAGCGGCAAGCACGGACCTTGGCGAGAAAGTCCTCGTGCGGAACAGTGACCTTGCCGTCCTGATGCCCGCACTGCTTCTCGTCGCTGACCTGGTTCTCGATCTGGAGCGCGCAGGCGCCCGCTTCGATCATCTTGCGCGCGAGCAGGTATGTCGCCTCGGCATTGCCGAAGCCCGCGTCGATATCGGCGATGACGGGGACGACGTGCGTCTGGTGGTTCTCGATCGCGTTGAGCAGGCGCTTCTCCTCGATCGCGTTGCCCGCCGCGCGTGCCGTATCGACGTCGCGGAACAGCATGCCGAGCTCGCGCGCATCGGCTTGGCGCAGGAAGGTGTAAAGTTCCTCTATCAGCGCAGGGACGCTCGTCTTCTCGTGCATCGACTGGTCGGGAAGGGGGCCGAATTCGCTGCGGAGCGCGGCGACCATCCAGCCCGAGAGGTATAGGTAGCGCCGGTCCGTCGTGCCGAAATGCTTCTTGATGCTGATCATCTTCTGCTGCGCGATGAATCCGTGCCAGCAGCCGAGCGATTGCGTGTAGTTTGATGGATCGGCGTCATAGGCGGCCATGTCGCGGCGCATGATCCCCGCGGTGTAGCGGGCGATGTCGAGACCCGAGCGAAAGCGATTCTGCGAGCGCATCCGGGCAACCGATTCGGCGGAAATTCCGTCCCAGGTGCCGTTCCGCGCGGCAATCAGCTGGTCGATCTGAGTAAGGTCGGTCTGGAAGGTCATGCTGCATCCTCGTTCCGCGTTTGATGACGGATCGGTACACAACATGACAACGAATCGCCTGGGGCTAGGGGGCAGCTACAGCGTCGCGCTGTCAAACTGCTGCGCGTGCCTGAGTCTTCTTGTCACGTTTGTGACAGCGCGCAGTTATGCCGTGGCGGCCTGCGCCGTCCCGGCGTCTTGCAGTGCCGGATCGAGCAAGCCCTGCCGCTTGGCGACGATCGTCGGGACGAGCGCCTGCCCGGCGACGTTGACCGCGGTGCGGCCCATGTCGAGGATCGGGTCGATCGCGAGCAGCAGGCCTGCGCCCTCGAGCGGGAGGCCGAGCGTCGACAGCGTGAGCGTCAGCATGACGACCGCGCCGGTCAGCCCTGCGGTGGCGGAGGACCCTAGCACCGACACGAGCACGATCAGCACATAGTCGGCGGCATGCAGCGGGATGCCGTAATATTGCGCGACGAAGATCGCCGAGACCGCGGGGTAGATAGCGGCGCACCCGTCCATCTTGGTCGTGGCGGCGAGCGGCACGGCGAAGGCGGCATAGGTACGTGGGACGCCGAGGCCGCGTTCGACGACATCCTCGGTCACCGGCAGCGCGGCGATCGACGAGCGCGACACGAAGCCGAGCTGGATCGCGGGCCAGGCGGCGGCGAAGAACCGCCGCGGGCTGAGCCCGTTGGCGAGCAGGAGCAGCGGGTAGACCACGAACAGTACGATCGCGAGCCCGGCATAGACCGCGATGCTGAACGCGCCGAGCGCCGAGAGCGACTGCCAGCCATAGCGCACGATCGCGTTGCCGAGCAGCGCCCCCGTACCGATCGGCGTCAACCGTATGACCCAGCGCAGGATGCGGCGGAAAAGCGCAAGCGCCGATGCATTGAAGGCGAGGAACGGCGCGCCCGCATCGCCGATCCGGACCGCGGCAATCCCGATCGTGATCGCGATGACGATGATCTGCAGGACGTTGAACGACAGCGCGGTCCGCGCGGTGTCGTCGGTCAGCTTGGTCGACGCCTCGAGCCCGAGGATATTCGCAGGGACGAGCCCGCGCAGGAAGTCGAGCCACGACCCGGCGGTCGTCGGCGCGACCGCGCTGGCGGCACTGACCCCCGCGGTCACGCCGGGCTGGATTACCAGCGCGAGGACGATGCCGATCGACACCGCGATCAGCGCGGTGATCGCGAACCAGGCGAGCGTGCTGATGACCAGCCGGCGCGCATTGTCGAGATCGCGCAGCGCGGCGATCGACGCGATGATCGCGGTGAAGACGAGCGGGACGACAAGAGTTTTCAGCAACTGAACGAAGATCTCGCCGACGATGCGCAGCGTTTCCGCCAGGCCAGATCCCGCGCCGGTCCCGCGCGCGACGAAGCCGAGCGCGAGCCCGGCGATCATCCCGATCAGAACCTGTAATCCGAACGATCGCCGTAATGTCTGCATGGCCGCTGTCCCGTATGAACCGGACGAAATACAGCTTCTGCATGGTGCGGTGCAACGAAGACGCTGTCCGTGCCGGGATAGCCGAGCTTGTCGGTCGCGCGGCGCGCCAATCAGCGGATGATCGGGAATTCCTCGCGAAACCGGTCGACGAGCGTCTCGATCCGGTCGATGTCCTCAGCGCTGCCCGAGGGCGTGACCGACCAGTTGCAATGCGCGTGCGTGTCGGTCGAATAGACCCGGACCTCGCCGACCGCCATGCGCCAGCGACGCCGGTCGCCGAGATGGTCGCGGGTCAGCACGGTCACGAGCCGATCGCGCAATTCGCTGGCGGTCAGCATCGGGGTCCGAAACGGGTCATTGGGCAGGGCATGTGGAGCAGCATGGGGCCGGCGATACCGCGCCCGTCGCGATGTGGCACCCCCCAAAGGGCGATCAGGTCGGATCGCTTTCCTCGGAAATCGAAACGACCGGCAGCGGGGCGCCCCCGCCAAGGACCGGGCCGGCATGTGCCGAACCGATATGAATGCGGACACCCGACGCCAGATGCACGCGTGGTGTTGCGGCGGAGGACTCAGATGGTGCCGACATCGCAGTCTCCACCCCCGGCATGGTCCGGCCGCGATGGACGGTGACGCCGGATCCCGCCGTACCGGGTTCGGTAGAGGTGGACGGGGACGCGGCGAGGATCGTATCGGGCGCCGCAACGCGGGTCGGTTCGACGCCCGCATAGGTCTGGCGGAAGCTGAGCGCGCGCTCCATCGCGCCGCGCCAGCGATAGAAGATGTGCGCACCGACTGCGCCGACCCGGCTGAGGCTTGGCGCCCACCAGGGCAGGATCGAAGCGGCGTGGTAGGAGGTCGACGCGCCGACCGGGGCGAAGACGCTGCCGTCGAACGCGGCGCGCGCGACCGATGCGGCCCTTGCCCAGGCGGCACCGTCGCGGGGGTGGTTCATCGAACCGTCGCAGGTGAAGCTGAACTGGCAGCCGGTGCGCCGGGTCGACCCCTGATAGACGACCCCGCAGACGCTGTGCGGAAAGGCGCGATCGCGCACGCGGTTGAGCACCACCTGTGCGACCGCGCGCTGGCCATCGGTCGGTTCGGAGCGTGCCTCATAATAGACCGCGGCGGTCAGGCAGGCGATGGCGCGCTGGCGGTCGTCGTCACTTTGCGCGGCGCCGAGAAAAGCGGGCGCGGCGGCGAGGGTGCGCGGGGTGTCGTCGGTCGAGGCGGCAAAGGCGCGGTCGAGCGGTTCGGCGGGCGCCTCGAGCGCGAGCCCGGCGAGCAGGCTACGCGCTTCTGCTGCGTCGCGGACCGGGACGCCAGCCGTCGGTGCAGCCACGCGCGTCGACGGGGGAACGCACGAGGTGCTGGCGGCGATCGCCGCGAAACCGAGCACTGTTCTCTTGAGCATAAGGTAGGTCGCGCGTCGTGACTGGAAGCCTGCGCGTACCACCCGGATGTTAGATAGTGGTTAAGCCCCCGGCGTGGCGCCGACGAGGCTCAGCCCAACGGCTTCCGCAACCTTGATGCCGTCGACGCCGGCCGACAGGATCCCGCCCGCATAGCCCGCGCCCTCGCCGGCGGGGAACAGGCCGACCGTGTTGAGGCTCTGAAAATCGTCGCCGCGCGTGATCCGGACCGGGGACGAGGTACGCGTCTCTACGCCGGTGAGGACCGCGTCGGGGTGATCATAGCCGGGAATGTCGCGACCAAATACCGGCAGCGCCTCGCGCATCGCGGTGACCGCGAATTCGGGAAGGCATTCGGCGAGGTCGGTGAGGTGGACGCCGGGGCGGTAGGACGGGATGACCGTGCCGAGCGCGCTCGACGGGCGGCCGGCGAGGAAATCACCGAGGCGCTGCGCGGGGGCCTTATAGTCCGAACCACCCGCGACATAGGCGCGCGACTCCCAATGGCGCTGCAACTCGATGCCCGCCAGTGGATTGCCGGGATAGTCACGCGCAGGGTCGATGCCGACGACGAGTCCCGAATTTGCGTTGCGCTCGTTGCGCGAATATTGGCTCATGCCGTTGGTGGCGACGCGGCCTTCCTCGGACGTCGCCGCGACGACGGTACCGCCCGGGCACATGCAGAAGCTGTAGACGGTGCGCCCGTTCGTGCAGTGATGCGACAGGCTGTACGCCGCTGCGCCGAGATCGGGGTGGCCGGCACAGGGGCCGAACCGCGCCTCGTCGATCCAGGATTGCGGATGTTCGATGCGCACGCCGATCGAGAAGGGCTTCGCCTCGAGGAATACGCCGCGATCGTGCAGCATGTGGAAGGTGTCGCGCGCACTATGCCCCACCGCGAGCACGACATGATCCGCCTCGAGATAGTCGCCGGTATGCAGGTGTAGCCCGCGGATGCGGCGCGTGCCGTCCGCATCGACAGCGATGTCGAGATCGTCGACGCGGTGTTCGAAGCGATATTCGCCGCCGAGCGACTCGATCGTCGCGCGCATCGCCTCGACCATCGTCACCAGCCGGAACGTGCCGATATGCGGATGCGCCTCGGTCAGGATCTCGGGGGGAGCGCCCGCCTTGACGAACTCGGTGATGACCTTGCGGCCGAGATGGCGGGGATCCTTGATCTGGCTCCACAGCTTGCCGTCGGAGAAGGTGCCCGCGCCGCCCTCACCGAACTGGACGTTGGACTCGGGGTTGAGGACGCTGCGGCGCCACAGACCCCAGGTGTCCTTGGTCCGCTCGCGGACCAGCTTGCCGCGGTCGAGGATGATCGGGCGGAACCCCATCTGCGCGAGGATGAGGCCGGCGAAAAGGCCGCACGGCCCTGTCCCCACGACGACCGGGCGACGCGCGCCCGGCGTCTCGGGTGCCTTGGCGACGTGGCGGTAGCCGGTATCGGGGGTCGTGTTGACGTGACGATCCTTGCGGAACCGCGCGAGGATCGCCGCCTCGTTCTTGGCAGAGACGTCGATCGAATAGACGAGCTGGATATCCATCTTGTCGCGCGCGTCGTGCGCGCGCCGCGCGACGGTATAGCGGATCAGTTCGCGGGGGGTGATGCGCAGCCGCTTGCAGACCGCGGCGGGGATCGCTTCGTCGGCATGGTTGAGCGGCAGCTTGAGTTCGGTGATGCGGAGCATGGGGCCCTGTAACGCGGGCCGCGGGGTTTCGCCATGAGCTGTGGTATCGAAGCGCAGACCGTGCAGGCCTTGCCCTGGGGCGGCCCGGACTGCACGGTATCGGCATCCGGGAACAAGGGAGCTAGCCGATCAACAGCGCCGTCGTCATTGCTGCGATGCTTGCCTATGGCACCGCGTTGTTCGGGATCGCCTGGGTCGTCGATCGGCGCGGGCTTTCGCCGCGCATGGCACGGATCGCCTATCCCTTGTCGCTGGCCGTCTATTGCAGCAGCTGGACGTTCTTCGGCGGCGTCGGCACCGCGGCGACGCGCGGCTGGGATTATCTGTCGATCTACCTCGGCCCGGCGCTGGTGTTCCTGCTCGCGCCGGGATTCCTGACCAAGCTCGTCCGGCTGGCGCGCGACGAAGGGTCGAGCTCGATCGCCGACTTCATCTCGGCGCGTTATGGTCGCAGCCGGAGTACCGCGGCGATCGTCGCGGGGACCGCGCTGGTCGCGTCGATACCCTATATCGCGCTGCAGCTGCGCTCGGTGACGCTCAGCTTCGGCGCGCTGGTCGGGATCGGCGGATCGGTGCTGGTCGGGCCGCTCGTCGCGCTGCTGCTGGCGACGTTCGCGATCAGCTTTGGCGCGCGACGCTATGAAGTGGCGGGGGGCAATACCGGCGTGGTCGCGGCGATCGCGGCGGAGTCGCTGATCAAGCTGCTCTGCTTCGTGGCGCTCGGCGGATTCGCGCTGACGCTGCTTGCGACGATGCCGGCCGCGCGGATCGCGCCGCCGCTGACCGGGTTCGTCGAGGGTTTCGCACCCGGCGCGCTGACCCCCGATTTCTTCGTCCGCACGCTGCTATCCGCCTGCGCGATACTCTGCCTGCCGCGTCAATTCTATGTCGGGATCCTTGAAGCGAGCGGCCCGGCGGCGGTGCGGCGCGCGCGCTGGCCGTTCATCGCCTATCTCGCGGTGATCTCGGTGATGGTCCTGCCGCTCGTGCTCGCGGGGCTGGCGGTGCTGCCCGCCGATACGCGACCCGACCTCTATGTGCTGGCGGTCCCGCTGGCGCGCGACAATGATCCGATGGCGCTGCTCGCGTTCATCGGCGGGTTTTCCGCCGCGACCGCGATGGTCGTCGCCGAGACGATCGCGCTGTCGACGATGGCGACCAACGACCTGCTGGCCCCATTGCTGCTGCGGCGGCAGACCGATGGCGGGGAGGGCGATCTGGGGCGGCGGCTGCTGCGTGTCCGGCGCGTGATCATCGCCGCGATCGTCGCCGCTGCTTTGTGGTACGGCACGAGCATCGGCGACGAGCTGTCGCTCGCATCGATCGGGCTGATCGCGTTTGCCGGCGTCGCGCAGTTCGCGCCCGCGCTGATCGCAACCGTCGGCTGGGGCTTCGCCGATACCCGCGCAGCGCGCGGAGGATTGATCGGCGGCGTCGTCGTCTGGGCCTATTGCCTGTTGATGCCCTCGGTATTGGGTGGTTTCGGCGCCAGTCTCGCAAAGGCGAGCGGCGGACTGCTCGATCCCGATGCGCTGATGCGGGTCGCGCTCGGGTCCCCACTGGTCAACGGCACGATCTGGAGCCTGGGCGTGAATATCGCGCTGATGGCGGGGCTGCACCTGTACGCGGCGCGGCGGCGGGTCTTCGGGGGACGGCACAGCGTGCTGGATCACGTCACGACCTTTGGCGAACTCAAGATTCTGGTCGCGCGGTTCGTCGGCGATGCCGAAGCCGCAGAGGGGCTGGACCCGCTGTCACGCGATCCGGGCGCGCCGATCGACGGACGCGCCGCCCGTCAGGCGGAACGGCTGATCGCGGGCGTGATCGGCGCACCCTCGGCGCGGCTGATCGTGACGTCGAGCCTGGCGGGTTCGGCGATGGAAGTAGGCGACGTCGTCCGGCTGCTCGACCAGCGGGGACGCAGCCTGCGCTTCTCGCGGTCGCTGCTGTCGGCAACGCTCGAGACGATCGACCCGGGCGTCAGCGTGATCGACGCCAATCTGAGGCTCGTCGCGTGGAATCCGCGCTATGTCGAGATGTTCGACTATCCCGAGGACTATGTGATCGCCGGGCGGCCGATTGCCGACCTTATCCGCTACAATGCCGAACGCGGCGAATGCGGCCCGGGCGGCGTCGAAGCGCATGTGTCGCGCAGGCTCGCGCATCTCGAACGCGGGCTTCCGCACAGTTTCGAGCGGCTTCGACCGTCGGGGCGGTGGATCAAGACAGTGGGTCAGGCCATGCCGGGCGGCGGCTATGTCCAGAGCTTCACCGACATCACAGCGGAGAAGACCGCGCAGGCGGAACTCGAGGCCCGGGTCGAGGCGCGGACGCATGATCTGGCCCAAACGAACACGATGCTCGACGAGGCGCGGCGGCATGCCGAGACCGCGACGCGCGACAAGACCCGGTTCCTTGCCGCGGCAAGCCATGACCTGCTCCAGCCGCTTCATGCCGCCCGGTTGTTCTGCGCCGCACTCGACGAGGGCAAGGCGCCGCACCAGGCCGACCTGGTCCGCGCGATCGATGGCGCGATCGGGTCGGCGGATACGCTGCTGCGGGCCTTGCTCGACGTGTCGCGGCTTGACGCGGGCGGGGTCGTGCCGAAGATCGAGCAGTTCGTGCTCGGGGACCTGATCGAGGAACTGGCCGCCGAGTTCCGGCCGCTTGCCGGCGAACGCGCGTTGATCCTCGCCTCGCACCCGGGGACGCACATCGTCGCCACCGACCGATCGCTGCTGCGCTCGATCCTGCAGAACTTCCTGTCGAATGCGGTGCGTTATACCCCGTCGGGGCGGATCTGGATCGGCGCGCGGCGGCGCGGCGGTGACGTCCTGGTCGAGGTGCGGGACAGCGGGCCGGGCATCGCGGCGGGTGACCGTGAACGGATCTTTGCCGAGTTCGAGCGGGTGGAGAGCAAGGGCAGCGCGGGCGGCGGTGTCGGGCTGGGGCTGGCGATCGTCCAGCGGATCGCGCAACTGCTCGACCTGCGGATCGAATTGCGGTCGCAGCCGGGTGCGGGGTCGACCTTCGCCGTTCGCGTTCCGCTGGCGGCGCATGCGACGCTGCCCGATCGTGCCAGGACGGCCCCGGTCCTGCGCGACCTGCCGCCGGGGCTGCGCGTCCTGTGCCTCGACAATGATGCCGCCATTCTCGCCGCGCTCGACGCGGCGCTCCGGTCGCGGCGCTGCGTCCCGCTGCTGGCGGCGACGATCGAGGAGGCGATGACGCTGGCGGCGGACGAGGAGCCCGACGTCGCACTGATCGATTTCCATCTCGAGGTGGCGCAGGACGGACTGGACGTTGCCGAACGCTTGTCGGCGATGGCGCCGGCGCCCGCGATCGCGCTGGTGACCGCGGACCGCAGCGCGGCGGACGATCCGCGCTGTGCGGGGATCACCGTGCTGAACAAGCCGGTGGTGCCACGCGAGCTATGGGCATTCCTCGAACGCGCATCCGCGGCCGCGGCGGCGGTATGAGGCGCTAACTCCGCGTGATTATTTGGCCGGGGCGCTCGTGAAGTCGATCTTGATGCGGACCCAGGCGCCGATCATCTTCTTGCCGCCGACCCGGGGCGGCAGCACGCGGAACTGCCATGCGGCCTGCCGCATTGCGCGGGCCAGCCCCGAGCCGACCGGGGATTCGCCGAGCGACCGGCAATTCTCGACCCTGTAATTCTCCGCGGTCCGGCAGGCGATCAGTGCCCAGCTGCCCGGGGGTGCGCCATTGGGAACATAGCCCGCAAGTTCGGCATGGCTCGGTTCGGTATACCATTCGGCATTGTAGAGCCGCTCGCCACTTGGACCTTCGCCCGGGCCGTAGGCAGAGCCGCTGTCCTTGCCAGCGCCCGCGCCATCGGTGTCGGAGCCGCCCGCCTGGCGATCGCCCGGGTGCGACGGGATCTTGGATATGTCCGCCGAATCGAACAACTCCATGCCGCCCGCCAGCATCTTGGGGAAGGCCGGGGCAGGGGTGACGGGGCGCGGGTCCGACGCCGGCGCGGTCGATGGCGGGCGGGGCGATCTGGGCGAGGCGCCGCCGGCGACCTTCTTCGCCTTTTCGATCACCGGGCGTTGCGGGGTCTCGGGTTTCGTCTCGCGGTCGGGTAACAGGCGGAAGCTGCTGGGCGGTGGCGTCGGCTCGGGCTTGGTCGGCGTTGGCGCGAGCCGCAGCAGCAGGAGAATGACGACGACATGCGCGGCGATCGCCAGCAGGAATGAACGCGCGCGCCGCCAGAGCGGCTGGCGCGATCGGTTCGACGCGGACAGGTAGGACGTCGAAGCCATTGATGGTCGCCTAGACCGCGCAAGGTGGTGTCGCAAGACGTCGATTGCCGTGCGGCTCGTCTCGCAAGTGGGAGGCGGTCGGCTAGTCGGCGAAGCGAATGTCGAGCGCGCGCGCGGCAAGCACCGCCTGGGTGCGGTTCTGGACGCCGAGCTTGCGCAGGATCGCGGTCATGTGGCCCTTTACGGTCGCCTCCGAAACGCCGAGGTCGAACGCGATCTGCTTGTTGAGTCGCCCCGCGAGAACGCCGAGCAATACTTTCAATTCGGTCGGGGTCAGGCTGGCGACGCGATTGGAGATGTCATCGGCCGGCAGGGCGGCGACGGGGGCATCGCGGTCGCCCGCCAGCGCGCGCGCGACCGCATTTTCGAGCGTGGCGAGATCGGCGGTCTTCGACACGAAGCCGACCGCGCCATAGGCGCGCGCGCGCGGCGCGGCCTCCGCCTCGTCGGCGGACGAGATGACGACGATCGGCGTGTCGGGACGCTCGGCATGCAGCAGGGCGACACCCGCAAAGCCCTCCGACCCCGGCATCCGCAGGTCGAGCAGGACGAGATCGAGGCGGGCGGCGCCCCGCGCCGCCTCGATCGCCTCGCCGAGCTGCCCCGCCTCGAGGATCGTCGCATCGGGGGCCGCGCGACCAACCGCCAGCTTCAGCGCCTGGCGGAAAAGCGGATGGTCGTCGGCGATCAGGATCGTGCGCGCGGTCATGCGAAGGCGGCGGTGGCCTTTTCGCGACCCGTGATCAGCGCGTCGACGACCGTCGGATCGGCGAGCGTCGAGGTATCGCCCAGACCGTCGAGCTGGTTCTCGGCGATCTTGCGCAGGATCCGGCGCATGATCTTGCCCGAGCGCGTCTTGGGCAGGCCGCGGGCGAACTGCAGGACGTCGGGCGTTGCGATCGGACCGATCTCGCGGCGGACCCATTGGACGAGTTCCTTGCGCAGCTCCTCGCTGGGTTCGGCATTCGCGTTGAGCATGACATAGGCATAGATGCCCTGGCCCTTCACGTCGTGCGGCATGCCGACGACCGCGGCTTCGGCGACCTTCGAATGCGCGACCAGCGCGCTCTCGACCTCGGCGGTGCCCATGCGGTGGCCGCTGACGTTGATCACGTCGTCGACGCGGCCGGTGATCCAGTAATACCCATCCGCGTCGCGGCGGCAGCCGTCACCGGTGAAATACTTGCCCGGATAGGTCGAGAAATAGGTCTGGAAGAAGCGCGCATGATCGTTCCACACGGTCCGCATCTGCCCTGGCCAGCTGTCGGCGATCACGAGATTGCCCTCGACCGCGCCGTCCAGCACCTTGCCGTCGGCATCGACCAGTTCGGGCACCACGCCGAACAACGGCTTTGTCGCGCTGCCGGGCTTGAGCGCGGTCGCGCCGGGGAGCGGGCTGATCATGTGCCCGCCGGTCTCGGTCTGCCACCAGGTGTCGACGATCGGGCAGCGGCCTTCGCCGACGACATTGTGATACCAGTTCCAGGCCTCGGGGTTGATCGGCTCGCCGACCGACCCGAGCAGCCGGAGCGACTTGCGGCTGGTCCGCGTGACCCAGTCGTCGCCCTCGCGCATCAGCGCACGCAGCGCGGTGGGTGCTGTGTAGAGCGTGCTGACCTGATATTTGTCGACGATCTGCCAGAAGCGGCTGTGGTCGGGGTAATTAGGAACGCCCTCGAACATCACCGTCGTCGCGCCGTTCGCGAGTGCGCCATACAGCGTATAGGTGTGGCCGGTGACCCAGCCGACATCCGCCGCGCACCAGAACACGTCGCCCGCGCGGTAATCGAAGACATATTCATGCGTCATCGACGCCCAGACGAGATAGCCGCCGGTGGTGTGGAGCACGCCCTTGGGCTGGCCGGTCGATCCGCTGGTGTAGAGGATGAACAACGGATCCTCGGCGTTCATTGGCTCGGGCGCGCAGTCGGTCGACTGGTTTGCGACGCACTCGTGATACCAGCAATCGCGGCCCTCGGTCATCGCGATGTCGCCGCCGGTGCGGCGGACGACGATGACCGTCTCGACGCCGAGATCGCCCTGATCGAGCGCGGCATCGACATTGGCCTTCAGCGGAATCGTCTTGCCGCCGCGCAGCCCTTCGTCCGCGGTGATGACGACGCGGCTGTCGCAATCGTGGATCCGGTTGCACAGGCTGTCGGGGGAGAAGCCGCCGAACACAACCGAATGGATCGCGCCGATCCGCGCACAGGCGAGCATCGCGAACGCGGCTTCGGGGATCATCGGCAGATAGATCGTGACGCGGTCCCCCTTCGCGACGCCGCGCGCCTTCAGCGCATTGGCGAGCCGGGACACTTCGTCGCGCAGCTCGGCGTAGCTGATCGTGCGCGAGTCGGCGGGGTCGTCGCCTTCCCACAGGATCGCGGTCGCGTCTGGGCGTGTATCGGCGTGGCGATCGACGCAATTGGCGGCGACGTTGAGCTGACCGTCCTCGAACCAGCGGATGCGGAAATCGGCCTCGTCGAACGACGTGTCCTTGATCTTGGTCGGGGGAACGATCCAGTCGAGCCGCTGCGCCTCTTTCGCCCAGAAGGCATCGGGATCAGTCGCGGCCTCGGCATACATCCGGTCATAGGCGGCGGCATCGATCCGTGCGTCCTTGGCCCATGCTGCGGGAACGGGATAGCTGGCCTCGGTCATCACACTCTCCTTTTGCCGCCGTTCTAGACGGTCGCGCGGTACGCGGCACCCCCAACCAAAGTCAGGGATGATCCCGCCCGGCCGATCCGCCATCGTCGCGTTGCTTTCATCTACGCGTCAGACCGGTGGAGCAACCAGGAGGTTGGGATGAAACGATCGGTATTCACGACGTTGCTGCTTGGCACGGCCCTTGTCGGGCTGACGCCGGGCGCCGCCTTCGGCCAGACCGCGCGAGAGGCGGAACTCGAAGCACGGCTCAAGGCGCTCGAAGCAGCGGTCCAGGACCTTCGCGGCGAGCTGACCGCAGCGCGTGCAACCGCCGCCGCGGCCCCGACTCTGTCCCCACAGACCGCCGTCGCTGCGTCGCAGGTGACGGCGCCGGCCGCGTCGTCCGGCGGATCGCCCGGCGCGACCAATGTGGCCCAGGCCAAGCCTGTCGCGACAAACTCGGCACCGACCGACGGTTTTCGCATGGGGAACACGACGGTCAAGCTGGGCGGTTTCGTTCGCCTCAACGCCATTGCCAGCCGCTACAGCGGTGGCGAGGTCGCGGTCGGGGGGCTGGGCAAGGAGTTCTTCCTGCCGCAGCAGATTCCGGTCGGCGGCGGGTTCTCCAGCCAGGACCTGTTGCTCTCCGCGCGCCAGACCCGCCTGCAGTTCAGCACGGCAACCCCGATGAACGGTACCGAGATAAAGACGCTGGTGGAGTTTGATTTCGCGCTCGCGACGGCGCCGGTCGGCGCGCAGCGCGCGACCAACCCTTACACGCCCACTTTCCGCCGTGGCTTCATCGAATATGGCAATCTGCTGGTCGGGCAGGAATGGTCGACCTTCCAGAACATCGCGGTGCTGCCCGAGACGACCGATTTCGTCGGCCCGCTGGACGGCACGGTGTTCAACCGTCAGGCGCTGATCCGCTACTCCATCCCCTTGCGAACCGGGCTGACGTTGCAGGTCGCGGTCGAGAATCCCGAAACGGAAACGGCGCTGCCCGCCAATGCGGCGCTGGTCGACACGGATGACGACCGCCTGCCCGACGTGGTGGCACGGCTGAACTGGAAGTCGACACTGGGCGATTTCGCACTGGCCGGCATCGCGCGCGAATTGCGCACCGATACCCTGGGCCGCGGCGATACCGCCTTTGGCTGGGGCGTTTCCGGGTCCGGCAAGATCCCGATCGGCAAGCGTCACGACCTGCGCTTCATGGCGACCTACGGGCAGGGCATCGGTCGATATCTGGGATTGGGATATGTCCCCGACGCGATCTACGGCGGCACCGCGACGCAGCTCGAGCGGATCGACAATTTCGCAGGCTTCGCGGCACTGCGTATCGGCTGGACCGATGCGATCCACTCGACGCTAATGGGCAGCTACCAATCGGCCGATTATCCGGCCGGCGTGATCGTCACGGGGCTGGCCAATGCCAAGTCCTATGGCGGTGCTGCCAACCTGTTCTGGTCGCCCGGCAAGGGCTTCGACATCGGCGTCGAATATCGGCACGCCGTCCGCGAACTGGTTTCGGGTGACACCGGTGCGCTCGACCGCATGGAATTCGCCTTCAAATACGGGTTCTGATCGCCCGACGCTCCAAAATTACCACCGCTCCACTTGAGAGGATACCGCCATGGCAACGACAACAGGGGACGCATCGCCCCTTGGTCACGTGAAGCAGAGCCAGCCACTGATCATCATCGCGTCGTCGCTCGGCGCGGTGTTCGAATGGTATGACTTCTATCTCTACGGGCTGCTCGCGACGATCATCACCGCGCAGTTCTTCTCGGGCGTCAACGAGACGACCGGGTTCATCTTTGCGCTCGCGGCGTTTGCGGCCGGGTTCGCGGTGCGGCCGTTCGGTGCGCTGGTGTTCGGGCGGATCGGCGATGTCGTCGGGCGCAAGAACACCTTCCTCGTCACGATGGCGATCATGGGCCTGTCGACCTTCCTCGTCGGTCTGCTCCCGAGCTATGCCTCGGTCGGCGTCGCTGCGCCGATCGCGCTGGTCGTGCTCCGGCTGCTGCAGGGCCTTGCGCTCGGCGGTGAATATGGTGGCGCTGCGACCTATGTCGCCGAGCATGCGCCGGACAAGAAGCGCGGGCTGTTCACCAGCTTCATCCAGACCACGGCGTCGCTCGGCCTGTTTGCAGCGCTGCTAATCGTGATCGGCGTGCGCACGCTCGTCGGCGAGGAGGCGTTCGCGGCCTGGGGCTGGCGCATCCCGTTCATCGTCTCGATCGCGCTGCTCGCAGTGTCGCTCTGGATCCGGATGCAGCTCGAAGAGAGCCCGGTGTTCCAGAAGATGAAGGAGGAGGGCAAAACCTCCAAGGCACCGCTGACCGAGGCGTTCGCCAAATGGGGCAATCTCAAGATCGTGCTGATCGCGCTGTTCGGTGCGGTCGTGGGGCAGGGCGTCGTGTTCTACACCAGCCAGTTCTACGCGCTGTTCTTCCTCGAAAAGAATCTCCGCGTCGACGGGCCGACGACGAATATCCTGATCGCAATCGCGCTGCTGATCGCGACACCCGCGTTCATCTTCTTCGGCTGGCTGTCGGACAAGGTCGGGCGGAAATGGATCATCCTGACCGGCTGTGCGCTCGCTGCACTGACCTATATGCCGCTGTTCCACGCGCTGTCGAAGGCAGCCAACCCGGCGCTCTATGCCGCGCAGCTGTCGTCGCCGGTCAGCGTCGTCGCCAACCCCGATGAATGCTCGGTGCAGTTCGATCCGGTCGGCAAGAACAAGTTCGACAGCAGCTCGTGCGACATCGCCAAGTCGTATTTGGCCAAGGCCGGCATTTCCTACACCAACGTCGTCGCACCGGCGGGCACGGTCGCACAAATCCATATCGGCGGCGCGACCATTCCGGTCGTCAATCCGGCGATCGTGACAGGGGCCGATCGTACTGCAGCGATCAAGGCGTTCGGCGCCGAGGTGAAGACCGCACTGACCGCGGTCGGCTATCCCGAAAAGGCGGACCCGGCGCAGATCAACAAGCCGATGGTCGTCGCGATCCTCGTCCTGCTCGTGCTGTACGTGACGATGGTCTATGGCCCGATCGCCGCGCTGCTGGTCGAACTGTTCCCGACGCGGATCCGCTATACGTCGATGTCGCTGCCCTATCATATCGGCAATGGCTGGTTCGGCGGCTTCCTGCCGACTGCGGCCTTTGCGATGGTCGCGGCAACCGGGGACATCTATTACGGGCTCTGGTACCCGATCCTGGCCTGTGCGGTCACCGCATTGGTCGGTCTGGTCTTCCTGCCCGAGACGTTCCGCCGCTCGCTGCACGGCTAAACGGTAGTATCGAGCAGTCCCGGGGTGCGGCAGCCGCCGCACCCCGGATCTGTTTCAGAACAGCGTCTTGAACAGTCCGGCATTGGTCTTGCCGAGCTCGACGATCGAATCCCCACGACCACTCATCACCGCTTTCGCCATATAGAGCGTGAAGCCCTTCATCTGTTCGAGCGTGATCTTGGGCGGCATCGACAGTTCGGTGCGCGCGGTAACGGCATCGAGCAGCGCGGGGCCCGGATGCGCGAGCACCTCGCGGACGCCCGCCTCGACCTCGCCAGGGTCGGTGACGCGAACGCCGTGCAGACCGATCGCGCGCGCCATCGCGGCGAAATCGGGATTGTCGAGCGCGACGCCGGTCTCGATCATCCCCGCCGCCTTCATCTCCATTTCGACAAAGCCGAGCGTGCCGTTGTTGAAGACGATGATCTTCACCGGCAAACCGAGCTGCCGAACGGTCAGCAATTCGCCCATCAGCATCGCAAGGCCGCCGTCGCCCGACAGGCTGACGATCTGCCGGCCGGGATAGGCGGCCTGCGCGCCGATCGCCTGAGGCAGGGCGTTTGCCATCGAGCCATGGTTGAACGACCCGATCAGCCGCCGGCGGCCGTTCATTTCCAGGTAGCGTGCCGCCCAGACAGTCGGGGTGCCGACGTCGCACGCGAAGACGGCGTCGTCGCTTGCGAGCTCGCTGACGACTCGCGCGACATGCTGCGGGTGGATCACGCCGCTGCCCGGGGTGCCGGTCGCGAGCTCGTCCAGGCCTTTGCGCGACTTGGCGTAATCCTCGCGTGCGTCGCGCAGGAAGGCGCCGTCGCGCTCGCGTGTCAGCAGCGGCAGGACATGGTCGATCGTCGCGCCGACGTCGCCGACCAAGCCGAGGTCTATCGCGGTACGGCGGCCGAGATTTTCGGGCCGCAGGTCGATCTGCGCCACCTTCGCCTTTTCCGGATAGAATTGGCGATAAGGGAAGTCGGTCCCGAGCATCAGCAGCGTGTCGCACTCCATCATCGCGTCATAGCCGGACGAGAAGCCGATCAGCCCGGTCATGCCGACATCATAAGGATTGTCATATTCGACGAATTCCTTGCCGCCGAGTGCATGGACGACCGGTGCCTGGAGCACGCCGGCAAGCGCGACGAGTTGCGCATGCGCCCCCCGACAGCCGCGACCCGCGAGGATCGTCACCTTGCCGGTGTCGTTCAGCAGCGCGGCAAGGCGAGCGAGCGAGCCCTGATCGGGGATGATCGTGGCCGCTTCGGGCAGCAACGCCGTGCGGGATCGGGCGATAAGGCCCGTGGTCGTGCGCAATGCAACATCGCCCGGCATCGCGACGACCGCGACGCCACGATGGCCGACCGCGGCACGGATCGCGGTGTCGAGCGTGCGCGGCATCTGATCGGCATCGGAGATCGTCTCGCAATAGACGCTGCATTCACGGAACAGCGCCTCGGGGCGGGTTTCCTGGAAATAATTGGAGCCGATTTCCGCGCTCGGTATCTGCGCGGCAATCGCCAGTACGGGCACGCGGGTCCGGTTGCAGTCGTACAGCCCGTTGATCAGATGCAGGTTGCCCGGCCCGCAGGAGCCGGCGCAGACCGCGAGCTTGCCGGTGAGTTGCGCTTCGGCGCCGGCCGCGAAGGCCGCCGCTTCCTCGTTGCGGACGTGCACCCATTCGATCGTTCCACGCCGCCTGAGCGCTTCGGTGAGGCCGTTCAGGCTGTCGCCGACCACACCATAGATGCGCTCGACACCGGCAAGCTCGAGCGTCTCGACGAACAGGTCGGCGATCAGGGTCTTGGGCATCGGGCGTCTCCGGGTCTCGAAAAAGGGTGAAGGTCGAGGCCTCAACGCGTCCCGGCGGCAAGTGACGCGGCGAAATCGCGGAATCGAACCTGGGAGCGGTACGGCCGGATCGTTGCAGAAATGTAACAAGTTCAAATTTTCGGTTGGAAAACGCGCGCGGATACGATCTCGTTACTCTGAATAGGTTGCATTCAAAATTTGGAGACCCGAGCATGCGCAACGGATCCCGGCAACATGCCGGGCCCATGACAAAGGATTGATTTCGGCACGGCCAGTATTGCGTGAGCAAACGACGTAAATCGTCGATAGACTTGGGGGAAGGATCCGAAAAGGCGCTCACCATTCGGGGGTAGCCTAATGAAGATCGCTCATCATATCTCGCGTCACGCCTTGATCGTCGCCCTTGCCGCTGGAGGGCATGTTTCCGCCAGTGCCCAAGAGCTTGCCCAGACGACAAACCCCGCCACGGTAGGATCGGCCAGCCCGCCGACAAGTGATGCGTCCGACGACATCCCCGACGACATCATCGTGACGGGGACGCGTGCGACCGGCATTACTGCTGCCGAAAGCGCGGCGCCGATCAAGGTGCTTGATGCCGACATGATGAGCCATGTCGGCCAGCCCAATCTGAACCAGATCCTGACGCAGCTGGTCCCGTCCTTCACCGCGCAGGCATTTGGCGGCGACACCGCGAACCTGACGCTGTCGGCGCGGTTGCGCGGACTGAGCCCCAACCACACACTCGTGCTCGTCAATGGCAAGCGCCGGCATGGCACCGCCAACCTCGCGGTGCTCGGCGGGCCCTATCAGGGCGCCGCGACCGCGGATCTCGACCTGATCTCCCCCTCGTCGATCAAGCGGATCGAGGTTCTGGAAGACGGCGCGGCGGCGCAATATGGCTCGGATGCGATCGCCGGGGTGATCAACATCATCCTCAAGGACGGCGATACGGGCGGCGATGGCTATGCAACCGCGGGCGAAAATTACCAGACGGGCGGACGGACCTATGCCGGGACGCTGCATCTCGCGACCAAGATCGGCGAGGACGGGTTCCTCAACGTGACCGCATTTCACCGCTATCACGACTTCACGCAGGTCGGCGGGCTCGACCGGCGGGTGACGGACGGTGATGGCAAGCTGCTCACCGGCACGACGTCGCCGGCGTTAAGTCCCCTGCAGCAGCAACTCTACCCGAATATTTCCAGATTTCCGTACGTCAATCGGATCAACGGTGATGCGCAATCCCGCCTCACCAACCTGCAATTTAACAGCGCCTACGACTTCGGCGCGGCGGAGGTGTACAGTTTCGGCACCTATTCGAAGCGGATCGCCAGCGCGTACGAAAATCTGCGCGTACCGACGCGGGTCTCGCGGACGGTCGGCGGGGTCACGACCTATTTCGATCCTGACGGCGACAGCCCGGTCAACGGCTTTTCACCGCGCGAAAAGATCCGCGAGGACGACATGGCGTTTACCGGCGGGGTTCGCGGACTGCTGAGCGGTTTCACTTACGACCTGTCGACCAGTTTCGGGCAGGACAAGAACCTGATCTACACCGTCGATTCCGCCAACGCCTCGCTCTACGCGGATACCGGATTTACGCCGACGCGCTTCTATAACGGCTTCTTCAAGGCGACCGAGTTCACCGCGAACGCCGATGTCACCCGCGAGATCGCGGTGGGCATGGCGGCCCCGCTGAACCTCGCATTCGGCGCGGAGTATCGAAAGAACGTGTACGAGATCGGCTCGGGCGATGCCGCATCGATCTACAAGGAGGGCGGGCAATCCTATCCCGGGTTCCGGCCATCCGATGCGGGCGTGAACGGCCGCAACAGCCAGGCGGCCTATGTCGATGTCGCGATGATGTCGATCGACGGGCTGAAGGTCGATGTCGCCGGACGCTATGAACATTATTCCGATTTCGGCAGCAAGTTCATCTACAAGGGGACGAGCCGGTACGATTTCTCGGACGCGTTCGCGCTGCGCGGCACGGTCTCGACCGGGTTTCGGGCGCCGACGCTCGCGGAGTCCTATTATTCCGCAACCAATGTCTCGCCGACGTCCGCGTTCGTGCAGTTGCCGGCCAATTCCGCCGCGGCCAAGCTCCTGGGGTTTGCCAATCTCAAGCCGGAGAAATCGACCAATTTCAGCCTGGGTACCGTGCTGCGTCCGGCACCACGCCTGACGATCACGATCGACGCCTATCAGGTCAAGATCCGCGACCGCATCCTCGGGACCGGTTCGCTCTACGGCAGCGGTGGTGCGACCAACTTCCCGATCGTGACCGCGGCCATTCGGGCGAACGGCAACATCCTCGACCCGACCGTCAATCAGACCGGGATCAACATCTTCACCAACGGCGCGGACACGCGGACGCGCGGCATCGATCTGGTGGCGAGCTACGTCACCGATCTTGCCGACTATGGCAAAGTGAACTGGATGCTGTCGGGCAACTATAACGAGACCAAGGCGCTCAGGCTGAATGCGGCGCCTGCGACGCTCGGCGGCATCCCGCTCTTCGACGATGAGGCGATCAGCTATCTCGAGACGGCGTCGCCCAAGACCAAGGTGATCGGTTCGATCGTCTATGCGCTGGACAAGTTCGGTGCGACGCTGCGCGGGACCGTCTACGGCAAGACGACGGCGTATCTGACCCCGGATGGCGGCGCATATTACAAGCAGACGGTGGGGTCGGCGTTCATCGGCGACGTCGAGCTCAACTATGACCTGACCGCCGCACTCAAGCTGTCGGTCGGTGCCAACAACCTGTTCAACAAGCGGCCGCCGACCGTCGGGCTGGTGCCGGGGTCGACCAACTCGCTGGTCAACGACGCCAATGTCCTCGACGGGCCGCTGACGTTCAGTCCCTACGGCATCAACGGCGGCTATTATTACGCGCGCTTCAATATCAGCTTCTGACGAGATCGGGCGCGGCGTTCGGCGGCCGCGCCCGAACCTGCCTGCACGTCAGGCGGGGGCCATGACCGACAGGATATCATCGACCTGTGCGGTGGCGAAGGCGGTATATTCGTCGCCGATCGCATAGGGCAGCAGGATGCGGCGCCCCTGCAACAGCCCGCCACAGCTATAGGTGACGTTCGGCACATAGCCGCCACGCTGCTCCGCGCTCGGGAACAGGAGCGGGGAGGGCGTGCGCGCCAGCACGCGGCTGGGGTCCGCCTTGTCGAGCAGACACGCGCCGATGCAATAGCCGCGGACCATGCCGACGCCGTGGGTGAAGACAAGCCACCCCTCGTCGATCTCGATCGGGGATCCGCAATTGCCGAGCTGCACGAATTCCCACGGATATTTCGGTGCCATGATCGGCATCCCGCGCTCCCAGGTGTAAAGATCGTCCGAGCGGAGCAGCCAGATCGTCTCGCTGTCCTGCCGTCCGAGCATCACGAACTGGCCATCGATCCGGCGCGGGAACAGCGCCATGCCCTTGTAGCCGGTCATGGCGCCGGCGAGGGGGCGCATTTCGAAGGTCCGCATGTCGACGCCGCGGAGCATTTCCTGCTGAACCTTGCGTCCGTCGAACGCGGTATAGGTCCCGATGATGCTGCGAACGCCATCATGATCGGTGAAATTGACGAGGCGCAGATCCTCGACACCCTGGCGCTGGCTGGGCAGGACGGGAAAGATGACCGTTTCCGACGCGTCCTGGCTGTCGTCGCACAAGAGCCGGACCCAGCCATCCTGGTTGCGGTCAATTCGTGGCGGCACACCATGCGGGCTTGCCGAATCGATCACGAGGCGATCGTCGGGTCCCCATTCGCCGGTACGGAACGTAACCGAGGAGATATGTCCTTCGCCGATGCCGCGCAACGACAGCACGAACTTGACGCCGCCCGTAGCCGATCCGGGTTCGTCGTCGATCCGCGCGATGCTCGGATTGAAAAGGGCCGCCGACTCGAACGCATATTCCTGACTGAAATAGGCGCCCAGCAGCAGGGCCTCGTCGGCGTCGATGTCGCCGATATCAAGCTCATCCTGAACCTCGGCAAAGCGGCGGCGGAAGACGTCATCGGCATTGCGATGCCGCTCCTCCATCGGTTTCGCCAGCAGTTCGACCATGCGTTTGCGCAGCGCGGGGTCGAGTGCCATCACCCGCTGCGCCACCTTTTGCGCGCGCGATGGACGATCGGCCGCAAATGCCTCCGGATAGCTGAAGCTGAACGGGCGGATCACCGTTCGCGAAGGATCGGGCTTGAGTTCGATCTCAAGCTTCTTGAAGACGTTGGCAGCTTCCATGCGCAGACCTTTCATCGGGCGGCGTCCTGCATGCGCACACCCTTGCCCCGTTCAGCGATAGACCGCGCTTTTATATCCATGGATCGCATCCCCGGGGCGGATTTCCCTATGACCTGCTACTCGCGGCCCTGACCGGATATCGTGCAACAACTTTGCTATTGATAACCACTCGCAAACTTCTGTAGGGCATGAGCATGCAGGCCACCCCGCAGCGCACGCCGGACCTAAGGCGAACGGCAACGTCGCCGCGGCGTCGGTTGCGTCCTGCGGTCGTGCCGATGATTGCCCGGATCGGGACCGCGCTGGTCGGCGGCTATGTCCTGGCCTCCGCGGGTGCGACGCTGATCGCGCGGCTGCTGCCAGTGGACCGTGCCGAGGCCACCAGTTGGGGAATGATCCTCTCGTTCCTAGTCTACGCAATCGCCGTGCTCTGGAGCTTTCACGAGCCACGCGTGATGCGCGTCATGCTCGGCATCTGGGGCGGCAGCGTGGCGATCGGTCTGGCACTGGCCTTGCTCGGCGTCCGCCCATGACGGCTGCGTTGCCGCTGCGGCAGAGCATGGCGTGGGTCCATGGGTGGCTGGGACTGCTCGCGGGATGGCTGTTGTTCGCGATGTTCCTGACGGGGACGGCAAGCTATTTCCGGCCCGAAATCACCCAGTGGATGCAACCGGAAATCCGCGCGAGCACGGTGTCGCCCGCGCAGGCGGCGCAAGGCGCGATGACCTATCTGCAGCGGATCGGCGCGGGTGACGACGTCCAGTGGTTCCTCTATCTTCCCGATGCCCGCTCGGCGGTGACACGCGTCTTCGAGCAGCGGAGTCCGACGTCGACGGCACCGCCGCGTCCCGCCGAACTCACGCTCGATCCCCGCAGCGGTGAGCCGGTCCGTGCCCGCGAAACGCGCGGCGGCGAGCATTTCTATCGGTTCCACTTCCAGCTTCAGCTGCCCTATCCCTGGGGGCGCTGGCTGGCCGGGCTGTGTGCGATGGTGATGCTCTCGGCGATCGTGTCGGGGGTGATCACGCACAAGCGGATCTTTGCCGATTTCTTCACCCTGCGCTGGAACAAGGGACAGCGGAGCTGGCTCGATGCGCATAACGTCTCGGCCGTGCTCGCGCTGCCCTATCACGCTATGATCACCTATACCGGGCTGATCACGCTGGTGGCGATGTACATGCCGTGGCCGGCGATGGTAAATTACAAGACGCCGCTCGATTACGGGGCGGTCGCATTCGGCATTCCGACCGAACGCGCCGCGACCGGCATTGCCGCCCCGCTGCTGCCGATCGAGCCGATGATCGAGAAGGCCGAAGCAGTACTCGGCGCACCTGCGACGCGGGTCGTGGTGCGCCATCCCAACGACCGCGCGGCGACGGTGACCGTCTATCGACATGCCAGCGTGTCGATCAATGCGCGGCTGCCATCGGTGACCTATTCCGGAAGCACCGGGCAAATGCTCGAGCGATCGGGCGGCACCGGGCCCGCGCTGATGACCGCGGGGGTGATGCTCGGTCTGCACGTCGCGAGCTATGCGGGTACCGGGCTGCGCTGGGCCTATTGCCTGCTCGGCCTGACCGGCGCCGCAATGGTCGGTACGGGCCTGTTGCTCTGGACGACCAAGCGGCGGCGGCCGGGCGCGGCGCCGTTTCCGGGGCTGACGCTTGTCGAGCGCTTGAACATCGCGGTGATTGCCGGGCTGCCGTTCGGGATGGCGGCGTATCTCCTGGCGAACCGGGTAATTCCCGCCGATGCAGCCGGGCGCGCGGATGGCGAAGTCGCCGCGATGTTCTGGGCCTGGGGGGCGGTCGCAGTCATGCAGCTGGCCCGATCGCCGCGACGCGCCTGGATCGAGGGCTTCGCGATCGGTGCCATCGCCTTTGCCGCAATTCCGGTCATCAATGCCGTCACGACCGCGCGCGGTCTGCCGGCCTCATTGCGTGGCGACGACCCGGTATTTGCCGGGTTCGACCTGACCATGCTCGCGATCGCCACCGTGCTGGGGATGGCAGCATGGCGTGTCGCGCATCTTCGTCCGGCGGCTCCGGTACGACGTCCTGCCCGTGGAGTGGTTCATGCTTGAAACGATCATCGTCACGCTGGCGGGCTGGATGCTGCTCGCGGCCTCCGCGTTTCGCTATCGCCGGGATCTCGGGATCACCGCACCCGGGACGATCCAGCTGTTGCGGATCGCCGCCGCCGCCGCACTGACGCTGGCGTTCCTGCGGTGCGGGGCGCCGGTCAGCGGCGAACGCGTCGTGCGGTTTCTGGGTGGCGGCTCAATCGCGGCGGTCATCATGGTCGGCACGCTGTCGGTCGCGCCGATGTTCATGCTCCGACCCGTTGTACTGATCCTCGGCATGGCGCGTGCCCTACGACCCTCGAAAGACGAACACCGCACCGCCTCGGCCTGACGGCGGAAGCGGTACGGAGGGTTCCGGTCACTAGCGATCGGCCTCGGGGCTAAATCCGCCACCGTTGTGCCGGATCATAACCATCCTAGCGATTTACCGCGGCAGCCGGTGCGCGGGGTGGCGTTTGCGCGACGGGTGTGCCGACGGGTGCCGATGGCGGCGTGACACCGACTACGGATGGCGCGCAACCGGGAACCGTGGACGGCGCCATTGCACCGGGAGGGGTCAAGTTCGCGCCGCCCGGTGGCGGTGGCGGCGGACCATCGCGGCCGGGCGCACCGGGACCACCAGGACCGTGAGGAATACCGGGGCCATGCGGCGGCGGACCGCCCGCGGGGCCGGCGGCGACGATCCGCCCATTCGGATCGACCAGATAGGACGCGCGCAGCTGTCCGTTGTCGTAGCGCCCCTGTACCGTCATCGTCGCACCGGCAGTGACGCCATCTCCGTTGCGGCCGGCATCGATCATCGTCCGCCCGGTTGCGTCCTGAAGGACGAAGCGGTCACCGTAGATCTCGACCACACGGCCCTTCACCGTCACCACGCCGCTCGTACCAGACAGTCGGGCGATCGCGGTCGGCGTGGTCGGCGCCATCTCGATGCCGGGCCGCGTCAGTGATACGGCGCCGGCGCCGCCGGCGACGCCGACTGCAAGCAGGGCGGCAGCGGCGAGCTTCATCCGCGTTCCGCGGTTCATTGTGTCCATCAAACGGGGCATTCATCGTCTCCTCTTCGTGTCGATGACCGGCTTCTAGGCACCGCATCCCCACGCCCCGCTGAACTTCCCCGTTCAGTTTGGGTTTAGCGTGCACAGCTAGCGAGGTCGTCATGCGTATATTGCTCGTCGAGGACGATCCCGATCTCGGCCCCGCGCTGGCCAAGGCCTTGCGAGGCGAGAACTGCGCGGTGGATCTTGCCGCAAATGGCGTCGATGCAGGGCATCTGGGCGACACCGAGGCCTATGACGCCGCCGTGCTGGATCTTGGCCTGCCGGGCCGGGACGGCGTCACGATCCTGCGGGACTGGCGGGCGGCGGGGCGCGACCTTCCCGTGCTGATCCTCACCGCGCGCGACGGATGGTCGGACAAGGTGGCGGGGTTCAAGGCGGGGGCCGATGACTTCATGACCAAGCCGTTCCGCGTCGAGGAACTGGTCATGCGGCTGCGCGCGCTGGTGCGCCGGGCGGCGGGGCATGGCGCCACGCGGCTCGAATGCGGTCCGCTCGCGTTCGAGACGCAGACGGGCCAGTTCGAGCTCGACGGTCTGCCGGTCAAGCTGACTGCGCTCGAATGGCGGGTGCTGTCGGCGCTGATGCTGTCGAAGGACGCGGTGATCGAGCGCCTGGCGCTGATGGAGCGTGTCTATGAGGGCGATGCGGATGTCGACTCGAACAGCCTCGAGGTGATCGTGGGTCGACTGAGAAAGAAGATCGGTTCGTCGCTGATCGATACCGTGCGTGGCCGGGGCTACCGGCTCGCGACGCCGACACCCCGATGAGGCTGATCCCGCGGTCGATCCATGGGCGGATGCTCGGCCTTTCGCTGCTCGCCACCCTCGTCGCGCTCGTGGTCGCGGGTGCGGCGATCGCCGGCGTGCTGCAGCGGTTCGTCACCCAGGGGCTCGACCAGCGGCTCGATGCCGAATTGTCGCTGCTTGCCGGTGCGGTCGATGGCGATGGGCGGATCGACCGGGCGCGGCTGACACGGCTTCGTGGCCTGCTCGATGCCGGCCCCGGCTGGCAATGGCAGATCAGCGGCCCGGCACAGACGGTGAGTTCCGCCGAATTTCCGACGCTGCGGACGCCCGGCCCGGCACCGCGAGACGCGCTGCGCGGGGAAGGCAAGGAGCGTCCGCAACCACTGGAGGGACGCGACGGGGTCCACGCTCGGCGGATTTCGATCGCGACCGACGCGGGGCCGGTGGTGCTGACCGCGGCGGCACCGCGCGACGTCGTCGCCCGACCGATCCAGGCGGCGGTGGTGCCGTTGCTTGCGACGCTCGGCATCCTTGGCATCGTGCTGGGCGTTGCGACGCTGGTGCAGGTGCGGATCGGGTTGCGACCGCTGCGCGCGTTGCGCGACGGTGTAGCCGCGATGCGCAGGGGGGCCACCAGTATTTCCGAAGCGCAGCCCGACGAGCTTCGTCCGCTCGCGATCGAACTGAACGCACTCGCGCGGGACAACGCGTCGGCGCTCGCGACCGCGCGCGCGTCGGCGGCCAATCTGGCGCACGCGCTGAAGACCCCCGTCGCGACGCTTGCACTCACGGTGCGTGACGATCCGGCCCAGGCGGCGCAGCTCGCCCGGATTGACGCGACGATCCGGCATCATCTTGCCCGGGCACGCAACATCGCGGGCGGTCATGCGAGCAGCACCGCACTCGCCCCCGCGATCGCCGATCTGGTGTCGACGATCCGGCGGCTGAGGATGGAGCGCAGCATCGTGATCGATGCGGCGATCGACCCGGCGCTGCACGTCGCGGTCGATGCCGCGGATCTTGACGAGCTGGCGGGCAATCTGATCGACAATGCCGCACGACATGCGCGAACGACGGTGCATGTCGCCGCAAGGGTCGATCAGGGCATGATCCGGCTCAGCGTCGTCGACGATGGACCGGGCATCGCGCTGGCGGACCGCCAGCGGGCGACCGACGCTGGCGTGCGGCTCGACGAACGTGAGGACGGCCATGGGTTCGGCCTGGCGATCGCGCGCGAACTCGCAGCGCTGTATGGCGGCGTGCTGGTCCTCGACGATGCCGCGGGCGGCGGGCTCTCGGCTTCGGTCACCATGCCGATCGGTACCGCGGTCTAGGATTGGCCCGAATGCGCGGCGATCAGGTCCGCGGCGTTCGGACGGCGCAGGATGCGGATGCTATCATCGCGATAATCGATCAGCCCCATCGAGACAAAGGCGTCGAGCCATCCCTGCATCGGCCACCAGCCCCAACGCGCTTTGAATATCGTTGCGTTGCGGACGATGTCGTCGAGATGCTGGACGGGCAGATCATAGCTGTCGTGATATTGATGACAGGCGATCGCACCGCCGACGAAGATTAGCGGGGTTTGTGCATGCTCGGCGCGAAAGCCGAAGTCGGTGTCTTCCGCGCCATAGCCGACAAACGCCTCGTCGAAGCCGCCCAGCGCGTCGAACCGCGACCGGCGGATCGCGAACGCCAGCGACCAGAACAGGCCGGGATTGGTTTCGCGCCGCGTGCCCGTCGCGGGAAAACTGCGCACCGGATGTGGCCGCCCGGTCGCCAGCAGGACCTCTTCGTTCCACGCCGAACGCGCGTCGTTCGGCCCGAGATAGCGGATATCCGCGCAAAGCAACGCATCGTCCTCATCGAGCACCGCACCCATCCTGCCGAGGCACTGCGCCATCGGGATACAGTCTACGTCGAGGAACAGGAGATGTGCCGACCGCGCGTGCCGTGCTGCAAGGTTGCGCGCGGCGGCAAGCGCGAGGGTGCCGGTCTGCAGCCGATGGACGTAGACGGGGAAGGGCGCCTCCGGCTGCGCGACCGGGGTGCTGCTCATGTCGACGACGATCAGTTCGGCGGGGGCGACCGCGCTCCGTTTCAGGCCCTCGATCAGCTGGATCAGATGGGGTTCGCGGTCCTTCACGAGGGTCAGGACGGAGAGCGGCGTCATCGCAGGGACCACAGGTCGAGGCGGTACGCGTCTTTTCGTTCGGCGCGCTCGACCGCGACGCCGCCGAGCCGATCCCGTAGCTTGGTGACGGCTGCGTCGCCGGTCTGTGGATAGTCGGTATCGCCTGTCCAATGCACTAGTATGATCCGGCAATCGGGCGTGGCGCTGGCGCGAATCGCGGCGGCTGCGCGCTCGATGTCAGCGTCGTCCCAGTAATAGACGACCTCCGACAGCACGACGAGATCGAACGCGCCGTCGGGCGTCTCGGCCGGGAAGCCACAGCGGGCGATCGTGACGTTGGGCAGTGCGGCGCAGCGCGACCGGGCAAGCTCGACCGCGCGCAGGCTGATGTCGATCGAGGTCAGAGTATCGCACAAAGGCGCGAGCCGAGCGGTCAGCACGCCGTGGGCGCAGCCGATCTCGAGGGCCGAACTATAGCGCCGATCGTCGAGCTCGGCGATCGTCGCATCGAACTTTGCGGATTCATACGGGCTCGAGGCGAGCGACCAGGGGTCATCGTCGCCGGTGAAGACGTCGTCGAAATAACGCGCGTCGAGGCTATGGTCGGGTCGCATGTCGGTTCGCCAGATAGAGGAGATCGGTGCCCGGCATCCGCTGTTGCGCGCGCGGCAGGCGAAACCCGTCGCCCATCAATCCGGTCAACTGGCTGCGGTGCGCGCGGAGCGCGGCGCTGCGCCGGGCGGTCGGCATCGCCGCGGTACGGAGGACGCGCTTCCCTTCGGGGCGTTCGCCCCAGACGGCATATTCGAAAACCGCGACCGGCCTGCGCGCCGCGTGCGCAGCATGCACCGCAAGCGTGAAGCACGCGGCATGGTCACAATGGGGCTCGCCTGCCGCGGTGGTTGCGATCGCGTCGACCGCGTGCCGGCGCAACAGGGTCGCCAGTTGCCGGACGGATCGCCCGAACGCGGTGCTTCCGGGGCGGTGCGGGTTTGCATCGTGCCAGTCGAGAAACCGCGGGACGATCCGCCGTCCGCCGGTCAGCAGCGCGACGGCATGCCGTGCCTCACTGCGCCGTCGCCGGATAAGCGCGCTACGATCCGCCGGCGTCGGGCAGGGATGCGAACCCGATCCGTCGGTCAGGATCATCACACCGGCAAGGCGATTGCGCGCCGCCGTATCCGCGATCAATGCCCCCGTGCCGAGTGTTTCGTCATCGGCGTGCGGCGCCAGCACCAGCCACCGCGCGCTCCGCCACGGAGTTCGGCTCAGTGCAGTCGCGGGGGTCACCACAAGCGGTCGCCGGCGCCCCAGACGTCGCGGTCGAGCCAGGCGAGCGCCGCCTGATCGCGCGCATAGTCGGGGCCTGCCTGACGCAGATAGAGGCTGAGGTCGCGGCTGATCTTGTCCGCGCGCTCACCATCAAACGCGCTGCGCGTACCGAGCAAACGCGCGGTGGCTTCCATGACGTCGAGCGCAGCACGTTCGACGACCCCGCGAGTCATCTGGACGAAGATGGTGGCGTCGGCCTCCTCACGTGCGGCACGTCCCGCAGCCTCGCGGATCCACAGATAGGCGGTGCGCGCGGCAACGACCGCCTCGGCGAAGCGCGCACGCTGGACGGGATCGCCGCGTGCAGTGTCGGACAAGGCGCGCCGGGTCTCGGTCAGCAGCCCCTCCATGCCGCCAAGCTGAACCGCCAGGAACCGCCATGCGCCCGCGGTGAACCGGGGTTCGCGGTCATAGTCGCCCGGTGCGCCTAGCGTCTGCATGACGCCGGCGGGATAGCCCGAACATTCGTAGCGACCACTCATGCTCGCGCGCATGCCGCGCACGCGCCAGCGGGACGCGTCGGTACGCACGGGATCATCGGCCGGGATGACGACGATCGGACGCTGGCCCGCCGCCGGACGCGCGGTGACGATCGCGTAATCGATACCGCCGGCGCCGCTTGCGAAGTGCTTGGCCCCATCGAGCACAGGGCCGTCAGGACCGTCGGTTACCGCGACGCCGGGCGGAGGCTCGGTCGCCCAGACGCCGAACCAGGCGCCGCGGTCGAGTTCGGTATCGAGCCAAGCGAGCTGATCCGCCGATGCATACCAGTCGAACAGCGCGAGCGCGTTGACATGGCCCTCGAACAGCCGCCCGACGCTAAGGTCACCGCGTCCGACCGTCCGCAGCGCATCGAGCAGCTCGTCCGGTGCACCACTGGCCTGGCCGCCCAGTGCACGCGGGGCGAAACGCCGGTGCAGGCCGTGGCGGACCAGTGCCGCCATGCTGTCGGCGGGAAACGCCGGGGCGGCATCATAACGCTCGCCGCAGGAGGCGAGCGTCTCGACGAGGTCTAGGGACGGGATTGCGGGGGCCGGCCGCGAGATCAGGCCGCTCATCGGTCGAGGCCCAACGGCATGTCGCAGCGCATCGCCGGGAGCAGCGGTTCGTCGCGGGCGACGCCGGCATCACCGCCCGGCTGGTCGCGTCGCATCCGTCGCCACGCCGCGCGTGCGCGCCACTGATCGAACGACGGCAGAAAAGTGGACTCGCCGCGCGCCACCCGATCGGACAGCACCTGCATATGGTCCGCCATGCCCCCGGTCGCGCGACCGATGGTGCGCGCTGACACACGGGTCCACACACTCATCGGATGACCGAGCCGACCGCCTGCCGCGACCGCCGCCTCGACCAGTGCGCGGTCTTCCCCGGCGGGGATAGCGGGGACACCGCCCGCCGCACGGTAGAGCGGGGCAAGAATTGCCAGGCTCGCGCCGGTATGATCTCCGTGACGGGGCGCCGGATCCCAGCGGCACGGATCGATGTCGTCCTCGATCGCGCGAACACACGCCCAGTAGCGGTCGAGCTTGATCTGCATCGCATCCATGTCCGCCGCGAGCGGTTCGGCATCGTCGACGACGATCCGGCCGCCAACGATATCGAGCCCTGCGTCGATCGCGCGAAGCATCGCCGAGATCCAGTCGGACGGCGGCCGGGTATCGGCATCGGTGGAGATGAGAACGCCGCGATCCGGATCGATGCGTGCCAAGCCAGCCTCCATCGCCAGGCGTCGTGCGGTGCCGGCATGCGCACGCTCGGGCGGAAGATCGTAGCAAGCTACGGCGAGATGCAGTCGCTCGCCCCAGGCTGCCTGTGCCCGGGCCACCGCGGCGACGCTGTCATCGACGGTGTTGTTGATCAAGATCGAGACGCGGATCGGTCCATCCACGTCCTGTCGCGCGAGGGCGTCGAGCAGAATTGGCAGACGGTCTGCCTCGTCACGCGCGGGCACGCATACGCAGAAGCGGGCGTCCGTCATGCCGCCCCCGCCAATGTGATCGGATAGTCAGACGCGCGGCCCCGTGCGGCGTGGCGCGTCGGCTGGATCATCTCTTCGTACAAATCCTCATAGCGGTCGATCATGACGTCGGCGTCGCAGATCGCCTCCGCCCGCAGGCGGCAGGCACGGCGGTCGAGCAGCACCGCCCGCCGCGCGGCATCCGCGAGCGATGCGACATCGTCCGCGCGTGCGAGCGTGCCACAGGACTCGTCGAGGAGCGCCGGAATCGCGCCGCGCGCAAAGGCAGCGACGGGCGTCCCGGACGCGAGGGCTTCGGCGACCACCAGCCCGAACGGCTCCTCCCAGCGGGGCGTGCAGAGAAACGCACTCGCGCCGCCGACGAGTTCGCCGAGTGCTGCATGCTCGAGATGGCCGACATGCGTGACGTCGGCGCCAAACCGCGGCAGGATCTCGGCCGCGTAGTAATCCGGATCGGAGATCGGTCCGGCGATGCGGAGCGGATAGCCTGCCAGCCTCGCCGCGTCGATCGCCAGATGAAGGCCCTTTTCGGCAACGATCCGCCCATACCAAACGAGATAGCGGTCGGGACTTGCGGCAGGTTGGAAGGGGAAGCTCGCAAGGTCGATACCGTTCGGGATCGTCCGGTCGATCGGCGTCACGTGGCTCCACAGACCGCGAATCGTATCGGATACGGCAACGAACCGCATCGATGGTGACTTGCAGAGGCGGATGCCGCTTTCCAGCCAGCAGAACGGGGGTGTGTGCAGCGTCGTGACCATCGGCGTATCGAGCGTTTCCGCCATCGAGACGGGAAGATAGTGGAGCGAGTTGTTGTGGATGACGTCGAACCGTCGATTTCTCAGCATGCTCATCAGCCGCAGATAGGCATGGTGTTCGCGGAAGAACGTCACGTCCTGCGCTTCGGCGGTGCCGGTTTCGAGAAGCGAGGTTTCGTCGCAGATTGCCTCGAGCCCCATTGCCGGATCGGATTTCATCGATGCGAATACTGTGACCGCATGTCCACGTCGGCGTAACGCGGTCGCCAACAGGTGCGTATGCATCTCGAGGCCACCGGCAAAAGGCTCGCGGATGGCATATTTGAGATGCGCAATAATCGCGATTCGCATTCCGACCCCTTCACCAGCGATCACGATCTAAGTCGCGTCGATTCGGTGAGAAACGCATCAATTCGGCTTTTATGTCCGCTACTCGGACCGGGTTTGTGCTAATCTATATCAATACTATAGCGGGTCACGGTCAGGCTGCATGTCGGGATGTGCAGCGGCGAAGGCCGGCAGGGTCGCGGCGTTCGCGGCGGCGGTGGCCAGACAGGGGTAGCGTGAGAGATCGACGGCGAAGCGTTCGGCCGCATAGACCTGCGGCACGAGATAGCAGTCGGCCAGCGTCGGCGTGGCGCCAAAGGCATAGCCGTCGCCATGGCGAGCGATCTGTGGCTCGATCGCATCGAATCCCGCGGTCATCCACCGCGCGATCCAGGCTGATACCTGCTCGGGCGTCGCGGCGAAATCGGCCCTGAGCGCGTCGAGGATTCGTAGATTGTTGACCGGATGAATGTCGCACCCGATCGTTGCCGCAATGCTGCGCACGATCGCGGCCTCGGTCGGGTCGGCGGGCAATAGCGGCGGCGCGGGATAGGTCGCGTCGAGCCATTCGAGGATGGCCGGCGACTGCGTCAGGATCGTGCCGTCGCCAATGTCCAGCGCGGGCACCAGCCCTTGCGGGTTAAGCGCGAGATAGCGCGCGTCACGCTGCGCGCCGGTCCTGAGATCGTGCGTGCATTGCTCATAGGCGCATTGCTTCAGGTTCAGCGCGATCCGCACACGGTACGAGGTCGTCGACCGCCAATAGCCGTGCAGGATCATGCCGGCAGCACTGCCTTGGGGAAATCGGCCCAGACCGCGTCATAGTCGAGCTGGGCATGCTCCAGCGCATGCGGGGTCGGCCGGTAGGGCCAGCAGCTCTCGACCATGAAGGCCATGGTCCCGTCGATCTTGTGCGGCTTGAGATCGGCGTTGGTCGCGGCGGTCCAGCTCTCGAGATCGGGGCCGTGGCCTGCCATCAGATTGTGCAGGCTCAGACCGCCGGGCGTGAAGCCGGCCGCCTTGGCGTCATAGGCGCCGTGGATCAGCCCCATCGCCTCCGACATGACGTTGCGGTGGAACCAGGGCGGGCGGAACGTGTCTTCGGCAACCATCCAGCGCGGCGGGAAGACGACGAAATCGGCATTGGCGCGGCCGGGTACGTCGGAGGGCGAGGTCAGAACGGTGAAGATCGACGGATCGGGATGGTCGAAGCTCACCGTATTGATCGTGTTGAACCGCGCGAGATCATAGCGCCACGGCGCCAGATTGCCGTGCCACGCCACGACGTCGAGCGGACTGTGCTCGAGCGTTGTGCACCACAGCGATCCCATGAATTTCTGGATTACCTCGAACCGCGTGTCGCGATCCTCGAACCAGGCGACCGGCGTTTCGAAATCGCGCGGATTGGCCAGCCCGTTCGCGCCGATTGGACCTAGATCGGGCAGACGGAACAGCGCGCCATGGTTTTCCGCGACATAGCCCGTTGCTTGCCCATCGGGTAGCAAAGCCCGGAAACGAACACCGCGCGGGATGAGCGCGATCTGGCCGGGCGCGACCATGATCCGCCCAAGCTCGGTCAGGAGTTCGAGCCGCCCCGCTTGGGGGATGAAGAGCAGTTCGCCATCGGCATCGACAAAGACCCGCGCGGTCATATCGCGGTTGGCGGCATAGAGGTGGACCGCGACGCCCTCCAGATCCGCAGGATCGCGGGTAGAAAGCATCGTCGTCATGCCGTCGATCAGGTCGGTGCCCGGGGAGGGTGGCGCGCTCGGATCCCAGCGCAGCCGGTTGGGCGCCAGCAGACCGTCCTGCGCGCCCGCGGTGAAGCGTGTGGCGCCGTCATATCGGACATAGGGCGGATGTTCGGCGGTGGGGCGCATGCGGTACAGCCAGCTCCGCCGGTTCTCGTGACGCGGTGCGGTGAAGGCCGTGCCCGACAGCTGCTCGGTGTACAGCCCGAAGGGGGGCCGTTGTGGCGCATTGCGGCCGATGGGTAGCGCGCCTGCGACGGCCTCGGTCGCGACATGGTTGCCGAAACCCGAAATATAGCCGGTGTCGGCCGGGTCGTTGGCCATCGTAACACTCTCCTCGCGCACCCCTGTTCGACGTGCCGCGGGGGCCGGGGGTTTCAAGAAGGACGATGGCCCCCGGCCAATATGGTGTCAACTGTTACCAGTTTGCGCCGCTTTCGCCTCCTGCCGGAAGCGGTGAAGCAGGGGTTCGGTATAGCCGTTCGGCTGATCGAGGCCTTCGAAGACGAGCGCCCGGGCGGCGCGATAGGCAAGGCTGGTCGCTGCGGGCCCGGCCATCGGCCGATAGTGCGGATCGGAAGCGTTCTGCGCGTCGACCTTGGCTGCCATCTTCACAAAGGCGGCATCGACCTCGGCGGGCGTCGCGATGCCGTGAAGCATCCAGTTCGCCATATGTTGCGAGCTGATCCGCAGGGTCGCGCGATCTTCCATCAGGCCGATGTCATGAATGTCCGGCACTTTCGAGCAGCCGACGCCCTGGTCGATCCAGCGCACGACATAGCCGAGAATGCCCTGCGCATTGTTCTCGAGCTCGTCGCGGATCTCGTCGAGGGACCAGTTATGGCCGTGTGCGAGCGGGATCGTCAGCAGCTTCTCGAGCGGCGTGACGGGCTCGCTCTGTCGTGCCGCCTGCCGCGCGAAGACGTCGACCCGGTGGTAATGCGTCGCGTGGAGCGTCGCCGCGGTGGGCGAGGGGACCCAGGCGGTGTTGGCGCCGGTCATCGGATGCGCGATCTTCTGGTCGAGCATGTCCGCCATGCGATCGGGGGCTGCCCACATGCCCTTGCCGATCTGCGCGCGACCGCTGAGGCCGCAGGCGAGGCCGATCTGGACATTGCGATCCTCATAGGCGGCGATCCAGGCGCTGGCCTTCATCTCGCTCTTGCGGATCATCGGTCCGGCGCGCATCGCGGTGTGCATCTCGTCGCCCGTTCGATCGAGGAACCCCGTGTTGATGAACACGATGCGGTCCTTCACCGCGGCGATACAGGCGGCCAGATTGGCCGAAGTGCGGCGTTCCTCGTCCATCACGCCGACCTTGATCGTGTGGCGGTCGAGGCCGAGCAGATCCTCGACCGCGTCGAACAGCCGATTGGTGAAGCCCGCTTCGTCGGGGCCGTGCATCTTCGGCTTGACGATGTAGATCGAACCCTCGCGGCTGTTCCGGAAGCGGCCGGTGCCGTTCAGATCGTGAAGCGCGATCAGCGCGGTCACGATCCCGTCGAGTATGCCCTCGGGCGCCTCCGTCCCATCGGGCAGATGGATTGCGGGTGTGGTCATCAGATGGCCGACATTGCGGACGAACAACAAGCTGCGCCCCGGCAGGACGATCTCCGACCCGTCCTGCGCGGTGTAGCGCCGGTCGTCCTCCAGCGACCGGGTCAGCGTCCGGCCTCCCTTGTCGAACTGCGCCTCCAGATCGCCCTTCATCAGGCCCAGCCAATTGGCATAGGCCGCGACCTTGTCGTCGGCGTCGACCGCTGCGACCGAGTCCTCAAGGTCGACGATCGTCGTGAGCGCGGATTCGAGCCGGACATCGGCGAGTCCGGCGGGGTCGGACGCGCCGATCGGATGGTCGCGATCGATGACAAGTTCGATGTGCAGGCCATTGTGGCGCAACAGGATCGTGCTGCCGGCATGGCCGCGGAGCTGATCCGGTTGTGCCAGCACGGGCGGGCTGCCGTCCCAGTCGGTCCACGAACCCGTCGCAAGCGGCACGCTGGAATCGAGGAACGCCTTGGCCCAGGCGATCACCTGTGCACCGCGGTCCGGATCATAACCCCGACCCGACGGCGTTCCGGGGATCACGTCGGTGCCGTAGAGCGCGTCGTACAGGCTGCCCCAGCGTGCGTTTGCGGCGTTGAGGACGAACCGGGCATTGAGGATCGGCACGACCAGCTGCGGGCCTGCCAGCCGTGCCACCTCGTCATCGACGCGGATCGAGGTCGCCACGAACGGCGCAGGCTCTTCGACGAGATAACCGATCTCACGGAGGAAGCGCGCCTGGGCATCCGGATCGACGGGGCGGCCGCCAAGCGCGCCGTACCAGGCGTCGATCTTCGCCTGCAGCGCATCGCGGCGAGCAAGCAGATCGCGATTTTCGGGTGCGAAGCGGGCGTAGATGTCGGCCATTCCGGACCAGAAGGCGGACGGGTCGACTCCCGTGCCGGGCAGCGCCTGGTCTTCGAGGAACCGTGCCAGCGGTGCGGCGACACGCAACCCCGCCTTGTCTATCATGCCGTCTGACGTCGCGGTCATCGCTCTCTCCCTATCTGACGATCATCCTATACGACCGCCAGGCTGTTCGGTAGACGATCAAGTGTTTAAGCTGTCGATCACTGGGGGAATGAATGGATCCGGATGCAGCTTTGTTCGTCGACGTCGTCGCGGCCGGAAGCCTGAGCGGAGCTGCCCGCTTGCGCGGCATCTCGCCGGCGATGGTATCGAAACGGATCGTCCGCCTAGAGATGCGGCTCGGAGTGCGCCTGCTCAATCGTACGACGCGGCGGCTCGAGCCGACGGCGCGAGGCGAGCGATATCACGCGGACATGGTCGCGATCCTTGCCGCGATCCGGGAGGCCGAGGGGCGGGTCGGCGACCGGGCCGCCGGGCCGAGCGGTCCGCTCCGCGTCAGCGCGCCGACGTCGTTCGGGCGCTTGCATATCGCACCTCGGCTCAAGCCCTTTCTCGATGCGCATCCCGACATCGCGCTCGAACTAAATCTGTCAGACGGTTTTTCGGACCTGCTCGGCGAAGGGATCGACCTCGCGATCCGGATCGCGCCGACGGTCGAGCCGGGTTTTGACGCGCACCGGCTGGGCGACAGCCGCCGGGTCCTGTGTGCCGCACCCGCCTATCTCGAAATGGTGGGAATTCCCGGCAGCGCGGCGGCGCTGGGTGATCATCGTCTGCTCGCGGCGCGCGGCCAAATGCCGTGGCGGCTGACGGGGCCTGACGGCGATTTCACGATCGATGCCGCGAGCCACGTCCGCACGAATTCGAGCGAGGTCGTGAGAGAACTCGCGCTGTCGGGCGTCGGGATCGCGCTGCGGTCGCTGTGGGACGTCAGCAGCGATCTGGCGGCGGGGCGGCTCGTTCGCGTCCTGCCGGCGATCGAGGGGAGCGCGGATGTCGGGATCTTCGCGCTGCACCCGCGCGGCGCAGTGCCGTCGTCGGTTGTCGCACTGCTCGACTATTTACGGACGCTGTGGACACCGTCACCGCCCTGGGCCGGCTGATCGAGCGCGCTGGTCACCGCGTCGATCCGGCGGAGCATCGCCGTGAACGCGGCGACTTCGGCCGGGTCGAACTGCGCAAAGATCCGCGCCTCCAGATCGCGTGCCTTGGGTGCGACCGCAGCGTAAAGCGTGCGCCCGGCATCGCTGAGCATTAAAAGGTGCGAGCGACGGTCGCTGGCATTGGCGCGCCGTTCGAGAAGGCCGCGCTCGACCAACGCAATGGCCGCGCGGCTTACCGTAACCTTGTCCATGCGCGTACGATGACCGATTTCCGCCTGCGTAATGCCGCCGGTTTCCGCGATGACGGCGACCAGTCGCCATTCGGGGATCGAGAGGCCGAACAGCGATTCATAGCTGCGCGCGATCGTGTCGCTGACGAGGTTCGACGTGAACGACAGCCGGAACGGGATGAAGTCGTCGAGCAGCAGCGGGCGGTCGGATGGGGCGGTCATGGCACGGGATAGTATCAGTTGACACGATCTGCGCAAACGCGCAGTTGGTATCCAACGATACTATAAAGCTGTGAGAGGCTGTCGCATCATGGAGCATATGGACGTCAACCCGATGGGGTTGGATGGTTTCGAGTTCTGCGAGTTCACATCGCCCGATCCGGCGGCGATGGGCAAACAGTTCGAGCAATTGGGTTTCGTGCCCGCGTCCCGGCATCCGACCAAGGCAGTGACCCGCTACAAGCAGGGTCGCATCAACCTTCTGCTCAATGCGGAGCCGACTGGGCAGGCGGCGACGTTCCGCGCCGACCATGGTCCTTCGGCTAATGGCATGGCGTTCCGTGTTGCCGATGCCAAGGCGGCCTTCGACGCTGCGTTGGCACGCGGTGCGAAGTCGGCCGATGCGTCGCTGGGGGCGCTGGGCGACGAGAGCTACGCGCTGGAGGGGATCGGCGGATCGTTGCTCTATCTCGTCGACCGTCATGGCGGCGCGGGCAGCCTGTACGATGCGTGGGATCAGATCCCAGGTGCGGCAGAGGCCGAGGCCGAGAATTCGGTCGGTCTCGATCTGCTCGACCATCTTACCCACAACGTAAAGCGCGGGCAGATGCGGACCTGGTCGACCTTTTACGGCCAGATTTTCGGGTTCGAAGAGCAGAAATATTTCGACATCAAGGGCAAGGCGACGGGCCTGTTCAGCCAGGCGATGATCGCGCCCGATCGCGCGATCCGGATCCCGCTGAACGAGAGCCAGGACGACCACAGCCAGATCGAGGAGTTCATCCGCGATTACAACGGCGAAGGCATCCAGCATCTCGCGCTGACCACCGACGATATCTACACGACCGTCGAGAAACTGCGGGCTCGCGGCGTCCGGCTGCAGGACACGATCGAGACCTATTACGAACTGGTCGACAAGCGTGTGCCGAACCATGGCGAAGATCTCGAGCGGCTGCGGCGCAACCGGATCCTGCTCGACGGCAATGTCGGCGAAGAGGGGCTGCTGCTCCAGATCTTCACCGAACCGCTGTTCGGGCCGATCTTTTTCGAGGTCATCCAGCGCAAGGGCAATGAGGGGTTCGGCAACGGCAACTTTCAGGCGCTGTACGAATCGATCGAACTCGACCAGATCCGGCGTGGGGTGATCACGGTCGACGCGTGACGACGTCATGACGGACATGCAGGGCCAGCGGGGCGACGACAGTGTCGTGAGCGATGCGCCGTCATCGGCGCGGCTGTTCGCGACGCCGGCCGGGATCGCGCTCGGGTCGATCGAGGCGATCGCACCCGGCCAGTCGAGAGGCTATGTCGTGCAGATGCGCGCGGGGCGGTTCCACGGTTTTGCGGTTCGGCGCGGTGACGGGGTCGTCGGCTATGTCGACCGCTGCCCGCACGCCGGACTGCCACTGGCGCGCGCCCTCGACGACTATCTGAGCCCGAATGGCGACCTGATCGTCTGTGGGTGGCATTCCGCACTGTTCAGAATCGACGATGGCCGCTGCGTTGGCGGCCCCTGCGTGGGTCAAGCGCTTGCGGTCTGGCCGATCACGGTCGTAGACGGCGTGATCACGACGCTCGGCGCGACGGCTGCGGTCCCTGACCCTCGCTGAGCATCGGGCGAGAACGGTAAAGAGAACAGCCCGGCAAGCCACGGGAACAATACGGTAAGGAGAGTTTCGTGACGCCAGATTTCGACTTCGCGCTGGGCGAAGCCGCGGACATGATCCGCGACACGACGCAGCGTTTTGCGAAGGAGAAGATCGCTCCGCTGGCTGCGAAGATCGATGCGGACGACTGGTTTCCCCGCGAGCTCTGGCCGGCAATGGGCGAGCTGGGGCTTCACGGCATCACCGTCGAGGAAGAGTATGGCGGGCTCGGGCTCGGCTATCTCGAGCATGTCGTTGCGGTCGAGGAAGTATCGCGCGCATCGGCGTCGATCGGCTTGAGCTATGGCGCGCATTCCAACTTGTGCGTCAATCAGATCCGCCGCTGGGGCAATGCCGAGCAAAAGGCGAAATATCTGCCCAAGCTGGTGTCGGGCGAGCATGTCGGAAGCCTCGCGATGTCCGAAGCCGGGGCGGGATCCGACGTCGTGTCGATGAAGCTGAAGGCGGTGAAGACCGAGAGCGGCTATGTCCTGAACGGCACCAAATTCTGGATCACAAACGCGGCCTATGCCGATACGCTCGTCGTCTATGCGAAGACGGGGGAGGGATCGAAAGGGATCACCGCCTTCCTGATCGAGAAGGACATGCCGGGTTTCGCGATCGGGCAGAAAATCGACAAGATGGGCATGCGGGGCTCCCCGACCGCCGAGCTCGTCTTCACCGATTGCCACGTGCCGTTCGACGCGGTGATGGGACCGGAGAATGGCGGCGTCGGCGTGCTGATGTCGGGCCTCGACTATGAGCGCGCGGTGCTCGCGGGCATTCAGCTCGGCATCATGCAGGCCTGTCTCGACGTGGTCATCCCCTATGTCCGCGAACGCAGGCAGTTCGGGACCGCGATCGGCCAGTTCCAGCTGATCCAGGCGAAGGTCGCGGACATGTATGTCGCGCTGAGTTCCGCACGTGCCTATGTCTATGCCGTCGCGCGGTCGTGCGATGCGGGCAAGACGACGCGGTTCGACGCGGCGGGCGCGATCCTGCTGGCGAGCGAGAGCGCGGTGAAGGTCTCGCTGGAATCGATCCAGGCCCTGGGTGGCGCGGGGTATACCAAGGACTGGCCGGTCGAGCGCTTCATGCGCGACGCCAAGCTGCTCGACATCGGCGCGGGAACGAACGAGATCCGCCGGATGCTGATCGGACGCGAACTGATCGGTGCCGCGCCCAAGGTGATGCAATGAGCGCGCGGCTTACATCGGGGCGGGGTGAGCGGTGAGCGGTCCCGTCCTCGATACGAAGCTGTCGGTCGACGCCGAGACGTTCCAGGCGAATGCAGCGCACAACCGTGCACTCGCCCAGCGCCTGCGCGACGACGTTGCGCGCGTCGCGCTCGGCGGGGACGCCCGGTCGCGCGACCGGCACGTTGCGCGTGGCAAGCTGCTTCCGCGCGACCGGGTCGAGCGCTTGCTCGATCCGGGTTCGCCGTTCCTCGAGATCGGCCAGCTCGTCGCCAATGGGCTGTATGACGATGCGGTGCCCGGCGCGGGGGTGATTGCGGGGATCGGCCGCGTTGCCGGTCGGCAGTGCATGATCCTGTGCAACGATGCGACGGTGAAGGGGGGCACCTATTTCCCACTGACCGTCAAGAAACACCTGCGAGCGCAGGAAATCGCACAGGAAAATCGGCTGCCCTGCATCTATCTTGTTGATAGTGGTGGGGCAAATTTACCCCATCAGGCGGAGGTTTTTCCCGATCGCGAGCATTTCGGCCGGATCTTCTACAATCAGGCGCAGATGTCGGCGCTGGGCATCCCGCAGATCGCTTGCGTGATGGGAAGCTGCACTGCGGGCGGCGCCTATGTCCCGGCCATGTCCGACGAGACGATCATCGTCCGCGGGCAGGGCACGATCTTCCTTGCTGGGCCGCCGCTGGTCAAGGCGGCGACGGGCGAGGTGATTTCTGCGGAGGACCTAGGTGGTGCGGACACGCATGGGCGCAGGTCTGGCGTCGTCGATCATGTCGCGGAGTCGGACGACCACGCGCTGACGATCGTTCGCGACATCGTCTCGACCTTGCCGCCACAGGTCCCTGTCACGGTGAACCAGCAATCTGCGCGCCCTCCGAAATACGACGCCGAGGGGCTTTACGGTGTCGTGCCGTCCGACGTCCGCGCACCTTATGACGTACACGAAGTAATCGCACGGCTTATCGATGGCAGCGAATTCCATGCGTTCAAGGCGCTTTATGGTACTTCTCTGGTCTGCGGGTTCGCGCATATCCACGGGCTCCCCGTCGCGATCCTCGCCAACAACGGCGTTCTGTTCAGCGAAAGCGCACAGAAGGGCGCGCATTTCATCGAGCTCGCCTGCCAGCGCAAGGTACCGCTGCTGTTCCTCCAGAACATCTCGGGTTTCATGGTCGGCGGGAAGTATGAGGCGGAAGGCATTGCCAAACATGGTGCAAAGCTCGTGACGGCAGTCGCGACCGCGACCGTGCCGAAGATCACGGTGCTGATCGGCGGCAGTTTCGGCGCCGGCAATTACGGCATGTGCGGACGCGCCTATTCGCCGCGCTTCCTGTTCAGCTGGCCGAACAGCCGGATCAGCGTGATGGGCGGCGAACAGGCGGCCTCGGTCCTCGCCACCGTTCACCGCGACGCGGACGACTGGACGGCGGAGGAGGCGGAAACGTTCAAGGCGCCGGTTCGTCAGAAATATGAGGACGAGGGGAATCCCTGGTACGCGACCGCGCGGCTGTGGGACGACGGGATCATCGATCCCGCGCAGACCCGCGACGTTCTCGGCCTCGCGCTCGCCGCGACGCTCAACGCTCCCATCGCCGAACGCCCCGCGTTCGGTGTGTTCAGGATGTAAGCCGATGATCCTGGTATCGTTCCTGCTGGCCGCGGGTCAGGTCACACCGGTCCAGCCGATCGTCAAAGGGACCGGCTTGCCGCCAGCCGTGGTGACGGAGAAGGCCGGCGTCATGGCGCCGATCGACGCGATGTTCGCCGCGTTGGCCGCCCGCGATGGCCAAGCCTTGCTCGCACAGGTGCGCCCCGAGGGTGGCGCTACGGCCGTGGAAGAAAAGGCCGACGGCGCGCGCAACATTCGCCGGACCGGCTGGTCCGACTTCGCCGCCGGTCTGAAGCCCGGACCGGAGCGATATGCGGAACGCCTGACGGATCCCGCCGTGGATATCGATGGCGATATCGCGATGGTATGGTCGCCCTATGTCTTCACCATCGACGGCCGGGTCGCGTATTGCGGGACCGACCATTTCGACATGGTGCGCGACGCGGGCCGGTGGAAGATCCTCAACATCACTTGGTCTAAGCGGACCACCGGATGCCCCGCGCAATGATCGAATCACTGCTCATCGCCAATCGTGGCGAGATCGCCTGCCGCATCATCCGCACAGCTCGGGCGTTGGGAATCCGCACGATCGCGGTCTATTCCGATGCCGATGCGGGCGCGCTGCATGTCCGGCACGCGGACGAGGCGGTGCATATCGGTGCGAGCCCGGCGCGCGAGAGCTATCTGGTCGGAGAGCAGATCATCGCCGCCGCGCTCGCCACCGGCGCTGAGGCTATTCATCCGGGGTACGGGTTCCTGTCCGAGAATGCGGACTTCGCGCAGGCCGTGCTTGATGCAGGGATCCTGTGGGTTGGCCCCGATCCCGACAGCATCCGCGCGATGGGGCTGAAGGATGCCGCGAAGCAGCGAATGATGGCGGCCGGGGTCCCGGTGACGCCAGGCTATCTGGGGGAAGACCAGTCGCCTGATAGGCTCCAGCGTGAGGCGGATGCCATCGGCTACCCGGTCCTGATCAAGGCCGTCGCCGGCGGCGGCGGCAAGGGTATGCGCCGCGTCGACGCGTCCGCCGACTTTGCCGACGCGCTCGCTTCGTGCCAGCGCGAAGCTTCCGCATCCTTCGGCAATACCGACGTGCTGATCGAGAAATATATCCTCTCGCCGCGGCATATCGAGGTGCAGGTGTTCGGCGATCGTCAGGGCAACGTCGTCCATCTGTTCGAACGCGACTGTTCGTTGCAGCGCCGGCATCAAAAGGTGATCGAGGAGGCCCCGTCGCCCGGCATGGATGATGCGACGCGCGCGGCGATCTGCGCGGCGGCGGTGCGCGCGGCACAGGCCGTGAACTATGTCGGCGCGGGTACGATCGAGTTCATCGCCGATGCGAGCGAAGGCCTGCGCGCCGATCGGATCTGGTTCATGGAAATGAACACCCGGTTGCAGGTCGAGCATCCCGTCACCGAGGAAATCACCGGACAGGACCTTGTCGAGTGGCAGCTGCGGATTGCCAGCGGCGAGGCGTTGCCGCTGCAGCAGCATGATCTTGCGATCCGCGGCTGGGCGATCGAGGCGCGGCTTTATGCGGAGGATCCCGCCAAGGGTTTCCTGCCGTCGATCGGGCGGCTCGAGGCGTTCGATCTGGGTGATGCGGCGCGGGTCGATACGGGCGTCGAACAGGGGGCAGACATATCGCCCTATTATGACCCGATGATCGCCAAGGTGATTGCCTGGGGCGACACGCGTGAAGCCGCGCGCGAGACGTTGGCGGAGGCGCTGGACAAGGCGGTCGTCTGGCCGGTCCGGTCGAATGCGGGCTTTCTCGTCCAGGCGCTCGACCATCCGGAATTTGTCGCGGGAACGCTCGATACCGGGCTGATCGCCCGCGAAGGTGCGGCGCTGATGCCCCCGGTGCAGCCTAGCGAGGAAGCGCTGATCGAGGCCGCGCGCGCGCTCGTGCGCGTCGAACCGATGGCGGGCTTTCGCCTCAACGCGGGACCTTTGAAGACGGCGCGGTTCCTGCTCGACGACGACACCGTGACGATCGATCTCGACGGTCGCGGCGTTCATGAACCGGTCGATGCCGCCCTCGTTTCCGATGCCGGGCAGACCTGGCAGTTGCGGCCCTGGCGTGCGTCTGGCGCGGCGATGGGGGCGGCAGCGGATGGCGCGATCTTGTCACCGATGCCGGGACGGATCATCGCGGTCGACGTGGCGGCCGGGGACCGTGTCGCAAAGGGGCAGAAGCTCGTGACGCTGGAGGCGATGAAGATGGAGCATTCGCTCGTCGCGCCGTTCGACGGGACGGTTGCCGAACTGACCGCCATCGAAGGCGGGCAGGTGAGCGATGGCATGGTGCTCGCGCGTATCGAGAAGGATGACTGATGGCCGGCCGCTATTTCGACCAATGGGCAGTCGGCGACCGGATCGTCCATGAAATCCGCCGCACCGTCACGGAGACCGACAACCTCCTGTTTTCGACGATGACGCACAACCCGCAGCCGCTGCACCTCGATGCCGAAGCGGCGAAGGCGAGCGAATTCGGCCAGATCCTCGTCAACGGCACCTTCACCTTCGCGCTGATGGTCGGCCTGTCGGTTGGCGACACGACGCTCGGGACGCTCGTCGCCAATCTCGGTTACGACAAGCTCGTGCATCCGAAACCCGTCTTCATCGGCGACACGATGCGCGCCGAGACCGAGATTGCCGAGCTCAAACCCAGCAGGTCGCGCCCGAACGCCGGGATCGTCACATTCATGCATCAGCTGATCAACCAGCGTGATGAGATCGTCTGTCAGTGCCTCCGCTCGGCACTGCAGCTGCGGACGCCGGCATGAGGTTGCGCTCGCTGCTGTTCGTGCCCGCAGACCGGCCTGAGCGTTTTGCGAAGGCCGCAGCGAGCGGGGCCGATGCCATCATCCTCGATCTGGAGGACTCGGTCGCGCTGTCCCGCAAGGCTGTTGCCCGCGAGGCGGTCCGGGCCGCGTTGCAGGACCGCGCCGACGTCGTGCGGATGGTGCGGATCAATCCCGTCGACTCGGGGTGGCTGGATGACGATCTCGCTGCCGCGAGGGGGGCCGATGCGATCATGCTGCCCAAGGCGACCGGGCCTGCGACCGTCGTCGCGCTGGTCGAGGCTTATGGCGATGACTGCCCGCCGATCCTGCCGATCGCTACCGAAGTGCCCGCCGCGATCTTCACACTGGGCGAATATGTGCGGGTCAAGGACCGGTTATGTGGCCTGACCTGGGGCGCCGAAGACCTGCCCGCGGCGATCGGCGCGGCGACCAGTCGGGAGGACGACGGATCCTATACCGAACCCTATAAGCTCGTACGATCGCTGCTGCTGTTCGGCGCGCAGGCGGCGGACGTCGCGGCGATCGAGACGGTCTATCCCGCAATCGCGGACATTGACGGGCTGGCAGCCTATGCCGCGCGCGGCAGCCGTGACGGCTTTACCGGCATGATGGCGATTCATCCGTCGCAGGTCGCCACGATCAACGCCGCGTTCACGCCGGATGCGGCGACCGTTGCACATGCGCACGCCGTCGTCGCTGCGTTTGCAGCGGCTCCCGAGGCGGGCGCGCTGCAGCTTGATGGGCGGATGATCGATGCGCCGCACTTACGTCAGGCGCGGGCGATCCTCGCGCGACTCTAGGCCCATTGGCGGCAGGAATTTTCTGCGCTACCGTCGCCCTGCGAAACCGGTGAAGGCCGGGGTCGCAGATCGCGTCGGTGCCCCTCGGGGCTTCAAAGGGAATGCGGTGCGGGAGGCGGTCCTCCTCATGCCGCGGCTGTCCCTGCAACTGTAAGCGGTGAGTGCGGTGCGCATGTCCCTTCATCATGGGGGGGCGACCACTAGGCCTGAGCGTAAGCGCAGGGCTCGGGAAGGTCGCGTACCGGGCGTCGACCCGCGAGCCAGGAGACCTGCCGGCGCTCGGTCGCTCTTGCCATGGTCCAGGGGATGACCGCGGCACGGTACTCCGTCTGAGCGACGAACCATGCGGCGGGGGCCGCATCGGTGCGCGTGGCGGGTGCGGTTCGGCGTACACCCCAAGCGTTGCGCCGGCTGTCCGTATCATCGGACGGCAGGCCCCGGCCGGTCGCTCGTGACGCCGGGGGTATCGTTTCATGACCAGAATTTTCGTTTCGCTTGCGGCGCTCGCGACCGCCACGGCCTTTGCATCGCCGGCCGCGGCCGAGCCTGATCCGGTTACTGCGGCGACGGGCGAGGCGGCAGGGGGCGCCGCCGAGCTGGTGGTTACCGCATCGCGATCGGGGGATGCGGTTCCCGCCGATCAGCTCGGGGCGTCGGTGACGGTGCTCGACGCCGCGACGCTCGACCAGCGGCAGACCCGGATCGCGTCCGACGTGCTGCGCGACGTCCCGGGACTGGCGGTAAGCCGGACCGGCGCGGTCGGGGGGACGACGCAGGTCCGGATCCGCGGGTCGGAGGGCAATCACGTGCTCGTGCTGATCGACGGGATCGAAGTGTCCGATCCCTATCAGGGCGAATATGATTTCGGCACGCTGATTGCCGACGAGGCGGCACGGGTCGAGGTGCTGCGCGGCCAGCAATCGGCGCTGTACGGGTCCGACGCGATCGGCGGCGTCATCCAGTATCTCACGCTCAGCGGCGCGGAGGCCCCGGGCGTATCACTGCGGGCCGAAGGGGGATCGTTCGGCACGTTTTCGGGAGGCGCCCGGGTCGCGGGCGTAGCGGGCAATCTCGATTACGCGCTGTCGAGCTCGACCTACCTCACCGACGGCACGCCGACCGCGCGGGGCGGATCGCGCGACATCGGCGCGAAGAGCGTCGGCGCGACGGGCAAGCTCAGCTGGTCGCCCACCGACACGCTGAAGGTCACGGGCGTCGGGCGCTACAGCTATACCGATGCCGACAGCAACGACACGGCATTGAGCGGCCCGCAGTTCGGCACGATCGTCGATACGCCAGGCGCGCGCAGCACGGTCGAGGCCTATTACGGGCTCGTCCGGGCCGAGTTGGCGCTGGCGGATGGCCGCTGGACGAATGCGCTCAGCGGCCAGTTTGCCGATACGACACGCCGGGCGCTGGTCGACGATGCCTTGAGCTTTGGCAACAAGGGACGGCGGTACAAGGGATCGTTCGAAAGCGCGTTCCGGTTCGGGACCGATCGCATCCGGCATCGGCTGACCGCCGCGGTCGATGTCGAGCGCGAGCAGTTCCAGACGCTTAGCGCGGCTCCTTCGGAGTTCGTCTTTACGGGACGGCGGCATACCGACAATGTCGGGCTCGTTGGCCAGTATGACGTCGTGATCGACGATGCGCTCGCGATCGGCGGATCGGTGCGACGTGACGAGAATAATCGGTTCGATGACACCACCACCTATCGCGCGCAGGCGAGCTATCGCTTTGCGACCGGAACGCGGGTGCGCGGCGCCTACGGGACGGGCGTGAAGAATCCCGGCTATTTCGATCTCTTCGGTTATTCCGACGGTCGCTATATCGGCAACCCGAATCTCAAGCCGGAAAAGTCAAAGGGTTGGGAAGCCGGGGTCGAACAGGTTTTCGGGGGGGATCGTGCGACGATCGGCGCGACCTATTTCGACAGTCGCCTGACGAACGAGATCTTCACCACCTATCCCGCCCCCGATTTCGTCGCGACGCCCGGTAACCGCGATACGCGATCGATGCAGCACGGCGTCGAAGTGTTCGCCACCGCCCGGCCGATCGCGCAGCTGCGCTTCGACCTCGCCTATACCTATCTTAAGGCGCGCGAGGACGGGGGCGTGGAGATCCGGCGCCCCAACCATATCGGCAGCGTCAACATGACCGCGTTCAGCCGCGACGAGCGCGCCTCGGCGACCCTCACCGTGCGGTATAACGGCCGGCAGCAGGACGACGCCTATACCGATCCAAGCTATGTCCCGGTCCGCGTCTCGCTCCAGGAATATGTCCTCGTCAACCTGAACGCGGCGTACAAGCTGACGCCCGGGCTGTCGGTTTTCGGTCGGGTCGAAAACCTGTTCGACGAGCGGTACGAGGAGGTGTTCAGCTATGTCGGTCAGGGTCGCGGCGCCTATGCCGGCGTGAAGGCAGCATTCTGATGCGGAGCGAGGCGGAGCACACGGCGCGGATGGCCAAGAAGAAGGTCGTCCAGGACAAGATCGTCGCTGCCAAGACGATCGAAAAGGGCCTGCTCATGGTCCACACCGGACCGGGTAAGGGCAAGACCACCGCGGCGCTTGGCATGGCGGTGCGGATGATGGGGCATGGGCGAAAGGTCGGGATCGTGCAGTTCGTCAAGGGTGCGATGACGACCGGCGAGAAGGTCATCTTCGACGCCTTTCCCGATCTGGTCGAATTCAAGCCGATGGGCGAGGGCTTTACCTGGGATACGCAGGATCGGGCCCGCGACATCGCAGTGGCGCGCGAAGGGTGGGACGAGGTCCGCCGGATGATCGCCGACCCGAGCTATGCGATGGTCATTGCCGACGAGATCAACATCGTCCTGCGCTATGACTATCTGCCACTCGACGAGGTGCTTGCGGGGTTCGCGGCGCGACCGGCGATGACGCATGTCGTGGCGACGGGGCGCAACGCGCCCGAGGCGTTGATCGCCGCGGCGGATCTCGTCACCGAGATGGGGCAGGTCAAGCATCCGTTCCGGGGTGGGGTCAAGGCCCAGGCCGGCGTCGAGTTCTAACGGCCGCGGCGAGGAACCGCCGGACGCGGCGTGCGCAACTGCGCTGCAAGGCTTTGCGCGGCCAGCACATAGGCGGGACCTCCGCAGACGGTCCACGCCTCGGGGATGCGCAGACGGGGAATCCCGTCGAGAATCGGATGATGCAGCATTTCGGTGCCCTGATCGGTCACGCGCTCGGTGGCGCTCTCGACGATGAGATAGTTCGGGCGTGCCAACACCATCTGTTCGAGCGACAGTTGCGAGAGTGCCGGCTTGCCAAGCCGGGTCGCGAGATTGGCAAGCCCGAGACGCTGCATCAGTTCGTCGACGAGCGTGCCGGTACCGGTCAGGAAACCCCGACGCTGATAATAGGCCGCCGTACGACCACCTCCCGGCGCGCGCGGCAATCGTGCGAGCGCGGTGTCCATCCGCCGGATCAGCCTTTCGCCGCGATCGCGGTGGCCGATGGCTGCGGCGACCTGCCGGACTTGCGTCACGATCGCGGCATAGCTGTCAGCGGGGGGCAGATCGAGCGTCGCGACGTGCCGGCCGGCGAGAACGGCCGTGACCGTCTGGCGTCGGAACGGCGAGGCGATCACCAGATCGGGGTGCAGCATCAGCACGTCTTCCGCGCTGCCGCGGCTGACGGGCATGGTACGCGCGGCGTTGGCGGCCGCGGACATGTTCGGATCGCGTGCGAACCGGGTGAGCGCGACAATCTGCGCGGGGTCGGCGAGCGCCAGAAGATATTGGTCCGCGCACAGGTTGAGCGAAACGATACGCCGCGGCGGTCTAGGCGGCGCCGCCGCGGCGGGTGCGCCGGCGGCAGCGATCATCAGGATGGTCAGGAGACGGCGGCCGCGCATGCGCAAAGCCCTGCCGCAGCGGCCGCTTATGCGCTAGGCGGAAATCGATGCGGTGGGATCTGGCACTATGGAACGCGTGACGCGTGCGCGATTGGTCGGTGGCCTCGCGCTGCTTGCGCTGTTGGCCGGCGCCGCGTCGGTCGCGGTGGGGAGCGCGGCGATCCCGCTGGCGCATGTCGTGCGGGCGCTCAGCGGGCAGGGCGATCCGATCGAACGCGCGATCCTGTTCGAACTTCGTCTGCCGCGCGCGATCCTCGGGCTGGCGGTCGGCGCGATGCTGGGGCTTTCGGGTGCCGCGCTGCAGGGGTTCCTGCGCAATCCGTTGGCCGAGCCATCGGTGCTGGGTGCGTCGAACGGCGCATCGCTGGGCGCGGTGATCGCGCTGTATTTCGGGCTGGCGGAGCTTCATCCGGCGATGCTGCCGATTGTGGCGATCGCCGGGGCGTTCGCGGCGCTGGGGTTGCTGTTCGTGCTGTCGGCGGGGTCGCAAAGCGCCTTGTCACTGATCCTCGCGGGGATCGCGGTCGGAACGCTGGCCGTCGCGGGGGTCAGCCTTGCGCTCAACCTGTCCCCGAACCCGTTTGCGGCGATGGAGATCATGACCTGGTTGCTCGGGTCGCTCGAAGACCGGTCGTTCAGCCATGTAGCGCTGGCGCTGCCCTGTATCACACTCGGCATGGTGCTGGTCGCCTGGGACAGCCATGCGCTCGACGCGCTGACGCTTGGCGAGGATGGCGCGCGCGCGCTCGGCGTCGATCTGCGTCGGACGCGCGTTCGGATGCTGGTCGGGGTGGCGATCGGGGTCGGCGGCGCAGTCGCGGTATCGGGCGCGATCGGGTTCATCGGCCTGATCGTCCCGCATCTCGTCCGGCCGATGACAGATCGTTCGCCGTCGGCGATCCTGCTGCCCTCCGCACTGGGCGGGGCCGCATTGCTCTCCTTTGCCGACGTGCTGGTCCGGGTGATCCCGACGTCGAACGAACTCAAGCTCGGGGTCGTCACCGCGTTTCTCGGCGTGCCGGTGTTCCTCGTCCACCTCATGCGCGAGCGGCGGCTGTGGTAGCCCTCTCCGCGGACCGCCTCAGCGTCCGCCGTGCACGGCGGGTCGTGGTCGACGATGTCAGCTTCGCAGCAGAGGGCGGCGCGCTCATCGGGATCGTCGGCCCCAATGGGGCGGGCAAATCGACGCTGGTCCAGGCGTTGCTCGGGCTGGTTCCCGCTACGGGGGCGATCCTGCTCGACGGCGTTCCGCTGGCGGAGCGCTCGCGACGCGAGATTGCGCAGACGGTCGCGTATCTGCCGCAGGGTCAAAGTCTTCATTGGCCGCTGAGCGTCGAACGTCTCGTCGCGCTGGGCCGATTGCCCCATCTCGCACCGCTGTCCCGCATCTCACGGGACGACCATGCCGCGATTGCCCGTGCGATGGTGGCGGCGGACGTGACCACGCTTGCGGCGCGTGTCGCGACCGAGATTTCGGGGGGCGAGCGGGCCCGCGTCCTGCTGGCAAGGGCACTCGCGGTCGAGGCGCCGGCGCTGATCGTCGACGAGCCGCTCGCATCGCTCGATCCCGCGCATCAGATCGCGGTCATGGACATCCTGCGGGCGCAGGCCGCGCGCGGCGTCCTGGTGATCGCCGTGCTGCATGATCTGGGGCTTGCCGCACGCTATTGCGATCGTATCCTCGTGCTCGACGCGGGACGGCTTGTCGCCGACGGTGCGCCTTCGGCGGTGCTGACGCCGGCTCGGCTGCGTGAGACCTATGGCGTTAGGGCGTGGTTCGGATCGATCGAGGGCGTACCGGTCGTGGTACCGCTGACGCGTGACAGCGCGCAGGGCGATTGACCCGGGCCGCTCGCCCGGCCTATCCCTCTGACCGCGACAGGTTCCCCGGCGACGGGGATGAAGAGGGAACGGGAGAACCCCGGCTGCCCCTGCAACTGTAAGCGGCGAGCCATCGTGCCATCATGCCATTGGGATCCCGGTCCCGAGAAGGCGGCGCGAAGGGCTGTGACCCGTGAGCCAGGAGACCTGCCCGTCGCGGTCGTCTTTCGTCCGGCCAGGGTGCGCCGAGCGGACGGGGGTAAACCCGCGCGACGACATAACCAGCCTGCGGCCTGTGCCGCGGGCGCGTATGTCATGGGGTTTCAATGCCGAATCTACTGGTTCCCGCCGAAGATGGTGCGGCCGTCGTCGCCTGCAGCACCTGCCGCGCGTCCACCGATGCGAAGGACGATGCCGAGGGCATGCGGGGCGGTGCGCGGCTCGTTGCGGCGTTGCAGGCGGTCCAGGCAAGCGATCCGCGCTATGCGGGGATTGCTGTCCAGGCGATGCCGTGCCTGTTCGCCTGCCAGGATTTCTGCACCATCCATGTCCGCGGGCCCGCGAAGATCGGCTATGTGCTGGGGCGCTTCACGCCTGATGAGGAAGCAGCGCGGGCGATCCTCGATTACGCCGTGCTGCATGCGGAGAGTGCGGAGGGGCAGGTGCCGTTTCGGCAGTGGCCCGCCGGGATCAAGGGGCATTTCATCACCCGGACGCCCCCCGCCGGCTATGTCGCGCAGTGACGCTGTTCCCGACGGTCGCGGCGTTCGAGGCGGCGCTGGAGGCCCTTCCTGCGGCAGACGAAGCCGCGCGAGGAGCCGCATCGCTGCGGCAAACACAGTTGACCAAGCCGCCCGGATCGCTCGGCCGACTTGAAGACCTCGCAGTCTTCATGGCGGGCTGGCAGGGGCGCGAGCGGCCGCGGTTCGAGCGTGCGCGAGCGGCAATTTTCGCCGGAAATCACGGCGTTGCGGTGCACGGGGTCAGCGCTTTCCCGGTCTCCGTGACCGCACAGATGGTCGACAATTTCCGCCGTGGGGGCGCGGCGATCAATGCGCTGGCGGATGCTGTCGGGCTCGAGCTGTTCATCGCCGACATCGATCTGGAAACCCCCACTGCGGATTTCACGACGGGGCCGGCGATGGACGAAGCCGCGTGTCTCGCCGCACTCAACATTGGCGCCGACGTCGTCGTGCCGGGGCTCGACTTGCTCGTCGTTGGCGAAATGGGGATCGGCAATTCGACGTCGGCCGCAGCACTGTGTCTGCGCAGTTACGGCGGAACCGCCGCCGGCTGGGTTGGCCCGGGGACGGGGGTTGATGTGGCGGGAATCGCGCGGAAAATCGCGGTCGTTGAGGCGGGGATTGGGCGGCATGATGATTTCCTGCGTACGCCGTTCGAGACGTTGCGGCGGGTGGGGGGGCGTGAAATCGTCGCGATCGCTGGCGCGGTGGTGGCGGCGCGGCTGGCGGGGGTGCCGGTGGTGCTCGACGGGTTCATTTCGTCGGCGGCGATCGCACCGATTGCGGCGGCGTATCCTGGCATCACAGAGCATTGCATTGCCGGGCATTGTTCGGCCGAGCCGGGGCATGAGCGACTGCTCGCCGCGCTGAAACTCGAGCCTTTACTGAGACTTGGGATGCGGCTGGGGGAGGGAAGCGGGGCGGCGGTTGCGGTCGGGGTGATCCGGTCGGCGGTGGCGGCGCATGACGGGATGGCGACGTTTGCCGAGGCGGGGGTGTCGGTGGCGTGAGTGGGGCGTTCCTGCTCCACCTGTTGCGGCATGGTGCGCCTGAACTGACTGGGCGGATGCTGGGGCGGACCGATAGTCCGGTCACGGCGGAGGGGATGGCGGCCTGTGTGGCTCGGGTAAAACCGCTGAATTTCAAGAAGATCGTCTGTTCTGATCTCATGCGATCGCAGGCTGTTGCGGATGCGATCGGGCGGGAGCGGGGGCTAACTCCGACGACCGATGCGCGGTGGCGGGAGCTGGATTTTGGGGATTGGGACGGGCTGGCTGCGGCGGACATCGACGCGGCGGCGTTGCAGCGGTTCTGGGACGATCCGGATGGTGCACCGCCACCGGGTGGGGAACGGTGGAGCGATCTGGTCGCGAGAATTACCGATGCGATAGAAGATCTTACGCCCGAAACCTCATTGATCGTGACACATGGCGGGGCGATGCGTGCGGCGTTGAAATCGCTGTGCGGGTTCGGGTTGCGCGAGCTCTGGGCGTTCGATTTGCCTTACGCGGCGCTGATTAGTTTGCGGATCTGGCCGGACCGGACGGCGCAGATCGTGGGGCTGCAGACGGATCCGGTTTCTTGAAGCGGCTGATCGTCGCCTTCGGCTTCCTGACGCGCGTGCCGGTGCCGCAAGTTGCTGCGGACGCTGAGGATTTTGCTGCGGCGATCCGGTGGTATCCGGTCGTCGGGGCGTGCATCGGGGTCGTCGTCGCGGCGGCGGGGTGGGTCGGCGCGCTGATCGATCCGTGGACGGGTGCGCTCGCCGCGCTGACAACTTGGGTAGCGATTACAGGGGCTTTGCACCTGGATGGGCTGGCGGATCTGGCAGACGGGCTGGGTGCCGCGCATGGCAATCGCGACCGGCTGATCGCGGTGATGGCGGATCCGCATATCGGCAGCTTCGGCGTTGTGATGATCACCCTGCAACTCAGTGCAAAGCTTGTATTATTGCATGCCGTTTCGAGTCTGGGATGGGCGGTCGTGATCGTCGTCCCGATGCTCGCGCGGATCGGTCCGTTGTGCTGGGCGCGGTGGGTGCCGCTGCTCCGGGAGGGCGGGCTGGGAGGGATGGTGGCAGGGAAGATCAGGGTGCACGATCTGGTGTTTTGGGGGTGCGTAACAGGGTGTTTAGGGGTGCCTGTGCATGCCGTTGCAGGGGCCCCTGCACTGATCGCGGTATTCGGCTGGTGGCTGATCCGACGGGTCGGCGGCGTATCGGGGGATTGCCACGGCGCGGGGATCGAATTCGTCGAGACCGGGATGCTAGTCGCGCTCGCCATTGCCGGCCGCGTCTGACCCCGCGAGCTTCGACACTGCGATCAGCGCGTCGATATCGAGATGGCGTTCGAGCGTTTCCGCAATCGCATCAAGCGCGGCGTCGATCGACGCGCCATGGTCGGCCCCGACCGCGCCCACCCCGAGCCGGCTGAGCCAGGCGCGGCGCTGATCCGCGAGGCCGAGCAGGCCGTGGACATAGCTGCCGGAGACGAGCCCGTCGGGACTGACCGCGCCGTCGCGGCGGCCATCGTCGCGGGTCGTCAGCGCGCGCACGGTGTCGGGGCCGGTGGTTTCGCCGATATGGATCTCATAGCCGTCGAACCGTGCGCCGATCGCGGTGCCGGCGACGCGTTCGAGCGTCTTGGCGGGGGACAGGATCGTCGCGACGTCGAGCAGGCCGAGACCGGGGGCGATACCGGCGGGACCCTCCAGCCCGTCCGGATCGGCGATGCTGCGGCCGAGCATCTGATAGCCGCCGCAAAGCCCGAGCACGGGGCGGCCGCGGCGGCGATGCGCGTGGATGTCGATGTCCCAGCCCTGCCCGCGGAGAAAGGCGAGGTCGGGGATCGTCGCCTTGGAGCCGGCGAGGATGATCATGTCGGCGTCGGGGATCGGTTCGCCGGGCGGGACCATGACGAGCGTGACGCCGGGGTCGAGCCGCAGCGGGTCGAGATCGTCGAAATTGGCGATTCGCGGGGTGATCGGACAGGCGATGACGACCTGGCCGTCCTGCCGGCCGTGACCGGGGCGGCGTTCGAGGATGACCGCGTCCTCGCTCGGCAGGCGGGCGGCCTCGGGAAGCCAGGGGATGACGCCATAGCCGCGCCAGCCCGACCGCGCCTCGATCGCGCGATAGCCGTCGTCGAACAGCGCGGGGTCGCCGCGAAACTTGTTGACGAGGAAGCCGTGGATCATCGCGGCGTCGGCGGGATCGATCACCGCGCGCGTGCCGACGAGCGAGGCGATGACGCCGCCCCGGTCGATGTCGCCGATCAGGATGACGGGGACGCCCGCTGCGCGCGCAAAGCCCATGTTGGCGATGTCGGCGGCGCGCAGGTTGATCTCGGCGGGACTGCCCGCGCCCTCGACGACGACGATGTCCGCCTGCGCCCGGAGCCGGCGATAGCTGGCGAGCACGTCGTCCATCAGCCCCGCGCGCCCCTCGCGCCAGCGGCTGGCGCGCAGGATGCCGCGGACCTTGCCGTGGACGACGAGTTGCGAACTGCGGTCGCCCTGCGGCTTGAGCAGAACGGGGTTCATGTCGGTGGTCGGCGCGGTGCGCGCAGCGATCGCCTGGGTCGCCTGCGCGCGGCCGATCTCGCCGCCATCGGCGGTGACGGCGGCGTTGTTCGACATGTTCTGCGGCTTGAAGGGCCGGACGGCGAGCCCGCGATTGGCGAGCGCGCGACAGAGGCCGGCGACGAGCACCGACTTGCCAACGTCCGAGCCGGTGCCCTGGAGCATCACCGCACCCACAGCAGCGCCCCCGTGACGATCCAGAGTAGCAGGCAGGCGCGGCGATAGACCTGGAGCGCGCGGGCGATGTCGGCGGCGGTGGCGGCGGGGCGACCGCTGCCGATCCAGGGCTTCAGCTGGGTGACGCCGTCATAGCTGACCGGACCGGCGAGGCGGAGGTCGAGCACGCCCGCCATCGCCGCTTCGGGCCAGCCGGCATTGGGCGAGGCGTGTTTGCGCGCGTCGCGCCGCATCACGCGCCAGCCGCCGGGACCGGCGAGGCACAGCAAGCCGCCGCTGATCCGTGCGGGGATCCAGTTGGCGAGATCGTCGATCCGTGCGGACGCCCAGCCGAACGCGCGCCAACGGGGTTCGCGGTGACCGATCAGGCTGTCGGCGGTGTTGATCGCCTTGTAGATCCACAGCCCGGGAAGCCCGCCGATAAGCAGCCAGAAGAGCGGAGCGACGATGCCGTCGCAGAAGCTTTCGGCAAGGCTTTCGATTCCGGCGCGGGCGATGCCGGCGGAGTCGAGCCGGTCGGTGTCGCGACCGACGATCTTGCCAACCGCGATCCGCGCACCCTGCACGTCACCCTTGCCGAGCGCGGCGGCGATCGGCGCGACGTGATCGTTGAGGCTGCGCTGCGCGAGGCCCGGGGCGGCGAGGAGGCCGATGCCGATCCAGGCATAGCCGCCTAGATAGGTCGTCAGCAGCCAGGTCGCGCCCCAGGCGATCCCGCCCGTCACCGCGAGCGTGATCGCAAGCGTCGCGACCCCGGCGATGCGGCGTGTTGCGTCGGGCCATGCCGGACGGTTGAGCGCCTTTTCGATGCTGCCGATGATCGCGGCGATCGCGCCGACGGGGTGACCGATCCGACGGTAGAGCCGTTCCGGCCAGCCGAACGCGGCATCGAGCGCGAGGGCGATGAGGGCGACGGGGTCAGCCATGCGCGAGTGCCGCGTCGAGACGCGCCAGTGCAGTCGCGTCGGCGGGGACACCGAGACGGAGCCAGCGGGGGTCATAGGTGAAGGGACGCGTCAGGATGCCCGCCATATTAAGACGCTCGAACAGCGACTTGGCGTCGTCTGTTGCGATGAGGCGGAAGAGCGGGCAGGCGCCCGTCGCGGTCAGCCCGTGGCGGAGAAGTACCGCGTCGAGCGCGGCCGCGCGGGTGACGAGCTGAGCGCGCGTCGTCTCGATCCAGTCGCGGTCGGCATAGGCGGCGGTGCCGATCGCGAGCGCGGTGGCGGAGATCGGCCAGCTGCCCAGACGGTCGCGGACCCGCGCGACGATGCTAGGCGGTGCGATCATGAAGCCGAGCCTCACGCCCGCTAGACCGAAGAACTTGCCGAATGATCGGAAGAGGATGACGGGATCTGCTGCGGACAGATGCGAAGACAGGCCGGCGTCGGGCAGCGTGTCGGCGAAGGCCTCGTCGACGACCAGCCAGCCGGCATTCTCGCGGAGACGGTCGATCACTGGCCTGAGCGCGTCCGGACTTACCAGACGGCCGTCGGGGTTGTTCGGGTTGGCGAGCAGGATGGTGCCGCCATGTGTCGCTTCGTCGGTCAGGCTGTCGATCGAGATACGCGCGGGGAAGACCGCTTCGTGCGTCGCGTAGCTGGGGCCGACATGGCGGGCGCGGGCGGGGAGGCCGAGTCCGCCGAGCAGGCGGAGGCCGATCTCGGTGCCGGGCAGCGCGACGACGCGCGCGGGGTCGGTGCCGAAGTGGCGCGCGGCGACGGCCTCGAGCGTGGCGAGTGCGGCGGGCGAGGGGAGGCTGCGCAGGTCGACCGCGAGATTGGCGGGCGGCTCCCACGCGCAGGGGTTGATCCCGGTCGACAGGTCGAGCCAGGGACGCGGCGCGTGCGGGTACAGCGCCTGCGCGCTGTCGATCCGGCCGCCATGTTCCATCAGCGCGTGCACATGCGTCCCCTGCGCCGGCGATGCCGCGGCGTTGCTGCTGGCCTTCGCCATTCGCCGGGGATAGCGCAAGAGGCGATGGAGGAGACGGTCGTGCAGGGGTTTGGAAAGACGGTGCTGGTGACCGGCGGTGCGCGCTCGGGCAAGAGCCGCCATGCGCAGGCTTTAGCAGAGGCGGCTGGTGGGGCCGCGCTGGTCTATATCGCGACCGCGCAGGCGTTCGACGGGGAGATGACCGAGCGGATCGCGCGGCATCGCGCCGAGCGGGACGAACGGTGGCGGACGGTCGAGGTGCCGCTCGCGCTGGCGGCGGCGATCGCCGAGGCGGACGCGCCGGACGGGGTGATACTGGTCGACTGCCTGACCTTGTGGGCGTCGAATTTGATGCTGGCGGAGGCGGATGCAGAGACGGCGATCGCCGCATTGCTGGATGCGATCGGTCGCGTCGCGGGGCGGCTGGTGCTGGTCACCAACGAGGTCGGGATGGGGATCGTGCCCGACAATGCGATGGCGCGGCGGTTCCGCGATCTGGCGGGGATGCTCAACCAGCGGGTCGCGGCTGCGGTCGAGACGGTCGATCTCGCGGTGTCCGGGCTGACGATCCGGATGAAGGGATAGGGTGCCCCTCCCCGATATGGGGAGGGGCGGTTAGCGTCAGAACGAGACGCGGGCGCCGAGCGAGGTGACGATCGCGCTGGCGTCGCGGAGCGCGCCGTTGGTGCGGATGATGCTGCCCGCGACCAAAGTGGCGCGGTCGATCGTCGTGTTCTCGAAGTCGACATATTGCGCGGCGGCGTCGACCGCGATGCGCGGCGTCAGCTGGTAGGAGGCACCGGCGGCATAGGTCCAGCGATCGGCGTCGGGGACGCGCGCGTCGCGCTGGCCGTCCTGGGTCGGCGTCTTGGTGCGCTGGACACCGCCACGCACGGTCAGCTTGGGCGTGACGTCATAGTCGAGGCCGCCCGCGAGGCTCCAGCTGTCGCGGTAGTTCTCCGGGATCGACGTGTTGAGCGGCGCGCCGAGATCGATCGTGTCGAACTTGCTCCAGTTGAACGCGATGACCTGTGCGTTGAGCGTCAGCTGATCGGTGGCGCGGACGCGGCCCGCGACGATGACCTGACCGGGCGTGTTGAACTCGGCGGTCGCGCCCGAGACTTCGGTGTTGCCGCCGGCGAGCGGGCCGAGCAGGCCGGTGACGACGAGGTCGCCCTTCAGCTTGTGGCGGATGCTCGACTTGTAGGTGACGCCGACGGTGGCGAAGTCGTTGTGGAGCTGGACGCCCGCGGTCCAGCCGAGATCCCAGCCGTCGCCGCTGAGTTCCTGGCGGCCGTCTGGCTGTGCTGCGGACACGTTGGGGAGCGCGTTGCTGAGGATCGCGTCGGTATATTCGACGTTGAGCGCACCGCCGACACGGAGCCAGTCGGTCAGCTCGACGCCGATCGAGGGCTGGATGTCGATCGTGCGCAGGCGGGTCTTGTCCGCGCTGTAGCGGGCCCAGCTGTCGGCGTCATAGTTGGTCGTGAAGCTGAACGGCGAGGTGACGACGAGGCCGACCGCGATCCGGTCGGTCAGCGGATAGGCGACCGCACCCGAGGGGACGACGCCCTTGTTGACCGGGTCGCTCGAGTTCGACTGGCCGCTGATCGCGGTGCAGGGCTGGCCGCCCGGACGGCAGATCTGCGAGCCGGTGTCGATCACGTCGCCGCGCGGGATGATCGCGCTGGCGCTGAGCGTCGCGCTGCCGTCGCGGATGCCGGCGATCGCGGCGGGGTTCCACCAGAGCGACGCGGCGCCGGTATCGGCGGCCTCACCCGAAAACGCACGGCCCGCGCCGCGCGCCGACTGCGCCTGGAGATAGAAGGCGTCGGCATAGGCGGTGCTGGCGCATCCGAAAGCGGAGACGAGCGCGGTCACGGCCAGCAACGGGGCCTTGGTACGAAACGACATTTACAAAATTCCTGAACGCTAACTTTTGGGGAGATGAAAGGGACCTGGAATCAGCGGACGCGCGTCCAGGTCTGGGTCTTGCAGAGCGGGAAGAAGACGCAGCCGCGCAGCTTCAGCTGGTTCGCGCCGACCGGGGTGATCTTGCCGCTATAGGTCTTGCCGTCCTCGGCATTGTAGACCTGGCCGCTGCTCCAGACGCCGTCCTTGTCGGACTTGAAGCCGCTGAGCATCTGCATGCCCTGGATCGGGCGGCTGCGCAGCGCGGTGTTGCTGTTGTTCGCGTCCTTCATCGACGGGTTGGCGCGCAGCGCGTCGGAGGTCAGGATCTTGCCGCAGATCGAGGGGCCGCAGCGCGCGATCTCGACGATGGCGTTGTGCGTCTCGGTCCGCCAGCGGCCGACCACGGTGTCGGCGGTCGCGGGCGCGCCGGCGAGCAGCGCGGCGATCATCATCAGGGACATCGTCTATCCTCTCCTAGTGTCGGGCCGCCGCATCTGTACGGTCACCCAGTGTATTTGCGAGCCCCGCGACCTATTCGCGAGTCCGCTGCCGTATACGGCATGTCATCGACCCGCCTAGATTTGTACAAACAATAGTCAAGTGTTCTTACTGATCAGGGCAGGTGAAAAATTGGTCATGCGCGGGTGTTCCCCCGCTCGCGCGGGGGAACTGTCTCAGTTGCGCAGTGGCTTACCCGTCTGGAGCATGTGGACGACGCGCGCCTGGGTGCGCTGGTCCCTGACGCTCGCCATGAAGGCGGCGCGTTCGAGGTCGAGGAGCTGCGCCTCGGTGACGGTGTCGACGAGGTCGGCCTCGCCGCCGGTCAGCACCTCGGCGAGGCGGTCGGCGACCACCACGTCATAGTCGGTCGCCATGCCCTTCTTGTGGAAGTCGGACACCGCCATCGACAGCCCGGTACGACCGCTCGCGCCCGCCAGACGGAAGGTCGGCGGCTCGGGGGCGACATAGCCCTCGACGAGCGACAAGGCCTTTGCCTTGGCGTCGGCGAGCAGGCGATCGCGGTTCATCGTGATGCCGTCGTCCTTGCGCAGGATCATCATCTCCTTCGCTTCCGCCGCCGACTTGGCGACCTGCGCGGTGGAGACCGCCTGGAACACCTTGGTCAGCGCGGGTATGGGGCCGTTGGGGAGCGTGCGCGACTTCGTCCAGCGGTCGAGCATCTCGCCATTGCCGCCCCAGCCGGGGACGAGCCCGACGCCGCATTCGACGAGGCCGGCATAGGTCTCGGCATGCGCCTGGACCGCGTCCGAGTGGAGCAGCATCTCGCAGCCGCCGCCGAGCGCCAGTCCTGCGGGCGCGCTGACGACGGGGAAGGGCGCGTATTTCAGCGCCTTGTACGCCTGCTGCCCGCGCGCAACGCTGGCCTCGACCATGTCCCACAGGCCCGCACCGACCGCGAACATCGCCGCGCCGAGATTGGCGCCGGCCGAGAAGTTGCTGCCCTCGTTATAGACGACCAGCGCCTTGAAGCGCTCGCGCACGACCGGGACCGCTTCCTCGATGAGTGCGATGACCTGATCGTCGAGCGCGTTCATCTTGGTGTGGAATTCGAGCGCGGCGACACCGTCGCCGACGTCCCAGAGCGACGCCGAGGCGTTGGTCAGGACGGGCTGCGAGCGGAGCTTGATGTCCTCGAGCAGTTCGACGCCGTCGGCGCGCGGCACGTCGACATAGTCGCCGCCGGTGGTGAGATACTGGCGGTTGCCGTTCTCGACGCGGTAGAAGGGACGGTCGCCCGCGGTCGTCAGGATCGGAGGCACGTCGCGGCCCTCGGCGGCGAGACGCTGTGCCAGCAGGCCCGGCCCCATCCGGTCGATCAGCTCGAACGGCCCGTATTTCCAGTTGTACCCGAGCTTCATCGCGTCATCGATCGCGACGATATCATCCGCCGCCTCGCCGACGAGCATCGCCGCATAGGACAGCGTGTTGCCGAGGATCGTCCACGCATAGGTGCCGATCCTGCCGGGCTCGGCGATCAGCGCGGCGAGATCCTTGCCGGTCTTGCCGGGCAGCTCGGCGGGCTTCGCCTCGGGGCGATAGTCGCCGGTCGCGAGGTCGAGCGACAGCTTGGTGCGCGTCGCCTTGTCGAAGCGGTAGAAGCCGCCCTTGCCCTTGCGGCCTGTGAACCCTTCCGCGATCATCTTGTCGACGAGCGGCATGTCGCGGACGGTGTCGAAATAGGGATCGCCCGCGGGGAGCGTCGAGGAGAGGCTCTTCGACAGCAACGGCATCAGGTCGACGCCGACGAGATCGACCAGACCGAAGATCCCGGTCTTCGGCACGCCCATCGGCCGGCCACCGATCTGGTCGGCCTCCTCGACGGTCAGCCCCTGGTCCATCGCCGCGTTGATCGCGATCGCCAGCCAGTAGGTGCCGATGCGGTTGGCGATGAAGCCCGGCGTGTCCTTCGCGCGGACGATGCGCTTGCCCATGAAGCGATCGACGAAATCCTCGACCTTCTCCGCGACCGCGACGTCGGTATGCTCGCCGCGGACGATCTCGACCAGCCGCATGTAGCGCGGCGGGTTGAAGAAATGGGTGATGAGGAAGTCGGCCTTGAACTGGTCCGAGCGGCCGTCGACGAGATGGCCGAGCGGGATCGTCGAGGTGTTCGACGAGACCGCGGTGCCCGGACGCTTGAGCGCCTCGAGCTTGGCATAGAGCGCCTGCTTGATGTCGAGCCGTTCGACGATCGCCTCGACGATCCAGTCGCATTCCGCGACGCGGTCGAGATGGTCGTCGATATTGCCCGTCTCGACCAGCTTGGCCGCACGCTTCGACATGAAGGGGGCGGGGTCGGTCTTGAGCATCTTCGCGACCGCGCCCTTGGCGACCGCATCGCGATCGTCACCCTCGCGGGGCACGATGTCGAGCAGCAGCACCGGGATACCGGCGTTCGCGACTTGCGCGGCAATCCCTGCGCCCATGACTCCCGCGCCGATGACGCAGACCTTTTTCACCTGATCGACCATCATGCGCGCTCCAGCACCGTTGCGATGCCCTGACCGCCGCCGATGCACTGGGTGGCGAGCGCGTAGCGGCCGCCTTCGCGCGCGAGCAGGGCTGCAGCCTTGCCGACGATGCGCGCGCCGGTCGCGCCGAGCGGATGGCCGATCGCGATCGCGCCGCCATCGAGGTTGATCGTCTCGTCCTTGAGCCCGAGGTCGCGGATGCAGGCGATCGCCTGGCTGGCGAACGCCTCGTTGATCTCGACCACGTCGAGGTCGGCGACGGTGATGCCGGCGCGCTCCATCGCCTTTTGCGAGGCGTAGATCGGACCGAGGCCCATCGTCGACGGCTCGTTGCCCGAAACCGCGACCGACTTGATGCGCGCGAGGATGGTCAGGCCGTGCTTCGTCGCGAACTCTTCCGAGGTGACGAGGACGGCGGAGGCGCCGTCGGTCAGCGGCGAGGAGGTGCCGGCGGTAACCGAACCGTCCGCGCTGAATGCAGGCTTCAGGCCGGCGAGCGCTTCGGTGGTGGTGCCGGCGCGGATCGTGCCGTCCTGGCTGACCGGGCCCGCCTTGGTCTGGATCGTCACGATCTCGTCGGAGAGACGGCCATCGGCGCGCGCGGCGGCGGCCTTGTCCTGGCTCTTCACCGCGAACGCATCCTGCTCGGCGCGGGTGATCTGGTAATCGCGTGCGACGTTCTCGGCGGTCTCGCCCATGCCCATGTACGCGCCGGCGTTCTTCTTGAAGAGATCCGGGTTGGGGAGCGGGTTGTAGCCGCCCATCGGCACGCGGCTCATCGATTCGAGCCCGGCGCAGATGAACGCGTCGCCAGCGCCGATGTTGATCTGGCCGACCGCGATGTGGATCGCGCTCATCGACGAGCCGCAGAAGCGGTTGACCGTCATGCCGCCGACCGACAGCGGCAGGTCGGCGAGCAGGCCGATCATCCGCGCGACGTTCAGGCCCTGCTCGCCTTCGGGGAAGGCGCAGCCGAGGATGATGTCCTCGATCGCGGCGGGATCGACGCCGGTCTTGTCGAGCAGACCGCGGATCGTCTGCGCGGCGAGATCGTCGGGGCGGACGCGGGCGAGATCGCCCTTGCCGGCAAGGTGGAACGGCGAGCGGGCGTACCCGGCGATGACGACGTTGGTCACGATGATCCTCTCCAATTGCAATCGGTCCGCTTAAGACTTGCGGGCTACCCTTAAGGTGCGATACCTCTCCTATACGTCAAGGTGATGCGGCCTACAATATCAGTCGAGAGCGCACGCCGAAAAGGAGAGAGAGATGCTGGACACCGACGGCCGTGCGATCGGCGTACCGCTAGAAGGCGAAGCGCGTTTGCTGGGCGACATGCTCGACACGGCGGTCCGCCGATTCGGGTCGCGGACGGTGCTCGATTTCCTCGGGTCGACGATGACCTATGCCGAGCTTGGCGACGCGGTCACGCATGCGGCGCGGGGGTTGCAGGATCTGGGCGTGGTGAAGGGGACGCGGGTCGCGCTGTGCCTGCCGAACACGCCTTATTATCCGGTGCTGTTCTTCGCGGTGCTGAAGGCGGGCGGGATCGTCGTCAACGTCAACCCGCTCTATGTCGAGCGCGAGCTGTGCCACCTGCTGAGGGATTCGGGCGCGGAGATCATCGCGACCTGCGACATTACCGAGATCCATGCTCGCGTGCTGAAGGTCGCGGGTGAGACGGGGCTGCGGCATGTTATCACCTGCCCGATCGCGGGCGCGCTGCCGACGCTGAAGTCGATCGCCTACCGCATCTTCAAGCGCGCCGAGATCGCCAGCGCGCCGAACGACGCGCGGCATCGCAGCTTCGAGTCGCTGGTGCGCGCAAAGGGCGCGCCCACGCCGGTCGCGGTGACGCCGGACGAGGTCGCGGTGCTGCAATATACCGGGGGGACGACCGGCGAGCCCAAGGCGGCGATGCTGAGCCACGCCAATCTGGTGTCGAACGCGGATGCGATGATGACGTTCGTCGGTGGCGAGACGCCCGAGCAGGACCGGGTGATGGGGGCGCTGCCGCTGTTCCACGTCTTCGCGCTGACGACGGTGCTGACCTATTCGATCCGCGCGGGCGCGCAGATGATCCTGTTGCCGCGGTTCGAGCTGCAGCAGCTGCTGAAGACGATCGTGCGGACCAAGCCGACCTATTTCCCCGCGGTGCCGACCATCTATGCCGCGATCACCAAGGCGGCGGAGACGCAGCCGATCGACCTGTCGTCGATCCATGCGTGCATCTCGGGCGGCGCGCCGCTGCCCGCCGAGGTGCGTACCGCGTTCGAGGCGGCGACGGGGTCGAAGCTGGTCGAGGGCTATGGCCTGTCGGAGGCGTCGCCGATCATCACCTGCAATCCGATCGAGGGGCTGAACAAGCCGGGATCGGCGGGGCTGCCCTTTCCCGGCACGATCATCGAGATCCGCGACCGCGAGGACCCGACCCGGTTGCTGCCGGTCGGTGAGAATGGCGAGATCTGCGCGCGTGGCCCGCAGGTTACGCAAGGATATTGGCACAAGCCGGAAGCAAGCGCTGCGCTGTTCGCGGACGGCGCGCTGCGCACCGGGGATGTCGGGCATCTCGACGCGGACGGCTATCTGTTCATCGTCGACCGCATCAAGGACCTGATCCTGTGCGGCGGCTACAATGTCTATCCGCGCGTGATCGAGGAGGCGCTGTACGAGCATCCCGCGGTCGCCGAGGTGGTGGTGATCGGGGTCGCCGACGCCTATCGCGGCCAGGCGCCCAAGGCGTTCGTCACGCTGGTCGAAGGTGCGGTCGCAACCCCTGTGGAATTGCGTGATTTTCTGCGCGACAAGATCAGCAAGATCGAGCTTCCCCGCGAGGTCGAAATCCGCGACACTCTGCCCAAGACGTTGATCGGCAAGCTATCCAAAAAGGAACTTGTCGCGGAGGAAGAGGCCAGGCTGGCACGCGCGATGCCGGCCGGGGCGGCGTCGGGGGAGAGGGGAGCGACACCGTGAACGAGCGGCAGGACGATCTTACCGGGATTCAGGACGTGTCGCAGGCGCTGGGGGTCAGCGCGCGGACGCTGCGTTTCTATGAGGACAAGGGGCTGATCGAGCCGTGCCGGATCGGCACGACGCGCGTCTATACGCGGCGCGACGTCGCGCGGATGCAGCTGATCCTGCGCGGCAAGCGGCTGGGATTCTCGCTGCGCGACATCGAGGAGTTTCTCGTCCTGTACGATGCGGATCCGCAGCATGTCGAACAGATGCGCGCGCTCGCCGAACGCTGTCGCCAGCGGATCGACGACCTGCAGCAGCAGCAGGCGGCGATCGCGCAGACGCTGGAGGAACTGGAGAAGATCGAGGCGCAGGCGCTCGAGCGGATCGCGTCCTGACCGGCCTGTAACGCGCGCGCGGTTGCGCCGGCTCGCGCGGCGCGGCAGGGATGGGTGATGCGTACCATCTCCTCCGCCGTCGGCGTTCGTCTCTATCATCTCGACGATGCGCTCGAGGGCGGGGCGGCTACTACGCTGTTCTACGGCCCGCTCGGCGGGGCGCTGGCGATTGCCGCGCAGCAGAGCGAGGAGGTCCAGGCGGGGCTGTACATCGCGACCGAGAACGACGTCGTCGCCTATCTCGATCTCGACGAGTGAGGCTCAGGCGCCGGCGGTGAAGCCGTCGTCGCGGTCGGCGGGGACGGGTGCGCTGACCGCCTTGCAGATCGCGCGGAGTGCGGGTTTGAGCCCCTCCTCGAGCGTCGGGTGATAGAAGGGCATGTCGAGCAGGTCGGTCGCGGTGCGGCCCTGCTGGATCGCCCAGGCGATCAGGTGCGCGCTGTGCTCGACCCCGGGGGCGGCCATCGTCGCGCCGGTGAGCCGGCCGGTGCCCGCCTCCGCATAGAAGCGGATCAGGCCGGCATTGCGCGCCATGACCTTCGCACGACCCTGGTCCTCGTAGGAGGCTTCGCCGATGACGATGCCGTCCTGGTCGTCGGGGGTGATGTCGCCGATCACCGCGACGCTCGGGTCGGTGAACATGATCGCGAGCGGGACCATCCGCGGGCCCGGGGTGACGTCGGGAAAGCTCGCGGCGTTGCGGCCGGCTATCATGCCCTCGGCGGAGGCTTCGCCTAGCACGGTGCGGTCGTGATCCGCGTCGCCGGCGATGAAGATCGGCGCGTCGCCGCACTGCATCGTCGTCCTGTCGAAGACCGGCGTGCCGTGATCGTCGAGCGTGATCCCGGTGGTCTCTAGCCCGAGGTCCTTGAGCCGCGGTGGGCGGCCGGTCGCGACGAGCAGATAGTCGAAGCGCCGGGATCCCGACTGCTCGCCCGACCAGGACAGGCGGACGCCGTCGCTGTCGGGTTCGGCCTTCAGCTTCATCTCGAGATGGATCGGCAGCTCCTTGGCGAGGATCGTGTGGAGTGCCGCCGAGACCTTCTCGTCCTTCAGCGCGGCGAGGCCGGGCGACTGGTCGAACACCATCGTCTCGACGCCGAGCCGGACGAGCGCCTGGGCGAGTTCGAGGCCGATCGGGCCGGCGCCGATGACGCCCACCGATCCGGGCAGCGTCGGCAGCTCGAAGATCGTCTCATTGGTCAGCACGCGGTCGCGCACCGCGTCGAACGTGTCGGGGATGTTCGGGTAGGAGCCGGTCGCGATCACGATTGCCTTGGCGGTCACGGTGCGGCCGTCGTCGAGCCGGAGCGTGGTCGCGTCGATGAAGTGCGCGCGGGCCTGGACCTTCACGCCGTCGGGGAGCTTGTCGAGCGAGTCGCAGACGCCTGCGACGAACGCGTCGCGCTCGCGCTGGACGCGCGCCATCACCGCGTCCCCGTCGATCTTCGGCTCGGCGGCGATGCCGAAGACCGATGCCTGGCGGACCGCGTGCGCGGCATGGGCGGCGGCGATCAGCAGCTTGGAGGGCATGCAGCCGACGCTGGCGCAGGTGGTGCCCGAAAAGGTCTCGTCGATCAGCAGCGTGCGCGCGCCGTTGCGCCGTGCGTTGCGCTCGGCCGCGAGACCGGCGGTGCCCGCGCCGATGATCGCGACGTCGCAGGTTAACTCGGGGCTGGTGTTCGGCATGATCGACTCCGTCTCCGGAGTATTCCGGTCATGGCAGCGAAACCTTCCAACCGCCTGACCCGTTCCGCATGCCGATCCGATAATCACCCCGATCCGAGGACCCGCCATGCTGACCGTCCATCACCTGAATTTCTCCCGGTCTTTCCGCATCTTGTGGCTGCTGGAGGAACTGCAGCTGCCCTATGAGCTGGTCCGGTACGAGCGCGATGCGAGCTTCCGTGCGCCCGCGTCGCTGAAGGCGGTGCATCCGCTGGGCAAGGCGCCGATCGTGCAGGACGATGACCTGACGCTTGCCGAGAGCGCGTCGATCCTGTCCTATCTCGATCGCAAGTATGGCGGCGCGCGGCTCAGCCCGCCCGAGGGCACGCCCGAGGCGGCGATCCATGACGAATGGCTGCACTATGTCGAGAGCTCGGCGGCGTTCCCGATCATGATGACGGTGATCGGCAAGATGATGGGCGGGCTGCCCGAGGGCCTCGGCAAATTCTCCGAGCCCGAGGTCGCCAAGACCTTTGCGTACATCGCCGACGCGGTTGGCGAGGGGCCGTATCTGATGGGGGCCAAGCTGACGCTGGCGGATATCCAGATGTCGTATTTGCTCGCGACCGCGGAGAGCGCGGGGCTGCTGAAAGACCAGCCGGTGGTGAGCGCGTATTTCGAGCGGCTGAAGGCGGTGCCGGGCTATCAGAAGGCGATCGAGATCGGCGGGCCGCTGGCGCCACCGCGGCGCTGACGTGTGAGCGGACCGGCGCTGCGATACGGCAGCGCCGGTCCTGTCGGCTCAGCGTGCCTTGAAGCGGATCGCCTGACCGCCGCCGGGCGCGAGCGCGAGCGTCAGCGTGTCGCCCTTGCGGACGCGCTTCGTCTCGATCGTGATCGCGTGGCGTGCGGTCGTCTTGTAGTCCGCGCCGGGGCCGTCGCGATAGATCTGCGCGGTGTAGGTCCGGCCAGCGTCGAGGAAATCGAGCGCGACGGTGAGCGTGCGGGCATTCTCGTCGGTGACGCTGCCGACATACCAGTCGTTCGACTTGCGGTCCTTGCGCGCGAAGGTGACGAAGTCGCCGACCTCGCCGTTGAGCACGCGGGTGTCGGACCAGTCGGTCGGCACGTCCTTGATGAACTGGAACGCGGCGGGGTATTTCGCGTAATTCTCGGGCGTGTCCGCCGCCATCACGACGGGCGAATAGAGCACGACGTAGAGCGCGAGCTGCTTGGCGATGGTCGACAGGAGATCGCTGTCGTCGGTCCCCTTGAGGCTGAGCACGCCGGGGGTGAAGTCCATCGGCCCCTCGAGCATGCGCGTGAAGGCGAGGTTCGCCTCATGCTCGGGCGGGTTCTTGCCGGCCCAGCTGTTATATTCCATGCCGCGCGAGCCCTCGCGCGCGATCCAGTTGGGATAGGTGCGGCGCAGGCCGGTATCCTTGACGGGCTCGTGGCTGTCGATCGACACCTTGTATTTGGCAGCCGTGGTGACGACGCGGGTATAGTGGTTCACCATCCACTGGCCCTCATGCCATTCGCGGTGCTGCGACCCGTCGGGATCGACGCGTTCGATCTGGCCCGCGTCGGTGACATAGCCGGTCTTGATCGCGGGAATGCCGTGATCGCGCGCAAAGGCGAAGGCGCGGTCGAGCTGGCCGTCATAATGGCTGGCCGAACCGCCGGTCTCGTTATGGCCGATCAGGTAGACGCCCTTAGACTTGGCGTATTTGGCGAGATAGCCGGCGTCGAAATCGGGGGTCGGCGTGTCGAACTGCATCGCGGTGCCGTCACCGAACCAGTCGCCGTCCCAGCCGACATTCCAGCCCTCGACGAGGACGCCGGGGATTTTGTTGGCGCTGGCGAAGTCGATATAGGTCTTCACATGCGCGGTGGTGGCGCCGTGATTGGGGCCGGTCGCCCAGCTCCACTTGCCGGTGATCATGTTCCACCAGACGCCGACAAACTTGCCGGGCTTCACCCAGCTGACATCGCCAAGCTTGTTCGGTTCGTTCAGATTGAGCTCGATATGGCTCATGTACAGGCCGGGCGCGTCGTCCGAGAGGATCAGCGTGCGCCACGGCGTCGCGAACGGGCCGGTCCGCGTCACCTTGGGCGCGCCGGCGCCGGGGGTCAGCACCGCCTTCAGCGTGTTGCCCTCGACCTTGGCGACGTTCATGCCGGCATAGTCGGTGAGCGCGGCCTCGTGCAGCGCGACATGCGTGCCGCGGGCGAGCTTCAGCGTGATCGGCGTCGCGGCGGTGCCGACATCGGCGAGCGGCGTGCGGTTGTAGAGATATTCCTCGCGGTTCCATTCGAAGCCGGGCTTCCACCAGGCGGTCGCGTCCTCGGCAAAGGCGAACTGCGTCAGCTCCTCGGCGATGTTGACGGTCTTGAAATTGGGCTGGTCGGGGAAGACGTAGCGGAAGCCGATGCCGTCGTCCTGAAGCCGGAACACGACGTCGATCGCGCGCTGCAACCGGTCGGTCTCGCGGAGGCGGACGCGCATCTCGGTGTGGTTGTCGCGGATCGTCTTCCACTCGCCCCAGGGCTGGGTCCAGGTCGAATCCGCCTTGTCGCGGGTGACGGTCTCGATCTTCAGATGCCGGTCGAATTTGGGCGCATCGGTGAAGAGGAAGCCGAGCCGCGACGGCTTGACGATCAGCGTGCCCTTGCGCGTGACGCTGTAGGTCGCATGACCCTCACCGTCGGTCGCGACGGTGACCGCGATGCTGCCATCGGGCGAGGTCGCGATCGCCGAGGGGATCGTCGGGACGGGCTGCGGCTTGATCGTCTCGTTCGTCGTGACCGCGGGGGTGGTGGCGGCGGGGGCGGCCTGATCCTGCGCGATCGCGGGTGCGGTGGTCGCGAGCAGGGTCGCCAGCGTGAGCGAGAGGGTCTTCATGATCCGGTCCTTTCGACGATCAGCGCGGCATAGCCGCCCAGTCGTCCTATCGTTGCGTCGTTGATGCTGTCGCGGACGCGCCAGTGTTCGGGGGTAGCGGGGCTCCACGCGACCGGCGTCGCGGCCATGTTGAAGACGCAGAGCAGGATCTGGTCGCCGTCACGGCGTTCGAAGGCAAGCAGCGTGTCGGTGACCTCGGTCAGGACCAGATCGCCGATCGCGAGCGCGGGGATCGCGCGGCGCAGCGCGAGCAGGCGGCGGGTCAGCGCGAGCAGCGAGTCGGGATCGCCCTCCTGCCGGTCGACCGCGAGCTCGGGATGGTCGTTGCCGACGGGGAGCCAGGGCGACGCATCGGTGAAGCCCGCATGCGGCGCATCGGCCCGCCACGGCATCGGCGTGCGGGCGCCGTCGCGCGACAGCGTCAGCGGCCAGTTGGCGATCGCCTCGGGATCCTGGAGCTGGTCGAACGGCACCTCGACCTGGGTCAGGCCCAGTTCCTCGCCATAATAGAGAAAGATGTTGCCGCGCAGGCAGACGAGCAGCGCGATCTTCATCCGCGCGAAGGCGTCGCGGTCATCGGGGCCGATCCAGCGCGAGACGGCGCGGGGGGCGTCGTGATTCTCGAACGCCCAGCTCGGCCAGCCCATCTCCGCGTCCGACGGCCAGAGCGTGATCGCGTCGGCGACGGTGCTGGGGCGGAGGTCCGACGCGTAGAGGAAGTCGAAGCCATAGGCGCTGTTGAGCCGGGTCTGGCCGCGGGTGAACAGCTTCATCTCGCGGTCGCTGTCGGCGCCCCCGACCTCGGCCACGGTGAAGCGGTCGCCATAGCCGTCGATCAGCCGCCGCAGTCGTTCGAGAAAGGCGGGGATGTCGGGATGGCTCTGGTTGTGGACATGCGCCTGAAAGTCGAAGGGGCGCGTCTTCAGACTGTTGTCGGTGACGGGCGGATTGTCGGTCAGCGCGGGGTCGTGCATCGCGAAGTTGATCGCGTCGAGCCGGAAGCCGTCGACGCCGCGGTCGAGCCAGAATTTGGCGGTGTCGACGATCTCGTCCTGAACGTCCGCGTCGTGGAGGTGGAGCTGGGGCTGTTCCTTCAGGAAATTGTGCAGATAATATTGGCGACGGCGCGCGTCCCAGGTCCAGGCGGGGCCGCCAAAGACCGACTGCCAGTTGGACGGCGGGCTGCCGTCGGGCTTGGCGTCGGCCCAGACATACCAGTTCGCCTTGGGGTTGGTGCGCGACGAGCGGCTCTCGACGAACCAGGGATGCTCGTCCGAGGTATGGCTGTAGACCTGGTCGATGATGATCTTCAGGCCGAGCGCGTGGGCGCGCGCGATCAGCGTGTCGAAATCGGCGAGCGTTCCGAAGATCGGGTCGACATCGCGGTAGTTCGCAACGTCATAGCCGAAGTCCTTCATCGGCGACGTGAAGAAGGGTGAGAGCCAGACCGCATCGACGCCGAGGTTCGCGACATAATCGAGATGGCGGGTGATGCCGGGCAGGTCGCCGATGCCGTCGCCGTTCGAATCCGCAAAGCTGCGCGGATAGATCTGGTAGATGACCGCGCCCTTCCACCAGGGTCGGTGCACGGGCAGGCTCGTATCGTCGGGCATCAGCGGGTCTCCGCGGCGCAGACCGCATAGCCAAAGGCGGGGATGGTCAGCGTGACGCTGCCGGGGGCGGTCGCGCGCGCGGCGCAAGCGCCGGCGAGCGTATCGAAGCGGGTCGAGCGAGTCTCGACCTGGATCGCGCTGGTCAGCGGCTTGGCGCTGGTGTTGTACGCAAGGAGCATCTCGGCGCCGGTCACGGGATCGAAGCGCGAGACCGCGAACAGGCCGGGCGTATCGCCCCGCGCGCGAACGATCGTGCGGCCGCGGGTCAGCGCCGGGTGCGCGACGCGGAGGCGGGCGAGCTGGGCGATCTGGCGGAACAGCGGGTGGGTCGTACCGAAATTGGCGGTCGCGGTGGTCGCGTCGGTGCCGACGAGGCGGTTGTCGTTATAGACCGCGACCTTCGAGGCGAACATGTCCTCGCGTGCGTCCTGGTCGTCGCCGTCGCCGGCAAAGCCCTGCTCGTCACCCGAATAGATGGTCGGCACGCCGCGCAGCGTCAGCAGCATCGCATGGCCGAGCTTGACGCGGGCGAGCACCTCGGCCTCGCTCGCATTCGGGTTGAGGCGGCGGACGTCGCGCGCGAAGCGGCCCTGGTCGTGGTTGCCGAGGAAGGTCGGCAGGATCATCGCGGTGTCGGCGCCGTGTTCGTAGAGTGCGTCGCCGTCGAACAAGGCGGCGAGTTCGTTGGTGCCCTTGTTGCCCGCGACGACGTCGGTCACGCCCCAGCGGAAGCCGAAGTCGAGCACCGCGGGCAGCTTGTCGACGCGGGTGAAGCGCGCGAGATAGCCCGGATCCATCGTCCCATAGGCGACCTCGCCGAAGATGTGGAAATTGGGGATGCCGTTCGCCCTGGCGCGGTCGAGCATCGCGGGCGTGAAGGCCTGCCAGAATTCGGGGTTCACGTGGCGCGCGGTGTCGATGCGGAAGCCGTCGACCTTGAACCGGTCGATCCAGCTGCCGAAGATCTCGATCATGCCCGATACGACGCGGGGATTTTCGGTCGCGAGATCGTCAAGGCCGGAGAAATCGCCCATCGTCGAGCTCTCGTCGGTGAAGGTCGAGTCGCCGCGGTTGTGGTAATAGATCGGGTCGTTGAGCCAGGCGGGGACCTTCACGGTCCGTTCCTTCGCAGGTACATAGGGCGTGTAGGCGAAGCCGGGGTCGGTCAGCCGCGCGAAGTTTTCAGGCGTGCGGACGGCGTCGCCAGCGAAGCCGGAATTGATCGGCTTGCCGCGCAGGCCTAGCTTGCGCTGATAGGGGTAGTTGGCGCGGTCGCGATAGGCGCAGGGGGTGCCCTCGGTGCATTCGCGGTACTGGATCACGTCGGCGGTGTGGTTGATGATGATGTCCATATAGACCTTCATCCCGCGCGCATGCGCCGCGGTGACGAGCGCGGTCATGTCGGCATTGGTGCCGAGATGCGGATCGACCTGCGTGAAGTCGGTGATCCAGTAGCCGTGATAGCCAGCGGATTCCTTGCCCGGCGCGCCCTGGACGGGTTTGTTCTTGAAGATCGGACCGAGCCAGATCGCGGTCGCGCCGAGCTGCTGGAGATAGCCGAGGCGCTTGGTCAGGCCCTTGAGGTCGCCGCCATGGTAGAAGCCCTTGGCGGTCGGGTCGAAGCCGGTGACGCGGCGATCGCCGGTGAGGCCGCCGCGGTCGTTGGCGGGATCGGCATTCTCGAACCGGTCGGGGAGGACGAAATAGATGACCTCGTCCTGCGGCAGCCGCGCGCGATAGTCGGTCGCCGGTACCGGCTTGCGTGCGGCCCGCGATGCCGGGCCGGGGTCTGCGATGGCGGGCGAGAGCGCGAGCAACCCTGCCAGGATGGTGGCGACGCTCTTGATCATCGGATGTCCTTTTCGCACCGGAATCGGTGACGGCGCCACCGGCGCCGGGTCGCCGTCCGCCGGGATGACCCCGGGCGGACGGCGGTATTACAGGCACTTAGAAGCGGAAGCTTGCACCCAGATAGAACTGGCGCCCGAAATATTGCAGCGTGCCCGTCTGTGCGGTCTGGCCGAAATAGGAGCGGGTCGGCTGGTCGGTCAGGTTGTTCGCCTGTGCGAGCAGCGTCATCCCGGCGAGCGGGCTGCCCTGCGGGAATTCATAGCTCATCTGCGCGTCGAACACGGTCTCGGCGGCATTGGTCACGATCTGCTCGCTGAGGCCGAACTGCGGCGCGACGAACTTCGAGCGGTAGCGCATCGAGACGCGCGTCTGGAAGCCGTTCTTCTCGTAGAAGAGCGTCGGGTTGGAGACGATCTTCGACAGGCCGGGCAGCGACAGCGAGAGCGTGTTGCCGCTGATCGCGTTGGTGATGCTGACGTCGGACTGGTTGTACGAGATGTTGAGCACCGCGCCGAGGCCGTCGAACGGCGCCGGCAGGAAGTCGAACGTCTTGGTGATGGCGCCTTCGAAACCATAGACATAGCCGCCATTGCCGTTGATCGGTGCGAACAGATTGCCGGTCGTGACGACGCTGGTGAAGCCGGTCCCGGCGAGCGGCGGTGTGCTGATGCCGTTGGCGGCGAAGTCGTAGTTCGGGATGACCCCGCCGATCACGAAGCTGCGGACGTCCTTGTAGAAGGCGCCGAGCACGAGCGAGCCGCTGTTGCCGAAATAATGCTCATAGGTGGCGTCGAACTGGTTGGCGCGGAACGGCTGGAGCGCGGGGTTGCCGCCCGACCCGTCGAGCCGCGCCGCGGTGCCGCCGATGCTGACCAGGTTGGTGCTGATCGAGTTGCGGAAGTCGAAGAAGCGCGGGCGCGAGATCTGGCGCGAGAGCGACAGGCGGGCCTGGTCGTTCTCGGTCAGGCCGAGGATGAAGTTCGCCTGGGGCAGCCAGTCGGTGAACTTGCGGCCGCGGGTGTTGAGGTAGCGACCGGTGCCGCCGTCCGAGATGGTCGAGGACGAGCTCTGGTCGGTGTGGACGACGCGCAGGCCGATATTGCCCTTGAAGGGCAGCGAGCCGGCGATCGTGTCGAAGTTAAGCTGGCCGTAGCCGGCATAGGTCTTCTCGTCGATCGTGAAGCTCTGGTCCTGCGTGAACGCCTGGGTCTGGTCGACGACGCGGTCGGGCCCGAGCTGCGAGTCGAAGATGCTGCCGATATCGGCGACGATGAAGTCGGGGAAGGACGAGAACTTGCCCTTGAAGCCCGCGGTCGTCGAATTCGAGCTGGTCAGCGTGACGGGTGCAGCGAAGCTGAACGCGTTGAAGCTGGTGATCGTCCGCTCCGCCTTGCGATTGCCATAGCGGCCGCCGACCTCGAACGACTTGAGGAACGGGCCGTCGATCTTGAGCAGCGCGCTGCCCGCGAAAGCATAGAGGCGGTCGGTGTCCTTCTGCGGGACGATGTAGAAGCCCTCGAACGCGTTCGCGGCGGGATCGGTGTAGTTGGCGTTGGTCGAGAACGAGCCGACGTTCAGACCGTCGAGCTTGTAGCTGAGCGTCGTCGGCGTCGCAGTCGTGTTGCCGTTGTCGTCGAGACCCGAATTGTTGAAGAAGCTCGACGCGCGCGAATAGGAGCCGTCGGCGGTCAGCGTGAGCTGGCCGATGTCCTTCTGGACGTTGCCGCCGAAGGTGTAGAGCTTGTCGAGGCGGTTCTCGTTCTGCTGGATCGTGCGGGTGCGGATGCCCGAGGCGTTGCCGCCGACGATCGTGTTGCCGATGACGGTCGGGTCGGTCAGGTTGCTGCTGGTCTGCTGCAGGTTCTCGACACGGATGCCGCGGCGGAACACGTCCGACTTGAAGCGCGAATAATAGCCGTCGAGCAGGACGCGGAACGTGTCGGTCGGCTCATACTGGATGCTGCCGAGCACGCCGTCGCGGGTCTCGTTGCCGCCCGACTGGACCGCCTCGAAGCCATAGCCGATCGCGTCGGCGCGGCCGTTGCCGTCGAGGTCGCGGATCGCCGGGCTGCCGTTCTGGCCGGTGGCGGTGTAATCATAGCCGACGAAGCGCGTGGCGACGTTCGCCTGCTTCAGCCGGGCATAGCCGACCGCGAGGCCGAGCGTGTCGTCGAGCAACTTGGTCTGGATCGAGGCGCTGCCGCGATAGCCGAATTCGCTGGCGTCGGGGTTCTGGCCGGCGCGGTCGTTATAGACGCCGCGGACGTTGACGCTGACGAGCGTCTTGCCGGGGATGCTGAGCGGACGCGCGGTGCTGAGTTCGACCTTGCCGGCGACGCCGCCCTCGATCTGCGAGGCCTTGGGGCTCTTGTAGACCGCGGCCTGGTTGATGAGCTCGGACGGATACTGGTCGAATTCGATGACGCGGTTGCCCGAGGTCGCAACCTGTTCGCGGCCATTGAGCGTGGCGGAGACGAGGTCCTGGCTGAGGCCGCGGATGTTGATCGCCGAGGCCTGGCCGCCGGTACGCTGCGAGGTGACGCCGGGCAGGCGGGCGAGCGACTCGGCGATCGAGACGTCGGGCAAGCGGCCGATATCCTCGGCCGAGACGATCTCGGCGACGACGTCGAGGTTGCGCTTGACCGCGATCGACGAGCGCAGGCTGGCGCGGAAACCGGTGACGACGATGTCGTCGCTCGACTCGGCGGCGGGGCCGCTGCTCGGGGCGGTGGCGTCCTGCGTCGCGACGGTCGGGGCGGGCGTCGAGGGTGCGCTCGACACGGTGTTGTCGGCGGAGGCCGGGGCGGGATCGGTCGCGACCTGCGCGTCGGCGACCGACGCGGCGAAGAGCGCCACGGCGAGCGCGGTGCCGCTGGCCGATAGGGTGAAAAGGTGATGCGCGGCAGATGCCGGGAAACGCTTGGACGTCGTCATGTTCAACTCCCCTGAAAGCCCCGCTGCATCTTTCGCGCCGTGGGCCGTGTGTGGCGTTCCAATGGAATTCCGCCCCGCGAAAGCCAATCAATCGACATACGTATTCAGTGCGGCCGTTCCGGCCGTGTTGCCGATTTGCCACGGATCGCGTGGGCCAGTGCGTTGACGTTGCAGCGAAACTGGAGTGATGATTGCGACGGCGACGCCGTCCGAGCGCCCCCGAGAGGATCCCTGTCTTGAGTGCCCAGCGCAAATCCACGTCGTTCGACATCGCGCAGGCCGCGGGCGTATCGCAGCCGACCGTGTCGCGCGCACTGCGCGGCAGCCCGACGGTCAGCCCGGCGACGCGGCAGCGGATCGAGGCGATCGCCAAGCAGCTGAACTATACCGTCGACCGCAGTGCCTCGAACCTGCGCAGCGGCAAGACGCGGACGATCGCGCTGCTGCTGTTCCGCGATCCGACGCCCGACGAGACCGAGGTCAATCCGTTCTTCCTGGGCATGCTGGGCGCGATGATGGGGGCGTGCGCCGATCACGGCTATGACCTGCTCGTCTCGTTCCAGAATTTCTCGTCCGACTGGCATACCGATTACGAGGACAGCCACCGTGCCGACGGGCTGATCCTGCTCGGCTATGGCGACTATGCGGATTATCGCGCGCGGCTCGATCACCTCGTGGCGCAGGGGACGCACTTCATCCGCTGGGGATCGGTGCGGCACGACCAGCCCGGGCTGACGGTGGGTTGCGACAATGTCGCGGGCGGCGCGGAGGCGACGCGGCATCTGATCGCGCAGGGGCGGACGCGGATCGCGTTCCTGGGGGATGCGACCGACCATTATCCGGAATTCTACGACCGCCACCGCGGCTATCTCGCGGCGCTCGAGGAACATGGCCTGCATGCGGATCCGCACTTGCAGGTCGATGCGATCACGACCGAGGAGGACGGCACGCGCGCCGCGCAGGCGTTGCTCGCGCGCGGGGTCGCGTTCGATGCGATCGTCGCGGCGAGCGACCTGATCGCGCTGTCGGCGATGCGGGTGCTGGCGGGGGCGGGGCGGATCGTGCCCGACGACGTCGCGATCGTCGGGTTCGACGACATTCCCGCCGCCAGCCTCGCCAATCCGCCGCTGACGACGGTGGCGCAGGACACGGTGCTGGGCGGCCGGCGGCTGGTCGAGATGCTGCTCGCGCGGATCGACGATCGCCCGGTGACGAGCATCGTGCTGCCGACGCAACTGGTCGTACGGCGTTCGTCGGGCGAGGCCGCGGCGTGACGCGCGAGAAGCCGCGTCAGGGTTTCTGGGGTCTGTGGAACATCTCGTTCGGGTTCTTCGGGATCCAGATCGGTTTCGCCCTCCAGAACGCGAATGTCAGCCGGATCTTCCAGTCGCTCGGCACCAGCGTCGACGACCTCGCCTTTCTGTGGATCGCCGCGCCGCTGACCGGGCTGCTCGTCCAGCCGGTGATCGGGCATTACAGCGACCGGACCTGGGGGCGGCTCGGGCGCCGGCGACCCTATTTCCTGGGCGGTGCGGTGCTGGCGACGATCGCGTTGCTGGGGATGCCGAACGCGCCCGTGCTGTGGGTCGCGGCGGCGTTGCTGTGGATGCTCGACGGATCGCTCAACGTCGCGATGGAGCCGTTCCGCGCGTTCGTCGGCGACATGCTGGGCAGCCGGCAGCGGACCGCGGGCTATGCGTTCCAGACCGGCTTCATCGGCGCGGGCGCGGTGATCGGCAGCCTGGCGCCGCTGATCCTGACCGACATCTTCCACGTCGCCAATACCGCGGCGGGCGGCGGGATCCCGCCATCGGTGCGCTATGGCTTCTATCTGGGCGCGGCGGCGCTGTTCTGCGCGGTGCTGTGGACGGTGCTGACGACGAAGGAATATTCGCCCGACGAGATGGCGGCGTTCGAGCAGGATGACGGCGCGGTCGAGGCGGGGCCGGCGATAGCGGCACCGGCCGGATCGGGCGCGCGGCTGGCGCCGGTGTGGATCGCGCTGGGGGCGATCGTGATCGCGGCGGTGGCGCGGTTCGGGCTCGACAAGCCGGTCTATCTGCTCGGCGCCGGGCTGATCGCGTTCGGTATCGCGCTGCTGGTCAGCGCCGCGCTGGTACGGTCGGGCAGAGAGTCCAATGTTCTCAGCCAGATCGTCGGCGATCTTGCGAGCATGCCGCAGACGATGAAGCGGCTTGCGCTGGTCCAGTTCTTCACCTGGTCGGCGCTGTTCATCATGTGGATCTACACCACGCCGATCGTCACGCAGCGCGCGTTCGGGACGACCGACACGGCGAGCGCGGCGTATAATGACGGCGCGAACTGGGTCGGGGTGCTGTTCGCGGTGTATAACGGCGTGGCGACGGTGTGGGCATTCGTGATGCCGTGGCTCGCGGGTCGGATCGGGCGGCGCAATGCGCATATCCTGGGGCTGCTGAGCGGCGCGGCGGGGTTCGGGTCGTTCCTGGTGCTGCGCGATCCGCATGCGCTGATCGGGTCGATGGTGCTGATCGGGATCGCCTGGTCGTCGATCCTGACGATGCCCTATGCGATGCTGTCCAACGCGCTGCCGCAGGCCAAGCTGGGCGTTTACATGGGGTTGTTCAACATCTTCATCGTGCTGCCGCAGCTGATCGTGTCGTCGGTGATGGGGCAGGTGATGCGGACGGTGTTCCCGGGCGACCCGGTCTGGGCGATGCTGATCGCGGCGGGGGTGATGGGCGTGGCTGCGCTGGCGATGCTGCGCGTGCCGCGGGACGCCTGAGATCCTGTCCTCCCCCTGTCGGGGGAGGATCAGGGGTCAGCCGCCGAAACCGCCGCGGCCGCCAAAGCCGCCGCCGAACCCGCCGCGCGAGATCACCGAGCTGCGGGTCTGGACCCGTGCGGGAGCACGCGCGGTCGTCGGCGTGAAGGCGTCCGAGCCGACCCGGGTGCGGCCGGTGACGTAATCGCGGCTGATGCGGCCGCCGGCGCCGCCATAATAATTGCCCTGACGGTCGCGGTACATCGGCGCGCCGCGATAGCCATAGCCGCCGTTGAGCGCCTGGCCGATGATGAACCCGGTCAGCAACGGCGTGAAGAAGCTGCCGCCGCTGCCATTGTTGCGGGGTTCGCACTGTGCGGCGCCGAACTGCTCCTCGCAGGTCTGCTTGTCCTCGAACCGCGGTGCGGTCTTGGCGGCGTCGGTCTTGGCCTGTTCGTACGCGGTGTCGCACTGCGCGGCCGGGATCGCCCCCGCCGAGCGGCATTCGGCGACCGAGGCATAGCTCTGCGCGTCGACGGGCTTGCCGCCGACATCGCCGTCGCAGGCGGTCAGCGAAATGCCCGAGCCCGCGATCAGGCCGGTGAGGACGATCGAGCTGGAACGCTTCATGTCTTTGCCTCTCAGTTCGTCATGCACGCGGCATTGAGGATGCCGACGCAGAGCGAGATGCTGCCCATATAGGTGGCGGCGGCGATATCGCCCCGCACGATCCGGTCGTGAATGTCGCGCATCACGAGGCGGCGGACGACGAGCGCGGCGACGATCTGGATCACGCCTGCGAGCACCGCCCACACCGCGAACTCGACCAGCGTGACGGTGTGCGTCAGCGCGGAGGCGAGCGGGAGGACATAGCCGAGCAACGCCGCGCCCAGCGTGATCGCCGCGGCGGTATTGCCGTCGCGGATCAGCGCCTTCTCGTTATAGGGCGTGGTCGCCTGGAAGATGATCTTGAACGCGATGGTGAAGAGCCCGGCCGCGACGAACGCGATCAGGAAGGCCGCCGCGCTGGCGCCGAAGCTGTAATAGTCGATCATCTGAATCCCCCGGAACGCTGATGCGACGATGCTAGGCGCGGAACTCGCCGAGTTCCAGTGCGACGCCGAGCATGATCTCGAACGAGACCTCGCCCGCCTCATTCTCCTGGTCGATCGCGAGCAGTAGTTCGCGGCCGTCGTCGCCCGGCAGGTCGCGGCCGAACAGCATGCAGGTCTGGAAGATGCGACGGTCGACGATGCCGTCGCGGTCGTCGTGGAGATCCTCCCAGAAGGTCACCGGTTCCTGTTCGCTCGCCTCGGGGCCGAACCAGACGCGGTCATAGTCGGGGAGCCCTTCGGCGGTGAAGCTGCGCGCCTTGAGCCGGGACTTCCAGGCGGGGCGTTCGGCGGCGGAGGAGGGGTAGGCGCTGTCCCAGGGCGCGAAGATCGTGACGTCGGTGACGTCCTGACCGGCGCGGTCGTTCGAGACCGCTTGAAACATGATGTCGTCATCGGTGTAGAAACGGTGGACGAACCCGCCCTCGTTGAGGTCGACCAGACCCTGCGCGACGATCACCAGTGTGTCGCGGTCGAACGGGAACAGCAGCTCCGACCCGAACCGGCGCCAGGCGAGCGGGTCGACGATCACCGTGCGGCCGAGCGTGACGTTGCGAATGACGGGAAGTCCGGAGCCTTCAAGCGGTTGCTTGCGGCCGAACAGGCGATCGAACATGCAATCCTCGCATCTGTGTTGACGGCCTGCATAGGGCAAAGCGGTGGCGGTCGCAAAGGGCGGCGGGGTTGGTGTTTCCTGTCCGTACGCCTTTTCTCGTCATCCTGACGAAAGTCAGGATCCAGGGTTACGATGCGGTGCGCCTGGTTACTCTGGATCCTGACTTTCGTCAGGATGACGGAGTGGGGGGTGGCGGAGTGGGAGGATGGCGGAGGGGGATGAGGCGGGTGCCGCTTTCGCGCGCGAACGGCATAGCAAGGCTTTCCGAGACGTCCTATGTTGGCGCACGAGCCACGCATGGGAGTTCTTGCATTGACCGACATCTGGACCGTCCGCAGCCTGAAGGCCGCGCTCGATACGTCCGAGCCTGCGAAAACGGGGGAGCTGAGCGTTCGCGTCGTCGAGGGGGCGGATCCGATCCTGCTCGTCACGATGCACGAGCACGGTGACCTCGAGCTGTTCGTCAATGTCAGCGAGGCGCAGATCTCGGCGTCCACCCTGCTCTGGCCGTGCGACGAGCAGGAGGACCAGGCGGCGTTCAACGCGTTCCTGCTGAAGACGCAGAAGCTGGTGCCACTGTCGAACTTCGGGATCGGCAGCGTCGAGGGGCGCGATTATTATGAACTGTTCGGCGAACTCGCGACGTCGAGCCGGCTCGACACGATAGTGATCGAGCTGCGCACGCTGGCCGAGAACGCGATCGATGCGGCCACCGACCTGCGCAACGCGCAGATCCCCGCCGCCTGACCCAAAGCATCATACGGAGAGACTGGCATGGCCATCTGGAGCAAGATTTTCACCCTCGGCCGGGCGGGCGCGCATGAAGCCGGCGCGGCGGTCGTCGACGCGAACGCCCTGCGAATCCTCGACCAGGAGATCCGCGACGCGGACAAGGCGCAGGGCAAGGCGCGCGACGACCTGGCCGGGCTGGTCGCCCGCCGCCGGATCCTCGAGACCGAGGTCGAGAGCTTCCGCGCGCAAGCCGCGAAATACGAGGCCTCGGCGCGGATCGCGGTCGAGAAGGGCAATATGGACCTCGCACGGCAGGTCGCGCAGCGGATCGCCGATCTCGAACAGGACATCGCGCTGAAGAGCCCGCAGGTCGAGGACATGCGCGCCGCCGAGGAGCAGATCCACACCGCGGTCGCGCAGACCGACCGCAAGATCGAGCAGCTCCGCCGCGAGGTCGAGGTCGTCAAGGTCAACGAGTCGGTGCAGAAGGCGCAGGCGACCGTCGCATCGGGCAGCATCGGCGCGGGCAACAAGCTCGGCTCCGCGGCGGACAGCCTTGCGCGAATCCGCGAGCGGCAGGCGATCCGCGGCGAGCGGATCAAGGCGGCCGGCGAGCTTGAGGATCGGCGCACCGGCGCGGATCTCGACGAGAAGTTGCGCCAGGCGGGGATCCTGCCGGGTCAGTCGTCCGCGGACGACGTGCTCGCCCGGCTGACCGCGCCCAAGACCGACCAGCTCGGGCAGACGCTGCGGATCGAGCAGCGCGACGACAGCAAGACGCAGGACAACTGATGCGCCGGATCGCGGTCGACCCGCGCGGCGACTGGCGCGAACGGGCCGACGCGATCGGGTTCGTCTATCACGGCACGGCGGTCGGCGACGCAATCGAACCCTATTGGGACGAGAGCGCCGCCTATGCCTTCACGCTGGCGGAGATCGAGGAGGATCTCGAACCCGCGGCCGAACAAATGCATGCGATGTGCCTCGAGCTGGTCGACGAGGTGGTGCGCGACCAGCAGCTGATGGAGCGGCTCGCGATCCCGCGCGAGCAGTGGAATTATGTCGCGGAAACGTGGCGGACGCGCCAGCCGTCGCTCTATGGCCGGTTCGACTTCGCCTATGACGGGACGGGCCCGGCCAAGCTCTACGAATATAATGCCGACACGCCGACATCGGTGTTCGAATGCGCGACGTTCCAGTGGATGTGGCTCGAGGACCTGCTCGCGAGCGGGGCGATGCCGGCGGGGACCGACCAGTTCAACAGCCTGTTCGACAAATTGCGCGAACGCTTCCGCGCGTTGTTCCCGAGCGGCGGCTTCGTCCATTTCGCAGCCGACGCGACCGCGATCGAGGACCGCCAGACCGTGCGGTTCTTCGAGGATCTGGCGAGCCAGGTCGGAATCGAGCCGAAGTTCGTCGAGATGAAGGATATCGGCCTTGCCGCGGATGGCCGGTTCGTCGATCCCGAGGGCTTCGAGGTGCAGGCGGCGTTCAAGCTCTATCCGTGGGAGTTCATGCTGCGCGAACCCTATGCGCCGAACCTGTCGCGCGCGGACGTGCGCTGGATCGAGCCCGCGTGGAAATCGATCCTGTCGAACAAGGGCATCCTGCCGCTGCTGTGGCAGCGGCATCCCGGGCACCCGAACCTGTTGCCGGCGTATTTCGACGGCGATCCGGCGGCGACAATCCTGGGGCCGCGCCATGTCCGCAAGCCGCTATTCTCGCGCGAGGGCGCCAATGTCGAGATCGTCGGCGGGGAGGGCTGCACGCCCGCCATTCTCGACCAGGGCTATGGTGCCGAAGGGGCGATCCTCCAGGCCTATGCGCCGCCGCCCATGTTCGACGGGCGGTATCCGGTGATCGGGGCGTGGATCGTCGGCAACGAAGCCGCGGGGATCGGCGTTCGGGAGGATGAGACGGTGGTGACGCGCAACATGGCGCGCTTCGTCCCGCATATCATCGAGGCGAATGATGACTGACGTACGCGAGCTGCCCCCGTTGCCGCCGATCGAGCGGCTGGTCGAACTGATGTTCGATGCCGCGCGGATGGGGCGGGACGAGATGATCCCCGCGCTGCTGCAGGCGGGGGTCGATATCGAGGTGACCGATGCGCGGGGGTACACCCCGCTCGTGCTGGCGAGCTACAATGCGCAGGAGTCGACGACGCGGCTGCTGCTCGACGCGGGGGCGCGGGTCGATGGCGATCCGGCGAGCACCGCCAATACCGCGCTGATGGGGGTGTGCTTCAAGGGCTATACGCCGATCGCGCGGATGCTGATCGCGGCAGGGGCGGACGTGAACCGGCGCAACGGCGTCGGACAGACCGCGCTGATGATGGCGGCGTTGTTCAATCAGGGGGCGATCATCGACCTGCTGATCGAGCAGGGTGCGGACCCGGCGGTGGTCGATGCGGCGGGGAACAGCGTGGCGTCGCTGGCGATGTCGCAGGGGAATGCGGCGCTGGCGGCGCGATTTGCCGAGGGTTCGCACGCGTCGGGATCCGCCGGCTGAACGTCGTCATCCTGACGAAAGTCAGGATCCAGAGCCATGAAGGTGCCGCCCGTTACTCTGGATCCTGACTTTCGTCAGGATGACGGGAAGGGGTGTGCGTCCGGACTTTATCAGGATGACGGAGTGTGGCCCTCGTTATCCGCGTGCGTCTGCGGGAGGACCGCGCCGACGTGCGTCTGGCCGCGGGCTTCGGCGAGGCGCATCTGGCGTTCGCGTTCGGCATAGCCGGCGCGCTGGGTCGCGTCGCGGGCGTCGTGGCAGGCGGGGCAGCTGATCCCCTCGACATAGAGCGGCGAGGCGCGGTCGGCGGGGCTGACGGGCATGCGGCAGGCGTGGCACAGGCCGTGCGTGCCGGGGGCGAGGCCGTGGCCGACCGCGACGCGCTGATCGAAGACGAAGCATTCGCCTTCCCACAGGCTCTCGGCCTCGGGCACGGTCTCGAGATATTTGAGGATGCCGCCCTTCAGGTGATAGACCTCGTCCAACCCTTCCGCTTTCAGGAACGCGGTCGACTTCTCGCAGCGGATCCCGCCGGTGCAGAACATCGCGATCTTCGGCGGCGGGCCGTCGCCGACGAGTTGGTCGCGGTGCTCGCGGAACCAGGCGGGGAAGTCGCGGAAGCTGCGCGTCTTCGGGTCGATCGCGCCTGCAAAGCTGCCGACCGCGACCTCATAATCGTTGCGCGTGTCGATCACGATCGTGTCCGGATCGGCGATCAGCGCGTTCCAGTCGCCGGGCTCGACATAGCGGCCGACATCGCCGAGCGGGTCGATATCGGGCTGGCCCATCGTCACGATCTCGCGCTTGAGGCGGACCTTCATGCGGTGGAAGGGCATCGTTTCGGCGCGCGAATCCTTGACGTCGAGCGTGGCACAGCCGGGCAGCGCGCGGATATGCGCGAGGACGGTGTCGATCGCCGCGTCGGTCCCCGCGATCGTGCCGTTGATCCCCTCGGCTGCGAGCAGCAGCGTGCCCTTCACGCCTTGCGCGCAACACAGGGCGGCGAGCGGCGGCTTGATCGCGGCGATGTCGGCAAACGGCGTGAAGCGATAGAGCGCGGCGACGCGGACCGGTCCGAGGGACTCAGGGTGGCTCGCCAGAAGATCGGCGGCGGGTAAGGGGTCGGCAGGCATGGGCAGGACGGTCCGGATCGAAGATGGCGCCGCCGCTGTTACGCCAAGTCGGAGTAGGTGGCGAGCAGGGTTTCGGTCCGCGCAAGGCCCGTCGCGGTGAGCTGGATCACGCCCGTGCTGCAGTCGGGGCGTTCGACCAGGCCCTTTTCGGCGAGCGCGCCGATCCAGCGGTGCGTGCGCGGCAGATCGAGCAGAGCGAGCGCGCCCAGCGTCGTCGCATCAATCATCCGGCCCTCGGCCTCGGCGAGATAGATCTGCACCAGCACGAGCCAGGCATGATCGCCGAACAGGTCGTCGCCGAGTTGCTCGCGTCGTCGGTGCAGGCTCCGGTCGACCTTCAGCGCGACCTGCCAGAGCCGTTCGGGCATGACGACGTCGGGCACCGCGGTGAGCGCCTTGGCTTGCGGGAGGTAGAGCGTGCCGACGAGCCGGCCGGCCTCGAGCCCGCGGTCGAGCCGCGAGACATGGACGTCGACCCACACCGCGGCACCGCCGGGCTGGAGATAGCGCTTGCGGATGCAGACCGGGCCCGCGCCGGGGGCGAGCATGGTGACCCGATCGATGTTGCGGACGCGGTCGTCCGGGTGGGTGACGTCGGCATAGGACCGCCCGACGAGTTCGCTAAGCGGCCGTTGCAGCAGGTCCTCGACGGTCTGGTCCATCGTCAGTAGCAGACCGTTCGGGTCCGACAGGGAATGGCCGACGAGCATCGAGGCGGAAGTCCTTTGTAATCCCCCGTTCAGATAGGGCGCGATCACCCTTGTATCAAATGTTTACGCCGCGATCGCTCAGCTGGGGACGAAGGTCAGCCCGGCATGCGCGATAAGCCGGTCGCGCAGTTTGGCGCCCATCAGCGCGCCCGGCGTCCAGATGCCGCCATCGCCCGCGACATCGCGCACGAGGCAGATCGCCGCCTCCGCGATCATCTTGCTGGTCGATCCATAGCCCGGGTCGCGGTCGCCCGTCACGACCGTGTCGATGCGGCTGCCATCGGGCATGATCCCTGCGAACAGCAGGTCGTAATGGCCTTCATCGCGTTCGGCCTTGGAGGGGCCTTCGCCGGGCTTCGGGCCCTTGTCGCCGGCGAACGGATTGAACTTCGCGATCGCCTCGGCCGCGGCCTTGCCCATGTCGCCGAGCCCCGCGACCATCATCTCGTCATAGACGAAGTCCGCGCCATAGGCCTCGCCGAGCAGGAAATTCGTGCGGTGGACGTTCTTCGTGTTGATCGGCGCCATCACGAACGGTGCGACCCAGGTCTGGAGCGTCGAGTCATATTCGGGGAGCAGCCCGGTCGGCTGATGCGGCCCGGTGAAGCCGGGGGTGAGTGCGAACGGGCTGGTCAGCAGCTTGACGAGGCCGGGATCGCGCGCGGCGGCGGCGAGCGTCGCCTTGAGGCTGGCCGCCGTGCCGCCGGAGAAGGTGCCCTTCATCGTCCGGACGCGGCCCTTCACGCGCGGCGCAGGACTGCCGTAGCGTGCCTTGGCCGCCTCCTGGAGCGTGAGGACGCCGAGATCGAACGGGATGCTGTCGAAGCCGCAGGAGAAGACGATCCGGGCGCCGGTGCGCGTGGCCTCCCCCTCGTGCGCGTCGATCATGTGCCGCATCCAGGCGGGCTCGCCGCACAGGTCGACATAGGCGGTGCCCGTTGCGGCGCAGGCAGCGACGAGATCGGAGCCGTAGAGCTGGTAGGGCCCGACGGTCGAGATCACGACGGTGGCACGCTCGACCATCGCGCGCAGGCTTGTCGGATCGGCCGAGTCGGCGGTGATGAGGGGCGTGTCGGCTGGCGCGCCGATCAGGTCGCGAACTTCCCCCAGCTTGGCGCGCGACCGCCCGGCCATCGCCCAGGTCAGGCCGGTCGGATAGGCCTGGACCAGATATTCGGCGACCAGCCGGCCGGTGAAGCCGGTCGCGCCATAGATGACGATGTCGAAGTCGCGCATGTCCATCTCCCGTTTTGCCGCGGTTCTGCCCCGGCCGGCGGCGCCTCGCAAGCGAAACGCCGCGTCTCGTCAAGGCGGGACGGATCTGTCAGGATCGCGCAATGGCATCCGATCCGAGCATCGTCGCGTTCATCGTCGAGCAGATCGCCGCCGCGGGCGAGGTCGCCGCGCGGCCGATGTTCGGCGAATATGGCGTCTATTGCGACGGGCGGATGGTCGCGCTGGTCTGCGACGACCGGCTGTTCCTCAAGCCGACCCCGGGCGGGCGCGCGTTCGCGGGCAGCGACGGCGCGGCGATCGAGGAGGCATCGTCCTATCCGGGGGCGAAACCCTGTCTGGTGATCGACGCGGATCGCTGGGACGATGCCGACTGGATGGCCGAGATCGTCCGGATCTCGGCCGCCGAGCTGCCGCTGCCCAAGCCCAGGCGGGCGAAATCGCCGAAGGGCTAGGCCGCGTCGTTGAACTGCAGGCTCGCGAGCCGTGCATAGAGGCCGCTGTTGGTCATCAGCGCCCCGTGCGAGCCCTCCTCGACGATCTGACCGTCGTTCATCACGATGATCCGTTCGGCGGCGCGGACGGTTGCGAGGCGGTGCGCGATGACGAGCGTGGTGCGGTTCGCCATGAGCCGTTCGAGCGCCTCCTGGACGAGCCGTTCGCTCTCCGCGTCGAGCGCGCTGGTCGCCTCGTCGAGCAGCAGGATCGGGGCGTCGCGGAGCAGCGCGCGCGCGATCGTCACGCGCTGGCGCTGACCCCCCGACAGCCGCGCGCCGCCCTCGCCGAGGAAGGTGTCGAGTCCTTCGGGCAGCTTGCGGAGGAATTCGGCGGCGTTGGCGGCCTCGGCGGCGGCCCAGAGCTGCTCGTCGGTCGCGGTCCAGTCGCCATAGCGGAGATTGTCGCGCGCCGAGGCGCCGAAGATCACCGTTTCCTGCGGCACCATCGCGATCCGGGCGCGGACCGCGGCGGGATCGGCATCGCGCAGGTCGACGCCGTCGAGCGTCACGCGGCCCGCATCGGGATCGTAGAAGCGCTGGACGAGCTGGAACAAGGTGGTCTTGCCCGCGCCCGAGGGGCCGACGACCGCGACCGTCTCGCCCGGCCTGATGTCGAGCGAGAAGCCGTTGAGCGCGGCGACGTCGCGGCGGGTGGGGTAATGGAACCGGACGCCCTCGAAGGCGAGCGCACCGCGCGACGGCTGCGGCAGCGCGACGGGCACGGCGGGCGGCGCGATCTCGGGCGTCTCGCGGAGCAGTTCGGACAGCCGTCCGGCGGCACCCGCGCCGCGCAGCAGATCGCCGTAAACCTCGGTCAGCGCCCCGAACGCGCCCGCGACGATGCCGCCGGTGAGGACGAAGGCGGCGATCGCGCCGCCGCTGATCCGCCCGGCGGCGACGTCGACCGCGCCTTCCCACAGCACCAGCGTGATCGAGCCGAACAGCAGTCCGATGACGATCGCGGTCATGATCGCGCGCAACAGGATCCGCGCACGCGCCGCGGCAAAGGTCGCGCGCACCGCGTCACCGAAGCGGGTCGCCTCGCGGTCTTCCTGCCCGAACGCCTGCACGACCTTCATCGCGCCGAGCGTCTCGGTGGCGATCGAGCCGACATCGGCGACGCGGTCCTGCGAGGTGCGCGAATAATTGCGGACGCGCTTGCCGAGCAGCGCGATCGGCAGGACGATCAGGGGGATGCCGATCATCAGCAGACCGGCGAGCTTGGGCGAGATCGCGAACAGATAGATCAGCCCGCCGACCCCGGTGAAGGTGTTGCGCAGCGCGATCGAGACGGTGCTGCCGACGACCTGGTCGATCAGCGCGGTGTCCGAGGTCAGCCGCGAGGCGATCTCCGACGGGCGATTTTCCTCGAAGAAGCGCGGTGTCAGGGTGAGCAGGTGACGCTGGACCGTGGTGCGGATGTCCGCGACGACTCGTTCGCCGAGCCACGACACATAGTAGAAGCGCACCGCGGTCGCGACCGCGAGCACGACGACGATCATCAGCAGGTAATGGAATGAGGTCCCGACCGATCCGCTCGCGCCCGGGCCGAAGCCGCGGTCGATCACGCGCTTGAAGCCGTAGGGTATGCCGATCGTCGCGGCCGAGGTGGTTACCAGCGCGAGTCCCGCAAAGGTGATCTGGCGCGGGTAGTTCGCGGCGTGTCGCCACACCATTGCAAGGTCGCCGATCCGGCGGGGCGTCTTTTCGTCGAGTATCGGCTTGGCCATGGCGGATCGCCTAGCAGCGGCGGGGGTCACGCTCAACGGCAACCGCATGACGGCCGGGACGTTGAACGAGCAGGACGCGCACGGGATTGGGACACGCGCGCGCCTGCGTCCCGGCAATGCTCTGTTGCGCGGCAGCATAATTGCGTTACGGAAATGTTAACCCCTTTTGGGGTAGAGGATACCGAATGCTCTACGATGCCTATGAATTTCAGCGGTCGATGATGGCAGGTGCCAGCAGAATGGCCAGTTTCGGGGCGGGAATGCTGAACAATCCAGCAAACCCATTCGCCTATTTGGGCGGCGGCGCGGTCGTCGGATCGGCGCTGGAGGTGTTCGCGCACGTCAATGCGACTCGCGGGAAGCCGGCGTTCGGCCTCGACCACACGATCATCGACGGACGCGAATTCGCGGTCCGTGAGGAGATCGTGCTGCGCAAGGATTTCGGCCAGCTCAAGCGGTTCGTGCGGGAGGGCGTCGAGGGCGGCCCCAAGCTGCTGATCGTCGCGCCGATGTCAGGGCATTATGCGACTCTGCTGCGCGGCACGGTCGAGCGGATGCTGCCGTTCGCCGATGTGTACATCACCGACTGGCGTGACGCGCGCAGCGTGCCGCTGTCCGCCGGACGGTTCGATCTCGACGATTATATCGACTATGTGATCGCGTTCCTCGAGACGATCGGCGCGAACGAGGGGCAGGGCGGTACGCATATGCTGGCAGTCTGCCAGCCGTCGGTGCCCTGCTATGCCGCCGCGGCGCTGATGAGCGCGGACGGCAATCCGTGCCGGCCGAAGACGCTGACGCTGATGGGCGGGCCGGTCGATACGCGCGAGGCGCCGACCGCGGTCAACACGCTGGCGACCGAGCGTCCGCATACGTGGTTCGAACAGAATGTCATCGCGACGGTGCCTGCGAATTATCCGGGCGCGGGGCGCAAGGTCTATCCGGGCTTCCTGCAGCTTGCCGGTTTCATGTCGATGAACCTCGGCAACCACATGGTCTCGCACTGGGAAATGTATAAGCATCTCGTCCAGGGCGACGGCGAGAGCGCGATGGCAAGCAAGGGGTTCTACGAGGAATATCGCTCGGTCTGCGACATGACCGCCGAATTCTATCTGCAGACGATCGACGTGGTGTTCCAGACCCACGCGCTGCCGCGCGGCCTGCTGACGCACCGCGGACGGCCGGTCGATCCGGCGGCGATCACCGATATCGGCCTGCTGGCGATCGAGGGCGAGCGCGACGATATTTCTGGGCTGGGGCAGACCAAGGCGGCGCTGTCGCTGGCGACGGCTCTTCCCGACGAAAAGAAGCGGTATCTGATTGCCGAGGGGGCCGGCCATTACGGGATCTTCAACGGCTCGCGCTGGCGCAACACGATCGCGCCGGTTGTCGAGGAGTTCATCACCGCGAACGGATAAGGAGCCGCCCGTATAAGGGTCGATCGCGACCGCCGGTCCTGAAACCGGCGGTCGCGATCGGTATCTGGGTCAGCCGACCGAGTCGACGACTGCGTGGCTGCTCGACTCGCTCGACGTGATCGTGCCGCCGAACAGCATCTTGACGCGTCCGGTCAGCGAAATGTCGGTTTCCCAGAGTTCCGCGCTGTTGATGTCGAAGCGCAGCAGCGTGAGGTTGGGGTCTTCCTTGCCGCCCGGAAACCAGGCCTCGACCTGGTTGTTCCACAGCTTGTCGATCTGCGTGCGGTCGTTCATCTGCGAGACGGTGCCGGCCATGCACGCGAAGAAGTCATGCCCCTTGCCGACGAACTGCGCCATCGCCGCGCCGCCCTTGGCGATGCGGTTGTCGCGACCAGCGAAGAAGAACAGCACGTTGGGCTGATCGTCGTCGAGCTGCGCGGTCATCGGCTCGGAATGCTGGCCGTCGTCGAGGCCGATCATCACGAACGGGCTGGACTTCAGCTTGTCGAGGAAGGTGTTCGCGACTTCCTGCGGGGTATCCTTGTCGGCCATCGTCGTTCTCCTATTGGCTTGGATTGCCACAGAGAACGGGCGGGGCGGAGGATGGTTGCCACCGCCGCCCCGCGAGCATCACAGGACTTCGAACAGGCCCGCCGCGCCCATGCCGCCGCCGACGCACATCGTCACGACGACATGCTTTGCGCCGCGGCGCTTGCCCTCGATCAGCGCATGGCCGGTCGCGCGTGCGCCGGTCATGCCGTAGGGATGGCCGATCGAGATCGCGCCGCCGCTGACGTTGAGCAGCTCGTCGGGAATGCCGAGCGTGTCACGGCAGTAGAGGACCTGGACCGCGAACGCCTCGTTCAGCTCCCAGAGGCCGATATCGTCCATCTTGAGGCCGAAGCGCTTGAGCAGCTTGGGAATCGCGACGACCGGGCCGATCCCCATCTCGTCGGGTTCGGTGCCGCCGACCGCCATGCCGATATAGCGGCCGAGCGGCTGCAGCCCGCGCTGCGACGCGATCTTCTCCTCCATCAGCACCGAGGCGGACGACCCGTCGGACAGCTGGCTGGCATTGCCCGCCGTGATCGTCATGTCGGGGCCCATCACGGGTTTCAGCGACTGGAGGCCCTCGAGCGTCGTGTCGGCGCGATTGCCCTCGTCGCGGGCGATCGTCACCTCTTTGTAGGTGACGTCCTTGGTCTCCTTGTTGACGATCGCCATGTTCGCGGTGACGGGGACGATCTCGGCGTCGTAATAGCCCGCGGCCTGCGCGGCGGCGGTGCGCTGCTGCGACTGGAGTGCATAGGCGTCCATCGCGTCGCGCGTGATGCCGTAGCGCTTGGCGACGACCTCGGCGGTCTGGAGCATCGGCATATAGACGTCGCGGTGCATCGCGAGCAGTTCGGGATCGGGTGCGACGCGCATCTGCGGCGTCTGGACGAGACTGATGCTCTCGACCCCGCCACCGATGGTGATGTCCATCTGGTCGGTGATGATCTGCTTGGCGGCGGTGGCGATCGCCATCAGCCCGCTGGCGCACTGACGGTCGAGCGACATGCCGCTGACCGTCGTCGGCAGCCCGGCGCGGAGCAGCGAGGTGCGCGCGATGTTGCCCGCCTGATGCCCCTGCTGCAGCGCGCAGCCGAAGACGACGTCGTCGACTTCGCCCCCGTCGATCCCGGCGCGTTCGACCGCGGCCTTGATCGAATGCGAGGCGAGCGTCGGCGCGGGGGTGTTGTTGAACGCACCGCGATAGGCGCGGCCGATCGGGGTGCGGGCGGTGGAGACGATGACGGCTGAACGCATGATGCTATCCTTTTTTCTGAAGTCCTCTCCCGCAAGCGGGAGGGGAGCGGTATCAAACGAAAACCTGGCTGATCCATTCGGCGATCAGGGCGGGCTTGTCCTGGCCCTCGATCTCGACCGCGAAGCTGTTGGTCTGCTGCCACTGGCCGGGGCGCTTCTCGTCGAACGACAGCAGCTTGAAGCGGCCGCGGACCTTCGATCCCGAGCGGACGGGCGTGAGGAAGCGGACCGAATTGCCGCCGTAATTGACGCCCATCTTCGCGCCCTCGATGGTCGGCGCGTCGGGGATCTTCGACGACAGGAGCGGCATCAGCGAGAGCGTGAGGAAGCCGTGCGCGATCGTCCCGCCGAACGGGGTCTGCGCCGCGCGGGCGGGATCGACATGGATGAACTGATGGTCGCCGGTGGCGTCGGCGAACGTGTCGATCATCGCTTGCGTGACCTCGACCCAGTCGGACAGCGTCTCGGTGCCGACGCGGTTCTGCATCTCGGCGGTGGTGATCGTCGCCACGGCATTCCCCTCCTAGCCTGTTTGGCGCTAAGCGCAGCGACGTCTCTAGGCGTACAGGCTGGCCGACCGCAAGCCTCACCCAACCGGAAGCTGGAAAATGTCGACTGCCGTAACGTCCAATGCCCGTAACACCATGGCAAAGCTGTACCGCGCAAGCGAACCCGATGTTCTAAAACCGCTGCTGGAGCGTGCCGCGCTCGATTCGGATTCGCGTGAGCGGGTGATGGGTCATGCGCTCGGCCTGCTCGCCGACCTTCGCGCGGCGCAGAGCAAGGGCTGGGTGAACCAGTTCCTCCAGGAATATCGGCTGAATTCGTCGGAAGGGGTCGCGTTGCTCAGCCTCGCCGAGGCGTTTTTGCGCGTGCCCGATCCCGAGACCGCAGACCTGCTGATCGCGGACAAGCTGGGCGATGCCGACTGGCGTGCGCATGCGGGCAAGTCGAATTCAAAGCTCGTCAATTCGGCGACCTGGGGGCTGGTGGTCGGCCGCGTGCTGGTCGGCGAGGGTGCGACCGGGCCGCTGCGCCGGCTGATCAGCCGGGCGGGCGAGCCGTTCGTGCGGCAGGCGGTCGGTGCCGCGATGAAGATGATGGGCGAGATCTTCGTGATGGGCCGGACCATCGACGAGGCGATGAAGCGGATGCGGCGGCCGGAGAACAAGGGCTTCACCGCGAGCTTCGACATGCTGGGCGAAGCGGCGCGGACGCATGCCGATGCGCAGCGCTATTTCCAGGCCTATGTCGGCGCGGTCGACGCGGTCGGGCGCGATCCGGCGGCGGGGCATTCGATCTCGGTCAAGCTGTCGGCACTGCACCCGCGCTACGAGGTCGCGCGGTGGAGCGAGTGCGTGCCCGCGCTGACCGAGATGCTCGAGGCACTGGCGGTGCAGGCCGCATCGAAGGGGATCGCGCTGACCGTCGATGCGGAGGAGTCCGAGCGGCTCGAGATGAGCCTCGACATCATCGGCACGGTCGCCGGGCTGCCGTCGCTGAAGGGCTGGGACGGGTTCGGCATGGCGGTGCAGGCGTATGGCAAGCGCGCGCGGCCGGTGATCGCATGGGCGAACGGGCTCGACCGGGTGATGAACGTTCGGCTGGTCAAGGGCGCGTACTGGGACAGCGAGATCAAGCGGACGCAGGTCGAGGGGCTGGCGGACTATCCGCTGTTCACGCGCAAGGCGGCGACCGACGTGTCGTATCTGGCGGTCGCCAAGGACATGCTGGCGGCGGAGAATATCCGGCCGGCCTTTGCGAGCCACAATGCGCTGACGGTCGCGACGATCATGGAATGGGCGGGCAACAGCCGCGATTTCGAGTTCCAGCGGCTGCACGGCATGGGCGACGGGCTGTACGAGCGGCTGGTGCAGGAGAATGGCTATCATTGCCGCGTCTATGCGCCGGTCGGCGGGCACCGCGACCTCTTGGCGTATCTCGTCCGGCGTCTGCTGGAGAATGGGGCGAATTCGAGCTTCGTGCATCAACTGGCGGACGAGCGGCTGACCGAGGGGGAGATCCTCGCGGATCCGGTGGCGAAGATCGCCGCGGTGGGCGGCAAGCGTCATCCGAGCATTCCGTTGCCGGTCGATCTGTTCGGGGCGGGCGGGCACCGGAATTCGGCGGGGCTCGATTTGAGTGACGTGGATACGCTGACGGCGACTGTTAAGGTGGTGAATGCGCCATTGTCACAGGGCGCGTTCCCCCGCGAAGGCGGGGGCCCAGACTCGGCGCAGAGCGCCGACCGCGCTACCGCGCGTGAGCCGGAGGGGCTGGACCCCCGCCTTCGCGGGGGAACGGTCAGTGATGCCATCACCCGCGCGCATGCGGCGTTCCCGGGCTGGTCGCGGTCGCCGGTCGAGGCGCGGGCGGCGTGTCTCGACCGGCTGGCCGACCTGCTCGAGACGCACCGTGACGAGTTGATAGCGATCTGTGTGCAGGAGGCGTTCAAGACGATCCCGGACGCGATCGGCGAGGTGCGCGAGGCGGTGGATTTCTGCCGTTATTATGCGCAGCAGGCGCGCGCGAAGCTGCAGCCGATCGAGCTGCCGGGGCCGACGGGCGAGCGCAACATGCTGCATATCGAGGGGCGCGGGGTCTGGGCGACGATCGCGCCGTGGAACTTCCCGCTGGCGATCTTCCTGGGGCAGACGGTGGCGGCGCTCGTCACAGGCAATGCGGTGGTGGCCAAGCCCGCGCCGCAGACGCCGCGGATCGCTGCGCGGGCGGTCGAACTCGCGCATGAGGCGGGCGTGCCGGCCGACGTGCTGGTCCTGGTCACCGGCGGGCCCGAGGTCGGCGCGGCGCTGACCGCGGACGCCCGCATTCAGGGCGTCGCGTTCACCGGCTCGACCGCGACCGCGCGCAAGATCGCACGCGCGCTGCTCGAGGACGATAGCCGACCGATCGTGCCGCTGATCGCGGAGACCGGCGGGATCAACGCGATGATCGTCGATTCAACCGCGCTGCCCGAACAGGTGGTGGCGGACGTGATCGCGTCGTCCTTCCGTTCGGCGGGGCAGCGTTGCTCAGCACTGCGGCTGTTGCTGGTGCAGGAGGATATCGCGGACGGCGTGATCGAGATGCTGTCGGGCGCGATGGACACGCTGAGGATCGGCCGTGCGGGCGATCCGGCGACCGATGTCGGGCCGGTGATCGACCAGGCCGCCTATGACCGGCTGATGGCGTATCGCGCGCGGGTGGCCTCGAAGACCGTCAAGACGCTCGACGTGCCCGCGGACGGCCTGTTCGTGCCGCCGACTTTGGTGCGGATCGGCGCGATCGAGGATCTGAACGAGGAGTGGTTCGGGCCGATCCTCCATGTCGCGACTTGGGAGGCGGGCAAGCTGAGCGAGACGATCGCGCGGGTCAACGCCAAGGGCTACGGCCTGACGATGGGGCTGCACAGCCGGATCGCGCGCGCGGCCGAGGTGATCGAGGCCGAGGCGGCGGTCGGCAACCTGTACATCAACCGGTCGATGATCGGTGCGGTGGTCGGATCGCAACCGTTCGGCGGCGAGGGGCTGTCGGGGACCGGGCCCAAGGCGGGCGGGCCGCGCTATCTCTACCGCTTCTGTGCGGAGCGCGCGGTGTCGGTGGATACGACGTCGGCGGGCGGGAATGCGACGTTGCTGTCGCTGGATGAGGGTGGGATCTGAGGGGGGGCTCGGCCTATCTACCTTCGCCTCGTCATCCCCGGCGGAGGCGGGAATCCATACTGGCTGGCGGTGAGGGGTATCTCGACCCGTTGAGTATATGGATCCCCGCCTTCGCGGGGATGACGGAGGGTGCTGGGCTTCCCCCTTGCAGCAGGCGTGCCGCGCTTCCTTCGTCCTCCCCGGCGGAGGCCGGGGCCCAGTTGGGGGACGGGCGTAACGACGGGTGCGTTCCGTTACTGCGGCCTCACCAACTGGGCCCCGGCCTTCGCCGGGGAGGTGTAACAGGTTGGCGTGGCGAGTACCCTTCAGACCCGGGGGCGGCGTCAGGTGGATGGTGTATTCGCGCGCGCCTGTTGCACCTGCGGGAATGGCATCACCATCGACCCGTCCGGGGCGGCGGTGAGGTTGACCTGGGTGGGGAAGGCGATCTCGATCTTTTCGTCGTTGAAGCGCTGGAGGATGGCGATCCCAACGGCGGTGCGGCCGTTGTAGAAGCTGGCATAGTCGGGGCCGTCGCTGTCGAACTGGACCTCGAAATCGAGGCTCGATGCGCCGAAGCCGGTGAAGCCGGCGCGGACGAAGATCTTGCCCTGCGCCTCGACCACGTCCTTCAGCATGTCGGGAATGCGCGCGCAGATTTCGGCGGGGGTGAAATAGGTGACGCCGATGATGAACTTCGCGCGGCGGTGATTGCGCTGCGTGTTGTTGAGGATCTCCTTGTTGAGGAGATTCTTGTTCGAGATCACGCGCTCCTCGCCGTCGATGCCGCGAATGCGGGTCGATTTCAGGCCGATCGCCTCGACGCTGCCCGAGGCGGTGTCGTAGCTGATCGAATCGCCGCGGCGGAACGGGCGGTCGAAGATGATTGCGAGCGCGGCGAACAGGTCGGCGAAGATGCCCTGCGCGGCAAGACCGATCGCGATGCCGCCGACGCCGAGGCCCGCGACAAGGCCGGTCACGTTGACGCCGAGATTGTCGAGCACAACGACCATCGCAACCGCGAACACGACGAAGGTGACGAGCAGGCGGATCAGCCCCATCGCCGACAGCAGCGCCTCACCCGAATAATGCTCGGACTGGGTGCGGTGCTCGATCGCGCCGAGGATGATCTCGCGCACCCAGACCGCGACCTGGAACACGGCGGCGACGGTGAAGAGGAAGTTGACCGTGGTCGCGACCTCGCCCGGTGCGGCGGAATAGCCGTCGACGAGCTTGGCGGCGAGCATGACGATGAAGAAATTGCTGGTCCGCGAGACCGCCTTGCCGACGACGATCCCCCAGCCGTTGAGCGCACGCGGGCGTTCGCACAACCGACTGCCGAAGCGGCGCGCGGTATGCAGCGCGAGGACGATCAGCGCGCCGGCGCCGAACGCGATGAGGATCTGCAGCCAATAGGCCTGGACCCAGGCGAGGCTGGCGGTGACGAAGCCCTGCGCCTGGCTGCCGACATCGCTCGCGTTGAAGATGGGGGCTTTAGCGACGCTGTTCGTATTGGACATCTGGATACTCGTCAGGCCGCGACGGCGATGGTCGCGGGGGTGCCGGCTTCGAGGAAGGCGATCAGGCCGCATTCCTGCCGGCTGAGATAGCGCTTGGCGCGCGGGAGGCGGAGCGCCTTGCGGAAGGTCGACTGGCCCTGTTTGACAAGGTCGATCAGGGCGGGGTGGACATAGCTTTTCCGTGCGATGGCATGCGTGTTGCCGAGCCGTGCGACGACCGGTTCTAGCATCGCCTTCAGGCTGAGATCGCGCTCTGCCGAGGCAAGCGCCTCGAACGCGGCGACGCTGGCTGCCCAGGTGCGGAAGTGTTTGGCGGTGAAGTCGGTCCCGGTGACCGCCTGGATATAGGCGTTGACGTCGCTCGACGTGACGGGATGCGCGACGCCGTCATCGTCGAGCCAGGCGAAGAGATGCTGTTCGTCGAGGTCCTGGCATTTCTTCACGAAGCTGCTGAGCGAGCGGTCGGTGATCCTGAGCGTCCGCATCTTGCCCGACTTGCCCTTATATTCGAGCCGGAGCGTGGCGCCCTTCACCGCGCCGTGGCGCTTGCGGAGCGTGGTCGCGCCGAAGCTCTCGTTCGCGGCGGCATAGGCCTCGTTCCCGATGCGGATATGCCCGCCGTCGAGCAGGCGGAGGACGGCGGCGACCGCGCGGTCACGGCTGAGCGAGCGTTTGCGCAGATCGGCCTCGACCGCCTTGCGCAGCTTCGGCAGCGCGAGACCGAAATCGGCGCAGCGCTCGTATTTCGCGGCGTCCTGCGCCTCGCGGAAGCCGGCGTGATAGCGATATTGCTTGCGACCCTTCTCGTCCCAGCCGACCGCCTGGATGTGACCATTGGGCTTCGGGCAGAACCACGCGTTGCTGTAGGCGGGGGGCAGGCCGACCGCGTTCAGCCGGTCGATCTCGTCACGGTCGGTGATGCGGGTGCCCGATGCGTCCCAATAGCCCCAGCCGGCGCGCATCTTGCGGCGGGAAATGCCGGGCTTGCTGTCATCTGAATATACGAGTCTGCTGGGCAACGCGTCGCTCCTTCCGGCCGACATTCGAAATGTTCGGGCGGGCGCATCGTTCCGGAACGACCCGCGCGGCGCGGGGTTGAGGGGGCACGGGATTTCACTGGAGACATGACATGGCCGATCTTTCCCAGGCACGTATTCTGATCCTCGCCACCGACGGTTTCGAGACCGTCGAGCTGTTCGAACCCAAGAAGGCGCTCGAGGCGGTGGGCGCGAAGGTGACGCTCGCGTCGATCAAGACCGACCCGATCCAGGGCATGAAGGGCGACATCAACAAGGCGGAGACGATCACCCCCGAGCTGACGCTCGATGAGGTCGATACCGACGATTACGACGCGCTGGTGCTGCCCGGCGGCGTCGCCAACCCGGACGCGATGCGCGTCCAGGAGCGCGCGATCGAGATCATCACCGAGTTCATGGAGGACGGCAAGATCGTCGCCGCGATCTGCCACGCGCCCTGGCTGCTGGCCGAGGCGGACGTGATCGACGGGCGGCGGCTGACGAGCTTTCCGTCGATCCGTACCGATCTGGAGAATGCCGGCGCGGAGGTGGTCGACGAGGAGGTCGTGGTCGACGACAATCTGATCACCAGCCGCAAGCCCGACGACATCCCCGCGTTCAACAAGGCGATCATCGCCGCGCTCGAGGAAGAACTGGCGGACGAGCCGGTCGATTGACGTTCGACGGTCAGAGGCGACGAGATACTGGGGGGGTCAGCGCGTTTGCTGGCCCCTTTTTGCTGCTTGTCCAAAGCGGTTGATCCAGCGTTGCGCAGGCCGCTCGACACCGTGGTACAGCGCGAGGGAGGCCAGCAGGATCCCGGCGAGAAGCACGCCGATCAGGAGCGGTGGGACCGCGACCGCGCTGGCGACGAACGCCATCTTGAACGCGGTCCAGAGCAGCGAATGGCCGAGATAGGTCGAAAAGCTAATCTCGCCGAGCCGGTGGAGCGGCCATGAGGCTAGCGGGTTGCGCGGCCGGTTCGAGGTCAGCGCGAGCGCGAGCAGGAGCGCCGCGAGCGCGGCCGGCACTGCGACGATTTCGTTGACGAGGCCGCTCGCAAAGCTCGAAAAGCCCAGGCTGCTGACGCACAATGCCGCGACGAGTGCGCGCCGGGGGTGCTCGCGGTGGCGTAGCCACAAAGCCGCGACCGCGGTGCCCGCCGCGAATTCGGTGACGCAGCGCAGGACGCCGAACCAGGGGATCGCCTGGCCCAGCGTCGCTATGCCGTTCGATCGCATCACGTAAGCGAGGAGGCCCAGCGCGACGGCGATCGCCGCGATCAGGCCCGGTGTGGGTACGCGTCGCCAGTCGATGACGAGCGGGAGCAGCGGGAAGACGAGATAGGCGAACATCTCGCTCGAGATCGACCAGGCGGGATCGTTCCAGTCGAGCGCGGTGACGCCGAACCAGTCGCGCGTCATCGGCCAGTTCTGGAGCAGGAGGATATGCACCGGCAAGCGGTCGAGCGGGAAGCGCGGGTCAGGGGGGCGTCCGGTCAGCGCGAGCGCGGCGACGATGAGCAGCGCGAAGCCGAGCATGACGAGGTGGAGCGGCCAGATCCGCGCGACCCGGCGGCGCAGGAAGCCGGGGATGGCGCGCCAGCGCTGCACGGCGATCCGGTCGGCATAGCTCAGCCAGATCACGAAGCCCGAAAGCAGGAAGAAGAAGTCGACCGCAAGATAGCCCTTGGCGAGAACGCGCTGAACGCCGTCGGACACACCGAGCGCGGCGCGGAGATGGAACAGCACGACGAACCAGGCGGCGACGCCGCGCGCGCCGGTCAGCGCCCTCAGTTCGCTCATGCCGGCAGGGGCGTGCGCGTAGGGCGACGCATCGGCCGGAAACTCGCCTCGCGGCGCTTGCGCCCGAGATAGGTGTCGAGCCCGATCTGCGCGCCGATCAGCATGTAGATGAACGGCTGGAACGCGATCGCGATGAACGCCGCGCCGAGCAGATAGACGAGATGGCCGCTCTGCAATGCGGCGGCGAGCGGGCCGGCCCAGGCGAACTCTCCCGCGGGATCGCGGTAGCGGCGGCGCAGTATCTCCATCCGGACCAGGCCGCCGAGATTGAGGACCAGCCACAGCGCGAGCCCGAAATAGCCCTGTTCGCCGAGCATCTCGAAATAGGCGCTGTGATAGGCGCGCGCCTTGTCTTCCTCGACACGGCCCGGTGTCGCGGCACCGGTGCCGGCAAGGTCGTAGCGGATGCGGTTGCCGCGATACGCCTCGAACCCGCCGCCGAACGGATGCGATTTGGCATAGTCGATCGTCCACTGCCACACCGCGATCCGGGTCGAGGCGGATTCGTCGGCCTGGTAGGTCTTGATCGTGTTCATGCGGTCGGTGAAGGTCGAGGGCAGGAAGGGGATCGCGATCAGCCCGAGTGCGCCGAGCCCCGCCAGATACAGCGCCTTGCGTTTGACGACGCGCAGCGACAGGACCGCGAGCAGCGCGATGCAGAGCAGGCCGGTGCGCGTCGAGGTGCCCACCGGGATCAGCAGGCAGGCGAAGACGAGCGCGACGCAGAAGCCGCGCACGCGCCAGTCGGGTTTGAAGATCGTCCCGTAGCGCATGAACCAGATAATGATCGGGATGATCGCGACCGCGACCGCGCTGATCGTGCTGCCTTCGTAGAGCCCTGAATTATTGTCGACCATCAGGTTCAGCTGGCCATAGCCGCCGCCGCCGCTGGCGATCGTCTTGATCCCGCCGACGATGATGATCGAGGCGGCGGACAGGATCATGAACAGCAGCAGCGCCTCGATCCGGAGCCGGGTGCGCAGCGTCAGCGGCAGGAAGGCGGCAAAGGCGAGCGCCTTCCAGACCCAGTCCCATTTGTCCTTCGCCTCGATCGGGAAGTCGGCGGCGAGCGTGGTCGCCCAGCAATAGAGCAGCAGCACGACGATCAGCAGCTGGCGCGGCGCGACGCGCGTGTCGCGCTTGTCGTCCGCGATCAGCCAGCCGCCGACCGCCAGCGCGACCGCGATCAGCGAGATCGGGACGGTGTTGAGCAGCAGATAGGTCAAGCGCTGCGGCGAGACGATGTCGATATAGACATAGGCGAGGACCAGCAGGAACGGACGCCGGAACCCGAGCGCGAAGATCGCAGCCAGAAAGGCGATGAAGGCGAGATCACGCACGCGGGCGGCGTCCGGTACCGCGTGCCGCCGGGCGGTCACCGGCGGGCGGGCTGCCACCCTCACGATCGTTGCCGGCTTCCGGCTCGGAATCGAGATCGGGGCGGCGGAGCAGCAGGATCGCAGCGATCATCATCAGGCCGTGCGTCAGGCCCAGCGCGAAATTGTCGATCATCGGCCCGCCTTTCCGTGTCTGCGCGGTCCCGTCGCCGCCCGTGTTCGTCGCCGCGGCATAGGCCATGGCGGTTGACGCGCCGTTAAGCGCTGTCATGGCAACACGCTACTCACGATGCGCATTCTTCATATCCTCGACCACGGCCTGCCCCTGCAGAGCGGCTATACCTTTCGCACGCGGGCGATCCTCAAGGCGCAGGAGGCGCGCGGCTGGACGGTCGCGGCGGTGACCGGGCAGCGTCATGGGCCGGCCGCCGCCGCGGTGGAGTCGGTCGACGGGCTGACCTTCCACCGGACGCCGGCGACGCGCCGGTCGGGACCGCTGGGCGAGATCGCCGGGATCCGCGCCTTTGCCCGGCGGATCGAGGCGGCGGTCGATGCCTTTCGCCCCGATATCCTGCACGCGCATTCGCCGGTGCTCGATGCGCTGGCCGGCATCATCGTCGCGCGGCGGCGCAAACTGCCGCTGGTCTACGAGATCCGGGCGTTCTGGGAGGATGCCGCGGTTGGCAACGGCACCGGGACAGAGGGATCGCTCGCCTATCGGACGACGCGCGCGCTCGAGACCTGGGCGGTCGGCCGTGCGGACGGCGTTGCGGTGATCTGCGAGGGGCTGCGCGACGACCTGATCGCGCGCGGGATCGACGCGGGCAAGATCATGGTGTCGCCCAACGGCGTCGATATGACGCTGTTCGGGGCGGTGCCGCCGCGCGACGACGCGCTGGCGGCGACGCTGGGGCTCGACGGCAGGGACGTGGTCGGCTTCATCGGCAGCTTCTATGACTACGAAGGGCTGGACGACCTGATCGCGGCGATGCCCGCGCTGGTCGCGGCCCGGCCGGACGCGCGGCTGCTGCTGGTCGGGGGCGGGCCGATGGCGGATGCGCTGGCGGCGCAGGCTGCGGCCTCGCCGGTCGCGGACGCGATCCATTTCGTCGGTCGCGTGCCGCATGCGGAGGTCGAGCGCTATTACGGGCTGATCGACATCCTCGCCTATCCGCGCAAGCGGATGCGGCTGACCGATCTGGTGACGCCGCTCAAGCCGCTTGAGGCGATGGCGCAGGGGCGGATGGTGGCCGCGTCGGACGTCGGCGGACACCGCGAGTTGATTCGTGACGGGGATACGGGCACGCTGTTCCCACCCGACGATCCGCCAGCGATCGCGGCGGCACTGGCGGGGATGTTCGACGATCGCGCGGACTGGCCGTCGCGCCGCCAGCGCGCCCGGGCGTTCGTCGAGCGCGACCGTAACTGGTCGTCAAACATTTTGCGTTACGAACCGCTTTACCATCGGCTGATACAGGCCGAATGACGGACCATGGCATGACCGAATTCCATCGACAGTCCCCGATCCGCCACCTTCCCGTCGCCGCGGCACTGCTCGTCGCGGTCGCCGCGGTCCTTGGCTTCGTCGCGATGCCGGGGACGATGCTCGAGGAACTGGTCTGGCGGACCGGCGTCGCCGCGCTGATCCCCGCCGCACAGCCGCCGCTGGGGATGACGGCGCGTGTCGGTCTCGCGCTGGCCACCGCGGTCATCGGCGCGGCGGTGACCTGGTCGGCGCTGTTCCTGCTGGTGGGGCCGGGGGGCCTGCTGGTGCGTCCGCCGCGTCGCCGCGACGACGGCGTGCCGGTCGTCCGCCGGGCCGATGCGCATCCCGACGCGCCGCCACGCCGGCCGATGACCGCGGCCGATCTCGGCACGCCGATGATGGAGGTGACCGCGGCGAACCCGGTCACGCTCGAGCGATCGATCCCCGCGGACCTCGACCAGCCGCTCGCGGCGTTCGACCCGCATGCGATCCTGCCGGTGCCGATGGCGCCGATCCGGCCGGTCACGCCGCTGGTGCAGGCCGAGGCGGCGCCGGTCGCGCCAGCCGCTCCGGTGGAAGACGATGAGCGGGTCGTAGCATTAGCTGACGAATCCGTCGCGATCGACGAGCCGGTGGAGGCCGCGACGGTCCCGATCATGGTGAGCGAGCCGGTCGCACCGCGGGTCTCGGTGGCTTGGTCAGCGCCATCGTCGGCTCCACCGTCAGTTGGCGCCGTCAACGGTGCGGCGCGCCATGAGCCGCGTCTGGTCGATACGCCGGCGCCGGCTGCATCGCCGTCACCGCCTTCGATCGAGTCGCTGTTGCGGCGGCTGGAGCAGGGTGCGACCCGGCGGCGTCAGGCGACATCGGGCTGACATACCGCGACCGCGTGAAACCGCTGTTGATACGAAGAAACCTCTGATACCGATTGCTTGAAAACGACGGTCGGAGGGGTCATGGCGCAGGTCGCGGATCAATCGAAGTTCGAAGAAGCGCCGCCGGCGGCGGAGCCTGACGGGCAGGCGGGGGCGACCCGCTATGGCTGGTATGTGCTGTCGATCCTGTTCCTGGTCTATGTACTCAACTTCGTCGACCGGCAGATCATCTCGATCCTTGCCGAGGACATAAAGCGTGATCTGGGGCTGAAGGACCAGGATCTCGGGTTTCTTTACGGGACCGCGTTCGGGGTCTTCTATGCGCTGTTCGGGATCCCGCTCGGGCGGCTTGCGGACAATTGGCACCGGGTCCGGCTGATGACGATCGGCCTGACGCTCTGGTCGGTGATGACGGCGGTGTCCGGCCTGTCGCGGACCGGTGGGCATCTCGCGGCGGCGCGGATCGGCGTGGGTATCGGCGAGGCGACCGCCAGCCCGTCGGCCTATTCGCTGATCTCCGATTATTTCCCCAGAAGGCTGCGCGCGACCGCGCTGTCGATCTATTCGGCTGGGCTTTATGTCGGTGGCGGCTGCTCGCTGTTCATCGGCGGGGCGATCGTGCAGGGCTGGAACCGGGCCTATCCGGGGGGCGGGCCGTTCGGGCTGGTCGGGTGGCAGGCCGCGTTCATGGCGGTCGGCATCCCGGGGCTGCTGCTCGCGATCTGGATCGCGACGCTGAGGGAACCGATCCGCGGGCATGTCGAGGGGCTTCCCGAACCGGCGCCGCACCCCGCACCGTTCCGCGCCTTTGCCGGCGAGCTGCTGACGATCGTGCCGCCGCTGACGCTGATCGGTGCGGCGATGGGCGGGGTCGGGGCGTTCGTCGTCAACCTCGCCGGGCTGGCGATTGTCACGCTGGCGGTGGTCGGGCTGGTGGCAGCGGGCGAGCCCTGGCCGCAATGGGTGGCGATCGGGACCGGCGTCTATGCCGTGTTCTCCTGGGCCTGTGCGCTGCGCCGTCGCGATCCGCCGACCTTCGCGCTGATCATCGGCACGCCGGCGTTCCTGTGCACGGTCGTCGCCTATGGCCTGAACGCGTTCCTGAGCTATGCGGCGAGCTTCTGGGCGGCGCCCTATGCGCTGCGTGTGCTCGGCGCGACGCCGTCGAGCGCGGGGTTCCTGCTCGGCGGGCTGGGCGCGCTTGCGGGGTTTCTCGGGCTGACGATGGGCGGAGTGGTCTCCGACCGGTTGCGGCGGACCAACCCTGCCGGCCGGCTTTTGGTCGTGATCTTCGGCGCGGTCGTGCCGGTGCCGTTCCTGTGCCTCGCCTTCACCGGGTCGGCGCCGCTGCCCTTCTATGCCGGGATATTCCTCGCGCAGATCACCGCGAGCTGCGCGCTCGGTGCTGCGGCGGCGACGACGCAGGATTTGGTGCTGCCGCGGATGCGGGGGACAGCGACCGCCACCTTCTTCATCGGCACGACGCTGATCGGACTGGCGCTCGGGCCGTACCTGGCGGGTCGCGTGTCGACGCTCAGTGGAAGCCTGTCGGTCGGGATGCTGTCGCTGCTGGTCAGCGTGCCGATCACGCTGGCCACGGCGGTGGCGGCGTACCGGCTGGTCCCTGCCGCCGAGGCGTCGCGCGAGGCGCGGGCCCGGGCGGCGGGGGAGGTCGCCTAGCCATGGCCCCTCGCCGAGGATGCCATGGCTAGGCTAAGTGGTTCAGCTCGCCTGGAACACGCCGCAGGCGATGCGGCCGCCGCTGTTGCCGGCGGGGTCGGTCATCAGATCGTCGGGACCGGCATGGACCACGAACGCCGAACCATCGGCATCGAGCAGCCCGGCCATCGTCGCGCCCGGGATCGTGACGCCGACCGTGCCGCGGCCGTCGGTGCCGGTGATCAGGTTGGGCAGATCGCCCTCATGCGGCCCCTGCGGGTTCATCGACCCGTGCTTCATCGATGTCGGGTTCCAGTGGCCCCCCGCCGTCGTGAAGTCGGGAGCGTCGCAGCGACCGGTCGTGTGGATATGGACGCCGTGCGTGCCCGGCGGCAGCGCCTTGGCATCGACGGTGAAGCGCAGTCCGCCCGCGACGTCGGTCGCGGTCGCGCGGCCGACATCGACCCCGGCGGCGTTCATCAGCATCGCGCGCGCGCTCTGCCCGCCTGCAACCGGCGTGCCGGTCTCGAGCCCCTTCTGATCGCAGGCCGCCAGCCCGAGCGCCGCTGCACCGACCAGCGCAAATGTTGCAATCCGCATGTCCGTCTCTCCCTATTGATCCGACGCGAACCCGCCAAAGTCGCCGGCGGTTCCGGCGTCGGGTTCGAGCGGCCAGCGCAGCAGCGGTTCGTACCAGGCACCGTCGCGGCCAAGGTGGCTCTGGTACAGCGTCAGATGGGTCATCGCAAACGGCGCGCTGGCGAGCCCGGCATGGCGCGCGATCCAGCCGTCGATCTCCGGCGATGTGCCGAGCGACCGCGGCAGCCGCGCGAGCGTGACGTGCGGCAGATAGGCGCGGCGATCGGGTGGCAGCCCGGCGCGGACGACCGCCTGATCAACCTTGCGGTGCAGCGCGGTGAGCGCGGCGTGCGGGGTGACGCCCGCCCAGAGCGTGTCGGTCCGCCCGCGGCTCGCAAACTGGCCGACCGCATGCAGCGCAACCGTTGGGGCCGCCGGCGTCAGCGACAGGCGGAGCCGGTCGATCTCGGTCACGATGTCGTCGGCGAGACGCGGATCGACTTCGCCAAGGAAGCGCGTCGTGACGTGGAGCTGCTCGTCATCCTGCCAGCGCGCACCACCGATCCCGTCCATCAGGTCGAACAGCATCTCGCGGATGGGGAGGGGCGGGCGGAGCGCGAGAAACAGGCGTAGCATCGGCGGGATTGATAGCGCCGATCACCCCGAATTGGGAACGTCTCCGCTTGAAAGTCGTCCTTCCAGCACCGATGTTGCGCGCAACCGGCATATGGCCGGATAGAGGAGTTGTAATTTCAATGGCTAATTGGTCTGATCCCCGGCCTCGTGCCGCGCCGTTCGGAGCGACGGCCACCACCACCGGTTCGGCAGCGTATGACGCGGGTCTCCGCTCGTACATGCTGTCGGTTTATAACTATATGGGCTCGGGCGTGCTGCTGACCGGCATCGTCGCGCTGCTGTTCGCTTGGGGCGGTGCATCGTCACCTGCCGCACAGGTGTTCATGGGCGGCGGTCCGCTGAAGTACGTCATCATGTTCGCGCCGCTCGCGATCGTGTTCGGCATGAGCTTTGGCCAGAACCGGATGAGCACCGCGACGCTGCAGATGCTGTTCTGGGGCTTTGCGATCCTGATGGGTCTGTCGCTGTCGACGATCTTCCTGGTCTATAGCGGCACGTCGATCGCCAGCGCGTTCTTCGCGACGGCTGCCGGCTTCGCCGGGCTGAGCCTGTACGGCTATACCACGAAGCGCGATCTGTCGGCGTTCGGGACGTTCCTGATCATCGGCGTGGTCGGTCTGCTGGTGGCGAGCATCATCAACATCTTCCTGCAGTCGGGTGTCATGCAGCTGGTCATCAGCGGCGTCGGCGTGCTCCTGTTCGCAGGTCTGACGGCCTATGACACGCAGCGTACCAAGAGCCTGTACATGCAGGTCGCGGGTACGGACATGGTCGGCAAGGTCGTGATCATGTCGGCGCTGAGCCTGTATCTCGACTTCATCAACATGTTCATGTTCGTGCTTCGCCTGTTCGGCAGCAGCCGCAACTAAGCGCTTCGCACCTTCTCTGAGTGACGGTCCGGCGGGAAACCGCCGGGCCGTTTTTGCATCCTGGCCAGGATTTAAGACCGCAATGCGTCTCTCGATCGACGTTCATCTGGATTATGGAATTGCCGGCGACGCCGACGTGTTGCTGCAGATCGAGGCGGCGGCGATGCCCGACCAGCGGATCGAGGAACAATCGCTGACGATCTGGTCAGACAGCCCGATCCGCGCGGTCCCGGGCGAGGACGGCATCGGCCAGCGCTGCTGGGCGCGGGGACATGGCCGCCTCACCGCGGTCTACCGCGCGGTGGTGAAGGTCGAGCGGCCGGTCGTCGCGCTCGGCGCTTATGGCACGACGCCGCCCCGGCTGCTGCCCGGCGACGTCACCGCCTATCTGATGCCGAGCCGCTATTGCCAGTCGGACCGGTTCGAGGGGTTCGTTGCACGCGAGTTTCCCGGGCTCGACGGCGGCGCGCTGGCGGCGGCGCTGAGTGCGTGGGTCGGCAACGCGCTCGATTACCGGATGGGATCGAGTTCGGGCGAGACGACCGCGCTCGACACCTTCGCGTCGCGGTCGGGCGTGTGCCGCGACTATGCGCATCTGCTGGTCGCGCTCGCCCGCGCGGGGGGGATCCCGGCGCGCTGTGTTTCGGCCTATGCACCTGGGGTCGATCCGCCCGATTTCCACGCGGTCGCCGAGCTCTGGCTCGATGGCGCGTGGCGGCTGGTCGATCCGACGGGGATGGCATCGTGCGGCGATATCGCGCGTGTGTGCATCGGGCGCGACGCCACCGACATCGCGTTCATGACGGTGTTCGGGCAGGCGACGCTCTGGACGCAGACCGTCCGGGTCCGCGCGCTCGACGACGAAACCGCGTGACCGGCCCGCAACGCGAGTCGCTCGTCGCAGGAGCAGGAACACCGGGCGTGCTGAACCGTTTGCGTCCGTAACGATTTTCACAGGAGTCTCGACATGACCGATATCGACAAACGCGCGCTCGACAGCCTGTCGGTGGCACCGGATGGGCAGGATGGCGATGCGGCCACCGGCCGGACCGACGGCCGCGACCCGCGCCAGGAGGCCGGTCAGGACAAGTCGATCGGCAAGCGGCTGCAGAAGAACCCGTCGAGCAACGATGCGCGTCTCGACAATGCGCTCGATGAGTCGATGGATGCGAGCGATCCGCCCGCCTCGACGCAGCCGGTGCACAATCAGGGTCCGGCGCCGTCGTCAGGCTATGATGCCGAAGCAGAACGCAAGCTGGCCGAAAAGAACAGCTGATCTATCGTGGGGGGTGCTCGCGCCTGGCCGATGCCGGGCGCGGGCGGCGCTCCAATGGCCCGGGTTCGATTGTTGCGTAAATACCGCCCCTAGCGAAAAGTTTGATGCCTGGCTTCGACTGGTCGCATTGCGTGTTGCAGCGCAACAGATTTCATGGTCGCTTATAACCGTGACGTGACGATGCGTTAGGGACCCTCCTCTGCCCCAAATGCATGGGAACGCCTGTTACTTGCAGCAAGGCGGGGTGACGATATGGCTTCACGGATGAAACCGGCAAAGGGCATCACGACGCTCGCCGAGATGAAGGAATTCGCAGGCTTTTCCAGCGCGACGCAGCGCTACATCCGACGCTCGCTCGATGTCGGCCTCGATCGCGAGGATGCGATGACGCGCTGGTCGCGCGACGTGGTCGAGGAGGCCAGCATCCGTGCACAGGCGCGGCTCTATCTTGGTCTTGACGATCTTCGCGAACTTCTGCCCGAGGATGCGGGGCTCGGCGGGGCGGACCGGTTTCTGGGAAAACTGGTGACGCTGGCCGCGTTCGATCTGGGGCAGGGGCGGCTGACGAGCTTTTCCGCGTTCCGGTTCCTGTACGAGCGGCTTGCCGGCGCGGATGTCCGACCGTGGCTGCCGTCCGCCTTCTGCGCGGCGGCGGCGTTGCCGCATCTCCACCCCGAACTGCGCCGCAAGCTGCTCCAATCGATCAGCGAAGCCGCGGCGACCGCGTCGGGCTGGTCGAGCCGGGAGCCGGTCTTCTTTCCCTATTGGGTGGAGAAGGTCGACAGCGGGACGTCGCTCGCCACCTGACGGCTCAGCGGCAGGCGCGCCAGCCCATCGCGCCGCGATCCGCCTGATCGAGATGGAAGTGGTCGGCATGTGCGGCGTTGTAATCGGGCGAGAGCGTCGTCGCGAACAGCTGGCAGGCGCCGTCGCGTACCTCCCGGAGGAAGGCGGCCTTGGCGGCATCGCCTTTCCAGTCGCGGGCTACGGTAATCCGCGTGCCATTGCCCAGCCGAAAGCCGGCAATGTCGACCGCGTCGGCGGTCGAATGCTCGCTCCACGTGCCGGCATCGCGGCCGTAGATGCGGCGACAGCTATAGCTGCCGAAATGGTCGATGCTCGTGACCTTGGTGCCGAAATGCCGTTCGGCCGCAGGCTGGACGACATTCCATTCCCAGATCGCGAGCGCCGCGGCGACGGGGCAGGCGACGCCAAGACCCGCGGGCGCGAAGTCGATCCGCCGTGCGCCGCCGGATGTGAACCGGACGCCGTCGCTATAGCCGCACCGGCCTTCACCGCTGCGAGGCGGCAGCGCGGTGTAGCGGACACCGGCACGCTCGAGCGCGGCGCGACAGGCGGGATAGGACTGGGTCAGCGCGTTGAGCTTCCGCCCGGTCATCAGGCCGATCGGCTGGCCGAGGTCGAGCGGGGTCCAGGGCAGATCCTGCGGCCGACCGCGCAGCGTCGACCAGAGTATCAGGCCGAGGCCCGTGATCACCGCCAGTGCGACGATCCAGCCCAGCGTCCGTCGCACCGCACGCATCAGCCGTGCGCCACACGCGTGACGGGCTCGCTGGTCACTGGATAGCCGAGATCGTCGGGGATGCAGAAATGGTCGATCCCGTCGCGCGGCTCGATCCACGGCGTCACGGTGCGGACCGGTCTGCGTCGTGTGTCGTCGACCGCGTCGTCGAAGCCGGCGAACAGCGCCAGGCGTTCGAGGTTGCGGCGGGTCGGGAAGATCACCTGTGCGCGCCCGGCATCGGCATGCGCGAGGATCTCTGCAGCGGTTGCCCAGAGCAGGCGGACGTTCTCCGTTTCGTCGACGCGGGCGGGCGCGGCGTCGACGGGCAAGCGCGCGAGATAGAAGCGCGTGTCGAAGATGCGGGTCAGATGATGCGCGGGCCGCCACCGCGCAAAATAGGTGAGCATGTGCGGATCACAGCGGAGCCCCAGCTCGTCGAGCATGAGCCCCAGTTCCCGTCCGGCATGCAGCGCCGCACGCAGTGTCGCGAGCGTATCGGCGGACGGTGCGGGATGAAGGCCGATGGCGAGCCCGACCTCCTCGATCGTCTCGCGGATTGCGGCGATGCGGGCGGCGACCTCTTCGATCGCGGTCTGATCAGCGGGCTGCTGGACGTGCTGCTCTGCCAGAATGCGGTCGGCGGGGTCGACCCGGCCACCGGGGAAGACGAGTGCACCGCCGGCAAACGCCATCGATCCCGCACGCTCGACCATCAGCAGTTCGGGGGCGAGCGACGGGCGATCGCGAAAGATCACCAACGTGGCAGCCGGTATGGCGGGGGAGATCGGTTCGGTCATCGATCTGTGTAACGCGCGAAACCCGGATCGGGCCAGACGGCTTTGTAGCGTGATTCAGAGCGCGACCGGCAGCGCGATCAGAATGGCTTTAACGGTCGGGGAGGGCGATCAGCCCTCCCCGTGGCGCATCAATCGTCGCTGCCGAGCGTATGCTTGGCGGCATCGAGCGCGGCCTTGCCGGTCTTGCGCGAAGTCTTGCCTGCGTCTTCCGCAGCGGCTTCGACCTTCGAGCCAGCCTTGCGGCCGAGGCCGATCGACTTCGCCATCGCACGGCGTGCTTCCGAATAGGTCGCAGCGACCATCGGATAGTCGGCCTTCAGGTTGAAGCGTTCGCGATACTGCTCCGGCGTCATGCCATGCGTCGTCAGGTGGCGACGCAGCGTCTTGTACTTCTTGCCGTCGATCATCGAGACAATGTGGTCAGGCGATGCAAGCGACTTGCGCGCCGTCACGGCGGGCTCATAGGTCGTCGCCTCGGCGGTATCGCCCGTCATCTCTGCGCCGGTCGTGAGCTTGGTCACGGCGGTGTGCATCGACAGGAGAAACGCAGGAACGTCTTCGGCAGCGGTGCGGGTGTTGGGGTTCGCCAGCCAGGCTGCCGTCAGTTCTGCCGCCAGTTCGACGGTATTGATGGTTTCGGTCACACGGGATCCTTGATTGTTGAAAAATTTTCCCCCTCCATTCGCGCGACTACGCGCTATTGGCAGAAAATGACACCCGCAAATATTATTAAAGCGCTCAATTGACCGGGAATTCTGTTCGCGACGTCGAATCCGGGCGCTGATCTTGCGGTTTGCTGAGTTTATACGCGCGCCAGACCAACCCTATAGATCCTCACAAATACGCGCATTCGCGGTTGTAGCATGCGTGCGCTCGCAGCGGGTCCGACATCCGGCGCAGTCATCAGATCCGGCAGATCAGGGCGCGGATCGAGACGCCCGATCGGGACGTCGCGATTGGCGGACGCATCTTATCGCGCAGGGGCAGCCGGTCGGCGCGGCGTGATCTTGGTACCGAGCAGGACCAGCCCGTCCGCGCCGACACCGAAGCCGTGCGGAACGCCGGCGGGGATGAGCAGGACGTCGCCGGGGCGGAGCGCGCGGGTCGTGCCGCCCTCGATCCGCGCGCCGTCGGTGAGGCCGGGATTGACGACATGCGGATCGACCAGGCGTCCGCCCGAAAGCAACGTCCCCGATCCCGCGACGACGGTCGCATATTCATTGTCGTCGGGGTGCACCGCGGGACGGCCTTCGGCTTTCCAATATTCGAGCGCGACGACGCTGCCCCCGCCGCTGACGAGCGTCTGCATCGCAAAGCCCTGACCGGGTTTCATCGTCGCTTCGAGCGCCGCGACCGCGCGGGGGATATCGGTCGCCGCGGCGAAATCACGCGCCGCCTCCTGCGCCGGCGCGACCGTGGCGACCGCGAGCGTCGCCAGCGCGAGCAGGAGGCGCATCACGCCTTGGTGCCCGACGCCAGCCGGATCGTCCGCCCTTCGCGCGCCGAGCGATAGATCGCCTCGACGATACGCAGGTCGCGCAGGCCCTCCGCGCCCGAGACGATCGGTTCGCGGCCGGTGCGGATACAGGTGACGAGATGATCGAGCTGGCCGGCGAACTGGGTTCGGCCGGATGCTGCTGGCGTGACATCGCGCTCGCGGCCGTCCGCGCCCGTCCACATCCGGTTGTCGGCATAGCGGGTCGCGGGTTCGAGCTCGATCCGGCCGCGTTCGCCCATCAGCAGGATGTGGTTCTGGTTCGCGCTGTACATCGACTGGCAGCTGGCGATCGCGCCGGACGGGAATTCGAGCGTCCAGTCGATCATGTCCTCGACCTCGCGAAACCGCGGATCGGTGCGATCGGTGGACTCGCGCGCGGTCACCGCGACGGGCTCCTCGCCGGTCATGTAGCGCGCCGCCTGGAGGCTGTAGATGCCCATGTCCATCAACGAGCCCCCGCCCGCCAACGCCTTGTTCAGCCGCCACTTCGACGGATCACGCTGGACGAAGCCATGTTCGGACCGGACATAGCGCGTCTTGCCCATCGTTCCCGCACGCGCGAGCCGCATCGCCTCGACATTGCAGGGCTCGAAATGGCAGCGATAGCCGATCATCAGCTTGCGATCCGCCGCCTTGCAGGCCGCGATCATCGCCTCGCATTCGGCGACCGAGACCGCCATCGGCTTTTCGCACAGCACATGCTTGCCGGCGCGCGCGGCGCGGATTGTGTACTCGGCATGCATCGCGTTGGGCAGGCAGATATAGACGATATCGATATCGGGGTTGTCGCGGATCCGGTCGAAGGTCGCATAGCTGTAGACCGACCGCTCGGGCAGGCCATGCGCCGCCGCGACGCGGCGCGCCTTGGCGGGGTCACCGCTGACCACCGCGGCGAGCCGGCTGTGCGCGCATTTGGCGAATTCGGGGATGATGACGTCGAGCCCGTAATAGCCCAGCCCGACGATCGCATAGCCGAGCTTGCGCGTCGGGGTGGCCGCCTGCGTGATTGCGGGCACTGCGGCCAGCGCGGTTGCGCCGATGACAAATTCGCGTCGTCCTATCGTCACGATCAGATTCCTCATCCTGCAAGCGCTGTCGGCCACCCTGTTCGGCCACCAGTTGTCGCGTGGCCATTACGACCTTGGTCGGTCTTATCGCCGATCGGTGCCGTCAGCGCCATCCGCGCTGGCGCGGTCATCGATCCAGGCCCATACGTCGCGGATCAGCGTGTCGGGCGTCGCCTTTGCATCGAGCGTGATCGCGGCTTCGTCGGGCCCGGGGCGCTCGAGCGTCGCGCGCTGGCTGTCGAGCAGGCTGGCCGGCATGTAATGCCCCGCGCGCGCGCCGAGCCGTCGTGCGAGTTCCGCCGGATCCGTGTCGAGCAGCACGAACAGCAGCGGGACGCCCGCGGCAGCGACAAGCCGCTCGCGATAGACCCGCTTCAGCGCAGAGCAGGCGGCGACCGCAAAGCCGTCGGCCGCGACCGCATCGCCGATCGCGTGACCGACGCGGTCGAGCCAGGGCCAGCGGTCGGCGTCGTCGAGCGGATGGCCGGCGCGCATCTTGGCGACCGCCTCCGCGCTGTGGAAGCCATCGCCTTCGAGGAAGCGGTGACCCGCCTCATCGGCGAGACGCTGGCCGAGCGTCGACTTGCCGCTGCCGCTGACGCCCATGACGATGATCGCGCAACCGCGCGGGACCGCGTGGGGCATGCCGTCGCCGGAGCGGGCCTGGGGGGAGGGGGTGGTTTGCACAGATCCTGACTCGCGGTTTGAGCGCGTCCGGCGGCGCCTGGTTCCAGGCCTCTATCCGGTCGATCGCGACAATTGGCCATTACGACCATCGTCGCGCCCTTGTCGACCGGCGTCGGTACGGGCATCGAGACCGGCCAATCACAGAGGTCGATGCATGTCCGCTCGCAATCATCATGACGTCCTGATCGTCGGGGCCGGCCATGCCGGAGCACAGGTCGCGATCGCGCTGCGCCAACGCGGCTATGCGGGGACGATCGGGGTGATCGGTGACGAGACGTCGCCCCCCTATGAGCGGCCGCCACTGTCGAAGGACTATCTGGCGGGCGAAAAGGCGTTCGATCGCATTCTGTTGCGCCCGGCCAGCTTCTGGGGGGAGCGCGGAATCACGCTGATCCCCGGGCGTCGCGTGACACGCGTCGACGCGGCCGAGCGCTGCGTCAGCCATGTCGACGCGCAGGCAACCGAGAACGCCGACGAGACGAGCCTGCACTATGGCACGCTCGTCTGGGCCGCGGGGGGATCGCCGCGGCGGCTGGGGTGCGACGGGCATGATCTCGCCGGGGTCCACGGGGTGCGCACGCGCGACGATGTCGACCGGATGATCGCCGAACTGCCGGGCGTCACGCGGGTCGTGGTCGTCGGGGGCGGCTATATCGGGCTGGAGGCGGCGGCGGTGCTGACCAAGCTCGGCAAGCAGGTGACGGTGCTCGAAGCGCAGGACCGGGTGCTCGCGCGGGTGGCGGGGGCGGCGCTGTCGCGGTTCTACGAGGCCGAGCACCGCGCGCACGGCGTCGATCTGCGGACCGGCGTGACGGTGGCGGCGATCGAGGGCGCCGACGGGGCCGCGTCGGGCGTGCGTTTGGCCGACGATACGGTGCTGCCGTGCGAGATGGTCATCGTCGGGATCGGCATCGTGCCTGCGGTCGCGCCACTGATCGCGGCAGGGGCCGGATCGGCGGGCGGTAACGGTGTGATGGTCGACGCGCAGTGTCGCACGACCCTGCCCAATGTCTTTGCGGTCGGGGATTGCGCGGCGCATGCCAGTCGCTTTGCCGGCGGGGACTTGATCCGCGTGGAATCGGTGCAGAACGCGAACGACCAGGCGGCGATCGTCGCCAAGGCGCTGACCGGCGTCGAGGAGGCTTATAGCGCGGTGCCGTGGTTCTGGTCGAACCAGTATGACTTGAAGCTGCAGAGCGTCGGGCTGTCGACGGGGCATGATCTCGCGCTGCTGCGCGGCGATCCGGCGAGCCGCAGCTTCTCGGTGGTGTATCTGAAGGCGGGGCGGGTGATCGCGCTCGACTGCGTCAACAAGACGCGGGATTATGTGCAGGGGCGCGCGCTGGTCGTCGCGTCGGCGCGGATCGAGCCGGCGCTGCTGGCCGATATCACGGTCGATCTGAAGACGCTGGTGCCCGCGGATTGAGGTCCGGCCCGGCGGCGTGCAGCGTGAAGCGCGTCATCTCTGACGGGCGGCCGAGCCGGACCGCGAAGCCCGGCCACAGCCCGGTACCGTTGCCGACATAGAGCGTCATCCCGGCGACGTCGTAGCGGCCGGACACGAACCCGCCATTGGCGCGCGCGAACAGGCGGTCGAAGCCGGGCGCGACGCCGCCATGCGTATGCCCCGACAGCTGGAGCGCGACGCCGTGCGCCGCGGCGTTGCGAGCATTGCGCGGCTGGTGATCGAGCAGCAGTATCGGTGCACCCGCGGGTGCGCCGCGCAACGCGCTGTCGAGATTGGGACCCGGCTGTCCGACCGAGGGGGCGGAGAGATCGGTGAGTCCTGCAAGCACCAGCTGCGCGTCGTCGCGGGACAGCACGGCGTGGCTGTTGGGGAGCATGCGGAAGCCGAGCCCGTCGAGGTGCCGCATCCAGGCGGCGTAATCGAAGAAATATTCGTGATTGCCCGGGATCGCATAGACGCCGTCGGGCGCGCGGAGCGCGCGTAGCGGGGCGACGTCGGCGCGGCGCATCGCGACCGATCCGTCGATGAAGTCGCCGGTGACGACGATCAGGTCCGTGCCCGCAGCATTGGCGCGGGTGACCACCGCCTTGGCCCAGCGCGCCGGGAACAGCCGGCTAATGTGCAAATCGGTGAGCTGGAGGATGCGATACCCCTCGAACCGCGGCGGCAGTCCGGTGATCGTGACCGCGACGTCCTTGACCGGCGGCACGCGCAGCGCGTTCGAGACACCGATCGCGGAGATCAGCGCCGCGAGCCCCGCGATCGCATAACGCAGCCCGTCGGGCGCGGCGGTCGTGCTGCGACGCAGGATCGCGGTCGCGAGCGTGCCGATGTCGAGCAGCAGCTGGAGCATCGCGAGCAGCACGATCGCCGCGAACGCCCAGTTGAACAGGATGACGACGCTGCGCGGAAATTCGGGCGCGAAGATCGATCCCGAGGACAGCCGGTTCCAGAAATGGAACTGCGAGGCGAACAGCAGCAGCAGCGCCACGCCGGCCTTGAGCCAGAGCGACATCGACAGCGGCCAGAGCCAGCGGGCAAGGACGACCAGGCAGGGCGTCGCGAAAATGAGATTGAAAATGACGGTCTCCGTTCGTCCCCGCGCCGCCTGTGGGGGAGTTGGCCTTGCGTCGCAAGGCCCGCCGGACCCGTTGGCGCGAGCCGACCGGTCAGCCGCTCGCGGGTGGGCGCGCGGTCGAACGGCGCACCGTCAGTTCCGCCGCGACGGTGATCGGTGCGTCCGGCGTGGGATCGCCCGCCAGCCCGGCGATGATGAGGCTCACCGCGCGCGCCGACGCCTCGGCGATCGGCTGGACGATCGCGGTCAACGGCGGATGGGCGAGGCGGATGATCGGCGTGTCGTCGAAGCTGATCAGCGACAGATCCTCGGGCACGCGCCGCCCGGTTTCGCGCGCGAGTTCGAGCGTCGCGAGCGTCATTTGGTCATTGCTGCCGATGATCGCGGTCGGCGGCTCGGGCAGCGCGAACAACGTACGGGCGGCGGCCCGGCCCGAAGCATGGCTGAAATCCCCCGATGCGAGCAGGTCGGTACAGGCCAGCCCCGCATCCGCCATCGCCGCGCGCCAGCCATCGACGCGCCAGCCGCTGAGTTCATACTCGGCAGGCCCGGCGATGAAGCCGATCCGCCGGTGGCCGAGCGCGACGAGATGCTCGGTCGCGATCCGCGCCGCGCGCGCATCGTCCATCATCAGGCGCACGCCGGGCCCTTCGCTGATCGAGCCGATCCGCACGAACCGGATGTCCTGCGCCTCGAGCAGGTCGATGATCAGCGGATTGCCCGAATGCGGCGGGGTGAGGATCACCCCGTCGGGCTGCAACGCGGCGATCGCGCCCAGCAGTTCGCGTTCGATATGATCGCTATGCGTATCGACCAGCTCGACGATCAGGCGATAGCCATGTTCGGCGCAGGTCAGCATCCCGCCGAGCAGCATCTGGTCGACCCAGTCGGTCCCCTGTCGCGCGCGCCAGTCGGCGATCGTGCGTTCGCGGTCGTTGAGCGCGAGGATCAGATAAGAGCGCGAACCGCCCATCCGCTGGGCGGCGATCGAGGGAACATAGCCAAGCCGGTCGATCGACGCCTGCACGCGCTCCGCCATTTGCGGGCGGACGCCGGTCTCCTTGTTGACGACGCGACTGACCGTCTGCAGCGAGACGCCGGCGTCCGCTGCAACATGCTTGATCGTCACGGCCTGACGGCGCCTAGCCAAGATGCGGGGATCCCGCCGAGGCAGACGGCGCTGTGCTGCAATAATGCGCGACATAGGCGGCATGGTCGGGCAGCGCGTCGACGGTCGCGTTGGTCGTGTCGCGCAGCCCGCAGAGCAGCCGGACGAGTTCGTCGTCGCGCATCTTGGTCGCGATCGGGTGATAGCTCTCCGGCACGATGCCCTGGCCGAGCATCACCTGGACCCAGCTGTTCTCGGCGAACAGCTCGTCATTCTTGCGGAAGACGCGGCCGGTTTCGCGAAACAGCGCGATCTTGTGCGCGAGCGAGTCGGGCACCGGCATCGACGCGCATTGCCGCCAGAAGGCGCTGTCGCGGCGGTTGGTCGCCTTGTAGTGGAGGATCAGAAAATCGCGGATCTGCAGCATGTCGGTATGCTGCTGCTCGTTGAATTCGGCGACGTCGCGCGGGCTGATCCCGGCCGATGGGAACATCCGCAGCAGACGGAGGATGGCGCGCTGGATCAGATGGATGCTCGTCGATTCGAGCGGCTCCATGAACCCGCCGGACAGGCCGATCGCGACACAGTTGCGATGCCATTGCTGGCGTCGCGCGCCGGTGACGAAGCGGATCCTGTTCGGCTCGGTCAGGGTCGGTCCCTCGACGGTGCCGAGCAGACGCTCGAGCGCGGCATCGTGATCGAGATAGCGGCTGCAATAGACGATGCCGTTGCCGGTGCGGTGCTGCAGCGGAATGCGCCACTGCCATCCGGCATCGTGCGCGATCGCGCGGGTATAGGGCAGGGCCGGCCGGGCGCTCTCGGTCTGGACCGCGATCGCGGAATCGCACGGCAGGAAATGCGTCCAGTCGTCGAACCCGGCATGGAGCGCCTGTTCGATCAGCAGCGCGCGAAAGCCGGTACAGTCGAGGAACAGGTCGCCCTCGATCCGTGCGCCGGAGTCGAGCGTCAGCGCGGCGATGTCGCCGCTTTCGCCGTTCAGCTCGACCTGCGCGATCCGGCCCTCGATCCGGGTCGTGCCGTCGGCCTCCGCCATCTTGCGCAGGAAGCGGGCGTAGAGGCCTGAATCGAGCTGATAGGCATAGTTCATCCGGCCATCGGGAAGATGCGCGAACTTGCCCTGCAATGCGGCGCGCAGTTCGAGGCAGTAATCGTCGAACGGCTGATGATGGCCGCGCGTCAGCCCGTGCAGCCAGAAATGCTGGAAGCCCGCGGACCAGTGATCCTTGCCGGTCGTGCCGAACGAATGGAAATAGGTGTCGCCTCGATCCTTCCAGTTGTCGAACAGGATGCCCAGTTTGAACGTCGCCTGCGTCTCTCGCATGAACTCGGCTTCGTTGATCCCGAGCAGGCGGTTGAACGTCACGATCGGCGGGATCGTCGATTCCCCGACGCCGACGGTGCCGATCGCCTCGGATTCGACCAGCGTCACCGCGACCGTGCGGCCCATCGTCCGCGCGATCGCGGCGGCGGCCATCCAGCCGGCGGTGCCGCCGCCGGCGATGACGACGCGGTGGATCGGGGGCGTGGTCATCGGCTGAGTGCTCTCAGGAGGAAGGCGCGCAGCTTGCCTGCGCTGTCGGGGGTGAGCGGGGCGAGGACGCCGCGTTCGGGCTCGGGGATATGCGCCGCGACCGCGGGGTCGTCGGAGAAGACATAGTGATCGAACATCGCGCGCCAGTGCCGTTTCTCGTCCTCGGGCAGGTCGCGGATCGCAAGCAATGCGTGGTTGAGCGCATCCTGCGGCTGACCGAGCCAGCGCGGCGTGTCGCGCCACCAGTAATTGACCAGCACGTTGAAGTCCGAAAGCCCCTCGACATGGTGCCACCACAAGGCCGGTATGTAGAGCGCGTCGCCGGCGTCGAGTTCGGCGACCTGCGCCTGCGCCAAGGCATCGCGAAAGCCGGGATAGGCGACGAAGTCGGGGTCGTGGAAGTCGACCATGCTCACCGCGCGGCCCGCGGGCGTATTGTCGACCGGCCCGAGATAGAGATTGCGGAACTGGTCGCGCGGAAACAGCGTGAAGCGGCGACGACCGACCGCGACGCAGGCGAGATTGTCGGGCGCGTCGTTATGCGCCGCGATCCGCGTCGGCGTCCCCATCCAGATGCTCGCGAGCGGCGTGCGCTCGCCGAGATCGACGTGATTGGCCTCGTGCAGCCCGGTGAAGAAATTCTGCATGTCGATCGAGGCGAGATAGATGGACGGTGCGCCGTCGACCCCCTCATTCTCGGTCATCCGCGCAAAGATCTCGGGCAGCGGCGCGCGCATCATCTGGAAGTTCATGCCCTGCATGTCGCCGTAGAACAGCCGGCCGCCGCTCTGCGACGCGCCGACCGAGACGGCAAAGGGCGTGGGCCGGGCATGGCGCTCGATATAATCGCGCGCCGCGCGTCCCGACTGGCGACCGGCCTCGACCATCGGCCAGTCGGCGACGAGCCCTCGGACGATGAACGGCGTCGTCGCTTCGCGCAACAGCGTGTCGAGCGCCGCCGGCCCGCTGATGTCGACTTCGCGGATCCGCGGCAGGGCAGCGAAGATCCCCGCGGTGCCGGCGTCAGCCATGCGCGAGCCGTCGGTTCTTGCGCGCGACGAGATCCCCGATCTGGCCGAGCGAGGCGAGCGCCATGAAGATCGGCAACAGATGGCCCTCGGCGTGAAGCTCGGCGACGGATGCGGGATCGAGCGCTTCCAGGCGATCCTCGTCGATGACGTGATAGCCGACCAGCCGGTTCTTCGATCCGTCCTCGAGCGTGACGTCGAGCGTCAGCGGTTCGAGCAGGTCGTGGCGCTGGAGCGCGGCGAAGAACGCGGTCGCGGCGACATAATCCTCGTCGAGCGCGCGCAATTGATCGGCGATACGTTCGAGAAACGGCGTCGGGCGACCGGTATCGTCGAACACGCGCATGCCTTCGCCGGTGCCGATCCGCGGGCTCGCCATGTCGATATGCACCTGGCGCAGCGACGAGCCTTCCGGCCCCCGACCGACGAGGAAGGGCTGGCTGTCGATCGCGAGCGGGCGATAGCGGGCGTCCCAGCGCCCGCCCTCGAGAAACAGATTCTCGCCCGCTTCGAACCCGAACATCGCGAGCGCGGTGAAGCCGTCGCGCGTCTGGTCGCGTTGGAACAGGATCGGATAGTGGGTCTGGACGCGACGGAATTCGCTGGGGACGGTGATGCACGCCATCACGGCATCGCCGAGCGCATCCGACCGGTCGGTGCGGATCCGCAGGTCGCGGTGCTCTTCGGGCGTCAGGATCGCGTGGTCGGGCATCAGGCTCTCGTTTCCATGGTAGCGCTTGTCATCGCATGCCGCAGGGCATCGAGATAGGCGCGATTGGTCGGCAGGGCGGCGGCGAGCATGCGACCGTGTCGGTCGACCTGCTGCACGAGCATGTCGGCGGCACCGCGCGTTCCGGTCCGGACAGGCGTGCGGCGCGGCGCAGGAAAGCCCATGCCGTAGAGCACGTATTGATAGCTCGCCGCGGGAAAGATCTCGTCGACCATCGGGAAATCGGCGTGCGACGGGGGCTGGTCGGCCCATAGCTGGAGCAGCTCGGCGAGACGCGGCGGGATCGAGCCGGGATCGCGGTGGTCGCGCCAATAGGGCTCATCGCGCTGGCTGAGGACATAATGAAGCTTGAGGAACTCGACGATCCGGTCCCAGCGATAGCGGAACAGCGTGTTGAAGCGCGCGGCGTGGAGATCCATCGTGCGGCGGGTGGCCGGGAAATTGTCGAGCAGCGCGTCGACCGAGAGCTCGACGAGCACGATCGCAGATGCCTCGAGCGGTTCGAGGAAGCCGGCGGACAGACCGATCGCAAGGCAGTTGCGGTGCCAGAAACGGTTGCGGTGGCGCGACTGGAACCGCAGGGGGCGAAAGTCGGGGAGCGGTGCGTCGGGCGCCGTCGCGCGCAGATAGCGGGTGAGCGTGTCGGCCGCCGCGTCGTCGTCGAGATGCGCGGAGGAATAGACGCAGCCGATGCCGCGTCGCGCGGGCAGGCCGATGTCCCAGATCCAGCCCGCGGCGTGCGCGGTGGCATTGGTCTGCGACGCGATCGCGCTGTCGGCGGCGACCGGCAGCTGGACTGCGAGCGCGCGGTCATTGAAGAGTTCGCGTCCGCGGTCGATCGTGCCGACGCCGTAATGCTCGCCGATCAGAAGTGCGGCATGACCCGTGCAATCGAGGAACAGGTCGCCCTCGATCCTGCCCGATGCGCGCGTGCGGACCGCGGTGATGTCGCCATCGGCCGCGCCATCGACGCCGACGACATGGTCACGCAGATGGCGCACCCCGAGCCGTTCGGTCGCGTGGCGGGCGAGCAGGGCCGCGAACTTGCCGGCGTCGAGATGATAGGCATAGTTCAGCGTGCCCGCATAATCGGGCATCGCACGCTGGCGTGGGGCAAGGTCCTGGCTGCAGACGGCATGTTGCGCGCAGAGCGCTTCGGCAAAGGCCAGGCCGCTGTCGGACCAGGCCGAGGCGAGATCGCGGGGGGCTGCATCGGCGGGTGTCGTGAAGGGGTGGAGATAGCGGTCGTCGGGTGCGCCGGTGCGCCAGCCGTCGAAGCGCGATCCCTGTTTGAACGCGGCATCGCAGGCGAGGAGGAATTCGGTTTCCGAGATGCCGATCCGTTCGAGCGTACGGCGCATCGTCGGCCAAGTGCCTTCGCCCACGCCGATCGTCGCGACGTCAGGCGATTCGATCAGGGTGACCTGAAGCGGTCGCTCGGCATCACGGTCCGCGCGGGCAGCGATCAGGCACGCGGCAAGCCATCCGGCGGTGCCACCGCCGACGATCACGATCGAGGTGATCGCGCGATCCATGTCCAGCCCGTCAGTTTGCATGTCCGACACTGTCATTCTGTGCCGCCACGGCGCCGAAAAGACCACCCCCCGCGGGGGAGTGGTCGTTCCGTAGGCCGGCGGCGCCGCGGATCAGAAGTTGAACCGCAGGCCGGCTGCGTAGCGGGCATAGCCCGGCTGCGCGAAGGTGGCGAAATTGTCCGAGCGACGGTGACCGCGACGGCCCTGGCCGGTGAGGTTGATGACCTCGCCGAACACGGCCAGCCCCGTGGTGACCTGATAGCTCGCACTGGCGTCGACCTGCCCATAGGATTCGACATAGAGCGGATCGAAGGCGCCGCCGGCATAAAATTCGCCGCGCCAGTTATAGGCGACACGCGCCTGGATGCCGTTTTTGTCGTAATAGGCGACCGCGTTGGCGCTGTCGCTGAGCCCGGTCAGCGCGAACTGGCCGATGTTCGGATCGAGCGTGTTGTCATATTTCGCGTCGCCGTTGACGATCGTGTAGTTCAGGATGACGCCCAGCCCAGTGTTCCAGAGCCTGTGCTGCAGCGCGAATTCCCACCCGTCGATATTGGCGGTCTGGTCGCTGTTGAACGGCTGGCTCAGCTGGAAATTGAACAGGTCGTCCTCGGGCAGACCGAAGATGTTGCCGTTCAGCAGACCGGAATCGCTGGTGCCCGTGACCTGCGACGAGGCGGGGAAGTTGCGCAGGATGTAGTCGCGAACCTGGAGATTGTCCGTCGTTCCAAGTGCTGCGACCGCCTGACGATAGCGGGGCCCCGAGCCCGGGTTGCGCAGGTTGAACGCGGACGTGTTGACCTGCGTCGTGCCGATGAAGTTCTTCACGTCCTTGTTGAAATAGCCGACCGAGATGTAGCTTTCGGCACCGTAATACCATTCCGCCGACAGATCGATGTTCTTCGACTTGAAGGGGACGAGGTTCGGATTGCCCTGGCTGCCGGTGCCGCCGCCGATGCGCGGGTTGGAATCGATGTTCAGGCCACCCTGCAGGCTGCCGTAATCGGCGCGCGTGATCGTGTGGCTGTACGACGCGCGCAGCTTGACGTTGCGGAGGGGTTCGATGTCGAAATCGACCGCGGGCAACCAGTTGTGATAGCGGCCCTTCAGCGAGGTGAACGAATTGGCGCCGTAGGTGAGCGCGAATTCGTTCGCGCCCGTCCAGCGCGTACCGTTCGGGATCGGCACCAGCGCCGACGAGTTCACCTGCGTCTCGTCATAGCGGACGCCGCCGATGAGGTGCGCCGGCATCGAGAACATGTCGAATTTGCCGTTGAACTGAATATAGGGCGAGATCGTGCGTTCGCGGATGCGGCGATCGTTGGTGTAATTGGCAAGGCAGGTGCCTTCCGCCGCGACGCCCGTCTGCGGTGCGCTGCAGATCGCATATTGCGAGCGCAGCAGTTCGGCCATCTGCTCGAAATTGAACGTGTAGATCGACGGCGGCAGCGCGGGATCGTTCGATCCGGCGACACCCTTGAACTTGTCGGGCAGGCTGGTGAGGTTGAAGAAATCGTCGGGCACGGCCGCCGCGCCGAACGACGCACCGCGCGGGTCGACACCGCCCCAGGTCTCGTTCTGGATGAAGCCGTAAGCCGAGCGCACCTTGTTATCGACATAGGAAAAGCCCCAGTCGATGCTGCTCAGGAAATCGCCGTCGTGGTCGTAATGACCCTTCAGCTGGAGCTGGTTGATCTCGTTCTTGAAATAGGCGTTGCGGAACGCGTTGCCGGTGGGCGTGATCAGCGATGCATTCAGCGGGTCGATCCCGGGATACATCTGGTACGAGATGACCGGCAGGTCCTTCTCGAAATTGATGCTCTGCGACTGGACGCCGAAGATCGCGCCACCGATCGACGTGCTGCTGCCGTAATCGTTGGTCGGCTTCGAAACCGCGGTCGAATGATGCGCGTCGAGCGACATCGTGACGTTGCCGGGCGCTTCCCAGGTCAGGTTGCCGCCGAGCGACTTGTTCTCGGACTTGTTCGCGGTCAGCGAGCTGCTGTACGACAGATCCTTGCCGGGCGCGAAATTCTCCGAATAGAAGACGGGGCCAGCCGCGGGGCCATCGGTCCACGCGCTGCGCGTGTCGCCAAAGTTGAACCAGATGCCGACGCTGCTGTTGCGGACTTCGACCTTGTTGCTTGAATAGGTGAAGTCGAGCGTGGCGGTCAGCGTGTCGGTCGGCTTGGCCTGCAGCACGAGCTGGCCGTTGATGCGCTCGCGATCGATGTCGACGACATCGTAATTGGCGCTTTGCGGGATTTCATAGACGTCGGTCGGGCCGGGACGGTTGGTGATGTTCGCACCGCCGGGCGTGCCGGGCTGGGCGAGCGTGCCCCAGTTGTTCTCCGCGCCGAGAAAGCCGTCGCGGAAGCCGACGCCCGCCGAATTGTTGCTCGCCTTGCGCCGCTGATACGCGCCGCTGAGCAGGACGCCGATGCGGTCGTCGGCAAAGGTGGTGGACAGGATGCCCGACACTTCGGGGGTGATAGGATCCTTGCCGTTGCGCGAGCTGTCGAGCACGCCCTTGACCGCGACGCTGCCGCGCGTGCCGGGCTTGTCGATCGGACGCGGGGTGCGGATGTTGATCGACGAGCCGATACCACCCGACGGGACCGCAGCGCGACCGGTCTTGTAGACCTCGACCGCGGCGACGCCTTCGGAGGCGAGGTTGGCGAAGTCGAACGAGCGCGAGGCGGGCGCGCTGGCACCGTCGCCGAGCGTCGAGGTCGGCATCTGGCGACCGTTGAGCGTGACGAGGTTATATTCGGGACCAAAGCCGCGGACCGTGACGGTCGAGCCTTCGCCGTTCGAGCGGTCGATCGAGACGCCGGTGATGCGCTGGAGCGATTCCGCGAGGTTGGTATCGGGGAACTTGCCGATATCCTCAGACGAGATCGCGTCGACCACGCCCTGGCCGTTGCGCTTGATGTCGATCGCCTCGCGCAGCGACGCGCGGATGCCGGTCACGACGATGTCGTCGGTGACCGCATTCGGATCGGCGGGCGTGGCGGGTGCAGCCTGCGGATCAATGTCGGACGGGCCGGGATTGCCGACCGTGGCTGCGGCATCCTGCGCCAGAGCGACGCCGGGAATGGCGGCGAGCGCCAGTGCCGATGTGCCGATGACAAGACGCGAAAGCGAGCGAGCCGTGAAGCCACGCATGGTAATCCTCCCTGTAGCCGACGCTATGAGTGCGCCTTCCGTGTGAACGTTCACTTTCCCTTTTCGCGATTCGTGTCAAGGGTTTGGACTGCTGGTTGTGAACGTTCACTAAATATGCTGAGAACAGTGACAATGGTGCCACAGCCCGGCCGGATGCGTGTCGCAGTCTGCAGGGGGAGGCGGAAAACCGGAAGGGAATGACGATGTCGACGGGGTATCGGGCGCTGATGCTGGGCGTGTCGCTGATGGGGATCGCCGCCATGGTCGAGGCGCGCGAGACGCCTGTGAAGGTTGCTCCGCCCAAGGCGCCAGCGACGGCGGCGCAGGACGCCGGACCCGATGCGCGACGGCGGGCCGAGGCGATCGTCGCGCGGATGACGATCGACGAGAAGATCAAGCTGGCGCACGGCCTGTTCCCGCCGATGGCGGCGGGCAAGACGACGGACACGCTGATCCCGTCGGCGGGTCATATCGACGGCATCGCGCGATTGGGCGTGCCGCTGGTCCGCGAGAGCGACGCGTCGCTCGGCGTCGCCAACCAGGTCGAACAGCGCAAGGGTGACGTGGCGACCGCGCTGCCGTCGGGACTGGCGACCGCGGCGAGCTTCGACCCCGAAATCGCACGCGCAGGCGGGGCGATGATCGGCGCGGAGGCGCGGGCGAAGCGGTTCAACGTGCTGCTGGCGGGGGGCGTCAACCTGACGCGTGATCCGTGGAACGGCCGCAACTTCGAATATCTCGGCGAGGATCCGCTGCTGGCAGGGTCGATGGCGGGCGCGCATATCGCCGGGGTCCAGTCGAACCACATCGTCTCGACGGTCAAGCACCTCGCGCTCAACGCGCAGGAGACCGGTCGCATGGTCGTCGACGCGCGGATCGGCGAGGCCGATCTGCGGATGAGCGACCTGCTCGCGTTCCAGATCGCGATCGAGCGCGGGAAACCGGGCTCGGTGATGTGCGCGTACAACAAGGTCAATGGCGACTGGGCGTGCGAGAACAAGCATCTGATGACCGACGTGCTCAAGCGCGACTGGGGCTATCGCGGCTGGGTGATGAGCGACTGGGGTGCGGTCCATTCAACTGCGAAGGCGGCCAATGCGGGGCTCGACCAGCAGTCGGGACAGGAACTCGACAAGGCGATCTACTTCGGCGCGCCGCTCAAGGCCGCGGTGGCTGACGGCAGCGTATCGCAGGCGAGGCTCGACGACATGATCGTGCGCTATCTGACCGGCCTGATCGAAACCGGCGCCTATGACACGCCGATGCCCGCCGCAGAGGCGCCGATTCCCTATGCCCGCCATGCCACCGTTGCGCAGGACGCGGCGGAAGCGGGGATCGTGCTGCTCAAGAACGACCGCGACATGCTGCCGATCGCGCGCACCGCCAAACGCATCGTGCTGATCGGCGGACGAGCGGACGTCGGCGTGCTGTCGGGCGGGGGATCGAGCCAGGTCCGTTCGGTCGGTGGCGCGCCGATCGAGATTCCGCTGACGTCGGGGGCGGCGATGTCGTTCGCGCGCTACACCTATCATGCCTCGTCGCCGCTCCGGGCGATCACCGCGGCGATGCTGGGCGCGGTGGTGACCTTTGTCGACGGCAAGGACACCGAGGCGGCGGCGCGCGCCGCCCGCGACGCGGACATGGCGATCGTCTTTGCGACGCAGTGGACGACCGAAGCGCAGGACGTGCCGACGCTGTCGCTGCCCGACAATCAGGACGCGTTGATCGCGGCGGTGGCGAAGGCGCAGCCGCGGACGGTGGCAGTGCTCGAAACCGGCGGACCGGTGCTGATGCCCTGGATCGATGCGGTGCCGGCGGTGCTGCAGGCCTGGTATCCGGGACAGCGCGGCGGCGAGGCGATCGCTAACATCCTGACCGGCCGGGTGTCGCCGTCGGGCCGGCTGCCGATCACCTTCCCCGCCGCCGCGTCCCAGGCGCCACGCCCGGCACCGGTCAATCTCGACCGGCTGACGTCGGTCGAGGCGCAGGCGGCCGCCAATCCGGCGAACGCCGCCGCGATCCAGCTCGAAAGCTTTCCGGTCGACTATGTCGAGGGCGCGGACGTCGGCTATCGCTGGTACGAGAAGCAGCGCCAGCGGCCGCTGTTCGCCTTCGGGCACGGGCTGAGCTTTACCAGCTTCGCCTATCGCAACCCGGTGGTGACCGGCGGCCGACGGCTCAGCGTGACGTTCGACGTCGTCAACACCGGGCGCCGTGCGGGCGCGGACGTTCCGCAGATCTATGTCGCGCAGGCGGCGGCGGACGGGGCGGGGACGGCCGGGGCGGGGACGGCGACGCCGATGCGGCTTGCGGGGTTCACGCGGCTGACGCTAAAACCGGGCGAGTCGCGGCGCGTGACGCTGACCGCGGAGCCGCGGGTCGTCGCGCAGTACGACACCGCGCTGCCGGGGTGGCGGATTGCCGGGGGCCGCTACCGCGTCGCGCTGGCGCATGATGCCGCGGACCGGTCGCAGCTGCTCACGACGACGCTCGAGCCGATGACGATGAAACCCTGACCGGGGCGTAGACCAGCCGCGGCGGCGGCGGGGGTGGTTCGGGAGTTGCCCGACGGCGGCGAGCGGGTCACAAGGGCGCCATCGTGCCGCGTTCCGTTTTCTCTTCCCCGCATAGTCGGTTACCGTCGCCCACGCCGCGACCGGCAGCTTTGCTCCTCGTCTGCGCGCTCGCTTATGCGGGGGCGGTCGTCGGCTATCTGCCGCTGCTGACGCTGCTGCTGCCGATCAAGGTCGAGCAGGTGGCGGGCGACGGTCGCCTCGATCTGCTGACGGTGACGGTGATCGCGGGGGCGATCGCGGCGAGCGTGGCGAATATCGGCTTTGGCTGGCTGGGCGACCGGTCGGTGAGCCGGGGCGGGGGGCGCCGCGGGATCATGGCGGGAGGCGTCGTCGCGACGATGGCGTCCTATGCGGGGCTCGCGGCGGCGACCACGCCTGCCTTGCTGGTGGCGGGGATCGTCCTGTTCCAGGTCGCGCTGAACGCGGTGATCGCGCCGCTGATGGCGATCATCGCCGAAGAGGTGCCCGATGGCCGCAAGGGGGTCGCGGGCGGGCTGCTTGCGATGGCCAATCCGGTCGCGGCGACGCTGTCGGCCGCGCTGGTCGGGGTGAGCCGGTTCGGCGAGCCGGCGCGGTTCGCGGTCATCGCGGTCACCGTCGCTATGTGCACGCTCCCGCTCGTGATCGTGCGCGGGACGCGGCAGGCGGGGGCGCCGCCGCCGGTGTTGCGGTCGATGCTGCGACGCGATCTGCTGCTCGCCTGGACCGCGCGGCTGCTCGTGCAGGTCGCGGGCAGCGCGCTGTTCGTCTATCTTCTCTATTATTTCGAAACCGTCTCCCCCTCGGTACCGGAGTCGGTTCTCGCTGCGCGGATGGGGACGGTGATGATCGTCGCCTATAGCGTGCCGCTGCCGATCGCAGTGCTGGTCGGCCGGCTTGCCGACCGGACCGGGCGGACCAAGCCGTTCCTGTTCGCGGCAGCGCTGATCGCGGCGGCGGGGCTGATCGCGATGATGGCGGCGCGCGACTTCACCAGCGGTGCGGCGGCGTTCTGCGTCTATACGGGCGGGACGTCCGTTTTCCTGGCGCTGCACGCGGGCTTTGCGATGCAGCTGTTGCCGAGCGCGCGGCACCGCGGGCGCGACCTCGGGCTGCTCAACCTCGCCAACACCCTGCCCGGGCTGCTCGGGCCGGTGATCACCTGGGCGCTGGCGACGCCGCGCGATTTCGATGCGGTGCTGGTCGTGCTCGCGGTGCTGACGCTGGGCGGGGGGATGATCCTGCTCGCCGCGCGGGGGCGGCGCTGAGGCCGACGGCGATCAACGGCGCGACCGGCTCGGGGCAGGGCGCCAGTAGCGGACATAGTCGACCGCCATGCGCTGCGGGAAGGCGGTGTCGTCGATCCCCTTCTGCCCGCCCCAGTCGCCGCCGACCGCAAGGTTGAGGATCAGGTCATAGGGCCGGGTGAACGGCCAGGCCGCCTTGCCGCCGGGCTGGTCATTGGCGACGCGCATGACCGCGCGGCCGTCGACGCCGATCGTGATGACATCGGCGCGCCAGTCGAGCTGATAGCGATGATAGCGGGTGCAGGCGGTCGCCACGCGCTTCTGCGCGCCGCGCTGCGTGCCCTTGGTGTGGTTGAACGCACCGCTGTGCACCGTCGCATGGACGACGTTCGGGTCCCATCCGACCAGCTCGACGATGTCGATCTCGCCCTCGTCGGGCCAGCGGCCGCCGCTTGGCAGCAGCCAGACCGCGGGCCAGCTGCCGCGGCCGCAGGGCAGCATCGCGCGGACTTCGTAGAAGCCATAGCCGCGTGGCACCCGAGAGACGAGCTTGGCCGAGCTGTAGCTCTGGCCGCCCCAGTCGGGGAAGCGCGCCTTCGACAGCGTCTCGCGACGCGCCTCGATGATCAGCGAGCCCTTTTCGATCCGTGCATTTCGGGGCCGGTCCTTGGCATAATATTGACGCTCATGATTGGCCCAGCCCTCGGCATTGCGCGAGGTGTCGAACCGCCATTTGCGGCGATCGATCGTTCGCCCGTTGAATTCGTCGGCAAAGGCGGGCGTCGTTTTGGGTGTCGGCATCGGTGCGTCGAGCCCGTAATTGGTCGCGCCGAGCGTCGCGGCCTGCGCGGCCAGCAGCAGGAGGATCATCGTGTCACCGCCGTCGGGAAGTTCGCGGGTTTGCGCTTCGGGGCGGGGTCAAAACACATGGGGGACGCTCTCCATCATGCCCCGGATCGTCGCCGCGACGTGCGGACGCGAGCCGGTGGCGTGACGGGTCTAGGGCAGCTCCGCGGCAAGCTCAACCGGGCGGCTTCCCCACGCGCAGGGCGTTTCGCAGGAGGACGCCGTGCACACTAGAACTGGCCGCCGATATTGAAGGTAATCAGCTTGCTGTCGTCGCCATCGGCCTTGAGCAGTGCCTTGGCGAGATCGATCCGCAGCGGGCCGAACGGGGAGGCCCAGTTGACGCCGATGCCGACCGACAGCCGCGGGCTGGCGCTATTGCCCGTATAGGTCTCGCGGTAGGCGCCGAGCGAATAGCTGTAGGGCGTGCCGGTGTTGGTCGTCGTGCTTGCACCGGCGGAATCGAGGTAGAGCAGGTTGCCGGCGCTGTCGGTGTATTGACGCGTCGCGGCGACGCACGCGATCGAGGTCGCGTTCGCGGCGGCACAGCTGTCGGTCAGCGTCGGCGTCCTGCCGCCGAACACCGCGCCGACGTCCATGTAGACGGTGGGGCGCAGGCCGAGTTCGCGCGCGCCCGAGCCAAGCGGGAGCTCGACCTCGAGGCGGGCCTGGTAATAGGCGGTGCCGCCCAGCGCGGTCTGCGTGTTCGAACTGCTGCCGGTCGAGATCGTCGCAGGGATCGTGCTGGTGTCGTAATAGGTCCGCGTGACGCGCGGCCCGACGCCGCGGATATCGAAGCCGCGCATCTGCGGGTCGCCCAGATAGAAGCGGTCGGTCAGTCTCACCTGCTGCCCGAGCCCCCTGATATAGCCGCCCTCGGCATGCGCGGTGAGGATGAAGCGCGAGCCGAGATCGACATATTTCGAGTAGTTGGCGGTGCTGCGGAGATACCGTGTGTCGCCGCCGAGGCCGGCGAAATCCTGGCTGACGCTGAATTTGCTGCCCTTGGACGGGCGGGTACGGCTGTTCGTGCTGTCGAACACCAGCGAATAGCCGATCGACGAGGTCCAGCGATTGCCGACCGCGTCGCACAGATACTGGCCGGCGACCGCGGGATCGCACGCCCCGTTCGTGTAATAGGTGTCCGCATCGAGCGTGACCTGATCATAGGACAGGCCGTAGCGTGCGGTGGCCGACCAATATTCGGTCAGCGGCACCGCCGCGCGGATCTGGAACCCGGTCGAGATCTGTTCATAGGTCGTGCTGTCGGTGTCGCCGGTGGTGCTGTACGAGCGGTAATCCCGCCGGAATATGTCGCCGCCCAGTGCGATGTTGGTGTCGAACAGATAGGGTTCGGTGAAGCCGAGATTGACCGATTTCGAATAGCTCGAATAGCTGACTCCGGCCCGTAGCTCCTGTCCCATGCCGCGGAAGTTGCGCTGGGTGATCGTGGCGGATGCGATGAAATTCTCCAGGCTGGAATAGCCGGCCGAGAGCTGAAGCTCGCCGCTCGATTTTTCCTCAAGGTTGGTTTCGAGGATGACGCGATCGGGCGCGGAACCGGGCTTCTGCTTGATCTCCGTCTTGTCCTGGAAATAGCCGAGCGAATTGATCCGGTCCTCCGAGCGTTTGACCTGGAAGCTGTTGAACGCGTCGCCCTCCGCCAACCGGATTTCACGCCGTACGACCTTGTCCTTGGTCTGTGTGTTGCCGTTGATCTCGACGCGTTCGACATAGGTGCGCTTGGCTTCGGCGATGTTGAGGTTGATCCCCATCGTCAGCGTGTCGGCGTCCTTCTGGAACTCCGGATTGACCTCGGTGAAGGCGTAGCCGAACAGGCCGGCGGTCTGGCTCAGGCTGTCGACCGCGTCCTCGACCTGCTTGGCGTTGTACCAGGCGCCTTTCTTGAGCGGCAGCGTCGCGGCGAGCTTGCTGCTGTCGAAGTCGCGGATCTGGCTGTCGACGGTGACGTCACCGAATGTGTAGCGTTTGCCCTCCTCGACCACATAGGTGATGATGAAGTCCTTCTTGTCCGGGGCGAGTTCGGCCACCGCGGACGTCACGCGGAAATCGGCATAGCCCTGCGTCAGGTAGAATTGCCGCAGCTTCTGCTGGTCGTAGCTCAGCCGATCCTGGTCGTAGCTGGTTGCGGACGACAGCATGCGGCTGAGCCGTGCCTGTTTGGTTGCCATCTGCCCGCGAAGCTGCGCGTCCGAAAACACGCTGTTGCCGAGGATGTTGATCTGGCGGACCTTCGATTTCGGGCCCTCGCTGATTTCGAAGACGATGTCGACGCGGTTCTGGTCGAGGCTGACCATCTTCGGATCGACCATCGCCGCGAAGCGGCCCTGCCGGCGATAGAGCTCGACGATCCGCGCGACATCCTGCCGCACCGCGCTGCGCGTGAAGATCTGCCGCGGTGCGAGCCTGATTTCCTTGGTGATCTTGTCGCTCTTGAGCGCCTTGTTGCCCTCGACGACGATGCGGTTGATGATCGGGTTCTCGCGGATACGGACGACGATATTGCCGTCCTCGACCCCGGCGATCGAATAATCGGCAAACAGGTCGCTGGCCTGAAGGTCCTTGAGCGCCTGATCGAGCGTCTCCGCCGTGTAGGGGATGCCGGCGCGCAATTTGGTGTAGCTCAGCACGGTCTCGGGCTCGATCCGCTGCGCGCCCTCGACGCGCAAGGATCGGATCGTCCGGACGGCGGGATCGGCTGGTGGCGTCGGGGCGGGGGGCTTCGCATGCTGGACGGGCGCTGCGACCGCCGTGCCGCCGAGCGTGCCGGCCAAGGCCAGGGCCATCGTACTGGCGCCGAATTCGAACATCATGGGGAGGTCTCCGGGTGAGACCGGGCGCCTGGGCGGGCGATGTTTCTGGCGGATGGCGCGCGCCGGCCGGACTGCAACACTGGGTCACCAACGAGCGCGACCGCGCGGTCGCCGGGCTCGGCTGACACATGGAGCAAGTGGCGGGAAATGTTCGGGACATGGTCGCTGGCTAGAGCGCCGTGCGGGCCAATCGGCTCGCCCGTTCATCCTGCGAGGACCATCGCCATGCGTGTCGCCATCAAATCCGTCCCGTCATCCGCGCCGATCAGCGCGCCGACGCTGCCGCCGCTCGTCGACAATCCGTTTGCGCCCGAAGTCTTCGCCACGGGGCTCGCCGGGCTCGCCAATCTGTCGGGCGTGATCGTGCTGACGCTGGAGAGCGCGCGGTGCGATCACACGCGCGACGCGCCATCGGTCGAGCGGGTCGTCGTCGGGCGGGTCGCGCTGACCAGCGGCGCCGCGCAGGATCTGGTCGCGGCGCTGAACCAGTTCCTCGAGCAGCAGGGGCTGAGCCCGAGCAAGGCGATGGCCGCCGGGTCGACGTTCCAATGAGCCGCGCGACCGTGCCGCCCCCAGCCGGTATCCGTGGGTCTTCGGCCACCGGCTTGGCCGTGGCGATCGAAGCGCTGCGGTTTGGCGTTCGAGTACAGAGCCGAGCTGTGGATCAGCGCGTGCGAAGCGTGACCGTCGTGTTCCGCCGACCGGCGGCGTGATGCATGGCTGATGTCCGCGCTGCGATCAAAGACACGATACAGTCTTGGTTGCGACATGGTTTGTCACAAACCGTGGCTGCGTAACAACAGGTCGAACGCATGACGGTTCGATGACGACTTAGCCGTTGTCGACCCCGTCAAATCCCTGCAGCTTTGCCGGACGGACCATATCCGTCATCGCAAAAAATGCCTCGCAACCCAAAGTGTTGCGGCTCAGGGAGTATCACCATGCGTCTGGACTTTCGCAAACGCCTTCTGGCGTCCACGCTTCTGCTTGGCTTGAGTGCACCGGCCGTTGCGCAGACCGTCGACCCGGCAACGCAGGCGGTGCCGGGCGACGCCGCGCCGGCCGATGGCGAGACGATCGTCGTCACCGGATCGCGGCTGGGCGGTCTCCAGTTACAGCAGGCGTCACCGATCGCGGTGGTCAGCGCACAGGACTTCGCACTGTCGGGCCAGCCCAATGTCGAGAATGTCCTGAAGGACCTGCCGCAGCTGGTGCCGAGCACGACGGGTGCGTCGAACAACCCCGGGGGCGGGGTGGCGACCGCGGATCTGCGCGGATTGGGTTCGACGCGAACGCTCGTCCTCGTCGATAACCGTCGCTACGTCGCCTATGACTCGAACCAGGTCGTCGATCTGAACACCATCCCCGCCGGGCTGATCGAACGCGTCGACATCGTCAGCGGTGGCCGGTCCGCGGTTTATGGCTCCGACGCGATCTCGGGCGTGATCAACTTCGTCATGAAGAAGGATTTCAGCGGCGCGGAGGTGAATGCGAACTACCGCATCAACGAGGCGGGCGATGGCGGCACGTTCAACGGCAACTTGCTGCTCGGGGGAAATTTCGAGGACGGGCGCGGCAATGCGACGGTCTATTTCGATTATACCAAGCGCAACGGCATCCTTCAGTCGGCGCGCGACTATTCGCGACAGGCGCAGGTCGATGATGGCGAGGGGGGGCTGATCGCAGGCGGGTCGGGCTCGATCGAGGGCACGCGGTTCGCGATTGGCGGCGTCAACCGCAAGTTCGAACCCGATGGGAGCTTTTCGGCTTATAGCGCCGCGACCGACGCCTATAATTATGCGCCGTCCAATTACCTGCAGGTCCCGCAGGAGCGGTTCCTGATGAGCGCGCAGACGCATTACGACGTCAGCGACGCACTGACCGTCTATGCCGAGGGCCAGTTCATCAACAACCGCGTGAAGAACCAGCTCGCGCCGACGCCGTTCACCGGGTCGGTCTCGCTCGACGCCGATTCCTCGTTTCTCTCCGCAGGATCGCGCACGCTGCTCCAGGGGCTCGATACGGATGGCGACGGCTTTGTCACCTCGACCATCTACCGACGGCTGAGCGAGGTCGGCAATCGCGTGTCGAGCCTCGACAACACCGCCTATCGAACGGTGCTGGGCGCGAAGGGCGATATCGGCGGTGGCTGGAACTACGACGCCTATTACAGCTATTCGCGGACCAAATCGATCGAGAGCCAGACCGGCAACGTCTCGCGCAGCCGCGTGCTCCAGGCGCTGCGGACGACCTATGACACCGGCGGCAATCTGGTGTGTTCGGATACGAGCAATGGCTGCGTCCCGCTGAACATCTTCGGGGCGGGCAACATCAGCGACGCGGCCGCCGCGTTCATCACCATTCCGGTGCAGAATTCGAGCACGATCAGCGAGCAGGTCGCCAGCGCGTCGATCTCGAACCGCGAGTTGTTTGATCTGGGGGCGGGCCCGGTCGGGATCGTGTTCGGGACCGAATATCGCCGCGAGCAGGGCAGCTACAATCCCGATTTCTCGCTGTCGTCGGGCGACGTGGTCGGCTTCAACGCGGGCGAAGCCCTGGGCGGCGGGTATAACGTCAAGGAAGTCTATACCGAGGTTGCGGTGCCGTTGCTCGCGGACCTTCCCTTCGTGAAGAAGCTCGAGGTCAACGGCGCCTATCGCTATTCCTATTATTCGACCGCGGCGAAATCGGTGAACACCTATTCGGGTGGCGCGGTCTGGTCGCTCATCGACGACATCGCACTGCGCGGCCAATATTCGAGGGCAGTGCGCGCGCCGACCGTGTCGGACCTGTTCAGCGGCGCGTCGCAGGACTTTCCCGCCGCGACCGATCCGTGCACGACCGCGGTGGCGCTGACGAACACCAATCTGAATGCGAGCTGCCTGTCGAACGGTGTCGCGGCGTCGGTGATCGGCACCGCCTATGACGGCGGCAGCACGCAGATCCAGACGGTGAATGGCGGCAACCCCGCGCTGCGCGAGGAGACGTCCGACACCTATACCGCGGGCATCGTGCTCCAGCCGCGCTTCCTGCCCGGCTTCTCGTTCACCGCGGATTACTACAAGATCAAGATCGCGAACTACATCTCGACGGTCGGCACCACGAACCTGATCCGCGCCTGTTACGGCGACGCGGACAATGGCTACACGCCCTATGACGCGAGCTATTGCGGGTCGTTGCCGCGCGACGCGAACAGCTTTGCGATCACCGATGCGGCCAACACGCTGGCCAATACGGGGGGCGTCACGACGCGCGGGGTCGATTTCGAGGCGCGCTACGGCCTGCCGCTCGGCTTCGGGGCGTTCGGCAGCGACACCAGCCGGCTCGACCTGCGCTTCAGCGGTACGCGGCTGATCGCGTTCGACTATAACCCGCTGGCGGCGATTCCCGACCTGACGATCGACTGTGCGGGCAAGTTCGGTCAGACCTGTGGCAACCCCTATGCGAAATGGCGGCTGTCGACGCGGGCGACCTATTCGACCGGGCCGATGACGGTATCGGTGCTGTATCGTCACCTGTCGGCGGTGAAGGACGACGACAGCGCGACGACCTATGCAGTCGAGCGGATCAAGGCCTATGATTACTTTGACCTGACCGCGGCGTTCCGGATCAAGGACGGCTTCACCTGGTCGGTCGGGGTCAACAACGTCTTCGACAAGCAGCCGCCGATCCTGGGCGACAATCAGCAACAGGCGAACACCTATCCGTCGACCTACGACCCCTATGGTCGCGCCTTCTTCGTCAGCACCAACGTGAAGTTCTAGGAACGAGGACTGGTACGACCGCGAAACGCCCCCGCCATCCATCGTGATGGCGGGGCTTTTTCGCGTCTGTCGCCCGGGGGGCAGCTCGCGGAAATATTCAGGACAAACGGAGTTGCGATATCCGGTCCGACGGAATGAACCGGGGAGCCAGCCATGTCGATGCCATCACCGCGCACCACTGATTGCAGCGTCGGGCGTCATCTGCCCCGGTCGCGGCACCGCGATGTCGCCGGCGCGTCGATCCAGCGCGCCGCCTGCCGCGGATGCGGGGCGACGATCACCAAATCCGCGCTGAGCCGGCGCTGGATCATATCCGGGATGCTCGGCTGATACCGGGGGAAGGACGATGACGATGATTTTGCAGAAACCGCGTTCGGCACGCTGGCTGGCGGCGATGCTGCTGCTCGGCGCGACTTGCACTGCCAGTGCCGAGCGCCCGCGTGGGCCCGCAAATGTCGATGCGATGCGGGCCCGGGAGGCCGACGATATCGCGCTGCTGCTGCATCTGCGGCCCGATCAGCGTAGCGGACTCGTGGCGTTTCTGTCCGCCTGGGGGCCGCCTCCGCCGCGGCGCGACGGCGGGGAGGGGCCGAACATGCGCCCGGGCCCGTCGATGCCGGGTGGCGAGGATTTCGCCCGCCATCTCGAACGGTTCGAGGCGCAGGCGACCGCGCACGCAGCGCATGACCGGTCGCGCTTGATCGCAGCCCGCAGCTTCTACGACAGTCTCGACACGCCCCAGCGCGCGGGGTTCGAGGCGCTGATGCGGCTTCGCCATGCGCCCCCCGGTCCGGGCGGGCCGGGCGGTCCGTTGGGGGCCGGGCCGCCACCCGGCTGATGCGGCCTGTCAGCGCGCGGGCGTCAACGGTGCCGTTCCAAGTTGGTCGTCGCCATTGCGCCAGGTGTCGCCGCCTGCGCGCGGCACTTCGCGACGGCGGATCGCGCCGTCGCCATTGCGGTCGAGCGCGGCGAACCGGTCGGCGGCGGCCTTGGCGAACTCCGCCCGGTCGACGCCGCGGTTGAAATTCAAATCCGCCGACGTCACCGGTTCGGGCAGGTCGAACAGGCCGAAGCGGCCGGCGCCGATCCGCAAGGTCGCGTCGGCGGTGCTGGTCCTGCGGCTGGCGGCGCTGCCACGCTTGCCGGACCCGGTGTCGGGACGTCCCGCCGATCCGCCGCGTCCTCCACCGCGGACGCGGATCTCGGGGACGAGGATATTTTCGTACCAAGCGATATCTTCAGGATCGATCTCGCCATCGCGGCCGCGGTCAAAATGCGCGAAGACCCGGGTCGCATCCGCCTGAAACTCGGCCCGGGTGATCCGGCCATCGCCGTCGCGGTCGGCACCCTGGAACCATAATGCCTGCGCCGCGCCGGCCTTCTGCGTCGAGCGGAACGGCTCGCCCATCGGGCTGATGAACAGCTGGCCGCGGCCCTGCTGCGGGCGAGGCCGGGGGGATCGCGCCGGCTCGGTGCTCGACTGCGCCGCCGCCGCGACATCCGGGGCGGGCGCCAGTGCGGCCAGCATCCCGCCGGCGATCACCGTCCATGCGCGCATCGACATCGGTCTTCTCCTGTTTCGGGGCCGGATCATGCCGGCAGAATGACGCGCACGATGAGACCGCCTTCGGGGCGATTTTCCAGCGACGCGGCGCCGCCATGCGCATGCGCCACCGCGCGGACGCTGGCGAGCCCGAGGCCGGTGCCACCCGTGTCGCGGTTGCGCGACCGCTCCGCCCGGAAGAACGGTTCGAAGGCATGCGACGCATCGGCGGCGGAGAGGCCCGGACCGCGATCGCCGACCTCGATCACCACCGTGTCGCGGTCGCGGTAGAGTTGGACCTCGGCATGCCCGGCATATATGACCGCGTTGTCGACCAGATTGACCAGCAACGCCTTGAGCGCGGGGGCATCGCCGTCGATCGCGAGCGACGGACCGGGCGACAGCACCACCTGCTCGCCGCGGTCGGCATAATCGTCGGTGATGCTTTCCGCGAGCGAGCGCAGGTCGAGCCGCTGGCGGCGGACATGCCGGGTCATGTCGCGGACGAACGCCATCGCCGCGCCGATCCGCTGGCTCATCTCCTGGATATCCTCCTCGCTGGCCTCGCGGATCTCGTCCGGCGCCTTTTCGAGCCGGAGCGCGAGACGCATCAGCGGCGTGCGCAGATCGTGCGCGACCGCGGCGATCAGCGTCGTGCGATCCTCGACATAGCGATTGAGTCGCTCCTGCATGACGTTGAAGGCGGTCGCGGCCTCCATGATCTCGGGCGGTCCGGTCAGCGGGATCGGATCGGCGCGCGGATCGCGACCGAGCCGGTCGGCGGCGGCGGCGAACAGCGCGACGGGCCTGGCGATGCGTCGTGCCAGTACCAGCGCGACCGGTGCGGCGACCGCCATCGCGACGAGGAACCACAGGATCAGCCGCGCCTGCCACAAGCCGAACGCCGGCCGCGCCGGGCGGATCGTCCGCCACTGGCCGTCGGGGGCATGCACCCAGACGACGAACGCGCCGAACAGTGTGTTGTCGACGACCGACTGTGGCGGCATCTTGGGCATGCCCATCGGCATGGGCGGCCGAAACGCGCCCGCCATCAAGGGCGGACCATAGCGGCGCGCCTCGACGATCACCGCGCGTGCCGGCACGCCAAGATCGGCGGCGATCACCCGGCCGAGATGGCGATCGCGCGCATCGCCCTGCTCGGTCGGCGGGGCGGTCGCGACCGCGATCGTCAGCAAGCCGCTCGGGTCGCGTCCGGCGCGCACGACCGAGGCGATCCGGCTGGTCGAATAGACCACCGGCGTCGGCGGCGGGACCAGAAGGACGGCGGCGAAATTGAGCAGCTGGACGAGCAGGACGGTGAACAGGATGAACGCGAAGATCCGCAGGAACAGCGGCCAGCGCCGCGGATGCCCGACCCTGGTACCAGCCGGATTCGCGCCGGCCGTGCGTGACGGCGTGGTCACAGCCGGATCACGCGGGGAACGAAGAAATAGCCCTCGTTGCGGATCGTCCGGATGATCTCGTCACCGCGCGAGCGCAGCTTGCGTCGCAGCCGGCTGACCTGGACGTCGATCGCCCGGTCGAATGCGTCGGTATCCGGACCCCGCGCCGCCTCCAGCAACGCGTCGCGCGCGAGCACGCGGCGCGGACGCTCGACAAAGGCGCGCAGCACCGCGAATTCGCCATCGGTCAGGTCGACGAGCATGCCGTCGCCGTCGAGCAATTCGTGCGCGGCGAAATCGACCCGCCAGCCGAGAAAGCCATAGCTGCGGCCGGTCTCGACAGCCGCGCCATTGCGTTCGCGCAGTGCGGCGCGGACTGTGGCGAGGATCTCGCGCGGGCTGCACGGCTTGGTCAGATAATGGCTCGCGCCGATCTCGAGCCCGAGAATCCGGTCGGGTTCGTCGCCCAGCGCGCTGAGCATGACGACGGGGGGGGCGCCCTTGCGGGTCAAGCGGCGACAGGCCGCCAGGCCGTCCTCGCCGGGCATCATCACGTCGAGCAGGATCAGCGCGATCGGATGCCGTGCGAGCGCGACGTCCATTTCCTGCGCATTGGTCGCGGTTTCGACGCGGTACCCGTGCATCCCCAGACTCTGCGCGAGCAGCGTCCGGATCGCATGGTCGTCATCGACCACGAGCAGCATCGTATCGGCGGGTTCGGGAGCGGCGCAGTGCATCGCCGGCCACTATGCCACGTATGTGTTCGCGATGTTTCAGCGATTTCGCATCATGCCACGCCACCGCCGGTCGTTGCCGGCGCGACGGATTGCGCAACATCCAGACATATGCCGGAAAGAACTGACCTGCAGGCGAGGCGCATGATTTTGACCAACAGCGTTTCCGTCGCCGCGCCCGGCCCTGATCTCCATGCCGGCACGCGAGGGGCGGATGACAGCGCGCGGATCGTTATCGTCGACGACGATCCCGGGCTGCGAGAGTTGCTGACGGGGTTTCTGGTCGATCACGGCCTGCGCGCCGAAGCCGTGGCGAGCGGCGCCGCGTTGCGGACCCGGCTCGCGCATCGCCCTTGCGATCTCGTCGTGCTCGACATGATGATGCCCGGCGAGGACGGGCTGTCGGTGCTGCGCGCACTGACCCAGACCCAGGATCCGCCGCGGGTGATCATGTTCTCCGCGCTGTCGAGCGAGATCGACCGGGTCGTCGCGCTCGAGCTGGGCGCGGACGATTATGTCACCAAGCCGTCGAGCCCGCGCGAGATCCTCGCGCGGATCCGGTCGGTCCTGCGGCGGCAACGGGCGCAACTGGCCAGCGGCGCGTCACCCGATCCTGCCGACCCCGCGCCGACCGAACGACTCGCCGGCGCCGAAAATCCCGTCCAGAGCCACGATCTGGTCGGCTTTGCGGGCTGGGCGCTGAACTGCCGGATGCGGACGCTGACCGCCCCCGACGGCACCAATGTCCGGCTGACCGATGGCGAATTCCAAATGCTGCATCTGTTCGTGGCGCAACCGCAGACGATCCATTCGCGCGACGACATGATCGCGACGCTGGGGCGCAGCGATGGTCCGGCGAAGGGCCGCACGATCGACGTCAATATCAGCCGGCTGCGGCGCAAGGTGCAGCGGCACGACCGCACCGAACTGATCCGGACGGTGCGCGGCAACGGCTATATCTTCATGCCGGACGTGTCCCCGCTCTGAGCAGCGGGCGGACCCGGTCGGCGCGTTGCGGGCTGCTGCCAGGAAAATAGCGTTGGGGCGGGATATTGGCGCACGCCGCGACGTTCATGTCCGACCACGGCTTCCCCAGCGTCGAATACCCGGCCTGGTGGGGAGCAAAGACGCGATCGGACAGACACTTCCATGGCCAAGACCCTTGCCGCATTGGCCAGCGACGTGCTGCGCGCCACCACCCGACCCGCGCGCAGCGATGTACGCGAGGGGGTGCGCGAGGGGGTGCGCGAGGACGGCTATCTGCGACTGGAGGATTATGGCGCGCTCGGCGACGGGCGGTCGGTCGCGCTGTCGGGGGCGGACGGATCGATCGACTGGTGGTGCGTCCCCAATCTCGATTCGCAGCCGCTGTTCGACCGGCTGCTCGATCCGGAGGAGGGGGGACGGTTCAGCATCACCCCGACCGAGCCGTTCACCGTCGAACGCCGCTATCTGCCCGGCAGTAACGTGCTCGAGACGCTCTTCATCACGGACAGCGGCCGCGCGCGACTGACCGAGTCGATGAACAGCGGTACGGCGGGCCGGTTGCCCTGGACCGAACTCGCACGGCGGATCGACGGGCTCGACGGTGCGGTCCGGTTCAGAATCGAGATGCGTCCGGGGCGCAGGGCCAGCGGGGCGAGCCCGTATCAGTCGAAGATCGGCGAATATCCGGTCTTCCATGTCGACCGCGTGCTGGGGCTGTTCCTGCACAGCGATGGCGTCGTCGTGGAACGCACCGACGAGGCGGTGACGGGCGTGCTGACGGTCGCGCAGGGCCAGCGCGAGGTCGTCGCGATCGTCGCGGGCGAGGACGAGCCGCTGGTCGTGCCGACGATCGCCGACATCGACGAGCGCATCGATATTTCGGACGCGGAATGGCGGCAATGGTCGCACCGGATCAACTATGACGGCGAACGGCGCCCCGCGTTCATCCGCAGCGTCCTCGCGCTGAAGCTGCTGCTCTATTCACCGACCGGTGCGATCGCAGCCGCCGCGACCACCTCGGTTCCCGAAGGGATCGGCGGCAAGAAGAATTACGACTATCGCTACGCCTGGATCCGCGACGCCGGCTATACGATCAAGGCGTTTCTCGCCGCGGGTGCGCAGATGGAGGCCAAGGCGGCATTCACCTGGCTGTTGAAGCGGCTGGCCGAACACGGGCCGCGCGTCTGCTATACGCTCGACGGCGCGCTGGTCCCCGATCTGAGTGAAATCGACGTGCCGGGATATCGGCGGTCGAAACCCGTGCAGGTCGGCAACACCGCGACCGACCAGAACCAGCACGGCGTCTATGGCGACATATTCGAGACCGCCGCCCGCTTCGTCAGTTGCGGCAATATCCTCGACGCGTCGAGCGCCGAGCTGCTGTCGCATCTGGCGGACCGGTGTGCGGACGCGTGGCGGCAGAAGGACGCGGGCATCTGGGAGCTCGAGGAGTCGCAGCATTACACCATGTCGAAGATCAGTTGCTGGCAGGCGCTGGCGCGTGCGGTCGAACTGGCGGACCAGGGGCAGTTGCCGACCACGTGCCGCGATCGCTGGTCGCGCGAACGCGACCGGATCGCGCAGTGGATCGAGGATGAATGCTGGTCCGAGACCAAGCAGGCGTTCGTCTTCTACCCCGGCAGCGACAAGCTCGACGCGTCGCTCGCGCTGGCGGTGCGGTTCGGCTTCGACGGGCGCGAGCGGCTGGAAAAGACGCTCGACGCGATCGACCGCGAACTGGGGGCGGGGCCCTATCACTATCGCTACACCGACGTGTGGGCGGAAGAGGGGTGTTTCCTGGCGTGCACCTTCTGGATGATCGAGGCCCGTGCGCTGCTTGGCCAGCGTGATCGGGCAGAGGCGGCGCTCGCGGGCATTTCCGAGGCGCTTGATCGCGGCGTCGGGATCATGACGGAGATGGCCGATCCGAAGACGGGCATGTTTCTCGGCAACCTGCCGCAGGGTCTGTCGCACCTTGCGCACGTCATGGCGCTCGACGTGCTCGGCGGACAGGACGCCTGCTAGAAGAGCGGGCGGCGATGCGTTTCGCCGCCCCGCCGTCAGCCTGTCGCCGGACTACTCAGCCCGCGTCGACGCCCTGTTTGCGCGCGCCGGTGATCATGCGCGCGGCGATCTGGCGGACACCGGCATCATCCTTGGTCTCGTCGGTCGCCGGGTCGCCGAGATGGTCGAGGCTGGCTTCCATGAAGTCGAGCAACCCCGGGTGCTGCGCCTCGACATATTCCATCAGTTTGAACAGCAGATGTTCGGACGCGATCTCGCGCTGGCGGGCCATGATGGCGGTAGTGTCGGTCATGTCGAATTCCATGGTGTCGGGGAGGGAGTAAAGACGGTCGCAGGGGCGGGGCGGTCACCGTGTCGTCCGCCCCGCCCTCACGGCGTTTAGCGCTCTGCCACCTCGGAGGCGTCGAACTCGGCGAATGCGGCCTTGATGTCGCTGGCGCGCCCGGCGTCGGCGATATCGACCGAGACGATGATCTTGCCCTCGAGCGCGGCGTCGGCGCGCGACGCGGGCGTGGGATTATCGCCTGCGGTGTCGGCGCCCGCGCGTTCGTCGCCAGCGCTGTTGTTCGCGCCGTCGGTCGTGATGAAGATGTCGGTCCGCTCGACCTGCATTTCCTGGGCGAGACGTTCCACCGTCATCTCGGCTTCGCGGCGCGTGTCGAACTTGGCTTTGAGAGTGGTCGGCATCAATGGCTCCTCGGGATGCGAAAGGTCCTGCACGACGGGCTTTCGGCCGTCCTGCAACGCGTGATGACAACGCGCATCGGCGGATTTCGCCCAGCCGTTTCGAAGAATTTGACCCGGCGGCAAAGGCCGATCGCCGATTTAGGGCTCGCTCTGCCGAACCGGGCGAACAAGACCTGCTTCCGCGCGTTACACGGTGATTCCGGGAGGTGACGCCATGATGCAGGATGATGAACGCTGGATGCGCGAGGCGATCGCGATCGCTCGGTCGAAGGGATCGGATCCGTCGACATCACCATTGGGCTGCGTGATCGTGCTCGACGGCAAGATCATCGCGGGGGAACGCAACCAGACGCACGAGCTTCCCGACGCGACCGCGCACGCCGAGATGATGGCGATCCGTCGCGCCTGCGAGGATACGGGCGAGCTCGAACTGCGCGGGGCGACGCTCTACTCGACACTGCAACCCTGCGGGATGTGCACGATGGCGTCGATCTGGTCGAAGGTCGGGCGCGTCGTCTACGGCGCTGGCCGCGACGACGTGCATCCGATGTATTTCGAGGCGAAGCACGTCGACACGCTCGCCTTCATCCACGACGCCTATCGCGACGACATCGTCATCGAGGGCGGGTGCCTGAAGGCCGAATGCGCCGTGCTCTATTATGGCCCGGACGCGGAGCTGCCGACCGACGAACAGGCCAATCTCTGAGCTGAGGCGACGCGTCGGGTCAGGGTTTGCCGACGCTCAAGCGGCGACCCCGGTCGCGGCCTGGGCACAATAGCGATCGACGAACGCCTGGTGCGCGGGCAGCCGGTCGACCTGTTGCGCGATCCCCGCCTTCAGCTCCGCAAGCGACGATCCGAGCCGTTCGGGCGGCATCATCCGCGCGAGGCGATGCCAGTCGCGCGGCTCGAGCCGCTGGCCCAGCATGACCTGGGTCCAGGAACTGACGCGGAACAGGTCGTCCGGCGACTGGTAGGCCTGCGCGGCATCGGCGAACAGCGCGATGCGCTCCGCCAACGTGTCGGGGATCGGCATTGCGGCACAGGCCTTCCAGAACGGTTCGCTGCGCTGGTTCAAATGATAGTGGAGGATGACGAAATCGCGCACGCCTTCGAGCTCGCGCCGCGTCTGCGCGTTGAATTGCGTAACGACCGCGTGGCTGATCCCGTCGAAGGGGAAGGCGCGGAGCAGCCGCGTCAGCGCGGTCATGACGAGATGGATGCTGGTCGATTCGAGCGGTTCGACGAACCCGCCGGCAAGGCTCAGCGCGATGCAATTGCCCTCCCAGGCGCGCAGGCGGCGCCCGGTCGTGAAGCGCAGTAGGCGCGGGTCGGTCAGCGGTCGACCCTGGACCGATGCCAGCAGACGGTCTTGGGCCGCATCATCGGAGAGGTACTCGCTCGAATAGACGATGCCGTTGCCGACGCGGTGCTGCAGCGGGATCCGCCATTGCCAGCCGGCGTCATGCGCGATCGCGCGGGTGTAGGGTCGGGCGGGCTCGACCGACGTCGTCTGCACTGCGAGCGCACGGTTGGCGGGCAGCCAGTGGCTCCAGTCTTCATAGCCGACACCCAGCGCATCGCCGATCAGCAGCCCGCGAAACCCGCTGCAGTCGAGAAACAGATCGCCTGCGACTCGCGATCCGTTGGCAAGGATGACCGCATCGATATGGCCGGTCTCCGCCGAGCGATCGATCCCGGCGATCCGTCCCTCGATCCGGGTCAGCCCCGCGGTCTCGCAGCGCTCGCGCAGGAAGCGGGCATAGCGGCCCGCGTCGAAATGATAGGCATAGTTGAGCTGCGGACCCTGCTGGCCGATGGTGAAGCGGCGCGCCTCAGCGGCCTGGAGCTCGAGGCAATAGTCGCCAAAGTCGCCGGCAAGACCGTTGGCGCGGGCTTCGAGCCAGAAATGCTGGAAATCGCCCATCCAGGTGGACCGCCCGACATCGCCGAACGAATGGACATAGCGATCGTCGGGGCGTGCCCAGCCCTCGAACGCGATGCCGAGTTTGAACGTCGCGCCGGTGGCGGCCATGAACGCGCGCTCGTCGAGGCCCAGCAGTGCGTGAAAGGCCTGGACCGTGGGGATGGTCGCTTCGCCGACGCCGACGGTGCCGATCTCGTCCGACTCGATCAGCGTGACGTCGACCAGCGCGCCGAGTTGTCGCGTCAGCAGCGCCGCAGCGAGCCAGCCGGCGGTGCCGCCGCCGGCGATGATCACGCGGGTTTTCGGCGGGGTATCCATCGCATATCCCTTCATCGATTGAGCCGTTGCAACAGCGTGGCACGCAGCCTTCGCGCGGCCATCGCGTCGAGCGGCGCGAGTGCGCCCAGTGCGTCTGCCGGCAGATGCGCGCCGGCGCGCGCCGCATCGCCGAAGACATAATAGTCGAACAGCGCCTGCCAGCCGCGCTTCTCATGCTCGGGCCGGTCGCGCAGGCTGAGCAGGCCGTGCAGCAACGTGTTCTGCGGCGTGTCCATGAAGCGCGGGGTCGGGTTCCACCAATAGTTGATCATCGCGTTGAACGGATCGAGCGCCTCGACCTGATGCCACCACAAGGCCGGGTAGATGAGCGCGTCGCCGGGCTCCATCTCCGCGACTTCGGCCACCGCCAGCGCATCGGCAAAGCCGGGATGGCGGGTGAAGTCGGGGGCGTCGAAATCGACCATCGAGACGACCTGGCCCGCGGGCGTCGGTTCGAGCGGCCCCGGATAGAGGTTCGCGACCTGATCGGGCGGGAACAGCGTGAAGCGCCGCCGCCCGACCAACGTGACCGCGATGTTGTTCGACATGTCGTGATGCGCCGACGCGGTCGTCCGGTTGCCGATCCAGATACTGACCAGCGGCGGATGCGCGATGAGTTCGGGGTCGCCGAAGGGGAGCACTGCCTGGTCCCGGATGCCGGGGAGGTACTGATCGATATCGGTCGAGCCGATATAGATGCTGGGCGCGGCGGCATCGTCGATGCTGGCGAGAAGCCGGTCGAGATAGGCGGACAGCGACCCGCGCTCGCGGGTGAAGTTGAGCGCGGTGCAGTCGGCCGTGTATCCGAAGCGGCCGCCGATCGCGGCGTCGCCGATATAGGCCGTCACCGGCTGGCCGCCATCGAACCGCTTGAGCCAGGCGACCGCGGCCGCGGGACCCTGACGCGCCGCGGCGACGAGCGGCACGTCGCGCGCGAGCCCTCGCAGGATCGTCGGGCGGCCCTCCGCGATCAGATCGGCGACGGGCAGGGTCCGCGCGTCCGCCCCTTCGATCACGCGGGTCCGGCGGGTGATGGCGGGCACCGGGGTCAACCGACGGCCGCGAGCCGCTGTTGCTTGTGTGCAATCAGCTGCTGGATATTGCCGAGCGATGACGCGGCAAGGATGGCGAGCCGCAGGATGCCCGAGCGGTGCAATTGTTCGAGCGGCGGGCCGTTCAGCGCCGCAAGCTGCTCGAGGTCGACGACGAGCACGTCTGGTACGGTGTAGCGGCGCTCGTCGCTGACATCGATCGTGAGCGTGACCGGCGCGAGCAGCCCGGCGTCGTCGAGCGCGGCATAGGCGGCGGGCGCGGTGTCCATCCCCTCGTACAGCAGCCGTAATACGCCGGTGACATGATCGAGATACGGCGTGTTGCCGCCATGCTCGAGGAACAGCGGCAGGCCCGCCGGGTCACCGACGCGCGGATCGTCGAGATCGACCTGCAGCATCGCCTCGCCGACATCGTCCTGTGCGGACCGGGTCATGCCGATCGAGAAGGGACCGCGCCGGTGGCTGGCGGGGACGTAGCGGCTGGTCCAGCGGTCGTCGGTGAGAAAGAGATTCTCGTCGCGGTCGAGGCCCAGCAGCGCAAAGGCCTGAAGACCTTCGTCGCGGCGGCGGAACACGATTGCGAATTCGCGTTGCAGTTCCTCGAATTCGGCGGGGAAGACCAGCGCCTGATTGGCCGCGTCGTTGAATGCGGCGCCGGCGCGCGGGCTGACGCGCAGGTCGGCATGATCGATATTGTTGATCTGTACGGGGTTCATCCGCTCCGGTCCCTTTTTATCCGGGTCTATCAGCCAGGCGGCGTCGGACAACAGGAAAAGGCCGCGGCACGGTGCTGCGGCCCCTCCATTGCCCGATGCGGTGTCCGGCGCGCGCCGAGGCGCACGCCGGCCTGTGCTCAGAAGCGGTAGCGCGCGCCGAGATAGAAGCGCGGCTTCAATTCCTGCACATAGACCAGATTGGTCTCGGTGCGGGCATATTGGCGGAACGGCTCGCTCGTCAGATTGACCGCCTCGAGCGAGATCGAGAAGCTCTGCGCGATGTCGTAGCTGATGCTCGCGTCGAGCGTCCCGAAGGCTGCGGTGAAGAGCGGGTTGCGGTTGCCGCCCTGGTTTGTGCCCGACAGATATTTGTCGCGCCAGTTGTACGAGACACGCGCCGAAAGCCCGTTCTTGTCATAGATCCCGGTCAGGTTCGCGCTGTCGCCGAGGCCGGTCAGTGCGAAAATGTTGACGTTGGGATCGGCATAGGGATCGACGTTCACGTCGCCATTGACCTTGGTGTACGACACCGCAAAGCCGAAGCCGGTCTGACCGAAGAAGTTGGTCCAGGCGACCTCGAACCCGTGGATGTTGCCCTCGCGGTTGTTGACCGGTCCGCTGATCGCGAACTCGAACAGGGGATCGTTGGGATCGGCGACGATGTCGACCGCATTGGCCAGATCGACGACGAACTGCGTCCTCAGGCCACCCGTCGCGGGATCGATATTGTTCTGGAACGCGGCGGATGCGGCCGCCTGGTTGCCGTTGTTCTGCGTCAGCAACGCGGTGTAGGAGAACAGGTTGATATCGCTGAGCGGGAGGCCGTTGGCCTGGAGGTAGGCCAGCGCGGTACCCGAGCGCGAACCGGCAGCGCCCGAACCCGGGTCACGCAGCCCGAACAGATTGCCGCTGGTGACCTGGTTGCCGATGAAGTTGCGGACGTCCTTGTTGAAGAAGCCGACCGACACGAAGCTCGTCGGCTTGTAATACCATTCGAGCGACACGTCGAAATTGTCCGAAACCAGCGGCAACAGCGCCGGATCCTGACGCGTTGCGCCCGCAGGCGCTGCGCCGAGCGCGGTCGGGCGGTTCGGTGCCCCGGCGCTGACGGAGGCGAACAGATTGCCATAGTCGGGACGGGCGAGCGTGCGGCTGAACGAGGCGCGCGCCATGACGTTGTCGATCGGTTCGATGTTGAAATCGAGCGATGGCAACAGATTGTCGTAGCTCGCCTTGACCGTGACGGCGCCGCTGGGCGGCCCGCCATCGACCGCGAAGTCATTGTCCTGCGACCAGCGAATGCCGCTTGGCACCGACTGGATGCCGATCGACTTGACCCGCGTCTTTTCATAGCGGGCGCCGATCAGCGCATTGGCGCGGCGTCCGCCGAGTTCGCCGGCCCAGGTGATCTGGCCATAGGCTGCCCAGGTCTTTTCACCGACGGTGTCGTCCGAGGACGGGCTCGGCGAGACCGCGTTGCCGCGGCCGGCATAATAAGGCTCGAACACGTTGAGCAGATCGACCGCGTTGGCGCGGAAGGCGACCAGTGACGAGCCTGTCGACTTCGGATCATATTTGTCGAACTTGCAGGTCAGGCAGAAGGTGTCGACGAGATCGCCGGCGAGTTCTGCGACGCGACCGGTATCCGTGATGCCCCAGTCGCCGAGCGTCTGGATCGTGTTGACCGTGGTCGAGCGCATGTTCGCGTCGATATAATTGCCGCCGACGTTGAACTTGCTGCCCCCGCCCAGGTCCCAGGCGACGTCGCCGCCGAACTGGTTGATCCGGGCTTCCTGGGTCGACGTGATCTTCCGTGCGACCTGGCTGCCCAGATCCGCGATGTCGAGCGTGTTGTTGCAGTTGCCGCCGCGACCACCGTTGGTTGCGGTGCAGTCGTTGATCGTCTCGGACTGCTGCGGGAAGCCGGTGGTGAAATCGACCTTGTGCGAGGAGCGTACCGGCGCACCGATCGAGATCGTCGTCGCCGAGGTTCCGTTCGCGTTATCCGGATTGGTCTTCGACTTGGCGTGGTTGGCGTCGAGCGTCAGTCGCAGATTGTCGGTGAAGTCCCACTTCACATTGCCACCGACCGAATAGAGCTCGGTCTTGGTCGCGAACCGCTGCTGCTCGTAACCCTTGTCCGCCTGGATCGACTCGGCGAGGATGACTGCGCTCTGCATCTGCTTGTTGTCGTCGAAGGTGACTTCGGTGAACGGGCGCTGGAACCAGTTGGTCTGCTCGCTGCGCTCTTCGCTCAGCTTGTTCCGGGCATACATGCCGTCGATCGAGATTTCGAACCGGTCGGACGGCTTGAACTGGATGTTGGCCTGGCCGTTCAGACGCTCGCGGCGGTTCTCGGAGAACTGGTACCGGCTGTCGTTCGGTATCTGGACATATTCGGTCGTCGGGCGATTGGTGATCACCGTCGTCGGCCGGATATAGGCGCCCGCCGTGTTGAGGAAATCGGCCAGCGGCACGATGTTCCAGTAATTGGGGTTGGACTGAACCGAAGCGGATTCGCGCAGCTGATAGCTGCCGAACACATTGACGCCGAAGGTTTCGTTCGGGTTCTTGTAGTTGATGAGGCCGGACAGCTCTGGCGTGATCTTGCTCAGATCGCCTTCCGCCTTCTCGACCGAGCTGTCATACAGCCCCTTGGCACCGATCGACCCCGAAAGGCCGCTCTCGCTCGACGACAGCGGTCGGCGGGTGACGACGTTGATCGCCGCACCGATGCCGCCCGACGGGATGTTGGCGCGGCCGGTCTTGTAGACCTCGAGCGTGGCGACACCCTCGGATGCGAGATTCTGGAAATCGAACGAACGACCCGTACCGGTCGCAAACGCGTTGCCGGTGCTCGTGTCGATGCTGGTCGCCGGAAGCTGGCGGCCGTTCAGGGTGACGAGGTTGAAGCCGCCGCTGAAGCCGCGGACGGCAACCTGCGAGCCTTCGCCGTTGGCGCGGCTGATCGAGACGCCGGTGACGCGCTGCAGCGATTCCGCGAGGTTGGTGTCGGGGAACTTGCCGATATCCTCGGCCGAGATGGCGTCGACGACGCCGGCCGAGTTGCGCTTGATGTCGATAGCGCGACCAAGGCTGGCGCGGATGCCGGTGATGACGATCTCGTCCCCGGGGGCCGATTGTGGATCCTGGCTCGCGGTCTGCCCTGCGTCTTGCGCGGTGGATGTCGCCGGAAGCGCTGGCTGCGCGGCAGTCGCAGGCGACCCTGTCTCGGTGCCTGGCGCCATTTGCGCGAAGGTCTGTGCCGGATTCAGCAGGCAAACGGCAACTGTGGCAATCGAACTCGAACGCACGAGTGCATTGAGTATGGACGAACCCCTCATCATTCTCTCCCCCTTTGCGGCATGACCGCAGCCCTTCCGAAACCGCTCTTATTGGCGGTGTGTGATAGGGCTACCATGGGCACGAATACTGTCAACGGTAATCTGTATTCTGTGTCGCGTATTTTAGACACAGTGGCAGTAAAGCCATAGCCGATAAAATAACTTAAATATGATTATTTAATACTTGAGACAGGGAGAGACCTGCCCCGTCATTGGAAAGCGGGGCGGGGCCTGTTCAGGCAGGTTCGGACCAACCGCAGGAACGGGCGAACTGATCACCCGGTCCGGCGGCACAGGCGGGGGACCGGCGCGACCGTCATGCCGGGCGCGTGCTCAGCGCTGCGGCGTGGTGAACAGCGCGAGCGGCACCGCGGCACCCATCGCCCGATAGCCCGCTTCGGACGGGTGAAGATGATCGCCTGAGTCGAACGCCGGCGCGAGACGGTCGGGACGGCGCGGATCGCGCATCACCCGGTCAAAGTCGATCACCGCATCAAACACGCCCGAGTTGCGGATGAAGCTGTTGACCGCCTGGCGATCGGCCTCGAGCGCGGCGTCCGGGTGATAATAGTCATTGCCGCCGAACGGCATCACCGTGCCGCCGATGATCCTGATACCGTGCACATGCGCGCGGTCGGCCAGCTGGCGGAAGCCGGCGGTCAGCTCCGCGACGAGCGCCGCATGGTCTTGGGGCGATGCCGGGGCGTCGCGCGTCAAGACGCCGAGATCGTTCACCCCTTCGAGCAGGATCGCCCAGCCGACGCCGCTCCGCGCGATCACGTCGCGGTCGAACCGGGCGACAAGGTTGGGACCGAGCCCGTCGAGCAATATCCGGTTGCCGCCGATGCCGGCATTGACGACGCCGAGCGTGCGTGTCGCCGGCGCCGCGCGCAGCCGCTCGGCGAGGATGTCGGGCCAGCGGGTGTTGCGTTCCGGGGCGACGCCATAGCCGTCGGTGATCGAATCGCCGATCGTGACGATCGTCGTTGGGCGTGCCGCGCCGGTGACCTGGGCGACGCGGGGACCCGCCACCTCGACATCGGCGAGCGCATACCAGTGTGGCGTCGCGGTCGCGCCTGCGAGAAGCGGGTCGGCGACGTGATTGCCCGTGACCGTGAAGCTGGTGGCCCGCGCACCGGGATGTCCGGTCTGGGGCGTGGCGGGATCGGGCAGATAGAGGCTGACGGCGAGGTCGGCCCCGGGTGCGAGCGCGAGCGCGACCGGATCCGAATAGATCTCCCCACCCGCCGGGATGACCGCGGTCACCTGTCCGGCAAAGCGCAGTGTCGTGCCGCCCGCGATACGCGCGGTGCCGAGTGCGGTCGGCCGGGCAAGATGCGCCGCGCCGATCCTGAGCGGCTGCGTGCCGAACGCGTTGGACAGCCGCACGCGGACCTGCGTGCCACCGGCGGACAGGCGAACGACCTGTCGCAGCGTGATCGCGCCGGCGCGGTCGGCCGGCAGCGCATTGTCGCCGGTCGCGATCATCTGGGCAGAGCCCCAGCTCCCGGTCCACCGCTCAGTCGGCGCGGCGCGCTGGGCATCCGCGCCGGTCGCGAGCAATGCTGCCAACAGCCACGCCGTCGGCCTGGCGACCGAAGATCCCACAGTCATCGCTTTCTCCATAAGGCCGCTCATTGCGGGTTGCCCGGGGCAAAGGCGGGGCGCTGCGCCTTGTACCAGTCGAGATCATGCGCGGGCGCAGCGGCGCCGGCCGGCAGCGACCGGCCGTTCACCGACATCCAATAGGCGAGGCTGGCATCGCGCCACCACCGCGCCTCGCGCTCCTGGATACCCAGATAGGTCGCAGTCTTGGTCCAGCGTTCGGCATCGACCTGGCCGCGCAGTCCGTCCCAGCGCTGGCGCATGTCCGCGACATAGCCGACGCCGCGGTCATAATCATGGACCATCTCGGCCCAGACGCTGCGTCCCGATGCCATCGGCCGGTCCCATGACACGTGATGGAACCACAGCAGGTCTCGCTCCGGCGTCGTCGCGGGATCGGCGAGACGGCGGGCAAGTTCCGGCGCATATTGCGCGACGGCGTTGCTGCCGGTGCGCGTCCGGTCGAAGCCGATTCCGGCCTTGTCCGCGCGGTGATAATAGACCGGATTCCATTCCGGACGTTTCAGGTCGGCGACCCACGGGCCGGGGCCATAATGATGGCCCGTCGCCATGACGTGCGCGAGGCCGAGCGGCGTCATATAGTCGACCACCGCCTCGCGTGAGCCCATCATCATGTCCGTCACCGGTGCGACGATCGCGGGGTTCGGCCCGAAGGTCATCGCCGCCCATTCGCGCGCAACCGGCTGTGCGCCGATCGTCGGATCCCAGGCCATCCGCCCGAACGCGAACCAGTTCGCCTGGTTGAAGGTGGATCCGGCCCAGTCGCGGTCGCGGCCGATATTGGCGACTCCCGCCATGCCGGTCAGCGCGTGGCGATTGACGCCGCCCTCGACGATCTGGGCGACCGTCGCGCGCTTGCTGCCGGCGAAGGTCTCGCTGCCGAGCGTCTCGGCGAAGAGCGGCCCGAGATAGGCGAGGTGCGTCGCAAAGCCGAGATATTCCTTCGTTATCTGAAACTCGAGCATCAGCGGCGTCCTGGGCATTGCCCCGAACAGCGGATGGAACGGCTCGCGCGGCTGGAAGTCGATCGCGCCGTTCTTGACCTGGACGATGACGTTGGCGGCAAACTTGCCGTCGAGCGGCTTGAACTCGGTATAGGCCTGTTTCGCGCGGTCGTCCGGGTCGGTGTCGGCATAGACGAACGCCCGCCACATCACGATGCCGCCATGCGGTGCGACGGCCGCTGCGAGCATGTTCGCGCCTTCCGCATGGCTGCGGTGATAGTCCCGCGGCCCCGGCTGCCCCTCGCTATTGGCCTTGACGAGAAAGCCGCCGAAATCGGGAATCGCGCGGTAGATCTCGTCGCTCTTCGCCTTCCACCAGGCCGCGACCTGGGGGTCGAGCGGGTCTGCCGTCTTCAGCTTGCCAAGCTCGATCGGCGCGGAGAACCGGGCCGACAGATAGACCTTGATGCCATAGGGGCGGAAGACATCGGCGAGTGCGGCCGCCTTCGCGATATAGCTGGCGGACAGGCTGTCGGGCTTGGCGTTGACGTTGTTGAGGACGGTGCCGTTGATGCCGATCGACGCATTGGCGCGCGCATAGTCGGTGTAGCGGGGGTCCTTGAAGTCGGGGAGCGTCCACCAGTCCCAGAGCGACTGGCCCGCATAGCCGCGCTCGACCACGCCATCGAGATTGTCCCAGTGGTTCAGTACGCGCAGCTTGACCCGCGGTGTCGAGGCGAGCGCGACCCGGTCGAGCCGCCCGCCGGTCTGGATGTGGCGCAGCAGCGCGAAGCTGCCGTAGAGCACGCCGCGGTCGGTACGCGCGGTCACCAGCGTGACGTCGCGGCCGCCGAGACGCACCTGCCGCACGATATAGCCTTCGTCGCCAAGGTCTTTCAGCGGCAGGCCGAGCCGGCCGACGTCACCGTCTGCCGAGGTCGCCAGCAGGATCGGATGCGGGCTCGGACCCATGGCAAATGCGTGGCCGGTCAGCCCCGCGAGACCGCGGCGAAGCTCGTCGGCGGCAACGCGCAACGTCGCCGACTGGCCGCGCATTTCGACCGATTCGGCATCCCGGTCGAGCGCCGTCGCCGCCTCTTTCGCCAGGGGGCGGTAGCGCATCCAGAGGTCGTAGCCGTCCTCTGCCTGCGCCCCGGTCGTACTCGCCATCGCAACCGCGACCGCCACGCAAAGCCAACGCACTCGCATCATTCTTTCCTCTCCCGGCACAGCCTCCCGCATTGACAACGGGTCTGCTTGTCGAACATGTTATCGCTATCACGATGACGGCATCGACAGCAATGCCGCGTTTGACGACAGGAGACGATGGGTGACCGGCACGAGTTTCAGGACAATCGCGACCAGTCGCCGCGGCATGCTCCGCTGGATGGGTTCGGCATCGCTCGCGACTTTGACGTCCGGTCTGGCCCCCGGGCTGGCGAGCGCGGCGAAGGAGTTGCCCGTCTACCGCGATCCTCGCGCGCCCGTCGACCTGCGGGTCCGCGATCTCATGGCGCGGATGACGCTCGACGAGAAGGTGGCGCAGCTGATCACGCTGTCGACGACGAAGCGGCAGGTGATGGACGACGCGCTGCGCTTCGACCCGGCGCGTGCCGATACGGCCTATCCCAACGGTATCGGCCAGATCGCGCGGCCGTCCGACCGGGGCGGGGCCGCCACCGCAGCCAACACGGCTGCCGCCGTTACCGGCCGCTGGCGTGCGCCGGCGGATACGATCGCGTTCGTCAATGCGGCGCAGCGCTGGGCGACGACCCGCACGCGGCTGGGCATTCCGATCCTGTTCCACGAGGAGGCGCTGCACGGTTTCATGGCGCCGGAGGCGACTAGCTTCCCGCAGGCGATCGCGCTGGCGGGATCGTTCGACCGCGACCTCGTCCGCCGGGTCAACGCGGTGATCGCGCGCGAGGTGCGGGCGCACGGAACGGTGCTGGCGCTGTCGCCGGTCGTCGACATCGCCCGCGACCCGCGCTGGGGCCGAATCGAGGAAACGTTCGGCGAGGACCCCTATCTATGCGGGGAAATGGGCGTCGCAGCGGTGATCGGCCTGCAGGGCGAGGGCAAGACGCTGGCACCCGGCAAGGTGTTCGCGACGCTCAAGCACATGACCGGGCACGGTCAGCCCGAAAGCGGCGAGAATGTCGCCCCCGCGCCGATCGCCGAACGCGAACTGCGCGAGAATTTCTTCCCGCCGTTTCGCGCGGTCGTCGCGCGGACCGGGATCGGCGCGGTGATGCCGTCATACAACGAGATCGACGGTGTCCCGAGCCATGCCAATCACTGGCTGCTGAACGACGTGCTGCGCGGCGAATGGGGCTTCGACGGCGCGATCGTCAGTGATTATGCGGCGATCGGCGAACTCGCATCGCTCCACCACATCGCCGCGGACAAGGCTGAAGCGGCGCGCCTCGCGCTGGCGGCAGGGGTCGATTCGGACCTGCCGGACGGCGAGGCCTATCGCTCGCTCGCCGATCAGGTCCGCGGCGGTCGGGTGGCGATCGAGGCGGTCGATGCCGCGTGCCGGCGGATGCTGACGCTGAAGATGCGCTCGGGGATGTTCGAACAGGCGATCGTCGATCCGCAAGCGGCGGCGCGGATGACCGGCAATGCGGAGGCGCGCGCGCTGGCGCTCGAGGCGGCGCGGCGGTCGATCGCGCTGCTCGTCAACGACGGTGTCCTGCCGCTCAGCCCGGGCGCGCACAAGCGCGTCGCCGTGATCGGCCCGAACGCAGCCGTCGCGCGGCTTGGTGGCTATTCGTCGATCCCCAAGGCGACCGTGTCGCTGCTCGAGGGGGTTCGTGCGCGGTTGAAGGGCAAGGCCGACGTCGTGCACGCGCAGGGTGTCTTCATCACGCAGAGCGAGGACCGGTCCGCCAACGAAGTGCTGCTGGCCGATCCCGCGCGAAACCGGGACCTGATCGCCGAGGCGGTTACCGTCGCCAGCACCGCGGACGTCATCCTGCTCGCGGTCGGCGACACCGAGCAGACGAGCCGGGAGGGCTATGCCAAGACGCATCTCGGCGATCGCACCAGTCTCGACCTGCTCGGCGAGCAGAATGCGCTGTTCGCGGCGATGAAGGCGACGGGGAAGCCTGTGATCGTGGTCGCGATCAACGGCCGCCCGCCATCCTGGCCGAGCGTGACGGCGCAGGCCAATGCTGTGCTCGAATGCTGGTATGTCGGGCAGGAGGGGGGCACCGCGATCGCGGAGGCGCTGTTCGGGGACATCAACCCCGGTGCGAAGCTTCCGGTGACGGTCGCGCGGTCGACGGGGCAGCTGCCGGTCTTCTACGACGCCAAGCCCTCGGCGCGCCGCGGCTATCTGTTCGACACGACCGCGCCGCTCTTCCCGTTCGGCTTCGGGCTCAGCTACACCAAGTTCGAGATCGGTGCGCCGCGCCTGTCGTCCGCGAAGATCGGGATTGCGGGAAGTGTCACCGTCTCGGTCGACATCGCCAATGTCGGTGCGCGCGCGGGCGACGAGGTCGTCCAGCTCTATGTGCGCGATCAGGTATCGTCCGTCGCGCGGCCAATCCTCGAGCTCAAGGGCTTCGAACGCGTGACGCTGGCCCCCGGCGAGCGCCGGACGGTCCAGTTCACGCTCGGCCCGGACGCGTTCCGGTTCTTCGACATCACGATGCGCGAGGTGGTCGAGCCGGGTCTGTTCGACATTTCCGTTGGTGCCGACTCGACGCGCCTCAAGACCGTTACTCTCGAAATCGCCTGAAGGATCGTCATGCCCAGGATCGTCAATGCCCGCGTCATCGTGACATGCCCCGGGCGCAATTTCGTCACCCTCAAGATCGAGTGCGACGACGGCACCACCGGGCTCGGCGACGCGACGCTCAACGGTCGCGAACTCAGCGTCGCGAGCTATCTCAGCGATCATGTCGTGCCCTGCCTGATCGGTCGCGACGCGCATCGGATCGAGGACGTCTGGCAGTTTCTCTACAAGGGCGCCTATTGGCGGCGTGGCCCGGTGACGATGGCGGCGATCGCCGCGGTCGACACGGCTCTGTGGGACATCAAGGGCAAGCTGGCGGGAATGCCCGTCTATCAGCTGCTCGGCGGCGCCGCGCGCGACGCGTGCATGGTCTATGCGCACGCCAATGGCACGACGATCGAGGACACGATCGCGGTCGCGAAGGCGGAACAGGCCAAGGGCTACAAGGCGATCCGGCTGCAATGCGGCGTGCCCGGACTCGCCTCGACCTATGGCGTCGCCAAGCACGGTGCGCGCTATGAACCCGCCGACGCGGATCTGCCGAGCGAGAGCGTGTGGTCGACCGAGAAATACCTCCGCGTCGTCCCCGACCTGTTCAAGGCGGCGCGCGAGGCGATGGGCTGGGACGTCCACCTGCTCCACGATATTCATCACCGGCTCACGCCGATCGAGGCGGCGCGTCTCGGCAAGGCACTTGAACCCTATAACCTGTTCTGGATGGAGGATCCGACCCCCGCCGAAAACCAGGAGGCGTTCAAGCTGATCCGCCACCACACGACGACGCCGATCGCGGTGGGGGAGGTGTTCAATTCGATCTGGGACGCCAAGGACCTGATCGAGCACCAGCTGATCGACTATATCCGCGCCACCGTCGTGCATGCGGGCGGCATCACGCATCTGCGCCGGATCGCCGCGCTCGCCGACCTCTATCATATCCGGACCGGGTGCCACGGCGCGACCGACCTGTCCCCCGTGGCGATGGCGGCCGCGCTGCACTTCGGGCTCTCTGTCCCCAATTTCGGAATCCAGGAGCATATGCCGCACACGGACGAGACCGACGCGGTCTTTCCGCATGCCTATCGCTTCGACGCGGGCATGATGCATCCGGGGGAGGCGCCGGGCCTTGGCGTCGATATCGACGAGGCGCTGGCCGAAACCCATGACTATCGGCGCGCCTATCTTCCGGTCGCGCGGCTCGAAGACGGCACGCTGTGCAACTGGTGAGGGCCGACGGATCGAGCCCCGCCGACGTCGTAAAGCCGCGGGGCCGGGTTCGGTGGATCGTCTGCGCGCTGCTGTTCGCGGCGGTGGTGCTGAGCTATGTCGACCGTCTCGTCCTGCCGACGCTCAAGCCCGATCTGCAGCAACGCTATGGCTGGAGCGAGACGGGCTATGCTGACCTCGCCATCTGGTTTCAGGCGGCCTACGGGCTGAGCTATCTCGTCTTCGGCCGGCTCATCGACCGGCTCGGCGCGCGAATCGGGTACGCGCTGGCGGTGGCGCTGTGGACGCTCGGCCATGTCGGCCACGTCTTCTTCACCTCGACCAGCGGGATGATCCTTGCGCGGATTCCGCTCGCGCTCGGCGAGGCCGGGACCTTCCCCGCCGCGATCGCCGCGACCAACGAATGGTTCCCGCGGCGCGAGCGGGCGCTTGCGATCGGCATCTTCAACGCCGGGTCGAATGTCGGCGCGATCCTCACGCCGTTGCTGGTCCCGATCATCGCGGTGACGATGGGCTGGCGCTGGGCGTTCATCCTGACCGGGCTGCTCACGCTCGTCTGGCTGATCGTCTGGCTCGGCTTCTACCGCCGCCCCCGCGAGCATCCCCGGGTTACGGTCGAGGAGCTCGCCTATATCGAGAGCGAGCCGGTCGAACCCGGTCGGCCCGTCGCGTGGCGGACGCTGCTGCGGCAACGCCAGACCTGGGCCTATATCCTCGGGCGGTTCCTCATCGACCCGGTGTGGTGGACGTTCCTGTTCTGGCTGCCGGACTTCTTCAACCGGCAATATGGCGTGACGATGCTCGCCTTCGGCCCGCCGCTGATTGCGGTCTATCTGCTCGCCGATGTCGGGTCGGTGGGGGGCGGCTGGTTCTCGTCGCGGCTGATCGGGCGCGGCTACAGCGTCAATCGCGCGCGCAAGACCGCGATGTTCGCCTGCGCCCTGTGTGCGGTGCCGATCGCGTTCGCGACCCAGGTACCGAGCATGTGGTGGGCGGTGCTGATGATCGGCGTGGCCTGTGCCGGGCATCAGGGGTTCTCGGCCAATCTCTATGCGCTGCCGGGCGATTTGCTGCCGCGCTGGGCGACGGGGTCGGTGGTGGGGCTGGGGGGCCTTTCGGGCGCGATCGGAGGCATGCTGATGGCGAAGTTCGCGGGTCGCATCCTCGAGACCGTCGGCAGCTATCAGCCGATCTTCATCGTTGCGGCCTGCGCCTATCTCGTCGCGCTCGCCGTCATCCACCTCGTCGTGCCGCGCTATGCGCCGGTGGCCCCGGACCGCTTGGGATGATGCCGGCGGCGCGTGCTTCGCGGCCCGTCCGAACCCGCTAGACGTGGTGCTCGTGGCTTGCTGCGATCATCACCCGCGCGACCAGATCATAGGCGTCCTGCCAGGCCCGGTCGGTATCAGGATCGAAATCCGCGCCGGCGAAATGCGCGACGACATGGCGCAACGCGTCGCCGATAATGGCGTAGTGATGATCCTTGGCGCCATACGCGACATGGCGGCGGCCAAGCGCCCTCAGCTCAGGACGCATCGCCTCGAACGCGGTCAGCCCGGTGACGATCTTGGCGAGCGTCTGCATGAAGAGCCGGCCCTGGACTGTGCGGTCGTTCGTGAACAGCGCGCGGGATTCCGGGGCGAGCGCGAACACTCGGTCGTAGAAGATCGTCGAGGCTTCGTCCGCCGCGAACAGGATATGGACGAAGCTGTCGCGGACCAGATCGATCTGCCGCGGCGTCACCGGACGAGGTTCACCAGGATGCCGGTCGACCGGGGTGACCCGGAGATGGAGTATCCGGTGTACGGCTCGCCCGACGGCGATCGTGGCGATATGGCATAAATGCCTGTGACCTGTCGCATTCCGGCTCTCCCGACCCGCACGATTATGTACCGGTTTCAACAGCTTCACGATCGAGCGTCAATCCGCCATGTTGCACGCGTGTTACAATCGGCGCGAACCTCAAATCGTCGTACGGCGATCCCGGTGCGGCGGCTGTTTCGCCGCCAAGTGTCGCGCCGAGCTTGACTGTTCGGCAGGTAAAGGTAGCGCTATCGGATTGACTTGGAGGAGAGAAGCTTTGGATCGCGTACCGGCTCGGCCGTTTCGTTCGCGCGACTGGTTCGCCGACCCCGCCCGCTCGGACATGACGGCGCTCTATCTCGAACGCTTCATGAACTACGGGCTCACGCCTGCCGAGCTGCGCTGTGGCAAGCCGATCATCGGGATTGCGCAGACCGGCAGCGACCTGTCGCCCTGCAACCGCATCCATGTCGAGCTCGCCAAGCGAACGCGCGACGGCATCATTGCGGCGGGCGGGATCCCGATGGAATTTCCGACGATCCCGATCTTCGAGAATTGCCGCCGCCCGACCGCGGCGCTCGATCGTAACCTCGCCTATATGACGCTGGTCGAGACGCTGTACGGCTATCCGATCGACGCGGTCGTGCTGACCACCGGATGCGACAAGACGACCCCCGCGGGGATCATGGCGGTGTCGACCGTCGACATTCCCGCGATCGTCCTGTCGGGCGGGCCGATGCTCGACGGATGGCATGATGGCGAACTCGTCGGCTCGGGCACCGTGATCTGGCGCAGCCGCCGCAAGCTGGCCGCAGGCGAGATCGACGAGGAAGAGTTTCTGGCCCGCGCCACCGACAGCGCGCCATCGGCCGGACATTGCAACACGATGGGGACGGCGTCGACGATGAACGCGGTCGCGGAGGCTCTCGGCATGTCGCTGACCGGGTGCGCCGCGATCCCCGCGCCGTACCGCGAACGCGGCCAGATGGCGTTCGAGACCGGACGCCGGATCGTCGACATGGCGTATGAGGATCTTCGCCCGTCGAAGATCCTGACGCGCGAAGCCTTTCTGAACGCGATCCGCGTCGTCAGCGCGATCGGCGGATCGAGCAATGCGCAGCCGCACATCATGGCGATGGCGCAGCATGCCGGGGTCGCGCTCGACATGAGCGACTGGTCGACGCACGGCTATGACGTGCCGCTGATCGTCAACATGCAGCCGGCGGGCAAGTATCTCGGCGAGCGCTTCCACCGCGCGGGCGGGGTGCCTGCGGTAATGCATGAACTGGCCGAGTCGGGACTGCTCGACACGAGCTGCCTGACGATCACCGGGCAGAGCCTGGGCGACAATCTGACGGGGCGGGTGACGCGGGACCGGGAGATGATCCGCACCCTCGACGCCCCGTTGATGGAGCATGCCGGGTTCCTGGTGCTCAAGGGCAATCTGTTCGATCATGCGATCATGAAGACGTCGGTGATCTCCGACTCCTTCCGCGCGCGTTATCTGTCGACGCCAGGCGCCGAGAACCGGTTCGAGGCCCGCGCGGTCGTGTTCGACGGGTCGGACGATTATCACCACCGCATCAACGACCCCGCGCTGGGGATCGACGAGCGGTGCATCCTCGTGATCCGCGGATCCGGTCCGATCGGCTGGCCCGGATCGGCCGAGGTGGTCAACATGCAGCCGCCAGACGCCCTGATCCAGCAGGGGATCCTGACGTTGCCGACGTTGGGCGACGGACGCCAGTCGGGCACGTCGGACAGCCCGTCGATCCTCAACGTGTCGCCCGAAAGCGCGGTCGGTGGCGGACTCGCCTGGCTGCGCGACGGCGATATGATCCGGATCGATCTGGTCGCGGGGACCTGCGACGCGCTGGTGGATGCAGACGAGATCGCCCGTCGCAAGACCGAGCCCGCGCCGCCGATCCCGCCGAGCAACTCGCCCTGGGAGGAACTGTACCGTGAAAAGACGGGGCAGCTGGCGCAGGGCGGGGTGCTGGACTTCGCGGTGAAGTATCGCGGGATTGCCGCGAAGACGCCGCGGCACAATCACTAGGCGCCGAGCGCGCCACGGACAGGCCGAAATGGGGCGGGCGGGAGGAACACCTCCCGCCCGCCCTTTTTCATGGTCCGGCTCAGCCGGTCATGTCTTCGAGTTCGCGACCCCGGGTCTCGGTGACCGCGGCGCGGACGAAGAAGAACGAGACGAGCGCGGCGATCGCATAGCCGAGATAGGTGAAGGCCAGCCCCGGCGAGAGGACGAGTGAGGGGAAGCTGACCGAGATCAGCGCATTGGCGATCCACTGCGCGAACCCCGCGACGGCGAGCGCCGAACCGCGGATCTGCGTCGGGAACATCTCGCCCAGCATCACCCACATCACCGGCCCCCAACTGACGTTGAAGAAGATCACGTAGAGATTCGCGGCGACGAGGGCGATCAGCCCGGTATTGCCGGGCAGCGTGACGCCGACGCCCGAGACGGCGGGCACGGCATTCGAGAAGGCCCAGGCGACGATGCCGAGCGTGACGGTCATGCCGGCCGAGCCGACCAGCAGCAGCGGCTTGCGCCCGATCCGGTCGATCAGCGTGATCGTCAGGAGGCAGGCACCGATCGACAGGACGCCCGACAGGATGTTGATCTGAAGCGCATTGTCCTCGGTAAAGCCGACCGCTTCCCAAAGCGTCGCGCCGTAATAGAACACGACGTTGATGCCGACGAGCTGCTGGAACACCGCCAGACCAATACCCGCCCAGAGGATCGGACGGATCTTGCCGGTGGTCTTGTCGACCAGATCGGACAGCCGTGGCTTGTGGTGATCGACCGCGAGCGAAGAGCGGATCTCGGCCACCTTGCGGCGGGCCTCGGCCGCGCCGAACAGGCGGGTCAGCACCACCTCGGCGCGGGCGTCATGACCCTTCACGACGAGATAGCGCGGGCTTTCCGGGATGAAGAACAGCGCGACGAAATAAATCGTCGCGGGGATCACCTGGAGCCAGAACATCCAGCGCCAGGCCTGATACCCGAGCCAGAACTCGGCGGTCGAGCCGCCGGCGAAACGGGCGAGCGCGAAATTCGCGACGAACGCGCCGGTCAGGCCCGAGATGATCATGACCTGCTGGATGCTGGTCAGTCGTCCGCGGATATTGGCCGGTGCGACTTCCGAAATATAGACCGGCGAGGTGACGCTGGCGGCGCCGACGCCGAATCCGCCGATGATCCGCGCGATGATGAACAGCAGCGACGAGTTCGCCGCCCCCGCTGCGAGCGCACTGACGATGAACAGGATTGCGGCCAGCATCATCGTGTTGCGACGGCCGATCACGTCGGATAGGCGGCCCGCCGCGAATGCGCCGACCGACGATCCGACCAGGATCGCGCCGACATTGATGCCGATGCCCAGTCTACCGAGGTCGAACGCCGCCTCGATCCCCTTTTGCGTGCCGTTGATCACGCCCGAATCATATCCGAACATGAAGCCCCCGATCGTCGCCACCGCGACGATGAGGGCGATCAGCGCGCTGTTGACGCCCCCCGTATCGGTGGGTGAGCCCGTGGCCCTGGCTGTAGCCGTGCCGTTCATTAGTGACGTCCTTCCTGATGGTGCACGCTCTGTTGGCGTGTTCAAGGTCTAGAGATTAAAGGTCCAAGCTGACCGGCATGACGGGAATGCCGCCAATGTCGGTCCGGAACGTGAAGATGTCGCCCGCGAGCGGTTGCGAGGCGAGGCGCTCTGCCGACAGTCCCTGTCGCGCGGTCGTCGCAAAGGCGGTGCGACCATCGTCGCCGCCCAGCGCGATCTTGGTGACGTTCGAGACGGGAAAGCGCACTTCGTCGGTCATCGTGCCATCGGGCGCGAACCGTCGCGCCGCCCAGCCGCCGTAAAAGCCGACCCACACGCCACCGCCGGCATCGCAGATCGCGCCGTCGGGATAGCCTTTGCTCGCGTCGAACTTAAGGAAGGGGCGACCCGCGCCGATCGTGCCGTCGAGACCGATCGGATGCGCGGCGATCGACAGGCCCAGCGTATCGACCAGATAGGCGGTGCGCCCGTCGGGCGAGATGGCGGGGCCGTTGGTGATGACGACGGGCGGTACGGCAGTCCTGCTGACGGCGCCGCGGTGCCACTGGTAGATATGGCCGGTCGGGTGGACTTCCCTGTTGTCCATCGACCCGAACCAGATCCTGCCGGCGGGATCGACCGCTGCGTCGTTGAGGCGGTTGTCGGGCAGGCCCGCCTCGATGCCGTTCATCAGCGTGAAGCTGCCGTCGCGCGGATCGAAGCGGTGGAGGCCCTTGGCGAGCCCGGCGACCCACAGGCCGTCCTGCGCGGGCAGGATCCAGCCGACATGCGATGGCGCGTCGAAGCGATCGAGCGCATGCGACGCGGGATCATATCGATAGACGCACGGCGCCTTGATATCGACGAACCACAGCGCCTTGTCGCGCGCCGACCAGACCGGTCCTTCACCGAGCTCGGCGCCGACCGAGGCGAGCAGGCGGGCTTCGCTATCCATGGTTCAGCGCCAGCCCGCATCGATGAAATAATCGTGTCCGGTGCACATGCGCGCATCGTCCGACGCGAGGAACAGCACGAGTGCTGCGACGTCGATCGGCTGGATCCGGCCGTCGAGACACTGGGCGGCGACGATCTCGGCCTCCCCCTCGGGCGTGTACCATTTTTCCTGGCGCGGTGTCTGGACATTGCCCGGGACGATCGTGTTGACGCGGATGCCGTCGCGGCCGAGGTCGCGCGCGAGGCCGCGGGTCAGACCCTCGATCGCCGCCTTGCACGTCTGGTACAGGACCAGGTCGGGCAGCGCGAGATGCCAGCTGATCGAGCCGAAGTTGAGGATCGTGCCGCCGCCGGCGCGCTTCATCGCAGGGACGACGGCCTGGGCTGCGAAAAACTGGTGTCGCAGATTGACGTTCAGCCGCTCGTCCCAATAAGCGGGCGTGACCTCGTCGACGCCGTGCCGGTCGTCATTGCCCGCATTGTTGATCAGGATGTCGATCCCGCCGAGCGCCTGCTCGAGCGCGCCGAACACCGTCTTCAGCTGATCGATGTCGGTCAGGTCGCAGCGATGATAGATCGGCGCATGCGCCGCATCGACCGCGAGGCGCTCGAGCAGTGCCTGGCTGGGTTCGTCGGCGACGTCGACGAACGCGACGCGCGCACCCTGGGCGACGAACGCCTCGACCAGACCCGCGCCGATGCCCGAGCCTCCACCGGTCACGAGGACCCGCTTGCCGGCGAGACTGGGATAGATGGCACGGCCTTCACCGGCGCTGGTCTGCTGCAACACGGGAGTCTCCGTCTGATCGTAGGTCATGCGTCGAGAAGGTTGCGGCGCGCGAGATTGGCCATCAGGCCGCCGATGCCCAGCGTCCATGCGGGCGCATCGCGCGAGGTCGTGACACGGTTGACGAGCGCGCCAAGCTTCGGGTTCGAGATGGTGACGACGTCGCCCATCTTGTGCGTGAAGCCGCGGCCGGGTTCGTCGCGGTCCTTGGTGGGGGCGAACAGCGTGCCGAGGAACAGGACGAAGCCGTCCGGGTAATGATGCTCGCTCATCGCCTGCGTGACGAGATCGGTCGGGTCGCGGCTGATCTCGCGCATCGAGCTATGTCCGTCGAGCACATAGCCGTCCTCGCCCTCGATCTTGAGCGTCACGTCGCTCGCGCGGACGTCGTCGAGCGAGAAGCCGTCGTCGAACAGCCGGATGAACGGCCCGATCGAGCAGGACGCGTTATTGTCCTTGGCCTTGCTCAGAAGCAGCGCGGAACGGCCCTCGAAATCGCGCAAATTGACGTCGTTGCCGAGCGTCGCGCCGACGATCGCGCCGTCTGCATCGACCAGCAGCACGACTTCGGGTTCGGGGTTGTTCCACGTCGAATCGGACCGGATCCCGATCGGGCCACCCCAGCCCACGGTCGAGAGCGTCGGGCTCTTGGTGAAGATCTCCGCATCGGGGCCGATCGCGACCTCGAGATATTGCGACCACATCCCGTCCTCGATCAGCGCCGCCTTGAGCGCCGCCGCCTCGGCGGAGCCCGGCACGACCGAACGGACGCTGCCGCCGATCCGCGCCTCGAGTCGGCCGCGGACTTCGACCGCCTTGGAGGCATCGCCCCGGGCACGCTCCTCGATGACGCGCTCGATCGCGGACACCGCGAACGTCACGCCGGCGGCCTTGACGCATTGCAGGTCGATCGGGCTCAGCAGGCGCGCAGGCGCATCGACCGCCGCGGACAGGTCGAGCGATTCGAACGTGCCCAGCGACTGGCCGGCTGCCGTGTCGAACGTGCCGCCCGCGACGAGCGCCGACACGGTCGGCGCGACGCGGGACATGTCGAAGACTTCACCGCGGCTGACCAATATCGGCGTGGGGCCGTCGCCGAGATCAACTCGGCCAAGCAGCAGCGCGTTGCGCCAGTCCGCAGGCAACGCCGACAGGACCGGCGCGGCGATATGCGACATCAATTTCCCTCTCCACTCATGTTACCGCTATCGTATAGGCCATTGCCCGATCGTCAAGAGACGCGGACGAGATTGATCGTACAATAGGCTGCCCCGCTTCGGGACGCGCGGCGCGCCGTGGCCAGCAAGCGACGGACTTGTCCCGTTGAGACGCGATCGCGCTTGCCATTCGCGGGCCCGTGCCTACCGTGAGGATATGGAAAATATCGCATCGCCGCTCGATCTGCTCACCTCGCTCAAGATCGCCTTTGTCGAGCGTGACGAGGCCGCAGACGCCTTTGACGTGTTCAAGCAGGACGCGATCATGGCGCATGAACCGTCGCCCGCCGACGCGCCGGCGATCAGCAGCGACGACGCCGCCGATGCTGCGGCGGGTGAGGTCGATGCGTTCGACGCGGAGGTCCGTGGGCTGCTGGCCGCAGCGTCGGATGCCGATGTAATTGCCGCCTATCGCGCGACGGAGGGTGAGGTCGGCGACCCCGCCGCCGAAGCGCTGCTCGGCGAGATCCGGCGGCGTCAACTGACCGCCTGATCCGTTGCGGCGGCGCGCTCGACGCGCAAGGGCCGCCGCCGCGTGACGATCACTTCGCCGCGACCGCCTTCGCCACGACACCGCGGTGCATGACGAAATCGACGTGCGTGAGCCGGTTCACGTCGTCGAGCGGGGACCCCCGCACCGCGATGATGTCCGCGGTCTTGCCGGGCGCGAGCGTGCCGATATCGTCCCGCCCAAGCAGATCCGCCGCGCCGCTCGTCGCTGCGGCGATGGCTTGTGCCGGGGTAAGGCCGTTCTGCACGAGCAGCGCGAATTCGGTCGCATTGTCGCCGTGCTTCGACACGCCGGTATCCGTCCCGAAGGCGACCTTGACGCCGGCCGCATAGGCGCGGCGATGGCTGGCGGCCATTGCCGCGGCGGCGGACTCCGCCTTGACGATAGTGGCCGGGGGCAGGGCGCCGCCGCGTGCCTGCGCCAGTGCCGCGACCGGTGCGATCTCGGTCGGCACCAGATAGGCGCCCCTGGTCTTGAAGAGGCGGATCGTCTCGTCGTCGAGAAACGTGCCGTGTTCGATCGAATCGACCCCCGCCTCGAGCGCGGCGCGGGTTCCCTCGGTCGCGTGGCTGTGTGCCGCGACCTTGCGGCCGAGCATGTGCGCGGTGTCGATGATCGCGCGCATCTCGTCCGCGGTCATCGCCCGGCCCAGGCCGCCGCTGACGTTCGACAGCACGCCGCCGGTCGCCGCGAACTTGATGACACGCGCACCGAGCGCAACCTGCGCCCGAACCGCGCGGCGGCAGTCGTCGGGCCCGTTGCAGACATTGACCTCGCGACCGTGCACCATATCGGCGAATTCCTCGGCGAGGCCGTTGCCGCCATCGCCGTGCCCGCCGGTGACCGAGATCATCTCGCCGGCATTGGTGATGCTCGGCCCTTCGATCGCGCCCGCGTCGATCGCGTCACGCAAGGCACGGATACCGCGCGGATCGCCGCCAAGGTCGCGGACCGAGGTGAACCCTGCGGCGAGCGTCTGCCGCGCATTGGCGACCGCGGTCATCTCGTCATCGAACCGGTCGCGGGTCATTGCCTCGAGCCGCGCGCGCATCGGGTCGCCGCCGATGCCCCAGAGATGGACATGCATGTCGACCATGCCCGGCATCACGAACGCGGTGCGCAGGTCGACGAGTGTCGCGCCCGCCTCCGGCGCCACGAACCCGTCACGCAGCGCGACGATCTTGCCGTCGCGGACGATGATCGTGGTCGCGCCGCGCGGCGCCTGGCCTGGCCGATCGAGCAGCGTGCCGGCCTGGATATAGGTCACAACCGGTGGCGCCGTTTGCGCGTCGGCCGGAATCGCGGTCGCAGCGGCCAGCGCGACCAGTATCGCGGTTTTCATGTGTCTCTCCCCTTTTGTGCATGCTTGCCGATCCGCGACCTCCGGGCAAGCGTCGATGCGTGACGAAGACCGTCCGCCAACACCTGCTCAAAGCTGCACTTGAGAACCAATAGCAATACGTGATAGTGCGGCATCCGTGATCTGGGGGGCTGAAGGCAGATGATGATCGTTCGAGACTGCGCGCAATGACGCTGCGCCGCGTGCTGTTCCAGATGCACTGGTTTCTGGGGATTACCGCGGGGTTCGTGCTCGCACTGATGGGCGTGACCGGCGCCGCGATGGCGTTCGAGGACGAGATCATGGCGGCGCTCAGCCCGGGGGTGGTGACCCTCGCACCGCTGCCAAGTGGGGCGGGCGATGCGGCAAGGCTGTCGCCCGATGCTCTGGTCCGGGCCGCATCCGCGCAGCGCGACGGCAAGCGGGTGCAGGACCTGACGATCGCGCGCGATCCCACGCTCGCAGCGCAGGTTCGCTTCGCCGCGAAGAAGGGCCAGCGCGGTGGCGAGCGCAGCTATATCGATCCGCGGACCGGCCGGTTGCTCGGCACCGCCACGGGCGCGGGGGTGTTTCGCACGATCGAGAATCTGCATCGCTGGCTCGCGCTGCCGGGCGGACGCAACGGCATCGGCAGCCAGCTGACCGGTCTGTCCGCGCTGGCGCTCGTCTTCTTCGCGGTATCGGGGCTGTATCTGCGCTGGCCGCGCCACCCGCTCGACTGGCGCGCCTGGTTCGTGCTCGATCTGCGCAAGACCGGGCGCAACCTGTACCGTGCGCTTCATGCGGTGATCGGCGGCTGGGTGCTCGTCTTCTACCTGCTGAGTGCGGCGACCGGCCTCTGGTGGTCTTATGACTGGTATCAGCGGGGTGCGCGGTACATGCTGACCGGTACGACCGAACGCCCGGAACGCGGCGGGCGTGAAGGGCGCGCGCCGGGTGGTCGTCGCGGCGACCGGGGTGAGGTGGCGGAAGAGTCGCGACCGATCGCTCCGGCCTGGGCGGGGTTCCAGCGAAGTGAGGGCGCGCGTTTCGACCGGGTGACAATCACGGTCCCGCAGGGCGCGGCACCGGTGACGATGCGGATGGTGCCGATCGGCGCGCGGTCCGACCGGATGACCGACGAACTCCGCTTCGATGCGCGGAGCGGCGCGCTGACCAAGACGAAGCGCTATGCCGATCGCGGCGTTGGCGAGACGATCGCGACCAGCATCTATCCGCTCCACACGGGGGCATTCTTCGGTCTGCCCGGACGAATCGCGCTGTTCCTGACGAGCTTGACGATGCCGCTGTTCACGGTCACCGGCCTGCTGCTGTATCTCGGCCGCCGGCGGACCAAGCGGGCGCTGGCGGCGGTCGCGGTTCCTGCCTCGGCCGACAACGGGGGGGCGGACCGACCCGGCGTGCTGGTCGTCCACGCGTCGCAGACCGGCACTGCCGAGCGTCTCGCACGCCTCAGCGCTGCGGCGTTCCCGGATGCTGCGATCCAGCCGCTGGCGACGGTGTCGCCGGCGGATCTCCGCGATGCCGGCACCGTCTTGTTCGTCGTGGCGACCTATGGCGAGGGCGATGCGCCGGACACCGCCCGGGCGTTCGAGCGCCGCGTCATGGCCGCGCCGGCCGATCTCGACGGGGTCCGCTACGCGGTGCTGGCGCTGGGGGACCGCGAATATCCCGACTATTGCGCCTTTGGTCAGCGCGTCGACGCGTGGCTGCATGCGAGTGGGGCGCAGCGCCTGTTCGACCGGATCGAGCTCGATGCGGCCGATGCGGACGGCGAACGCCAGTGGCAGCAACAGCTTCACGCGATTGGTGCGGATCCGGCGCAGCCCGACTGGCAGCCGGCGGACTATGCCGCTTGGCCGCTGGTCGCACGAACATGGCTCAATCCCGACAGCCCGGGCGCGCCTATGTACCGGGTCGAACTCGGCATCCCCGCGGGCACGCGCTGGGCACCGGGCGCGATCGCCGAGATCGAGCCGCGTCACGATCCGGCCCGCGTCGCGCGGCTCCTGGCCGATTGCGGGATCGTCGATGACGGCCGGGTCGCGGCTGGACTCGCCAAGGCGACGCTGCCCGATCCGGCGACGTTCGAAGCCGGGGGGCGGGATCCGTTGGCGCTGCCGCCGCTTGCGCATCGTGAATATTCGGTCGCGTCGCTGCCGGTGTCGGGCCGTGTCGAGCTGCTCGTGCGGCAATGTCCCGCAGCCGATGGCGGGCTCGGCATCGGTTCGGGGTGGCTGACGGAAGTGGCGTCTATCGGTGATCCTATTGCCATTCGGCTTCGCGCCAATCCGGGGTTTGCGACACCGATGGATCCGGCGACCCCGCTCGTGCTGATCGGCAACGGGACGGGCCTCGCCGGGTTGATGGCGCATCTGCGCGAGCGGGCGCGGACCGGCGGCGCGCCCGCCTGGCTCCTGTATGGCGAGCGCAGCAGCGCATACGACCGTCCGCTCGCCGCCGAACTCGATGCGCTGCAGGCCGCGGGTACGCTCGAGCGGATCGACCGCGCCTTCTCGCGCGATGCGGGCTGCGGACGCTACGTCCAGGCGCTGGTCGCGGAACAGGCCGCCCGGATGCTCGACTGGGCGGACCGGGGGGCGGCTATCTATGTCTGCGGCAGTCTCGTCGGAATGGCGGGCGCGGTGGATGCCGAACTCCGGATCATCCTCGGCGACGACCGGGTCGAGGCGATGAGCGAGGCCGGGCTGTACCGCCGCGACATCTACTGATCGCCGTCGACCTCAGCGCCGGTTCCTATCGGGAACTCAGTCGACATCCCCGTGTCCGTGGCCGACGGTGATGCGTGCGCCCGTATCGGCGCCCGCATTGCCGCCCTCCCACCAATAGGCCTGGCGATTGCGCGTGCCGGTGACCGTCTCGTTCAGCGTCGCGGCATCATAAAGGCGGCCGCCGAGCATCACCTGCGCAACCTTGTCGCTGTTGCGGATGTCGCTTGTCGGGTCGGCGGTCAGCACGACCAGATCGGCGAGCTTGCCGGGTTCGAGCGAACCGACGTCCTTGGCGTATCCCAGCGATCGTGCCGATTCGATCGTGCCCGCACGCAGCGCCTCGATTGGGCTGAACCCGCCCCGGACGAAGCTCCACAGCTCCCAATGCGCGCCAAGCCCCGGCTGCTGGCCGTGCGCGCCGATCGCCACGGGCACGCCCTTGACCGCGAGCTTGCGCGCCTCGCGCGCGGTCGCGCCATCGACATAATCCTCCTCGGGCGCGATCTCGCGCCGCGCATTCTGCGCTGCGAGCAGTGCCGGCGGCGCATGGCGGGCGAGCAGCGGATGCCGCCACACGTCGCTGTGCGCGCGCCAATAGGGATCGCCCGCCGGCCCGCCATAGGCGACCACGAGCGTCGGCGTGTAGCCGACCGTCGTCTGCGACCAGAGATCGACCACATCCGCATAGAAATGCTCGAGCGGGACATTGTGCTCGACCGTGGAATTGCCGTCCTGCACCAGGCTCATGTCGAGCGTGAAGAGCGAGCCGCCCTCGGGCACGACTTCCATGCCTTCAGCCTGCGCGGCCGCCACGACCATCTGGCGCTGCTCGCGGCGTGGCTGGTTGTAGTTCTTCACGCTGCGCGCACCCTGCGCCTTGAGGCGACGGACGACGGCGAGCGCGTCCTCATAGGTGTCGATCTGCGCATAGACGTCGGGCGCCTTCGCGCCATAGACGATCTCGCCGGTCGAGAAGATGCGCGGCGCGAGCAGCATGCCGGCCTGCTGCATCTCGGCCGCCGGGAAGATTTCGGCGGAGCGCGACGACGGATCGTGGATCGTCGTGGTGCCGAGCGCGAGGTTCGCCATCGCCGACCAGTTCTGCTGAGGGACGATCTCGTCCTCGCCCTGCGGACCATGCGCATGCGCGTCGACCAGCCCGGGGATGACCGTCTTGCCCGCCAGGTCGACGGTCTTCGCGCCTGCGGGAATGGCGATAGTACCACGTGGCCCGACCGCGACGATGCGGTCGCCGCGGATCAGGATCGTGGCGTCGTCGATGATCCCGCCATCGGCCTTCGCCATCGTCACGACACGTGCGCCGGTCAGCGCCACCGTCGCGTCAGGCTTGGCGGCGGCGATGTCCATCGACAGCGAGGTGCCGGTGCGCGGCGCGACGAACTTAGGCGCGTCCTCACCCTTCGGCGTCGGCACCGCGCGGAACAGCGCCGCGGTCTCGGCCGTGAAAAGCGTCGGGCCCGCGCTCCAGTGGATCTGTCGGCCGTCGTTCGACCAGTTGATGAAGTCGGCGCCGTCGCCGCTGACGCGGGTGACGGGCAGGGGGCCGCCCTTGGCATCGGTCTCGACCGCCTGGCGTCCCGGCATCAGCGGCATCACGAACGCCTCGTAATTCTGACGGAAGGCGACGTAATCGCCCTGCGGTGCGATCTGATAGTCGTTGACCAGTTCGCCCGAGGCATGGACGCGGCGGTCCTGTCCGTTGAGATCGGTGCTGATCAGCTGGCGCTTGTCCTTCTCGGTCGCCATCAGGAAGACGCGGTCGTTCGCCGCGCCGAATTGCGGGCCGCTCGCATCCTTGGCGATCCGCACCGGCGCACCGCCGCTGGCGGCGACGCGGTAGGCCCCGGCGTCGGGATTGCCCCGCGCCGCGGTCAGCCCGCCGCCCGGGCCCTGTTCGAACACGATCGTGCGGGCGTCGGGCGAGAAGCGCGGGCGACGATAATGGCCGGCGACGGTCGTGACGGTGCGGGGCGAGCCGCCGCCTGCCGCGATCGTCCGGATCTGGCCGAGCCCCGCATCCGTCCAGCCGACGAAGACGATCTGGCGGCCGTCGCGCGACCAGCTCGGGAACAGCTCGAATTCGTCCGCGCCGCGCGTCAGCCGGGTCGCGGTGCCGCCCGCAACGGGCTTGGTCCAGAGCTTGCCGAGCGTCTCGAACACGACGGTGCGGCCATCGGGCGACACACTGGCCCAGCGCGGCATCTTCGTCGCGAACCGGTCGGGTGCGACTGCGACCTGCGGATGGACCGCATCGACGATGACGCGCGTATCGTCGATGCGGAACGGGATCACCGCCGCGCCCGAGCCGTCGGGGGCCACCCGGCGCAGCTTGCCCCCCGCCCAGAAGACGATCGCCGTGTCGCCCGGCGTCCAGGCCATGTCGGGATAGACCCCGGTAACGGCCCATGTCTCCTGCACGTCGCGGTCGAGCGGACCATAGATCATCCGTTCGACGCCGGTCGCGAAGTCCTTCACCCATAATTTGGTGACGTTGTTCTCGCGCCGGACAAAGGCGATCCGCTTGCCGTCGCGCGACGGGGTCGGCCGGACCGAGCCGCCAACCCCGGAGACCGCGGTGCTGACCTCGCCGCTGTCGACGTCATAGCGTTCGATATCGAACAGGTCGGTGCGCGAATTCTGCGCATATTCGAAGATCGGGCCGGGCGAGATGTTGCGCGTGTAGAAGATGCTCTTGCCATCGGGCGCGTAGATCGGCTCGCCCAGTTCCTTCTGCAGCACCTCGCTCGCGCGCTTGACGAGCTGGACGCCGCCGCCACCCGAGACGTGATAAAGCCAGATCTCGCCCGTGCCGAGCGAGCGGCCGGTCGTGAAATGCTTCTTCGCGGCGATGAACCGGCCGTCCGGGCTCCAGCTCGGCTGGTTGAGCAGGCGGAAATCCTCGTTCGTCACCTGGCGCTTGTCGCTGCCGTCGACGTTCATCACCCAGATATTGTCGCCACCGCCGCGGTCCGACGTGAAGGCGATGCGGCGGCCGTCGGGCGAGAAGCGCGGCTGATGCTCGAACGCCAGCCCCTCGGCGATGCGTCGCGGCGTGCCGCCCGTGATCGGCATGGTGTAGAGGTCGCCGAGCAGATCGAAGGCGATCAGCCGGCCGTCGGGCGAGACGTCGACGTTCATCCAGCTGCCCTCGTCGACATGCAGGGCGACCTCGCGCGTCTTCAGTCCGCGCGGCTGCATGACGTCCCAGACCGGCGGCTTGGCGGACGATTTCGATGTGGCAGCCGACGCATTGGCGGGCACGGCGGCAGTGACCGGGGCTGCGGCGACGGGCTGGGGCGACGGATTGGGGTCGGCGCGGGTCGTCGCGGGGGTGGGCGCCGTCGCCTGATTCTCGGGCGCCTGGGTCCGTTCGACGGGCTTGGCGGCTGGTGGCGGCGTGGTCTGTGCGGACAGTTCGGTGGCGACGAGGCAGAGTGCGATGGCGGTCAGTGCGCGGTGCTTCATGGTGTAGAGATCTCCCCTTGTGCGGCAGGGTCTAACCGATTGATCGCGATCGTCACTCGCAAATCTCTTTTATCGGGTCGCTTATTGTCCTGTCGTCGCCGCTCCGCTTTGTACCGGTCTCGGACGTGATCTTCGCCGGTCGCGAGTGGATGGAAGGCGAGAGCACGTCACGCCGGGTCTAGAGCGTCGCGTCACAAGCAAGTTTCTCCGCTTTGCTTGCGCTTTTGGCGCGTTGACCGACGACCGATAGCAATGACCCCAGCGGATACTATTCCATGGCGGACGGACTCGCAACGGAAGCGGAATGGTGCGGCCTGAGGAACGCAAAGTCCTGTCATTGATACCGATTGAGACCGTTACGACACAAAATCCATACCGCGTGTCATTTCTGAAATTATTGGTATTGTTTTGATATTTGGGACGTGACAGCATGTGCCTGTCCGAGGGTCCGGATGGTAATGCCGAACAAGGTCAGCAAGGTCACGGGGCGACAGATCCCGATGAAAGCGCGTCCTGTTGTTCATCGAACGCTTCCGAACAGGGTCGGCAGCAATCGATACGATGCATCACTATCCATGTGACCCGATCGGCAACATGGGGGGTGATAGAATGGTGCTGTTCAAAGGGTTTCTGACTACGACATGTTGCGTCGCGGCGTTGTTTGCGATGCCGGCTCAGGCGCAGGCCCAGGCGTCGGATACAGGCGCGCCCGATGGTGCGCAGGAAAGCCAGACCGCGATCGGCGATCCCGTCGCCTCCGCCAAGCTCGCCGCAGATGCAGACCGCACCGGCGATCGGCGGGAAGCGTCGGACATCGTCGTGACCGGCACGCGCATCACGCGGCCGAACAACCGGTCTGCCGCACCGATCGTGACGACGACCGCCGCAGAAATCGCGGCACAGGGCGCGACGACGATCGAGGAGGTGCTGAACCGCCTGCCGCAGGTGCAGGTGAACTCGGAACAAAATTTCAGCGATTCCGAAGGTCGTCAGCGCATCAAGCTGCGCAGCCTGGGCTATGAGCGCACGCTGACGCTGATCGACGGTCTCCGCATGGGACTGGCCAACACGGTCGACGTCGGGATCATCCCCAACGCGCTGGTCGAGCGAATCGACGTGCTGACCGGCGGTGCCTCGTCCGTTTACGGATCCGACGCGGTGTCGGGCGTCGTCAACTTCGTGCTGAAGAAGAACTTCGAAGGCATCCGGCTCGACGCGAACTACAGCTTCTACAATCACGACAATGGCAGCAACGCGGTCACCGAGGCGGCAGGTCGCGCGGGTTTCGCCGCCAAGCGCGGATTGACCAATGACGGTGGTCGTTCGGATGTCAGCCTGGCGGCGGGCACCAATCTGTTCAACGACCGGGTGAACCTCACCGGGTTCATCAATTACCGCCAGTCCAACCCGATCGAGCTGGTCGATCGCTCCTATTCGGTCTGCGAGGCGGTCCAGCCGACCAATACCTCGCCGCTCGGCTGTTCGCGTGCGAGCTTCACGCCCGCCGGTACGATCATTCCGCAGTCGGGCCCGCGCGCCGGGCAGATCCTGGTCAACAATCCCAACGGCAACGGGACCTTCATCCCGATCAACAGCGGGCCGCAGGGCTCGTCGGCCAACCCCTATGACAATTGGGCGGTCCAGCGCGCGTTTAACCGCGTCAACCTTGGCGGTTTCCTGACCGCCAAGATCAGCGATGACATCGAGCTGTACGGCAACGGGCTGTTCTACCGCGACAAGTCCTACAACACCCAGCTCAATCGCACCTTCAACTTCGGTGCGTACGGCTCGGACCCGTTCCGCGTGAATTGCGACAACGCGTTCCTGTCGGCCTCGCAGGCACAGGATCTGTGCGGTGCCAACGCCGGTGTCGCCGGACAATATGCGCCGATCGACGTCCGCTATCGCTTTGACGGCCTGCCACTGGTGCGGCAGCGCTTCACCAATGAAGGCTATCGTATCGTCGCAGGGCTGCGCGGGCGCGGATTTGACGACGTGTGGTCCTACGATGTCGCGGGCATGATCTCACGCGCGCGCCTCGACACCATCGACGTTCCGTTCGCGCGCTTCGACAACATCAACCGTTCGCTCGACGTCGTCCGCGTCAACGGCACGCCGACCTGTCGTTCGGTCGTCAACGGGACCGATCCCTCCTGCGTGCCGTTCAACGCGTTCGCGCCGTTCAACCAGGATACGGCGCTCAACCAGTATCTCTACGGTGGCGCGACCGGCGGGATCAGCACGCGCATTCCGCGCCTGTTGCAGTTCGTCGGCACCGTCAGCGGCGATTTGGGCCGATACGGCATTACCTCGCCGCTTGCGGACCAGGGCATCGCGATCGCGCTGGGCGCGGAATATCGCGAGGAGATGGAACGCACGATCGTCAACGAGGTCTTCCAGCAGAATAACGGTGGCGAGAACCAGCGCTTCACGCAAAGCATCCTCGAAGCCAATGCCGAGGTGCAGGCACCGCTGATCGAACATCGCCGGTTTGCGGAGCTGCTGCAGGTCAACGCCGGCTACCGCGTGTCGCAATATAATCGGCTCGCCGGCAAGTTCGATACCTGGAAGGTCGAGGGGCTCTGGTCGCCGGTGGCGGACATCACGCTCCGCGCCTCCTACAACAAGTCCCAGGCCGCACCGGGTGTCAGCACCGCGCAGGGGGCCGCCAACATCTTTTGGAACCAGGGCTTCTATGCCGATCCCTGCGCACCGCGGATCGATCCGTCGAACCCCAACGGCGCGCGACTGGCGCCGTCAGCGACGCTGCAGCAATGCCGCAACACCGGCCTTGCCGACAATCTCTATGGCAGTGCCTCGCTGATCTGCCCTGACGATCGGTGCACCGTGCGCGAGGGCGGGTTCAATCTGACGCCCGAAAGCGCTTTTACCAAGACGTTCGGCGTCGTGCTGCGCCCACGCTTCATACCCGGCCTGACGGTGTCGATCGACCGCTGGCTGATCGATCTGAAGGACCAGCTCGACTTCCTCCAGCCGCAGAACATCATCGGCGAGTGTCTTGCGACCGGGAACGACTATTTCTGCCGCGGCATCGTCCGTAATCCCGGCACCGGCACGCTCTCGAGCTCGCCTGCGACCAGTCCGTCGACCGGCTGGGTGGCGCGCGGTTCGGCCAATGGCTACAAGTCGCAGTCGCATGGCTGGGATTTCCAGGGGCAGTATAATGTCGGCCTGGGCGGCGTCGGCCGGCTCGACATGAGCTTCAACGGGACGCTGATGACCCGCGTCGGCTCGCAATCGTCGCCGACGATCGAACCGCGCAACTGCGTGGGATATTTCGGCAATCTCTGCGGCGAGAGCATGCCGCGCTGGAAGCACCAGCTCCGCACCACCTGGACCGCGCCCGACAGCACGACCAGCCTGTCGGTCAACTGGCGCCACCGCGGCGCGATGCCGCTCGACATCTATGCGCCCGAGGATACCGGCATTCCCGCCCAAGACGCGAGCGCCCGGCGCGATCAATATCCGGGTGTCGGTTCGTACAACTGGATCGACGTCGCGCTCAGCTTCGACATCAACAAGCAGATGACGTTCCGGCTGGCCGCCAACAACATCTTCGACCGCGATCCGCCGCTCATCCCGGACAGCCGTTCGCGGATCGGTCTGCTGCGTGGCAATACCGTGATGGGGTATGACCTGCTCGGCCGGCAGCTCGTGGCGGGTGTCTCGCTGCGGCTGTAACGCGACCGACTGATGTGATCGCCGGGGTCCGGATCGGGACCCCGGCGATTTTTCGAAATGCGCTACGGTCTGCGAACGCCGGATTTTAGCAGCCTTTAACGTCCTAGCTCCGTCGCTCCCGCTGGCGACAGCAAAGCGGCGGCGGCGGGCTGTTCGGGGGTTGCGAACGCCCCTTTGGCGACCGGCAGCAGCATCCTGCGCGCTTCATCTCGAAGGTCGCGGGCGATCAGCTCCTCACCGAGTTTCAGTCTTGGACCGGGCGCGGCGGGCGCAGACTGGATAATCTTGTACAGCCCCTCCACCGCGACATCCGGGGCCTGCTCGCCCGCCGTTGCAAAGCTGTCGTGATACGCGATCAGCGCAAGGCTGCTCTCCGGGTCCAGGCGGTTGGCCCTGACGATGAAACGTCTCGCGTCCGCAAGCCGCTGCCGACGTTCGGCCGCTGGAGTGCGCATGGCCAGTTGCGTCAGCGCCGTGCCTTTCCACACCAGCGCGCGCGTTTCCGTCGGTGACTGTGCAATCGCCCTCTCAGCGGCTTCAAGACAGGCTTCGGGATTGCCGGTGCGGCATTCGGCCTCGGCCAGGAGCAGATGGTTTTCGGTCAGGGTGGGGAAGCGGGTCGCGTTGTCGCGAAGCCGGTCGATCCATGCGGAGCGTCGCGCGAGCGCCTTCTCACGGTCGGGGCCGGCGTCGGGCACCTCGATCCGCGCGCCAAGTTCAAGCCGGCCACGGATCAGCCCGGCCTCCGCGCGGGTCAGACGTCGGATGCTAGGTTCCGGCGCGCGATTGGCCGGAAAGGCCATCTTCTCAGCCTGTAATTTGCGGCCTCGGTAGGCGGTCACTGCGCTTTGAAACTGGCTCGGATCGCCAAGGGCGCTCGCGGCGGTCGGCAAGTCGTCACCCCGTGCCAGGGCGTTCAGATAGTCGTGGAGCCGCGGCTTCCACTCCTCGGAGAAATACAGGAGGTGGACCAGCCGCCATGCGTGATAGGGCGTCCAGGCCCTACCCTTGCCCGAGAGATAACGCCCGTCGAGGATGTGCGTGACCGGATATAGACCGTAATGATGCATGACCTTCGCGTAGCCAGGCGGGGGGTGGCCATATTCGACGAAGTCGTCGCCGGCTTCCATCGTCGCGAACAATTCTCCGAACCCCTGCAGATACCAGCGCGGATACGCTGCCGGAAAATAGGTCATCAGGTAGTTCTGGGCGAAGGCGGCATAAACCCTGGATTCCGCCCATTGGCAAAAGGCAATCTCGTTCACTGGAAGCTGTTCGAGAATCTGGTTCACGTCGTACGTCGGCTGTCCGGTCGCCGTCACCCTGGGGCTCACGTAATAATCAACGATTGGAGGGTTTCTGTCCCGCCCGCGCGTGCAATTGCGGTTCGTCTTGCGGCCAACCGATGGCTGAAGAACCAGGTTCACGCCCTCCTCGGTCGTTGCGAGCACCGACCCTTCATCACGCGGATCATAGTAGATCGTCTTTTCGAACGCCTGCGGGAAGGGACCATATTGCCAGCGCAGGTCGGTCAGTCGAAGCTGTTCGAACGCTGCGACATCGCCGATCATCGTCACGGCGATCTTGATCGTCTCGTCAGGCTGATCCACCCGGCCATGCAGGACCGAGAGCAGGAAGTGCAGCTTTTCGAGATTGTGGGCGGTGCGCCGCAACGCAGTTTCATCGCCCTGACTGAAAACGACGACGTGCGGCGTTTCCGCCATTCGCCACTCGCTCAGCTCCACCTTCGTCTCGCGGTTTCGGTTACCCGTGACGACGATGGTCGAGTCGCCATTCTTCACCGGTGCCGCAAGCTGCGCCTGCGCCGGGACGCTGACGGCCACACCCAGGATCAAGAGCAACCACCGCTTCATTTGTTTGAAGCCCCGCATCACCTCAAGCATTCAGATGTGCATCAAGCGCCTGACCGAACCCGAAATCAAGTCATTCCGAGCCCTAGGTACCGCTACAGACGATCTTCAGGCGCCGTCTGTAAGAATGTTTGCTTCCCATCCCATTATGGACCTCCGGGATCACCCGTTGCCCCGAAAGTGGCTCCGATTTGATTGCGCTGTCTATGAACCGATTGGGGTTTCCGGGGATGCGAACACGCCAGAAGAGGGGCCTTGAGCGCCGTTATAAGCCCGGGTGAGGCAAGCTGAGACTAAGCTTTGGCGGAAGAGGTGTCCGTCGAACTAATCGTATCATGCCGTATCAGGGTGATGATATGCGGAGTCTTAGAGGTTTGATTGTGCAGAGTTTTGCCGCCCGCGCTGTATTATGCCGTTTTACTGCGTTGTGTTAGATACTCTTCAGAATCAGGGCAGAGAATCAGGGCACGATATGGCAAAGACGAATGCGCTAACGGCGCTGGCGGTGAAGAACGCGAAGGGAAGTGGCAGGCTTGCAGACGGGGGCGGTCTGTATCTTTCCTTGAGCGGCGGCGGGAAGCGGTGGACGTTTATCTACCGCTGGAATGGCAAACGGCGGGAAATGGGCCTCGGTTCGGCAAGCGCAGTCACCCTATCTGCGGCACGAACTCTCGCCAGTGCGGCTCGCAGCCATCTGGCCGCCGGCCTTGATCCGGTAACTGCGCGGAACACTGAAAGGGCTATCGCCGACCCGCGAGCCTCAACGTTCGGCACGTATGCCGAGGCTTACATAGCATCAGTCGAGGGGGGATGGAGAAACGAGAAGCACCGCCAGCAATGGCGCAGCAGCCTGAAGATGCATGCCGCCACCCTGTCAAATCTCGATCTAAACGCGATTTCGACGGACCACGTATTAGCCGTTCTGCAGCCTATCTGGTCGGATAAGCCGGAGACGGCGAGTCGTGTCCGTGGTCGGATCGAGAGAATTCTCAACGCTGCCAAGGCCCGAGGTCTCCGCGACCGCGATGCAGCGAACCCCGCACAATGGCGAGGCCACCTGGATATCCTGCTGCCCCTTCGGTCCAAGCTGTCACGCGGACACCATCGCGCTTTGCCCTATGCGGAATTACCGGTTTTCATGCAGCAGCTTCTCGGTCGCCCAGCAATGGCGGCTAAGGCGCTGCGGTTCTTGATTCTTTGTGCGTCACGTTCTGGCGAGGTTCTCGGGGCGCGCTGGGGTGAGATCGAAGGCGGCGTTTGGACAGTGCCAGGCAACCGGATGAAAGGCGGCAGACCTCACACCGTGCCGCTGTCCGATGCAGCGCTGATGCTGGTCGCCGGGTTGGAACGCGGAAAGCCAACGGATTACATCTTCCACGGTGGTGAGGCCGAGCGGCCGATGTCGAACATGTGTTTGGCCATGCTGTTACGAAGGATGAACGTCGAGGTCACCGCCCACGGCTTTCGCAGTAGCTTCAAGGACTGGGCTGCCAACGAGACCAACCACGCCGATGAGCTTTCGGAGGAAGCTTTGGCACACACAGTAGGCTCAGCCGTCAGGCGCGCGTACCGTCGCGGCGAGGCATTGGAGCGACGCCGCCAGTTGATGAACGACTGGGCGGCCTACATCTCCGAATACAACTGAAAGTTGTATTGGCGAGTCGCAGTGTATGCACAATCATAAGCTTGCTTCAGATGTCGTCTGGACTTGCCCACGGAAATTAGGGCGAGCACGTAAGTTAACGTATTACTCCGAATACTGAAACGGCGATTCGGAGAACGGTCATGACCACTTTAGCGCAACCTTGGACCGGCATTGAGCCGCGTGGACCATATTTACGGCCTGCCCAAGCCGCCGCCTTTTGCGGTATATCGCGATGCACTCTGTACGCGATGGTGCGTGCGGGTGCCCTGCCGGCTCCAGTACGGGTACACCCGGCAGGTAAGGCCACTGTCATTCCGCAAGCATGGCTGGAAGCCGCCCTCTCGGCGCGCATGAGTGCTGCAGCATGACCCCGCAGGAGCAGCTGAAGAACCTGCAGACCAAGCAAGCCACGGCAAAGGCCCAGCACGGCGCGTACGCCTTAGCCCTCACGTCAGACGACGCAGCGCGTCTGGTCAACGCTGAAGCCGACGTGCTGGGCCTACCGCGCCTCCACGAGCAGATGTCAGACGCAAAACGTGCAGAGATGATCGAAGCTCAGGCAGCCTGCGTCCGGATCATGGAGTTTGTAGATAGGCAGCTACCGGGTGCCCTGCAGAATGTCGAACATGCCCTGGCCGAACGACGTAGGGCCCAAGGGCAGCACGTCCGGTCGGAGGTGGTACCACCGCTGCTCAACGCAGCGAAGGAAGCCGGCGCCGTGTTTGGGCGCGCGCTCGCCAGTCTAGCTGCCGCGGAAGATGCCGCCTTACGGCTGCAAAGCCGCCCCGGAACGCCATACGGCCACGGCAACGCTTCAGCGCTGTGCGCCGCCATGAGCTCCGCCCAAGCGGCCAACATCTACTGCGACGTCGGCCCAGGGCGTGGCGCTTGGGACTGGCCGGGATACTCGGAGACCGCGGCTAAAATCGAAGAACAGATCCAGGAGGTTGCCCCGTGACCCAGAAGACAAAAACAGATCCGGCAACGCTGCTCGCCATTGGTAGCTCGCTAGGGCTGCAGGGTTTCGACGTATCGCCAGCAGCTGCAACGGGTCAGCCCCGGCAGGAGGCAACACCCGCTGCGAGGAACGTAGCCGCAGCAGCGGCGCCGCCGATTTGTAACGCCTCAGCCGTGATGGCACTTGCCAAGGCAGCAAGGCTGCAGTGCGTTGCCGATGAAACAGGTGCGCAGTGAGACCGCGTCGGATGATCCCTTGGCCGCTGTGGCAGCAGCGCCGGATCGCCGAGCTCCAGGCCGAAGGTATGGGGTCCGAAATCGCTCAACAAGTCGGCAAGGTCGAAACGGCCACACGGCAGCGTATCAGTCGTTGCATTGGATGGAGAGCAGCCCGTGCGGCCAAGCTTAATATCCTTGTCGACGGCAACAACGTTAGATTTGCCCTGACCGGCGGACTTGCAGGCCTGACAGCCCTGCAACGGCAGCGCTTACTCGAGCTTCCGAACCTATCGCCGGTGATTACGCCCGCTGCATAAAAACAGAAAACCCGAAGCGATTAACACGCTTCGGGCTCCCTGGATTCTGCGAATCCGCTCGACACGGAATACATAGCAGATTTCGGGGCCAACACAAGGCTTCGTTGTATTATGGCTACCCGTTTGAAGAGTCTTTCTGTCGTTCGTCATCCGTCCTTTCTCTCGCAGGCTACTGCGTTCCGAGAAGCGGGTTTTGCTATTCATTGGCTTCAGGAAAAGTCTAAGGCTCCCGCCGCCGGTCTCGGATGGCCAGAACTACCCGTTGCCTCCGTCGGGCAGCTGACATCTACGTACCGAGACGGCCTGAACGTCGGCCTGCGGACTGGTGAACCGTCACACGTTGCAGGCATGTACGCCCATGTCTTCGATGTCGATATTCGCTTTCCTGATCTCGCCGACGAAGCGTGGGATGAGTTCGATCGAATGTTTCCGGGCATTCGCGATACTCTTCCGTGCGTCGCGTCCGGATCAGGTGGTGCATCACGGCACCTCCACTTCCTTACCGACAAGCCGTTTTTCGGGCGCAAGCTGGCCGTTTCGAAGGCAAAGCACCGCACGGCAAACGGTGGATGGACTTATAACTGGGAAATCGACTTGTTTGGGACCGGCAGGCAGGTTGCCATGCCTCCGTCAATTCATCCGGCGACCGGCATCGCGTACCACTGGGAGCGCGAATACGATTTAGAAGGCCTTGAGTTCGGTGGCGGCCCGGTCATCGATGCGGATGCTATCGAAAGACTGGGCATCGCGTCGACTGGCGCATTCGATTTTGAGGCTTCCCCTCCCAAGACGTTTACTCCGGGGCAGATGGAGAGCGAGCTCGACGCTCTGTCGTTGGACATACTGGACGATCGCGCGAAATGGGTGATGTTAGGCCAGGCACTGCATCATCAGTTCGGCGGGGCGCAGGAAGGCTTCGACCTGTGGATGCGCTATTCGGCTAAATCGGAAAGTTATCTGAAGGGCAGCAGTCTGAATGCAGAACTGCGTCGGTATCGCGGCTTTGGCCGCAATCGTCGGCAGCCTGTCACGATGGCAACGGTTCGCAGATGGTATTTGGAAGAGCGGGATGCTGCCAAGCTGGCGTTTGCAATAGCCGAGCTTGATGATCTCGATGACGCGGGTACACCCGTTGCAACGATGCCTGCCTCAGACGATGAATCGGGCGAATTCGATGATCTCCTAAACGCTGAACGGCCAGCCGCAAAATCTACAGATGAATCCGTCTTCGATATTGGCCTGACTGATGCAGCGCCCGACTGGAAAACGCTGCTCGCAATCAGCGAGAAAGGCAGCATCGAACCCAACCTGCACAACTTACGACTGATTGTAGAAAACGATAAGCGGACAGCTGGCGTCATGGCGTTCAACGAGTTCACGCAGGAAGTCGTGCAGCGTGGCGCCCCCGGCGTCCGGTCGCCGAACCGCAAGAATCAGGCTAAGCCGTTCGTCCAGCTGTCAGGACCCATCTGGACGCTGCGAGACCGTGCAAACGGAGACTTCTGGACGGAAGAAAAAGACGACTCCATTCGTGCGATGATCGAAGCGCCAAAGACGCAGGGCGGCTACGGCATCAAGGTGCCCGATCGCGACTTGCGGGCAGCCATCAACATCGTCGGCCGCAAGAACTGCTTTCACCCCGTGCGCGAATACCTGTCCGCGCAGCAGTGGGACGGCACGCCGCGTGTCGAACGGCTGTTCATCGACTACCTAGGTTCGCCCGACGACGTCTACGGCCGTGATACCGCGCGGCTAATGATGATCGCTGGCGTCGCTCGGATATTCGAGCCCGGCTGCAAGTGGGACTATGTCGTGATCTTGCAGGGGCTCCAGGGGAAGCGAAAGTCCACCTTCATCAGCACACTTGCTAAGAATTGGGCCGCCGAGCTCGAGGGAGACATGACGGACACGCGCGCCATGGTCGAAGCGATGCAGAAGGCCTGGATACTCGAGATCCCTGAACTGGCCGGCTTCACCCGCGCCGACGTCCGACACATCAAAGGATTCGTAAGCCGGCAGACCGACAAGGTTCGCCTTGCGTACGCCAAACGTACCCAGGAATATCGTCGGCAATCTATCTTTTGCGGCTCAACCAACGACTTTAAGTTCCTCAAAGACGATACCGGCAACCGTCGCTTTTGGCCCATTGGCTGCCACGTCGAGTCCATTGATATCGATCGGCTACGTGCTGAAGTCGATCAGCTATGGGCGGAGGCCGTGGTGCTTTATCGCGCGATGCGAGCAGAGCAGCCGGTTGGCGACCTGCCGCTTTATCTGACTGGTGCGGCTGCACAGGCCATTGCAGTTCAGCACCAAGAGTCTGCGCAGGTGGAGAGCGCGGATGAGGCGCAGGCGGGTCAGATTGGCGCATGGCTAGATTCGCCGATCATGAGCGGCAGCGTCGATGACGATCAAGATGCTGAGGGCAGGGCCATTGTGCGAAACGAGACATGTTTGCTCGAGATCTGGGTCGACTGCCTCAAGAAGGACCGCGGGCTGTACAACCAGCAGACTGCACAAATGTTGGGTCGCGCGATGCGTATGGTGCCTGGATGGACGGTCGAGAAGAAGGCTCGCCGGTATAATCGGGCATACGGGTTACAGCGTGTTATCGCCCGCGACGTTGAGACGCCGCCGTGGCCCGACGCGGGAGGGTCTGTTTAGTCGGAACCAGATCTGAGAGCGGTCCGAAACACCCATACTCGGAAGCTCAGGCCAGCGACCCGGGCTCCAGATAGCAGCCATTCGTTCAGCGCGATTATCGCCGCTTACTGTCTCGGATAGGCCATTTCTGGAAAGCGGTCACGAACACTTCTTAGAAAAGCAGGGGGGGGGGGGGGCTTTTCGAGTGCTTGTACGGGCGACTGCCCCGCTACGGATGCGTTTGAAGGAAAGTCCCAATTAGTAGCAACGACATAACAAGGCAGTGTTCAACGCTCCTCTAGGCGTCCGTCGACAATGGTGAGCCCATGCTCCTCTAATAGCCGGCGTTGATAGGCGCGCCGTGCTGCCCAACCCACGGATCGTATGAAGGCGAGGTTAGATGTAGCGCCGACTGCTGCCCCAATTATCGGAACCGCCTGTAATGCCTTCTTCTTCGTAAGCTGGAAGCCAAGCTGCTCGGCGACCTTCTTGAGCGCCAGCAGGAATGCCTCTCTAGTTGCCGGATTTTTCTTGGCAACCTTCTCCATCGCCTTCCAGCCAACCTTTTTCAGTGTCGTTTCCATTGACTTTAGCGTGGCTAGAGAACCAGTCTTCTCCTTCATTGAGGCGGCACCAGCTAAGCTGAGCACCTCTAGGCAAAAGCTAAAGTCTTCGTCAGTTTTTGTCTCGTAACCATAGCAAAGCCCAACCTGACGTATCAAGCGAAAAGCTTGACCAATTACAGCCGGTATATCCAAGACCATGCCAGGAAGTCCGGCAGCCCCCGCGATGCCACCCTCGGCCGTGGCCGTTGTGATCGCCCAATTGTGAACGCTGTCTGCCATTGCGTCCAGTTTTTGCAGAGGCAGTTCTCGAACGGCTGCAAAACTGTCGACCCCCGCCTCCCCAAGTACCCACTTTTCTCGGGTGGTGAGGCTTGCCACCCAATCCGCCGATATGACTATGCCCTCAATAGCAACTTTAGGTATGACTTTCTTAATTCCCCATGCGAGCGGTGCCGTGACCCGATTTATCACCTTGGTGACGAGCCAGGGCTCCTCTGCCTCCCAAGCAACGATATCCTTGATCTGACCCCTGACGTACTCATCAATCTTCATCGCTGCCCCTCTCACAATCCCTGGAACAGTTTGGCGAGGGTTGCCGGGTTGCGCTACCCGCGAGTGAAAATGACTGTAGATTTAAAAAGATGCCTAGCCGTTTGCCACCAAGCCCGGCCAATCGAGCATTGGCTGCGGCGGGCGAACCTTTCCGCAGCCGGGGGAACTAAGCACGAATTTCGGATTTCGGGGTGCCCAAGCGCTACTCACCCGACCAGCGCTGCTTACGCGAAGACGGTCAACTCCGCCTGGTCGCTTTGCCGAATTATAGCTTGGGCAAGACGCAGTTGCCGGGCAAATTCTCACCACCGGTCCCAATGCTCGTGCGTTCAATCAGTTATTAATGCGCTAGGCTATTGGCGATTTATGGAGAATCTCATAACGTCCCGACAAGGGGGAGTTTGATGCCATATCTTCACAATCACCGACTTTTTATTAGCCACGCCTGGAAGTACAGCGACCGATACAAGCGGGCTGTTCAGTTCCTTGAGGCGGCTCCAAACTTTTCGTGGACTAACTACTCCATCCCTGAAGATGATGCCTTTCCACGGATGTCCGCTGCAGACCTCACAGAGGCAATGCGACGCCAGATTCGACCGGTTCAATGCGTTGTGATCGTCTCAGGAATGTATGTTAATCACAGCGACTGGATTCAATTCGAAATGGACTTTGCCAAGTCCCTTGGAAAGCCGATTTTAGGCATTCGGAGATGGGGCGAGCAGAGGACGCCCCAAAGCGTGATAAATTGCGCGGATGAAATGGTGAACTGGAACTCCAGCTCGATTGTGGCCGCAATCCGTCGTCTCGTTCCATAGGTCACAACATGTTTGAATATCCTGCGCTATACCAAACGGCCGGCGAGATGTCGGCCGAATCGCAAGCTGCGACGTTGAACCTTATCCGCGGCGAATACGCGCTCCTGTTCCTCGCGGCCGTTTTGTCAATGAATTGGAGCAAAGAGCCAATTTTCTTCGTGATCTACACCGGTGTTCTTTTAGGATCGCTGGGACTACTAATTAAACGCAATTCGGAAAAGCCGGAACAGGGGTGGTATCGCGGCCGGGCCCTCGCGGAATCGATTAAGACGTCATGCTGGCGCTACTGCATGAGAGCAGAGCCTTTCGGGGATGCTGACACAGTACAGACGGTAAAAGCGGAATTTCGTAATCATTTGCTCGAAATTCTCAAAACAAACCGTTTCATAGGCGATCGCATGCCTCCCGATAGCCTTGCAAAAGAACAGATCCCTGATTCAATGCAGTATGTTCGAAAGCTGCAACTGGTCGACCGGAAGGCATTCTATCTAGCCCATCGAATCCAGGAACAGCGAGAGTGGTATGCGCGCAAGGCTGGTGCGAACAAGAGGGCAGGCCGATTTTGGGGCAAGATCGGGGTTTTTGCTTATATCGTCGCCATTGTTTTAGCGCTAACCCGAATAGCTCTGCCAGATTGGGAGCTTTGGCCAATCGAACCTGTTCTCGTATTTGCGTCGGCCATTATTGGCTGGACGCAAGTAAAGAAATTTAATGAGTTGGCCTCATCCTATGCATTAACGGCTCATGAGATCGGAATTATTCAGGGCAATATAGAGTCGGTCGAAACGGAAGAGGCGCTTTCAGACTTCATCAATGAGTCAGAGCGAGCATTTTCTCGAGAACACACGCAGTGGGTCGCGAGGCAGCAAAGTTGATAGCTGCGGCGAGCGATGCTTACCAATCTCATGTAACTTAGCATTTATCGCCACTTGGGCAAACCTCACGCCGGAGATCCCCTCCGCCGGGCCCGCTCAGAGCACGATGCAATGCTGCATTCCGCCGCACCCACCACGTTCCCCCGTCGAACATGACCGCGATCCAGGCTAATGCGAGCACCATATTCTTTTTTCTCTGCCAATTTTCGTGTTGGAAAGTGATCATTGCTTTCCGTTCAGTCAAGTCGTAAGTTGCCAGTCTGGAAAGTGAGCGACAGTTCGCGGGAGAGTGGTGCATGAACGAGATGGAGGCGGCGCAGTCGCTGGAAATGATGCGGACGACGCGCGGGGCATTGGCCGCGCGGGCGAAATGGTCCTTAGCGCGCCATGCGGCGGTTGGACTGCTGTTGGGCGGGCTGATCGCTGGCTATGCGCTGCCGGGTCCATGGCCGATGATCTTGGCTGGCGCATGCATGGCCGCCACGGCGATGGTCGTCGCCCGCGATCGGCGACGTGACGGATTCTTCGTCAGCGGGTATCGGTCCGGGCGCACGTGGTGGGTGACGTTCGCGATGCTGCTGGTCGGGTTGGCTGCGCTGGTGGGCGCGATCGTCCTGAGGCAGCGCTATGGCATTACTTGGGCGCCGGTCGCGATTGGAGGCGGCATGGCGGTGTTCGCTACGATAATGAGCATCGTGTGGGAGCGGATGTACCGGCAAGAGTTGGATGGAGCGCGGCATGGGTGCTGAACGGCTGGATTTGCTAATCCACCCTCCGGTGCGGCTACAACTCATGGCGTTGCTGGCCGACGTGAGCGAGATGGAATTCGGGACTGCGCGCGACATCCTGGGGGTCAGTGATTCGGTGCTGTCCAAGCACCTCGCGCAATTAAGCGATGGTGAATACATCGAGTTGCGGAAGGCTACGGTGAACACCCGGCAAAGGACTTGGATCGTCGGCACCGCGGCGGGGCGAAAGGCCTTCAAGGGGCATGTCGCGGCGTTACAGGCACTTGCGTCAGGACGGGTGCCTTCGACTGCGTGACAGCAAGCGCAACATATGAGACCGGGTTGCGCAGGCGATGTAGGAACGGCTTGATCGACAGGCTTACACGAGAAAGTCTCGTTTGCGCGTTCCACGAATTCCGGCCATTCAGCTAACGGCCAGAACTCCGAAAAAGCTAGCAAAAGGTATCACCTTCTCATCGCGAAATGGCATTTTGGCCTGTTTGGGGCAAATCACTGACCAACCTGTAACAACAAAAAAAGCGGAAATCCGCCATTGTTACAGGTGTTACATGTTACAGGTCCACGACCATAGTCTGTCGCGTCATGGCTACCACAGGGCGGCAGTCACCCGTCACTACCGGGCCCATATCTCACCCATTGATACACCGCTGCCTATTAGACTCCTGTAACACCTGTAACACCTGTAATAATGGCGGATTTCTGCGAGTTTTGCCGTTACAGGCCCTGTTACAGCCCTAAACCCTGTAACAGCGTACGGATCTTGGCCTCGAATCTCCGCATATTGCCCGGACGCTGGTTTGAAATGGGTCGGAAACCGGGGTCTCGACGCACGCGCTAGCACGTCACAGGACGTAGGAGGACCCGGAGCGGATCGGCGATGTGTCCCAGCACGTCCTGTGAGGCCCCACAGGGACGCCACTTCAGCCGGCGCAGGCTGATCACGAGAGCCGGTGCTGGTTTGATTAGGTTGCTCGCATTGTTACCTCGGAGCCGTCGTCGTGCACGCGCGTCCCCGCGCATGAGAACGCCGTTGCTGGTGCGAGGGCGATCACCATCGAAAGGCTACCACGGCAACGCCGACGGCGCACAAATGCCGTTGCCAGCTACCCCATTCGCAGTGACGTTAGGTGCAGAGCTAGCCGACCCAAGACGGCAGATGCTCGGTATCCCGCCCGCGGCGCATGAGGTGTCAAACGGAGCAGGCGGAATGCTTTACCTAAAGTTCACTTTGCGGCGGTATTGGAGCGTTCGAGGCCTTCGCTTCCGGTGTAGAGTACCTCAGCGCCCCGCCTGTTTCAGTCACAAGGACACGCGGGGCGCTCGTCAGTTACCCGGCTCTATCCAGCGCCGAACCCGGCCCTGCTGTTCTCGCCATCGTCGTTCCGCTCGCGGCCGGCCAGGACGTTCTCAAGCTCGGACAGAGAATGTGGCACGTCGATGTGCTGCGCTCCCAGGAACAGGCGCGATCCCGCACCCTCGGGCATCGCGTGGGTCACCTTGTCAATGTCTACTAGCGCCTTGCCTGGAGGCAGCGTCTCGATCTGAACAAATCGCATGGTCGTCTCCGGTATCGCGTCCGGCACTGCGAACGCTTGAGGGGTAACAAACGGCTGCACCCGAAAGCTGCGCCGCGCGTTGGAAGAGTGAGGAGATGATCATGATTGACGATCCAAAGACCGACGACGCCACCGAGTCTGAAAAGGCTGAGGAGATGGAAAAGGTACAGGAGGACGCTGCAAAGGAGCGTGAAGAAAACGGCGGCTACCAGTAATCCAGAATGCCACTACCTCATCGCGCACCGACCGATGGGGTAGTGGCATAATGAGGTAGTGGACCGAAGTCGTTGGTGACCGCAAACAGATCGCGCGAAGAGGGGTTCGTCCTCAGTAGCGGGCAGCTTGATGCCGGACTCTTTGAAGGCCGCACCGTCTCATTCTATAAGAACGGTCGCTCCTGCCAGTCTTGGGTTACATCGCTCGAAAGGCGATCCAGACGCTCATTGATTGACGCACGCGACCAGTTAAAACATCTGCCAGGCGTTTAACCCTGCGGCAATCTCGCCCCAGCCACGTCAGCATCACACTATGCAAACAAAAGGTCTAGGTACGCGGCTGGGCTCCTGCGCTTTGTGGCTTGGGCCTACCCAAGAGCATGCGACTATTGCGTTTCATTGGCGGTGTCAGGCATCGTTAAGTGGTCTGAGACTCAGTGATGTACGTCAGAAGGCACGACGCTAAGCGCACCATCGAGCATTGCACCGACGAGGGGCAGTTCCAGAAGGTCAGCCAGCGCTATGAGTTCCTCGATCCCTTCTTTAAGATCATCTTTGGTTCGACGCTGACTTTCACTCATACCTAAGGCTATCGCAACCGCCCAAGCTACGTCGATGGTAGTTTCGCATAAAATGAGCTGACATTTCTACCGTAGCCAGTCTCTCCGTCGGCCTGTGTGGCTCGTACGCTGCGTCAGGACCGATTGCCGGCAAGTGGAGCATTGGGGTCATGCAAGGCAATCGCTGCCAAGCGCTCTAGCACCTTATCGTGACGGGTTGGACCGTTGATAAGGAGTCGTCGTTGCACCAAGACTACGCGGGCAATTCCCGTCTTGGGTAAAACCTGATCCAAAACCGATCCGTTCGTTCGAATTTTTACCTGCCGTTGGATTTTGGTCGATTATCTTTTCCGCCTCAACAGGAGGAAATTTGATGAAACTGATTTTGTGCTCGGCGTTATTGCTGCCGACGATCGCTGTCGGCGCAAGCGCCCAAAGCTCAGTGGCTGTGCGCGGCCATACAACCCGTGAGGGCGTTTACGTACAGCCTCACGTCCGGACCGCTCCGAACGAGACAAAGGTCGACAACTGGAGCAGTCGGCCGAACGTGAACCCTTATACAGGCAAGGCGGGGACAGCGGATCCTTACGCTCCGAAGCCGTACAAGCCCTACACGCCTAAGTACTGATCGCGGGGGCGGTTGTTACGGGCCGCCCGCCTTTCGACCGCTTGGCCTTACCTGCAGTCACCCATCCGATACTGCCGCCAGTACCGATCCCACCGCACGGCCGCGCCGGAGGCGATCGCGGCGCAAGACAGCGACCGCCCATCTGGCAACGTGCATCGGGCAACCACGCGGGTGTAGCTCTTGCCGGTCGCCTCGCATCGGAGTGTCTGCCGTAACACAAGACGTTCGACGATCTGCTGGCTGCGTTTAGCAGCGGCATTATCGCAGCGATAATTTACTCGGCGTGGGTCAGCTGCCCGGCACGGTGATGCACTCTCAAAGTCCGGCGCCTGGACACCTGCAATTCGAATTTTAACGCCGTTCGAGCACCACAGGGGTCCGTCGCCGTCGTGCACTCGCGTCACCTTGCATGAGAACGTCGTGATTGGTGCGAGGTCAATCATTGTCGAACGGTCACCAAGGCAACGGCATTTGTGCGCCGTTGGGGTTCAACGGCTGGAACAGGCCACCGTACACATGCTGCGCGACTTCTAACTGAGCAGCCGCCCGCAACCCTTCGTCCTGCGCGGTGAGGCCGATTACCGCCCACGTAGGTGCCCCGTCGATGAGCAAGGCGATCCGTTCGGCGGTGATTACGCCGCCCATCAAATGCAGTCAGTTGAGTAGGTCGCGTACGGCGATAGGCCACGGCGCGCAAACTCTGCCTCAATTGGAGACAACAAGGACTCAGGGCCATCCTCCATCGCCTGGAAATAGATAGTTTGCATTTCGCATGGGCGGATGTCGGGCAGGATTTCAGAGATCAGGTTATGGGTCTGGCTGAATGGCTGTGCGCCGTTGCGCATCAATTCGGGTACGTGTTCCATACGTCGACTATAGTGGAACAGACGGGGAACGCAATCAAAGTCGGAGGCGTTCGTTCGCGGCATCCGTCTGCAACCCCGGGATGCGGCAATTGCTGAAGCTTGGCAGGATGTGGTCGGGTTGCATACGGGTACGAATCCGTCCGTCAGCAAGGGGAAACAAACGTTTGAGGTCAAAAACGGCCATTCGAGAAAGGCACCTCAGAACGGCGCGTTACGCTCAATAACGTATTCAAGCACCCGATTGGGTAGTGGGTGACTGAAATCGATCCCCATTGCATCGGGACTGCTCCAAGCGACCCATCCCGGCACTGCGGCGAATTGAGGGATCGTGACATGGACAAATGTCCCGACGGTTACGGCGAGCGGCGCTTCGATACGGCATCCCCGCGCGGTACAGTCGGTGATGCGGACATTCTGCTCGTCAAACTTATCTGCGGATATCGTGGCATTCCAAGCGACAGGAATCCGTATGTCCTGTCGCTTATCCTCAGCGAGACAAGGTGGGCACAAAGGGCCTACGAGTCGTGTTCCCATCACCAAGGTGGTACCGTGCGTTTCCTTTTCAGTGCGTTAATCCGCTTGCAGTCAAACACGCCTAACAGTGCAAAGTGGCTGAATAGCTTGCGAGCACGGGAGAATCACATGACGACCATTCGGCTTGCAGAACCGTATGACCTATCGCCCTTAACGAAGTTCGATTCGTTTCCTGGTAACCGAATTGCGGAAATTGTTGAGAAGCGCATGTTGGTGGCCGAGATGGGTGACGTAGTTGTCGGCTACCTTGCTTGGCAACGCGGTGGATGCGTAGGGCAAGACTACGTCAATAAGCTCGTCGTCAACGATATCTACCGGCGTCGCGGAATCGCACGGGACCTGATCGGAGCCTTAAACACCGTGTTGAGCGGCAGGGTATTTATATCGACGGGTACAGATAACGATGCAGCTGTGTCCCTGCTCGAAAGCACGGGCTGGGTCGCTGCTGGCCAAATCGTTGGGCTACGTCCTTTAGACGAACCAGAGGCGTTCTTTCACCGTGATCTTTGGCCGGCAGGAGTGCCCAACTAAATCAGTCGCTGATCGTCCAACCCTGTTCCGCATCCCGCCCGTGTACAGGCTGGGCAGCCTGCAGGGCTTTTCTGAAGCGCTCCCTAGGTGTCTTTTCGGTGACGGCAGGCAATTGGGTAGGGTGGGCAAATGTACGCGCCGCAGGTGGCACGGTCACGCTGGCCATTGGTACGGGAGCATCGGAAGTCGGAGCCGAGATATCTCCACGTCCGATCAGCGAGACAGAGCCCCCGCGGATGCTCGTCCCACCGCTGACAATAGTCGTCATACGGCTCCGAGGCCGCCCACCCGGCACCAGCGACGCCACACCCCCAGTTCCATAGCCTGACAAAAATACATCGCGTCCAAACTCATCGCCCCGGCTACGATTGGCACGCCAGGCTGTGCGCCATCGGAACCCCCGAGAACCCGCATTACCTCCCTTACGTCGGCCGTATAGCAGGTCGTCAGCTTCTTAGACCTGCAGCCAATCGGCGGCACAGGTTCATGACTGGGACGCGCATAAACGGTCGCCGTATCTAGGCCCGGCGACTTCCTTGAATTGCCGCCCAAAAGAAAAAGATACCGGCAGCCCAGCTCATGGGCTCGTTCGGCAGCCCGATACAGCGCCATATCGATCGCATCAGTTCGACCGTGTATCGCTGCATCGATCCGCCAAGATCCGTCTTTTTCTGTTCGGTCTTTATAGCCGGTTTGAAAGCCGATCCCGTGCCACCGCTTCATTGGCCCGTAGTATGGCGCATCGCCGCCGCCCGCCGCAGCCGGCTGCGCGATCGCCAGCAATATGAGGCAGGCCGAGAAGCGCTTCATAAGCGGTCCCTTTAGTCGATGATCGGCACGTAAGAGGCGACCGTTAACGTACCGTTGTCTGCGCCCCTTGATTGCTGCCGTTCATGAAGCGGCTGGGTCGAAAGACCACGATCTTCCTGCATAGAGCCATGACGCGTCAGGCAGGCGTGTCCGCTTACGGCCCGCCTCAGCGACAACGGGGAAAAGCGCGAGGCGGGCCGGCCAGGGTTTCAAAAAACTCCTTGGCGCGATCCAAACGACCAGCAATTCTAATCTCCTCTCCCTTGTAAGGAATGGACGCTGGCACGTAAAACGAATGGGACTTTGCGTCGTCGACCGTGGCAAAAGTATCGCCTTCCACCTGCATGGCGCCAGGATGCTGACCAACGGCCTCCGGGTCACCGTTAAGCAGAAACCTGCGATCGAACGCAGCGCCGGCTGCAAGCTGGCCGACAAGGTCGCATGGGTCGCTCTGGGTTATAGGCCACTGGCCAAACGCTGGCTTTGGCTCGGCGTGCTCGGTCATTCTGGCGCCCTTCGAAACGTTGGACCGCCAATCGCATCAGATTGATGTTCATGCAATGTTCTTGCGAATCACGCGGGAGTGCGCGTAGCTAGGGTCACGCCGCGACGGGCGGACCGACATGGATGGGAGCGACGAAATGCAGCACGATCTGCGGTTGAGAGCGGCTGCGCGCGCCGTTTACGACAATGTTTATGCGTCGGCGCAGTTTAGCTTCGATGATGCCGAGCGGTTCGTGACCGTGGAGTACAGGCAGGCGGTCGGCGCGGCGCAAGATGCCCGGTCAGTCCTAGCCGCTCGACACGAGCAGCTTCTATTCGTTGCGATCCTCTAGGTGATGCCCCTAACCAATCGAGAGCGCCCGGTCGTCATTTCGCTAAACCGTCGTCATGACCGGATCCGGCTTCACGACGTCCCGTTCGAACTAGTCCCACGCGAGGTGCCCCTTTTCCTCGTCCATACGCAGGCGGGGTTTCCGTCACCTGCGCAGGACGACATGCAAGAGCCAATCGACCTTGGCGCGTGGCTCGTGGAGCACCCCGCTGCCAGCTACATTATGCGGGTTGATGGTCGATCCATGTCAGGTGCCGGGATCAACGACGGCGATCTGATCGTCGTGAATCGTGCCAAGCAGCCGAAAGCTGGGGCCATCGTCGTCGCTTTGGTACACGGCGACCGAACGCTGAAGCGGCTACGCTTCATTGATGGTCGCCACTGGCTGGTACCTGAAGCGGAAGGGTTCGCCGACATCCTCGTCGACGAGCACGTGGAAATATGGGGCACCGTCGTAGGCGTCGCCCGCAAGATGGCATGAGCACACCCATCGCCCTGATCGACTGCAACAACTACTACGTATCGTGCGAACGTGCCTTCGATGCCAGCTTGGCCGGCGTCCCGGTCATCGTGTTGTCGAACAACGATGGCTGCGCGATCGCCCGATCCGCGGAAGCGAAGGCACTCGGGATCAAAATGGGTGATCCGATCCATCACTTGCGTGACATGGTCCGGCAGCATGGCATCCAGGTTCGCTCGTCGAATTATGCGCTCTATGGCGACATGCAACGCCGGGTGATTGCCGCATGCGAGCCTTTCGCCCGCGACTTCGAGATTTACTCGATAGATGAGACCTTCCTCGACCTGGCAGGGTTTGAGAACCGTGATCTCGTCGCCCATGCCCATGCCATGCGTGCCCAGGTACAACAGTGGACAACGATTCCCACCTGCGTTGGCATCGCGGAGACGAAGACGCTGGCGAAGCTCGCCAATGCTGCAGCGAAAAAGGACCCGCGGTTCGACGGCGTGGCGGATTTACGCGATGACTCCACGCGGCGCGACGTGATGCGCAGCTTCGCAGTGGCGGACGTCTGGGGTGTCGGGGGCGCGACCAGTCGTAAACTGACCGACCTGGGAATCCATACCGCCGGCGCCCTGCGAGACATGCCCATGAAGCAGGCGCGCGCCGTCGGGACCGTCGTGCTCGAGCGACTCGTCGCCGAGCTCCGCGGCGTTCCGTCCAACGCGGTTGAGGCTGTCGAGCCGAGACGAAAGGGCATGGCCGTTACCCGATCTTTCGGAACGCCGATCTGCGACTTCGAGCAGTTGATGGGCGCACTGTCGCAATACGCGCTGCGTGCCGGCGAGAAGCTGCGATCGCACGGGCTCGTCGCCGCGCGGCTGACGGCGTTCTTCCACACCAATAAGCACAAGCCGGATCGCCCGCAGTACGGCGCGTCACGGATGGTGACGCTACATCCCATGACGAACGACAGCTTCGAATTGATCGCGGCGGCCAGGCGAGCGGCTGAGAAGGCGTGGCGCGATGGTTACGCCTACACGAAGGCCGGCATCATGCTCGACGATTTGCTTCCCGAGGACGAGCGGCCGCGCACGCTGTTCGAAGAGGATACTGCCAAGCGAGACCGGCTGATGGACGCGCTCGATGCGATCAACGGCAAGTTCGGCACGTGGACTGCGGTGACGGCGTCGCAGGGCTTCAAACGGGAGTGGAAGATGCGGTCGGAGATGCGGTCGCCAGCTTGGACGACGGACATAACCCAGGTGCCGGTGGTTCAGGCATGACCAAAAGGGCTACTGGTTACGGAACTTCGCAAACGAGATTATTATATATCGCTCAAAGGCTGAGTTGACGCCGAATGGTTCCCGAAATGCTACTTTATTCGCCCGAGCCTCATCAAACCAACAACGTCGCCCCAGACCGCGACGGGTAGCGCGATCGCAAGCAAGGCGGCGATGACGGCTGACAGCGGACCGAGGCCTGCGAACTGAATGGCAAGAAACGCAGTCGCGATAAAGGCAACCTCACTCACAATGAGCAGGGTCAAGATTTTTTGTGCAAGTGTCATGGATCACCTCTCCGGCTTTATGGTCGATGATAAAGTTACTAATGTCCACCCCCTCCCCCGCGAAAGCGCAAACCGCCAGTAGAATAAAAGGCGGCATGCCTCAGCGCGTAAGCTACCCACGCACGTCCGTTTGATCAGGTGCATCCGCTGCGTGGTCCATGCCGCGTATCATGATACGGTGGCTCGTCTCCTTTTTCTCCCGCAGGCCAGCATATTCCGCTTGCTTGTTGATTAGGTGAGAAAACGCATTCCACTTTTCGTTGAGCGCCAGAGGAGGAATACTGCGCTTCTCTCGGACATCTCGGGCGAGAGCAAAGCACTGTAGACCGATCTCGGCGCCGGCTTCGTGCAACTCGGTCAACGCTAGGTCCTCTTCCGTGAGATCCCAGGTCGTGCCGATCGAAACGTTTGTCGTCGCGATCAGGACGGGTAACGCCAGTGCCATGGCAGTAATTTCAATACCAAGAGATTTCCAATCAACCGTCGTCGGTACGGCAGGGAATTCAGGAAGGTAGGCGTGCCGTTTCCCGGCGTTGTCATCTGAAGCGAGCGCCATCTCCGACTCGGAAAGCATATTGGAGCATTCTCGAGCGTAGGCCTCAAGCGTCATAGCGAGATACAGCGCGGAATAATCGGCAGTCTTTTTTGTCGATATGCCGTCTTTCACCGCTGTTACGCCGTGGGTCAGGGCTGCTGCGATAACCGAGGAGCCCAGCATTAATCCAAACGTCGATACGTCTGCCATGGTTGTGCTGCCTTCTAACTTCGCGCAGGGCCTTATCAGTAGCTGGCGCCGGACATCCATGGCACAATCAGACTGATAACAATCCATTCCGTGTTTGAAGCAAATTGCCACCGTGCCTTTTTGCGCAATGGTTGCGTGTCCCAGATAGATCACAGTTATACCTGTCACCATTCGCCATGATTAATCAGATCCGTGGCACCCCCAGAGGCTTAATCGATCGCATCATTGGCGCCAGCCCTCGAATCGTATAAATCAACATTAAGAGAGGGCCGGCAAGTAGACCGACAGGGGAACACTATGATCGGCTGATCCCTTATCACCTTACGCAAATACAAGGCGTAGGAGAAGATAATGAAGCGGCTTATTCTCACGGCAGTGCTGATCGCTGCCCCCACACTGGTAGCGGCACAAAGCGTGCCATCCCCCGCTACTTATGTCGTGAAAGCTGGCGCGTCGGACCAATATGAGATCCAATCGAGCAATCTCGTGATGGCCACCACGAAGAACGCCGAGCTTAAGCAGTTCGCCACGATGATGGTAAGCGACCACAACAAGAGCACTGCTGACGTGAAGGCCGCGGCTACGCAGTCCGGCCTGACGCCAAAGCCCCCGATGCTTGACCCGATGGGCAGAAAGAATATCGCTGCGCTTAAGGCGTCCAAGGGACCAGCACGTGATGCACTTTATATCAAGCAGCAGAAGACTGCTCACCAGCAGGCACTCGCCCTTCACCAGGGTTTTGCCACTTCCGGTTCGGCTCCCGCGCTAAAGCAGGTCGCGTCGACCATCGCGCCAACCGTCCAGCATCACATCGAGATGCTGGAATCCATGTGAAGACAAATCTCGACCCGTTTCGGCGGGTCGAGATCATTGTTGTTGGCTAACGGCAAATTTTCGCGACGGAGCGCTACGCTTCCCCGTCGCCGCGCCCTCCAGTGTCCGATAGCTATTCCTCAGGCCCGCTTCGCGACGTGTCCAAGTCGATATCCTCCCCCGGATTGCCGCCACCTGCACTGGCCCCACTGCCGTGAACTTCACCGGTTTGGTTGTCGATATATGCTCGCTTACCAGCTTCGCGCGGAATGTCCCTGCCGTCAGCCTTTTCCATTGGCTCCGCACCAGGCGCACGGTCCCGGTTCTGCAAATGACGCTCAGCGGCATGGCCCACGCTATCGTACTCGTCGCCCGAGTAACCATCACTTTTACCGAAACCGTCGTCGGCTGGGTTCGCGTCCTTGGATTTTACCCGGACATTTTCGTTAGGCTTCGGCGTGCTGTTGTCTGTCATGGCAACCTCTCAGTGTCGTTGGTGACCAACGCACAACCGGCAGAAAGCTCCGCGAATGTGATGAAGGCTTTGTCAGTTGACCGATACCGCGGTCGGCATAGCATCGCCTTGCCCATTAAGGGCTTGGAGATTGGCCACATGCGTACCCTGCTCGTTGCTGCCGCGTCGTTGTCGTTAATTGCTAGTGGTGCGCCGGCATTCGCCGCACCGTGCAAGGACACTAAAGGACGCTTCACGAAATGCCCGCCCAAGGCACCAGCCAAGCCGGCCCGTTGCAAGAGCGCGAATGGCAAGTTTGCAAAATGCGGCACGGCTGGCGCCAAGCCAGTCTGAGGCGAGACGGGCGCGGGCGATCACACCCGCGCTCGCTACGTCAGTTTTTTGCCGGCACTGAAACTACCATCGGCGCGGCCGCCGGAACGACGGCAATCGAAACGTCCTCGTCGATAAATGCGGTTACCGGCGCGCCCAACGGAATGTCAGCGCTCGTCCCGGTCATGAAGAAACCGGCTACCGGGATCAGAACTACGGCGCCAACGACGCCCGCAGTCCCCGTCTTGCCTTTATCGTCGATCGAGCCGCTCATGCGGATCTGCCGACCATTCGCACGCACGTACAGGACGCGTCCGTTGATGCGGCCTGATTTACCCCACATGCCCTTATTCCTGACTTCGGTGATCTCGCCAGTTGCAGGGCTGCCGGCTGGGATCACGACGTTGCCATCGATTGTAACAGCCTCCGCTGTCTCCATCTGAAAGCGCTGGCCTACTTTAAGCTTCTTGCCCTTCGTGGTCAGCCCTTCGGCCATCTTCAGCGGAACCGACGTTCCCGCGCGGAGCGTTCCCGACGTCGTAGCAGCGGTCGCAACTGGACCGGTCTGCGCCTGGACTGCAGGCACAGCAAATGTAAGCGCGCACGCGAGCGCGAGAATTGTGTTTTTCATGAATTAGCCCCTCCTGATTCGACCTCCCCAGGTCGATTTGCGAAGCCTGTCGCTTAAGTCACTCGCGGTCAACGGAAGATATCCATCGAAATTGAACGCAACGCCGATCAACGATTGACCCGGAGCGAATTATAGCGGCCACGCGAGCCGAAGTAGATGCCTGATAGATAAGAGGTGTGGTTAATGCGCGGTATTTTAAGATGCATTGTGATCGTGGCGGGCCTAATTTCCGGAGCGGCGAGCGCAACGACTGTGGCGAGCAACCTCAACTGTCGAGATCAACCTACGGCCACTGCGCGTATCGTCGACCGCATTCCCGCCGGCACTGACGTGTCCGTAGAACGGCGCCGAGGTAATTGGTCACTGATACGCCACGCGCCTCGAAGCTGCTGGGTGGCATCGCGGTATCTCGGAGGGCAGGGCACCGCAGACGCTAACCGCGTGAGTCTGCGGCAGTCCCGTGCTGTTAGCCACAGCGCCTACGCGAACAGGGAGCGCATCAATCGGCCTAGTCGCCGGCCCTCATTCTTGTCCAGCACGCCTCGTCGCTCGCCGCGGCGACAGAGCCGGGCTCGAAGCGCACCCCGGTACAACTACGGCGGCGGCTCTTGCCCGTGCTCCGGCAGCAACATTTGCGTTGGCCCCCGCGGCGGTCGCTATTGCATCACCAGCGGCGGCAATAAGCGATACGGGGTTTAATGAACTTCGCTTTTCGGGAAGCGCTGCTGCAACGAAAGCCCTAGCAGCATCGAACCATGGCTTAAGTCGAAAGGGCGCCAGGGGAAACCTTGGCGCCCTTTTTGGATGTCAGCCGAACGCGGCAATCTCGGCAGCCGTGGGTTCGACCGCAATCGGATATTCGCCTGACAGTAGTTCGCGACGCTCGGTAGCTGTCACCGGCATGAACACAGTCTTCGGCGAGACGGACCGCACGCCGTCCTTCAGCACGCTACCGCGAACCGCTTCCTTCGCATTGAAGAGAATCTGCCCGGTCGCCTTCAGCGGCTTAAGGCTGGCTTCTTGCACCCGTGCCGCGGCGGTGAATGCCGGCCCTTGGCGGAAGTACTGCTCATGGTCGGACATCTTAGATGTCTCCTACACTCCTGTAGATTGAAGGCCGCCTGCGGTGGAGTGACGCCGCAGGCGGCCAACTGGTTCAGGCGAACTCGCTCTGCTGCTCGGAGAACAGCGACAGTTCAGCCGTGGAAGGCTCTTCAGCCGCCGGATATTGACCCTGCAACAGTTCAGCCCGCTCGACTGCCGTCGGCGGAACGAACAGCGAGCCCGGCGCCGCAGTCTGCTGCGCGCCGTAGACGATCGTATTGATCGCCTTCAGCGGAACGATGCCGACTTCCTGAATGACGGGATCAGGTAAAGCGCCGCTGGCCGACCAGTTGGTCTTGCCGTCTGGCAGACGCTTGCGATCGACTTCGAGAGTATCGTTGCCGGTGGGGCGGGGTTTGGCGTTGGCCATGTGATGTATCTCCGATGGTTGTACCGCATCCGGCGAATGTACGGACCAGTGCGGAGACACCAGCCCGTACTTTCGCGGAACGACTTGTGTATAACTCGGATTGGCGAATCTAATAAATTTCGAAGGGCTAATACAACTACGAGTTGAGAAGCACTTCAAAATCGCTGTCAGCCTGAGTCAGATTCTGGATTCCTCCCTTGCCAATCTGCATCATCTGCCAAGACTGAACCTCAGAAGACAGCCAGAACCGTCGCTTTGGAGAATGCTGATAAGGGCGTGACTGCGGAAATTGTCCCGCACGCATCAACCGGTATAGCTCTGATTTCGAGACGCCGGTCGTTTCCATGACCCGCCGCAGTCCCCAAAACTCAAGAACTGCCATACATGCCTCACTTGCTAAGCTGTTCGGGTGCAGTGCTCGGCGATCCGTTGGTAGAAGCCAGCGTGCATTGGCGTCCAACGGCCTGACTCGACAGCACCACGGGTCACGCTACTGAGCATGGGCAGCCCTGCATCGGCCGACATTCTTGCGATGATCGCGTCCGCAAATCGCCGCCCAGTTGCGCAATCTACCGCGTAGTCGCCTGTCTCAGGCATATCGATGTAACCGGCAATCTCTTCCCGAAGTGCGCTTGTGTTTAATGCTTGCTGATCGACCACGAACATAACTCCTACTGGTGAGTGTCCGGGCCAAATTGCCACTTGGTGACCGGACGATAACGGGTGGCAATATCGTGCAGTAGACACGACGAGTCATAGACTCCCCATTATCGCCCGACCGCATAACACCGCTCAAAGCGGATGACGGAAAAGCGGCTTCTACTGCAACGGATTGCCAACCGTACCGACTCATTGTTTTGAGCCTGCAGTAGCTAGATACATGCTATCAATTAGCTCCGTAAAGCTAAAACTTCGTTACCGAATCACTTACAACTAGTCTAGTTGATATTCAACTTTCGGTTGAAACTGTGACGACCCTCTAAAATTCCATTTCCCGGCGGACCCGTGGTAAATGTTACTATACAACGGAGTGAACCGGCGACATGAATAAACCCTTATCTCTTAAGCAGCTTTCGGAAATCATCGAAAGAAAGCCGGCTGCCCTATCCGTGGTGGCAGCTATGCCGCGGATAACGGTCGACGATATTTCATACGCAATATCAAAAATGGCGATCGATGGTGATGTCGCGCGAGACTTGGTTGCCACGAGTAGCGGTCGCCCCCTCGCTGATGTGCAGCGAGGTTTGCTGACGTCGATCCGAGCCGCGGTTGTGGCTGTACATACGATTGCCGCCCATACGCCACAGAGCATTGGTGAAGTGTTTATCACTGCAGTCGCGCCGGGCTTCGGGAACGACATTGGAAGCGTTCAGTGAGCGCGCGCACTCAAGTCGACAGCGTCCTGGTCATCCGCGCACGCGACGAGGCGACCAAGGCTGTCACGGCGATCGGCAACGCGCTCGAGCAGCTGATCGGCACCCAGAAGAAGGTCGCGTCCGGCAGCGAGAGCGCAGCCAGCGGCATGCAGCAGATCCTCGGCGTGCTCGCGTCACTGGACAAGGCCTATGCCCGCACCGCGGAGTCCAGTGACGCCGGTGCCGCGGCCCTCGAACGGCAGAACCGCGCGATCGCCGCCAGCAAGGCGCAATACACGGCACTGGAAGCCCAGCAGCGCGGCGCGGCGCGCGCGGCGGACCAGTTGCGTGTCGCCCTGGTCGATGCGCTGCTGACGAACGGCAACGCCGATGTCCTGCGCGCCCAGATCGGCGAAGTCACGACCGAGATGCGCCGGCTGGAGTCGGAGGCGGACAAGCTGCAGCGGACCATCGCGCAGCAGGAAGCCGGGTTCACGCGCGCCGCGTCGGGCATGGCTGAGCTGGAGCGGCAGACGCGTCTCGCCGGCGCCGTCAGTACTTTCGCGGCTCAGGAGGCCGCCGATTACGCCCGGTCGCTGGATAACCAGACCGCGGCCGCGCAACGCAATGCTGCCGTGCTCAAGACTATCGCGCGGGCGACCGGCACCGATCGCGGTTCAGCCGTCGACAACGGCGCCACCTTCGGGCTGCTCGAGAAGCAGGCGGCAGCCTCCGAGGCCGCAGCCGCTGCCGAGCGCAGTCGGGCGCAGGCTGCCGAGCTGACGAACAACGCGCTGCGGGCGCGGGCGCGGATCGAGGGTAACGGTGGTTCCGCCGGCCGCGCTGCCGACACCGTGTTCGCCCAGCAACTGCGCGACGAGGAAGACGCTGCCCAAGGTGCCGCGCGCGCCGAGAAGGAACTGGTCGACGCCACGGCCCGGTTGCGCGCCGAGCTCAACCCGATGGCCACGATCCAGGCGAACCTGAACACGGAAGTGGCCGAAGCGAATCGCCTCTACAAAGCAGGCAAGATCAGCGCGACCGAGTTGGGCGCGGCGACCGAGTTGCTGCGTGGCCGGGCGGCGAAGGCGTCGGCGGCGCTGAACGGGTCGCAAGGCATGGGCGCGGGCGGTAAGCCGTTGCTGTTTGGCCTGAAGCCCTACGAGATGCAGAATCTCGGCTACCAGGTGAATGACGTCGTCACGCAGCTGGCGTCCGGCACCTCGCTGACGCAGACGCTCGGTCAGCAGGCCGGGCAGATCGTTCAGATTTTCCCGCGTGTCGGGTCTGCGATCGTCGGAGCATTCACGAACCCCGCGATTCTGGGGTTCGTCGCTGTCATCGGTACCGTCGCAATCGCGCTGAAAAGCGCCGGCGACGAAGCCGAACGCACGCGGAAGTTTATGGGGCTGCTGGCGGCGTCGGCGGACGGCGCGACCTACGGTGCCAAGGCGCTGAACGAATCCGCGGAAGCGCTCGACCGGTATGGCCTGTCGGCAGCCGACGCGGTCACCGTGGTGCGCGGGTTCGTGAAGGACGGCGTAAATCCGGCCCGCATCGTGGAGTTCGGCGAGGCCGCGCAGGATCTGGCGGACGTGCTCGGCATCAAGGTGGTCGACGCCGCGCAGCAGGTCAGCGAGGCGTTCACCGGCGGATACGACAGCGTCAAGAAGTTGGACGACGCGACGAACTTTCTCACGTCGACGCAGCGCGACAACATCAAGTCCTTGTTCGACCAGGGCAAGGCCGCCGAAGCGCGCAACGAAGCGCTGCGGATCTTCAGCGAGCAGCAGGAAGACGCGGCCCAGAAGTCGCGCGGCGCATGGTCCGAGGCGACCCGGTCGCTCAGCACCGCATGGTCGGACTTCCTCAACGTGCTGTCGAATACCGATGCGATCAAGGAAGTCGCGAAGGAGCTGGAAGGGCTCGGCCGCATTGCGTCGCAGGCCATCCGCGCGATCAGCGGCGCGCAGTCGGCGGCCGACGTTGCCGCGCAGATCGCCCGCGCGAAGCAGGTCATCGCGAACAAGGAAGCGGCGAAGGGTGCCAACCCCGGCTTGGTCGGCGCGCTCGACGCGGACATCGCGGTGCTGCGCACACAGATTGCCGGGCTTGAGAAGCAGTATGCCGCGCTGAACGGCACCCAGAAGCAACTCAACGACACGGTTGCCGTACGCGGTGAGCTGACGAAGAAGCAGTCGGTCGACCTGGCTGCCCAGACGGAGGCGGCCAAGTCCGAGAAATCCGTGCTCAAGGCGACGAACGAAGCCCGCCGCACCGCGACCGAGTATGTCGAGAAGAATTTCAAGTTCGCCAGCGAGGCCACAAAACAGGCGTACATCAGCCAGAAAGCTGAAGAGGCGCGCACGGCAGCGCTGAAGAAGGCTGCCGACGAACGGAAGCGGGAAGCCGATCAGGCCAAACGACTGGCCGACGAGCGTAAGCGCGAACAGGAACGACTCGCCAAGCAGACGGCGTTCCAGGCGCCGGTCGACGGTCGCATCTCGTCCGGTTTCGGTGCGCGCGCTGCCCCGAAGGCGGGTGCGTCGACGTTCCACAAGGGCGTCGATTATGCCGTGCCGTCGGGCACCACGGTGCGCGCGCCGGCGGAGGGCGTCGTCATCGAGACCGGCACCGACTCGAAGCTGGGCAAGTTCGTCTACATCGACCACGGCAAGGGCACGATTTCGAAGTTCAGCCACCTGTCGGACAACAACGTAGTCGCGCAGGGGCAGGTAGTTACCGCCGGCCAGGCGATCGCGAAGTCGGGCAACACCGGCAACAGCACCGGCGCGCACCTGCACTACACGGTGACGGTCAACGGGAAGCCTGTCGACCCGACCAAGGGGCTGTTCCCGGCGGACGGGAAGTCGCGGTTCCAGGTCGATCAGGCCGACGCGATCGACAACTATGACGACGCGCAGCAGAAGCTCGCGGACAAGCGCGACGCGTATCTGGCGAAGGTCGACGAGACCAGCGCTGCCATGGTGCAGGACACCGAGCAGTTGCGCGAGCAGCAGAACCTGACCGACGGGCTGCTGCTGGCCGCCCAGCGTAAGGCTGCGATCGAGGACGCCGTTCGGAAGGCCGAGACGGACGCGACACAGGCCGGTGTCGCGCCGGATGACGCCGGGCTGGCGCTGCGGATCGAACGGCTGCGCGAGGTCACCGGCGCGTATTTCGACGCGGCGCACGCAAAGGATGCGTTCCAGGCGCAGCAGAACAGCGTCGACAAGCCCGTCGCTGATCTGACCGCCCAGCGCGACGCGATGCGGGATCAGGTCACGTTCCTGCGCGACAGTGGGCTGAATGCCGAGGCCGACTCGCTACTGCCGATGCTGGGGCAGGTGAACACCCAGTTGCAGGGCGCCGTCGACAAGGCGATCGCGTTCTATGCGGCGCTGTCGCCCGGCGACAACCCGCTGGGGCTGACGGCCGCGCAGCTGGCCACCATCAACACGCAGCTCACCATCGCGAAACAGTCGTCTGCCGAATGGGGGACGATCCTTGATGTATCGGTGGAGCAAATCGCCGATGCATTTGCCAACACCCTTACCTCGGCAATCGACGGGTTCGTGCAGGCACTGGTCGACGGACAGAGCGCGTTCGGCGCGCTGAAGAACGCGTTCCTAGATTTCGCGGCGAACTTTCTGCGGCTCATCTCGCAGATGATCCTGCAGCAGATCGCGTTGAACATCGCGAAAGGCGTCATCAGTGCGATCGGCGGTGGCGGACCTGTGCCCGCACAGCATACTGGCGGTGTCGTAGGACAGAATACGTCCGGGTCGCGCTTCATGAGCTCAGCAGCGTTCGCCGGCGCGTCGCGGTTCCACACCGGCGGGATCGCGGGGCTGCGGCCTGACGAGGTGCCGATCATCGCGCAGAGGGGCGAAGAGATCCTGACCCGCGGTGACCCGCGTCACCGTGCGAACGGCGGCCTGGGTGGCGGTGCAGCGCCGATGCCGAAGATCACCGTCGTCAATGCACTTGATGCTGGCGATATCGTGTCGAAGGGCCTCGACAGCGGCGTGGGCGGCAAGGCGTTCCTGAATTACATCCGGGCGAACAGCGCCGCGGTCAAGCAGGTGCTGGGTTGATAGCGCACGCCCTCTGGCAGGGCAGAAAATGGGGCAGGGCCGCCCGAAGGCAAGATTTCCCAACGATTTCAATAGTTTATGGCGGAAGAGGTGGGATTCGAACCCACGGTAGAGTTACCCCTACGCTGGTTTTCAAGACCAGTTCCTTAAACCACTCGGACACTCTTCCGCACCGCATCCGCGCCGCCGCGATGGCGGAGGGGCGTGTGCGACCGGCATCTAGGTCGGGGTGGACCGTTGCGCAACTCTTTCGCAGGGAGGTGGCCGGCCGTTCGACATGGCTTGCCACGATGGCCCGGCTCGGGCAGCGCTGCGCCATGGATCTCGATGCGATGCTCACCCATTATTTCGGCACGACCGATCTCGATACGCTGGATACGATCGCGATCGATGACGGTCTCGAGCGCGTCCGGATTGCGTTCGGGACCGAGCGCGAGACCGGCCGTCGGTTTGCGCTGTGGGCGGTGCTGGCGACGCTCGGCGATGCGCCCGACCCGCGTGACGCGTTCAAGACCCCGGCCGAGCAACAGGCTGCGCAGGCCTATGCGCGCGCGCTGCGGACGGCGGTTACGCTGGGCGGCTAGCCGCCCGGTGGGGGCAGACGGATAGCTTTGGCAAGGCGGGCGTTGGGGACGCAACTCCTGACAGTCTAGCGAAAGCGAGCCCCATGCACATCGATCTCTCCGGACAGACCGCTATCGTCACCGGCGCAAGCTCCGGCCTCGGACGCGCCGCCGCTCTGCTCTTCGCGCAGGCCGGCGCGCGCGTCGCGGTCAATTACAACAGCAATCGCGAGGCGGCGGACGACGTGGTCGCGCGGATCGTGGCCGGCGGCGGCGAGGCGTTCTCCTGCCAGGCGGATACCGCGGACGAGGATGCGGTCCTCCGGCTGTTCGACGAGACCGTGTCGCGGTTCGGCGGCGTCGACGTCGTGTTCGCCAATGCCGGCATGCAGAAGGATGCGGGCTATGCGGACATGACGCTGGCCGACTGGAGCCGCGTCATCGACGTCAACCTGACGGGCCAGTTCCTCGTTTCGCGCGAGGCGGTACGCCGGTTCCGCGCGCAGGGTGATCGCGGCTTCGGCCGGGCGATCGGCAAGATCCTGTTCATGAGTTCGGTGCACGAGACGATCCCCTGGGCGGGGCATGCGAACTATGCGGCGTCGAAGGGCGGCAGCGGAATGCTGATGCGCACGCTGGCACAGGAGGTCGCGCAGGAGCGGATCCGGGTCAATGCGCTGGCGCCCGGCGCGATCGCGACCGACATCAACGCCGATGCGACCAGGGGCGATGCCGCCGACGCGCTGCTCAAGCTCATCCCCTATGGACGGATCGGCGAGCCCGACGATGTCGCGCGTGCGGCGCTGTTCCTGGTGTCCGACGCCGCGGACTATATCATCGGATCGACGCTGACCGTCGACGGCGGGATGAGCCTGTATCCCGGTTTCCGCGAAAACGGCTGACCGCGGCTGGAGACATTGCCGCGACCCGCGAGGGTCGCGGCTCGCGTCAGGCCTGGAACAGGTCCTTGTACTGGCGTGGCTGTGAGCGGAGATACTGGTTGGGCGCCTTCACATGGCCGCCGAGATGTGCGGCGGCATGCCACGGCCAGCGCGGATCGTAGAGCAGGGTCCGGGCTAGCGCGACGAGATCGGCGTCACCGGTACCGATGATCGCCTCGGCCTGTTCATAATCGGTGATCAGCCCGACCGCGACGACGGGGATGCCGACCGCCTGCTTGACCTGACGCGCCAGCGGGACCTGATAGCTCGGCCCGACCGGGATCTGCTGGTCCGGGCTGAGGCCCCCGCTCGAGACGTGGATCGCGGCGCACCCGCGAGCCTCGAGCGCCTTGGCGAAGGCGACGGTCTGTTCACCGTCCCAGCCGCCCTCGACCCAGTCGGTGCCCGATACGCGCATCGTCACCGGGCGATCCGCCGGGAAGGCGGCGCGGACCGCGTCGTACACTTCGAGCGGGAAGCGCATCCGGTTCTCGAGGCTGCCGCCATAGTCGTCGTCGCGGTGGTTGGCCAAGGGCGAGAGGAACTGGTGGAGGAGGTAGCCGTGCGCGGCGTGCAGCTGGATCGCATCGATCCCGAGCCGTGCCGCGCGCGTCGCCGCGGCGGCAAACGCGTCGCGCAGTCGAGCCAGCCCCTCGCGATCGAGCGCCGTCGGCGGCGTATCGTCGGGCAGGAAAGCGGCCGGGGAGGGGGCTTCGGTCTGCCATCCCTTGTCGGCGCCCGGCGCGATCTGCCCGCCGCCCTTCCAGGGCACCTCGCACGACGCCTTGCGTCCGGCATGCGACAGCTGGATGCCGATCGGCATGTCCGACCAGCGCCGCACGCTCTCGAGTGTCCGCGCGATCGCCGCTTCGCTCGCATCGTCATACAGCCCGACATCGCCGTAGGTGATCCGCCCCTCGGGCGTCACCGCGGCGGCTTCGAGCATCATCAGGGCCGCCCCCGACAGCGCGAGATGCCCGAGATGGATCAGGTGCCAGTCGGTCATGCAGCCGTCGACCGCCGAATATTGGCACATCGGCGCGATGACGATCCGGTTGGCGAGATCGAGCTTGCCGACCTTGAACGGCGTGAAGAGCTGCGGACCGCTCATGCGGAAACGGCCGTAGCGATGGGGATGGCGCGCATCGTGAGAACCTCGTGCGATGGGGAATGCGCGTCAACGCACCGGGCCGGGATAGGAGCCGGCGGACGAGTGCCGGGCGCGCCAACTTGCAGCCGCCCGACTGGTCTTTGCGGATGGTCCCCGCCGTCCCGGCGCGTGCCGGAACGACAGGGTGGGACAGGGCTGTTTAGAACTTGGCGCCGAGCTCGACGCCGTAGAAGCGCGGTTCGCCGGCGATATAAGTGGGGATGCCGAAGCCGCCGCCCGTGTTGCCCGCGTCGATCAGGTAGCGCTTGTTGGTCAGGTTGCGCGCAAAGCCGCCGACGCGGTAGCGCCCGTCCGCGAGCTCGATACCGGCACGCAAGTTGACCAGCGTATAGCCGCGCTGGCTGATCGCGGCGCTGTTGGGCAGTTCGAAGAACACCTTCGACCGGTAATTCGCGCTCGGCGTCGCATAGAAGACCGCGCCGCCGACGGGCAGCCGGAGCGTCGCGCCGCCCGATGCCGTGGTGCTCGGCTGGAGGCGGAAGCGGTTGCCAGCAAAGGTGCCTGCAGGCTGGTCCGCGATCCCGCCGTCGAGATAGGCGAAGGTCCCGAACACCGAGAGATACTGGCCAAGCGCCAGATTGCCCTCGAGCTCGACGCCGACATTCTTTGCCGAGCCCGCGCTGCGCGTGACCGCAACGACCGCACCATTGGCGGGATTGACCTCGTTCACCGAGACCTGGAACCCGTCATAGGTCTGATAGAAGACGGATGCCGCGCCGGTGAACGGACCGACGCGCCCCTTGACCCCGCCTTCGTAGTTCCAGACATTTTCCTCAGGCACGATCTGAAGATTGGGGCGTACGCCGTTGACGGCGTTGAGTGCCGCCAACTGGACGACCGGCGAGCGCCGGCCCTTGCTGATCGTGCCGTAGAGGCTGACATCGTCGTCGAGCTTCAACAGCGCGTTGAACCGCGGGAGGATCGCGGCAAAGCTCTGGTCCGCCTCGAACTTCACGCCATTGGTGTTCGCGGTGCCGAGCAGGCTGGTGCGGACGCCCAGCGCAGCGAGGATCTGCGAATTCGGCTGGATCGACGAATAGCCCGACTGACGATCCTCGATCAGGATGCGTGCGCCGGCGGTCAGCTCGAGCGCCGGGATCGGGATATAGGTCGCGTCGGCGAACACCGAATAGGTGTCGTTGTTGCCGTAATTGGTGAACTCGGACGAATAGGGGATCTGCGTCGCGCGGCCGCCGGTGAGGATCGCGGTGGCGCGGGTCGCTGCCGGGATCGTGCCGTTGGCGGCGACACAGCCCGGGCCGGTCGGGATCCCCGCGCCGTTCAGCGCGGTACGGAACGGCTGATAGGCCGTGGCGATCGAGCAAGCGATATAGGTGCCCTCCTCGGTCGAGAAGGGGACGCGCTGCGACCCGTTTTCGAAAAAGGCGTTCCAGCCGAACGATGCGCGATATTTCGGGCCGTCGAACGCGAAGCGGCTCTCATGGCTCCACTGGTCGCCCTTCGCATCCTCGGCGAATTCGAGATACCAGGCCGGGCCGCCGTCCGCGTCGAATATCTCGAGCGCGTCGAAGCGGCGATAGCCGTTGACGGTGGTGAAGGTGATGCCGGGCGACAGATCGACCGACACCGTCAGATTGGCATCATAGACGTTGCGGTCGAGACCGAGCTTGCGCGCACCGAGCGCCGTCGCGCTGAACGGCGAGCCCGAAAGTTCGGCATTGCCGTAATCGCCGGTCTGGCCGCCGGTCGGGGCATGCGCGCGGCTCTTGAACGCGGTGCCGGGATTGCGCTGACCATCATAGGTCAGGACGAGATCGGCGGTGACCGCGTCGTTCGGACGGAAGCGCAGCGAACCGCGGATGCCGCGCTGGTCCTGACCGTTCAGATCGTCCTGATCGACCTTGCCCTGGTTCTGGTTGGGGATGTTCGCATCACCGGCGATGTTGCGGACATAGCCGTCGCGATATTTATAGGCGAAGGCGAGGCGCCCCGACAGCACGTCGTTGCCGGCGTTGATAAAGCCCGACACCTGCGTCCTGTTGTAATTGCCGTAGGAGCCGGTGATCGCGCCTGAGGTGCCGGGCTGCGGCTTGGCGGAGATGAGGTTGATGGCGCCGACCGCCGCGGCGGTGCCGAACAGCGTCGCCTGCGGGCCCTTCACGACTTCGATCCGCTCGAGATCATAGAGATCCTGATAGGCGCCGCGCGACCGGCTGATGTCGACGCCGTTATAGTAGAGCGTCACGCGCGCACCCTGCTGCGACGAGCCATTGTCCGAGGTGATGCCGCGGATCACGAAGCCGGGGTTGTTCGCGCTCTGCTCCTGGATTTGCAGGCCGGGAATATAGGCGGCGACTTCGGACAGCGAGTTGACGCCGATATCCGCCATCTTCGCGCCGGTGAGCGCGGTGACGGTCAGCGGCACGTCCTCGATCCGCTGTTCGCGCTTCTGCGCGGTGACGACGATGTCGTCGCCGTTTGTCACGCTGGCGCGGGCGGCCGGGCCGGTCGCCGGATCGGGTGCGACGATCGCCTGGGCAAGCGCACCCGTCGAACAGGATGCAGCAAGCGCGGCCAGAGCCAGGCGCGTAGAAATAGTCGTCATGAAGTCCCCCGATTGTCAGTGAGCGAGCACCTAGGGCGGGGTCGTTACGGTTCCGCGTCGGATACATGACCCGCGCGTGACGGCCTGTCATCGCGGCGTAACACCGCCGCAACGTGACTGACGCCGAGCGCCCCTAGCAGGCGGCATCACCGCAAAAGGCACTGTTATGACGATCAATCGCCGCGACGCCCTCACGCTCTTCGGCTCCGGCTCCGCGCTCGCGCTTCCCGGCCTCGCCACCGCGGCGCGCACGAACGGCAGCGCGGGGGCAGCGCGCTTCGACCACGGCGTGGCGAGCGGCGATCCCTTGGCGGACGGCGCGATCCTGTGGACGCGTGCTACCCCGCAGGATCCGCAACAGGCGGGCGATATCGCGCTGACCTGGCATGTCGCATTGCGCGAGGGCGATACGCCCCTCCGTTCGGGCCGGATCGCGGCGCGGGCGGCGCGCGACTTCACCGCCAAGGTCGCGGTGACGGGGCTGAAACCCGGGACCGAGTATCGCTACTGGTTCGAAACCGCGGCGGGCACGCGCTCACCCGTCGGCCGGGTCCGCACGCTGCCCCGCGGCGTGGTTGCGGATGTCGTCATGGGCGTGGTGTCGTGCCAGCTATACCCCGGCGGGTTCTTCAACGCCTATGCTTCGATCGCCAAACTCGACCGGCTCGACGCAGTGCTGCATCTCGGCGACTACATCTATGAATATGCCATCGACGGCTATGGCGGCGACATCGGCAAGAAGATCGGCCGGCTGGTCGAGCCCACGCATGAGATCCTGACGCTCGCCGACTATAGGATGCGTCACGCGCAGGTGAAGCGCGACGCCGACATGCAGGCGGCGCACGCCCGCGCGGCGTTCATCTGCGTGTGGGACGATCACGAGGTCGCCAATGACGACTGGATCGGCGGCGCCGAGAACCATGACCCGGCGACCGAGGGCGACTGGAAGGCGCGCAAGGCCGCGTCGATGCAGGCCTATTTCGAATGGATGCCGATCCGCGACCCGAGGCCCGGCGAGCCGTGGGAAGCGATCAACCGCAGTTTCGAGTTCGGCGATCTCGCGACGCTGGTGATGGTCGAGACGCGGCTGCTCGCTCGGAGCAGGCAGGTCGCGGCGAAGGGCGAGGCGATTGCGCCTGCCGAATATGCCCCGATGATGGCGGAGCGCGCGCAGCCGGGTCGCGAAATGCTGGGCGCACCGCAGCTCGCCTGGATCGAGCGGACGATGGCGGCGTCGGTCACGGCGGGCAAGCCGTGGCAGGTACTCGGCAACCAGGTGGTGATGGCGCGCGTGGCCGGCCCGGATCTCGAGAGGCAGCTTGGCCCCGATCGCTTCGCCGCGATGATGGCGCGGCTCCCGGAGAAATGGCGCACGGCGCTGATGGCGAGCATGGCATCCTATCGCGCGGGTCTGCCGTTCAACTTCGACAGCTGGGACGGCTATCCCGCAGCACGGGAACGGCTTTATGCCGCGTTCAAGCGGTCGGGGTCGCGACCGGTCGTGCTGTCGGGGGATAGCCATGCCGGCTGGGCGAATGATCTGCATGATGCATCGGGGAAGCTCGTCGCGGTCGAATTCGGTGCGACCGCGATCACCAGCCCGTCCTATGGCTCGCTGATCCCGGGGATCGGGACGCTGATCGCCGACGCCAATGACGAGGTCCGCTTCTGCGACCAGGATCGCAAGGGGTTCATCGTCCTGACGCTGACGCCGGACCATGCCACCGCCGACTTCAAGACGGTATCGACCGTTGTTGCCAAGTCGTTCGAGGAGGCGAGCGTCGCGCGGTTCCGCGCCTCGGCCGCAGCCCCGGATGCAAAACTCGAGCAGCTTGGATAACGGCGGCGGCACACCGGGTGACGCCCATCGGCGTCACCCGCCTTGCCCGATCCCGCCGATGATTTTCCGTCGACAGGGAAAAGAAACCGATTCGGGAACATTGCCGGGAGCAGGCGGGTTTTCGCCCTGACACGCCGCCGCGCTGCTAGAATGGTGGAGGTTGGCGTCAATCTGGGGGCTCGCTTTGCATCTTCTGCCTGATACGCTCGAGGCCGGTTCGGCCTATCCGCTCGGCGCCACGTTCGACGGGCTCGGGGTCAATTTCGCGGTCTATTCGGCCAATGCCGAAAAGATCGAGCTGTGCGTCTATGACGACAGCGGCCGCCGTGAACTCAAGCGCTACGTCTTGCCCGAATGGACCGACGAGGTGTGGCACGGCTACCTCCCCGATGCGCAGCCGGGGCTGTCCTATGGCTATCGCGCCTATGGCCGGTACGCACCCGAGGAGGGCCACCGGTTCAATCCTAACAAGCTGCTGCTCGATCCCTATGCCAAGGCGATGACGGGCGAGCTGCGCTGGACCGACGCGATGTACGGCTATCAGGTCAAGTCGGCGCGCGAGGATCTGAGCTTCGATCGGCGCGACAATGCGCTGACCATGCCCAAGGGTGTCGTGACCGACAGCCATTTCGACTGGTCGCGGGACGTCCGCCCCAACACGCCCTGGTCCGAGACGGTGATCTACGAGGCGCACGTCAAGGGCCTGACCAAGCTGTTCGACGAGGTGCAGCCCTCCGAACGCGGGACCTTCGCCGCGCTCGGCAATCCCAAGGTCATCGATCATCTGAAGCGGCTCGGCGTGACCGCGCTCGAGCTGCTGCCGATCCAGAGCTATACGCAGGACCGGTTCCTACAGGAGAAGGGGCTCCGGAATTACTGGGGGTACAACACCCTCAACTTCTTTACGCCCGAACGCTCCTTCTTCGCGACCGACAGTCACAACGAACTGCGCCGGTCGATCCGCCGTCTCCATGCGGCGGGGATCGAGGTGATCCTCGACGTCGTCTACAATCACACATGCGAGGGGTCCGAGCAGGGGCCGACACTGTCGTGGCGCGGGCTTGACAATGCGAGCTATTACCGGCTGGTCAAGGATCAGCCGCGCTTCTCGATCAACGACACGGGGACCGGCAACACGCTGAACCTGACCAAGGCGCGGGTGATCCAGATGGTGGCGGATTCGCTACGCTACTGGGCGACCAGCTTCGGGATCGACGGGTTCCGTTTCGATCTCGGGCTGACGCTGGGGCGGACGGACACCGGCTTCGATCCGGGCGCCGGCTTCTTCGACGTGCTGCGCCAGGATCCGGTGCTGGGCCGGCTGAAGCTGATCACCGAACCGTGGGACATCGGTCCGGGTGGCTATCAGCTCGGCAATTTCCCCCCGGGCTTTGCCGAATGGAACGACAAGTACCGCGATACCGTCCGCAAGTTCTGGCGCGGTGACCATGCGCAGCGCGCGGATCTGGCGGCGCGGCTGACCGGGTCGGCGGATCTGTTCGATCGCCGTGCGCGGCGCCCCTGGGCCAGCGTCAATTTGCTCGGCGCGCATGACGGCTACACGCTCGCCGACACGACCGCTTATGAGGAGCGGCACAACGAGGCGAATGGCGAGGACAATCGCGACGGCCATTCGAACAACTGCTCGCGCAACTGGGGTGTCGAGGGGCCGACCGACGATCCCGCGATCGCGGAAACTCGCAAGCGGGTCGCGCGGTCGATGCTGACGACGCTGTTCGCGTCGCTCGGCACGCCGATGCTGGTCGCGGGCGACGAGTTCGGGCGGACGCAGGGCGGCAACAACAACGCCTATTGCCAGGATAACGAGATCAGCTGGCTCGACTGGACGCAGGCGAAGACCCCCGAGGGCGAAGCGCTGATCGACTTCACCGCGCGGCTGGCCGCGTTGCGGCGCGACTATCCGATGCTGCGCGCGGGCAATTTCCTCTACGGCGAGGATACCCCGGCGGAGGGTCTGAAGGACATCGAATGGTGGGACGAGCGTGGCGTCCAGCTGTCTCCCGAGGACTGGGAAAACACCAATGGCCGTGCGCTGACGATGCGTCGTGCGGCGCTGTGCGAGGATGGCAGGATCCAGGTCGTGTCGTTGCTGCTGAACGCGTCGGAGGGGCCGCTGACCTTCACCATGCCACCGCCCTCCGAGGTCGAGCGTATGGTCCTGATCGACAGCGCAAAGCCCGAGCAGCAGCCGATGCCGATCACCGACAGCTACGATCTCGCGCCGCAGGGTGCGGCGCTGCTGTCCTGGAGGATGGATCCGGCATGAGCGCGTGGGGCGCGACGCCGGCGAGCGGCGGCACAGCGTTCCGGCTCTGGGCGCCCGATGCCGACCGGGTGACGCTGGAGATCGACGGGGCTGCGCCGAAGCCGTTGGACGGACAGACGGACGGATGGTTCACCGCGACCGCCGATGTCGGGGCAGGGGTGCGCTATCGCTTCCGGATCGGCGAGGATCTGGTCGTGCCCGACCCCGCGTCGCGCCAGCAATCGGGGGGTGTGCATGGCTGGAGCGTCACCGTCGATCCCGATGCGTATCGCTGGCGATCGACCGACTGGCGCGGGCGGCGCTGGGAGGAGCTTGTGATCATGGAGGTCCATGCCGGCACCATGGGTGGTTTCGCCGGGATCACCGCACGCCTGCCCGAGATCGCCGCGCTCGGCGTGACCGCGGTCGAGTTGATGCCGGTCGCTGCGTTCGGCGGCACGCGCAATTGGGGCTATGACGGCGTCCTGCCCTATGCGGTCGCCGAGAGCTACGGCACGCCCGACGATCTGCGGGCGATGGTCGATGCCGCACACGCGCTTGGCGTCGCGGTGCTGCTCGATGTTGTCTATAATCACTTCGGACCCGACGGGAATTATCTGGGCGCCTATGCTGGATCGTTCTTTCACAAGGACGTCGACACCCCCTGGGGCGGCGCGGTGGCGGTCGATGTCGAACCCGTTGCGCGCTACTTCATCGACAACGCCCTGATGTGGCTCACCGACTACCGGATCGACGGTCTTCGGTTCGATGCGGTCCACGCGATCGACAATGACCGGTTCCTCGATGCGATGGCGGCTGAGATCCGCGCGACGGTCACCGACCGGCCGATCCACCTCGTCCTCGAGAACGAGCGCAACGACGCCGATCGGCTGCGGCCGGGCGGCTATGATGCGCAGTGGAACGACGACTTCCACAATGTCCTTCACGTGCTGCTGACGGGCGAAACCAGCGCCTATTACGCCGACTTCGCCGACCGGCCGGCGGAGCGTCTCGCGCGGTGCCTGGGCGAAGGGTTCATTTATCAGGGGGAGGGGTCGGCCAATCATGACGGTCGGACGCGCGGCACGCCGAGCGCGCACCTTTCACCGACCGCGTTCGTGTCGTTTCTGCAGAACCACGACCAGATCGGCAACCGGGCGCTTGGCGAGCGGCTTACGCTGCTCACCTATCACGCACGGCTGCGTGCTGCGACCGCATTGCTGCTGCTCTGCCCGCAGATCCCGCTGCTGTTCATGGGGGACGAGACGGGGAGCGAGACGCCGTTCCTGTTCTTCACCGACTTCCATGACGAGCTTGCCGATGCGGTGCGCGATGGCCGGCGCCGGGAATTCGCGAAGTTTGCCGCGTTCGCCGACGAATCCGCCCGCGCTGCGATCCCCGATCCGAATGCGAGCGCGACCTTCGAGGCGTCGGTCGCTGCACCCGGTCCCGACGCCGATGCCTGGCGCGATCTTTATCGCACGCTGATCGCGGTCCGGCAGCGCGCGATCATACCGCGCCTGTCCGGCACGCGCGCGATCGGCGCCGAGGCGATCGGGCCGGCGGCGGTCGTCGCGCGCTGGACGCTGGGCGACGGCGCGGTGCTCACGATCGCGCTCAATCTCGGCGAGGATCCGGTCGCGTTTCCGGAAGCCTCCGGCGAGATGCTGTTCGCGCAGGGCGATCCCGGGCAGCACGCGAGCGTCGCCGTGTGGCTGGCGGCATGAGCCTGCTCCACGACCTCGCCGCCGCCGCTGGTCTGCAGCCCCGGTGGCAGGATGCCGGTGGGCGTGCGCAGACCGTGGCCGACGAGGCGTTGCAAGCGATCCTGAACGCGCTCGGACTTCCCGCGGACAGCGAGGCGGCGATACGCGCGAGCCTCGCCACCGCGCGCGCGGTGCGAGCCGAACCCCCGTCGTTCGTCTCGGCGGATGTCGGTGCGCGGGTGTCGATCGGGGCAGGCGATGGTCCTGCGGTTCTGACGTTGGAGGACGGGGCGTCGCGTGCCGTGACGATCGTCGACGGGCAGCTGCCGGGGATCACGGAGGCGGGATACCACCTGCTCACGCTCGGCGGCCGGGACATCCGGCTCGCGATCGCGCCACCGCGCTGCGTCACGATCGCGGACGTCGAGGCAGGTGGGCGCCTCTGGGGCCCGGCGGTGCAGATCCCCGCCCTGCGCGACGGCCGGAGCACCGAGTTCGGCGACTTCGGCACGCTTGCGGACACGGTGCGCGCGTTCGCGACGCGCGGTGCCGATGCGGTGGCGATCAGCCCGACACATGCGCTGTTCCCGGCGGATGCGACCCGGTTCAGCCCCTATGCCCCGTCGAGCCGCCAGTTCCTGAACGTCATGCTCGCCGATCCGTCCGTGATGGCGGGCGCTGTTTCGGCGGACCCAGGGTCGCCGCCCGCATTGATCGACTGGGCGGGCGCGATCCCGGATCGCCTCGTCGCGCTGCGCCGACAGTTCGACACGTTGCCGGACACGGTACGGGCCGAGGTCGAGGCGTTCGGCGCAAGGGGCGGCAGCGACCTGCGTTTCCACGCCGCGTTCGATGCGCTTCACGCCCATTTTCTTGCGCAGTCGGGCGCCCGGGGATGGCAGGACTGGCCTGCCGCCTATCAGGATCCCGATGGCGCCGCGGTCGCCGCGTTCATGACGGAGCAGCGCGATACGTGCGACTTCTACGTCATTCTCCAGTGGCTGGCGGATGCGGGGCTCGAACGGGCGCAGCGCACGGCACGTGATGGCGGCATGGCGGTCGGTCTGGTCGCGGATCTCGCGGTCGGCATGGATCCGGGCGGCAGCCATGCGTGGCGACGGCGGGGTGATTTGCTGAACGGTCTGTCGATCGGTGCGCCACCCGACCCGCTGGGGCCCGACGGGCAGGCCTGGGGCATCACCGGCTTCGACCCACGGGCGCTTGTGGCAAATGGCTTCGCCCCGTTCATCGCGACGATCCGCGCGGGCTTGGCGCATGCCGGCGGGCTTCGCATCGATCACGCCTTTGGCTTGCGGCGGCTATGGGTGGTGCCGGACGGCGCGTCGGCGGCGGACGGGGCGTATCTCGACATGCCGTTTGCCGACATGATGCGGATCATCGCGCTGGAATCGCACCGCGCGCGCGCGATCGTCATCGGCGAGGATCTGGGGACCGTGCCCGACGGGTTTCGCGAGGCGATGGACACGCGGGCGATGCTGGGGATGCGCGTGCTCTGGTTCGAGCGCGACGGCGACGGTGAATTCATCCCCCCCGAATCCTGGTCGATCGATGCGGTCGCGATGAGCGGGACGCATGATCTGGCGACGATCGCGGGCTGGTGGCAGGGGCGCGATATCGCCTGGAACTGGGCCCTTGGCCGGACCAGCGACGCCGCCGACGAGGCGGCCGACCACGATGCGCGCGCCGCGGATCGGTCCCGTTTGTGGACCGCGCTCGGTGCGCCGGGGCCACAGCCCGACCCGAGCGACACCGCGCCGGTCGTCGACGCCGCGCTGGCGCATGTCGCACGGACGCCATGCGGGCTGGCGATCTTCCCGCTCGAGGATCTCGTTGGGCTCGTCGAGCAGCCCAATCTTCCCGGCACGACCGATGAACACCCCAATTGGCGGAGACGCATGCCAGACACCACCGACGCGCTGCTCGCGCGCCCCGACACTGCCGCACGCATCGCTCTGATCGAAACGGCGCGCGCATCATGACGCCACGTGCGACCTACCGGATGCAGTTCCACAAGGACTTCACCTTCGCGGACGCGGAGGCGCAGGTGCCTTATCTCGCCGCGCTCGGGATCAGTCATCTCTACGCCTCGCCGATCGCGACTGCACGGTCAGGCTCGACGCACGGCTATGACGTCGTCGATCCGACCCGGATCAATCCCGAACTGGGTGGCGAGGCGGGGTTTCGCCGGCTCGTCGACCGGTTGAAGGCGCACGGCATGGGCATGATCGTCGACATCGTCCCCAATCACATGGGTGTGGCGGGCGGCGAGAATGGCTGGTGGAACGACGTCCTCGCGAACGGTGCGTCGAGCCATTATGCGCAATTCTTCGACATCGACTGGCGCGAACCCGTCCTGCTGCCGATCCTGGGCGATCCGGTGTCGGTGGCGATCGCGCAGGGGGCGCTCAGCGTCGAGCAGGTCGACGATGTGCCGATGCTCGTCGCGTATGGCGAACACCGTCTGCCGCTCCGTCCCAAGGATCACGCGACCGCGGCGAGTGACGACCTGACCGCGTTGCTCGATCGGCAGCATTACCGGCTGGCATCGTGGCGAACGGCGAACGACGATCTCAACTGGCGGCGGTTTTTCACGATCAACGATCTCGCCGGACTGCGCGCGGAAGATCCCGCAGTGTTCGAAGCGAGCCACCGCCTGTATCTCGACCTCTATGCCGAGGGATTGATCGACGGTGTCCGGGTCGATCATGTCGACGGACTGACCGACCCCGCCGGCTATTGCCGAACGCTGCGCGCGCACTTCGATGCAATCACGCCAGCTGGCGCGGATCCGGCCTATATCGTCGTCGAGAAGATCCTCGCAGAGGGCGAACCGCTCGCCACCGACTGGGGGATCGATGGTACCAGTGGGTATGACTTCATGGCGCAGGTCACCGCGCTGTTGCATGACGAGGACGGCGCCGCACCGCTCGCCGAGCTCTGGGCGGATATCAGCGGGCGGTCGGCCGCGTTCGAGCCCGAGGATCTGCGCGCGCGTCAGGACATGTTGTCCTGGCAGTTCGAGGGGCAGCTTGCCCGATGCGTCGCGGCGTTCGTCGCGCTGGCACGGTCGACGCCGCAAGGCGACGGGCTGACGGCGGGGATGATCCGGCGGGCGGTGGAGCGCATGCTCTGGGTCTTCCCGGTCTATCGCACCTATGGCACCGGCGTCGCGGCACCCGCCGCCGATGCCGCGATCCGGGCGATCGTGCGCGAGCGGGTCGCGACGCATCTGGCACCCGGCGAGGGACCGGTCGTCGACCTGATCCTCGACTGGCTCGCCGGCGAAGGTCCGGGCGATCCGGATCTCGCCCCGGCCGCGGTGAGGCGGTTCCAGCAACTCTCGGCACCGATCGTGGCGAAGGCGGTCGAGGACACCGCCTTCTACCGCTATGGCCGGTTGCTGTCGCGCAACGACGTCGGGTTCGACCCCGCAGCCTTCGCGCTGCCCATCGAGGCGTTTCATGCCGCGATGGCGGAGCGCGCCGCCTATTGGCCGCGTGCGATGCTGGCGTCGGCGACGCATGATCACAAGCGTGGCGAGGACGTGCGTGCCCGGCTCGCCGTCTTGAGCGAAATCCCGGTGCGCTGGCGTGAGACCGTGACGGGCTGGCTCGCCGCGGCGGCCGCTATCGACGACGCGGTGGGTGCAGGCGATGCCTATATGCTGCTGCAGACGCTGTTCGGGGCGTGGCCCGAGGGGCTCCAGATCGATGACCGCGCAGGGCTTGCCGCTTTTGCCGAGCGCATCGTCGGGTGGCAGGAAAAGTCGTTGCGCGAGGCCAAGCTGCGGTCGTCCTGGGAGGCGCCGGACGAGGCCTATGAGGACCGCTGTCACGCACTTGCACGCGCCCTGCTCGACCCGGACCGTTCCGCGCGGTTTCTGCGCGAGCTGCACGACCTGATCGAAGCGACCGCGGCGGCGGCGCAGGCGAATGCGCTCGTTCAGACGGCGCTGCGGTACACCGTGCCGGGGGTTCCCGATCTGTATCAGGGCACCGAGTTGGCGGATCTCAGCCTGGTCGATCCGGATAACCGCCGGCCGGTGGATTATGCCCGCCGCGCGCGTCTACTCGAGCACGATGCGCCTGCAAAGCTCGCGCTGATTGCCCGACTGCTCGCGACCCGTGCGGACGCACCCCAGATCTTCGCCCAGGGTGACTACGCCCCTCTCGACGTGACCGGATCGCGCGCCGCGCATGTCCTCGCCTTCGAGCGCCGCGCGAATGGGCAGACGTTGCGGGTTGCGGTCGCGCTACGCTGCGCGACGGAACTGCTCGATCAGTCGGGGGCGGCGGTTCCTGCGGCATGGTGGGGTGAAACGCGGCTCGCGACCGGCGAGCGCGCAGCCGACCTTTTCGTGGACGGACCGGTCTTCGTCGCGGCGAGCGATTGACCCGGGCTGCGTCCCGCGTACGGCGGGACGCAGCTTATTTGCCGGCGAGATACGCCGCGATCGGGTCGATCATGTCCTCGGGGATGCGGCGCGCGATCACCGGCATCGTCGCCTGCGACTTGCGCGCGTCGACCACCGTCTCGTCTCCCCGCCAGTTGCGCAGACGCTGTGCGATGTAGGTGGCGCTCTGCCCGGCAAGCACCGGATAGGGCTTGCCCGGTGCATGGCAGCTGGCACAGGCGGGAAGCTGCTTGGCCGGGAGGCCCTCTCGGACGATCCGCGCAGCATTCGCATTGCCCGAGGCTGTGGTCGTGCCGAGACCCGGCATCGTGGCGAAATGCCGCGCAAGCCGCGTCATCTCTCCGGGCGTCAGCGTCGCGGCGGCGTTGGCCATGACCGCGCTCTGGCGCTTGCCAGTCGCATAGGCCTGGAGCGCGGCACGCAGATAGACGGGGCTCTGGCCGCCGAGGACGGGCATGTCGGACTGGCCACGGCCGCGGCCGTCCGTGCCATGACAGCCGGCGCAGACGGCGATACGTGCTGTGTCAGGACCGGCGGTACCGCTGCCGGGGACTTCGGTCAGGGCGCGATAGGTCGCAGGCGACATCTCCGGCAACAGGCGGACGAACGCGACCATGCGGCGGACCTCATCGTCGCGATCCTTGGCCGCCCAGCCGGGCATGCCGGTATATTTGACGCCGTGCTTGAGGATCCAGAAGATCTGCTTGTCAGTCCATTCGCGCGCGTTGACCGCGAGGTCGGGGGCAGGGGGCGTCGCCGCCTGCATCACCGGCAACGGACGCACGCCGGGCGCGCCGTGGCACGAGGCGCAGCTTGCCCTGAACAGGCCCGCCGCGCTGACGAGGCCTTCATTCGCCTTGGGATCGTCGGGCGCGGTAAAGGCGGCGTGCGTGCGCACTGAATTGCGCATCGTCCAGTGAAGGAACCAGTCGGTGATCTTCCAATGACCCGATGAGGCGGCGATGTTGAACACGCCCGACCAGGCGAACAACAGCCCGGCAAGCGCCAGCGCGACGATCGCGGCGATCGCGCGCGCCCAGGTAATGCGGATCGTCATGCCGTCGCGCTCCGTGTCTTCAATACCCCGCCGAGCATCGCGAGCCCGCCGAGGAAATAGCTTGCCGCGCCGACCATCAGCATGACGACGCCGCCGAGCTGCTGATCCTCGAGCGCGTCGAGGCCGTGCGCGGCCGGGTGCATCGCCATCATCGCGTAAAGCGGCCGCGGGGCGAGGCCGACGAGCGCGCCGAGGAGGGTCATGTGCATCGACGTCAGCAGCATCGCGGCGACGCCCGATACGCGCCGGTCGGTCGCGCCGCCGGTGCGCGTGCCGAGCACCGCACTCCACAACAGCAGACCGGCGGCGAGGAAGCTCGCCTGTTCGAGCAGCAGCGCAACCGGCTGCATGTCGACGCCCAGCCGGGGCGCAGGAAGGTGCCAGAGCCACACGACCACCAGTTCGACCAGCGACATGGCAAGCGGGGTGACGATTGTCGGCCAGCGCTCGGCGGGATCGAACCGGCTGCCCGCGATACCATAAGCGAGGAACGGCGCAGCAACCGCGACGGCGATCATGTGGCCGGTCATGTGGCCGACCATACCGAGCGGCGCGGCGGCGAACGCCCAGCCGATCGGCACCAGCGCGACGCCGAGCGCGAGGCTCGCGCGCCTCATCGGCAATCGCCGAAGACGATCACGGGCAGCGCGGTGAAGATCACCGCGACGAAGCTCAGGCCCGCGAGCAGCCGGGTCGACAGCGCGAGGAACCGCAGCCGGTCGATCGCGGTCCCCTCGTCATGCGGCGGAGCATCGCCCGGCGTCTGTGACTGGACGCGCGCGATATAGCCCGCGGCGAGGATGCCAAGCAGCGCGACGATCGTCGCGATCAGCGTGGCGAGCGGAAACCCCGTCAGCGCCGTTGCCGGAGTCGGCGACTTGGCGCATGTCACCGCAACCCACAGATAGCAGAACAGGAAATGCACGGCCCAGATCGTCGGCGGGACGATCAGCGTCCACAACGTGACCTTCAGGTCGCGCGCCCAGTGTTTCCGATTGTCCTTGGGTGTTGTCATGCGACCCCCGGGAACAGGCCGATCGTGCAGAACGTCACGATGCCCGTCAGTGCGAGGAAATGGTGGTAGACGGTAATGTTGCGCAGATCGGCATCATAGACGGGCGTCATCTTTCCAGCGAGGCTGCGCGCGAGCGTATAGGCCTGCATGATCACGCCGATCGCGGCGTGCACCGCCGTCCAGATCGCGAGCGTCCAGACGATCGCCGGATAGACGTGCAGTTCGGGGTCCATCCCCGAATACCACGGCCCGGCGAGCCCGGCGAACAGGCTCGACAGCGTTGCGACGATGCCGAGAACCAGCAGCAGGCGGCCGGCGGCGACGTTGCCGCGACGGTGCACCTCACGCGCGCCGACGGTCGCCGCCCAGCCGGTCAAAGTCAGCGCCAGCGCGACCATCGGCCAGAATACGCCGGGCCCGTCCAGCCCCGCGCCCGTGGGCGGGAAATTGCTATGGATCGTCCAGAAGAAGAAATAGCCGAAGACGAGCCCCGAAAACGCGGTCGCATCCGCCATCATCGTGATGAACATCGCCCACCAGCCCGGCGCCGATGGCCCCGAGGTGTAGAGCGGCACCTCGATCCCGTGACCGATATGCTTGGTCGGCTTTTCGGGGATCTCGGCAGTGCCGGTCCACAGCCACCACAGCACGCAGGCGAGCGTCGCCACGCCACTCAGCGCGGACAGCAGATAGAGATGGTAGGTCGTCAGGATGAACACGCCCGCCAGTGCCACCGCGGTCATCATCGGTTTCACGCTGGGCGTGCCCAGGCGGATGACCTGCAGCGGCCGCGCATCGAGCACGGTCGTGATGATCGACTCGCGCCGCATCTCCTCCGCGTCGGGCAGGAAGAAGCGGCCCTCGTCGACCTTCTGGACGAAGTTCTTCTGGTCCCAGATCGGATAGCGGCTCTCGATCAGCGGGACCGAGCGGATGCCCCAGTCCTCGTCATCGGGCAGCGCCAGCCATTCGAGCGTCCCTGCGTTCCACGGATTGCGCGGCGCCTTCGGGCGACGCGGCGACAGCGCGAGGTCGATGCACACGATCAGCACGCCGAGCGCGAACAGGTAGGAGCCGGCGGTCGAGGCGAGGTTGAGCCCGCCGATGCCGAGCTCCTCGGGGTAGGTGAACACGCGGCGCGGCATGCCGAGCAGGCCCGACAGGTGCATCGGGAAGAAGGTCAGGTTCATGCCGACGAACATGATCCAGAACGCGGTCCGCCCGAGCCGATCCGACAGCTTCTTGCCGGTCACCAGCGGCCAGTAATAATAGAGCCCGGCGAACAGCGGCAGCAGCGTACCGCCGATCAGCACGTAATGGAGATGCGCGACGATGAAATAGGTGTCGTGCGCCTGCCAGTCGAACGGCGCCACCGCGACCATCACGCCGGTCAGACCGCCGATCACGAACACCGCGAGGCTGCCGCTCGCGTAGAGCAACGGCGTCGATTTCTTGACGTTGCCCGCCCAGAGCGTCGCGATGAACACGAAGATCTGGACGCCGGTCGGGATCGCAACCGCCTCGGACGCTGCCGCGAAGAAGGCGAGGCTGATCTTGGGCAGCCCGGTCGTGAACATGTGGTGGACCCACAACCCGAAGCTGAGGAACGCGGTGCCGACCGCCGCCAGCACGATCCACGGATACCCCAGCAGATGCCGCTGCGCGAAGGTCGGGATCAGCATTGCGAACAGCGCGATCGACGGCAGGAAGACGATATAGACTTCGGGGTGGCCGAAGATCCAGAACAGGTGCTGCCACAGCAGCGGATCGCCGCCCTTTTCCGCATTGAAGAACGGCCAGTTGAGCAGCCGCTCCATCTCGAACAGCACGTCGCCTGCGATCAGCGGCGGGAAGGCGAACAGGATCATCACCGCGACGACGAGGATGTACCAGGCGTAGAGCGGCATAAGGTTGAGCCGCATGCCGGGCGGGCGGCATTTGAGCACGCCGACGATCAGCTCGACGGCAGCTGCGACCGACGACACCTCGATGAAGCTGAGGCCCAGCATCCAGATGTCCGCGCCGAGCCCGCTGAGATCGGTCCGTGTCGTCAGTGGCGGATACATGAACCAGCCGCCATCGGGGGCGGCGTCGAAGAAGATCGATCCGGAGACGAACACGCCGCCGATCAGGAAGCTCCAATAGCCAAAGCCCGACAGTCGCGGAAACGGAAGATCACGCGCGCCGAGCAGCTGTGGCAGCAGAATGATCGAGACCGCCTCGAACATCGGCACCGCGAACAGGAACATCATCATCGAGCCGTGCAGCGTGAACAGCTGGTTGAACGTGTTAGCGGTGACCAGATCGTTGTTCGGCACCGCCAGCTGCGTACGCATGATCAGCGCGAGCACGCCCGCGAACAGCATGAAGCCGAACGCGGTCAGCGTGTACCAGACGCCGATCCGGTTGTTGTTGACGTCGGTCCAGCGGAAGAACCAGCCGCTCGGCGGTTTCCAGACCTCGCGCAGGCGATCCTCCTGGCCCTTGCGGACGGCGGGATCGTTCTGGTCGGGGGCGACATAGGCCGGACTGTCGGTCGTCATTTCAGCCCCTGAAGATAGCTGGCGATCTGGTCGGCTTCGGCGGCCGACATCTGCGGGAAGGCGGGCATTTGGACGCCGGGCTTGGTCTTGCCGGGCTCACGCACGAACCGCGCGATATTGGCGTGGGTCATCGGCAAAATCCCCGCAGCAAGCGTCGGACGTGATCCGAAATGCGTCAGGTCGGGGCCGATCTTTGCCGCCGGGCCCACCCCGCGCACGCTGTGGCAACCGCTGCAGCCATACCTGGCGAACAACCTCGCGCCGGGCGATGCGGTGACCGTCGCGGGACGCGCCTGCGCGGTGAGCCAGCGTTCGAACGCGGCATGCTCCATCGCGACGACGTCGAATGCCATCAGCGCATGTCCCAGCCCGCAGAATTCGGCGCAGACGCCGCGATATGTTCCGGCCTTGGTCGCGCGGACGACGAGGCGATTGGTGCGGCCGGGGATCATGTCCATCTTGCCCGCAAGCCCCGGCACCCAGAAGCTGTGGATCACGTCGGGGCTGCGCAGCGACAGCTCGACGGTGCGGCCGACGGGGAGGCGGAGTTCGTTCGCTGCCTCGACGACCGCGCCGCCGGGCGGGGCGTAACGTACGCGCCACCAGAACTGCTCGCCATCGACGCCGATCCGCAGGTCGGCATCGGCGACCGGTCGGGGGCGCATTGCGGGCAACGCGTAGAGCAGCAGCGCGAGCAACAGGATCGACGGGCCGATCCCGCCAAGCCACAGGACCATCTTCATCCCGCCCTTGTGCGTCAACCGCCCCTCGGGCGCGCGGATCGCGTGCCGCATCAGCAGCGCAAGGCCAAGCGCCAGGACGACCGCGCCGACGACCAGCACGATGGTGATCGACAGCACCTGATCGGCCTGTTCGCCGAACGGAGCCAGCGTCGACTGGTGCCGGTTGCAGGCGCCAAGCGCCGGCAGGCACGCCCAGACGGAAAGTAAACTTGCCTTCCGCATCATCGCCTTAGCTTCCCCTTTGAGCAGATCCTCTAGCTGTGGCCGAAACGGCGTTAAACCCCTTAAATGAACTTTCCGTCATGGACTGGCACAACCCGGGCAGGGGTGGCTGGCATGTGGACTAGGGCAGGCGGATGAGATCGCGGATACGGCCGGCCAGCGCGTCGATCGCGAAGGGTTTCGTCATCACGTGCATGCCCGGATCGAGATGGCCGTTGCCGACCACCGCATTTTCGGCATAGCCGGTGATGAAGAGGATCTTGAGGTCCGGACGGCCTACGCGCGCGGCATCCGCCATCTGCCGCCCGTTCATCCCCCCCGGCAAGCCGACATCCGTGACCAGGAGGTCGATGCGCGTGTCGGCCTGGAGGATCTTCAAGCCGGCAGGCCCGTCCGCGGCTTCGATCGCGGCATAGCCCAGTTCCTCGAGCACCTCGACGACCAGCATGCGGACGGTGGGTTCGTCGTCGACGATCAGGACGGTCTCGCCACGGATAGCGCGCGGGACCTCGGCAAAGTCGGGCTGCGGTTCGTCCTCGTCCGACGGACCGAAATGCCGTGGCAGATAGATGCAGATATTGCTGCCTTCGCCGACCTCCGAATAGATCCGGACCTGTCCGCCCGACTGGCGCGCAAAGCCGTAGATCATCGACAGGCCGAGCCCGGTGCCCAGACCCAAGGGCTTGGTCGTGAAGAACGGATCAAAGGCCTTGGCGACGACCTCGGGCGGCATGCCGGTGCCGTTGTCGGACACGCAGAGCGAGACATATTGTCCGGGATCGAGATCGCGGTCGCGGCCCATCCGCGCGTCGATCCAGCGATTGGCCGTCTCGATGGTCAGCCGCCCGCCGGTTGGCATCGCATCGCGCGCGTTGATGCACAGGTTGAGGATCGCGTTTTCGAGCTGGTTGGGATCGACGAGCGTCGACCACAGCCCGGCGGACGCGACCACCTCCACGGCGACATCAGGCCCGACCGTCCGGCGCACGAGCTCCTCCAGCCCGCCGATCAGCCGGTTGACGTCGGTCGGCCGGGGATCGAGCGTCTGCCGCCGCGAAAAGGCCAGCAGGCGGTGGGTCAGCGCCGCGGCACGTTTGGCGGCACCCTGCGCCGCAAGCGAATAGCGCTCGACATCGCCCAGCCGTCCCTGCGCGATGCGGATGCCGAGCAGTTCGAGGCTGCCCATGATCCCCGTCAGCAGATTGTTGAAGTCGTGTGCCAGCCCGCCGGTCAGCTGGCCCACGGCTTCCATCTTCTGGCTCTGGCGCAGCGCGGCCTCGACGTCCATGAGCTCGCGGGTGCGCGCGGCGACCTGATCTTCGAGCGTCTCGGTCCAGGCGAGCAGTTCGGCGGCATGCCGGCGGCCATCGTCGATGTCCGTATTGGTGCCGACCCAGCGCGTGATCTGGCCGCCGCTGGTCCGTACCGGCTCCGCGCGAGCAAGAAACCATCGGTAGCCGCCATCAGCACTACGCAACCGGAACTCGGCGGCATAGGTAGTGCCCGTATCGCGTGCGGCCTGCCACGTCGTCGCCGTAGCCTCGCGATCGTCGGCGTGAACCAGTGACAGCCACGTGCCGGATCCGGTTAGAGCGCCGGGCGAGATACCGGCATAATCGTAGACTTGCTGGTTGACCCAGTAGATCTCGCCATCGGGACGCGCCGCCCAGATCAGGCTGGGCACCGCTTGCGCGAAGACGCGGAACTGCTCTTCACTGTCGCGGAGCGCTGCTTCCGCACGCAGCCGCTCGGTCGCCGCACGCACCCGGTCTGCGACCTCGCGCATAAGTTGCAGTTCCTCCTCGGCCCAGACGCGCGGCTGATCGTGATTGGCATAAAGCAGCGCGACGAAGGCATCCTGTTCGAGCAACGGCATGTTGACGAACGACCATGCGCTGATCGCCTTCAGGCCGTCAGCACCCGCGGCAGTTCGCGGGTCGCGCTCGACATCGGCAATCACGACCGTGCGCCCTGCCTTCAGATCCTCGATATAGGACCCATAGTCGCGGAACTGCAGCATTCCCGCCAGGGTGCGAGTCCCCGGCGCATTCCAGTCCCGCTCGACGGTGATCGTCTCGGCAAGGGTGTCGATCACGCCATAGCCGACCCGACTGACCTGCAGGGCGTGGCCGAGGATTTCGGCCGCTGCATAGGCGATTGCCGCAGGGTCCGTCAGATCGCGAATCGCATCGCCGAGCGCCAGCAACGCGGTCTGCCGCACGTCGGCGAGCTTACGGGCGGTGATTTCGAAGCTGATCCCGGGAAAACGTAGCGCAGTCCCGTCGGCCGCGCGCTCGCAGCGGCCCTGCGCGATCACCCAGCGGATCGTCCCGTCGCGCTCGAGCAGGCGATATTCGGCTTCGAAGGGGCCGCCCGATCGGACGGCCGCCTCGATTGCCTGCTCGGTACGCGCGCGGTCGTCCGGATGAATGCCTTGAAAGAACGTCGTGATCGGCGCGCCCGCCGCCGCCGCTGCCGGATCCACCCCATACAGCACGGCGAACCGCGCATCGGCGGTGACGCGATCCCGGGCGATGTCCCAGTCCCAGGTACCGATCCCGCCCCCGGCCGAAAGCGCGAGTTGCAGCCTTTCTTCGGCTTCGCGAGCGAGCGTCTCGGTCCTGCGCCTCTCGGTCACGTCGCTCAGCAGCACGGCAATCCTGACCGAACTTGGCTCGCCGATCTGCGCGAGCTGCGCATCATAGCGTCGATCGCCTTGCGCCACGCCCGTCTCGAATCGGGTCGCGTGCCCGGTCCGGGCGATCTCGTCGAACGTCCCGATCCAGTCGCCATCCAGCGCGGGCTGCAGCGCGTGCCAGGTCTGTCCGACCGGATCGCGCAGGCCCGTCTGTCGGAGAAATTGCGCGTTCGTCTCGAGGAACCGGCAATCGACCGCGCGATCGCCGTCGAAGATCAGCTCGACCAGTCCGAAGCCGATCTCGATCGCGGCGAACACTTCGTGATAGTCGCCTTCGCCGGGATGTCCCGATACGCGCTGATAGTCGTTCCCGGGGACGTTGTTCGGACTCGAGGGCATCGAATTTTCTACTCGCAGGAACACCAACTCGGGTCCGGCATACGACCAGCCATGCAGCCGGCGTCACTGGACCCGGGTCGTCAAACGCGAGACAGGCGGTGGTCGATCCCCGGGAAGTTTGGTGTCATGCGGAACGGACGCGCGGGCTGGCGGATGTCAGAGCGGACGCGACCCGTTCCGCCCAAGCGGCACAGCCCTCGGGCGCGCCGATCAGGTCTTGCCGGATCTCGATCTCCGCATAGAGGCGCCGTGCCGGGTAGGCGTGCCGCGGGATCGTATAATCGATCAGGTCCATCCGATAGGGCTCGTTGTCACCCACCACGAGGTCGGGCTCGCCGGCCAGGACCTCGAGCATCGCTAGGGCGAAGCGCGTGTCGCCGCCATCGTGCAGGATGCCGATATGCCAGGGTCGCAATCCCGCCCCGTCCGCGCCGCGCATCGCCGGGGTGAAGCTGTGCAGCGCAACCAGGATGGTCGGTTGTCCGGCGGCATCCCGGCGTGCGATCTCGGCCGCGATCGCCGCATGATAGGGGGCATGGATCACCGCATATCGCGCGGCCCTGTCCGCCTCGCTCAGGTCGCGATTGCCGGGGATCGGCGTGCCGTCGCTGGTCTCGGCGATCGCATCGGGTTGCGTCTCGCTCCGGTTGCAGTCGACGACCAGCCGGGAATAGGTCTGGTGGATGAAGACCGCGTCGAGCCGGTTCGCCAGCAACCGTCCGACCTCGCCGACGCCGATGTCCCAGCCGATGTGCCGTCCCAGCTCGGCATCGTCGAGACCGAGCGACCCGAGCGACACGGGCACTGAATTTCCAGCATGATCGCCGATCAGGAGGAACGATGATGCGCCTTTCGGGTTGACGATGACGGTCGGAGGCCTGTCTCCTGCTGCGATCAGCGGTCCCTCGGTCCGGTTGGTCATGCGATACGGATCCTGAATGCCATTTCTCACACTTTCTCACGTGACGAGATACACTTACCGGCAGCCGGTAGCATTTGGCGAGCACCGTATCATGGTCCGTCCGCGCGAAAGCCATGACCAGCAGCTGATTTCGGCCGAGCTGACCATCACGCCGGAACCGTCGGAGGTGCGCTGGCTGCACGACGTGTTCGGTAATTCGGTGGCGATCGCGACCTTCGATCGCCGTGCGCGCGAACTCGTGTTCGACAGCCGGGTGCGGCTCGATCACAGCCCCGCCGAACTCGCGACGGTCGATATCGAGCAATACGCACGTTCGTATCCGTTCACCTATTCGTCCGAGGACATGCCCGACCTGTTGCGGTCGATCGAGCGCCAGCATCACGATCCGCACCGCGAGATCGATCGCTGGGCGCGGCGGTTCCTCGATCCCTCGGGGCGGACGGATACGCTGGCGATGCTGTCCGACATGACCGCGGCGATCCGGCGCGACTTCACCTATGTGCCGCGCCCCGAAAAGGGGACGCAGTCGCCGATCGAGACGCTTGCCCGCCGCAAGGGTACCTGCCGCGATTATGCGATGCTGATGATCGAAGCGGCGCGCGCGCTCGGCTTCGCGGCGCGGTTCGTGTCGGGCTATGTCTATAATCCGTCGAGCCGCGAGCAGCGGACGGGAGGCGGCAACACACATGCCTGGGTCCGCATCTATCTGCCGGGATCGGGTTGGGTCGAGTTCGATCCGACCAACGGCATCATCGGCAGTCGCGGCCTGATCCGCGTCGCGATCGCCCGCGACATCTACCAGGCAGTCCCGATCTCGGGAAGCTGGGCGGGGTTCCCCGGCAGCTTCCTCGACATGACCGTCTCGGTCGACATCGCGGTCGACGAGCCGAGCGCCGCCCCCACAGCCACAACCCCGCTCGCGCCGCAGCCGGTCCGGGCATGAGAAAGACGACCGCATGCTGATCCGCGCCGGCTATGATATTCGCTTCGAAGCCGATGTTCCGACGCCGCTGATGGCGATGCTGAGCCTTCATCCGTCGCGCAACCGCGATCTGGTCACCCCGCACCGGATCGTCGCGAGCCCCGACGTCCCGATCTACGATTATCTCGACGCGTTCGGGAATGTCTGCACGCGCATGACCGTCCCCGCCGGCGGCCTGACGCTGTCGTGCGACTTCACGATCGAGGATGACGGGCAGCCCGACCCGGCCGATCCCGATGCCGTTCAGCATGCCGTCGAGGATCTGCCGGACGAGATCCTCGTCTTCCTGCTGGGCAGCCGCTATTGCGAGACGGACCGGCTGTCCGAAACTGCCTGGTCGCTGTTCGGGCATGTGCCCTCAGGCTGGGCGCGCGTGCAGGCGATCGTGCAGTTCACGCACGACCATATCGAGTTCGGCTATCATCATGCGCGGGCGACCAAGACCGCCTGGGATGCGCATCAGGAACAGCAGGGCGTGTGCCGCGACTTCGCGCATCTGGCGATCACGCTGTGCCGCTGCATGAACATTCCGGCGCGCTATTGCACCGGCTATCTCGGCGATATCGGCATTCCCCCGGTCGACGCGCCGATGGATTTCTCGGCTTGGTTCGACGTCTATCTCGGCGGACGCTGGCACACCTTCGACGCGCGACACAACCAGCCGCGGATCGGGCGGATCCTGATGGCGCGCGGCCGCGATGCGACCGATGCCGCGCTCACGACGACGTTCGGGCCAGCGCGGCTCGTGGGCTTCGACGTCCATACCGACAGCGTCGACGCGGCGGCTTGAGCCCGCCGCAGCGTCGGTTTACGCTTGTCACCCCGCCGGCGTTCGTGCGAACGCCGCGACACCATTAAACAATGCTGCGATGCATCATATGCCTGCTTCTTCGACACCCGGTTCCGTCCCGAGCAACGCCAACGCGCTGCTGCTGCAAGCGATCGCGCTGCGCCAGTGCGTGACCGCGGTCTACAACCGGATGCATGTCAAACTCGCGCCGCATATCCTGTTCACGCGCCATGATGACGTGTTTGTGGACGCGGTCACGCTGCAGCGCGACGGGCAGCCGCCCAAGGAGATCAAGCTCGGCACGTTCAAGCTCGCCGGGCTGAGGGATATCGTCGTGATTGACGAGGGTTTCCGGCCCGACGCCGTCTTCAACCCGCACGACATCAAATATGAGGGCGTGACGCTCTTCGTCGTCGAGCCTAACTGACCGCCAAACGGATTGGCGCCGTGGTTACGGCGCCGGCGGCAGCCATGCCGTCTCGATCTCGCCGTAGCGGTCGACAAAGCCCGTCCGCCGCATTTGAAGCTCCGGGTCGAGGATCCGGACTCGTCGACCGTTGCGCTCGATCACGCCGTCACGCTCGAGCGCACGGATCGTCCGGTTGACGTGCACCTTGGTCAAGCCGAGCGCATCGCCGATATCGCTCTGCGTCAGGGGCAGGTCGAAGGAGTCGATCACGCCACCGGCAGTGACCCGAAGACGCGCCAGGATATCGAGCAGGAGCGTGGTCAGCCGCTCCGCCGCACCTTTGCGGCCGATCGAGGTGAGCCGGTCGCTCATCGCGACATTCTCGGCCGCGGCGATGGCATAGAGCAGCCCGGCGAGCCGTGGCTGCTGGCGAAAGATTTGGCCCAGATCGGCCTTGGGCAGTTCGGTGACGGTACAGTCCGACACCGCGGTCAGCGTCGCCGAGGCTTGCGACCAGGCGATGCTCGACGTGCCGATCAGGTCGCCGGCATAATGGAAGCGCAGGATCTGGCGGCCGCCGGCCGCGAGCCTCGCCGCCGAATGCAGCCAGCCATAATGGACGACGAACAGCGCATGGCTCGTCCCGCCCTCGGCCATCAGGATCTCGCCGGGTTTGAGCCGGATCTCGCGTTGCTCGGCGCGCGAGATCGCAGCGCGTTCCTCTTCCGTCAGCGCAAGATGGCGTTCGAGCCGCGCGATCAACCCACTTCGATGCATCGTTCCGCCCCTGCATTCGCCCTTGTCGGCGGCCCCTGTCGGCTGCCCATCTCGGCTGCCCGTTGCGGCCGCTCGTGACCCCATGCTCAACCATGCGGTTCGTCCGGTCGTCAACAGGCGGATTGGTCCGTATCAGCCTTTATCGAGCTGTCCCAGAATGATCGGCGTAAATCGGTCAGCGATCCGATCGATGCCGCGTGTGTTCGGGTGGACATGATCGCGCTGCATCAGCGCAGCGTCGCCGATCACGCCATCGAGAATGAAAGGATAGAGATCCGCACCATAGGTTTTGGCAAGATCGGGCCAGATCGTGTCGAACGCCGCCTGATATTCGGGACCGAGATTGGGGGGCGCCCGCATGCCCGTCAAAACTACGGGGATATCGCGGCGGCGCGCCTCGTCCATCATCGCGGTCAGGTTGGCGCGGGTCTCGGCAGGCGCGATCTGACGCAGCACGTCGTTGCCGCCCAGGCCGAGCAGGATGAGATCGGGTTTGCGGGGCAGGCTGTCCAGCGTGAAGATAAACCGCTGGCGCCCGGCCGCGCTGGTGTCGCCCGAGACGCCGGCATTGACGATCGTCGCGTTGACGTCCTTGCGGCGCAGCGTCGCCTGCAACACGTCGGGCAGGCTGTGACCGCGCGCGACGCCGTACCCCGCGTACATACTGTCGCCAAAGGCCAGGATCAGGCGCTCGCGACCGGCCGGCGCGGGAGGCATCGCGACCGCCGTACCATCGACCGCCGTGTCGTTGCCCGCGCCGCGGGTGGCCGCCACAGGGGCCGAGCTATCCGCCGCCCGATCGCACCCCGCGAGGACCAGCGCTTGGAGAACCGCGGCGACTGCCACATATGAAGGCCTGTTTCGCTCCAACGTAAAGTGCTCCATGTCCCGATCAACCTCCGACGATATGGTGATATCGGCCCGCAATGTCACGCTGACGCTCGGCAGCGCGAGTGCCGCGACCGCGATCCTCAAGGGCATCGATCTCGACATTGCGCGGGGCAGCAGCGTGGCGCTGCTCGGGCCCTCAGGGTCGGGCAAATCGTCGCTAATGGCGGTGCTGTCCGGGCTCGAACAGGCGAGCGGCGGAGAGGTCGAGGTGGCGGGACTCGATTTCGGCGCGCTCGACGAGGATGCGCTGGCGCGCGCGCGGCGCGGTCGTATCGGCATCGTGCTCCAGGCATTTCATCTGTTGCCGACGATGACGGCGCTGGAAAACGTCGCCGTCCCGATGGAGCTTGCCGGCATGGCCGATGCGTTTGCACGCGCCGCCGTCGAGCTGGAGGCGGTCGGGCTTGGCCACCGGACCGGGCATTATCCAACCCAGCTGTCGGGCGGGGAGCAGCAGCGTGTCGCGATCGCCCGCGCGCTGGGACCGCGGCCGGACCTCGTCTTCGCGGACGAGCCGACGGGCAACCTTGATGCCGCGACGGGTGCGGCGGTGATGGACTTGCTGTTCGACCGACGCGCGGCGACGGTCGCAACGCTGATCATCATCACGCATGATCCGGTCCTTGCGGCGCGGTGCGATCGGGTCGTCGAGCTTGGTGACGGGCGTATCGTCCGCGACCAGTTGCGGTCCGTGACGGGCGCGGGGGCATGACCGACTGGCGGCTCGCCTGGCGTCTGGCCAGGCGCGAGCTCAATCTGCGGTTCCGCGGCCTGCGACTGCTGCTTGCCTGTCTGTTCCTGGGGGTCGGCGCGCTGGCGGCGATCGGCAGCCTGACCCGCGCGATCGACGGCGAACTGGCAAGTCGTGGCAGCACGATCCTGGGTGGCGACGTCGAATTCGCCACGTCGCAACGCGCTGCGACACCCGAGGAGCGCCGCGCGATGGCCGCGCTCGGCACCGTATCGGAGACGGTGCGCATGCAGGCGACGGCGGTTCGCGGTGCGGCCAGCGTCCCGATCGAACTGAAGGGCGTCGACCGCGCCTATCCGCTCTACGGCGCCGTCCGGTTCGCCGATGGTGGCACAGCGGAGCCGCCGCGCGACTCGGGGATCTGGATCGCACCCGCGCTCGCCGACCGGCTGGGCGTCGGCCGCGGCGCCCGGATCCGGCTGGGTACGGCCGAGTTCGTGGTCGACCATGTCCTCGTCGAGGAGCCTGACCGGCTGGGCGAAGGCTTTACGCTGGGCCCCGTCGCGATCGTTTCGCTGCCCGGGATTGCGCGGACCGGCCTGATCCAGCCGGGCAGCCTGTACGAGACCAAATATCGCGTCCGCCTCCGGTCGGGACTCGCGCCCACGCGCGCGGTCGACCGGATCAAGGCGGCATTCCCGTCGGCGGGCTGGGAAAGCAAGACCCGCGATCGCGCGGCGCCCGGTGCCGAACGCTTCGTCCAGCGGATGGGCCAGTTCCTGTTGCTCGTCGGCCTCTCCGCGCTCGTCATCGCCGGTATCGGGGTCGGGAACGGCGTCTCGTCCTATCTCGCCGCACGGCGCCAGAGCATTGCCGCGCTCAAGGTGCTTGGCGCGACGTCCGGGATGATCGCCCGGGTCTACCTGATCCAGATCGTCGTTGTCGCCGGGATTGGCATTCTCGCCGGTTTGATCGCCGGCGCCGCGGCGGTGCCGTTGATCGTCGCGCTCGCGGGCGACGTGCTGCCGGTCGCGCCGAGCTTCGCGGTGCAGCCCGTGCCGCTGCTGCTTGCCGCCGCCTATGGGATGGTGATCGCGCTGGCGTTTACCGCGCCAGCACTGGTCGAAGCCGGAAGCGTGCCGGCGGTCGTGCTGTTGCGTGGCAATGCCGGCCAGCGGCGCGTACCGTTGCGCCGGACGCTGCCCTGGGTCGCCGGTGGCGGGCTTGCACTCGTCGCGCTCGCGCTGCTGACCGCAGAACAGCCCGGGCTCAGCGCGGGGTTCCTTGCGGCGGTCGCGGCAGTGCTGCTCCTCCTCGCCGGGTTCGGCTGGCTCATCCGGATCGCGGCTGCGCGATTGCCGCGAGCGCGCCAGCCTTTGCTCAGGCTTGCGGTTGCAGCACTGCACCGTCCCGGCGCTCGTACCGGCACGCTGGTGGTCGCCCTCGGCCTGGGGCTGACGCTGTTCGTCCTGCTGGCGGCAATCCGGACGAGCATCGACGCGAATATCGCGCGGACCGTTCCGCAGCGCGCGCCTGCGCTGTTCGCGCTCGACGTCCCGCCGCAGCGCGAGGCCGAATTCCGCCGCACGGTCGCTGAGGCCGCGCGCAAGCCGGTCGTGACCACCGTGCCCGCAATGCGTGGCACGATCACGGGCTATGCGACGACGCGCGTTGCCGATCTCAAGACCTTGCCCGAAGGCGCTTGGGCGCTGCGTGGCGAACGCGGCCTGACCTATGCCGAGACGCTGCCGGACGGCAGCCAGATCACCGCCGGACGCTGGTGGCCGCGCAGCTATGCCGGACCGCCGCTGGTGTCGATCGACGAGCGCCTGGCCAAGGCGCTCGCTCTGAAGATCGGCGATCCGATCCAGTACAGCCTGCTGGGTGTTGAGCGGAGCGCGCGGATCGCGTCGTTCCGGCGGATCAGCTGGGATACGCTCGGCTTCAACTTCGTCATGGTCTTTTCCCCCAACGCGATCGCCGACGCGCCGCATAATCTGGCGGCGACGATCGATCTCGACCGTGGCGAGGAGGGGGCGGTGATGCGCGCGCTGCTGCCGCGGTTTCCGTCTGTTTCGGTGATCGAGGTCCGCGACGTTCTGGGGCAATTGCGGACGATCGTGGGGCAGATGGCGACCGCGATCACCGCGGCGGCGTCGGTCGCGATCCTCGCCGGTATCGCTGTGCTGATCGGCGCAATCGCCGCGGCACGCGAAGCGCGGACCTATGACGGGGTGATCCTGCGCACGCTCGGCGCGACCCGTCTCCAGGTGCTCGGCGTCCAGGCACTCGAATATGCATTTCTGACGGTGATCCTGTCCGTGGTGGCGCTGCTGCTGGGGCTGGGGGGGGCGTGGTATGTCGTTACGCAGGTCTTCGCGTTCACATGGCTGCCGAGCTATCCGGCGGTGGTCGCGACGCTGGTGGTGGGCGCGGGGCTGACGATGGCGATTGGGCTGATCGGGGCCTGGCCGATCCTCAGCGCGAGGCCGGCCCGGGCGTTGCGCGACCTCTGACCTGTTCCGGTCGCGGCACGAAATGGCGGCCGCGGCGTTTGCATGGGGTCGGGACGGCGCGATGGGCGGCCAAGGGGATCTTTGAGTGAGCAATGCAGTGGCAAACGGCGACGCGCCCGTCGACGTGACGAGCCCGTGGTCGATGTCGATGGCCACCTGGTGGTCGGTGCTGAAACGCAGCTGGGCGGAAGCCAGCGACGACAATATCGGGCTGATCGCCGCCGGCACCGCATTTTACGCCTTCGCGGCGATCGTGCCGCTGCTCGCCTCGATCGTGCTGATCTACGGCCTGGTCGCGGACACGGCGACGGTCGTCGCCAATATCCGCGGCCTGTTCCAGGTGCTGCCGGCGGACGCCGCCAAGGTCATCGGCGACCAGCTCGCCACCGTGGTCGGGACGTCCGAGGGCAAGAAGGGGTTCGGGCTGATCTTAGCACTCGCGCTTGCGCTCTATGGTGCGTCGAAGGGGGCATCGTCGATCGTCACGGCGCTCAACATCGCCTATGAGGAACGCGAGACCCGCGGGTTCTTCGCGCTGTACATCCTCGCATTCTCCATCACCGCGGGCGCGGTGGTTCTGGCGCTGACCGCCGCACTGTCGACCGCGGCCTTCGCATTGCTCGACAGCATGATACCGGGGGCTCCCGATTTCGTCCTGACGCTGCTGCGGCTTACCAGCTATGCAGTGCTGGCAATGCTCGCCGTCACAGCAGCGGCGTGCCTGTACCGGTACGGGCCGAACCGCGCGCATGCCAAATGGGCGTGGCTGACCCCGGGGTCGCTTGCAGCGACACTGATCTGGCTCGCCGCGACTATCGGCTTCGGTTTCTACGTCGCCAATTTCGGGAATTACGGCGCGACCTATGGCTCGCTCAGCGCGGTGGTCGTGCTGCTGACCTGGCTGTGGCTGTCCGCCTATGTCTTCCTGCTCGGCGCCGAGCTCAACGCCGAACTCGAGCATCGCACCACCCGCGACACGACCACCGGGCCCGAACGCCCGGCCGGTGCGCGCGGTGCCGCCGTTGCCGATGCTACGGTGACGGCGCCCCCTCCATCAGACACACCCGAGATGGCAGCGCCGCGGCGTGGCGTGCGAACCGCGCAAACCGCAGCCGCATCGCGGGCCGCGCGCGCGCCGATGCCGTCGGTTCTCCTCGCGGTCGGCGGGCTGGGTGCGCTGCGCCGAGGGTCCGGCAGGGCAGGCATGATCCTGCTGGTCGTCGGCGGCGCGCTCGCCTGGGCGGGCCGGACGTCTCCGGAGGGTGACGACGATGCCCAGCGTTCCGCTTAAGCTGTTCTTCGACGGCGGCTGTCGTCCGAATCCGGGGCGCATCGAAATCGGCGTCGTCGTTCGCGGCGTGACCCATATCCTGGACGACTGCGGCCACGGCACCAATAGCGATGCGGAATGGCTGGCGGCGATCCATGCGCTGCGGATCGCCCGCGAACTTGGCGCGGTCTCGGTCGATCTGCGCGGCGACTCCGCGCTGGTGGTGGGGCAGGTGCGCGGCAACGCGCGCTGTCGATCGGCGGAGCTTCGCGCGCACCGCGACGCCTTTCAAGCGCTCGCCGCGACGTTCGAGACGGTGAAGATCCGCCATGTCGGCCGGTCCCACAACCTTGCCGGGATTGCGCTGGCCCGCCTGCATCCGCGCTGAGCGCTAGGCCCTCCAACCGGCCCCCAATTCACGGTGCTGGTCGTAGCGCGCCAGCCTGCTATAGCGCTACCATCGTTGGTCCGTTCCTGACCGCCGACGACAGAGAGATGCGCGCGCTCCCGTCACACCGACTGGAGAACTGCGTTGGCCATCGCTCCATCGTCCCCGACCCCCGCAAAGACTGCAACATCGCCCCTCGCGCTGATGATCCGGAAGCTCGAAACCCATGCGACGCTCGACCGACGTGATCGCGAGGCGATCCGGGCCCTGCCGCACCATGTCCGCACGTTCGATGCATCCGCCTATCTCGTCCGCGAGGGCGACAGTCTCCAGCATTGCTCGGTGCTGGTTTCGGGCTATGCGTTTCGCCAGAAGGTCACCGGCGACGGGTTGCGGCAGATCGTGTCGCTGCACATTCCCGGCGAGCCGCTCGATCTCCAGCATCTGTTTCTCGATCTCGCGGACCACAACGTCCAGACGCTGACGCGCGCCGAGGTGGCGATCATCCCGCGCGCGGCGCTGCAGAGCCTGGCCCTGTCGCATCCGGCAATCGGGCATGCGCTGTTCGTCAACATGCTGGTCGAGGGATCGATCTTCCGCGAATGGGCGCTGAACGTCGGGCGGCGCGACGCCCGGACCCGGCTGGCGCATTTCCTGTGCGAGTTCGCCGCACGGCTCGAGGCGCAGGGTCTCGACGGGGGCAGGGGCTATGAATTGCCGATGTCGCAGGAACAGATCGGCGACGCGCTTGGGCTGACCGCGGTCCATGTCAACCGGACGATGAAGCTACTCGAAAGCGAGGGACTGATCGTCCGCACAAAGCGACGGATCGACATACCAAGCTGGACCGCGTTGCGCGAGGTCGCGGACTTTTCGAGCCGCTATCTCCACCTGCGAACGAAGGCCGGCTAGTCGCGCGCGGCAGCCAAGGCCTCAAGAATCGACGCCGCGAGTTCGGGACGGCAGATCAGCAGATCGGGGAGCAGCGGATCGACGCAGTTGTAGACCAGCGGGCTGCCGTCGATCCGCGACGCATGCAGTCCCGCGGCGATCGCAACCGCAGCCGGGGCGCAATTATCCCATTCATACTGGCCGCCGTCATGAAGATAGGCGTCGGCACGGCCATCGACGACGGCCATCGCCTTGGCACCCGCCGATCCCATCGGGACCATCGTCGCCCCCATCGCGACACCGACGCGACGGGCGATGTCCGGCGCACGCGAGCGGCTGACGACGATCCGCAGCGGTTCGCCTGGGGGCGCCCAGGGCCGTGCCGGATCGTCGGTCGCGAAGACCGCGTCGCGCGCAGGCACCGCAACCGCACCGACGCGCGGGACGCCATCGATCGCGAGGCCGATATGCACCGCCCAGTCGTCGAGGCCCTCGGCATATTCGCGTGTGCCGTCGAGCGGGTCGACGATCCAGACACGCTGCGCTGCACAGCGGCTGCGATCGTCGAGCGATTCTTCGGACAGGATGAAATCGTCCGGTCGTTCGGCGCGCAGCCGGTCGATGATCAGCATATTGGCCTCGCGGTCGCCCGCCGCCCCCATCGCCGCCCCCGCGATCGTCCCTCGCGCCCGGATTTCCTGCAGGAGCGCGCCTGCCTCTAGCGCCACCGAGCGCGCGAGTCCGGCATCGGTCAGGTCGGTAGTCACAGGTCGTAGCTCCAGACGCCGATGACATGTTCGACGATGCGCTCGGCTGCGGCCTCCGGGCTCTCGCGGGTCGTATCGATGCGGATGTCGGGAGACTGCGGCGCCTCGTACGGGCTCGATATACCGGTGAAGTCGGCGATCTCGCCCGCGCGTGCCTTGGCGTAGAGCCCCTTGACGTCGCGTGCCTCGGCCGAGGCGAGCGGAGTGTCGACGAAGATTTCGACGAACTCGCCCGGCGCGACCATCGAACGCACCATGTCCCGCTCCGCGCGGAACGGCGAGATGAACGCGGTCAGCACGATCAGCCCGGCATCCGCCATCAGCCGTGCGACCTCGCCGATCCGGCGGATATTCTCGATCCGCCCGGCTTCGGTGAAATCGAGGTCGCGGTTGAGCCCGTGACGGATATTGTCGCCGTCGAGCAGGAAGCTGTGCCGGCCGAGCGCGAACAGCTTCTTCTCGACCAGGTTCGCGATCGTCGACTTGCCCGAGCCCGACAGCCCGGTGAACCAGAGGATTCTGGGCGACTGACCCTTTTGCGCGGCATGCGCCTCGCGCGTGACGTCGATCGATTGCCAGTGGACGTTCTGCGCACGGCGCAGCGCCGATCCGATCATTCCCGCCGCGACGGTCGCGTTGGTCGCGCGGTCGATCAGGATGAAGCCGCCGAGATCGGCACCGTCGGCATAAGGCTCGAACACGATCGCGCGATCGGCATAGACCTCCGCGACCCCGATATCGTTGAGCGCGAGCGTCGAGGCGGACAATTCGGCCTGAGTGTTCACGTCGACGATATGACGCGGCGGCTGGACCGTCGCCCCGACGACCTGGGTGCCGAGCTTCAACTGATAGCCGCGGCCCGGTACCAGCGGCGTGTCGGACATCCAGACGATGGTCGCGAGGAACTGATCGGCGGCCTCGGGCGGCGCATCGGCGGCGGCGATCACGTCGCCGCGCGAGCAATCGACTTCGTCGGCGAGCACGATCGTCACCGACTGGCCGGCGACCGCCTCGGTCAGGTCACCGCCGAGCGCGACGATCCGCGCGACGGTCGTCGTCTTTCCCGACGGGACGACGCGGACGCTGTCGCCGGGGCGCACGGTGCCGCTGGCGATCATGCCGGCAAAGCCGCGGAAATCGAGATCGGGGCGATTCACCCATTGCACGGGCAGCCGGAAAGGCTGCGCCTGGCGCGCGTCGACGTCGATCGGCACGGTCTCGAGATGCGCGAGCAGCGGCAGCCCGGTATACCAGGGCATCGTTGTCGCCTGGGTTGCGACGTTTTCGCCGGTCAGTCCCGACAGCGGGATCGCGGTGAAGCGGTCGATACCGATCGACGCGGCAAAGGCGCGATAGTCCGCGACGATCGCGTCGAACCGCGCCTCGTCATGGCCGACCAGATCCATCTTGTTCACCGCGAGCACGATCTCGCGGATGCCGACGAGGTGCGCCAGATAGCTGTGACGGCGGGTCTGGGTCAGCACGCCCTTGCGCGCATCGATCAGGATGACGGCAAGGTCTGCAGTCGACGCGCCGGTGACCATGTTGCGCGTATATTGTTCGTGCCCGGGCGTGTCCGCGACGATGAACTTGCGTTTTTCGGTCGAGAAGAAGCGATAGGCGACGTCGATCGTGATGCCCTGTTCCCGCTCTGCGGCAAGACCGTCGACCAGCAGCGCGAAGTCGATATTCTGGCCCTGCGTGCCGACCCGGCGGCTGTCCGCCTCAAGTGCTGCGAGTTGATCCTCGAAGATCGTCTTCGAATCATACAGCAACCGGCCGATCAGCGTCGACTTGCCGTCGTCGACCGAGCCGCAGGTGATGAAGCGCAGCATCGACTTGTTCGCATGCGTATCGAGATAGGCGTCGATATCCGACGCGATCAGCGCCTCGGGCGTATAGGCGGACATCAGAAATACCCCTCGCGCTTCTTCTTCTCCATGCTCGCCGCCTGATCATGATCGATCGCGCGGCCCTGACGCTCGCTGGTCGTCGTCAGCAGCATTTCCTGGATGACGTCGGGCAGCGTCGCCGCCTCGCTTTCGACCGCGCCGGTCAGCGGGTAGCAGCCGAGTGTCCGGAAGCGGATCGAACGATCGACCGCGACTTCGCCTTCGCGGAAGCGGAACCGCTCGTCATCGACCATCAGCAGCATCCCGTCGCGCTCGACGGTCGGCCGCGGTGCGGCGAAGTAGAGCGGGACGATCTCGATCCCTTCGGCCAGGATATATTGCCAGATGTCGAGTTCGGTCCAGTTGGACAACGGGAAGACGCGGATGCTCTCGCCCTTCGCGATCCGCGTATTATACAGCCGCCAGAGCTCGGGGCGCTGCGCTTTCGGATCCCAGCCGTGACTCGCCGAACGGAAGCTGAAGATGCGCTCCTTGGCGCGGCTCTTCTCCTCGTCGCGCCGCGCGCCGCCGAACGCCGCGTCATAGCCGCCCGCGGTCAGCGCCTGCTTCAGACCGTCGGTCTTCCACATGTCGGTGTGGCGGCTGCCATGGTCGAACGGATTGATGCCGAGCGCTCTCGCCTCGGGATTGGTGTGGACGATCAGCTCCATCCCGGCCTCCGCCGCCGCACGGTCGCGCAGATCGTACATCGCGCGGAATTTCCACGTCGTGTCGACATGCAGCAGCGGGAAGGGTGGGCGCGCGGGGAAGAACGCCTTCTTCGCCAGATGCAGCATCACGGCGGAATCCTTGCCGACCGAATAGAGCATCACCGGGCGCTCGGCCTCGGCGACGACTTCGCGCAGGATGTGAATGCTCTCGGCTTCGAGGCGTTGCAGATGTGTGAGCCCGGTCATTGCGTTCCCAGATAGGCCCGCCGACGCGGTGTGCGACGAACTTATACTGTTGGCCGCAAAAGCGCGATCAGTCGCGCGACTGGTCGACCGAGTCGATCAGCCGCCCGCCCGCCATGAATACCGCGGTCGAACAGGCCGCCGCGAGCAGCCAGCCGCCATAGCCGGGATACTGCTCCAGATAATGGCTGCCACGTTCGACCGCCCCGAGACCGAGCCCGTAGATGACGAGATACGCCTCGAACTTGGTCTTGATCACGAAGAGGCGGCAGAAGCGTTTCCACATTCCAGCAACCTAGCAACGCTCGTGCCAAGCGCGGAATTGCGCCGTTTGCGCAAGGTCAGGGTTGGTTAACTGTCAATTAACCCGACACGGCAGAATTCTGCGCTTCTGACGCGAAGATACCAGAAAACCCCCACTGTTTCCACCGAGAGAAGGGGTGTGAAATGGAAAACCGTCTGAGCGTCATTCGAGTTAATTTGCGAGGCCCGGCATGAAGACGCCGGACATGCTCGATGGCGTCATTGCCGCTGCACTCCCGTTCCACCGGGATTATTCAGTCGGCATCATCGTCGACAACTTCGCTGGCGGGGGCGGCGCGTCGACCGGGATTGAGGCGGCGACCGGGCGGGACATCGATGTGGCGATCAACCACGACGAGGAAGCGATCGCGATGCACACCGCGAACCACCCACGGACCCGGCACCATTGCCAGAGCATCTGGAGCATCGACCCGCTCGACGCGGTGACGATCGACGGGACGCCGCAGCCGGTCCGCCTGGCGTGGTTCTCGCCTGACTGCACCCACCATTCGAACGCCCGCGGTGGTAAGCCGCGCGAGAAGGGCATCCGTGACCTGGCATGGGTCGTGGTGTCATGGGTCGAGCGCCTCGGACCAAAGCTGAAGCCGGCCGTGATCAAAGTCGAGAACGTCGAGGAGTTCTTGACCTGGGGCCCGCTCGACGACGAGGGCAAGCGCATCCCCGGCCGGAACGGCGAGGAATTTTCGAAGTGGATCGCCGCGCTACGCCGCCATGGGTACAAGGTCGAGTGGAAGGTGCTGAAGGCTTCGCGCTATGGCACGCCGACGATCCGCAAGCGGCTGTGCCTGATCGCCCGGTGCGACGGCCTGCCGATCGTATGGCCCCAAGAGACGAACGGGCCCGGCACGCCAGCTCCGTATCGAACAGCAGCTGAATGCATCGACTGGTCGATCCCATGCCCGTCGATCTTCCTGACGAAGGAAGAGGGCCGCGCGATCGGCGTGAAGCGGCCGCTCGCTGATGCGACGATGGCGCGCATCGCGAAGGGCATCCAGCGCTACGTCATCGACGCGGCGCAGCCGTTCATCGTCAATTTGACGCATCACGGCAGCGAGCGGGTCGAAAGCGTCGAGGAGCCCTTCAAGACAATCACCGGCGCGCACCGGGGCGAGAAGGCGCTCGTCGTGCCGATCGTGTCCTATGCGCAGCAGGGCGGCAGCAACCGCAGCGTTGAGGATCCGATGCACACGATCTGCGCATCGACCAAAGATCAGAACACGGTGGTCGCCGCGCACATCATGACGATGCGCAACTCGGGGAAGCCCTTTAACGGTGCCGATGAGCCGGTTCACACAATCACGGCGCACGGCGCCCACCTGAACGTCATCGCCGCGCATATCACCAAGTTTCACGAGGGTTCGGTCGGGCATGCTGCCGATGAGCCGCTGCACACGATCACCTCGAACAGCTACATAAAGCGGCCAGGCGGAAACGTGCCGCTCGGGATCGTGGCTGCGACGATGGTGCAGACCGGTTACGGGGAGCGGGAGGGGCAAGCAGCGCGCGCGCTAGACATCGAGGCTCCGCTCGGTACCGTCGTGGCGGGCGGAGGGAAGCACGCCGTCGTTTCGGCCTTCCTCGCCCAGCACAACACCATGCCGAATGGCGGCATCCACGCGGGGCACAGCGCGGAAGAGCCAATGTCGACCGTCACTACGACCGGATCGCATCAGGGCGTGGTCGCGGCCCACTTGATCAGCCTTAAGGGATCGGATCGTCGAGACGGACCGGTCGACGAGCCGGTCCCCGCGATCACTGCCGGCGGGCTGCATGTCGGCGAGGTTCGCGCCTTCCTCCTGAAATACTATGGTGGGGAGAGCAGCGACGAGGGCCATGACATCGACGCGCCGCTCGGCAGCGTGACCACGCGTGACCGCTTCGGCCTCGTCATGGTCCAGGGCGAGCCGTATCAGATCGTCGACATCGGCATGCGGATGCTGACGCCGCGCGAGCTCTTCGCGGCGCAGGGTTTCCCCGCGGACTATGTGATCGATCCGATCGGCCCGAGCGGGAAGCCGCTGACGAAGACCGCGCAGATTCGCATGTGCGGCAACTCCGTATGCCCGCCACTCGCCGCCGCGCTCGTGCGTGCGAACTATGAGCAGCCGGCCGCCGCCGCGATCGCCGCGTGACGGCCGACACCCTCAATCCGGAGATCGCCCGTGGCTGAGAACAGCACGATCGAGTGGACAGACCACACCTTCAACCCGTGGGAGGGCTGCCAGAAGGTCGGGCCCGGCTGCGACCATTGCTATGCCGAGACGCGAAACGCGCGCTTCGGGGGCGGCACTGCGGTCAATTGGGGCCCGGGCGCACCGCGCCGTCGGACCAGCGTCAGCAACTGGCGCAAGCCGATCGCGTGGCAAAGGGACGCGCCGCGGTTCCTCGCCGCGCACGGCCGCCGGCAGCGCGTGTTCTGTGCCAGCCTCGCGGACGTGTTCGACAATGCGGTCGACGCGGCCTGGCGCGCGGACCTGTTCGAACTGGTCCGCGCGACGCCCGACCTCGACTGGCTGCTGCTGACCAAGCGCATCGGGAATGCCGCGGCAATGTCGGAAGCCGCGGGCGGCATGCCCCCAAACGTCTGGCTTGGTGCGACCGTCGTCAACCAAGCCGAGGCCGACCGCGATATTCCGAAGCTGCTCGCCGCCCCCGCCGCTGTGCGGTTCCTATCGATGGAGCCTTTGCTCGGACCTGTGGACCTCACCTACGTTTCGGATGACGGAACGGCGCTCGACCCTGAGTGCTGGGGCGATTGCGCGTGCGGCAGTCTGTATGGGTATGACGCGAGCTGCCGGCGGAACGGCGGGAACGGGCAGCTTGCGCGAAAAATAGACTGGGTGATCGTGGGGGGCGAGAGCGGCCCCGGCGCGCGGCCGATGCATCCCGACTGGGCGCGCGGGCTGCGCGATCAGTGCGCAACGGCGGGCGTGCCGATGCTGTTCAAGCAGTGGGGCGAGAACGCCTGGGTTGAGCGGGTCGAGGGCGATCCTGACACCCTAACCGCGTATCGCGCTGGCAAGAAACATGCTGGTCGGCTGCTCGACGGACGCCAACACGATGGCTTCCCGCTCACGGCCTTCAATGTCGAGTGACGCCACTCGACTTTACCCCGATTCGCGTGTCGCGAAACGGTCCGCCGATCTCGCGAGAACGAACCGCGAATGTCATAACGCGTGTCATAATAGGTGTAATAACGGCGGGGCGTTGCCACCGGCCAAACCAAGCAAAAAGCGAGGGTTTATGCGGCTTAAAAATGGCTCCCTGAGTAGGATTCGAACCTACGGCCACTCGATTAACAGTCGAGCAGAAACCCAACAAAATCAAAGCCTGTTCTGACTTCTACCGGGTTTGTTCTCCGCTGCTACCTCCCTGTAGCGATTTAAATGTCATAATAGAAATTGGAGCCATATCGTGGCCGTTGCAGAGCTCGAATTCACCTACACGCGCATTGATGCGCCGGAGGGCGTTACTGACCTGACCGGCCTCACTTCCGGCATGCTGACAGTGCTGTGGCCGACGCGCGGGCCTAAACGGGACCTTCGGTGGATGTGCCAGTGCGAGTGCGGAAACCGGAAAGCGATGCCCGGGGCGCCGCTTAGGTCGGGCCAGACGCAGGCATGTGGGTGCCTAAGGATCAAGGACCCCGAAGGCATACGTAAGACCAGGCTCCACGGCATATGGCGCAACATGGTCAATCGCTGCCGGGACATTACCCGGGGCGGCTACGGTGGCCGGGGTATTCAGGTGGCGGAGGAGTGGCGCGAGTACGAGGCGTTTCAGCGCTGGGCGATGGCGAACGGCTACGCTGACGATCTCACGATCGATCGGCGAGACAACGACGGGGATTACTGCCCCGCCAACTGCCACTGGACCACGATGCTGCAACAGTCGCGAAACACTAGGCGGACTGTGTGGGTAGACCACGACGGGAAGACGGTCAGCCTTGGAGAGGCCGCGGCGGATCTTGGGATCAGCTATCACCAATTGCATGCCCGGGTAAAACGCAGGGGTATGACGCTTGCTGCAGCGCTGGCCGATATCGCAGCCGGCGGATGCCAGTCGCCTCAATACCTTCGAATGGCAGAGGGGCTCGCGAGGAAGCGGGCCGCGAAGGCCGCCGCATGATCATCGACACCCTCAATCCTAAATGCAGGAGTGCTGCAGCATGCTCAGATAAGCGTCAGGCGGGTTGCTACGCCGCCTGACACCGATTGATTAGTCAGCTCGCTTCAGTTTGAAGGCTACTGTAACCCAATCCAGGACAAGCACTTCGGCATCGCGCCAAAAGCGCGCTACTGTCCGCACAACCATATCTCGTACTTGGACAGCGTTGTAGTTCGACGAGAACAGATACTCGGCGTTCGGAAGATCGAACATTACGCCGGTCTGCCCAGCTATCTGACGCGACGCCCCTAGCGAAGACATTGCCTCATGGAGATCGGCGTACGTCTGCCCAGATGGAGAAGGCCCGTTGACGGAGTTGAGCTGTATGCGAACGTAAAACTGATTCATTGGTCTGCCTCTTTTTAAAAGGAAGCCGCTGGATACCTTGACGTCGCACAGCAGCCTGATAGACCGCCGGTGTTAGAGCAAAGACGAAGCCCCAGCGGCTTCTTCGGGTTGGGCCGAGTCTGAAAGGGCTCGGCCTTTTTCGTTTCTACGTCCGGCGAATAATAAACGCAATATGTCTCTACGCTTTTCCATAGTCTAGCGTTCGTAACGTAACCTTGCTGGGCTTTGAACCGCAACAGATCCAAAGATGCTGGACCGGTAGGACGTGTGCGCGAAGGCTTTAACACGCCAAAATCGCTGAAACTGAATAAGTGTACTCTAACAGTGAATCAGACTGTCATGCAGCACTGCTGAATGAGTCTTTCAATGAATGCACCGATGTGGATTCGGACCCGAGCCCCGGCCCGTCCTCATCAAAGGAGAAATCCTCAGAATCACACGGTATCGTGCTGCCGTGGATCAATGCCTGGAACGATCTGCCGCCACTGGTCGCTGATTGCCGGTGGGAGAATCGGCATGCTGATCACCTTGCGACCTGAAGTTCTAAGCGTCTCGGCAAATGAGGGGATGGTGCTGATCGACGGCCCTGGCCTCGCCGTTACACTAGACATCGAAGCGGCGTCAGCGCTGTCCGATCAGCTGCTCGCCGGATGCACCTTAGCCCGTCAGCAACAGCGGGCAGCGATCGGTCAGGCACCCTACGAGCCATCCTCGTTGGGCTAGAACGCGCTCACATAGCTAGCGCATAAAAAAAGGGCAGCCTAAGCCGCCCAAGGTAAGGGGTGATGCCGATGCCGACAGAATTCCGTCAGCAGGCAAGGAATGGGGTAGGGCGACTGTCCCAATTTGGCAAACCAATTTTGTTTAAACAACGCCGCATAGGCGCTGGATCCAGCTCGACCAGATGGTCGGGGTGGGCTCAATTTACGCCGTCAACGTAAATGACGTGACTCCGGCAGGGGAACACGCTCAAGTCGTGTCTCATTCGGCCTCGGAGACCTCAATGTTCGTTACAAAAGAAATGAAGCCGGCCGAGTGGCGCGTTCTGCAGGACCAGTTTGCGGATATGCAGATGACCCTCGGCGCGCCTGCTGACTTCGCGCTGTTCCATCGCAATCACGACGGTGTCCAAGTCAGCACAATCGCTGCGTCGGGCCTCGGCCTTTCCCGTGCTGACGCGCTTTCGCCTGGCGGATGGTCTGAAGTCGAGCGCCTTGATGGGTCGGGCTGGGGTGTCCTAGTGGGTAACGGGGACGTGCACACCCGTCTTGGAGTGCGTGCCGGTAAACCCTAAGCTCCGAACTCCGGCCCTTCCTCATCCGGATAGAACGATTGGGGCCTACTACAACCTGACCCGGTTGAGTCCCGGCCTTTGAACTGCGGGTGCTCGTTCCGAAGCGCCACCACTGCGAGGCCTTTAGTTCAGGCGCAGTCGCTTACGGTACGCTCGGCCAGTCTTGCTGCACAGAAAGCCGGAAATCCAAACACTTCTTAGGTTCGGCGCAAGCCGTTCTTCGTACGGGCAGTCAGATAGCTTGCCGTCGATAGTCTGGCCCGCGACGCGACCAGCCTCAAAACTTTGCTCCATAATTCGGTCAATGCCCTGCATGGCAAAGGAGGTAGAACCCAACCCCTTTCTGGCAAGCGAACGAAGTTCCTTTCTACCGAGTGAACTAAGCCCCAAACTCAGGACCTTCTTCATCAGGACAGAACGCGTGGGGATCGTAAACCGGTCGCTGCGCCGGCCGCGCCTGGCGGGGAGGCGGGCGTTTCGGGATATCGGGGACCGGGTCGGGCAGGGTAGGGACACCGCCTCCGAACCGTATCCGGATGTAAGCACCGCTTCCGTGCATCGCCTGGAAGACGGCGATCGCCTCGCCTTCCTTCATCCGCTTGCCGATCAGCGGCGCGCGCTCGGCGCTGACGTAGCCCAGCTGCGTGCCGCGCTCGCTGAAGATGGCAACCGCGTTGTCGTCGTATGGGTTGGTCGGCTCGAGCCGCAGCTCGACCGCGTCGCCCGGTGCGCAAAGCATGCACTCCATACGCCGGTTGCTCTTGCTCTTGTCCTCGTTCGGGAAGTCGATCCCGACAATGGAGGTGGTCAGTTCGTCCATGAAGATAGTTTGCCCGAATCGCCTGGCCGCGCCTAGGCTTGATATGTGTCCAAGCCCCCTAACGCTTCACCCTTCATAGCCGCGTCGCAGCGGCTTCTGGCTATGCAGGACAAGTGACAGTTCGCAAGATTGTCCATACGATCGCCGCAGATAAGACGAAGGACGTCGCCGTGTTCGAGCATGACCTCGGACCTGACGTAATCGTCCAAGTCCGTAGCGAGCGTGGCCGCGTATTGAAGATGCGGGCCGACGTGCTTTCCGACCGCGTGGTGATCCACTTCAAGGACGGCACGACAGAGCGATTGAGCGTGGTTATAATTGGCTGATGGCGCACGCTAGGCCGATGGGAGATCGAGAGATTTGGATACAGGCCGGCGTGATTCTTGCCGAACACGGCGACCATGCCCCAGATTATATTGCCGATCAGATGGTGGCTGCCATCGGCAACCCTGTCGCAGTAAAGGATTGGCACCGTATCGCCGCTGTAGTCGATGTTATCAAAGGTACGTTCAAACCTACTGCGAATTGCTGATCTCGGAATACGCACCCGATCGGCGCAGCTGGCGAACGATCCCGTTGAAAGACGCTGTCACGCTCTGACTTCGGCCGATTTGGTTATCCTGCTGCGCACCTTCCCAAAACATCACGAGAGGCCAGCGCTCGAGACAGTGGTGCCATAGGCAACGCAGGGCTAATCGAACCGCAGGTGTGTCGACACGACCATTCGCGGTTTCGGTGAGCGTGCCCCGCAAAACCTGGACCGCCAGGTCAACTGTGATTCGCGTTTGCCGATGCATCACTCTATGGAACGCAACGGGAACAAAGTTGCAAGGATTTGATATGTCTGCACGGTGCCGGCTCTGCACAAGCAACGATGAAGATGCGGTTATAGAGCACGTCGCGGCGTACATGTGGGAGAGCCGCATGGAGCGGGTCGAGGACCGGACACCGTGGGAACAGGCTGGCGCTACCTGGCAAACGGCGTTTCGTGAGATGGCTGTCGCTGCCCGACAGGCACTCACGCTACCGGAACGATCGGAGCTCGATCACGCAATCTGACCGACGTAAGTCATCCCTGCCGAAGCTCAATCAGGGGCCGTTAAATACTTTTTAACCAAAACAATGTGAAAATTTGCTCTCGGCCGGAGTCCCGTCGATCGACATGTTTCTCCTGCAATTCGGTTCGAGGGACCTAATGCGGATTGTTATTTACATTAGCAGAGCCAAACACAGATTCACGGCGCGAGACTTGGCCGACCTTCGTGACGTTGCTGCCGCCAGAAACCGTTCTCTAAATATCACCGGTCTTCTACTATTTGACGGCACCCGCTTTGTACAGGCGTTGGAGGGAGACGCTGCCGCTGTGCAGCTCGTAATGGACCGGATTGCCAACGATTCACGTCATGACAATATCAGCTACTTCAAACCGATCGAGACGGATCATCGCCAATTTAATTGGTGGTCAACGGAATATCGAGACGAAAACGACCTTTGTGACGGAGGGGGGTTCCTCGATCGCGTGATGAAACACGTTGCCGACGTTAAATGTGACTCGATAAAGGCGGCTTTTATTGGATTTGCCGCCCTGTCGCTCCGTCGACGTTTAACAACTTAAAATCGAACCATGCGGTCCCTCGGTATCCGGACCATAGATCTGATCTGTGGCTGTGGACGGCATAAGGAGGTCGACGTCGACGCCTACCCGGGGACCGAGGCTGTGCCGTCGATGACCCGGTTCTTCCGGTGCGGGGAGTGCGGCAAGCGCCCGAAGACGGCGCGGCCTGGGCGGCTGCATCGGGGCCCGGTAGGCTCCACGACGACGATCCGACCAATGAACCTGACCGAAGAGCGCTACCTGCCCGGGGACGAGGCGCTGCTGGACTACTAGCTCCTCTCGGCCAGCCGCCCTATCAAACTGGGGGCCGGCGCTAGCCTCAGGGAGCCGGCAGCGTCTACGCGCTGAATTCGGGCCCCTCTTTGTTTAGGTAGAACGCGTGGGGGTCGTAGATGGGCCGCTGGGCAGGGCGCGCCTGCCGCGGAGGCGGGCGCTTCGAAACGTCGGGGACCGAGTCGGGCAGGGTAGGAGCGCCTCCTCCGAACCGTATCCGGATGTAAGCACCGCTCCCGTGCATCGCCTGGAAGACGGCGATAGCCTCGCCTTCCTTCATCCGCTTGCCTATAAGCGGCGCGCGCTCGGCGCTTACATAGCCCAGCTGGGTGCCGCGATCGCTGAAGATGGCGACGGCGTTCTCGTCATAGGGGTTGGTCGGCTCGAGGCGCAGCTCGACCGCGTCGCCAGGCGCGCAGAGCATGCACTCCATACGCCGGTTGCTCTTGCTCTTGTCCTCGTTCGGAAAGTCGATGCCGACAATCGAGGTGGTCAGGTCGTTCATGGCGGTGATGTTACGTTTTGCCCGGCGTGTCGTAAGGTCTATCCTATCCAGGCCTACCGACGACTCGACGGTAACGGAGTTAAAATGAACGATCCTAGGACATGGTTTCAGCCAAAGGTTGTTGGCATAGGATGGACGCCGCGAACGTGGGAGGGTTGGGCGCTCATTGCGGCCGTGATTGCTGTTGGAGCACTCGTCGGAAGGCTGGACCCTTAAAGCCGCTTATTGCGCTGTGCAGATAGTTTGCCCGGCTCGGCCGCTGACGCATAGCCATGCTCGATGATGAGTGATCGAGAAGTGTGGCTGAAGGCGTGGGCGGTCATCGAGACACATGGCCCGCGAGAATCCGCGCCCGTCGTTGCTATGCTGCTTGATATAATGGGTGATGATCCAGACAACTACGATTGGGCGCGCGTCGCTAAAGCTGTCGACGCGATCAACGAAGGGCCGTTGCAGTAGTGTGGCGTAACGAACGCCTTTGATTGGTCATATGGTAGGCGGTCTGTCTAAGACTGCGTACAACGCTATGTAAAAGGCAGTGAAACCCTTGGCCTTGCTCATCGGCTTGCACTGATGAGATGCCGGTAGAGATATGACGCGATCGCGAACGCAAAAAATGCCCGGCTCGGAAAGCCGGGCATTTTTAACTCCAGCCGTTGTAAGGTTCACCATTGTCTTAGTCACGGACTTGTTTACACCCTGCGGGATGTGTCAATGATGACAATAGTTATTACGAGGCTGATGACAATGTTACCCGCGGATGGGCTTGCCGATTGGCCAGTAGCGCATTTGAACCCCCAAAGTTAAAAGTGCTCGTCTTTCGACAAGGGGATTTATGCATTAGAACTGTTGAGTAATTGCGACTTCATGCGGTTAAAGTCGATTAACTGCAAAATTTTGCTGCCGATGCTGCCCGCGCGTTGCTGACTTCGGTATATGCGCCCGCTCGACGCAGCTGCCGCACAATGCCGTTGAATGAGGCCGTCACACTCTCCCTCCGACCGATTTCGTTATCCTGCTGCGCGCCCTTCCAAACATCACGACGGACCAGCGCTTGGGGCAGTGATGCCCGAGACAGCGCAGGGCGGAGCGGACCGCTGGTGTGTCTACGCGACCGTTAGCTGTCTCACCGAGCGTGGCTCGGAGGCTTGGACCACCAGGCCTGTGCATCGGATACTGCTGAGATCCAGACAACGTCGCTATGCCCTTAAGATAAATCGCATAATCGATCTATAATATGATACGTTAGACCATTCAGGCACCTGCGGCTTGACGATAGGAGATGGATGGTCGTCGTACTGGATACTGAGTGCTTTACCGCGACGCCTTGGAAAAGCTGCGTTCGGCTCGAAGGAGCAGGAGTCACGCTGACCCTTTCCCCCGCAGCGGCCATCAAACTCGCGGATTCGCTTATAGACGCGAGCGCCGTGGCCCTAGGGCAGGTGGCAATGAAGGAAGCTGGGCTGCGACTTAAGCCTGACTGAATGTGATTACACTTGAAAGTTCACCGTATGAACTGATCGTTGGGTCTCGCGCTGCAGCTGTTGCACTGGCTGTATATGGTGCGAAGGTGTGCGTTGCAAAATGCTAGAACGGGTCAACCACAACAGGTGTCGCGCCTCTGAAGCAGGCTTGTGTAAAGCCCCGCTTTCCATTTCGCTTTGACGAAGGCACTTATTATTAGTTCATCATATTCGTGTTGATTGTCACTAGGTTGCCGTAGACTTCTTGATCGACTTTGCTTCGTACATAATCTTATCGGCAATTCGGATGGCCTGCTCAAAGTCGCTTCCTGTGGCAGCGCCTAAGCTACACGTCGCACGCCACTGTGAGGTTTCCAGCGCAGCTATCAGCGCCTGATGGATGCTGCTAGACTTTCGCTCACCCGCGGCCTCGTCTCTAACTGTTAAGCAAAACGCAAATTCATCACCGCCAAGGCGAGCAGTAATATCGTAAGGCCGAACGGACGCGCTGAGTGCATGGGCGACGATACGCAGCACCTCATCGCCTGCGGCATGTCCATACTGGTCGTTTACCGCCTTAAATCCATCCAAGTCTATCACGCCACACAATAGGATCCTGCGATCTCGAGCAGCCGAAGACTCCTGTCGCTTGCCCTCACGTTGAAAGGACCTTCGGTTGCCCAGCCCCGTGAGTGGGTCCATCAACGCGTTCCTGCTCTCGTGGTCGAACGCTCGACGGAAGGCACTCACGAGGAGGATTATAAAGATCACTCCGAGGACAAGCATCGAGGCATTCCAAACAGCCGCTGCGGCAGTAATAGAGGTTGCCCTAGCTGACAGTTGATCGGCGAAGCCACTTAAATGAAGCGTTGTGACGATTGCCGAGGTGCCGGCTATGAGGCCAGCGATCCGTCCGAAGCACCAAGTCGTTAAACATAGTGGAACAAGGTAAGCTGAGTTCAACGAGTAGAGCGGGCCCGTCACAGCATCGAGTACAAAAAGACTCGCCCAAATCGGCGCGATCCATGCGAGAGCGGACATAGGGCTTAAGCGTGCAGACTTTCGCATTACGCTTTCCAGCAGCGTTGTTTCAGCGCTGCGGCGAGCCTTTAATGGAAAACTATCAAATCTAGCTGCTTTCCGTCGAGCTGTGCGCGCGCCCATGTCAGCGGGTATTTTCCGTTCAGCGCCGGTCGCCCGATCCGTCATTGGGAATGTCCGAGTGCAGCGGCCTTCTGATCAAGTTGGAGGTAGCGACGGTTAAAGCCTGCTACGCTTTTGAGCTGGTCCCAGGCAGGAGACGAAATTAGGTGGCGGTCTTGCTCGAGAAGGCCGTCCTTTATCAGACCCTTGATCGTTCTGTTGACGTGAACCGCTGTCAATCCGACAGCATCGCCAATCTGTTGCTGCGTCAAAGGCAACCTAAATGGCTGATCTTCTGCTAGCCGGCATGGATCAAGCCTACTCGCAAGCTCGCAGAACAGATGCGCTATCCGCGCTCGGGCATTACGGCGTCCGATATTCACAATCCACTCGCGAGAAATTGAGGCCTCGATCAGAGCGCTTGCCATTATCGCATTTGAAATGATCGGGCGCTTGCAGGTCAAGTTGCGGATTAACGTCTCGTCTACCGCGGCTACCATACAGTGCGCTGTCGCCTGCACGCTGCAATCATTATACGCAAATTGCATATGCTGAATGTTAATTATGTCACCCGGTAGTCGAAAGCCGACAATCTGGCGAAATCCATCACTCGTAACTTTATATGCAATAGCAAAACCTGAAACAAGAACCTGAAATTCCGTAGACGTCGCGTCGTTCTTTACTATATGTTTGCCAGGATTGTAGAAATGTAACGAAAGGGGAAGCGCGACTATCGCCGCACAATCATCCTCTGCCAAGGCTGTGTTTAAAGCAAACTTCTCGAGCATCGGCGAAAGCGGGGCACCAAAGGTCTGCAAAAACTGTCCTAACAGAATGCGTGCAAGACCACGCGCACCTAAATTCGACGTCTCAATTTCGCGTCTCGTTGTACCTAGCACGTACTAACGGTCTATGAACGAAGTAAATGTGCCTCAAAACGACACCATATCCTATGAGTAATTTCAGGCCGCGACGCAGGGCTCGAAGCGTCATTCTGAGGCCCTGTCATGGAGACGCTGCTTAAAGCTTACGAAATACTTCGTCACGACGACTGGGCGCTCCACTGCTGCGCTGGACGCTATGCAGAACGTGTCTTGGCTCGCGGGGCGTGATGCCTTGCCTGGAGTGGGCAACCGCGCATAGTCCTAGGATATGACTACACCGTCAGTGCATCCAGATGTCATCAAGTTCCTCGATGACCGTAGTTCGCTAAAGGCATACGAGCAAATCGATAGGAATGACGGCGATACGATAACGGACACGCTGACGATCGAGATTAGGCGGCGTAAGCCCGGGCTATGATGAGCACTCGAGAAGTTTGGCTTAAGGCGATGACGATCGTCGAGGCACGTAGATTATTTGTATCAGAGCCGATGGTCGATACCTTGCTGCAGATCGTGGGCCCCGAAGCCGAGATCGGCGATTGGGCGCGTGTTGCTGCCGCTGTCGACACGATTAACAACGGGCGGATGCATTAACCCGACCCGTGGAACGATCGTTCATAAAGCGCTGCCGTAGCAACTGTGTCATAACGAGAACCTGCAAGGGGCGGTGGGCCTTTGCAATGCGCCACGAGACGAGCTTAAACCCGGACATAACCAGATCTTAGCGACCCTGACGGACGATAGCCCCATGAACACCTATCGCCGCTCGATGGCTAATGCCGGCAACAATCCGCTCGATCGGCGGTGCTCAAACCGAACGGGCATGAGTCATCCGGCCGTACTTATAACGTCTCTTGGAGATAAGCATTCGGCAATCATTCAAAACGTGTCTACCCTGGGCTTCAAGATCCGCCCAAAATACGGGGTCACTGTCGGACGGTTTCTCTCAATCGATATACCGGGGCTCGCTACGTACTCGGGCTGGGTAGCGTGGTCTTATCGCGATCAATTCGGGCTTGACGTGGCCAACGCTATTCCGGAGCCAGTTATTAAACACATCATCGCGATGGCCGTACAGGCAGGCGAAGGTCCAGCCCCAAGCTTTTCCTGAAAATTGAACGGGCGTCGCCGCAGGGATGGATGCGACCGCCGCTGATCGGTGGCGTCAGAGCCCGAGGTGTATCCGCATAAACCGGGCGAAGCGTGGAGAGACGCCATAGCCGACGGAAGTTACCAGGATAATGGCGATTGGGAGGCCCCAAACGATGGCGAGTACGCCGTACAGAATCATCATGCACAAAGGATGGCAGAATTACTGCCCGCGACTAGTCTCAGTTTTACCCTTAGAGCGAATGTGTCTCGATCCTGATCAGTGCTTACGACGTTGTAGCATTTCGAGGGCCGGTGCGGGGGCATCTAGAACCTGCACATCCGCAACACGTGCAGCAGGAGACTTAGTAATTAAACCGCCCAACCTGGCCAAGGAGGGCTACGATGCCTGAAGACGGAGGTGTTAATAGCCAGGCGAATGCCGTTGCTTATCGGCTGCATTGCCCGAAAAGATTCTGGCTCAATGGACATCGATCGTACGCGGTTTATCGTTGACCGGACCAGATATTCGATCTTTGGCGGTGGACGGCATAAGGAGCTCAACGTCGACCCTTACCTGGCGACCGATGCTGCGCCATCACCGCATAGGCGTTTAAAGGCTAGGCTCGCCCCGGGGTACCTTTAGCCGCGTGGGCGGTTTTGTCCGTTAGGATCTGCGCGCTTAAAAAGCTAAAACTTGCCCTGACGGACAACTTCCTAATGTTCCATTAACCTTCTTGTTTCCGTGAAAAGCCTTGGTTAGCTTGCAGCCAAAGGGTGAGGAGAATCGGCGTGAAGATGGTGAAATCATTCGTGTGCGCTTTGTGCGCGACTTTAGCGACGGGCGTATCGGTACCTAGCGAAGCGGCTGTCATCGTTGCAAGCTTTTCTGGAAAGCTATCAGCTGCCCAGAATAACACGTATGACGATCCCTCATTTCCGTCGTCCGACTTTTTTAAGATAGGGCAGGCCTTCTCGGGAAGCTTTTCGTACGATACCGATAAGCCGGTCGAACAGTACGGCGATTTTGCATCTTTAGACCTGCAGACGTTTAATATTATTATCGGCGATATGGACTTTTCAGACCGCTTTATCCCGCGTCAAACTGGACGTTCGGTTGATGGCGGGGTTGAATTTCTTGCTGGTGGCGCGAGCCAAGGGGGTGGCACCTCCGTCAGCCTCAATCTAAGCTCATTCTTCGGAAGCTATCCGACCGCTAACGAACTGAATGGAAAAACAGCTAGCTTTTTCTACGCTGATTACTTCCCGCTTGGGGGAGTGGTTTCGGGCGACGCTCTTATAAGCGTTGAGGGTGCCACGAGCCCGGTACCTGAACCAGCAACGTGGCTTTTTATGGTCGCTGGATTTGGGATGGTCGGGTACGCAATGCGGCGGCGCTCCATCTTGTTTGCGCCATCGATCGCCTAGCGTTGCAAGGCTACAATAAAGCAGGCAGGGTCCGCACCAAGGTGATCGCCGACCCTGCCCAAAAGCCCTACCTGCCCGGGGACGAGGGGCTGCTGCTTCGCTGAAACGCCCGGCTCTTTCGAACCGGGCGCCCTAATCACTTAATCGGCTTGTCGACGATCCAATAACGCATTTTCGGTCCCCTTCTAAGCTGATAGAAAACGCCGACCATCTCGGCGTAGCAAACGTTAAAAGGTTAATATTTCATTAATACTAATTGCTAGCAGTGTATTGACGTCCGTACGACGATCCGGTGTCCTTATGCGGCAGGGTGCGCGATCTACAGTATAACTCTTCATGCGTTTGCGCCCCGCAGGTGCCGACAACGTTCGGTGTGGGGAGTGCGGCAAGCGACCGAAGACCGCGCGCCCTGGGCGTCTGCACCGCGGCGCGGCGGGGTGAACGACGACGATCCGATCAATGAACCTTACCGAGGAGCGCTACCTGCCAGGGGACGAGGCGCTACTGGACGGTCGCGCTTCGGATCCGCCTCCCTATCATCGAATGTCGGGATGCCTAGCGTCGATCAGGGACCGGGGTCTAGGGCCGCGTCATCGCGGGGACCTGTCCCTAGACTGCTCTCATGCCTGGCAAAGCGCCGTCGAGATCCGCGCGCATCATGCCACCGAGCGCGATCGCCGCAGTGCGTCGCGTCATGTGGCAACGATAGGATATGAGATTGGAGGCCCGACCGGGCCTTGAACAATTAAGCAAAATCAACGGCTTGGTTTGCTAACCGCATCTAATTAGAATACCGCATTCTACCGTGTCACGCGCGTGTTGGCTAACCATGCACAGCCCATCTTTGATGCGGCCACGTTCTCCCAATCGATTATCCCCGATGGATTATGTGAACGAGGGAGGGGGTGAAGCGGTCAAGTCAAAAACATGCGATGCTGATAGCGCGGACGTAATCTCAATTTCGCCTTGAACCGCAGTAATCAATTGTGATGATTGACGTCGGTAACATATAGCCAAGATTGCTGGCCCGTATCAATTTGAGCAAAGCTTGGTTTCTCGGCGGGGACAAACTTTGGACGGCACTGCGGTAGACCAGGCTAAACGGCATCTGTCCCGCGCAGGCAGAGCGCGACAGGCGTTAAGTATAGCAAAGACGATCGAAGAGACTAGATCCGCTTGGAGTGACTTCCTTAATGCGGTCGCCGCTATTTATGAAATATTGAAGGTAGGCTCTGGAAAATATGGCAGTAGTGCCGGATGGTACGGCCGAGTCATAAAAGAAAGAAAGCAAGACGAGTTACTTCGATACCTTCATCACGCGCGCAACTCTGATTATCACGGGCTTGAAGAGGTAACCGGAGACAAGGGGCTAAGGGTTTTGCGTTTGATGCCTGACGGCACTTACGCAGGAGCAATGACGACTGACTCGGGTGATGGTGACCTATCAAGCTTTCGGTCTGGCGTAATCAATCCAGACGGAACACAAACTATCATTACAACGCCAATAATTCAAACGAAGTTTGCGACACTCGTAGCCGTAACCGATGAACTACATGGAGACAGATTCGAAGTACCGACAAGACATTGGGGGGAAGATTACAATTTTCACGAGCCCATTAATGCCGCAGCAACTGCAACACCGTACCTAGAAGCTCTAGTGTGTGTTGCGGATGAGCTTAGCTTAGCTAAGCTTGGTCGCGTCGAGGTTAGAGGCATACGTCAAACCATTAAAGCGCGATAGCTAGCAGGTCCGTACCGGCGATTGGCCTTAGACACTATAGGATAACTTTTTGATGTTACCTGCCCCGCGCACAAAAGATCGGCTTAGCTTGCTCTTTTCGTCATCTGATATTGGTGGTAGTTGGTTTCGATGGTCAAAAGACTTCGGATTAGCAGCGTCGGCGGCATCTTCAGCGCTGGCGGCCTATTTAAGGCCGTGATAGATCTAGTTAACTTTCCTGGTGACGTTGGTGACGCTTGGAAGCATATAGCGAGTACGCCGGGGCCATACGCGGCCGTGCTCGGTATTTGCTTGCTGGTGTGGGCTTTATTCTGGCCGGTACCCCGTGGTCACGATCAAATTGATGTGGTCGAAGAGGGAGAAGCTGTGCCTAATATCAAAAAGTTTGTGGGAAAAATGGGGGCCGTGACCTTACCGGAATCGCGTTCAACGCTGCTCCACCTTGATAGCGGATCGTCGGGAACGATCTCCGACGTGTTCATAGAGGGCGCATCTGGGTTCGATGACGGGCTTCACGCAAGCGGCGACGGATCTATCTCCAAGATTCACTTGAAGGACATCAAAGGAAATAAGGCGCAATAGGGTGTCTTGAATGCCAAGCCTCCCTTTAGCCGTGGAGCTGTAATTCTATGCGTTTTTAGTGCTCGTTGCCGAATAAGATCCAAAACCGGCGTCATGGACATCATAAGTTATGAGGCAGGGGGCATCGACGGAGGCGCGCCGACCAGTTGCTAAGGCAGCTTGAACATTACCCAAATAAGGGGGGGGGCGTGTTTGCGCGCGTAACCATGCGGAATGCCGATCCGGCCGGGCCGTGAACAACAGACCCGAACACGGCAGAACTTAAAAAAAAGGCCGGGGCGTTCGCGTGAAACGGCTGTCTAGCGCACTGCGCCGAGACGACAGTGCCATGTGAGGGCATGCCACTCTTCCAGCGGACGGTGACGCGGTGGCATTAGTTTAGCCAGTTACTATATGCGACAGCCCTATACAGAGAGTTAACTATGACACAGAAGCTAAACGTTACCGCTGAGGATATTGCTTTGGCTGCATTTAATCACGCGAACGCTCTTTCGGCTCACCTGATCCAAAAGGGCCTTCTAACTATCGACGAGGCGAATGAGATAGCTGCCACGGCCGCCTCAATGTGCAAAGCGAGTGGTGGAGCAAATGCCGCGGAAGTAATTTATCGAGCTATCCCTTCGTGCCGCAATGTGGATCCAGTTGCAGCAGCCGAAGCCCGAGGCGCCGAGATTAGCCGACCAGAATGACTGCGGTCGTCGACACTGCCTCTGGGCCAGTGTCGATAATCGGTGGTGCTGGCGACAAAGGTGGTCTCTATCCGATAAGCATGCGGTTCCGACCGTGTGCGCCTTTTTGAAACGGCAGTTTTCGAGAAGGAGATGGCGCGCCCGGAGGGCCTTCAATAATCTTGCAATCTCAATGCGATGATTTGTCTAACCTACACTGCAACGGCGACGGGGTTCTGCGGTGCCCCGTCGCCAATGCCTAACTGAGTAAGGCGAGTTTGCATCGTGTTTGACTCGAAGACTAACCACCGGCAATTTCGGTCGGATGCACGGCCCTTCGAATCAGTAGGTGGTAACCCCGCCACAACTTCCACCTGCAAAAAGCCAGGCCGAGTTCCTATCTCTCGCCAGGCAGAAGCTCGCTCTGGTCAAACTGCTGCTTCATACGAAAGGGCAACGTACGGCGTGCTACGTCGAATGCGGCTTCGCTGTCGAAGCCCTTTTGAAAGCGTTGATTTTGCAGGTGCACCAAAAGATTAGCTGGGACGCGACTCTGGACGGCTACCGCCATCATGAATTGAAAGGGCTCGCTGAGGGGTGTGGGATAACCACGGGCACCCTTATCGCTGCGGCCGAGTTTCGCGCTGCTTGGGCGACGGTATTTCAGTGGCGTCGCAGTGCCGGGTACCACCCTTTTGAAACGACTTTTGCCATCGCGGATGGTATGTACGAGGCTAGCTTTGGCCAGAAAGGAGTTGCAAAGTGGATCGAACTGAATTTCCAGTTGGCCCTTTAGTCGACGATCTACCTGACGGCTATGTCGAAGCTGGTCGCGATTATCACTTGGCGCTCATGAAGCTGGGCCTCATCCCAGAGCTTACGCTCTGGGTACATGACGCTGCCATCGATGGTTGGGCACTCATGATCTGCACGCGACTCTACGACGCGGTCGGCGGCTATGGAATTATGGACCTGCTTTTCCGTGCGTATGACGCGTCAGCCACGCCGCGATTGATAAATCCATTTATTCTCCGCTTAGAAAGCCCGAACCATCCGATCATCCGCGACATCAGTGCTACCCTTTCGGGCAGGGGCATGCCTACGCTGGTTGGAATAACATCAAGTGGTGAGGAAGTAGAGCAAACTGCAGACCACTCGATGGCCGAGAGCAGGATTGGCGATTTAAGCTTTCGCCACGGATGGCGCTATGTTGTTGGCCGCGAGAGTACCCACCCGGCAAACCCGTTCAAGGCATTCAAGGTTTTTAAGCGCTCGGTAGAGCAGCGGATTGCCGCGTAGCGATCCGGAGTCACCAGCATAGAAGTTCTAGCTGGCGTCATTTCGCAAGCTACAGGCAATCACGGAAACGCCCGGCTCTTTCGAACCGGGCGCCTGACTCACATCGTGTCGTAAAAGCCCGCGTGCAGCTTCGCCAGGGTGGCGTCGAACGTACCGCCATTGGCATCAGCGTCCTTCGCACGATCTCGGCCGTACTCGGTCTTACCCTTGGCGGAGAGCTTCTTATAGCGTGCGTTCTCGGTCTTGCTCATGGTTCTTCTTCCTACTCTGATGGTCCAGGTCGACAATAGTATAGAGGTCCGCAGAGCACTGAGCTCCGAGGATCCCTATAAGCCTCCCGATGACCTGGTTATCGGGGGATGCGTGAAACGAGAGGGTCGGCTTACCGCTGCGGCGCCATAGCTTCCGGAATTTCGACAGAAGCGGCGCGAGCAGCTGGGGTTGCTCGACAGATAAGAAGTTGATGTACCAGCCGCTCTCAGCGGCATCCCACGCGATCTGCGCGACGGGCGTCGGCCCCTGCCATGCTATCAGGCAGGAGCCGGACTGGCGAAACTCGGTGTACCCGGTCATGGGCAGCACCTCCTTTCATGTTGAGCTAGCTCAAGCCAAGTTGCCCGCGCGGAAGGCGTCGTACTGACGGCCATTGGAGATCGTCCCGGCCGCGCTCGAACGCACCCCAGCCCGCCCGAAGTAGAGCACCCCGTCGATTGCCGTAGCGACCTCTACACCTCCTATCAGTAGCCGGAGGTAGGGGCCGTCAGCCTCGCCCTGGACCGTGTAGGCAGCACCGGGGTCAGCCACTGCCACCGAAGCGAGCACCGTGGCCGAGTTGTCGATGTAGCGAATGATTCGGCCTAGGCCGGTGGCGGGCGTGTAGGCGAAGAAGTAGCACGTCACCTGATCGGTGCGGGCTCTCAGGGCCACCCCCTGCTCGGGGGTGGCTGCTGCGGCGACCACCACGTCCGCTACTGCCATCTGGCGGGCGGACAGCGGCGCGCTGCTGAGGATGAAGCCCTGTGTGCTCTGGAAGGCGCGCCCTGCTCCGGTGGTCGTCAAGGCCCCGCTGCTGCCTGTAGGCGGTGCCCACGTGTGTCCAGTAGCGGATGCGCGGGAAGAGACTAGCACAGAGGTGGCATCGTTGAAGGGATCGCTGGAGGTTACCCCCGCAGCAAACACCGTCTCGTCATTCGCCGCATTGTTGATTGCATCGGCGCGCAGTACAGGCATCGCCACCTCGTATCCCGCAGGACTTAAGTGGACTCCATCCGAGAGGAACAGCGCCACATTCTTGGCTTGAAAGTAGGCATCCGTGGAGGGATCGCTGGAGCCGCGTACCGCAGTGATGTCCACGGCGCGGTTGATCTTCCCGGACGCCACCGCTGCGATGACCTTCTGGCGGAGTAGGTCTGCCTCACCCCCACGCTCCCAGCCGCCTTTGGGCGTATTCGTGGAAGTGTCCACACAGGGCAACGGGAGGATACTGGAGATGCGCGATCCCACAGGCATCAGGCCCTTGGCGATGTTCCAGACGGACTCCTTATTGGCGTAGACGCTGACGTTTTTCCCAGAGCCGATAACACTGGCCCCGTCCGAGATGTCGTTCTTCGCCCAGTTTTCCCGGAAGTGAGTGACGTAGGGCAGGTAGGCCTTCCGCATGTCCCCAGTCCCCGCCGCGATGAACTCGACCATGGTCGTTCCGTGGCGGGCCAAGCGGATCGTGGCGACCGGCTTTTGCCCCAGAGAGTTGACACTGGAGTGGGTGAACCCGGTAAGCATGTGCTGGCCAGACTGGTCCCCTGTGCCATCGGCAATGCTATCCCCAGCCTCCCCGCGAGCCTCCCCCGCGTGAACTGCGATGAGGGCCGAGCACGTGAAGCCCACGCCGAGCACCGTCTCAGAAAACTGCCCTGTCTGAGCGGCCGGGGCGCTGGCGCTGAGGGGCGAGACAACCGCAGTCTCAGCCGGGTAGCGGACCGAGTAGTCGCTGCCGATGAGATTGGTGTTGTAGTAGAGGTAGGAGGTGGGCTGGAGGTTGTCCACTTCCACCTGGAGCTGCACCCAGATGGCCTGACCGGCCAGGAACTTCGTGAAGGGGCCGAAGTCCGAGGCCTTGAACAGGTCGGTCTTCACCACGGTCTCGCCTGGAGCCATCACCCGCGTGGTGGAAGCCCCACCTCCGTAGGTGCCCACCTTGGACGCGCCCGTGCCATCGTCGAGGATAACGCCGATCTGCTTGATGGTGACTGCCGAGACATTGGCGATTTCCCCAGAAGCACCCACCCACTTGTTGTCCGTGGTTAGGTAGAACTGAGTACACTCATCGGTGATAAGGACACGCTTGAGGGTGGTGCGTCCGCGCTGCTGACTTGTCTTCGCGTCGTACTGGTCACGGGGGACTGCAGTGGCGTAGGCTGCTTGCCTCTCGGATGCAGCCGGGGGCGTAGTAGTTTGAGATCCCACTACCGTCAGTACACCGCTAGCCCCGGTCGCGCCGGTTGCAGACACGGAAAAATTGATCGTGCCCGCCGATATAGCGGACATGCCACGCACAACCTTCCAGCCCGCTGACGCATCGCCAGCAATCACCAGGCGGCCGTCGTTTGGCGTCACCGATGGCGTGACGCCAGCGGGAACGTTTGAGATATTGGATATCGTGGTGCCTGCGGCTGCGTTCGATGCGATCGAGATAGAGGCTGGCGACAGAGTGAGAGTTAGCGTCGCGGCCGATACAGTGCGCGTCAAAACCGACGACGAGGCGCTGCCGCCCGAGCCTGTAGCAAACTCTTGGTACGTCAACGTACCAGCGGAAGCGGGAGCTGCGGTTAGCCCCGTGCTGATGGTCGAACCGTTGAGCGCCCAGGCACGGGACGTGATCGAGCCATTGCTTACAGCGCCTGGCGTTGCGGTATAGGTTGTCGTCCCCGCCGTGCCAGACGAAGGGCTGACCGTCGGCTGCGAGGTAAAGGCTGGCGCTGCCGCTGCTGCGGTTGCAACGGTCACCTGTTGTACCGTCGACTGCGTGGTGCCGCCTGGTCCGGTCGCTGTCTCTTGGTAGGTCAGGGTGCCGGACGATGCCGGAGACGCCGCGATGCCGGTGCTGATCACCGTCCCGTTGATCGTCCACGATCGCGCCGTGATCGAGCCATTGCTGACGTTGCCCGCGGTTGCGGTGAATGTCGTCGCCCCGGCAGTTCCGGTATTTGGGCTGATGCTCGGCTGCGAGATGAAAGACGGTGCCGGGGTAGGGGTGACGGTGGCCGCAGTCACCGCTGCCACCTGAACCGTGGACGTCGTCGTGCCGCCTGGGCCTGACGCCGTCTCTTGATAGGCGAGCGTACCGGACGAAGCGGGCAGGGCCGTTATTCCGCTGCTGATGGCGGTGCCGTTCAGCAGCCAAACACGGGACACGACAGAGCCGTTGCTGACGGTGCCCGGCGTCGCGGCGTACAGTGTTGAGCCTGCGGTGCCGCTGGTCGGGCTAACGCTTGGCTGCGTCGTGAAGGCAGGCGCAGGCGTCGTTACGGGAACTCCGGCTGCCTCAAGCGCCGCAATACGCTTAATCAGCGCGTTCACCGTATCGCGCCAGTCGCGCGTAGACGTGTTGTTCGGGATATTCGTCAGCACGGCCATGCGTGGACACTCCTATTCAGGAAAGCGGGTTGGGCATTCATCAGCGTGGCGACGCGTCAGCGCGGCCAGGCGTCGACGGCGAGGCCGCGGCGCACGTCACAGAGCGCCAGGTCGGCGCGCGCGTCGCGCAGCGAGCCCTCGGCGTCCGCGCTGTTGGCGCTACCGTCCGGCTGCCGGCGCATCGGCGTTGCCGTGCAGGGCTTCTTCGCCTCGGCTGGCACTGGGGGGATCGCCGGCGAATAGCTCAGCGTCGAGCGCGTCGATGCCGCGCACGCGGTCAGCAGGAAGGCAGGCAGCACGGCCAGCAGCAGTTTGCGCATAAGTCCTCACGGTGTCAGTGGATCGAAGGATGATGGGTTCGCGATGCGCGAGGCGGTCGGCGAAGGTCGTGAACGCCGTGGTTTGCTGGACGGCGAACCGCGTTTCCGCCGCGGCGCGCAGCTGCTCGGCCTTCGCGATCTCGGCGCTCCACGCCGTTCGCTCGGCCTTCAGCGTTGTCTCAAGGTCATCGGCACGTGCTCGCGTCAGCAGCAGGCCGATGAGCAGGCCAGCCATAGGCACTGACCACCACAAGCGCCGCAGCAGGGCGAAGCCCGCCGCCCAGGTCATGCTTCGTTCGACGAAAAGGGCACGCCCGCGATCGTCTTCATTTTCACGGCGCCACCGATGACGGGCACGCCAGCGGGCCAGCGCGAGGCGGTCAGACGCGATTTTGCGATGCGCGTGACCGTGACAGCGTTGCCCTGGTTTCCGCCGAGCACATGATATGCGGACTCATCTTCGCCGACATAGAAGCCGACATGCCCGCCGCCTGGGCGATCGAAGACGAGGACCGCACCGGGAGCAAGCCGCTCGGGCCGCAGTTTGCTACCCCAGGACGCCCAGCTTTTCGCACGCGCCGCGATCCTGACGGGCTCGACGCCGACCGCGACGAGGCATGCCGCGACAAAGCCACCGCACCACGGCATCTCGTCATCTTTCCAGATCACGCCGTTCCATTTGCGCGCCGTGTTGAGAAACGCGATCAGGGCATTGTTGTGCGTGCGACCGACTATTTCGTGGGTGCCAAGAAGCGACCGGGCATGGCAAAGCCACGCCGGCTCTAATGCCGTCGTCATGCTTAATTCCTTACAATGGTGAGGCGTTTTCGACTTTGGCGCTGTTCAGATTGCGCCAGAGGGTTTTTCAAAGCTCCGGCCGGCCCGCCTCGCGCTTTTCCCCTTGTCGCTGATGCGGGCCGTTAACAAAATATTAACTACAATTAGGCATTTTGCAGACGAGGCTCTGCCTCCCCGTGAAGGGTTCCCTGCTCGTCACGATGCCGCCCCAGCTACGACGAGCAGGGAGTACGGAGCGACGGTTTGACTGCCTGACACTGGAAGCCTCTCACGCCGGCTCTGATGCCGTCGTCATGATTATTTCCTTCGATGTGAAGCTATTGGCGAGGTTGGCTGTTATCGACGGGCCGGGTTTCTTAACCTTGCCCGGTCGGCCCGCCATGACCTCTCCCGGTTGGGCGGGCCGTTACCTTGCAACCGACGACCAGCTCGCGGCGTTCTCAGGTCGCCGGGCATATCCCCAAGAGTGTCTTGGCCGGCTCGCCCTTGGCTGACCCTGGGGGCGGGCCGTTATTCTGCCGGCGTTGCCGGGCCGGTGCCGATGGTCTGTGGTGGCAACTTGTCGAGCGCCGTCGCCAGGTTGGCGTCTTGTTGGGCACTCGCGCCTTTGCCAACGTTCAGCACCGCCGCGACGGCCGCGCCGACAATCGGGCCCAGGCCGGTGAAGAAGCCATCAACAAAGCGAGTGTTGTTCGCCGGAACCTGATGGAAGAACGATATCGTCGCGAGCCCGATGTATCCGACGATCAGGGTAAGGGCGATGACATAGCGCCAGTGGCGGTCAACGTCGCTCATTCGGGTGCTCCTGGCTTAGTGGCGGCGATCGCAGCAGCATGGATTGCTCCAGCCTCTTGTTTCTCACGGGCTATCTGCTGAGCTCGCATCTCTTCGATCATCGCTGCAGCCGTCGCTGCATCGTCCGGGTTCTTTTTTACCATCATCAGGAAAGCGGTCAGGCACTGATCGAGATTGTTGATGCGGTGCCGATCGACCGCGCGCTCTGCCTGATGCAGCGCCTCCTTAAACTCACCCTTTTTTTCGAGCTTGGCGATCCGCTGGCGCATCGCTTCCATCTCTTCCGCGCGCTCGTTCAAAAGATTCGCCTCTCGCTCGTTCGCGATCTTCTTCAGAGCTGGGCGGCTTTTGATGATTGCCACAAGGACGCCGCCGACGAGCAGGTTGAGCAACCCGACCGCAGCAGTCGTCCAGGTGAAGCCAGTGCTGACTGGAACGGCCTTGGCCGCTGCAGCTGCGAGACTAAACCCGAGGACCACGGCCATACGCCCATGCTACGCGGATAATGTACATGCCCGTCGCTCCGCTCAGGACATACAAAGCCTGCCAGAGCATCACGTTCTCGGGCGCCAGCAGCCAGCGGGCGCAGAACCCTATCATGACGAAGGCCGTCGCGACGCACGCGAGGCGCATCGGGTCACCGCGGCGCGTCCCGTTGCCTGACACAGCGCCCCATGCACCGGGCACGGCATAGATAAGCAAAACGCCCCAGATGAGGATGTTGACTACCCGTAGTCCGGTCATGCGTCTTTCCTTTCCGCGACCGCTTGGGTTGCGAAGCTTGTCTTGCTCATGGATCTGTCCTCAGGGTTTCGGCGCGCAGCCGAGGAAGGCGCTCTCAACGTTGCGCCGGCAGTGGTCCGGTTCAGAGCCGAGCAGCACGAACAGTCGATCGATCACCACCTCGAGCACGAGGCCCCAGCGGTGACCCTTGATCGCAGCGCGGCCGACGCGGCTGGAGATCGTCTCATCAGCCGAAGGGGTTGGCCCGCCAACAGCCACGTAGATCGGCACGGCGATCAGGATGTAGGCGAGCTGGTCAACCGCGACGAGCAGCTGTCGCAACCCGAGCCAGAAGCGCTCATGCATTGCCCAAGCTCGCTGCCGGACTTGGAATGATCAGGTTACCCGGGACAGTGAAGGATCCGATGATCCTGAAGCCGTCCTTCGTCTTCACGAGGAGGGGAGACCTTGGTTCAGCTTTGCGTGCCATTGAGGATACTCCAATCGACTTTGCCGGCCGCGACGATCGCGCCGAGGTTTCCCGCGCGCCCGACCGCGGCCTTGGCTCCCATGCGCAGCCCCTCGATCGCGGCGCCGATCGCCACCCAAGCGTCGGCAAGCTCGATGATCTCGGCCGCAAGGTCTGCGATCGTCATTCCGCGCGCGCCAGCCTCTGCAGTGAGGAACGGCGTGGTGGTGTCGTTGTCCACGGACCATGCGCGCGCTTCCGCTTCCTTACGCTGATACGTCATGGCCTGCCCGGCGCCGGGCGTTAGAATGCGCTGGCGGATGAGTTCGGCTTCGTCATCGATCTTTACGGCGCTTGCTGCGCGCAGGGCGTCGAGATCGAGGGTAGGCGCACGCACGACCTGCGCCGGCACCATGACCATGCCCATGCCTTCAGAGAATTGCTGCTGCGCGGCAGATCCAACTGACCCGCCGCCACGCCAGAGCTCCTCACCGGACGCTAGGTCGTAGATGATCCAATGTTCCATGATGAAGCTCCGGGACTAGCGCTTGAACTCAGTCACCGCGATTGCGGCACTGGTATAGGTCCACGTCGTGTTTGTGGTGGTGACGAAAAAGCGGAGGAAAAACTGCACTGCGGTCCCCGCCGGGAATTGGATGATTTGGAAGAAGCCGACAGGAACCGCTGTATTTGATGGCGTGAAAGCCACCTCGCGCGAGAGGGCCAGCTCAGTTCCGTTGTATGCCGCGAATAGCTGCGCTCGCATGTTGCCGGAGCCAGCGGTCCGAGTGCCGTCGGCCTGTACGTCGACCTTCATCGTGCCGCCGGTGCTGGTGATATAAACCCGCCCGGTTTCACCCGTGTCTTCGGGGCTTACGCCGCCGCTCATGCCGGCGATCGCGACTGTGTTGGTCACGCCATTCAAAGCGATGCGATCGGTTACCACCGACCCGGACACCAGCAGATTGCCGTTGATCGACACGTCGCCGATGATGTCGACGCCAGCGCCAGCATTTGCATCGGCGCTGATCGTGATCTGCGCGCGGTTGTCTCCAGCTACCGCCGTGGTGCGCCAGTAGGCGGCCGTGCGTCCCTTGACGTCCGCGAGGGTGCCGGCCTGCTGTGAAACTGTCGCTGCGGTACCGTTATACGCGCTGCGAAGATCGCTAACGCTTTGAGCAACTGCCCCGATCTTCGGATCGACGACAACGGTGAGCCGCTCGTCGATCTTTGCCGTCAGATCGCCGCCGGAGCCCGACACCTGCGCTTCTAGGATGCTTACGCGTTGCGCAGTAGCATATTGGTTTGGGAGGTCCGCGAGCACGTCCTCAGTGGTGTTAATGCGCGCATTCACAAACTGATCAATCCGCGTCAGGCGGTTGTTTACATCGTCTGTAAACGTGTTCAGTGCGCTCGGAGCCTGCCGGGACATTTGCGCTTCGAGGCTTGTCGACCTGCTACCTAAAGCCAAACTCGCCTGCGCCAGCGCGTCGGTTGCCTCCTTTACCCGCGCCGTGCTGGCGACCTGCGCAGCCCGCCCGCTGCCGGGGCTGTATGGGGCCCACGCCAGCTGACCTGCGCGGGCAATACTGACCGAAGGACGCCAAAACCATGCATAGCTGTCGTTAGGATTGGCGCCGGCCTTGGTGTCGTTCTTGCGCATGATAAGATAAGCACCGACAGCATTGCTCGGCACCTGGACGCTTTTCATTCCGTGCTGTGTGTAATTCTCGGGATTGTTGCCGAGAGCTTCAGGCGTGGACACGTCGCCAGCGTCGACGGCGAACATCGCAGCGCCGGCAGCATTCAACCAGACGAGGGCGATCTTGACGCTAGCGCGGTGTGCAAGACAAAATGCGGAAAATTGAAGGTATTCGCCGGGCGTCACCGCGAAGGGGTCGCTAAGCCACTCCAGATACGTCGAGTCGCCAACCCGCCCGGGCTGATACATGCCTAATGTGTGCTCACCGAGCGGATGATAGCTTGAACCCTCCACATCAATCCCGCGGTTTGGTGCGGATAAGGTGCCGGACGGGTTATACTGGTTATAGGTCCAGCCATCGAGCGTGATGAAATCAGTGCCCACTAGCAGGTTGCCGCCGCCCGACGTGAAAGACGCTTGGACTGTCTCGATGCGAGCGCCAAGGGCGCGATCCGCCTCAGTCATTGCGCTTGCCGTTTGATCGACGCGAGCGTTCGTTCTGGTGTCGCGGCCGACATAGTCGGTCGTGATTGTGTCGATCCGCTGCCCGATCGCGCTGTCGGCATCGCTAAGCGCCGCAACCGCAGTGGTGATCCTCGTGCTGGTGGCGGAGTCAGCCGCCTTATAATCGGTGGTGATCGTGTCGATCCGCTGCCCGAGCGCGGTGTCAGCATTGGACAAGGCCGTGACAGATTGCGTGATCCGGGTGCTCGTTGCGGTGTCGGCCGCCTTGAAGTCGGTCGTGACGGTGTCGATGCGCTCCCCTAGCGCCGTGTCCGCAGCCGACAGGGCCGTGACCTGGGTCGTGATGCGCGTGTTGGTTGCGCTGTCGCGGCCCGTATAGTCCGTCACGACGGTGTCGATGCGCTGCCCAAGGGCGGTATCGCGGGTCGACGAGGCCAGCTCGACCCGGCTGATCTCGGCCCGGGTGGCGGTGTCCTTGGTGGTGACGTCCGTCACGATGGAATCGACGCGCTTGCCGATCGCCTCGTCAGCAGCGGACAAAGCGGCAACCGAGTCCATGATCCGCGTGCTGGTCGCCGAGTCTGCCGCCTTGAACTCGGTGGTGACGGTGTCGATCCGCTCACCCAATGCCCGGTCGGCCGCGGACAAAGCGGTGACCTGCGTCGTGATCCGCGTGTTGGTGACGCTGTCCCGGCTCGTGTAATCGGTGACGACGCTGTCGATACGCTGCGCGATCGCGCGGACGTCATCGGTGCGGACCAGCCGCTCCGTCTCGATCAGCGCGCGGACCTCACCGTCGTTCTTGTTGGTGACGACCGTCAGGCTGTCGATGCGGCGTTCGAGCAGCTCGTCCTTGCCCTGCGCCCGGTTCGCTTCGGCGTTGAGGTCGGTCATTGCCGCATCGATGCGGGTATTTGCACGGCTGACAGCCAGATCGGCCGCGACGCGAGCCGCTCCCAGTTTGCTATCGGCGCTCGCCAATGACCCATCAAGAGCGATCCCGGCGGAGAGCAGCTTGGCATTCAGGTCGGCGAGTGCCGCATCTGCCTTCGCCCCGGCCGTTTTGATCAGGGCGTTGGCCGCCGCCACCGCGCTGTTGATCGCGGGGATCGTAATATTCTCGAGGATGTCGTTTCGATGCTTTACCGAGGCCGCATCAGCAATGACCTGCGTCGCCGGCACCCCAGCAACGGCGCCGGTGTCCTTCGACGTGTTCTCACCGGTGTTGTCGGCGTTCTCGGTCGGCTTCGTGCCGCTGACATTCTCCCAAGGGATCGTCAGTGGCGCCGGGGTCTTTGCTTCGCTGAAGCCCTCGATCGACAACGTCAGCTTGCTCAGCGTCTCACCGACCTCGACGCTGAAGTCTTTGAAAAAGCCGTAGACGATAAGGCTGTCGACGCCGGCGTCGCCAAGCCACAGCGACGGGACTGCGCGGACGGCTGCGATCCGCCCGACGACCTGGTCGACCGCGTCAGTCCGGATCAGTGCCTTGCCTGCCATCCGCTTCGCCCAGGCGCGGGGGACGATCATCGTCTCGCCGAACTCGTCGGTCTCGCGCCGACTGTAGTCGGTGATGCCCGACGTCGCTGAACCCTCGGTGATGCCGAGTGGCCGCAATATGCCGAGCAGCAGGGTACCGACGAATACGGTACCATCGCCACCGCGGCTGTCTTGCCACTCTGTGGTGTCGCTCACGCCTTCGCCATCTGACCAGGTTGGCGGTTCCACCGTGGCGGTCCCAGCGACCGTGTCCTGCCACGAGACCGAGTCGTCCCATGCGAAACCATCGTCCCAGACGACACGCGTCGCAGCCTTGCCGAACGGCGTCAGCGTTACCGTGATGCTGGCGCCGGCCGCCAGCGATAGATCAAGGAACAGCGCAGCGCCGGAGCCGCCCGACGGCGCGACAGTGCGGTCATATCCGGGCGCCTGAACGCGGACGGTCGCAGCGTTGCAATCGAGGATCGCAAGGCCGGACGCCGCGGGGTCGGGGCGCAGCGTGACCACGATCGGCGCCTCGTCGGTGGTGACGGATCCTAGCGCCTGGTCGAACATCGCCCAGCGGTTTGTCGGTCCGACGTCGAGCCATGCGCCTGTCGTTGTCGCCGGGTCATGGCCGACGTTCCGCTCGAGCAGGCTTTCCCAGACGCGGTGCGTCGAACGCCGCATGACGCGCTGCCCCAAGGCGTAGCCGCCAGCCGCGGTCCACTCGATGGCGTCATCTTCGGCGACGCTGCTCGATGTCAGGACGGCGTCTGTGATCGCGATCGGCTGGAGCAGCTGAAGGCTGGACGCCTGACCAACCGGGGCCGGATCAGAGCCGTCGTCCGTAAACGCTTCCTCGCCGGTCATCCCCTCAACCGTCAGCGTGCAATAGCTGAGCGGCGCGGTCGCATGGTCGACCTCGAATTCCTTGTAGAACCCGCGGACGGATAGGCTGCCGAAGCGATCATCGGCGATCCACGTCGCCGAGGTGGCACGAAGCTCGGCGAGCTGGCGCTGGATCGTGTCGACGTCATCGAACGGCACGGCGAGACGCACGGTCATGCGACGCGCGAAACCGCGCTGCACAACCGTGGTCACCCCGAATTCGTCGGTGACCCGCCGGCTGTAGTCTATGACGCCGATTGTTGGCGCCGTCCCGACGGTGCCGAGCTCGATCGCGCCCGAGGCGGTGACGACCTTCATCAGGCGGCATTCCCAATGCTGAACGCCATGCCGTTATGATCCGCTGTGACATCGTCGAGCTTGCGATCGATTCCCTTGGTGTTGCGAGCGATCTCGGACTGCGCAGAACCATTTTCACGGCGCAGGCCGGCGACCTCTTCCTGCAACGCCTCGATGGCGCTGACGATCTGATCATCGTTGGCCGGGGCGGGCGCCTTGCCGGTTGCGGCGCCGGCTGCCGTGATCATCGTATCGATCGGCGTGGCGGTCGCGCCCGACGCGGCGGTCCCGCCAGCCAGCGCGCTGACAACGCCATAGGCGGCCTGGCGGTTGGCGTTGTTCATGGCCTGCACCCGGTCGAGTTCCTGCCGGCTGGTCATCTGCTCGGCGGTCGGCGCGGTGGTGCCGTTGCCGAGCGCGCTGATCACGCCATAGGTTGCCTCAAGGCTGGCAGCGGTCATGGCGCGCACGCGTTCCAGTTCCTGCCGGCTGGTCGCCTGCTCGGCTGCGGCCGTCAGCAGCGCCTGACTGAGCGCCGGCAGGGTCTTCGCCGCATCCTGATCACCGCCACGGGCGGCGGTGTTGGCCGCGTTGAACTGCCCCTGCAGAGCGGCAAAGCCGTTGTCGTTGCCTGCGCCGGTCAACCCGCGAATGCGCTTCACCTCGTCCATGAGACCGTCACCGACCGACGTCCAAGCGTCGCGCAGCGCCTCGGCAGCCTTGGCCGCTTCTTGGGCATCCTGGATCGCCCAGATCTGCTGCTGCAAGGCGCGATTGCTGACGTCGAGCTTGGCAAGGTCGATGGCGCGGAGCGTTGCGGTGTCGCCCTTCAATTCGAGCAGCTTACGCTCGAGGTCCTGACGTTCGGCTGCGATATCGGCCGTACTCCGGGCGCCCTCCATCGCGGACTGCAGGTCGGCGAACGCCGGCGCGAGCTTGAGCAGCGTGCCGTAAGCCGACTGCCCCGCGGCGGTGTTGAGATCCTGTGCCTCGACGAGCTCGCGGAAACCGGCAAGGCTCGCCGGCATCGCCATGCCGAGGCTGTCGAACACCTTGGCGAACTGAGCCGTCTTGGCGGCCGCCTGCTCTTCCTTGCTGTAGAACGCCTCGAAATAAGCGTTCGCAGCGCTGGTCAGGTCACTGACGCTGTCGAACTGGTCGGCCAGTGCAAGCTTGGCGTCGATGCTAAAACCGCGAGTGGCAGTGCCAAGCAGATCCAGCGCAGTGCCAACCGCTTCGACCGTCGACGCGACACGGACCAGCGTCTCGAAAGCGCCTTCCCCAACCTTCTGGAAGCGTTCGAGGCCGGGGATCGCAGTCGCAGCCATCTTATCAGCGGCAGCGCCGAACACCGCAGACAGCTTCTCCTGGATCTGCTCGCCGGTCAGGTCCTTGAGGTCAATCTTGCCGATGCTGACGACGAAGCTGTTGAGGCGGGCCTGCACGTCACCGGTGGCGACGCCAAGCGGCCCCGCAGACGCGGCGATCGCGTCGTTGAACTGCTTGAGGATCAGCGTGAACTGGTTTTCGAGGCCAGCGTCAGCGCCGGTGTATTTTGTCGAGTATGACGTGCCGGTGCTAATCCCGAGGAACTTCTTCTTCTTCTCGACGTCCGAATAGTAGGACGCATCGAAGCCGCCGCCGAGGACGCTGCCGAGCTGCTGATCCTTGCCGTAGAGGCCGCTGCCCACGACCGTCGTCTTCGACCCGAACAGCGAACCGATCAGGCTGCCGACGGCGCCGATGATGCTGCCGACCACCGGGATCTTGCTGAACAGCCCACCGCCGGTCACGATGCCGGACAACAGCTTGCCAGTGCTGTCGGAGGCGAAGCCTTCCTTCACGCCAGCCGAAGCGTTGACGTCGCCAGCACGAACGACCAGCGCCGCGACGTTGCCGATCTGGCTGTCGATCGACTTGAGGGATGCCGCCATCTGGCGCGCGTAGGTGTTGGTCAAGGTATCGACCTCCTTCAACGCATCCATCGATCGCTTGAGGCTTTCCGACTGCGCGCTGGTATCCCCGAGCACGGTACCGGTGCCGTCGTTCGCCTTGGCGAGCGTGTTCTTGCCGCCGCCGCCACCGAAAAAGCCGGTGAAGATGCCGAGCGACGCAAGCGCAGCGGCCATCACAGCCATGCCGGCGAGATTGAACGGGAATGGCGAGGATGACGCAGTCTTCGCCATCGCAGCGGTACCGTCCGCTGCGGCGCGCATCCCGGCATTCACGACGCTGGTCGCGGTGAACGCGGTGTCGGTCGCGACGCCGGTTGCGGCAGCGACGGTGCGCGCCGTCGTGACGCCGCCGATCAGGCCAAGCTGCACCGCGGCGTTCTTTACCGCCATCGCGAATTCTATCGCGCGGAAGACCTTCTCGGCAGTAGCCATGGCCTTGTAGCCAGCGGTACCTTCCTTGAAAAAGCCCTTCGCCGCGGCTGCCATGTCACCATAAGCGGCGGTCTGCGCCGAGGCGGTACGCATCGCGAATAGCTGGTTCTCGCGGGCGATGCGGTTTTGATCGGTGCCCGCTTCCTTGATGGCAGCATCGTGCGCCTGCTGCAGACTCGTCTGGTCCGCATAGTAGGAGGTCATGATCGTCGCGGCATCGCCGATCGCCGCACCGACGCTGCCGAACGCATCGGCCATGCCCTGCGCCGCGCGCTGAGCGGTCTGGTCGATCGTGTCGAACAGGTCGGCAGTGGCGCTGAGCGACGCGTTAAGCGCGTCACTGGCGTTAGTGACGGCCTGATGCCCCTTTGCGATCTCGACCTGCTGGGCGATGTATGCGGCGCGGCGAGCGGGGTCGGTAAACCGGGCCTCGGCTTCCTGCGTCGCCTTGAGCGTCGCCAGGCCGATTTCGCGCTCGTTATTGGTCGCACCGACCAGCCGAAGCTCTTCGGCCAGCGTGGCAAGCTGCTTCCGGCCATCGGTCATGTCGGTGTTGAACCGGCCGACCTCTTCCGTGTCCTTAAGCGCCTTTCGTGCGGCCTGCTGATCCTCGAGCGCCTTCGTTGCGCGTGCGGCTGCATCGGCAAGCCCAAGCTGCTGCGCGGCCTGAACCGCGGCGAGCAGCGGCAAGTCGGCGATTTGGGCGGCGATGAGGTCATTGGCGCGTTCGGCCGGCACGAGACCAGCCGCCACGGCCGCGTTGACCTGCTGCTGCGCGGTGATCTGGTCGCGCATACCCGCCGTCGACTTGGCTGCATCGGAAACACGTTGCGCAATTGCCAGCTGCACCTGGCGCGATACCGCTGCGGTGATATCGGCCTGCTGCTTGATCGCCTTGCTCTCGGCCTTCACACGCGCCTCGGCGATCAGCGCCGCTGCGCCCGACACGCCGTAGGCTTTCGCCAGGTCGTAGAGGTTGCGGATCTGCGCCTCGATCGCCTCGGCGTCGCGGACTAGCCCTTCCGCATGGCGGTCTACCTTCGGCGTTGGTGGTGCTTTCGGCGTCCGGTTTGCCTTGATCTCGTTGGCCTTCTTGAGCAGTCGCTCCTGCGACTTGCTGACGATGTTCTCGGCAGCCGTGGCGAAGAACGTGTTCGTCCCGTTGACGACCTGCCCTGCGCCCCGCGCGTAACCCTTGCCGAACGCCTTGCCGAGGCTGCTGCCTGCGCTGGTTACCGCAGTTGCGGCATCGCTCTGGCCCATGGCCTTCAGGATGGGGCCGGCGAAGTCGCTGATTGCCCCGCCGATCGACTTTAGCCAGCCGGCGACGCGGTTGTAGATGGCGTTGAAGATCTGCGAGATGCCGTTGCCTGCCCACTGGGCCGCAGCGACGACGGGGGCGAAGAACTGCGCGACGGCCGCGGCCGCTGCCGACACATACGCCGTCACCGACGTCGAGATGCTGCTCCATAGCTCGACGATCGCCGCATAGGTGCCGGTGAACGTGCCGTAGATCGATGCCAGGAAGCCCTGCACCTGCTGCGCGTCGTTCGGCGAGAACAGATAGTCCATAAGCGATTTGCCCGACCCGCCCAGGTCGAGCCCGTCGGTGATGGTCTTCCAGACGCCGGCAACCATGTCGCCGGTCGTGATCGACTGATCGCCGAGCTTCTTCATCTCCTTGGACGTCAGCCCGAGGCCGTCAGCGAACTTCTTCATGCCCGCGTCTTCGTTGATCTGCTCCTTCCACCGGTAGAGCGCGACGCCGGCGACGGACGCGACCGCAATCGCGGGGAGGAACGCGACGGCGAGTCCGCCCATCTCGGCTGCGAAGCCCTTCACGCCGCCCTCGGCCATCTGCGCGACCTGAAAGATCTGGCCCGCTTGGCTGGCGAAGATCTGGAACGGCGCCGCGCCCATCGCTGCCATAGTGGCGACGTCGTTCAGCTGGAACGACAGCTGCGTCAGGGTGCCCTTGCCCTTGCGAGCGACGCGGTCCATTTCGTCTTGCGCCTGCGCGCTTTGGCGCAGGCGACCAGTCAGCACTTCCTGCTGGCGCGCATATTCAGCCGGCGCGGTTGCCCCGGCGTGATAGAGCCGCGTCGATTCCGCGATCTCGGCATTGAGCTTCTTGGTCGCCGCGTAAAGGGGGTCGGTCGACATGCGTAGCTGCTCGGCCGCGGCTGCATCGGCAACCTGGGCATCATGCGACGCGCGCACGGCCGACGCCAGCTGACCATGCTCGCGCGCCAACTGCTCAGCTGCCAGCCCCTCGAGGCGCATGGCGGCCGCATTGGCTTCACGCTGTGTGATCTCTGCCGCTGCCTGCTGCTCGTTATAGTCGCGCATGCCTTGCTTCGCGCGGGCTTCGAACATCGCGCTGGCGAGCGCAGCCTGACGGCGGGCCTGCGCATCAAGCGCAGCAGCAGCGGCAAGGCTCGCTGTCTCCTCCTCGCGCAGCGCCACGACGCCAGCTTTCACGCGGGCCTCGAACATCTGGTGAGCATAGGCAGCTTGCCGCAGGGCCTCCGCCTGAGCATCTGCCGCTGCAGCAGCTTGGCTGGTCGCCGTGACCAAGGCCAGCTCTTCGCTGCGGATCCGCCCGGCAAGCTCGGTCAGGCCAAGCTGTTGCGCTTCGAACGCTCTGAATTCGGCCGTAGCACTACGGACCTCCTCGCGAGTTTTGCCAAACACGCTGTTTTGACGCTCGAGCTGGCGCGCCATTGCCTCACCGGCCTTCTCGACGCGCGCGAACTCGCGCGCTGCGTTGGCACCCTCGCGGGTTGCCGCGGCGCCGAAATTGGCGACTGCGCTGGTGGCGCCGGCAAGCTTGATCCCACCCGCAGCCGCCTCGATGCGCGCGGAGTTGCGGATGAAGTCTTGCGTCTCGGAGCTGAACATCTGGCCGAAGCGCAGCAGCTCGGCGAACGCACCTTCGGTATTGAGGATGAAGCCAACCTCTAGGGCGGCCGCGCCGTCGTCATCAATCATCGCGGCCTCCTTTCGAGGGTCAGCCCAGCACGGCGCGGAGCTTGGCTTCTTCGATCTCGCGCTCGCGCGCGGTCACCTCTGCGCGCCACGGGGGCGGGCAGGTTTCGACGTCGGCCTTGTGGCTTTCGGCGAGGTAGGCAGCAGAGAGGCGGCGGATCAGCCGAGCCTCCCATGGATCGAGCTCAACGGCAGTACGTTCGCACCATGCGTTGATTTCGAGCCATGACAGCGGGACGGCGCCCATTCCGGCAGCTTGGGTCAGACCCATCTCGATCAGCCGGTCGGTGATATGCGGCGCCGGATTAGGCGGCATAGGCGGCACGATCTTGTCGCGCTTCATCTTCTCAATCCGGCTGAGCCGGGGAGCAGGTGATTCTTCTACGAACTTGGCTCGCCGCGATCGAGGGTCGGGCTTTGGCGTGGCCTGAAGCCACGCCATATGCCGAATATAGAGGGTCAGGCCGCTTTCGAGGCGGCCTTGAAGTTTCCCCAGTCGGCGACAAACTTCGTCACCTGGCGGGTGATGTAACCGATACCCTGATCGGCGTATGCGGCGCGGAACATGTCCTGCCCGGTGAGACTGGCCCCTTCGGGCTGATAGTCAAAGTTCTCGAACGACACGGTGATCGCGGCGAGGTCTTCGGCCGTCTCGGCGATGCGCTCTTCCTGGGTCGCCGCGGTGATCTTGCCATCGTTGTCCTGCATGCGCTTCAGCGCGCGGGCGGACTGGCGCGATTCGACGGCGCCATAAGCGCGGCTGCCGGGGCCGTGAAGATGGATGCGGACGGGGAGCTTGCCCGCTTCGTCGGCGTAGAGCGGCTCGCCGGTGGGGCCCTTGACGTGCAGGGCGGCGGTGGCGGCGACGGCGAGCGAGGCGATGTTGAGCAGCTTGGTCATGGGATAGTCCTTCGCGGGAGGATGGTGCGCCAGCCCGGCTCGCGACCCGCGACGACGGGCCGAGCTGGCGCATAAGGACCGGCGTCGCGGGCGCCGGGTAGGGAAGGGGTCAGGTGGTCGGCGCAGCGACCTTGACGATCTTGGTGCAGATCTCGATCGTGGGAGCGCCGGTCAGCATGCTGTCGGCACCGTCTGCGGTTTCCGGCATGCCGAAGTTGCGGCCACCGAAGTAGCGCTTGGCACCGTCCGGATAGGTCACGCGGAACGAATAGAGCTTCTGGCTTTCGTCATCGGCCGACGTCTGCATGATTGCCTGGCCTGCATCGGAGCTGTCGAGCGCCATCGATGGCTGCAGGGCGCCATAGTCGGCCGAGCCTTTGAACTTCTGCTTTGCACCCTTGAGCGGCTGGAATTCGACCTTGGCGAAGCTGGCGCCGATCGAGCCGAGCTTTTCGACCTGACCGACATCGGTGAAGGTCAGGGCGGCGTAGCCAGTGGCGTCGGCAGTCGCCGGCGACGTAACGGAGATCGCAAGCGACGAGCCTGCGGCGGTCTGTGAACCCATGGTGGTGATCCTTGTGACTTAATACCGGCAGGGCCGGCGGGGTGTCGCCCGCCGGGCGGCGGGCGTGCGGGTCAGGCGGCAGTCTTGGCCTTCGGGTCAGCGGCAGTGTCGACGGCCTCGACCAGCCCGGCAGCTGCGAAGTTGACGAACTCGCCCTCGGTGAAATCGTGCGCCTTGCCAGCGTCGAAGCGCCGCTCGGTGCCGGCGTCGGTGAAATCGCGGGTCGCCTTGCCGCGGATCATCTTGGGCTTGGTGTCGGACATGGTAGGTTCCTTTTCTCTCACGCTGCCGCGTCGAAGCTGACGCGGAAGTCTTGGGTCTGCTCGAAGCTGTTCGCCGGACCGCCGACATCTGGGCCGGTGCCAGCGGTGAGGATCGAGACACGAAAACAGCCCGAAAGATCGCCGATCACGTCCCGGCAGCATCGCCGGATGAGCTTGATTGCGGCCTTCTGATCTCGATAGTTCGCCGCCCGCACCGCCACGGACACGCGCTCGACGGAACGGACGAGCGGCTCCCGCCTCAGGCGTTGGCGATCGACCAGGGTCACGCTGCGGATCAGAATGGCGGGTAGCGCCACGTTATCAGGAAGCTTGCCGGCCTTGATGCTTGCTGGATCCATCAGCTCGCTCAGCGGCTCGTATGCACGCAGCAGGTCACCGACGATCTCGACACCGCTCATTCGTCGGTCCCTTCCGGTTCGTCGCTGCCGATGATGCCGCCGCGGGTGACGCGGGCATTGACGTAAGTCTGCATCGCGGCACGGGCGGCTGCGGCGCTGAGATCGAGCGAGGGACGCATGAACGGGTTGGCTTTGGCGCCAGGGTGGTGAACGGTCTTGCCGACGAACTTGCCGCCAATTCGCAACGACCCGCCGCCGGTCTCATTGATGCGGCGGACACTTTTGCCCTCTCGTTGGCTGTCGTCGACCGTGATGAAATGCGGGTCCGTGCCGTACTCTGCCCAGGTTGCTAGTGACCGCGGCCACTGGCCTTTGACGCTGACCTTGACCACAATCCGGCCGGGTTCGCTCCTCGTGGTCAGCGCCAAAGCCTCGGTTATTTCCTCGGCTGGTGAACGGCTCTTCGTCTCATCGAGCAACACCTTGCCGCCGGCCCGCGCCGCACCGCGAAGCAGCTTGGCCTCAATCTGCGTCGGAAGGGTCGCAAGGAAGCGTTGCACCTCTGCCTGGCCTTTCACGGTCGGCATCAGGCCGAATTGCCCGCTGAGGTGTAATCCTCGACCATGAACTCGACTTCATCCCGAACGCCGACTTCAGCTGGCCCGGCGATGATCTGCATCACGCGCGGGAATGGCTTGGTCATGACGAAGCGCATGCTCGGCGTGACATCGGTACGGAACCGCATGCGAACTTTGGCCGGACGCGTTGCCACGTTGATGCCGTCCGCCAGACGTTCTGCACGGCTCGGAAGGGCATCGACCACGCTGGCGGCGATTGGCGAGCCAACAGCTTCCCAGCTGCCAGACCCGGCGCCGATCAGAGAGCTATCCGTGACCGGGCGTTCGATCTGGATCCGGCGATTGTATCGGCTGGCCTTGCCCTTACCGACCGTCACAGGCTGCGCGCCCGAAGTCTGCCGCACAGCCGCCGTGCAGACGCTTCGGCTTTTTGAAACACCTCGCCGCCTTCGCGATCGGAGTCGTACGCGCTGATCAGGATTAGCATGGCGCGACGGAAGTTGCCCGGAGCGGCGTCACCCGCCTCATACCCCGCACGGACTGTTACAGTGAAAGCCTGCTGAGCGTCGCAGAATGAATAGAACGGTCCAGCCGGTGGTAATACGCGGGCAGGTCGGGAACTGAGATCGAGCCGCGCGCCTACGATCGCAACGGGTGCTCCAGCAGCGTCGACGTAAGCAACGCCGGGAACAGCGGACGCGTTGATCGGCCACGCTCGAAGCCTAACCGCCCCGAAGCCGCGGAACGGCTCGGTTACGTCACGCGCCACGAGAATGTGACCGGTATATTCCTCAACCCACGCTGCGGCGTCGTCGATGAACTGGACGAGGTCAGCGTCGTGGGATTCGTCGTTCTCATCCAGTTGGATCTGGCGGCGGGCGTCCTGCAAGGTCACGGGAATAGCCATGAGGCACCTCGATTCACTGGAAAGCGTGGCACCGGACAAAGGAGTCCGGCGCCACTCTTAGTCAGGCCTTTGCAGCGACCTGAAGATTGCCCTCGACGGCCTCGTGACCTTCGAGCGTTGGGTCGTTGAAGTCGATGCGGTTCTGCTCGACCGTGGTGCCGGCACGGGGATCGTTGTCGACGGCCGGATGGTCCATATCGACGTCGGGTACGATCTGCTGCGGTGCGCCAGCGGTGTCGATATCGGTTGCCGGGGCAATGCCGTTGCTGGCGTTCTTGGCGGTCTTCGTGTCCATAGGTCTTCTCCTGGTTCGCCGAAACCGTGGGTCTTGCCGCGCGGCTTCGAAGAACCGGGCCAGCGCTTGGCCGGCCCGGCGGGTAGTTATGCGTTCACAGCGATCTTGAGCGCCCGCATCGGCTCAGGGTTGTGCACCCCGCCGCCCACGCGCTTGGTCGTGTAGAAGTGCACGAACGGCTTGTTCGAATACGGATCCCGCAACACGCGGATGCCGATCCGATCGACGACCAGGTAGGTGGCTTCCATGTCGCCGTAGAGTGCGGCAACGTTGCCGGCGCCCGCGGTCGGCATGTCTGGCATTTCGACGATCGGCGCACCGTTCAGCGTCTGCGGCTGGCCGAGAGCATAAGACGGCTGCCACAGGAAGTTGCCCTGGCCGTCCTTCAGCTTGCGCGCAGCGCCGAGGCTCTGGCGGTTGATGTACAGCTTGGCGTTCCCGGCGAACTCGCTGGGGAGGTCGTACATCAGATCGACAAAGCCATCGCCGGTCAGCTTTGCTGCGTCGCCGCTGTTGACGGCCTTGATCGCACCGTACGGGTGGCGAGCCGCATTAGCGGCACCCGTGACATAGGTGAGGATGCCGTAGGGCTTGTTCGCCCCGTCGCCGGACAGGAACCCGATGCCCTCCTGGCGGGAGAATTCGGTATCGACTTCCTGACCCAGCCACTCCTCGAGGTCGATCGCGGCATCGTCCAGCAGTTGCTGGGAGATTGCCGGATTGGCGTAGAGTTCGCCCGGCACGAAGTCGAGTACACCGATCTGCGGAGTCGTGGTCGCAGGGCGGCTCGCCGTTTCACCGACCCAACCCGATCCGACATTGCGGTCCGAGAAGTACTTCTTGAACCCGGCGACGCTGATCGTGATGACACGGCTTTCCGCACGCATCGGGCTGATCTTCTTCAGCTTCTCGCCGATCGTGCGATCCCATTCGATCGGCGCCAGATAGCCGCCGTCGGTGTCGGTGCCCTTCTGCATTGCCGCCCGCACCTCGGCCGAGGCGTTATCGCCACGGCGCATGTGCGCCTTGAACGCCTTGGTATAGTCCGGGTCGGCCTTGATATCGCCGATGATCGCGCCGTCACCCAGCTTCGCGGCCGCGTTGATCCTTGCCTGATCATCGACAGCAGTCTGCAGCTCCGTGAGGGTGGCGTTGATGGCGTCGAGCTTGTCCTTGGTCAGGACGTCCGTCTTGCCGGCCTTGATCTCTTCGATCTCGCGAGCATGCGTCGTCTTGAACTCGTCGAATGCGCCATTCAGCGCACGGATGAGCGTGGCGGGATCGGACCCGTCAGCGCGAACCGTGCCCGCGATCGCGCGCGGCATAGCGGGCAGGGTAGGAGCCGTAAGCCGCAGCTTCGGTTCCGGCTTGGTGCTTGCTGCCGCCGCGAGGGTGCGGAACGGGTGGGCGAGCACCGTCGCCACCGCCACGAGGGCGGCCATGTTCATTCTCTTCATGGTGGAGCTCCTAGCTCTTGATGGTGGTGAGCAGACCCGCCAGCAGGCCGGTCAACTCGGTCTCGCCGCCAGCGCCTGGCGTGTCGGCTACAGGGGCAGCGCCTGGCGTGCCCTTGATCTTGGTGATGTGATCGCGCGCTTGAGATCTCGTATCGCCGCCGGCGACGAGCTTCAGTTCAAGCGCGGTGATCGCGGTACGCTCGCGGTCGGAGGCCTTCGCCTGCTCGTCTCGCGTCGTCTTGTCGGCCGTTAGAAGCGTATCCGCGAAGCCCCGCTCGATCGCGACGGACCCAGACATGTAGGTCTCATCGTCCATCCACTTCGCGCATTCGTCCGCGGTCCGCCCGCTACGCTGCGCGTAAACGTCGGCCATCGCTTGATCGAATGGCGCAAGATACGTCGCGGTCTCGGCCATGTCATGGCGATTGCCGACAGCTACTACCCAGCAATTGTGGATCATGAGGAACGACGCCGCACCGATTTCGACCGTGTCGCCTGCCATTGCGATGACCGACGCAGCCGACGCGGCCATGCCCATAATCTTGATCGTCACCGGCTGGTCATGTTCGCGCAGGACGTTGTAGATCGCGATCCCCTCGAACATGTCACCGCCTGGCGAATTGATCTGAATCTCAACGGGGCGGTCACCGATTGCGCGCAACTGAGCCGTCACCGTCTTGGCGGTGATGCCCCCGCCAGACCAATAATCTTCGCCGATAGCGCCGAACATAGTGATGACGTTGTCACCGCTCTCGACCGCGCGAATGCCTGCTGCATCGGCAGACCACTTTTCCAAAATATTTGGTCGCGCCAATGCTGATACCGATCGATCGGCAGGCATGGGGAGGGCGCTAGGGCGGTCCTTGCCGTTCACGCTCGATATGGCACGCGGCATCGGTGTGCCTGGGGTGGCGATCACCGGCTTGCCCGGCAGAGGGCGGCCATTGAGGGTCAGTACCGCACGCGGCTTGCCCGGCGCTTTATGCTCGTCGGTCATGGTTGCTCCTAAGCGTCTGCTAAAGTTGCTGCGGCAGTAGTGCCGTTGCGGGGCAGCTCGTCGCCCCCCGCGATCGGGTTGCGGTCGAAGTTGTCGCGAGCCTCATTCGGGGTAAGGAAAGCCGCATTCGGACCGAGCGCCGCCTTGAAAAACTCAGCCTGGTCTTTGAGGGAGCCGCGTAGAAGCGCCCCGTCATTGTACTTGGCGTACATCGTGTCCTGTTCGGCCGGCGTGAGCAGGCAGAACCACACGGCCTCCTCCCAAATGACGAACCATTGGAGGAGGCAGTACGTGACGAAAAACAGCCCCAGCTGTTCGATACCGCTGCCCCAGCTGGTCTCATCGAACATCAGCAGCGGGCGCGGAGTGCCGGTAAACCGCGATATCTCTTCCGCCTCCTGCTGGCGCAGCGCAACGAGCTCGTTGTCCTTCGCCGTGCCGGACAGCACTTTTGCCTTCAGGCCCTCCTCGAGTATCAACCAATCATCTTCGGCGTCTGCTCCCGAGAAGTTCTCTCGAAGGCTGTCGCGCAGATTGTCGATCGCTTCGGCTCCAAGCGTCTGATCGGTCTCAAGCGCGCCGCGCGCCATCGTGCCCTTGTCAAGCAATCGACCAGCAGCCTGAAGCGCGCGATGCGACAGGCCTAGCGTGTCGGCAGCGACGTCCAGCAGGGAAACGCCAGTCAGGCCGTCCAGAGAAATAGGGCCGCGGAAGTGAAAGACGTCTTCCTTGGCAAGCGTCACGGCGCCACCCGATTTGGGCTGGTACCGAAAGCTCAGCTCAAAGGTCGCTGAAAGCTGCGGCTTTACTGATCGCCGGGGGAGGGGGACAATTTGACGTACCGCGCCCCTCGATCGGACGATCAGCGCGAATGCATTGCCGTCGAGCAAGGCGCAAAGCTGCATGTAGCTCTTGAACTGAGTGGCGGATTGAAAGTCGTTTGGCTTGCGATGCAATACCCTGAACAAGGGGTGGTCCCGCGCCTTTTCAATCTTCCCGTCCGCAGCTCTGCGCATGAGGTGAAGCGGCAGCATGCCTATCGAGCCGGAGATTAGCGACATGGCCCGAAAGAAGGTGCTGTTGCGCAGCGCGGCACGTTCATTGACCGCGATCCCTGCAACCCCGGTTCGACCGCCGTCGCCGCGCATCATCTCATGAAGGGTCGGGTCTGCAAAATCGTAGGCTTGGTAGGCCATGATCGGCCCGCCATGGCTCTGCCCAGTTGCCGCCTTGGCTGCGGCAATCGCGCGCGAAGGCGATAAGGACCTTCGCCCGCCAGCCTGGCGTCGATAATCATCAGGCGACATAGACGTACACCCTCCTGTTAGACGCGGATGATGCCGCGCGAGGCGTACACCGACTTCTTCTTCGTCTTCAGGCTGGAGACGGCAGCGCCGATCGCCATCGTGGTCGTGACCATGCCGTCGATACGCCCGCGTGATTTCTTCTTGTTGAACATGCGGTTGCCTTGACCGTCGGGGTCGATCGCGGCGTTTGCCGCGCAACTGTATGTGACCGGCGAGTTATCGATGATGACCCGCTGCGCGAGAATCGCGTCTTCGGTCTTTGTGATCGAGTGCGGCATGCAAAGCTGCCGGTCTTCGAACATGACGCGCGTGCCCTGGGCATGCGCCACGATCTTAAGCCCGCGTCCCGTCGGTTTATCCGGGCCGCCGTACAACCAGACTTCAAGCCCGACCTCTGCACATGCATCCATGAAGCTCGAAATGAAGGCCGGATCGGCAACCATTTCGAGCACCTTGTGCTCGGCGTAGAGCTTGGACACCTGCATCGCGACGAAAGTGTAATCGATCGTCGCACCCGGCGTGGCGACCAGGAACCCGTCCTCGACCCACTCGACGTACGGGGCGTGATCGCGCTCACCCTTCTCCTTAAGGTGGCCAGCGGTGGTGCCTGCCGCTGTCCAATACCAGCTTTTCACCGCCAGGGGCTCGTCGCCGATCGGCTCCCAAGCCGCGCTGACCGCGGTCAGATCGTTCTTCTGCGAGAGATCGAGCGCCAGCCGGCAGAACCGGTTGCGCATCATCGTCTCATCGACCGGACCCTGGACCGCGGCCCACTTTTCCTCGTCGATCCAGAAGTCCGCCGATGCGGTATCGACGCCGAAATATAGTCGCAGGACGCTCGACTTGGTCGACGGCCGCAGCAGCGCGGAGGCAACCGTCTCGCGAATATTCTCGATCGGGAAGGTCTCCCCCAGCGCCGGCAGCGACTTCTGCCAGACCTTCTCGTTCTCGAACACCGTCTCCCGGTCAGCCTTGTCGATCCGCGCGACGAACGCGAACGCTGTGTCGTCGCGCGCCTCGCCCTTGGCAATCTGCTGGTACATGTCCGAGTAGGACGTGCCGACATGCTGCGACGTGGCGGGCGTGTTCGTGCCCATGAGCATCAGTGCGTGACCGGCGACCTTGTCGATGCCGCGCTTCCACGTCTGCAACACGTTTTCGTCGGTAAGCTCATGGATCTCGTCGCCCGCGACATAGTTCGGTCGCGGACCGGAAAGGCTTTCGCCGCTGGCGATCGGCTGAAAGAACGACCCGCTGTCGGGATGCTCGATCTTCCAGGCGTTCTCCAATTCGCCGCGGATGACGACCTCGCCGAGGCCTTCCAGGCTTTCGCCTTCGTCATGCTCCGGTATCGTCGCGCGGCACATGGCCGCGGCGTCGCGGAACAGGACATTGGCGGTCTTCTTGTCCTCGCCGATGGCATAGCACTGGGCGCGCTGAATATCGCACCAGCCCATGATGTAGACGCCGATTGCACCCATCAGTGGCGACTTGGCTTGGCCTTTGCCGGTTTCCAGCCAGCCTGACCGAAACCGCCAGCGGTCGGTTGCAGTGCGCCAGCCGAACAGCGAACCCATGACGAACGTGTGCCACTCGAGCGGGTAGAACGGCTGGCCAGCAGATGGCCCGTCGGTGACCTGGAAAACCGACGGCAGGAAGTCGAGGGCATGGCCCGCAGCATCCGGTCGCCAGTAAATGCCGCGCCGCTCACCGTCACGTATGTCGCGCAGGTGCCGCTCGGCCGCATAGCGGACGAGTTCCCCAGCCGTGAACAGCTTCCCGTCGACCGCAGCTTTCGCCCATGCCGTTGTCGGATCAGGATCAGCGAGGAAACGATTAGCCACGCTGTTTTAGGAACCGCGCCGCACCCGTAGTGCGGGTCTGTTTCTTGACGACCTTGGCCCCAGAGCCGCGTTCGCGCGGTGAGATGCAGAGTTCCTTCTCGAGCGCCTGCGCCTGGCTCGCGGCGTTCGACATCGTCGTCCACCATGGATTGTAGGTCGGGACGCCGGTCTTCTTGGCCTTGATGACCGGGCCTGATTTGACCACCTCCTTCGCGGATTGATCGAACGTGACGTATGCGACGACCAGTCGGATAACCGCATGCGAGTTGGCAACGGCCAGTTTCTCGGCGCCGCGCATCTCGCTGATGATGCTTTTCCAGTAGGACGATGCGGCCTCGCGGTCCGCGGCCCGGCCGAAGATGCTGCGCCAGTTCGGCTCCGGCGGAACGCCGTCGCCCCCAGCAATTTCGATGACCTCGGCCATATGGCCTCCCGCGGCGGACCGGTCGAAACCCTCCCCCCTCAAAAATTACTCACAGTGCGCACGCCCCACGTGGTCGGTACGGGCGGCGCCGGCCCTCAGACTTTTGACCCCGGGGGTGGGCGCCTCAGCCGGCGCGGTTCCACGGGTGCGACGCGCTAGTCGGCCGTCCCGAACGATCCACGCCACCGATAGGCCGCGCCGCGGCGCCCTTGTCAGCAAGCGTCTTGGCGTCAGAGCATGGCCTGCAGAGCAGCTGATAATTGCTGCGTTCGCCGCTGCCGCCACGCGACAGCGGGACGATATGGTCGGCGATCTTGCCCAGCGTCTCGATGCCCTTTGCTTTGCACTTACCCTCGCAGCTGATGACAGTGGCGAGCAGGTGAGCGCGCATCTTGTCGTGCGCAGTGCCATAGCCGCGCTGATGGCGGCTGACTTTAGACCAGCTCATCAGCGTCCTCGAACGGCGGCACGGAGATCGATCGCCGCTTGCTCAGCCTGCTCAATCAAGCGCTCGCTGCGGCCCTGGTGGCGTGATCCACTCGCCATATCTTCAGCGATGCGCAGCACGCGCATGCCGATAGCCTCGACACGGTCGGCGGTAGCGGGTCGGAACGTTGTCGCCATGCCATCTCCCGTTGCCGAGACCTTCAGCAACTTTGTTCAGATTAATCTCAACACAAGGCGAGGCTTTCGGCTCCGCCGCAAGATGAAGCGCCTTAGTTAATTTATAAGGTGTTGCTGCAGAGGACTTGACGACGCTTTAGGGAAGGCTCTCAATCGAAGAGCGACCCGAATCGAGGTCGAACCTTGGAGAGTTGAGATGCCAGGCGTCAATGAGTTTAAAAAGGATAGACCATCTGAGCGTGGCCGAAGCGAATGTAACAGCGATCACGGCTCGGATCAATCGCCGTGGCCTGACGATCATGTCGCCGATAATGACCACGGTTTGTTCAACATCGTCAGTGATAAGACAGCCGCCTATTCAGACCACGGTACCAATACAGGGTCTTGATAAGCCCGCCACTCAGGGGGTTGGAAGGCCAGTCCCCTGAGTATCAATATCCGCGATGAGAACATGCGACTGCCGCCATGCCGCAGGACAATCGCTCGGAGCATGGCTTCTGCGTGAGGGGATGAAGGTGGCTAGCCGACGCGCTTTCGAAGATTCTGCGCCAGTTGCTCTACATCCTCGATAAGCCGATCGCTGCGCCCTGATGGCGCGACCCGCTCGACATCTCCTCGGCGATCCGCAGTTTGCGCATGCCGATATCCCCTGCATGTTCAGCGGTGGTGAAGTTAAAGGCGTCTCGCGCTGCTCCTCCCATTCCGCACCTCATCTCACGATCAATTACTTGGCGCCGTCAAATCACCGAGATTCTGCGCGCAAGCGCGCCTGTGCGCCCTGAGCCCTCGCGGCGCAGGCTTTGAAAATTCCCAGCGCGGCGGTTCCAGCGACAGCCGGCTGAGACTTGAGGGCTGCAGCAACAGTTGCGGAAACTCGTCCATCCAGCCGGCCCATGTAGAACGCCGCCGTCAAATTCGCGACCTTCCGCGTTGGCTCGTTCGTGGCCTGCTCGCCGACGGCACTGGTTACAACCAGGCACCGGACATCGTCGTTCACCGTTTGCGCGTGCGCCGGAGCAGCAACTAAGATGGATGCTAGAACCAGACTGACGACGTTGTTCATACAAAGTTCCTGAGCGTAGTGGGCATACAAGCATAGGCCACATCAACGCACAAAGTAACGTCGCGTCTGACCATACCGTAGGACAATCGCTCGGAGCATAGCTTCAGAGTGAGAGGACGAGGGTGGCTAGCCAACGCGCTCTCGAAGATTCTGCGCCAGTTGCTCGACATCCTCAATAAGCGGATCGCTGTGACCATGATGGCGCGATGAACTGCGCACATTTCTGGCGCCTCGCAGCACGCGCATGCCGATGGCCTCGACATGGTCGGCAGTGGTGAGCCGCATATGCGGTGCAGCCATCTACACCTCCACATACGACAAGAGCCGCAACCCTCGCGGGCGCGGCTCTAACAACTGGTCATGTGTATACGTTGCGGGGGTGATGGCGTCAACGAGTTTTCTACAGGCGTTGCTAGATGGCGCAACTTACCAAGCCAATTGACCCGCCAGCCGATATTATATCTGTTGCGAGACAAAGTTAACTAAAGGGTAGTAGATGCGAACGGTTCTCGGATTCTTGATCGCCGTGGCGATCGCGACGGTCGCGTCTGGCTCGGCGCAGGCAGCGAAGATAGTCTTTTCGGGATCGAACGGGGCGGGTTGGGTGAGCGGATCATTCGACTACGATCCGAGTTCGACCGCGCTGGAAACCGAAGCCGACGAAACACGAACATACGCATCGTATACCCCCAGCCGAAGCCTGTATAATTTCAGCTTCACCTCGAGCATTACGAACGGTGTCACGACTGCCGATGACAATTATACAATTTTCATCAACGATTTTCTTCCCGGCACCGATGGGCAGGTCGATACTCTGAACGTTTTCGGCTTCAAGCAACTGTTCGGGTCTGAGAATGCCATGTTCACGTTTGACCTGGATTTCCCCGATGCAAACGCGCTGTCGTCGGCCTCGCTGCCCACGGCCCTGAACGCCGGATCAGCTCGCTTCTCTTATACCGGCCCGTTCGATTCATTAGCCTTGCCGGTCACCTTCGCAATGGCATCGGCTGTTCCCGAACCAGCCACATGGGCGATGCTTATCGCTGGTTTCGGAATGGTCGGTGGCACAATGCGCCGGCGCCGCAGGGTGGACGCGCGCTCGCTTCTGCTGGCATAAGCTACCAAACGCAATGTAGCCCAGGTGTCGGCGCCGACTAAAACAACCGTTCTTTCATGGCAATGACATCCGCCACGAACTGGACGGTGATGCGCGCGGCAGTCACCTGATCGTTACGGCACTTCGTGAGCGCCGACCCCGCAAACCCTGCGGTCTCATCAAACCGACAGACGTTCTCGAACACACACCACCACTTCGCCGGGAAGTAGCCCTTGATCCGCTTCAGATCGTCGAGGGCCTCCTGCTCTGCCCATCCGTTGCCCTGACCAGCGCCGGGGATGCGGGCCAAGTCCATGACTAGGGCCTTGCCTGCGAGACGCGACCATAGCGTCTCGCAATGATCGATCGCCGCGACTTGGCTATCGGACAGCAGCTTGGCCGCCTTCCAGCGCGCGACCGGCGTGCCGCCCCGGTTGATCAGGGTATGCTCGGTCACGACGCGCCCAGCATCGCGCAACGGCACATCGACGATCTCGTGCATGCCGCGACCGACCTGGATCGCGGGTGCGCCGATGGCCTCGCCCTTAGCCATCACTGCTTCGGCCATGCGCTGCGCAGGCGTCTTCGACTGCCGCTTGATCTTCTTGCTTGCCTTTGCTGCCCGTCCCATCGTCTCAACCCTCGCTCTTGAAATAATACTGAACCGCCATCAATCGCCGGTAACGTTTCGCTAACTGATTTGATTCAGTCGTTGGCAAGCGTAGTCAGCTAGAAGTTTGCTCTTCTCAGAGGAAACTGATGTGACTGCGACTGTTGCCAAGTTATATGACCAGCGCACAGCGCCCCGGCATTCCGTCGGCCTCGATGGCACCTTGCGAGACGATAACAATCGTCCATACGAGGTTGTTGTTTCGGACCTATCACTTACGGGATTCATTATTCCAGGTTCAGCAAATCTTAAAATACCGTCGCGCATCGGCCTCGGGCTGACTGGCCTCGGTGGACGGTCGGCACAAGTAGTTCGGAAAGATGGCCAAGGATGGTACGGCTGCGTATTCGACGTTCCGCTGACGGACGCGGAACTTAACAGTGTTGTCGTTGAGAGGCCAAAATCCACGGTCGTTTCGCTACCTTGGACACCTGATCCAATTCTCGACGCTCCATCATTTCGAGACGAAAGGTTAAGTCCGCTTATTAAGGTTCTAATCATTGCGGGCGCCACCGGTGCCCTTTGGGGTGGTTTGGCCGCTGCAGTCTGGCCAAGCTTGTAACCGAGCTACGGGCGTCGATTAATGTCCTGATCATAATCATGCTGCCATCGGCTTGGGATCGATCGCTGCATCGTCACCAGGATTGACGCCGAACATGCGCACGTAATCCTCGCGGCTTGGCATTCGCGCGCCGCGGTCGGGGTTTCTGCCCTGCGGCTTTGGTCGGCTTGGATCGGCAGCCGATGCGAAGCGACCGCCAAGAGCGGCGACGATCTCAGCTGCTTCTTCCGGGCGGCAGCGCTCGGCAGCGGGATCATCACCCCCGCGACGCGTGCGCGCCTCGATCAGCTGCGAGAGGCGCCACTGCCGCTGGATACGCGGAGGGGCGGGCTGGCTCATCGCAGCAGCGCGGATCTCCGAAATCGAGGGGAAGAACTTTATCGTCCGCGCCGCGGCCATCTCGCCAGCCATCAGCACGTCCGCGGGAATATCGCTCAGCTGCTCAGCATAGACGTCGAGACGGGCGCTAGCCTCTTCTACGGACACCCGCGCAGCGGGATAGGCGACCACCAGCTTTGCCATGACGCGATCAACAGCGCGCGGCGAGCTCGTCCGAGGCGCGGCGCGGTATACGGCCAGAGCCTGCTCAGCGTCCGCGAGTTCAACATCGGTCAGCACGGGCAGACGGGTCGGCAGGGGGTCAGTCCCAAGCACCAGATCGGCCAGTCTCCCGTTCAACGAGGGCTCTTGCCATCGGGGTGAGGTCGTTACCGCGGTACGCTGGTCGGCGGTCGAGAGTTCGTTTGCCATTAAAGCTCTTCCAGTTTTTGACCCAGGTTCTCCACGAAGCCTGCCAATCGAGGCTCTTCGTGCCTTGCGTGGTGTGCCGGTCGATGAAGTGCTCGACCTGTTCGGCTTCGAGACCAGGCGGCCAAGCTGCCATGGCCTTGCCGGTGATCGAGTCCGGTTTGACGATCGGGGTGAAGTCGAGAGGAACAAGTGTGCCCGCAGCATCGGGCTTGCCCGCCACCTTCGGGGGTATGGTGGTTCTTGGTGGTTTGGGTGCAGGTGGTGCGGGGGTTGGCGCACCTCCTGCGGGGCGCACCTCCTGCACCGGCGCATCTTGTGCGGGGGTGCAGGAGGTGCGGGGGTGAACAGTATAGATCACGCCCTTGCCGGGGCGCTCTGCGCGGGTGAGGTGGCCCGCCCCCGCCAAAGACTTCACAGCGTTCTGCACGGCGCGCTCGGACAGCTTCGTTTTGCCAACCAGTCCAGCGGGGCCGTTGATCCCCGGCCAGCACTGCGCAGCATCGTTCGCCATGATGGCGAGCACGTTCAGCACGCTCTGCTCGGGCGCACTGATTCCGACGACGCTCATAGCGGCGCGGCACAGGTCGAAACCCGTCAGGAGCGTCACCGGCGGTTCTGCTCGCCGATCGTGCGGAGGGCCAGCAGTTCGGTGCTGATCGACTCTACAGCGCGCGCAACTTGGCAGAGCTGCCAGACTACGTACAGCGCGATGAAAATCATGAAGAGCTTGTCGCTATTATCCACCGTCAGAGCTCCACGTGCTGCATGGCGATCGCGTGCTTGAGCTCGGCGACCTTGGGGCGGGCGCGATTGAAGCGCTCGTGCTCGGCGCGCGCCGGGCGGGCTAGGCGGCGGGCGCGGGCATCGGCGATCCCGCGATCAATGTCGGCGTCGAGGCGCGCAAGGCGATCCTCGACCGATGGGCGCGGCTGGGCCACAGGGGCCCGACCGACGACGGCGCGTTTGATCAGGCCCCACATGGCTCAGATCATCCCTAGCGCGGACAGATACACCTCGAGGATCGCCTCCTCTTCTTGGTACTCTTCCTTCTTCTTTTTCCGGATCGATAGGATCTTCCGGATGGCCTTGGGCTCGTATCCGCGGCCCTTGGCCTCGGCCATGACATCCTTGATGTCGTCGGTAATGCCCTTCTTCTCTTCCTCAAGGCGCTCGGCGCGCTCGATCAGCAGCCGCAGTTCGTCAGCAGCCACCTGGCCGCCTCCCATGCCTTCGTTACGCTCTTCGGTCATTGCCATGCTCCTTGGTTGATCAATAGGACTGGGCGACATCGCGCTCGTGGCGGATGCGCTGGGCGTCTTGGTGGTTGAGGACGGCGCGCCGGGCATTCTCAGCGGTGCCCGCGATCTCGGCGAGGATGACGGCCTTGCGCTCGGCGAGCGGCATGCCGCCGACCTTCATCTTGGCGTTCAAGTCCCAGTACTGCTCTGGGCACCACGACAGGCGTGCGCGGCGAATTGCATCGCGCGCCGCCACCTTCGATGCCTCATCAGCCTCACGCCAGAAGTTGTGCCGCCCGGTCCGCTGCCCAACTTCGCGCTTCGCGGCGGCCTTGACGGGATCAGCCATTATGCGCGCAGCTGCTACCCGGCACGATTCCCGATGCCGCTCGACAAAATTAGGATCCTGGCGTTTTGCATTGAGGCCGTCGCGCCGCGTTCTGGCGACCTCGGGCCGCAAAGAAACCTCTCGCATAGCGCACGGCCGACACCGACCCTTGGAGTCTCGGCTGATGGGCGTCGAGCAATCTGAACAGGTGCGCGTCATGCCGCGAACTCCAGGTCGATGATGTAGGGGGCCGATGCGGCCTGATGATCGCAGCCGATGTCGGCGCGGTTCCCGCAGCGGAAACAGGGGGTACGATCGAGCACTGGGGGCAGGGGTTCACGGCGCTCGGCCCGCGCGATTGCGTGAGCGCGCTCGGCTTCCCTCAGGGAGCCGTCCGGAGCTTTGCTGGCGCGGATCGTCGTACCCAGCTCAGGGATGAAGATCTCGCGCGAGAACGGCGTGGTGGTCACCACGATCTTATCCGCCGCGATGAGGTCGACCAAAGCCTTCTGAGGGATCGAGGAGGACCGCACCCCGAGCAGCGCCGCCAAGGCGAGGTTCGTTGGACAGCGGGCACCGGCGCGCGCCGCGCGCAGCAGTGCATCGTAGACGACGTCGCGGGACTGTGCAGCGGTGCGGCGGGGCTTCGTCATTGTGCCGAGGTCTTCCAATCAAGGAAGAACAGCGCGGGCGGACCTTGATGACCGTGCTCCCAGACGAACCACGCGAAGGCGATGACTCCATGGCCTTCACCTTCGCCGGCAAGCTTGCCGCGGCCCATCGGCACACGCCGCGACATGATGTAGACGCGCGCTAGCGGCGTACTGGGGAACCACTTGCCCCGCTCGACGCCTTCCAGAAACGCAAGGCGAAGGAACATAACGACCTTGCCCGTGGTCAGCATCAGCGCGCGGTCGATGAACTGCAGGGCGTCGCGGAACGGCGGGTTCGTGAAGATGTTCGCTGCGCGAGGCTGCCATTGCATGAGGAAGTCGAGCTCGCCCTCGCCATAGCCGCGATCGATCAGGTCGGTGCTGACGACGGTATAGCCGGCGGCCGCCAGCGCATCGGAGATTGCGCCCTCGCCGCATGCAGGCTCCCAGATCGCCCCGTCGAATTTCTCGACCTCGAGCAACGCGCGCGTCGCCGCGGGCCACGTCGGATAGAAGTCATGTGTCTCGCGGTTGACCGGATCATCGGTCTGCGCACGCGAGAATGCCTTGCCACCCGCCACCGAAGGCGAGGTGTCAGGCACACGTGCAAACTCGCTCGCAGAACCGGGCTCAACCGGCACTGCGCTATTCAGCGCGTCCATAGTCATCTCCGTTGCGGGGTTTTCCGCGTGTTATTCGTTGTCTTCAGGCGACCGCAGAGAGCGGTTGACGGAGCTCGGTGCATCGTTGGAGCCAGCGAGCGGACGCGCCGTGAAGGTCGCGCATCAGCTTCTCGCCGGCGAGGTATTCCTGGGGGACGATCGTGCGCCCGCCGGGGCCGTTCGGGTGCTCGGACTCGTTCAGCATGACCAGCACGCGCGCTATAAGCAGGCCGCAGTCGTCCGCGTCGCAAACCGCATCCTCGTCGACGAGGCGCTTGCCCTTTGCCCGCAGCCAATCGTCAAGCACCGTCGGCTCAATATCCATGACCCGGTCGAGCACCTCGATCGAGGGCATGGAGCCTTGAAGCTGCTTGTCGAGGGCCTGGGTGGAAAGGTCGACCGCATCGGCGAACCGGCCCTTGCCACCCGCGTTGTCTATGCCGCGCGAGACGCCGCGCATGATCTTGGCATGCAACTGGGCTTTCGTGAGTCGTTCCGCATTTGCAACGACAGTTGGGCCGGTCATCGACCATTCTCCTGCGCATGGAAACTGAGACTCTGATCACCGCCCCGAAGGCCGTTCGCCTTGCCGTGGCGCGCGCGCTGCTCGAGCATCGCAACCTCGTGGCGGCAGCAGAGGTCGATGCCCCAGAGCAGCACGGCCGAGCCAGCCGTGATGATGATCACCATCGCGACGATGGACCAGTGGTCCGTCACAGGACGTTCCCTTCGGCGTCGCAGACTACCGCGCCGTATGCCGCCGCATCCCTGCCGGAAAACAGCGACTGGATGAAACGGTGACGCTGCCAGACCGCATGGGCATGGCCCAGCAGGAAGCACGCAGCACACGCGATGCAGATCATGATGATGTTCATGCAGCTTTCCGATTACGGGAGGGAGAAACCGACTGCTGGCATTCCCGAACCGCAATTGCGGCTCGGCTACCGCAGGCGCTGCAGTGCGTGACGTCGAGGACCGGTGCCTCGATGTACGAAGGATCCGATGCAGCATGGAAACCGAACCGCTGCGCGCCGATCGCGATGATCGCGGTCGCCGCGCCAGCGACGCGGGACAGCTCCATAGAGGGGAGGGTGAGAAGCATCTATTCAAGCCCTCCGGGGAAGCTTGCGGCCTCCCCGGTCTCGGCTACGGTGTTGGTGCGAACAACCACCGGAGACCTTAAATCATGGCAGGCACGTACCCGTACTTCGCAGACGAGAGAGTTATTCTCGATAACGCGGATCACAGCAACGCCGTCTTCCGACGGTGCGAACTCATCTACGCCGGGGGCGAGCTTAAGCTTGACGGCGCTCTTTTCTTCGACTGCGGTATATCGTTCGAGGGCAATGGCGAACGGGCTCGCGATCTCCAGGAAGCTATTTTCGCCAGTCTGTACGAGCAAGGCTACAGGAGTTTGGCGCTCAACCCGGACGGGACCTACTTCACCGGGTAAGCGACGGGGAGGTCCGCCCTTTAATGGGCGGAACTCTACCGTGTCGGACCGGACCATCTACGCCGCCTCCTGCTGGCCAGCCTGGGCACCAAAAGGGAAAACCACGTCATGGGCGGTTATGAGATGCCCAGCGGCGCGGACCTTCTCGATCACCATCGGCTGCTTGGTCGATGGGATCCGACGCGCCGTCTTCCAACTCTGGACCGTTGATGGCGGCTCGCCGATCATGTCAGCTACTGCGCGAGTGCCGCCGAGCCGGGCGAAAAGGTCTGTATCGCTGGTCATAGAAGCATGATGTACGAAATAATCGCACGCAAAGCAACGACTTTTTCGCGCATACACGATGCGAATTTTTCGCTTTGTGACGGGATGCCCAACTCAGCATTGAACCTGAAGGCGCTCCGTAACCGGACCGTCCCCAAGATCGCATCTCGCGCGGTAGCCGATGAGCTTGGAATACCGCAGTCGACCTATGCCTCAATGGAAGACCCGTCGAAGAACAAGAAGCCGTTCCTGTCGCTTCAGATCGCAAAACAGCTTGCCCCGATATTCGCCGCCCGCGGCGTCAGTGAAGCTGAGACACTGAAACTGGCTGGCGTCACCGGCGAGCTGACGGAACAATTCCGAACAGCTGCGCCAGCGTCGCCGCCAACAGTTGACGATGAAGAGTGGGTATCCGTCACCGGGTCTGTGCAGGCCGGTATATGGCGAGAGCAGTCAGACTGGAGTGCCGCTGAACGGTACGACGTTAAGTTTGGCCCGTCCGTGCGGCCCGGCGCCGATCGCTTCGGTCTTCGGATGGAAGGGCTCTCTATGAATAAGACGATCCTCCCGGGATCGGACCTTGAGTGCTACCGGATCGGGAAGGGCGGCATCAGGGCCGTTCCTGGCACGCTTGTGATAGTCGCGCGAAACGCCCACGACCTTGTAGAATTGACCTGCAAGCGGCTCGACATGGTCGATGATAAGTGGGTTTTGCGCTGTGAGAGCACGGAGGCCGAGTTTCAGGACATGATCCCAATCGGAAAGCCGGACGAAGGCATGTTCACCGACGACGAGATACGCGTGGTGGGGGTCGTCGCCTCCGCGAAACAAGATTTAGCGCCGCCAGGCTTCGGAACGAGGCGCTATCGAAACATCTAAGTGTGCGAAAAAATCGTTGACGTGTACGAACTAGTCGCACATATGTAGCCCAACAGGCCATCCCGGCTTGTTGGGAGACGATCGTGGCCGAGCAGGCTTCCACAGATTGGATCGAGTGCGATGGGGCAGGGTGCCCTGTCTCGGATCTTGCACGTGTCCATGTGCAGTTTCGGTTCGATCGTGACCGCGAAACAGCGGAGCTGGCGAACCCCGCCATCGGCGTTCCGGCGCATGTCTACAGCGACTGCTGGATCCATCAGGGGGCCAAGTCTGACATCGTAGCTTGCCGGGTGGTCGCGTAATGACCTTGCCCGCTCGAATCCCGAAGAAGGCCAAGCGCGCAAGCCGCTGGATGTCGAAGCGCCACCGGACGTTCGTAGCCGGCTTTGCTTGCTGCAAATGCGGTTCGATGAAGTCGGTTGAGGCCGCGCACGTTCGCATCGGGTCCAATGCGGGCATGGGGCAGAAGCCGGATGACTGGCGCACTGTAAGCCTCTGCGCGGCTTGTCACAGGGGGCCGCGCGCCGACGCGCAGCACTCCATGGGTGAGCGATCGTTCTGGGCTGGCATCGATTACGAACGCCTTATCGCCGAGTTCACTCAGGCCAGCCCGGTCAAGTCAGAGATCCTGACGGTGCAGGCTGAGCGCGCACTGGGCATCGCAGCATGACGGGCCCGGGCATGACGCACGATCCGGACCTTGATTCCGCAATCACCGAGTTCCGCTATGTCGCGCAGCGCTTGCGCACGCTCGACCAGCAGATGCTGACGGCCGCAGTCGATCGGTACAAGCACTTCGCCGCGATCAAGCACGAGCGCGCCGAGCTGTGGGCGAACCTGCGGGGCAAGGCTGAGAAGCTGCAGCTTGTGCCCGAGGACCACCACCTCGGCGCGCGCGCACTGCTGCTGGTCACGGAAGTCGCGTGGATCCTCCATGCCCGCAACCGTCGCAAGCCGACCCCTGCGATGATCAAGGCGATGGTGCGCGACATGGGCGAACTCGCCAAGCGCGACCGCGTCGAGGCAGAGGCCGACAAGGTCGAGACGGAATTTCGCATGCGGACCCTCGCTGTCCGCGTCTCGGCTGCGCAGGCGATCACTCGTCATATCGATTTGAGCGCCGCATGACGCAGGCCATCACCCCCTCGTCGCTGTGGCAGGGCACCCCGCATCCGACCTCGCGCTGGACGGTCCAGCAGATTGGCGCACTCATGAAGGAGGGGCGGGATCCGGTCTCGGTGCCGACCGCCACTGTTCTTCGTCGCCCGCGGGAAAACCCTGACGATTGGACCATGCCGCCCAAGGCCGTCGAGCTCGTCCTGCCGCGGCTCAGGCTCAAGCACGACGGAAAGCGCGCCCAAGTGATCACGCCCGCAGGGGCAATCCAGTGGATGGACATCGTTCGTGGTCGATAAGCACATCATCGCCGCCATCGCAGAATCGGGGATTGCTGCCGATGATGCGCAGGACATGGCCGAACGCGTGTTTGGTGCCGTCCTGTCGTCACTGGCAGCTGGTCGGACGGTCCAGATCCCCGGCGTGTGCCGGCTAAGGGCGCCCCGTAAGCCCGCATGGGTACCCGGCACCTTGAAGCGCCAGGCCGTCGAGCAGCGCAAGGTCGGCATCGTGCATCCCGCGATCATCGAGAAGGGCGCGCCTTACGACGTCGCTAAGCCGATCGATCCGCAGGTTTCCAGCCACGCATGGGGGCAGGCGATCCGCGCCGCGGCCGAAGGGCAGGGGCAGTGAGCTACCTCGATCCCGCTGGCGCGGCCACGCACGCACCTTTTCCCCCAATCCCCGATCTGATGGACGTCGTCTCTGCGGAGATCCTGATCGACCTGATGATCGCCATCCTCACCCTTGGAGATCGCCCGTGACCTGCAACCTCCTCATGTACGGCGCCGGCTTGGCATGCCTCGGCGCGATCGCGATCATCGCGGCCGTCATCTTCGTCGAATCTCTCTATCACCGCTGGCCCCAGATCATGACCGCCCTGCGCGGCAACGATCGGCCCGGCTTCGTGCCCCTCTCCCCGACTGCCTCGGTCCTGCCCCTCAGGACGTCCGTTCCCAAGCTGCCGTCCGTTGAGGCCGGGCCGCAGCCAACCCATTCCGTAAGCGCCGCATGAAGCCCCTCGCTCGCCGCTTAACCTCTGCGAAAGGTCCCTCCATGGCTGCCGAACCCATGCGCTCTGACGTCCCGCGTACCGACTGGCCCGAGGCGGTCAAAGCACAGGTCCAGATCTGGCAGGGCGTTGCGGCTGCGGCCTCACATATCGCGCACGCCCGCCGCACGATGTTCCTTGCCTATGTCGCTGAGGGCTTCGCGGAAGCGCAGGCGCTCGAACTCATCAAGACGATGTGATCGGGCGTGAAGATGCACAGCCAGATCGGCCGCAACTCAGCCGGGCCCCGCGAGAGCCAGCGCGTGCTCGACCAAGCCGAAGTTTTCGGCCGCCGCGACCGCATCATGCAGCAACCGCCATCCGCCGAGCGCAGCGCCGCCCTGACCACCATCCGCGCCCAGCTGCGCAGCATTGATCGGAGAGTTTCCTGTGGCTGATGTTGCCGAAAGAACGAACGACGTGGCCCAGGCCGTGCTCGAGGGCAGCATCCGCACCGCGCGCGCGCTGATCCCGAGTAGCGTCGCCGGTGAGAGCCGAGAATGCGGCGATCGAGCAGCAAATACTGGCAGCGTGGGCCCGGAGAATAATAAACGTACTGCGAAGGCCGTTGCAGGCCGCCGTACCGTCACACTGTTTCGAAAAGATCGCGGCACGATACTGTGGCGGAGATACTCAGCCCGGAATGCCCCAGTTGGCATCCTCGTTAGCGGCCTTGGCCGTTCGAACCAGATGCTCGACGTAGTTCTGAAAAACCGGAACTGTAAACGTGACGAGCGTCGGTTCGCCCTGTGGCTCTTTGAACGTCAGGACGACGAACCGGCTGCCTTCCTCGTCAAGTACGAGCCCGGCCTCCATCGCACCAGTGCCGCTGGGAGTTATGATCGTCGCTGCCATGGTAGTGCCTCTCTGGTCGTCCAAGGAGCGGCTCTAGCGCAGCGGAACAGCCGCGTCAGCGTGCGTCGAGCGTTACGCTGCGTCCGCAGCCGTTTGCGACGCACCGCGATCATTGGCAGCGATAACTGCTTTAGTCACGGATACGACACGAGCTGTAACACCTCGCGCCTCCGTCCTGCGATATTCCAGCTACAGTGCAATCAAAGAAAACATGGCGACCTCGAGACTAGTCTTGCTGGATGGCCGGACAGGCTAGGCTCATGTGACGGCTCGCGAGGCACTTCAAATGCGTTTAATCAAATCGACGTTGCGCCAATCGAGAGCGCACATTGTCACCCCACCACGGGAATGTCGTCAATCAGAGCGGCGAGCGATCCGTCTTTGAAGGTGTGCGGTCGCACAATTCTATCAGGAAGGGAGATTTTTAGATGGCGCCGGTCAATCGGTTTCATAGCCCGAACCTTTTGGGCCATTAATAGCAACGACCCCTCGAACAAAAGCTCGTTTCCTTCGTCGTCTTTTTGCGCTGCTGGCATCCGCACCAATGTTGCGGCCTCGGTCCACGGGAAGTCCATTTATTGCATTCCTAAAAACGTCCCGCGCCCGGTCATCATACCACTCCGGCGCCACTATGCCATTGATCTTATGAAGGATCGAAGACGGCATATTGCGCCCATGAACACTCAGCACCGTAGCACGCTGCGCCTCAGCGCGTGCAGTTGACATGGTGCGCTTATCGCCCCGGAGGGCGGGCCTCTTTCCTGCCACCCAAAAACCCTCGCCGCTGGGTCCCGCAACCGCTGGTCTCGCCGTGAAAGCTCAATTCACAGATCAGGAAGGACAGAACCGATGAGCGCAGCTCCGTATTGGCCGCGCATGCTCAAGCGGGCGAACGCCGCGAAATACTGCGAGCTTACGCCGCAGCAGTTCGACGCGGAGGTGTTCGCCGGCCGGCTGCCGGGGTCGGTTGCGATGTCGGGCGGGCCGCGTTGGGATCGCGCCGCACTCGACGCGAGCCTCGACGAGATGTCGGGTGGGGTCAACGACTGGCGGAAGGATCAGCCGGGCCTTGCCGCATGACCTGCCTAAATATGTGAAGCGGGTTCGGTCGAAGGGCCGAGAGTACCTGTATTTCGACACCGGCAAAGTGGTCGATGGCAAGCGGCTGATGACGCGCCTGCCGCCGCTGCGGTCAATGGAGTTCGGGGGCAGCTACGCGGCGCTGATGGGCCACCGCAACCGGAAGACGAAGGCGATCCTCGTCACGGTCCCGGTTCTCGTCGACATGTACCAGCGCGGGGCCGCCTACGGCGCGTTGGCACCGTCGTCGCGCAAGCTGTACGACATCTACCTTCGCCGCCTCGAACGCGCGCTGCCGACCGCCCCGGTCAACGGGATAACCCGCGGCGACATGCGGACGGTGCTGGACAAGATGGCCGCAACGCCGGGCGCCGCAAACGCATTTCTGAGGACGAGCGGCGCGCTGTTCGCCTGGGCTGTCGATCGCGAACACATAGCAAAGAACCCGTGCGATGGAATCATGATGATGGAGGGGGGCGAGCACGAGCCTTGGCCGCAGCATGTGCTGCGCGCGGTTCTCGCCGCTGAAGACCCCACGGTGCGCCTGCTCGCGCATCTGCTCTACTACACCGCGCAGCGCCTCGGCGACGTGCTTAGAATGACCTGGTCGGATGTTGCTACCGATCGCGTCGAGGTCCGCCAAGACAAGACGAAGAAGCGGCTAAGCATCCCGGTCCATAGCGCGCTGAGCGCGGAGCTTGCGAAGCACGAGCGGGTGGAGGGCGCGATATGCCGGACGCCGCGCGGCGCGCCGCTGCGGGACGACAACGCTCGCAAGATGCTTAAGGCTTTCTCGGCCGCTGCCGGCGCTCCCAGCGTACCGCACGGCCTGCGCAAAAACGCCGTGATCGCGCTGCTCGAGGCCGGATGCTCAACCGCCGAGACCGCATCGGTCAGCGGCCAATCGCTGCAGATGGTCGAGCATTACGCTCGACAGCGCAACCAGTCGACGCTTGCCGATGCCGCCCTTGCGCGGTGGGAGGTCGCTGGGAAATGAGACGAGCGCCAGCTTATGTCTCGCGAAAGACCGCAAAGGGCCGCGTCTATTATTACTTTTGCCCGCCCAACCGGAGCGCCTCAGGGCGGCCGATCTACATACCGCTACCAGACATCGATAGCCCCGAGTTCTCGCCAGAACTGGCCCGCCTGAACGCGCTTCACCCCAGAGTTCGAAAGACCCCGGAATGGTCGGTGGGCGCCTCGATGATATATTTCATCGGTAGCGACATCGGCGCGATCAAAATCGGACGCGCCATCAGGCCGAAGGTGCGCCTGCGCCAACTCCAGTCAGGCTCGCCGATACCGCTCATGATCTTGGCGACCACGCCAGGCGGCGTCGACGAGGAGAAGGCCTATCATGACCGCTTCCGCAAGCAGCGCATCAGGGGCGAATGGTTCGAGCGATCGGCCGAGCTATTGGCCGAGATCCGTCGGCTGAACGAAACGTGACCTTACAAACAGTGGAAAACTCTGCTCGCGACTCACGCAATTCCGCCATCTCGGGTTATCTGTCAATTAACCCGACAAGGTCGAGGGCCTCGAGCAAGGCACGATGCGCTGCCTCGATCCGAGCGACGAGCGCCGCGTCGCCAATCGCATTCGCGTCGATCGTCTCGGGCCAGTGCTCGGTGACGAGGCCGGCGATACCGTCGAGGCTGGCGTGATCGACGAGGAAGCGGGGATCAACCGTCCGGGGATCGGCGACGACCCGCAGGCGCAGGCAGGCGGGGCCGCCGCCATTGGCCATCGATTCGCGGACGTCGACGATCTCGAGCGCGCGGATCGGTCCGTTGCCCGCGACATGCTCGCCCAGCCAGCGCCAGACCGGTGCGTTGCTGCGCGCTTCCTCGGGCAGGATCAGTGTCATGCCCGCGGCGCGCGAGACGAGCTGCGCGTTGAACAGATAGGAGCTGACTGCATCTTCGAGGCTGACGCGGGCGCTGGGCACCTCGACGATCTCGACCGAGGGCATCAGCCGTCGCAAATCTTCATAGAAGCGGTCGGCGTCGGCAAAGGCCTGCTCGTGCGTGAACAAAACGGTTTCGTTCGCAACGGCGACCACGTCGTTGTGGAACGCGCCTGCCGCGATCGCCGCATCCGACTGGCGGACGAACAGGGTCCGCGCGGGGTCGAGCCCGTGCCGGCGCGCGATCGCCTCGCTGGCCTCGCGGTGCTGACGCGCGGGGAACGGGCCGCCGGCTTCGCCATAGACGAAGATCTCGACGCCCGGTGCGCCGTGGGCTTCGCACAATCGCATGTGGTTTGCCGCGCCCTCGTCGCCGAACGGCAGCGGGACGGGCGGGTGCACCGCAAAGGCCGGGTCGGCGAAGGCGATACGCAGCTGCGCGAGCGTTGCTGGCCATTCGTGGCTGCGGTGCGGCATCGTGCCGAGGTTCGCGACGCTCAGGTGGCAGCGCCCGTCCGCGGTATCAGGGGCGGGCGATACGGTCGCGGCATTGGCCGCCCACATCGCCGAGGCCGACATCGCCTGCGCCTGCAGATGCCTTGGTGCGTCCGCATACCGGGTCTCGAGCGAATCGAGCCAGCGATGATCGGGGCGGGGGTGGGGGAGGAGGATCCCCTGCACCAACCCGAGGTCGAGGTTCGCGCGCATCTTCGCGATTCCCTGCAGCGCGGCGGCGCGGGGCCGTGCGACAGCGCCCGCATTACGGGTCGCGGCCAGATTGCCGGGGCTCAGCCCTGCGTAATTGTGACTGGGACCGATCAGGCCGTCGAAGTTGATCTCGACCAGGTTGGCGCTGCGCATCAGAGGCGCGCCACGTGGAGGACGGATGCGCCTTCGCTGACGTCCAGCGCCGCTGCGCAGCCTCGCGAGAGGGCGATGCCATCGGCCACCGGGCGGATATCGCCGAACGCGCACCGGAAGTCGGCCAGCGTGCCCGTCGCGACCAGCGCTTCGGTCGTGGTGTCGCTGGCGGGCGGAGTGTCGGCGATCGTCACGACCTGGGCCGTGCGCGCATCCGCAATCGATCGGACCTTGTCGGTGCGTGCGGTCATCGTCGGTCCGCCGTCGAAGATGTCGACATAATTTTCGAACGCGAACCCCTCATTCTCGAGCATCCGCATCGCCGCCCGGCCGGAGGGGTGCGGCAAGCCGATCGCCGCGCGTGCGCTCTCGGACAGCATCGCGGTGTAGATCGGGTGCTTGGGCATCAGATCGGCGATGAACTGATGCCCGTTGATCGCATTGAACTGATCGGCGTCCTGGAAATTCATCCCGAAGAACCGGCCCGCCAGACCATCCCAGAACGGCGAACCACCCGCCTCGTCGATGATCCCGCGAAGTTCGGCCAGGATCCGGTCGGCGAACCGGGCGCGATGCGCCTTGATGAAGAGATAGCGGCTGCGCGCCAGCAACAGGCCCAGCCCGCCGGCCCGCTCGCCCGGATGCAGGAACAGGCCGCCGACCTCGCTCGAACCCTCAAGATCGGTGGCAAGGCTCAGCATGTCGGCGCGGAAGGTTCGCGAAAGCTCGCGGCTGTGCTGCGTCAGCGTGCCGATCCGGTAGCTGTAGAAGGGCCAGCTCTGACCGACATGCGTGAACAGCTGGCACGTCCCCCGGACCTCCCCCGTCGCGCAATTCTCGAGGACCAGGACGAACAGTTCGTCGCTGACCACGCCGTCCTCGCCGGGCGCGGTCCGTGAAAAGGCGGCATGGCTGCGTTCGAGCTTGGCGCGCAGCGCGCGGCGATCGGGGGGCAGGTTGGTAAAGCCCCCGCCGGTCAGCTTGGCCATCTCGTACAAGGGCTGGAGGTCGCTATCGACCGCCGCGCGGATCCGGAAACTCACAGATGCGTCCTCATAAGCCGTTCTCGCAGATTCGCAGGATGGTGACCGCGGACAGCGCCGCCCGCTCGGTCAGACTCTCGGGGATCATGAATTCGTCCGGCGAATGGATCGCGCCGCCGCGGACCCCCATGGTGTCGACGACCGGGACGCCGGCCGCCGCGATGTTGTTGCCGTCGCACACGCCCCCGGTCGCTTTCCAGGCGATGTCCAAGCCCAGGTCCGCGCCGATCGCCTTGACCAGCGCGAACAAGTCCGCGGCCCCCGTATCGATCGGCTTGGGCGGACGATTAAACCCGCCATGGACTGCAATCTGGACGTCATGCTTGGCCGCCACCGCCGCGACGACGGCGTCGATATGCGCGCGGGCCTGGGTGATGTCCTCGCGCGTCGCCGGGCGGAAGTTGATGCGCAGCACGGCGACGTCGGGAACGACGTTGTTGGGACCACCGCCATCGATCCTTGCGGGATTGACGGACAGCCCGGGCCTGCGGACCTTTGACAGCCGGACCGCGATATCGGCGGCCGCAACCAGCGCGTTGCGGCCCTCCTCGGGATTGCGGCCGGCGTGTGCGCTCCGGCCGCGGACGGTGATCGAGAAATTGCCCGTGCCACCGCGTGCGCCGGCCAGCGTGCCGTCGGCAAGCGCCGGCTCGTAGGTCAGCGCTGCAATCTTCCCTTGCGCCGCGCGAGCGAGCAGGGCGGCAGACGAGAAGGAGCCGGTCTCCTCGTCCGAGTTGATCACCACGTCATAGCCGATCCGTCGACCCAGCGGGCTGGCCTCGATCGTCTTGAGCGCGGCCAGCATCACCGCAAGCCCGCCCTTCATGTCGGCGACGCCGGGTCCGTTGATCGTGCCATCCGGCAGATTCCGCAATGTCTGGAACATGTGGTCGCGCGGATAGACCGTGTCCATGTGACCGGTGAACAGCATCCGCATCGCGGCATCCGGGCGAACGCGAAGATGGAGATGCCGGCCGTGGTCCAGCGGGTTTACGGTGCCATCGATCGCGACGCTATCGGCCGGTTCGGGCTCGACGAGTGTGATATCGCCGGGAAGACACGAAAACGCGTCGGCGAGCAGCCCCGCCATCGTCGCCAGCCCCTCAAGGTTGCGCGTGCCGCTGTTGACCGCGGCCCAGCGCTCCACCTGCTGCAGCATCGCGGCCGCATCAAGCCTGGCGACCGCGCCTGTTTCGTCGTGCGAAAGTCCTCTCATTCCCCGACTCTAGCCTCGCGCGGCGCGGGGGGGAACCGTCAGAAGCTGTAAACCAGCGCGGCGCGGCTGGTCGTGTCGGTCGTCATCGATCCCGCCGGCGGTTCGCTTTCATATTGAACGGCATAGGACAGCGAAGCCGATAGCGGACCGATCAGTTTCGCGGTCAGTGAGGTGGTCCCGCCAAGCGTGCTGTTGAACCGCTGGACATAGGCGGACGCAACCTGGGTAACCGACAGGCCGTTGGTGATCCGCCAGCTGAAATTCAGCGTCCCGCGCCCGGCGATCGCGCTCTGGTTCGTGTTGTCCGTGAAGTCGGTGTTCCGATATGCCGGCCCCAATTCGAGATCGAGCTTGGTCCTCGCCGATTTCAACACGCTGTACCCGCCGCCGACCGAGACCGAATAGCGGTTGTTATAGCCGAGGAACCGATCCCCTTCATACTGCGCAGCGCCATAGATATAGGCGCGGTCGTCGATCTTGTAATTGGGCTCGTAGGACGCGAGGTAATGCTCTCGAACGGCGACATTCTGGTTTTCCTGGTAATCCGCCTGGGCGTGGAATTTCTGACGCCAGCGCAGGCCTTCGCGGGTCAGGTCGACGACCACAGTACCGCCGGCCGTGTCCGAATTGCCGGTCGTGAGATAGCCGCCGACTTCGGCGCGGCCGCTCCAGAGGTCGAGGAAGCTGGCCTGACGGATGACCTGCGTGCGTTGGGCGGCGCGATCGGCCTTCCATTTTTCCGCGATTGCCAGGACCGCGTCGCCGCTGAGCGGGTCGGCCGCGCGCGCATATTTGACGATCGTCGAGACATCGCTCTCGTTACCCGCATCGAGTGCGGCATCGAGCATCGCCCGGATATTCTCGGGAATCATCACGGTCTGGGCGATGGCGGCCGCGGGGGACAATGCCGTCACCAGGAGGCCGGCGAGAAGCGGGAGACGGAAACAGCGCATAATCGGGTCAAAATCGCGACAGGAGGAGGGGCTGGATCGGCACACAGGGTTCCGTAGCGTCACCATGCCGCGTTGGGAACGGTTCAGCGCGGTCCGCTTGCGCCGAGATGTGGCGCGAAGGCGGCAAGTACCTCCTCGTAGAGGCGCTTCTTGAACGGGACGATCACTGCCGGGAGTTCGGCGGGGTCGATCCAGCGCCAGGCATCGAATTCCGCATGCTCGGTGTCGATCGCGATATCCCCGTCATCGCCGTGGAAGCGGTAGAGGAACCAGCGCTGCCGCTGGCCCCGCCAACGACCCTTCCAGACCTTGCCGAGAAGTTCGGGGGGAAGATCGTAGACGAACTCGCCCGGGGCCTGCGCGATCAGCGTGACCTTGTCGGGTGAGACGCCGGTTTCTTCGCCCAGTTCGCGAAGGGCCGCGGTCTCCGGGTCCTCGCCGGGGTCGATCCCGCCCTGCGGCATCTGCCACGCGTCGAGCGTCGAGTCGCTGCGGCGGCCGACGAACACCCGGCCCGCTCCGTTGATCAGCATGATGCCCGCGCAGGGACGATAGGGCAGGGTGGTCGGATCGGACATCCCTACCCATTCGGGTGTTTCCTGACCGTCTGCAAGCCCGAAGACGGTCGAGCCGCGCCACGCGATCATGCATCCTCCGAAAGGACTCCGCGTTGAGCGAAGGACATGGTGGTGGCGTATGATAGGAGCAGGGGGATGAGGCGGACCTTGGTGAAGTGGCGGGGTTTGTCCGCGCCGTCGGCGATCGGCGCGGATCAATCGTCCGGTCGGTCGCGATGATCCATGTCGTCCACCATCCCGATTATGTGACCCCGGCGCCCGCCCGGTCGACCTATCGCTGGAACAAGAATGGGCTCATCCGCGATCTGCTGCGCGCGCATGGCAGCGCGGTTGCCTGGCACGAGCCGCGCGCGACGCCGCGCGAATGGCTCGAGGCGGTCCATGAGCCGGACTATGTCGCCGAGGTTCTCGAAGCCCGCGTGCCGCCCTTGAAGGAACGCAGGATCGGCTTTCCGGTCAGCGCCGCCGTTGCCCGCCGCGCCGCGATCGTTCCCGACGGCACCTGGGTCGCTGCGGTGCTTGCGCTGCGCCACGGCTTTGCCGCCAACACCGCGGGCGGCAGTCACCATGCGCTTGCCGATACGGGTGCGGGCTATTGCGTGTTCAACGATCTCGCCGTTGCTGCGGTCCGCTTGATCGAGGAGGGCAGTGTCGAGCGGGTCTTGGTGGTCGATTGCGACGTCCATCAGGGCGATGGCACAGCCGCGCTGCTCGCGGGCCGTCCGGGAATCGCCACCTATTCTATCCATGCGGACAAGAATTTTCCGGTTCGAAAAGCGCAGTCGACGCTCGACGTACCGCTGCCTGACGGCGTCGACGATGACCGGTATCTGGCGACGCTGGAAGAGACGCTGGTCCCGCTGCTCGACTCCTTCGGCGCCGACCTGATCCTGTATCAGGCGGGAGTGGATCCCTTTGCAGGAGACCGGCTCGGCCGGCTGTCGCTGACGCTCGACGGACTGGTACGACGCGAACGCCTGATCGCGCGGCTGGCGATCGAGCGCGGCATCCCGCTCGCGAGCACCGTCGGCGGCGGCTATGGCGACGATGCGCTCGCCATTGCCGAGCGCCATGTCACTGCGATCATGACACTTGGTGCGGCATTCGAGGATGCCAAGGGAACCGCAACGGCCTCCAAAGTGTAGCAGCAGGCGATGACAACACCCGTACTTCTCTGGCTTCGCCAGGACCTTCGCCTGCATGATCACCCGGCGCTCGTCGCCGCTACGCAGGAAGGGCCGGTGATCCCCGTCTATATCCTCGATGACGACGCGCCCGGCGACTGGGCGATCGGCGGTGCCCAGCGCTGGTGGCTCCATCACAGCCTCGAGGCGTTCGCAAAGTCGCTCGACAAGAAGGGCTCCCGCCTCGTTCTGCGGCGGGGCGATGCGGTCTCGACACTCCGGTCGCTGATGACGGAGACGGGCGCGGAGCGGGTGTTCGCGACGCGCCAGTACGAGCCGTGGTGGCGCAAGGCCGAGGATGCGCTCGGCGATGCAATCTGTCTCCACGATGGCAACCAGCTGGCCCGGGTCGAGAGCGTGACGACCGGAGCAGGCGGGCAGTTCCGCGTCTATTCGTCGTTCTGGAAAGCACTGTCGCAGATGATGCCGCCGCCGGAACCGGTGGCGATGCCGCGCAAGATCGACGCGCCGGAGACGTGGCCCGAATCGGACGCACTGGAGAGCTGGAAGTTGTTGCCGACCAAACCGGACTGGTCGGGTGGCTTTTCCGACTGGCGCCCCGGCGAGGATGCCGCGCGGAAGGCGGTGGCGCGGTTCGCGGACGTCGCCGACGATTACGACCACGACCGCAACATACCCTCGACCGAGGGGACGTCCCGGTTGTCCCCGCATCTTCATTTTGGCGAGATCAGTCCTCGCCAGGTCTGGCATGCCGTCTCGGGGCACGGCGACGGCGTCACGACGTTCCGCAAGGAAGTGGCGTGGCGTGATTTCACGCAGGGCGTGGTGCTGGCGCTCCCCGATTATGGCCGCCGCAACGGAAGGCCGGCGTTCGATGCGTTGCCATGGCGCACCGGCAAGGCGGCGGCGTCCGATCTGAAGGCCTGGCAGACCGGTCGGACAGGCTATCCGATCGTCGATGCAGGGATGCGGCAGCTCTGGGCGACGGGCTGGATGCACAATCGCGTTCGGATGATCACCGCGAGCTTCCTCGTCAAACATCTGCTGCTCGACTGGCGCGAGGGCGAACGCTGGTTCTGGGATTGCCTGGTCGACGCGGACTACGGCAATAATTCAGTCAACTGGCAATGGGTCGCGGGCACGGGGGTCGATTCGAACATGTTCGGCCGGATCATGGCGCCGCTGTCGCAATCGGAAAAATTCGATGCGGGCGACTATATCCGCCAATGGGTGCCGGAGCTCGCCGGGGTTGCGGGCGACGCGATCCACGACCCGGACGAGTCCGGGTGCCGGCCGCGCGACTATCCCGCCAAGATCATCGGTCACCGCGAGGCACGCGAGCGCGCGCTCGAGGCGGGGCGCCACGCGCGCTGACGCCTTTTGGCACGCGCCTCTTTCCTAGGTGACGGCGCTGTTGCATGGAGCGCCGCGATGACCGCCGCCCACGCCTTTGACGACGCCGCTACGGGGCGCGCAACCAGTGCAGCACGCCTGACCGCGCCGATATTCCACCGCCTGCTCGACCGGATCGATGCAGGACTTGAGAGCGGCGGTATCGAGGCAAGCTTGCCCGACGGCACCCGCCGTTTGCTGGGAGGGCGTGCACCCGGGCCGATGCCGATCGTTACCGTCCATCGCTGGCGGGCATTGCTAAGGCTGGCGACGGCCGGATCGGTCGGGTGGTATGAAGGCTGGACTGCGGGGGACTGGTCGAGCCCCGATCCGGTTCCGCTATTCGACCTGTTCATGCGCAACCGTATCTCCCTGGGCCGGACGGCGCGATCGGGCGGGGTTGCGCGACTCTCGGCTCGCGCGTGGCACTGGATGCGACGCAATCACCGCACGGGATCACGGCGCAACATCGCCGCACATTATGATCTCGGCAACGACTTTTACGAGACGTGGCTCGATCCCAGCCTGACCTATTCGAGCGCGTTGTTCGCCGAGCCGATCAGCGAGGCCGAACCGCTCGAGCATGCCCAGACGACGAAGCTCCAGGCGATTCTGGACAGGACGGGTACGCAGCCCGGCGATCGCATCCTCGAGATCGGCTGCGGCTGGGGGTCCTTCGCAGCCCTCGCCGCGCAGTCCGGTGTCGACGTGCACGGCCTCACCCTGTCGACCGAGCAGAAGCGACAGGTCGACGCGCGGATGGCCGAGGCGGGGCTGACGGGGGTGACCGTCTCGCTGACCGATTACCGCGACGTCGTCGGAACCTATGACGCGGTGGCCAGTATCGAAATGGTCGAGGCGGTGGGTGAGGCCTATTGGCCGGCCTATCTCGACGCGGTCGCGCGGGCGCTGAAACCCGGCGGCCGTGCCGCGCTTCAATATATCACGATCGACGATGCGATCTTCGATGCCTATTCGACGAGCGTCGACTTCATCCAGCGCTACGTGTTTCCCGGCGGCATGCTGCTGTCCGAGCCGCGGTTCCGCGCTTTGGCGGAGGCACGCGGTTTGACGTGGGAGGATCAAAGCAGTTTCGGGCTGCACTATGCCGAGACATGCCGGCGTTGGCGGATCGCGTTCGACGCCGCCGTCGCGCAGGGGCGCTTGCCGGCACGGCTCGACGCGAAGTTCGTCGCGTTGTGGCGCTATTACCTGATGTATTGCGAGGGCGGGTTCCGCGGTGGCGGCATCGACGTCGCACAGGTGACGCTGGTGAAGCGACGCTGATCGTCCGCCCCGCAAGGGAAGGATTTAGGCGACGCGTTCGAAATGGCCGGGTTCGAACCCGTCGACAGCCAGCGCGACGATACGGTCAGCGACGACCTGCGGATCCTTGACCGAGTTCGGATCCTCGCCCGGATAGGCACGCGCGCGCATCTTGGTGCGGGTCGCGCCGGGATCGACGATCGCGGTGCGGATGCCGCTGATCTCGGCCATCTCGTCCCCGTAAGCGCCGAGCAGCGTCTCGAACGCCGCCTTCGAGGCACCGTAGAGCCCCCAATAGGCTCGCGGCTTGCGGCCGACGCTCGACGTGACACCGATCACGCGCGCCGACTTCGCCTTTTTCAGCATCGGATCGAACGCGGCGATCATCGCCGCCTGCGCGCTGACGTTGAGCGTGAGGACCTGCGCCATTTCCTTCGGATCGATCGCCGGGACCGACGACAGCGATCCCAGCATGCCCGCATTCAGCACGAGGATGTCGAGCGCATCCCAGCGATCCCCGATCGCGCTGGCGAGCCGGCCGATCGCCTCGCTCTCGGCGAGGTCGAGCGGTGCGATCGTCGCGGAGCCGCCGGCGTCATGGATCGCCGTCTCGACCTCTTCGAGGCCGCCCGGCGTGCGCGCGGTAAGGACCACGTGCGCCCCCTTTGCAGCGAGCGCGATCGCGGTGGCGGCGCCGATGCCGCGGCTTGCACCGGTGACCAGCGCAAGCCGGCCTTCGAGAGGCTTGTCGGTCATTCTAGCTCCAGGACTTGTCAGATAACGCGTTCGGCGAGCATCGCGAACTGATCGACCTCGGCACCTTCGTCGTGATCAGTCAGCGTGGTCGGGTAATCGCCGGTAAAGCAGGCATCGCAATATTTCGGACGAATATCCGCGCGCTTGGCCTCGCCGAGCGCCTTGTACAGCCCGTCGATCGAGATGAAGTTGAGGCTGTCGGCGTGGATGAAGCCCGTCATGCCGCCCAGATCGAGCTTGGCTGCGAGCAGCTTGGCGCGTTCCGGCGTGTCGACTCCGTAGAAGCAGGAGTGGCGGGTCGGCGGGCTGGCGATGCGCATATGGACTTCGGCCGCGCCCGCCTCGCGCATCATCTGCACGATCTTGAGCGAGGTCGTCCCGCGGACGATCGAATCATCGACGAGGATGACGCGCTTGCCCTTGATGAGCGCACGGTTGGCGTTGTGCTTCAGCTTCACGCCGAGATGGCGGACCTTGTCACCCGGGGAGATGAAGGTGCGACCGACATAATGCGAGCGGATGATCCCAAGCTCGAACGGAATGCCCGATTGCTGCGCATAGCCGATCGCCGCGGGGGTGCCCGAATCGGGGACGGGGATGACGAGATCGGCATCGACCGGCGATTCGATCGCGAGCTGTGCCCCGATCGCTTTGCGCACCGAATAGACCGAATGGTCGTCGACGATCGAATCGGGGCGCGAGAAATAGACCCATTCGAAGATGCACGGCCGCGCCGCCATCGGCGCGAACGGGCGGATCGAGCGGATCTCGGACCCCTGGACGATCACGAGCTCGCCCGGCTCGACCGCGCGGACGAAGGTTGCGCCAACGACGTCGAGTGCAACCGTTTCAGACGCAAAGATCACCGCGTCGCCAAGCTTGCCCATGACCAGCGGCCGGATGCCCAGCGGATCGCGGCAGGCGATCATGCCCTCGGGCGTCATCACGATGAGCGAATAGGCACCCTCGACCTGCTTCAACGCGTCGATGAAGCGATCGAGCAGCGTGCGATAGTTCGACGTCGCGACGAGATGGATGATCGTCTCGGTATCGCTGGTCGACTGGAAGATCGAGCCGCGACGGACGAGCTCCCGACGCAGCCGCATCGCGTTCGAGATATTGCCGTTGTGCGCGATCGCGAAACCGCCCGTCGACAACTCGGCGTACAGCGGCTGGACGTTGCGGAGCGCGGTCTCGCCCGTCGTCGAATAGCGGACATGCCCGCAGGCGACCGTGCCCGGCAGTGCGCGAATCACGTCGTCGCGATCGAAGTTCCCGGCGACATGGCCCATTGCGCGGTGCGTATGGAAATGGGCGCCGTCGAACGTCGTTATGCCGGCGGCTTCCTGGCCGCGATGCTGCAGCGCATGGAGGCCCAGGGCGACAAGCGCCGCCGCGCCGTCGGTGGCCGAGACGCCAAACACCCCGCATTCTTCACGGAGTTTGTCGTCATCATAAGGGTTTGTGGTCAGCATGCCGGGTCTCACGTCGTGCGGAGCATGCCCTATAGTCGCGGTTCACACGTTTGTCGCCTCCTTGTAATAACATTGCGCAATGGGTTTGATCTCTCGCGTCGCTTCGCGCCCGCTTTCTGGTATGTCCCCGGGCATGACACACAGCCGCGACACGGGCCTGACGCTCGATCCGAAGTTCGACTCCTCCGGCCTGCTGACGGCGGTCGTCACCGATCGCGTGTCGGGCGATGTCTTGATGGTGGCGCACATGAATGCCGACGCGCTGGCGCAGACCCAGGCGACCGGAGAGGCGCATTTCTGGTCGCGGAGCCGGCAAGCCTTGTGGCGCAAGGGGGAGACGTCGGGCAATGTGCTGCGCGTCGCCGAACTCCGGATCGACTGCGACCAGGACGCGATATGGGTGATCGCCGATGCCGCGGGCCCGGCCTGTCACACCGGCGAACGTACCTGTTTTTTCCGGCGTATAGAGGGTGATGGCCTGGTGACCGCCGAATGAGCCACTGGCGTGGCGGGCTCATGCTCCTGCTGTCGCTGCTGGCCGGATGCGACGGTGCGTCGACCAGCATCACCAATACCGAGAGCACGCCCGGTTCGCGGCTCGAGTCGGCGGCGCGGAGCGCGGGTATCGTTGGTGATCCCGGTGCCGCGCTTCAGGGCTCCTGGGCGCGCGATACCGACCGGATCTGCATCATTGGGACCGAGCGGGTCAGCCGGATCGGCGTCAGCGTCGATTATGGCGAAGCTCAGAGCTGCGCGGCATCGGGGACCGTCGAGCGCTCCGGCGAGCGGCTGCAGATGACGTTCGGCAAATGCGCATTCGATGCGCGGTTCGACGGGGATCGCATCACATTCCCCGCCGACATGCCCGAAGCGTGCGAAGCGCTGTGTGCGGGACGAGCCTCGCTTGCCGCGGTGACGGTCGATCGGTTGAGCGAGTCGCGGTCCGAGGCGGCCACGCTGCGCTCGAAGGCGGGCAAATTTCTATGCCGAGATTGACGTTGACGTAAACGAGAGCTAAATGTTCCGGCATGGCGACCAGAGCATCCCCGGCAGAACGGGCATCTCCCGAATCCTATGCGGTGATCGAACCGCGGCATGATCGCGACCATTTCACGATATCGGATCTGTCGAGCGAGTTCGACGTGACCGCACGCGCGCTTCGCTTCTACGAAGACGAAGGGCTGATCGCGCCCGAGCGACGGGGCACGCAGCGTATCTACTCGCACCGCGACCGCGCACGGCTCGCATGGATCCTGCGCGGCAAGCGTGTCGGCTTCAGCCTCGGCGAGATCCGCGAGATGATCGACCTTTACGACGTCGGCGACGGGCGTCGTGCGCAGCGTCAGGTCGTGATCGAGCGCAGCCAGTCGCGGATCGCGCTGCTGACCGCGCAGAAGCGGGATATCGACGCCGCCATCGACGAACTTACCAATTTCGTGGCCCTTCTCGAAGTCGGCCGCGCCAACGACCAGCAAGGATAGACCATGCCCCAATATACGCCCCCCGTCCGCGACACGCGCTTCGTCCTCGAACAGGTCGTCGGCCTCGACCGCTACAGCAACCTGCCGGGCTTCGACGCGGCTTCCCCCGACGTCGTCGACGCGGTGCTGGAAGAGGGCGGAAAATTCGTCGCCGAAGTCCTGTTCCCGCTCAACCTGTCGGGTGATCAGCAGGGCTGCACCCGCCACGAGGACGGATCGGTCACGACGCCCGACGGCTTCAAGGAGGCGTACAAGCAGTATGTCGAGAGCGGCTGGGCGACGCTTGGCAACCAGCCCGAATATGGCGGGCAGGGGATGCCGCACGTCGTCTCGACCGCGTTCCAGGAATACATGATCTCGTCGAACATGGCGTTCGCGATGTACCCCGGCCTGACGCATGGCGCGATCGCCGCGCTGGTCGCCAAGGGATCGGACGCGCAGAAGGCGATGTACGTGCCGAAGATGGTGTCGGGCGAATGGGGCGGGACGATGAACCTGACCGAGCCGCAGTGCGGCACCGATCTGGGCCTGATCCGCACCAAGGCCGAGCCGCAGGCGGACGGCTCCTATGCTATCACCGGCACGAAGATCTTCATCTCGAGCGGCGAGCATGACCTGACGGAGAACATTATCCACCTCGTCCTCGCCAAGACGCCGGGCGCGCCCGACAGTTCGAAGGGTATCTCGCTGTTTGTCGTGCCGAAGTTCCTCGTCAACGAAGACGGTTCGCTCGGCGATCGCAACGGCGTCACCTGCGGGTCGATCGAGCACAAGATGGGGATCCACGCCAACTCGACCTGCGTGATGAACTATGACTCGGCGACCGGCTGGCTCGTCGGCGAGGAGATGAAGGGCCTCGCCGCGATGTTCATCATGATGAACGCGGCGCGTTTGGGCGTCGGCCTTCAGGGGCTGGGCGTGGCCGAGGTCGCGTATCAGAATGCGGTGCAATATGCGCAGGACCGTCGCCAAGGACGCGCGCTGACCGGGCCGAAGGAGCCGCAGGAAAAGGCGGATTCGCTGTTCGTCCATCCCGACGTGCGCCGCATGCTGATGGAGGGCAAGGCGATGACCGAGGGGTTGCGCGCGCTGATCCTGTGGACCGCGCTGCAGGGCGATCTCGAGCATAACGCCGCGACCGAGGAAGAGCGTCAGCTGGCGGGCGACATGATCAGCCTGCTGACCCCGGTCATCAAGGGCTATGGCACCGACAAGGGCTATGAGATCGCCACCAACGCGCAGCAGGTCTATGGCGGTCATGGCTACATCGCAGAATGGGGCATGGAGCAATATGTGCGCGATGCGCGGATCGCGATGATCTACGAAGGCACCAACGGCGTGCAGGCGATGGATCTGGTCGGTCGCAAGCTGGCGCAGAACGGCGGTCGCGGGATCCAGGCGTTCTTCAAGCTGGTCGCGGACGAGGTTGCGGCGGCTAAGAGCGATCCGGCGACGGCGGCATTTGCCGAGGCGCTGGAAAAGGCGAACGGCCAGCTTCAGGCGGCGACAATGTGGTTCATGGCGAACGGCATGAAGAACCCTGAGAATGTCGGCGCCGGTGCGGTCAGCTACATGCATCTGATGGGGATCGTCGCGGTCGGCGCGATGTGGCTGCGGATGGCGGTTGCCGCCACCAAGCTGAAGGCGGCCGGTGAGGGCGAGGCGGCGTTCCTCGACGCCAAGCTGATCACCGCGCGTTTCTATGCCGAGCGGATCCTGCCCGACGCGGGCGCGCTGCGTCGCAAGATCGAGGGTGGCGCGGAGTCGCTGATGGCGTTGCCGCCGGAGATGTTCATGGCGGCGTGATCGCCATCCTCCAGACGTGAAGGGCGCGGGCATCGGGATATCCTCCCGCGGCCCGCGCCCTTTTTTTGTCCATGTCGCTCGGACAAAAAAGGGGAGCCGTTGCCGGCTCCCCTCCTGAGGTACGATGTGTCCGGGGATCAGAAGTTGATCCGGACACCTGCATAATAGCGGCGGCCGAGCGGATCATAAGTGCCCGCATCGGTATCCTGGCCGGCCGACGCGCCGATATCGGCGAGATAGGGCGGCTTGTTATTGAGCAGGTTCGACCCGCCGACGTAGAATTCGAAGCCGTCGTTCGTCTGGAAGCGGATCTGCGAGTCCAGGTAGAATTGCGGACGGACGCGGTACAGCGGATTGGTACCCGGGCGGGCGCCGGTCAACTGGTCGTCGAGGCTTGCCTGGCTCATCCAGGTGCCCGTCGTCGTAAAGCCGACACCATCGATGTCATAGGACAGGTTCGTCGTAAACCGGTCGCGAGACGCACCGATCTCACCCGCGAAATAGTCACGATCCGCATCGGGCAGGGGCACCGTGTAGCCCGAGATCAGATGCGTGTATGAGCCTCGCAGACCAAGTGTGCCGGCGAGACCGATATCGGCGAGATCCTGGCGATAGGTGATGACCGTATCGATGCCCTGGGTCTTGACGCCACCGCTGTTGAGGAAGCTGGTCGTCAGCTGGTCGAGCGACCCGGCGCTGTTCGGCCCGAGCGCGGCCGCACGGCGCGTGATCTGGCTGCAATAATCCGAATTGCCCTGCTGGTAGCACTGGTTGACGATGTATTGCAGCGGCGTCTGGACGATCGCATCCTTGATCCGGATGTTGAAGTAATCGACCGTGACGACGAGGTTGCGCAGCGCTCGGACCGAACGCGGGTTGATCACCACGCCCGCGGTGAAGGAATCGCCCTTCTCTTCTTGGAGGTTGCGATTGCCCGCCTCGAAGCTGGTGACGCCCTGGATATCGGCCTGGTTCGCGGCGAACGCGCCGCCGTTCGCCGCGATGTTGGCGAGCACGCCGGACGCGGCACGGCAGGTCGTGCCGAGCGTTCCGGCCGTCGCCGCGGTCACGCCGATGCAGGGATCGTTGACGCTTGGGAAATTCTGCTGCGGAGCCTGGAACAGCTCGTTGATGTTCGGCGCACGCACCGACCGCGCCTGCATCACGCGGAAGCGGATATCCTCGACCGGTGCCCATTCGCCGCCGAAATTGTAGCTGTAGGTGGTGCCGACGGTCGAATAATCGGACACGCGGATCGCGCCGCGGACGCTCAGCGACTGGAAGAACGGCTTGTCCTGGATGATCGGTGCGACGACCTCGCCGAACCCTTCCCAGAGATGGAAACGTCCCGCGGTCGATGGCAGCGCGTTGTTGCCGTTCAGGCCCTGCTGGGTGAGCAGATCGAAGTCGTTGCGGCTGCTCTCGCGGCGGTATTCGGTACCGACGCTGAAGCCGATCGGGTCGGCGCCGAACAGCGAGAAGAGCTTGCCCGATACGTTGCCGCCGGCAACGGTCTGCGTGACCTTCGTGCTGAGCGTGGTCGGCACGGCGAGATAGCCGGCCGCCGGTGCGAGCGCGCCCGCGCCGTAGATGTTGGCGGGAACGCAGCCTGCTGCGCGCGCGGTCGGATCGGCGCACACGATCTGCCCCGTTGCTGGATCGCGATAAGAATTTAGCGCCTGGAAGAAGTTAGCGGTATTAAATTGGCCGGTTCCGACCTGGTCTTCTTTGGTCTGGCCATAGATCCCATAAACTTCATAGTTAAAGCGGTCTTCGAAGAACTTGCCGTTTGCGCCGCCCGCGATGCGGAACAGGTCACGGCTGGACCGGATCGTCCGGGGTCCGAAATCGGCGAGACGGCGATCAAAATAGATGTCCCGCAGTCCATCATTGTCGGTGTCCGTCGCAGCATTGAAGATCGCGTCTGGCACATAGGGGTTGCGATAGGTTACGCCGCCGACGACCGTCTGGATCGGGATCTGGCCCGAATTGCGTGGGTTGCTGAAGGTCGAATCGAGGGGGAACGCCTCGATCACGGTGCTGACCTTGGTCTTGGCATAATTGCCCTCGACGAACAGGTTGAGTGCAGGCGACACCTCGTAATTTGCGCGGCCGGCGGCAACGTAGCGCTCGACGGGAACGGCGAGATAACGGAAGTCGGACCGGTTGAAGCCGTCCGGGCCCGCGGCCGTACCATCGGCATTGACGCAGCCCCCCGTGCCGTTGGCGGACGCGCAATCGCGCAGCGCGCCATCCTGACCATAGGTGAAGGTGCTGTCGCCGGCATAATAGCGACCCTGCGGCGCAAACCCCGAAAGATACGGCCGCTGCGGCGTAAACAGCTCGGCATCGTTGCCTGTTAGATAGCCGCGGCTTGTCGAATCGACGGCGCTTGAACCCGCCTCGGTGAAACGGTCGCGCTTCAGCACTGTACCCTGCTTCGAATAGCCACCGAACAGCATGATGTTGCCGCGATCGTCAGCGAAGTTCTTCCCGACGAGGGCATTGACCTGACGGTCGAAGCCGTCGCCATATTGCGACATGCCGACTTGGCCGTCGAGCTGGATGCCGTCGAACTTCGTCTTGTAGATCATGTTGACGACGCCCGCGACCGCGTCGGACCCATAGACGGCCGATGCGCCGCCGGTCAGGATGTCGACGTTCTCGAGGAACTGCGTCGGAATCACGTTGAGATCGACCGCGCTGCTGCCCGGAAGGCCCGAGACGAAGCGGCGGCCGTTGACGAGGACCAGCGTGCGGTCCTCGCCAAGGTTGCGCAGATTGACCGTCGCCACGCCCGCGCCCTGCGTCGCGAAGCTCGAATTGGTGCGGCTGACGCCCGGGGTGCCGAATGCCGGATTCTGAAGCAGGACGTCCTGGACGTTGATCGCGCCGGCCTGCTGGATCTGCGCGATGCCGACGCTCTGGAGCGGCGAGGCGGCAGTGGCCGACGGCGATGCGATTCGTGAGCCGGTCACGACGATCTCGCCTGCCGGCGCTTCTGCAGCACCCTGCGGGTTCTGATCCGTCGCGGTCTGGGTCGGGGTTGCCGGCTCCAAGGCCTCTGCCTGAGCGGCTGCCTCGGGCGTGGCCGCAGGCGTCGCCGGCGCGGTTTGCGCGGCAGCGGGGAGCGTGGAAACCGCAACGAGGAGGCTCGTGGCGAGCAGACTGCGACGATAGACTGGGGTCATTTAATACTCTCGACTGAAACATTCCGACGAAGGGGCAAGGCCGCTGACCTTCGTCGATGCGCCGCCGTTAGGCCGCGCGGCGCGGCCCGATCCACTCGATTGAGACGAATAGGATCGTTTTTTTACAATGTGTTTCATCCTTGCAACAGTCTGGAGGGATTGGGTTTCCAGCGCCTCGGGCTGACGCGCCGGAGCCGCCAAGCGTGCAGGTGAGTCACCCGATCAGCCGCATGCGATTTCCCGATCGCCGTCTTCCCCCGGGGGGCGCTGTTGGCGTAGACGGAGCCATGGCGGTTACCGTGTTTCCCGATCCCGTTGCGAAGAGTGTCTCCGGGACATGACGGTCCCCGGAACATGGGCGACCGTTCTGGCCGGCGTTGCGACGCTGCTGCTGCTCGGGCTTGGCGGGCTGCTGCTGTTCCTGGGATTGCGCGCGCGCGCCGGTGTCGCGACGACCCTCGCCGAGAATGCGACGATGCGTGCGTTGCTCGATGGGTCGCCGGCCGTTGCGACGGTCGTCCGCTCGGATGGACGAGTGGAGATGCCGCAGCGGATGGCGGACTGGCTGGGTATTCCGGCGCCACGCTATCTGATGGATCTGGCGGGTGAGGAATCTGGGCTCTCACCCGAGGATGCTGCCGCGCTCACTGCTGATGTGACCGCTGCACAGCGTTCGGGCCGGCCCTTTGTCCGTGCCGTCCGCCCCGTCGGTTCGACGCGGGCCATTACGCTGCGCGGCGCGCGCGCGCCTGGTGCGATGGGGGCAACCGGCAGCATCCTGATCTGGGCGTTCGATGCAACGGACAGCGAATCCGAGATCAAGCGCCTCGGCACCGAGACGGCGCGGCTTGGTGCCGCCTATGAGGCGCTGACCGGGCTGATCGAAGCAGCGCCGCTGCCGATGTGGTACCGGGCGCGCGATCTCAGGCTGTCAATGGTCAATTCCGCCTATGTTGCGGCCGTCGAGGGCCAGGATGCGCAGGACGTGGTCGCGCGCGGCCTCGAACTCGTCGAGGGATCGGGGCGCGGCGGGCCGCTGGCGGGTGCCGCCGCCGCGCGCGAGCAGGGGCGGCCGCACCAGCAGGTCCTGCCCGCGACGATCGACGGGGCCCGTCGGTCGCTCCAGATCTATGACGTCCCGCTCCCGACCGGTGGCGTAGCGGGCTTTGCGATCGACATCGAGGATCTCGAGCAGGCGCGCTCGGGTGCCAAGCGTTTCGCCGAGGCGCAGCGGGCGATGCTCGACCGATTGTCGGCGGGGGTCGCGCAGTTCGGTGGCGACCGCGGCCTGGTCTTCTGCAACCAGCCGTTCCGGCGCATGTTCGCGATGCGGGCGGAGTGGCTCGCCGACCGTCCCGAATTCGACCGCGTGCTCGAACGGATGCGCGAAGCGGACCGGCTCCCCGAGGTCCGCGACTTTCCGGCATGGAAGGCCGAGCGTCGCGCATGGTTCATGCAGACCGGGACCATGCCGAACGGCGGCGCGAGCGAGGAGATCTGGCATTTGCGCGGCGGGACGCATTTGCGCGTCGTCGCCCAGCCCTTGCCCGATGGCGGGCTGTTGCTGATCTTCGAGGACCGCACCGAGCATGTCCAGCTCGCCAGCGCGCGCGACACGCTGCTTCGCGTCCGTACCGCCACCTTCGACAATCTGTTCGAGGCGCTTGGCGTGTTCGCGGCCGATGGGCGGCTGCAATTGTGGAACAACCGGTTCAGGGTGCTGTGGGGCCTCGAGGAGGAATTCCTTGCCGGCCATCCGCGTGTCGACGTCTTTGCCGATGCCGCTGCGGGCAAGTTGATGACGCCGAACCGGTCGGCGCTGATCCCCGATCTCGTGCGATCGGCGACTGCCGGACGGCAGCAGCGTGGGGGCCGCGTTGCCTTTGCCGACGGCCGGCATTTCGAATTCGCGGGTGTCCCGCTGCCCGACGGCAACGCGCTGTTCACGATGCTCGACATCACCGACAGCCGGCGTGCGGAGCAGGCCTTGCGCGAACGCGCGAACGCGCTCGAGGCGGCGGACAAGGTGAAGACGGCGTTCGTCGCGAACATGAGCTATGAGCTCAAGACGCCGCTGACGTCGATCAGTGGTTTCGCCGAGATGCTGCACGGTGGCTATGCCGGGCCGATGAGCGAACAGGCCGGGGGGTATCTCGAGGCCATTCTCGAATCGGTCGAGCGGCTAGGGCTGCTGGTCGACGACGTGCTCGACCTGACCCGGACCGAGAGCGAGAGCACCGAGATGGTGCGCACCGATGTCGAGCTGGCGGTGGTCGCCCGCGCCGCGGCAGGCTCGATCCAGGCCACTGCGCGGCGCCGCAAGCTCGACTTCGCGATCGAGATCGGGCGCTCGACCGGGCGTATCTGCGGCGATCCCAAGCGATTGCGCGAGATCGTCGAGCATCTGCTGCGTCACGCGGTCGCCGGTACGCCCGAGGGGGGGCGGATCCTCCTGCACGCCGACGGCAATGCAACGCATGCGCGGATCGTCGTGTCGGATGACGGCGCGGGGATGAGCGCGGAAGGCGTCGCGCATGCGTTCGACCGGTTCGCCGAATCCAAGACGATCGGCGATCGTGCGCTGGGGCTCGGCCTGCCGCTCGCCAAGCAGTTCGTCGAGGCGCATAACGGCACGATCGATCTCGTATCCGAACCCGGAAACGGCACGCTGATCACGGTCGAACTGCCGCGGAGATGATCATCGCTTTGAAGAGACACGCACGCTGCCCGGGTTCGGTCGCATGACGGCGCTGCGGTTAGAGGATCCCGCCGCGACCGAGGCGTTCGGCGCGAAACTGGCAGCGCACGTCAAGGTGGGTGACGTGATTGCGCTGACGGGGACGCTCGGCGCGGGGAAGACGAGCCTGGCACGCGGGCTGCTGGCCGCGCTCGGTCTGGTCGGCGAGGCGCCATCGCCGAGTTTCGCGATCGTCCAGCCCTATGCACCACCCGAGGTGCGTCTGCCGGTGCTCCACGTCGATCTGTACCGGATCGACGATCCGGACGAGATCGTCGAGCTCGCGCTTGACGACGCGCGCTATGATTCCGTGCTGATCGTCGAATGGCCAGAGCGGGCGGGGCCGGACTATTGGCCGGACGCGCTTCGGCTCGACCTCACGATCGAACCGGATGGCACGCGCGGCTTGACAGCCGGAGTGCCGGAGGGTTGGACGCGGCGATGGCCGATATGACACCCCCGGCGGGCGCCGCCGCATTTCTCGACGCGCAGGGCTGGGCGGGGGCGACGCTCCTGCCTGTAGCGGGCGACGCGTCGTTCCGTCGCTATTTCCGCGTCGTCGCCGGGACACGCCACGCGATGCTGATGGACGCGCCGCCGCCACATGAAGACCCGCGCCCGTTCATCGCGGTCGCACAGTGGCTGGTCGAGCGGACGTTCCGGGCACCCGCGATCCTCGCGAGCGACCTGACGCAGGGACTCGTGCTGATCGAGGATTTTGGCGATGATCGGTTGCGCGAGGCGATCGACGCATCGTCCGACGAGGGCATGGCGCTCTACGCGCCCGCGATCGACCTGCTCGGACGTCTTCACGCGCACCCGGCCGGACCATTCGCACCCTATGACCGTGCCGTCCTGGCGCGCGAGGCCGCGCTGTTCGTCGACTGGTATTGCCCGGCCATCGGGATCGTCCCGGACCGGGCGGGCTGGGATGCGGCATGGGACGCCGTGTTCGATCACGGGATCGCGACCGACCCCGTCACCGTACTGCGCGATTATCATGCGGAGAATCTGATGCTGCTCGCACCGGACGGAGCGCTCGGCCTGCTCGATTTCCAGGACGCGCTTGCCGGGCACCCGGCCTATGACCTCGTGTCGCTGTTGCAAGACGCACGGCGCGACGTCGACCCTATGGTCGAGGTGGCGATGCTCGCGCGCTACCGCGAAGCGACGGGCGTCGGTGACGATTTCCTCGACGCCTATCACGTGCTTGGCGCGCAGCGGAACGCCAAGATCCTCGGCATTTTCACGCGGCTGTGGAAGCGCGACGGCAAGCCGCGGTACCCGACCTTGTGTCCCCGGGTCTGGACGTATCTCGAGCGTGACCTGGCCCAGCCGGTGATGGCGCCGGTCGCGGCCTGGTTCGATGCCAATGTGCCGGCCGCTCGGCGCGGCGACCCGCTGGCGTTGGCGGCATGAGCGGCCAGCGCATGATCCGTCCGATCCCGCGCGGGACGGTGCCCGAGACGGCGATGGTGATGGCGGCCGGGCTCGGCAAGCGGATGCGCCCGTTGACCGCGACGCGCCCCAAGCCGCTGGTCGAAGTGGCCGGCAAGGCGCTGATCGACCATGTCTTCGATCGGCTGCAGCGTGCCGGGATCGCGCGCGCGGTGGTCAATGTTCACTATCTTGCCGATACGTTGCAGGCGCATGTCACCGATCGCTACCCCGATATCGAGGTCGTGATTTCGGACGAGCGTCGCCGGTTGATGGAGACGGGCGGCGGGCTGGTTCAGGCACGTACCCTGCTCGGCGATGCGCCGGTTCTGGTGGTCAACAGCGACAATCTCTGGATTGACGGACCGGTCGACGCGATCCGCCTGCTTGCGTCGCGCTGGGACGATGCGACGATGGATGCGCTGCTGCTGATGGTGCCGCTCGCCCGCGCGCACAATCACGGCGGTCCGGGCGACTTCCATCTCGCAGCGGACGGGCGGATCACCGGACGACGCAAGCCGGGGCGGGTCGCACCCTTCGCCTTCACGGGCATTCAGATTCTCCACCCGCGCGTCATCGCGGATTGGCCCGAGGGACCGTTTTCGACGAACCTGTTCTGGGACCGTGCGATCGCTGCGGGCCGGGCATTTGGCCAGGTCCATCAGGGCCTGTGGTTCGACGTGGGCACCCCCGCGGCGATTCCAAGGACCGAGGCAATCCTGGCCGGTGGCTGAACGGACGGGGCCGACCCTCTACACCATCCCCGCCCATCGCGCCTTTGCCGATGCACTGGTCGCGGGGTTGCTCCGGCGGGCAGGGCAGGACCCGCTGGCGCTCGCCCGCGCGCTGATCCTGTTGCCCAACAACCGCGCGATCCGGGCGGTGACCGATGCGTTCGTGCGGGCGAGCGGCGGGGGGCTGGTTCTGCCGCGGATGATCGCGCTGGGCGACACGGGGCTGGGCGAAGCGGTCGGCGCGGCGCTCGATCCGGCGGACGACGCCGATCCGCCGCTGCCCGCGGTGCCGCCCTATCAGCGGCGGATGATCCTTGCGCGGCTGGTGTCGGAAGAACGCCGGCGCGGGGGGCATCCGATCGATGCGGCCGAGGCGGTCCGACTTGCCGGCGAACTCGCCAAGACGCTCGACCAGCTGCTCGTCGAGGAGGTCGCGCCGACGCGCCTGCACGAGATCGAACTCGGTCCCGAACTGACCGAACACTGGCAGCGCGCATTGTCGACGTTCGACGTCGTGTTGCAGCGATGGCCGGGCGAGCTGGCCCGCCTGGGGCGGATCGACGCGGCGACTCGGCGCGCCGCGCTGCTCGACAGATTGGTGGTGCGGTGGCGTGCGACGCCGCCGGCCGGGCTGGTCTGCGCTGCGGGCGTCACCGACTCCGCGCCGTCGGTCGCGCGCGCCCTGCGTTGCGTCGCAGACCTGCCAGGCGGCATGGTGGTGTTCGCGGATCTCGATCTGCACCTGCCCGACGAGGAGTGGGATGCGCTGGGACCCCACCCGCGAAACCCGGATACCGGGCTGACGCGGCGGTCGATCGAAACGCATCCGCAATTTCATCTAAAGCTCCTGCTCGAACGCATGGGCGTCGGGCGCGCCGAGGTTGCGACCTGGCGCGAGGGCGGTGGCCATGACGCCGACACGACCCGAAGCCGCGCTATCGCCAATGCACTGGCCCCCGCCGACTTCACGGGAAAGTGGACCCGGCTGGGCGCGGAGGACCGCCGCCTGAAGGGGGTGACGGTCGCCGAACTGGCAACCCCCGCCGAGGAGGCGCAGGCGATCGCACTGGCCCTGCGCGGCGTACTGGAGGAGCCGGGACGGACAGCGGCGCTCGTCACGCCCGATCGCGCACTAGCGCGGCGTGTCGCGGCGCATCTTGGACGCTGGCAGATCCTGATCGACGACAGCGCGGGCCGGCCCTTGTCGATCCTCCCGCCCGGGACCCTGATCCTCGCGCTGGTCGAGGCTGCGGCACAGCGTTTCGCACCGCTTGCGTTGCTGGCGCTGCTGAAGCACCCGCTGGTCCGCAGTGGCGATACCCGGCTGGCGTGGCTCGACGGCGTTCGCGCGCTCGATCGCGCGTTGCGCGGACCGCGGCCCGCAGCAGGGCTCGATGCTGTCGATGCGCATCTGCGTGCCGGAACGGCGAAGCGCTGGTGGCCGGAGGCGCAAGCGCTGCTCACGCCGATCGCCACGGTTTTCGAACGCGGCGCCCAGCCGCTCGGCCCGTTGCTGGCGATCGTTCGCGAGACGGCCGCGGCGCTGTGCGGCGATGAACTCTGGGCCGGCCCCGCAGGGCGTGCCGCGGCGCAATGCCTTGCCGATCTTGAGATCGAAGCCGATGCCGGCCCGCCGCTTGTCGATCCCGGCGAACTTGCGCAGCTTTTGCGGACCTTGCTCGACGAGGTTGCGGTGCGGCCATTGCAGGGCGCGCATCCGCGTCTGGCGATCTACGGCCTGCTCGAGGCCCGACTGCAGACCGCAGACCTGATGGTTCTGGGCGGGCTGAACGAAGGCATGTGGCCAGGCCGTCCCGCGCCGGACCCGTGGCTCGCGCCGCGGATCCGCGCTGAACTCGGGCTGCCGGGTCTCGAACGGCAGGTAGGGACGTCGGCGCATGATTTCGCCCAGGCGCTCGGCGCGCCGCGGGCGATCGTCACACGTGCGCGCCGCGACGCCAAGTCGCCGGCGTTGGCGTCGCGACTGTGGCTGCGGTTGCAGGCCCTTGCGGGGGACAGGTTCGAGCGCGCCGAGGCGCTGGAGGCGTGGACACGCGATCTCGACGATCCGCGGGCGCACCGGCCCTCCGACCGTCCGGCACCGTCGCCTATCGCCGCGCTGCGGCCAAGGCTGATTTCGGTGACCGAGGTCGACCGGTTGAAGGCCGACCCCTATGCCTTCTACGCGCGCCGGGTGCTCGGACTGATGCCGCTCGACCCCGTCGATGCGGATCCGAGCGCCGCGTGGCGCGGCACCGCGGTCCACGACATTCTCGAACAATGGTGGAAGCACGACGCCTGCGCGATCGATGCATTGCGGCCGCGTGCCGAGGCGATGCTGCGCGACGAGCGGACGCACCCGATGATGCGTGCGCTCTGGCAGCCGCGGTTGCTCGAGGCGATCGACTGGATCGCGGGCACGATCGCGGCGCAGGCCATCGATGGCCGGGTCGTCGCCAGCGCGGAAGGCAAGGGCGAGATCGCTATTGCGGGGGTGACGCTGCGGGGACGGTACGACCGTGTCGACCGACTGCCGGGCGGCGAGCTGGCGATCATCGACTACAAGACCGGCAAGCCACCCTCGGCGACCGCGGTGCGCGCGGGCTATAGCCTCCAGCTGGGGCTGCTCGGCCTGATCGCCGAGCGCGGCGGCTTTGCCGATGTCGCGGGCAAGGCGGGTGCGTTCGAATATTGGTCGCTTGGCAAGAAGCGCGATGCGTTTGGCTATGTCGAGAGTCCGGTCGATCCCGAAGGCAAACGTGACAAGATCCCGACCGCGGATTTCACCGCGACGGCGGCACACAACTTTACCGAGGTCGCGGGAAACTGGCTCACCGGCAGCGCCGCCTTCACCGCCAAGCTCGTGCCGGAATATGCGCCTTATGCCGAATATGACCAGCTGATGCGCCGGGATGAATGGTATGGCCGTGAATAGTGGCGAGCTCCGCACCTTACCCCGGCTCAAGGGCGCGCAGGCCGCAGCTAGTGACCCCAGCGCTCATGTCTGGCTGTCCGCATCGGCGGGAACCGGCAAGACCCAGGTCCTCGCGGCGCGCGTCTTCCGCCTGTTGCTGCGCGGCGTCGATCCGGGCGCGATCCTGTGCCTGACTTTCACCAAGGCGGGTGCCGCCGAAATGGCACAGCGGATCAACGGGCGTCTTGCCGCGTGGGTGCGGATGCCCGGTCCCGCGCTGGGTGCCGATCTGATCGCCTTGGGGGAGGTGCCCGACCAGGCGTTGCAGGATCGTGCGCGGACGCTGTTTGCCAAGGTGCTCGACGCGCCGGGGGGCGGGTTGCGGATCCAGACGATCCACGGCTTCTGTCAGGGGCTGCTGGCGGCGTTTCCGGTCGAAGCCGGGCTAACCCCCGGTTTTCGCCCCCTGGAGGCGCGCGAGGAAGCCGGGCTTGCACGCGAGGCGCTGGCGGGGATGCTAGCGGACGCCGAGCGTGAGGGGCGGGAGCGTCCCGTCGAGATCGTGGGCCGTTTGTCCCTGCGAATGGGGGAGGGCGGTGCCGAGGGGTTCCTGATGGCCTGCGCCCGCGCGCTGCCCGCGCTCGAGGCGTTGCCGTCGGGTATCCGGCCTTGGTTGCGCCGGACGCTCGAACTGCCCGCCGGCAATATCGACGAGGCGGTCGCGGACTGGTGCGAGGCGCTGGATATCGATGCCATCACGCGGATCGGCGCGGCCAACCGGGCGTGGGGAACCGCGACCGGCCTGAAGCAGGCGGCCACGGTTGAGGCGTGGCTCGCGTCGCCGGACCGTGCGGCTATGCTTCCCGACCTCGCAGGCGTCGTGCTGACGGCCAAGGGGGAGCCGCGCAAGGCGCAGAAGAAGCTGATCGACCTCGAACCTGACTATGAGATCCTGGCACAGGATGTCGGCGCGGCCTGTGCAGATATTGCATCGATGATCCAGCGCGTGGCCTATGCCGATCTTCTCGCGGATGGGCTGGAGGTCGGGCGCGATTATGCGCGTGCCTATGCACTCGCGAAACGACGCGTCGGCGGGGTCGATTTCGACGATCTGATCGCGACGACCGTGGCGTTGCTCGACCAGCCCGGCATTGGCGAATGGGTTCGCTACAAGCTCGATCAGGCAACCGAGCATGTCCTGATCGACGAGGCGCAGGACACCAATGCCGACCAGTGGCGGATCGTGCGGGCGCTGGCCGACGAATTCTTCGTCGGGCGCGGTATCTATGCCCCGTCGACGCGCACGCTGTTCACGGTCGGCGACTGGAAGCAGGCGATCTTCGGCTTTCAGGGGACCGACCCGTTCAACTTCGCCGCCGCAGAGCTGCATTTCGGGCGGCGTGCGCTCGAGGTTGCGGGCGACGACGAATGGCCGGAGGCGGAGCGGGGCCTGCCGCTCGAGCGGCTGTCGCTGACCCACTCCTTCCGATCGACCCGGCCGATCCTCACGTTCGTCGATGCCGCGGTCGCCGCGGCGGGCGAGCCGGGGCTTGGCGCGATCGGCGAGCTCGAGGTCCATGCGAGCGAGGTCAAGGGCCCGGGCAGCGTGACGCTGTGGCCAACGGTCATCGCAGGGGGGAGCGAGGACGACGAGGAGGGCTGGGTCGACGATGCGGTCCGCAAGCTCGCGGGCGATATCGCCAAGGCGGTCCGACGCTGGCTCGCGCCCGATGGGCTGATGCTCGAGAGCAAGGGGCGACGGCTCCGTCCCGAGGATGTGATGATCCTCGTGAAGCGGCGCGGCGATCTCGCGTCGCTGATCGTCGCGCGGCTTTATGCCGAGGGCGTGCCCGTCGCGGGTGTCGACCGGCTGCGCTTGAACGCACCGCTCGCCGTCCAGGATCTTCTCGCGACGATCCGCTTCGTGTTGCAGCCGGAAGACGATCTGAGCCTGGCATCGCTGCTCGTCTCGCCGCTGATCGGCTGGACGCAGGACGAGCTGATGGCGGCGGCGCCACGTGAGGCCGGCCCGTTGTGGCGACATCTTCAGCGGACGCAGTCCGCCGAGCGCCTTGCGCCGCTGCTCGCGATGCTCGCTCGTGCGGACATCGCAACGCCATATCAGTTTCTGGAGGAGCTCCTGTCCGGGCCGCTCGACGGACGGCGCAAGCTGATCCTGCGGCTGGGGACCGAAGCGCGCGATCCGATCGAGGAACTGCTCAACGCAGCACTGACGTTCGAGAGCAACACGACACCGTCGCTGCAGCGCTTCCTCGACTGGTTCGATCGCGGCGATGTCGACATCGTCCGCGATCCGTCGGCGCCGCTCGATGCAGTGCGCGTGATGACCGCGCACGGCGCCAAGGGCCTGCAGGCACCCTTGGTGATCCTTGCCGATGCGACCGCCGATCCCGCCGCCGCACCGCGGTCGATCCTGAAATGGACTCCCGAGGACATGGTCGCCCCGTTGCCGGTGTTCCGCCCGCGCAGCAGCGAGCGGGGTGGCCCCCTCGATGCCGTGGTGACTGCAGCCGAGCGGCGCGAACTGGAGGAGCATTGGCGGCTGTTTTATGTCGCGGCGACCCGCGCCGAGGAGCGTCTGGTCATCGCGGGCGCGCTCGGTACGCGGGCGCAGGGCATTGCGCCGGTGACGAGCTGGTATGGCGCCGCGGATCGCGCGCTGACGGCGTTGGGCGTGGCGGACGCGGAGGGCGAGCGGGTCTTCGTCGGCGACGGGACGGAATTTCCGGTACCGGTCAAGCCCGCGGCGAACGACGTGGCCGTGCCTTCCCAGACGATACCCGACTGGGCCCGGCACGCGGCACCGAAGGAGTCGCGACCGTCGCGACCGTTGTCGCCATCTGCGCTCGGCGAGGATGCGGTGTCCGACCCGCCGCCGACCCCGGAGATGCGGCTTGCGGCCGAACGCGGCGCGTTGATCCACAAGCTGCTCGAGCGCCTTCCCGCGGTCGACGGCGGTTCGCGGGCGGCGGCGGCGGATCGCTGGCTCGGCCAGGCCGGCGGTGTTTCCGATCCCGCCGCGCGTGCGGAAATTGCAGCGAGCGCGATCGGCGTGATCGAGCATCCGCGCTTCGCAGACCTGTTCGGTATCGACTCGCTTGCCGAAGCGCCGATCGCGGCCACGCTGGCGGACGGCATCGTGGTATCGGGCACCGTCGACCGGCTGCTGATCGGTGCGGAGACCATCCGGGTGATCGATTTCAAGACCGGGCGGCGTGCGCCGCGCGGGCTCGACGAGGTGCCGGACTATCATCTCAAGCAGATGGCGGCCTATGCGGCGGCGTTGCGGGTGATCTTTCCGGGGCGGACGATCGAGGCGGCGTTGCTGTACACCGCGGCACCCCGATTGATCGAGATATCGGCCGATATGCTCGACAGGCACAAGCCGCGCTATGCGATGACGGAGCAAAGCTAGGCTGTCGACGGTTGAGACGCGTGCAGCCGGACCCTAGATTACGGTATAACGAAGGAGATATTTCAGTGGCAACCAAGCAGATCACCGATGCGAGCTTCAATGCCGACGTGTTGAACGCCGACGGCCCCGTGCTCGTCGATTTCTGGGCCGAATGGTGCGGGCCGTGCAAGATGATCGGGCCGAGCCTCGAGGAGCTGTCCGAGGAACTGGGCGAGAAGGTGACGATCGCCAAGCTCAACATCGACGAGAACCCCGATGCGCCGGGCCAGTATGGCGTGCGCGGGATCCCGACGATGATCCTGTTCAAGGGCGGCGCCCCGGCAGCAACCAAGGTTGGTGCGGCACCCAAGGGCCAGCTCAAGGCGTGGCTTGAAGGCGAGCTCGCCTAAGACGGTACGTACCACTACCGCCACCTCAGACTTTTTGAGGTGGCGGTTAGAGGTGAGCTCAGCTTCGATAGTCGGCGTTGATCGAGATATATCCGTGCGTCAGGTCGCAGGTCCACACCGTGGCCGCACCGTCGCCCAGCGCGAGATCGACGCCGATCTCGATGTCCTGCCCCTTCAGATGGTCCGCAACGGGCGCCTCGTCATAGCCGCTGAGCGCGAGCCCGCCCTCAGCCACTTGCGTATTGCCGAAGCGGATCGACAATGTGTCGCGGTCGGCTGGCTCTCCCGCCTTGCCGACGGCCATCACGACACGACCCCAATTGGCGTCCTCGCCGGCGACCGCCGTCTTGACCAGAGGCGAGTTGGCGATGCTCATTGCAATCCGGTGTGCGCTACGGTCGCTGTCCGCGCCGGTCACCCGGATCTCGATCAGCTTCTGCGCGCCTTCGCCGTCGCGGACGACCAGCAGGGCAAGCTGATGGCATAGATCGACCAGCGCCGCGCGGAACGCATCCGCCCCGATGCTGTCGTCGTCGCTAAGTGGAGCGTTACCCGCCTTCCCCGTTGCGAATGCGAGCACCGTGTCGCTGGTCGAGGTGTCGCTGTCGACGGTGATGCACGAGAAGCTCGGAGCATTGGCCTTGGACAGTGCGGCCTGGAGAAACGCCGGCTCGACCGCGGCATCGGTAAAGATGAAGCCGAGCATCGTCGCCATGTCCGGTGCGATCATCCCCGAGCCCTTGATGATGCCGACCAAAGTGACGGTCCGATCGCCGATCACCGCGGTCGTCACCGCACCCTTGGTAAAGGTATCGGTGGTCATGATCGTCGCGGCGGCGTCCTCCCAGCCGCACGGTGCGGCCGCGAACGCGGCGTCGAGCCCGGCTTCGGCCTTGTCGATCGGCAACGGTACGCCGATCACGCCAGTCGAGGCGACGAACACGTCCGAAGGCTGACAGCCAAGATGCGCTGCCGTGCGTGCGGCGATCGCCTCCACCGCTGCACGGCCACGCGCACCGGTAAAGGCGTTCGAATTGCCCGCGTTGACGACCAGCGCGCGCGCCTGCCCGAGCGTCAGCGCCGCGCGGCACCACTCGACCTCGGGCGACGGACATTTGCTCTGCGTAAGGACGCCCGCAACGACCGTCCCCGGATCGAGCGTCACGAACGTCAGGTCGCACCGGTCCCAGGCCTTGTAGCCGGCACGCGCGACATGCGGCACGACCCCGTCGATCAAAGGGGCGGCGGGGAAGGGCAAGGCGAGCGGCGAGATCTGCATCCGGCCTTCATAGTCGCTGCGGTCCGGCCCGCAAGATCGCGGGTCGCGTCTGACAGACGCCCGTCGACCGGTGTCCCGTGCGGTTGGGGGCTATCGCATGACATCTGCGCGCGTCGACGGTCGACGAGCGTCCGTCAGGATCGTCGTTCCTACGCACCACGCCGTCCCCTTACGGATCGAGCGTCCGCGCGTTCGCCGGGTGCTTCCGTCCGACGAATGGTAGATTTTCCACGCAAGCTCGCATACAGCCGGTCCCGCATGAACCTGCTGCTTCTCCTTTCTGCCCTCCTGTCCGCGCTGACCGGCGCGGTGCCCGGTGTGCGTGGGCAGTCCGCGCAGGCGGTGGCGCAGGGCAGCGTTTGCGCGCAGTCCGCTGCGGTGGCGGTGGTGAAGGTCGCGGTACGACCGGTCGCCGCGCTCGCCTCGCTCGACGACGTTGCCACCTCGGCGACGCTGCCCGTCGTCGCGATCATCACGGCCCCTATCTGGATGGACCGTCGGCGCGAATAGCGCCGCGCGCCTGATCTCCCGGCCTGCGGGCCACTCCTCCTCTTTGCGCGTGCGTGCCTCCGCGTGCCGTCGCGCCCTATAATCAGGAAATCAGCCCATGTTCGGTGGCTTTGCCAAATCGCTGTTCGGGTCGTCCAACGACCGCTACGTCAAGTCGCTCAATCCGATCCTAGCGAAGATCGCCTCGTTCGAGCCTTCGCTCGTTGCGATGTCGGACGAGGAATTGTCCGGGCAGACCGCGAAGTTCCGTGCCCGACTCGCTAACGGCGAGAAGCTCGACGACTTGCTTCCAGAGGCATTTGCCACGGTGCGCGAGGCGGCCAAGCGCGTGCTTGGCCAGCGGCATTACGACGTGCAGATGGTGGGCGGCATCGTCCTTCACCGCGGCGAGATCGCCGAGATGCGTACCGGCGAGGGCAAGACGCTCGTCGCGACGCTCGCGACCTATCTGAACGCGCTGCCGGGCGACGGCGTCCACGTCGTCACGGTCAACGACTATCTCGCCGCGCGCGATGCTGAGTGGATGGGGCAGGTCTATACCTTCCTCGGCATGACGATCGGCGTGATCGTGCCGAACCTGTCGGACGAGGAGCGTCGCGCCGCCTATGCCGCCGACATCACCTACGGCACGAACAACGAGTTCGGCTTCGACTATCTGCGCGACAACATGAAGTACGAGCGCAGTTCGATGGTGCAGCGCCGCTTCAACTTCGCGGTGGTCGACGAGGTCGATTCGGTCCTGATCGACGAAGCGCGTACGCCGCTGATCATCTCGGGGCCGACCGACGACAAGTCCGAGCTGTATATCCAGGTCGATGCGGTCGTGAAGCAGCTCGTCCCCGGTGACTATGACAAGGACGAGAAGCAGAAGACGATCATCCTCACCGAGGACGGCACCGAGAAGGTCGAGCGGATGCTTGAGGCCGCGGGGCTGCTCGAAGGCGCCAACCTGTACGATTTCGAGAACACGCAGGTCGTCCACCACCTCAACCAAGCGCTGCGCGCGATCGTGATGTTCAAGTCGGACATCGACTACATCGTCAAGGACGGCAAGGTCATCATCATCGACGAGTTCACCGGTCGCATGATGGACGGCCGGCGCTGGTCGGACGGCTTGCACCAGGCGGTCGAGGCCAAGGAAGGCGTCCAGATCGAGCCCGAGAACCAGACGATGGCCTCGATCACGTTCCAGAACTATTTCCGCATGTACCCGAAGATCGGCGGCATGACCGGTACGGCTGCGACCGAGGCGGCCGAGTTCTACGACATCTACAAGATCAACGTCGTCAGCATCCCTACCAACGTCACGGTCAAGCGCGTCGACGAGGAAGACGAGTTCTACAAGGACACCAAGGACAAGTTCGCGGCCATCGCCAAGAAGATCAAGCATCACGCCGATCTCGGTCAGCCGGTGCTCGTCGGCACGGTATCGATCGAGAAGTCCGAGCTGCTCAGCGAGTTCCTCGTCGGCGAGGCGGTCGAGCACAAGGTGCTGAACGCGCGCTTCCACGAGATGGAGGCGCACATCGTCGCGCAGGCCGGGCGCAAGTCCGCGGTGACGATCGCGACCAACATGGCGGGCCGCGGTACCGACATCAAACTCGGCGGCAATCTCGAATTCCGCATGCTCGACGAGCATCCCGATCTGGTCGAGGGCACGCCCGAATATGCCGCCGAGGCGGCGCGGATCGAGACCGAGATCGAGGCCGAGAAGCAGGCAGTGCTCGCTGCGGGCGGCCTGTTCGTGCTCGGTACCGAGCGCCACGAGAGCCGGCGCATCGACAACCAGCTGCGCGGGCGCTCGGGTCGTCAGGGCGATCCCGGCTTGTCGCGCTTCTATCTGAGCCTCGACGACGATCTGCTGCGGATCTTCGGGCCGGACACGCTGTTCGCCAAGATGATGCGCAACAATATCGAGGACGGCGAGGCGATCGGGAGCAAGTGGCTGTCGAAGGCGATCGAGACCGCGCAGAAGAAGGTCGAGGCTCGTAACTACGACATCCGCAAGCAGGTCGTCGAATATGACGACGTGATGAACGAGCAGCGCAAGGTCATCTACGAACAGCGTGCGGACATCATGGATGCCGATACCGTCGGCGACGTGGTGACGGACATGCGTGCGGAGACGGTCAACGTCATCGTTGGCGAAGCCTGCCCGCCCAATTCCTATCCGGAACAGTGGGACATTGCGGGGATGAAGACGCGGCTTGCCGAGGTGCTCAACCTCGAGCCGCAGATCGAGGCGTGGCTGCTCGAAGAGGCGATCGATCCCGAGATCGTCGAGGAACGCATCCGTGCAATGGCGGACGAGGCGATCGCGACGAAATCCGCAGACCTCGACACCGAGACGTGGACGTCGGTCGAGAAGTCGATTCTGCTGCAGAATCTCGACCATCACTGGAAGGAGCATCTGGCGACGCTCGACGCGCTGCGCCAGGTCGTCCATCTGCGCGCCTATGCGCAGAAGACGCCGATCAACGAGTATAAGCAGGAAGCGTTCTCGCTATTCCAGCGGATGCTCGAGACGATCCGCGAGGACGTGACCAAGACGATCGCGCACGCGCAGTTCCAGATCCAGGCGCCGGTCGGCCTGCCCGAGCTGCCCGATTTCATCACGACGCATTTTGACCCGTTCACCGGCGAGAACGATAGCCTCGACCAGGCACGTGGCATGTCGGGGCACATCACGTCGCAGCTCCCGCCGATGCAGATCCCGCAGCCCCAGGCCGCGGATATCGGCGAGGATCCGGCGAATTGGGAAGGCGTGGTCAGCCGTAACGCGCCATGCCCATGCGGGTCGGGGCGCAAATACAAACAGTGTCACGGCGCGGTCTGAACGCTGCTTTGACGGGCCGGCCGTTTAGCGGCTGCGCCAGGGTGGCAGCATGGCAGGCAATAAAAAGCCGGGCCGTCCCACATGGACGGTCCGGCTTTTGCTTGTACGCTTGGTTGCGGCGGTGCGGCCGCGACGCTGCTTACTTTGGCAGGATGACGCTCGGCCCGATATTGTCGACGACTTGCTTTGCATTGAACGCACGGATGTTGTCGCGCGGGATCGGCCCCTTGCGCATCACGATCTCGGCCGTCGCTTCGTAGCGGTCGATCGTGCGGACGTCGAAGTCGTTGCCCCATGGGCCACCGAACCCGCCGCCGCCAAAGCCACCGAAGCCGCCACCGATATAGGGATCCCAGCTCCGCCAGCCGAAGCCGCGGCCGCGATAGCGCCACGACGGACCCCAATAGCCACCAAAGCCGCCATAACCGAACCCGCCGCCGATCCCCGGGGTCGAATAGGTGCGCGACTGAAGATTGGTATCGCGGTCCGCCATCAGGAAATAATCATATCCCTGCTGGAGCGTGAGTTCCGCCGCGCGGAAGAAGAGGTAGCGTTCGACGGTGTCGCGCGACGTGACGCTGTTGCCCGCGAAGCTGACGAGGAAGCGGTTATCTTCGATCCGGCGATCGCTATAGCCGGTGCGGTTGAACCCCTGGCCAGTGGCCGGGCGGTAGGTGGTTTCGGTCGCACAACCCGCGACCAGCAACGTGCTCGTGGCGAGAGCTGCCAGCAGGACCTTGCGACCAGGCATGATGAACATGATTGTCGTCTCCGTTCGCGGCGAATGCGGCGAAACGCCTTACATTAGCCTTCAGTGGTGGAACGGTTGATGAACGGGATTGGTCCACGGGTCCATGACGGTGATTGAATAAACCACCTCGGCGCCGTCATAGGCCGTCGTCCGCGACGCAGGATCAGTCTCCGATCAGATGAAGCGCCAGCGAGCGACCATGGGGACGACGGCGATGCTCGAACAAGTAGATTCCCTGCCACGTGCCGAGCGCGAGCGTGGCGTCGATCACTGGGATCGACAATTGTACCTGCGTGAGAGCGGCGCGCAGATGCGCCGGCATGTCGTCGGGCCCTTCGTCATCGTGCAGATACGAACTCGATTCCGGCGCTATGCGCTCGAAATAAGCCTCGATATCCGTTCGGACCTCGGGCGCAGCGTTTTCCTGGATGAGCAGCGATGCGGAGGTATGGCGACATAACACCGTCAATAACCCGGACTGCATCGCCTGCGCATCGACCCAGCGCCGGATCGGGGCGGTAATGTCGACCAGCCCCTGCCGGCGGGTATCGATCGTGATCTGGGTCGTGGACTGCCGCATCGCTGCGCTCCTATGTGACTGCCTAGCCGGTCAGGTCCGTGACGATGCTCAACGCCTGTCGTCACGGCCTTGGTCGCCGTCGGCATCCGCCGGGACGTCGCGACCCAAATTGATCTCGTCATAGAGTTTGAGAAGATCGCTGACCTCCGCGATGACGGTTTCCTGCTCGGCGCGCCAGCGTGCCGTCGCGTCGTGCGTCGGCGTGCCGCACTTGCCATCGTGAAGCGTGAAACCTTGATCGATCAACCAGATGGTATCCGCCGCACGGGCCCGCTGCCGCCGCAGATGGAATACCCATTGTTCGATGACGCCGGAAGGAACGAGTCTGTCGATTTCACCCATGGTCGGCGCCTACCCGACCTGCGTCGTGATTGTACAGCAGACGTTGCCGATGGTCCCGAATGCCGGAATCTCGACCCGGGAAACGGGTCTTGTGGAAGGCTGGAAAGTTCCGCCGGTTTTCGCCAAAACGCCTCGATTCAGCACGCTTTCGGGAACCGCTCACGACCAAGCGTGTTGAAAAGGTGGTAAAAAGCGTGTGTATTTTGGCTGCCATCCTGTCACCGGAACCCGATCAATGCCTGTTATGTCCCACCGACCCGAGCGCGACCAGCCCTCGTTTCACCGCGTCGATCAGTCTCCGCCACGCCTGTCGGACCGCTATGGTGCGGACAGGCTTGACGCCCTTTACCGGCGTGCCGCAGCCGATCGTGACCGGTTTCGCCAGCAGCAGTTGATCGCGATGCAGCCAAGCCTGCTCGAACGACTGCTCGGCAAGTTTCGCCGCTAAGAGGGGTCGACTGATAGCTACGCGTCGACCGGGAAGGTCGTCGCATGGCGCAGTCCCTGAATTTCCGCCCAAGTGATGGGCCGGTCACGACCGACGCATTCGATGATCAATGAGTCGGCATCTTCGGCGGACAGTTCGTCCGCGGCTTTTATCATGTCTTCCAGCGAGCCTGTAGCGAGCTGCTCATCCGCGACCGGCACCGCATCCTCGCCGTTGACAGGGCTTTCGGCAGCCGCGCGTCGGAGCAGTTTTGCCGGCATTTTCCACATTGTCTTGAACACGTTTACGCTCCAGCCCCCTGGCACGACCGCGATGCCGCAGGTTGCGCCAATGGTCCAGACCATCGCCGCATGCCTGCGCCGATCGCAGCATCTCACGCGACGAATCGCACGATCCGTCCGATACGGTTGGGTTTGGCGTTGTCGTTGCGAACTGGGGTCGAACAGCACGTCTTGAACGGCACCCGCGGTAGAGCCCGAGGCCGATGCGGCAATGTTGCCAATGGGCCGTCGATCGCGCGCATGGGGCGCAGGGCAGGGGCGGACCCGGTCCTTACACTCAGGGCGTCTCTAGCGAAGATCTGCGCTCCGTCTTCTTCGAAGCGCAGATCGATTTTCAAGGGCTGGGCCTTCGAGTGCCTCCGATCAGGCCGGCGGGTTGCCCGTCCCACCATTAAGTGAAGCGGAATGTTTGTGGGCATCGTTGGAGGAGGCTCGGGCAGGCGCCGCATCCGCGCTGCTCCCGGCGAGCATGCCGTTCAACGAACTGCCGGTCATGCCGAGTTCCGCCATCAGGCCATCGATGAGCGGGCCGCCGACGCGGTAGCGCATAGCGGCTGCGACCGCAGCGTCGGCAAGGTTGCCTTGGCCGCCCCCGGAGGCGCCATCGCTGCCACTGTCACCGTGCAGGCCCCGGGCGTCCAGGATGCTGATCTTGTCGATGTTCTCCATCGGCTTGCTCGCCGCAGCGATAATCGCGGGCAACGCTTCTAGCATCGCGCGGCGGATCAGCAGTGCGGTTTGCGAGTCACTCAGCAAGTTGGTCGCCTCGTTCAGCGACGCCTGACCTGCCGCGTCGACCTTGAAGGCCGCCTCGCGGCCTTCCGCGCGCGCCTTCTCTGCATCTGCTTCGGCGGTTGCTTCAGTACGCAGGGCGCTCGCACGAGCTTCCGCGGCTTCCTTTTCGGCGGTCGCAGCGACGGTGATGCCGACGGCCTCTTCCTGCGCGCGCTGGGTGGCGGCAATCACGGCGACATTCTTGTTTCGGTTGGCGATCTCGGTCGCCTTGGCAGTAGCGACGCTTTCCTCGGCTCGGACGGCCAGCGCGCGCGCTTCGTTGGCTGCCGCGGTGGCGGTCGATTCCTCTTCCGACTTCTGGGCGGTCTGCACCGCTGTTGTGATGCGTGCGATCTCGATCGTCCTGTCGCGCTCGATCGTCGCGGTCTGGATCGCGCCGTCACGCGCAATCGTGGCGGTCTGGATCACCTTGTCGGCTTCGGTCTGCGCGACGGTCTGCGCCTGGCCCGCGGTGATGCGGGCGATCTCGGCGAGGCGGGTCTGCTCGGCCTCGGCGGTGGCAATCGCGGTGGCCTGTTCCGCACGGCGCGCGGACAGCGTCTGCTCCTGTGTCAGGCGCGCCTGTTCGGCGGCCTGCGCGATCTCGAGCGACTGGTTGTTGGCGTCGAGGTTGCGCTGCTCGATCTCGACGCGATTGGTCGCGACGATGTCGTTGCGGATCTTCTTGCGCTCCTCGATCGTCCGCGTGAGCACGGTCAGCCCTTCGGCATCGAACGCGTTGTTCTCGTTGAAATGCTCGAACGCGGTCTGGTCGAAATGCGTGATGCTGACCGATTCGAGCTGAAAGCCGTTCATGTCCAGATCGGTCATCAGCGCCTCCTGCACCTTCTGGATGAAGTCGGCGCGGTTGGCGTGGAGGTGCTCCATCGTCATCGTCGCCGCGACCGAACGCAGCGCGGACACGAGCTTGCCGTCGAGCAGCGACTTCACCGCATCAGGGCTGTTGACCGAATCACCGAGCGTCTGCGCGGCCGCAGCGATCGACTCCGCGTCGGGCTTCACCTTGATGTGGAACAGCCCGACGACATCGACGCGCAGCTTGTCGAGCGTGATCAGCGCATCCTTGTTGAGGCGCGAGACCTCCAGCTTCACCGTCGTCAGCCGGACCTGCATCAGCTCATGGAGCACCGGGATTACCATGATGCCGCCGTTGAGCACGACCTTCTCGCCGCCGAAACCCGTGCGGATCAGCGCAACGTCCTTGGTTGCGCGGCGATAGAGCCGGGTCAGGATGATGCCGATCACCACCAGCGCGAACAGCACGATGCCGGCGTAGATCAGGACGTTCAGAAGCTGTGCGGGCATGAAACCCTCCCCGGTTATGATTGTGGTCAGATCGACTGCAGGAGCGCGTTGGCGTCGGGCAGCGCGTAGAAGAGTTTGCCGTCGCGGCGGACGATCAGGGCGGTCTCGCCGGTGGCGATCACGTCGGCGTCGTCGTGCGGCTCGACCATGATGAAGTGCGCCTGACCATGCTGATCGACGATCTTTGCACGGGCCGGCGATCCCCGGCGGGCGGTGCCTTCGAGGATGGTGCCGCGGCGGCGGAGGAAGTCGTCAGTGGAGATTACACTGGTTTCGAAGCCGGGCATGATCCGGGCAAGCCCGTTGGCGGCCAGAGTGTTGAGCAGGCTGCCAGCGGCCAGCGCACCACCCGAGGCGAGACCCCAGTGCAGTGGGCCGCCGGTCAACGCGGTCGCGCCCTGCTGAATGGCTATCCCGGTGAGCGTGAAGCAGCCGAGCAACGAGGTCAGCCAGATCAGGATCGGCAGTTCGTGACCGAGGCCGAGCCAATCAAGCACGCCGCTATCGGTTTCGGCATAAACGTCCGCGTCGAGATCGAGATGGCCGAGCCCGAGGCCGATCGCCTCGATCAGCCCGATCCCGACCATTATGACGAACGCGATCGCGAACGGCGCGTACGCGGGCGTCAGGAAGATCGCGAACATAAGCCGTGGCAATGTTGGGGGCTCTGCTTGTGCATCGGCGAACTGGTAACGGACAGACGACAACGCTTCGTTACGAAACGCCGGCCGATCCGGATTTTGAACTCCATGTGTCGATGCTCCCCGAAGGGAGGCTAGCCCTGCGCCAAGACATTCGCAACGCGCGCTGAGTACACCGCCCGGGTTTGGATTCATCATCTGCACGGGATCTGCACGACAAGCGAACGGATCGTACGCGGACCTCGCGATCTGACGCTCACGGGACCGCTGCAAAGCACAACCTCGACAATCGGGGAGCGCGAAGATGAGTCGTCATGGAAGACTGATGGCCAAGATCGGCGCTGCCTTTCCTGGCGGAGATACTGATCGACGACGGCAATGGCGCGGTGGTTGGTGGGTTCGCTTTGGCCTGGATTACCGCCCTGTTCCTGACGCGACGGGGGATCTGGAAAGACGGATCGGCGCGACTGGCGTTGGTTTCCGGCGCCGGATTGGCGGTGGTACTCGTCGACGATCCAAGCTTCCTCGGCTGGGTTCTGTTCTGGACGGCTGTCTCGCTTGCCGCACTCCTGCCGCGGCAGCGGTTCGACGATGCGCTCGCCTGGGCGCGCAGGCTCGGATGGTACGCGATGTCCGCCGCTATTGCGCCGTTCAAGGATGCGGCGCAGCTGTCGATGGTCCACCAGCGTCGAGGACTGCCCTCCAGCGGCTTCCGCGCTATCGGGGCCGTCGCCGCGTCGCCTCTAGTAGGCGGCGCGACGTTCCTTGGGCTGTTCGCGAGCGCCAACCCGCCAATCGGTCGGGCGTTTTCGCAAATCGTGCTGCCGGATCCGTGGGCGACAACGTGGCGCACGCTGTTCGGCCTGTGCGTGTTGATGACCGTCTGGGCAAGCCTGAGGCCAAGTCCTCACACGACGGGGCCATCGCGTTTTGGCGATCACTCGATTGGTACGGTGTTCGATCCGGCGGTGGCGCAGCTGACCCTCTTACTCGTGACGTTCAATATGGTCATCGCGGTTGAGAATGGGCTCGACATTTTGTTCCTGTCGAGCGGCGCGGGAATGCCCTCGGGCGTGACGATGGCGGACTATGCGCACCGTGGCACGTATTCGTTGAGCGTAACGGCAGCGCTCGCCGGCGTATTCGTGCTGTTGGCATTACGTCCGGGCAGTACAGCCGCGTCGCGTCCGCTGGTGCGGCGGCTGGTGACGGTCTGGCTCGTCCAGAACCTGCTGCTGGTCGCGTCGAGTGCATTGCGAACGCTCGATTATGTCGACGCCTACGGGATGACGGTGCTTCGACTGTCGGCACTCGCATGGATGGGGCTTGTGGCCACGGGCCTGGCGCTGATCGGCTGGCAATTGCTTTTCAATAGGTCGGCAGCGTGGCTGATCAACGCCAATGCGCTGGCGGCTGTGACTGTGTTGGTGACGGCGAGCGTCGTGGATCTTGGCGCGGTCGCGGCGACTTGGAATGTCCGCACAGCGCTCAAAATGGGTAAGGCGGGGCCGCCGCGCGACCTTTGCTATATGGGGCTGCTGGGGCCATCGTCGCTCGCCTCGCTGGCGAAGCTGGAGCAGCATGCACGCGAGCCGCAGCTGCGCGATCGTCTGACGTATCTGCGGTGGGAACGTCAGACCGAAACGGCAGATGCGGAGGCCGATTGGCGTCTGTGGACCCCGCTGTGACGGGCTGATCCTGCCGCCGCCCAGGATAGAGATTCTATCAGCGCCGCCGTCCGCTCCGACGCCGAACACGCCCTCACTTGCCGCTTTGTCGAAGACGGTAACAGTATTGAATAGGTCGCGCTGGTGGAGCCGAGGGGAATCGAACCCCTGACCTCTGCAGTGCGATTGCAGCGCTCTCCCATCTGAGCTACGGCCCCGCGCGGTCCGGCGACGCCGGATCTTGCGATATTAGCGATGGCGCCGCCGGCTTGCAATCCACCGCCGCGCTCTCCCCCTCATGTTTTGGACACGGGACATTCATCGCGAACGCCGCTCGCACGGGCGCACCCGGCAACGGCCGGCGGAACTTCGATCAGGGCGCGGGCGATTGACGGGTAGGCTCGCTGTAGACGGGCACGTCATGTGTGCTCTGCCGCTTGGCGGGGGATCCGTTCTGCGCCATACCCGAGTCATGAAACCTCAACGACAGGAGTCAAGAATGTCCCGTGCATGGAGCCTGAAGACGCGTCCACAAGGCATGCCAAAGCATACCGACTTTGAGATGATCGACGTTTCACAGTCCGAACTGGCCGACGGCGAAGTGCGCATCGCCAACCGCTGGCTCTCGGTCGATCCCTATATGCGCGGTCGCATGAACGACGTGAAAAGCTACACCCCGCCGTTCGAGCTGGGCAAGCCGATGCAGGGCGGTGCGATCGGCGAAGTCGTGGAAAGCCGGGCCGAGGGTCTCAAGGCGGGTGATCTCGTCCAGCATATGGCGGGGTGGCGCGACGAAGCGACGCTGCCGGCAAACCAGGTCCAGAAGCTGCCGGATCTGGCGGTCGATCCACAGGCATTTCTGGGGCAGCTCGGCATGCCGGGCATGACCGCCTATTTCGGTTTGCTCGAGGTTGCCGCTGCCAAGTCCGGCGATACCGTCTTCGTTTCGGCCGCGGCGGGCGCGGTGGGCTCGACCGTCGTTCAGGTCGCCAAGGCCAAGGGCATGACGGTGATCGGCTCGGCAGGCGGCGCGGACAAATGCGCCTGCGTCAAGTCGCTCGGCGCTGATGCCGTGATCGACTACAAGTCCGGTACGCCGGTCGTGAAAGCTCTAGGCGAAGCTGTGGCCGCGCTCGGGTCGGGCGGCATTGACGTGTATTTTGATAATGTCGGCGGCGAACATCTCGATGCGGCATTGGCGCACGCCAAGCTGCACGCCCGGTTCGCGATCTGTGGCATGATCGACGTCTACAACAGCGGCGCGGCGACTGAACTGCGCTATCTCGCAAGGCTGATCGGTAACCGTATCCAGATCCGCGGCTTCATCGTCAGCGATTTCATGGATCGGGCTGCGGAGTTCTATACGGACATGGGCGCCCTGCTGAAGGCGGGCACGTTGCAGCGGCAGGAAACCGTGCATGATGGCCTCGACGCAATGCCCGACGCGTTTCTCGGACTGTTTTCGGGTGGAAATACCGGCAAGATGCTCGTCAAGCTCTGAGCATTTAGCCCCCTCCCGGTAGTGCGGGAGGGGGCATTCATTCAGATCGCGCCGGAGAAGGTGTCGCACACCTTCGGGTCCCCGCTGTCTAGACCACGGCGAAGCCAGGTCTGACGCTGCGCCGAGGTGCCGTGCGTGAAGCTGTCCGGCACGACCCGGCCCTGAGCCTGCTTCTGAAGCGTGTCGTCGCCGATCGCCTGCGCAGCGGTCATGCCCTCCTCGATGTCACCGGGTTCGAGACGATCGCGATTGGCGGCCGCCCAGACACCGGCGAAACAGTCCGCCTGGAGCTCCAGACGAACCGACAGCGCATTACCCTCGCTCGAACCAGCGCGCTGCTGCGCGCGTGAAACCTGGCTCGACGTGCCGACCAGATTCTGGATGTGGTGACCGAATTCATGCGCGATGACGTAATCCTGCGCAAAGTCACCGCGTGCGCCGAACCGGTTGGCCAACTCATCGAAGAAGCTGGTGTCGAGAAAGATTCCGTTGTCGGTCGGGCAGTAGAAGGGCCCCATCGCCGCTTGTGCCGCGCCGCAGCCTGAACGGCCATTCTCGTCGAAGAAGCTGAGCTTGGGCGCCTGGAATTGCTCGCCGTTCTTCGCGAAGATCGCGGCCCAGGTCTTCTGCGCCGAGCTGAAGGCGTTGCACGCGGCGCGTCGCTCGGGGTTCAGCGTGCAGATCGACTGCGCGTCGGTGCCGGAACCCTGTTCGCCGCCGCGACCGGCCCCACCTTGCGTTATCTGCCCGGAGGGTGCGCTGGGCGACGAGCCGCCACCCAGCATGCCACCGATATTGCCGAGGCCGCCGAACAGCGCCATCACGATCAACACGACGACGATGCCGCCGCACCCGAAACGGCTGCCGATCAGCGGCAGAAGGCCGAACAGAAGGCCGCCGCCTCCGCCGCCCGAACCGCCGCCGCGGCCCTGATCCTCGACGTTGATGTTAGGGTCGAAATCATCGAGCCGCATGGTCTTAAGACTTTCATTCTGGAGTGGTAACGAAATGCATGGGACGATGCGGAGTTGCATCCGATTGGCTTGCCGGGTCTAATCGTATTCTGCCGACCTTTGGAAGGCATGACAAAGCGTTGTACGGCGAGCGGGGCGTTCCGGCCGCGTCAAGATGGGGGACGAGACAATGTTTCTGGCGGGCAGGACGGCGGTCATCACCGGATCCACATCGGGGATCGGTCTTGCCTATGCGCGAGCCTTTGCGGGGGAGGGGGCCTGCGTCGTTCTCAACGGCTTTGGCGACGCCGCGACGATCGAGGCGGAGCGTGTGGCGCTGAGCACGATCAGCGGCGCGACCGCGCTTTACGATGCCGCTGACATGACCCGCCCCGACGAGATTGCCGCACTGGTCGAGCGCGCGGTCGCGGAAACGGGGAATTGCGATATCGTCGTCAACAATGCGGGCATCCAGCATGTCGCGGGAATTGCGGATTTTCCCGTCGCGACCTTCGATAGGATCATCGCGATCAACATGGCGTCGGCCTGGCACATGATGCGGGCGGCGATTCCGCATATGCGGCGCCGAGGCTGGGGCCGGATCATCTCGACCGCGTCGGCGCATTCGCTGGTCGCTAGCCCGAACAAGTCGGCCTATGTCATGGCAAAGCATGCCATCGCCGGACTGACCAAGACGATCGCACTCGAAACCGCGACCGACAACATCACGGTCAACTGCATCTCGCCCGGCTATGTCTGGACGCCGCTGGTCGAGGATCAGATTCCGGATACGATGGCGGCGCGGGGGATGACACGCGAGCAGGTCGTGAACGACATTCTGCTCGCCGCGCAACCGACCAAGGCCTTCGTCACGCCGGAGCAGGTCGCAGCGCTCGCACTCTTCCTGTGCCGCGACGAGGCTAGCGCGATGACCGGCGCAAATCTGTCGATGGACGGCGGTTGGACGGCAGCATGACAGGTGTCGGCGGTGCCCGTGTCGACGCGCGACGCGCGATCGGGGCGTTGGCGACATGCGTCTTGCTCGTCGCCTGCGGGGGCGGAAAACGGATCGCCAGCGCGCCGCCCCCCGAAGTCGAGCGAACCGATCCCACCGGACGAGGGGCGGGATGGCGCACGGCAGCAACGGTTGCCGACCGCGCAAGGCTGCGCGACTGGCGCGATGCGTGGATGGATGCGCTTGCGCAGATCCCGCAGCGTGAAATTGCCGCGGATCCTCAATTGTTCGATCCGGACCGGGCACTCCCCGATCCGTTGCCACCGATCGGCACCTATCGGTGTCGCACGATCAAGCTCGGGGCGCCGGGAGCGGGCGCGTCACGCTTCATTGCCTATGGCTGGTTCTCGTGCCGCATCGAACAGCCTGCACGCACGGGGGGAGACGGGGAACTGACGTTCAAGCGGCTGGGGGGATCGCAACGTCCGTCCGGGACGCTATACCGCGAATCGCGGGCAGATGCGGCTCCGCGACCGCGTGCGATCTTCCTCGGCAGCATGGCGTTGGGCGACGAACAGCGTCCGATGCGCTACGGCACCGACCCAAATCGCGACCTGGCGGGTGTGATGGAGCGCATCGGTGACCGGCGCTGGCGGCTGATACTGCCGCATCCACGCTTCGAATCTCTACTCGACATCGTCGAGATCGTACCGATGGAGTAGACCCGGCATCTCCGTATCGCTGCGACACTGCGCAACATGGTCGGGGAGACAGGATCGGAAGAGCTAACGTAGCAGTCCGTCATTTCCCCTAAGTAGCATCAGGACTAACGGTTTTCCGCCGATCGATGGTGTGCCATGCCACGCGCATATGCTACGCAACCCTATCCACCGGGGCTTCGAATGAGCCTCTCCTGCTATCTCTGCAAACGCGATAACTCGCAGCACTGGCAGCTTCGAATGATGGTTCCGAAAGCGCTGCGCCCAGCAATCGGGCGTAGGGAGTTCACGCGGTCGTTAGGGGTAACCGACAAGAAACAGGCGGAAGCGCTTGCGTACCCAATCCTTGGCCAATGGAAGGCTACCATCGCTGCCGCATCGACGCCTTCGGTTGCGGCAACGCTACCGGAATCTTCGACCTCCTACGTACCCTCATCGCGAGAGCTAGAAGAGGTCGCCGTAACCGTGGGCTATGAGGAAGCAGGGCGTAGGGTAAGCGACCTAATTCGGTCCAAAGCCCGCGTCAGCGAAGATGCGTATCGGGCCTTAGCGCCAGAGTTCCAACGGAGGCATACAAATGCCCTTCGGTGCTTCCACGCGGAAGACCACACTTATTGGGAAGCCGTCGCCCGGCGAGCGGCTAGCAGCCGTGGTTGGTGTCTGCCGGATGACAGCCTTGAATTCCGTAGCTTTGTCGAAAGCCTAGCCAAATGCGGCATCGAGCTTTTCGCTAGCGCACAAGCCAAAGTAGAAGGCAGGGCGGACGACTTTCGTCCGTCCGCATACGTGCGCAATGCTATCGAGCGTCGTGGGGAACGGCTACCGAAAGGGGAGGGGTTGCTCGAAATGTTTGACAAGTATCGGACGCAACGCCTGTCAGAGGGACGGAAAAAGGCGGACACTCTTAACCAAGATCGTAAGGTGATCGAGCTTCTGTCCGACTATGTTGGAGAAAATCGCTCGATTGATTCGCTAAAGAAGTCGGAATTGAGAGAGTGGCGGAACGCAGTAGCCGCGCTCCCATCGGCCTATAAGAAGCGCGCCGCTTATGAAGGTCTATCTATCCAACAGGCGGTCGAGAAAGCGCACCAGACGAACGAACGTGGAATTAGCCTCATCACAGTTAATAAGTACCTGTCTGCCGTCTCTGCCCTCTACATTTGGGCGTTGCGCGAGGGGTACGTTAACGAGAACCCCTGTACCGGGTTGTTCTACGATGCCGACAAGAGGAAAAATTCTCGTCCGCCGTTCAGCGCTGACCAGCTTAATACGATCCTACGATCGCCGTTGTTCGTCGGCTTCGTTGGTCCCAAGGAAGAACATAAAGTTGGACAATGCAGAGCAGACGATTGGCGTTATTGGTTGCCTCTTATCTGCCTTTTCACTGGCGCACGGATTGGAGAGGTCGCCCAAATCCGATTGTCGGACGTAAGATTTGAAGATGGCGAATGGTACTTCCTGATCGCCAATGACGATGAAGCAGGACTTTCGACTAAGAACAAGCAATCCCGGATAGCCCCGATGCATTCGTTGCTACGGAGTATTGGGTTCTTAGAATTTGTCGATCGCCAGAAGCGCGGTGCCAATCCGCAAAAGGACAATCCTCTATTTCCCGATTTGGTCCGTAATGATCGGGGGCAAGCAGGATTGCCGTCGCGGTTCTGGCGAGACTACTTAAAACGGATTGGGATTAAGAATGGTCCTGATGGATTTGGGAGTCATTCGTTCCGGCACGGCTTGGCCGATCAACTTCGGCAATCGGGGTGCTTTGATAACGAGGTTGCGGTTGCGATCGGTCATAAACAAACGTCTGTAACAAGCGGCTACGGCCGAACCAGACAAGGCTCGGCTATGAAGCTCAACCAAATGATTGAAAGTGCTAAGTTTCAAGGCGTCGATTTCAGTGGCCTCATTGCGAATGCGCGCGTCTTCGAAGGAGATAGCTGAAAGTATCGGCGACGCGGACTTGGCGTAAGGTCATAGAATGGGGAGGTGGGATTTGGTCACAAGACCCGTCTCAAAGATATTCTGTGAAGATTATCGTTCTTATCCCGCATCCGTGACTAAGAAGCCGACCTAACTAACAGATGAAAGACTGCTGACAAGAGGCAAGCATAATCATTCCAAATGATTTTGTTAAGTCCGGTTGATTATAGCTGCATATTAACCCGATAATCAACTAATTAGCTAAACATAACATATAGTTATCTAAAGTTATGAAAGCGTAAGCTTGTAACTAAGATTTATTACTAGCTGTTGCTTACCGCAAATTTCCTGTCATCTGGCTTGGCTCCGGCGGCATTCCGCCGCCCTTTGGAGTCAATATGCAAACCGCCACTACCGAAGCTCTTGCGCCGCCCTCTCTTGTAGCCCCCGCTAGTCGTAGTTCGCCCGACCGGGACGCACATGCTTCCCGCCTGGCCTTGACCGTTCAAGATGCCAAGCTAGCAACACTGCCCTCCGTAACGATGAGCCTTACCGGTAGCCCGAAAACGGACCTAGCCAAGGATGCAGTGGAACTGCTCGCGGCAGATATCATCGTGCTTAAGGGCAACAGACTTGGCCCCTCTTCGCATTACCTCGTTGCTGCCGGGGCCGTTGTCGCGGACCTTCTAAATGCCAGCCGTTACAGCCCGCCGCGCCCATGCTATCGCCGCCTTGCCGCCGCCTCGTTCACCAAGGGGCCGGTGGGCTACGAACCGTGCCGTCGCGTACTCACCGATTTAGCTCGTCACGGAATGATTACCATCTATTCTGGCACCGCTGCCTTTGCGAACGCACCGGGTTATGTGACCCGGATCGTACCAACCGCACTCTTTATCGAGCGTTTCACCAAAGCCGGGATTGCTCCGGGTGATCGACTGTTTCACTTCTCCTATGCGGAGAATGCCGCCAGCGTTGCGCTGATACAGAAAAGGGCCGGAAACCGACGCACCCTTACTTGGAAGAAGATAAAGGGACGGCCGATACCGGTAGATATCGATGATCCTAAGGTGGCCGCCCTTGCCGAACCGATCCTCGCTATCAACACCTTTATGGCCGCACAAAGGCTATCGCTGGCCGATGGATGGGAACTAACACCGGGCTACGACGGCGTACAGCCAGTACTGCCCGACGACGTCCGTTTCTTCCGGTGCTTCAATTGCGGCGACGACCCTGCTTTTGACTGGAACATGGGCGGGCGATTGTCGGTGGTGGGCGGCGGCTATCAATCATTGAAGAAGCAATACCGACCATTCATCCTCATCAACGACGAGCCTACCGTCGAGATCGACGTTTCAGCGTGCCACCTGACGATTGCACACGGTCTGCTAGGATTGCCACTGCCCGCACGGGAAGAGCTATATCAGGCCGGGTCCATAGACCGGGAAGTCGTAAAGCTGTTTGTTAATTCAACGCTTGGTGGGGGAAAGACGCCGAAGCAATGGACAGGGGAGCATTGCAAGCGATTTGATGCCGGAGATACTACACGACTAAGACGGCAATATCCCCTCTCGATGGTCACCGATGAAATCGTAGCGTCCATACCGTCGGTTAAGACGATCATGGATAGCGATCTTAAATGGTATACATACCAGTGGAAAGAGGGGGAGATAGCAACAGAGGCAACTTACCTACTGTCACAGAAAGGTATATGCGCCCTTCCTAATCATGATTCTATAAGAGTTCCAATACAGTTTGGAGACATAGCTAAAGATTTATTCTCTAGCATCTTCCACGAGCATGTAGGGATATATCCCTATTTGAAATCAAAATAAAACACACCCACCCCCCAACCTCTTCCATACGAGTAGGGGTTAGGGGGTTGAGGGTGAGAGCGTGCGTTGTAAGCAATTATGAGACACGATCGCTGCGGACGCGTAGGGCAGCCAACGATGATTAGGCGTTAAATGCCCCTACGAGCGCCATTAGAAGACAATGTGCGCAGAAGGGCTTCTCGGATGCCTCCATAGATTAAAGGCGCGCTGTAACGCCCCTTAAAGAAGACCTATCGGCCTTTCAACGACGCCCAGTCTTCACCAGAGCCATCGCCGCCACCCCACAGATCAGCACCGCGAACATTAGCCCGCCACCGGCAGACCAGATCGCGGCATCTAGACCGCCGATGTAGCCGTCCACAGCAAGCTCGATAAGGGGTAGAATGACGAGTGATAGGCATCCTATTGCGATCATTCGGATTACCTGCGCTCTTCCGGCCTGCCCGGTTGCACTCCCCTTAACGTAAGCGCGTCAGCCGCCCGCGTTTCGTGTCATTCGCCCCGTACTAAAACCGGCAAGCCATGCCCTGCAAAGCTCTAAGCGATCATCAAAGAAGGGACAGTCAAGACGCGTCCCATCGGGGTCGGCTCCCGTCTTTAAGCCCTCGCCGTAAATAGGGGCGATCAGATCATCCGTGTCGCTCATATGCACACACCACCAGTGGCCCGTTTTCAGGACGAGACCATATGCCGACGGACAGGGCGTGTCGATGGACGGACAGAGCCAAACAATCGGCAGCACCCTCATTAGAGCCCCAAAAACACACCAGCCGACGCCAGAAGACGTATGAGAGCTATATTGGTAGGCTGACGAGCAACAAGCGCTGTACGGGGCTTAAAATGGCATTGGCGAAATAGTGCTGACTGATCCGTTTAAAAACTAAACCGCAGGTGTGAGGATGCCGGAAAAATGTGGGCAAAAATGTGATTGGACCGGTGTGGCAGGGTCATCGTATTCCTAGGACTTCGGAGTCAGTGAGCGCCGCCAGCATTTGCTCCGCCCTCTTTTGGCAAGCGGCGGATGCCCTTCACCAGCAGGTGAAGCTCCTTACCCGCCTCCTATGCCACCGTCCGCGTCCCTTTCGGTGTGGAACAGGCTCTAGAGCGATCTACGGAGCGCTGTACAGGCGTCCTTGCGTCGTTCCACTACATATTGACGTTAGGCTTCGCAGCGCGCCCTACAGGCGTCCTAGCCCCCTCTATGGGGTTGGGCGGGACGGCTTCACTTTATCGTCCTTGGACGGGTCGAACTGGCAGCAGCGATCCGTAAGAGGCAGCATGACCGACCGCGACCCAAACCTCGTCACGTCCAGATTGTCCCGCCTCTTTACGCAAGATGGCATCACGGTGGACCTCGTGATCTACAAATTAGAGGGTGGCGCAGATCGGACGTTGGAAGTGGTCAACGACAAAGGGACGTCAACGGTATGGAATGATCCGTTCGCGTTTAACGACGCTGCAAACGCGACCTTTCTGCAAGCCGTAGCTGACGATGGGATCACCACCTTTCTAAATCTGGCTGTCGTCATCCCGTTTCGGCGGTAACGAGTTTGCGGCGTCGGCTTGCTTAGCGCCGTCGCGCTTTGACCAATGCTGCTGCTGTTATTGAACACACGGCTACAGCGATGACGAACCCTGCCGATGCGGTTCCCACCGCAAAGTTTTTTTTCGCCGGCGTAGTACCTAATGGCGAGCCCAACAGGGTAGGAGCAGTGACAGGCATCTAACAGTGGTCGTTAGCCACGATAATGCTAAGCCTCCGAACTGTGGCGAGCATCGAACCAGAAGCTAATGCTTGTCGATCCACCAAACCTGGACCGACGTTTGCGAACCGTATTTGTGGCTTTGGGCCTGTCCAGTTTCATAGCAGGTTATTGTTCGACGGGTTGCCGACACAAGTCGCTCCTTATCAACGATCTTAGTAATACCTCCGGTTTCACGCGCCTTGCCTAAGCTTACTAGAAGATGCCTCTTTTCTCCGGGCGTATCAGATATTGGAAAGAACACTCCATCATTTAGCAGGTCGCTTTTACCGATTGCGTTCAGACCTTCTACCAAACTAATAAATTCGTCATACGACGGAAATCGATAAGCATCAGAACGAGCATTTATCTGCTGTGCACTTGTCAACGTCATCATCATGCCACCGCTGCCAGCTTGCACTACGGATTGCGTATGCCACTTAAGAAAAAATTCGTGATCGTTAACAGTGATGCTATCACCGCTCTTATCCAGCGAAATGTTGGATGTCCGCCATTGCGGAATCGCCAACCTCGAAGAGCCAGATTCATTAAGTCGGCGGGTCGCAGACAGTTTGAAGTTCGGCAACCCCTGCCGGGGCGGCATCGCCCAATAGTCGGACAACGGCAGTATGGAAGTTCGTGCTTTCGACGAAGTAAGCAACGACCGAGCTTTAGCCAAATCCTCTTCGCCGTGACGATAATACCCCCAGCTAATAAATAGTTGCTTCATAAATCCTGTCCATGGGTGTGAAAGCGCGCGCTCGTCGCCTTCTACCGCAGACTGAACAACTAAAAACTCCAAGATAGACAAATGTGCAAATTTAAACAGACCATTACTGTCTCTATTTAGCAAGGAACGCGTCTGTAGGTGATTCCAGTCAGGATCGTTGTTAATTAACTGGTTAGCAATGCTCTGCAATTCGCCCTTGGTGATCCTCTGCGCACGATGCCCGCTTCTTGCAAAGGATTGCACTGCTATTTCTCGTGACACCGCAAGAAGCTTTTCTTCTGGAATCCAATTGCGTTCGCGGTGGGCCCAGCCCGATACCATGAATTCGTATAGCTGATATAGTTCTCGAAGATCATCTTTGCCACGGGCAATTTCAGGTAGTCGCTCTAATAGCATCGGTCTTGATGCCAATTCAGGAATGTCAGCAATCAACTTGAATGCCCGACTCCGCTGACCAAACCTATGAACTGCCCAAGCTGGAAAGTGGCGATTAATATATCTTTTAACTTGCTTGTTATCGAAAGGAGAAAGGTAGAAACGCTTTAGATTAGCGTTCTGATTTTGACCTATCCCTCTCGGCGATATTCTGCGAATAGGAGTTTCAACGGGGATGCTGTGATCATCCGCAAAGAATTGCGATCGGCACGTGATGACAACAGACTGGAAATCGACCGCTAGTTCCAATATCGAGTCTAGCCGGCCACGACCGTTTTGTATTGCTATCGCATCCTCATCTAAAGCATCTAAAAGCAATATGCATGTGCTTTTACTTTTTATGCGCGAAATATGACGATCACATTCGGGATGAGTCAAACTTATCAGTGCAACGTCTTGAGAAGGGTGCGCCTTTAATAAATGACTGCGATAAGAGATGCAGAAACTTGTCTTCCCCATGCCCGAGTCCGCAAGCAAGATTATGTAATTGCGCGAGCTGGAGTCTAAAACTGCACGATCCATGTAATTAAACACAGGCTCTCGAATATCAGACAGATATGCTTCGTCATCAGAATTTGTCGGGTCAGTCGGAGAACAGCTAGGTTGAATGTAGCCGTTTATCGTGTTTGCTAGCTCCGCGCGGGTAAACTGGCTAACGAACTTGCCAGCAGCAGCTTCTTCAAGAAGCTTGTCCAATCTCTTTTTCGTGTTGAAGGACCTTCGCTTGGCCGCAAGCCCATACCCAGCCCCAGTGGCGCTCAATGCTGCCCCTCCAACTTTGATTCCTAGCAGTAAGCTAATCATGGAACACCGCCCCCTTAGCGGCATTCGTTAACAGCCGCCATTTCCTATCCGCATTGAGTAGGGCGATGCTATGGTGCGGCACTCAAACACCTTCAACCTCAAAATGGTCAGGTGGGGTAAACGACGGCATGCATCCAAATGGATCAACGTACGGCATTCTTGCCCTGACGTGGTGCCATCCGCCAGCATCCTTAGTCACTTCGGTGAGCAGTAGCGTTTGACGGTGGCAGTTGAGATGCCAAATTCGGTTGCCGTTCGCGCGATGCTTGCTGCATTACCTTTTCGCCATGCTATGACCTGCTCGCGATCACAAACGACTGGACGACCAAGGCTGATCTTGCCCCGGTGGGTCTTGCCCGTTAGCGCCAGCGCCGCCTTCGCAGCAGCACGTCCAGCATCGCACCGTTCCCTGATCCGCTGCCGTTCCATTTCCGCGACCTGCGCCAAAACCGCGACGATCAGTTCACCTACACCTTTGGCAATCGGGCCGAGACCGCGAACGTCCACCGTCACGCCTTTGTCGATCAAGCGACGGATGGTCGTCTGAATATCGAGTGCATCGCGGCCAAGACGATCAATAGCGTAGATGCAGACGGTATCACCTTCACGGACATACCCTATTAAGGCTGCAAAGCCCGGGCGGTCAGCCGCTAATACAGCACCCGATACGCCTTCGTCCGCAAACTCTTTATCAAAGCTGCCGCCTAAAGCCTGACGCTGTGATCCGATGCTCTGATCCGAAGTCGAACAACGAAAGTATGCAATGCGGGACATAGAGGCTCCGAGTCGCTCAAAAGATATCCTATATTTACGCGCTAGGCGCATATATGTGGAGTCATATCTTATGAGCTTAGGATGCAGTCCGCCATGCGGATGGCTCATGAGTTACAACTTGTGAGCGATAGCTGATTGAGGATTAACGCCCCGCTGGCACGACTCCCGGCGGGCAAGTCAGCTTACCGACCAGCTTACCGTCCAACCAGAAATCGTCGGTGATCTCGCATTTGGTTGCCTCGGCAACTGCACGCCGCATCCGATCGCGAAGGCCAAAGCTGGGGGCAGGGCCAACCATTCCGCCGACGATCACCTTCACGCTACCGTCTGCGTACAGGTTCACTTGAAAGCCCTTGCCATCAACCTTCACGGCATAGGAACTCGTCTTCTTAGCTCCCGCCGATGCAGGTCCACCGCATGCCAGCGCCAACACACCGGCGGCGACGATCGTTATTCCCATAAATCTCATTGGTTGCCCCTAGAGCGCCGGGAACGTTTCGACGGTCGTGCCGCCGACGCCCGCATAGGTTGTCGAAATAGCCACCTTATTGCCCGTAATTTCAAAGGTTAGAACGTCGTCGTCAGGCCGCATTCGCCAGACTCCAGGGCCATCACCGGGGAAGGCATCGACGGTACGCCAGAGGATACGATTGCCCTCTACCCGGCAATCATTCGTCCACTGCTTACCATCATCGGGGCGGTTATATCGAACCCGCACAATGTCACCGGTTTTGCTGACAACCTTCATGATGGAGGCGCTGCGCCCGAACGATGAGGCGATAGCCGCTTTGCAGACCGACACCAGCACAGGTGAGGGCAGTGGTGCTTTGGCAACGATAGGCGCTTCAACCTCTTCGCCGGGCATATCGAGATTTGTGTACAGCGCCTCGTTTAGGGCCGCGTCCCTAACCTCTGTGTCGCTAGATTGACCTGTTCCGCCGCACCCCGAAAGGGCGATAGCAAACAGGATTGTCGGAATGCTGCGTTCGAGCATGAACCCCCTTTCGTTGGAGGCATGACCCGGCGAGAAGCCGGGCGTTCGTAACCAAGCACAAGGGCAAGGCGCATGCGCCTTTACCGGCGAACCGGCTGGACATGCGCGCATGCCACCCGGCCAAGAAATTTGACCGGACCTTGCGACAGAGAGGTTACGACGCCTCACGGACCGTCTTTCACGATCCGCAGGGCCTATGTGCCCTGCCTACGGCAGCAGGGCAATGGCGGTGCATCGGAATGGTCGCACAAAATAATTGCTGACGATCCAATGGCAAACCCTAGGTTGCGATACGGTTGGCAGCGCCACACGAAATCGACCGTTTGCGAGCCCCCTCCCTGACCGATCAGTTCCGTTAGGGCCTAGGCATCGCCTAACAGCCACCGTGCCAGTCAACCGAGTTACATGACACCGGATCACGCGGGCACGGCCGAAACGCCTCGATAGTGCATGCCTCTATGAGACCAAGCGAATCGTCCGAAAGATTTTGATGCCTCGCTTGTAAATCGTCCATTCGGTTGTCACGATAACAAAAAACAGGATGAGCTGATAATGAGAGAGTGGAAAGAGACCGAGCTTTGGAAGGGCCTCGAAAAGCGAGACGGGGTCAACGATGTCAAGCTTTGTCTTGAGATATTCATGCCACGTATACAAGAAACGCTGCGGGCGGGACTGCCCGCTTCCCCGGATTTTACCCTGCACGATAATGAGCATTCTTTCCGTGTAGCGCAAAGAATGTTCAATCTGCTTCAAGATGACACTAAATCATTATCAGACGTTGAAGTCGCGCTGCTTATCCTGTCGGCGTATTGTCACGACATCGGTATGTCACCGCAGCGAGATAAGGTGCGTAGCCATTCAACGTACTTGCTAACGGCAGACCAATCAACGCTGCCAAGTACTGATCGGGAGAACCTACAAGAGTGGCTTGACACAAATCGTGATGGTATAACGCCACCGCTAATTAGTGGAAAGTTAACTGAGAAAGGGCTCTTAGAGGTAGAGGAAATAGTCGCATATTATAGTCGAAGCCGGCACAATGATTGGAGCGAAGAGTGGATTCGAGAAAATCTTGCCGATTCCAACGGTGCTTTGTACCATCGATGGACGGAGGATCTAGTTACGCTATGTCGTAGTCACCATGAGGGAATAACTCAGCTTCGGAGTAATCGATTCACAGCGAAGCAGGTCGGCAATCCGTCACGACCACTGAATCTCCGCTACCTGGCAGCGATACTTAGAGTAGCAGACGTTCTTGAGTTCGCTCCCGAACGCACTCCGGAAGTAATATTGAAGCAAAGGTCAATCAGTCCAAGTAGTCGGATTTACTGGCACAAAGACCATAGTATTAGTTTTAACTTAGACAAAAATACCGGATATTCAAACTTTTCTGCTCGTACATCAAGTGCCCCGATACACAACGCGGTATTACAAACTGCTGATTGGGTTGATCAGGAGTTGGCAACATGCAGTGCATTGAATCAAGAGGGTGCTTTCACAACAGGAAATTTAACTGTTGATCAGAGATCGAATTATAAATGGCCATGGGCTGGAAAGCTTCATACCGACATTGCAGAGGTCGATAATTCTTTTGTTTATATTGAAGGTGCTTTTCGCCCCGATAGTATGAGAGTCTTATCCTTACTATCGGGAACGGCTCTTTATAGTCAGCCGATCGTAGCGCTAAGAGAATTGCTACAAAACGCACTTGACGCCGTACAAGAGCAAATAGCCTATGAACGGCTTCAATATGACGATGCTCTCGATCCGGAGCGCGTGCGTATTTTTGCAAAACTCCATAAAATTCGCATCGTATTTTCAAAAGAAGACGGGCGATATTGGCTTCGATGCACCGACGACGGCACCGGAATGACCCGTCATTTGATTGAGAAAAGCCTTCTCATAAGCGGATCTGGAATACGTGGCGATCTCAGGAGGCTTGAAAGACTTTCAAAAGAAAAGGGCTTTTCAATTGGGCGGACTGGAAAGTTTGGGATCGGTGTCCTCAGTTACTTCATGCTCGCCGATCGTTTTCTACTCACAACTCGTAGAAGTCAGGAAGCTGACGATAAAGACGGTTCGGGTTGGCAGTTTGAAATTGAAACGTTGAGTTCTTTTGGTGAGCTGAAAAGACTTGGTCGGACTACCCGTGGTACTGAGATTGCGTTAAGAATAAAGGAGGATATTCTTGGTGATAGTCCTGACGAATGGTTCAGTGAGTCTGTTAAATACATAAAATCGCAGGTCAGGCACCTTCCATGCGCCATAGAGTTTCGCGATGAAACGTCCCATAATTCATTTGATACTATTGGTCCTGCGTGGGCACATAACTTCGATCAACTCAGTAGTGCATTTGTGGACTCTCTATTTGCTCAACGATCCAAGAGTTCGACGCTGTACACAGTATCCGAAGAAAAGAGCGCCGCTCGAGCTCAACGCCTTCTCGATAAGAGGAAGGCAAAGGCCCTAAGCTCTATAGAATGGTTTACCTCTGAATCTGATGCTCATTTTACAAATCCAAATGCGATTGTGAAAGCAGCAATACCATCGTGGCGATTAGTTGGTAATGCATGTGTATCATTTATTGATATTAATGACGACCTATCGGTCTCGAAGTGTTTTCCGGTCAAAGCCTTCATTAAACCACCGCCTCGTATCCAATCTTGGAATGGTATTCGAGTGGGTGGTGACCTGCATTATGCAGGTCGCACGGCTGTCGAGATTAATTTCACAGATAATAGAGAGATATCTGTCGATAGGTTTCGATTTATTGATAATCCGTCAGGTACGGCCGATGAACTTAAGTCCTTGTTCGAGTCCATGTGGATCAAGTTTTTGAGAAATCAGGAAGGGTCTATATTCAACGAACTTAATGTAGGATTTGCTCCTATTTCAATTAAAGAGCGCGCGGCGCGGTTTAGAGCTATCCCGCATTGGATTATTGCGGGAAAAGATAAGGGTGGTGTTTGGATGGAGGCGCCAAGCGGAACGGTTTCATTGGGACGGATATCTTTTTACGAGTCCGACTTTTTCAGATTTAAACTTGGAGATTCGTACATTGCCGAAGCTGCTCATGTAACAAATGGATCGAGCAGTAAGATATTTCTTCATAATTATTATGGTGGGGGGCGCCTTATTCACCATGATACGAACAAGTCCAGTGGTGGGTCAGTAGGTATATGCTGGGATGAGTGCTCTGACTTTATCCCCTATGACGGAAGTGTTGAATCGTCTGGTTCGAGATTCCCAAAAGAATGGTCCGATATATTTGTTGCCCATAATCCAGGTCGCGCGATCTTTAATCGCAATCACTTTGTATTCGGATTACTAAATAACCGATCTTTCATATATAACACATTGCCAGATTTGCCTGTGGATGAACTGCTGGCATTTTGCTCTGGGTCCCGGGACTTGGCACTTAGTTTCATTACAGCGAACATTCGCCGCCCGCCGACATTCTGGGTTGCACTACGGGAAAAGTATCAGGATATATTCCGAAATATATTGAGCCTGGTTGGAGTGACTGGCAAGGGACAATTGTCGATTTTGACAGCGAGAGAAATGTACGAAAATGACGGTGTATTAGATATTGGCGAAATTGCCTTCGGCCAAAGCTTTTCTATAGATCGGCGGCCAACGACACCTGTCGGTGTTGAATGGTCTCTTCGAGATGTTGACTTGCGGACGATTGATAAAGCGGCAGGCTGAGCCCCAGCCACAACGCGGCGTTTACTAGACGAAGAGAGCTTTTTCAAAGACTGCCCCTTCCCGCTTAGCGCGAAGGGGTAGCCTTTTAGGGGGGGGGCGATCGTGACACTTGTTTTCTCGCCTCAGGCCGCAAGAGCGCTCGGTGCGAGATCAGCTAGGCGACCGTCCTATCCCCCCTACAGCACGCCTTCGAGGCGGTTTCCGCGCTGCATACCGACCTGACCTTGGTTTAGGTACGCCGAGTCAGATGCCTGGAAGTGCATCACCTTCATGTACACGCCGTTCCGGTTGCGAAGTGTATCCCTTCCGCCGCCGCCGTTAAGCCGGTGTATCTTGTTGGGGATAGCAGACAGCGCCTCAAAGTCGGGATCGTCCTTTGCTGCTGGGTTCCCGCCCGTCTTTACGTTTAGATCGAGTCCTAGGGTTAGCTCGTCTGTAAACCAAGCTGGATTGCGCAGTGTTTTATCCATGAAGCTGCATTAGGCTGGGCCGTCTACCGTGCAAGCCGCCACGGGAGCGCCACAGGGCAGGGCGCTTCGCCATGATTCAAAATTGATTGGTCACCAGATCGGCATTGATCGCCGCAAGGTAGGTGGCGAGCTTTCAATTCGAAATGATTTTCGTCTCGTAGGCTGCTACGTTTTTATGCTACGTTAACCACGCCAGCCGACCGGCTAACCCGCTGTAAAACAGCTATTAATGGAAGATGGTCGGGGAGACAGGATTCGAACCTGCGACCCCCTGGTCCCAAACCAGGTGCGCTACCAGCCTGCGCCACTCCCCGACGCCGCAGCCCTTAGCGGGTGCGGTTGACGAAAGGCAAGCAGCTTCGTGTCGGCGGGCTGGGAAAGTCGTCACTGTAGGACGGGGCGGGCACTCGAACGATAGCCTGGCGGGGGAGGCAAGCATCGCGGCGGGCGGTCCACGCGTCGGTGCGAGCCGTGCTTGCGTCAGGGCGAGGTTCCGATGCGGACGCCCCTATGGCAGAGCGGTCGGCATGTGGGCAAAATCTATCCTATCGAGTGCGTTGCGACGTGGCGCTTTGACCATCGCGGCGATGACCGCGGTCACCACCCCCGCATGTGCGCAGGACGAGGCGGGGTTTCAGGCCTATCTCGCCCAGCTTCGCACGCAAGCGCTGGCGGCCGGAGTCACGGCGCGTACGGTGGACTCCGTCTTTCCTACGTTGACGCTGAACGAGCGTGTCATCGCGCTTGATCGTGCACAGCCGGGCGGCGGCACGAGCAGCACCATTCCGGCCTTCGCGCCGTACAAGGCGCAGCATGTCGACGCGGCGCGGATCGGACGCGGTCGGGAAACCTATCGGGCGCAGCGGGGCAGGCTGCAGCGTATCGAGCGCGAAACAGGTGTGCCCGAATCGATCATGGTCGCGATCTGGGGGCATGAGACCAATTACGGTAGCTATACCGGAAATTTCGACATTCTGCGGTCGCTCGCGAGCCTCGCTTATGAGGGGCGTCGGCGATCGCTGTTTGCGGGCGAGTTCATTGCCGGCTTGAAGATCGTCGACCGGGGCATCTCGCGCGAACAACTCAAGGGCAGTTGGGCAGGCGCGATGGGCAATCCCCAATTTCTGCCGTCCATCTATCTTCGACTGGCCCGTGACGGGGATGGCGACGGCCGCGCGGATATTTGGAACAGTCCGGCCGATACGCTGGCGTCGATCGGCAATTATTTCACCAATGCCGGCTGGCGCAGTGGCCAACCCTGGGGCGTCGCGGTCTCCGTGCCGCAGGGATTCGATCGGTCGCAGGTACGCAATCGGCTCGTGTCGCCGCGGTGCCCGCGCGTGTTCGAACGGCATAGCGGCTGGCGAACGATCGCGGAGTGGCGCGGTCTGGGGGTGATGACGCAAGGCGCCTCGTGGCCGGCCGACCATGTCATGGCGACGCTGCTCGAACCCGACGGTCCCGGCGCCACGGCGTATCTGCTCACGAGCAATTACCGCGTAATCCTCGACTATAATTGCTCGAATTTTTATGCGCTGTCGGTGGGGCTGCTGGCGGATGCAGTCGAGCGCTGACCGGCGTGCCCGATGGACACAAAGCCAGGCGTGACGCGGTTGCCAAGCCCGGCTATGACTTCGATAAGGTCCCGGCGGCGCCGCGAGCCTACCTCCCATCGCGTTCCTCTTTGACGTAACGGATATCATGACGAAGCTGCCCATGAACACGCTGCCCTTTACTCAAATGGTCCGGCGCCGCATCGCCGTCGCACCGCTGGCAATGATCGCGCTTGCGACGCCGTCGATCGCAGCCGCGCCACAGTTCCAGACCAGTGCACCGATCGCCTATATGGAAGATCTGTCGTCGGGCGCGGTCCTGTTCGCACGCGATGCCGATCGCCGTATGCCGCCGGCGTCGATGGCGAAGATGATGACGGTCTATGTCGCGTTCGACATGCTCAAAAAAGGCGAGCTCAAGCTCGATCACATGGTCACCGTTCGGCCGGAGACCTGGGCAAAATGGCACGGTCCGTCAGCGGGTTCGACGATGTTCCTGTCGGCGAACGAGAGCGTCAGCGTGGCCAATCTGCTGTATGGCATCGTGACATTGTCGGGCAACGACGCCTGCGTCGTTCTTGCGGAATCGATCTCGGGTTCGGAGCCCGCCTTTACCGAGCGCATGAACCGCGTCGCGGCACAGCTCGGCCTCAAGGACAGTCATTTCGGCACCTCGAACGGGTGGCCCGATAACGGCGTGACCTATGTCACTGCGCATGACCTGGCCAAGCTGGCATCGGCGACGATCACCAACCATCCCCAGCTCTACAAGCAATTCTATGCAAAGCGCGATTTCACCTGGGGCAAGACCATGGGCGGCACCGCGATCACCCAGGCCAATCGTGATCCGCTGCTCGGCCGCGTCGCGGGTGCCGATGGGTTGAAGACCGGACATACCGAAGAAGCCGGATACGGATTCACCGGGTCGGCCGAGCAGAATGGTCGCCGTCTGGTATTGGTCGTCGCAGGCCTGAAAAGCTCGACAGAGCGCGCGAACGAGTCGGTACGGTTCATGGACTGGGGCTTCCGCGCGTGGCAGTCCAAGCCGATCGTAGCGAAGGGTCGGAAGGTCGAGGAGGCCAGCGTGCAGATGGGCGGCTCATCGAGCGTCGGCCTTATCGCGCCCAAGGCGCTGACCGTCACCGTACCGGCGGGTACATCGCCGAACCTGAACGCCAAGGTCGTCTATCAGGGGCCGGTCAAGGCGCCGATCAAGGCAGGCCAGCATATCGCGGATCTCGTCGTGTCGATGCCTGACGGGGTCGAGCAGCGTATGCCGCTGGTCGCGGAAAAGGACGTTGCCGAAGCCGGGTTCTTCGGGCGCGCCTGGTCTGGGCTGACCGGGCTGTTCGGTTGAGGCTTGGCGTGCCGGCGCGCGTGCGCACTGTTCGGGTGAGTCCGTCGCCGGCATGACCGAGATAATCGGCAATGCCGCGGCGCAGTCCGCTTTCGCCGCGGCGATGCACAGCGGCGCGCTTCACCATGCGTGGCTGTTCACCGGCCCGCAGGGCGTTGGCAAGGCAAGCTTCGCACGGCTGGCGGCGATGCGCATGCTGGCCGATGCGCGCGGCGGGTCGACCGAGCCGCGCGGGTTTGCCGTGCCGGCCGGCGACCCCACGCGCGCGCTGATCGAGGCGGGTTCGCACCCCGATTTCCGCCTGCTGACGCGTCTGCCCAAGGATCCTGAAAAGCCCGACCAGGATCTCGCGCGCAGTATCACGATCGCGCAGGTCCGTACGCTCCAGCCGCTCTTTGCGACGACGCCATCGATGAGCCCGCGCCGGGTCGTCATGATCGACGCGATCGACGATCTGGAGCGCGGCGGCAGCAATGCGTTGCTCAAGAACCTTGAGGAACCACCCGCCGGGACGATATTCCTCCTGGTCAGCCACGCGCCGGGACGGTTGTTGCCAACGATCCGGTCGCGGTGCCGGGTCTTGCGGTTCGAGGCACTGACGCCCGACGAGGTCGCGGTGACGTTGCGACTGGCGCAGCCGGACCTCGACCACGACGAGATATCTGCCCTCGTACGTGCGAGTGAGGGAGCGCCGGGCAGGGCGCTGCGCTACGCGGGTCTCGATATTGCGAGCCTCGACGAAGCGATTGCGCGGATCGCCGACGAAGGCGATCGCGATAACGGCCATCGTCTCCGGCTGGCGAAGTCCCTTGCTGGGAAGGCGTCGCAACCCCGCTATGAGGCGTTTCTCGATCGCGTGCCGGCGTTCATCGCCCACGCGGCGCGGGACCGTTCGGGCGCGCGGCTCAAGATCGCCCTCGACGCGCATGCTGCAGCGCGTGACCTGTCGGCCGCCGCCATTGGCCTGTCGCTCGATGCGCAGGCGACCGTCTTCGAGCTGTCGGGAATCCTTGCGACACTGCGCACCTGACGAAGGCGGCGACATGGGCTTCACCTCCTTCGGGGGATGCTCTAGGAGCGCCGACATGGCCGACCCTTACTACATCACCACCGCAATCCATTATCCCAATGGCCGACCGCATATCGGCCATGCCTATGAAATGGTTGCAGCCGACGCGATCGCCCGCTTTCAGCGCCAGGCCGGACGCGACGTGCTGTTCCAGACCGGGACCGACGAACACGGCCTGAAGATGGTCCAGGCCGCCCGCGACCGCGGCGTCCCCGTTCGCGAGTTCGCGGATGAAATGTCGTCCTATTTCAGCGGGATGGCGGACCGTCTTGATATATCCTATGATCGGTTCATCCGGACCGTCGATAGCGATCATTACGCGGCGAGCCAGGCGATCTGGGAAGCGATGGCGGATGCCGGGGACCTTTATCTCGATCGTTATGAGGGCTGGTATTCGGTTCGCGACGAAGCCTTTTACGACGAGTCCGAACTGACGGGGGAGGGCGCCGATCGCCGGTCTCCGCAAGGCACGCCGGTCGAATGGACCGCCGAGGAAACCTGGTTCTTCCGCTTGTCGAAATATCAGCAGCCCTTGCTCGACCTCTACGCCGCGAACCCCGACTTCATCCGTCCCGAGAGCCGCCGCAATGAGGTCATGCGCTTTGTCGAAGGCGGCCTGTCCGACCTCTCGGTGTCGCGGACGAGTTTCGACTGGGGCGTGCCCGTGCCGGGAAGCCCGGGCCACGTCATGTATGTCTGGGTCGACGCGCTTACAAATTATCTTACGGGGACGGGCTATCCGAACACGGGGTCGGATGACGCAAATCTCGCGCGTTTCTGGCCGGCGGACCTTCACCTGATCGGCAAGGACATCGTTCGCTTCCATGCCGTGTTCTGGCCCGCTTTCCTGATGTCCGCGAACATCCCGCTGCCCAAGAGCGTCTTTGGCCACGGCTTTCTCCTGACCCGCGGCGAGAAGATGTCGAAGTCGGTTGGTAATGTCGTCGATCCGATGGTGCTGGCGGATGCGTTCGGCGTCGACGCCCTGCGCTATTTCTTCCTTCGGGACGTCAGCTTCGGTCAGGATGGGAGCTATTCGGCCGAGGCGATCGTGACGCGGGTCAACGCCGAGCTCGCGAACAGCTTCGGCAATCTGGCCCAGCGGACATTGTCGTTCATTGCCAAGAACCTGGACGGTGCATTGCCCATGGCGACTGCGATCGAACCGGCCGACGCGGCGCTGCTCGAAGACGTCACCGCGGCCTGCGCCGCGTTCAGGTCCGGCTTTGCGGAGCTCGCACTGTCGCACGCCATCGAGGCGTGGATGCGGGGCGTCTTTGCCTGCAACCAGTATATCGACGTGCAGGCGCCCTGGGCGTTGCGCAAGACCGACCCGGCACGGATGAACACGGTGCTGGCGACGTTGGTGCGCGCAATCCGGATGCTCGCCATCACGATTCTTCCGGTCGTGCCGAGCGCAGCGGGCAAGGTCCTCGACCAGATCGGTGCAGAGGGCCGGGATCATGCCGCGCTTGACGATGACGGCTGGTATGACCGGCAGTCCGCGAGCGAGTTCCGGATCGTCGCGCCGACCGGCGCGTTTCCACGGCTTGAGATGCCTGCGGAGACCGACGCCTGATGCTTGCAGACAGTCATTGCCACCTGAATTACCCCGGCTTGATCGAGGATCAGCAGGCGGTTCTCGATCGCGCGCGGGCGCGCGGTGTGACGGCGATGCTCAACATCTCGACGCGGGAGAGTGAATGGGATGCGGTGATCGCCACCGCGGACCGTGAAACCGATGTCTGGGCGACGGTCGGCATCCACCCCAATGAAGCCGATGCCCATCCTGCGATCGACGCGACGCGTCTGGTCGAGCGCGCACGTCACCCGCGGGTCGTGGGCTTGGGCGAGACCGGGCTCGATTATTACCGCGAGACCTCCGACCGCGCGCGCCAGGCGCTGAGCTTCCGCGCGCATATCGCCGCGGCGCGTGAAACCGGCCTGCCGATTGTCGTGCATACCCGCGATGCCGAAGAGGATACCGCGGCGATCCTGTCGGACGAGATGGGGAAGGGGGCCTATGGCGGCGTGATCCACTGCTTCACGGCAAGCTCAGCATTTGCCGACAAGGCACTGGAACTTGGCCTCTATATATCTCTGTCGGGGATCGTCACGTTCAAGAACGCACGCGACCTTCAGGCGATCGCTGCGCGCTTGCCGATCGAACGGCTGCTGATCGAAACCGACGCGCCCTTTCTTGCGCCCGTGCCCAATCGGGGCAAGACGGGGGAGCCCGGCTTTGTCGCCGACACCGCGCAGTTCGTGGCCGACCTGCGCGGCGTCTCCGTCGGCGAGTTGTCTCAGCGGACCGCCGAAAACTTCCATACTTTGTTCGCCAAGACGCGGCCCGGCGATACGCCGGTCGTGGCGCATCGCGCGTGAAGATCACGATCCTCGGCTCGGGGACGTCGTCCGGCGTTCCCCGGATCGGCAATGACTGGGGTGCCTGCGATCCCGCCGAACCGCGCAACCGACGTACGCGCGTCTCCGCGCTTGTTGAGCATGCCGGAACGCGGATCCTGATCGATACAGGGCCGGACATGCGCGAGCAGTTGCTTGCGGCGAACGTCTCCGAGGTTGATGCGGTCATCTGGACGCATGATCACGCTGATCACTGCCACGGCATTGATGACCTCAGACAGCTCTATCACGCAATGGGCACGCCCGTGATCGGCTTTGCCCGGCCCGCGACGCTCGCCGCGCTCGAGGATCGCTTCACCTATGCGTTCCGGGGCCGCAGCGGTTATCCGTCGACGATCACCGGGGCGGTCCTTCCGGACCGGCTGACGATCGGCGCGATCGACATTCGTGTTACCGATCAGCCGCACGGATCGATCCACGCCGCTGGGCTGCGCTTCGAGGCCGATGGCAAGGCAATCGGTTATGCGACCGATTTCAACATCATGACCGACGATATGGCCGCGCTGTATACGGGGCTGGACGTATGGGTGGTCGATGCACTGCGCCGTCGTCCACATCCGACGCATCCGCAACTTTCAGCCGTCTTGGGCTGGGTCGATGCGTTCAGGCCGGGGCGGACCGCGCTTATCCATATGGACAACAGCATGGACTATGTAGCGTTGAGGGCCGAACTGCCTGACACAGTGGAGCCGGGCTTTGATGGGCAGATCCTCGAGGCCTGACACATACCAACCCCAGAGCATTTTACATAATGTATATTATCGGATCGAGAGTGATTCGTTATGAAGCTTTTGATTTTGTCGTAGCAACGGCGATCTCCACGTCATTCTCACTTTATGCGGAGCGCCGCCATGATTGACCGCCTCACGACCATCATGGCGCGACTGCGCGATCCGGATACGGGATGCGAATGGGACCGTGTTCAAACATCGAGGACGGTTGCTCGCTACACGATCGAAGAGGCCTATGAGGTCGTCGACGCGATCGAACGCGGCGATCTTGCCGATCTGAAGGACGAACTCGGCGACCTGTTGTTGCAGGTGGTATTCCATGCCCGCATTGCAGAGGAAGCGGGTGCATTTGCCCTGCCCGACGTCATCGACGCGATCAGCGACAAGATGGAGCGCCGACACCCGCACATCTTCGGTCCGGCGGAGACATCGCCCGGCTGGGAAACGATCAAGGCGACCGAGCGTGCGAACAAGCCTGACCAGAGTGCGGTCGCCGGCGTCGCCACCGCGCTGCCTTCGCTGGCGCGAGCCGACAAGCTGCAAAAGCGTGCTGCGCGGGTCGGGTTCGACTGGCCCGATCCAACCGGTTCCTTGGCCAAGGTGCACGAAGAACTCGACGAGATTGCGACAGCAACCGCCGACACACTGGCCGAAGAGGTCGGCGATCTTCTGTTTGCTGTGGCCAATTATGCCCGCCACCTCGGTATTGATCCCGAAGTGGCGTTACGCGCGGGCAACGCAAAGTTCGAAGCCCGGTTCCGGGCGATGGAACACATCGCCGGTGCGGGCTTCGAAGCTTTGTCGCTTGAGGAGAAGGAAGCGCTTTGGCAGACGGTCAAACGTCGCGGCGGCTGAACCGGTCGTAATCGGTGTCGGACAGCCGTACGTCATAGGTGGTGGCCAGCCCGTCCGCGAAACTGCTGAGCACCTCGCCATGCGCGTGCAACCATGCCGCGCCTGCGCCGTCCGTCGCATCGAGCGTAATGTGATAGCGGCGATGCGCATCCGTCAGTTTGGCAGCGACCTGCTCGACGAGATGGTCCACCCCCTCCCCACTCAGCGCCGAGATCGCCACGACATCCTCGCGATGCTCAGCCTCCCCGACAATCTCGTCATGGTCGGCAGGATCGAGCAGATCCAGCTTGTTCCAGACTTCGAACCGCGGGGTCATATCGTCGACGCCGATGTCCGCCAGCACCGCCTCGACATCGGCACGTTGCGCCTCCGTATCGGGATGCGCGATATCGCGGACGTGGATCAGCAGATCGGCGGACACCACTTCTTCGAGCGTCGCCTTGAATGCCGCGACGAGCTGGGTTGGCAGGTCCGAGACGAACCCGACCGTGTCGGACAGGATCGCCTTGTCGATACCGGGCAATCGGATTTGCCGAAGCGTCGGATCCAGCGTCGCGAACAGCAGGTCTTCGGCCATGACGTCGGCACCGGTCAACCGATTGAACAGCGTCGACTTTCCGGCATTGGTATAGCCGACTAGCGCGATGACGGGCCAAGGGGCTCGCTGGCGTCGCTCCCGGTGCAGGCCGCGGGTGCGGCTGACCTGCTCGAGTTCGCGCCGGAGCCGCGCCATCCGGTCCCGGATGAGCCGGCGATCCGCCTCGATCTGGGTTTCACCAGGCCCGCCGAGAAAGCCGAACCCGCCGCGCTGACGCTCGAGATGGGTCCAGCTCCGGACGAGCCGGCCAGCCTGATAGTCGAGATGCGCAAGTTCAACCTGCAGCCGCCCTTCGGCCGTCGCCGCGCGCTCCCCGAAGATTTCGAGGATCAGCCCGGTGCGGTCGATGACCTTCGTTTCCAGCGCCTTTTCGAGATTGCGCTGCTGGATCGGGCTCAGGCTCGCATCGAACACGACGAGCCCCGCTTCCTCCATTCGCACCTGCGTCGCGAGGAGCTCGACCTGCCCGCTGCCGATCAACGTTGCGGGCTTGGCCTGGCGGACGCGATAGGCGATCCGCTCGACCACCTCCACGCCAATGGCGGCGGCAAGGCCCGCCGTCTCTTCGAGCCGTGCGTCGACATCGCGGGTCGCATCGCCTTGGTCGGGCAAGACGACGATCGCTTTCGTGCCGCGGGCGAACTCGTCGCGGTCACGGTCAAAACCACTACTCATGCGCATTGCCCCAGGCCGTCATGATCATGCGTCGTCCACTGCATCCGTCTCGTCGCTGTCGTCGGGATCCTCGGCAAGGTTCAGGGGCCGCGCAGGCTGGATCGTCGACACCGCATGCTTGTAGACGAGCTGCGCCATGCCTTCGCGCTGGAGCAGCATGCAGAACAGGTCGAAGCCGGCAATCTGGCCCTGGAGCATGACGCCGTTGATCAGGAACATGGTCACGCTGTCTTCCGACTTGCGGACCGCGTTCAAGAAAATTTCCTGCAGAAGCGGCTGCTTCTTCTGCGTTTCTGCGACGGCGTTCACGATCGCGGCGACGTCCATCGGTCCCGCGGGCATGATCGTCGAAATCGCGTGCTTGTAGATGAGCTGGGACTGACCGTCGCGACGTAGCAGCACCGAGAAATTATCGAACCAGGTGACGATGCCCTGGAGCTTGACACCCTTGACGAGAAACATCGTGACGGGGGTCTTGGTGCGGCGCAGCGCGTTGAGGAACAGGTCCTGGAGCGAGCCAATTTTTTCGGCCAATGGGATAACCCTTGTTTTTGGCGGGACTTTGCCCGCGTGGCGCCGTTTCCCGACGTCGGAGATCACCCGATTGCCGGGCGAGCGTCTAATCTATGTTCCCGGTACCGCTTCGTCCATAGGGGCGGGCGACAGATATGCGATCAATCGTCGCGCGTCTCGGTGATCCCGAGCAGCTTCAGCTTCCGGTGCAGCGCCGATCGCTCCATCCCGATAAAGCTCGCGGTGCGCGAGATGTTGCCGGAGAACCGACGGATCTGCACGCGCAGATACTCCCGTTCGAAGGTTTCACGCGCCTCGCGTAGCGGCGAGCCCATGATCGCGGTGCCCCCGGCGCTCCCCATGTCGCCCTGATCGCCCAGGACTTCGGCCGGCAGCAGGTCGAGATCGATCCGCCCCAGTCGGTCGCCCGGCGCGAGGATGATCGTCCGTTCAACCACGTTGCGAAGCTGACGAACATTTCCCGGCCAGTCGTAGGATTGCAGCGCAACCATCGCATCAGGCGCGATTTCCGGTGTCCGGACCCGGCGTTCTGCCGCATAATGCGCGATGAAATGCTGGACCAGCGCGGGAATGTCCTCGCGGCGATCCGCGAGCGGCGGGATAGCCACCGGCACGACGTTCAACCGGTAATAGAGGTCCTCGCGAAACCGACCCTCGGCGATCTCGTGGACGAGGTCGCGCGCCGTCGCGGACACCACACGCACATCGACCTTCACGACCCTGGTACCGCCGATCCGCGTAAAGCTCTGGTCGGTCAGGACCCGCAAGATCCGCGCTTGCGTCGTGATCGGCATGTCGGCGATCTCGTCGAGGAACAGCGTTCCGCCATGTGCCTGCTCGAGCAGCCCGGGACGGATCTTGTCCCCGCCCTCCTCCGCGCCGAACAACTCTTCGTCGACACGTTCAGGGGTCATCATCGCGGCGCTGACGATTACGAACGGCGCATCGGTGCGCAGGCTCCAGCCGTGCAGAAGGCGTGCAGCGACCTCCTTGCCGACCCCTGCCCCACCCATGATCAGCACGCGGCTGCCGGTCGCGGCGACGCGCTTGAGCGTTGCCCGGACGCCGTTGATCGCCCCCGAATTGCCGGTGAGATCGGTCTCGCGGCCGACCGTGGCCCGCAGCGAGGCGACCTCGCGGCGCAGCCGTTCGGTTTCGGTCGCGCGCGCCACCATGAGCAGCAGTCGCTCGGCTTCGAACGGTTTCTCGATGAAGTCCGATGCGCCACGCCGGATCGCCGCGACCGCGGTGTCGAGATTGCCGTGACCCGATATGACGAGCACCGGGATCGATGGATCCCGCCGTTTAATCTCGTCGAGCAGTTCGAGCCCGTCGAGGCGCGACCCCTGCAGCCAGACGTCGAGCAGCACGAGCGACGGACGCCGCGCCGCGATCGCTTCGAGCGCAGCGTCGCTGTCGCCCGCATCGCGGGTCTGATAGCCCTCGTCCTCCAGGACGCCGGCCACCAGTTCGCGAATGTCACGTTCGTCGTCCACGACGAGAATATCGAGCGCCATCAATTCATGTCCGATTGCGAGTCATTGCGACGAGCTGGCCATCCCCTGCCGGCTCGGGTGCGGATGCCCCCTGATCAAGCGCGACCAGCGCTCTGGCGTCGAAGTTCATGGTGACGATGGTGCCCCCACCGGGGCGATCCGAAAATGCGATCGTCCCGCAATGTTCCTCGATGATCTTCTTGACGATGGCAAGCCCGAGCCCGGTTCCGCGGGCCCGCGTCGTCATATAGGGTTCGATGATCCGGTCGCGTTCGACCGGCAGACCGATCCCGGTGTCGGCGACTTCGATCGCGACGCAGTGCCCCGTTCCATCGTGGCGCGTCTCCGTCAGGGTCATGGTAACCGCCCCGCCCTCGTCATCGCCGCGGGTCTCGATCGCCTCGACCGCGTTCTTGACGATGTTCGTCAGAGCCTGCCCGATCTGACGGCGATCGCAGACGAGCATCGGGCCCGGGTCGTCGTGGACGAGCAGGAACCGGATCCCCGGATGCGCTACCTCGTGCAAGAACATCGCCTGGCGGGCGGCATCGAGTAGCGATTCCTCACGGAAGACGGGCTTGGGCATCCGTGCGAACGAGGAGAATTCGTCCACCATCCGGCGCAGGTCCGCGACCTGGCGGATGATTGTGTCGGTAAGCCGGGCGAATGTTCCGTCCTCCGCGGGGATCTTGCCCCCATAGCGTCGCTGCAGTCGCTCCGCGGCTAGCTGGATCGGCGTCAGCGGATTCTTGATTTCGTGCGCGATCCGGCGGGCGACGTCGGACCAAGCGGCGCGGCGCTGGTCGAGCAGTTGCTGCGTGATATCGTCGAAGGTGAGGATCGGACCGGTCGGCGCATGCGCGATCCGGACGGCGAGTGTCCGCGCATCGCCAGCCTGGCCGACCTGGACGATCGCTTCGCGTCCTCCCTCCTGCACGAGCGCATCGAGTTCAGGCGCAACCTCGTGCAACGGCTTGCCAACCAGGCCGTCCGCGCCGAGCAGCTGGATCGCAGAGCGATTTGCAATCCGGATTACGCGGTCCTTCGCGGTCGCGACGACACCTGCCGAGACATCCGCCATAACCGCCTCGATCAGCGCGCGGCGGGTCTCAAGCTGGTCATTCGCGGTCATCAGATCGCTATTTTGCTCCTGCAGGCGACCCGTCATCTGGTTGAACGCACGCGCCAGCGTCCCGACCTCGTCGCGGCTGCGCGGATCTGGCACGCGCGCGGTCAGATCCCCCTCGGCCACCCGACGTGCCGCATCGACCAGCTCGCCGACGGGGCGTACCAGACGATCTGCGACGGCCAGCGCGATCCAGACCGCAACCCCGACGATGAGCAGGGAAATGCCCAGCAATGCCGCGTTGAACAGGAGCTGGAGGCTGCGCGACCGGGCAAGCAGCTGCCGATAGCTTGCCAGCACGGCGTTGGCGCGCGTCGTCTGCTCCGACAGGAGCTTGGTATCCTCGACGCGCCCAGCATAAAGGAAGAGTTCGTCGGCGCCGGGCAGCATCGTGATCGTGCGGATACGATCCCCCGTCACCGATACTGCGGCGGGCTTGCCGCTCCGGAGTTCGCGGATCGCCTCGGGCGTCACCTGTCGTGTAAAGTCGATTTCATAGGGGTTCACGACCGCGAATGTCTGGATCTCGTTCTGTGGCGTGACCTTGAACAGCGCGGCTTCGGACAGGCTGCGATAATAGACCTGTTGATAGAAATACCCGGAGAAATCCGGGCTCTGCAGCGATCGCTCACGCAGGTAATTGGACATGTCCGCTGCCATCGTGACGCTCGCCTCTTCCCAGCGGCTGAGCTGGCGCGCGTAGGACGACTGGGCGAGTTCGGTGGCGTTTTCGAGCATGCCCCGCGCTTGGTCGGAATACCAGAATTGCACGCCATATTGGAACAGCAGCGACGCGAAGATCGTCACCAGCAGCATCGGCACCGCGGCGACGATCGAGAACAAGGCGACGAGCCGGACGTGCAGGCGGCCGCCACCGCCAACCGGAGACCGGGCGGCCCGGCGCATCGCGACCCGCCGGCCGAGCAGCATCAGCAATGCGATGCCCGGGACGAGATTGGCGATCAGCAGCAGCGCGATCAGCGGCGGTGCAATCAGGCGCTGGGGTGAATTGGCGCCGCTGATGAGCACATAGCTAGCGACCGCGACGGTAATCGCCAGCGTGACGACCAGCGCCTCAAGCGCAGGCGTCACTGCGAACCGGTGCGGTGGCACGTCGTCTTCGATGGCAAGCGTCGCGGGGGCGATCATCGTTGCCGTGATACAACGACAATTGTTGCCGGGAAACCACATAATGGCCGGGTCAGCGTGACCCTGCCGCGTCCAGCTCGGTCATGTCGCCGCTGATGTCGATCCCGAGCGTGTCGAGACGCTTGCGCAGCGTGTTGCGATTGATTCCCATCGCACGCGCGGCGCGAAGCTGGTTCTGCCCATGCCGGGCAAGCATCAGTTCGATCAACGGACGCTCGACCTCGCCGATGACGCGGTCGTACAGACTGCCATCGTCGAGCGCTGCCGGGTTTTCGCGCTCGATCCGCCCGATCAGCGCCTTCACCGCGCCGGCTAGGTCGAGGTCGGTTGCAGTGCTGGTCGGCATTCGCGCACCCAGCATCGCGTGAATCGCGTCCGCGCCGATGATTTCGTCGCGCGCGAGCACCGCGAGTCTGCGCATCAGGTTTTCGAGTTCGCGAACATTGCCCGGCCAGTCATACGCGCCGAGCGCGGTGATCGCATCCCCCGCCAACTGACGTCGCGGCAGACCCTGGATCGCCGCATGATCGAGAAAATGTCGTGCGAGCAGGGCGACATCCTGCCGTCGCTCGCGGAGCGGTGGCAAGGTGACCGGCACGACGTTGAGACGGTAGAACAGGTCTTCCCGGAAATGTCCGGCGGCCACCTGCGCCGCCAGATCGCGGTTGGTCGCGGCGAGGATGCGAACATCGACCCGGATCGTGCGCGCACCGCCGACGCTCGTGAACTCGCCCGACTGCAGCACGCGGAGAAGCCGGGTCTGCGCCTCCATCGGCATGTCGCCGATTTCGTCGAGGAACAGCGTGCCGCCCGTCGCCTGCTCGAACCGGCCGGCATTTCGCGTCGCGGCACCGGTAAAGGCGCCGCGCTCATGGCCAAACAACTCGGCCTCGATAAGTTCACGGGGAATCGCGGCCATGTTGATCGCGATGAACGGCGCAGTGCTCCGCCGGCCGAGATCGTGGATCGCCCGGGCGACCAGTTCCTTGCCCGTCCCCGATTCGCCGGAAATCAGCACGGTCAGGTCGTTCGAGATGACGCGTGCGATGACCCGGTAGACGTCCTGCATCGCCGCGGACCGGCCGATCAGCGGCAGTGCACGATCCTCGTCGCCGATTCGGTCATCGGACAGCACCCCGCCCCGCGCCAGCGCCCCCGTCACCGCGCGCGACAAGACGTCGAGATCGAAGGGCTTGGGCAGATATTCATACGCACCGACCTCCGCCGCGCGTACGGCGGTGGTCAGCGTGTTCTGCGCAGACAGGACGATGATCGGCAGCGTCGGGTGGCGTTCGGCGACATTGCGGACATGGTCGATGCCGTCGCCGTCGGGCAGCACCACGTCCGTGATCAGCACGTCGGGGATAGCGACCGCCAAGGCACGTTCGAGCTGGCCGAGGCTGTCGGCGACGGTTACGTCGTGGCCGCTGCGCCGCAACGCCTGCGCGACGACGGTGCGAATCGCGGCGTCGTCGTCGACGACCAGCACAGTGCTCATGATGTGGCTCTTGGCAGCAGCAGGCGGAGAACGGTCATTTCAGGAATCCCCTCACGCGCATATTGCACGATCCCGCCCATATCGCGCGTTAGCTTGTCTACCAGGGCAAGGCCCAGCCCCTGCCCTTCACGACGCCCCGATACGAACGGGTCGAACAGGTGGTCGGCAATGTCAGGGGGCGCGCCGGGGCCATTGTCGAATACACAGATCTCGATCGGCAATGGCAGACGCGGTTTGCCCGGCGCGCTGCTGACGGTGATCCCGTGGCGATAGGCCGTGGTCACGATGATCAGGGGGTTCGGTTGATCTGCAACGGCTTCACGTGCGTTTTTCAGAAGGTTGATCACGATCTGAAGGAGCGCGTCCCGATTGATATGCGCGGGCGGTAGCGACGGATCGAACCGCTCCTCGATCGCGATCCCGCGCGCAAAACCGGCGAGCGCAAGGCGACGCGCGTGGGTCAGCAGCGGGTAGATATTCTCGCTGGCGAGCGGAAGCGGACGCGTATCGCTGAAGTCCTGCATGCGATCGATCAGCGCCGCGATTCGGTCCACCTCGGTCGTGATCAGCGTGGTCAGTTCGCCGGCATCGAGCAGCTGCGCGGCCCCGCGGATGCCGGACAAGGGATTCTTGATCTCGTGCGCGAGCATCGCCGCCGCGCCGACGGCCGCGCGCGCGCCCGCAGTACGGTCCGCCGAATAGCCCAGCCGTCGCGAGATGGCGGGAACGTGCAGTGTGATCGCGCGCCAGCCGGGATGATCGGGCATTATCGTCTCGGCAAAGTCGACGCGGATCTTCACGCCGCGGGCGGTCGCGATCTCGGTATCGAAGACGGCAAGGCCGCGATTGTCGTGCTTGCGGGATTCGTCGGGGGGCGGGAGTATCTCCGCGATCGGCTGCCCGACCATGAGGCGCTCCGAGAGGTTGAGCAATTGTTCAGCCAGTGCATTTGCATGGGCTATCCGGTCGTCGGGATCGACCACCACAACCGCCACCGGCAGCGCCGCGAAAACGTCGTTGAACCCCGGACGGTCGCGCCGATCCGGCTCAGGCGGCTTCAAGGTGACGCCAAGGCGCGTAGAACTCCGCCAGCATCGCCTTGACCTGGTTGGGGTCCGCCACCTGGTTCACCCGGTTCCGGAACTCCGCCGACCCGTGCAGGCCCTTGGTGTACCAGCCGATATGCTTGCGGGCCATGTTGACACCCGTCTCGATCCCATAATGCTCGAGCATCGCTTCGTAATGCCCGGCAATCGCTTCATATTGTTCGTTAATCGACGGATCGGCGACGCGGCGGCCGGTCGCAAACCAGGTCATGACCTGATTGAGCAGCCAAGGCCGCCCATAGGCGCCGCGTCCGATCATCACGCCGTCCGCACCTGACTGGTCGAGCGCCGCCTCGGCATCCTCGATCGAGCAAATGTCGCCATTGACGATCACGGGGATCGACACCGCGTCCTTCACCCGGCGCACGAAGCCCCAATCGGCGCTTCCCTTGTACATCTGGTTCCGCGTCCGGCCATGCACGGTGATCAGCTTCACCCCGAGATCTTCTGCGATCCTGGACAATTCGGGTGCGTTGAGACTGTCGTGGCACCAACCCATGCGCATCTTCAACGTGACCGGGACATCGACCGCCTTCACCGTCGCGGATATGATCGCCGTCGCCAGCTTGACGTCGCGCATCAGTGCGGACCCGGCGTCGCCATTGACGATCTTGCGGACCGGACACCCCATGTTGATGTCGACGATCGCTGCACCGCGATCCTGGCTGAGCCGCGCGGCCTCGCCCATTTCATAGGGCGTGCACCCGACCAGTTGCATCGACACCGGCTCTTCGAGCCGATCCCACGCAGCCTTCTGGATCGACTGGCGGGTTTCGCGGATCGCAGCCTGGCTCGCGACCATCTCGGTAACGTTGAGCCCTGATCCATATCGCCGCACGAGCGTGCGGAACGGCATATCCGTCACACCCGTCATGGGTGCGAGGACGACCGGACTTTCAATCTGCACGGGGCCGATCTGGATAGGTGAGAGATTACGCATAAGCTGCCCAAAAAAGAGGCAGAACATAGGCCGCGATGCTGGAACTGGCAAGGCTGGTCCAGCTGTACCCGCCGTGCGCGACGTCATGGCGAACGACTGCCTGCACTGGCGATGCCGCGCTCAAGACGCTAATCGGCGCCCATGACAAAGCGCCGCACCGTCGCCCTGATCGTCGCAGCCGGGTCCGGCACCCGCGCTGGCGGCACCCTCCCCAAGCAATTCGCGACCGTCGCGGGAAGGCCGATGCTCATGCACGCGGTTACCGCAATGTCCGCGCACCCGGCGATCGACGCCGTGACGGTCGTCGTTGCCGAAGGTCAGCTGGACCATGCAAAGGCAGTATTGGCAGCAGGAGGAGTCACCGACGCGACGGTCATCGTCGGGGGCAGTACCCGCCGGGATTCGGTACTGAGGGGAATCGCTGCCCTGTCCGATTTGGATCATGTTCTCGTTCACGATGCCGCCCGGCCGTTCCTTCCTGCCGGGGTCATCAGCGCGGTCGTGGCAGCGCTGACGAACAGCGACGCCGCGGTGCCTGTGCTGCCGGTAGCGGATACGCTGGCGCGCGGCGCGACGACGCTGACCGGTCGCATGCTCGGCGAAGTCGTTCCGCGTGAGGCCGTGTACCGGGTCCAGACGCCGCAGGGCTTCCGGATCGCTAAGCTGCGCGCCGCGCACGCTGCCTGGCCGGCCGATGAAGATGCCAGCGACGATGCCCAGATGGTGCGACGGGTTGGCGGCAGCGTCGCGTTGGTGCAGGGCGATCCGATGCTCGACAAAGTGACTCACCCCGACGATTTTGCCGCCGCTGAAGCGCGCGCGCCCTATGAAAGCCGAACCGCGATGGGCTTCGACGTCCATCGGCTGGAAACGGGCGAGGAATTATGGCTCGGCGGCATCCGGATCCCGCACGACAAGGGGCTTTCCGGCCATAGCGATGCCGATGTCGCGCTGCATGCGCTGACCGATGCGCTGCTCGGCACGATCGCCGCGGGGGATATCGGCACGCATTTCCCCCCGAGCGATCCTCAGTGGAAAGGTGCCGACTCCGCGCAGTTCCTGCAGCATGCCGCGCAACTGATCGCCGCAAAGGGCGGTCGGATCGATTTCGTCGACCTGACCATCCTGTGCGAGATGCCCAAGATCGGACCGCACCGCGCGGCGATGACGAACCGGATCGCCGATCTGCTCGACCTCACCACGGACCGGGTCAGCGTCAAGGCGACGACGACCGAGCGGCTTGGCTTCACGGGACGGGGCGAAGGCATTGCCGCGCAGGCAGTCGCGACGATCAGCCTCCCCTCGAATCGCGGCCGTGTCGGCGCATGAAGTTCGCTGCCGCACTGACGCTCGCCGCCCTCATCGCAACGCCGGTATCGGCACAGTCCCCCTGCATCACCGGCCCCGAGGCGGAGGCGATGACGCTCGTCGCGCTGCCCGACATCATCCGTGAAACGGGCCGGGTCTGCGCGGCAAGGCTTCCCGCGACCAGCCTCGTGCGCAACCAGTCCAGTACGCTGATCGCGCGCTATCAGATCGAAGCGGACCGCGCCTGGCCGTCCGCCCGGGCCGCGATCGTCAAGCTTAGCGACCCCGCGGTCGATGCGCTTCTCCAGTCGGACTATGCCCGGCCGTTGCTTACGAGCCTGCTCGTCCCGCAGATCGTCGGACGCATCGCGGCGCGCGACTGTGGGACGATCGATCGGCTCGTGACGCTGCTCCAGCCGCTGCCGCCGCGGAACACCGCTGGCATCGTCGTCGAGACGCTGCGCTATTTGAAGGCTGACAAGGCACGCCGCGGGGATCGATCGACGCCCGACCTTCCGCTCTGCACCGCGACGGAGAGCCGCTGATGGATACCCTTCTCCCTCCCGAGCTGATCGACGCGGCACGTAAGGTCATCGAGGCAAATCGCGCGCTTGGACGACGCGTCGCGGTTGCCGAAAGCTGCACCGGTGGCCTTGTCGCTGCGGCGCTGACGGAAATTCCAGGCAGTTCCGACGTGTTCGAAATCGGGTTCGTGACCTATTCGAACGAGGCCAAGCTGAAACTGCTCAAGATCAGCTCAGACGTGCTTGAGACCTTCGGTGCGGTGTCGATCGCCGTCGCGTGGAGCATGGCGCAGGGCGCACTGGAGCAGTCGGGCGCGGATGTTGCCGTCGCCATCACCGGTATTGCCGGGCCCGGCGGTGGATCGGCGAAGAAGCCGGTCGGCACGGTGGTCTTCGCCCGGGCCGAGAAGGGCGGCGATCGCAGCGATGTCGACGCGGATCGCAAGGATTTCGGCGATCTCGGCCGCGGCGGTATCCGCCTTCAGGCTGCGCTGTGCGCGCTCGAACTCTTGCTGCCGGTCGGGGATGTCGCACCGTAAAGCTCGGCCGCGCGCGTCTCGAACGCGCCGATCATCTTGCGCAGTGCGGCACCGAAAACCTGACCCGCGATCAGCTCGAACATCCGGTTCTTGAAGGCAAAGTCGACGGTGAAGTCGACCGCGCACCCCTGCTCCTCGGGGCGGAAACGCCATTCGTTGCGAAGATATTTGAGCGGACCATCGACATAGTCGACAAGGATCTCGGTCGGTCGAGCCTTCTGCACACGGGACGTGAACGTCTCGCGCAAGCCCTTGAAGCCGACGATCATGTCCGCGAGAGTCTCCGTCTCACTGTTCGAACGGACGCGCATCGCGCTGACCCACGGCAGAAACTCGGCGTAGCGGCCGACATCGGCGACCAGATCGAACATCTGTTCGGGGGTATAGGGAAGATGGCGTGTTTCGGAATGCTTGGGCATCAGATCCGTGCGACCCCGAGCTTGGCATCACGCACCGCCCGAAGCTGCGCGAAGTCGTCCCCCGCATGGTAGCTCGACCGCGTCAGTGGCGACGATGCGACGAGCATGAAGCCCTTAGCCCGGGCGATCGACGCATAGGCATCGAAGGCCTTGGGCGTGACGAACTCGGCCACCTTGGCATGGCGTGGCGTGGGCTGAAGATACTGGCCCATCGTCAGGAAGTCGATGTCGGCACAACGCATGTCGTCCATGACCTGGTGAATCTCGAGGCGCTCTTCGCCCAGGCCGAGCATAACGCCCGACTTGGTGAAAATTGACGGGTCGTGGCGTTTCACGCTCTCGAGCAGGCGCAACGAGGCATAATAGCGCGCGCCAGGCCGGATCGTCGGGTACAGGCGAGGGACTGTCTCGAGGTTGTGGTTGTAGACGTCGGGGCGCGCCTCGACGATCGACTCGATCGCGGCCTGCGCCTTGTTGCGGAAATCGGGCGTCAGGATTTCGATCGTCGTAGTAGGATTCGACGCGCGGATTGCCTGGATGACCTTCACGAATTGCGAAGCGCCGCCATCGGGAAGGTCGTCGCGATCGACCGAGGTGATGACGATGTGGTTCAGCCCCATCTGCGCCGCGGCATCGGCGACATTCTGCGGCTCCATCCGGTCGACCGCGCGGGGCATACCGGTCTTCACGTTGCAGAAGGCGCAGGCGCGAGTGCAGGTATCGCCGAGGATCATGACCGTTGCATGCTTCTTGGACCAGCATTCGCCGATATTCGGGCATGCGGCCTCTTCACAGACCGTCGTCAGGCTTTTCGAGCGCATCAGTTCGCGGGTCTTGGCGAAGCCGGCGGATGTCGGGGCCTTGACGCGGATCCAGTCGGGCTTTCGAGCGCGCGGCGCGGCGAGCGGGGTCATCTCGTTCATGGCAGGCAGATAGCGATCCCGGCTATGCGAAACAACACACATGCGGTTCTTCGCCCGATATCACCGGTATCCTGCCAAGCCGGTAACAACGCCCCCGCGATGGGGCAGATGGCAGCCCGGGCGTGCCTGCTACATCGTACCGCACCGACCAGGTCAGCGGAACCGTTCCAGATCCGTTGCAGCCGATACCGCGACGGCATATCGCTCGGACAGATACCGTTCGAACCGTTGATGCGCATCGCACGTAAGCTGGAACGCCGCGCCCCCCGCTCGCCCGTCGCCGGCCGCCTCGAACTCGATCAGCCCCTGAACCTCGAGTGCGCGAATCCAGCGGGTCAGCGTGGCGTGTCCGACCCCGAGCATCGGTTCGAGGTCGGTCGGCGTCAGGAGAACGCCCTCGGCCTCGCTGACATAGGCCGCAAGCAGGATGTCCCAGGCGCTGTCGGCAAATAACGACGGGCAGAATATTGCCCCGCGCGCGCGCCGGGCATCCAGCGTCAGCTGTGCCGTCTTCAACAAGGCTTCGGGTTTGACCTCGCCGGACCCAAGCATGGTTTCCTCGAAGATCATCGTCACGCAGACCTCGGTCCCTGGCGGCGCGATCGATAAATGGCCCTGCACCCAGAGATGCGACGAGTCGGTTCTGACCAGCCTTTTGGTCGTGCTGATCGGGGATCCGGTATGCACCACGCGACGCATCAGTCGCCGGCAGCGCTCGCGGTCGGCAGGCGCGGTGAAATCGAGCATGTTGCTGCCAAGCAAAATGGCGGCTGTCGCATTGAGCGTGTGGCAGAACGTCGCGTCCACCTCGACAATCGCCCCTGAGGTGTCGACACCTATTCGACCGCGTTCCGTCATGACCTACGCCCACTGAATGGCCGTCCGCTACTCGGACACGCCCATTATCTTAGGGCAAGCCTAACCATCATCGGAAGCTGTTCACGCTAACATAAGTTGTTCGGAAGGCGTTAGAATTTCGACCAAAATGGATATAGCTGCAGAAGACTGCGACCAAAAGCGGGGTTGCGCATTGCGAAGATTAGAGCTTGAGGGCCTTTTTCGCGACCTTGAGGACGGCGGGATCAAGCGGCGGGGGCACCATCGCGACTCCGCCCTCCAGGCGATCTGCGACGACGGTCAGCGCAGCGATCCGTGCCGCCTTCTTGTCGTTCCCGTCGATGACGATCCACGGCGCGGCCGCGGTGTCCGTGCGTGCGAACATCTCATGCATCGCGGCAAGATAGTCCTCGCGTCGCGACCGGTTGTGATAATCGTCGAGACCGGTCTTCCAATGCTTCCAAGGGTCGCGCAGCCGCGCCTCTAACCGCCGGTCCTGTTCCGCTTGGGTGATATGGACGAAGATCTTGATCAGCGTCGTGTCGTTACCGATCAGTCCCGCTTCGAAGGCATTGATCGCGTCATAACCGCGCTCCCATTCGCGGCGCGTGGCGAATTCCTCGACCCGCTCGACCAGTACCCTGCCATACCAGCTCCGATCGAAGACGGCGATATTCCCATCGGCCGGCAAGCGCTTCCAGAAGCGCCAGAGAAAGTGATGTGCCTTCTCGTCGGCGCTCGGGGCGGCGATCGGCCAGACGCGGTAGGTACGGGGATCCCACTCGGCCGACAACCGCTGGATGATACCGCCCTTCCCCGCCGCATCCCACCCTTCGAACATCACCACAGCGGGGCGCTTGTTGACGATATGCGCGACCTGGATGTGCTCAAGCCTCTTCTGAAGCTTTGCCAAGTCGCGCTTGTATTTGCCGTCATAGGCGTCGCCGGCTTCATAATGGGCAAGATCGATGGGCATAAGCAAACTCCAGAAGATCAGGCGGCCACCAGGGGCGGGACGGAAAGGACCGAGACGGCCGAGCCGCCTCGGCGTCAGCCCGCGGCGGGCGTCACCGTCTTGGCCGGGTCCTTCGGCCCATCGACGGTGAGCTTGATGTTGAGCTCCTTCAGCTGGCGCGGGCTGACCGGGCTCGGTGCGCCCATCATCAGGTCCTCGGCCTTCTGGTTCATCGGGAACAGCACGACCTCGCGGATGTTGGGCTCGCCCGCGAGCAGCATGACCATCCGGTCGATCCCGGGTGCCGAGCCGCCATGCGGTGGTGCGCCGACCTTGAACGCGTTGATCATGCCGGCAAAGTTCGTGTCGACATCGGCCTGGGTGTAGCCGGCGATCTCGAACGCCTTGTACATGATCTCAGGCCGGTGGTTCCGGATCGCGCCCGACGACAGCTCCACGCCGTTGCAGACGATGTCGTACTGATACGCCAGGATATCGAGCGGATCCTTGTTCTCCAGCGCGTCCATCTCGCCCTGCGGCATCGAGAACGGGTTGTGGCTGAAGTCGATTTTCTTGGCGTCCTCGTCATATTCGAACATCGGGAAGTCGACGATCCAGCAGAACTCGAACCGGTTCTCGTCGATCAGGCCGAGATCCGCACCTATGCGCGCGCGGGCTGCGCCGGCGAGCTTGGCGGCGGGGAGTTCCTTGCCGGCGGCGAAGAAGATGCCGTCGTTCGGCCCGAGGCCCATCTCCGCGATCAGCTTGCGCGTCGCTTCCTCGCCGTGATTCTTGGCGATCGGGCCGCCAAGTTCGCCGTTCTTCTGCGTGATGTAGCCGAGCCCCGCATGCCCTTCGGCGCGCGCCCAGTCGTTCATGTCGGTGAAAAACTTGCGGCTCTTCTCGGCGGTGTTCGGCGCAGGGATTGCGCGAACCACGTCACCCCCGGCGACGATGCCCGCGAACAGGCCGAAGCCCGAGTCAACGAAGTGGTGGCCGACGTCGTGGATCAGGATCGGGTTGCGCAGATCGGGCTTGTCGCTGCCGTATTTCAGCATCGATTCGCGGTAGGGAATGCGCTTGAACGGCAGGGCGGAGACCTGGCGTCCCTTGCCCTGCCAATCGGCGAACTCCTCGAACACGCCGTGCAAGACGGGCTCGATTGCGTTGAACACGTCGTCCTGCGTGACGAAGCTCATCTCGAAATCGAGCTGGTAGAATTCGCCCGGCGAACGATCGGCGCGGGCGTCCTCGTCGCGGAAGCAGGGGGCGATCTGGAAATAGCGGTCGAAGCCCGCGACCATCAGCAGCTGCTTGAACATCTGCGGTGCCTGCGGCAGCGCGTAGAACTTGCCCGGATGCACGCGGCTCGGCACCAGATAGTCGCGCGCGCCCTCTGGCGACGACGCGGTCAGGATCGGCGTCTGGAATTCGGTGAAGCCCTGATCGTTCATGCGGTTGCGCAGCGAGGTGATGACCTTCGAACGCAGCATGATGTTCGCGTGAAGCCGCTCGCGCCGCAGGTCGAGATAGCGATAGCGCAGGCGGATATCCTCGGGATACTCGGCCTCGCCAGCGACCGGCATCGGCAGCTCGCCTGCCATCGACTGGACGGTCGCGGCGGTCGCGCGGACCTCGATCCCGCCGGTCGGCAGGTTCGGGTTCACCGCTTCGGGCGCGCGTGCGGTCACCTTGCCGGTGATTGTGACGACGCTCTCGCTCTTCAGGCCCTCGATGACCCTGAAGACGGGGCCGGACACGTCGGTGACGATCTGCGTGATGCCGTAATGATCGCGCAGATCGATGAAGACCAGGTCACCATGATCGCGCTTTTTGTGGACCCAGCCCGAGACGCGGACCTCCTCGCCGACCTGTTCGGGGCGGAGGGCGGCGCAGTTATGGGTGCGATAGGCGTGCATGTGTCTCGTCTCTCATACGTCGTCCCTGCGTTTGCTGGGATCTCGTGCGGCAAGGGTGCGCCCTGCGACGGGAGATCCCAGCGTTTGCTGGGATGACGGGAATTGGATGGCCCGCGCTTCCCTTCCCTACCGGCCTTTGTCAAGGCGCCCCTTTGTCAACATGGGGGAGCCTCGCTATGGACGGGCGATGCATATCCACCCGCTTATCTCCGACAGTGCCACGCTCGCCAATCTGTGCGCGCGCATGGCCGACGCCGACTATGTGTGCGTCGACACCGAATTCATGCGCGAGAGCACCTATTACCCGGAGCTTTGCCTGATCCAGATCGCCGACGACAAGGAAGCCGCGGCGATCGACCCGATGGCGCCGGGGATCGACCTGAAGCCGCTACTCGATCTGCTCGTCGAGAATCACGACGTGCTGAAGGTCGTCCATGCCGGCGGGCAGGATATCGAGATCGTCTATAACCTCACGGGCAAGACGCCCTTCCCGCTGTTCGACACGCAGGTCGCAGCGATGGCGCTCGGCCAGGGCGAACAGATCGGCTATTCGAATCTCGTCGACAGCTGGCTCGGCATCGCGGTCGACAAGGGCGCGCGGTTCACGGACTGGGCACGCCGGCCGCTTGATGCACGCCAGATCGAATATGCGATCGGCGACGTGACGCATCTGTCGAAGATCTTCCCCAAGATGCTCGAGCGTCTACGCAAGACCGGGCGCGGCGTGTGGCTCGATCAGGAGATGGAGCGGCTCGGCGATATCGCCAATTATGCGAACGATCCCGACCTGGCATGGAAGCGAGTCCGGATCTCGGGGCGCAAGCCCGACGTCCTCGGCCGGTTGAAGGCACTGGCGCGGTGGCGTGAGCTCGAAGCGCAGGCGAAGGATCTGCCGCGCGGGCGGATCGTCAAGGACGAGACGCTTGGTGACATGGCAGGGCATCCGCCGCGGAAACAGTCCGACCTTGCCCGAGTTCGGGGGCTTTCCGCCACGTGGGCTGGCAACGATATCGGGGCGCGACTGATGGTCGCGATCGAGCAGGCACAGCCGCTCGGCGACGATGAGCTGCCGCCCCGCGACGATCGCAAGCCGGGCCTTGGCAAGGAGGGCTCGCTGGTCGCGGATCTGCTGAAGCTCCTTCTCAAAATCCGCTCGCGAGATATTGATGTAGCGTCGAAACTTCTTGCGAGGACCGACGAACTTGAGGCGCTGGCCGCGGGCGTGCGGACGGGCTTGCCGATGCTGGAGGGGTGGCGGTTCGACCAGTTCGGCCGCGACGCGCTGGACCTGGTCGAGGGCCGACTGGCCTTCGCGGTGATCAACGGAAAGTTGAAAATGACCCGTACGGAGGACGCGGCATGAAGCGGGCGCTGCTTGCGGTCGTGCTTGCTTCCGCCGGGTGCATGCCGGTCGAGATGCGCGACCGCACGCCCGGTGCCGCGACGCCAACCCCGCCCGGTGCCACGTGCAAGATTGAAGCCCTGGGCGATCTGGTCGGCAAGCGCGCAAGCGATGCACGCGCGGATGTGATGCTGGCCCGATCGGGCGCGCGGACGCTGCGGTGGATTGCGCCGAACGACGCGGTGACGATGGACTTTCGGACCGATCGCCTGAATGTCTATGTCGACGGCGCGAGCAGGATCGAGCGTTTCACCTGCGCCTGACCCTGATTGCGCGTTCGTCTCCGGTCAGGCGATCGCGAGCACAGGTTTCCGGCCGATGGCCGCGGCAAGCGCCGCGTGTCGCCGCTCAACGGCTTCCCCGTAAAGTCCCCGATCTGCGGGTAGCAGCGTAAGCGTCAGCGATACGCCATCATCGGTGAGGCGCGAGCGTTTGAGCGGTCCGGCAAGCCCCCCGCTCATCCGCTGCCCGAGACGCATCGCAAGTCCCCAGGCCGTCGCGCTCTGGATCTCTGCGGGTGTCGCCAGGCGCTCCACGGGATCCGCGGCGGCCAGGTCACCGCCGAGGCTGGTATACAGTGCCTGGGCGAGCATACCCCGACCCGGTGCGTCGATCGCGACCCAATTGCCGTGCAACGCGACTTCGACCCCGCGCTCGGCGCGAAACTCCGGATTGGCGCGCCAACCCACATCTGCCAGGAGGCAGGCAGTGTGGCGCAAGCGCGCCACCGCCGGGGGCTCGGTAACAAACAACGGCGCGATCCAGCGATCGAGCAGGTCGCCATGTTCAGGAAAGCGGCCGAGCAGTCGCCCCTCCTCGCGTGCGGCTTCGATCAGGGGGTCGAGGGCCCGCGCCGCCGGTTTGAGGTCGCCGTAGAGCAGCCCTTCGCGAAGGCCGTACGCAGAAACGATCGTCGTCTTGCTGCCGAGCTGGCGCATGAGAATGCCGAGCAACGCGGCGGCGTCGCCGAGCGTCGCGATCCGCCCGGACGACAGGCCCGGAATGGCTTTCAGGCGTGGCTTGGACAATTGCGGGATGGTGCGACTGAGGCGCGTGACGGTCGCCGCGGTCATAGGATATTGATGGATGATCGGCAGCGGATAGTCCGATAACTCCATATCGAGCCGCGCCAGTGCCCGCCATGACCCGCCGACGAGATAGAGGGGCAGTCCCTGCCCGCGTGCGGCCCAGCCGGCGGCGCGCACGAGCCGCGCGACATAACGCTCGAGCACCTTGCCGCGTTTCGCCCGCATCGGTCCGATACGCAGCACGCCGAGGGGGAACGAGACGCTGTCCTCGATCTTGCCACGGCGGACGCGTACGAGCTCGAGGCTGCCGCCGCCGAGATCGCCGACGATGCCATCCGCCTCAGGAATCGCAGACAGCACGCCATAGCCCGCAGCGCTCGCCTCCTGTCCGCCCGACAACGTCTCGACCTTGAGCCCCAACTCCTCTGCCGCGGCGATGAGGTCACCCCCGTTCCGGGCATCGCGAACTGCTGCCGTGGCAACCGTCCGCAGCGTCGAACACTCCATCTCACGCGCAACCGCGGCAAACCGCGCAAGCGCCACCTTAGCGGTCTTGAGTGCTGACTTTTCGATCGTGCCCGTCGCCGCCAATCCGCGGCCGAGGCCCGCCAGCACCTTCTCGTTGAACCGGATCGCCGGCAGTCTGGGCGGTCCCTGATAGACGACGAGCCGGATCGAGTTCGATCCGATGTCGATGATCCCGGTGCGCGGATGGTCGTCGACCTCAACCTTTGGCGTCGCGGTGCCGAACAGAAGGTTGGTAACGCTCATCGCTGTCGACGGAGCGAAAGCGTCGGCACGGTTGCGCTCGTGGCAAGCGATGCACCACGGCCGGAAAGAGACGGATTGGTCATGAAATACCGATGCAGGTTGAACGGACGATCGCCGGGATCGACGCGAGAATAATCGCCGTCGGGTCCTAGCTCCCAGCTTTGCTCGTTGTCGATGAGATTGGCGACCATCACCTGGTCGAGGATCTGGTCGTGCACCGTCGGGTTGAGGATCGGCAGCATATATTCGACGCGCCGATCGAAATTACGCGGCATCCAGTCGGCGGACGAGATGAACAGCTTCGCACCGTCGTTCGGCAAGGCCTTCCCGTTTCCGAAAGCCCAGATACGGCTGTGTTCGAGGAACCGGCCGATCACCGATTTGACGCGGATCGTTTCGGACAGGCCGGGCACACCCGGTCGGAGACAGCAGATGCCGCGGATGATGAGGTCGATTTCGACCCCTGCCCCGCTCGCCTCGTACAGCTTCTCGATCACCGCAGGGTCGACCAGCGAGTTCATCTTCGCCCAGACCCCTGCCGGTCGCCCCGCGCGCGCATTGGCGATCTCGACGTCGATCAGGGTCATCAGATTCTTCCGGAGGTCCCGCGGGCTCAGGCTGACACGGGCCATGTCCGTCGGTTCGACATAGCCGGTGATGTAGTTGAACATCTGCGCGGCATCGCGCCCGACCGCCGCGTCGGCGGTGAAGAAGCTGAGGTCAGTGTAGATCTTGGCCGTGACGGGGTGATAATTGCCCGTCCCGAAATGGCAGTAGGTCCGGAACGCCTGCCCCTCTCGGCGGACGACCAGGGAAACCTTTGCATGGGTCTTCCAGTCGATGAACCCGTAGACGACCTGCACCCCTGCGCGTTCCAGCGCGGAGGCCCAGACCATGTTCTGCTCCTCGTCGAACCGTGCCTTGAGTTCGACCACCGCGGTGACAGACTTTCCGGCCTCGGCGGCCGTGATCAGCGCGTTGATGACGGCCGGCTGCTTGCCGGCGCGGTAGAGCGTCTGCTTGATGGCCACCACGTCGGGATCGTTCGCCGCCTGCTTCAGGAAAGCGAGCACCACCTCGAATGTCTCATAGGGGTGGTGAACGACGATGTCCTTGGCCTTGATCGCCGCGAAACAGTCGCCACCAAATTCACGGATACGTTCTGGAAAGCGTGGCGTGAACGGCGGGAACTTGAGATCTGGGCGATCCTCCTCGACCAGGCCGTCAAGATCGACGATGCCCAGCAGATTGCCGCTTTCGGTGATGATCGCCTCGGCCCCGCCGAGTTCATCCTTGAGTACCGCTGCCAGCACGTCCGGTATCCCGGTCTCCAGCTCGAGCCGGATCACCCGGCCCCGGCGCCGACGCTTGATCGCGTTGGCGAAGTAGCGGACAAGGTCCTCCGCCTCCTCCTCGATCTCCATGTCACTGTCGCGCAGAACCCGGAAACTCGCGGCGGCAAGAACCTCATAGCCCGGGAACAGTACGGGTGCGAACCGCTTGAGCAGCGTCTCGATCGCGACGTAGCGCGCGGGTTCGCCAGGCAACCGCACGAAGCGCGTCATGGTGTGCGGCAACATGACCAGTTCGCGGACTGGTTCATTGTCCGACCGGCGGACGAGGTCGAAGATCACCGACAGGCCGCGGTTCGGGATGAACGGGAACGGGTGCGCAGGGTCGAGTGCCTGCGGGGTCAGGATCGGGAAGATCTGCTCGCGAAAATGCGTTTCGAGCCAATCATCGGCTTCGCCCTCGACGGCATCGCGGCGCAGGACAAACAGCCCCGCTTCGTCGAGCAGCACACGAAGATCGCCCCAGACCGCCTGCTGGCTCTCCATCAGCGCGTCCGCTTCGCGGATGATCGCGGTCAGCTGCTGCCCGGCGGTCAGGCCGTCGGTCGAGCGACGATCGACGTCCTGCGTCTGCTGACCCTTCAGTCCGGCGACACGCACCATGAAGAACTCGTCGAGATTGGATCCCGAGATAGAGAGAAATCTAAGCCGTTCGAGCAACGGGTGCGCCGGATTGCACGCCTCCTCGATAACGCGCCGATTGAACGCGAGCCAGGAAAGCTCACGGTTGAAAAATCGGTCGTTCGGCTGGGCGCCGATGGGATCGTCGTCGTCTTCCGCTTGGCGGACGATATGCGCTGGACGGTTCATCGGTCCTCTAGGGGCTTAAGGTGACGTGAAAAGCGGCAGATCAAGGGCAAGTTGCGGTCGTAGGATCAGGCCAGCCTCGGTCAGGGTGGTGCGTGCAAGATTAATGGACAAGCGCTTGCGGCGTTCCATGGTTTCCTGATCCAGCGCATCGACGGTTCGCGTGACGGTAATATGACTACGCTCGATTCGCGACGCGAGCCAGTCGATGAGATCAGGCCGTGCATCGACGTTGCGGCGCTCGAACAGATGCGCAAGCAACAGGCGCATGAGCTCGTCGTCGGGTGCACCGATCGCCGCGATCGGGCTTGCGGCGAGGCGCGATCGCAGGTCGGGAAGCTTGACCTTCCATTCGGGCGGTGCCGCGTCAGCGACAATGAGCAACGGTTTCTGCTCTTCCTGGGCCTGGTTCCAGGCGTGGAAAAGCTGTGCCTCGGGTACGCGTTCGGCGTCGTCGATGATCGTCCCGCCACTCTTGGCCGCGAAGATCCGCGCGAGCAGGCTGCGGCCCGACTTTCGCGGACCGGTCAGGATGGCGGTCATCACCGGCCAGGTCGCCCAATGCTCCAGCGTCTGCGCCGCACGGACATTTGAAGGGGTTACGAGGAAGGCGTCGTCACGGGGATCCGCCGGCCAACCGAGCGGCAGCGCAATTTGAGTCATTCGGTCTGCGCTCACCCTGTCGTCGCATTGTCCGCGGGCAGGTCCGGCGGAAGAAGCTGTGCGGTCCGGCGGATCCGGATGGTCTGGCCCGAGCCGAATACCTGATAGCCGCGCGCTTCGAGCGCCGCCTTGAGCGCTGCCGGATCACCATCATAGGCGACACGCATCAGCGACACGCCGCCGAGTGCGAGGCTGGTCGTCGCGGCCGACCGGACGCCGGGAATCGCCCGCAGCGCCACCTCCGTCGAGGTAACGGCCGCCGCTGCGGGCGTATCGAACTGAACGGTGATCGACAGGCCGGTGCCCCCCGTCAGGACGGCCGTATTGGCGTCGGCCGTTTCGTCGACCGGGACGGTTTCGGTCGCAATCGGATCGGGCGCAGGTGGCGGCGAAAGGCTGTAGTCGACTCGCAGCGTGCCGTTCCGCCGCGCCTGCTGGTACAGGTCGTCGATCCGCTTGACGCCGGTGTCCATGAGCTGCGGCAGCCCGTCCGGAGTGCCGACACGCAGCGTGAAACGGCCGATCAGCGCGTTGTCGGGGCCATGACGTGCTTCGAACACCCCGATGACCGGGCCACCCGGCCATTGGCGATAGAGTGTGACGACCGGAACGAGAATGTCGCTGGCGCCATATTGATCGATGATCGTCCGCCACCATCCGCGGCCGGGCCGCTGCGTCTGGCCGACGTTCAACAATAGCGCGTCGGGACCCGACCCCGACGGGCGGACATAGTCGATACTGCTGTTGCCCGTCCGGTAGCGTGCCCAGGCCTGCTGCCATTCCGTCCGCTGTTCGAAGACCTGCCCGACACCGCCCGACCATTGGACCGGTATGACGAGCATCGGTTGCGACCGATCCGAATAAGTCGAGATGCCCAGGAGCGATCCCGCCCGAGTCCGATCGAACAGAACGCCGAGCTTGGCGACGTAACGCTGCGGCCCGATCTGTTCGTTCTCGACGACGATACCCGAAACCAGCGAATCGAGCGTGCCGTCGGACACCAGCGCGCCGCCCCCGCCCAGCCGATTCGACAACTGCACCCAGGCCTTGCGCTGCGCCAGTCGCCAGCCGCCATAGCGGGCAGCGTCGGCGGACGGGCCCGCGACGTCGACGATGACGCCGCTGACCTCGTACGCACTCCCGCTATCGACGGGCGCTGCGCCGCGGCTGCCGCCCTCGATCTGTGCGAGCACGGCCCCGCCGCCAAGCAGGAGCGCGGCGCCGGCAAGCGCGATGGGAAGGGCACGGATACGCATCACGCGGGCCTTTTGGCGAAGCAGACGTGGAAATCCAAGCGCGATGTGGCTAGCAGCACCGATCATGACCGATACGCCAGACACCGCCACGCCCTATACCTATGCTCAAGCGGGGGTTTCGATCGCCGCCGGCAACGCGCTGGTGCGCGCGATTGCACCGCTTGCCCGCTCGACGCGACGACCCGGCGCCGATGCCGATCTCGGCGGCTTTGGTGGCCTGTTCGACCTGAAGGCGGCGGGCTTCGTCGACCCTTTGCTGGTCGCGGCGAACGATGGCGTGGGCACCAAGCTGAAGCTCGCGATCGAATGGAACCGACATGACGGCGTTGGCATCGATCTCGTTGCGATGTGCGTGAACGACCTAATCGTTCAGGGCGCAGAGCCGCTGTTTTTCCTCGATTATTATGCAAGCGGCAAGCTCGACGCCGCGGTGGCGGAGCGCGTGGTCGCGTCGATCGCAGAGGGTTGCAAGACGGCCGGTTGTGCGCTGATCGGCGGCGAAACCGCGGAGATGCCGGGCATGTACGCGGACGGCGACTATGATCTCGCCGGCTTCTGCGTCGGCGCGGTCGAGCGGACCAACATGCTGACCGGCCGCGATATCGCGGCGGGCGATGTGATGCTCGGACTGGCGTCGTCGGGCGTGCATTCGAACGGCTTCTCGCTGGTCCGCCGTCTCGCCAGCGACCGCGGGTGGAAACTCGACCGGCCGGCGCTGTTCGATCAGGACAAGCTGCTGATCGACCATCTGATGGCACCGACTCGGATATACGTCGCCGGCCTGCTGCCGCTCCTGCGCGAACGCCGCATCAAGGGCCTCGCGCATATCACGGGCGGTGGGTTGCTCGAAAACATTCCACGGGTTCTGCCACAAGGCGTTCACGCAACCGTCGATGCGGATGCCTGGGAGCAGTCCCGGCTCATGGCGTTCCTTCAGGCGCAGGGTGCTATCGAACCGGAGGAGATGGCACGAACCTTCAATTGCGGCGTCGGCATGGTTGCGATCGTCGACGCGAACGATGTGACGATGATCACCGCTGCGCTGGAAGCCGCGGGCGAGACGGTATTCCCGATCGGGCGGATCGAGGCGGGGACACATGGCTGCACCGTGCGCGGTTCGGCGGGCACATGGAGCGCGCGCGCCGACTGGACCGCGACTCATGGCTGACAGAACGCGCGTCGGCGTGCTCCTATCGGGGCGCGGATCGAACATGATCGCGCTGGTTGAGGCGTCGCGCGCTGCGAACTGCCCTTATGAGGTGGTGCTCGTCGCGTCCGACAAGCCGGAGGCGGCCGGCATCGCATGGGCAAAGGCCGAGGGGATAGCGACATTTGCGCTGTCTCCCCGCGGGTTGGGTAAACCGGCCTTTGAGGCGGCGATCGATCGGGCGCTCCGGGACGCCGCGGTCGATGTCATCGCGCTGGCCGGCTATATGCGGCTGCTCTCCGACGGATTCGTCGCCGCATGGCGCGATCGGATCGTCAATATCCATCCCTCGTTGCTCCCCAAATATAAGGGGCTCGAGACGCATGCGAGGGCGATCGCGGCGGGCGATGCCACCGGAGGATGCTCGGTCCATCTGGTTACCGAGGAACTCGATGGCGGCGTCGTGCTGGGCCAGGCCGAAGTCCCGATTCTGCCAGCCGACGACGCGGACGCGCTGGCGAATCGCGTGCTGGCCGCGGAACATGCGCTATACCCCAGAACGCTCGCCGAGTTCGTGACACGATGAACGCCCTGTCGAAAGCAGACGTCTGATGAGCCGCGAAACACCGACCGAACGGCGTGAAGCCGCCGAAACGCGTCGCCGCTGGGTGACGCTGGCAGAGGTCCTCGCGGTCGCTGGCGTGCTCATCGCGGCACTCACGCTCTGGAGCAACTGGTCCGAGCGCAACGCGGACAAGGCCGAGAAGGCGAGCGCGCGTGCCAGCGAACAGCGCGAAAGCCGACGCTTCGAAATCCGAGCCGTCGCGGCGGAGAATGGCGATTCGCTGATGTTGCTGCGGGACGACAAGCACGATATCCAGACGGCGACGATCGCGTTCCCCTCGGCGCTGAGCGTCGAGCGCAAGGATGCCCTGACGGATCAGATCCAACGCGACTGGTTCGAAAAGGCCTTGCTGAAAGCCACCGACGGCGGCGCGGACGATCAGGCCGGGCGGCTGCCGGTCCTCATTGCCGTCACCTATACCGACGGCGATGTCTCGGGTTCGGCAAGCGGCATCTACGACGTGATCTGGCGCACGAAAGCCGGTGTGTTTCCGTTCGGCCGATCGCTGAAACTGGAGGGCTTGAAGCTCAGGCAACGTGGCGGCGATCAGGCTAGGCTAGACGCGTTATGGACACGCCAACAACGCTAACGAGGCACCTTACCCCTGCGACCGTCAGATTTCACGGGCGTAGACCGGATCGGTATACGGCGTCGTCCCGATCCTGAAGGGCCGGGTGCCGATCACGGAGAATTGCTGGCGTTCGTAAAAGGCGCGGGCGCGGGCGTTCAAGCCCCACACACCCAACAACACACGGGCGTAATCGCGCTCGGCCGCGTCAGCGAGCGCCCGGTCCATCAACGCGGCACCGAGACCTGATCCCTGCGCCTGCTTCATGAGGTAGATGCGGCGCAGTTCGATATCGCGAGGGCCGGTGTCGATAGGAAATGCAGGCTTCGTAAGTACGGAATAGCCGATCGGGGCATGGCCCGGCTCATATTCGGCGAGCGTCACGATCGTTGCCGGATCATCGAGCCATGCCTCGAAGACCGCGACGCTGTTGTTCCGCGTACAATGATCGACGATGTCGACGCCCGCAAATGCTGTTGCGTAGGCGTCAAGAAACGAGGCGGCTCCGACGAGCGAGAGGGCGGGCGCATCGCCCACCGTCGCGCGTCGCAGCCGCCAGAGCATCAGCCGACGATTTCTTCGGGCTTGAAGAAATAGGCGATCTCGATCTCGGCATTCTCGTCCGAATCCGAACCGTGAACGCTATTGGCTTCGATCGACTCGGCAAGCTCCTTGCGGATCGTGCCGGGTTCGGCGTTCGCCGGGTTGGTCGCGCCCATGATGTCGCGGTTGCGCTGCATCGCGTTGTCGCCTTCGAGAACCTGGACGACGACGGGGCCCGAGATCATGAACGAGACGAGCTCACCGAAGAAGGGGCGCTCCTTGTGCACCGCGTAGAAGCCTTCGGCCTGCTCGCGGGTCATCTGGATGCGCTTCGACGCGACGACGCGCAGGCCGGCTTCCTCGAGCATCTTGGTGACCGCACCGGTCAGGTTGCGGCGGGTGGCATCGGGCTTGATGATCGAAAAGGTACGGTTCGCGGCCATGATGGTCACGGGCTCCTGTGTTGACGGAAATAGGATGCGCGGCGCTTAGGCGCGGATCGGCCCCAAAGCAACGCCTATGCCGTCCAATTTCAGGCAGCCTGCTCCCAGCGGCCGGCATCGTTCTGTCTCCAGTACCGACGCTCGACACCGTCTCGATCGCCCAGCGTCTTCCATGCCAGCCGCGCCTCGCGAATCGCCTCTTCATCGAACACATGGAATACCCGCTCGAAATCGAGCGCCGCGTCCCGCCAGCGACCATCGACGATCGCAACGTTGCGCGCGGCGTTGGCCGTCGTCACGTCGCTGGCAATCAGAACGGGCTGTGCCGCGTCGTTACCTGCGCCGATATGTGCATGCGGCAGGAAGCTCTCCGGCGCATAGGACCAGAGGAGCCGATCGAGCGCGACACGCTGCGCCTCGGGTTCGGCGACAATAAGCAGGCGGCCGCCGGTCTGCACAACGCGCTCGGCGATTCGCGGAAGGACGCGGTCGAGCGGGGTGGTCAGGTGGTAGAAATCGACCTGCATTATGCTCATCCCCCGAGTTCAGACTGCCGCCCAAGTGCCCCCCCGTCATCCCGACCGCTGCCGGGATGACGGGATAGGTGACGTTCAGCCTTCGAAATTGTCGGCAACGAAACGGTCGAGCAGGCGCACGCCATAACCGGTCGCGCCCTTATCGTGGTGGGTTCCCGGCTTGTCCGACCAGACCATGCCCGCGATGTCGAGGTGCGCCCATTTCACGCCTTCGTCGACGAAGCGTTTGATGAACTGCGCCGCAGTGATCGACCCTGCGCCGCGCGGGCCGACATTCTTCATGTCCGCGATCGGCGAGTCGATCAGCTTGTCGTAGGCCGGCGACAGCGGGAAACGCCACAGCGTGTCGCCGCTGGCCGTACCAGCCGCAAGCAACTGGTCCGCCAGCGCGTCGTCATTGGCGAAGATGCCGCCATTCTCGGTGCCAAGCGCGACGATCATCGCACCCGTCAGCGTCGCGAGATCGACGATCGTCGTCGGCTGATGCGTCTTCTGCACCCAGGTTACGCAGTCGCAAAGCACCAGCCGTCCTTCGGCATCGGTGTTCAGGACTTCGATCGTCTGGCCCGACATCGACGTGATGACGTCACTAGGCCGCAGCGCCGCGCCATCGGGCATGTTCTCGACCAGCCCCATCACGCCGACCACATTGGCCTTGGCCTTGCGCGCCGCCAGCGCCTTCATCGCGCCAGCGACCGCCCCTGCCCCGCCCATGTCCCACTTCATGTCTTCCATGCCAGCGCCCGGCTTGATGGAGATACCACCCGAGTCGAACGTCACACCCTTGCCGACAAAGGCAAGCGTCGGGACGTCGGAAGCGGCTCCGTTCCACTTCAGCGCCAGCAGGCGGGCCTCGCGTCGCGAGCCCTGGCTGACGCTGAGCAGCGAACCCATGCCGAGTTCCGCCATCTGCGCTTCGTCTAGGACGGTGATTTCGAGCCCCAGCCCTTCGACGTCCTTCGTCACCTTCTCGACGAAGCTCTCGGGGTAGAGAATGTTCGGCGGCGACGTGACGAGCCACCGCGTCAGGTCCATGCCGCCACTTACCGCGGACTGGTCGGTCCATGCCGCGTCGGTGCCTTCGGGTGCACCGGCGATCGTGAATGTCGTCAAGCTCGGCTTCGACGTCTCGGCAAGCTTCGTGCGATACGCATCGTAACGCCATGCCCGCTGCAGGCCCGCTGCGGCGAACCGGGCGGCGGCCGCAGCACTCGGGGGCGTCCCGGCGGCACCCAGGTCGATCGTCACCGAGGTGGCGCCCGACGTCAGCAGGCGCGCGGTGACCGCACCGCCCGCTTTCCCCCAATCCGCATCGCTGCCCGCACCGACGCCAACGAACAGGAGCTGGCCTACCGTGTCCGCGACCGGAACGAAGACCTCGATGATCGCCCCCGCTTCGCCGGTGAAGCGGGCAGCGGCCGCGGCCTGCGTCGCTACCGCCTCGACGCCATTCCCGATCGCGGTCCATCGCGTCGTGGACAATGCGTCCTTGGCAACAGGCACGGCGAGAATGGCCGCATCGGGCTTGGCGACGGGAGTGAAATCGATCTGCATGGGGACCTCGAAAAACATTGAATAGACTGGGCTAGATGCCCCTAAGCTGATGCTGCGGAAGCGGCAAAGCAAGGTCGCGGCTGATCAAGCCTGTGGATAGCGGTGATCCGACGCACGGCGATTGCAGCAACGCGCGGACGATGCGATAGGCGGCGCGGTATGGCGGCGACCGGCCGCAGTTCCAAAAGGGGTTGGTTCGGATCGTGTTGCGTATCGACCTTATGGCGGGTTGCGCCCTGTCGCTCGCCTTGCTCGCATCGGGACTGCTTCCGGCGTCCGCGCGTGCGCAGGATCTCCAGGCGCGTCCGGCAGCGCCGCCCCTTCCGGAAACGCCGACATCGTCGACCCCAACGGATCCGGATCAGGTGCAATTCAGCGCCAGTGGTCTCGAATATGACACCGACGCCGACATCGTCACGGCAACTGGCGAAGTCCGCATGTTCCGCCAGGGCGATCGGCTGCGCGCCGACAAGGTGGTGTGGAACCGCAAGACGGGCAAGGTTCTTGCGACGGGCAATATCGCGGTCACCAACCCCCAGGGCGACATTGCCTATGGCGACTCGATCGAATTGACCGACTCGCTGAAAGACGGCGTGGTCGACAACATGCTGGTCGTGCTCGAACAGGGCGGCAGGCTGGCCGCCAAGCAGGGGACGCGCGAGGCTGATGGCACGGTCGAACTGCGCAGTGCCGCATATACGCCCTGCGCCGTCGTGAACACGGCCGGGTGCCCCAAGGAGCCGACCTGGAAGATCACCGCAGTCAGCGTCACCTATCGGCCCGACCGCAAGCGGATCTATTATGCCGGCGCGCGCCTGCACCTGTTCGGACTTCCCAGCCTGCCGCTACCCAAATTCTCGAATCCCGTCGGCGGGGGCAGCGACAGCGGGCTGCTATCGCCCAATGGCGGCTATAGCCGGGTCAACGGTTTCGAAGTCAGCATTCCCTATTATGTGAAGCTCGCGCCCAACCAGGGCCTAGTCGTCACGCCGCACCTCTACACCAGCGTCCTGCCGATGCTCCAGGCTGACTATTCCGCGCTGAGCACCAGGGGCGCGTTCAGCCTGCGCGCCTATGCGACTGAAAGCCGCCGAAGCGACGATCTGACCACGGCAAATTCGGCGGACACCAGCATGGCGTTCCGCGGCTATCTCGACGGCATGGCGCGCTATCAGCTGACGCCCAACTGGAGTGTCAGCGGCTCGCTCCGCCTGACGACCGACCGGACGTTCCTGCGGCGCTACGACATTTCGCGCGACGACCGGTTGCGCAGCACGGCCAGCCTCGAGCGGATCGACGACAGCAGCTATTTCGCGCTGACCGGCTGGTACGTCCAGACGCTGCGCGTCAATGACAGCCAGGGTCAGCAGCCGATCGCGCTTCCCGAGATCGACTATCGCAAGCGCTTCGACGATGGACTGGTCGGGGGCCGCGTCCAGCTCCAGCTCAACACGCTCGCGCTGACACGCACCGACGGACAGGACACGCAGCGCGCGTTCGCCAGCGCGCAATGGGATCTTCGGCGCCTGACGAACTGGGGTCAGGAAGTTACCTTCACGGCATTCGCCCGCGCCGACGCCTATAACACGAACAACACCGACGCGACCTCGATCGTCAGTTATCGCGGACTCGAAGGATTTCACAAGCGGGCGATCGGCGCAGCGGCCGTCGACGTGAAATGGCCTTTCATCGGCACGTTCCTCGGCGGCACGCAGCGGTTCACGCCGCGTGTCCAGCTCGTAGCCGCACCGAGCATTGCCAACACGCGCATCCCCAACGAGGATTCGCGGGCCGTCGACCTCGACGATACCAACCTGTTCGCACTGAACCGCTTTGCTGGGTATGACCGGTTCGAGGATTCCTCGCGCGCCACCTATGGCGGCGAGTGGGCACTCGACCTTCCGGGGATCGCCTTCACGACGAATATCGGACAGAGCTATCGCCTGGGTACGCGGCCGACGATCCTGCCCGACGGTACGGGGCTCAGCGACCGGTTCTCCGATATTGTCGGTCGCAGTGAGTTACGGTTCCGCGACTTTGTTTCGGTGGTGCACCGCTACCGGCTCGACAAAGACAGCCTGGCAATCCGCCGCAACGAGATCGACGCCACGATCGGATCGCGCGCGAGCTATGTGCTCGTCGGCTATCTCAAGCTGAACCGCAATATCGACGCCGCGATCGAGGATTTGCGCGACCGCGAGGAGATCCGCGTCGCCGGCCGTGTCCAGTTTGCCCGGTTCTGGTCGGCCTTCGGATCGGGGGTCGTCGATTTGACGAACAAGTCGGAAGATCCGCTGTCGGTCAGCGACGGTTTCAGCCCGATCCGCCACCGTGTCGGCGTGCAGTATGAAGACGATTGCCTGCGGCTTGGCGCGACGTGGCGGCGGACGTACAACGATACCGGTGATGCGCGGAAGGGGAACAGTTTCCTGCTGACGCTGGCCTTCACCAATCTTGGCCGCTAAGCCCGCATTCAGCTAAGCCAGGGTAGGCCGCGCGGCACGTGCGATGATACGCGATGATGGGATACCGACACCTTGAAGCATGATGTTCGACTGACGGCGCGTGGTGGCCGCGTAATCGGCGCTGTGGTCCTTGCCGCACTGACCGCAAGCGCCATTGCCCAGACCGCGCCAACGCCTGCGCCCGCTGGAGGATCCGGCCAGACCGTGTCCGATCAGAGCGTGCCCGACAATACCGGGCTTAATCTGCCGACGAATCTTCAGATCTTCGGCAAGGTTGATCCGAACGTCCGCAAGCCGACGGCGATCGTCAACGACTCCGTGATCACCGGCACCGACGTCGATCAGCGCGTCGCCTTGATCGCGATGGCCAACGAGGGCGCCAAGCTCTCACCCGAAGACCGCGACCGATTGAAGCTTCAGGTCCTGCGGCAGCTGATCGACGAGACGTTGCAGATCCAGGAGGCGAAGACCGCCGACATCACGATCACGCCTGCCGAACTCACGCAGAGCTATGACGCGGTGTCGAAGCGGTTCAACCGGACCCCTGCCACCATGGCGGCCTATCTGCGGCAGACCGGCTCGTCGGATCGCTCGCTCAAGCGTCAGATCGAAGGCGAACTGGCCTGGCAGCGCTATCTGCGGCGGCGCGTCGAGCCCTTCGTCAACGTCGGCGACGAGGAGGTCAAAGGCATCATCGACCGTCTCGAGGCGGCCAAGGGTACGGACGAGTTCAACCTGAAGGAAATCTACCTCGCCGGGAATGCGACGAACGGGCAACAGGTCTATGCCAATGCCCGCCAGCTGATCCAGGAAATCCAGAAGGGCACGCAGCCGTTCGAGTCCTATGCGCGGCAATTCTCCGAGGCGTCGACCCGCGCGGTCGGCGGCGATCTCGGCTGGGTTCGCGCATCGACGCTGCCGCCCGAGCTCGCCCAGGCGACGCAGTCGATGCAGGTCGGCCAGGTGGCCGGTCCGATTGAGGTGTCGGGCGGCTATTCCATCCTGTACCTGACGGACAAGCGCCAGGTGCTGACCGCCGACCCACGCGACGCGCGGCTCAGCCTGAAGCAGCTGACGTTGCGCTTCCCGCCCAACACCTCGCAGGCGCAGGCAGCAGCCCGTGCCGAGGCGTTCGCGAGGGCTACAAAGGATCTGCGTGGGTGTGGCACCGTCGAAAAGGTCGCCGCGGGCATCGGAGCCGACGTTGTCGACAATGATACTGTCCGAATCCGCGATCTTCCGCCGCAGCTTCAGGAAGTGATGCTCAAGTTGCAGGTCGGCGAATCGAGCCCGCCATTCGGGTCAGCCGAACAGGGCGTACGTGCCCTCGTCCTGTGCGGACGCGACGATCCGCAGTCAGGCAATCTGCCAAGTTCGGAACAGATCCAGGGACAGCTCGAGCAGCAGCGCGTCAATTTGCGCGCCCAGCAGAAGCTGCGCGATCTGCGTCGTGACGCCGTCGTCGAATATCGCTGATCCTGACATGCCGCAGTCGCGCCCCCTCGCCATCTCGATGGGCGACCCTGCGGGGATCGGACCTGAAATCATCGCCAAGGCTTGGGCCGCGCGTGTTGCGCACGATCTGCCCCCCTTCGTTGCGATCGGCGACATCCGGGCGATCGAGCGGGTCTGGTCCGGGCCCGTGGTCGGGATCGCGGATCCTGCCGAAACGGCCACGGTATTCGCCGGTGCGCTGCCGGTGCTGAGCGTCGAAGACGCGGGCGAGATCATGCCCGGGAATCCGGATGTCGAGGGCGCCCGTTGCGCCTTGCACGCGCTCGAGCTTGCGGTGGGACTGGCCAAGACCGGAGCAGCACGCGCACTGGTCACGGGGCCGGTATCGAAGGCAAAGCTTTATGCGATTGGCTTCACCCATCCCGGGCAGACGGAGTTCGTCGCTGAACGGTTCGGCGTCGCGGGCGAGAATGCCGTGATGATGCTCGCCGGCCCGTCGCTCCGTGTCGTGCCGATCACGACGCATGTACCGCTCGGCGACGTCGCGTCCCTGCTGTCGGTCGATCTGATCGTCGCAAAGGGGCGGGCAACGGCTCGCGGGTTGACGCGGAATTTCGGGATCGCGGCCCCGAGGCTCGCCTTTGCCGGGTTCAATCCGCATGCGGGCGAACAGGGCGCGCTCGGCCGTGAAGAGATTGATATCATCGCCCCGGCGATCGAGCTGCTGCGCGCGGAGGGCATCGATGCGACCGGGCCTTTTGCGGCGGATACCTTGTTCCACCCGCGCGCGCGCGCGACCTATGACGCGGCACTCTGCTGCTATCACGACCAGGCGCTCGTGCCGCTCAAGACCATCCACTTCGACGAAGGCGTCAACATCACGCTCGGGCTGCCTATCGTGCGCACCTCGCCTGACCACGGCACGGCATTCGCGATCGCCGGTAAGGACCTTGCCGAACCGGGTGCCATGATCGCGGCGATCGCGATGGCCGGCCAGGCATCTGATCGGCGTGCCGCGCAAAGCGCCGAAAGTCGATGATCGCCCCGGCAACGGCCCTCCCCCCGCTGCGCGAGGTGATCGCGCGGCACGGCCTCAATGCCAGCAAGGCGCTGGGGCAGAATTTCCTGTTCGACGGGCAATTGCTAGCACGCATCGCCGCCGTGCCGGGCGATCTGCACGACGCTGAAGTCCTCGAGGTCGGCCCCGGTCCCGGTGGGCTGACCCGCGCCCTGCTCGCGGCTGGCGCGCGTGTGACGGCGATCGAGCGGGATCATCGCTGCATTCCCGCGCTAGCCGAACTAGGGGAAGCATTCCCGGGGCAGCTAACGGTCATCGAAGGCGATGCGCTGGCGATCGACGCGCCGTCGCTGTTCACGACAAAGCCTCACATCGTTTCCAACCTGCCCTATAATGTCGGTACTGCCTTGCTGGTCGGCTGGCTGTCGGCGGATTGGGCACCATGGTGGCAATCGCTGACGCTGATGTTCCAGAAAGAGGTCGCCGAACGGATCGTCGCGACCACCAATAGCGACCATTACGGACGTCTGGCGGTGCTCGCACAATGGCGAAGCACGTCTCGGATCGCGATGCCGGTCCATAGATCGGCCTTCACGCCGCCACCCAAGGTCATGTCCGCGGTCGTCCACATTACGCCACAGGCTGCGCCCGAGTGTGTCGACTTCGCCCTGCTCGAACGGCTGACCGGCGCCGCATTTGGCCAGCGTCGCAAGATGCTCCGCCAGAGCCTGAAGTCGGTGCCTGGTGCTCTCGATGCGCTGGAGCGGATCGGGATCGATGGGACGCGACGCGCGGAGACCTTGTCGGTGCTGGATTTCGTGGCACTGGCGCGCGCTGCGAAGACGCGGCCGCTCACCGTCAGCGGCTGAAGTCGTTCCGCTCAGTCCTTGGCGGGGGTCGCGGGCTTTACGACCTGCGCAGTCGTGATGGGCGGACCCTTGGCGATGATCGCGGCAAGCTGCACGGCTTCGGGACACTGACCCTTGCAGATGGTGCGGATCTTGGCGAGGTTGTCGCGGGCCCGGAGGACCGCGCCCTTCATCACCAACGCACTGCCCTGCCCCTGCAACGCGGTGACGTCGTTGGGCTCGAGCAGCAGCGCCTCGCGGTAAAGGCGGATCGCCTTGCCCGGCAGTTCGCGTGCCTCTGCGACCCTGCCCAGTTCGACGAACGCCGCACGATTGCGCGGATCCACCGCGACCGCGGTTTCGAGCATGTCGGTCGCGCCGTCGAGATTGCCGGCCGCCTTGAGGCTTCGCCCCTGCGCTAGCAACTGCAACGACCGCGCATCAATCTGCGTGTCGGGCCGCTGGCCGCTCAGTGACGTCGATACGGACACGACCGTCAGCGCGGCGGCAACGGCAACGGTCGAAAAGCGCATGATGGTCTCCAGGCGGGGCACAGCGGGTTTGGCTAGCATGGGCTGATAAGGCGCGCGACAAAAAATCCGTCGGTTCCGTCGCGGCCCGGTTCAAGCCGAACCCCGTGGCCATGGACCGCGCCTGCTGGCAACGACAGCGGCGCGATCGTCCAGCCGGGATGCGCGCCCAGGAACCACGTCACTTGGTCCGTGCCTTCTGCATCGAGCAGCGAACAGACGATATAGACCAGCGCACCGCCCGGCTTGACCAGCGTTGCCGCGACCGACAGCACCTGCTGTTGAGTCGACTGCAATCTGGACACGCGGTCGGGCGTCAGGCGCCAGCGCGCCTCGGGATTGCGTCGCCACGTGCCTGTTCCCGAACAAGGCGCATCGACGAGCACGCCGTCCGCGCGGCCTGCCCATTCACTCAACGCCTCGATCTCGCGGGTCGGGTTGAGCAACTGCGTCTCGATGATCGCGGCGCCCGCGCGGGTCGCGCGCGGCGCCAGCCGTGACAGCCGGTTACGATCGGTATCGCAGGCCAGGACGGTACCCGTGTTCGCCATCATCGCGGCGAGCGCGAGCGTCTTGCCGCCAGCGCCTGCGCAGAGGTCAACGATCCTTTGGCCGGGCTTGGCCTGCATCGCGAGCCCGACGATTTGGCTGCCCTCGTCCTGGACTTCCAGCGCTCCCTCGTTGAACAGCGGCAATGCCTCGACGTTGGTGCCAGTCGGTAGCCGGATCCCGTCGGGAGCGTGCGGTGTCGCCTCAGCCTCGGGCAATGCGGCGAGCACGGCGGGACGATCCGCGATGAGCGTGTTGACCCGCAGATCGAGCGTCGCACGTCCTGCAAGATCAGTGAGTGCTGCACCGTCGAGACCCGATGCCCGCAACGCCTTGGTCAGCCATTGCGGCGCGACGCCGGCGCGTGCGCGCGGTTCATCCTTGCCGATCGGCGCTGGTGCATGAGTCGAGCCGTCGAAGGTCGCGGCGAGCGCGGGGTCGGCATCGGCCACCAGCAGCATCGCGGCACGACCGTTCTCGGGGCGATCCCCTGCCTTGCGGATCGCCGCATAGACGAGCTCACGCACGGCGCGACGGTCCTTCGACCCAGCGTAACGACGCGTGGCGAAGTAGCGGGCGATGAGCGTGTCGGCTGCCGCGCCACTCTCCCGGGCAGCGGCAATGATCTGGTCGAGCAGTTCGATCGCGGCCTGCGTCCGTGCCGACGGGGTCAAGGCCGGCCTCCCGGGATTGCGCAATATTGGGCAGTGATTTGGTAGGGGATCATCATCATCCCCTGCCCCTACCCCCTCCCGGACGCAGAAGGGAATGATTTCAGGTATCGGCTCGCCACATTCCCGGCCGGCGGGCCCTCCCGATCCCGTTGCGGCATCGGGAGGCGTCGATGCTAGCGTGTCGGGTAGTTCGGGGCCTCGCGGGTGATCGTGACGTCGTGGACATGGCTCTCCATCAGGCCGGCACCGGTGATCTGCACGAATTCCGCGCGTGCCTGCAGATCCGGAATCGTCGCCGACCCGGTATAGCCCATCGCTGCCTTGATCCCGCCGACGAGCTGGTGGACGACGTCACGTGCCGGGCCCTTATACGCAACCTGCCCCTCGATCCCCTCGGGAACCAGCTTCAGCTGGTCCTTGATATCGCCTTGGAAGTAGCGATCCGCAGACCCGCGACCCATCGCGCCGACCGAACCCATGCCACGATAGGATTTATACGCGCGCCCCTGGTAAAGGAAGGTTTCGCCCGGCGCCTCGTCCGTCCCGGCGAGCAGCGATCCGATCATCACGGTAGATGCGCCTGCAGCCAGCGCCTTGGCCATGTCGCCGGACGTGCGGATACCGCCATCCGCGATCACCGGTACGCCGGCCTTGTGACCGGCCTCGGCGCAATCCATCACGGCCGTCAACTGCGGTACGCCCACACCAGCGACCACCCGCGTGGTGCAGATCGACCCCGGACCGATGCCGACCTTGATGCCGTCCGCGCCCGCGTCGATCAACGCACGGGTGGCGTCGCCCGTCGCGACGTTCCCGGCAACGACCTGGACCGAGTTGGACAGTTTCTTCACCCGCTCGACCGCACGCCCGACGTCGCGATTATGCCCATGTGCCGTGTCGATCACGATCAGGTCGCATCCGGCGTCGACCAGCTGTTCCGTGCGATCGAAGCCCTTGTCGCCGACGGTCGTCGCCGCTGCGACACGCAGGCGGCCCGCTTCGTCCTTGGTCGCATCGGGGAACATGACGGCCTTTTCGATATCCTTGACCGTGATGAGGCCGACGCAACGATACTCGGCATCGACGACCAGTAGCTTTTCGATGCGACGCTGGTGCAGCAGCCGGCGCGCTTCCTCCTTGCCGACCTCGGTCGACACGGTTGCAAGATTCTCGTGCGTCATGAGTTCGCTGACCGGCTGTTGCGGGTTCCCGGCGAAGCGAACATCGCGATTTGTCAGAATCCCGACCAGCTTGCCATCCGACTCGACGACCGGAATGCCGCTGATCCGATGGCCGGCCATCAACGCCTGCGCTTCGCCCAGAGTGGCGGTCGGCTTGATCGTGATCGGGTTGACCACCATCCCCGATTCGAACCGCTTGACCTGACGGACCGCGACAACCTGTTCCTCGATTGTCAGGTTACGGTGTAGCACGCCGATGCCGCCGAGCTGCGCCATGACGATCGCCATGTCCGCTTCGGTCACAGTGTCCATCGCGGAGGACAGGATCGGAATGTTGAGGGCTATCCCCCGCGTTACCTGGGTCCGCGTGTCCGCCTGGCTTGGCAGCACGTCCGATTCCCCCGGATACAGTAGGACGTCGTCGAAAGTGAGGCCGAGGCGGATATCCATGAAAGCTGCCGATCCTGGGTGTGGGGTGGCGCGCCATGTAACCAAAGCGGGCGCGTACGGCTAGGCCCCTCTGCGAACGGCGTGCTATAGCCGGGCACTACACGCATGGGGGATATTCCGATGGGGTTGATTGTCGCCGGGCTCGCAGTGGCGCTGGTGCTGTTCTATTTGATGACCAGTATCAAGATCGTACGTCAGGGCTATCAGTACACGATCGAACATTTCGGAAGGTTCACCACGGTCGCAAGGCCCGGCTTCAATTTCTATCCGGCGTTTTTCTACCGCGTCGGGCGGAAGGTGAACATGATGGAGCAGGTGATCGATATTCCCGGGCAGGAGATCATCACCAAGGACAATGCGATGATATCGACCGACGGGGTCGTGTTCTTCCAGGTGCTGGATTCGGCCAAGGCCGCCTATGAGGTGTCCGACCTGTATCAGGCGCTGCTGCAGCTCACGACGACGAACCTTCGCACCGTCATGGGCTCGATGGATCTCGACGAGACATTGAGCAAGCGCGACGAGATCAATGCGCGATTGCTGAGCGTCGTCGACCACGCAACGACGCCGTGGGGCGTCAAGATCACCCGGGTGGAGATCAAGGACATCCGTCCGCCAGCAGACATCGTCAACGCCATGGGCCGCCAGATGAAGGCCGAGCGCGAGAAGCGCGCAAACATTCTGGACGCGGAAGGCTCACGCGCCTCGGAAATCCTCCGGGCAGAGGGCCAGAAGCAGGCACGGATCCTGGAGTCGGAGGGCCGCAAGGAATCGGCCTTTCGCGATGCCGAGGCCCGCGAGCGTGCGGCCGTTGCCGAAGCGTCAGCGACCCGGGCCGTGTCGCAGGCGATCGAGGAGGGCGGCGCGCAGGCGATCAACTATTTCATCGCGCAGAAATATGTCGAGGCAATCGGCAAATTCGCCACGTCGCCCAATGCGAAGACGATCCTGTTTCCCGTCGAGGCGACCCAGTTGATGGGAACGCTGGGTGGCATTGGCGAGATTGCGAAGGATGCCCTGCGCGACACGGTGCCGTCAGCCACCTCGGCAGCGAAGCCGTCACCCAGGGGACCATTTGAACTGTCGAACGCCAACGAAGTGCCGAAAAGCTAATGTATGGAGTCGGACCGGCCGTTGCATGGCTGATCGCTGCGCTGGTGTTGGGAATCGCGGAACTGGCTGTTCCGGGCGTTTTCCTGGTCTTTCTGGCGATCGCCGCAGCGTTCACCGGGGTGATGGCGCTCGCGTTTCCGGACCTGCCGGTCGCCGTACAGCTTGTAGCCTTCGCGGTCTGGAGTGTGGTCGCGGTCACGATCGGCAAACGATGGTATCGTGACTATCCGGTCGAGGGCGGGGATCCGCTGCTGAACGACCGCGCGGCGCGATTGATCGGCCAGATCGTGATCGTCGAGACGGCGCTCGTTGGTGGCCAAGGCCGTGTTCTCGTCGGTGACGGCAGCTGGCCCGCACGCGGGCCCGACGCGGCGGTCGGCACGCGGGTCAGGATCGTCGCGGTGATGGACGGCGCGGTGGCTGTGGAACCTCAGTAGACGGGCGTCGCAACGTCTCGGACGGCCCGTTTAATGTCGATGGCGGGACCGAGAAGGGCTCGACGCCCCATCCCGGTCCGGCACCCGCGAACCTACCGGGCCGCTCGGTTTGTCACGCAGCTTCGGTCACCTTCGGCGCCGCCTGCATTACGCTGGCATCGACATGCTCCGAGAACTGCGCGAAATTCTCGACGAACAGATCGACCAGCTTTGCCGCTGTCGCGTCATAGGCATCGGTATCTGCCCATGTCGTCCGCGGATCGAGGATGGCGTCGTCGACGCCCTGTACGCTCACCGGAACCTGAAACCCAAAGTTAGGGTCCGTACGAAATTCGGCAGTCTTCAGACTGCCGTCCAGCGCAGCGTTCAGAAGCGCACGCGTAGCCTTGATCGGCATCCGGCTGCCGACACCATATTTGCCCCCGGTCCAACCCGTATTCACCAGCCAGCAGTCGACCCCGCCGCGGGCGATCCGCGCTTTCAGGAGATTACCATAAACCGAGGGATGCCGCGGCATGAACGGAGCGCCGAAACAGGTCGAGAACGTCGCATCGGGCTCGGTCACGCCGATTTCAGTGCCGGCGACGCGGGCCGTATAGCCTGACAGAAAGTGGTACATCGCCTGATCCGGCGTCAGTTTGGCAATCGGCGGAAGCACACCATAGGCATCGGCGGTCAACATCACGATGTTCCGCGGAACCGGACCCATATTGTCCGCCGAGCTGTTGGGAATGAAGTCGATCGGATAGGCGCCCCGGCTATTTTCCGCGAGCGTGTGATCGTCAAGATCAAGCAGGCGCGTGGTGGGATCCATCACGACATTCTCGAGAACCGTTCCGAACCGCTTCGTCGTCGCGAAGATCTCGGGCTCGGCATCGGCCGACAAACGGATCATCTTGGCGTAGCAGCCACCTTCGAAGTTGAAGACGGCGGTATCGGACCAGCCATGCTCATCGTCGCCGATCAGCGTTCGGCTGGCATCGGCACTCAAGGTCGTCTTGCCGGTGCCAGAAAGCCCGAAGAACACCGCGGTATCGCCGTTTGCGCCCATGTTTGCCGAACAATGCATCGGCATCACTCCGGTCGGCGGCAGGAGGTAGTTGAGCAGGCCGAAGACCGACTTTTTCATCTCCCCGGCATATTTCGTACCCCCGATAAGGATGAGCCGATCGGTGAAATTGACCGCGATGACGGTTTCGCTGCGGCAACCATGCCGCGCGGGATCGGCCTGGAAGCTGGGCAGATCGATGATCGTATAGTCGGCTTGAAAGCCTTTCAGCGCCGACGCTTCCGGACGGACAAGCATCGTCCGGATGAAGAGATTGTGCCAGGCGAGTTCCGTGACGACGCGAACATTCACCCGGTGATCGGGTTGCGATCCGCCATATAGGTCCTGAACGAACAGCGTATTCTTCTGCGCCAGCGCGGCGTAGAAATCTGCCTTCAGTGCGGCAAAGTGCGCCGCAGCCATCGGCTTGTTGCTCTTGCCCCACCAGACGGTCGCGCCGGTTTCCGCGTCGCGGACGATGAACTTGTCCTGAGCCGAACGTCCGGTATGGGCGCCCGTTTCGACGACCAGGGGCCCGTCGGCGGACAGACGCCCCTCACCCCGGTCGAGCGCGGCTTCGACCAGCTGCGCGGTCACCAGATTCCAGTGCACCTCCGCATGTGTTTCAATTCCCTGCGCATCGAGCCCTGAGGCAGGGGTTCGCAAATCGGACACGGCATCTCTCCATAAGACACTTGCGCATACGTATGTATGTCGTTGAGGCTCGATCTAGGCGGGCCTGTGATCCGGGTCAATTCGACCGGAGGGCGTGCAACTCACGCCGCGGTCTGGTGTACCCCGGTTGAGTACGCTAGCACTTTGCCCTACGCAGCCCGAGATTTATCCCGGCGGGCGCCAAGAAGATGACAGCCAGACCATGACGGCAACGATCGCGCTCGTCGATGACGACCGAAACATCCTGACGTCCGTGTCGATCGCCCTTCAGACCGAAGGGTTTGTCACGCGGGTCTATTCGGATGGCGAGACCGCGCTGAAGGCCTTGACGGACAATCCCCCCGATCTGGCGATCTTCGACATCAAGATGCCCCGTATGGATGGTCTGGAACTGTTGCGGCGGCTGCGCGAAAAGAGCCAGATACCTGTCATCTTCCTGACCAGCAAGGATGACGAACTCGACGAGGCGCTTGGCCTTGCGATGGGGGCGGACGATTATATCGCGAAGCCGTTCTCGCAGCGATTGCTGATTGCGCGGGTCCGGGCGATCCTGCGGCGCGCGGAGTTGACCCGGTCGCCTGGCACGGAGACGGAGGCCGAGGCGGCCGGGCCGCTTGACCGGGGACGGCTCAGCATGGACCCGGCGCGCCACCGGACCCTGTGGGCTGGCGAACCCGTGACGCTGACGGTGACGGAGTTCATGATCCTCGAAACGCTCGCGCAGCGGCCGGGTATCGTCAAGACGCGCAACCAGTTGATGGACGCAGCCTATCAGGACGACATCTATGTCGACGACCGGACGATCGACAGCCACATAAAGCGGCTTCGTCGCAAGTTCCGACAGGTCGATCCAGATTTCGACGCGATCGAAACGCTGTATGGGGCAGGCTATCGGTTCTCCGAAGATTAGCATGGGACGGAGCGATTCGGGCGACGACGTGGGCGATCGTAACGAGGATGACGGTCGCGACCTGACATTACGCTGGTCGGGTCAGATCTCGCTCACGCGGCGCATCCTCGCCGTCAATATCTTCGCGCTCTTGCTGCTCGCAGGCGGCTTTTTCTACCTCGATTCCTATCGCAGCCGTATCGTCGACAGCCGCGTCGCGCAGGCCGCACGCGAGGCGCGGCTGATCGGTGAGGCAATCGCCGCAGTCGATCCGGCGCTGCGTGAGCCGCTCATCGTTCGGCTGGCGCAGGATACGGGCTCGCAGATCCGGGTCTTCGACCGCGACGGGCAGATCATCAAGGACAGTCGCGCACTGGGGCTACGCAGTTTCGTGCTGCACGACCCGGACAAGGAAGACTGGGGGCAGGATGCCGCGCGCTTTCTCGACGCGGTCATCGACGTGGTCGTGATGGCGCCCCGCGCACCGCTTTACCGCGAACGCGGCCCGCGGCAACGCTGGCCCGACGTCGAGGACGTACGGTTGCGGCATGGCATCTCCACGACGGTCTGGCGCGCGCCCGACCGCACCCCAGTGATAACGGCTGCGGCCCGCGTGCCGGGCGGCGGCGTGGTGATGACGACGGTGAACGCGCGTGACATCACGCGCACCGTGCGTATCGAACGCTTCCGCCTGAGCATGGTGCTGTTGCTGGTCTCAATCGTGTCCGTGCTGCTGTCGCTGTTCCTTGCACGCACCATCGTCCGGCCCCTGCGCCGTCTCGCTCGGGCGGCGGTGCGGGTGCGGCTCGGGCGCGCGCGCGAAGTCGTGGTCCCTCGACTGCCGTCGCGCCGGGATGAACTGGGCATGCTTGCCAGGGCGCTGTCGGACATGAGCCTGGCGCTCAGGGCCCGCATCGACGCGACCGAAGCGTTCGCCGCCGACGTTACGCATGAAATGAAGAACCCGCTGGCGTCGCTACGGTCTGCGGTGGAAGGGTTGTCACGCGTGCAGGATCCCGCCCTCCAGGAGCAGCTGATGGCGATCGTGCGAGATGATGTCCATCGACTAGATCGGCTGATCTCCGACATCTCCGACGCGTCGCGACTCGACGCACAGCTCAGCCGGGCAAAGTTCGAACCGATCGACATGGTCAGCCTGATCGACGGCTTGCTGTCGCAGCGCCTCGCTCGCGACGTCGAACGTGAAATCCGCTTTCGCTTTGACCGCAGCGACGATGGCCCGTTCGTTGTGCTCGGCGAAGGCGCCCGGCTCGAGCGTGTGATCGAGAACCTGATTGATAACGCGGTGTCCTTCTCGCCCGACCGTGGCCTGATCACGCTGTCCGCCATGCGCGGCGCGCACGAGGTCGTCCTTCGTGTCGAGGATGAGGGCCCGGGCGTCCCTCCAGACGCACGCGATGCGATCTTTCGCCGCTTTCACTCGGTCAGACCTGACGGCGAGGCCTTCGGGCGTCACTCCGGATTGGGACTCGCCATTGCGCGTACCATCGTCGAGGGGCATCAGGGCACGATCACCGTAGAATCGCGCGAGGATCGGCTGGGCGGTGCCCGGTTTGTAATCCATCTGCCGCTGTACGCACGATGAGGGAGCTCTAGTTCTGCCTGTCCTCTCGTCCGATCGCCTGCATGCGACGACCGTCTCGATCGGCGGCCAGGGCGTCCTGCTGGAAGGACCTTCCGGCATCGGCAAGTCCGACCTCGCCCTTCGCCTTATCGACCGCGGCGCAATGCTGGTCAGTGACGACCAGACCATCGTCGTGCGGTCGGGGACCCGGCTGCTGGCGCACGCGCCCGCTTCCATCGCTGGCCAGATCGAGGTTCGGGGTCTGGGCATTATCGCCATGCCCTATGTTGTCGACATACCCATCGCCCTGCTCGTACGGCTAGGAGGACAGGTTCCGCGGATGCCCGAACTTGAGGCGCAGCGGATCGCTGGTGTCGATATCCCGGTCCTCCTGCTCGAACCACGCCAGGCGTCCGCTCCACTGAAGGTTGAACTGGCTCTGACACACGGAATTCTCGCCGCATGACGCGCCAATCAAAGCCGATCCTGCTGATCACCGGCATGTCGGGCGCGGGCAAATCGACCGTTCTCAAGACGCTTGAGGATCTGGGCTGGGAGATCGTCGACAACCTGCCGCTGATGCTGCTCGATCGGCTGCTGGATACGCCGCGCGCACAGGGACAAATGGATGATTCCACCCCCTTGGCGATTGGTATTGGCTCACAAACGCGCGATTTTGATGCCGATCGCATCATCGGGCGTATCCGCGATCTGCGCGATCGGCACGGTCTGGAAATCGGGACGCTGTTCCTCGACTGTTCGGGGGTAGAACTCGAGCGACGCTATTCCGAGACGCGGCGGCGGCATCCGCTAGCCCCCGATCGCCCCGCGGGCGACGGGATCGCGCGCGAGCGTGAAATGCTGCGGCCGCTACGCGACTGGGCGAACCGGTTGATCGACACGACCACATTGGCGGCCAACGAACTGGCGCAACAGATCCGCCATAGCTTCGCGCAGGACGATCAGGGTGCTCCAACGCTGTCGATCCAGTCGTTCGGCTTCGCTCGCGGGCTACCCCGCAACGCCGACCTCGTCTTCGACATGCGGTTTCTGCGAAATCCGCATTGGGATCCGCGGCTGCGTCCTGGGACCGGACTGGACGCCGAGGTTGCGCAATATGTCATGGCCGATCCGGCCTATGAGGCCGCTGTCAGCCGCATCGAGGATCTGCTGCTCTTGTTGCTGCCGCGCTACAAGGCGGAGGGCAAGTCCTATGTCAGCGTTGCGATCGGGTGTACCGGAGGGAGACATCGATCGGTTCATGTTGCCGAACGGATCGCCGGACGGTTGCGCGCAGAGGGTTTTTCGCCCACGGTAAACCATCGCGACCTGGGGGCCGCGCCGCAGGACTCGCTTGAGGGACCACCGGTCGGCTTATGAGTATGAAGCGTCTGATATGATCGGCCTAGTTTTGGTGACCCACGGGCGGCTCGCCGACGAGTTCGTGACCGCAATGGTCCATGTCGTCGGCCCGCAGGAACGCATCGCGGCAATCGCGATTGGCCCCGATGACGATATGGAGGAACGCCGCGCGGATATCGCGACGGCGATCGCCGAAGTCGATGCGGGACGCGGCGTAATCGTCCTGACCGATCTGTTCGGCGGTACCCCGTCCAACCTTGCCATCTCCCTGATGGAGCGGGGCCGGGTCGAGGTGATTGCCGGGATGAACCTGCCGATGCTGATCCGGCTGGGGTCGGCGCGTAAGGCTATGACGGTCGTGGCGGCGGTCGCTGCCGCCCGCGAAGCCGGCCGGAAATATATATCTGTCGCATCCGAGGTCCTCGGCGAGGCGGCGGCGTGACCGCGGTTGCTCGCACTGTCCTGATCACCAACCGCCGGGGATTGCATGCCCGGGCCAGCGCAAAGTTTGTCACACTCGCCTCCTCTCAGCCTTGCGACGTGCTGGTCGAGAAGGACGGCGCGGGCAGCGTGACGGGAACGTCGATCATGGGGCTGATGATGCTCGGGGCCGCGATGGGTGACTCGATCGTCATATCGGCGACCGGCGATGGCGCGGACGAAACCGTCGCCCGGTTGGTCGAGCTTGTCGAAGCCAAGTTCGGCGAGGATTGAGCGCCCTTCCCCGCAGCGCTTGCCGCGCCGGGTTGCTGCGGGCATGAGCAGCGCGTGCTGACCAACCTCCCCTGTTTCCGCGCGCCGAAGGGCCGATAAATGCCTCGCGAAATTACCGCCTTCTCGAACCCGTTGATCAAATATGTCCGTGATCTTCGCGACAAACGACATCGCAAGGCTGCACGGCAGTTCCTTGCCGAGGGGTTGCGGATCCTGACCGAGGCGCGGGAAACGGGCCGGCTGCCCCGCACGCTTTTCTACGCCGCGGCGAGCGCCAACCACCCGCTGGTCCATGCGCTGTCGATGGATGTCGAGGAGGCGGGCGGCGAATCGATCCAGACGACGCCGGACATCCTGTCGAAGCTGTCGGGCAAGGACAATCCGCAGGCGGTGGTCGGCGTGTTCGATGAGTTCGACGCGGCACTCGAGGATCTGGACCGGACCAGTGCGGGGATCTGGCTGGTCGCCGAGCGCCTGCGGGATCCGGGCAATCTCGGCACGATCCTGCGGACCGGCGATGCCGTCGGGGCGGGCGGGCTGATCCTGATCGGCGAGTCGGTCGATCCGTTCTCGGTCGAGGCGGTGCGGGCGAGCATGGGGGCGCTGTTCACCATTCCGGTCGTCAAGACCGAATGGGCGCCGTTCGAGGCCTGGCTGCGCAGCGGCCCCGGGCAGCTGGTCGGGCTGAGCCTCGACACCGAGACCGATTACCGGGCGGCGACGTACGGCGCCCCGACCTTCCTGCTGACCGGCAACGAGGCGCAGGGCATGCCGGCGGAGATGGCCGAAGGCTGCGACACGCTGGTCAAGATTCCGATGCTGGGCAAGGCCGACAGCCTTAACGCGGCGGTGGCCACCGCGGTGATGGCCTATGAGGTTCTTGCCCAACAGCGTTGAACATACGGGCTAAACGTCCGCGGTCTCCGGCTTTTCGATCAGTGCCGGCCCCTCGCCCAGCGCCAGCGCGTCGATCGACGACACGTCCTCGAGATCGCGCGCGCCGGTCTCGATATTGAGGTCGCGGAACTTGCGGCCGGTGACCATCAGGCGGCCGTTGAACGAGTTGGTGAAGCCGTTGAAGTTCTTCACCGCGCTGTTCAGACCGACCCCGACCTTGCGCAGATCGTCGGCGACCTTGGCGAGCCGGTCGTGCATTTCCTTGCCGAGTTCGCCGATCTTGCGCGCCTCGTTGGCGAGCTTTTCCTGCCGCCAGACCGCGGCGACGGTCCGGGCGATCGCAATCAGATTGGTAGGAGTGGCGAGTAACACCCTCTTTTCAAAGGCGAAATCCCAGAGCGTCGGATCATGCTCGAGCGCAGCGGAGAGGAAATGCTCGCCGGGGACGAACATGATCACATAATCGGGCGTGTCGGCGAACTGGCTCCAATAGGCCTTGTTGCCGAGCCCGTTGACATGCGCGCGCATCGACGCGGCGTGTGCCGCCAGACCAACCAGCCGCTCGGCCTCGTCGACCGCACCGAACGCATCCTGATAAGCGTTGAGCGAGACCTTGGCATCGATGACGAGCGCGCGGCCGCCGGGGACGCGGATGATCGCATCGGGGCGAAGTCGGGCGCCGGCGCGCTCATCGGCATCGCCGACCGCGACGCTGACCTCGGTCTGGAAATCGGTATGTTCGCTCAGGCCGCAGGTTTCGAGCACGTTCTTCAACTGCTGCTCGCCCCAGCGACCGCGTGACTTGGGGGCGTTGCGGAGCGAGTTGACGAGCTTGGCGGCTTCGGTCGAGACCTTTTCCTGGCCGAGCCGCATCTGCTCGATCTGCCCCTTGAGATCGCCGAACGCGTCGCGGCGCTCCGCCTCGACCTTGGCGACACCCTCTTCATAACGTTGCAGCCGGTCGCTGACGGGCTGGAGCATCGACTTGAGGTTCTGCCCGGCGGATTCCTCCGACTGGCGGAAGCGGGCGTCGGCGCGGTCGAGGAAGGTCTTCTGCGCGTCACTCAGCAGCTTGTTGGCGACGTCGCCAAACTGCGCGGCCATCACGTCCTTGGCGTCGCGGAGTTCGACCAGTCGCGCTTCGAACGCCTCGCTGCGGGCATGCTCGGTGGCAAGTTCGGTGCGCGCGGCGTCGCGGTCGGCGCGGATCGTCGCGAGATCGGTGCGCAGGCGGTCCGCCTCCCCGGCCCGCTCGGCATTCTGCGCGCGCAGCGTGGCGAGATCCTGGAGCGCGGCATTGCGCTCCTGCTCGACCGCATCGCGCGCGGTGCGGACCAGATCATAGTCGGCGGCCCGCGTTCTGGCGACCGCGAGATCGCTTGCGAGTGCGCCGGCACGACGCGAGGCGAGCAGCCAGCCGAGCAGCAGTCCGGCGGCGGCCGCGAGCAGCGCTACGATCACGAGTTCGGTCATGCTAGCGTCCCAATGTTGTGAATGTTGAGACGATAAGCGGGTTTTGCGCCGAGATTCGTACAATTTCCGGCTGCGGGACCGGCCATGCAGGGTTTGGGCGCGGGCGGCTGGGGGGGCACGGTCTGGAAGGTCATCATTGGAACATAGCACGAACGACGTGGGTGGGACAGAGGGATTTTCCTACCTTCGGGCGTTGGCCTTGGTCGATACTGTAGCAGAGTTAGGCTTTGCCGGCGGTAGTGAGTTATCGCCGGGGACGTGCCAACTGGGCCCCGGCCTTCGCCGGGGTGGTGTTTGTGGGGGGTGCGCCGCCCCTCGTTGCGGAGCGGTCCCGGGTGGGCTTCGGTGTTCGCTGCGGGGTGTTCTTGGCGTGTGCCGTCCGCGATTGCGGGGGGCATCCCTGCCTGGGCCCCGGCCTTCGCCGGGGAACTGGTCTGGGTTGGCCGGTCGGCTTAACCACCGGCGCCGGATCAGCCGAGCTTGCGGGCCTTGGCGAGTTTCTTGAGGACCATGTCGCGCTTGAGGCGGCTGATGTGGTCGATGAACAATACGCCGTCGAGATGGTCGATCTCGTGCTGCATGCAGGTCGAGAGCAGGCCGTCGAGCTCTTCCTCATGCGCGGCGCCGGTCTCGTCGAGCCACTTCACGCGGCAGCGGGCGGGGCGGACGACCTCGGCATATTGCTCGGGGATCGAGAGGCAACCCTCGTTATAGGTCGACATCTCTTCGCTGACCGATAGGATCTCGGCGTTGATATAGGCCTTGGGATTCCTGATCGGCTTGTCCTCTTCGTCCTTCTCTTCCTGAAGGTCGATGACGAGGACGCGCTGCTGCACGCCGACCTGAGTCGCGGCGAGGCCGATGCCGTTGAAGTCGTACATCGTCTCGATCATGTCGGCGACGAGCGTACGGGTGGAATCGTCCACCGACGCCACCGGCTCCGCGACGAGGCGCAGGCGGGGATCGGGGACTTCGAGAACGGTCATGACGGTCATGCTGCGCAGCTAGGTTCCGCGCGATGAGCCGTCAAGCATTTGGGTTAGCCCGCGACGATCAGGCCATCGGGCGACGCGCGCGCAGCGCCTGGGCGAGCGTGCCCTCGTCGAGATAGTCGAGCTCGCCACCCACCGGCAGGCCGTGCGCGAGCTGCGTGACGCGGACGGGGAATCGTTCGATCCGTTCGGCGATGTAATGCGCGGTGGTCTGGCCTTCGAGCGTCGCGTTCATCGCGAGAACGACCTCGTCGATCCCCCCCGCCTCGATCCGGCGGACGAGATTGTCGATGCTGAGATCCTCGGGACGGATCCCTTCGAGCGCGGACAGGCGACCGCCGAGCACGTGGAAGCGACCGGGGAACAGCCGCGAGCGATCGAGCGCCCAGAGATCGGCGACCTCCTCGACGACGCAGAGCGAGCGCTGGTCGCGGCGCGGGTCGGCGCAGATCGCGCACGGGTTGGTCGTGTCGACATTGCCGCAGACGCTGCAATTCTCCAGCCGCTCGTCGACCGCGGTCAGCGCCTCGCGCAGCGGCCCCAGCGCGGCGTCGCGCTTCTTGAGCAGATGCAGCACGGCGCGGCGTGCGGACCGGGGGCCGAGGCCGGGGAGCCGGGCCAGCGCCTGCGTCAGCGCCTCGATCTCGGGGGATGCCATCACGACCAGATAGGGGGTTGCGTCGCTCCCCGCCAGCGTGTTCGAGAGGGGCATGCGGATCATCTTCATGGGAACGCCGGACTTCGCGGTGCCGGTGCTGGAGGCCCTGGTCACGGCGGGGCATGACTTGGTGGCGGCCTATTGCCAGCCGGCACGCCCGGGCGGGCGTCGCGGGCGCGAGCTGGTGCCGTCGCCGGTCCAGGTCCGGGCGGAGGCGCTGGGCATCGCGGTTCGGACGCCGGTGTCGTTCAAGGCGTCGCTGCCCGAGGGGCTCGCCGCGCGGGAAGCGTTTGCGGCGCTGGAGGCGGATGTCGCGGTCGTGGCCGCCTATGGCCTGATCCTGCCGCGCGCGGTGCTCGAGGCGCCGCGGCTCGGGTGCCTCAACGTCCATGGCTCGTTGTTGCCGCGGTGGCGCGGGGCGGCACCGGTGCAGCGCGCGATCCTCGCGGGCGATGCCGAGACCGGGGTCGGGATCATGCAGATGGAGGCCGGGCTGGATACCGGGGCGGTTCGGCTCGAGGGGCGGACGCCGGTCGCGGGCAAGACCGCGGGCGATCTGACCACCGAACTGTCGGTGATGGGCGCGCGGTTGATGGTCGAGGTGCTGGGCGATCTTGACGCCTACCCTGCCCGGCCGCAACCCGAAGAGGGCGTCACCTATGCGGCGAAGATCGACAAGGCGGAGGCGCGGATCGATTTCGAGCGGTCGGCGATCGAGGTCGAGCGGCTGGTGCGCGCGATGAACCCGGCGCCCGGCGCGTGGTTCGAGGTCGCCGGCGAGCGGGTGAAGGTGCTGGCGGCGGACGTGTTGCCGTTCAGCTTTCTCGGGTGCGAGGGGCTGACCGTGAATGACGAGCTGACGATCGGGTGCGGCGACGGTGCGATCCGGCCGACCCTGGTGCAGCGGGCCGGGCGCGGCGTGACATCGGCCGAGGAGCTGCTGCGCGGGTTTGCGATTCCCTCGGGGACCCAGCTTTGACGCGGTTCGCGCTGACGGTGGAGTTTGACGGCCGGCCGTTCATGGGCTGGCAGCGGCAGAAGCATGGGCCGAGCGTGCAGGCCGCGCTCGAGGCGGCGGTGCTGAAGATGACCGGCGAGGCCGTGTCGGTGCAGGCGGCGGGGCGGACCGATGCGGGGGTGCACGGGATCGCGATGCGCGCGCATGTCGATATCGAGAAGCCGGTCGCGGCGTTCCGCTTGATGGAGGGGCTGAACGCGCTGGTCAAACCGGCGCCGGTGTCGGTGCTGGCGTGCGAGGTGGTGCCCGACGACTGGCATGCGCGGTTCTCGTGTATCGGGCGGTCGTACGAGTATCGGATCGTCAACCGGCGTGCGCCGCTGAGCTTCGAGGCGGGGCTGGCGTGGCAGGTGCCGCAGCCGCTCGATGCGGACGCGATGGCCGAAGCGGCGCGCGCGCTGGTCGGGCGGCACGACTTCACGACGTTTCGGTCGGCGCATTGCCAAGCGGACAGTCCGGTGCGGACTTTGGACCGGCTCGACGTGGTGCGCGAGGGCGAGCGGCTGTTCGTCTACGCGGCGGCGCGGTCGTTCCTGCATCACCAGGTGCGGTCGATGGTCGGGTGCCTGGCGCTGGTCGGGATGGGGCGCTGGGCGGTCGGCGATGTCGCGGACGCGCTGGCGGCGAAGGATCGGGCGATGCTGGGGCTCAATGCACCGCCCGATGGGTTGTTCTTCGTAACCGCGGTTTATCCCTGAGAAATTAATATCTTAGCGGACGAACTTCGCAGCGAGTTCGACATGGGTGGACCAGAGGAACTGGCCGACCGGCTGGATCCAGTCGATCCGCCAGCCGGCGTCGCAGAGCTCCTTGGCATCGCGCGCGAAGCTCGCCGGGTTGCACGAGACGTAGACGATCACCGGCGTCTTCGACGCGGCGAGCGCGCCGGCCTGTTCGCGCGCGCCCGAGCGGGGCGGATCGATCACCACCGCGTCGAACCGGTCGAGCTCGGCCACCGTCAGCGGGCGGCGGTAGAGGTCGCGGTGTTCGGGGAAGACCGGGCGCTGCAGGCGGTGCGCGGCGGCCTTGAGCGCGGTCAGCGCGTCGCGCGCGCCCTCCGCGGCATAGACCTTCGCCGGGATCGCGAGCGTGAAGGTGCCGAGCCCGGCGAACAGGTCGGCGACGGTGGCGGGCGTACCGATCGCCTCGAGCACTGCTTCGGTGAGCGCGGCCTCGCCGTCGGGGGTCGCCTGGAGGAACGAGGCGGGTGGCAGCGGCACGGGGACGCCGCCCAGCGTGATCGTCACCGCATCGGGCTCCCAGCGCGTCTCCGGCCCCAGACCATCGTCGAACGCGACGCGGGCGATGCCGTGCTCCTCGCAGAACCGGGTGAGCGCTTCGGCGGCGGGGAGGCCTTCGGGCGCGAAGCCGGTGATGAGGATGTCGGCGCCCTGGTCCGCGAGCGTCAGGTGGATGTCCGCACGGCGGCGGAAATTAAGGCGCTTTAGCAGGGTGCGCAAGGGAGAGACGAGCGCGAACAGACGCGGATCGAGGATCCAGCATTCCTTGATGTCGACGATCAGATGCGCCTTCTCGGCGGTGAAGCCGAGCGTGATCCTGCCGCCCTTCGCCTCGGCATGCAGCGTCGCGCGGCGGCGGCTGCGGACCGGCGAGATGTGCGGGGTGCGGATCGGCGCGGACAGGCCCTGCCCGTCGAGCGCGGAGGCGATCCGGTCGGTGACGAAGGCGCTGTAGCTCTCGTCGTCGAGATGCTGGAGCTGGCAGCCGCCACAGGTCGGGAAATGGACGCAGGGCGGCGTCTGGTGGTGCGGGCCGTGGGTCACGCTGCCGTCGGCCGCGAGCGTGTCGCCGGGCGCGGTGAAGGCGGCGTGGCGGCCGTCGGCGGTGATGCCGTCGCCGCGCGCGGCGACGCGGACGATGGTGTCGGTCGTTGGGTCACTGGTCATAAGGACGCTCTGGCCGACCGGAGCGCATCCGCCAAGTCATCGGCGATAAATGCCGGCCCGGAGCGACGCGCAGCCTCGCCGTGAAGCCACACGCCCGCGGCGGCGGCGGCGAGCGGATCGAGCCCTGCGGCGAGCATCGCGCCGATCGCGCCGGCGAGGACGTCGCCGGTGCCGGCGGTGGACAGCCAGTCGCTCGCGCCGGGGGCGAGCCGGACGCGGCCGTCGGGTGCGGCGATGACGGTGTCCGCGCCCTTGAAGACGACGATCGCCCCGGTGCGCGCGGCGGCGTCGCGGGCGCGGGTAATCTTGTCGTCGGCCGATCGCCCGAACAGCGCGTCGAACTCGCCGGCATGCGGGGTGAGGATGACGGGGACGGTGAGCGCGCGGATCCGGTCGGGATCGAGCAGGCGGAGCGCGTCGCCGTCGAGGACGAGCGGGTGGCTGGCCGCCAGCGCGGCGTCGAGTCGGACGCGGGCGGTATCGTCGCGGCCGAGGCCTGGGCCGATGACGAGCGCGCCGATCCGGTCGTTGGCGAGCGCGTGGTCGGAGAATGCCGCACGGACGAGTGCGTGCGGCGGGCCCGCGCTGTCACCGAGCAGCGTCACATAGCCCGCGCCCGCGCGCATCGCGGCGAGCGCGGCGAGGTCGGCGGCGCCCGCCATCGTGCCGGCGATGACCCCGACCATGCCGCGGGTGTATTTGTGCGCATCGGGTCCGGGGGGTGCGAGGTGCGGGCTTTTGAGTACTTCGATCTGGCTGGTGACGGGGACGCCGATGTCGAGGAGGCGGATCTCGCCGCAATAGCGGGCGGCGGGCTGGAGCAGGTGCACGGGTTTGAGTGCGCCGAGGGCGAGCGTGAGGTGGAAGACCGGGGGTGTGGTGAGCGCGTGGCCGGAGTCGGTGGCTAGGCCGCTGGGGAGGTCTATGGCTATGGCGAGGGTGGCGGCGGTGGTTAGGGTGTGGAGGCGCTCCACCACAGATACCTCCCCGGCGGAGGCCGGGGTCCAGTTGGGCGAACCGGGCACGTCGTCGATAGCGGTGCCCAACTGGGCCCCGGCCTTCGCCGGGGGGGTGTTTGGGGTTTGGGGAGAGGTACCATTCAAGGGTCGGGTGAGGCCGGTGCCGAAGAGGGCGTCTACCAGGACGGGCGCGGGCTTCGCTTCGGCGAGCGCTTCGATGGGACCGGGCCACCCTGCCCTTGCCGCGCTGGCAGCGTCGGTGCGGGGTTCGGACAGTGCGGCGACGCGGACGGTTGCGCCCAGTTCGGCGAGCACGCGCGCGGCGACATAGCCGTCGCCGCCATTGTTGCCGGGACCGCACAGGATCAGGATAGCGTTCGATCCCGCCAGACGGCGGACCGCGTGCGCGATCGCGGTGCCCGCGCGGTCCATCAGCGTATCGACCGTGACACCGGTTGCGATCACCGCATCCTCGGCCGCACGCATCTCGGCGGCGGTCAGGACGGGCTGGCCCTCGATCCGGATCATGAGCCGTTCGCGTCCGGTTGGATTGTCGCCGGGAGGCGGTAGCGGTCGGTGCCCAGCGCGACGTCGATGCTGCCGGGCGTGGATGCCGTGACGCGCGCCCGCTCGGCCCCGTCGGCGGCGATGACGCTGCGGCCGTCGGGGGCGACGCGCAACTTTCGGAAGCCGCCATCGGCGTGGCGGAGGGTCAGGATCACGCCATCTGCACCGCGCGCCTGCTCGATCGTGCAGTCGGGGGCCAGGGCGGCGGCCCCCTTGGCGCAGGGGACATGCATGACGGGTGGGTCGTCGCGGCGCGACGCCGTGTCACCGGCGTCGGGCTTGCCGCTCCCGCAGGCTGCCAGCGGGAGTGAGACAAGCCCGACAAGATACTGCGATCGTTTAGATATCCGCGTAGACATGCGTTTCGGCTGCGGCTCCCGGGTGCGTGACCGCGCCCTTGTACGCCGGACCGACGGTCTTCGCATAGCGCCACAGCGCGCCCGAGCCGTAATCGGTCTTGCGCGGGACCCAGACCGCGCGGCGTGCCGCCATCACGTCCTCGGGAACATCAAGATCGATCGTCCCCGCCTCGGCATCGATATGGATGATGTCGCCATCCTCGACGAGCGCGATCGGGCCGCCATCGGCGGCTTCGGGGCCGACATGGCCGATGCAGAAGCCGCGCGTGCCGCCCGAGAAACGGCCGTCGGTGATCAGCGCGACGCTCTCGCCCATGCCGAGGCCATAGAGCGCGGCGGTGGTCGAGAGCATCTCGCGCATGCCCGGGCCACCCTTGGGACCTTCGTAGCGGATGACGATGACCTCGCCCTCGTTGATTGCGCGCGCCTCGACCGCGGCGAAGGTGTCCTCCTCGCAGTCGAACACGCGCGCCGGGCCGCTGAACTGAAGCCGGTGCATGCCCGCGACCTTCACGATCGCGCCATCGGGGGCGAGACTGCCGCGCAGGCCGACGACGCCACCCGTCGGGGTCAGCGGGGTGCTGATATCGTAGATGACCTTCTGGTCGGGGTTCCACGTCACCTGGTCGATATTCTCGGCCAGCGTCTTGCCGGTGACGGTCATGCAGCTGCCGTCGAGGAATCCGCCGCTGAGCATCGTCTTCATCAGCATGTAGACGCCGCCCGCCTCGTACATGTCCTTGGCGACATACTTACCACCGGGTTTGAGGTCGGCGATATACGGCGTTGTCTTGAAGATCTCCGCGACGTCGAACAGGTCGAACTCGATCCCCGCTTCCGACGCCATGGCGGGCAGATGCAGCGCGGCATTGGTCGACCCGCCGGTCGCGGCGACGACTCGCGCCGCATTGATGAAGGCCTCGCGCGTACAGATGTCGCGTGGACGGATATTGTCGGCCAGGCACTCCATGACCTGCGCGCCGGCGGCGACCGCGATCTGTTCACGCGTCGTGTAAGGCGCTGGCACCATGTTGCTGTTCGGAATGGACAATCCGATCGCTTCCGCAACGCAGGCCATGGTGTTGGCGGTATATTGCCCACCGCATGCGCCGTGGCCCGGGCAGGCGACCTTCTCGAGCGCATGCACCTCCGACAGCGGGCAGGCGCCAGCGGCATATTTGCCGACGATCTCGAACACGTCGACGACGGTGACGTCGCGTTCCTGATAGCGGCCGGGCAGGATCGAACCGCCATAGACGAACACCGACGGGATGTTCAGGCGGAGCATCGCCATCATCATGCCGGGCAGCGACTTGTCGCAGCCGGCAAAGCCGACCAACGCGTCGTAGCAATGGCCGCGGACCGAGAGTTCGACCGAGTCGGCGATGACTTCACGGCTGACGAGGCTCGCCTTCATCCCCTGATGCCCCATCGCGATGCCGTCGGTGACGGTGATCGTGTTGAAGCGGCGCGGCATCCCGCCGCCCTGGATGACGCCCGCCTGCGCGGCATCGGCCTGCGCGTCGAGCGTGGTGTTGCAGGGGGCCGAGTTGTTGCCGGCGGACGCAAGCGCAACGAACGGACGCGCGATATCCTCTTCGGGGATACCCATCGCGTAGTAATAGCTGCGGTGCGGCGCACGCTCTGGACCGACGGAGACATGCCGGCTCGGCAGGCGCGATTTATCGAATATACGGGTCATGGCGACCGCCTATGTCGCGAGACGGGGCCTTTACGCAAGACAGTTGCGTATGGATTTGCAGTTTTATCCGCCGCGGCCGCGGCCAGACGAGGACCGCAGAGCCCGCGCGGCGGACCGTCAGAGGCTTTCGAGCGCCTTGGCGACGCCGTCCATCGTGAACGGCTTCTGCAGGCGGGGCCGGTCGCGGAAACGGGGATCGAGGCCGTCATCGCCACCGCCGGTCGCGAACACGAAGGGAATTCCGCCTTCGGCAAGCCGTTCGGCGATCGGAGTACTCTTCTCACCGCCACGCAGGTTGACGTCGAGGATCGCGGCGTCGACACCCCCGGCCGAGATGCGGTGCAGGGCATCGGCGACGGTGTCGACGGACCCTGCGACGCCCTTGTCCAGCACCTCGAGGAAATCCTCGAGCATCATGGCGATCAACGGTTCATCCTCTACGATGAGGATCTGCTGTGGCACGTTCATATTTTGTACCTTAGGCGGCAATTTCGCCGAGCGCCAACATCTTGTTGCTTAACGTGCCGCAAGAACGTCGCGCGCGGCTTCGGCAAGCTGCTGAACCGAGAAGGGCTTGGGAAGAAACTCGACATTGTCGAGATCGATCGACTTGCGCAGCTGTTCCTCGGCATAGCCCGACATGAAGACGATCGGCAGGTCGGGATATTTCTCGCGGGCGTGGCGGACCATCGTCGGGCCGTCCATGGTCGGCATCACCACGTCGGTGATCAGCAGGTCCGGGCGGCCGTTCTTCGCCATGATCTCGAGCGCGACCTCGCCATTCTCCGCGGTCAGCACGCTATAGCCCTGGCGGGTGAGCGCGCGTTCGGCGACTGCGCGGACCATGTCCTCGTCCTCGACAAGCAGGATGGTCCCCGTGCCCCACAGGTCGGCGGGCTTGGCCGCGGGCTTGGGCGCGGTGAGCCGGGGCGCGGCGGGGGCGGCGTGGACGGGGAGGAAGATGGTGAAGGTCGCCCCCTGCCCCGGCTGCGATTCGGCGAAGATATAGCCGCCCGACTGCTTAACGATGCCGTAGACGGTCGACAGGCCGAGCCCGGTGCCCTTGCCGAATTCCTTGGTCGTGAAGAACGGCTCAAAGATTTTCGGCAGGACCTCGGGCGGGATCCCGGTGCCGGTATCCTGGACGATCAGCGCGGTATAGTCCGCAACCGGCAGGATGTCGGAGGCCATCTGCCGCACCTCGGTCGCCGAGACCGAGCGCGTGGTGATGGTCAGCGTGCCGCCGCCGCGCGGGTTGGCGGACAGGATCGCATCGCGGGCGTTGACCGCGAGATTGACGACGACCTGTTCGAGCTGCCCCGGATCGGCGCGGACCGGCCCCAGGTTGCGGCCGTGCATCATGTCGAGCCGGACGGTCTCGCCCATCAGCCGCTTGAGCAGGTTCGAGACCTCGGACACGACGTCGGGCAACTGCAGGATCTGCGGGCGCAGCGTCTGCTGGCGGCTGAAGGCGAGCAGCTGGCGAGTCAGTCCGGCGGCGCGGTTCGAGTTGGTGCGGATCTGCTGGATGTCGTCATAATCGCTGTCGCCGGGCGAATGGCGCATCAGCATCAGGTCGCAGTGCCCGATGATCGCGGTCAGGATGTTGTTGAAATCATGCGCGACGCCGCCGGCGAGCTGGCCGACCGCCTGCATCTTGGTTGCCTGCGCCACCTCGCGCTTCAGTCGCGATTCCTCGCTATTGTCCTTGAGGCTGAGCAGCACGGCGGCGTCGCCGAGCCCGCGCGCGCCGGCGATGGTCAGCGCGACCGGCTCGTCGGGATGATCCTTCAGCCGGACCGCCATGTCGGTCGAATGCGTCTGCCCACCCGCGAACCGGCGGATCGCGTCGGCGACCGCGGTCTTGTCCTCGCGCACGACGAGGTCGCCGGGGTAGAGCGGCGGCGCGGCACCGACGACCCCGGCGGCGCGCAGGAACGAATCGTTCATCTGGATGAAGCGGCCCTCGCGATCGACCAGCGCCATGCTGAACGGCATCAGGCTGACGAGGCTGCGGACATGCGCGGACGCGGACGCGCCGATCGCGGGCGCATCCTCCTCGTCGTCGAGCAGGATGACGAGGACGGGGGCGTCGTCGCCCTCGACAAAGGGCACCTGCACTACGCGCAGCGGCGTCCCCGCGCCACCCTCGCGCGCGAAGCGGACGAGGCCGCGATTGTCGGTGATCAGGAAGCGCGCGAAGTCGCGTCCCTCGATCGCCTCATGCTCGTCGCCGATCGCGCGGACGCGGAGCACGCGGTTGGTCGCGCGGACGCGGCCGTCGGCGCTGAGCAACGCCGCCATGATCCCGCTGCCGCCGAGCCGGTCGCCGGTCGGCCCGTCGATCAGCCGTTCGGCGGTCTGCGCGAGGTCATAGTCGGGCGCGGTGACGAACCGCCAGACGAGCATGTCCGCCTCGTCGCCGGCGCGGGTAATCGATGCCGAGATGCGCAGCCCGTTGGCGACCAGCCGCTCCGCCTGCGCATGACCGTCGCGCCACGCGGTGCGTCCGGCCTCGGCGAGCAATACGACCCCACTCGCGTCGAGCGGCAGCCCCGGCGGGGTCGGAAAGCCGCTGAACACCGCGTCATAGGCATCGTTCGCGCAGACCAGCCGGCCCGCACGATCGGTCACCGCGATCGCATCGCCGCTCGCCTGCGCGACGGCCCGCGTAAAGTCCCAGTCGATCGTGCGCAGATCGGCGCTGCCGGCGCGCGCGAGCAACCGCCAGACGATCACCGCGCCGATGACGATGATCGCCGCGGCGAGAAAGGCCGCCGCGACGACGATGTCGCCGATCATGCCGAGCACCAGCCCCGACGCGGCGATCCCCGTCACCGCCGCGACGAGGGCGGCGCGGCGGTTCGGCCCGAGGCCGGTCTGGGGCGGAAGCGAAACCATGCGATGCCTCTTCCGCTGTTCGGGGGTTTGGGGTCAAGCATCATGTCCCCGCCCGGTTTCCCGGGCAGGGACGCGGCCGGTCACCAGATGCGCACGCGCTGTTCGGGGGCGAGATACAGACGCTGCGTCGGCTTGGGCTGATAGGCGGCGTACCAGGGGTCGAGATTGCGGACGACCGAGGCGCGCTGCTGCGACGGCGAATGCGGATCGGTCAGCAGCCGCTGCCGCAGGTTCGCCTCGCGGTAGTTGCGGCGCCAGACCTGCGCCCAGCCGAGATAGAAGCGCTGGTCGCCGGTGAAGCCGTCGAGCACGGGGGCCGCCTTGCCGCCGAGCGCGGTGTGATAGGCGTCATAGGCGACCGTGAGCCCGGCGAGATCGGCGATGTTCTCGCCCATCGTCAGCTGGCCCTTCACGTGCATGCCGGGCAGCGGCTCATAGGCGTCGTACTGCGCGCCGAGCTTGCCGGTCAGCGCGTTGAAGCCGGCGATGTCCTTGGGCGTCCACCAGTCGGTGAGCTGCCCCTTGGCGTCGTATTTCGAACCCTGGTCGTCGAAATGATGGCTGAGCTCGTGCCCGATCACCGCGCCGATGCCGCCATAATTGACCGCGTCATCGGCCTTGGGATCGAAGAAGGGCGGCTGGAGAATCGCGGCGGGGAAGACGATCTCGACCATCCCGAAATTGGCATAGGCGTTGACCGTCATCGGCGTCATGCCCCATTCCCAGCGCTGCAGGGGCTTGCCGAGCTTGGCGATATTGTCCTGATGCTGCCATTCATTGGCGCGCCATTCGTTGCCGAACGCGTCGCCGGACGTGATCGTCAGCGCGGACAGGTCCTTCCACTGGCTGGGATAGCCGATCTTGGGGGTGAAGGCGGCGAGCTTGGCGTGCGCCTTCTGCTTGGTCTCGGGCGCCATCCAGTCGAGCTTGTCGATCCGGCGGCCCATCGCGGCGAGCACGTTCTTCACCAGCACATCGGCTGCCGCCTTGGTTTCGGGCGGGAAATACTGTGCGACGTAGAGCTTGCTGACCTCGTCGCCGAGTGCGTCGCTGGTGAACTGGACGCCGCGCTTCCAGCGGGCCTCCTGCTCGGGGGTGCCGCCGAGCACGGTGCCGTAGAAGGCGAACTGTTCGGCGTCGAACGCCTTTGGCAGCACGTCCGCATAGCCGTCGAGCAAGCGGAGCATCAGCTGGTCCTTGAGCACGCCGAGCGGCGCGGTCGCGACGAGTTTTGCAATGCCGGTGATCGCCGAGGGCTGTGCGACGATGACGGTCGGAACGGGCGTGCCGGTCGCCTTGAAATAGCCCGCGAAGTCGAAGCCGGGCGCACGCCTGGCGAGATCGGCGACGGTCATCTTGTTATAGGTCTTGGTCGCGTCGCGGCTGTCGACGCGGGTCCAGCTGACCCGGGCGATCTCGGTCTCGAACGCGAGCAAGGCGGCGGCGCGCGCCTCGGCATCGGGTTCGCCGGCGAGCGTCAGCATCTTGGCGATGTGCGCGCGGTAGGCGGTGCGCGCCTCGACCAGCTTGGCGTCGGTGCTGAGATAATAGTCGCGGTCGGGCAGGCCGAGCCCCGACTGGCCGAGCGAGAGGGCGTATTGCTCGGGGATCTTGTCGTCTTGGCCGACGCCGCTGCCGAACGGGCCGCCGATGCCGGCGCGATCCGCCTCGGCGAGAAGCGCGGGATAGCCCGCCCGGTCCTTCAGTGCGGCGATCTTCGCGAGCCACGGCCGGATCGGCGCCAGCCCCTTGGCCTCAATCGTGCCGGTGTCGAGGAAGGTCGCATAGGCGCGGCCGATCTTCGACTTCGGGTCCTTGGCCGCGGTGTCTAGAATGCCGCGGGTGCGCGTCTCGGACAGGTCGGAGAGGAAGTTGAACGCGCCGTAATTGGACTTGTCCGCGGGGATCGGGGTGGTCTTCGCCCAGTTGCCATTGGCGAAGGCGTAGAAATCGTCACCGGGCTGGACGCTCTTGTCCATGCCCTTCTCGTCGAAGCCGAAGCTGCCATATTGCGCGCCGGTCGAGGCCGGCGCGGCGGGCGCGGCGGTTGGTTCGGCGGTCTGCGAGATGGCGGCGGTGACGCCGGCGATCGCGGTGGCGGCGAGCAGGCCGGCGGCGATGTAGGTCTTCATGGGGGACTCCTGGAATTTCGTTGGCGGTACACCTCCCCGGCGGAGGCCGGGGCCCAGTTGGGAAGGTCTTGGTAACGATGGACAGTCGGCCATTACGTCTGTCGCCCAAATGGGCCCCGGCCTTCGCCGGGGTGGTGGATAATTCGGGCGGTCGGCTGAGACAGGTTGCGAGATACGGATGGGAGGGGTTTGGTAACGAGGGATAATCCGCCTTTACGTCTGTTCCCCAACTGGGCCCCGGCCTTCGCCGGGGTGGGGTGTATCTGGGGCGGTCGGCGGGAGCGGATTACCAGATGCGGACGCGGGTTGCGGGGGCGAGGTAGCTGGCCTCGCCGGGCTTCACGCCGAACGCCGCGTACCAGGGGTCGAGGTTACGGACGGTGAGGACGCGCTGGTGACCCGGCGAGTGCGGATCGGACAGCAAGGTCTGGCGCAGTGCGGGTTCGCGGAACTTGCTGCGCCAGACGCCGGCCCAGCCATAATAGAAGCGCTGGTCGCCGGTAGTGCCGTCGATCACCGGCGCGGGCTTGCCGCCGAGCGAGCGGTGATAGGCGTCATAGGCGACGGTCAGGCCGGCGAGATCGGCGATGTTCTCGCCGAGCGTCAGGCCGCCCTGGACGTGCAGCCCGGGCAAGGGCTCATAGGCGTCGTACTGCTTGACCAGCGCGTCGGTGAAGACCTTGAAGCGCGCGACGTCCTGCGGCGTCCACCAGTCGGTGAGCTTGCCGCTGGCGTCGTATTTGCGGCCCTGATCGTCGAAATGATGGCTGATCTCGTGACCGATCACCGCGCCGATGCCGCCATAGTTGATCGCCGGATCCGCCTTTGGATCGAAGAAGGGCGGCTGGAGGATCGCGGCGGGGAAGACGACCTCGTTCATCGTCGGATTGGCATAGGCGTTGATCGTCATCGGCGTCATGAACCATTCGCCGCGATCGATCGGCTGGCCGAGCTTCTTGAGGTCGCGATCATAGTCGAACGCGTTGGCGCGCGCGACGTTACCGACGAGGTCGCCGCGCTGGACCTGGAGCGCGGAATAGTCGCGCCATTTATCAGGATAGCCGATCTTGGGGGTGAAGGCGGCGAGCTTGGCGAGTGCCTTGGTCTTGGTCTCGGGCGCCATCCAGGCGAGGTTGCGCAACCGGTCGCCCATCGCCGCGATGACGTTCTTGACGAGCTGATCGGCGGCCGCCTTCGATTCTGGCGGAAAATATTTCGCGACATATTGCTCGCCGATCGCCTCGCCCATCGCGCCCGACACGGTCGAGACGCCGCGCTTCCAGCGGACCTGCTGCTCGGGTGTGCCCGACAGGGTGGTGCCGTAGAAGCCGAAATTGGCCTTGTCGAAATCGCTCGAGAGATAGGGTGCATAGGCGCGCAGCACCTTGAGCATCGCATAGTCCTGAAGGACGTTCACCGGGGTGTCGGCAAAGACCTTCGCCTCGCCGGTCAGCGCGCTCGGCTGCGCGACGAGGTAGAAGGGACGGCCGGTGACGCCCATCGCGGTCATGTACTGCGCCCAGGGGAAGCCGGGCGCCTTGGCCGCGAAATCGGCGGCGGTCCATTTGTTGTAGGTCTTGTCCGCGTCGCGGCTTTCGATCCGCGTCCAGTGCGCGGTGGCGAGCCCCTTCTCCATCGCGAAGACCGCCGCGGCGCGCGCGGCGGCGTTGGGCTCGCCCGCGAGCGTCAGCATCTGCGCGAGATACGCCTGATAGGCGGTACGGACCGCGGCGAGCTTGGCATCGTCCTTCAGATAATAATCGCGATCGGGCAGCCCGAGGCCGCTCTGGCCGAAACCGACGACATAGGTGGTCGGATCCTTGTCGTCCTGCTGGACGCCGACGCCGACGAGCCCGCCGACCCCCTGGCGCTGCAGCTTCGCAATCTGGGTGACGAGCGCGGTCTTGTCGGTGGTCGTCTTGAGCGCGGCGAGCATCGGCTTCACCGGCCCCGCACCCTTCGCGTTGACCGCTGCCTCGTCCATGAAGCTGGCGTAGAATTCACCGACCTTGTCGCCGGGCTTTGCGGTCGCGGCGTCGAGGATCGTCCGGGTGCGCTCGAGCGACAGGTCCTGGAGGACGTGGAACATGCCGTAGGAAGAGCGATCGGCGGGGATCGGCGTCGCCTTCTCCCAGCCGCCATTGGCATAGTCGAAAAAGTCGGTGCCGGGCTTCACCGTGGTATCGCGCCCGGCCATGTCGAAGCCGAAATCGCCGATCTGCGGCTTGTTCGCATCCTTCGGCGCGACGGGACCGCTTGCCGCGCCTGCGAGCGCGGGCGACGGCGCGGCCGGTCGGGCCGGGGTCTGACTGGTCTGGGCCGAGACCGTTGCGGCGGAGGCGAGCAGAATGGCGGTGACAATCGACGTACGCATCAGAGACCCTCGGGGAAGAACTTCAGGATGCCGTGTGTTCTACGCCGATAAGACGCTCCGTCAATTCGTCGGGCGACAGATAGTGACGATTGTTACGATCCGCGATTATCATGGCGGTGCCGCCACTTGCGGGCAATCCACAGCCGCCAGCCGAGCGCGCTGAGTGCATAGCCGCCGATCGAGGCGACGATGGTGATGGCAAGGAGGCCCAGCGCGGTGGCGGGCCCCGCCTGCATCAGCCAGGGGATCCAGTCGGCCTGCGCGGCGGCTTCGGCGACCGGCTGGCCGGGGACATGCGCGTCGATCCGCAGCATCCACGACCCGATCCAATAGGCGGCGATCCAGAGCGGCGGGGTCGTCAGCGGATTGGTGATGAAGGTGGTCAGCGCGGCGGTCGGCACATTGGCGCGGAACGGCAGCGCGAACAGCGCGGCGACGGGGGTCTGCGCGACGGGCACGAGGATCCCCGCGACCATGCCGAGCGCGACGCCGCGCGGCACCGAGCGCCGGGTGAAGCGCCACAGTTCGGGCGCGAGCACGCGGTGCGCGACGGGGCGCAACAGGCGGTTGCGCTCCATCGAATCGCGGGTCGGCAGATTGCGATGCGACCACGCCGCGAGGCGCCCGAAAAGACCGACCGGCGCCCTGGTCACGGCCTATCCACGATCCCGCATGATCCGGCCCTGCTCGCGCTTCCAGTCCTGTTCCTTCACCGAATCGCGCTTGTCGTGGTTCTGCTTGCCCTTGGCGAGCGCGAGCTCGACCTTCGCGCGGCCCTTGGAATTGAAATAGATCATCAGCGGCACGAGCGTCATGCCCTGGCGCGCGACCGCGCCGAACATCTTGTTGATCTCGCGCTCGTGCAGCAGCAGCTTGCGCGGCCGCTTGGGCTCATGGTTGAAGCGGTTGCCGTGGCTGAATTCGGGGATGTTCGAATTGACGAGCTGGACCGTGCTGCCCTTCACCTCGGCATAGGCCTCCGCGATCGAGCCTTCGCCGCCGCGCAGTGCCTTCACCTCGGTGCCGGTCAGCGCGATCCCCGCCTCGAACACCTGCTCGATATAATAGTCGTACCGCGCGCGCCGGTTCTCGGCGACGATCTTGGTCTTTTCGAAGGTCGGGGGTTTGGGGCGTGCCATGGGATGCGCGATGTAGGAGGTCGGAGGGCGAAGGGGAAGCGGGCGTCGTATCGCGTTGGACGTTAATTGTCGGTCCCCCCGTCATCCTGACGTGCGTCAGGATGACGGACGGGGATCAGACCAGGCCGGCGTGCGCCAGCGCCGCGTCGACCGCGGCGCGCGAGGCATCGCCCGCGGGGGTCATCGGCAGGCGCAGCGTCTCGGGGAAGCCGGCCCGTACCCGCGCCATCGCGTATTTGACCGGGCCCGGCGACGCGTCGGTGAACAGCGCGTCGTGCAGGGGATAGAGACGGTCCTGGTAGGCGAGCGCCTTGACGAAATCGCCCGCCTGGCACGCCGCCTGAAACTCGGCGCACAGCTTCGGCGCGACGTTGGCGGTGACCGAGATGCAGCCGGTACCGCCCATCACGTTGAACGCGAGCGCGAGGTCGTCATTGCCCGACAGCTGGCAGAAGTCTGGCCCGCAGGCTTCGCGATGCTGCGACACGCGGGCGAGCACGCCGCTGGCGTCCTTCACGCCGACGAACACCTGCGGAAAGGCGGTGACGACCCGCGCCAGCGTCGCGGGCTGGATGTCGGTGACGGTGCGGCCGGGCACGTTGTAGAGGATGATCGGCAGCGGCGCATCGGCGGCGAGCGCCTCGAAATGCCGGAAGATCCCCTCCTGGCTCGGGCGGTTGTAATAGGGCGGGACCATCAGCGCGGCATCGGCGCCAGCCTCATGCGCCGCACGCAGATTGGCCGAGGCGACGCGTGTGTCGTTCGACCCCGCCCCGGCGATCACCGGCACGCGGCCCTTCGCCTGATCGACGCAGACGCGGACGACGTGGAAATGCTCGTCATAGGACAGGGTCGCTGCCTCGCCCGTGGTGCCGCACGCGACCAGCGCGGACGAGCCCTCGGCGATCTGCCACTCGACGAAATCGCGATAGGCCTGCTCGTCGAAAGCACCGTCCGCGGCGAACGGCGTGACGAGCGCCGGGATCGACCCGGCAAAGGAAAAACCTGCAAACATCGGTATATTGCGCTCCTGCCGCGCTGAATTCGGGCGTTTCGTTCAGGACAGATACGGGTTGAACTGCTATCCTGTCCACATGGTAGCATTGGCGTTCAAATCGAGCATCGTCCTGGCGGCTTTGGCCGGCACGGCGGTATCTTCAGGGGTCGGACAGGAAACGCTCGACCGGTACCGAACGCAGCTTTCGAATATCGGCCCGCAGGCGCAGCCGATGGCCAGCGACGGCGCGATCGCCTCGACGATCGCGCAGTGGCGCGCGCTGCAACAGACCGATGCGCTGCCGTTCGACAGCTATGCCGGGTTCCTGATGGCGCATCCCGGCTGGCCGAACGAGACCGCCAATCGCCGCGCGGCGGAGCGGCAGGCGGCGATCGGCAGCGGTGCGGCGGGCAGCGTCGTCGCGTTCTTCACGCGCTATCCGCCGCAGTCCGCGACGGGCAATCTTGCCTATGCGCGCGCATTGCAGGCGACCGGGCAGCGCGACCGGGCCTATGCCGCGGTGCGCACCGCCTGGCGGTCGGGCGGTCTGTCGTCGATCGATCAGGTCGCGGTGACAACAGGCTTCCCCGGCGCGCTGTCGCCCGACGATCAGGATGCGCGGATGGACGCGCTGCTCTGGTCGGGGCAGACGAGCGCAGCGCAGCGCCAGATCCTGCTGGTCAGTCCCGCCAAGCGCGCGCTGTTCGAGGCGCGGCTCGCCTTCCGGACCAATGCACCGAACGCGTCCGATCTGTCCGCGGCGACGATGGAGACGTATCGCGGCGACGCCGGCTATGTCGCCGACCGCGCGGTGTGGTTGCGCAACAGCGGCGCGAGCCCGAGCGCGCGCGCCTGGCTCGCGCGGCCGCGGGCGCTGACCACCCGGCCGGGCAATGCGGGCGAATGGTACGAGATCCTGGTGACCAATGCGCGCGGCGCGGCGAATGACGGCCAGTGGCAGGTCGCCTATGACATCGCGCGGCAGATCGACGATGCCTATCCGGCGGGGGCGAACATCTCGGCCAAATCCTATGCCGAGCGCGACGAATATACCAATCTCGCCTGGCTCGGCGGGCAGGCGGCGATGAAGCAGCTCGGCCGGCCGGCGGACGCGATGACGCTGTTCGACCGCTATGCGCGCGGGTCGAATTCGCCGGTGGTGCGCGCGCGGGGTTATTACTGGGCGGGTCGCGCGGCCGAGGCGGCGGGCCGGCAAACCGATGCCACCGCCTTCTACACGCAGGCGGCCGGCTACCGCGATCAATATTACGGACAGCTCGCGACCGAGCGGATGGGCCGCGCGCTGACCCCGCCACCGCCGATGGCCAGCCTTGCGATCGCGCCTGCGGTGCGCGCCGCGTTCGAGCAGCGCGAGACGGTGCGCGCGGTCAAGTTCCTCGGCCAGATCGCCGACTGGCAGGACCAGACCGCGTTCGTCCGCCAGATCGCCGCGGATGCGACGACCGACACCGACCATGCGCTCGCCGCCGAACTGTCGACGCGCATCAACCGCCCCGATCTGGGCGTGATGGTCGGGCGCAGCGCGCTGGCGAACGGGCTCAGCGACTATTCGGCGGCGGGCTTCCCGACCGTCAGCGTGCCGGCGGGCTATGAGGACAACTGGACGATCATCCACGCGATCTCGCGGCAGGAGAGCCAGTTCGATCGCGCCGCGATCAGCCATGCCGGTGCGCGCGGGCTGATGCAGCTGATGCCCGCGACCGCGCGCGAGCAGTCGGGCAAGATCGGGCTCGCCTACAACCAGGCGTCGCTGACGACCGATCCCAATCTGTCGATCATGCTGGGGTCGAGCTACTTCCAGCGGATCTATGCGAACTATGGCAGCTATCCGCTTGCGATTGCTGCGTATAATGCTGGCGGTGGCAATGTGAACAAGTGGCTGCGCGCGAATGGCGACCCGCGGACCGGGGCGGTCGACATCATCGACTGGATCGAGGCGATCCCGTATCAGGAGACGCGCAACTATGTGCAGCGCGTGATCGAGAATGCGGTCGTCTACGACCTGATGAACCCCGCTCGCGCCAAGAGCCGCAGCGTCGCACGGACGTCCTGGTATCTCGGCAAGACCCGGCCGGGCTGAACCGGACGAGACGGCGCGCATGGATCGGCCCAACTACATCACCCCGGCAGGCTATACGGTGCTGCGCGAGGAATATGAGCTGTTGCTCGGCAGCGAGCGGCCCAAGCTGGTCGAGGTGATTTCCTGGGCGGCGGGCAATGGCGACCGGTCGGAGAACGGCGACTATATCTATGGGCGCAAGCGGCTGCGCGAGATCGACCGGCGGCTCGGCTGGCTGTCGCGGCGGATGAAGGCGGCCAAGGTCGTCGATCCCGCCGTGCAAGAGGACCGCAGCCGCGTCTGGTTCGGCGCGTGCGTGACGGTGGCGGACGAGGAGGATGTCGAACGCGTGCTCACGCTGGTCGGCGACGACGAGACCGATGCGGGCAATGGGCGGATCGGCTGGAATTCGCCGTTCGCCCGCGCACTGAGGGGTGCCGCGATCGGTGATATCCGCCGCGTCGACCTGCCCGCGGGCGAGCGCGAATATGAGGTGATCGCGATCGCCTATCCCTGATCTCCCATCGCTGAACGGTCCGTTTCCATCCGGCGCGTTGACGCAGGCACGCGCGCATAGGACGTAGCGGGACCGCAACGACGTTCAGGATGATCCCATGCCGATACCCGCCACCTGGTCCCCCCGCCTGCTCAGCGTGATGCGCATCGTCGTGGCGCTGGTATTCTTCAGCCACGGCATTTCCAAGTTCTTCGGACTGCCGCCCTTCCCGATGGCGATGACTCCGTTGCTCTACGTCGCGGGCATAATCGAGGTCGTGGGGGGCGCGTTGCTGATCGTCGGGCTGTTCACGCGGCCGGTGGCGTTCCTGCTGTCGGGCATGTCGGCGGCGGCCTATTTTCTTGCGCACGCACCGCAGGGGCCCTTCCCGATCGCCAATGGCGGCGAGGCGGCGGTACTCTATTGTTTCGTGTTCCTCTACCTCGCCGCAGCGGGTGGCGGCGCGTGGAGCGTGGACGCGGGGCGCGGGCGGGGCTAATCCCGGCAGCATGGCTGATACAACCACCCGCAACGTCGCGCTGCTGATCGACGCAGACAACGCCTCCTCGGCGACGCTCGACCCGGTGCTGACCGTTCTTGCCGAGCTCGGGACGGTCAACGTCCGGCGCGTCTATGGCAACTGGTCCAAGCCCGCGCTCAAGGGGTGGCGCGACATGTCGATCAAGCACGGCATCGAGCCGCAGCAGCAGTTCGACCTGACCAAGGGCAAGAACGCGACCGACATGAAGATGACGATCGACGCGATGGACCTGCTGTTCCGCGGCCGGATCGACGGGTTCGGGATCATGTCGTCGGACAGCGACTTCATGCCGCTGGCGATGCGGATCCGCCAGGACGGCGTGCCCGTCTATGGCTTTGGCACGAGCCGCACGCCCGAGGGGTTTCGCCAGGCCTGCACGCGCTTCATCGACGTCAGCGCGCTCGACGACGAGTCCGAGCCGATGCCGCTGTCACTGCCGCCCGCGATCGGTGGCGAGAAGGCCCCTGCCCCCGCCGCGCCCGCGGCACGCCGGTCGCGCGGCGGCGAGCCGATCGGGTCGGACCTGATCAAGCTGCTGATCGACGCGTACAACGCGGGCAAACGCGACGAGAAGGGCTATCAGAGCCTGACCGAGCTCGGACAGCGTGCGGGCAACCGGTCGAGCTTCGATGCGCGCAACTATGGCTTCAACCATCTGTCCGAGCTGATCGAGGCGGTGCCCAATTTCCAGACCGAACGCCGTGACGGCGGTCGGATCTACGTCAAGCGGGTGCGCTGAGCGGGGGCACCGGTCACTCAGTCGAGCCCGGTGCAGTCGCCGCCAAGCTTCGTCCCGCCCCGCGCGGCGAAGCTGCCCAGTTCGCGCGCGTCGCGTTTCGCGATCAGCGTGGTGGCACTCGGCTTGCCGTCCTTGAGAACCGCGACGGTCCAGGAATCGACGGGCCCGGTCGGTGTCGCGACGCTCTGGCTGCCGGTGACGGTGAGCGTGAAGCGGCCGATCCCGCCGTCATACTGGTAGAAGGGCAGCGAGAAGCTCTTGCCCATCGCGAGCGGCAACGCGCCGAACGTCACGCCCCAGAGATTGCCCTCCCAGATCGGTCCCGCCACCGCGACGTCGATCGGCGTGACGACGGCCTTGTCGGTCTTCGTTCCGACGATGCGGCCGGGGGTGTAGCGCAGCGCGACATGCTCGACCCCGCTCCGGCTGTTGTCGAAGGTGATCGGCGTCAGATCGTCGCGGTTCAGGACGAAGTGATCGCGCATCGCGAAATTCGCCATCGGTACGCGCTGATGGATGACGATATCCCAGGCGGGCCGGCCGTTAATGCGGGTGGCGCGGATCACCTGCCGAGTCGCGCCGATGACGGTCTGGTCGGATGATGTTCCGGCGGCCTGCGTGCCTGCGGGGGAGCCGGGGCGGTAGATCGCGAAACACTGGTCGACCGGCTTGACCCTGTCGCCCTGCGGCGCGGTCACCGCAGCCGCCGCGGCCGCTAGCATCATCAGCATGTCCATCATCCCCACCCCGTCACTGTGGGAGAGGTGTGCTACGGACATCATACACGCGTCAAGCGATCAGTCCGGAAGCACGATCCTCGGATCGGGAATGTCGAGGACCGCGCAGGTGCCGCGCTCGGCATTCTCGATCGCGATCGTGCCGCGCAACTGCCGGGCAAGGCTGCCGATCATCCGCATGCCGAGGCTTTTGCGCGAGGCGGCCTTGAGGTCGAAATCGGCGGGCAGCCCGACGCCGTCGTCGGACACGGTCAGCAGGATCCGGCCGTCGGCGTTGCGAATCGTCACCGCGATGACGCCGCCACCCTCGCCATACGCATATTTGATCGCGTTGGTGACAAGCTCGGTGACGAGCAGGCCGAGCGGGATCGCGGTATCCGCGCTGATCCGGATCGCGTCGATGTCGCAGTCGATCCGGTGCAGCGGCGCCTGTTCGGCCAGCCCCGTCGCGATTCCGCAGACGAGATCGTCGAGCGCGACGATCCCGACCTGTTCGCCACGCCAGAGCTGATCATGTGTCTGTGCGATCGCGGTGATGCGCGCCTGCGCGTCGCCGAGCAGCCGCGTGATGCGCGGGTCGTCATCCTCCTGCATCTGGAGGTTGAGCATCGCCGAGACGAGCGCGAGGCTGTTCTTGACGCGGTGGCTCGCCTCGCGCGTGAGCAGCTCCTGATGTTCCATCGCGTCGCTCAAGCGCTGTTCGGCCTGTTGCCGCTCGATCGCGACGCCGATCAGGTTGGCGAACCCCTGCATGAAGGCGAGGTCGGCGGGTTCGAACTTGCCCTCGTCGGGGCTGTCGACCTCGAGCACGCCGAAGCGCTTGCCCGACGTCTCGACCAGCACGTTGATCGCGCGGCGGATATGATGCTCGGCCATGAAGGCGGGCGTACGGAACCGCTCCTCATTCTCGAGATGGTTGGAGATCACCGGCTGGCCGGTCTCGAGCGCGAAGCCCGCGGGCGAGGCGAGATCGGTGCGCATCTCGGCCGATCCGACCACGCCCGGCGCCCAGCCGATCCCCGCGCGCACGAACAGGCTGTCCTGTTCGGGGCGATATTCGAGGAACTTGCAGTATTTCGAGCGCATCCCCTCGCCGCACAATTCGGTGGCACGCTGGAGCATCGGTTCGAGATCGCGCGCGCGCAGCGCCTCGATCCCGAAATCGGCCAGTATCGATTGCTGGCGAAGCCGGTATTGCAGCTCCCCGGCACCCGGGGGGGCATCTCCACCGGGGGAGTGTTCGATGACTGTCACGCCTGCTCCGTTCGTGGGGACCAAGATTTCCCGTACCGACCCCGGTTAGGGGATCAACATGGCGCTTGCGTGGCAGGCACCAGCTCGGTCCTACACCACCCTCGTCATCCTGACGAACGTCAGGATCCAGAGCAATCAAGCGGGCCGCGTGTGACCCTGGATCCTGACTTTCGTCAGGATGACGGAGTTTAGATGGTAGGTGGACGTCCGCCGCAGCCCGGTGCTCCGGGCCACGGCGGAGCGCCGTCGCTCAGCGCGTGAGCTTCTTGTACGCCAGACGCGTCGGGCGGTCGGCGGCGTCGCCGAGGCGGCGGCGCTTGTCCTCCTCGTACGACGCGTAATTGCCCTCGAACCACTCGACATGGCTGTCGCCCTCGAAAGCGAGGATGTGCGTCGCGAGGCGATCGAGGAAGAAACGGTCATGGCTGATGACCACCGCGCAGCCTGCGAACGTCTCGAGCGCCTCCTCGAGCGCACGCAGCGTCTCGACGTCGAGATCGTTGGTCGGCTCGTCGAGCAGGAGGACGTTGCCACCCTCCTTGAGCATCTTGGCCATGTGGACGCGGTTGCGCTCGCCGCCCGACAGCTGGCCGACCTTCTTCTGCTGATCCTGGCCGCGGAAGTTGAACGCACCGACATAGGCGCGCGTGCCCATCTCCTGCTTGCCGAAGCGGAAGATCTCGAGCTCGTCGGAGATTTCCTGCCAGACGTTCTTGTTCGGATCGAGATCGTCGCGGCTCTGGTCGACATAGCCGAGCTTGACGGTCGAGCCGACCTCGATCGTGCCCGTGTCCGGGGTTTCCTGACCGGTGATGAGCTTGAACAACGTCGACTTGCCCGCGCCGTTCGGGCCGATCACGCCGACGATGCCGCCCGGCGGCAGCGTGAAGTCAAGACCGTCGAACAGCAGCTTGTCGCCGTACGACTTGGTCAGGCCCTTCGCCTCGATCACCTTGCCGCCGAGACGCGACGGCAGCTGGATCAGGATCGCGGCCTTGCCGGCGACGCGATTCTCCTGCTTCTCCATCAGCTCGTCGAACGCGCGGATACGCGCCTTCGACTTGGTCTGGCGCGCCTTGGGGGTCTGGCGCATCCACGCCAGCTCGTCGGCGATCGCCTTCTGCTTGCCGGCCTCTTCGCGCTCTTCCTGGCTGAGGCGCTGGGCCTTCTTCTCCAGATAGCCCGAATAGTTGCTCTCGTAGGTGTAGTAGCGGCCGCGATCGAGCTCGAGCACCCAGTTGACGACATTGTCGAGGAAGTAGCGGTCATGCGTCACGAGGATGACGTTGCCGGTATATTCCTTGAGGTAGTTCTCGAGCCACGACACGCTCTCGGCGTCGAGATGGTTGGTCGGCTCGTCGAGCAGCAGGATCTGCGGCTTCTCCAGCAGCAGCTTGCAGAGCGCGACGCGGCGCTTCTCGCCGCCCGAGAGATTTTCAACCGACGCATCGCCCGGCGGGCAGCGCAAGGCCTCCATCGCCTGTTCAAGCTGGCTGTCGAGCGCCCAGCCGTCGACCGCATCGATCTTGGCCTGGAGATCGCCCATTTCCTCCATCAGCGCGTCGAAATCGGTGTCGTCCTTCGGATCGCCCATCTCGGCCGAGATCGCGTTGAACCGGTCGACGAGGTCGGCGACGGGGCGGACGCCGTCCTTGACGTTGCCCATCACGTCCTTGGTCGGATCGAGCTGCGGCTCCTGCGCGAGATAGCCGACATTGACGCCTTCGGCCGCCCAGGCCTCGCCGGTGAAATCGGGATCCATGCCCGCCATGATCTTCATCAGCGTCGACTTGCCCGACCCGTTGGGGCCGATGATCGCGATCTTGGCGGACGGAATGAACTGGAGGTGGATGTTGTTGAGGACGGGCTTTGCGGCACCGGGGAAGGTCTTGGTCAGACCCTTCATGACGTAGGTATACTGGACGGCCATGTGGGTGCCGAGCTCCATGCTTGAATGAGGCGGGATTTGACGTGCGCAGATAGCGATGCGGCGGGCCGTTGGCAAACGGGGAGCAGCGACATAGGCTGTCGCGGATGATGAAGCACACGCTCGCGGTATTGGCCGCCTCCACCCTGTCCGTTCCTCTCATGGCACAGCGGACCGCACCACCCGCCCCTGCCCCGGTCGATGCGAAGGTCGCAGCGCTCCGCGATGCCGCGCTCAAGGACGACGTCGCCTATGACATCGTCGAGGGGATGACGACCGAGATCGGCCCCAGGCTGGCGGGGACCGAGGCGGAGGCGCGTGCGCGCGCCTGGTCGGTGACGAAGCTGAAGGCGCTGGGGTTCAAGAACGTGCGGATCGAGCCGTACCAGATGCCCGTCTGGGTGCGCGGCGTCGAGACGGGCTCGATCCTGTCGCCCTTCCCGCAGGCGCTGAAGCTGACCGCGCTCGGCAATTCGGGCGCGACGCCCGTGGGCGGCCTCACTGCGCAGGTGGTGGTGTTCAAGACCTATGGCGACCTGGCGGCGGCACCCGCGGGGAGCCTCGCCGGCAAGATCGCCTATGTCGGCAATGCGATGGAGCCGACGCAGGACGGGTCGAGCTATGGCGCGTTCGGCCCTGCACGGTTCGTGGGGCCGGCGATGGCGGCGAGCAAGGGTGCCGCCGCGATCGTGATCCGCTCGATCGGTACCGATCATCACCGCAATCCGCATACCGGCACGACCAACTTCCCCGAGGGCGTCACGCCGATCCCGTCGGCGGCGCTGTCGGTACCCGATGCCGAGCTGATCGAACGGATCGCGACGCGCGGCAAGCCGATCACGATGACGCTCGTCCTGACCCCGCGGATGACGGGCACGCACGAATCGGGGAACGTGATCGCCGAAGTGCCGGGGACCGATCCCAAGGCGGGAATCGTGCTGGTCGGCGGGCATCTCGACAGCTGGGATCTCGGCACGGGCGCGATCGACGATGCGAGCGGCGTGGCGATCACCGCGGCGGCGGCCAAGCGCATCCTCGACGGCCCGCGCCCGCGGCGCACGATCCGCGTCGTCTGGTTCGGCGCCGAAGAGGTCGGCGGCTTTGGCGGCAAGGCCTATGCCGAGGCGCACAAGACCGAGCGTCACGCGACCGCGGGCGAATCCGATTTCGGCGCGGACCGCGTCTGGCGGTTCGAGACCAACCTGCCCGACAGCGCGAAGCCGGTCGGCGATCGCCTCGCCTCCGCGCTCGCCCCGCTCGGCATCGCGCGCGGCGCAGGGGTCGGCGGTGACGGCACCGATGTCGGCCCGATCATGGCGCTGGGCGTCGCGGCGATCGACCTCAACCAGTCGGGTACGCGCTATTTCGACACGCATCACACGCCCGACGATACGCTCGACCGGGTCGATCCCGAGCAGCTTCGCCAGAACGTCGCGGCCTGGACGACGATGCTCGCGATCGTGGCCAATGCGCCCGAGGAAATCGGCTCGGTCGTGCCAAGAAAGTGACCAGTTGCGGCAACCCGCCCGTCATCGGACTGTCGCAAAGCTTGCTGGTCGATGAATTTAGCGGATTGACCGCCGGTCGGGGGCCGCTATTTGACGGGGCTTCGCGACGGCAATCGGGTCGGCCGCGAGTGAAACTATGCTTGGGAGCATTCGAATGAAGAAGATCGTTCTGATCGCTGCTGCCGCCGGCCTGATGTCCGTCGCAGCCTGCAGCAAGTCGCCAGAAGCCGCCGCAGTAGAGAACAACGCGGACATGCTGGCTGACAACATGGAAATGCAGGCTGACAACATGGACGCCATGGCAGACAACACCTCGAACGCTGTCGCAACCGACGTGCTCGAGAACGCAGCCGACAACATGAACGCAGCAGCAGACAACGTCCGCGACGCTGCCGACGAGAAGACCGACAACATGAACTAAGACCTTGTCGGGCGCTTGCGCTCGACAGCGTTTTGGAGTCGGAAAGGGCGTTCCTTCGGGAGCGCCCTTTTTCTTTGGTACCCTTTTTCTTTGGAAACGCTTGCGCTAACGCAGGCGGCGGTGGGGCCTGTAGCTCAACGGTTAGAGCTGGCCGCTCATAACGGCTAGGTTGCGGGTTCGATTCCTGCCGGGCCCACCAATTTCTAAAGTTATTACTACCTTACCTCGTCAGGGATGCGCAGAATTGCGTCGTTTGTGGGGCTTTTCGTCTCATACGTTCCATACGGCGGGGTGAGAGTGCGGCGCATTCGTGGGGATATCTGGGGGTATAATTCCAGATGGCAATTTCTGTATCCCCAGATCGGTGCGTAAACGGCGGCATTCCGTCGATTCGCATGCCGGCCAATCGCCCCATCCGTAGGCTGACTTGTCCTCGGTTGAGTACTTGTCAGTGCTCGGCCGAGAGGGCGTCTCCCAGCTGCGACCAGGTACGCGCCAGAGGAACCGCCAGCCCGCGGCACGCAGCGAAGCGCCGGTCTCGCTCGTAAGGATATAGGTGAGCCCGCGCCTGTATCCTTTGGTGATCGCGGCACGCCGCGCCGCGCCGTAGAGCATTGAGCAGCCATTCGGCTTCCCGTCGGTGCATAGGCGGGTGACCTCTCTGGTCAGCCCGTCCTGCAGGACGCGTGCGCCCGGGCGGCCGACTACAGCGATGCCGACCAGCGCGCCGCCCTCCCCCGCCAAGCCATGCAGCCATAGGAAGCCCAACACCCATCCGTGGTGGCGGTGATGATCCAAGACAAACTGCCGCACCTCAATGCGCTAAACCGGGCGAAGCGTGATCATGCGGCTTCCCGCCCGTAGATCTCCGCCAGCGCCCGCTCGGTTCTCAAAATGGCTCGGCTAATGGCTTCGGGGATTTGCGGAATGACGGCGTCGCCGAACGCCTCGACGATGAGGCTGGCAGCAGACTGCCGTTTGCCATGGCCGATATCAACGCGGTGGCCAGCCAGCCGGGTAGATAGCCCATCATCCAGCCGTAGGTGATCGGCAAGGTCTGTGGGGGATCAGTCAGCCCGGTGCCGGAGAGCAGCGCTGCGATTTGTCGAAATTCCGGAAGCTATGGCGCCGCAGCGGCAAGCCAACCCTCTCGTTTCACGCATCCCCGATAATCAAGTCAGCGGGAGGCTTATAGGGATCCTCGGAGCCGAGTGCCTCGCAGGCCTCTATACCATTGTCGATTTGGACAACCGAAGTGGGAAGAAGAACCATAAGCAATATCGAAAACGCACGGTCTAAGAAGCTCTCTGCCAAGGGCAAGACCGAGTACGGCCGCGATCGTGCGAAGGATGCAGATGCCAATGGCGGCACGTTCAACGCCACTTGGCGAAGCTGCACGCGGGCTACTACGACGCGATGTGACTATGGCGCCCGGTTCGGAAGAGCCGGGCGTTTTACTCGGCGAACCTCATTAGTCGTCCAATAGTCCGTCGTAGAAGCGCCGCCTCTTTCCGAACGGGGCATTGCTTTGGTTGATGTGTGGTGTTCAGTCAAAAACGAACTTCAGCTGGTTACACGAGCACTTTACGCATTTCCGTGCTTCCGTCTGACCAGCGACCTAAATCATCCGAGATTGGCCTCCATTCCGGATATTTAGTGAACGCTGAGCCAGATCGAGTGGAGTGACGGAAGGTTGATTACGCTCGCGGCTAAGACGCCAACCACAGCCAAGATTAAGCTGGGGGCAGCGCTTTGGATATAAGCGCGAAATGGTACTGGCTCGAGCGGCCGCACAAAGAAGGGGTGGGCTGCAATTGTCACGAGCACCTGAACCGCGCTCGCCGCAACGGCAAATGCCAATGGCGCAGGTTTGAGTAGCATCAGCCCGAGTAGAGGTAATATAGATATCGAAGACGAAATAAGGGTCCACCTTAACTCATGACCAGCTCGCCCAGTGGCCTGAGCAAGCATTCCGATACTCAATCCAATTGGCCTCACCGCGCCAAACGTCGCCAAGGCTATAACTATGGGGACGGCTTGAATGAAACGGAGGCCATACATGATCTCGACCAGCCACGGTGATAGAACAGCCACCCCTGCGAATGTCAGACCACTTAATGTTGAGGTTCGACGCACTGACAATAAGAATGCAGCCTGAAGCTCTCCACGGTCCCCTTGCAGCAAAGCAAAAGACGGTAGCGTCAGACGGGCTATAAGCGGCTGCATGAACCGCATAGGATACGACACCAGCTCTTTCGCGAGATAGTAGGTTCCCGCGGCGCGAGGACCGAATATTCCTGAAACTATAAGCTGATCCGCCTGCGCACGAATTTGACTTATAACCTGCGATCCTGCCTGATTTGCTCCAAAAGCTAATGCGCGCGGTGCGAGGCTGCGGTCAAATTCGTAGTGCGGCCTTGTCTCTCGAGGCGCGGTAACGCTCATCAGGGCTAGCTTTGATGTCGTGAAGACGACCATTCCAGCAATTATCGCGCCCGGGCCGAGCACGTGTAAAGCCAGAAGACCCGTGGTGGCACCGAAGGCCACAATTCTTCCGACGATCTCATACTGTGCCAGCCGTCTCGCCTTGAAGGTGCGGATCAGGTTGGCCTGATATTGTCCGCTTACTCCAACCAGAAAAAGATTGAGAGCCACCAGCATAAAAAGAGGCTGTGCTGACGGCATTTTATACAGCGAACTCAGTAGCCCTGAGAGTAAAAACATCCCAATTGCCGAGACCAATCCAAAAGCGGCACTCGTCCAGAATAGAGTGGAATGACTCCTTCTGTCCGCGTCTCCCAAGTGAACGCAAAAGCTGGATAGTCCCATATCTTGAAACGCCAGAACAATATTTGCGCTGACTGCGACTATTGCCAAAATACCAAATTCGATGGCGGACAAATATCGCGCTGCAATTGCCATTTGCGCTATCTGAAATACAGCGCCAATGCCAGTTGCGGCAACGGTCCACACCCCGTCTCTGTTTTTCATCGAATTGCGCTAACAGCTTCGCTTATCATGGCAGAAGCACGCCGATATTCGGCCGCAACTGCCTGTGCCGAACTCTTCTTCACAGCATAGATATCTCGCAGTAAGCTTAGAACGTGCTCCGTAAGGCTACCGTCAAGGAGCGCTGATATCGGGCGGGCTAGTATCGGAAGACCAAGCTGAGCCATTATCCCCTCGGACTTGTGCTCGTAATTAAGTGCTATCGCGGGTGTGCCAGCCCCAAGGGCTATGATTGCACTGTGGAGCCTTGTTCCGACAACAAGATCGCAGGTTGAAAAAAGCGCGCCTAGTTCAAGGTCATTGAGTTCATCCATGACGACTCTGAAATGGCTCGGGTCTTGGACGCGACCGGCAATGCTCAGAGCGATCATCCTATCGTCACGGTTATAACTATCAATGCCGGTACACGTCGAACCAGCGACGATGTCGTACCCCTCTTCGATTAGCCGATCGCACATAGCCGCTACTGCTATTTCATATGCTTCCTGCGTAGTATTGAGGCGCTTGTCGAACGGCGCCAAATGCCGAACGGTGATACCGATACGCGATCGCGCTGTTCGGTCTGCAGTTGGCTCATCCTTCGGCGGATGCACGAGCCAAGCGGTGTCACTTCCGGCTCTGACGTTTTCAAGCGGCATACCAGCATCAGTGAGCAACCCCATGCTGATAGGCTCACGAATCGTGACACGTCGCGAGTTCGTTAATAAGGCCCGAACAAATCGTTGGTACCGCTTCCCCCCAAGAGGTCCCATGCTGTGCCCAAGCACCAAAAGGGGTGTCTCTGCTAAAATAGCCGCAAAGCATGTTTCAAACTGGCGGGGCCCATATAGGTCCACGAAAAAAGACCCTCCAACCTGGATAACTGCATCAAACTTTTTAATGTATTTGATACGGTCACGAACAACTGCCGGAAGCAATGCAAAGGCGCCTGGGACTTCTTCGACTGCGGCGAGTAGAAGGTAGGGAAGCGCCCGCCGAGCAAGGTCTCCTGCACGACCTGGCTGGAACCGTAAGTCATGAAAAAGATCGTTTTCGATTGGACGACTGAGCAGGTAACTTGAACTAACGGGATACCGGCTGGTCATCACGATTTCGGCGCCAGGCAACTCGTTCTCGAGTGCCTTAATCAAACCGCGCGCGATAGCGGCATCCCCACGATTGCCGCACGTGTGATTTCCGACCAATAACAACCGCATGTCATTCCCCAAGCTTCCCCATCCCGCGTCGGATGACATCGGCGGCAGCTACCAGCGATGGAAATGTACAGCAACCGCGGTGTGAGGACGGTGTACCGGCAGCCCTTGTAGTGACATTTAAGAGTTGTCAATAACAGTCCAGCAGCGCCTCGCCCCCGGGGATGTAGCGCTCGTCGGTGAGGTTGCGCGATCGACTTGCGTCGACCCGGACGTTCCCCGATGCAGCCGCCCAGGACGCGCGGCCTTCGGGCGCCTGCCGCACCTCAGGCACGAGTCCTACTGTTCTACAACCAGGTGCGGCTGGCGGTTTATTGGCTGATAGGCAAGGACGATTGACGGCATATAACGCCGCCAAACGGTGATGATTAACGTTAAACTCATAAGCTCACCACCGTCTTCAATGAATGAGCTAATTGTTTGAAAGTGCTCAGCGTCAATAAGTAGAGTGTGAATACTATCGAAGACTACTCCAAAGAACGCCATAATACCGAACCCCGCAAGCAGCATGAGGGCGGGCGACTTACGTCTGCTTGGAAGTTTCCGAAATCCGTGCAGAGCCAGTGCGAGTGGTGCGCCGCTGACCAGAGCAGCCGAAGGAAGGCTACCCCACTCTCCGAGCAGCGCCGGATCAGAAAGCCACGCACCGATATGCTCGTGAAGCTGAAGGGAGTCGTCTGTTAACACTGCCAAGAAGAGCACGGCATAAGCAGCATAAAAAAACTCTTTCGACTTTGAGAAAGCGTAAGCAGCGAGTCCGACTATATAAGCTTCCTTTGCATACCCCCAACGCTCAATCAACGATCCGTCTAGGGACGAAAACTTTAAATCGTCGTGAAAGAAACTTGTAGTGATATTATAATGCTCGACGTAGGCCCATCTTAGAAAGACGATTAGCAAGAGCAAGTCGACCGTCAATATTAAGCCCAGCCACATTAAGGTACGCGATACTGACCTATCCGCCTTACTATTCATCCTACCCCCTAGATTGTCACAAATCTGTAGCCTTTCGCTATAGGGGGGCAAGACAAGGTTGCAGGTTTGCTGTCCTGAAATGTGACGTATTTATGTGCTAGCGGCCGAACGTGTGCGCCGGGTTAGCAGCGATCTGGCGTCGAATTTGGTCCGCGCGAGCTGCGCTACATAATTCAGCGCTCGGCCATCTTTCGCGCCTTCTTACCGATAAAATATTGATCGTCGTCGAGCCTGCCGCGCCCCGATGCAGCCGCCCAGGCCGCGCCGCCGTCGCGCGCTTGCCGCACTCCCCGCACCGGAAGAACCGGGTCATCGACGACACAGCCTCGGTCCCCGGGCAGGCTTCGACGTTGACCTCCTTATATCATCTACAGTCACAGGTCAGATCTATGGTCGGTATTATAACGCTGCTGGTGCCGATGGATGCATGTTCACCAGCAATCAAGGGGACCGAAAATACGTTATTGGATTTTCGATAAGCTTTACAAGCGATGAAAGCACTCGACTCAAAAGAGCCGGACGTTTCTACTAATAACAAGTCATGGGCGAGGTGATCATAGTTGCTCATGCATATGACAATCTAGCCACAGACACAGCGATCTTATTCGCTTGGAGGGCGGCATGCCTGTGGCGAAAAAACCTTAAGACCATACAACCTCTGCTCCAAACAACATAAGTTGTCACCGTAAACGCAGGTATCTGACCGTACCGTCCTAGAGTTCTAGTTGTTCGCTTCACGCGCATTCACTTGATGGTGAGCTAACCAATACCAATAGGCTGTGTTAACCATTGCATAGCGTCAGCCTTTTGCAGCATCTGCAAAGATCATCGCTGGCCGCAAGCCTTCTTCTACCGAAAAGACGCGGCTGTCCCGAAATCGCACAAAGGCTGGGTAGCGGCCGTTTTGAAACAACATACCCGTTTGCATAACCATATGGCCCCCGATACTTGTTTGCTCGACATAAGGTAGAGGAGATCATCATGAAGCGTTTACTTCTTTCGACAATGGCATTCGTATCTGCATTCGCGATAGCCCCAGCGGCTCACGCAGTTAACTTCACTCCGAACGACCCGGAGTTCACCGTCAGCGGCGATATAAAGAATGGTACCGTTTCCGCAGATTTCGGCCGGGCGGGCATCAAGCGTGGTGCATTCACGGATACTTTCAATTTCATCATCGATCAGGCCGGTCTGGCTAGCGGTACGCTCAGCACGAGCACGACGCGGTTCTTCAGCCCGACAGATCTTGATATCCTGTCGGTGTTCATCAATGGCTTCGCAGCGTCGAAGACTGTTGTCGGCAAGGCCGAGTTTTTCGAGATCAACAACGTGGCGATCGCAAAAGGTGCGACGAACCAGATCGTCGTGAACGGCCTCTCGCGTGGTAACGGTTCCTATGCCGGCACCGCAACCTTTGAGCCGACGGCAGCAGTTCCCGAGGCCGGTACCTGGGCAATCATGCTGTTCGGTATCGGCGGTATCGGCTCATCGATGCGCGTTCGTCGTCGCCAGGCGAAGATCGCATTCGCCTAAGCAGATTTCACAGCCGGTCCCAGTGTCCGGCCGTGTGAAGGCAGCCGCCAACCTTTCGAGGTTGGCGGCTGTTTTCATTTGAATCCAGCGCGATTGCGGCTGCGGAGGGATTGATGTGGCGCGACGACCGCCGTTGACCGACACCTAAGCGTACGGTCAGGCGCGAACTGGTCGAAGTCGACTTCCTTATGCCGTCCACAGCCACGGAGCAGATCTATGGTCCGGATACCGAGGGACCACATGGGTCGGGTCTAAGTGGTCAAACGTCAACGGAGTGACAATGCAGAAAATCCAATAAGAGCCGCGCTCATTGAGACCGTCAACGGTCGCGTAGACACACCAGCGGTCCGCCTAACCCTGCGCTGTCTCTGACATCACTGCCCCGAGCGCCGGCCCCTCGTGTTCTTTTGGAAAGCCGCGCAGCAGGATAGCGAAATTGGTCGGTGCCAGAGTGTGACGGCCTCATTCAACGGCACTGTGCGGCAGCTGCGTCGGTCCGGCACATATACCGTAGTCGGCAATACGCGGGCTAGCATTGGCATCAAGAATTTTCAGTTAATCCACTTTAACCGCGTGGAGTTGCAATTACTAAACAGATTCAATGCATAAATCCCCTTGTCGAAAGACAAGCACTTTCAAATCTGGGGGTTCAAATGCGCTACTGGCCAATCGGCAAGCCCATTCGGGGTTAACTTTGCCATCAGCTTGGGGATCACTATTGGCGTCATTGACGTATCCTTCAGGGTGCAAAGCAATGCGTTACTAGGCCAATGGTGACCCTTACAACGGCTGAAGCTTAAAATGCCCGGCTTTCCGAGCCGGGCATTTTTTGTGTTCACGACCGCGTCATATCCTTTGCCGGACTCTCATCGGTGCATTTGCGAAAAAGCAAGGCCAAGAGGTTTCACTGCCTTTTGCATGGCTGTGTGCGCAGTCTTAAACCGCCCGCCTACCAGATAGCCAGTTAAAGGCGTTCGTTACGCCGAACTACTGCGACGGCCCTTCGTTGATCGCATCGACTTTCCGAACGAGGACACGAGCAAGAGCAACCGCCGCAGGGAGTGCATGCTATGCGCGCCTGGCGTAGCGGTCGAGCTGCGCTTCGAGCCGAGCAACCCATACGACGGAAACGCCGTTGCCATATTTAGCGAGCGCGGCACCCAACTGGGCTATGTCAGCGCAGAGCGCGCGCCGCTGATCGGCAAGCGGATAAAGGAAGGCGAGGCGATCGCCGTCTTTCAGACGATGCACGGAAGCGGGGTGCCTACCCTGCCCGACCCGGTCCCCGATGCTTTAAAGCGCCCACCTCCCCGCCAGGCTCGGCCGGCGCAGCGACCGGTCTACGATCCCCACGCCTTTTACCCTGACAAGGAAGGCCCCGAATTCGGCGTTTAACATCGGGGTTGCGGCCCGGTTTGACCTATGTTTTCAATATGAAGCCCAGCAATTTCGTCCCGTACTATGATCGACTCCTAGGGCAAAGGCTGGGGCTGACGAACGCGACACGATCGCTAAGGCCCGCGAAGATAGATTTGGGAAACGGGACGCCCTCAAAGCAATGCGTGCCGCACTGCTCGAGATGGTGCCTGAATCGCACTCTGGTTACCGAACTTCCGATCCAGCTGAACTGTCCGCAGACACTGCAAACACGTTCCACCCTGGCAAGATAGTGCCAGCGGCCGCGCAAGAGCGGTAGGCGTCATTCTCGGCATGGTGAAGTGCATCGGCTAAGAAAGAGGCCACAAGCGGATTGTTAGATACGTCGGCGACGTGAAGCGCCCAAGCGATCGCGGAACGCAAGATTTCTGCGTCGTGTCCAAAGGGCGTGTTCATGGGGCGGCTTGTTACAAAGCGAATTCTTGGGAGCCAAGCTCGCGTTCGGCATACAAGGTTAAGATTAACCTAGGTTATTTTCCGTAAGGACCCAAGTCAGCCTGACTGAACGCGCTGCCAGCTATACTGGTGAGCAAGGATCTGAATGGGGCACCTGACCGATCGCGTCACGCTGTTGCCGGCGTGCCGAGGTGCACCCAGCGAGCAGCTGATCGGATAGGACTGACGCCGCTTCGATGTCGAGCGTGACAGCAACGCCCGGCCCATCGATCAGCACCCTCCCCTCGTTTGCTGAGACGTTCAGAATTTCCGGACGCAAGGAACGCAGCATGCCAATTCTCCCGTAGACCAATCAGCGACCAGTGGCGGCAGATCGTTCCGGGTATTGATCCACGGCAGGACGATACTCAGTGACCGAGATCGCTTGCCTCCTGTTGAGGGAGGCCCTGAGTTTGGAGCGGAGCAGCGCGCTAGCTAGGTCAGAAAACGTCAGTCCCAGTGACGCTCTTGCATACGAAGGTCGATCGTATACTTTCGGTCGAATTGCAGGAGTCGAACGATGAAATATCGCGTTGCAGTTGCGCTGATCCTCACTCCCATTGGCGTAAAGGCGCAAACGTCAGAAGCCCCTGCCAAGGCCGTAGAGGCGCCAGCCAAAGCGAAGAAGATCTGCCGGTCAATGACTCCGACGGGCTCCTTCATGGCCACGCGCGTCTGCAATTCAGCTGCAGCGTGGCGCAAATTTGATGGGATTACTGCCGACGGCGCGCAGCAGACCCGGGATGTCTATCGAATGCCTACGACCGGCGTGCCGCACTGAATTGGATGAGGAAGGGCCGGAGTTCGGGGCTTAGCCTGGAGGTTGCTCAGTACCGTAGATTAAGACACGATAAGGTGAGGGATAAGCCCAAGCTCACCAACGCGGAAATAACAGCGGCGGATGCCCAATTCCCGCACCACGCGGCGCGAACGTGGGCCACCTAGGCCGATGTGTTTCCCGATATCAAGAATGCGATGACTTTATCGAATTTGTTTTTCTCTCAATGTGGGATGGGCCAATTCGTCCACAAATGCGTGCAGTCTACAGCGCCCTCGGGAACAGAAATTTGGTCACTCGCTGCAAAGTCATTACGAAAGCGATTGAAGCTGGCCCGACGCCTAAGCTAGCTGCCGACTGGAAAGTTCTGGTCGCCGCCCTCAGGCAGGGGGCCGACAGACGTGCGGAATATGCTCACGCCCGTTCTGTCACCTTCGGCGGGGGCATTGCCATTGAGATTGACGAAATAACCGGCTTGGGAGTCGGGCATCGGCGGCTAGGACCGCGCGAGATGCAGCTGCGACGTTCAAAACTTAATGACGAAAGGGTTTGGACCTTGAGCGGGCTGGTCGATGAATATCGACGCCTGACCGACCTTCTCGCCCATATCCAAGCGTTCGCGGGTAGGTCACGGGATGCCTCTGATGCATCGCGTCCAAAGGCGGCTCCTGGTCATGGCGTGTAGACTCGTCCAGTGTGAAACGCCCTCTCCGACCATCTGGTCGAGGTGGGTCCAGCGCTCCGGCCGCTCACGGCGCACCGTGGAATCGGCTGAGGTGGTTGTTGTAGTGGTCCCGGAGCGGTTCACGTCCTTGGCGCGGTTTTCGCGTTCTTCGTCGAGCGCGACATGCACCGCTTTCGAATAGGTTTCTTCCGCCCGAAGGTCGACCTCAAGGGCAGCCAGCCGCTCCTCAAGGTTCGTAACTTTGTCCTAGAGCGGGGAGATGGCGTCTTCTGATACGTCTTCTGCGATCGCCATCGTTGCATCGTGCGCGATCTACTGTTCCTTACATCCGATCAGCGCCAGCGACATCGCGACTAGTATTAAAACCCGCATAGCACTTCCCCGCGCCCCCAAGATCCGAGGATAGGTACACGAGCTCCAGCACTCCTGCATTTAGGATTGAGGGTGTCGATGATCATGCGCCGCTCGCATGCGCCGCGAGGGCCGCAGCGGCGATTTCCTGCAATGCCGCCGCCTGACAGTGGAATCGGATGCCGCAATCTGATTGAGCGCCGAGAGAAGCTGCTCATTGCGCGCGCACAACGCCGCTTTAGTCATGCTGGCACGAAGCGGCGGATTCCCGACACGTCGGCCGCGCATAACCGTCGCAGATTAGGCGTTCCGGGGGCGGCTCAGGGGGTATTTCGAATTACCCTCGCCCAATATCCCCGCAAGGCCATCCGAACATGCTGCTGGCGATTCCCAAACCTTCCGGCCGTTGCCGCACCTGATGCGCGGCAACGCCTTGTCTCGCGCGATCTGACAGGATCCGGAGGCTCTCCCGGTGACCAACGATCGCGCGCGCCCAGTGCCCGCTCGTCGGCGTTGAGGACAATCGCGCGGTGGCGGCGTTCCTCCGCTGGCAGGCGTCGCGGCGAACCGCGAGTGACGTGCTGGTTCAGCTAGGCGGCGTTTCGCCCTATCATCGTAGGGAGGCTAGCGAGGCTCCTGCCTGCTCTTTCGCGTGCTCGGGCAGTCGATCTTGTGGGGATTACATTCTTATTGAACGCATCCGGGCAGCGAATCAGGATCGCACCTGAACTCCATCGTGCCGTTTTTGTTCTCAATCAGTTTGCAACTACCCGCCAGCTGCGAGTGCAGAAAGATAAGGACAATCAAGCAGCTCGGGGAGCCTCGACGTCACCCGGTGGCCAGCCTAGCCCGTCATCAAATAAATGACTGTTGGGTCACTCTTGATGTCTTGTTAACCATACAAAAACAGGACTTATTGCGCGCTATGACGGTGCGAAACGCGCCGCGGAGCAGAGGATGTTTCAATGGTAATGATCCTGGTGGGCTGGGCCGGCTCTTCCGTCGCAGCGTTTCTCGGTCTCGGGTACGCCGCTCACAAGCTCAAGCACGTATGAAACAGGGACCGGGCTAAGATCCACACGCGTTCTATCCGGACGAGGACGGGCTCGACCGGGGAGGCGACCGAGAGCGTCGAGCGACTGACGACGGGCCGACTTGCGCCTACCGAGCAGTTGATCGGTAGGGACGGACGCCGCCTCTATGTCGCGCGTGACGGCTCAGCCGGGTCCGTCGATCGGCACCCTCGCCTCCTTCGCCGAGACGTTCAGAGCTTCAGACTGCACCTTCGACTGCATGGCCAAACGCGATGCCATTTCTGGTCATCGATCACGATCATGCGTGTCCGATGGCGCTTCCCATCGGTAAGATCATGAGGCGCGGCGACCGCCTGTTGCGACACCGCATCCGTCACGATCGGGCCGGAAAACTTCCGTCGGGAAGTGGAGCAGCTGCACCTTTCCCGATCGGTAGGGGAACCTAGACCACTCCCGCCGCTTGCTCAGGGAAATTCGCATCATATAACCGGCGAATCCAAGGATATGCGGAGGTCTCCTATAATCCGATTGGAGTAGTGCGTCTTAAGCCATTAGGATTATAGTCGAGAATTTCGGAGTATGATAAGGAAAGAATGGCGACGCTGGTTGCCGACTTTCGAGGATAGTCCCATGATAAACAAGGCAATCATAGTCGGAATGCTTGGATTGACGACAATTTGTGCAACACCCGCTGCAGCTGTATCAATCATGGATCCGACCGACGACTTCATTCCGTCATATACTGCGGGTCCGCGTTTTGCAGATCTCGACGTCACAGGCTTCTCGGTCAATTACGACAGTATGTCGCAATTCTTCACGCTAGGCGCCACTTTCGCCGGGGATATCGATCCGCAGACGGCGGGTCTGTACATTTTCGGCGTCAACACCGGTACAGGCATCGCCAGGCCTTTTGCCTCGATCGGTCAACCCGATGTGATCTTCAATCAGGCCATCGTGATACAGAAGAACGGCACCGGATCGGTCGGTCCAAACGCCTTGGACCCAGCTGGTATTTCCATCGCGGGGAACATGCTGACAGCGCGGGTTCCGCTCGCCTTGCTGCCAAGCACGGGCTTTGGGCCAACGCAATATGGGTTTAATCTCTGGCCCCGAAACGGTGTGGGTAACGTCAACCAGATTACAGATTTCGCACCTGAAAATGCGACCGTTTCGATCGGCGCGGTTCCAGAGCCGGCAACGTGGCTCATGATGCTCGTCGGCTTCGGGGGAGTTGGCTTCAGCCTCCGCCGGCGCATCGGTAAAGTCGTCACAGGTACTGTTTACGCCTGATCTCGATGGCAGTTCATCCCAGATAGAGCCGCCGCCCTTCAATGGTCGGCGGCTTTTCAGTCCAGCGTCATCTGCGTCTGATTTCTGACCCCAGAATGAGGGCGTCGAGGATCCTGCAGCTTGCTGAACTATATAATCGCCGAAGGGGTTCCTAGTGCGACAATATGCTCGACGGCGTCCTCGGTAATTTCCTGGGCACCCTCCAGCCCGAATTCGCCAAGATAGGACCAGGCGACCCACCCGACATATCTCGGCAGGCCCGGAATGGCGAGGCCGACGGATCGGCCGATCGTCACGCCATAATCCGCTTTCACCCTAAAACCACGCGTAGAGACGCCCGTCACAGTCGCGGGTATCATTTCGCCCAGCGGGGTGATCAGAAGCGCCCCCAGGTTGACGAGATGCCGGGATGCGCAACGACGTTCGATCAGCGCCGGCGAGATATCGCTCGCGATTTTGCGATACATATTCATCTGAAGGCTAGCTTCGGCAGTTTGCGTCCTTGCACACACGTGGCCATCACGGTCGCTGGCTTTGCATCGAAGACTGGACTGCCTTACCGCCATCGACGTCGGCCTGCTTGCTTATGGCGTGGACAATCGCCTCTGCTTCTTTCTTCAACGCGATGATCCGCGCCCGGTCGTCGTCCGTGACGAAGTCACGGGGTTTTTCATCGAAGACGCACAAGGCTCCGAGTACGGTGCCGTCTTCGTCGCGTAGCGGCGCACCGATATAGAATTGAATGCCTTCGATCGTGTCGACGAAGGGGTTGCCGGCGAAACGCTCGTCTGCGCCGGCGTCCGGAACGATCGTCAGTTCGTCGGGGGATAGAATGGCATGCGCACAGAAGGACGTAGACCTCTTATAGATGCCGGCCTCGAAACCCGCTGCGGACAATACGTAAGTCGAGTCCTGATAGACGATGGTGATGGCGGCGGACTTTGCTTTCAGGGTATCGCGGACAGCATCCAAGATCGGCCGGAATCTGCCGACATGCGGACTGGCGATGAGATTGCTTGTCGCAATGGCCCTTTCGCGCTCGCGTTCATTTTCCGGCTTATCCGCCATGATGTAGAACGAGATCGACATATCATATCCTAGCCCTATGTGCCCAATCGAGCAGATAGGTAGCCTAAGCGTCCGTTTGCCCGGCCTATGACGATATAAAGCAATAGCTAACAAAGGGTTGGGATCACCGCCCGCCCTATCGAACGGCACCCTCCCCTTGTCTCCCCCGACGTTCAGCGGGCGATCCAGGCGGTGACTCCGGCAAGGCTGCGGAAGTCGTCGACCGCGCGGACGTCGAGCGTGGGATAGGCGGCGCGGACCATGTCGGCGAGCGCGGTGCCGGGGCCGAGTTCGAGCAGACGGTCAACGCCGCGTTCGACGAGGGCCTCGAGCGTGGCGGCCCAGTCGATCGTCGTGTCGAGCTGGGCCGCGAGCCCTGCGATGCCGGCGGCGCCGCGAACGATCGCGGCATCGGTTGCGCCGATCAGCGTACGACCCCGGACCGGCCGTGCGGGCTGGGCTTCGAGCAGCGCGGCTTGGAACGGGGCGACCGCAGCGGACAGGCGACGGGTGTGCGACGCGACGCGGACCGCGATCGGGCGAGCGGTCGCTGCGCCCTGCGACAGTGCCGCGTCGCAACAGGCGGCGACCTGCGCGCGGGTGCCGCCGATCACGAACAGAAGGCCGGGATTGACGATCGCGATGCTGCAGTCGAACCGCGCGACCAGCGCCTCGACCGCGTCGCGCGGCAGGCCGCGGACGAAGCCGAGGCCATCCTCCGCGCCGCCGGCCGCGTCCATCGCCGCCGCTCGCGCCGCGGTGAGCCGTAGCGTGGCGGCGGGCGACCACAGGCCGGCAATGCCCCAGGCGGTCATCTCGCCAACGCTATAGCCCGCGACCAGCGCCGGACCGATCGGTTCGAGACACGCCGCCGCCGCCAGCCCGCGCGCGACGCACAGGATCTGGCTCGTCGCATTGGCGTGGAGCCGGTCGTCCGCGGCGGTGCGGACGAGCTGATGGACGTCCTGTCCGAGGATAGCGGTGGCCTCGGCGAGGATCGGTGCGGCGGCGGGCTGGTCGACGAACAGGTCGAACATCGCGCGATCCTGCCGCCCCTGCCCCGAACAGAGCAGCACGAGCGTCACGCGTCGTGCGCCGCGACGAAGAAGGTCATCGCGAGCAGGTCCGCACAGCCCCCCGGACTGAGCCGCCGGGCGACGAAGCGGTGATGGACCGCGATCGCGCGCGCGCGCCAGTCCGCCGCGGCGATGCCTCCCGTCGCGAGGAAGGCGCTGGCCTCGTCTTGCGCGAAGGCCAGGCCGGCGGGGCCGCCGCGATAGAGGAGATTGGTGTCCGCGACGCCGACGATCAGCGCCATCAGGACCTGCACCGCCTGCGCGTTCCGGTTGTCGGGCCGCAGGCGCCGTGCGGTAGCGAGCGCGGGCAAGGCGGTGGCGTAGAGCGCGGGGAAGCCGGCGGCGGCCTCGGCCCGTGCGCCGCCCGCGGCATGGCGGCGCGCGACGGTGGTGCCATGGCTGTGCAGCGCGACGGGCCCGCGCAGGATCTCCGCGCCCCAGTGCTGCGCGACGATCGTCCCGAGCGGTGCGGCGATGCCATAACGCGCGCGGAACCCCGTAGCGGCGCAGAGCAGGCCCATGCCAAAGATCGCACCGCGGTGCGTGTTCACGCCGCCCGTCGCGACCATCATCGCCGCCTCCGCCGCGATCCCGATCGCGCGCAGCCGGTCCATCCCCGCGCCCGCGGCGCCCGCCTGGGCCAGAGCGGCAAGATAGGGGGCGAGTGCGTCGGCGCTGCGGTTCATCATCGCCGCATCCATGTCGTCATGCGCACCCGCATCCACCGGGCTGACGAGGCCGGGCTTGGGATAGGTCGCGATCTCCCGCCTGAGGCACGAAGCGGCGGCGTGGCCGATCGCGTCGGTGTCGACCGCGGGTGTCGCCGCGACGAGCGCGGTCATGCGAACACCGCCGCGCGCGGGGTCACGCCGTTCGCGTGCGCCGCCTTGACGAGCAGATCGGGTGCGTCCGACGCCCATTCGCGCCACTGCACCGCATGTCCTTGTGGGGTGAGCAATTCGCCGTCGATCCGCATCGGTACGGTCGCTCCGATGGTCAGAAGCGCGCGAGCACGTGCGGTCGCGGTGCGCTGATCCGCCACCGTCCAGAGCAGGTCGAGATCCGAACCCGGCGACAGATAGGCCAGTCCTGTCAGATGCGCCCAGGCGAGGCTGCCGAAACAGCGCGTGTCCGGGTCGAGCGTGACGAGCGCGGCGATGCTGTCCTGCCAGGCGGGGGGTGCCGCCGCCGCCGCATCGCGCAGCAGTGGCGGCGGGGCGTCGGCGCGGATCGCGTCGGGGGGCACGGCGAAGGCGAGCCGCTGCTTGCCGATCGAGGGCGGCAGGGGCAGCCCCAGCGGGACCAGGCACGGCAGTTCGCCGACGACCGGCCGCCGCGCGATCAGCGGGCGGTCGTCCCTGGCCCAATCGGCAAGCAGCGCCGGGGCGTTGGCGAGCCCGTGCGCGGCGAGGATGGCGGGCCAGCGCTGCGGGTCGATCCAGACCAGCCGGTGTCGGTCGAAGCGCATCAGCGTCGCGCCGCCGCGGCCACCTCGCCCGCAATCGCCGCCGCCTTGGGCCGGCCCTGACGCTCGGCCCCGAGCGTCGCACGCGCATCGTGATCGCGCGGCGCGGCGAGCAGCGTCGCGAGCTGATCGGCCAGGCTGCGCTGCGGATCCCAGACTTCGGCGACCCCGCCGACGCTGACCAGATTGTCGAGGCCGGGGGCGAAGACCGGGGTGGTCTTGGCCTTGTCCTCGAGCAGATCGATCGACAGCTTGGTGACGCGCGCCATCGAGGCGAGGTCCATGACTTCGGGATGCGCGCCGGGCAGCGCGACGAGCGTGTCGCAGGCGAGCGCGGTGGAGATGAACGCGCCGGCCGCACTGCCGCCATAGAGCAGGCCGATCGTACGGTGGCCGCGCGCCTCGGCGAGGAGCAGCGACTTGGCGAGATGCGCGAGATATTCGCTGAGGCCGAGCAGTTCGTCGCGTCGACTCATCCGCTGGCTCGCGCTGTCGACGAGGAAGAGGATCGGCGCGTCGTCGTCGCTGCACGCGATCGCGAGCACCGCGCCGGACAGGCGGATCGCCTGGTCGATGCCGATCGGCGCGCGGGCGGTGGCGCCGATCACATGCACGACCCGTCCGCCGGGCGATGTGCCTCGCCCGAACAGCAGGTCGCCCTCCGCGGTGACATCATGGCCGGCCGGAAACAGCGAGTCGAGGATCTCAGCGGGCGTCATCGGCGCTCTCCCGGTACTGGGCGGCTAGGGTCGCGAAGGCGGCGGAAGGCATGTCGGGGATCGCCCGCGCGTCGTCGATGCCCAGCGTGCGCCATATGTCGGTCGCGTCGGCGGCGTCGCCGAACCGGGCGATGCGGCGTTCGAGGCGGTCCTGTTCCGCGTCCAGAGTGGCCAGATCGAGACCGGGTCGCTCCCCTCTCCCGAACGGGACAGAGGAGGCGTTCCGGACGGAACCCGCCTTGGCTGGTCGCACGAGCGCCGCGAGCATCGCCGCGCGGAACGCCGCCGCATCGTCGTCGACGAACAGGTCCGCGCCACCGATCAGCGTGCGGTGCTTGCCGCCCATCGTCCGCCAGACCAGGGCGCGATCGCGCGAGTCGAATTCCTCGACGCCCTTGTTGGTCTCGATCACCTCGGGGCCGGTGACGCTGATCCGGCCCTGTTCGGAGATGATCAGCGTCGAGCAGCAGCCGGCGATCAGCCCGCCGCCGCCATAACAGCCAGCGCGCCCGCCGATCAGCCCGACGACGCGCACGCCCGCGATCCGCGCTTCGGTAACCGCGCGCATGATCTCGGCGATCGCGATCTCGCCGGCATTGGCCTCCTGCAGACGCACGCCGCCGGTGTCGAACGCGATCACGACATCGCGGTTAAGGGCTTTGGCGGCGCGGAGCAGCCCGGTCAGCTTGGCGCCGTGCACCTCGCCGAATGCGCCGCCCATGAAGCGGCCCTCCTGCGCGGCGATCAGGATCGGCGTGCCGTCGACCGTCGCAGCGCCGACGACGATGCCGTCGTCAAACTGCGCGGGCAGGTCGAAGATGCCGAGATGCGGGCTGGTCTCGCGACGCTCGGGACCGACATATTCGGTGAAGCTGCCGGCATCGACCAGCGCCGCGATCCGCTCGCGCGCGCCGGCCTCGTACCAGCTCTGATGAAGACTGCTCATGCTTCGGGCTCCTCGATCATGCGGACGGCCTGGGCGAGGCGCAGCGACACCGTATCGGGTCGCGCGCCGCCATCGTTGATCGCGATCCGCAGGCCGCCCGCCGCGCGCCGGCCGACGAAATCGGCGACCACCGCGTCCCACAGGTCGCGAAAGCCGTGCGCCGCGGTGCTGATCTCAATCGCGCACCGATCGGCCGCGGCGCCGCGCTCGACCAGCACTTCCAGATTGCCCGACGCGACCACGCCGACCAGCGCCATCGCGCGCGTGCCGCCCGCGGGGACGGGCGCGGCGATATCGAAATGCAGGATTTCCATGCTTCTATCCCCTACCAGTTCCGGAACCGGCTCGGCGGCCGGTAGAGCCCGCCCGAGGCGAGCATCAGGTCCTTGATCGAACGCGCGGCGAGCATGTTGCGGTTCGCGTCGAGCGGGTCGATGCCGAGATCCTCGGGCCGCTGGATGATCTTCCGCTCGCGCAGCCGTTCGACCATCGCCTTGTCGCGGCCGCGGCCGATCTCGGTAAAGCCCGCCACGCCGCGGATCGCCTGTTCGCGCTCGTCCGCATTGCGGCAGAGCAGCAGATTGGCGATGCCCTCTTCTGTGACGATGTGCGTGGTGTCGTCGGCGTAGACCATGATCGGTGCGAGATCGAGATCGAGCTTTTCCGCGAGTTCAAGCGCGCCGAGCTTCTCGACGAACAGCGGCGCGTTGCCCTCGCCGAACGTCTCGCCGATCTGCACCACGAGCTTGCGGCCGCGCCGAAGCGGTGCCGCGGTATCGGGATCCGCCTCCGCGCCGGCCTGCAACCACGGTGCACTCGGATGGCGCCGGCCGCGCGCATCCGAGCCCATGTTGGGCGCGCCGCCAAAGCCGGCGATGCGGTTCGCGGTGATCGTCGAGCTGTGCCCGGCAAGATCGATCTGCAGCGTCGAGCCGATGAACATGTCGCAGGCATACAGCCCTGCGGTCTGGCTGAAGGCGCGGTTCGAGCGGAGCGAGCCGTCGGGGCCGGTGAAGAAGATGTCGGGCCGCGCGGCGAGATAATCCTCCATCCCGACTTCGGAGCCGAAGCAATGGACCTGCTCGACCCAGCCCGCCTCGATCGCGGGGATCAGTGTCGGGTGGGGGTTGAGCGCCCAGTGCGTGCAGATCTTGCCCTTCAGGCCGAGCTTCTCGCCATAGGTCGGCAGCAGCAGCTCGATCGCCGCAGTGTTGAAGCCGATGCCGTGATTCAACCGGCGCACGCCGTAGGGCTGATACAGCCCCTTGATCGCCAGCATCGCGGTCAGGATCTGAGTCTCGGTCATCGCCGCGGGATCGCGCGTGAACAGCGGCTCGACATAGAAGGGCCGCCCGGCGTCGAGCACGAAATGGACCTGATCGCCGGGGATGTCGACGCGCGGCAGCGTATCGACGATCTCGCCGACCTGCGCGATCACGAGACCGCTGCCGAAGCTCGTCGCCTCGACCACGGTCGGCGTGTCTTCGGTATTGGGGCCGGTATACAGGTTGCCGTGACGATCCGCGCTGACCGCGGCGATCAGCGCGACCTGCGGCGTCAGATCGACGAAATAGCGCGCAAACAGTTCGAGATAGGTGTGGATCGCGCCGAGCTCGATCTTGCCGCCGAACAGCATCCTCGCGATCCGTGCCGATTGCGGGCCGGAGTAGGAGAAGTCGAGCCGCTTCGCGATGCCGCTGTCGAACACGTCGAGATGCTCGGGCAGCACGACGCCCGATTGCACCATGTGCAGATCGTGGATCCGCGCCGGGTCCATCGCGGCCAGCCCCTTGGCCAGGACGTCCGCCTGTTTCTGGTTGTCGCCCTCGAGACAGACCCGGTCACCGGGCCTCAGCACCGCTTCGAGAAAGTCGACGAGCGTTTCGGGATCGACCAGCTTGCCGGTGGCAAAGCCCCGACCAGCCGCGATCCGCTCCTCGCGCATCTGCTTGCGCGTATTCCATTGCCGCACCGCATCGCCTCCTGACGCTTATTCCGGCTCTCTTGTATTCGCTATTGCTCCAAACGCAACCCTGTGCATACTTGATGACGTATAAGACGCCAGATCGAATACAGAGAGAGGATATGCCATGAGCGAGCCCCTACCCGTTGCCGCCACAGATGCGGGACGCGGCGCATGATCGCCGGAGTAGCACTGCTCGCGATCTGTACGCTGATCGGGCAATTGCTCGGCGAAGGCCTTGGCGTGCTGCTCGGCGTGAAAGCCAATGTCGGCGGGGTCGGCATCGCGATGATCCTGCTGATCGCCGCGCGGATGTGGCTGAAGACGCGCGGTCGCTACAATGAAGGCGTGTCGCGCGGGATCGGCTTCTGGGGTGCGCTGTATATCCCGATCGTCGTCGCGATGGCGGCGCAGCAGGATGTCGTCGCCGCGGTCGAGGGCGGTCCGATCGTGCTGATCGCGGGCGTCGGCGCGCTGCTGCTGTGCTTCAGCGCGGTCGCGATCATCAGCCGGTTGTCGGGCACGCCCGAGACGATGGACGAGATCGAGGCGCGCGAGTCGCGTGAAGCCGAGATGGCGATCGCCGCCGGATCCCCCGCCCCGATCACCCCGCGCTGAGGACCGAACGCATGGAAATGATCACCAAGGTCCTGACCGCCAATGCGCTGCTCACCGCGTTCGCGGTCGTCGGCATCGTCATGTGGCTGTCGAACATCCTGTCCGCCAAGCTGACGATGGGCCGGGTCCACGGCTCGGCGATCGCGATCCTGATCGGCCTCGCGCTCGCCTTCTGGGGCGGGATCGCGACGGGCGGACACAAGGGGCTCGCCGACCTGCCGATGCTCGCCGGGATCGGGCTGATGGGCGGCGCGATGCTGCGCGACTTCGCGATCGTCGCGACCGCGTGCGAGGTCGATGTCGAACAGGCGAAGAAGGCGGGGCTGATCGGCGTCGTCGCGCTGCTGCTCGGCACGATCCTGCCGTTCATCGTCGGCGCGCTGGTCGCGGCGTCGTTCGGCTATACCGATGCGGTGTCGATGACGACGATCGGCGCGGGCGCGGTCACCTATATCGTCGGGCCGGTCACGGGGGCTGCGATCGGCGCGAGCTCGCCGGTCATCGCGCTGTCGATCGCGACGGGCGTGTTCAAGGCCGTGATGGTGATGGTCGGCACGCCCTTGGTCGCCGGGCTGATCGGGCTCAACAACCCGCGCAGCGCGATGGTGTTCGGCGGGCTGATGGGGACGGTCAGCGGCGTGTCAGGCGGGCTTGCCGCGACCGATCGCCGGCTCGTACCTTATGGCGCCTTGACCGCGACCTTCCATACCGGGCTAGGGTGCCTAGTGGCGCCGTCGATCCTCTATCTGATCGTCCGCGCGATCGTGGGGGGCTGACAGCGTGGCGGATATCGAGAGCGAAGACACGGGGCTGCTGTCCGACCGGATCCGCAACGCGCTGACCGATGCGATCTCGTCCGGCGAGCTCGCGCCGGGCACGATGCTCGACGAACAGCAACTGGCCGACCGCTACGGCGCCTCGCGTACCCCGGTCCGCGAGGCGCTGCGCCAGCTCGCGACCAGCGGGATGGTCGAGGTCCGCCCGCGCCGCGGCGTCATCGTCCGTCATGTCACCGCCGAGGAGGTGATGGACATGTTCGAGACGATGGCGGAGCTCGAGGCGGTGTGCGTCCGGCTCGCCACCTACCGGATCACGCCGCTAGAACGCAGCCGTCTGCTGCGGGTGCACGAGGCGAGCGAGGCGGCGGTCGTGGCGGGTGACGTCGACGCCTATGACGCGCTCAACCGTGAGTTCCACGAGGCGATCTACCGCGCGGCGCATAATGATTTTCTGGCCGATCAGGCAATCGCGGTGCGGACGCGGCTCAACGCGTTCCGCCGGATGCAGCTACGTCAGGACCGCCGCCTCGTCAGCTCGCGCGCGGAGCATGACGCGGTGATGCGCGCGATCGCCGAGGGCGATGGCGACGAGGCGGCCCGGCGGATGCGCGCGCACATGCTCAACGCCGCCAGCGCGCTCGACAGCTATATCGCGCACCAGGACGCCGCGCACGCCAAGCCGGCGGGATGATCGCCCGGCGTGGAGGGTTCCGCCACGTATGAGTCCCCCCGGAGGCATGCTGCGCCGACTGGGATATCTACCCAGTGCACTGGTCCTTTCCGATCACGCGGCGGTGGCGCTGACGGCCTAGGGTCGCGGCGACGACCATTGGGAAAAGCAGGACGATGACGGATCAGGACGACGACCGGCCGCCGCAGACCGGGGGGGCCGGCGAGGCCGCCTATTTTCACGCGCGCGCCGATTGGCACGAGCGGCGCGCCAGCGTGGCGACCGATGCCAGCACGGTGACGCTGCATCGCCGGTTCGCGCGATTGTACCGGGCGCGGGCAGCCGACCCTCTAGTATATGAGTACCCATAATTAGCGCATAAATACCAGGAACTTACGTCCTGTTTCACGCTTTATGCGTCCGATCCGGAAGCAGTTGCGCTCCTGGAATGTCGGGAGCCCGATCATGAAAAGCCTGTCTGCGACGATCGCCTCGCTTGTGTTGATGACGGGAGTCGTCGGCTGTGCGGCACCGGCGACGCGCATATCCTCGGGGTTGCTGCGCTACGGGCTCGACGCGCCGCGCGCGGATTGCGTCGGCGAGCGGCTCCAGTCGCGCCTGTCGCTCGGGCAGCTCCAGCGGCTCGGCAAGGCGACCGCGGCGTATCGGCAGAACGACACGACGCCGGGGGCGCTGACGCCGTCCGACCTGATCCGTGTCGCCTCCGAACTGCGCGATCCGGCGATCGCGCTCGAGGTCGGCAAGGCCGCGGCGGGCTGCCGTGTCCTGCCCTGAGCCGAATTGACGTTTCCCCACTTTCGAGAAGGACAAGACGATGAACAAGGACGAATTCCAGGGCGGCGCACGCTATGTCGGCGGCAAGGTCGAGAAGACGATCGGCGATACCGTCAGCAGCCGTGACTGGCAGGTCGACGGCGTCGTCGATCAGGTCGCGGGCGGCGCACAGAATCTCTACGGCCGCGCGAAGTCCGCGGTCGCCGATGCGGTCGATGGCGCCCCGGAGCTCGCCGACAAGCTCGGCAGCGACGCCCGCGAGGCCGCCGACCGCGCCGGCCAGCTGGCGCGACAGGGCGCGCGGACCGTGCAGGAATCCGCCGAGGACGCACCTTTGCTCTGGGCACTCGGCGCCGCCGCGATCGGCTATGGCCTGGCCTGGCTCGTCCACGGCCAGCGCGACTGATCCGATGACCGCCGCCCCCGCCCTCAAGTCGCTGCGCGACTCCGCTGATCTGCGCCATCTGCGCCAGATCATCGCGGGGCTCGACGAGGGCGTGATCCTGATCGATCCCGACCAGTCGATCCTGTGGGCGAACGCTGCGGCGCTCGCGATGCACGGGGTCGACGCGGTCGAGGATCTGGGGGCGACGGTCGACGCCTATCGCGCGAAGTTCCAGCTGCGCTATCGCAACAACCACCGGTTGGGCGACGATGACTATCCGATCGAGCGCGTCGTGTCGGGCGAGGCGTTTTCGCAGGTGGTGGTCGAGGTGGCGGTCGCGGGCGAGGACAGCCCGCGCTGGGTCCATCAGGTCCGCAGCCTCGTCCTGACCGACGACCAGGACGAGCCCGAATGCCTCGTCCTGGTCATTCAGGACGTCTCGGCGCAGTTCGAGGCGGAAGACCGGTTCGAGCAGTCGTTTAACGCGAACCCTGCGCCCGCGCTGATCTGCCGGCTGTGCGATCTGAAATTCGTGAAGGTCAATCAGGGTTTTCTCGACATGACCGGGCATGAGCGCGACGGGGTGCTCGCGCGCACGCTCTACGATCTCGACATCCTCGCGCATGCCGACAAGCGCGACGTGGCGAAGCAGCGGCTGTGCGAGGGGCGGACGATCCCGCAGATGGAGGCCGAACTCGACCTGCCCGAAGGCGGTACCAAGCTGGTGATCGTCGCGGGCCAGCCGATCGATCTGGCCGAGCAGGCCTGCATGCTGTTCACCTTCGCGGACCTCGAACCGCGTCGCAAGGCGGAGACCGCGCTGCGCCACAGCGAGGACCGGTTCACGCGTACCTTCTCGCTGGCGCCGGTCGCGCTGGCGATCGGCACGCGCGACGGCCACCGGCTGTGCGACGTCAACGAGGCGTTCACCGAGCTGACCGGCTATACGGCGGCGGACATCGTCGATCGGCCGCTCGGGGTCGTCGATCTGTGGGAGACCGGTGCGATCCAGTACGAGATCGAGGGCGAGATCGCCGCCGACCGGCCGATCCGCGATCGCGAACTGCGGCTCCGATTGAAATCGGGTCAGGTGATCGACGGGATCGTCTCGAGCGAACCGATCCAGCTTGGAGGCGAACCGTGCATGTTGTGGGCAATGCGCGACATCAGCACGCGCAAGGCATCTGAGCGCGAGCTGGTCCATGCGATCGAAGCGGTGATGCAGGATACGAGCTGGCTCAGCCGGTCGATCATGGAGAAGCTCGCGCGGATCCGGACGCCGCAGGCGGATCCGGTCGGCGTCGGGCTCGACGAGCTGACCCCGCGCGAGCGCGAGGTGCTGGCGCTGATCTGTCGCGGGCTCGACGACAAGTCGATCGCCCGGACGCTCGACGTCTCAGGCAACACGGTGCGCAACCATGTCGCGCGGATCTATTCGAAGATCGGGGTCAACCGCCGCAACGCCGCCGCAGCCTGGGCGCGCGCGCGCGGCTTCGACGGAGACTCGCTGCCCGCGCGTCATCCGGCCGACGCGGCAAGCAAGGAGGTCGCAGCATGACCGACGACACGACACCAGGCGGCAAGGCCGGCAGCAAGACCGGACGCGCGCGCCAGGCCAAGGGCTCCGTCCAGGAGGCGATCGGCAAGATCATCGGCGACCCCGGTGTCGAACGCAGCGGCCGCCGCGAAAGCAAGGCCGGCGCGAAGCAGGCCCAGGCCGAGCCGCATGAAACGGATCATTCCATCGACCGCGACGGAGCCGACTGACGCCGTCGCGGGCACATTATTCAACAGGAGCATCTATGACGATCAACACGACACCCGGCGTTCTGCCGGCCGACGACCTGCGTCTTGCGAAGACGCCCAGCCGCATATCCTGGGGGGCGATCTTTGCGGGCGTCGTCCTCGCGATCGCGGTCCAGCTCGTGCTGGGCATTCTCGGCACGGGCATCGGCCTGACCCTGGTCGATCCGGTCGAGGGGACCACGCCGGGCGCTGCGGGCTTCGGCATCGGTGCCGGGCTGTACTGGATCGTCACGACGATCATCGCGCTTGGCGCGGGCGGATATGCTGCGGCACGCGTCGCCGGCGTGCATGACCGGTTCGACGGGCTCGTCCATGGCCTTGTGGTCTGGGGCGTTACGCTGATCCTGACGCTGTACCTGCTGACCTCGGCGGTCGGCGGGATCATCGGCGGCGCCTTCCGCACCGTCAGCTCGGTTGCAACCGCAGCCGGGACCGGGATCGGGGCTGCTGCGCCCAAGGTTGCCGACGTCGCCGGCGTCGACACGGGCGACGTCCGCGAAGAGGCGGCCGCCTATCTGTCGGACGCACCGTCGGATCCTGCACAGATGACGTCGGAACAGGCGCAGAAGGAAGTCTCCAAGCAGCTTCCCGCGCTCGCCCGTGGCGGGCCGGACGGCGCGCGTGCCGAGAGCCGCATCGTCGACATCGTCGCCGCGCAGCGCAAGATCGCGCGTCCCGAAGCCCAGGCTCAGGTCACGCGCGCCAAGGCACAGTTCGTCAAGACCAAGGACGAGACGATCGCGACCGCCAAGTCGGCGACCGACACCGCCGCCGGCGCCGCTGCGGGCACGTCGTTCATGGTGGTGATCGCGCTGCTGATCGGTGCCGCCGCCGCAGGGGCCGGCGCGACCGCCGCGACGCGCCGCCGCATCTGATCGCGATACGCCGAGCCTATCTCGGGCGCTGCCGGATCCTCCGGCGGCGCCTTTTTTTTTGGCCCGCGCGCTGCCGTGCCATGACCTTGGCTGCGGAATTGATTCCGATAGCGGAATGGTTGCGGCCCCCCGACCGCGCCGCGCTTTGTCCCTCTCGAGAAGTCAGCAGTTTCGAAGGTCGTCGACGTGCCCGCTGGGACCGTCGGCACCGCCGCGCCGCTGACCCGCACAGGAGGATGAAGCATGGACGTACACGTCATCTCGAAAGCAACCGGGGCCGTCACGCGCGTATCGGGAGAGGCCGTGAGCCTCGATGCGCCGAGCGTCGTCCGGCTCGACCTTGCCCGCTCCGAAGTCGCGGGGTTCGAGCGTGAGGGCAATGCGCTCATCGTCCGCCTGACCAACGGGGACCATGTCGAGGTCGCCAATTTTCATCCTGAAGATGCCGGGGTCGCACCGCATGATCTCGTCCTGAACGAACCCGGCGGCACCATGTGGCAGGCGCGCGTCGCGCCGGGCGCGCCGCGCTTCGTCCCGCTCGAGGATCCCGAGGACCTTGTCGCGGCGGCGGGCGGCGGCGGTGGCGCCTCACTCGCGCTGCCCGCTGCCCTGCTGGGCGGGGTGGTCGCGGCAGGCGGCGCGGCGGCGGCATTGGGCGGCGGCGGCGGCTCGGATACACCCGCGACCCAGCCTGATCCGGCCACCCAGCCCGTCACCACCCCACCTGTGACGACCCCGCCCGTCATCACCCCGCCCGACACAACACCCCCCGCCGCTCCGAGCGTCACGATCGCAGGTGACGGCACGTCCGTCACCGGGCTCGGCGAGGCCGGCGCGACGGTCACAGTGCGTGATGCTGCTGGCGCCGTGATCGCAAGCGTCATCGTGGCAGCGGACGGCAGCTTTACGACGCCGCTGTCACCCGCTCAGTCCAACGGCGGCAGCCTTGCCGTCACGCAGACCGACGCCGCGGGCAATGTCTCCCCCGCTGTGCAGGTCGCTGCGCCCGATACCACCGCACCCGCTGCGCCCGAGGCGGCGATCGACGCTGGTGGTGCGACGATCACCGGTCGGGGCGAGGCGGGCGCGACCGTCACGGTGCGTGATGCTGCGGGCATTGTGATCGCCAGCGTCGTCGTGGCGGCGGACGGCAGCTTCACGACGCCGCTGTCACCCGCTCAGTCCAACGGCGGCAGCCTTGCCGTCACGCAGACCGACGCAGCGGGCAATATCTCCCCCGCCGTACAAGTCGCTGCGCCCGATACCACTGCACCCGGCGCGCCCGAGGCGGTGATCGACGCCGGTGGTGCGACCGTCACCGGTCGGGGCGAGGCGAGCGCGACCGTCACGGTGCGTGATGCTGCGGGCATTGTGATCGCCAGCGTCGTCGTGGCGGCGGACGGCAGCTTCGCTACGCCGCTGTCGCCCGCACAGGCGAACGGCGGCAGTCTCGCCGTCACCCAGACCGACGCCGCGGGCAATGTCTCCCCCGCCGTGCAGGTCGCTGCGCCCGATACCACCGCGCCCGGCGCGCCCGAGGCGGCGATCGACGCTGGTGGTGCGACCGTCACCGGGCGCGGCGAAGCGGGCGCGACCGTCACGGTGCGTGATGCTGCGGGCATTGTGATCGCCAGCGTCGTCGTGGCGGCGGACGGCAGCTTCACGACGCCGCTGTCGCCCGCGCAGGCGAGTGGCGGCAGCCTCGCCGTCACACAGACCGATGCTGCGGGTAATGTCTCCGCTGCGGTGCAGATCGCGTCGCCCGACCTCACGGCACCGGTGACCCCCGCCGCGGCGGTGAGCGGCGACGGGACGCTGCTGAGCGGGACCGGCGAGGCGGGCGCGACCGTGACTGTGACCGACGCCAATGGCGTGGTGATCGGCACCGCGACCGCCGGGACGGACGGCGGCTTTGCGGTGCCGCTGTCGCCGGCGCAGACCAATGGCGAGACGCTGGGCGTCAGCCAGGCGGATGCGGCGGGCAATGCCTCACCCGTGGTCGGGGTCGTTGCGCCCGACATCACCGCGCCGGCAGCACCGACGATCGCGCTCGACGGCACCGGCACGATCGCGACCGGCACGGGCGAGCCGGGTGCGACCATCACCATCACCGGCGAGGACGGCGTTGTGCTCGGAAGCGGAAACGTCGACGCCGGCGGACGCTACGAAATCACGCTGCGGTCGGCGCAGACCGATGGTGAACGGGTCGAGGCGGTTCAGAGCGACGCCGCAGGCAATGCGTCGGGCACGGCGAGCACGATCGCGCCCGACTTCACCGCGCCGGCGCAGCCGGTCGCCGCGATCAACGGGGACGGTACGCTGGTGACGGGGACGGGCGAACCCGGGGCGCAGATCGTGGTCCGCGACCTTGCCGGCACGACGATCGGCATCGCGCAGGTCGGGGTCGACGGGCAATATAGCGTGCTGCTCGACCCGGCACAGGCGAATGGCGAACGGCTCAACGTGATCCAGACGGACGCCGCAGGCAATGCCGCGTCCCCACTGTCGCTGATCGCCCCCGACGTGACCGCGCCGGCGGCCCCGGCCGCCGCGCTCGATGCGACGGGGACGATCGTGAGCGGCACGGGCGAGCCCGGCGCCCGGATCTCGGTCCGCGACGCCACCGATACCGAGATCGGCGCGGCGATCGTCGATGCGCGCGGCAATTACGATGTCGTGCTCGTCCCGCCGCAGATCGACAGCCAGCTTATCTCGGTCGTGCAGGCGGATGCCGCGGGCAATGTTTCGACCGCCACCGCGCTGATCGCACCCGACCAGACCGCGCCAGCTGCGCCAACCGGGACGGTCGCCGCCGATGGTGCAAGCCTGACCGGGACCGGAGAAGCGGGTGCGACACTGACGGTGCGTAGCCCGGTCGGCGCGGTGATCGGCACGATCATCGTCGCGGGCGATGGCAGCTATACGGTAACGCTGACGCCGTCGCAGATCGACGGGGAAACGCTGAGCGTGCGGCAGGTCGATGCCGCGGGCAATGCCTCGCCCGAGGCGACCGCTGTCGCGCCCGATCTGGTCGCCGATCTCGGCCCCGATGCACCGACCGCGACGATCACCATCGACGGCAGCGCGGTGACGGGGAGCGCGGTAGCGGGCGCGACGGTCACGCTGTTCGATGCCGATGGCGTGGTGATCGCGACGGGTCTCGCCGCGGGCGACGGACAGTATAGCATCGCGCTCGTCCCTGCGCTGCGTGACGGCGAGACGATCCGCGTGACGCAAACCGACGGCGACGGCAATGTCTCGCCCCCCGCGACCGCGATCGCGCCCGACCTGACCGCGCCCGACGCCCCCAGCGCGGTGCTCGACCAGACGGGTACGGCCCTGACCGGGACGGGCGACGCCGGCGCGGCGATCACGGTACGCGATGCCGACGGTACCGTGATCGGCACCGCGACCGCGAATGCCGCCGGGGCCTTTGCGGTGATCCTTGATCCTGCGCAGCGCGATGGCGGGACGCTTGCGGTGACGCAGGCGGATGCCGCCGGAAATGTCTCGGCCCCCGCGCTGATCGCAGTGCCCGACGTCACCGCCCCTGCAGCGCCGACGGCGACCGTCGAGGGCGATGGCAGCCTGCTCGTCGGCACAGGCGAGGCCGGTACGATCGTCACCGTGCGCGATCCATCCGGCACCGCGATCGGTACCGCGACCGTCGCCGCCGATGGCGGTTTCCGTATCGTGCTCGACCCCGTCCAGGCGGATGGCGAGACGCTGAGCGTGACGCTGACCGACGGGGCGGGCAATGTGTCCGCACCCGCCACCGCGATCGCCCCCGACATCACCGCGCCGGGCGTGCCGACCGCGACGATCAGCGGGGACGGTTCGGTCGTCACCGGATCAGGCCAGGTCGGCGCCACCGTGACCGTCACCGCGCCCGGCGGAGCGACGCTTGGGACCGCCATCGTCGCCGCCGACGGCGCCTATGCCGTCGCCCTCGTCCCCCCGCAGCTCGACGGCGAAGCGCTGTCGGTCGTGCAGGCCGATCGCGCGGGCAATGTCTCGGCCCCGGTGGGACTGCTGGCCCCCGATACCACCGCACCCGACGCGCCCGCCGCGACGATCAGCGGCGATGGCAGTCTCGCGACCGGTACCGGCGCGCCTGGTGCGACGATCAGCGTCACCAACGCGGCGGGCATCGTGATCGGTACCGCGATCGTCGCGGAGGACCGAAGCTATGCCGCAACGCTGACCCCGGCGCAGGCCAATGGCGAGAGGCTCGGCGTGACGCAGGCCGACGCGGCGGGCAATGTCTCCGCGTCGACCGGCGTGACGGCCCCGGACATCACCGCGCCGCCTGCGCCCGTCGCGATGCTCGACGCGAGCGGATCGGTCGTCATGGGCACCGGCGAGCCCGGCGCGACGCTGACGGTCCGCGATGCTTTTGGTACGCCGCTGGGAACCGCGATCGTCACCGCGCAAGGCGAGTATAGCGTCACGCTCGCGACCCCGCAGATCGACCGCCAGACACTGAGCGTGTCGCAGGCCGATGCCGCGGGCAATCCGTCGCCCGCAACCACACTGACCGCGCCCGACCTGACCGCGCCGGCCGCGCCGCTGGCCACCGTCGCGCCTGATGGACTCACGCTCACCGGTACGGGCGAGGCGGGAGCGACGGTGACCGTCCGCGATCCGCTGGGCCGCGTGCTGGGTCAGGCCGTCGTCCAGGGCGACGGCACCTATACGGTGCCGCTCGATCCGGCGCAGACCAACGGCGAAGTGCTGGGGGTCGACCAGCGGGACGTTGCCGGAAACGGCTCGCCCATCGTGACCGCGACCGCACCGGACCTCGTCGCGGACACCACGCCCGATGCGCCGAGCGCCGCGGTCGACCCGGATGGCGCTGCGGTGGCGGGGACGGCGAATGCCAGTGCCGCGGTTATCGTCTATGATGCGGTCGGGACGATCATCGGCACCGGCGTCGCCGGTCCGGACGGAAGCTACCGTGTCGCGCTCGTCCCCGCCCGGATCGACGGCGAGACGGTCCGCGTCACGCAGACCGACGCGGACGGCGACGTCTCGCCGCCCGCCACCGCGGTCGCGCCCGACCTGACCGCCCCCGCCGCCCCCACGGCAATGCTCGATCTGACGGGAGGCGTCGTCACGGGCACGGGCGAACCGGGCGCGACGATCACGATCCGCGCGGCCGATACGACCAGTCTGGGCACCGCGATCGTCGGCGCGAACGGCGCCTATGCGGTGACGCTGACGCCCGCGCAGACCGATGGACAGACGCTGGCCGCGACACAGGCTGACGCTGCGGGCAATGTCTCGGCGCCGATCGCGCTGGTTGCGCCCGATTACACCGCGCCCGCCCTGCCCGTCGTCACGATCGCACCGGACGGCAGCACGGCGACCGGGATCGGCGAGCCGGGTGCGACCGTGACGATCCGTCTCGGTGCCGTCATCCTGGGCACCGCACAGGTCGCCGCGGATGGCAGCTACACCGCGCAGCTGAGCCCGGCGCCGGTCAATGGCGAGACGCTGTTGGCAAGCCAGGCCGATCCCACCGGCAACGTCTCGGCCATCGCGACCGTCGCGGCGCCCGACATCACCGCCCCGCCGCCGCCGATCATCTCCGCGATCACCAATGACGGCACGACGCTGACCGGGACGGGCGAGGTCGGCGCACGGGTCGAGGTTCGCGATCCCGATGCCACGCTGATCGGCGTCGCGACCGTCGATGCCGATGGCCGCTATACGGTCACGCTGGCGCCGGCACAGGCGGCGGGCGGGACGCTGAGCGTCACCCAGGCCGATGCCACGGGGAATGTCTCGGTCCCTGCCAGCATCGCCGCCCCGTTCGACATCGCCGCGTTCGGCAATGTCGACGCCGCCGGCCTCGATCTCCTGCCGACCACGGCCCCGGTCGATCTGGGGAGCGCCCGCTATCTTGCCCTTGTCTCGCTGGGCCTCGTCGACCTCGACGCCGAGGTGCTCGCGGTTCGCAACGTCCGCTTCTCGGTGGCGGAGGGCCACAGCCTGGATGCACGGTTCACCTATGACGCGGCGGTGTCGATCGGCGTTGCCAGCGACTATGCGGTGGTCGTGCAGAAGCTGGTGGGGACGCAGTGGGTCGCGGTCACCGGCAACGGACCGGCCTCGCTGCTCGAGATCGGTCTGCTCAACGGCAATCTCAGCGCGACCGAGACGCTGGGACCGGGCGTCTACCGGGCATTCCTGACCTTCCAGGGGACGGCGGGACTTGGGTTGCTCGGCGATCTGTCGGTCGCCGGGATCGATTCGGACTTTACCGACATTGCCGGTGCAACGCCGATCGCGGCGACCGGCAATGTCATCACCGACGCGGGCCCGGGTGGCGAGATCGACGTCACGGGCCCCGGAACCCGCGTCGCCAGCGTCACGGTCAACGGCGTGACGACCGACGTCGGACCGGACGGGAGCAGCGTCACCGGCGCCTGGGGCAGCCTGAGGATCAACCCCGACGGCAGCTACAGCTACACCCCCGTCGCGAATGCCGGCGCGATCGGGCGGACCGAGACCTTTACCTACACGCTGGTAGACCCGACCGATGGCGAGCGTGAAACCGCGACGTTGACGATCGCGATCGGCAGCCCGGACATCACCGGCGCGCCGCTTGCGGTCGCCGACCAGGCGTTTGCCGACGTGACGTTCCAGAATGTCGTCACCACGCTGCCGCCCGCACAGGCGTTCGACTTCACGTCGACCGGGGCGATCCTGACGGGGCAAGCCACCGGCACGGGCACTGGCAGTTTCACCGTCGCCCCCGCCGCGGTGTCGGATATCACGATCGTCGCCGCACGAACGGGCGGGCTGCTCTCCGTACTGCCGGCCTATACCGTCAGCGTGCGGAACGCCGAGGGAGTCGTCGTTCGCACCAGCACCATCAATACGGCGTTGAACCTGGGGCTCGGCGGCGTCGCGACCTTCACCTTCGACGACCTGCCCAGCGGCAGCTATTCCTACCAGGTCAGCAGCAATGCTGCGCTGAGCGTCGGGAGTTTCGGCACCACGGTCTCGCTGGGCTCGAGCACCTTGTTCCTCAACGATTACACGCTGGCGACGCGCGAGACCGCGACGGGCAATCTGCTCGACAATGACACGACCAATACCAGCTTCGCGGCGATCCGCGTCGATCGCGGCAGCGGTTTTGCCGAGATCGGCGACACTCCGGTCACGCTGACCGGCCGATATGGCACGCTGCAAATCGATGAGACCGGCGGCTATGCCTATCAGCCCAGCGCGACGCTCGGCTTCTCCGCAGTCGATCTCACCGACAGCTTCACCTATCAGCTCGTCCAGCCCAATGGCGTGCTGTCCACCGCGACGCTGACCGTGACGATCGACGTGCCCGGCGACGGACCTGCCGCTGCGGCGGGCTTCGCATCGGTCGCATCGGACGCAAACGGGTTCGCGGAGCTGACGGCGCTGGTGGAGACCGGGGACCTCGACGTCATCCCGCTCGACGCGCTCACGGTACAGAGCGTCGAATCGGGCGCGTTCGCGGCGGCCGGACCGGTGATCGGGCTCGCCACCTATGATCTGTTCGAGGGTCAGGGCGAGTTGGAGGACGTGCTGTCACAGTATCTTGCAGAGGAACCACAAGCATCGATCCGAGAAGAGCCCGATACGGTTTCGTTCGATCCGATCGTCGTCACGGAAATCGCCACCGTCGTCGATCCGTTCGATTACCTCGCCACTATCCCGGATCAGGATCAGAACGGACTTGTCACCAGTCATGTTGTATAAGCATTCGAAACTGGTCTTTTCTAGAACCATTTCAGCAACTTAAAGACTGTTTACTCTATACGTTTCGTTAAGCACCCCTGTCCTTTGCTGGTGCCAGCAGAGGACAGGGACGCAATGATCACTTCCACTATGAGCGCGATGCGATCGCTGGCCGCGGGCGTCCTATTGGCGGCTGTGCCGTGCAACGCCGGGCAAGCGGTCGACACCCCTGGCCCCGCGACGCCGGGTCCGGTGACGCTCGAAACCGCGGCACGCGAAGCGGTCGCCTGGCATCCGTCGCTGACCGAGGCAGCGGGCGCGCTGGCGGCGCGCGGCGAGGAGGTGAAGGCGGCACGCGCGGGCTATCTCCCCACCGTCAGCGCCGGGATCGGCAGCGGGTTTGACAGCCGCGTATCGGGCACCCTGCGGCCGCGACCCCAGTTGGGCGCGTCGCAAATGCTGTTCGATTTCGGCAAGGTGTCGAGCGAGATCGCGGGCGCGCGCGCCGGGACGCGGGTCGGGCGTGCCGAGATGCTGCTCGCGGTCGACACGCTGATCCGCGACACAGCCTATGCCGTGATCGAATATCAGCGCGCGTCCGCACAGCGGATCATCGCGGCCGAGCAGGCGGACCGGATCCGCGAGATCAGCGAGCTTGTCGGCAAGCGTACCGCCTTTGGTGCCGCGACGCGATCGGATGCGCTGCAGGCGCAGGCGCGGGTCGAGGCGGCGACGGCGAGCCTCGCGACGGTCGAGGCGGCGGAACGCCGCTGGGCGAGCAATCTGGCCTTCCTGCTCGGTCGCGACGCCCCGCCCGCCGCGGTGTCCGCCGACGTTCCGGACTGGCTGATGCGGAGCTGTTCGGGTCCGGTGCCCGCCTGGGAGACGGTGCCGCTGGTCATGGCCGCCGAGGCGCAGGCGGACCGCGCCGCCGCCGCGCTGCGTCGCAGCCGCGCGGACCGCTATCCGACGCTGTCGATCGGCGGCGACGCCTCGACCGACGTGACCGCGCCGCTCGGCAATCGCAGCATCTACAATGTCGGCCTGCGCGTCTCGAGCAACATCTTCGCGGGCGGCGTCACGCGTGCGCGTGCGCGCGGCGCGGCGTTCGAGCTGGAGGCGGCCCAGGCCGCCACGCGCCGGGTCCGCAACGAGAGCAGCCAGCGGCTGGCAGAGGCCCGCCAGCAGATCGACAGCCTGTCACAGGTCGTCGCCACGCTGCAGTCGCGCCAGACCAACATGCGCGAGACGGGGCGGCTGTACCGGATCCAGTATCTCGAAATGGGCACGCGCACGCTCGTCGATCTGCTCAACGCCGAACAGGAATTCCAGCAGGTCCGGTTCGAGGCGGTGAACGTCGCGCAGACCCTGCGCAGCCTTCAGGTCGATTGCCTGTATCTGTCGGGCCGGATGCGCGACGCGTTTGCGCTGTCCGGTGCGACGGTGCGCGGGGTGACGCTGTGACCGCCGATCGGGTGCCGATCGCGGTGGCGGCGGGCGGACCGGGCGCCGGCATCGACGCGTGGCTCGACCTGCTTGGCCGCGTTGCCCGCCACTATCGCCTGCTGCTGTCCGAACAGCGCGCGCGGCTTGCCGCACACTGGGAGCTGGGCGACGGTGACGAGGCGCGTATCCGCACGCTGGCGCGCGCGACCGGGCTCGGCGTGCAGTTCGTCCCCGCCGCGGGGATGCGGCTGACGAGCTGGCGGCTGCCGCTGATCGTCCGGCTGCGCGACGGCGAGATCGCGCTGATCGAGGGGATCGACGCGGAGGGCCAGGCCCGGCTGATCGTGCCGGGCGACCGGGGTGGAGCGACGCATCTGCCGATCGACCAGCTGACCGCCGGCGCAACCGGCTATGTCATTCCCCGGCCGTCGCGCTCGGCGCCCGACACGCGGATCGACGCCTATATCCGGCCATTCCAAGATCACTGGCTGCGCGACATATTGATGGCCGACGCGCCGTCCTACGGCCATGTCATGGTCGCGTCGGTGGTGACCAACTGCCTGGGGCTCGCGGGCGTGCTGTTCTCGATGCAGGTCTATGACCGCGTCGTGCCGGCGGGCTCGATCCCGACGCTGACGATCCTGTTCGTCGGGGTGCTGATCGCGATCGGCTTCGATTTCGTGTTGCGACGGCTCCGCACGAACATCGTCGATGTGCTTGGCAAGCGGGCCGATTTGCGCATCTCCGACCGGGTCTTCGGTCACGCGCTGCGGGTCCGCAACCGCGCGCGCCCGACCTCGACCGGTACGTTCATCTCGCAGCTGCGCGACCTCGACCAAGTGCGCGACATGCTGACCTCGACGACCGTCGCGACGGTCGCGGACATGCCCTTCTTCCTGCTGTTCCTTGGCGTCCTCTGGTATGTCGGCGGCGCGCTGGCGCTGGTGCCGCTCGCCGCGCTGGTCCTGTTGCTGCTGCCGGGGCTGCTCGCGCAACGCCGGCTGCGGATGTACGCGACCGAATCGATGCGCGAATCCTCGCTGCGCAACGCGATGCTGGTCGAATCGGTACAGGGTATCGAGGACATCAAGGCGCTGCAGGCGGAGGACCGGTTCCACCATCAGTGGAACCACTATACCGCGGTCGCGGGCGAGGCGCAGCTCAGGCTGCGCGGGCTGACCAACGGCCTGTCGGTGTGGACCCAGAGCGTCCAGAGCGGCGTCTATGCCGCGATCATCTTCGTCGGCGCCCCGCTCGTGATCGCGGGCGACATCACCACCGGCGTGCTGGTCGCCACCTCGATCCTCGGCTCGCGGATGATGGCGCCGATGGCCCAGGTCACACAGCTGCTCAGCCGGTTCCAGCATGCCAAGGTGGCGATGGGCAGCCTCAACCAGATCATGGCGCTGCCCGTCGACACCGCCGACGCGGATCACCGCATCCCGCTGCCCGCAGTCCAGGGCGACTTCGCGCTGCGGTCCGCGGTCTTCACCTATGCCGATCCCAACGCGCCCCCTGCCCTGACGGTCCAGACGCTCGACATCGCGGCGGGCGAGCGGATCGCGTTGCTGGGGCGCAACGGCGCTGGCAAGTCGACGCTGCTCCAGGGCCTGTCGGGGATGCTGCAGCCGGTGTCGGGCGAGGTGCTGCTCGACGGCCTCGCGCTGCATCAGGTCGATCCCGCCGATGTCCGCCGCGACATCGGCCTGCTGACCCAGACCTCGCGGCTGTTTCACGGGACGCTGCGGGAAAACCTGACGCTCGGCGCGCCGATGGCGTCGGACAGGGAGATCAGCGAGATGCTCGCGATGGTCGGCGCGGACGGGATGGTCCGCCGGCTGCGCGACGGGCTCGGCCATGTCGTGCAGGAGGGTGGCAGAGGCCTGTCGGGTGGGCAAATCCAGGGGCTGCTGCTCGCGCGGCTGCTGCTCCGCCAGCCGAGCGTCGCGCTGCTCGACGAGCCGACCGCGGCGATGGACGAGGGTACCGAGCGGCACTTCATCGCGCGGCTCGGGGCGTGGAGCCGTACGCGTACATTGATCGTCGCGACCCACCGCATGCGGATGCTCGAGATCGTCGACCGGATCATCGTGATCGACAACGGCACCATCGTCCTCGACGGGCCCAAGGACCAGATCCTCGCGCAGATGCGCGGGACGCGGAGTGCCGCGGCATGAGCGCGCGGGCGATCGACGACGACCACCTGTTCGGCGGTGAAGGCAGCGTCCGGCTCGCGACCGCGACGCGGCTCGTCTGGATCCTGGCCGCGCTGTTCGTGGCAGCACTCGGCTGGGCGTGGTTCGCGGCACTCGACGAGGTGGCGACCGGCGAAGCGCGCGTCGTGCCGACCAGCCGCGAACAGGTGATCCAGTCGCTCGAGGGCGGGATCCTGACCAAGCTTCCGGTGCGTCAGGACGATATCGTCACCCCGGGGCAGCTGCTCGCACAGCTCGATCCGACCCAGGCGGGGTCGACCGTCGACGAGACCGCCGCCAAATATCGCGCCGCGCTGGCCAGCGTCGCGCGGCTTCAGGCGGAGGCGAACGGCACGCCGCTGACGTTCGCCTCCGAGCTCGACCGCTATCCCGAGCTGAAGGCCGCCGAGACGCAGCTCCACGACACCCGGCGACGCAGCCTGCAATCGTCGATCCAGCTGATCGACCAGAGTCTGGCGCTGATCGGACGCGAGGTCCGGATCGGGGAATCGCTGATCGCGGTCGGCGCGGCGAGCAATGTCGAGGTGTTGCGGCTGCAACGCCAGCGGGCCGAGCTCGAGCTTAAAAAGGCCGATCTGCGGTCGCAATATATGGTCGAGGCGCGACAGGATCTGGCCAAAGTGACCGAACAGGTCGACTCGCTCGCACCGGTGGTTCGGGGGCGCTCGGACACGCTCTCGCGCCTCACGCTGCGCTCGCCGGTCCGCGGGGTCGTCAAGAACATCGAGGTGTCGACGATCGGCGGCGTCGTGCCGCCCAATGGCAAGCTGATGGAGATCGTCCCGCTCGACGACCGGCTGCTGATCGAGGCGCGGATCCAGCCGCGCGACATCGCCTTCATCCGCCCCGGCCAGGCAGCCAGCGTCAAGGTGACCGCCTATGACTATTCGATCTATGGCGGCCTGACGGGCAGCGTGGTCAGCATCTCGCCCGACACGATCCGCGACGAGGTGAAGCCCGACATCCTCTATTACCGCGTGTTCGTGCGGACCAAGGCGGATTCGCTGACGAACAAGGCCGGCGCGCGGTTCGCGATCACCCCCGGCATGGTCGCGACGGTCGATATCCATACCGGCAGCAAGACCGTGCTCCAGTATCTCGTCAAACCCCTCAACCGGGCGCGGGAGGCGCTGCGCGAACGATGACCGATGTCGCACGCCGCAACCTGCGCGCACCCGGCGCGGGCGCCCCGCGACCGATCGCACCCGCTCTGCTCGCCCGCGCGCGACAGGCCCGCCAGCTGCGCGCGACGATGAGCGCGTTCCTGCCACAGGACCTGCTGGTCGATCCGGCCTGGGACATGATGATCGACCTGTTCATTGCGGCCGCCACCGGCGAGACGCTCTGCGTGAAGGATCTGACGCTGATGTCGGGGGGCAGTGCGGCGGGGACGATGCGGCGGATCGATCGGCTGCAACAGGCCGAGCTGCTGCGCCGCCATGTCGATCCCGCGGATCACCGACGCGTGCATGTCAGCCTGACCGATACCGGCCACAGGGCGATGGCGGCGATGCTCGACCATCTGTTCGATCGCGGCGCCGGGGATGCGGCCCCGGCGGTGGCGCCGAAATCCTTCGCACCGGGCAAGCTGCGCGGCTGACGGGCACGGCGTCAGCCGGCCGCGGCGGCACCGGGGAAGCGGACGACGATCGTCGTGCCGCGGTCCGCTGCGCCGAAGCCGACGGTCGCGTTCAACCGCGCGACGGCGGAGCGGACGATCGCGAGCCCGAGCCCGCTGCCCTCCGGGCTGCCCGGTGCGCCGAGACGGACGAAGCGGTCGAACGCGACCTCGCGCTGGTTGTCGGCAATGCCCGGGCCGTCGTCGATCACTGCGATCGCGGTCTCCCCGCGCGACGTCTGGAGGCTGACCGTGACCGTACCGCCGCGCTGATTGTAGCGGATGCCGTTGTCGACGAGGTTCGACAGGATTTCGAAGATCAGCGTCCGGTGCCCGGCCACCCGGTAGGTCTCGACCGGGTCGGTTTCGAGCGTGAGGTCGATCCCCGCCTCGATCGCCTGGTTGATCTGGCGGGTGATGACCGCGGCGGCCACCTCGCGCAGGTCGACGGTTTCGAGCGGGGCGGACACCCCCGCCTCTTCCGCCCGCGCCAGCGCCAGCAATTGGGTGACGAGCCGTTCGAGACGCGTCACGGCGTCGGCGATTTCGTCGAGCGCCTCATGCCGTTCGGCGCCCGAACCGCGCCGCGCGAGCGCCACCTGAACCTTAAGGACCGAGAGCGGCGTGCGCATCTGGTGCGATGCGTCGGCGGTGAAGCGCCGCACACCGACCGTCGCGGTATCGAGCTGCGCGAGCAATCGGTCGAACGCGCCGGCGAGCGGGCGGAGCTCGCGCGGCAGCGGCCCCGTGTCGAGCGGCGAGAAGTCGGGCCGCGCCCGCTTGTCGCGCGCCTCGATCGCGCCGCGCAGCCGGGCCAGCGGGCGCAGGCTCCACCCCAGCGCCGGGCGGAGCAGCAGCGCGGCACCACCGACCAGGACGCACTCGCCGATGAGCAGCGCGATCATCAGACGGCGGGTCAGGGCTGACCGATTGTCGATCGTCTCGGCGATCTGCACGATCACCGGCCGGTTGATCCGCGGCAGGTCGCGACGGACCTCGGCGATGCGGATCCGCTGACCGCGATAACGCGCAAAGCGGTAGGCGGGCACATCGACCGCGAGCCCGGCGGGATCGGGTGCGGGCAGGTCGGCATAACCGGTGAGCAGGTCCCCGCCGACCGCGATGCGGTAATAGACATTGTCGCGTTCGGCGTTCTCGAGCATCCCGAACGCGGCGGCGGGAAGGTCGAGCGTGACCTCGCCGCGCTCGACCTGCACGGTCTCCGCGATCGCCCCGAGCGCGCCCCCGAGCACGCGGTCGCTGGTGCGCCGGACGACGTCGGTGATCAGCGTCGCGCCCACCACGCCGATCAGGATCGCCGCGGCGAGCAGCGGACCGAGCACCGCGACCAGCAGGCGCGTCCGCAGCGCGGGGGCACGCGCCTCAGCCCGCATCGAGCATATAACCGACGCCGCGGACGGTGCGGATACCTGGACCGTCGGGGGCGAGTTTGGTCCGCAACCGCGTGACATGGACCTCGATCGCGTTGCCGCCGACCGGCTCGTCGAACCCGAACACCTCGCCGATCAGCAGCTCGCGCGGCACGACGCGGCCCGCGCGCATCGCCAGCGCCTCGAGCACCGCGCGTTCGCGACGGCGCAGATCTAGGACCCGGCCGGCGATATCCGCATCGCCCGTCGAGCGGTTCATCGTCAAGCTCCCCACGCTCAGCACCGGGAGCGGATCGCCGCCGCGTCGCCGTCCCAGCGCGCGGACCCGCGCCTCGAGCTCCTCGGGGTCGAACGGCTTGCGCAGATAGTCGTCGGCGCCGAGATCGAGCCCGCGCACGCGGTCGTCCAGCGCATCGCGTGCGGTCAGCATCAGCACGGGCACGCGCTCGCCGCGTCGCCGCAGCGTCTCGAGCACCGCGAAACCGTCGATCCCGGGCAGCCCGACATCGAGGATGACGAGCGCATAGGGCTCGCCCGCGACGATGCCGAGCGCCTCCTCGCCGCTCGCGACATGATCGACCGCATTGCCGCCCGCCCGCAGCAATGCCGCGATGCTGCGCGCGAGGGCGGCGTCGTCCTCGATCAGCAGAATGCGCAAATCGGCTTACCTCGTTGATTCAAAAGGGCGTGAAAGGTTGGTGACAGCTTCGATTCGTATTCCACCGCTACTGCCTATCCGAACACAGAGACGGAAGGCGAGGAGAGGTGACGATGGCACGAATGGTTCTCACGATCGGATTGCTGGCCACTCTGACCGGGTTCGCGGCGACCGCGGTGTCGGCGCAGCGTCCGGCGGGCTATCCCCGCTCCTATGACACGCTGATCGAAAGCGCACGCGCCGAGCGGCAGGTCAGGATCTATGGCAATGCCGATCGCGCCGAGCTGCTGCCGGTGGTCGCCGCGTTTCGCAAACGCTATCCCGGCATCACCGTCCTCTACGCCGATCTCGGATCGACCGAAATGTATCGCCGCTTCGTCGCCGAGACGCGCGCGCGGCGCCTGTCCGCCGATCTGGTCTGGTCGTCGGCGATGGATCTGCAGGTCAAGCTGATCAACGACGGTTTCGCGCAAAGCTATGCCAGCCCCGAAAAACCCGCGCTGCCCGCCGTCTCGGTCTGGAAAAACATGGGCTTCGGCGTCACCGCCGAGCCGATCGGGATCGTCTACAACAAGCGGCTGCTGCCGCCGGCGCGCGTGCCGCGGACGCATGCCGAGCTGGAGGCGCTGCTGCGGACGCAGCGTACCGCGCTGACCGGGCGCGTGACGACCTTCGATCCGTCACGCTCGAATGTCGGCTATCTCTATCTGTCGGAGGACATGGCGATCACGCGCGACACGCGGTCGTTGCTGGAGGCGATCGCGGCGACCAAGCCGGTCCTGTCGCGGACCAGCGAGCCGATGCTGCGCGGCGTCGCCGAGGGGCGGCAGGCGATCGCCTACAACGTCATCGGCTCCTATGCGCTCGAGCGCGCGAGCACCGATCCGCGGATCGGCGTGGCGTTCCTCAAGGACTACACGATCGTCACCTCGCGGATCGCGTTCATCGCCCGCGAGGCCGCGCATCCCGCCGCGGCCAAGCTGTTCCTCGACTTCCTGCTGTCGCGCGAGGGCCAGTCGCTGCTCGCAAAGCGCAGCCTCTGGCCGGTCCGCACCGACGTCCCCGCGCGCCGCCTTCCCGCTGCGCAGGCCCGACCGATCCGGGTCGGACCGCAGCTTCTCGTCACGCTCGATCATCTCAAACGCCAGCGCTTCCTGCGCGACTGGACCGCCCTTCTTGCCAACGGAGCCTTTTCCCGATGACCCCATTTCGTACCGGCTGCGCTCTCGTCGCGCTGATCATCGCGACACCCGCGCTCGCCCAGACCGGGGCACCGGCGCCCAGCGACGCCGACCTCGCCGCACTGGTCCGCGCGCAGGCGGCCGAGATCGCCACGCTCAAGTCCCGGCTCGACCGGCTCGAGACCAATGGGGTCGTCGCGCAGGCGGCCGCGCCCGCGGCCCCCGTCCAGCCGACCGGCGCCACACCGCAGCCGCAGCTCGCACAGACCGGCGAGCCCCGGCGCACCGTGCCGTTCGCGCCGCAGCTCGCGCCTCCCGGCCCTGCCGACCGCAGCGTCGCGCAGGCCGTGGCGGCACGCGACAATCCATCGGGCCTGACGACTGAATGGGGTGCGGGCCTGCCGGTCTTCCACTCGGCGGACGGCGTCTATACCTTCAAGCCGCGCGGCCGGATCCTGACCGATGTAAGCTCGAGCTTCGGGTCGAAATATGACGGCCGCAACATCACGACGACGGGCATGCGCGCGCTGCGCCTCGGTCTCGAAGGCGGCGTCGGCACGCACTTCTTCTATCAGTTCGAAAGCGACTTTTCCGAAAACGAGGTCGACGTCGTCACCGCGTTCGTCGGCTGGCGCAACCGTATCACGCCCGGTCTCGATTACGACGTGCGCGCAGGCCATCTGTTCAACGACCGCAGCTTCGAAGGATCGACCGGGTCGGACTCGACCCCGTTCCTCGAGCGCACGACGGTCGCCACCGCGATCATTCCGCAGCGCGGCTTTTACGGCATCGGCGTGATGCCGCGGATCTTCTGGAAGACCGGCCACGCGTCGGTCACCGTCACCGGCGACCGGATCGACGGCACGCAGACGGTCGGCGACAGCCGCACGGTGCTCGGCCGCGCGCACTGGAATCCGATCAAGTCCGACACCGGCGTGCTCCATCTCGGGCTCTGGGGTTTCGACGAATCGCTGTCGTCGGTTTCCGGCACGCTGACGCGCAACACGGTGATCGGCGGGCGCTTCAATGGCGCGCTGCGCGTGTCGAGCGGACCGCTTACGGGCGGCACCGGGACGACCGGCTACGGCGTCGAGCTCGGCGGCTATCGCGGGCCCTTGTGGGTGATGGGCGAAGCCGGCCAGCGCAATGCGCGGCTCGACGGTGGACGGCCCGACTTCGTCAGCAAGGCGTGGAGCGTGTCGGGTGGTCTGTTCCTCACCGGCGACCTGCCGCCCTATAACCCGCGGCTCGGCAGCTTCGGCCAGCCCAAGGTGCTCAAACCCACCTTCGATGGCGGCGTCGGGGCGATCGAGCTGACCGCGCGGTACGAGAGCCTCGATTACAGCGACCTGCTGACCGGCGGCGACGGCTGGGCCGCGACGGTCGGGGTGAACTGGTATCTCAACAGCTTCACCCGGTTCCAGGTCAACGCGATCCAGTGGAACACCGACAATCGTGCGGGCGACTATGTCGGCAACGACAGCGGCCAGACGGTCAGCGCGCGCGTCGGTGTGACGTTCTGATGCGTGGTGATGTTCGTAGAGCATTGCCCCCTCGCTCCGTCATCCTGACGAACGTCAGGACCCAGAGCCACAAGGGGCAGCGCTCGGTAACCCTGGGTCCTGACTTTCGTCAGGATGACGGGGGTTTTGCCCCCACCCCCCTTTTTCACGCCCTTTTCTAGGACGATGCGATGAACCTTGCCCTGCTTGGCTTCCTGATGGTCGCCACGTTCATGACGTTAATCATGACCAAGAAGATGACGCCGCTGGTCGCGCTGATCGTGATCCCCTCGATCTTCGGCGTCTTCGCCGGCGAGGCCGCGGGTCTCGGCCCGATGATGATCGACGGGATCAAGAACCTCGCGCCGACCGGCGTGATGCTGCTGTTCGCGATCCTGTTCTTCTCGACGATGACCGATACCGGCCTGTTCGATCCGCTGGTCGGACGGCTGATCCGGATGGTGCACGGCGATCCGATGCGAATCCTGATCGGCACGGTCGTGCTGTGCGCGCTCGTCAGCCTCGATGGTGACGGCTCGACGACCTACATCATCACGATCGCCGCGCTGCTGCCGCTGTACAAGCGCTATGACATGAACCGGCTGTATCTCGTCTGCCTGCTGATGACGACGAGCGGGATCATGAACCTGACGCCGTGGGGCGGGCCGACCGCACGCGCCGCGAGCGCGCTGAAGCTCGATCCCGCGACGCTGTTCCTGCCGCTCATTCCCGGCATGATCGCAGGGCTCGCCTTCCTCGTCGGGCTGGCGGTGTATTTCGGCCGCAAGGAGCGTGCGCGCATGGGCGAAGCGGGCATCACCGCGACCGACACGTTCACCGGCATGGCGGTGTCGCAATATCCCGAAGCGCGCCGGCCCAAGCTGATCTGGTTCAACGCCGCCCTCGTCGTCACGCTGCTGACGCTGCTGGTCTGGGGCATCCTGCCGCTGTCGGTGCTGATGATGCTCGCCTTCGCGATCGCGATGATCGTCAACTACCCCGGCGTCGCCGACCAGAAGGAACGCATCTCCGCGCATGCCGGCAACGTGCTCGCGGTGGTGTCGCTGATCTTCGCGGCGGGCATCTTCACCGGGATCCTCGGCGGCACCGGGATGGTCGAGGCGATGAGCAAGGCGGTGGTCGGCGTGATCCCGCCGGCGATGGGCCCCTATATGGCGCCGATCACCGCAGCGCTCAGCCTGCCCTTCACCTTCTTCATCTCGAACGACGCCTTCTATTTCGGGATGCTGCCGATCCTCGCCGAGGCGGGCGCGCATTACGGCGTCGCACCCGAGGCGATCGCGCGCGCGTCGCTGATGGGCCAGCCGGTCCATCTGCTCAGCCCGCTGGTGCCGTCGACCTATCTGCTCGTCAGCCTGGTCGGGATCGATCTGGCGGATCATCAGCGGTTCACGCTTGTGCCGGCGATCCTGGTCTGCGCGGTGATGACGGTGGTGGGCATGATCGCGCTCGCCTTCCCGTTCGTCGCCTGACCGGTCCGGCCGCCCGACGATGCCCCCCGCCATCCGCCCCCTGCTTCCCGCCACCGGAGACACCGCATGACCCGTTCGCCGATCCCGCTCGTGCTGCTCCCCGCCATGGGCTGTGACGGGCGACTCTGGGCACGGCAGATCATGGATCTGGCCGCGCTCGCCGAGCCCGAGTTCCATGACCTGTCGCAGGACGACACGCTGTCGGCGATGGCCGCGCGCGTGCTCGCCAAGGCACCGCCGCGCTTCGCGGTGTCGGGGGTGAGCCTGGGGGGGTATGTCGCGATGGAGATGGTGCGGCAGGCGCCCGACCGGGTCCTGCGTGTCGCACTGTTCGGCACGCGCGCGTCGATGACGATGCGTCCGCGGACGGTCGACGGCCAGGGGCTGCTCGCGACCGCCCCGCATGCCGATCCGCGGCTGACCGCGATCGTGGCGGGCCCGGTGCAGGCGATGGCGGACCGGGTCGGCAAGCCGGTCTTCGAACGCCAGCAACGCGCGCTGCTCGAACGGCCCGACATCAGCGATGCGATCGCCGCGATCCACGTGCCGACGCTCGTCGCGGTCGGCGATCGCGACCGGATCTGCACGCCCGACGATGCGCGCGCGCTGGCCACGCTGATCGAGGGCGCGCGGTTCCACGAGCTGCGGGGCTGTGGTCATCTCGCCCCGCTCGAACGACCGGGTGAGGTCACCGCCCTGCTGCGCAACTGGTTGCGCTGACACACGCGGCGGGTGTCCGAACAAAATGCGATCATGTTGATGCAGGTTGATAGGAATGGCGGGACATTCGCGCCGCCCGACCGCGTTGATGCTCGCCGATACCGGCTAGGAGAGAGCAGACATGGCCGTCAAATTTGCAGGAACGATGAACGCGATCAATCGCGGTCTCGACGCGACGAAGCCCGCCAAGGGCGCCGACATGGTCGAGGATTGGGAAGCCGCACTCGCCGATATCGAGACACCCGGCGCCAAGGGCATTCTTCGCGACCTGGCATCGCTGCGCAAGCAGCTCGAGAAGGACGCGCCGGACGCCGACCGCGTCCATGCGCTGCTGCACCGGCTTGGTGCCGCGACGACCAAGATCGCGGAAAAGGCTGACACGTCGCAGGACAAGCTGCGTGCGCTCGGCGAGGCACTGACCGAGGCGGGCGAGGATAGCCCGGACGAGGAAGAGGACGTCGCAGCAGCCGCAAGCCCGAAGCGCGCGCGCAAGAAGGCCTGAGGTTCAGGCGCGGGCCGGCACGTCAGCCAGCCCGCGCCTTTTTCTTATTCCGGCATCACGCCCGCAACAATGACTCGCAGCGGTGCCACGCGAGATCAGCGCGTCCAGGCATAGGGGCCGACGAGCGTCCCGACGAAGCCGCCCGCCATCCGGGTGCTCAGGAACCGGACGTCGACATCTGATGCGAGCGTGCGAGGCGTTGCGCCGGTCGTGTAGCTGAAGCGCATCGTGCCACCGGTGGCGTCGATCGTCAGCGTGACCGGGCCCGCCGGATCGACCGGCGCGCTTGCGACGAGCTGCTCCTTGCCTTCCTGCGTCGTATAGAGAGCCACGACGGGTTTCTCCGCTATCCGCGTCAGCCCGAAGAAGAGATGTGCCTTGTCGCTCTGCATCGCGGCTAGGCCGGCACGATCACCGGTTTTCGGCGAAAATCGCAGCGTGGTCGAGATCGTCGCGTCGTGATGCTGCTGGCGCCGGCCGACGAAGGCGGGAACGCCCGCGAGATCGCCCATCGGCGCGCCCCGGCCGAGCACGAGCTCTCCACCAGTGAGGCGATAAAAGGGTGCCTTGGGGGTGCGGACACCGACCCATTGCATCGCCAGACGATCGCCATCGAACTCGTCGACATAGGAAAAGGCGCCAGCCGTCGGCACGGGTGCCGGGCGTTGCCCAGGCAATCTGGGCGACGCTGCGACTTCGGGAACGCGCTGCCCCTTGGGCAGGATGATCGGCCAGCCATCCTTCCACGTCACGGGAAGCAGGAACGTTTCGCGTCCGATATTATAATAGTCGCCCGAATAGGGCCGGACCGCGAGGAAGGTCGCCCACCACTCGCCAGTCTGAGTCTGGACCAGCTCGGCATGCCCCGCCGATGTGATCGGCCGCGACCTCGCGGGGTCGAGATCACGCTGCGTCAGTATGGGGTTGCCGGCATAGGGCTCATAGCGGCCGCGCAGTGTCCGCGACCGGAGCACGACCTGAGAATGGTTGACGCTCGTGCCGCCCTCCGCGGCGGTCAGATAATACCAGCCATCCTTGCGGAAGATGTGCGGTCCTTCGATCCACACCGGCTTTTTCGACAGGTCGACACCGCCATTGACGAGCTGCGTGCTCTCGCCGACCATCTGCCCCTTGCGCCAGTCATATTCCTGGATCCAGATCGCCCGGTGCCCGTCATAGCGCGGGGGTTCGGCGGGGGCGCGGTTGTTGACGATATAGGCCTTGTCGCCTTCCCAGAAGATCGAGGGGTCGATGCCCTCGAACGGCAGCCAGATCGGGGCGGACCAGGGGCCGGCCGGATTGCGCGCGGTGATGACGAAATTGCCTTTGCACTCGACGCAGGTGTTGACGATGTAGAAGACGCCATCGTGATAGGAGATGTCGGGCGCAAACACCGCCTGCGACGTCCGCATGCCGGTGAAGTCGAGCTGATCGGGGCGGTCGATCGCGTTGCCGATCTGAGTCCAGTTCACGAGGTCGCGCGAATGGAAGACCGGCAGTCCGGGGAAATGCGCGAACGACGAATTGACGAGATAATAGTCCTCGCCCACCCGGGTGACCGACGGATCGGGATAATAGCCCGACAGGATTGGGTTGCGATACTGGTTGCGCTGCAACGGTGCCGCGCCGGGCGACCGCCCCTCATAGCTGAAACGGCTGAACCGGGGCGATGCGTCGGACGGCGCAGCGGCGGTCTGCGCCGGGCTGCCCTGCGCGACGCTGGTGCCGGCGAGCGCGATGAGAGCGAGGGTGAGGATGCGCATGAGGGGGAATCCTTTGTCCGGGGCGGGCGGCGGTACCAAAACTGGGTCGTTCGTGTCCTTCGACGGCTGCCGGGACGATCGCGCAGTGGCGACCGTCCCGACCGTCGGTCCTAGAAGGTGCCGCGCAGGCCGATCAGGAACTGACGACCCGGCTTATACTGCGTGAAGGTCGCATTCTCGAACTGGAAATAGGACCGCAGCGTCGCGTCGGTGAAGTTCGACACGTTGACCGTCAGCTGCGGTGCGCCCGCCAGGCCGAAGATCTTGTCGAGATCGAACGACGACGAGAAGTCGTAGGTCGTATAGTCCGTCCCGAACAGCGCCGCCGCCGGGATACCGTTCTGCGCCGCGCCGCTATTCTGTGCGCCCTGACGCGAGGTCGTCGCCACCCGGAGCATCACGCCGTTCTTCTCGTAGAAGCCGGTGATGTTGTAGGTGAAGGGCGACACGCCGAACGCCGTTGCCGGGCCATCGCTGCGCTGGTCGACGATCGTCGCATTGGCATTGAAGCCGAAGCCCGTGACGCCGATCATCCGGGTCAGGAAGTCGAGCGGCTGGACCCACTGGAATTCGAGGCCGTTGATCGTCAGCTTGTTGGGGACGTTGACCTGCGACGTGACCTGGACCTGCGCGACGCCGGGGCCGCCGCGCGACTGGATCGCGAACTGCTGGTTGGCGTTGAGCGTGTCGAAGGTGATGCCGTATTGCGCCAGCGCCGCGAACGGCACGGTGTTGATCGCGGTATTGGTGAACCCCTCGATCGACTTGCGGAACGCGTTGAAGCTGACGACGCCTTCACGGCCGGTATAATATTCGAAACCGAGGTCGAGGTTCGTCGACATATACGGCTTGAGCGCCGGGTTGCCGATGTTCGCCTGATCCGCCGACGGCGCACCGAAGTTGACCCCGGGAAGCTGCGCCGAGGGGTCCGGACGCGTCATCGTACGCGAGCCGGCGACACGCACCACCGCCTGGTCGCCAAGGTCATAGGCGAAGGTCGCAGCGGGAAGCCATTTGGAATAGACGTTGCGCGTCGACACCTCGCTGACGATATTCACGTAACGGCTGCCGTCGGGCAAGCTCGCGCCCGTGCTGGTCGTGTTGCGCGGATCCGGCAGCGAGACGCGGCCTGTGATCGTCTGGATCGTGTTGACGTAGCGTACACCGACATTGAACCGCAGCGTGTTGTCGCCGATCTGCTGCGCGCCGTTGAGCGTGGCGAAGGCGGATTTTACGACCTCGCGGATCGCACCGCCGCTGGCGCCGGTGTTGGCAGCCCCCGTTTCGGGCGCCGCGTCGTGGAAGCTGTCATAGTTGGTGGCGGCGGCAAAGGCCGGCCAGTCGACCGTGACGAACCCTGCCGGGCCGGGCTTCAGATAGCCGGGCACCGCCGCATTGGGGACCAGCGAGCCGCCATAGCTGACCGGCCCCGCCAGGCCGGTGGTCGCGCCCGTGCCATAGCCGGGATAGCTCGGATAGCCCGCCGGCGCGGCGCCGGGGGCGTCGAGGCCTGCGCAGGGCGGCTGGGTGTTGGGCGATGCGACGAACACGTTGGGATTGTTGCCGCAGACGGCATTCTGCCACGCCTGGCTGTTGTCGAACCCGCGGATCCGCCGCGACACGTCGTCGAACGCGCCGCCGATCTTGAGGTTGAGCGCCTTGCCGCCCCAGGTCAGATCGCCACGCGCGCCCTTGCTCTTGTTGAGACGCCGCTCGTCCTGGATGCCGACCCGGCTGCCCGCGTTCCAGCCGAAATTCGCGGGATCGTTGAGATCGAGCCCGCTCTGGATCGTCGGGATCCCGCCGGTGTTGCTGTAGGTGACGGTATTGCCGACGCCGAGCGGGGTGGTGAGGCCCACGGTCGGACTCTCACGGTGGAAGGTCGACCGCGCATAATTGCCCTGCAGCGAGGCATTGAGCGTCGGCGAGATCTCCCATTCGCCGCCCGGGTTGATGCTGACCAGCTTGGTCGTCTCGGTATAGGGGCGGAATTCGTTGAAGAACTGCGCGTTTGCAAACGTGCCGCCGGTCACGACGCACCCGATCGTGCAATCGGGATTGTCGAAGGTCAGGTTGGTCGGAATGATCGCGCCGTTGCGGACGATCCAGGCCATGTTCTCGCGGGTGAGTTCGTTCTTCTTGTAGCCGTACAAACCATCGATGTAGAAATGCAGCGCATCGGTCGGCTGCCATTCGGTGCTGACAATCGCGTTGATCCGGTCGCGCGGGCCGCGGATGCTGGTCGTGCGACCGAGCCGCGGGAGCAGCGCATTGTCGATCTGCTGGATCGTCGCGCCCGGGTTGTTCGCGAGCAGAAACGCCCGGTCGATCGGCGTCCCCGCGACCAGCCCGGCGCCGGCGCCGGCGGGCACCACCGCCGGGATCGTCCAGTTGCCGCCGCCAGTCGTGTTGCAGCCCGACGTGGCGCCGCACTGCGCCGCGGTCAGCGCCGGATTGGTATAGCCAATCGTCTCGAACCCGCGCGTATCGGTGAACAGCCTTTGTGCCGACACGCCGGCCAGGATCCCGAACGTGTCGGTCCGCCAGCTGCCGATCAGCGCGCCGCGCGCGCCGATCCGGTCTTCGGGCGACTGGCGCGTACCCTGGACGTTATAGTTCAGGAATCCGGTCGCGCGGTCGAGCGGACGTGCCGAGCGCAGATCGATATTGCCCGCCGCGCCGCCCTCGAGCAGGTCGGCGGTATAGCTCTTGTTGACGGTCAGCTTGGTGAACAATTCGGTCGGGAAGAAGCTCAGGTCGACCGAGCGGTCCGTACCCTGCGCGTCGGTCGCGCCCGACGACGCGACGGCGATCGTCGCGCCGTTGAGCGTCACGTTGGTGAAGTTCGATCCGAGCCCGCGGATCGCGACATTGGTCCCCTCACCCGTCACGTCGCGCGTGATCGTGATGCCGGGAATGCGGTTGAAGGATTCGGCGATGTTGGTGTCGGGAAACTTACCGATATCCTCGGCAAAGATCGAATCGGTGAAGCCGGTCGACGCGCGCTTGGCATCGGTCGACTTGGCGAGGCTCGACCGGTAGCCGGTGACGACGATGTCCTCGCTGGGCGTGCCCTGCGTGTCCTCGGTCTGCGGCGCGGGCGGCGTTGCCGGGGCTGGATCCTGACCATTGTCCGGCACCTGCTCCTGCGGCGGCGGCACCGTCTGCGCCAGCGCGATCGACGGCGCCAACACGGTCAATGTGGTAGCGCACAACAAGGCTGCACGCGTCAAACGCGCCGGTCGAAATGCCTTCATGATCAGGGTCCTCTCTATGGGGTCGTCGCCGTTCGTTGCGGCATACGAAGTCAGTACTGGGGCGCGGAAAGCGGGTCCCGGTTTGGCTAAAACGTGGTGCTGTTTGCGTATTTGATCAGCCGGTAGGCGCGGAGGGCTACCCGAGCTGACTCAGGGGAAGCGCCGTAGCGGCACGCCTGCCTGGGGCATCCGCCGGCCGATCTGGCGGCCGCGACATTGGCCGGACACTTTCATGGTCACTCATCCTATCCCTCATGAAACCGTCTGACGCAGTCTAATGTTACCGGTATCTCGCCATGATTGGTTAGCGAGTCAAGCCGGTTTTGGTTTGGCCAATCCTTTAAGATCTCCCCAGAGACCGCGAGCACGTCGGATAGGGCGGTCCGTGGTGCATTTTGTCCTCAAAGGTTGCCCGCTGCCGCCGGTAAGGGAAGGCCGTAGGCACGCTGCCGCTATTCCGCGTTGACGCAGTGCAGCATAAAACCTACCAGCGCGCGCTCCCGAAATGCTAAGCCCGACCAGGCGCGGCCTTGCCCAGCGCCGGAGGCGCCGCTTTCCCATGACCACGACCTTCGCTGACCTCGCTCTGGCGCCCTTCCTGCTCGAGGCGCTCGCCGAACAGGGCTATGCCCACCCGACCCCGATCCAGGCGCAGTCGATCCCGCAGCTGCTGCAGGGCCGCGACATGCTCGGCATGGCGCAGACCGGCACGGGCAAGACCGCCGCGTTTCGTGCTCCCGCTGCTCCACCGGCTCGCCGCCGATCCCCGCCCTGCCCCCAGGGGCGGCGCGCGCATCCTCGTCCTCGCGCCGACGCGCGAGCTCGTGTCGCAGATCGCCGCCGGGTTCGAGAGCTTCGGCCGCCATCTGAAGCCGAGCGTGATGACGATCTTCGGCGGCGTCAGCCAGTTCCACCAGGTCAAGGCGCTCGAGGCGGGCGTCGACATCATCGTCGCGGCGCCCGGCCGTCTGCTCGATCTGGTCGAACAGGGGCTTTGCGACCTGTCGGCGCTCGAGGCGCTGGTGCTCGACGAGGCCGACCAGATGCTCGACATGGGCTTTGCCAAGCCGATCGAGCGGATCGTCGCGACCTTGCCCGCGGACCGGCACACGCTGCTGTTCTCGGCGACGATGCCAAAGTCGATCGCGACGCTGGCCGACAGCCTGCTGCGCGATCCGGCGAAGGTCGAGATCGCCCCGCCCTCGACCACGGTCGACCGGATCGAGCAGTCGGTGATGTTCCTCGATGCCGCAAACAAGAAGGATGCGCTGCTCGCGCTGCTGCGCACGCCCGACATCGGTCAGGCGGTCGTGTTCACGCTCCAGAAGAACATCGCCAACGACGTCTGTGCGTTCATCGGCGAAGCGGGGATCACCGCCGAGGCGCTGCACGGCAACAAGTCGCAGGGTCAGCGCGAGCGCGCGCTCGACGCGTTCCGTGCCGGCACCGTCCAGGTGCTCGTCGCGACCGACATCGCGGCACGCGGGATCGACGTCGACACGGTGACTCACGTCTTCAATCACGACCTGCCGAGCCTGCCCGAAAGCTATGTCCACCGGATCGGCCGGACCGGACGTGCGGGCCGCAGTGGTTTCGCGGTCACGCTTTGCGACGCCGAACAGCGCGCATGGCTCCACGACGTCGAGCGCGAGATCGGGCGGACGCTGACCGTGCACGACGATCACGAATGGCATTGCGAAGTCGCGCGTCACTCGACCAAGCGTGCGCCGGTGCTGGGCGGTGGCCCGGTCAAGCAGGTCAAGGCGCCCAAGCCGCCGCGCGAGCGCAAGGTGTGGACCGAGGAAGAGAAGCTCGCCGCGCGTATGGCCGCCCAGGCCGCCTGACCGCGGGGCACCGTGTCGACCCCGTCGTGACGGCGGGGGCGACGCATGGTCATTCCCCGGTTTGCGGCTTAGGCTGCCGCGATGGCCATGATCCTTCGACACGCCCGCACGCCGGTGATCCTGTTGGCGATGCTGACGACGGCGCCCAGTGCCCCACCGACCGAGCGGGCACGGTGGGCGGCGCAGGCGGCACGCGTGACGATCACCCGCGACGATTGGGGGATCCCGCATGTCCGCGGCCGGTCCGACGCGGATGCGGTGTTCGGGCTGATCTACGCACAGGCCGAGGACGACTTCGCGCGGATCGAGGCGAATTACCTGACCGCGCTCGGCCGCAGTGCGGAGGCTGACGGCGAGGACGCGGTCTGGGCCGATTTGCGGCAGCGGCTGTTCGTCGATCCGGCCGAACTCCAGCGCGACTATGCGGCAAGCCCCGGCTGGCTGCGGACGCTGATGCAGGCCTGGGCCGACGGGCTGAACTATTATCTGGCGACCCATCCGCAGCGGAAGCCACGGGTCCTCACCCGGTTCGAGCCGTGGATGGCGCTGAGCTTTACCGAAGGCAGCATCGGCGGCGATATCGAGCGGATATCGCTGAGTGACCTCAAGACCTTCTACGGCACGCCGACGCCGCCCAGCCCTGAAGAGCTGGGCATGGTGCCGCGCGAACCGTCGGGGTCGAACGGCATCGCGATCGCGCCGCGCCTGACCGCGAACGGTCATGCGCTGCTGCTGATTAACCCGCACACCAGCTTCTATTTCCGCTCCGAGGCGCAGATGACGAGCGACCAGGGGCTCAACGCTTACGGCGCAAGCACCTGGGGCCAGTTCTTCATCTATCAGGGTTTCAACCCGTCTGCGGGCTGGATGCACACCTCGTCGACGGTCGACAATGTCGATGACTTTGCTGAACGGGTCGTCCGCGGCGACACGGGCTACCGCTATCGCTACGGCAAGGCGCTGTGGAAGGTCACCACGAGGGTCGTCACTTTACGCGTCCGCAACGCCGACGGCACCTCGGGCACGCGCCGCTTCACGACCTATCGCACGCATCACGGCCCGATCGTCGCGAGCAAGGCGGGACGCTGGATCGCGACCGCGCTGATGTGGAAGCCCGTGCCTGCGCTCGAGCAAAGCTATCTGCGGACCAAGGCGACCGATCTGGCGGGCTATATGGCGGTCGCGCAGCGCAAGGCGAATTCGTCAAACGACACGCTGTTCGCAGACACCAAGGGCGAGATCGCGTTCCTGATGCCGCAGTTCATGCCGGTCAGGAGCGACCGGTTCGACTATACCCGGCCCGTCGACGGCAGCGACCCGGCGACCGACTGGCGCGGCCTGCACGGGCTCGCCACGCTGCCGAGCGTCGCGAACCCGCGCACCGGCTGGGTGCACAACACCAATGACTGGCCCTGGAGCGCGGCCGGACCTGATAGTCCGCGGGCGGCGGACTATCCCCGCTACATGGATCAGGTCGGCGGCAATGCGCGCGGCGTCCATGCGGATCTGCTGCTGACCGGGAAACGCGGCTGGACCGCGGAGACGCTGCATGCCGCCGCCTATGATTCCTACCTTCCCGCCTTTGCGCGGCTTCTCCCCGGCCTGGTCGCCTCCTGGCGGGCGCTGCCGGCCAGCGATCCACGCCGGGCGAAACTCGCCGCGCCGATCGCGCTGCTCGATCGCTGGGATCACCGCTGGGGCTATGGCTCGGTGGCTACCAGCCTTGCGGTGTTCTGGGGCGACCAGCTGTGGCGCGAGGTCGGCGGGTTCGCACAATCCGAGCGGATGAACGTACCCGATTACATCGCGACGCGCGTCACGCCGGAAGCGAAGCTGGCCGCGCTGTCGGTTGCGGTCGATCAGCTGGCCCGTGACTTTGGCGACTGGCGGACGCCGTGGCAGGCGATCAACCGCTTCCAGCGGCTCGACGACGCGATCCAGCCGCATTTCGACGACGCGCGAGCATCGACACCGATCCCCTTCACCTCCGCGCAATGGGGCAGCCTCGCATCGTTCGGCGCCAAGCGCTGGCCGGGGACGAAGCGCTATTACGGGACCAGCGGCAACAGCTTCGTCGCGGTCGTCGAATTCGGACCGCGGGTGAAGGCGACGGCGGTGATGGTCGGCGGCCAGAGCGGCGATCCCGCGTCCCCGCACTTCGCCGACCAGGCCGCGCGCTACGCCGGCGGCACGCTGCGCCCGGTCTATTTCCATCCCGACGAGCTCAAGGGGCATGTCGCCCGGGAATACCGCCCCGGCGCCTAGGTCTTTCGAATGGCGACGGTGCGCGCCAGTTCGTCGCGCGCCAGCAGGATCTTGCGGCGCACGTCGATCGGCAACGACCGCTGCTCGCCAAGAAAATCGTCGACGATCCGCAGCGCGTCCGGGCTCACCTGCCCGCCGATGAACGCGTCGATCCAGGCGGGCAGGAAGAAGATGCGGCGATTCTGCCGGATCCACAGCAGGCGATCGAGCGCGGGTCGCAGGAACCCGATCGTCAGCGCCGCCTGCCCGTCCGCATTGAACGCGCCGAGGCTTTCGCTCGCCCATGCCTCGTTGAGCGTGGCATCGTTGAAATAGCGCTTGAAATAGGCGGTCTTCACCGCGGCCCGCGGGGATGCAGCCTCGGCGACGAAGGCATCCTTGGCGGCCTCGGTCGAGGTATCGCGCGCGCGCTCGGCGGTGAAGCGCGTGCCCGCGTCGGGCGCACCGATCGTGATCAGCCGCCGGACGATCGCCCAGCGCGTCGGCTGGCGGATCGGCTCGCCGGCCAGTCGCGCGCTGCCGTCGAGCAGGGCGCGGAGGCGGTCGAGCGCGAGCGGCGTCCGTGCGGTCGCGATCAGACGGTCGAGCGCGTCCTTGCGCAGTCCATAGCCGATCGCCGCATCGTCGATCCGCGCGAGCAGCGCGGTCTCCCAGCCCGCCCGGAGCCCCGCGCCGCGTGCCTCGGTGAGATAGACGTCGAGCGCCGCTGCCCCGCGCGACAGGATCGCGCGCGATATCTGTTCGTCGCGCTCGGCGGGAAGCGCGCGCAACAGCACCGCAAGATAGCGTTCGGGCGGCAGCCGGCGGTCGCGGACGACGTCCCAGAGCGCGCTCCACAGCATCGCGCGCAACAGGCTGTCCGTCACGCTGCCGACCCGCGCCGCGATCCACGCGACGGTCCGGTCGTCGGGCATGAACAGGCCGTAACCCTGGTCGTCGTCATTCGCCCAGACATAGTCGGGCGCGGGCAGTCCGGCGGCCTTGTCGACGGTCGCGACCGCCCCCTCGAAGCGTGCGTCGAGCACGATGTCCTCGCGGTCGTGGTAGCCGAGGCGGACGCGCACCTTCATCGGCCAGGCGCCACCCGGATCACCCGGCAGCCTGCTCTCCGGTCGCTGCTTCAAAACGAGCGCGTCGATACGCCCCTGCGCGAGCGTCAGCGCGGTCTCGATCCGCGGCAGCCCTGCGCGCAGGACATAGTTGCGACCGAACGCAGCCAGATCGATGCCCGACGCCTCACCCACCGCGCCGAGCAGATCCTGCCAGGTCGCATTGGCATAGCCATGCCGGGTGAGGAACAGGTGCAGGCCGCGCCGGAACCCGTCCTCGCCGACGAAGAACGCCAGCTGCTTGATGACCGCCGGCGCCTTGTTGTAGACGATCGGTCCGTAATTGCTCTTGGCGGCGTCGAGATTGTCGAGCGATTGCCAGAGCGGTGCCGTGCCGCTGGTCGCGTCGGCGCGATAGGCCGGCGTCTTGATCGACAGAAGGAACGTCGTCCAGGCGTTGCTGTCCGGCTGCAGGTCCGCCTGGATCCGCGCGGCCATGAAGGTCGAGAACCCCTCCTTCAGCCACAGATCGTCGAACCAGCGCATCGTGACGAGGTCACCGAACCACTGGTGGCTGATCTCGTGATAGATGGTCTGGTCGCGCGCCAGCCGTTGCGGCAATGTCGGCGGTTCGCGGAAGACGAAGCGGTCCTCATTGTAGAAGACCGCGCCCACATGCTCCATGCCGCCGAAGGGAAAGGCCGGCGCGAGCACGAGGTCGAGCTTGGCGAAGGGAAAGGCGATGCCGAACCAGTCCGCAAGCCAGCGCACCGCTGCGCGATTGGTCGCAAGCTGTGTCTCGGCATCGACCTCGGCGGCGCGCGAATGGCGGGCGTAGAGCGTGATCGGCTGCTCCCCGGCGGGGGCCGAAGTCGTACCGACCCAGGGTCCGGCGGCAAAGGCGGCGAGATAGGTGGAGATCGGCACGGTCTCCGCGAACCGCCAGCGGGTCGCGGCGCCTGTCGGAGTCTTCGCGGCGACCGGTCCGTTGGCGATCACCGTCCAGCCCTCGGGCGCGACGACGTCCCAGCGGATGCGGGCCTTGAGGTCGGGCTGATCGAAGCAGGGAAACAGCAGATTGGCGTCCGACGGGACCAGCAATGTGTAGAGATAGGTCCGCCCGTCGGCCGGGTCCTTGAAACGGATGATCGCGGCGCCTGCGCTCGCGATCGGGGTCTCGAAGCGCGCCGACACGCTGTTGGCTCCGGTCTTCAGCACGCGCGCTGGCAGCACGAGATGACCATCGCGTCGCGCAGTGGCCGGGACCGCCACGCCGTTCGCCTCCAGCCCGGTCAGCATCGTCCCGCGGAAATCGAGGACGAGGTCGCCGCTGTCCCTGACCCGGTCGAACCGGATCACGACCGACCCGACCGCGCGGTCGGCGGCGGTGACGTCGAGCGAGATGGCGTAGCGCACCCGCGCGATCTGTGCCGCCCGCCGCTGCGCCAAGGCGAGCGATACGCCCGGCCCGGTCAGCGGATCGGCGGCGACGGCCGCCTGCGCCATTCCCGGCCAGCCGATCGCCGGGAGTGCGAGCGCGCCCTTCAACAGGGCGCGGCGGTCCGCTTCGCGCGGCATGTCCGGATGCATCGTCGCACCCCTTATTGCCGGTGTGCGGCGATGTAGCGACCGACCTGCTCGTCGAGCACGTCCAGCGGCAGCGCCCCCTGGTCCAGCACGGCCTCGTGGAAATCGCGAATGTCGAACCGCGACCCCAGTTCGCGTTCGGCGCGCGCGCGCAGTTCGGCGATCTTGAGCTGGCCGACCATGTAGCTGGTCGCCTGCCCCGGCCAGTTGAAATACCGGTCCACTTCGCGCGCGATATCCTTGTCGGACACCGAGCTGTTCGCCTTGAAATAGGCGATCGCCTGGTCGCGGTTCCAGCGCTTTGCATGGATGCCCGTGTCGAGCACCAGCCGGATCGCGCGCCATACCTGGAGCGACAGCATGCCGAACCGCGCATAGGGATCCTTATAGACCCCCATCTCGTTCGCCAGCCGTTCCGAATACAGCCCCCATCCCTCGATATAGGCGCCATAGCCGCCGAACTTGCGGAATTTGGGGATGCCGGTCAGTTCCTGCTGGCGCGCGATCTGGAAATGATGCCCCGGCGCGCCCTCATGCGCGGCGATGCCGGCGACCTGAACCTTCTGCGTCTGGTTCATGTCGACCAGGTTGACGTAATAGATTCCGGGCCGCGATCCGTCCGCCGACGGTGGGTTGTAAAAGGCGGTGGACGCGGTGCCCTCCCGCCATTTCTCGACCGCGCGCACCTCGAGCGGCGCCTTGGGCAGGGTCCGGAAATAGCGGGGGGCGGCCGCCATCACCGACGCGATCACGCCGCGCGCGTCGCCGAGATACTGTTCGCGCCCCGCACTGGTGTTGGGATATTTGAACTGGGGATCGGTGCGGATCTTGTCGAAGAACTGTTCGAGCGTGCCGGTGAAGCCGACCTCGCGCTTGATCGCCTCCATCTCCTGCCGGATCGCGGCGACCTGTTTCAGGCCCAGATCGTGGATCTGGTCGGCGGTCAGCGCGGTCGTGGTGGAGGTCTTCAGCCGGTCGGCATAATAGGCCGCGCCATCGGGCAGATTCCAGGCCCCGAAATTGCCCTTCGATTGCGGCTCGATCGCATCGAGCGTCGCGAACAGCCGGTCATAGCCGGCACGGAACGGCCCTGTCAGCGCCGCGCGCGCCTCCTCCAGCAACGCCGCCTTGGTCGCCGCGGGCACTGCCAACGCGGTCACCTTCTTGCGGAAATCGGCCATGACCGTCGAATCCGCGCCCGCGTCGAACGGGGCACCGACCAGCACGGCGCGTGCATCGGCGCGGGCGGGTGCGAAGTTGACTTTGTTGGGGATGATTCCCGCCGCCGCCTGCTCGCGCATCGTCGTGCTGACCTCGCGCATGACGCGCTCGGTATCGCGCAGCCGTGCGATATAGGCCTGCGCGTCGGCGAGCGTATCGACCTTGTGGTTGTTGATCAGCAACACGGGGATGTCGCCCGCGGGGCTGCCGTTGGTCGTGACGGGGAAGCGCAGCTTGCGGAAGCGCAGCGATTGCCGCCCGCGGTCGACCTCATATTCGAACAGCCGGTAACTGACCCGCGCACTCTCGCCCAGATCGTCGGGACGGAACCGCGATCGCATGGCCTTCAGCTGCCGCTCCGACAGGGCCTGCGCGCGAACCGCGGCGTCGTCTGTATAATCGTCGAGCCGATCATAATGCGTCTTCAGGCCGAGCTGGGTCAGCGATTCCGGGCTGAGATCAAGCTGTTCGTCATAGGCCTTGTCAAGGAATGCGAGCAGTGCCACATCCTGCGCCGCGACGCGCTGGGTCTCCACCGGCACCGGGGCGGCGGCGAGGACGATCGGCACGGTGGGCAGCAGCAATAGGGCAAAGGCAAGACGCATTACATTCTCCTGTCGAATGCGTGCTTGTCGCGCGCGGATCCCGTCAGCGCAATCACGGACCGCCAATTGCATGGCCGCTCCAGCGTCAGGTGCGAAATTGGCGATCGCGCGTTCATGCCATGATGAAAGACCTTCCTACTCTGCTGCGCGAGCGGGCCAGCTCCGGCGCCAAGGCCCGGATCGTCGGGCAGGTGCGTGCGCTGTTCAACGACCAGGCGCGCGGCGAGGCGCCGGTCGAGCGCAGCGCTGCGGCGATGTTCGCGCCCGATGCGGTGATCGGCACAGTGCATGGCGACGTGGTCAGCATGATGGTCGGCGGCGTCGCGGCACTACTGCTGCAGATGCTGCACCCGGCAGTTCTGGCGGGCGTCTGGGATCATTCGAACTTCCGCACAGACATGCTCGGCAGGCTCCGGCGCACCGCGCGGTTCATCGCGGTCACGACCTATGGCGAGCGCACCGATGCGGAGGCGGTGATCGCGCGTGTCCGCGCGGTGCACGCGCACATCGCCGGTACGCTCCCTAACGGCACGCCCTACCGAGCGGACGATCCCGCGCTGCTCGCCTGGGTCCATGTCTCGGAGGCCTGGTGCTTTCTCGCCGCGTGGCAGCGTTTCGGCGACCACCGGCTCGGCATGGCCGAGCAGGACGCCTATTATGCAGCGTTCGCCGAGGTCGGCGAACTGCTTGGCGCCGCATCGCTGCCGCGGGATCGGGCGGGAACGGACCGTTATCTGCAGACCATGCGCCCGCAGCTCGTCGCGGATGCCCGGACGCGCGAGGTTGCCCGGTTCGTGCTGGAGCAGACGCCCGCGAACCCGCTCGCCCTGCCCGTCCAGCGTATCGTGATGCAGGCCGCGGTCGATCTGCTGCCCGAATGGGCGCGGCGGATGCATGGGCTGGCGGGGTCGCCGGCGTTGATGCGGCCCGTCGTCACGTCGGGCACACGCAATCTGGCGAGAACATTGCGCTGGGCGTTTGTCGACCAATAGCCGATCCCCGGCCGTCGCGATTAAACTACCAGACGGTATGTTAATCTGGTTGACAGGTTTCCGCGGCGCTTTATATACCAGCCGGTAGACAAACAGTCCCGGCCGATGGTCGGTCAAATTGTCGTCCGTCAATCGTCTTCCGGCCAGCGAAGTTGCCGACACTGTCCTAGTCGAACGCCAAGAGTTCCGCAGTTTTCAGACCGGTTACGGCGTAATGCCGGCGACCGGATATCGTCCACGCTTGTCATCTGGACTGTCGATGCCGCGCGCACCGACGATCGGTGACGCATGTCCATTACAACGGGGGGCAATCCCATGGCATATCCCAGATTCACGTGCACGTCAGCCGATCGATCACGGAGCGATGCGGCATGACCGTGTTCACCCCGATCAAGACGGCCGACGCCACGCCGGTGGCGGCCCCTGCCCCCCGACGCAGACCCGTGTGGCAGCGCGGCGCGATGCTGCTCGTGCCCGTCGCGCTGGTTGGCGCGATCGGCGTCCGCCTGCTCGATCAGCCCGATGCGGCGATGGCAGCGCCCCCGCCCGCCTCGGTGACGGTGGCGTCCCCGTTGGTGCGGCAGGTGAGCGAATGGGACGATTATGTCGGCCGGTTCGCGCCAAGCCGCAGTGTCGAGATCCGGCCGCGCGTGGCGGGCGAAGTCACCGGCGTCCACTTCCATGACGGCGATATCGTCCGCAAGGGACAACTGCTCTTCACGATCGACACGCGTCCGTTCGCCGCCGCGCTGGCCGAAGCACACGCCAACGTCGCAAGCGCCAGGAGCGCATTGTCACTCGCGCGGACCGACCTCGGCCGTGCGCAGCGGCTGGTCGCGGACGAAGCCGTCTCGGCGGGTGAGGTCGACGCGCTGCGTGGCAAGCTCGAAGCCGCCAGCGCCGCACTCGCCGCCGCGCAGGCGCGCGAACGTGCCCGCGCACTCGACGTCGGCTTCACGCAGGTTCGCGCGCCGATCGGCGGGCGCATTTCCGATCGCCGCGTCGATGCCGGCAACCAGGTCGCGGGCGGCGAAGGCACCGGCGGCACCGTGCTGACGACGATCAACGCGCTCGACCCGATCTACTTCAATTTCGACGGGTCGGAGGCGCTCTACCTCAAGACGCAGCGCGCGCGGCAGCCCGGTGCGGTGCCAGCGGCGGTCGAGATCCAGCTGCAGGACGAGACCGAGCATCGCTGGAAGGGCAAGCTCGACTTCACCGACAACGGGCTCGACCAGCGATCGGGCACGATCCGCGGCCGCGCGGTAATCGCCAACCCCGGCTATTTCCTGACGCCGGGGATGTTCGGCAACATGCGCCTCGCCAGTGCGGGGACGCGTCAGGCGTTGCTGGTGCCCGACGATGCGGTGCAGACCGATCAGGCGCGCAAGGTGCTGCTGACGATCGATGCGAAGAACGTCGTGAGCCAGAAACCGGTCGAACTCGGGCCAGTGATCGATGGCCTGCGGATCGTCCGCTCGGGGATCGGGCCGAACGACCGGGTCATCATCCAGGGGACGCAGATGGCCATGCCTGGCGCGACGGTTGCGCCGAAGGCGGGCCGGATCGCGGTCGCGACGGGGGCCGCAGCGCCGGCTTCGGTCCAGCCCATCTCGGGTGAGGCCACGCTCTCCCAATAAAGTCCGTCATCCTGACGAAAGTCAGGATCCAGAGTTCGAAACGTCACGCTGTTGGCTCTGGATCCTGATTGTCATCAGGATGACGGAGCGATCGAGCGCGCCCCTCTACCGAGGAAATCCCCATGCGCTTCTCGCGCTTCTTTATCACCCGGCCGATCTTTGCGGGCGTGATCGCGGTGATCATCACGATCGTCGGTGCGATCGCCTATATGGCGCTGCCGGTGTCGCAATATCCCGACATCGTCCCTCCCACCGTCACCGTCAGCGCGACCTATCCGGGCGCGTCGGCCGAGACGGTCGCCGAAACCGTCGCCGCGCCGATCGAGCAGGAGATCAACGGCGTCGACAACATGCTCTACCAGTCGTCGCAATCGACCGGCGACGGCAAGGTGACGATCACCGTCACCTTCAAGATCGGCACCGACCTCGATGCCGCGCAGGTGCTCGTCCAGAACCGCGTCGCGGTCGCGGTGCCGCGCCTGCCCGAGGACGTCCAGCGATTGGGCGTCGTCACGCGCAAGACCTCGCCCGACTTCCTGATGGTCGTGAACCTCGTCTCGCCCGACAACTCGCTCGATCGCGGCTACATCTCCAACTACGCGCTGACTCAGGTCCGCGATCGCCTCAGCCGCATCGACGGCGTCGGCGACGTGCAGCTGTTCGGCGCGCGCGATTATTCGATGCGCGTCTGGATCGACCCCGGCCGTGCCGCCGCGCTTGACCTCACCGCGGGCGAGATCGTCGCAGCGCTCCGCGCGCAGAACGTCCAGGTCGCCGCCGGCACGCTCGGCCAGCCGCCCTATGACAAGGGCAACAGCGCGTTTCAGCTCAACGTCGAGACGCAAGGGCGCCTGACCGATCCCAAGCAGTTCGCGGACGTCGTCATCCGCACCGACGCGCAGGGCCGCCAGGTCCGCGTCTCGGACGTCGCCCGCGTCGAGCTCGGTGCGCAGGATTACGGCGCCAACACCTATCTCAGCGGCAAGCCCACCGTCATCGCCGCGGTCTTCCAGCGTCCCGGCTCGAACGCGCTCGGCGCAGCGCAGGCCGTCACCGCCGAAATGGAGAGCATGTCGAAGCGCTTTCCCAAGGGCCTGGAATACAAGGTCATCTACAACCCGACCGAATTCATCGCGCAGTCGATCGACGCGGTGAAGCATACGTTGTTCGAGGCGATGATCCTCGTCGTGCTCGTCATCCTCGTCTTCCTGCAGAAATGGCGCGCGGCGATCATCCCGATCGTGGCGATCCCGGTCTCGCTGATCGGCACCTTCGCGGTGCTCGCCGCATTCGGCTACAGCCTCAACAACCTGTCGCTGTTCGGCCTCGTCCTCGCGATCGGCATCGTCGTCGACGACGCGATCGTCGTGGTCGAGAATGTCGAGCGCAACCTCGAACACGGGCTCTCGCCGCTGGAGGCCGCGCGCACGTCGATGGACGAGGTGTCGGGTGCGCTCGTCGCGATCGTGCTCGTGCTGTGCGCGGTGTTCATCCCGACGGTGTTCCTGACCGGGCTGTCGGGCGCGTTCTACCGCCAGTTCGCGGTCACGATCTCGACCGCGACGATCATCTCGCTGCTCATCTCGCTGACGCTGTCGCCGGCGCTCGCCGCGATGCTGCTCAAGCCCAACGTCCCTACAGGATCGGGCAACCGGCTGACCACGGTGCGCCGCGCGGGCGATGCCTTCAACCGCGGGTTCGAGCGGATGAGCGAAAGCTATGGCCGCCTCACCGCGCGCCTCGTCGCCGCGCCGAAGCGGATGATGGTCGCCTATGCCGCGCTGATCGCGGTCACGGTCGGGGTCTTCATGGTCACCCCGTCGGGCTTCGTCCCTGCGCAGGACCAGGGCTATTTCCTGACCGTCATCCAGCTGCCCCCCGGCTCGTCGGTCGAGCGTACCGACGCGGTAATGCAGAAGGTCGCAAAACGCATCCTGCCGCTTGCCGGCGTCAAGGGCGCGGTCATGCTCGCGGGCTTTGACGGCCCATCGCAGACCCTCGCCCCGAACTCGGCCGCCGCTTATATTCCGCTCAAGAGCTTTGCCGAGCGCAAGAAACTCGGCGTCACGCTCGCCAGCATCATGGCGGAATCGCAGAAGGCGACCGGCGACATCACCGAGGCACGCCTGCTGATCGTCCCGCCGCCCTTGATCCAGGGCATCGGCTCGGCCGGCGGCTATCGCCTGATGGTTCAGGACCAGGGCGGCCACGGCTATGGCGACCTCGGCAAGACGAGCTACGACCTGATCGGCAAGGCGAACCAGACCAAGGGCCTGGCGCAGGTCTACACCTTCTTCGATACCGCCACGCCGCGCATCTTCGCCGATGTCGACCGCGCCAAGGCCAATCTGCTCGGCGTCCCCCCAGAGCGCGTGTTCGAGGCGTTGCAGGTCTATCTCGGCTCGGCGTTCGTCAACGACTTCAACCTGCTGGGGCGCACCTACCGCGTCACCGCGCAGGCCGACGCACCGTTCCGCAACACCACCGCGGACATCGCCAACCTCAAGACCCGCTCCAATTCGGGCCAGATGGTCCCGGTCGGCTCGGTCTCGACGTTCCGCGACAAGACCGGCCCGTACCGCGTCGTCCGATACAACCTGTTCCCGGCGGTCGAGGTCGATGGCGACACTGCGAAGGGCTATTCCTCGGGCCAGTCGCTGGTGGCGATGGAAAAGCTCGCCGATGCGTCGCTGCCCGCGGGCTATGCGCATGAATGGACCGGCATCGCCTACCAGCAAAAGGCGGCCGGCAGCACCGCCGCCTTGGTCTTCGGGATGGCCGTGCTGTTCGTCTTCCTTGTCCTCGCCGCGCAATACGAAAGCCTGACGCTGCCGCTCGCGATCATCCTGATCGTGCCGATGTGTTTGCTCGCCGCGATGACCGGGGTGAACCTGCGCGGCATGGACAACAACGTTCTCACGCAGATCGGGCTGGTCGTGCTCATTGCCCTGGCCGCGAAGAACGCGATCCTCGTGGTCGAGTTCGCCAAGCAGGCCGAGGAACAGGACGGGCTGTCGCCGGTCGAGGCGGCGGTGCGTGCGGCGAAGGACCGATTGCGGCCGATCCTGATGACGAGCTTCGCGTTCATCCTCGGCGCGGTGCCGCTGGTGATCGCCGACGGGGCCGGCGCCGAACTGCGCCAGGCGCTCGGCACCGCGGTGTTCTTCGGGATGATCGGCGTGACCGGGTTCGGGCTGCTTTTCACCCCCACCTTCTACGTCGTCGCACGGGCGCTGGCGCTGCGGTTCGAACGCCGCCGCGCTGCCCCCGCCGCGACCCTACAGCCAGCCGAATAGGACCAGCCTCATGAAGTCCCTGCTTCTCGCGAGCCTCTCGGCGCTGACGCTCGCCGCGTGCGCCGCCGGCCCCGACTATGTCGCGCCGATCACCCCGCCCAAGGCCGCCGCATCGTTCGTCACCGCGAACGCCGCTACGATCACGACCGCGCCCGATAACGACTGGTGGCGGATGTACCGCGACCCGGCCCTCGACGGCCTCGTCGCCGACGCGCTGGCGGCGAACACCGACCTGCGCGTCGCGGTCGCCCGGCTCGACAGCGCGCGCGCGTCGTTGCGCGGCGCCAAGACCGATCGCGAGCCACAGGTGAACGCCAGCGGCAGCGGCAATTACTCCCGGACGTCGCAACTCCAGAACCTGCCCGGCTTCGACCGCGAGCGCGCCACCTACGATGTCGGGCTCGACGTCAGCTACGAGGTCGATCTGGCCGGCCGCGTCCGCCGCAACGTCGAGGCCGCGCGCGGCGACGTCGGCGCGGCGCAGGCCGATGCCGACGCGGTGCGGGTCTCGATCGTCGCCGCCACAACGCGCGCCTATGTCGACGCCGCATCATCCGCCGAACGCCTCGCGGTCGCCCGGCGGATCGTCGACCTGCTCGACAAGTCGAACACGCTGACCGGCAAGCGGGTCGATGCAGGTCGCGCCGCGCGTCTCGATCAGGTCCGGATCGCCGCCCTACGCGATCAGCGCGCCGCCAACATCCCGCAGATCGAGGCCGAGCGCCAAGCCGCGCTCTTCCGGCTCGCCACGCTCACCGGCCGCACCCCGCAGGACCTGCCCGCCAGCGCCGGCGCACGCACGACCACGCCATGGCTCGACCGGCCGATCCCGATCGGCGACGGCGCGAGCCTGCTAGCTCGCCGTCCCGACGTCCACGCCGCCGAACGCCGCCTCGCCGCCGCCACCGCACGGATCGGGGTGCAGACGTCGCAGCTCTATCCGCAGATTGCGCTCGGCGGGTCGATCGGCTCGACCGCGCTCAGCGTCGGCGACGTCTTCACCGGCGGGCCGGTCCGCTGGTTGCTGGGCCCGCTGCTCAACTGGACGGTCAATCAGTCCGCCGCCCGCGCCCGCATCGCCGGTGCGGAGGCCGACACGCGCGGCGCGCTGGCCAGCTTCGACGGCAGCGTGCTGACCGCGCTCGAGGAAACCGAGACCGCGCTGTCCAACTATGCGCGCGAACTCGATCGCCGCACGCAGCTGCAATCCGCGCACGACAACGCCGCCACCGCCGCGCGCATCACCCGCGCGCGCCAGCGTGAGGGCCAGATCGACTTCCTCGACGTCCTCGATGCCGAGCGGACGCTGGCGGATACCGATACCGAGCTTGCCGCGGCGGACGCCCGCATCGCGGGGGCGCAGGTCGATCTGTTCCGTGCACTCGGCGGGGGATGGCAGGCGCCGGGGCGCCCTGCCGGCTGACACCGGCGCGGCATCGTCGCGTGTCACTGATCCGTCCCCGACACGTCATCAAACTGTACCGGCGGGCGCATACCGCCTGGGCCGATGGGGACGTCCGAGCTCAGCATGGTCGATACGGGGGCGGGTCGCCTCTGGGCGGGCTGGTCGCGTCTGCGCGCGCAGGTCGAACGGCTGACGCGGCGGGCGGATGGCGAGGATCTGCTCCACGACGCCTATGTCAGCCTGGCGACCCTGCCCGCGGCGCCGCGCAACGACGAGGCGTTCCTCGTCCATGCGGCAGTCAACCGCGGCCGCGATGCGTTCCGGCGCGAGGCTGTTCGCGGGGCAAGCGAAGACGCGGGAGCGATTGAATGGCTGCGCGACTGTTCGCCGATCCAGGACGAAGTGCTGATCGCGAAGGCGCGGCTCGACCGGGTGCGCGAGGGGCTCGATCGTCTCAGCCCGCGGACCCGCGAGATCTTCCTCATGCAGCGGCTCGACGGGTATAAATATCGCGAGATTGCTGCGCGTCTGGGAATCAGCCAGAGTGCGGTCGAAAAGCACATGGCCAAGGCGATGACCTTCCTGGTCGATTGGACGGAGGATTGGTGAGCACGCAATGCATGGCCGCAAATCCCTAGACCGGATGTTTTCGGACAAGGCGGCGCCCGAACGCACCGCGGCGCAGTGGATCGCACGGCTCAACGCGGACGATTGCAGCGCGCAGGACGCGATCGTCTTCCGGCAGTGGCTGACCGCGAACCCCGAACAGGCCGAACGGTTCGAGCGCGCGACCGACCTTTGGGACATGGTCCCGGGAACCGCACCGTCGCGCGCACCGGTGGTGACGCGCCGCCGCGCGCTGGGCGGGGTCGCGGCACTCGCGGTCACGGCCGTCGCAGGAACCGGTGTGTTCCAGGCCGCCTATGCCGCGACGCCGTATCGGACGGGGATCGGCGAGCAGCGACGGATCGTGCTGCCCGACGGCTCGGCCCGAGCCCGGAGGAGCTCGGCCGCTACAGCCGCCGCGCCTGGCCGCGCTTCAAGGTGCCGGCGGGGCACCTGACCGCGAATGGCGCGACGCTCGTGACGATGCTCGGCGGCTGGTACGCGGCGCGCTACCGGCAGCTGGGCCTGCTCGGCGCGAGCGACTGCGCGGTCTATTACTGGGCGAACCACACGCAGCGCACCGAGGCCACAGCGACCGCGCTCGCCGCCGGCCTGACCCCAGGGTGCGCGGCGACCATCCACCAGTCCGCGGCCGCGCCCGATCCGCTGTTCGAGGCGCCGCACACCCCGCTCGCGCCGCTCGACGCCCCGCGGATGCTCGCGGCAATCTCCGCACGCGTCGACGGCGATCTGGCGGCGTGGGACGCGCGTCAGACCCCCGGCCGCGACCGGTTCGAGGCGCTGATGCTGCAATGCCGCCGTATCCCGTGCTCGACGACCGAGCGCACCCGGGTCCAGCGCCGGCTGGGCGATACCCCGATCGCGATGCGGATCGACGCGGCGGGCATGCCCGACCTCACCTCGCCCAGTCTGCAGGTTGCCGGGATCGCCGAAAGCCTCGTCATGGCCTATGCGGACGGGCTCGCCTTCCCCGGCTGGAGCGGGATCGACGCGGCGACGATCGGCAAGGCGCTCGCCGTCCATGGGGCCGGCATCGACCTGCGCACGCGCACCCCGGAAGTCGGCCGCCAGACCAGCAGCTATCTCGCGATGCGGCTGCTCGCGACGCTCCAGCGCGGTGCAGGCGCGACCGCGCTGGCCGACCCGATCGGCGACGCGGAGAAGATCGTCGTCGTCAGCGGCCATGACGGCACGGTAACGATGCTCGCCGGGCTGCTCGGTCTCGACTGGACGCTGCGCGATTACGGCGCCGGCGAAGCCGCCCCCGGCGGCGGGCTGGTGTTCGAGCTGTGGCGTCGTGGCGCGACCGGCAAGAGCGTCGTGCGGGTTCGCTATGTCGCGCAGGGGCTTGACCAGATGCGCTACCGCATCCCGCTGTCGGCGCAGACTCCGCCGGAGATCGTCGCGATCCCGGTCCCCGGCTGCGGCGACCCCTGCCCGCTCCCCCGCTTCACGCGCTATGTCCTGGATCAGGTGTCGCCCCCACCGCAGGGCTAGCGCGGAAGCGCGCTTAATTGCCCTCGGCGTCGACGACGAACACCACGGGCTTGCCGCGCGACATCGGCTCCCAGCCTGCGCCCAACGCCGCCCGGATACCGCGCGAAATGGTCGGATCGTCGATCTGGAGCCGTCCGCGCGGCAAGCCCTTCAGCAGGCGCTTGGGGGCGGGAAATTCGAGCATCGCCTCACGCTGGCAGTCCTTTTCGAGCAGCGAAAGGACCATCCCCTTCCACCCGTCGTCGTCCGACCATTGTGGCTCGCTCTGGAGGCGCCATTCATAGGTGGTGCCATCGACGTCGATGGTACCGGACGTGCTGAGATTTTTCGACATGCCGCCGCCTTAGCAGGTCTGTCACGGCATACCATGCGTCCGATCGCACGCCATGGCCGGTCCTGAATTACCAGCCTGCGACGGAGCCGCTATGTTCTTGGCGTGGGTGATCGTAGAAGCCGCCAAAAGCGCACCGGGGGAGCCATGACGACGAAATCGCGCTATCAGGCGCCCGCGCTCAAAAAGGGGCTCGAGATCCTCGAGCTGCTGGCCGCCGCCACCGCGCCGCTCAACATGTCGGATATCTCGACCGCGCTCGGCCGGTCGGTCAGCGAGATCTTCCGCATGCTGCAGGTGCTCGAGGAACACCGCTATATCGCGCGGGGCGATGACGGCTACCGGCTGACCAACCGGCTGTTCGCGCTCGGCATGAGCCAGCCGCCGGTCCGCAACCTCGTCGGGATCGCGCTTCCGGTCATGAGCGAGGTCGCGCGGCGGACCGGGCAAAGCTGTCACATGGCGGTGGCGTCGGGTGCCGAGATGGTCGTGATCGTCGGCGTCGAGGCCCCCAGCCTGTCGGGCTTTGCCATCCGGGTTGGCTATCGCCGGCCGCTGCATCGCTCGGCGTCGGGACGCGTCCTGCTCGCGTTCCAGTCGGCGGATGTGCGCCAGGCCATGCTCGACGACGTGCGTCTGGCGGGCGCTGCATTCGATGCGGCCGCGCTGGCGGCGGAGCTGGACGGGATCGCGGCGAAGGGTCTGCACACCACCCCAAGTCCGGTCCTGAATGCGATTACCGACATGTCGGTGCCGATTCTGGTGATGGGGTCCGCGCGGGCGGCGTTGACCGTGCCGTTCGTCGATGGCCCGGGCGCGCGTGTGACGCTGGACGCGTCGCAGGCTGTGCTGCGCCATGCCGCCGCGACGATCGCCGAGCAACTGTCCCCCGAAGTCCGCGACGGGCTGTATCAGCGGGTCGTCGACCATGGCGTGTCGGACGCGGGATCCGACGGCTGACCGCTCCAAGCGTGTCGCCTACTCCCCTCCTCACGATGGAACACCATATCATGTGGCATTGCCTTTTCCTCGACCTTCACGACGATGCCGCGCTGATCGCGGCGTATCGCGATCGCCACCGCGCGGTGCCGCCGGCCGTGCTCGCCTCGATCCGGGCGGCGGGGATCGAGGCGATGGACATCTATCAGCGCGATGACCGGCTGGTGATGATGATGCGGACCGGTCCCGACTTCGACCCCGAGGCGAAGGCCGCGGCCGACGCGTCCGATCCCGCCGTGGTCGCGTGGGAGGCCGCGATGTCGCGCCTGCAGCGCCCGTTGCCGAGCGCGCAGCCGGGCGAGAAATGGCTGCCCGCCGAACGGATCTTCGCGCTCGACGAGCAGGGCTGACCGGTCAGGTCAGCGTGCGGTCGAGATGCGTGTAGCCGCCATCGGGGATGATCCACTGCCCGGTCGTGTGCGACGACCGCGCCGACAGCAGGAACACCACGGTATCGGCGATCTCTCGATCGGTCGTCAGCCGGCGCCCGAGCGGGATGTTGCCCGCGATCTCGTCGAGCTTGGCCTGCGGATCGTCGAACGTGTCGATCCACGCGCGATAGAGCGGCGTCATCACCTCGGCAGGGAGCACCGCGTTGACGCGGACGCCGTCGCCGACCAGCGCCGCCGCCCATTCGCGCGTCAGGCCGAGCTGGGCGGCCTTGGCGGCGACATAGCCGCTGGTCTGGCCCTGCCCGGTCAGCGCGGTCTTCGACGAGATGTTGACGATCGCGCCGCGGCTGGCCTTCAAGTGCGGCAGGCAATGATGCGCCATGCCGTAATAATGGCCAACATTGGCGACCAGCGAGGCGAGGAAGGCCGCTGTTCCCGCTTCCAGCCCGATCCCGTCATTGGCGCCCGCATTGTTGACCAGGCCATGGACGCCGTGCCCCGCCGCGACGATCTGCGCGACTGCCGAGGCGCAGGCGCCGTCGTCGGTCATCTCGGTGCGGATGAACATCGTTGCGGGCTGAAGCGCACGGATATTCGCCTCGAACGCAGGGTCGAGCGCGCTGCGACCGAGGATCGCGGGGATCGCGCCCTCCTCCGCAAGCAGCGTCGAGATCGCGCCGCCGATCCCGGCGCCACCGCCGGTGACGATCACCAGTTTACCGTCGAGTCCCAGCTTCATGATAGTCCATCCTCGATAGTAGATAAGCGATAGACGCGCGCCGCCGTGCCGCCAAAGATCGCATCGCGGTGCCCCGGGCAGGCGCGCGCGACGAAGGTTTCGATCAGGTCGACCACCGCCGCATGCTCGGCGGCAAGCAGGCACACCGGCCAGTCGGATCCGAAGATCAGCCGGTCCGGTCCGAAGCAGGCGAGCAGATGGTCGAGATACCGCGCGATGTCGGTCGGCGACCAGGTGACGTGATCGGCCTCGGTCACCAGCCCCGACAGTTTGCAGGTGACGCCTGGAAAGGCGGCGATGTCTGCGATCGTCCGGGCCCAGGGGCCCCATTCGCCACCCGCGATGTCGGGCTTGCCGCCATGATCGAGTACCAGCGCCCCCGGCCCGGCCGCTGCGAGCATGTCGGGAACGCATCCCAGCTGTGCCGGCCCGCGGACCAGTATGTCATAGGCGAGACCGCGCCCCAGGATCGTCCGCACGCCATGCAGGACATCCTCGCCCAGCAGATAGCGCGGGTCAGGTTCGTCCTGCGCGATGTGCCGTATGCCCACAAGCGACCGCGATGCGTGACGGTCGAGCTGGACTGCGACGTCGGGCGCGGTCAGGTCGACCCAGCCGACGACGCCCATGATCCAGGGCGTCTCGTCCGCGAGCGCGAGCAACCAGTCGGTCTCCGCCGCACTTTGGCAGGCCTGCACCGCGATGCAGCCGTCGAACGCGGTGGCCTCCAGCGCGGGCCGGACATCGACCGGGAGCCGGTCGCGCGCGAGCACGCTGCCGGGCTGGATCCAGCCATACTCCGCCGCGCGATAACGCCAGAAATGCTGGTGGGCATCGATCCTCTTCACCATCGGGCTTTTGCATCCCTTCACTTGTTGCTCACCTGTGACATGATTTTTTATATATGCAAACCTCTCTCAAGGCCTATGATGGCGGCAATCGCACCAGAGGCGACGAAGAGAGGATGTCATGGCACACGCTGCGAAGGGCTCGAGCCACATGGCCGACATAGCTGACACCGCGACGAGCACTGGGCGTTTCATCCGGCCGGGATTTCGGACGGGCTTCATCCTCGTCACCAGCCTGTTCTTCCTTTGGGCGCTTGCCAACAACTTCAACGACATCCTGATTCGCCAGTTCCAGAAGGCGCTCGACCTCAATCGCGCGCAGGCCGGCCTGATCCAGTTCGTCTTCTATGTCGGCTATTTCGTGATGGCGCTGCCCGCGGGTCTGGTGATGCGCCGCTTTGGGTATCGCGCAGGCATATTGACCGGTCTGGCGCTGTACGCGATCGGCGCTTTGCTGTTCTGGCCCGCCGCCGAAGTCCGCGAATATGCGGCCTTTCTCGGCGCGCTGTTCGTGCTGGCGTCAGGTGCGGCCTTCCTGGAAACCGCCGCCAATCCCTATATCGTCGCGTTCGGCGATCCGGCGCGCGCCTCGCAGCGGCTGAACCTCGCCCAGGCGTTCAACGGCTTCGGCGCGGTGCTCGCGCCGACGATCGGCGGTCTGTTCATCTTCTCAGGCGTCGAGCATGACGCGGCGACGCTGACGACGATGCCGCAGGCGCAGCTGGTTGCCTATCGCGTCGCCGAGGCGCGCATGGTGCAGGTGCCGTATCTGCTGCTGGCGATCATCGTCGTGCTGGTCGGCGTCGCCATCGCATTGGTCCGCCTCCCCGCGCTCGACACCAAGACCGACGACAGCGCGCATGACGGGCTGTTCACGGTCCTGCGCGCGCCGGGGCTGTGGCGCGCGGTGGTCGCACAGTTCTTTTATGTTGGCGCACAGGTCGGCATCTGGAGCTTCTTCGTCGATTTCGTGAAGGACAGCCTCCCCGCCACGCCCGAGCGGTCGGCCGCCTATCTGTTGTCGCTCAGCCTCGTGCTGTTCATGGCGGGGCGGTTCATCGGCGCCGCGCTGATGCACAGGCTGCCGGCGACCCGGTTGCTGTTCGCGTGCGCGGTCGCCAACATCGCGCTCTGCGCGGTGGCGATGCTGTCGGGCGGCTGGATCGCGGTCGGTGCGCTAGGCCTGACCAGCTTCTTCATGTCGATCATGTTCCCGACGATCTTCGCGCTCGGCGTCCGCGATCTCGGGCCGCGCGCGACGATCGGCTCCTCGCTGATCATCATGGCGATCATCGGTGGTGCGCTCGTGCCGCCGGTGATGGGCCTGATCGCGGGCGCAGCGGGTGGCCTGCACGTCGCGATGGCATTGCCGCTGATCTGTTTCGCGGTCGTCGCACTGTTCGCGCGCGGCGCGACCGACGCCCCCCTTTCCCCTATCATGAGGACGATCCATTGAGACTGAACGGTAAACGCGCGCTGGTGACCGCTGCGGCACAGGGCATCGGCCGATCGATCGCGGAGGCGTTCGTCGCACAGGGTGCGACGGTCTACGCCGCCGACGTGAACGGCGAGCTGCTCGCGACGGTCCCGGGCGTCACGCCCATCATGCTCGACGTCACCGATGCCGCCGCGGTCGCGGCGCTGCCGGCGCAGATCGGCGACATCGACATCCTCGTCAACGGCGCAGGCTATGTCCATGCGGGCGATATCCTGGCCTGCGACGAGGACGCCTTCGCCTTTTCGATGACCTTGAACGTCACGTCGATGTACCGGCTGTGCCGCACCTTCCTGCCGGGCATGCTCGCACAGGGCAGCGGATCGATCGTCAATCTCGCCTCGATCGCATCGAGCGTGAAGGGCATTCCCAATCGCTTCGCCTATGGCACGACCAAGGCCGCGGTGATCGGCCTGACCAAGGCGATCGCGGCGGATTATGTCCTGCGCGGCGTCCGCTGCAACGCGATCTGCCCGGGCACGATCGACTCCCCGTCGCTGCGCCAGCGCGTCGCCGAGCAGGCGAGCGCGGCCGGTATTCCGCTCGAAGAGGCGACCGCCGCCTTCGTCGCGCGCCAGCCCGTCGGGCGCCTTGGCCGCCCGGAAGAGATCGCAGCTCTCGCGCTATACCTCGCGTCCGACGAGAGTGCATTCACCACCGGCACGACCCATGTCATCGACGGCGGCTGGGTCAACTGACCACCCCCTTCCCCACGACCTAGAACCAGAGGACGTTCGCTCCATGAAACTGTTACGCTACGGCCCGATCGACCATGAAAAGCCCGGCATGCTCGATGCCGATGGTGCGATCCGCGATCTGTCGGGGGTCGTGGGCGACATTGCCGGCGATGCGCTGACGCCCGAGGGGATCGCGACGCTGGCCGCGATCGACCCGGCGACGCTGCCGCTGGTCGACGGCACGCCGCGCTACGGCGCCTGCGTCGGCGCGGTCGGCAAGTTCATCTGCATCGGCCTGAACTACAGCGATCACGCCGCCGAAAGCGGGATGGACGTGCCCAAGGAGCCGGTCATTTTCAACAAATGGACCAGCGCGATCTGCGGTCCCGACGACGCGGTCGAAATGCCCCGTGGCTCGACCAAGCTCGACTGGGAAGTCGAACTCGGCGTCGTGATCGGCAAGCCCGGGCGCTATATCGACGAAGCCGATGCGATGGCGCACGTCGCCGGCTATTGCGTTATCAACGACGTCAGCGAGCGCGAATACCAGCTCGAGCGGGGCGGCACCTGGGACAAGGGCAAGGGCTGCGACACGTTCGGCCCGATCGGCCCGTGGCTGGTCACGGCCGACGAGGTGCCCGATCCGCAGGCGCTGCGGCTGTGGCTCGAGGTCGACGGTCACAAGTATCAGGACGGCACGACCGCGACGATGGTGTTCGGGGTGGCCGAGATCGTGTCCTATCTCAGCCGCTTCATGAGCCTCCAGTCGGGCGACGTGATCTCGACCGGCACGCCCCCCGGCGTCGGCCTCGGCCAGAAGCCGCCCAAATATCTGGCGGTGGGCAATGTCATGCGGCTCGGGATCGATGGCCTTGGCGAGCAGACCCAGCGCGTCGTGGAATCGCGCGCATGACGACGATCACCGGGCTGCGCATTCGCGACGTCCGCTTCCCGACCAGCCTTTCGCTCGACGGCTCGGACGCGATGAATCCCGACCCCGATTACTCCGCCGCCTATGTCGTGCTGGAAACGGACATGGCCGGGCTCGAAGGGCACGGCCTCACCTTCACGATCGGGCGCGGCAACGAGATCTGCGTCGCCGCGATCGGCGCACTGCGCGAGCGGGTCATCGGGCTCGACCTTGACTGGATCGCGGCGGATGCCGGGCGATTCTGGCGCCACGTCACCAATGACAGCCAGCTACGCTGGATCGGCCCCGACAAGGGCGCGATCCACCTGGCGACCGGCGCCGTCGTCAACGCGGTGTGGGATCTGTGGGCCAAAAGCGTCGGCAAGCCGGTCTGGCAGCTGGTCGCGGACATGACGCCCGAGGAACTCGTCCGCACGATCGACTTCCGCTACATCACCGACTGCATCACGCCCGACGAGGCGCTCGCGCTTCTCACCAAGCGGGCCGAGGGCAAGGCGGAACGCATCGCGACGCTCAAGGCCGAGGGCTTTCCCTGCTACACGACGTCAGCGGGCTGGCTCGGCTATTCGGACGAGAAGCTCTACCGGTTGGCGCGCGAGGCGGTCGATGCCGGGTTCGATCATATCAAGCTGAAGGTCGGGCGCGATCTCGACGACGATATCCGCCGCTTGCGGATCGCACGCGAGGCGATCGGTCCGCACGCCAAGCTGATGATCGACGCCAACCAGATCTGGGAGGTCGACCAGGCGATCGAATGGGTCAACGCCCTCGCCTTCGCGAACCCGTGGTTCATCGAGGAGCCGACCAGCCCGGACGACGTGCTGGGCCATGCCAAGATCCGCCGCGGGATCGGCTCGGTCAAGGTCGCGACCGGCGAGATGTGCCAGAACCGCATCTTGTTCAAACAGTTCATGGACGCGGGCGCGATCGACGTCGTGCAGATCGACGCGTGCCGTCTCGGGGGCGTCAACGAAGTGCTCGCGGTCCTGCTGATGGCGGCCAAGCACGACCTGCCGGTCTGTCCGCATGCCGGTGGCGTGGGGCTGTGCGAATATGTCCAGCATCTGTCGATGATCGACTATCTCTGCTTTTCGGGCACGCGCGAGGGTCGCGTGATCGAATATGTCGATCATCTGCACGAGCATTTCGTCGATCCCTGCGTCATCCGCGACGCCGCCTATATGCCGCCGACGCGGCCGGGCTATTCGATCGAGATGAAGCCCGCATCGCTCGAACGTTATGCGGTATCGGCGGAAGTGCGATACTGATCGCGTCATGATCATCGCCTCGACGCACGACTTCCGCGAAGCCGCCCGACGGCGGCTGCCGCGCTTCCTGTTCGATTATGCGGATGGCGGCGCCTATGCGGAGCAGACGCTTCGCCGCAATGTCGACGACCTCGCCGACATTGCGCTGCGCCAGCGCGTGCTGCGCGATGTCGCCGACATCGATCTGACGACGTCGCTGTTCGGGCGGAAGATGGCGCTGCCCGTCGCGCTGGGTCCTGTCGGGATCAGTGGCATGTATCATCGGCGCGGTGAAACCCAGGCCGCCCGCGCGGCGACCACCGCGGGCGTGCCCTTCTGCCTGTCGACGGTTTCGATCTGCCCCTTGTCGGAGGTAAAGCAGGCGAGCGGCACGGGTGCGTTGTGGTTCCAGCTCTACGTGATCCGCGACCGGGCGTTCATGCGCGACCTGATCGCCACGGCGAAACAGATCGGCGCGGAAGCGCTCGTCTTCACCGTCGACATGCCGGTCCCGGGCGCACGGTACCGCGACGCGCATTCCGGCATGTCCGGCGCGGGTGCACCCCTGAAGCGCGTCCTGCAGGCGATGGGTCGGCCCGGCTGGGCGTGGGACGTCGGGCTACGCGGGCGACCGCACAAGCTCGGCAACCTCGAACCCGTACTCGGCAGCAACAGCGGGCTCAACGACTATATGGGCTGGCTCGGCGCGAACTTCGATCCGTCGATCGGCTGGGCCGATCTCGAATGGATCCGCTCGGCCTGGGATGGACCGCTGATCATCAAGGGCATCCTCGACGTCGAGGATGCGCGCGAGGCGGTGAAGATCGGCGCGGACGGCATCATCGTCTCCAACCATGGCGGCCGGCAGCTCGACGGCGTGCTGTCGACTGCACGCGCACTGCCGGCGATCGCGGACGCGGTCCGCGGCCAGGTCACGGTGCTGGCGGACTCCGGCGTACGGTCAGGTCTCGACGTGGTCCGGATGCTGGCACTGGGCGCGGAGGGCGTGCTGCTCGGCCGTGCCTGGGTCTATGCACTTGCCGCGCGGGGCGAGGCCGGGGTCGACCTGCTCTTGACGCTGATCGAACGCGAGATGCGCGTCGCGATGGCGTTGACGGGCGTCCGCCGGATCGCTGATATCGATCGGACCATCCTGGCCTAGGAGCGCGGACGACCGCGCTACCCAAGCCCCGCGTTACACGGACCGCGCCGCTTGCCACGCTGCGACGAGCGCGCGCGCGCGCGTGCCGACGACGGCGGCGCTGTCGCCCGGCTTATAGAGCGCGCCACCGACGCCGATCCCCTCGGCACCCGCCGCCAGCCAATCGGCCAGATTGTCCGCGCCCGTGCCGCCGACCGCCCAGACGCGGACAGTCTTCGGCAGGATCTCGCGCACCGCCTTCAGATAGGCGGGCCCGAACGCGACCGCGGGGAACAGCTTCAGGCGTCGTGCACCCGCAGCGATCGCCTGGAACGCCTCGCTCGGCGTGACGAACCCGGGCATGGGCTCGAGCCCGAGTTCGACGCCGCGGGCGATGACGGCGGGGTTGGTGTTGGGCGTCACCATGATCGTGCCGCCGGTCGCGGCCAGCGCCTCGACCGCAGCGATGTCGAGCACCGTCCCCCCGCCGATCGCGGCCCGATCGGCGAACGCCTGCTGCAGCATGCGGATGCTGGTCGCCGGGTCTGGCGAGTTGAACGGCACCTCGATCAGGCGGATACCAGCCTCGACCAGCGCCTCGCCGATCGCCAGCACCTCGTCGGGTGCGATGCCGCGCAGGATGGCGACGATGGGCGCGGTGCCCGATGCGAGCAGATCATCGACGGTCATGGTGTCTCCAGCAAGGCAAGACCGGCAAGCGCACAGGCTTCGCCGGTATGAACGGTAGCGCCGAGGCCGCGCGCCGCGAGCGCCCGGTTGTAGCGGTCGGCGAGCGCCGGATCACCGATCAGCGTGATGGTGCCGGTAGCCGCGGGCAGGATCTCGGCGATCTCGGCGCCGATGACCAGCCCCGACAGGAACCCCAGTGCCCAGCGGCCGCTGGCCCCCGTGCGCAGTTGCGCTGCCCGCGTCTCGAACAGCGCGCCGAGCAAATGCCCGCCCTCCGAGATGCGGTCGAGCCCAGCGTCGAAACCGATGGCGTCATCCTCGGGCGCGCCATCATCCGCCGCCGCACGCGTCAACGTCGAATGCCGCCGCAGCAGCGCGAACAGCTCGCCCGTCACGAACGTCTGGAACCCGGTCACCCGGCCATCCTCGACGGTCGCCCATTTGCTGTGCGTACCGGGCAGCGCGATCAGATGACGTCCGGCCGCAAGACCGGGCACAAGCGCCATCGCACCGAAGATCTGCGTTTCCTCGCCGCGCATCACATCGGGTGCGCCAGAGCCGCGCGTGCAGGCAAGCCCCGCGCCGATCGTGACGGGTATCCGGTCGACCATTGCGCGCGCCGATCCCGCCGCCCAGATCGCCGGATCGGCAGGACAGTCGACATAGGGAATCTCGATCCAGCCGTTCCGCGACCCCACCATGCCGCAGAGATGGATCGCGCGCGGCTCCGATGTCGCGCGCCAGCGTGCGAGCGCGCCGCGCAGCACCTGTTCGGGTGTCTGGTCGCCAAGGTCCCCGATACCGGGCCCGGCGGCGCGATCGACAACCGCACCGTCCTCGATCCGGTAGAGCCGCAGGTTGCTCGTGCCCCAGTCGCCAGCGACGGTATAGCTCATCGACCGCGCCTGACATGGCTGACGGCGAATAGCGAACCCGCTGCGATCACCCGATCGGGCGAGATCAAACGCTTTTCCAGAACCGGGCTCCCGTTCGCGGCCGCCGCTGACCCGCGCGACGCCTATTACTAATCCTATAATTATGTGCGACGAAGAAGCAATTGTTTCACCGGTTCCGCGTTGGACCGGCCTGGCCTACGGTCAATTCGGCCTGACGTACCTGATCTGCAACGAGAATGACCGACAGGGGAGGAAGACATGGGCAAGCTATTGCTGGCCGCGCTCGCGGCGACGACGAGTGTGCTAAGCGTTGGCACCGCCGATGCCCGCCCGCGCTGGACCGAGGCGCAGGCCAGGGCCTGGTACGCGAGACAGCTTTGGCTGGTGGGCGCGAACTACACCCCCGCCTCCGCGATCAACCAGCTCGAAATGTGGCAGGCGGCGACCTGGGATCCCAAGCGGATCGATCACGAACTCGGCCTCGCCCAAGCGATCGGGATGAACACGATGCGCGTGTTCCTCCACGACCAGCTCTGGGTCCAGGATCCCGAAGGCTTCAAGCGCCGCATCGACGCGTTCCTGACGATCGCGCAGGCGCACGGCATCCGCCCGCTGTTCGTGCTGTTCGACAGCTGCTGGGATCCCGATCCCAGGCTCGGGCCCCAGCATCCGCCGATCCCAGGCGTCCACAATTCGGGCTGGGTGCAGGGTCCTGGCCTGCCGGGATTGCGCGATCGGAGCCGCTACCCCGCGTACAAGGCCTATGTGCAGGGGATCGTCGGGGCGTTCGCGAAAGACGACCGCATCCTGGGCTGGGACGTCTGGAACGAACCCGACAATGGCGCCGACCAGTATAAGGGCCAGGAGGGCAAGGAGCCGCTCGTCCGCGCGCTTCTCGCGCAGGCGTTCGACTGGGCACGTGACGCCGACCCGTCACAGCCGCTGACGTCGGGCGTGTGGCAGCATGACGACTGGACCCCGACCGGTGGCAAGCTGTCGCCGATGGAGACGCTCCAGCTGGGCCAGTCCGACGTCATCAGCTTCCACGATTACAGCTGGCCCGAGACGTTCGAGGCGCGCGTGCGCCAGTTGCTGCCGTATGACCGGCCGATCCTGTGCACCGAATATATGGCGCGCGGCAACGGTTCGACGTTCGACGGCTCGCTGCCGATCGCCAAACGCTACAATGTCGCGATGATGAACTGGGGGTTCGTCGATGGAAAGACGCAGACGCGGCTGCCTTGGGACAGCTGGAAAAAGCCCTATGTGATGGAGGAGCCGACGATCTGGTTCCACGAGGTCTTCCGCGCCGACGGCACGCCGTATCGCAAGGCGGAGACCGACCTGATCCGCCAGCTGAGCGCGGCACCAAAGACCGTGGTTCCCGGTGAACCCGGCGCCCACCGGCGCTGACGCCGATCGGGTCTCAGGGCAGCGACGACGCCGCGCGACCCCAGTCGTTCGGCGTGCGACCCAGCTCGAACTCGAGCGTCCCGCCCTGCAGGATCGCGGCCTGCGACACGAACGGCGTGTCGAGCGGTCGCCCGTTGAGCCGCGCCGCGCGGATGTAGCGCGTCCCCGCCCCCTGCCCGCGCGCGACGATCGTGAAGGTCCGCCCGCTCTCGAGCGTGATCCGGCTCCGCGGCTGGTGCGGCGCGTGGAGATAATAGAGGTCGCTGCCGAGCTTCGGGAACAGACCGAGGCGGTTGAACACATAATGCGAACTCATCGCGCCGCTGTCTTCGTCGCCGGGATAGGCGTCCGCGGTAAACCGCCGGAAGACGATATCGGCATATTTGCTCGCCAGATCGGGGCGCCCGACCTCGCTGAACAGCCAGGGCGTCGAGAAGGACGGCTCGTTGGTGAAGTCGATCAGCCCCGCGTCGAACGCATGCTGCAACCGCCGCGTAAACGCCGCGCGCCCGCCCATGATCGCGACCATGCCCGGAACGTCGTGGACCGCGGCGTAGGAGTAGATCCAGCCCGTCCCCTCGTAGAAGCCGAAATTGTCGTGCGTCTTGCCGTCCCAGCCGCGCTTGGGGTCGTTCGGCTGGAACCGGCCATCGGCGAAGCGCGGCCCGACGAACCCGGTATAGCCGTCGCTCGCCGCGCGCGGATCCCAGACGTTGCGCCAGTTCCCCGCGCGCGTCTCGAGCAGCGCGGCCTCGGCGGCGTGCCCCGTGCCTGCCGCGACCTTCACCGCGTAATAATCGTTGAGCGCCATGCCCGTCGTCGCCGATCCCGAGCGCGACCGCTGCGGCGTGCCCTCGGGGCTGCGATCGTCGACCGCAAAATAGCCGTCGACCAGATAGCGCGGCCGGCGCCGCTCGAACGCGTTGAACAGGACGACGTTCGCCGCCTTCTGCCAGTCGACGCCGGGAACACCGCGCAGGAACCCCTCGCCGATCACATTGTCGACCTCGTCGCCCGCCTGGCCGACATGGAAATTGCGCCCGGCGATGAACGCGGTATCCGCCGCGCCATAGCGTTCCCACGTCCGCACGAACGATCCGATCACGCCCGCATAGGTGCTGGGCCGGATCAGCGACATCAGCGGATAGACCGTGTGGTACGTGTCCCACAGCGTATAGTGATCGTCGTAGAGCGGCGACGCGCGCTCGGTGTCCGCCTGGTCCTGCGTGCGGTCGCGCGGCTGGATGACGCTGTGGTAAAGCGCGGTGTAGAAGCGCCGCCGGTCCGCCGCGCCGACCCCGTCAATCGTGACCCGCCCCAGCGCGTCGTTCCACGCCTTGCCCGCCGCACTGCGAACCGCGGCCATGTCCCAGCCGGGCAGATCCTGTGCGAGCAGCTCTTCGGCGCGCGCCGCGCTGGCGAAGGAGACCGCGATCTTCATCGTGACGGGCCCGCGACCCGCGCTGCCGAACGTCCACCACGCGCGCAGCGGCTGGTCCGCGGGCGCGCTCGCGCGCGTCGCGCCGGGGGTGCGGACATTGGCGCGTTCGACTCCCCAGGCGGTCGGCTTCGCGTCGACCCTGGCGACGAACCAGATGTCGACCTCCGCGGGCGACCAGTAATGCCGGGTGCGGACGCGCCCGACGATCTTGCCCTGCTCGGGGAACAGCGTCACCTCGGATCCCGCGGTCCCGAGCTCGCCCATGATCTTGCGCGTCACGTCGAACAGCAGATGCGCGTCGCCGCTGTTCGGAAAGGTGAAGCGGTAGAGTGCGGCATGATGCGCGGGCGCGATCTCGACATCGGTGCCATAGCGCGCGAGCGTCACGCGGTAGCCGTCCGCCCGTGCGCGCTCGTCGCGCTTGGGCGATAGATGCTCCGCTTCGGCTGTCGCGAGCGGCCCCGTCTGCGGCGAGACCAGGAACGTGCCATAGCTCGGCACCCCGCCCGACCCCTGCGTATGCAACTGCGCGAACCCGCTCAGCGGTGCGGCGCGGTCATAGCCCGCATTGCTGGTCGCCGCGGTGATCGTGTTCGGGCTGGGATGGATCGACCCCGCGGGCAGCGTCGGCCCCGGGATCGTGTCGCCCTCGTCGTCGTCCCCGGTGCCGATCAGCGGATCGACATAGTCGCTGAGCGGCAGCGGATCGCGACCCGGCCCCGGTGCGGCCGGTGCGGCCGCCGCAAGCGCCACGCCGATTCCGATCGCGCGCAGCACTGTGCAGGCCGCCGCGCCGCGGCGCGCTGTCATCGCTTCGCCGGAGTCGCACGCGCCTCCGCGGTCAGCACGAGCTCGGCCGCGAGCAGCGCGCCCTCCTGATCCTGCGCCACCGACGTGCGTTCGACCAGGTCGGTCACGAACTGCGGTCCGAACGGCAGCGGCACCTTGGAACAATCGAGATAGCGCGTCCCCTTCTTGTCCGCGATCAGCAAGTGGTTGCCGCCCGGGCGCCCCGCGATATCCACATATTTGCGCAACTCGATATAGCCCTCGGTGCCGAGGATGAAGAGGCGACCGTCGCCCCAGGTCGACAGGCCATCGGGCGTGAACCAGTCGACGCGGACATAGCCCGCACCGCCATCGCCGCTCAGCATCATGTCGCCGAAATCCTCGAACTTAGGATGCGCAGGATTGCCGAAATTGCCCGTCTGCGACGCGAGCACCTGCGCGCGCTTGCTGCCCGTCAGATAGACGAACTGGTCCGCCTGGTGGCTGCCGACATCGGTCAGGATGCCGCCGTTGCGCGCGGGATCCCAGAACCAGTCGGGGCGGCTCGGCGCGGACAGCCGGTGCGGCGCGAGGTTGATCGTCTGGATCACGCGCCCGATCGCGCCGTCATGGACGAGCTGCCCCGCCATCACCGCGGCGGGCACCTCGAGCCGTTCGGAATACATGATCGCGAACTTGCGCCCCGTCTCCCGGATCGCGCGGCGGACATCGGCGAGCTGCTTCAGCGTCACGACCGCGGCCTTGTCGCTCAGATAGTCCTTGCCCGCGCGCATGACGCGGATGCCCAGCGGCGCACGCAGCACGGGGATCGCTGCGCTGCACACCAGCTTTATCGCGCGGTCGTCGAGGATCTCCTGCTCGGACCGCGCGAGCTTGATGTCGCCATAGCGCTTGCGGAACATCGCGATCTGCTTGGGATCGGTCGCGTAGAAGGCGGTCAGGACGCCGCCGCCGCGGATCACCGCGTCGGTGATGCCATAGATATGGTTGTGGTCCATCCCGATCACCGCGAACGGCACGCGGTATTTGGCCTCGGGCGCGGGCTTGGCCATCGCCCCTTCAGTCGGCGCGTCGCCGCGCGTGGCGGATTGCGCGAACGCGTCGGCGGCGAAGCCCGCGGCCAGTCCGGCGGTCAGTCCGAGCCCGAGAAGTCCCCGGCGGTTGGTGTCGCTCACAGCTCTATCCCCTTTCAGATCGCGACCAGGTTCGTCGGCCAGGTCATTGCTTGATTTTGGTCCATCGCCTGCTCGCCGAGCAGCGACGCGACGCTCGCCTGATAGGCCTGGCGCAACAGGCCGGGCAGCGGCTTGCCCGCGCGCACCGCCTCGCCAAAGCCCTCGAACTGCAGCATCGTCTCGTCATATTCGCCCCAGCCGAGCGACTCGCCGGGTGTCGTCACGGGCAGTTCGGGGAACCAGGTTGCGCCGCCGATCGGCACGGTGCGCTTGTGCCCGCGCGCGACGTCCTTGTGCATCCGTTGCAACGCCAGCACCTTGGCGGGCACTTCCTGATAGATGCGTCCCAGCTCCGGCTCGATCGTCCCCTTGCTGCCCTGGATCTGCTCCTCGCAGCCATAGCGCGCATTGTTGAGCAGCGAGGTGTAGATCAGCTTCCGCCCGCCGCTATATTCGTAGATCAGCGCGACATGGTCATAGACCTCGCGGCCGTCCTTCCAGAAACAGATGCTGCCCGACCCGATCACCCGCGTCGGCACCGCGTCGAGAAACCAGTTACCGACCTGAAGCTGATGCGTCGCGAGCTCGGTCATCAGCCCTGCCGACCGGTCGCGGTACAGCCGCCAGTTGATCTGCCGGTCGTTCGCATCGGCAGGCACCGCGCGGCGCCAGGCATTGTTGCGGTGCCAGCTCGCGCGGATCTGTGTCAGTGTGCCGATCTCGCCCGCGCGCGCGCGTTTCAACGCGTTGAGGTAGGTCGGGTGGAACATCCGCTGATGCCCGATCTGCAGGATCTTGCCCGCCGCCTTGGCGTGCGTGATCATCGCGCCGCAATCGGCGATCGTCCGCGCCATCGCCTTTTCGCACCAGACATGCAGCCCGGCGTCGAACGCGTCGAAGCAGAGCTTCGCATGCGTATCGAGCGGCGTGGCGATGACCACCGCGTCGATCCCGCGCGCATCGAGCATCTCGCGGTGATCGGCAAAGCGCCGCGCGGTCGGCGCCCATTGCTGCGCCTTGACGAGGTTCGGCGCATAGCTGTCGCAGATCGCGACGACCGTGCAGTTGCGCGACTTGGCGATGTTCTGGATCAGCGCGCGGCCGCGGTCGCCCGTGCCGATCACGCCAAGCCGCACCGGGTTCGACTTGACCGGCTCGGCGCCCGCCGCCGCGGAGGCCGCGGACACCGCCCAGGGTGCGGCCGTCGCCATCCCCGCGCCCGCCGTCGCCGTCAGCACGCGATCGATGAACGATCGTCGTGAAAGGTTGAAATCCTTGTCGGTCATGCCGCTTGCATCCTTGCTGTGTCGTCGGTCCGCGCCGCGGCCTTGGAAAGATCGTACAGGAACCGCTGTGCCGGCGCCGCGTCGAGCAGGCGTCGCGCGCGCGCCGCATCGGCGACGAGCAGCGCGGTGCTCATCGCCTCCGCAGCGCCGCCGGTGCGATCGATGGCCACGGTACAGCGCGCCGCAGTCACGATCCCGCCATCGGTGGGGCGGATCATCGCCGCCCGCTCGGGCGCCTGCGTGCCCGCGCCGACCGTCGTCGAGATCGACAGCGCCTCGTCAACCAGTTCGACCTCGACGAGCACCGCGTCGGTGCGCGACGGATCGGGGATCGCGAACGGCCACCCGCCGCCCAGCGGATGCTCCCCGATCACCGCGATCGAGCTTTCACCCGCGGACAGGCACGCGCAGACGACCCCCGCATCGCGCAACGCCGCGCACGCCCGGTCGAGCGCGAAGCCCTTGCCGAACCCGCCGAAGTCGAGCGCGAGCGGCCGGGTCGCGGCGATCCGCGCGGAGCTGCGGTCGAACACGAGATCGCCCCAGCCCGCCCCGGCGAACCGGCGATCCGCCGCCGGATCGAACAGGCCCTCGGTCAGTGCATGCGCCGCGTCGATCGCGATCAGCGCCTCGGCCAGCACCGGATCGTCGATCGCGACGCTGTGCCCGGCGAGCAGTTCGTCGTTGAGCGCGGTCGTCGGCGACGGCCGGTGGATCGTCAGCGCGTCGTCGACGCCCTCGATCGCACGCCGTGCCGCGACCAGCGCGTCCTCAGACCCTACACCGAAGACGTGAAGCTCGATCCGCGTCCCCATCGCGACGAAGCGCTCGACCCGCGCGGCGATACCCACGTCAGGCCTTGACCTCCCAGCCGGGTTCGTACGCGACCGACCACAACTTCATCGCCTCGGCACTGCTCGGCCTGCCGGTAGTCGGATCGACGGTCAGAACACTGTTGGTGCGATAGGCCATGTTGCCCAGATGGCAGAGCGTCGTGCTGATATGCCCCTCGGTGATCGGCGAGTTGAGCGCGGCGGCCTTGCCGCGGATCACATCGACGAAATTGTTCGCGTGATAGACGTCGAGCACCCCCTCGCCGACCGTGCCGGTCGTCTCCGACGTCGCCTTGGCCATTACCTGCCGGATCGACTTGCCCGCCAGATCATAGAGTTCGAACCCGTTGCGATCGACCACCGCCGATCCCTTCGTCCCGAGCAGCAGCACGCCACGGCCGCGACCATAGGTCTGCATCGCGTTGCAGCTCTGCCCGTTCCAGCGGATCACCCGGTCGTTGTCGTAGTTCAGGTCGAGCGACAGCGAGTCGTACATCTCCCAGTCGTCGCCCGCGTGGAAGCGCTTGGCCCCCTTCGCCTCGACCTTCGTCGGATAGGTCAGGCCCATCAGCCAGCGCGCGATGTCGAGTTCGTGCATCGCGTTGTTGCACAGCTCGCCCGTTCCATATTGCCAGAACCAGTGCCAGTTATACGGCACCAGGTTCGACCGGTACGCCGCACGTGGCCGCGGGCCCTGCCACATGTCCCAGTCGAGCGTCGCGGGTGGTGCGACCTGCTGCCCCTTGCCGATCGATCCGCGATTATTGGCGTACCAGGTCTGCGCCTCGTACACGTCGCCCAGCTCGCCCGCCTGGACCAGCGCGAGCAGCTGCCGCGTCTCGGGGCTCGAACGCTGCTGGTTGCCGACCTGCAGCTGGCGCCCGGTGTTCTTCTGCGCGGCGATCATCGCCTCGCCCTCGGCCGGCGCAATGCCGATCGGCTTTTCGCAATAGACGTGATGGCCCGACTTCATCCCGTCGACCGCCAGCTTGGCGTGCCAGTGATCGGGCGTCGCGACGGTGATGATGTCGATCGCCTTGTTGTCGAGCAACTTTCGATAATCGCCTTCGGTCCGCGGCGCGGCATGGCCCTTCGCGGCAAAGGCCGCCGCGCGCTTGGCCAGTACCGCCGAGTCGACGTCGCAGAAATGCGTGACCTCGACGTTCGGGACCTTGGTAAACGCGCTCATATGCGCCTGGCCGCGGCTGTTCACGCCAACGATCGCGACGCTCAGCCGGTCGTTCGCACCCTTGATCCGTGCATAGCTGCGCGCGGTCATCGCCATGCCGAGCGTCGCGCCCGCGCCCTTTATCATCGTCCGACGGTCCATCGCTTGATCCCCCTTAGAGTGTACGCAGCTTGATCGACCGGAACTCGACCCGGTCGCCATGATCCTGAAGCAGGATCGGCCCCTGCACGGCGTCGCCGAACCCGGCGATCCCGGCATATTTGCTTTGCGCCACCAGCGCGCGGAACGCCGGCGACCCGCGGTCATATTCGACCATCTTGAAGCCGTTCAGCCAGTGCTCGACACGCGCGCCGCGCACCACGATCACCGCCCGGTTCCATTCGCCCGGCGGATTGATCCGCTTGCCCGGGCTTGCCGGGTCGGACAGGTTCCTCGCCGCGATCAGATCGTAGAGCGAGCCGAGCGTCCGGTTGCCGTCGCGACCCATCTTCGCATCGGGATGCCGCGCATCGTCGAGCAGCTGATATTCCAGCCCCAGCGCCTCGCCCTTGCGCTTCAGCAGGCCGGCATCGACGAAATACTTGATCCCGCTGTTCGCGCCGGGCGCCAGCTTGAAATCGACCGAAAGCTCGAAATCGCGATATTCGCGGGTCGTGACGAGGTCGCCGCCGCCGCCGTCCACGCGCAGCACGCCGCCGGCCATCGTCCAGCCCGTCGTCGGAAACGCCGTCCCCTTTGCGCTGCGCCAGCCGGCACCTGTCTTGCCGTCCCACAGCAGCTTCCAGCCCGCGCGCTGTTCCTCCGCGGACAGCTTATTGCTCAGCCAGCCCTGCTGCGGCAGCGCGGTCGCGGGCATCGCGTAGCGCGCCGGCGCATCGGTGATCACGCGGACGTTGCGGAACCGCACCTCGGGGTGCCGCGCTGCGTCCGCATCGGGGATCGCATGCACCTGGAACGCGATGAACCCGCGCGCATCGACATCGTCGACGGTATCGGTCGCGGGCACGCCGTTGATCCAGCTGCGCAGCCGCGCGCCGATCGCCTCGACACGGTAGTGGTTCCAGTCGCCCGAGCGGAAGGTCTGCCGCGCGGGCGCGTTGCGGCCGAGCGTATACAGCCATTGCCGGCGCTGTTCGTCATACATGCCCGCGCTCCAGGCGCGCGCCGACGGATCGATCTCGACCTGATAGCCGTGCACGACGCCATTGCGATAATCGGGCCGGCTCTGTCCGCGGATCATCATCCCCGAATTGAGCGCAGGGTCGGTCTTCGCATCGAACTCGACGATGAAGTCGCCATACTGGGCCTCGGACACGAGCCAGCTATTGGTCTTGCCGGGCTCGGCGCGCCCGATCAGCTCGCCATTCTCGAACGCATAGGTCGCGTTGCCCCCGGTCGCGCGCCAGCCGGCCAGCCCCGCGCGCGGGGTCACGTCGCGCCACGGTGCTTTTGCCTGATCTGTGGACGATTGAGACGCAGGGGCAGCGTCGACCGACGCCTGCAGCAGCAACGGTGCGGCCGCCAAGGTCAGAATTGCGAGTGCTCGAACCATTCGCCTCCCCTTTTCTCTTTTCTGCGAGCACGGGCTGGGCAGCCCTATCCGGACAGGTCCGGTCGTCTCGCATCGTTTCACCGCCGACATGTCGCTGCCGTACGTCTCTCCAAAACCGACCCTAATTTGTGGTCGGGCCACATGCAAACAGATTGTAAGGCATTTTATCGATGTTTCCGCTGGTTCGGGGCTTACCGGACTTGACGATGCCGGTGTCCGCGCGATGTAGGGGACGGCGCCGACGTTCAGGCTGCCGTCTATCGAACGAGGAATGCAATGCAGGACGCTGAAGGCGGCGGTAAACTCTACCGCAAAATCGTGCAGGCGATCATGACGGACATCGCGGACGGGGTATTCCAGGTCGGCGGTCGCCTGCCCGCCGAACGCGATCTGACGGAGCGGTTTCAGGTCAGTCGCCCGACGATCCGCGAGGCGATGATCGCACTCGAGATGAAGGGCATGGTCGAGGCCCGCAAGGGCTCGGGCGTGTTCGTGCTGGCATCGTCATCGAACGACTCGGAGCAGGAACTCGATATCGGCGCGTTCGAGATCACCGAGGCGCGTCGCCTGCTCGAAGGCGAAGTCGCCGCGGTCGCCGCGACCGAGATCACGGAGGAGCAGCTGGTCGAGCTACGCGGTCTGCTGGCGCAGATGGATCAGGACGACACGATCGCGGCAGAGGACGCGGATCGCCGGTTCCACATCGCGATCGCCGAGGCGACCGGCAATGCGGTGATCATCTCCGCGGTGGCCGACTTCTGGGACATGCGCTTCCGCTCGCCACTCGCGCGCGAGGTTCTGGCGAAGGCGGGAAGCCTCGGCACGGAGAACCGCATGGCCGAGCACGGCCGGATCCTGACCGCGCTGGAGGCGCGCTCGCCGGTCGACGCGCGCAACGCGATGCGCGATCACCTTGCGCGTGTGATCGACCACCTGCTCGACGTCACCGAGACCGAAGCGGTCGAACGCGCGCGGGCCGCGACCGTCCAGCGCCGCCGTGCCCTGGCCCGTCGCTCGGTCTGACCCGCCCCCGCGTCTAGAGGTGCATGCTGTCAAATCGCGGCTACGGATGCGCCTCAAAATATTGGTCAAACTAATTGTCTGACCAAATGATTCCATATTGTCATATTTCTGCGGCCCTGATACCTGACGATGTACGTCGACCCTAGAAAACTGGGGCGGCAAAATGTCGGGCCGCGCCGACTCAGCGCGACCGGCCTATCGGGAGAGGGTCCTTGAGCCACAAGAGCTTCGATAAGCGCATGCTGCTTATCTCGACGAGCGTCATTGGTCTGTTGATCGCCGCGCCGGCCATGGCCCAGCGAACCGCGGGCAGTCAGGTGCCGCAACCAGCCGACAGCCAGACGAGTTCACCCGATCCCGTCGACCCGACCCAGGCCACGTCCGAGCCGGAAAACGCCGATATCGTCGTGACCGGGTTCCGCGCCTCGCTGAACAACGCACTCAACCAGAAGCGTAACGAGACCGCCGCGATCGACAGCATCGTCGCAGAGGATATCGGCAAGTTCCCCGACTCCAACCTTGCCGAGTCGATGCAGCGCATCCCCGGCGTCGCGCTCTCGCGCGGTGACGGCGGCGAGGGCCGCAACATCTCGGTCCGCGGCCTCGGCGCGCAGTTCACGCGCGTGCGCATCAACGGCATGGAAGGCGTGTCGCAGGTCAGCGGCACCGATATTCGCGGCGGCGTCGCGACCGGCCGTTCGTTCGACTTCGTGACCTTCCCGACCGAAATCTTCTCGGCACTGTCGGTCCGCAAGACGCTGTCGGCCGATGTCGAGGAAGGCTCGCTGGGCGCGACGGTCGACCTGCGCGCGCCCAAGCCGTTCGACCAGAAGAAGAGCTTCGTGCTCACCGGCACCGCGCGCGGCATCTACAACGACATCAGCAAGAAGGCCGATCCGCGCCTGTCCGCGCTGGTCTCCAAGCAGTTCGGCGACACGTTCGGCATCCTCGGCAGCATCGCCTATTCGAAGCGCCATATCGCAGAATATGCCTATTCGGCCGCCGATGTCGTGCCGACCACGGTCTATGGCCAGGCGCAGCCTGCGGGCACCGCGAATGCCGGCGTGATCTTCCCCTTCTGCACCCCGGTCGGCTACAGCTTTCGCGGGGCCGCGACGAACAGCCCGGTCGCCGGCTACGCCCAGCCGAACGGCACGCCGATCGGCGCAGACGCCAATAATTGCAGCACCGGAAATCCGCGCACGAGCACGGCGGCGGCCTATGATTATGTCATGAGCCGGACCGGGGTGAACGGTCGTCCGGGCGGCGGCGTCTATCTCCCCCGTCTGCCGCGACCCGCGAAAAGCGACCAGGAACAGCAGCGTCTCGCGGGCACGCTGACGCTGCAATGGAAGCCTGGCGACAATACCGACATCTCGCTCGACGGGCTGTATTCGCGGTTCAAGGTGGATCGGCTCGACACCTATTTCGATGCACGCTCGTTCGGGCGCGCGATCTCGAACAACGGCCAGCCGCTGACGTCGGTCCGCGAGATCGAGGTCGATGACAATGGGTCGCTGATCCACGGGCTGTTCGACGGCGTCGATCTGCGGTCGGAGATGCAGCAGGAGAAGTTCACCTCGACCTATCGCCAGGTCAATCTGAACCTCGACCACCGCTTCTCCGACACCGTCCGGGTCTATGGTCTGGCCGGCATCAACCAGTCGCGGCTCGACGTCGACCGCCTGCAGGTCGCGATCGATGCCAATGACACGCGCGACTTCTCGATCGACTTCCGCGACAATCCCGACATTCCGAAGATCGGCTACGGGATCGACACGACCAATCCCGCGCTCTTCCAATATGGCCCGCCGCTCGCCAACGGCGACCAGCGCGGCCAGCTGTCGAACTTCATCCGTCGCAACACGATCACGAGCAAGACCTTCGAACTCAACGGCGAATGGGAGGCCGCCCCCGACTTTACGCTGCAGATTGGCGGCCAGTATCGCACCAACAAATATACCGCGCGTGAGCGGCAGCTCGCCACCAACACGCCGCTTGCCTTGCCGTCGGGCGTGACGCTCGCCAGCCTCACCACCGTGACGACTGGCATCGGCAGCAACCTCGACGGGCTGTTGCAGGATTTCGTCTCGATCGATCCCGAGAAGTTCCGCGACGCGGTCGGGCTCGACAACTATGTCTATTGCAGCCTCGAATGCGCCAAGGGCACGTATGGCGGCGTCGATGAGAAATATGCCTCGGGCTATGCGATGGTGAAGTTCAACACCGCCAATTCGCTGCCCTTCGCACTGCGGGGCGATGCGGGCGTACGGTACGTCCATACCAAGCTCGACACCTATGGCCCGATCACCTCGGCCGCGCCTGCCGGGTCGCTCTATCCCTCGCGGTTCGTGATATCGGAGGTCGGCCGCAGTTATGACGACTGGCTGCCGTCAGCGAACCTCGCGCTCGACATCACGCCCGAGCTGATCGCGCGCGCCTCTGTCGCGCGCGTGATGTCACGGCCAGCCTATGGCCAGCTGATCCCCGCAGGCTCTGCAAACCTCGTGATCCAGACCGCAACCTTCAGCAATCCCTTCCTCGAACCGATCCGTGCCAACACGTTCGACGCGGCGATCGAATGGTATTTCGCCAAGGGCTCGCTGATCTCGGTTGCGTATTTCTACAAGAATATCGAAAGCTATATCCAGACGACCAGCCAGGCGGTCGCGTTCCAGGATATCGGCCTGCCGCTGACGCTGCTGAACGGAACGCAGTTGCGCCCGACCGACGTGTTCACCGTCCAGCGGAGCAACAACACGGAGGGCGGGCCGCTGCGCGGGTTCGAGGTCAACGTCCAGCTGCCCTTCACCTTCCTGCCCGGCGTGCTGCGCAATTTCGGCGCGCTTGGCAACTTCACGCGGGTCCGGTCGAACATCAACTACGTCATCTCGCCGACATTGTCCCGGACCGCGCCGCTGGTCGGGCTGTCGCCCGAAACGGCAAGCGGGACGCTCTATTACGAAGACGACAAGTTCAGCATCCGCTCGACGGTCAACTATCGCGCGGCCTTCCTGACCGCCGTCCCCAGCGGCTCGGTCGACGCGGATTCGACCGCCAATGCGAGTTCGATCTTTGTCGACGCCTCGGCCTCGTACAACCTCAACGAGCATATCAAGTTGATCGCCGAAGTATCGAACATCACTGACGAAACCAATCGTCTGACCGTCGATACGGTGCGTCAGGACCCGCTCTACACGTCCTATTTTGGCCGCACCTACGCGCTGGCGGTCAATTTCCAGTTCTGATGACTTCACGGTTCTGGTCGATATCGGCGCGCCCCCCCTGCCGATGTCGACCCGATCTCCGGGTGCGCTGCACGTCACGTGCGGCGCGCCCGGTTCTTTATTGGACTACGGCGCAGACGGTGCGCCGCGTGGGTCCGGGCCTTCATCGTCACAAACGCGCTGAGCACATATTTCAGGGACCGGGCCTCATGATCGTGCCATCCATTTTTCTCTCGCTTGCAGCGTTGCAAACGACAGCGGCGCCCGCGGCGACCGCCGAGCATGTTGCGATCCAGGCAGCGGACATCGACCGCAGCGCGGCCTTCTATCATGAGGCGTTCGGCCTGCGGATCATCCCGACGCCGCTCAAAAACCGCCGCTGGCTCGATCTCGGCAACGGCCTCGCGCTCCACATCCTCGACGGCCGTACGACGCCGAAACCCTCGAACCGGAACGAGCATCTGGCGCTGCACGTCGATGATCTCGCCACCGTCATTGCCTGGCTGGACCAGCACGGACGCGTCTGGACCGACCTTGCGGGCACACCGCACACGATGCAGCTCCGGTTCGACGGCGTCCGCCAGATCTATGCGCAGGATCCCGATGGCTATTGGCTCGAGATAGGGGACGCACGCGGCGCTGCGCCACGATGACGTGGCAGCCGATCGAGACCGAGGGTATCGAGCGGCGCCTCGCTTGGCCGCCTGCCTTACCGGAGAGACGAGCACGCTGTTTGATCTTTTTGGATTTGCGCTGCATCCCGGACCCTGAAAGACATCAGCACGACACATAAACTGGTGTACGCTGCCCCTCGGCGCGGTGCGCCACAGGAGAGATCGCCATGTCGTTCGTTGTAAACGGAAACGCCGTCCCCGGACCGGCGGATCCCCGTGTTTCGCTGCTTGATCACCTCCGGGAGACGCTTCACCTGACGGGCACCAAGAAGGGTTGCAATCAGGGCGCGTGCGGGGCCTGCACGGTGCTGGTCGATGGCGAGCGGATCCTGTCCTGCCTCGCGCTGGCGGTCCAGTATGACGGACGTGAGATCACGACGATCGAGGGCCTGGCCGAGACCGCGGCGCTTCACCCGTTGCAGGCGGCGTTCATCGAGCATGACGGCTTCCAGTGCGGCTATTGCACACCCGGGCAGATCTGCTCGGCGATCGGCATGGCCGCGGAGGCCCGCCGCGGCGTGCCGAGCCATGTCAGCGCCGACCTCGCCGCCGACGTGATCCTGACCCGCGACGAGATCCAGGAACGGATGAGCGGCAATCTGTGCCGATGCGGCGCGCATAACGGCATCATCGACGCGATTCAGGCGACGATGGCGCCAGCGCCGACCGCCGAGACGAGCGCGGAGTTGGCGGCATGACGCCTTTCACCTACCTGCGCGCCGATACCGTGAACGATGCCGTACGACTGGGTGCGGGCGAGACCGCGGCCTTTCTCGGCGGCGGCACCAATATCGTCGATCTGATGCGCGAAACCGTCGCCCGCCACGAGACACTGGTCGACGTGACCCGCCTGTCCGCTGCGGTCACCGAGACGGCAGAGGGCGGACTGCTGATCGGCGCCGCCGCCACCAACACTGCGGTCGCCGAGCATCACGGCGTGCGGACGCGCTATCCCATGCTGTCGCGGGCGATCCTGGCGGGGGCGTCTGCGCAGATCCGCAACATGGCGACGGTCGGCGGCAACCTGCTGCAGCGTACGCGCTGTACCTATTTCTATGACACCGACGGATCGCACTGCAACAAGCGCGCGCCCGGTACGGGGTGCGATGCCCGCGAAGGGTTCAATCGCATCCACGCGATTCTCGGCGCATCCGATGCCTGCGTCGCGACGCATCCCTCCGACATGTGCGTCGCGCTGACCGCGCTCGACGCTGTCGTGCATGTCGAGGGGCGCGACGGCGCGCGGACGCTGCCCTTTGGTGAGCTTCACCGCCTGCCCGGCGATCGTCCCGACCTCGATACGGTACTGGCGGCGGGCGATCTGATCACGGCGATCGAACTGCCGCCGCTCGGTGTCGCGGCGCGCTCGACCTATCGCAAGGTGCGCGACCGGGCGAGCTACGCCTTCGCGCTGATCTCGGTCGCGGCGGCGATCGAGATGGACGGCGACCGGATCGCCGACGTCCGGATCGCGTTCGGCGGCGTCGCGCACAAGCCATGGCGCGCGACCAAGGCGGAGCCCGCGCTGCGCGGCGAACTGGCCAGCGAGGCCGTCTTCCGGGCAGCCGCAGCCGCGGAGTTCGCCGATGCGCGGCCGCTTCGCGACAATGCGTTCAAGCCCGAACTGGCGACGCGAACGCTGGCCGCGGTGCTGGCCGAGCTGGCGAAGGGAGACGTCGCATGAGCATCATCGATACCGCAAAGCAGGCGGCGCAGGGCCTTATGCAGGGCGCGATAGAGAAGCTCGTTCCGCTGGCACCCGACAGCTGGATCCCCGGTGGCCGGCCCGATCCGCTGATCGCGCACAAGCACGGGCTGATCGGCACGCCGGTATCGCGGCGCGACGGCGCGCTGAAGGTCAAGGGCGAGGCAGGCTTCGCCGCAGAATTTCGCTTCGACGACATGGCCTATGCGGCACTCGCCTATGCGACGATCCCGCGCGGCCGGATCACGGCGATCGACAGCGCGGCTGCGGACGCCGCGCCGGGTGTCGTCCTGGTGATGACCCACCTCAACGCGCCACGGATGAACACGCCGGGCGTGTTCGGCTCGTCCCCGACCGCGGTGGGCCCCGCCGACCTGCCAATCCTGCAGGACGACCGCATCCACTGGAACGGGCAGCCGATCGCCTGCGTCCTCGCCGAGACTCAGGAGCAGGCCGATCATGCCGCGTCGCTGCTCGGCTTCACCTATGATGCGGAGCCGTCGACGACCAGTCTCGAAGGCGCGAAGGCGAACGGGCGCGAACCGGGCCTGTTCATGGGCCAGCCGCTGCACAACCGGATCGGCGATGCCGACGCCGCGCTCGCCACGGCGCCGCATGTCGTCGATCAGGTCTATCGCACCCCGCGCCACAACCACAATCCGATCGAACCGCATGCCGCGACGATCGCATGGATCGACGGCGCGCTGGTGATCCACGACGCGAGCCAGATGGTCACCGCCCAGGCGCAGACGATCGGCGAAATCTTCGATCTAGAGCCCGACAAGGTCCGGTTGACCTCGCCCTATGTCGGCGGCGGTTTTGGCTGCAAGGGCTTGTGGGATCACCAGATCATCGGTGCAGCCGCGGCGAAGCTGGCAGGCCGGCCGGTACGGATCACGCTGTCGCGCGAAGGCGTGTACCGCGTCGTCGGCGGGCGATCGCTCACCGAGCAGCGGGTTGCGATCGGCGCGACCGCGGAGGGCCGCTTCGATGCGCTGGTCCACACCGGGCTGTCGATCATGACGCCGCATAACAACATGCCCGAGCCGTTCATCCTCGGCACGCGCGCCGCCTATGCCTGCCCCAATATAAGCCTGCAGGTCGACATCGCGCGGATGAACATGCTGGCGAACACCTTCATGCGCGCGCCGGGCGAGGCGGTCGGCACCTTCGCGCTGGAATGCGCGGTCGACGAACTCGCGGTCGATCTGGGCATCGACCCGGTCGAGCTGCGGATCCTGAACGAGCCGGACAAGGACCCGACGTCGGGGCTCGCCTTCTCGTCGCGCCATATCGTCGAGGCGTGGCGCAACGGTGCGGATCATTTCGGCTGGGCGGATCGCAGTGTCGAACCGGCCACGCGCCGCGATGGCGAATGGCAGATCGGCATGGGCTGCGCGACCGGGACCTATCCCTATTACCGGATGCCCGGCGCACAGGCGCGTATCACCCTCACGCGGGACGGCGATGCCGTGCGCGCGCTGATCGAGGTCGCGGCGGCGGAAATGGGCATGGGGACCTCGACCACCACCGCGATCGTCGGCGCGGAACGACTGGGTCTGTCGCTCGATCAGGTCGAGGTCGGCTACGGCGACTCGTCGATCCCGGGCGCGATCATGGCGGGTGGATCACAGCAGACCGCGGCGATCGGTGCGGCCGTCATCGCGGCGCATAACGCGCTGGTCGCCGAGCTGCTCAAGCTGGCCGGCAACGACTCGCCCCTCGCGGGGCTGTCGGCGGATACGGTCGGCAGCGAGGATGCCGGGCTGGCGAAGATCGATGATCCGACGCAGCGGGAAAGCTACGCCTCGATCCTGACGCGTGCGCAGCGCGACAGCGTCACCGTCACCGCCGCGGCGGCGCAGCCGCTCGAACTGATGCACTGGTCGATGCACTCGCACAGCGCGATCTTCTGCGAGGTGCGGGTCAATGCGGTCACCGGTGAGACACGCGTCAGCCGGATTCTCGGATCGTTCGACTGCGGGCGCATCCTCAACCCCAAGACGGCAAAGAGCCAGTTTCGCGGCGGGATCATCATGGGGCTCGGCATGGCGCTGATGGAGGAAACGCAGTTCGACGAACGCAATGGGCGGATCATGAACCCGAGCCTTGCCGAATATCACATCCCCGTGCACCTCGACGTCCCCGAGATCGACGTCATCTGGACCGATATCGCCGATCCCCACACGCCGATGGGTGCGCATGGTATCGGCGAGATCGGCATCACCGGCGTCGCGGCGGCGGTCGCCAATGCGGTCTACAACGCAACCGGCAAGCGCGTCCGCGACCTGCCGATCACGCTCGACAAGCTGCTATAGGGTGGCCGTTTAGCGGGAACGCGACACGCGCCGGTCGGGCAGTCGCCGACCGGCGCTGTGCTGCCCCCCCCCCGCCGCGCTTCTGATCGTCTGCGGCCTCGAGCCCCTTCGTGACGCGATTTCGGATGACTCCGCAGCGGCAGCCGCCCGTGATCGCCTAAATCCCGTCGGGGTCGAGCATCGACACCCTCACCCGTGTCTCGCCACCGGATCCGGAAGGTCGTCCCATTCTGCCGCGACGACGCCCCTCCTCGCCACCGCGCCGGGATCTAGCGGCTGCTCGCGCGTTACAGCTTGCTGCCCCCGCTTCTCCCAACTTTCACGGAAGATCAGATCATGTCCGACCAAACCGACAGCCCCGTTCTGCAGCCCGTCACGATCGGCGATCTGCGACTGCAGAATCGTATCGTCATGGCGCCGCTGACGCGCAGCCGCTCGAACGACGAGGGTGTCCCGCCCGACTTTGCCGCCGACTATTATGCGCAGCGTGCCGATGCCGGCCTCATCATCAGCGAAGCGACCAACATCTCGTCGCAGGCGCGCGGCTATGCGATGACGCCCGGCATCTGGTCGGACGCGCAGGTCGCCGCATGGACGCCGATCGTCGAGGCCGTCCACCGGCGTGGTGGGGCGATCTTTCTTCAGTTGTGGCACACCGGCCGCATCTCGCATCCCGATCTCCACGACGGCGCACTCCCCGTCGCGCCGTCCGCGATCAAGGCGGAAGGCCAGGCCTTCACGAATGACGGGATGAAGGATTTCGTCACCCCGCGCGCGCTGGAGACGGACGAGATTCCCGCGATCGTCGAGGATTACCGCCGCGCTGCCGAACAGGCCAAGGCCGCCGGCTTTGACGGCGTCGAGGTCCATGCCGCGAACAACTATCTGCTCGAACAGTTCATCCGCGACAGCACCAACCAGCGCAGCGACGTCTATGGCGGTTCGATCGAGAACCGGCTGCGCTTCCCGCTCGATGTCGTTCGCGCCGTGGTCGATGTCTGGGGTGCTAACCGGGTCGGGATCCGCATCTCGCCCGCCACGACCGAGCCCGGCAAGACGCCGCTCGACAGCCAGGTCGGGCGGACCTTCGACACGTTCGTCGATGCCCTGTCGGAGATCGGGCTGCTGTACATCCACGATATCGAAGGCGTGACCCAGCAGACGCGCGACGTGCCGGACGGCGTCGACTTCCAGGCGCTGCGCAAACGTTTCTCGGGTGCGTACATCGCCAACAACCAGTATACGCTGGAGCTTGCCGAAAAGACGCTGGCGGAAGGCAATGCCGACCTGTTCAGCTTTGGTCGCCCCTTCCTCGCCAATCCCGATCTCGTCGACCGGCTGCGCACCGGCGCGCCGCTGGCCGAGGCGCCGAAGCAATATTGGTATGGCGGCGGCGCCGTCGGCTATTCGGACTGGCCCGGCATGAACGGGAAGATCGAGCTCTCGTAATCCGGCAGAGCGTCTGAGGTGGCCGAGGGGACGCGGGGCAGGCACACATCGTGCCGCCCTCGTCCCCGATCAGCCACAGCAGCGCTTGTGCTTTTTCCCCGACCCACAAGGGCACGGATCGTTGCGGCCGACTTTCGATGCCGCCGTCGCCGATGCGTCGGGTGACGACGGGCCGGCGACGCTCACCTGCGCGGCGTACAGGCGCTGGACGGCGTCGGTGAGTTCGGCCGGCGCCCGGTCCTGAAGCGCGTTGATTTCAACGCTGTCGAGGTCGCTCTCATTGCTCGCGACCGCGATCAGCGTCGCCAGCCACGACCACGGGGCCGCCCTTGCGGGGTCGTCGGCCAGCGCGTTCCAGGCCTCGGGGCGCAGCGCGATCGCATCGGTCAGGCCGTCGATCCAATATTCCCACAGAACTTCACCGTCGCGCTCATCGACGTCGAAGATCGGTTGAAGCTTGCCGCGGGCAAGGTCGCGCGCGATCTCATCACGCCGCGCCGCCACCGCATCGGCGAACCATTGCACGTCGAGCGGATCCTCGAAGGGCGGCGTGCCGTCGGACTCGCTTCCCCAGATCACGGTCATCCACTCGCCCGGCGCGATCGCCTCCGGGGAGATCAGCAGCCCGGTGAGGAAGCCGTCGAGCTCGGTGAGCAACATCGGTTCCTCGACGGCGAGATCGGCGAGCGCGCCATCGAGGCGCCGGAAGCGTGAAGGGAATCGCTTCACAGGCTGAGCGCGCGGCGGCGCATCTCGGCCTGTGCCATCTCGCGCAGCGGGGTCACCTCGCCCACAGCGAAGATGTCCGCGAGGTCGAGCAGATCCTCGTCGCCAAGAGCATTCACCGAGGTCTCGACGGCCACGAGGCGATCGAGCGCGCGCGCCGTTACCATCCCCTGGCGCTTGGTTCGTATTTTGAGCATCGCCGTCCACTAGCAGAACCGGTCGGGATTTACAGGCGCAGACCACGTCCATGATCCGGCACGCATCGACGTGCGGGAGGCAGCCACCCGGCGCACCGGATCGCAATCTCGAAAATTGTCGCGCGCTCCAAACCGTCCCTCCCCTGACCACTCTATAATCAAGCTGACCTCGATGGGCGGTCCCCCGATTCCGCGCTCGGCGGCCAGATCGGCGTGACATGTGAGATTCAGACGGCGGCAAATCGCGGCCATGTTGTTTGAGCTATTGATTTACATGATGCAGCACAAAGGAATCCGTTGATGTTGGCAAAGATCCTCGGCGGCGTCTCGTCAGACGTCCTCACGTCCGAATTGGCGCGCCTCGAGAGCATGTTTGCCGATGGTGACTTTTCACAGCGGGCGAATACTTCGCTCGCCAACGGCCAGACCCAGACGGTGCTGTGCGCGATCAACCAGATGCTCGATCGCGCGCTGCGCCCGGTTGGCCAGTTGAGCGCCCGGATCGACGACTGGAGCGCTGCGCATGACAAGGGCGATATCGACGCCATCCTGCCGTTCGACGAGTTTCACGGAACGTTCGCGGTCATGGCGAAGCGGCTCAACCTTCTGGTCGGCAGCCACATCGCGGTCAAAAGAACCGCGATGGCCTGCGTCAGGGAATTCAGCGAGGGTAATTTCGCCGCCCCGCTAGAGCGTTTCCCCGGCAAGAAGGCGTTCATCAACGAAACGATCGAGACGCTGCGCACAAATCTGCAGGGCCTGATCAGCGAACTGAACCACATGTCCTCCGAGCACGACAAGGGCGACATCGACGTCATCGTCGCGGCCGACCGGTTCAAGGGTGACTTCGGCACCATGGCACGCGGCGTCAACACCATGGTCGGCAACCATATCGCCGTGAAGAAGAAGGCGATGGCCTGCATCAAGGCGTTTGGCGAAGGCAATTTCGACGCGCCGCTCGAAGCCTTTCCCGGCAAGAAAGCCTTCATCAACGACACCGTCGAGACACTTCGGCGCAACCTGCGCGATATCGTTGGCGAGGTGGAACGGCTGATCAAGGCATCGACGGCGGGCGAGCTCGCCCAGCGCGGTGACGAGACGCGCTTCGTCGGGGATTTCGCCGGACTGGTCTGCGGGATCAACGCGATGCTCGACGCGACGCTGCTGCCGATCGAGGAGGGCAATCGCGTCCTGAACCTCGCCAGCGTCGGTGACCTGCGCGAGATGGTCGAGATCCCCTGCCAGGGCGACCATCGCCGCATGAAGGATTCCATCAACGCGCTGGTCGACAATCTGCGGGTAAGCGCCAGTCTCGCCGACAAGATCGCCGATGGTGATCTGAGCTTTGCACATCAGCCATTGTCCGACCAGGATACGCTTGGACAGGCGATCGTGCGGATGGTCGACAATCTGCGGGTGAGTGCCGATCTGGCCGACAAGATTGCCGATGGCGATCTGGCCGTGTCGCACCAGCCCATGTCCGACAAGGATGTTCTCGGCCAGGCGCTGGTGCGGATGATCGAACAATTGCGCAACGTCGTCGGCAAGGCCAGCGGCGCCGCCGACAACGTCTCGGCCGGAAGCCAGGAGCTGTCGGCAAGTTCCGAGCAGGTCTCGCAAGGCGCGACCGAGCAGGCGGCGGCTGCCGAAGAAGCGTCTTCGGCGATGGAAGAGATTGCCGCCAACATCAAGCAGAGCGCGGACAATGCCGCGCAGACCGAGAAGATCGCCCGCCAGTCTGCGAAGGACGCCGAACTCAGCGGGATCGCGGTCCAGCGCGCGGTCAATGCAATGCGGACGATCGCGGAGAAGATCGGCATCGTCCAGGAGATTGCCCGGCAGACCGATCTGCTCGCGCTGAACGCCGCGGTCGAGGCTGCGCGCGCGGGCGAACATGGCCGCGGCTTTGCCGTCGTCGCCTCGGAGGTCCGCAAGCTCGCGGAACGCAGTCAGGTCGCGGCGGCAGAGATCGGATCGGTCTCGTCGCAGACCGTCGCAGCGGCGACCGAAGCCGGCGACATGTTGACCAAGCTGGTGCCCGACATCAGCCGCACCGCCGAACTCGTCGCCGAGATCAGCGCGGCCTGCCGTGAACAGGATATCGGCGCGGCACAGATAAACGAGGCGATCCAGCAGCTCGACCTGATCAGTCAGCAGAATGCCGGTGCGTCCGAACAGATCACCGCGACGTCGGAAGAACTGGCCTCGCAGGCCGAGGAACTCCAGGCCAGCATCGCCTATTTCCGGACCGGCGGCGGCGCGGACCTTAGCCATCGGCGGCCGGCCCCGACCGTGCAGCGCAAAGTGAGCGCGCGCAGCCCAATCGCCGCCCGGCCAAGCGCCAAGGCCAAGCGGCCGAAGCCCAATTCTATCGCCGACCAGCAGGCCCGCGTGAACGGCTTCGCGCTTGATCTAATCAAGGGTGGCACCGACGCCGACGACGATGCTTTCGGCGCGCAGGCGGCCTGAGCGCGGATTGCGCAGGCGGGCGGCCTAGCCGGTAATCAGACGCAATCGCTGACGCTGTGGTGAGGCGATCGCGCCGTCGGGCGCGGTCGCCTTGCGGCGTCAATGACGACCTGATCGAAAATAAGCGATGGGTCCGGAACGGACCTCTTGGCCGCCGTCTATAATGAACCAGCGGACCCGGCCGCGCGAAGCTGCCGGTCGGAGAGAATGGGGGAACGCATGGCGCAAATCATCCTTGTACCGGCCACCGTCACGACCAGCTCGGTGGTGCCGTTCGCTGCGGACCTCGCGTCGCAGCTTGAGCAGCATGACGCGATCGAACTCGATCTCTCCGCCGTTGTCGAAGCCGATGTCAGCCTGTTGCAGCTCGTCTGCGCGGCGCGCCGTCAGGCCGAACGCGACGGCAAGTCCCTGCGCCTCGCACAGCCGGTGCACGACGCGCTGGCGGCGCTGCTCGGGCGCGCGGGCTTCCTCACCGATATCCCATCAGCCGATCAGAATTTCTGGTTTCACGGAGACCTGCCGCGATGAGCGCATCCATCCTTATCGTCGATGATTCCACCAGCATACGCGTCGCCATCCGCATGGCGCTGACCGGGGCTGGCTACACCGTCAGCGAGGCCGCCGACGGCGCGCAGGGCCTGAGCAAGGCCAGCGGCAGCCGCTTCGACATGATCATCACCGATCTCAACATGCCCAACATGGACGGGCTGTCGATGATCCGCGCGCTGCGCAAGAACCCCGCGCAATGCGGTACCCCGATCCTGTTCCTCACCACTGAATCCGAGGATGCGATGAAGCAGCAAGCCAAGGCCGCCGGCGCGACCGGCTGGCTGGTCAAGCCGTTCGTCCCCGAACAGCTGATCCGGGTCGTGCGCAAGGTCCTCGGACGGTGAGCCAGAACGACCCCGTCGCCGCATTCCGCGTCGAGGCGGGCGAAGTCCTCGAACAAGTCGAGCAGGGCCTGCTCGATCTGGGTCACCGGCTGGACGATCACGAGCTGATCGACGCGGTGTTCCGCGGACTGCACACGCTCAAGGGCTCGGGCGCGATGTTCGGCTTCGACGCGCTGGCCAGCTTCACGCATCACTGCGAAACCGCCTTCGACCGCGTCCGCAAGAACCTGACCCCCGCCACGCCGCAGCTGATCGCGGTCATCCTGTCCGCGCAGGACCACATGCGCGCGCTGATCGAGGGCGACGCGACCGACCGCAAGGCGGAAGGCGACGCGATCCTGGCGAAGCTGCAGGCGGCGCTCGACGGCGCGCCCGCGCCGACGCCGGAGGCACCGCCCGTCGTGCAGGGGTGGCGGCTGTCGCTCCGCCTGCCCCCCGAAGCGATGCAGAATGGCATCAACCCGCTCGCGCTGCTCGATGAATTGCGCACGCTCGGCGACTGCCGGATCGTCGCGCGGACCGACCAGGTGCCGCCGCTTGCCGAGCTGGTGCCGACCGAATGCCATATCGGCTGGGATATCGAAGTGCGCGGCGCGGTGTCGCGGGATGACCTCGAGGATGTCTTCATATTCGTACTCGACGACCTGGATCTTCAGATCGAGGCGATCGGCGACACGTCGTGCGACGACGTGGAGGATACCGCGCCGCCGCCTGGCGCGGGGACGACGCCGTCTGCGCTCCCGCCCACACGGGTCGACACGATGCCACCGGCGCAGGATCGCGACCCGGCCACCACCCCGAACGGCCGGGGCGCGCCCAAGACCGGCGAAAGCGTCCGGGTACCCGCCGAACGCCTCGACCTGCTGATGGACCGGGTGGGCGAACTCGTCATCGTCCAGAGCCGGCTGTCGCAGCTGGCGCATAGCAGCGGCAGCAATGCGACGGACGTCGCGCTTCGCTCCATCTCCGAAGAGATCGAGCGGCTGGCGAGCGAATTGCGCGACACGGTGATGGTGCTCCGCATGGTGCCCGTCGCCACGCTGTTCGGCCGCTTCCGCCGCCTCGTCCACGACATCGCGCGCGATACCGGCAAGACGATCGAGCTGTCGACCGACGGTGAGACCACCGAGGTCGACAAGACGGTGATCGAACGGCTCGCCGATCCGCTCATCCACCTGATCCGCAACGCCTGCGATCACGGTATCGAACCGCCCGAGCGGCGCCTCGCCGCGGGAAAGCCCGAGATCGGGCAGGTCCGGCTGTCCGCGCGTCAGGAGGGTGGCGAGGTCGTCATCACGATCCGCGACGACGGCCACGGCATCGACCGTGAGCGCGTCCGCGCCAAGGCCGAGGCACACGGGCTGCTCCAGCCGGGACAGGTCGTGAGCGACCAGGAGTTGCTCCAGATGATCTTCCATCCCGGCTTCTCGACCGCGCCGCAGATCACCAGCCTGTCGGGCCGCGGTGTCGGGATGGACGTGGTCAAGCGCACGATCGAGAGCCTGCGCGGCACGATCGAGGTCGCAAGCGTATCGGGCCAGGGGTCGGCGATGTCGCTGCGCATCCCGCTGACGCTCGCGATCATCGACGGGCTGCTGATCCGGGTCGGCGACGGTCGCTACGTCATTCCGCTCGCCGTGGTCGAGGAATGCATCGAACTCAGCCTAGAGGAAGACCTGCGTTCGCGGGGGCGGAGCTTCATCACGCTACGCGACCGGCTCGTGCCGTTCGTCCGGCTGCGTGAGATGTTCGCGACGGGGACGAAGCCCAGCGTCCACCAGAAGATCGTCATCATCGCGACCGGCACCGAGCGGGTCGGACTGGTGGTCGACCAGATCATCGGCAGCCACCAGACCGTAATCAAGCCGATGTCGGCGGTGCATTGCAACGTCCCGACCTTCGCCGGCGCGACGATCCTCGGCGATGGCGGCGTCGCGCTGATCCTCGACGTCGTCCAGCTCGTCGCGCTGGGCCAGCATCAGGAGGAGCGGCTTCGCGCCGTTGCATGACCATGGAAGACACGACGGAAACCCAGTGGGACGAAGACGGCCGGCTCGAGGTGCTGACGTTCGATCTGCAAGCCGAGAAGTTCGCGGTCGAGGCGGTCCTCGTCCGGGAGATCCTGGACCTGCTGCCCGAAACGGTCGTGCCGGGTGCGGACCGGCTGGTCGCGAGCGTCGCGAACTTCCGCGGCAAGATCATCCCGATCGCCGACCTGCGCCTGGCGTTCGGCCTCCCCTCGGCGGAATCGACGATGGACAGCCGGATCGTGGTGGTCGAGCTCGACGTCGACGGTGTCCCGACCCAGATCGGCATCCGCACCGACAAGGTGCACGAGGTGACGACCTTGCACCGCAATGCCAGTGAGACCCCGCCCACGGTCGGCCTGCGCTGGCGCCGCGATTTCATCCGCGAGCTGGTGCGGACGCCGCAGGGCGTCATCGTCCTCGCCAATATCGCGCGGATCTTCGACCCGCTGCTCGGTGGCCGCGCCACCCCCGCCGTGCTCGCGCCGGCACTCCTCTGACGCTGGAAGGACCGACATGTACGGGTCAATCGAACGATGCTCGGCGACGGCCACTGATCGGTCCCGCGGGTCCCGGCCGGGTGGTGCGGCACGCCCCCGCTCCGCAGCCTGTGCTGGGTGCGCGGCATGAGCGTCGCCGGAGAGCTGCAGGCCGTGACCTTCGGGCTGGGTGCCGAAACCTTTGCCGTGCCCGTCACGCTGGTCTGCGAGATCCTCGACTGGACCGAGACCTTCCATATTCCGAACGGCCCCGATTATCTGCTGGGGCTGACCGATCTGCGCGGCGAGGGCGTGACGACGATCGATCTGCGACGCCGCCTCGGCCTGCCGCCGGTCGCGCCGACGCCGAGCACGCGGATTCTGGTGATCGATGTCCCCGTCGACGGGCGCAACCTGGTCCTAGGCCTCGTCGTCGACCGGGTGCTGGAGGTCAGCACCTTCGACCGCGGCCAGATCGGCGCGGCGCCCGATATCGGCGTCCGCTGGCCCTCGCGCTATATTGCGGGGGTGGTCAAGCGGACCGAGGGTTTCGTCGTGCTGGTCGATGTCGCGCAGATCTTCTCCAGCGCCGAGGTCAACGCCCTGCACGCCAGCGCCGCATGACGGGGTCGCGTCGCGACCCCTGACACCCAATCCTCATGGTGCCGCCTCGAACGGTCCCTCGTCATTTCTGGAGCTGGCTCCCGTGTCCTTCATCTCCCCGATCGTCAAAGCTACGCCGAGCGCCTCGGACCAGATCGGCCCGCGCGAGTTCGCGCAGCTCGCCGACTATATCTTCGACTATGCCGGGATCCGGATGCCGGCGAGCAAGCGGACGATGCTCGAAGGGCGGTTGCGGCGCCGGCAACGCGCGCTGGGGTTCGATACGCTCGAGGCCTATTGTCGCCATGTCCTGACGGACAATAATCTCGATCAGGAAGGCATCCACCTGATCAATGCGGTGACGACCAACAAGACGGACTTCTTCCGCGAACCGGTCCATTTCGACTTTCTGCGCGACGTCGCCCTCCCCGGCTTGGAAGCGACCTATCTGCGGACGATCCGTGCCTGGAGCGTCGCCTGCTCGACCGGGCCCGAGCCCTACACGATCGCGATGCTGCTCGACCAGTTTGCCGCCACGCGCCGCGGCATCGCTTACAGCGTATTGGCGACCGATCTGGACACCGAGGTGCTCGAGATCGCCCGGCGCGGCATCTATCCCGCCGATCTCGCAGAGCCCGTTCCGGCGGCGCTGCGGCGCAAATATCTGATGGAATCGCGTGATCCGGCGCGTCGCGAAGTCCGCGTGATACCCGAGTTGCGCCGGGCGATCGCGTTCGCCCGGCTGAACCTGATGGACGAGGTCTATCCGGTCGGCGAGCCGATGCACCTGATCTTCTGCCGCAACGTCCTCATCTATTTCGACAAGCCGACCCAGCATGAGGTCGTCTCGAAGCTCGTCAGCAGGCTCGCGCCGGGTGGTTACCTGTTCCTCGGGCATTCGGAATCGATCACGGGCCACGACCTGCCGCTCGTGCCCGTCGCCCACACCGTTTTCCAGCGGAGCTGATCCATGGCCGTCTCCGGAAAAATCCGTGTGCTCATCGTCGACGATTCCGCAGTCGCGCGGCATGCCCTTGCGGCGATCCTCGAGGAAGATCCAGAGATCACCGTCATGGGCACCGCCGCCGACCCGTTCAGTGCGGCCCGCCGCATCCAGGACGAAGTACCCGACGTGATGATGCTCGACGTCGAGATGCCGCGCATGGACGGGATCACGTTCCTGAAGAAGCTGATGGCACAATGCCCGCTTCCCGTGGTGATGTGCTCGTCGGTCACGGAAAAGGGCTCCGACGCGATGCTGCAGGCATTGGAGGCGGGCGCGGTCGACGTCATCGTGAAGCCCCGTGCCGGGCTCGCCGAGCACCTCGCCGATCACAATCTCCAGATCCGCGACGTGATCAAGGCGGCGGCGCGCGTGCGGGTCTCGCTGCGGTCGTCCAATGGCAGCCGGCCGGGCCGGCTCGAGCAGAAGCTCACCGCGGACGCCGTCCTGCCGCCCCCGAGCGGTCGGGTGATGAACCGCGCGACCGAGCGCGTGGTATGCCTCGGCGCATCGACCGGGGGAACCGAAGCCTTGCGCGAAGTCCTCATGGCGCTGCCCGCAACGACGCCCGGTGTCGTCGTGGTTCAGCACATGCCGGAAAACTTCACGCGCGCTTTTGCCAACCGGCTGAACACGCTGTGCGTCGTGACCGTCAAGGAAGCCGAGCACGGCGATCCCGTCCTGCCCGGCACGGTCCTGATCGCACCCGGCGGCAAGCACATGATGATCGAGCGGCGCGGGACCCGCTATTTCGTTGCGGTCCGCGACGGGCCGCTGGTCTCGCGCCACAGGCCGTCCGTCGATGTCCTGTTCCGCTCGGCGGCAACCGCTGCGGGCACGAACGCGATCGGCGTCATCATGACGGGGATGGGCGACGATGGCGCGCGCGGTATGCTCGAGATGAAACAGGCGGGCGGCCGCACCTTCGCGCAGGACGAGGCGACGTCGATCGTCTTCGGCATGCCCAAGGAAGCGATCGCGCTGGGCGGCGTCGATCGGGTCGTCCCGTTGCATCACATCGCCCGCGACGTCTTGCACGCAACGGCACAATAGGGGCTAGGACGATGACACGGGTCGAACACAAGGCTGTCGAGTCCGATCGGGACGGCGACGAAATGCCGGCCTGGAGCGTGCTGGCAACCGAGCTCGAGAGCGTGGCGAGCGGGCTCGACCAGCGCTTCGTCGATGCCGGTCGCTCGCTGGAACGCGCCTATGACACGGTCGGAAACCTGATCGGCAGCCTCGAAAGCGTCACCAATGCGCTCGACCGGGATGCCGCCGACCGCGCGGTCGCGACGATGCAGGCCAATGCCGACCAGCTCGCCAGCCTGCCCGCGCGACAGAAGACGCGGCAGCATTCGCTCGACATCCTTCAGCAAGCGAGCGGAACGGTGCAGACGGAAATCGGGCGGGTCGACCGGACGCTCGATCTGCTGAAGATCTGCGGGCAGTATCTGAAAGTCGCGGCCGCTGGCGCGCATGGTTTTGCCGAGTTCGCCGACGCGATGGTCGCCGAACTGGACGTCAGCGAACGCGAAATCCACGAGATCAGCAAGGAGGTCGGGCAGCTCGCATCGACGGTTCCCTGCGTCGTCGAGGTGAACCGCGTGCTCGCGTCCGAATGCGCGCGCCTGTGCCCGCATGTTCCCGACAAGCTCGCCGCGGACGCGATCGGACTCCAGCAGAACCAGATCGAGGCCGCGCGGCGTGCCGAGACGATCGCGACAATTGCCCGCGACATTCGCAGCAAGCTGTCTGCGGCGCACGGCGCGTTGCAGATCGGCGACATCACCCGGCAGCGGCTCGAACATGTCGCTCAGGCCTGCAGCCTGCTCGGTACGGCGGTCGACGAGCTCAATCGCGCGGGCGATCCGGCTGCCGCCAGCGCGCTCGAAGGCCAGGTGATGGCGATGCTCGCGGCCCAGGTCGCTGACGCGGCTGCGGATCTCCAGAAGGAATCGCGTCTGTTGGGCGGCAATTTCCGCGCGATCGCAATGCAGGTCGCGACGATGGTGGCACCGCATGAATCGAGCGGCGTCGAGCGGACGAGCGATGGCGCGTTCCTGCAGCTGCTCGAGCAAAGCGTCGCCGATGTCGATGCGGTCACCGCGCAGTTGCGCGACGCCGACATGCGGTCGACGCAATTGGGATCCGAAGCCTCCGCCACCGTCAGACGCCTGGGCGACCGGCTGACGACGATCCACCGGGTCACGAGCGGCGTGCGGATCATGGCGTGGAATTCCGATCTGCGCTCGTTCCGCATGGGCCGCGAGGGCGACGGGCTGGCGCGTATCGCGACCGAGATCCGCTGTGCCGTCAACACCCTGGAGGCTGTCTCGGCATCGATCGCCAGCGCCTTCGAACAGCTGAGCGACGCCGCCGACGCGATCGGCTCGCCCCCCGATGGCAACGAAGCGACGGCAGGGTCGCTGCCCGAAGCGCTCGCGGTCATTCGCGCGGGGGCGTTGCTCACGCGTCAGGGCATGTCCGGCCTCGACCGTGATGCGGGTGCGATCCACGACATCGTCGCGGCGATGACCAGCACGCTGGACTGCGAAACCGCGTTTGCCGAGCCGCTGGCGCGCATCAACGCGAAACTGGATGCACTGGCGATGCCGCTGGTCGAAGCGAGCCAGAGTATCTCGGCCACCGGTGAGCAGCTTTTTCACGCGATAAACGCACTCTACACGATGGCACGCGAACGCCAGGTGCACGCCCGCTTTTCGCCATCCCAAGACCAGCCCGAAGCCGAGGTCGCTGCGATGTCAGAAGAGACGGACGACTGCGACGGTCTGTTCTGAGGTCGCGGCGCGCCCCCGGCTGGTTCGATCAGCCGAGACGATCGGCCTGAGTCCTGATCCACGCCGCGGTCTCGTCGGGCCGCGTCACCGGAATCATGTGGCCGCCATCGATCAGCGTCAGCGCGGCGTGCGGCACCATGTCGGCGAAGCGGGCGCCATGCACCTCGGGATCGAGAATCTGGTCGTCGCGGCCATAGAGGATCGCGACCGGGAGCCAGAGGCCGTGATAGCGCGCGACCATGTCGGGCAGGTCGTCATTGGCGGCGACGAGGTCGGCCGAGGCCGCCTCGAAATTTGCCGGCCGCGACACCAGCGCCCCGCCGCCACGCGTCGCGAAATCGGCGGGCACGGCCTCGGGCGCGAACGCCGCCGCCGCGCCCTTCTCGCCCGCCAGGATGGCGGCGGGTGTGGCGAGCGTCCAGGCCACCGCCTTGCGCGCGGCGGGGGAGACTATCGCGAGAGCCGCGAACGCGCTCGGCGCGCTGTCCTGCGGCTGGGTGAGCGGCGCAATCAGCGCCAAGCCACCGACCGCTTCCGGGTGATCGATCGCCAGCGCGAGCGCGACTGCGCCGCCGAGCGAATGGCCGACGACAAGCGGCTTCTCGAGCTCCAGCGCCGCTACGAAACGCGCGATCTGGGCGGCTTGCGCGCGGATATTCGCGGTCTCGCCGGGCGCCGAATAGCCGGAGCCGGGCCGGTCGATCAGGATCACGCGGTACTCGGTCGCGAGGCGGTCGAGCAGCGCATAGCTGAAGTTGCGCATCTGCCCGGCAAGGCCATGGATCATCACGATCGTCGGTCCGGTACCGCGGTCGAGATAGTGCATCCGCCGGCCGTCGACGTCGATGAAGGCGCCGTCGGCAGGTATCATCCGCTCGGTCCGCCGCTGGCTCAGCTTCGCGAACAGCGCAAGACCGCCGACTGCTGCGATCGCCGCCGCGGCCGTCACCGCGCCGATCGAAACGGCAGAGCGCGGTGATTCGACCGGCGCCGGAGTGGTGGCACCGCGCGCCTTGTCGAACCGCATCGTTCCGTCCTCCAGTTTGCCGAATTTTAGCGCGGCGAGGTCCAGCGCATAGTTCTGATGCACCTTCCACGGCGCCTTGGATCCCTGGTGTGGCAGGATGGCGTTGGCGCGCTGGACATAGCCCGAGGTGAAGCCGAGCATCGGCTCGGGTGTCACCGAGGGGTCGTCGTGCGTGGGCGTGCACATATCATAGCCGTTCGCGTCCATGTGCCGCAGCAAGCGGCAGGCGTAGCGGGCCGACAGATCGCATTTCAGCGTCCAGGATGCATTGGTATAGCCGAAGGCGAGCGCTAGGTTCGGCACGTCGCTCACCATCATGCCCTTGTAGATCAGCCGGTCGGCGGGGTTCACGACCTGCCCATCGACGACGAGCTCGACGCCGCCCAGCAGGCGCAGGACGAGGCCCGTGGCGGTGACGACGATGTCGGCGCGCAGTTCGCGGCCCGATCGCAGCGCGATGCCGGTCGGTGTGAAGCGGGCGACGTGATCGGTCACGATCTCCGCCTTGCCGCCGCGCATCGCCTCGAACAGGTCGGCATCGGGGACGAGGCAGATACGCTGGTCCCACGGATCGTAGCGCGGTTCGAAATCGCGCTCGACCTCGTATTTCTCGGGCAACTGCGCGCGGACGCCCTTCAGGATCAGCGCCTTCATGTGATCGGGGCGCTTGCGCGCATAGGCGTAGGTGGCGATGCCGAGTCCGACGCTCTTCCATTTGGTCGCGCTGTCGGCAATGCTTTTGGGCAGCACCCGGTGCGTCCACCGCGCAAAGCCGTCCTGTGACGGGCGCGAGACGATATAGGTCGGCGAGCGCTGCAGCATCGTGACGTGCGCGGCCTTTTCGGCGAGCGACGGCACCAGCGTCACCGCGGTCGCACCGCTGCCGATCACCACCACGCGCTTGCCGGCCCAATCGAGGTCGGCGGGCCAGTGCTGCGGATGGACGAGCTGCCCCGCATAGTCCTCGACACCCTCGAAGGGCGGCGTGAAGCCGGCGTCATAATCATAATAGCCGCTGCCCATGTACAGGAACCGGCAGACGATCCGCTCCGACGCGGCGCCGTCCCGCTCGACCTCGACCGTCCAGCGCGCATCGGCGGACGACCAAGCGGCGCGAACGACGCGGCGGCCGAAGCGGATATGCGCATCGATCCCGAATGCGCGCGCGGTGTCGGCGATATAGTCGCGGATCGCGTCGCCGCCGGCGATCGCCTGGTCGCTCGGCCAGGGGCGGAAGGGGAAGCCCAGCGTGTACATGTCCGAGTCCGAGCGGATGCCGGGATAGCGGAACAGGTCCCAGGTGCCGCCGATCGCATCGCGCGCCTCGAGGATCGCGTAGCTTTTGCCCGGGCATTCGGTCTGAAAGCGATAGCCCGCGTCGATCCCCGACAGACCCGCACCGACGATCACGATGTCGAGCTCTTCCGCGGCGCCGGAGGCGGAGGGGATGGACGCAGTCTCAATTGCCATGCCGGAGTGCTCCGATAGAAGGATGCGACAGCAATCGCCGTTATCTGGAAACAGGAGTTATCACTTGAAATCGAGGGCGGCAAGCCAAGGCGGACGGCGCTATGGCGGTGCATCGGCAAGCGAGCGGCGCGTCGAACGGCGCAGCCGGCTGATCCGCGCCGCGATCGCGCTGTATGGCGAGCAGGGCTATCGGCACACGACGGTGACCGCGGTCTGCCGCGCGGCTGGGCTGACCCCGCGCTATTTCTACGAAGCCTTCGCTAATAGCGAGGCGCTGCTTCTAGCGACATTCGGCGAGGTCACGCAGTTCGTGACGCAACGGGTCGCCGCGGCGGCCGATGCGGCGGGGGGGACGCCGCAGGATCGGCTGATCGCGCTGCTGACCGCCTATTACGACCTGCTGCGCGACGAACCGGCCAGCGCGCGCGTCTTCCTGTCGGAATTGTCCGGCATCGACCCGCACGTCGACGAACTGTTCGAACGCTCGATGGCCAGCTTCGCCGACCTGATCGCCGGCACGCTGGTGCCGACCCATGTCCCCGGCTCGATCGAGCCGCTGTGCCGTGCCGGCGCCATGCACGGGCTGCTCGCGGTGGCGCGCGACTGGGTAGCGCGGGGGTGCGACGAACCCGTGGCGCGGGTCGTGCGCACGGTCGAGCCACTCTGCCGGATGCTGGTCAGCTGCGGGGGTGATGATTAGCGGCGCGATGTCACCGGAACGCCCGAGTTAAGGAGCCCCCTGCCCTTCTCCACTTCCCACATTCCGCCGCGGCGGTCGTGACGACGACGTCATCGCTGCAACACACTTGATCTGCGCGGTTTCCGAACGCCAAGCGCTTCGCTACACACCGCGGCACGGCGGACGGAGATACCCAGTGGACGATGAATTTGCCGAAGCCGTGGCCGGCGCACTGGCTGCACAGGGCTTCGTGCTGGAAAACCTGTATGCCTTGCTGCTCGCCAGCGACACTGATCCGGTCAGGGCCTGTCAGGCTACGGCGCATCGCATGTTGAAGGATTTCGGCAGCCTTCAGGCAACCGGGGTACAGGTCATGACCGACGACGAGGTCAACCGTATCAAGCGACACGCGCTCGATCGGCTCGAGCGGTTCTGGAACGGCGTGGAACGCCGCCTCGCCAACTTGCCGCAATCCTAGCGCTGGGGTCTCGATCCACCGACGACGCAGGACGTGACGCGCGTCTGGACACGCGTTCCTTGCTATTACAGGGACTTTTCAGCGCGGATGGCTGACGTCGAGGATCGGACACATGGTGGTATTTCGTCTGCTTATTACCTTTGCCCTCTGCTTCGTTGCGGGTGTCGCGCGCGCCGAGTGCCGTCCTGGCAGCATCGAGGCCCTGCCTGAACGCGCGATGCTTCACCTTCCCGCGGCGGGCGTAACCGGGCCCGTGCCGCTCGTGATCCTGCTCCACGGCAGCACCGGCACGGGCGCGGAGATGCTGCGGGACAGCCACCTCGCCGAGACGGCGGATCGGCATGGCTTCGTCGTCGCGGCGCCCGATGGCGGTATCGCCACGGATCGCGGCTTTGTCTGGAACATCCCCGGCGTCCCGACCGTCACGGGCAGCATGCCGGCACGCGATGCACGCGACGATGTCCGGTATCTGACGGGTCTGATAGACCGGCTCGTCGCAACAGGCTGCGTCGACGGCGCGCGGGTGTACGCGACCGGCTTGTCGGGTGGTGGACGGATGACGTCCTGGCTCGGTTGCGTCGTCGCACGACGTTTCGCCGCGATCGCGCCGGTGGTCGGACTGCGTGCCGGACGCCCCCTCACGTCCAATGTGTCACGCGCCGATCCTGCGACGTGTCGCTCGACAGCGCCGCTGCCCGTTCTCGCCTTCGCCGGCGATGCCGACACCACCAACCCCATCACCGGCGGCGGCGCGCCCTATTGGCAATATTCACAGGCCGCCGCGCTGCAACGCTGGGCCGTGCTGAACGGCTGCTCGGATCCCTATGCCCGCAACCTCGGCGCGACGGTCTACGAACAGGGCTATGCCCGCTGCCAGCACGGCACGAGCGTCGCGGCGCGTGTGACGCGCGGCGGGCCGCATAGCTGGTCGGTCGTAGACAATGAGGCAATGTGGGCGTTCTTCTCCCGCCACCGGCGCTAAGCCAAAGGTCGGCAGCTGCCAGGTCGTCTCGGCAATTCCCGGTTTGGTTGCCAGTTCAAATACTTCGCCATCCCAACCCTATTGCGATGGTTGATTGCCAGGTTAATCTGCCAGTTGTTTTGTATTAAATTACCTAATGCTTATTTTATCAGACCGACTCGATGTATTGTCCGCGATATGAAAGCAGGATACGCTGGTTGCATAAGATAATGGGAGGATGAAATGCGGGGGCTTTTGCTTGGCATGATCGCATCTGTTCTCGCATCGGCAACCGGAGCCCAGGGACAACAATTTCCTTCGGCGCAGGGAGTCGGGGCGAACGACAGCGGTACGGGGGAATTCAACCGTCAGCAAAATTTCCGGGATTTCGCAGTCAGCGTTACCGACACCAATCGATTGACGATGCGGCCGGTCCCGGCCGGACCGAAGGACATCATTCAGGGGCTGGAAGTCCATGACGCAAAGGGACTCCTCGTCGGCAAGATCGAGACCGTCGGTAAAGGCTTTGCGGTCGTGTCGAGTGCGATCGGGAGCGTCGAGGTGGACTTTCCGTCCTTTGCAAAGAACAAGAACGGGCTCATGATCAATATGCCCAAGAGCAAGCTCGACGTCATGATGGCGCACGGTCATCCGGCCCCTTGACGCGCCGTTGGGCCTAAACGCCAACAGCGGCGCGTCTGTAGCCGCCGGTCTCGGGTCGCTTTGAGCCATGTCTTCCGCCGCCACGGGACGCCGCACCATGCCGCCCGCGCCTGACGGGTACCCCTTTGGATGCGGTTGGTTCGGCCGGCGGAGCCACGGGCTCGCGGCAGGGTCAGATGATCATGCTTAAGCTGCCGGGGCCCGGATTGCCGTTGGGGTGCGCTGCCGGAAAGAAACGCACCTGCGGGCATCGGGTCGGGTGGGCGACCCTACCCGCGAGACGAGCGTCAACAGCCCGGGGTTCCAGCTACAAAGAAGCACTATCCGCAACGGGGAGAGGCGAATGTTCTGGCTGGTAATGCTCGTTCTTGGGGGACAGGGCACGCTGACGCCCGTGATCGTCCGCAACGCGAGTGAGATGCTCACGTCCGACGATTACGTCGCGCGCGCAGCCGGTACGGGCAAGGGCGGTTTCACGGTGGTCGAGATCCTGATCGATCCGACCGGAAAACCGCAGACGTGCGGCCTTGTCTCGACCAGCGGATCCAAGGATCTGGACCTGAAGGCGTGTGCAGCCGGGGTGCTGCGGGGTAAATATGCGCCGGCTACGGACGAGACCGGGTCGCCCATGTACGGTGTCTACCGGATGCGGGTTCGGTGGCTCATTGAGCTCTTCTTTGATGCTTCGACCCCTACACCCAAGGTGCCGGCAGACATCGTGCTGGAAGTCGCGAAGCTGCCGGCGGGGCGGAGGTCCGTTGCTGTCACCCTGGCCTATCTGGTCGGGGAAGACGGCGCGATCCGACACTGTTCGGTTATAACGTCGAGCGGCTCTGCGCCATTCGATACCGGCGCCTGTTCTTCGATGATAAAGCATTATCGATACGCGCCGGCCAAGGACAAGGCCGACAAGGCGTGGCCAGTCATTCGCATGCAGCGAATTGAGTTCACCTCGACTAAACTGGGTTAACCTGACACGATAGGCGCACGTGATCAATGTTCGTTACCATTGACACAGCTTTGCCATTCTTCCGGTTTCGCCCGCATTACCGCTCAGCCCTCGCGCCCGGGCATACCACCAGTAATCGCGTACCATGGTGATACAAGTTCGGCGTTAACCATTCATCTAAGTTGTTCGAAAGACCGACGGTCTTCGCTAGTTGACGCTCGAGCTTGATGACGAGCGGCTTGGCCCTCGCATGAAGCCCGAGACCGAAGCGGGGACAAAGAATGGCGAACGCAACTCCGGTGACCGTTGATGGCACTCTGAACGACTGGACCGCAGGCGACCGGATCGACCGTGGCCTCGGTGCCGGCTATGCGATCTATGCCCGCAGCGACGGCGCGGATTTTGCCTTTGCGATGACCGCGCCGACGGCGATCGGCGCAAACACCACCGCCTGGCTCAACACCGATCGCAACACGGCCACCGGCTATCAGGTGTTCGGGTTCGCAGGCGGTGCCGAATTCAACGTCAATTTCGCCGCCGACGGCACGGTCTCGCTGTACAGCGGTGCGGCGGGGCAGACGCTGATCGCCAGCGGCCTGCAGGCGGCGTGGTCGGCGGATCGCACCACCGTCGAGTTCAAGGTCCCCAAGGCGGCGATCGGCAATCCGAACGCGATCGACACGATCTACGACGTCAACGACACCGCATTCCTGCCCGGCAGCTATTCGAACCCCGCGTTCACCGTGTTCAACGACACCGGCGTCGTCGCCGATCCCACGCACCGCATCGCGATCGTCTGGTCCGATACGACCGCGAACGCCTATTTCAGCAAGACTGCCTATTCACAGCTCTTCATGGCGGCGCAGAGCCAGGCGATGCAGGCGGGCGTGCCGTTCGACATCCTGACCGAAGGCGATCTCACCAACCTGGCGACGCTCGCGAGATACGACACGATCGTCTTCCCGTCGTTCCGCAACGTCGAGGCGGGCAAGGCCGACCAGATCGCGCAGACGCTGGAACAGGCGACCACGCAGTTCGGAATCGGCCTGGTCGCGGCGGGCGAGTTCATGACCAACGGCGCGGACAATGCCGCGCTGGCCGGCGACTCCTATGCGCGGATGAAGCTGTTGTTCGACGCGACGCGCGTGACCGGCGGCTTTCCGGCCGACGTGACCGTGAAGGCGAGCGATGGGGCACAGCTGGTGCTCGACGGCTATGCCGACGGGCAGGTCATTCGCGAATATACCGGCATCGGCTGGAACGCGTTCACGAGCGTCAGCGGGACCGGCACGACGATCGCGACCGAGACGGTCAACGGCCAGACCTATGCGGCGGCGATCGCCACCCAGACCGGCGGGCGCAACGTGCTGTTCTCGAGCGAAGCGGTGATGGCCGACGACAATCTGCTCCAGAAGGCGATCGATTATTCGGTCCATGGCAACGGCCTGTCGGTCGGATTGCAGATGACGCGGCAGAGCGGCCTGTTCGCGTCGCGCGTCGACATGGACCAGAGCCAGGAGCGCGACGAGGTCAATCCGGCGGGGACCGCGCCCGGTATCTACGACAAGCTGCTGCCGATCCTCACCGAATGGAAGACCGACTATAATTTCGTCGGCAGCTATTACGTCAATGTCGGCAACGATGCCGCGAACGGTCAGACAACCGACTGGGCGGTCTCGCTGCCCGTCTATAAGGCGTTGCTCGATGCCGGCAACGAGGTCGGCTCGCACAGCTACACGCATCCCGAGAACACCAATCTGCTGACCGATGCGCAGATCGCGTTCGAGTTCGGCCAGTCGCGCGCCGAGCTGGAAAAGCAGCTGAGCGCGTATCTCGGCAAGACCGTGACGGTCGGCGGTGCCGCGGTACCGGGCGCGCCCGAGCAGATCGCGACGAGCCAGGAAATCCTGAAATACGTGACCTATCTCAGCGGCGGCTATTCGGGCGTCGGTGCGGGTTATCCCAACGCGGTCGGGTACATGACCCCGCAGAATGCCGCGGACGACAAGGTGTATATCGCGCCGAACACGTCGTTCGACTTCTCGCTGATCGAGTTCCAGAAGAAGACCGTTGCCGAAGCCAGCGCCATCTGGGCCAAGGAATTCGCCGCGCTGACCGCCGGTGGCGATGCGCCGGTCGTGGTGTGGCCGTGGCATGATTACGGCCCGACCATGTGGTCGAGCGACGGCGCGACCAGCCCGTACACCAAGCAGATGTTCACCACCTTCATCGCGCAGGCCGCGGCGGCGGGGGTGGAGTTCGTGACGCTTGCCGATCTGGCAGGCCGGGTCAGCGCGTTCCAGAATACGACGATCACCTCGACCGTCGTCGGCAACACGATCACCGCGACGGTCGGCGCGACGACGGGCAGCTTCTCGCTCGACGTCGACGGCCAGAGCAGCGGCCAAGTGATCAAGGGTGTCGCGGGCTGGTACGCCTATGACGCGGACACCGTGTTCCTGCCCAAGGCGGGCGGGACCTATGCGATCACGATGGGCGCGGTGGCGGACGACGTGACCCACATCACCGCGCTGCCGATGCGCGCGACGCTGACGACACTGAGCGGCGACGGACGCGACCTGGCGTTCACGGTCGAGGGCGAGGGCAAAGTCACCGTCGATCTGAAGGCGCCCGGCACCGACTGGACGACGGTGAGCGGCGGGACGGTCGCCAGCCAGATCGGCGAGATCCTGACCATCGACCTCGGCGCGATCGGCGTTCACGATGTGAAGATCGGTCATCAGGCCAATGTCGATCCGGTGCTGACGTCGTTCGCGGGCGGCACGACGGGATCGCTGTCGATCGCTGAGAACGGCACGGCACTGACGACGATCACCGCGACCGACGCCAACATCGTCTGGGGCGATTCGATCAAATATTCGATCGGTGCGGGCGGCGACGGCGCGAATTTCTCGATCGACGCGACGACGGGTGTGCTCAAGTTCGTCACCGCGCCCGATTTCGAGGCGCCCACCGATGCCAACCGCGACAATATATACGGCGTGACGGTGGTCGCGACCGACGCACGCGGCGCGATCGACACGCAGACGCTGACGATCGGCGTGACGGACGTGGTCGGCATCACGAAGACGGGCACGATATTCTCCGAGACGATCAACGGCACCAGCGAGCAGGATGTGCTCGACGGCAGCTGGGGTAATGACGTGCTCAACGGGCTCGGCGGCAACGACCGGCTCACCGGCGGGCTCGGCAGCGACACGCTCAACGGCGGCGCGGGCAACGACACGCTGATCGGCGGCAATGGCAGGGATGTCCTGAGCGGCGGCGACGGCAACGACATCCTGATCGGTGGCGACGACTTGGACATGATGACCGGCGGTGCCGGCGCGGACATCTTCCGGTTCGAGGCCAAGGGCGACAGCCTCGCATCGGCGTCGCGCGACGTGATCACCGACTTCACCGTCGGGCAGGACAAGATCGACCTGTCGATGATCGACGCCAACACGTCGCTGTTCGCGCGCGGCGATCAGGCGTTCAGCTTCATCGGCACGAGCGCGCGATTCACCGCGCCGGGGCAGCTGCGCTACAGCTACCAGATGATCGGCGGGAAGGAATTCACCGTGGTCGAGGGCAATATCGACAGCGGTGCGGGTGCCGATTTCTCGATCGCGCTGACCGGTCACCAGGTGCTGACCGCGAACGATTTCTTCATGTAAGCTGCGCCATAGGCCGGCGAAGTTATGGCGGGCATAGGCTTCCAGTTAGCGAAAACCGCGCGCGAGGGCGGTGTCGGCGGAATCGTCGGCGCCGCTGCATTCGGCGCGGTGATCAGCGCGGGACCGTGGTTGATCACCGCGGTCGCGATGGCGTTGCTCACCCACTGGTTGGGTACGCATCTCGGCGCACGCGGCGCGCGGACCGTCCAGACGATCCTCGTCTATGCGTTCAGCCTGTCCGCGCTCGCTGCGGCGCCGGTCGGCATCCTCGCGACGCGGATCGCCGCGGATCGGATCTTCGCGCGGGACGCAGGCGGCGTATCGGGCATCATGCTGGTCGCGCTCGCGACCGGCGGCGGGATCGCGCTGGCGATCGGGGCGATCGTCTTCGGGGTCCTTGCCAGGCTTCCGCTCGGCGAGGCCGCGCTCGCGACGCTGATCCTCGCCTGGCTGACGCAGGTCTGGATCGCCGCGCCCTTGCTTACCGCGCTGCGCCGGTACCGTGCGATTCCGTTCGCCTATCTGCTCGGCATCGGTATCGCGACGCTGCTGTTGGCGCTCCTGCCAAGGCTTGGCGTCTCTGCCGTGCTTGCAATCATTGCCGGGGGCGTCGGCCTGACGCTCGCCGCGATCATAGCGGTGATCCGCCGACATTTCTCCGCCACGCCCGTCCTGCCGACGCAAGACGCGATGGCGCCGCGCCTCGCATGGATCGTCGCCGCGGCGGGCATTGCGGGGGTCGCGGCGATCTGGATCGACAAATGGCTCCTGTGGACAGGGCCGCAGAGCATTCGCGCGATCGGGCTGCTCCGGCTGAACCCGATCAACGATCAGGGCAGTTTTCTGGGGCTGCTGACGATGGTGCCGGGCCTGACGCTGTTGCTGATCGTCGCCGAGACGCGGTTCGATCGCGCATTCGGCGACATGATCGTCCGGTGTACCGGCACCTCGACGCTGCAACGTATCGAGGAGGCGCGCAGTGACCTGGCGGGGACGATGTTCGACGGGCTCAGGATCCTGCTGCTGGTACAGGCCCTCGTCGCCGCGCTCGCCTGGGTGTTCGCGGTTCCCCTGTTCGAGCTGATCGGCGCGGACGCACGCGCGGTCTTCGCGTTTCGCCAGACTGCGCTCGGCACCGTCTTTCACCTCGTGGTGATCGCAGCCACGGTCGTGCTCGCCTATTATGACCTGTTCGGGCGGATCCTCGTGACCTGGACCGCCTTCGCCATCGGCAGCGGCTTGGCGACGCTTCTCCAATGGGACACGGGGTTCGCCGCGTTCGGCTGGGGCTATATGGCCGGCGCCGTGGTCGGTGCGTCGGTCGGCCTCGCGCTGGTCGCCGAAGCCACGGTCAACCTCACCTATCTGCTGTTCGTCGGCAACAATCCGTCCGTCGTGGGGCATGGAGGGCGTCTGTTGTGACGGGATTTACGGATATGCGCCGCCGCGGGGTGGTCCAGAGGCTGCTCGCGCTCGGCGCAGCCGGCTGGGCATTGGGCGGCCGCCACCAGTCGGTCGCTGCGCCCGGGCCGTCCGCGAACGCTGCGGTGCGCTGGGGCGTCGATTACGGTGCCGCGACTGATCCCGTGCTGGCACGCGGCTGCGCGCTGCTGGTCCTCGAGCCGCATCACGCGCGTCCGATCGCGCCGCTTCGTGGCCCGGGCAGCACGCTGCTCGGTTACGTCAGCTTCGGGGAAGTCGAGCGCAACCGACCCTATTTCGCCGCGCTGGACAAGGCCGGCGCGCTCAAGGCCGCCAACCCCAACTGGCCCGATGCGCGGCTCGCCGACCTGCGTCATCCGGCGTGGCGGGCAGCGGTGCTCGACCGGCTCGTCCCTGCGATCCTCGCGCTCGGCTATGACGGAATCTTCATCGATACGATGGATAATGCCGAGGCGATGGAACAGCAGGATCCGGTGGCCAACAAGGGCATGGTAGCAGCAGGCGTATCGCTGATCGCCGCCGTGCGCGCCCGCTTCCCCAAGATCCGCATCATGCTCAACCGCGGCTATGCGCTGCTGCCCGACGTTGCACCGAAGATCGACTATCTGCTCGGCGAGGCGATGGCATCGCGGTGGAATTTCACGGCCAAACACTATGAGTTGCTGAGCGATTCGGATTGGGAATGGCAAGCGGGTCGCCTGCGCACCGCAAAGGCGCGGAATCCGGCGCTGTCGCTGATGACGCTGGATTACTGGGATCCGGCGGATACGAAACAGGTCGCGGCACTGTATGCGCGCGAGCGGGCGGCGGGGTTCAGCCCCTATGTCGCGACCCTGGCGCTCGACCGCCTCATGCCGGAGCCGGCGGGGTGAGGATCGACCGCCACCGTGCACGGCTTGCGCTCCTGCTGCCCGCGCTGACCGGGATCGGTCTGCTCGCGGGCGGGCTGATGCTGTTGCCGAAGGAGCGCGAGATCCTCCCCGCCGTTCGTCGCGCGCAGCCGGTGCCGTTTTCGGCGGCGCGCAGTTCGATGCCCGCGCCAGCATCGCCGGTGCCGCCGCCTGCGCATCCGTCGATCACGGCGCAGATCGCGACTGCGGACGCAGCGACGCTCGCCGCACTCACGACGCGGCTGATCGCGGAGGGCCAGCCGGTGTCCACGCTGCAGGTCGCCTATGACCTGGTCGCTGCGAAGCGACCGGCGGTCGCGCTCGATTATCTTGCCGCCCGGCCCGATGGTGCGACCGCAGCGACGTGGCGCCTCCGGATCGATCTTCTTCACCGGACCGGACGCGATGCGAACGCCGCGGCGCTGGTCGCGCGGGCAGCGGAAAAGCGCGGCCCCCTGCCCGCCGCGGACATCGTCGCGGCGGCCTATGCGATCGATCGCCCCGACTTGGTGATCGTGGCGGCGGCGAACCACGTCATCCCGCCGCCCGATACCGCGCTGGCGCTGGATCTCGCGCGGCGGGCTGACAAGGCCGGGCGGCGCGATCTGATCGCGTTGCTCGACACCACGACGACCGCGAACTGGCGCGCCGCAGACCCCTGGCTCGCCATCCGGGTTGCGGCGCGTTCCAGGGATACCGCGGCAGGCTTGCGGGCGGCAGGCTACCTCCCCGTCGAGCAACGCCAGGCGGCGCGCGAGGCCATCCTGACCGAAGCGGGCGACCGCGCCGGTCTGCGGACCGAGTTGCTCGCAGATGCGGCCGCGGCCGGTGCGCCGCTCGAGCAGATTGCGGAGCGGCTGGTCGCGGCCGGGTATCGCGGGGATGCGACGGCGGTGCTGCGGCGTGCGGCGGCCGGGTTGGCACCGACCGCACCGGCAGCGCAGCGGCTGCTCTACCTGATGGGTCCACGCCCCGGATCCGACGATCTCGCCTGGCTGAAACAGCAGAGCCTGCAAGGCAGCGCGACCCGGCAGCGCGGCTGGCTGGCCTGCTATGCCGAACGCGATCAACCGGGCGCTGCGCTGGTGTTCCTGTCCCGGCATCCGCTCGCGGACGAGACCGACGTGATGCTGATGCGGCTGGCGCTGGCGCGCGCGGCGGGCAATGACGCCGCTGGTCGGACGGTGCTGGCGACCTTGCTCGACGGCCGCACGCTGTCCCCCGATCAGGTCCGCGCCGTGTCCGCTGCGGCGCCCGCGCGGATCGATCCGGCACAGGCGGCGGCGATCTCGAAACGCCGTGTCGCGGCCGGGATTGCTGCGCCGCGCGATCAGCTCGATCTCGCCTGGATGGCGTTGAACGCGGGCGATGCGAAGGCTGCGGGGCAGTGGCTCGACGCGCATATCGCGACCGCCCCGACCGATCTGTCCGCGCTGCGCTTGATGGCCGACGTGCAGGCGCGGATCGGTGGGGCGCGTGGGGCACGCCCCTGGCTCGAACGCGCGCTCGCCCAGACGCCTGCCGACAGCAGGGCGCGCGCGGAAGTGCTCGAGAAGCTCGGTCGGCGGGACGAGGCGGTAAGATTGGTCGAGACGCTGCGATCCGAAACGCCGCAGGACCGATCGCTTGCCGCGCTGCACGCCCGGCTGCTGATCACGCAGGGCCAGCCGGGCCGGGCGCGGACGGTGCTGGTGCAATGATCAGCCTGTTTCTCTGCCTCGCGGATGCGCCGGTGCTGGTCGTACCCCGGACCGTTTTCGCGGATGGCCGGATCGTCACGTCCGAGTCCCGGCTCGCTTGGCCCGACGACGCCGTCGTCCGGATCGAGGATCGTGACGGCGAGCTGGTCGCGCGGTTCGATCGACCGATCGCGCCCGCACGGCTTGCCGCGTTCCGTGAGGCGGCGGGCGACGCGATCGGCGATCTGCGCTGGAACGACGACAGCCTGGTTCTCCGTCCCGCGGCGGGCTGGACGATGCGCTGGCGGCAGACAGGCCCGGTCGTCGCGCTCGCCTTCTCACCGCCCGCGGACGGCTCGCTGCTCGAAACCGCCGACGACAGCGCGTCCGACGCCGCACTGGCTGCAATCGAGGCGGACGTGGCCGCCGGCTATCCGGGATCGGCTCTGCGCGCTGCGACGAGCCTGGCACATCGCTATCCGGCCGACCGACGCGCCGCCCGCCTGCTCGCCGACACGCGTCTCGCCCAGGGCGACTTCCGCGGCGCAGCCCGCGGGTACCGCGCGCTCGCGGCGGACGACCTGACCGCACGGCGTACGATCGCCGCCGCGGCGGGGACCGCCAGCGTCGGCGTCACCGCGCGTGACGGCAGCGACCTCGCTCAGACAGAGTTCGCCGCGCGGATCGACGCAGCGGTCGGCGACACGCTCGACGTGGGAGGCGGCGTTCGCCATCTCGTCAGCAGCGTCGCCACCGCCGCACCAACCGTGCGATCCGGCGACACCGTCGTCGACGCGTCACTGGCCGCAGCATTCGACGGCGCGGTTCGCATCCAGCTCTTCGCCTCCGCCGCGCTCGACGACGCGGTGACGGGGGGCGGCGCAAGGGTGACCGCAGGGTCCCCCGACGCGCAGTTCCGCGCGACCTTGAGCCGCCACATGCCGGATTATTCGACCCCGGCGCAGGTGCTGGCGGGAGGATATCTCTCGCGCGCGCTGATCGGCGTCACCTACCGCCTGACGCCGGGCGTGGTCGCGCAAGGGGATATCGGCGCCTACCGGTACGGCCTCGCAGCCGGTAGCGTTGCAAGCGACACCATCGTCGCGAGCGCCGGGGTGGATTATCTCATTCGCCGTCAGTACCCGGCGCTCGGGCTGACCTACCGCTTCGACGCGGAATATGTTCAGCGTATGCAGCTTGGCGCAGACCGCCTTGCCGTCATCCCGCTGGCCACCCGCGAGAACCACACCCTCCAGGGCCTCGCCAGTGGCGCGGTCGGCGCGGTGCAGATGACCGCGCTCGCAGGCTGGACCGTCGATCGGTTCGGCGGCGATGGCCCCACCGCCAGCCTCGGCCTCGCCGCCCCGATCGCGGTCGCGTGGCGGGTCGAGGGCAGCGGCGGCATCACGTCGATCGCGCGGCAGGGCTTTGCCGGCCGCCAGCTTTATGCGCGCGCGCTGCTGACACGCAGCCTCGGAGATACGCCGTGACGCACGACGAATCTGCGCCAAAATGGCAGGGCCGGTGGCGACGCCCCTTGCGGATTGCCTTGGAGATCGCGCTCACCTTCGCCGCGCTGGCGGCGCTCGACTGGTGGCTGACGGGCGAAACCGGCTTCACGCGCGTCCAGCCCAACCCCTATTGGCTGCCGGTACTGGTGATGGCGCTCGCCTATGGCACCGGCCCCGGCGTCGTCGCCGCCGGAATCGCGTCGGGGCTATGGCTCGCGCATGTCCACGATGACGCGGGCGCGCGCGACTATCTCGATCATCTGTTCCATCTCTCGCTCCAGCCATTGATGTGGTTCGTCGCCGCCGGAGTCATCGGCGAAGTGACGATCATGCGGACCGCGCGGCACGATCGGCTGGAAAAGCGCGGCGGGGTTGCGGCGCGGAACCTGGCACGGCTGACCGAGGCGTTTGCCGCGCTGTCTCGGACCAACCGACTGCTTCAGGTGCAGATCGCGACCGAGGCACATACGGTCGGCCATGCGATCGAGACGGCAGCGCGACTCTGTTCGCAGGACCTGGCTGAACGACGTGGCGCGATCGGGGAACTGATCGCGCTTGCCGCACGAACCCCCGACTTCACCTGCTACCGCATGACCGGTGACGAGGCCCGCGCATGGATCCGCGGGCCGGTTACCGCGGGACGGCGCGACACCCTGCCAGCGACGTTGATGGAGCGGATGGCACGGCCCCACGGGATCCTGCACGTCGCGAAGCGCAGCGATCGTAGCCTGCTCGACGGTATCGGCGTCGCCGCGATCGCCCTGCCCGATCGCAAGACCGGCGAGGTCGTCGGGTGCCTCGTCCTTCACACACTGCCGTTCGAGACGCTGAACGCGAGCCGTACCGCCGAATTGACCGAGATCACCGCCTGGCTGACCCCGCTGCTCGCCGATACGCTGCACGCGACCCAGCGCCCGGTCAGAGCTGCCGGGCTGGTTGCGTGATCCGCCGCCTCGCTGCGCTCGCGCTGCTGGAGTTGGTCGTTCTGACGGCATGCTGGCTTGCTGGACTCGCGGCCGGTTGGGCGCTCGTGGCCCATGCCGTCGCTAGCGGAATTGGGCTCACTTTGTGGCTTCGCAGCGGTGCGGCGGCCGGTTTTGCGGCGGCGATGCTGGGTGTGATGGGCCCGCTTGGCCTGCTTGTTGCCCTGCCCCTTGCTCGCTTGGTCAGACCTGCCGCACACCGGACCGACGACGAGATGTTCGGCCCTGTTGCCGGGCGTTCCGCACAGCGTGGCGCGCGTCTCGCGGTGGCCCGCATGCTCGACGGGCGGGTTCATCATGCCACCCCCGATACGCTGAGCTCGCTCGTCACGATCATGCGTCACGGCGCGGTCGCCGAGCGGCGGCGGGCACTGGAGACCGTGGTGCGGTCGTTCGAGCCCGCGCTGTCGCCGCTCATCGCGCTGGCGCTGACCGACAGCGACCAGACGATCCGCGCGCTTGCGGCGGCCGCGTCGGCGCGCGTCGCGGAAAATCTGGTGCTCTCCCGTGCACGGCTGTCAGCCCGCGTTGCCGATGGCGGCGATCCGGACGCCGCGACGAACTTGGCGCGGCTGCTCGGGGACCACGCGCGTTCGGATGTGCTGCTGTCCGATTCACAGCGCCTCCACCTGCGCGAGGACGCGGTTGCGACGATGGCCGCTGCGGTATCTGACGGGGCGGACGACCGGCATGCGGACACGCGCGATGCGTTGATGATCGAGGCGTTCTGGGCCGCGGGCGATTATGACGCGATCGACTGGATGGCGACCGCGATCCAGGCCTCGGTGGACCGGACCGATGCTCCAACCGGCGCGAACGACCGCGGCGCATCGACGCTGGCAAACTGGTGGCTGACGGGCGCGGTGGCATGATCCCGCTGTCCGCCCTGGCCGAAACGTCCCGGCACGCGTCGCTCGACATGCCGGACGCCGACATCTGCCTGATCGTCGAGGGCGCCTATCCCTATGTGATCGGCGGCGTATCCGGCTGGCTGCAGGATCTGATCACGCATCTGCCCGACGTCCGGTTCGTGATCGCCGCGATCAAGCCGGGTGCCGGGCTGCTCGCGTTCCAGCTCGCCCCGCCGCCCAACGTCGTCGCGGTGGTCGAAATCGGCCTGGCGCCCGCGCCGGCGATGCCGCGCTCAATCCCGGATCGGATCGCGGTGCCGATCGCCGACGCGCTGGTCGCGTTCGTCGCGACCGGTGGCGCGGACCGGCTCGCGACGCTGATCGACGTGATCGGCGGCATCGCGCGACCGCTTGCCCCCGGTGACATCCTGTCGCACCCGGCGGTTTTTGCACGGCTCAGGCGCCATTATCAGGCGATGCTGCCCAAGGCCTCGTTCCACCATTATTTCTGGGCGATGCGCGTGCTGCTCGGCGGGTTGCTCGCGGTCCTGACCGCGCCCCTGCCGCGCGCCAAGGCGTATCACACGATCTCGACTGGCTTCGCAGGTCTGCTCGCCGCCCGCGCCGCGCGCGAGACGGGGCGCCCGGCGTTCATCACCGAACACGGCATCTATCTGCTCGAACGCCAGATCGAGGTGATGATGGCGGACTGGATCGGCGATCAGGTCGACACCGGGCTCGAGCTCGAACGCAGCGTGCGCGATCTGCGCGACCTCTGGGTCCGTGCCTTCACCAGCTATGCGACCGCCTGCTATGACAGCTGCGATCCGATCGTTGCGCTGTACGGCGAGAATACGGCGGTCCAGCGCCGGCTGGGTGCGGCTGCCGACCGGGTCCGAGTCATTCCCAACGGGATCGATTCGAAGCGGTTCGCCGCACTCCCCGACCAGCGCGATCCGGCACACCCGCTGGTCGCGCTGCTCGGCCGCGTGGTTCCGATCAAGGACGTGAAGACGTTCATCCGCGCCGCCGCGATCGTGCATGCCGAACGCCCCGACATCCGCTTCGTCGTGCTCGGCCCCGAGGACGAGGACCCGGAATATGCCGCGGAATGCTCGCGGCTGGTCGAGGATCTGGGCCTGTCGCCGGTCTTCCACTTCGCCGGGCGCGTGCGGATCGAGGACTGGATGGCAAAGATCGATCTGCTCGTGCTCACCAGCCTGTCCGAAGCGCAACCGCTGGTGATCCTGGAAGGCGGTGCCTGCGGGATCCCGGTGGTCGCGCCCGATGTCGGCAGTTGCCGCGAGATGATCGGAGGACGTGGCGGCGCGGACTCGGGCCATGGCGGTATCATCACCCCGCTGGTCAATCCGGCAGCGACCGCGGCGGGGATCCTCGCGATCGCGGGCGATCCGGCAATGCGATCGGCAATGGGCGAAACCATGCGCGAACGCGTCCGCCGCGACTATGATCACGACACGATCATCGGGGCCTATGCGAAACTCTACGAAACCTTGATCCAGCGGTAGCCGACGCGAGTAGGCCGGATCGGATCATCTCCCGCTCGTGACCACCGCATCGCTCAGATCGGCCGCGACCGGACCCGCAAGTACCGGAACCGCCCCGATCGGCAGCGTCTTGCCGATCGGCCCTGGCAAGGCCTGGACGGCGGCCGGCCTGATCCGCGCGTCGGTGGCGGGCGCGATCACGGGTGCAGCCGGGGCGGTGCCAGCGGGCTTCTGCGCACGGTCGATCGGCGCGAGCACCGGATCGAACGGTCTGAATGTCCTGGCCCGCACCACCCGCGTGTTCTGCGCCGGATCATAGGTCGGGACTGCCTGATCGATCGCCGCCGCCTGCAGTCGCCCCAGCGTCGCCAAAAGTCGCGCCTCGGCGGCATAGGCGCCATAGGTCGCGTTGACGAACACGAGTTGCGCGGTCAGCAGGCGCTGTTCCGAATCCAGCACCTCGAAATTCGAGCGAAATCCTTCGGCGAACCCGCGCTGAACCCCGGTGAGCGCCGATTCCGCCGCCTCGGTCGCGCGCTGCCCCGCCGCCATCTGTTCACCCCCCGCCACCGCCTGGTTCCAGGCGTTCTGCGCATTGGCGAGTGCGGTACGCCGCGCCGTCTCGACCTCGAACCCGAGCTGCTGGCGTTCGGCGACCGCGGCGCGGACGCGCGAGCCGATCACGCCGCCGGTCAACAGCGGCATCGTCACCGTGACCCCGCCGGTCGCCTGTGCACCGGCATCGCGCAGGCGGTAGGAATAGGGGCTTCCATAGCCATAGCTTCCCGACAGCGCGACGATCGGCGCACGTTCGGCGCGTTGCGCCGCGATCCGCGCGTCGCCCGCCTTGGTGGCGAGGATCGCCTGCCACAGGCTCGGGCTCTCCTTCTCTACCACGGCAAACGCGGCATCGAGCGAGCGCGGCAGGCCGGGCAGCGTCGGCGGCACGAGCAACGTCCCCGGATTACGCCCGACGACCGCCGCGAACCGCCCACGGCTTGCCTGGAGATTGACGGTCGCCTGCGCCAGCTGCGCGCGGATAATCTCGCGCTGCGCCTCGGCCTGTGCGATGTCGGTGCGGGTCAGGTCGCCACCCCGTTCGCGCGCGATCGCCTGGGTCACCTGTCGCCCATAGGAGTCGAGCGAGCGCTGCTGGATCGCCACCAGCGCCTGGTCACGCCGCACCGACACGAACGCGTCGACGACTTCGAGCAGAATCGTGTTCTCCGCCTCGCGCAGGCGTTCACGGCCGGCGAGCACGGTCGCCTCGGCCGCCGACACCTGAGCCGCGGTCCGCCCGCCGTTCAGCAGGATCTGCGACGCGGTCAGCGAGGCCCCGAGGGTCCGCCCCCGCGCCGTATCGAAGTCGCCGAGCAGCCCACGCTGGTCCTGCGACTGATATTGCAGCGTCATGTTGATGCCCGCATTCAGCCGGTACGCGGCCCCCGCCTGGACGATCCGCTCGTCGAGCGCGCGAAGCTGGGCGCGCTGTCCCTCCAGCGAGGGGTTGCTGCGATAGGCATCGGCGATCGCCTGCCCCAGCGTTTCGGGCGCTGCGGTTGCTGCCTCCTGTGCCGTCTGCGCGAGCGCGGGCATGGCCGGCACCAGCAGCACGGCGACAGCGAGATAGATCCTCTCAGCGTTCATGGAGCGACCGTGAAAAGGCCTCGGTCAACGGATCGAGAAGATAGTCGAGCGCAGTCCGCGACCGCAGCTTGACGAGAACAGTGACCGGTACGCCCGCGCGGATCCCCGTGTCGCGACCGCGCACCGCCTCGATCTTGGCGATCTGAGCACGCGGCACTGTGACCTCCGCACTGAAATAGCTGCGACCGGTCTGCTCGTCGCGAAGCGAATCCGCAGAAACCGTACGAACCGTGCCGAGCAAAATCGGCAGGTCGCGTTCGTGCAGCGACAGGAACTTCACCTCCGCCTCGCGCCCGGCAAACACCCCGTCGATGTCGCCCGGCGAGAAGTTCGCACGGACCACCAAAGGGGCGGCGTCGGGAACGATGTCGAGGATCGCCTGCCCCGGCTGGATCACGCCCCCTACGGAGAAGACGCGCAGGCCGACCACGCGGCCCGCCACCGGCGCACGGATGATCGTGCGCGCCAGCTGTTCGCGCGCCGCGGCCAGTTTGGGCAAGACCTCGTTCAACTGGAACTGCGTGTCGCGCAGCAACGTCGCGCTTTCCTCGACATATTTGCGGCGGGTCTGCACGCCTTCCGCGCGGGTCTGGCCGATCTGTTCGCGCGCCGCCGCCGAGCGTGAGACATAGTCGGCATCGGTCCCTTCGAGCTGCTGGATCGAGCGTTCGATCGCGCGGACCGTGTTGCGCGACACATAGCCCTGGTCGGCGAGCGACCGCGTGCTGTCGAGCTGTTGGCGAAGCGAGGCGCGCTGGCGGGCGGTCGCCTGTGCCTGGGCATTGAAGCCGGTCGTCTGCTGCGCGACGGTCGCCTCCTGCTGGCGGAGGACCGCCCCGTTTGCTGCGAGCGCGGCCGATCGTGCCGAACGCTGTGCAAGCTGGAGCGACTTCGCCCGCTCGACGAGACGAAGGTCGTCGCCCTGTGCGGACGCGAAATCCGCGGGCCAGACGACCGCGCCGCCGCGAACATCCGCTTCGAGCCGGGCCCGTTGCGCCTGGAGGTCGATGACGCTGGCGGCCAGCGCACGCTCGGCTGCCGTGACCTCGGCGCCTTCGAGCCGGAACAGGACGTCGCCCGCACGGACGTGCTGGCCGTCGCGCACCGCCATCGCCGCGACGATCCCGCCCTCGCGGTGCTGGACGGTCTGGCGATTGCCCGCGACGACCACCTGCCCCTCGCCCGCCGCCGCCGCATCGAGCCGCGCGAACGCCGCCCAGCCCAGCCCCACGACGAAGAACAGGATCGCGACCAGCCCGCCGACAAGAATCGCATGCCGCGGGGAGTCGTCGAGGCGGAGGCGATCCGCGAGGCTTGCGCCACCGGCGGCGGGGACCGGGCTGGCCAGTTCGGCGGGAATCATCGGGCGCCTCCGGTTGCGGCGACGGGTCCCGCGCTGGGCGGGCGCAACACCTTGGTGCGGTCGTCGAACAGCTGGATCGTGCCGTTGCGCAGCACCATGATCTTGTCGACCGCCTGCAGAAGCCCGGTCCGATGCGTCGACACGATCACCGTCGCGCCACGCGCGCGGAGGGTCGAGAGCGTCGTCACCAGCCGCGCTTCTCCATCGCTGTCGAGATGCGCGTTGGGCTCGTCGAGGAACAGGATCGTCGGCGTACCGAACAGCGCGCGCGCCAGCGCGACCGACTGGTTCTGCCCCGCCGACAGCCCCGACCCGTCCGCCATGCTCAGCATCGTCGCATAGCCATTGGGCAGGCCGAGGATCACCTCATGCGCACCCGCCGCCTGTGCCGCCTCGACCACCGCGGCGTCGAGCTGCTCGCTCTCGCCCGCCAGCACCGACTGGAACCGTGAGATGTTGGTGTGCACCGTGGTCGGGAACAGCGACGGGGATTGCGGCATGTAGCCGACGTACCGGCCGAGCTGTTCGCGGTTCCAGTCCGCGAGACTCGCATCGTCGATCCGCACCTCGCCCGCGTCCGGCGACAGCGCACCCGACAATACGCGCAGCAACGTCGACTTGCCCGCACCGCTCGGGCCGACCAGCGCGACGATCTCGCCGGGCGCGACCGCGAAACTTATGTCCGACAAAAGCGCGCGATCGCTGCCTTCCGCGCGCACCGTGATACCGCGGACGTCGATCCGGCCGGTCGGCACGGGCAGCGTCGTCGCGTAGATCGCGGGCCCCGGCATCCGGCAGAACGCATCGAGATCCCGATAGCCGTTCCGCGCCGCGGCGAGCGGCTTCATCGCCCCGAGGATCTGCTCGACGGGCTGGAGCGCCCGCCCCAGCAACAGCGACGCCGCGAAGATGGCGCCGCCCGAAATATCCTGCCGGATCGCCAGCAGCGCGCCGAGCGCGAGCGCGAGGGACTGGAGCAGCAGGCGAAGGAACTTGGTGATCGCGAGAAACTGCCCCGAGGTCCCGGCGAGCGCGGCCTGACGGCGAACGAGATCGGCGCGCTCGAGCAGATGCCGGGTGATCAGCGCGTTGCGCATCCCCATCACCCGCGCGACCTCCGACCCATGGATCGACACATCCTGTTCGCGCGTCGCGAGAACCGCGCGGGCCTGCGTGTCGCGCGCGGCCCCCGCGGTCACGCGGTCGCTGAGGATCGCGATCCCCCCGAGCAGCAGCGCGCTCACGAGCGCCAGCACGCCGATCCAGACATGGAGCAGGAACGCGATGCCGATATAGATCGGCGCCCATGGCGCATCGAACAGCGCGATGATCGTCGGCCCGGTCAGGGTCCCGCGCACCGTGTCGAAATCGCGCATCGCCTGGCTGCGCTGGCCGGTCGTCGCGGCATCGGTGCCGAGGATCCGCAGCAGGATCCCCGGTGCCGCCTGACGCTCCAGCCGCATGCTGGCGCGCAACAGCAACCGCATGCGCACCGCGTCGAGGATCGCGAACACGACCAGCGCCAGCACGAGGATCAGCGTCAGCAGCAGCAACGTCGTCCCGCCCCGCGTGGGCACGACCCGGTCATACACCTGCAGCATGAAGATCGACGGCACGAGGTAGAGGATGTTCACGAGGCCGGAGAACAGACCGGCGAAGACCAGATGCCTTCGACACCCAAGGACGGCACGCGCCAGTGCATTATGCCCATGGTCGGATGGTGCCGTCAGGGGCGCTGGGGAGGACGTCGGCATCGCGTCGTCTTAGCCACGAAGTTTAAACGAACGGTTTCTCAGGCGCTCCCCAAGGCCGATCTGCCGCTCGACGATCTCTGTCTTAACGCGCGTGCGGGTTCGCTCCGTGTGACGCACAGCGTCTGGCCCGGGGCCTTCGCGACCCAATCCCGACATCCGTTCCTGTGGTCATCCTGCGTGTCGCAGGTGTAGTGGTGCCGGGCGCGCCGCTACAGCGTGCAGACATCCACCGAGAGATTATACAGCGACATGGCCCGCAAACATTCGAAACACGCCCCGTATGAGGAGCCCGATCGCGAAGACGAGGAAGGTCCGGCACCGGTCGCGCCGTGCTGGCTCTGCGGCCGCGCGCTCGGCAAGACCATCGTCTGGCATCATCCCGTGCCCAAGAGCCGCGGCGGTCGCGATGTCGTGCCGATGCATCCGATCTGCCAGCAGACCCTGATGGCGAACTTCACCAATTCCGAACTGCAACGCCACGGCATGAATGTCGACGCGCTGCTGGCCGATCCCACGGTCCGCAAATTCGTGGATTGGGTCGCAAAGAAGGATCCTGATTTCACCGCGACGACGACAAAGAAGCAACGCTGACGAGCTACGGCTCGTGGAGCGACCCAGAAAACGGTGTTCACGGCTTCTAAAACACTGCGCGATCGCCTGCATCGATATAGATTTCGAGTGCCGTGAGATTGACCACGTCAAATACCGACCAGCGGGACTCATTGACGTAACAGACCCTGCTATTAAAAACCGGTCATGGCTATGGAGGGGGAGCGAGTGTCCGGCCTTGGCGAAAGGACAACGATCCTTCGCACGCTGGTCGAGACCTATACCCGGCCGCTGAGCCGGTACTTCACGCGGCGTGTGTCCGCGCCGCACGACGTCCCCGACCTGATCCAGGAGGTTTTCCTGAGGCTAAGTCGGCTGGAGGACCCGAACGGCATTCGCCAGCATGACAGCTTCATCTTCGTCACTGCGGCCAATGTCCTGAAGGATCAGGCCCGGCGCAATCAGGCGCGGGGCGCGGGATTGTCGGATCCGATCGACGATCATTCGCTTGAAGGTTCGGATTTCGCGCCCGACCGCGTCTTGGCGAGTAAGTACATCGCGGACGCGTTGCGGCGTGCGCTTGCCGAACTGCCCGAACGGACACGTGACGTGTTCGTGCTCAGGATGCTGGAGGGATTGAAGATGGCCGATGTCGCGCATGCCATGGCGATCTCGACGCGCGCCGCCGAGAAGCACCAGGCGCGCGCGCTCGCGCATGTCGCGGAACGCCTGAAGGACTGGCGTCGGTGAGCGATCCGGTCATGATCGAAGCCGCGGAATGGGCCGAACGGCTCGACCGCGACCCGAGCGCCGTAATGCGTGCGCGGTTCGAGGACTGGCATGCGCGACCGGATCACGCTGCAGCCTGGGCGGTGATCGCCCAAGCACGGGCCGCGACTACAGCGCTGGCGGACCATCCCGACCTGCTGGCATTGCGGCACGCGGCCGTGGCGCGCGCTGCGTTACGCCGCGAGCCGCGACGAGTCGCGCCGTGGATACTGGCCGCCGCCGCCTGTGCCACGGTGGTCGCGCCGCTGGCGCTGTGGCGCTTCGCGGATGATACGCCCGCCGTGCGGGTCGCCGAAACACCCGTGTACCGGACGGCGACGGGTCAGCGCCTCGTGGTCACGCTGTCCGACGGGTCGCGGCTGACTCTCGATACCGACACGCGGGTCCGGATGGCCTATACCGACGCCGAGCGTCGATTGGTGCTCGAACGCGGACAGGCCTTGTTCGAGGTCGCGAAGCATCAGGCCCGGCCGTTCGTCGTCACTGCCGGCGCGCAGGCGGTGACCGCGCACGGCACCGCGTTCGACGTGCGGCTCGAGACCAGCGCGGTGCGCGTCGCGCTGCTCGAAGGGCTGGTCAGCGTCGCCGGCAAGGGCGCGCCCGGCAAGCCCGTAGCGATGGTGCCGGACGACGTCCTCACCGCATCGGCCAGCGGCGTGTCGGTTCGCCACATGCCCGGCAGCGCGCAGCGGCTGGCAAGCTGGAGCGAAGGCCGGCTCGTGTTCGAGGACGAGGGATTAAGTCAGGCCGTCGCCGAGATAAATCGCTACAGCGTCCAGCAGATCGCGATCGCCGACGCCGCTGCGGGCCGGGTCCGGATCAGCGGCGCGTTCCGGACGGGCGAGGTCCAGTCGTTCCTCGACGCGCTCGAACTGGGCTTTCCCGTCAGCGTCGATCGGCACCCTAACGGCAGCATCACGATCGCGTCGAAAAGATAATCGACCCGACGGCAAAACCCGGTTCGGGTTTTCCGACGTCCCGCGTCTTTATCGTCAGATCGACCCCGGCAGAGGGATCGCACGAACAGGGAGGGTTGCATGACATCCACAGGCAGGGCCGTGCTGGTACGCGGCGTGATGGTGACCGCATTGGTGCTGGGCGCAGGCGGGATCCCGATCGGCGTCACCGCGCAGGCCGCTATCGGCATCCGCATCGCGCGGCAGGACATGAGCACCGCATTGCTCGCCTTCTCGCGCCAGAGCGGCAGGCAGATCCTGTTCTCCCCCAGCCTCGTCCGCGGCAAGACCGCGCGCGCGGTGGCCGGCCGGATGGACGTCGGCGCTGCGCTGACGACGATCCTGAAAGGCTCCGGGCTCGGCCACCGGCTGACGCCGAGCGGGGCCTATCTGATCATCGACGCGCACGCTCAGGCGGCCGAAGCCACGCCCGTGGCGGTTCAGGTCGCCCCGGCACAGGCGGCCGCTGATCCCGCCGCGACGCAGGCGCCCGAGGAAACCGCCCCCGATATCGTTGTGATCGGCACCGCGGGCGCCGGCACCCGGCGCCAGGATGCGGCGTTTGCGGTCACCACGATCGACAGCAGCATGGCGCAGCGGCTCGGCACTGCCAGCACCGCCGAAGTCCTTCGTGCGGTGCCGGGCGTCAGCACCGAAAGTTCGGGCGGCAAGACCGGCGCGAACATCTTCGTGCGCGGCTATCCATCTGGTGGCGATGCGGAATATGTCACCTTCCAGACGCAGGGCGTGCCCTTCTTCCCGCCGCCGACGCTGTCTTTCCTCGAAAACACGCAGCTGATCCGCATCGACGAGACGATCCAGCGCGTCGAAGCGGTGCGCGGCGGCACCGGCGCGCTGTTCTCGAACGGCCAGCCCGGCCTGACCGTCAACCTCGTCCAGCGCGAGGGCAAGCAGACGCCGGCCGGATTGCTGAAGCTCAGCGGCACCGATTTCGGCGAGTTCCGCGTCGACAGCTATGTCTCGGGGCCTATCGACGACAGCACCACTTATATGCTGGGCGGCTATTACTCGACCTCGCGCGGGATCCGCGACGCGCAGTTCGAGGCGGAGCGCGGTGGTCAGATCACCGGCAATATTCGCCATGACTTCGACAAGGGCTCGATCCTGCTCTTCGGTCGCTATCTCGACGATCGCGGCCAGTGGCTGCTGCCCATCCCGGTCGTCCAGGACGGCGACAAGCTCCGCGAATATCCCGGCTTCGATGCCGGTACCGGGACGCTCGTCGGACGCGACACGCGGATCGGCGTGCGCAACGACGGCAGCCGGGTCGATCTGGCGGATGGCCGCAGCGCGAAGATCTACAATCTGGGCGGCAATTTCGATTACGAACTCGGCAGCGGGATCACGGTGCGCGATCGCGGCAGCTGGATGGAGGGCGATGCCGACACGATCGGTCTCGTCCCCGGCGGCGCTGCGCCGGTCACCGCCGCAGCCTATGCGGCCGGCCGGGGCGGAACGATCGGATCGCTCACCTTTGCCACCGGCGGTGCGGCGGCCTCGCCCAACCAGGCGGTCGTCGAGGCCGGGCTGTGGAGCGTCGAAAAGCACATCCAGGCCTTCGTCAACGATTTCGCGCTGGAATGGAAAACGGGCAGCAACACGTTGACCGGTGGCGTCTATTACACGCGGTACAAGTCGCGCGACCGGTGGAATCTCGGCAACAGCATGCTGCTCACCGCCGAACCCAACGCCCGGCGGCTGAATCTGACGCTGGCGGATGGCCGGATCGTCGCGCGCGACGGCTTCTCGGGCGGATCGACGTTCAAGGTCAACGCGCGCTACACCGGCGAAGACGTCGCGGGCTATGCCGTGGACGAATTGCAGATCACCGACCAGCTGCGGATCGACGGCGGCATCCGGTGGCAGCATCACTCGGTCGACGGCACGCTCGAAAACCTCGCGGCGACGGTCCCGGCGGCGGGTACGGACGGCAATCCGCTGACGCTCTACGACAATGGCGATGCGCAGCTGAACGGCACCTTCCGCACGATCCGCTATCGCGGCGATGCCTGGTCGTGGACCGGCGGCGTCAATTACGACCTGACCCGGCAGATCGGTGCGTTCGTCCGCTACAGCCGCGGCAACAGCTTCCCGTTCTTCGACAATCTGCGCGACGGGATCGACGTCGCACCGCAGGTCGACAGCTATGAAGGCGGCGTGAAGGTGTCGACCGGCATCGCCAACCTCTACGCTACGCTGTTCCACAATACGTTCGACGGCCTCGCAACGACGGTCATCACCAGCGGCGCCCCGATCGCGTCGATCGGTGGCGCCAAGGCGACCGGCGTCGAGTTCGAGGGGCAATTGCGGCCGTTCGGCGGCTTCACGCTCAGCGGGTCGGCGACCTATCTCGACGCCAGCTACCGCGACTTCTTCACCGATGGCGGCCGGACCGATCTCACCGGCAATCGGGTTCAGCGCCAGCCGAAATGGCAATGGCGCGTGACCCCCGCCTATGATCTCGAGCTCGGCGGCGATGCGAAGGCGGGCGTCTATGCGACGATCGGCTATATCGGCGACCGCTTCTCCGACGTCCAGAATGCGCAGGTGCTGCCGAGCTTTTACAAGCTCGACGCAGGGATCACGCTCGATCTGAACCGGCAGGTGCAGTTCCAGGTGATCGGTGACAATCTGAGCGACGAGATCGGGCTGACCGAAGGTAATCCGCGCACGCTCGGATCGCAGGGCAGCGGCACGATCCTCGCGAGGCCGATCGTGGGTCGCTCGATCCGCTTCGCCGCCGCGTTCAAGTTCTGACACAGCCCAGGGTGATCGATCCCGCCCCGTCGGGGGATCGATCACCCTGGCGAAATGGTTGCGATCTTCATGAAAACCCTTTGCCGTTTTGCCGCCCTGGCCTCGGTCGCCGCGATGGCGCCCGCCCAGACCGCTCCGTCCCGACCGGCCGCCTCTCCCGCCCTCTCTGCCGCGAAGGCACAGTCGCCCGCCGCTATCTATGGTCCGCTGTTCCAGGCCGTGCAGCAGGGTCACGTCTTCGCGGACGGCAAGACGTTCGTCGATGCCGTCCCCAAGCGCGCCGCCGCGGCGATCATGGCGGACTATGCGCGGGCCAGACCCGCCGGCCCGGCGCTGAAGGCGTTCGTACTCGCCAATTTCGTGGTGCCCGGCGAGAATGACCGGGGTTCGGGCGATGTGAGGTCGCATGTCCGGGCCTTGTGGCCGCAACTCGTCCGTCAGCCGGTCGCCCCCGTCGCAGGCAGCTCCGCCCTGCCGCTGCCGGCGCCCTATGTCGTGCCGGGCGGGCGCTTCCGCGAAATCTATTACTGGGACAGCTATTTCACGATGCTCGGGCTGAAGGTCGATGGCCAGCAGCCGCTCGTCGAATCGATGCTCGACGATTTCACCAGCCTGATCGAGCGCTACGGGCATATCCCGAACGGGACGCGGACCTATTATCTCAGCCGGTCGCAGCCGCCTTATTATGCGCTGATGCTCGATCTCTCGACCAACACCGATCCCGCTGTCGCAAAGCGTAGACTGGCGGCGCTGCGCGCGGAGCACGCCTTCTGGATGAAGGGCGGAACCTGTCTCGACGGCAAGCCGGCCTGTCTCCGCGTGGTGCGGATGCCCGACGGCAGCGTGCTCAACCGCTATTATGACGACCGCGATACGCCGCGCGACGAATCCTATGCCGAGGACGTCGAGACCGCGGCCAGGGCGGCACCCCGCGCCGCCGCTGATACGCAGCGCAACCTGCGTGCGGGCGCGGAAAGCGGATGGGATTTCAGCTCGCGCTGGCTTCGCGATCCCCGGTCGCTCGCCACAATTCACACCACCGACATCGTGCCCGTCGATCTCAACAGCCTGATCTGGGCGATGGAACGCCGCATCGCCGCGCGCTGCCAGACCGCCGGCGACACCCCCTGCGTGACCGAATTCACGACCCTGGCGACCAAGCGCAAGACCGCGATCGACCGTTATCTCTGGCAGGCGACGACCGCGCGCTACGCCGATTGGGACCTGTCGTCGCGCATGCCAACGACCAGCATCAATGCGGCGATGCTGCACCCGCTGTTCGTCGGGCTTGCATCGTCGGCACAGGCGAAGGCCGTCGCCGCGACGGTGCGCAACTCGCTGGTGGCCGAGGGTGGCCTGCGCACGACGACGCTCAACACCGGACAGCAATGGGACGAACCCAATGGCTGGGCACCGCTGCAATGGGTCGCGATCGCAGGGCTCGAGCGAAACGGCGAACCGGCGCTGGCCAAGGACATCGCCAGACGCTGGCTCGGAACGGTTGGCGCGGCCTATGCCGACACCGGCAAGATGCTCGAAAAGTATAATATTGAACAGCGCATACCGGGCGGAGGCGGCGAATATCCGGTCCAGGACGGGTTCGGCTGGACCAACGGCGTGACCAGCGCGATCGTCGATCGCTTCCCGGACCTGGCCCGGCCGTCGACCAGTGTTCGCAGATAGGAATTCGGCGATACGATCATTCTTGTAATAGGCCGCCTTTGACGCGACCTGTCGGCTTTGCAGGAGATGACATTGGGTATCGAGCAGTTCACCGGCGACGCAGCGATCACGGGGTCGGACGCGCTCATCGTGGTCGACCCGCAGATCGACTTCTGCCCGGGCGGCCGGCTGGCCGTTGCGGGCGGAACCGAGATCATGGCCGAGATCGAGCTACTTGCCCCGCGGTTCCAGCATGTCGTCGTAACGCAGGACTGGCATCCGGCCGGGCACCTGTCGTTTGCGAGCAGCCACTCCGGTCGAAAGCCGTTCGATACCGTGGCGATGCCATATGGCGAGCAGGTCCTCTGGCCCGATCACTGCGTCCAGGGAACCGCTGGTGCCGAGTTCCATCCCGAGGTGGAGGGCACCATCCGCCGCGCACACGTCATCGTTCGCAAGGGCTATAATCCGGAGATCGATTCCTATTCGGCCTTTTTCGAGAACGACAAGACGACGAGGACGGGTCTGGCCGGGTATTTGCGGGACAAGCAGGTTCGGCGGTGCGTGTTCGTTGGGCTGGCCTATGATTTCTGCGTTGCCTGGTCGGCACTCGATGCGCGGCGCGAGGGCTTCGAAGCGTCTATCCTGACGGACTGCACGCAAGCGATCGCGATGCCGGCAGGTGATGGAACGACGGTAGACGTAGCGGAGGCGCAGTTCCGCGCAGCCGGCGTCCGGTTGATATAGACTGCAGAATGAGGGGGAAGGACGCGCGTGGCGAGGCCACGCACGCTCCCTGCCCTTTCCGTGCCTGATCTTACCGGCGGGCATCCTTTGGTCGGCCGAGCGCGACGACGATACCAGCGCCGACAACACCGAGCATCACAACCGCCGGGTGAAGCTTCTGCACCTGCAGCGCGCTGCTCGACGTGCGCGCGTGGACATTCTGGGTCCCGCGCAGCGCGTCGACTCGCGGATCATAGAGATTGTCGCGGCGTGCCGGATCACCGGGATCCCCGGGCTTCTGCTGCGCGAACGTACCGACCAGTTCCATGATCCGGCCGCTCACCCGCGGCGCGGCGCGCGAGAGGAGTGATGCCAGCAGCCCGCCACCGCCAGCATACAGCGTCCGCCGCGGCGTCTCGCACGCGAACAGCACCGCGTCGGCGACGACGGAGGGGGCGTAGAGCGGCGGTGGCAGGCGCGGTGGCTGATCCATGAAATTGCGCGCATGTTCGGGAAACGGCGTGTCGATCGCGCCGGGCTTGATCAGCGTGACCGAGATGCCGGCCCCCTCCCGCTCGAGCTCCATCCGCAACGTGTCCGTCAGCGCCTGCACCGCATGCTTGGTCGCGCCATAGGGCCCCTGCTCGACGATCGCGCGGTCGCTAAGGATCGAGCCGATATTTACGATCGCGCCGCCTCGCCCGCGCAGATGGCGGGCCGCGACCAGCGATCCGTGCAGCATGCCGAAATAGTTGACGTCGAACACGCGCCGGTGATCGGCGATCGGCACCTGATCGAGTGTGCCGTACGTGCCTGTCGCGGCATTGTTGACCCAGCTGTCGAAGCCGCCGAACGCCGCGACTGCAACGGCGGTGACACGCTCGACCGCAGCCATGTCGCTGACGTCGGCAGCGCACACCGCGATGCGTCCGCCATCGGCCGACAGACGGGCGCGGAGGGCCTCGAGCGCGGTTTCGTTCCGCGCGGTCGCTACGACGGCGGCCCCGCGGTGCACGGCAGCCTCGACGGTCGCGAGCCCGTTGCCGCTGGTAGCGCCAGTGACAACGATGACCTGGTCGCGAAGGGGTTTCAGCGTGATGGCCATGGCGATCAGCGCCCCAGCGGCGACTGGGCGTAACCGGCGAGCAGGGCCGCGACATCGTCATAGATCGCGACCGCGCCCGCGGCATTCAGCCGCTCGTCACTGAACTTGCCCGATCGGACACCAACCGCGGCGATCCCGCATTTGGCCGCTGCCTCGATGTCATAGGGCGTATCGCCGACGACGATCACCTCTGCAGGATCGATCCCCGGCAGCGCCTTCAGCGCGGTCGCAAAAATGTCCGGGGCGGGTTTGGTGCGCTCGACGTCGTCGCTGCTCGTCGTCGCGCCGATCAGATCACGCGCCTCGAGCAGCGCGATGTAATGCTCGAGCTCCGATCCCGACGCAGACGAGGCGAGCACGACCTGCTGCCCAAGACCATGCGCGTGCGCCAGCAGATCATGCGCGCATGCAAACGGCTTGGCGGTCTCCAGATATTTTGCCTTAAAGATCGCGCCATGCGTATCCCCTAGCTTTTCTTGCTCGTCTGTGTCGGCACCCGGCAACAGGGTCGGCACGAGCATGTCGGTCCCCTTGCCGATCTGATCGTGGATCACCTGCCGGTCGAAGGACGCCCCGACGCCTGCAAAGGCCTCCTCCCAGGCTAGCACATGCATGTCATTGGTATCGACCAGCGTGCCGTCAATGTCGAAGAGGATGGCCTTGATTTGCATAGTTCAATCCCGGGTCTGACGTCGTGTATTCGCCAACCAGCACGCCAGCGCCGTGACAGGCGTGGCGCTAAGCGTCGGCAAGAGATGATGATATCCAAACGGTTGACTGTCCGAATTGGCCCCGTCGACGGCGAATTTGACGGTGCGCACTGCGCTTAACCGAGCATCCAACCCTGTCTCCATCGTACCGCGACATCCTTTCGCACGCGGTTTTCGCTAGGAAGGACCCCCGAATGATCGTGGCTTTCGGGAATTTTCCAATGATATCCTGTCTTTACCTACCCTGATAAGGATCAATACGAAATATACCCGTCGAATTCTGGAAATCGTCAGGAACGATGAGGAGGTTCGGATCGCTATGTCTCCATCAATATCCAAAGCTTGACGGCACGACGCCCAACTGAACCACGCTGACCAACGCCTTTGCTGGCATCGCGAAGTCTATCGTCCGTCGGGCTTGGTCTACTGCTTATTATTTTTGACGGCGTAATGTACTCTTCGAAAGTGCGGCACGCCAATTAAAAGACGGAGACTTTCAGATGCGCGCACTGGTTTGGCATGGAAAAGGCGATGTTCGGGTCGACACTGTCGCGGACCCAGAGATCAAGCATCCGCGCGACGCGATCATCAAGGTGTCGTCTTGCGCGATCTGCGGGTCCGATCTTCATTTGCTCGACGGGTATCAGCCGACGATGCAGGCCGGTGACATTCTCGGCCATGAGAATATGGGCGTCGTCGTCGCACTGGGCTCCGAGGTCACCAACCTGAAGATCGGCGACCGCGTCGTCGTGCCGTTCACGATCAGCTGCGGCGATTGCTTCTTCTGCCGCAAGGGCCTGTTCTCAGCGTGCGAGCGGACCAACCCGAATGCCGAAATGGCGATCAAGGCGATGGGCCATTCGCCTGCCGGCCTGTTCGGCTTCAGCCACATGCTCGGTGGGTATTGCGGTGGCCAGGCAGAGTATCTGCGCGTGCCGATGGCCGATATCGGCCCGATCAAGGTGCCCGACAACGTCACCGACGATCAGGCTCTGTTCCTCTCCGACATCTTCCCGACGGGCTATATGGCCGCCGAGAATGCGAACATCGAAGAGGGCGACACCGTGGCGATCTGGGGCTGCGGTCCGGTCGGCCAGTTCGCGATCCGATCGGCGCTGATGCTCGGCGCAGGCCGCGTGATCGCGATCGACGAGGTGCCCGAGCGTCTGGCGATGGCCGAGGCCGGCGGTGCGGAGACGATCAACTTCGCCGAGGTCGACAGCGTCTATGACGAACTCCAGTTCCGCACCAAGGGCCGCGGCCCGGACAGCTGCATCGACGCCGTCGGTGCAGAGGCTTCGGGTCATGGCGCGATGGATGCCGTGATCGACAAGGTGAAGGCGGCGACGTTCCTCGCTACCGACCGCGTGCATGTCCTGCGCGAGGCGATCATGAGCTGCCGGATGGGTGGCACGGTCTCGATCCCCGGCGTCTATGTCGGGATGGGTGACAAGATCCCGATCGGCGCGATGATGAACAAGGGGCTGACGATCAAGACCGGCCAGACGCATGTCCAGGCTTACACGAAGCCGCTGCTGGCGCGCATCGAAGCCGGCGACATCGACCCGAGCTTTGTCGTGACGCACCCGGCGAGCCTCGAGGATGCGCCCGAAATGTATCAGAAGTTCCGCGACAAGCAGGACGGCGTCATCAAGGTCGTGCTGCGGCCGTAACCCTGCCCCACCCCGGTCCGCTCGGCATGCCAATCGGGGTGGCCGCTTCCTATCCACGACCGTCACGAGGAGTTTCCATGAGCGACAAGGTTCATACCCCCGTCCCGGGCAATCCCGCGAGCAAGGGCGCGCCGGATGGCGTCTCGGAGTCGCCTCGCAGCGATACCGACGGCCGCGTTCACGGTCGCAGCGACGGCGGTGAGAGCGCGGGCGGCGCCTATCCCAACCCGCACGAAGGCAAGATCGACGCCGATACCAGCCCCGCGTCGCAGGGCGGCCAGACGGACATCGCCTATCATGGCGGCGGTCAGGCGGGTGAAGACGGGGGCAGCGCCGGCAACGCCGTCGCCGGCTCCAGCGGCGGCGGCGGCACGACGATCGCGGCCGACCCCGATGCCGATCGGACCCCGCACTCGATCGCGGCCGAGCATGGCACGATCAAGGTCGTCGAGACGTCCGGTATCGCCGAGGCCGAGGCGACGGGCAAGGTCGGCACCGATGCACGCTATGAGCACGAACAGGCAAAGCCCGGCGCCGGCTGACGCCAGGACGGCACGCTACCCCCTTATTCAACGTCAACCACGCCACCGGACATTTCGTCTGGTGGTCCAGCAAGGACCATCCCATGTCTGCACCTGAAGATCTGAAAGACATCTACACCGACGAGCTGAAGGACCTGTGGTCGGCGAACGACCAGATGAAGAAGGTCCTGAAGAAGATCACGTCGAAGGCCAGCGATGCCGCGCTGAAGGACATGCTGACCAAGTCGCAGGCGGATATCGAGAAGCATACCGATCTCCTCAAGGAACTGATCGCGTCGAACGACGAGAAGGTCTCGAAGGAGCATTGCAAGGGCATGGAAGGGCTGGTTGCCGAAGCCACCAAGCATGTCGTCGAAGAGGGTCCGTCAAAGGGTCCGCTGCTCGATGTCATGATCATCGCCCAATATCAGCGGATGACGCATTACGGGATCGCCGGTTTCGGCACGGCCGCAGCCTATGCCAAGGCGCTGGGTCTCAAGAATGATCACAAGGCGCTGAACGCGGCCACCAAGGACATTTACGGTGGCGACGAATATATGACGAAGCTCGCCGAGACGAGCGTCAACATCGACGCGGAAGACGCCTGAAACGATCGCCCGCCGGCTCACCCCGGCGGGCGATGTCCTGCCCCGTAGACGACGGACGCGACAGTCATGACCACCTACCCCTTGAGCGAGCCGGCCCGGATCTTCGCTGACGCATCGTCCGCCGGCGCGACACCGACGGAAGTCGGACGCGGAACGCTCGAGGCGTGCGTCGATATCGTCGCTGGCCTGTCGGAGGCGCGGCAGCGTTCCGTCGCTATCCATATGGACGCTCTCGACCTCCGCTTCGATGCGCGGGAGATCGGCGAACTCCTCCACTATCTCCGCACGGAAAAACCAGGTCTTTCAAACGCGGAAATCACCGAGATCAAGGTCGCCGACCAGTAGCGACAAAGGCGCTCGCGGCGTTCCGCGATTGCCTGTACGCCCCGCGTCTTCCGGATCACACGGACTACGCCGTAGCCCGGCGGGGGCAACCGCGGTGACATTGACCGTCGCTGTCATTTGCGACCATCATCACCACATGATCATCTCGCAGGCCGATGCGCGCCGCATTGCCCTTGCAGCCCAGGGGTTCGACCGTCCACTGCCGTCTCGGGTCACGGCGGCGCATGTCCGCAAGGTCGCCGATCGGACGGGCCTTTTCCAGATCGACAGCGTCAACGTGCTGGCCCGTGCGCATTACCTGCCACTGTTTTCCCGGCTTGGCGGCTACGACCGGGCGCTGCTCGAGCGCGCCGCCTGGGGCCCGAAGCCGCATCGCCGGTTCTTCGAATATTGGGCGCATGAGGCGTCGCTGCTGCCGCTCGAGCTTCATCCGCTGCTGCGATGGCGGATGGCCCGCGCTGAACGAGGCGAGATCGGCTACGCCGCGCTTCGCCGCTTTGCGACAGAGCATCGCAGCGAAGCCGACGCCGTGCTGGCGCGCATCGCAGCCGAGGGCCCCCTGACCGCCGCCGATTTCGAAAACGGGACGAGCCGCAGCGGCTGGTGGGAATGGAGCGACGTCAAACACGCGCTAGAATGGCTGTTCTGGTCGGGCCGGATCACGACGGCGACGCGGCGCGGCAGTTTCGCGCGGGTCTATGACCTGCCCGAGCGGGTGCTGCCCCCTGCCGTGCTCGCCATGCCCACGCCGAGCGTCGCCGAGGCGCAGCGGGCGCTGATCGAGCGGAGCGCCCGCGCGCTCGGCATCGCGACCGCTGCCGAGTTGCGTGATTATTTCCGGCTGAAGCCCGTCGAGGCGGATCATGCCATTGCCGATCTGGTCGAGGATCAGGTGTTGGTGCCCGTCCGCGTGGACGGCTGCAGCCAGAAGGTCTGGCTCCACCGCGACGCCGCGGTGCCCCGCCGGGTGCGCGGTGCGGCCTTGCTGGCACCCTTCGATCCGCTGATCTGGGAACGCGGCCGCACCGAACGCCTGTTCGGCTTCCGGTACCGTATCGAGATCTATGTGCCGCAGGCGCAACGCACCCACGGCTATTATGTGCTGCCCTTCCTGATGGACGAGGCGTTGGTCGCGCGGGTCGATCTCAAGGCGGACCGGCAAGCGGGCGCGCTGCTGGCGAAGCGCATAACGTTCGAACCGGGGGCGCCCGACGACACGCTGCCGCGCCTGCAGGTCGAGTTGGAGCGGATGGCGCAATGGCTCGGCCTGTCTGACGTTCGTGTCGGCGACATCATCCGCCCCGCGTGATGCGCGATGCCGCGATCGCAGGATTGCCGCCAAAGGTCAGTGGCCGATCGATCAGAATGTCACGACCACACTGACGGTATCCTGGTAGCTTCCCGCCGTTGGCGTGACCTGCGCCTGATTGATCCTGGCGACATAGGGATAGGTTCTGACCGGGGTCAGGCTGCCCGTTCCGGGGCTTGCGCCGGTAAGCGGGTTGGCTTCGTTCCAGACGGTGACGCCATCCGCATGATAGATCTGATACTGCAACGTCGCGCCCGCGCCGCTGGTCATCTGCCGCCACGCCGCGCCCGTGCCGGCGCCGCCGGGTGTGAAACCGATCCGGTAGACGGCGTCGCGGGTGCAATCGATCTGGACGGCCGAGGTCACCGGCCCGAACTGCGTAACGAGCGCCGCACTGCCGAAGGACAGGTCGGGCGCGGTGATCTTGCAGTCGTTGCCGACCACCAGCGTCACCTGAAGCGTTACGACGACCTTCCCGCTATCATAGCCCGTACAGACGACACCGAGCACATTCACCCCGTTGCAGACGCTATAGTCCCATTGCACCGTCAGTGTGTCGCTATACGTCCCGGCGGCCACATTGGGAGCCGCCGTCAAACGCGCGAACAACGGCGTGGTGAAACTGCTTCCACCGCCCTGCAGCGCCAGCAGGCTGCCGCTCATATAGTTGACGGTCGATCCTTGCGTGAACGGCGTGGTGCCGCTGGCATCTGCCGACACCTGATAGGCGATCGCGTCGGCGCCTTTGACCAGGCGAAACTGGTTGAGGCTGGTGATGGTCGCGCGCGCCGAATTGCCGCCGATCAGGGTCAGCACGGACCCCGTACAGGAAAGACCGGCGGATCCGGCAACCTGCGGCACCGTGCCCCCTCGCACGTCGTACGACGACACCGGCGAGAAGGTGAGTGCCCCGGACGATGTCGTGCAGGCGGCGAATGCAGGGCCCGTGACGATGCTCAGGACCACCAGTGCGAAGAACAGCCGCAGCGACACCATCACCGGCACGAGACCGGTCCTATCCGTGACAGCGCCGCGACGTCTGCGGAGACGCCGAACGTCGCCTGGCACACCGTCCCGTCCGACGTCAGCGCGGAGAGTGACACCTGTTCGCCGACATCCTCCAGATACGCGATGCCGTCCCAGCCGATGGCGACGTCGGGATGTCCCTCACGCCGGACGCGACCGCCCGGCTTGAGCGCCGCCCCGTTCCTGTCGACGAGCACGGCGAGGATGTTGCGCGTCATGCGAACGTTCAGGCGCACGACGGCGCCACTGCCCTGCCGCACGGCAACCCGCTGCTCCACCGCGGACGCGACGTGATTCTCCGACAGCGACAGCGTATCGATCGCGAAGCGGACCGGAAGATAGGGCACGACATTGGGCACGAAGAGATGGCCCTTGCGGCTCGTCACGCCGACCGGCTGGTTTTCGTAACTGACGCCAACGCCCGCCACGCCAGTCTCGACGACCGCAAAGGCATCGCTTGCCTGGTTGGCGACGAACAGGCCGCCGTCCATCGCCACGATCGAACCCGATGCGCCAACCCAGGCCGAGCTACGCGCCTGGGCCGTCGCGCCCCCGGCCTGCACTTCGATGAAGGGCGCGCGCCATGTCCCGGTCACCTGCCCCGATGCCGGCCCCCGGCTTGCCGCTGCTATCCCGGCATCGATGCCAAGGCCGCCATCGGTCGGCGTCGCCCGGGTATAACCGACCTGATAGAGATTGCGCCCGGCCGAACGGCTAATCCCGCCGCTGGCCGCATTGCGTCCGAACGGGATGAACAGGCGCAGTTGGGCGCTAGTCGCGCCCCGTTCGAAATCGCGATCCGCAGTCACGAACAGGTTCGCCCGCGATCCGACCGGACGACCATAGGACAAGGACAGCAGGCGCGAACGTAGCGTGAGTTCGTCGACCGATCCCAAGGTTCGCCCCGAAATATACGCAGCCCCCAATGTGCCCAGCCGCGCCAGATTGACGTTGGCGATCGCGCGATAGGTCCGCCGCCGTGTCGCGGGATTTGCGAGGTCGAAGCTTGCCAGCTCGCGAAAGCCCCTGCTGCGATCGTCATATTGTGCGGCAACGCTGAAGTGACGCGCGGTATAGCTGTAGCCGAGCGACCAACGATGGCCCACGGCCTGACCCGAACGCGACGCACTGACCGACAGCGCTATGGTGCCAAATCGCCACGGCGCCACGACAAGCCCGCCCCCAATCTGCCGAAGCCGGGCGGTCGCCTCGGCATGCGCCTCGAGCGTCAGGAACGACGTCATGCCGCGTCGGATCGAGCCATTGGCGGCGAGCGTGCCGTAATCGAAGTTGCGGATGCCATAGCCTTGGCGGATGGCGCCGGCTTCGGCTGCAAAATCGGTGAGCCCGGCGCGCAGCAGCGTCGACGAGACGTAGAAGGGGATCGTGGTCGCGATCTGCCGGCCCACGGCGTCCGTCGTGACGATCACGGCCTCGCCAGCGCCGTTGATCGACGGGACATCCTGCAGCACGAACCGACCGGGCGCGACGTCCGCGCCCTGCTGCCGATAGCCGTCGACGAACAGGTCCACCGCCGACGGCACCGCCGCCTTGCCCGCAAAGCTCGGCAGCGGCATCGTCAACAGGTCCGGCCGCGTATTGAAATCGCGCGTAAGCTGCAAACCACCCAGCCGGACAGACGTGCTCCAGGGCAAGGACCGCGTGATCAGGTCACCCGCCGTGACGGTCAGCGCGCGATCCTCGTTGATGAATCTCGCATGCGTATCGTAGCGCAGATAGCCGCCGATGCGGGACCCGACCCGCAGCACGCCGGAATTGGACAGCGTCGCGACCGGCCCGAACAGCCGCTGTTCGGACCATAAGGAGGCAAGGGAGCCTCCGTCGGCGCGCTGCGCATAGAACTGGTAGTTGACCATCGCGCCCCAGCTGGCGAGCGTGGCGGCGCGGGGCCTGTCACCCGCGGCGATCCGGGTGGTCGGTAGAAATTCGGGCGCGGTTTCGAGATGGAGCGCCTGGAGCGCGGCATCATAGCGGGCGCGGGTGTGCGGCAGCGACGCGACGTCGCGCTCCGTCCCTCCGCCCTCCCCCTCAAGCGTCACGCCATTTCGGCTGAGCGCCTCGGTCGGCACGAGCATGCGTGTGCCGACGATCCGCAGCGGCACCAGGTCACCGGTGGCACGGCCGTTCACCACCAGCTCGACGAACAGCTGCTGCACCGGGTCACCCGCGCGTGCCATTTGTGGCAGGCAGACCAGCATGGTCGTCAGCAGGAGCGCACCGCGGATCATGGCGTGTCGGACGGATCAACGCGCTGCAAGGCGCTGATCGGCGCCATTGACGTTTGCGATGATCTGACTAGTGTCCGGCACGCCGTCCGGTACCGGCCAGCGCATGGTCTGACCCGCAAGGACATAACCCGCGAGCCCCGAAGCAAGACTGGTCTTCTTGTCGTCCGCCGTCCGGATATCGACGAGGCGCGCATGCAGCATGCCGGTATTGCGGATCGCCAGCGTCCGACCGCTGCCGCTCCGTTCCACCGTCGCGGTCAGTTCGGGCTTGGCCGCGGTGACGGACCCCGCATAGGTGAAGAGCGGAACCGAATAGCGCATCTGTACCGCAAGCTCGGCCGCCGGCAGCCGGCTCGCATTCGGCGCGTTCGCGGTGGGGATTTCGTCGATCAACAGGCGGTAGCTGCGCTCCCCCGGGCCGGTCTGGTCGTTCGCCGCGACAGCAGGCCGCTCGCGCCGCAGCACACGGATCATCTGCCGTTCCCCCGCCGGGATGACCGCGATCGGCGGGCTGGCAACGATCTCGTCCTGGTCGTCGTACAGATCGCCCTGCGGACCCTGCGACCAGCGCAAAGTCCGGACCTGCATCGTGATCGGTTCGTTACCCTTGTTCTCGATCCACAGCGCGGTCGCGCGCTCGGTGGCGGCGATTTTCGGATCGACCGGCCAGATGATGACCGCCGCGGCTCGGCTGGTGCCCGGCAGCAGCAGGAGCGGCGAGACGATGGCGGTCAAGATACGCAGGATCTTCATGACTTGTCCTTGCTGCATCACCAGGTGACGGTGATGCGAACCACATCGGAATATCGCCCCGCTGCCACGCTGCGCTGAACGACGGCACGGGCCTGGACGGGAACGGAGAGTCGCGACGTCCCGAGCGGGAATGCCAGCGCGATCGCCTGCGACGTCCAGGGCGTCTGACTGCCGTTCGCGAACAGCTGATAGGGCATGCGATCGGCAGGCCGGGTTGCGTGGACGAGCTGGCGCACCCCGTTGGACGGCTGACTGCCATTGTCCGCGGTGAGGGTGACGCTCATTCCCGGGGTGCAGTCGATCTGCAATCCGGCGGCAACCGCGGTGACCAGGCTGCCTTGCGCGGCTCCCCCATCGACCCCGTTCACCGACCCGAGGTCGATCGATCCCCAACTGCCCCCGGTATCGGCGCTGATCGCGCAACCATTGGCGATGACCGCGCCGACCCTGAAGGTGCGGCTGGTCTCGGCCATGCTCCCCGACGCACAGCCTGCAATCGCCGACACCGCGAGGAAAGCCCGGACGGCGCGCACCGCCGCTACCAGCTGAGCGTCACCTGTACCGTATCGGTATAGGTGCCCGCCGGCAGCGCCAGGCCGTTGCTCGACGCGCGGGCAAAGATCGGCAGCGTCAACGCCGAGGTGGCCGCGGTGCCGAGGCTGATCTGCCTGCCGATGGTGATTTCATCCTGCCGCGACGCGTCCGTATACAGCCGATACGCGACGGTCTGCCCCAGATAGGCCAGCTGACGGACATTGCCCGCGTCGTTCGCGCCCGCCCCGACCGTGACCTTCGGCGCGAGGCCTGGTGTGCACAACACCGTGACCGCATTCGTACTGCCTTGCGCGACCATCGTCGCATCGGCATTGCCGAAGACGCCCGACTGATCGGCAAAGGCGATCGTCCCGATCCGCCCCATGGTCGCGGCGCTGTTGCCGCCATTCACCGCACAGGCCGCGAGGATGTTCAGGGACACGCCGATCGTGCCGCTGGCGGTTTGTGCATGTGCCGATGTCGCCACGCCAGACACCGCGATCATGCCGACCGCAATGCTAAGAACCCTGCTCGTCATCTTACGGTAAATCATGATAAAACAGCCCTCCATTTGGGCTGTTCTCAATGGTCGCCAGTTAACAGGATGTTGAACAACCGATCTGGCCGACGATAGCTTTCGATGCAACGATTATGACATGGTTCCAATAAGATGACGGCTCTCGTGGCCGGTCATCGAACATGCCGGGTCTGGCGACCGCGGTGCCTCCTAATTCGGATTGCCGACCGGGATGACCGGATTCCCCTTGTAGCTGCCAAGCTTGACGTGGAGCACCTGTGCACGATCGGTGAAGTTGATCCCGTAGTCGGTCTGATCACCGTTCAGCACACGGTCGAACACCCAGTGCCCCTGCGCGTCGTAATGCCCCTCCTCGACCCGATCGTAGAGCATCGAACGCCCGCTGTTCGCATCCGCCAGCGCGAACGAGACGCGCGTATCGAATCCGGTCACGAGATATTCGTCGGGGCCGATCTCGGCGACAGCAAGACCGCCGGTCGGTTGGGGGTTGCCGGTCGGCTTGTCGGTGCCGAACTGATACTGGCCGAACGTCGCGGTGGCGCGGTACTTGCCGAGGTCCATGATCTGCTTGTGCTCGGCCTTCGGATCGGTCGGCTCGGCCACGCCCCAGGTCTTGCCGGCAAAGGCCAGCTTTGCCCATTCCCGCATCATCGGCGCGAACACGCGGTAGTTGCGCGCGAACAGCTCCATCGTCGGCGCGTCCAGCGTCTTCGCACCGAGCGGGAAGTTGTAATAGCCGCTATCGTCCATCCCGAACGGCGCGAAGCCGAGGCCGCCCTTGCCGACCACCGGATAGAAATATCGTGCAAACTCGGGCGCATTGCCCGTCTCCGGGATCAGCAGGGCGTTGTCGGCACGGCCGTAGAGCTTCAGATATTCGAGAAACGCGGCATGATCGCGCGCATAGATGTCGGGCGCGACCAGATCGAGCGACGGCGCCGCGGCCTTGTACACGTCGATCACGTGATGGATCGGCCCACCGCTCGAATAGGTCGTTGCCGCCTGCCGTCCGAAGGCGGAGGCGAGCGCGGCATTGACGTACATCGGCACCGGCTTCACCGCCTTGCCCGCCGCCGCGATCTCCTCGATGTAGCGGGCGATCGACCAGGCGTGGAAATACTCGTCGGCATCGGCGCCGAACACCTGTTTCCAGCTGCCCGCGGGCTTGCGGAATTTTTTGAGCAGCGCCGCCGGGACCGGACCGTCGAAGAGCTTCTGCGCGACCGGCGAGAAATCGCGGACGCTGCCATAGGTACCGGCCTCGTTCTCGGGCTGGACCATGATGACGGTGTTCTGCGGATCGGCGGCCTTCAGATGCTGCATCAGCTTGACGAAGGCGCGCTTGTCCGCCTCCAGCGTCGACCGATGAAGCGGCGACAGCGCATAATGCGTCTCGCCCTTGGCGTTCGTCATCCGCGGGAACCGCGCGTTGTCGAGCTTGACCCAGGCGGGCGCATAATTGGGCGAGGTATTCTTCCACGTCGCGAACCACAGCAGGACGAGGCGCACCTTGTTCTGGCGCGCCTCGGCAAGCAGCTGGTCGAGGAAGGAAAAGTCGAATTGCCCTTCGGTTCGCTCGATCTGCTCCCATGCGATCGGCACCTCGACGGTGTTGGCGTGCATCGCGTGGATCGTCGGCCAGACCTTGGGCAGCATTGCCGTATAATTGCTCGAATTATTGACCTGCGCGCCAAGCATCAGCCACGGCGCGCCATCGACCATCAGCGCGTGATGCCCGTCGCGGGTCACCAACCTGGGTACCTCGGTCGCGGTCTGCGCGTGCGCGGTGCCGGCGAACAGCGTGGCGGCGAGGGTCAGGCCGGCGAGTGTGCGGGAGGAGCGGAAGATCATGATGCAGTACCTCGAACGGGAAACGGGAAAGCCGGCACGGATCAGTCCTCGACGAAGACGAGTCCGCCCAGGCCCGATGCGACCGTGCCGTCGCTTTCGAGCAGGAGGGTGACGATCCGCTCGCCGGGGCCTGGCGGGAAGGCGGCGCGCAGCGTAGTGGCGGCGAAATCGGGCTTCGTCGCGGCGCGCTTGCCGTCGATCCAGATTTCGCCGCGACCGACCAGATCCTTGAACACGATCGTCCCGCCCCGTTCGCGCGTGCCGCGGTGCGGGGTGAGCTTGGCGCGCAGCACGGTCCAGCGGCCACTGCCCTGCGGCGGCTGGATCTCACCCGCGCGGACATACAGCCAGCTGTTCATGTCATTGTCCGCCAGCACGATATCGGGCGACGGTTTGGCGGTGGCGGCAGGCGACTGCCGCCAGTCCTGCACCGTCAGCGTCATGCGGGCGGGCGCGACGGACGGACGGGCCGGTGTCGCCAGGCGGCGCACGGTGCTGGTGGCAGGGCGCAATCCCGCCGCGCTGGCCGAGAGCTTGACGGTACCCGCGCCGCCGCCGCCCGCGCGAACGATGACCTGCGCCAGGCCGTTGAACAGGCGGCGGCGATTGCCCTGTTCGGCTTCGTGGCTGACCGGATCGCCATTGCCGAGGCCGATGATCGCGCCGCCGCTTACCGCAAAGGTGACGTCGAGATTGGCGGTCGGCACATGCCGTCCGCGCGCATCGACCGCGTCGATCGTACAGGGCTGCACGTCCTCGCCATCCGCCGCCATCGCACGCCGGTCGGGCGTGATCCGCAGCGCCACCGGCGCGCCGGTCGTCTCGACCACGCTGCGCGCGACCTCGCGTCCGCCGCGATAGCCGATCGCCTCGAGCCGGCCCGGCGCATAGGGCACCTGCCAGCTCGGCATCGTGTAGCGATCGACCTTCTGCTCGCCGATCAGACCGCCATTAAGCATCAGCCGCACGGACTCGACATTGGTCAGCGCCATCACCTTGATCGCCTGCCCCTCGCGGCCAGGCCAGTTCCAGTGCGGCATCAGATCGAGCAGCGGCACGTCGTCGACCCACTGCGCGCGGTGCAGATAGAAGGCCATCTTGGGAAAGCCGCACAGGTCCATGATCCCGAAATAGCTGCCCGCGGACGGCCATTCGAACGGGGTTGGCTCACCGTGATAGTCGAACCCGGTCCACACGAACGTCCCCGCGACGAACGGCCGCTCGGCAACCGATTTCCAGCCCTCGCGGTGGGTGCTGCCCCAGTCCGCCGGTTCCTCGTCATACGACGCCATCACGTGCGCGGCGCGGTCGGTCTCCCACGCCCCGCGCGTCATGAAACTGCTGGTGTCCTCCGAACTCGTCAGCGGCAGCGTCGGGTTGGCGGCGTGGAACCGGTCATATTGGTCGCGCTGATAGTTGAAGCCGACCACGTCGACCGCCTGGCTGACATTGACCGGCGCGAACATCCCGCTGTTCATCGCCGCGGTGACCGGTCGGCTGTCGTCGAGCGCCTTCACCGCGACCGACATGCGGCGGACCATCTCGTACCCGGCGGGCGTCCCCTGCATCGGTTCCTCGTTGAACACCGACCACATGAACACGCTCGGCCGGTTGCGATCGCGGCGGACCAGCCATTCGAGCTGGTCCATGTAATCGGGGCTGGTGTTGAAGTTGCGGTTCTCGCTCATCACCAGGAAGCCGAGCCGGTCGCACGCGTCGAGCACCTCGGTCGCGATCGCGCTGTGCGCGAAGCGGATCGCGTTGCATCCCAGGTCCTTCAGACGCCGCAATCGCCAGTCCCACAGCGCATCGGGCACCGCGACGCCGACACCGGCGTGATCCTGGTGGTTGCACGTACCCTTGATCTTGAGCGGACGGTCGTTGAGATGGAAGCCCGTCGCGGCGTCGAAGCGCAGTGTGCGAAACCCGATCCGCAGCGTGCGTTCGTCGACGGGCTTGCCGCCGCGCATCAGCCGCGTCCGCAGCGTGTAGAGCGTCGGCGCGTCGATCGACCATAGCAGCGGCGCGGGAACCGGGATGGTCAGCGTCGCGCTGCCCGGCTTCAGCGACGGCAGACGCGCCGCTGCGGTCTGCGTCGTGATCGTGCGGCCGTCGGGATCGATCAGCGACACCTCGATGCTCGCTTCGGCCGGGATCTTGCCGATATTGCCGAGCGTCGCGGTGACGGGCACGCTCCATGTGCCATCGGCGGCGCGGCGCGGGTCGGCGTGGATGCCATCGGTCGCGATGTAGGTCGCATCGCGTTTCGCCAGCCAGACATGGCGGTACAGCCCGGCGCCCTCGTACCACCAGCCCTCCATCGTCTGCGCATCGACCCGCACGACGATGCTGTTCAGATCGTCGCCGAACCGCGCCAGATCGGTGATGTCGACATAGACCGAGTTATAGCCGCTCCAGTTGTGCGCGACGATCGATCCGTTGAACCAGATCGTCGCATTCGTCGCGATCCCGCCGAACTGCAACTCCAGATACCGCCCCCGATCCGCGGGATCGAGCCGCAGCGCGCGCCGGTACCAGCCGAAGCCGCGCCGGCGATAGCCTTGCGAGACATTGGCGCTTTCCTCGAACGGCATCGTCGATGCCCAGTCGTGCGGCAGATCGACCTCGGACCAGTCCGAATCGTCATATTGCATCGCCGCCGCACCCTGCGCCTGCCCCGCCTTGGCGCTGTTGTAGGACCAGCCATGGCCGCGGATTTCCGGCATCGGGATATCGCCGATATGGAAGCGCCAGCTGCGATCGAGCAGCAGCCGGCTGGGATCCTCGACCGTCGCGCGCAGCGGCAGGTCGTCGCGGGTCGCCGGCATCGGCAATGCGCCGATCGCTGGCGCCCGCACCGGTGCAGCCTGCGCGACACCGTCCGCGGCCAGCGCCACGCCGATCGCGGTTCCGCTTCCCAGGAAATGCCGCCGGTTCAGCCGACCCGTCTCGTGCGCATCCGTCATCTCTGGCTTCCTATCCATCGCTGCCGGGCGAGCCCCGTTCGTTGCGCCGTCAATGCTGGCGTTCGCATTCGTCGGACACTGGTGGGCGCCCTGGCGACGGCATTGCAACCCCCACGGCGCGGATCGCGGTGCTGTGCTACAGGTTCAGGTGGCGACATCGCACGGGATCGCGCCTGAAGCCCGGGAGCCTTTCGAGACCCCCGGGCTTCAGCCGGTCAGTAGTTCACGCGGAGCGTCGCGCCGAAGCGGCGATCAACGACCGAATAGTCACGCGGCCGGCTGTCCAGCCCGAAGAACGTCTCACGCCGCGTGTTGAGCAGGTTCGTGGCATCCACCGACGCGGTGATGTTGGGCGTGACGTCGTAGCTGATCGAGGCGTCGAGCTGGCCGAACGCCCGGTCGTAGATCGGCAGATTGCCCGTGCCGCTGGCGGACGTGGTGCGGACGTAATCGTCGCGCCAGTTGTATGCGACACGCGCCGACAGTCCGTATTTTTCGTAGATGCCGACCAGATTGTAGCTGTTCTTCGACAGCCCCTCGAGCGGCACCGAGATCGGCGCGCCGGGGATCGCACCGGCGCTCGGATTGGGCGCCTTGGAATCCACATAGGTGTAGTTGGCCTGCACTCCGAAGCCCGACAGCGGCCCCGGCAGGAAATCGAAGAACTGCTGATAGCCGACTTCGAACCCCTTGATCTTGCCGTTCGCGCCGTTGACCGGCCGGTTGATCTGATATTGCGTGCCGTCGATCACCACCGGATCGTCCACGCGCGCGATGAAGCCGTTGACCGCCTTGTAGAAGGCAGCGGCATAGACCGAGCTGGTCTTGTTGAAATACCATTCGAACGAGACGTCGAGCTGATCGGCTCGCAGCGGCTTCAGATCGGGATTGCCCGACGAGCCCCGCCGGCTGACGGGATCGAACGTCAGTACTGAGTTGAGCAGATTGTAATCCGGTCGCGTCAGGCCCTTCGACGCGGCCAGGCGCAGTTGCAAGGTCTCGGTGATCGGGAAGCGGATGTTCAGGCTCGGCAGGACCGAGGTGTAGCTGTTGGTCTGGTCGATCGGAATGGTCGGACCGCCCGACGGCGTCTGGAAGCCGGCGACGTTGGTCTTGGTATTCACGATGCGCACACCGAGGTTGCCGTCGAACGGCAGGATGGTCTCGGACTTGAACCGCGCGACCCAATAGCCGCCGATCGTCTGTTCCGAAACGTCGTTGCGACCGGTCGGCAGATATTCCGGAACGGCGACCTGGCCATTGGGATAATAGGAGGCGAAGGTCTGGCGCACCGCATTTAGATCGCCACGGATCACGTCGAACGGCGGGATCAGGAAGCTGCCCAGCCCGGCCGCATCGCCGCGGAAGAAGTTCTTCACCGGCACGGGGTTGTAATAGCCCGGGATCGCCGAGAGTGGCGTACGCGGCACGCGTGGCGTATCGAACAAGTCGACATAGCCGAACACCGGATTTTCGACGACCGCGTTCAGCTTGGTGTACCGCACACCCGCCTTGATCGACGTGAAGAAGCCGCCATCCGTCTCATATTCGACGTCCTGCCGTACCGACCATTGGTCGTTGTGGCTGCGGCTGCTGGAATCGAGGATGTAGAGATAGGAGAAGTTCGCCGGATCGGTGAGGAAGCTGGGCGACCCTGCCCCGGTCACGCCGATCACGGGCAGTTTGCCGGTAATGTCGACGCTGAGCGTGTTGGGCTGGTCGCTGCCGACGCCGAGCGCGAAGAATTCCGTCTTCGTGCGACTGTCGACATAGCTGACATCCGTGGTCAGCGTGAGCTGGCTCGACGGATTGAACTTGAGCCCGCCGGAATAGGATGCGGTCTTCGAACGGCGATCGCTGCGATAGGTATTGCCCTCGACGAACACGTTCTGGAACGTGCCGCTCTGGAACTCGCCATTCTCGTCGAACGAGAAGCTGCTCGCCGGCCCCGGCGTGATGGGCGCACCGCCGCGGCCGAACGGGTAGACGAGATAGCCGACCTGGTTGAACTTGTAATTGGCATAGTCGAACTGGCCGTAGACTTCGAGATTGTCGGCAGGCTTCCACTGGACGGCCGCGGAAATGCCGATGCGGCGGCGATCGCCGACATTGTTGAACTGGCCGACGCCGTTGGGCACGATCACCGCGTCGGCGGCATCAGCCGTGCTGCCATTGCCGGTCCGATCGACGATGCCGGTGCGCAGCTGATAGGGCTCGATCGACAAGGCATCGGTGCGATAGGCGCCGCGCTGGAGCGATCCGTTGAGCAGGAAGCCGATCTCGCCCAGACCGGTCTGGTAGGTGTCGGTGATCAGACCCGAGAACGAGGTCTTGGTCTTGTCCGCCAGATCGTGATGTGTGACCCGCGCGCTGCCGCTGATCGTCGGCTTCGAAAAGTCGAACGGCATCCGCGTGCGCAGGTTGACCGTGCCGCCCAGACCGCCCTCGATCACGTCGGCGGCGGGGTTCTTGTAGACGTCGATCCCGGCGAGCAGTTCAGAGGGGATATCCTCAAGGCTGATCGTGCGGCCGTCGCCCGCGGTGAAATAGTCGCGACCGTTCAGCTCGGTACGGACCTGGGTCAGGCCGCGGATCGCGATCCGGCTGCCCTCGCCCTGGTTGCGCTCGATCTGGATGCCGCTGATCCGCTGCAGCGCCTCGGACACATTGTTGTCGGGCAGCTTGCCAATATCTTCTGCAACGATCGAATCGATGATCTGGCTGGCGTTGCGCTTGCGCGCCTGTGCGCTCCGAAGGCTGGCGCGGACGCCGGTGACCACGATGTCTGCATCCGCATTCGCATTCGCAACGTCGCCGCTCGGTGCGACGGTACCCGCTTGCGCGCCCTGATCGATCGGTGACGGGGCGACCTCTTCAGCCGTGTCGGGAACGATAGCGGGCGCCTGCTGGGCGCTCGCGGCTACCGTGAATGCCGAGACAATTGCGAGGGCAGATGCCCCGCTTGCCAGAGCCTTGAGCACACAAGCCGAACGGAATTTTACGCGGTTCAAACACCATCTCCCCAGGATACCGAACGGACCACCGCTCGAAATTTGTGCCGCATTTTGAGCCATGAAGCGCTCTGCGGTCGCAGTGTGGTATCGGTATCAATGGACGAATTGTCTGACAAGTCATATTTTTGGCAGAGAATTCGGTTGATCTGTAGCGCGGACCTGCAATTATACGACAAATTTGCCGCTTAGGCGAAGCTTGCGGTACCATAACGGGCACAGACCCGCGGAGAGGATTTCAATGCATATCGCCCCAGCCCGTGTCGTCACGCAGCCGTCCGACGATTCCCGAAGCACGGTATCGCCGAGCTGGTCGCGCCTGATCGCGCGATTTGCCGTTGGGGTTTCGCTGGCGACGATTGCGACGAGCGGGTTCGCAGCGCCGATCGCGACGGTCGATCGCAACGGCAGCCTGGTTTCGATCGAGGCCTATGCCCCCAACATCGTCCGAGTGACGATCGCGACCGACCGCGGGCAGGTCGACGCCCCCCCGGGCGACGGTCCCAACGCCAAGCCCAATGCCGCAGGCTGGACGTACCGCAACGACGGAGGCGCCGATATCTTCACGTCCGCCGCGCTGTCGCTTTCGGTCGATGCCAAGCCCTGGCCCAAGGCCCCCACGCAGATGGAGCGCTATTTCGCGCCATCGCTGCCGCCGGTGTCGGTGACGATCCGCAAGCCCGACGGCACGATGCTGACGCAGATGACCGGGTGGGAGATGGGGCCGCATACCGTCAACGGCGAAAAGACGTTCCGCGTCGGTGCAAGCTTCGCCTCGCCCGCCGACGAGCATTATTACGGGCTGGGCCAGAACCAGGAAGGCAAGCTCGACCTGCGCGGCCGCACGATCGACTGCCGCCACAATTACGATGCGCCCGCAGGTGAGACGGTCTGCGTGCCCTTCATGGTCACCAACAAGGGCTATGGCATCGTCTGGGACAATCCATCCTCGACCGTCGTGTCCCCCGGCCTCCACAGTGCGACGCACTGGCAGTCGGAAGTCGGCGAGCGCGTCTCCTTCTTCGTCATCACCGGCGCGACCACCGACGAGATCTATGCCGGCTACGCCACGCTGACCGGGACGACCCCGCTGCCGCCAAAGGCCGCGTTCGGGCTTATCCAGAGCAAGGCGCGGTACGAGACGGAGAAGGAACTGCTCGGCATCGCCGACGGGTATCGCAGCCGCGGCCTGCCGCTCGACATCATGGTGCTCGACTGGTTCTACTGGTCGCGCATGGGTCAGCTCGACATCGACCGAACCTATTTCCCCGATCCCAAGGGCATGAACGACAAGCTCAAGGCGATGGGGATGCACTCGATCATCAGCGTCTGGCCCCGGTTCGAAAAGGAATCGCGCTACTTCAATCTGCTGTCGAGCAAGTCCTGGCTGCTGAAGGACAAGGATGGCAACGCCGTCGACGGCCTGCCGATCCGGTCCGATCGTGCAGGCGCCTTGCTCGACAGCACCAACCCCGACGCGCGCAACTGGTTCTGGGAGCGGATCCGCGACAATATCGCCAGCCAGGGCTTCGACTGGTTCTGGCTCGACGAGACCGAGCCCGATCTCGTGCCCGACGGCAGCTTCTATTCGATCGGCTCGGGCGACCGTTATCACAACGTCTTCCCGCTACTCCACACGATGAGCGTCGCGGACGGGTCGGCACGGGATCGCCCCACGATGCGCAACCTGATCCTGTCGCGCGCCGCCTATCTGGGCGCCCAGCGCAATGGCGGGCTGTTCTGGTCGTCGGACATCAAGTCGACCTGGGAGGCGCTGCACCGGCAGGTGCCCGCCGGACTCGGCTTCACCGCGAGCGGCATGGCCTATTGGGGCAGCGACATCGGCGGCTGGCAATGGCCGAACGGGCCCAAGGCGACCCGTCAGGTGCTGCTCGATCCGGCGGGCGCGACCGCGATGGCGCCCGACTATGCGGATTATCCCGAGCTGTTCACGCGCTGGTTCGCCTATAGCGTGTTCACGCCGACCTTGCGGATCCACGGCCAGCGCCCGGCCACCGCGCTCTGGGAATATGGAACCGCGGCCGAACCCGTTCTCGCGAACTTCCTGAAGCTGCGCTATTCGCTGATGCCGTACATCTATTCGCTCGGGCGCCACACCTATGAGAGCAATGCGCCGATGATGCGCGCGCTGTTCATGGATTTCCCGAACGATCCCAACGTCGCCGACATGGGCGATGAATATATGTTCGGGCCCGCCTTCCTCGTCGCCCCCGTCACCGAACAGGGCAAGACCAGTCGCCAGGTCTATCTGCCGGCCGGGGCAGACTGGTATGATTACTGGACCAACCAGCGCTTCACCGGTGGGCAGACCGTCACCGCGAACGCAGCGATCGACAGGATCCCGCTGTTCGTGCGCGCCGGGTCGATCATCCCGATGGGCGTCCAGGTCCCGAGCACCGCGACGGCGCAGTCGCTTGAGGCCATTCGCGTCTATCCCGGCGCGGATGCCAGTTTCGCGCTCTACGACGACGACGGCGTGACCAACGACTATCGGACCAAGGGCGGCCGCAAGGCGACCCTCCGCTGGGACGACAAGACCCGGCGCCTGACCGCGTCGGGCAAGCTGCCGACCGGGCAGGACGCCGGGTCCCTGGTCCAGATCGTGGCACCGAAGTGATCGGTAGCCGCGTCACCGCACGGCTCCTGACCGGGTTGCCGACGGCAGCGGGCGCGCGCGTTGACGGCGCGCCCGCCAGATCCGTCGCAACTCCGTGAGCATCGACCTCAGCCGTCGGTCGGTTCTCGCCGGTATTGCTGCACTCGGACCCGCAACCCATGCGCTCGCACAGAGCCCGATGGGGCTGGCGCGGGGCCCGGTGCAGCCGACCTGGCAATCGCTGGTCGATCACTATCGCTACCCCGAGTGGTTTCGTGATGCGAAGCTTGGCCTGTGGTCGCATTGGGGCCCGCAATCGGTGCCCGAGCAAGGCGACTGGTATGGGCGCTTCATGTATATGCAGGGCCATCCAGCGTACGAACATCACCTCAAGACCTATGGCCATCCGACCCGATCGGGGATGATGGAGGTGATGAACCGCTGGACCGCGGCGCGCTGGGACCCCGACGCGCTGATCGCGCGCTATGCCAAGGCGGGGGCGAAATATTTCGTCTCGCTCGCAAATCATCACGACAATCTCGACTGCTACGACAGTCGCTATCACGCGTGGAATTCGCTCCGCGTCGGGCCGAAGCGCGACGTCGTTGGCATCTGGGAGAAGGCCGCGCGCAAGGTCGGGCTGAAGTTCGGCGTCTCGAACCATGCGGCACATAGCTGGCACTGGTATCAGACCGCCTATGGCTATGATCCGATCGGGCCGCGCAAGGGACAGCGCTACGACGCGTTCACGCTCCGGGCCGCCGATGGCCACGGTACATGGTGGGACGGGCTCGATCCGCAACAGCTCTATACGGGCGCGCACGCGGTCCTGCCGAACGGCATCGACACGATTGCGGCGATGAACGCCTGGCACGATGCGCATGACGGCCAGTGGATCGAGACCCCGCCGCCGAACGACCCGTCCTATGCCGCGAAATGGCTGCTCCGGCAGACCGACCTGATCGACAAATACAAGCCGGACTTCTGCTATTTCGACGATTACGAGCTGCCGTTCGGCCCGATCGGGCTCCAGGCGGCGGCGGATTACTATAATCGGTCGATCGCCTGGCACGGCAAGATCGATGTCGTGCTGACCGCCAAGCAGCTGAAACCCTATGCCCGGTTTGGCCTGGTCCAGGACGTCGAACGCGGCTTCACCGACCATCTGTGGGACGAGCCGTGGCAGACCGATACGTGTATCGGCGACTGGTTCTACAATGTCGCGCGCCTGAACGACAAAAGCTACAAGACCGCCGAACAGGTCATCCAGCGGCTTGCCGACGTGGTGTCGAAGAATGGCAATCTGCTGCTCTCGATCCCGCAGCCCGGTGACGGCTCGATCGACGGCGAAGAGGAAAAGATCCTCGACGGCATGAGCCGCTGGATCGCGATCAACGACGAGGCGATCTTCGGCTCGCGACCGTGGCGGATCTACGGCGAAGGCCCGACCAAGCTGCAGACGGGGATGCAGAACGAGCAGTCTGCGGGGGTGTTCACGCCGCGCGACGTGCGCTTCACCACGAACAAGGGCGCGCTCTATGCGCTGTTCCTCGGCTGGCCACGCGGCGACGTGACGATCGAGGCGCTCGCACGCCACCGCTTCGCCGACGGCGTCGTCGAGCGCATAACGTTGCTCGGCGGCGACCGCATAGCGCACCGCCGCGACCCGCACGGCCTGCATTTCGCAATGCCCGCCGACCGCGGCGACGGCTTCGTTCCGGTCGTCAAAATCGAGGGCCGCGGCCTGATCTAGGGCGTCGGGTTTCTCGGGGCTCGGCCATTGCTCCCCCTCGTGCGGACGTTCGAAGACCGAATACGCGGTCGCCACCAGCTTCCCAGCCAGTTATATCCGGATCCGGAGAAACCTGGGTAGCGCAGCGCCAAACGTCTTGGCGGGGCGGGATGAAAGGATGACGAGGGGTGAGCAATCTGGACTGGGCGCGCCCGCTTGCCGAGCGTGCGCGGGTGGACTCAGCAACGTTCGAAGCCGAAATCCTCAACCGTGGTGAGCCGGTAGTCCTGCGTGCTCAAGTCTCCGCCTGGCCGTCCGTCGCGGCGGCACGCGGCGGCGCCCGGAACGCGGCGCAATACATGGAGAAGTTCGATGGTGGTGTCCCCGTTCAGGTGATGGCGGGGCGGCCCGAGATACAGGGCCGCTTCTTCTACGACGATACCGTCCAGGGCTTCAACTTCAACCGTCAGATGGTTCCGTTGCGGCTGCTGCTGCCGGAATTGCTTCGGTTTGAAAACGATCCCGCGGCGCCCGTCCTCTATGCTGGGTCTGCGCCGACAGGACAGCTCCTGCCCGGCTGGAGCGAGGCAAACCCGCTCGACCTGACGTTACCGGGCGCGAAGGCGCGGGTGTGGATTGGCAACGCGACGCGGATTTCGACCCATTACGACGGATCGGCGAACCTGGCGTGCGTCGTGGCAGGCCGTCGCCGCTTCGTCCTGTTCCCGCCCGAACAGCTCGAAAATCTTTACGTCGGGCCGCTCGATCATACGATGGCGGGGCAGCCGGCGAGCATGGTCGACCCCGATGAACCCGACCTGGAACGCTATCCGCGCTTTGCCGAGGCGATGCGCCATGCGCTGGTCGCGGACCTTGGGCCCGGCGACGCGATCTTCATTCCGGCACTGTGGTGGCATAATGTGCGCTCGTACGAGCCGCTCAACATATTGGTTAATTATTGGGCCGAAGGGCACGAGGCGACGAGCCCGTTTACCGCGATGATCCATGCGCTGATGGCGGTACGCGACCTACCGCCGCGCGAACGCGCGGTATGGCGGAAATGGTTCGATCACTATGCGTTCGACGACGCGGCCGAACGGGTCGCCGATCACCTGCCCGAGGCAGCACGCGGCGTGCTCGGGGCGGCGTCGCCATCGCGGACGGATCGCATCAAGCAGTATCTCCTCCACGCACTAGGCGCGCGATAAGCCTTCCCGGCGTCACCGCTGCCGCCCGGACGTCAGGCCGCAGTGCGACCGATCTGGTCCAGGAACTGCTGGTGCGACGGCATACGGTCGACCGCCAGCCGCATCGCATTTGCGATGTGCGTCATGCGCTTGTCGAGTTCGCCTTCGGGCAGCAGATCGGCGAGCGGATGGTAGCGCCTTGGAACAAGCCCCTGCCCGTGCATGACCGCGAGCCAGCTCGTCTCGCTGAACAGTTCATTGTCGTGGCGATATAGCCGGCCATTCTCGCGAAATATCGCGATGCGCTCTTCGAGCGACGTGGGCAACGCCATGCTCCGGCAGTACCGCCACAGCGGGGAGTCATCGCGGGTGGTGGCGGCATAATGCAGGATAATGAAGTCGCGCACCTGCTCATATTCGACGCGCGTGCGGCGATTATAATAGTCGATGTCGTGCTGGTTGAAACGACGGTCCGGAAAGTTGGTGAGCAGGCGCGCAATGGCCGACTGGATCAGGTGGATCGACGTCGATTCGAGCGGTTCGAGAAAGCCGCTCGCCAGACCGAGCGCGACGACGTTGCGGTCCCAGGCCTTGTGCCGGACGCCGGCCTTGAACTTCAGGAAGTTCGGTTCCGACAGAGGATCACCGTCAAGCGCGGCGTTAAGCCCAGCGAGCGCTTCATCATCGCTCAGGTGATCGGAGCAGTAGACATAGCCGTTGCCGGTGCGGGACTGGAGCGGGATGCGCCATTGCCAGCCCGCCGCCTTGGCGGTGGCGCGGGTGTACGGAAGCGGGTCGGTGGTCCGGCGGCAGGCGCGCGCCACCGCGCGATCGCAGGGCAGCCAATGGCTCCAGTCCTCGAAGCCGGCGCCAAGCGCTTTGCTAATCAGGAGGCCGCGAAAGCCCGAACAGTCGATGAACAGGTCGCCCGCAACGCGGCTGCTGTCCTCCAGTGTCACCGCCTGGACATGACCATTGCCGCTGTCGAGGGCGACATCGACGATGCGCCCTTCGGTGCGCCGTACGCCACTGGCCTCGGCCCGCTCGCGCAGGTAGCGGGCGTAGAGCGAGGCGTCGAACTGGAACGCGTAACTGATCGTCCCGAGCGGCGAGCCGGCGCGGCTGTGGTCGGGACGCTGAAAACGCTGGGCCCGCGCGGCATCGGCGCCGATGCTGAATCGGTCCAGTTCGAGGGCCCCGCCGAGCTGGGCCTGACGAAGCCAGAAATGATGGAAGTGCAAACCCTCCATTTCCTGACCATAGGTGCCGAACGGATGAAAATAGCGGTCGCCGATGCGACCCCAATCGACGAACTCGATCCCCAGCTTGAACGTCGCAGCCGTGCGGCGGACGAAGTCGTCCTCGTCGATCCCGAGCAGCCGATTGAAATATTGCAGGTGCGGGATGGTCGCTTCGCCGACGCCGACCGTGCCGATCGCCTCCGACTCGATCAGCTCGATCTCGACCGCGCGACCCAGGACGCGGGACAGGGCTGCAGCCGCCATCCAGCCGGCGGTGCCGCCACCGACCACCACGATCCTGCGAATGGCAAGTTCGTCCATCGCTCAGCCCTCCGTCGCGGCGCAGTAGGACGCGATGAAGCTCGCATGTGTCGGCATGCGCGATGCAGCGTCCTTCATCGCCGACGCCATGGATTGCAGGCTGTTCGCCACGTCGCGCGCGGGCAGCGCTGCGACGATCGGATCGGATCGTTCGGGCATGATTCCCTGGCCCAGCATGACCGCCACCCAGCTCGGGCGGGCAAAAAGCTCGTCATCATAGCGGAAGATGCGCCCCGTTTCGCGGAACAGCTCCATCTTGTGCCGGAGGCTGTCCGGCACGGTCATGGTCCGGCAATAGTGCCAGAACGGCGTATCGTCCCTGTTCGTCGCGACATAGTGCAGCACGATAAAGTCGCGCACCTGCTCGAATTTCTTCTGCATGTAGCGGTTATATTCTACTCTGAGTATATCGGGAATATCCCCGTTGGGGAAAAGCGATATGAAGCGGCTGATCCCTTCCTGGATCAGATAGAGCGACGTCGACTCAAGCGGTTCCAGAAAACCAGCCGCCAACCCGATAGCGATACAATTGCCGCGCCAGAACTGCCGCCGGTGCCCGGCCTTGAAACGGATCGAGCGGGGCTCTGCGAGAAGCGCGCCCTCGACCCCCTTGCGCAGGACCCTCTCCGCTTCGTCATCGTCCATGAAGCTTCGACTGTAGATATGGCCATTGCCCACGCGGCGTTGCGTCGGGATCCGCCACTGCCAACCGGCGGGGCGCGCCGTGGACCGGGTATAGGGCGGAGGCGGTCCGACATGCGCGCTCGGCACCGCCAGCGCGCTGTCGCACGGGAGCCAGGCGCTCCAGTCGACGAAATCGATGTCCAACGTCTGCCCGGTCAGCAGCGCGCGAAATCCCGTACAGTCGAAGAAGAAGTCGCCCTTGACGTGCGCACCCGAGTCCATCGTCACGGCGGCGATGCCGTCGTCCTGCGCGGTCAAATGAACCTCTTTCACCACGCCCTCAATGCGCTTGACGCCCCGCTTCTCGGCGTAACGCCGCAGATATCGCGCGTACAGCGTCGCATCGAAATGATAGGCATAGCGAAGATGCGAGAACACCGATCGCGGGTTCGGGTCAGGCAGGGCGAAGCGACCCGCGCCGGCGGCAACCGCGGAGAGGCTGTAGTCCTCGATCGGTGCAGTGCCGCCCTCCCTGTTCAGGCGCAGCCAATATTGGTGGAAATCGATCCCCTCCATGTCGACACCGTGCTGGCCAAAGGGGTGAATGTAGCGGTCGCCCTTGTGACCCCAGTCGACGAACTCGATCCCGAGTTTGAACGTCGCCTCGGTGGCACGCATGAACTCGGCTTCGCTGATGCCGAGCATCTGGTTGAAGACCAGCATGTCCGGAATGGTGGCTTCTCCGACACCAACGGTGCCGATCGCATCGGACTCGATAACGGTGATGGACACGTCCTTGGTTTGAACAAGGCTGGAAAGCGCGGCGGCGGTCATCCAGCCGGCCGAGCCGCCGCCGACGATGACGATGGATCCTAGGGGGGCCTGCGTCATTTGCGTGGATCCTGGCGGAGATAGCGTTCCAGTTGCGTCATGTAGACGTGGTTCGACGGCAACGCGGCGGCGGCATTCGCGACCTGCTGTGCCGCATCGTCGAGATAGCGGCGTACCCGTTTCGCGTCGGCGCGGTCTGCCAGACGATCATGGCGTCGCGGACGTCGGCCGATACCGAAGTGCATGATCAGCCAGTCCTCGGGATGAAAGGGCTCGAGATCGTAGGAGACGAGCAACCCGCGTTCGGCGAACATTGCGAGCTTGTGCTCGAGCTCCGCGTCCGGCGTGTCGCGGGCCGCGCGCCAGAAATCGCTGTCCGGCAAGGCGGACGTTTCGAGAAGCGCGCGGGTGAAGCGCATCGCGTGATGGTGATCCTCGCCATGCCTGCGGTTATACTCGCGTTCCTCGACGGTCATCGACGCCGTCGAAACGGGGATCAGCGTCATCAACCGCTCGATGTCGCGTTCGAGCAGCATCATGGGCGCCGGTGTGAGGGGCTCGACGATGCCGGCCGCGTGCCCGATACCGACACAGTTCCCCGCCCAGGCCCGTTGGCGCCGCCCGAGCGTCGCAGACGCGCTCAGCCCGCCTCTCGCGTTGCACGACGCAGTTGCATCGGAGACCGTCAGCGATCGCGTCGACCCACGCAGCGGGGTCTGTGCCGCCCAGCCCTTGTCGTGAAACGACACGCTGCGGACCGGCGGGCCGAGCCGGGCCTCGGCCACGTCGTCTGCGGAGATCTGCAGCGCGCGCCCGCCCAGCCACGCGGGATCGAGCCGGGATAGAAGTTCGGCCGACGGTCCGCTGCAATCGAGATACAGGTCGGCCGTCACCATGTCGGCACCATCGAGTGCGATGCCGGTGATCGCTCCGTCGCCCACCGCGACCCGGGTCAGCGCCCCCTTCAGATGGTGGATGCGGCCGGGCGGTACGGCGGCGGCGAAACACCGGGCGTGGCTTGCCGGGTCGAAATGGTAGCCATATTCCGCACGCGCCAGCGGCTGCTGACCGGCAGCACCAGGTGATCGCGGGGGATGCGCAAACGTGCCCCGGCTTCCGGCGACGGCACCGAGAAGAAACGGGTCGAGCCGCGTCATGCCCTGTTGTACCAGATACTGGTGCATCAGGACGCCGTCGATCACCGGCAGCGCCAGGTTGAAGCACTGGATCCAGGATCGCCCGCCTTCAGCCCAGTGCACATATTTGCTACCCCAGGAGAAGGCGGCGGAACTGCCAAGTACGAGAGCGGGCTCGGTGACACCGGCCGCCAGGTTGAACGCATAGCTGCCTGGACCGGAGACGGTGCCGTAGAAAAGGTCGGCGCAGCGGTGATCGCTATCGATCTCTGCAAGCGTGACCCGCACCGTGTCCGGGAGATGGCGCGCAAGCGTCGCCACTGTCATCCAGGCGGCAAGCCCTCCACCGCAGACCACGATGTGCCTGATGTCGTTACCCGGCGTAAATGCAACAGGTGTTCCCGGTGCGCCGATCAAGCCCCGGCAACGGCAAGACGCGCCGCTCCTCCGCTTTCCCGGATAAAGGCGGTGTGCTCGGGTGTCCGCCGTACCGCAGCATCTACCTTGGCGCGCACGTCCGATGCTCTGGCCGTCAGAGCATCGATGCTCATGCTCTCGACGCGCGGATCATGCCGGTCGGGAACGAGATTCTGACCCAGGAACACCGCGACCCAGCTCGGCGACAGGAAAAGGCCGAACTCGTACTGGATCAGGTGACCGCGCGTACGCCAGGCATCGATCCTCTCGGACAGGCTGTCGGGAAGGCGGAGATTGCGGAAATGGCGCCACATCTCGGAGTCGTCGCGTTGCGTCGCGACGTAATGCAGCAGCAGGAAGTCGCGGATGCGCTCATAGTGAAGGCCTATGCGCCGGTTATATTCCGCGATGTCGCGCGCCCCGAACCCCTTGTCCGGGAAGACCGCGAGCAGTTCGGTGATGCCATCCTGGATCAGGTTGATCGACGTCGACTCGAGCGGCTCGAGGAAGCCGCCTGCCAGCCCGATCGCCACGACGTTCTTTTTCCAGAACTCGCGCCGCCGCCCCGTCGTGAACGACAGCCGGCGCGGTTCAGCCTGCATCGGTGCGTCGAGCCCGGCAACGAGCTGGTCATGCGCCTCGTCATCGGAAATGAAGCTGCTGCAATAGACATGGCCGTTGCCGACACGGTGTTGCAGCGGGATCCGCCACTGCCACCCAGCGGTGCGTGCGGTCGCCCGGGTGAACGGGCGCAGCGCGCCATTGCTCTGCGTCGGGACCGCGATCGCCCGATTGCACGGCAGCCATGCGCTCCAATCGTCATAGCCGCTCTGCAGGGCGGTCTCGATCAGCAGTCCACGAAATCCGGAGCAGTCGATGAACAGGTCGGCGGATATCGTCGTGCCGTTCGTCAGCACGACATCGCGCACAAACCCGGTTTCACCGTCCTGTACGACCCTGACCACCCTCCCCTCGGTGCGCGACACCCCCCTTTTCTCGGCAAAGCTTCGGAGAAATTTCGCATAGAGCCCCGCGTCGAACTGGTAGGCGTAACCAAAGGTCGACTCGACGGCGTCCAGGTCACCAGAGGGCCGTCGAAAGCGGCCCTGCTCCGCGGCGATGACCGGGTAACTATATTCGTCGATCCGGCTCCGGTCTCCCGATTGGCGCAGCTTCAGCCAGTATTGATAGAAGGGCACGTCGTTGGTCGTCGGCCCGAAATCACCGAACGGGTGGATATATCGATCGCCGCGGCGGCCCCAGTCGCAAAACTCGATCCCCAGTTTGTAGGTGGCCTCCGTCGCCCGCATCATTTCCGCTTCGTCGATGCCGAGCGCGAGGTTGAATGCTCGAATATGCGGCAGCGTCGCTTCGCCAACGCCCACGGTGCCGATCTCGTCCGACTCGACCAAAGTGATCGCTATCGGGAGGCCCGCCAGCTTGGCCGCCAGGGCGGCCGCGGCCATCCATCCTGCGGTGCCGCCGCCGACAATGCAGATGCTGCTAATGTCAGACTGTTCTGCCACGAACGCCCACCACGTATCTTGCGGGTGCACCACAATATGGCATCGCCGCTGCCCCTCCTGTTCCCCGCGCCTATTGGCGCCTTACGCCTGATTAAAGCCTGAGCTCGGGAAGGCAAGCGCGGTCGCGAACGTCGGCAAGTGATTAAAAGACAAGCATTCTGTCGCAATATTCAGGTCTTGATTGTCGCAGAAAGCGGACGTAGCATTACTCTTACATTTGACGACCGGTCGTGATGAAGAGCTCAAAAGCTCAGATCACTCAGAAGCTGGCGCAGGTGAGGAGGAAGCCCGGAACAAACCGGACAAAGAGGGGATGCTGTGATGCAAAATTCGGTTTTTCCGGCGTTATCAAGCTCGACCAAGCGCTTTCTGCTTTCGACTTCGGCGCTCTCGATAGCGTTGATCGGGTCACCAGCCATGGCCCAGACGGTTTCGTCACCGGCAAACGAGCAGACCTCGCCGCCGAAATCCGGTTTGCCGGATACCGACCCGGCGACCGCGCCTCAGACGACCGAGCTCGACGAGACGACGACCGAGGACATCGTCGTAAGGGGCATCCGCGCCGCACTCGAAAGCGCGAAGGACATCAAGCGCAACGCCGACACGGTCGTCGACTCGATCACAGCCTCCGACATCGCCACCTTGCCCGATCTGTCGGTGGCAGAGGCGCTCGGGCGCGTCCCGGGCGTGACGATTTCGCGGTTCGCGACCGGCGGCGCGTCACCCGACTTCCCCTCACCCGAAGGCCAGGGCAACCTGATCCGCGGTCTGGGCTTTGTCCGCTCCGAGTTTAACGGCCGCGACGCGTTCAGCGCCAATGGCGGGCGCGTGCTCGATTTCTCGAGTATTCCGCCGGAGCTCATCGGCGCAGTCGATGTGTACAAGAACCAGACGGCCGATCTCATCGAGGGCGGCATCAGCGGCACGATCAACCTGCGCACCCTGGAACCATTCGATCGCCAGAAGCCGTTTCTCGCGATCTCGGCGGACAATACCTACACCGACCTTCGTAAAAAGTCGTCGCCGTCGGGCAGCATCACGGGCGGCAGCAGATGGAAGACGGGGATCGGTGAATTCGGCGTGGTAGCGTCGGTTTCGCGGTCAAAGCTGAGTTCGCGTATCAACGGCTGGCAGCAGAATTCGCCGTTTCCGCGCGTGCTCGACGCGACCGGCAACGTTCCGCAGACAAGCCTGACCGGCGCGGCGAAGCTGTCCGAGTTCACGGGCGTCGATCCGTCACGCATCCTTGGTACGACGCCGGGATTTCAGTTGCGTACAAACGATGTCGATCGTGATCGTCGAAGCTACTACGGCGCGCTGCAGTGGAAGAATGATACGCTGCAACTCACGGCCAAGTATATCCGGGTCGAGGAGGACACGGACAGCATCGAGCGGACGTTCGAGTGGTTCCCCGAGCACGATACGGGCACGACGGCGGGAATCAGCAACCTCAGCGTGAAGCCTGGTTTCGGATCTGATGGTGTCGCCATGTGCAGCGGCGCGGGCGGCTTTCCCTCGAACCCTGGCGACTGCGAGACGCTGATCCCGATCCGCGGCGGTCTGATGGAATCAGGCTTCGTGACCAATAGGATCGATGCCTGGACGGGCGCGGTCGGATCGCCGGTCGGATCGCTTGGCATCGGCAGGACAGAAGAAAGCAAGACCGAGGATTTCAGCCTCAATCTGCGGTGGCAGCCGACCGAACGCCTGCTGGTGACGGTCGACGGACAATATACCAAGGCAAGCGCACGGCAGCGTCAGATCTGGGGCGGCTTCAACACCTATCTCGACTGGCAGATTGCGCCCGATCTCGACAATCCGCGGATCGCGTTCTCCGTCAATCCGGCCCATCGCTTCAATCCGGGCAATACGCGGTTCAGCGGCGACAGCGATGCCAATCCGCTCGCATCGCCGACATCCGCCGGCGATCTGAACGGCGCGACCTGGCAATTCGCGGCCGACCAGTTCCAGGTCGGCAAGGGCGATCTCTACGCCTTCCGTGCCGATACCGCGTACGACGTGTCGGGGAGTGACGGACTTGCCGGCTGGTTCGACAGCGTCAAATTCGGCGGTCGCTACTCCGAGCGGAGCCAGACGAACTCGGAAATGGCGCTGAACTGGGGTGCCATCTCGCCTGCATGGGATGGCCGCGGCGGTTACGGCGTGGTCGGCACCTTTCAGGAACCGACCAAGGCTGCAGAAGCCATCAGCTTCGCCAACTTCTTCCGGGGCGGCGTGGTCGAAGGTCCGAACCAGACCTTCGTCTTTGCGAACTCCGCACTTCTCAACGACTATTCCGCATTCCGCAAATATCTGAACGCAGAGCCGCAGCTGGCAAACGGCAATTACAACTGGGTGCCCAGGGGTACGGACGACGGCAGCAAATTCGGGGTCCCCATATTCCGCCCCGAGGACACGTCCAACATCACGGAGCAGACGGCGAACGCGTACGCTCGCCTTGATCTCAAGCACGAGTTCGACAACGGCATGTCGATCGCCGCAAACTTCGGCGTCCGATACGTCCGCACCAAATTGCGATCGACCGGGTTCCAGGCGTTCCGGCCGTTCGTGGCCGATGCCCAGACACCCGCGTTTGCGGACACCGATGGCGATGGTGTCCTGGAGCGGACCAGAACCGATGATGCGGAGAGCCGCGACGATCCCGCGGACTTCCTGCCCCAGTCGATCGCGTACGGGGCTCAGGCGGCCGTACCGATCAGCTTCAAGCAGACCAACGAGAACTGGCTTCCGTCCTTCAACCTGCGCTGGAATGTCGACTCGCAGCAACTCGTGCGGTTCGCGTACAGCAAGGGGCTGAGCCGGCCGAACGTACAGGATCTGCGTGCGTCGCAGGAATATGTCGTGACCACGAACCGCGTGAACTTCCCGCCGATCACCGATGAGAATGACCCGTTGTTCGGCATCGATCGTGGTGCCCAGAACATCACGGCAGGCGACATCCGCGTGAATCGCGGAAACCCGCTGCTGCGACCGACCACGGCCGACAGCTTCGATCTCTCGATCGAGCGCTATTTCCGCGGGGGATATTTCTCCGTCGCCGGATTCTACAAAAGCTTGTCGAATATCGTCACGAATGGCGATCTGGCGCTGGGAACGACGACGCTTGACGGGCAGACGGTCAATATCATCTACAATGGCCAGGTGAATCAGGCCAAAGCGAAGGTCAAAGGCATCGAGGTCAGCTACCAGCAGTTCTTCGACAAATTGCCGGGCGTGCTGAGCCATCTCGGCTTCCAGGGAAACTATACCTATATCGACTCGTCGACGACACCGCCTGCAAACGGCGTCGACAGTGATGGCGACGGGAATGTCGATGACCAGACGACCTTTTTCCGGTTCGGCGTCGATGATCTTCTTGGACAATCCGATCACATCCTCAACGTGGTCGGAATTTATCAGGACTCCGCGCTCGAGATGCGTCTGGCGTATAACTGGCGCTCGAAATATCTCACGACCTACCGCGACTATGTGACGGGCAACCCCGTCTACAACTCGGCGGCCGGGTTCCTTGACGCTTCGGTTCGATACAGGATCGGCCCCCTGACGCTGCGCACGTCAGTCGCCAACATCCTCGACACGAAGAGCAAGGCGCGCGTTCAAATCGACCAGAGCGGACAATTGTATGATCGGTTCAGTTTCCTGAACGATCGGCGAATCGTCTTCGGCATCCTGTTGCAGTATTGAAGCTATGCGATCGGGACGGTCGAAACCGTCCCGATCTCCTTTCGTGATGGAGGGCATGATGAAATATGCAGTCGTGATAGTAGCGGCATTGATCTGTACCCCGGCTGTTGCGCAAAAGGGGTATAAGGCAGCGAAGGCTGCAAGTGACGTCGGCTATCAGTCGTCTATTGGCGCTGACGGCAGGGTAACCATCGTCTATACTGGCGCGAAGGGCGCAAAGCCCGATGATGTCGCCAAATTCGCCATGTTGCGGGCGGCGGAACTCACCCAGGATGCGGGTAAGGAGTGGTTCGCCGTCATCAAGGCCGAGACGCGCGACCTTGCTGCCGGTGGCGGCTCCGACCTGCGCGACAAAACCGGCCCGAGCTTCTCGACAGGGACCGGCGCCAGCGCTTCTATGGGTTCGGCCAGTCAGGCGGGCAGCCCTCCAGGGGTGGCCGATGCAGCCGTGCCAAATGGCCCTACGACGGGTGGTTTTGGCGGCGGTGACGTTCCCTATCAGGTGTTGGAACGCTGGCGTCCGAGCCAGTCTGCACAGACCACGGTCGTGATCCAGATGGGATCGGGCGACCAGGCTACATTCCCAGGACTCAACGTGCAGCCGACAATCTATGCTGCTGCGGACGTGATCGAACAGATACGGGGAAAACGCAAATAACGAGCAGCGTGCCGATCGGACACCCTCGATCGACCGGTACACTGGTCGCTAACACCCCCCCTTGGGGCGGCGCACGGCCGCCCCGTTTTTTCGTGGGACGCAGGCTCGGTCGGGTCGGGCGGCTCCGACTTTCGGCGATCGACTATCCGCGATCCTGACAAACCAATGCGAGAGAAAGCCAGCGGGCGCCGGATGAGACGCGCCCCGTTTTTCCCCTCGATTTGGAACCGGGATCCGCACTCGGAATGGACGGGTAAAGCAGCAAATCATTGGCATTCTGAAGACGGGCGCGGTGGTGACGCATGGGAAGCTATGGCAGAGAGGCCGGGAATGCAGGCGTTTGTTCGGCCGCATCTGCAGGTCAAAGCCCCCCTGTCGCACGACCGCTCAGACGGTCGGCTCGCCGGTGAGATATGGATCGACCGGCACCTCCGCCGGAACCGATACCCGCGGCACCGCCCTTGACGCTGCCGCAGCGAGCCATTCGTCGCCGCCGTCCCTGCGCCGGGTGGAGCCGTCACTGCGTGTCGAGACGCGCCCGTAGATCGGTCGTTCGCGGTCCGATGGCGAGCCCGCGAACGTCGCGGCGATGTTGCCGTAGGTCGACGGGTCGCGACCGTCGAGGCTGAGTCGGTCGTTGAGATAGCAGGCTGTGGACCATGCCACTTCCGGGCTGGGCGTCATCGCGATGATACGTTTGCCCCAGTACATCCGCAAATTGTTGTGCATCCAGCCGTCGACGAGAAATTGCTTCTGGCAGGCATTCCAGGTCTCGTCGCGCGTTTCGCCGTGGAGCATCGCGCTCAACGTCTCCAGCTCGGGGCGGCCATCGGCGGCATGATCTGCAAGCGTGTCGACTGCCCAGCCGGCGACGCGGTCGTAGCGCTCCGGCGCGGCAAGATCCTGCGCCTGATAGTGGAACCACTCGCGCCATCCGAGAAGCTCGTCGGCGAACTTTGCCTTGTGCCTGCTACCTGCATCAGCCGCGGCGACCGCGGCCATCACCTCGCGCGGGCCCAGCACACCAAAGTGCAGATAGGGCGACAATCCGCTGGCGCCGTCCGCGCGCGTGGCGTCGTTGCGCGCTGATGCATAGCCGGGCAGCACCTCGGTCACCAGCCGCCGCAACCGGTCCTCTGCCGCCCCCCGGCCGGCCGGGTGCATGGCGCTGACCGGCACCGTATGATCGATCTCCAGACTCGTCACCAGCGCGTCGAGATCGCATGTGTCCAACGTGTCGGGCGTGAAGGCCAGCGTTCCGGCATAGGCGGGCTGTTCCGGCACCACCTCCTCCGTCTCCACCCAGTTGGAGCGCTCGGGTTCGTGGCGTCGCAGGAAGCCCGACCGTCCCCGGATGTCGTCACCGAGCACGGCCGGGGGTACCAGGCACGCAGCCTCGACCGCATAGACCGGCGACGCGGCGCGGGCGGCGACGCGCTCGGACTGCCAGCGGGCGACGAAGGTCGGCTGGTCCTCCACTAGGATCGCCGCCGCCTCGGCGCCAAGCCGGTGCACGAGACCCTTTTCACGGTGCCCAGCCCGATCGACGTGATGAACGCAGGCCAGACCACGCTTCGTGCACCCGGTACCAAGGTCGCGGCTCGCCGCCAGGATGAAGTGGTGCAGCCGGTCGGAGGCATAGGGATAGTCCTCGCGCACGCCGTGGTACACCAGGACCGGCAAACCGAGCGCGCTGCCGAGCAGAATGCTCGCATCGATCACCGGATTGTCGCGAGCCCGTAGCGCCTGCTGCAGCCAGCACAGGACGTAACGGCCGCTGACGTTCACCGCGCGGTCGTTCAGCACCCGCACGCGCGGCGCTTCTCGCCAGTCGCGAAGACCGGCAGGCAGAACGGCCGTCACCATCCCATGCTGCCCGGTATGCCTTTGAACGGCCCCACAAGGTCCGACGTGATCCAGCCGCCGTAAAATCCGCCGGGTTGCGGAACCACCTGCTCGCCGTCCACCGTGCATGTATCGAGCGGACCGGCGTAGAAAGCGACATGGTCGCGCAATACCGCAAAGGCCGGCGTCGGCTCCGGATAGCTCCACGCCACGTCGCGCAGCACTTCGGCGCCGATCGTCAGGTGCCAGTAGACTGCGTAGCCCTTCCACTCGCAGAACGAGCGTCGCTCCGAACGGCGAAGCAGGCCTGGGCTCAGATCGTCGGGCGGCAGGTACCAGCTTGGCGGATGGCTGGTCTCAAGCGTGCGAACAGCCCGGCGCGTATCGGCCACCAGGACGCCGCGATGCTCGATGCGGATCCACCGCTCGCTCGCTTCGGCAACGGCCGGGCGGGGAAAGCGCCACACGCTCTCCTGGCCGGGCGCGCGTGAAGGATCGCGGTCGTTGTCGCTCACCGGCGACGACCGAGCCAGATGCCGATACCCGCAAGGCCGAGGACCGCGATACCGGACGTCGCAGCCGCGACCTTGCGCCCCCGATGCGGATCGCGCCGCCCGCCATCCGGACCGGCGGGAACGCCGGGCTCGAACAATACCCCGTCGCTGTCGTCGCCGTCGGGTGCGCGCGCTGACCAGGTGTCGAGGAAGCCGCTCAGGATCGCCGCCAGCAGGTTCGGTGCCGCGAACTCCCCCAGCTTGAAGGCGATCGCCGGCGCGCCGACTGCGGTGAGATTGCGGGGTCGCGTCGCGAGCCCCACGACCGCCTTCGCTACCGTCTCGGGTGCGAGCGAACCCGGCGGCAACGAGAGCCGTGCGCCCGTATAGTTGCCGGCATGGTCGACGCCGGGCGTGTCGACGAAGGTCGGACAGACGTCGCATATATGGATGTGCGGGCGCTTCGACACCTCGCCGCGGAGTGCCGCACTGAACCCGCGCAACCCGAACTTGCTCGCCGAATAGGCCGCCGCATACGGCGTGGCGACGAAGCCGCCGGCCGATATCATGTTGACCCAGGTGCCGCGATCCTGCGCCAGGAAGATCGGCAGCACCGCGTGCACATCATTCATGTGAGCGACGAGGTTCACGTCGACGACGCGCGCATGGTCTGCGATCGGCACGTCCTCGTACCGGCCGAGCACGCCGACGCCCTCGCAGCTGAACCACAGGTCGATGCCACCGAGCAGGTCGCGGGCCTCGGCAGCGAATGCCGCCACCGCGGCTGCATCGGTACAGTCGACGGATCGGACGATCGCAATTCCGCCCACCGCGGCACAGCGGCTAGCGACGTCGTCCAGCCCTTCCCTGCCGCGGGCACCCAGGACGACCCGTGCGCCCGCCGCCGCGAAGGCCACCGCCGTCGCCGCGCCGATACCGCTCGATGCACCGGTGATCACCACCCGGTGTCCCGCCAGTGGGTGGTTCGCGCTCATTGGACCATGCTCGGGGGGCTTGGCCGCACAGCGTCGGCGGGAGGACGCTGTCGCGTCGGAGGGGCTGGCCTGTCATCATGCATAGCCCCTCAACGTTTCTAAGGCGCTGCGGTGTCCCACGAGCGCCGCAGAACCTATCTTACCGTATCGGACTCGAGCTTCGAGAGGTACTCTCGCTATTGAATGCCGGCCGATTTGAACGCGACGCAGGTGCGTGCGTTGGTGTTGCTCGAGACAGGGCGCGCGCCCTTGGAACGCAAGGACACGAGATGGCAAAGCCCTTTACGATTGCAGTACCCGACGAGCGGCTCGCCGGCATCAACGCCAAGGTCGCATCGTTCGACTGGGGTGCGCTGCCGGACGCCGGGAGCTGGACGTCAGGGGTCGGGCTTGCGGACCTCAAGCGGCTCGTGGACCATTGGCGCATGCGGTTCGACTGGCGCGCGCAGGAACGTCGGCTGAATGCTTTACCGCAGTTCACGACGGAGGTGCTGGGCGAAAAGCTTCACTTCATTCATGCGCGGGGCGATGGGTCGCGCGCACCCCTGCTCCTGCTCCATGGCTGGCCGGGCTCGTTCATGGAATTCGAGGCGCTCATCGCGCCATTGGTCGCCGACGGCCATGACGTCGTCGTGCCCTCGCTTCCGGGCTACGCCTTTTCCGGGCGCCCTGCCGCGCCGATCGGACCGCGCCGGACGGGCGAGTTGATGCACGGTCTGATGACCGAGCTTTTCGGTGATGCGCGCTATCTGGTGCAAGGTGGTGACTGGGGCGCGGCGATTGGGAGCTGGATGGCGCACGATCATCCCGAAGCCGTGGCCGCGCTGCACCTCAACATGGTTCTCCTTCAGGCGGCGGACATATCGCCGAAGACGCCTGACGAACTCGCTTGGGCGGCCCGACGGGCCACGCTGGCGAAAGAGGAGACCGGCTACGCGCACGAACAAGGCACGCGTCCGCAGACGCTCGGCATTGCCATGTCGGACAGCCCCGTCGGCGTTGCCGCCTGGATTCTGGAGAAGTTCGGCGCTTGGGCAGACGTGCCGCGTGATGAACAGGGTCGGCCCGATCTCTGGCAGGCGTTCGACGAAGATACGCTCCTCACCAACATCATGCTGTACCTCGTCGAGGGGTCCTTCATCACCTCCACCTGGATGTATCGCGGCCGCATGCTGGAGGGTTCGGGCGAACTTCCGGCAGGCAGCCGTATCAAGGTGCCGACCGGCGTCGCAGCCTTCCCCGATCCCGTCTTCCCGCCGCCCCCGCGCTCACAGGCACGCAAGACCTACAACATCGTCCACTGGAACGAGATGGAGGCAGGCGGCCATTTCGCGGCGCTCGAACAGCCCGGGCTCCTGCTGGCGGATATGCGACGCTTCTTTGCCGACCAGGCGTCCTCGAAAGCGCGCAGACGGCGTCGGATCGCCGGCGCGGCGGGTGTCGTCGGCGTTGCCGCCCTTGGATTTTGGGCGTTGGCGGACAGTCATCGATGCCGGGACGATACCCAAGCCCGGCATCGCGCGACCTACCCGCCACTGGATGTCCCGAAAGTCTTTGCCGAGGGTGTCTGGATCGTCGACAGCGGACCAATAAGCGCGATGGGGATAGCGCTGCCCGTGCGCATGACGATCGTCCGCCTCGAAAACGGCGATCTGCTGCTGCATTCGCCGACCCCCTATTCGGCCGCGCTGGCCAAGGCGGTCGAAGCGCTGGGCCGGGTACGGCATCTCGTTGCCCCCAACATCGCGCACTGGGCATACATTGCCGATTGGCAACGGGCCTACCCGGATGCGACCACCTGGGCTGCGCCAGGGCTGCGGGACCGGGCACAGGTCCGCGCATCGTCGGTGCGGTTCGATGCCGAACTCGGTGGAACGGCCCCGGCGGAATGGTCGGACACACTTGATCAAGGCATGGTGCCGGCGGGCGCTGGCTTCAACGAGATTTGGTTCTTCCACCGGCAGACCAGGACGCTCGTGCTCGTCGACCTCATCGAAAACCTCGATCCGGACAAGCTGCCGCCTGTCACGCGGCTATTGATGCAGGCTTCCGCCGCCACGGACGGCACGACCGCACGGTACCTTCGGCTACCAGTACGGCTAGGCGGCGCGGACGCTAGAAAGGCGGTGCGAGCAATTGTGGCGCTCGAGCCTGACCGGGTGATCTTCGCTCATGGTCGGCCGTTCGACACCAATGGTGCGGCACGATTGAAACGTGCTTTCGAATGGCTGATCTAGGCCAGCGTTAGCGCAGCTTAAGTGCGTAACTGCAGCACTGCATCGCGCACCTGCCCAACGCGATCGAGGCAGTTCAGAAGAGTGATGCACGCTGCGCCGAAACGGTTAGCGCGTTGCGCATCGAAGACGTTTACAAGGAGTCACCAATGTCGTTTCCCCGTCCGTACGTCGCGTCCCCGCTCCGGTATGACAGCGGCATGCCCTATCGACGCACCGGCCGAAGCGGGCTGAGGCTCCCGGCAATCAGCCTGGGGCTGTGGCAGAACTTCGGCGGACAGGATGTGTTCGAGACGGGGCGAGCCATCCTGCGGCGGGCATTCGATCGTGGCGTGACCCACTTCGATCTCGCCAACAATTACGGCCCGCCCTATGGCTCGGCCGAAGAGAATTTCGGTCGCGTCCTCGCCTCCGATTTCGCGGCCCATCGCGACGAACTCATCATCTCGACCAAGGCGGGTTGGGACATGTGGCCCGGACCGTATGGCGATGTCGGTTCATCCAAAAAATACCTGATTGCAAGTTGCGACCAGAGCCTCAAGCGAATGGGCCTCGACTATGTCGATATCTTCTATTCGCACCGGGTGGACGCCGCGACTCCGCTCGAGGAGACGATGGGCGCGCTGGTGCAGCTCCATCGACAGGGCAAGGCACTGTATGTCGGCATCTCCTCCTACGAGCCGGGGCTGACCCGCCGTGCGGCCGAGATCCTGGCCGCGGAAAAGGTGCCGCTGTTCATCCACCAGCCCAGCTATTCGATTCTTAACCGATGGATCGAGCGCGATCTGCTGGCGACGCTGGAGGAACTGGGCGTCGGCTGCATTGCCTTCTCACCCTTGGCGCAGGGCATGCTGACGAACAAATACCTCCAGGGCGTCCCGCAGGATGCACGAGCCACCCGTGACGGATCGCTGTCGCAGGCCTTGCTCACGGATCGGAACCTTGCTGCCATCCGTACCTTGAACGATATCGCGGGTGAGCGCGGACAAACCCTGGCCCAGATGGCGATCGCGTGGGTCTTGCGCGACCCGCGCGTCACGTCGGCGCTGATCGGCGCCCGCACGGTCGACCAGCTCGACGATTCCCTGAACTCGCTAAAGACGCTCGATTTCTCCGCCGACGAACTCACCGCGATCGACAGCGCGGCCGACGATGGCGGCGTCAATCTCTGGTCGGGATCATCTGACATCACTGCTCTGCCGGCAGCACAAGGAGTGCCCGCCTGAACAACGGCCAGGACGACCGCCTTCGGGACATTCCAGGCGGCGTGTCCGCGCCCAATTGTCGGACATCCGTTCCTGCCCGGTTAGTTCGCCGATAGCGGTGCACAATTGCTGGAATACGCGATGCCGTAATCTCTTTGAGCAAACCACGTTTATTGAGCCTTGCCCCGTCGTGATCTGGGAAACTCGCGACGCTCGTAGATGCTCGCCTCGAACGAAGAGCTCCGATGTCAGGCTGATAGCGGAATGCCTGCTTCCTATCCGGACCGAGCGGGGGGCGGCCTCAACGGGACGGGACGACATAGTCGTGTGTTCCGATCTGGCGATGCAGCTTGAGCGAGCCGCCAGCCTGACGCTGCCACAACCGGATGCCGCCGCCCGTGACGGTGCCCGACTGGCCCCCCGCGGTCCACTCGACGCGGAATTTGGGATATTCGATCACCCACGCACCGTGATTTTCAAACGCCAGGGTCCAGACCCGCACGTCGCGGAAGGTCGCGCCGCTTCCCGCTGCGGTATAGGCGGTCAGATAGGGGCGGATCTCGGCCATGCCGCGTTTGGGCGTTTCGGCGAAGGGCATGAAGATGGCGTCGTCGGTGTAATCCACGAGTTTCGCCTCGACATCCTTGGTCCGCACTGCCTCGGCGTCGCGGTCGTTATGCGCCCGTAGGAAGTCGCCCATGGCCCGATCGCCTGCGGCTAGCGGGATGGGCGAGGACGACGGCTCCGGGATCGCGGTGAAGAAGCCCGCGGGATCGGCCAGCGGGCGGAAATAGCCCCAGGTGTCGGCCTTGAGGCTGAGGCTGCCGTCGCGCTCGACGCCCCAGACATGCGCGTATTTTCCCCGCTCCTCATCGGTGCGGTCGGACCAGCGGATCGTGAAGGTTCCGATCTCGACCAGTGTGTTGCCCAGGTCGAAGACTTCGCTCGTGACCGGCACATAGCTGATCACCTGCCGCCGTTCGCGCATCGCGCGGTGATAGGCGGCAATCTGGCGGGTGCCATGCAGCACGGGTTGATATTCAGGCATGCTCAACGCGTCGGCGCGGTAAAGCGCGGCGCGCGCATCGACATCGTTGGCGAGTATCGTCTCGCGCAGCTTTGCTTGTGCGGCGTTGACGCGTTCGACAGGAGTTACGGGCGGCCCGAACAGCAGAGCTCGCGCGAAGAAAGGCAGAAGATCGGTGTAGAAACGCCCCTGATCGCCCCAATGCCGGTCGCGAAAGCCGCCGCCATGTTCCTCGGCTTCGTGCGGCACGCCATATTCGGCGAGGAGATTGGAAAAGGCCTGCGCGCCATAGACATGATCGACCAGCGTGTCCTGACGCCCCCAGTCGAACTTGAAGCCCCGCAGCGATTTGAGATTGTCGGCATAAGCGGGGAGCAAGGCCGTCAGCGCGAATCCCTGTTTAAGACGCGCCGTACGGTCGCTGTCCACTACGATGCGCCCGTCGACGCGCCGCGCCGGTGGATCGAAGAACAGCGGCGGTCGGTTCGGGTTCGGCGCGAAGGCCTGATAGATCGACGTGAAGATCAGCGAGAAGCCGTCGTCCCGCAGATCGTCGAGCGATGTCGCGCGGGCCATGCGTTCGAAGTTCGGGCGGCTGTGCGTCGGTAGGATATTGGGGCCACTCGCCACCGGTTGCATGCCATAGACCGCGCCGAACATTTCGGGATGGCGCATGCCGAAACGGATCGCGCCATACGCCCCCGGACCGTCCCCCGCGATCCCGCGCGAATCCCGGGTGGCGAGCGTGCGGTAGGTGGCATCGATGTGCGGCACCAGCTCGCGCACCATGAAATCCTCCCAATTGCCCGTCGCCGGCGAATTCACATACCATGAGCTGCCCGCGGGGGTCGTGAAGTCCGCGGTCACGACGATGACGTCGCCGATCACCCCCACCGCCATCGCCTTATCCAGCAGCGCCTTTGCGCCGTGGCTAGCGAAGGGTTCACGGTGATCTTCGAAGAAATAGTTGAGGAAATAGAGGACGGGAAATCGCTTGCCCGGCTCGGCGTAGCGCGGCGGCAGATAGACCGTGAGGTTGCGGACTGGCGATATGCCGATCTTGCTGCCGGCGAAGCTGGTCGATTGCAGCGTGCTGACAACCAGCCGGCCCTGCGGCTGCGCCATCGCCGGAGCGACGAACAGCGCCAGCAAGCAACAGGCTACGGCGTAAAGCTTGCACAGCGCGCTCATGACGGTGCTCCATCGCTTCGCCGCGCGGGGCCTGATGTACGCCTGAAGGGAATCACGAGTGTCTCGCGTTCCTGGCCCTCCGAGCGATTGAGGAAATAAACCGTGAAGCTATCCGGCCCGGTTCGCGAGAAAGTCGCGCCGTCGAAGTAGAAGCTGGTCGCATCGCGATCGAGCAGCGGACGGTCGATATAAGCCGCCTGCGCTTCCCAACCGGCGAGTTCCGGCGTGAAGTGCTTGACCCGAAGCGTGAGCGAATGTCCAATCTCGGCGAACACGCCGATCTCGTAAAAGGCCAGGTTCTGGGGAGCGAGCGCGCGGACGAAGCCCGGAAGCTGCCCAAAGCGAGGACTGAGAAGCACATGCTCGACCGGGCCATCGGGCATGTCGCCGATCCAGTGGCCCTCGATCCACGCCATGTCGGCGATCGTCGCACGCGGGGACTGGCGACCTTCGGCGTGAAGCTTGATCATGGCCCGGGGGTTGGCGAGTTGCGCCGTTGAAGGGCTTGCGTGGAACAGGATCGCCAGTGCGAATACCGCCGTCGGAAACCTGAAAAGTACATATGCCCTGTGCTGCAAACCCATGCCCACCCCCTGTTTTGGTTGAGCGGCATACGGGCCCGGAACGGGGTTTGCCGGCAATGGATTTTCGCCGGGCGGGTCCGGCGGATCGCCAAGCGGGATCAGCGGGTAAGGTAGACGTCGATCGGTTCGCGATATCGACGGCTGAACCGGAGCTCCGCGCCGCACGCCAGCCGCACCGAGCCGTCGCCATGGGTGCCGGGCCGGACTTCGACCAATCGGTCGAGCCGGACGATCGCGGCGCGATGGATGCGCGCGAACGCGGCATGGGGCAGCCGCGCCTCGAGCGACGTCAATGATTCTTGATCAGCAAGCTGCGTCCGCCGGCATGGACTTCGGCATAGTCGCCCGCCGCACTGATCCAGTCGATCTCGTCGAGCCGAACCAGTTGCGCCGCGCCATTGCCGCGCGCGACTAGCCGGCCCTGCCCGCCGAGCAGCGATCGCATCCCGTCGCGCTGGCCGTCGCCCGTGTCGATGTGTCGCCGCACCCGCTCGATAACGCGGGCAAAGCGCTGGTCGTCGAACGGCTTGAGCAGGTAATCGAGCGCCTCCGCCTCGAAGGCGCGCACCGCATAGGCATCGAACGCCGTCACGAAAACGGTCAGCGGCATCGCATCCACGCCGATCGCCTCGATCACGCCGAAGCCGTCCATCTCGGGCATCTGGACGTCGAGGAACACCAGATCGGGCCGCAGCGTGCCGATTGCCGCAACCGCTTCAGCCCCGTGCCCAGCCTCGCCGAGCACGTCGAAATCGCCGAACCCGGCCAGCGACTGGCGCACGGCGCGGCGTGCCAGCGGCTCATCATCGACAATGAGGGTCCGGATCACTGCGGCACCAGGATGGTGACGCGGAAACCTTCGCCCGGCGCTGTGTCGATCTCGAGCGACTGGAGCTCGCCGTAGAGGTGGCGCAACCTGAGGCGTGCGTTGCCGAGCCCGACGCCCTCGCGGATCGCGCCCGCGCCCTTGCCGTTGTCGGCGATGCTGATCCGCAGCATGTCACCCGCGGGCTTCGCCTCGATCGTCAGCGTGCCACCTTCGATCAATGGCGCAATCCCGTGGCGCACCGCGTTCTCGACCAGCGGCTGCAGCAGCAGCGCCGGCACCTGGACGGTCTCCAACCCAGGCGCGATGGCGCGGACGATCCGCAGTCGCTCGCCCAACCGGGCTTCCTCGATCGCCAGATAGGTGTCGGTAAAGTCGAGTTCATCGGCAAGCGCGCTGTGCTGCGACCTGCGCTGATCGATCGACAGCCGCAGCAGATCGCCCAGCCGCGCGATCAGCCGCTGGGCGACGATCGGATCGTCGGGCACCAGCGCGGAAATGGCGTTGAGCGTGTTGAACAGGAAGTGCGGCTGCAACTGCGCGCGCAGCGCCGCCGTTTCCGCCTCTGCGAGCTGCGCCTCCAGCCGCGCCGCCGCGACTTCGCGATCGCGCATCGTCCGATAGGCGCGCGCGCCGAGCACGATCGCGACGAGCAGCGCGTAGATCATCAGATGGACGTGGATGCTGGTCGCCAGCTTCGTGATCAGCAGCCCATTGCTCCACGGCGCCCAGGGCGCGCGGACATAGATCATCGCGTTCACCACGCTGTAGAGCGCCGCGTGCAGCACCGCGAAGAGCAGCCCGAAGGCCAGATGGCTGACCAGCAGCCTGCCCAGCCGCCGCTCGTCGGCGAACGCTCGCGCCACGCTCACAACCCCGGGCGTCAGTGCTGCCCAAGCCGAATACCAGATCAGCCCATTGACCAATGCCTGCCCCAGCGCGAGTTTGGGGCCGCCCGCAAAACCCGCGGCATAGGTCTGGAACGCAGTCACCACCGCGACCGCCAGCCACGCGGCCCAAATGCCCAGGTAGCGAACAAGGCGTTGCCGATGCGCTGCGGTCATGGCCAATCATGCACATTCGCCCGACATTGAACAGCTGCCCGGCGGGGACCGAGCCTGACGGCCGCCGACGTCTGCGTGCTTCCCAAATTCGCGACCGACGAATTCTGCCTCGCCCACGTCTATTGCTTCGGTGTCGCGATGCGCGCGAGGCGGCGCATTCCGACGCGGTGCAGGCCCTGCCAAAGGCGATCGCCGAATATCCGGTCGGCGCCGACCAGCGTAGCGACTTGATACCGGCGATCGGGTTGATCAAGGTCAACTTCGCCCGCCTCGATCGGCGAGAGGGCGCCGCCGTTGCCGACTAGGCCGTGCTGCGTATGACCGCTAACAAGGATACAGAGATCGTCCTCGTCGACGCCGCCTGATTGTCACCTTCACTCTGTAGCGTGCCGCGTACCCGACCAAGCCCGAGGAGAAATCGAATGCCGTTCGTCACCGCCGTCGACAAGACCGAAATCTTCTACAAGGACTGGGGCAACACGGACGCGCCCGTCGTCATGTTCCACCACGGCTGGCCGCTCAGTTCGGATGACTGGGACGCGCAGATGATGTTCTTCGTCCAGAAGGGCTATCGTGTCATCGCGCATGACCGCCGCGGGCATGGCCGCTCGACTCAGTCCGCGGGCGGTCACGACATGGACACCTATGTCGCGGATGTCATCGCGCTGACCGACGCGCTGGATCTGCACGATGCCGTTCATGTCGGCCATTCGACCGGCGGTGGCGAGGTCGCCCGCTATGTCGCGCGCGCCAAGCCCGGGCGGGTCAAAAAGGCCGTGCTAGTCAGTGCGGTCGCACCGATCATGGTCAAGACCGACGCCAACCCGGACGGCGTGCCGATGGACGTATTCGACATGGTGCGCGAGCAGACGGCCACGAACCGTTCGCAATTCTACTACGACTTCACGCTGCCCTTCTTCGGCTACAACCGCGACGGCGCCGAGGTGAAGGAGGCGGTGCGGCTCAACTGGTGGCGCCAGGGCATGATGGGCTCGGCGCTTGCCCATACGCTCGGCATCAAGGCCTTTTCCGAGACCGACTTCACCGACGATCTCAAGGCGATCGACGTGCCGACGCTGGTCCTGCACGGCGAGGACGACCAGGTGGTTCCTTTCGCCACCACCGGCAAGATGTCTGCCGACATCGTGAAGGACGCCAAGCTCATCACCTACCCCGGCTTTCCCCACGGCATGCCGGTTACCAACGCCGATCGGATCAACGCCGATCTGCTCGCCTTCATCGAAGGCTGATCCATGGTAGAAGCACGGAGCGATGGCGCGCTCCGTGCTTCTGCACGACACGTTTCACAAGGAATTGCGGCGATGCCCGATCGGGTTCTGATCTTCTACGGCTCCTATCGGTCCGACCGACAGGGCATCCGCCTCGCCGAGTGGCTCGTCCGCGCCTTTGCCGAACGCGGTGCATCGGCCGAGCTCATCGACGCCAGGGCGGTCGACCTCCCCATGCTCGACCGCATGTACAAGGAACATCCCAGCGGCGAAGCGCCGCCGGCGCTGGAGGCACTCGCGGAAAAGATCAGGACGGCCGACGCCTTCGTCTTCGTGGCCGGCGAATATAATTGGGGCGTGCAGCCCGGGCTCAAGAACCTCACCGACCATTTCCTCGAGGAATGGTACTGGCGGCCGGCGGCGATCGTCAGCTATTCGGCCGGACGTTTCGCCGGTGCGCGTGCCGGTCTCGCATGGCACGGCATCCTGTCCGAGATGGGCATGGTGGTGGTGTCCAGCACGATCGCGGTGGGTGGGATCGGCCATGCCTTCGACGCGAGCGGAGAACCGGCGGGCGACAACGGTGCGGCCCTCACCCGCGCCTTCCCGCGCTTCGCCGACGATCTCGGCTGGTGGGCGCAGGCCGCCCGCGCCCAGCGCGAGCGGCGTGATCCGCCCTATTGATCCGGCCGACGTCCGCGCCTCTTCATCGCGGCTCGGAGCAACTGAAATCGTTCATCCCTTCGCTGCCGCTGCGGCAAGCTCCTCGAGGTCGAGATCGTGCTCGAGATCGTGGAGCGTCTCGTCATCGATACGACCGGCACGGTGCAGGCGGACCAGCTCGGCGCGGCCGGCCGCGACCGCGGCGATGATGACGTCGAAATGGCTCGCGATCGCCACGTTGCGCTCCTCCACCGTACCGTCGAACGCATCCGCTGCGGTTGCACGGGTCCGGTAGCGCCGCAGGAGCTGCGGATGGATGACCTTGCCGTCGACCGCCACCGCCTCGCGCTCGACAAGCGCCAACTGCGCCTGGAACAGCATCATCTCCGCCGCGTGCAGATCGAGCGGCGGTCGCGCGCTGCCGTCGTCGTGCGGCTTCAGGGTCCGGATGACCCAGCCAAGCGAGGTGCCCTGCACCAGGACGGTAACGAGGATCACGACAAAGGCGGTGACGAGCATCAGATCCCGCGCCGGCATCGCCTCGGGCAGCGAGAGCGCGACCGCAAGCGTCACCACGCCGCGCATCCCTGCCCAGCTCATCACCACCGCCGCACGCGTTCCGAGCGGTTGCTGTCGCGTCCATCCGATGCGGCGACCGGTGGCGACGCCGGCATCGACCGCGAAGATCCACAGGAACCGCGCGGCAACGACCGCCAGAACAATCAGCAGCACGGGCCGCGCCATCGTGTCTATGACGATATCGAGCCCGCCGACCCGGTCCAGCAACCCCCGCAAGGACAGGCCGATGAGCAGGAATACGGTGGCTTCGAGGAGGAACACCAGCACCTGCCAGAATGCCATCGCCCGGATGCGCACGCGGGCGGTGAAGACGACATGCTGATACCAGCCGCAGACAAGGCCCGCAGTGACGACGGCAATGACGCCGGACACGTGCAGCAGTTCGCCCGCGATATAGGCGCTCCAGCACACCAGCACGGTCGCTGCGATCATCAGCGTATCATCGCCTAGCCGGCGGAGCAGAACCACCCAGAGCCCGCCGATCGCCGCGCCGACCGCGATGCCGCCCGCCACCAGCACGAAAAACGTTCCGGTCGCCGCCCCCAGATGGAAGCTGCCGGTCAGCACCGCCGCCACCGCAAAACGGAACAGCACCAGCCCCGCGGCATCGTTGAGCAGGCTTTCGCCCTCGAGCAGCGTGGTCAGCCTGCGCGGGAGCGTCACCCGCTGCAACACGGCACGGGCGGATACCGCATCGGGCGGCGACAGGATCGCGCCCAGCGCGACGCAGGCGGCCCAGGGCAGTTCCGGCATCAGCAGCCTGGTAACGATCGCCACAACCGCCGTGGTGAAGAAGACGGCGCCAACCGCCAGCGAAAGAATGCCGGCCATGTGCCGCCGGAATGGCGCGACCGCGGTGAACCACGCGCCATCCATCAGCAGGGGCGGGAGAAACAGGACAAGCACGAGCTCCGGATCGATCGCGATCCCTTGCACGCCGGGCACGAAGGCGACGGCGCATCCGCCGACGATCAGCGCGGCTGCTGGTGGCAGCGACAGACGCCGGGCCAGATAGTGAAGCCCCAGCACCACCAGGAACATGAGGATGATCAGCTCGAAATTTGCCGCTGGATGCACAGAGCCGCCCCTTTTCCTGCCCGCCCGGTGGTCCTGCAAGCTGTCCCGAACGGCGTCAATGCGATCGGGCAGCGTATCGGGTCGCGCCCGCATGTGGCCTGGGCCGTTCCCGGGCGATTGCCGTCGTCACGTTCGCCGGGCTAGTGTCGAGGGGGATAGGGGACAGCGCTCATGGAAACGATCGGCCGTGACCTGCGGGAAATGCAGCGGGTTCCGCTACAGCCTGCGCATATTGCCGCGATCCGGGCCGCAGGGACGCGTAAGCACTATCCCAAGGGAATGATGCTTGCCGAGATCGGCGCGCCGGCCGACCGCTTCGTGTATGTCGAAGAGGGGGAGATCGAGGTCGTCAACCCGTTCACGGGCGATCGGCTGGTGCCTTCAACGCTGGGCCCCACCCAGTTCATGAGCGAAATCTCGCTGCTGTCAGGCGGCACATGGTCGCTCCCGATGCGCGCAGCGAGCGACACGACCGTCGTCGAAGTCCCGCGATCCGCGATGCTGCGCCTGATGGCGGCGATACCGGAAATGTCGGACATCGTCATCACGGTCCTGGCGGCACGCCGTCGGCGGCAGCTGGATGCCGGCGACGGCATGCTGGTGCTGGTTGGCGAAGAGGAGGACAGGGCCGTCAGAAGAGTGGCCGAGTTCGCTGCACGCAATCGCCTGCCCTACCGCTCCTACCCGCTCGGCAGCGCTGAGGCCGCGCATGTCGCCAGCAGTTGCGGAACCACGCCGCGCGAACCCGTCGTGGTGTTCGGCCGCGACATGGTGGTGAGCGATCCAACGCCGGAAAAGGTGGCACGGCTGCTCGGACTCGATCAGGACGTTCCCGAAGACGAGGCCTTCGACGTGCTCATCGTCGGGGCCGGCCCCGCCGGCGTGTCGGCGGGCGTCTATGCGGGAGCCGAAGGGTTGCGCGCGCTGGTGGTCGACGAGACCGCGATCGGCGGCCAGGCCGGCACGTCCAGCCGGATCGAAAACTATATGGGCTTTCCCACCGGCATCTCCGGTGCCGATCTCGTTTGGCGCGGCGAGGTGCAGGCGATGAAATTCGGCACACGCTTCGTCATGCCTCGCCGCATCGAGTCGCTGGACCAGCTCGACAATGGCGCCTTCTGTGCGACTTTCGCCAATGGTCGGCGCGTTCTCGCCGCCTCTGTCGTGGTTGCTACCGGGGTCCAGTACAGACGCCTGCCGATCGCACGCCTCGCCGAGTTCGAGGGCACGGGCATCTATTATGCAGCGACCGAGAATGAGGCGCGCTTCTGCCGCGATACGGAGGTGCTGGTCATCGGCGGCGGCAATTCGGCCGGGCAGGCGGCGATGTTCCTCAGTCGTACGGCGCGGCACGTTCGCCTGCTGGTGCGCGGCGACACCCTGGCCTCGTCCATGTCCAGCTATCTGTCGAGCAGGCTCGAGGCGGACCCCGCGATCACCATCGAATACGGCACCCATGCCGTCGAACTTCATGGCGGGGACAATCTGGAGGCAGTGACGATCCGCAACGAAGACGGCGACCGCACCGTGGCAAGCTGCGCCGTCTTCGTGATGGTCGGCGCCGCACCCAATACGGGCTGGCTCTCCGAACTGGTCGCTCTCGACGACAAGGGCTTCGTGCTCACCGGCGAAGCGGCTGGCGCGTTATCGCCTTTCGCCACGTCCTGCGCGGGAATCTATGCCGTCGGGGACGTGCGCGCCGGATCGGTGAAACGCGTCGCGTCCTCGGTAGGAGAGGGATCGGTCGTCATCTCCAATGTGTGGGAGCATGTGCGCGGCTTGGATCGCGCCTGATCGGAATCCGCCCTCGCGGTTCTGACGGACGGTCGGTCATTTAAAAAAGCGCTCCAAGCTGTCCAATGCTGGTCATTCATGCCATCCGGATCAACCTCGGCATCACAGGAAACCCGGTGAGAGACGTGCGCAGAGGCAGACGTGCTGCAGTAATCAGAACGTGATTATCACCTTGCCCAGATGCCCTGCCGCGGCGAAATAGCGGACGGCGTCCGGTGCGTCGTCGAAGGCGAACGTCCGGTCGACGACGGTTGTCATCCGGTTCGCTACCATCGCGTCGAGCAGATCGACGAACATCGCGCGGCTGCCATTGGCGATGCCGCGGATCGTCACGTTCTTCGTGATGAGCGACAGATAATCGGGGATCGCCGGCCCCTCGCCCGGTGAAACGCCGATGACGATGATCCGCGCATTGATTGCCGCGGCTGCGATCGAGTGCCCCAGCGTGTCGACGCCGCCGGTTTCGATCACGATGTCGGCGCCCTTCCCCTCGGTCTGTGCGATCACCTCGGCCGCCCAATCCGGTGACGTCCGGTAATTGACCGTGATGTCCGCGCCGAGGCTGCGCGCCGTCTCGAGTTTCGCGTCCTGTGACGACGTGATCGCCACGCGTGCGCCACGGAGCTTGGCGATCTTGAGTGCCGCCAGCGCAACGCTACCGGTGCCGAGGCAGAGTACGGTCTCACCCGCCTCGACCCGACAGATCTCGACCAGCGCATTCCAAGCCGTCAGGCCGGCCGAGGCGAGACCTGCGACATCCGCGTCGGCCAGCGCGTCGGGCACCCGGATCAGCGCAGCCGCGGGGAGAACGACCCGTTCGGCAAGCCAGCCGTCATGCGTGATGCCGATATCATGCGCAAAGACATCCGACCGGAACGGGCCGTCCAGCCAGGTCGCGAAATGACCGCAGACGACGCGATCGCCGACCGAGACCTCGGTCACGCCTGCACCGATCGCCACCACCTCGCCCACGCCTTCGGACATCGGAATGCGGGTCTCGGGCTGTCGGGCGCCGTAGGTGCCGCGCAGCAGCTGAACGTCGCGGCTGATCAGGCCGACGAGACGCGGCGCTACCAGCGCTTCGCCGGGACCGGCGACCGGCGCGGGCCGGGTCGTGGCAACTAACCCGCTGATGCCGTTCTGGGCACCGATGTGAAAGGCTTTCATCGCAATCTTCTCCTGATGGGCACGCACGACGGGCGCCTTATTCGAAGGCGCGTTATTCGAAGGCACGGGGACCGGGCTTGAAGGCATGGCGGCGCGCGCCAGCTGCGAGCGCCAGGGCAAGAAGGGTCGGCACCAGTACGGCCCAGGCGAGCGGTCCTGCCCCCGCATGGTCGAGGATCACCCCGCCGACGATCCCGCCCGTCGCGATCGCGCCGTTCCAGACCGTCGTGAGCATAGCATTGGCCAGGTCGACGCCCTCGCCCGCCGCATCGGCGAGCGCGGTCGACAGCTGTGTCGCTGCGCCGCCGAACGACAGTCCCCACAGGATCGTCGCCGCGATCGTCATCGCCGGGGTAGTCGCGAACAGCCCGAAGGCCAGCGAGACGACCGCGAACATCGTGAGGCTGACCAGCACGAGCGGACGCAGCGCGCGATCGATCAGCACGCCCGTCACCCAGATCCCGACCAGCGCGGCGAGCCCGAATCCGAGCACCAACAGATCCAGCCTCTCCCCCGCGCCCGACAAGGCGGCGACCGGGGCGATGTAGGTGTACAGGATATTGTGACCCGTGATCCACGCAAACAGCGTGATCAGGACGGGACGAACGCCCGCCGTGCGGAACACGCTGGCGATTGACAGCCGCTGCTCGGCAGGCTGGCCGGCAAAGTCCGGCACCCGCCACAAAACCCAGCCGATCAGGATGATGGTAGTAACCGACATCAGACCGAACGCCATCCGCCAGCCAAGCGTCGTGCCCAGCATCGCCCCCAGCGGGACGCCGATCGACAGTGCCAGCGGCGTACCGACCATCGCGATCGCGAGCGCCTTGCCGCGCAACGGCGGGGCGACCATCCGCCTGGCATAGCCCGCGATGATTCCCCACCCCAGTCCCGCCGCGACCCCGCCCATGAACCGCGCGACGAGCGTCAGCGCATAGGAGGTCGACACCGCGGTCACGCAGTTGAAGATCAGGAAGCCGACGATCGCGACGAGCAGGGTCGGCTTGCGGCGCCAACCTTGCGTGTACAGCGTCAGCGGGATCGCCGCGAACAGCGATCCGACCGCATAGACCGTGATGGTCTGCCCCGCGAGCGACTCCGATACGTCGAGCCCGGCGGCCATGTGCGGCAACAGCCCGGCAGGGAGCGTTTCGGTGAGGATCGCGGTGAAACCGGTCATTGCCAGCGCCAGCAACGCGGAGACCGGCAACGTTTCGCTCGCGCCATCGTCGGTCTGACCGGATCTTGGAATCACGCAACACTCACCTCTGGATCGACTGGTCCAGTGCGTTCGGCCACGTGGCGTGGCTTGTCAACGAGTAATGGATTGATTAGTCCATAATCAGGAGCGGACATATATGGCACGGAGCGGACGACCACGTGGTTTCGACCGGGATTCAGCGCTGGACCGCGCGATGCACCTGTTCTGGGAACACGGCTATGAGGGTGCTTCGCTGCTCACGCTGCGTCGGGCGATGGGCGACATCTCGTCGGCGAGTTTCTATGCGGCATTCGGGTCGAAGGAAGCGCTCTACCGCGAAACGCTCGCGCGCTATCTCGCCGTGCATGGCGGCATCGTCGGTGCGCTCGACGACGAGACGCTACCGCCACGCTCACGGCTCGAACAGGCCTTGATCGCGTCGGTTGCGGTGCAGACCGATCCTGCCCATCCGAAGGGGTGCATGATGACGCTGTCATCGATCGTTTCGTCCGAGGCCGGCGCGCCGACCCGGGCGCTGACCCGTGCCGAGCGGGAGATCACCCGGCAGGCGTTGCAGCGGTGTATCGCCGCCGGCGTCACCGCCGGCGATCTCGATCCCGCCACGGACGTCGCGGGGCTCACCATGTTGTACGACGGGCTGGTGCTGGGGATCTCGATCCAGGCGCGGGACGGCGTTCCGACCGAGACGCTGCGGGCCGGCATCGGACACGCGATGGCGGCGTGGGATGCTCAAGGCAGACAGGAGCGTGAGAGCAAACTCCACTAATCTCGCCGAAAAAGAGACCGACTCGCAGGCATTCCGACCGCCCTACCCGCTTTCTGGCTCCGGGATTCGTCACCTCGCCCTGAAGCTGACTCTAGCGACGTAAGTCAGCATGTCGGGTACCCTCAGGGCACAGAACTTCGTTATCGACCGCGCGACACTCCAACCCTCAGACGCAAGATGGGAAATCACATGCGATTTGTTCAGATCGAAATACTGCCGCAGGGCAAGGCGCTGGTCGATATCGACAAGCTGACCCATGCAGTGCCCGAAGGGAACGGGTCACGCCTGTTCATCGGGGCGCAGCACCTCGACGTGCCCCATTCATTGGCTGAACTCGAGAACGTGCTGGCTGGTCGTGAGCGGACCGACGATGGCGCAAACAGCACCGCGGGATTCGGTCGGCGATAGGCCGGCACGACTTCGGAAAATCATATCGTCTGCCCCATCAACCCTGGGCGCGGAGCCACGACGGCGAAAACGGATCGGCAGCCCCTTGGGTCGTTCGTAACTCTGCGTAGACCACGTCATGCGCCGTCCGCATCGACACAGTTTTACCCCGACACGGCGCGGCAAAACGCCGTTTGGCTCCGGCTGCTATGGCGGGTGGGGCGCGGAAGCGGTTGACGAACTCGTCAAGCGTGGTGCGGATCCAGAGACAATCGTGGTAATCGACGATCGGACCGTCGCGCTCTACGCCACTGAAGCATGGGGCACGACCGTGATGCAAGGCGATGCGACCCGCAATGCCGCGCTGGAGGCAGTTCAGCTCGCCTGTGCGCGTGCCCTGTTCGTTGCTGCGGGATGGGACGGCACATCCGATCCCGATCGTCCTGAACCCCGCAAATTTCGCCGACGTCCTGTTGGCAGGGCCGGACCCACTGCGCGCATATCGCGTCGTATCAACGGATCTCGCCGCTGCCGACGGACAGGTCGTCCTGCACGAACGAGCACTGACCGCGACAGAACCGCGACAGAAGTGGGAATCGCACTGTCGGAAATCCGTGCCGGTCTCGGTCACCGTATCTACCGGGCGATCGAAGCTTTGGAATCTGCGAGCCGCAGACACAGCGGCTCAAATCGGGGGATCTCATCGTCGAGGCCGTACGGCGTGGTCAGGCCGAACCCACCACCTACCGATACTGTCTGTTACGAATGAATCTGGGTCCGATGTGCGCACTACGAAATCAGCGCATCTCCATCAGGCTTCGTCGGTCGAGATCGGCTTTCGTGCCGCCATCTGGACCGGCTTGCCTATTACGGGGCGGCCGGCTGGCCATCGGCGCGCGATACAGCGATCCTTTGCTATCCGGGCGATGGTCACCGCGTCCCCCTGATTGCCGCCGAGGACATGATAGGCCGTCGCGTCTTCGCCGACATAGAAACCGACATGCCCGCCGCCAGGACGCTCGAACACCAGCACAGCCCCGGGCGCCAGACGCTCCGGCCGTAACGACAATCCCCATGTCGACCATGACGTCGCCCGCACCGCAATAGAGACCGGCTCGATACCATCGTCCTGCAGGCAATATGCGACGAACACGCCGCACCACGGGACGCTGTCGGCGTTGTAGACCATGCCCAGCACCCGCGTTCCAAGCCGCTTTGCCCAACCCAGGATCGTCGCGCTGTTCGCTGATCCCGCAGCTTCCTGCGTGCTGAGCTTCGTGCGCGCCACTCTCAGCCACTTCGGATCCGTCACCATGATCCGCTCGCCCTTGGGGCCGAGATACGAACGAGCCTGCGGTTACGCTCAAATGCGGGCATTACAGCATCCTCTCCACGATCGGCAGCATCGCTGTGACCACCGCAGCAATCGCCTTCGCATTGGGATGCATCCGGTCCGCCAGCACCATATCGGCATGTCCCAACACGCCAGGCGGAAAAAATGGCCAGACGGTCGCGCCGTGTTCGGCGGCCAACGCTGCGTGAATGCCGAGATATGCAGCAGCCCGATCACGGATGAACATCGGGGGATCGACGGTCGTCAACAACACGGGAATGCCACAATTGCCCAGGCTCAGCAGGACCTGCCCGAGCTGCGCTCGAGTACGCCCCACCGGCACCTGCCGCAGGACATCGTTCGGTCCCACCTGAACGATCGCAAGTGCGGGTCGCTGGTCGAGCGCGGAGAGCATTCGGGGCAAGCGTCGTAGGACATCGGCGGTGGTATCACCCGACACCCCGGCATTCACCACGCGGGCAGAAGGGCATGCCCGCCGCAGCGAAGCCTGGAGCTGTACGGGAAAGCTATCGGCGGTGGGCAGGCCGTAACCGGCAATCAGGCTGTCGCCGATTGCGAGAATCAAGGGTCGGTCGAGTGTCATGCGCCGCTGTGAGATAGTTCACGTTCGATGCAATGTAAGGCGTCCGGTCACCATCGCGCCGCCCCTTTGATGCTGGTGCTCCTTCGTCTGCAACGACATACAGACGGCCGATACGCATTTCGGCGACCATCGCACCATCAGAACTTCCAGACGACCTTTTGCCAACATCTTCGGCCTGGATGGGGTGATGACCTAACGCCGGAACGGGGTCGTCGGCGCGGATGACGTGGCGTCGTACCTGCAACGTGGCACGGCGAACGATGAATATGCCCGAACTGCCCCGCCAGATGGCCGTCCCCAGCGAAGCAGCTTTTGCATCATCAGCCGCCGCCGGAGCCCGTCTCACATCTGCCCCTATGACCGGTTCGACGAGCCGGATGTATCTGGCTGCGTCAAGTCGAGCACTTCCAACCTTGCAGCGTCCCCTCGCCTTGCAATCAGGCTCCCCACGGGAACCTGGTACGTACCGCGCAAGGTGAACCGTTCGACACGGTAGACACCCCGATCAGCGCCGCTGGTCGAAAAGCCGGTGTAGCGTCGTTCGGAAACCTGCCTGAGGAGGTACCCTGCCCATCCCGTCGAACGCGAGCCGCGCAAGATTTCGGGTTCGTCGGTCTTACCGTCGGGTCGGATCCAGAATCCGATGTCGACCCATTTGATCGGATCGACATCGGACGACCTCGCGGGAAGCGGATTGCGCAAGTCGAACTTGCGTGCTTCGTCTTGCGCAGCCGCCAGCGCCGAAGGTCGATAAGGCGGCGCCCAGACCAGCTCAGGGCGGGTCGAGCCGTCGCGGCCGATCGCACGCACCAGCTGGTCAATCTGCGCGTTGTCCTTTTGGCCCGCCGCCAAGCGCAACCGGACAACTTGCAGCAGGTTGCGCAGCTTTGGATCCGCCGCGATCGGCCGGGCTTCGGCTTCGGCCATAAGCCTGGCCGCACCGGCCGTGTCGCCCCGTGCGTTGGCCAGTCTGACGCGGCGCAACGTCGCCTGCAGGGCAACCACCGCGTTTCCGTCCGCCAACGCCTGACGCTCCACCGCCTTATACGAAATCTCGGCACTACGCCCCTTGCGCATCGCGAGCCACATATCGCCGGTTGCAAATGCGGCGGCAACGACGGCCGGGTCATTGGCCGGCAGATTGTCGCGCAGCGTGCGAACCTGCTCACCGACCGCGCTCTTGAACGCATCCAGATCACCGTCGTGCAAAGAGACGGTCGCATATGCTTCATACAATGCAGACACCGGTTTCGGGTCGGTCGCAGCGTGACGCTTGTTGCGAGATATGGCGCGCATAAGCGTGTGACGCGCCTTGAGATACGCACCATCCCGGAATTGCTGCTCGGCAAAGGCGATCGAGGCTTGTGCATCGCGCAACGGCGGACAGCCCTGCTCGACGCAGGCTGCATACGCTTCCGAAAGCTGCCTGCCAGAAATTACGATATCGGGGGTGGCGGCCTGCAGCGACAATGCGAAGAATAAAGCAATCATCACTCGGCCTCCACTTCGAGTCGCGCCTTGCACCGCTGCAAGCTTGACCTCGCATCAGTGACTGTATTGTGAAACTTTTAACTTTGCAGCAGCGAATGACTGATCAGAAGAGGAATGCCGACTCTCTCGATAGATTAGCGGCAAACCGGCTGGCCGTATTCAGAGCGTGGAGTGTTAAATGCGCCACCGCATCCGCCTCCCTATGATTTCAGCGAAGCCGCCCTGACGAGGGGCATTCGCCCAACCACGTACTGGGCAGGACGTTGATCGCGGCACGCGGTGGTATTCTGCAGGCGGCTCTCTGGCGTCTTCCTACGGGGATATTACCGCCTTGTTGGGCTCGAGCATTGCGAGAATCTGGTTCTTGCAGATGTTGAGATCGAAGACGACCGTTTGCCGGCTGTGATCGTCGCCTGTGGCGGCGGTTGTCAGTTGAAGCCCCGTATATTCGCAAGGCCCCGTCCAATATGTCGATTTTGAATGGGTCGTGTGGTCCCCGACGGAATTGTTGGACCTCTGGTTGAAGTTGAGGATCTCGTAGCGCCCGGGGTCATGGCGCAATTTCGTCACGACCCGCGGGTCGTACGGAAACTCGTTCACGTGCCGTCGTGATCGACTTGGATCCCGCAGGCTTATGATCTTTCGGTCCGAACAATTGACCAGGAGCAAGACCCCCATCTCGTTCTTTTGCTTCGGCGCTGGCAGGGCCAGAAGACCAATGGCGTCATCGGCAATCGAGGGTGCGCGCAGTTCACATATCGATTCCCGCACGCTCCTGACGACGTTGCCGGATTCGAGCGGGTTGGAAGCGACGGCCACCGCCTCGGAAAACATAAGAGCAACGGCAAACATATTTGTCTCCGTTATTGAGCTGCCGGTTGATATTAGCACTAGTGCTTATCAACAGCCAAGTCCGTTCAGCAGGGATAGTGCATGTTGGGCGGCTCGCAAATCTTGGCAGTTCCCACTGAGCCGGTTTACCGGAGCAGGAGCCCGCTGTCGGACAGCCCGCCTTTGGCACTGACATCCGCCGGGTTAGTCCGCTTTCACGAAGTCTTCTTTCGATAGACCTTTTCGGGGGTTACCGCTGTAAACGATCGACCAGACGCCATCGGGCTGAGCACATGTCCGCTCTCGCGCGTATGAATTGCCACGGGGATGTCCGATTGGGCGCCCAAGCGGGATGGCTGGGATGCGCTGCGCCTTCGCCCTCATCGAAAACGGTCGGCAGACTCTAAAAAACCGGCATGTCGGAAGTTGGTGGTGTTGCTGCCAGATATATCCGCTATGCTGGATTTATGGATAAGGATTCGGCTATCGTGGCGTTTGGCGCGCTCGCTCAGGGCACAAGGCTCGACGTGTTCCGGCTGCTGGTGCGCCACGAACCGGACGGAATGGCCGCGGGCGAAATCGCCCGCCGGCTCGACGTGCCGCAGAACACCATGTCCGCGCATCTCGGCATCCTAGCGCGCGCTGGCATCGTCCGCTCCGAGCGACAGAGCCGGTCGATCATTTACCGCGCCGATCTGGACGGCCTGCGCGCACTCACGCTCTTCCTGGTCAACGACTGCTGCGCCGGCTCGCCCGAACTGTGCGTGCCGCTTCTGGCCGAACTCACCCCCTGCTGCTGAAAGGACGCGTCATGGCCGTCGACATCGTGATCTACCACAACCCCGCCTGCGGCACGTCGCGCAACACGTTGGCGATGATCCGCAATGCCGGCATCGAGCCGCACGTCATCGAATATCTGAAAACCCCGCCCTCGCGCGCTTTGCTGGTCCAGTTGATTGACCGCGCTGGTAGGACGCCTCGCGAACTGCTGCGCGAGAAGGGGACGCCCTTTGCGGAGTTGGGGCTTGGTGATGAGACGCTGACGGACGACGCGCTGGTGGACGCGATGATGGCGCATCCGATCCTCATCAACCGGCCACTGGTCGTCTCGCCGCTCGGCGTGCAGCTGTGCCGACCGTCCGAAGCGGTCCTCGGTCTGCTGCCCGAGCCGCAACTGGGGGCCTTTGCCAAGGAAGACGGTGAAGCGGTGGTGGACGCCTCGGGTCAGCGCATCGCTTGATGCTGCTCGCGCTCGCCATCTTCGTCGCCACGATCACGCTCGTCATCTGGCAGCCCAAGGGGCTCGGTATCGGGTGGAGCGCGCTGGGTGGTGCGGTCGTGGCGCTGCTCGTCGGGGTGGTCTCGCTCTACGACGTCCCGGTGGTGTGGGGTATCGTCTGGAACGCGACCGCGACGTTCGTCGCCATCATCATCGTCAGCCTGCTGTTGGACGAGGCCGGCTTCTTCGAATGGGCGGCGCTGCACGTCGCTCGCTGGGCGGGAGGACATGGCCATAGGCTATTCGTCCTGATTGTCCTTCTCGGCGCGGCCGTGTCGGCGCTGTTCGCGAACGACGGCGCGGCGCTGATCCTGACCCCGATCGTCATCGCCATGCTGCGGGCGCTCGGCTACCGCGACAGGGCGACGCTGGCGTTCGTCATGGCGGCCGGTTTCGTCGCCGACACGGCAAGCCTGCCGCTGATCGTCTCCAACCTGGTCAACATCGTGTCGGCCGACTTCTTCGGCATCGGGTTCGCCGACTATGCGTCGGTGATGGTGCCGGTCGACCTCGCGTCGATCGGTGCGACGCTGATCGTGCTGCTGCTGTACTTCCGCCGTGACGTCCCAGCAAACTACGACGTGGCGCAGCTCCGCGCGCCGGCCGACGCCGTCCGCGATCGGGCGACATTCCGGGCCGGTTGGGTCGTACTTGCGGCCCTTCTGGCGGGCTTTTTCCTTCTCGAACCTGTCGGCATACCGGTCAGTGCAGTCGCCGCTGCCGGCGCGGTGCTGCTGCTCGTCGTCGCCCGGCGCGGCCGCGTCATCGAGACGCGCAAGGTGCTGCGCGGCGCGCCGTGGCAGGTCGTGATCTTCTCGCTCGGCATGTACCTTGTCGTCTACGGCCTGCGGAACGCCGGCCTGACCGACCACCTCGCCGGTCTGCTCGACCGCACCGCCCAGGGCGGTGTGTGGGGCGCGGCGTTCGGCACCGGCATCATCGCCGCGCTGCTGTCGTCGGTCATGAACAACATGCCGACCGTGCTCGTCGGCGCGCTGTCGATCGACGCGACCCACGCCACGGGCGCGATCAAGGACGCCATGATCTACGCCAACGTGATCGGCTGTGACCTCGGCCCCAAGATCACGCCGATCGGCTCGCTCGCCACATTGCTGTGGCTGCACGTGCTCGAGCAGAAGGGCATCCGCATCGGCTGGGGCTATTATTTCAGGATCGGGGCAACCTTAACGATCCCGGTGCTGCTGGTAACGCTCGCCGCGCTCGCCCTGCGGCTCGGTGCCGCCTGATGCCGTGGAATCGAACCTAATTTGACAAGACATACCCCTGATGCCCCTGCGCTTCCCACTTCTCAACGGCAGACATTCGTTCGTCCCCGCGCTGACTGAGCTTAGCGAATGATCGTCCGTCATGGATGTCGTGAATGGGAGGAAAGCGGACGCGCGGCTTACGGGGCGGTTTATTGCAATAGCAGACAGAGCGGGGCGCGGTCTTTTTCCAAAGACGATGGTATTTCTGGAAAGCTAAGCCTGTAAGCCGATGTCGCCTTCAGGGTTCTTCTCCCGCGTGTTCCCGGTCAAACAACTCTCGTGATGCGCGAAAGCTGTCGACGTTTTCGACGATCCACGTCCACAGGGGGACCATCATGACCAGTAGCTTCAAACCGGTTTCGGATAGAGCATATTCTACATGAGGAACCACCTCCTCGAAGTCGTGACGCGCCACCAATCCATCGCGCTCCAGATGGCGCAGCGTGCGCGTCAGCATCCGCTGCGTAATACCGTGCATCCGTCGGCCGATTTCCGCGTGGCGAAGCTGGCCGTACACACCGAGCGTATGGATGACACCAAGCGACCAGCGGTTACCGGCATGGGCCAACACCTCACGGCGCACCCCGTCGTCATCGTCCCGGAGGCCATCGCAAACCGTTTGCGAATATCGGAGGATGTCCTCCTCGCTTAGAGATTGAACGGCAGTATCACGCATGTACCCATCTTTCACGCTTGCCCGTGGCTTGCCAGATCACCGGCATCCACGGTGAAACGAGTTAGAACGATGAACGATACAGTCTCCAATGTGAAATCACGCAATATCCTCGTTCTGGGTGCCGGCGAGCTTGGCATGCCCGTCCTCCGCAATCTGGCGCGTCGCGCCAAGGGCATCGACGGTGCCAGGATCAGTGTCCTTCTCCGCGAGAGTGCCGTGGAGTCGGGCGATCCCTCCAAGCAGCGTGACATCGCCGAAGTCCGCGAAGCCGGGATCGAGATCGTACTGGGCGACCTAGTGAACGACACGATCGATGAGCTAGCATCGCTTTTCTCGGACTACGATACGGTGATCGGCTGCGCAGGCTACGCAGCGGGGATTAACACGCCGATGAAGCTCGCCAAGGCGGCGCTGCAATCCGGCGTCCCGCGCTATTTCCCTTGGCAGTTCGGCGTCGACTTCGAGGCGATCGGCCGCGGCGGGCCGCAGGACATCTTCGATGCGCAGCTCGACGTGCGCGAGCTGCTGCGCTCGCAGGACAAGACCAAGTGGGTCATCATCTCCACGGGCATGTTCATGAGCTACCTGTTCGAGCCGGACTTTGGTGTCGTCGATCTAGAAAATAGCGAAGTTAACGCGCTCGGCAGCCTTGATACTGCTGTGACGCTGACGACGCCGGATGACATCGGCGTGCTGACCGCCGAGATCGTATTCTTCGAGCCGACGATCCGCAACGAGATCGTCTTCCTGGCCGGTGACACCGTCAGTTATGGTGAGGTCGCAGACAAGTTGGAGGTGGCACTGGGCCGGGCCTTCAAGCGGTCGGTTTGGACCGTGCCTTTCCTGATGGATGAGCTTGCGAACGATCCGAAAAACATGATGCGCAAATACCGCGCCGCCTTCGCGATCGGTCGCGGTGTGTCCTGGCCGAAGGCAGGCACGTTCAATGATCGGCAGGGTCTTCCCGTCACTGACGTTGCGGCCCTGATCGATGCCGATCTGCGAGGGGTGCAATAAGAAAAATGATGTAGGCGGGGTAGCTGTAGAGACCTTCCCAAAGACGAACCTAGAGTGGGACAGCCGCCCCGGCGATCACGCAGACAGCTTAGGGCAGCTTACGTCCCAAGATCCGTTCCCGATTGGCCTTTCCCAAGATGGCCAATCGGAGACGGAGAAACGGGAAAGATCGCGCTGAACGAATGGCCGTTATTTGGCGCCCGGATCGCCAGCCTGAGCCTCCGATTGTGGGCGGAAGCGTTGGGCATCGCAGGGCTGCCAAGACCAACATTCGGTCATCCCGATGTGGCCTCTGCCGTTCCAGCTTCCGACATCCGTTCAGGTTCGCCGCTAACTTGAGTTTTCAATCACGCCAGCGGTACAGAGCAGCTTGCGCGGGCCAGCGACGTACATCTGGTGCAGTGATCTCCCTTGACCTGCTCCCCAAAATTCATCCGATTGGTAAGTTATCTCGTCAGATGGAGGGGGAGTGATGCGGCATGGCCGATCTTCCGAGAATCAGATCCTAAGGCGTCCTGCGCGAGCGTAAGGCTAGGGCAAAGACCACGCCAGGAGGGCGACGATATCAGCCAACCGAAGTGTAGCTACGCCAATCATGGCGATTTACGATCGCAGGTGCGAGCGTTACCGCCGACGGACTGATTTACAGATAGTTGAGGGAAAAGCGCTGACATTGGAACTCCGACCAAGCGCGTTGATCAAGGCGAATGCGGACAGCCTGCGTCAGACGGTCCGTGTCATCGCCGGGACGGCGGCGGCGTTTGCGGCGTACAAGACGCTCGGCCTGCACGAAGGCTATTGGGCGGTGTTCACCGTGCTGATCGTGATGCAGGCATCGATCGGGGGGACGCTCGGCGCAGCGACCGATCGGTTGCTGGGGACCTTGCTGGGCGCAGTGCTGGGCGGGATCGGCGCGGCACTCGGACGAACCGATACGCTCGAACTCGGGGTGGTACTCGTTACCGTTACCGGCATCGCCGCGCTCGTCGCGTCGCTCCGACCGCGGCTGCGGATCGCGCCGGTCACCGCGGCAATCATGCTGCTCAGCGCGCCGCCGGGCTCTTCGGTGGAGATCTTCGTCCGGGATCGCATCATCGAGATCGGCCTGGGCGGCATGATCGGTGTGCTGGCGGCGATGCTGATCCTGCCGGCACGCTCGCACGGCGTGGTGATCGCGCGGACGCTTGCCGTGCTGAGCCATATCGAACGGATGCTGCGGGCGCAGGCCGACGCGTTGACCACCGGGCTGGCGCTGCCATCGTCCCCCGAACACGCCGCGCTGCGTCATGCGCTCGCCGCGGTGGAGCTGGCGATGAAGGACGCCGACCGCGAACGCGCCTCGCGTCTCGCCGATCACGGTATCCCCGCCGCCGTACCGCGCACGCTCTGGCGGATCCGCAACGATTTGGTGCTGAGCGGCCGCGCACTCGACGAGCCGCTGCCCCCGGCGGCGATGACAGCGCTCGCCAAGCCATCGGCGGCGATGCTGACCGCGCATGCCGCGCTGGCGACCCGGTGTTCGGAGGCGCTGCGCACGCGGGGCAAGGTCGATCGGGGCGACGTCGAGGCCTGTTATCGGATGTTCGGTACCGCGCTCGATCTGTTCCGACGGAGCGAGGCCGCGGCGACCCTGGATTTCGACGCATCGGGCCGCGTATTCGGGCTCGCCTTCGCCGCGGGTCGGCTTCACCGCGACCTGCTCGACCTTGCCGGTCGCGTCGACGAAATCGCCCCGACCAAGGTGCTCGCTGCCGAACAAAGCTGACCGCGCGACTTTGCCACTGGCCCCGCGCGCGGTACGGGCGGCGATGACCGAAACCTTATCGACGCCCGACCTCGCCACCGAACTGGTCGCGCTGCTCGACCTCGAACCGCTCGATACCGACCTGTTCCGCGGACCCCAGCGACCCGGCGCAACCGCGCGCGTCTTCGGCGGTCAGGTCGTGGCGCAGGCGCTGATGGCGGCGCAGCGTTCGGTCGACGCACCCGCCGTGGCGCACAGTATGCACGCCTATTTCCTGCGCGCCGGCACCGAGACGCGACCGATCATCTTCCGGGTAGAGCGCGATTTCGACGGCAAGTCGTTCGCGAACCGCCGCGTCACCGCAAGCCAGAACGGCGCGACGATCCTGACGCTGGCCGCATCGTTCCAGCGCCCGGAAGCCGGCCTGGAGCATGCGACCGCGATGCCCGACCTTCCCCCGCCAGAGGAACTGCGCTCGCTCGACATCCTCGCTGGCGACTATGCGGGTATCTCCGCGCAAGCCGTCGCATTCCTCGGCCAGCCGTCCGCCTTCGATATCCGGCCCTGCGGCGTGCCCGCGTTCCTCCAGACCGAGCCCGGCACGCCCGTATCCCATGTCTGGATCCGGTTTCGGGGAAGCGTGCCAACCGATCCCGTCGTGCGCCGCGGCGTGCTCGCCTATCTGTCCGATTATGCGCTGCTCAGTGCGTCGCTGATCCCGCACGGCGTCAACATGTTCGAGCACAGCATGCAGACCGCGAGTCTCGATCATGCGATGTGGTTCCACGACGACGTGCCGCTGGACGATTGGCTGCTCTATACCAGCGAAAGCGCGTGGTCGGGACATGGCCGCGGCATCGCGCGCGGTGTCTTCCATGGCCGCGACGGGCGAGCGATCGCGCATGTCACGCAGGAGGGATTGATCCGGATGCGGCCCGATCTCGCGCCACGTACGACGATCCCGCATATGCCCTGATCGGTGCACCCCGGATCGGGTCGCCGCGCAAAACCATGTTGACAGCGCGTTTGTACGGACATTAGGATCATATTACGCCAGGGAAGCTGGTTCCAGGATGTCGCGCCGCGCAAGACGGACGATCCCAATCGATGAGGATGTCTGTATGCGTCATTCGTACGCCGTATCGCTGTGCGCGTTGCTAGCCGTGCTGCCATCGGCAGCGCAGGCGCAGACGGCGTCGCCGCTCGATACCGATCCATCGTACCAGACGATGCTGGCGCTGATCGACGAGATGGTCGAGAACAAGCTGGTCAGCCGCGAGCGCGCCGATACGCTGATCGCCAATGCCAAGGCGAAAGCCGGCCGTGCGCTTGCCGCGAATGCCCCACCTCCGGCCGCTGCGCCATCAACAGCCCCGCAACTGGCAGCGCCTGTGCCAGCACCCCCGTCAGCGGCCCCGACCCGCGTGCAGGTCGCCAACCAGACGGCCGACCCCGGCGCGAAGATCGCCCCCGTGCCGGTCGGCAACCCGCAGGTCGTCAATGCCGGCGGGGTCGCGCTGCCCGCCGATCTCGCGGTCGACTGGAGCCGGGGGGCCCCCGTGTTCAGCAGCCGCGACGGAAAGTTCACGTTCAAGATGCGCGGGCGGTTGTTGGCGGATATCTCCTCGACCGGGGGGTCGGATTTCGACCGTCGCAACATCACCGTCTCGACGCTGCGCCAGTTTCGCGTCGGCGCGATTGGCACGATCGGCGATCACCTCTTCTATCAGTTCGAGACCGATTTCCGGCGTAACGCGACCGAGGTCGTGCAGGCGTTTGTCGGTTACCGCCAGAAGTTCGGCAAGACCGACGCCGATGTCCGGTTCGGCAATCTCATCACCGATCGCGGCATCGACATCGGCACCGCGTCGACCGCCAATCCCTTCATCACCACCAACATCAACACCACCGCGCTCGCGACGCAGGGCGGCAAGGTCTTCCTGATGGGCGCGGTCGGCCGTGCGGGTGGCAAGAACTGGCATGCGAGCCTTGGCGTTCACGGCGATGCGATCGACAGCGATTTCACGCGTAGCGACAACCGCATGCTGCTGGGCCGCGCGCACTGGAACCCGATCCTCACCAAGCATGGCCTGATCCACATCGGCGGTTGGGCGTACAGCGAGAACATCCCCGATACGACGCTGCCGACCACGTTCGCGCAAGGCATGGCGGGCGCGCTCAACAACAGCGTCCGTGTCGAGTCCGCGGCGCTGGCTGGCGCGGACGGATCAAAGGCGTTCGGCCTCGAACTCGGCGGCACGCTCGGGCCATTCTACGCGTTCGGCGAATATGGTCAGCGGACCGTGCATGGCGGCCCGACCTCGACCTTCCGTAGCGGCAAGATCAAGGCCTTGTCGGTCAATGGCGGCTTCTGGATCACCGGCGAGACGCCGACCTATGCCTCGCGCAGCGGCACCTATGTCGCGCCGAACGTGCTGAACTCGGTGCTCGATGGCGGATGGGGGGCGCTGGAGGCGGTGGTACGCTACGAGGATCTCGACAGTTCGAGCCTCCCGCTCGGCGGCACCGGGACGGCAGGTACGGTCGGCCTGAACTGGTCCCTAACCAACAATTTCCGGTTCATGGCGGACTATACCCATTTCCGTACCGACAACCGGACCGGCGGTTTCATCGGGCGCGATAGCGGCGACACGTTCGCGGCACGGGCCGAAGTGGCGTTCTGACCGTCGACGTCGGCTTCACCTTGCCAGCGTACCATAAGTTCGATAATGTCCGTACAAAGCGATAAGGAGGATGTATGAGCCTTTCGGCTATCAAAGTTGGCGAGCAACGCTACCGCGCGAGCTATGGCCGGTATCTCGAGGATTTCGTCGTGGGCGACATTTACGAGCATCGCCCCGGGCGGACGATAACCGACGCGGACAATATCCAGTTCTCGTTGATGACGATGAATTCGCACCCGATGCATTGCGACGCGCAATATGCCGCCAAGAGCGAGTTCGGGCGGCTGCTGGTGAATAGCGGGCTGACCCTGGCGATCGTGCTCGGCATGACCGTCAACGACGTGAGCGGCAAGTCCCCCGCCAATCTCGGCTGGACCGAGATCAAGCTGACGCACCCGGTGTTCGGCGGCGACACGCTGACCGCGGAAACCGAAGTACTCGAAATCCGCGAGTCCAAGTCGCGCCCGACGCAGGGGATCGTCACCACCCGCACTCGGGCGTTCAATCAGGACGCCAAGCAGATCATGGAGTTCACGCGCAACTCGCTGGTCTACAAGCGCGGCGAATCTCCCGACGACAAATAGCCCGACTGATCGACTAACCGGTCGCCGTTGGTGACCGGACGCCCCCAGCGCGGCCTGCGAGAGCTTCGACAAAAGAAGACCCGGCCCGTCGTCATTACGAAGAGAGGTAGCCCCATGGCCGATACCATCGCCGTCAACGCCGGAGCCAGGCTGGACCGTCTGCCTATCTCCCGATTCCACTGGCGCATCCTGGGGCTGATCAGCGCGGGCGCATTCCTAGACGCGTTCGACGTGTATCTCGCCGGGGGTGTCATCGCCGCGCTGAAGGCCGAGGGCTTCTCGACGCTGGCGCAGGCTGCGGTGTTCATGTCGATGACCTTCCTCGGCATGATGATCGGCGCAGGCATGGCCGGCTATGTCGGCGATCGCTTCGGACGTCGCGCCTCTTACCAGTTCAACCTCGCGCTGTTCGGTCTGGCCTCGATCGCGGCGATCTTCTCGCCCAACATGACGTTCCTGATCGTCTGCCGCTTCATCATGGGCATCGGCCTCGGCGCCGAGCTGGTGGTCGCAGCGGGCACGCTCGGCGAGTTCATCCCGCCGGCCTATCGCGGTCGCTGGGTGTCGATCATGGGCATGGTCGTCAATTCGGGACTGCTGGTCGCGACCTCGGTCGGCTATATCGTCATTCCAACGCTCGGCTGGCGCTACATGTTCGCGATCGGCGGCATCCTTGCGCTGATTGTCTGGGTGATGCGCAAGAAGATGCCGGAATCGCCGCGGTGGCTGGAATCGGTCGGCCGCAACGAGGAGGCAGAGGCGACGCTTCGCGAGATCGAAGCCGACGTCGTCAAGCACAAGGGCCCCCTCGCCGCCGTCCCCGAAGTCCGCATCGTACCAAAGGTCCACGCACCGCTCAGCGCGCTCTTCGGCTCCAAACTGCGCCGCCGCCTGATCGCCGCGACGCTCGCCGCGATCGCGGTCAACGTCTCGGTCTACGGCTTCGTCGCTTGGCTGCCGACCTTCCTGGTCAGCCACGGCACCGGCATCGTCACCTCGCTCTGGTACACGACGCTAATGTCGTTCGGCAGCGTGTTCGGTGCGATCGTCGCGATCGGTATCGCCGACCGCATCTCGCGCCGCGCCTCGCTGATCGCCGCGGCCGTCGCGATCATGATCTTCGGCTTCCTATATCCCAATGCGCACGGTGACCTGATGGTGCCGCTAACGGGCTTCCTGCTCGTGTCGAGCATCTACACGCTCGTGACGCTGGCGCTGTTCGCCTACATCCCCGAGCTGTTCCCGACCGCCTATCGGCTGCGTGGCACCGGTTTCGCGGGCATGTGCGGACGGGCCGCGTCGATGGTCACGCCCTATGCCACCGTCGCGCTGTTTGAGCGCTTCGGGCTGGAGGGCGTGCTCGGCATGGTCGGCGTGGTGCTCGCCTGCATGATCGCCGCCGTCGGTCTTTTGAACATCGAGACCACCGGTCAGTCGCTCGACGACGTCGCCGACGATTCGCTGGTCCTTGGGGGAGCCGCCAAGTGACGCTCTCGCAAACCTTCGCCGATTTCGCGACCGGCCTGACGATCGATGCCATTCCCGAGCGGGTCAAGGAGCGCGCACGCCACCTGATCCTCGACTCGGTCGGCACGGGCCTAGCGGCAGTCGGCGCAAAATGGGCCGAGGCGACTTTCGCCGCCGCGGGCGACCTCGGCAGCGGAACAGCGCCGGTGCTCGGCTATGGCCGAACGCTGGCGATGCGAGACGCGGCGCTGATGAACGGGGTCGTTACGCACGGCCTCGACTATGACGACACGCATTCACGCGGGATCATCCATGCGACCGTCAGCGCCTTTCCGACTGCGCTGGTCGCGGCGGACAAAGCCGGCGCATCGGGCGGCGACCTGCTTGTCGCCTATATCGCAGCGATGGAGGTTTCGACTCGGGTCGCGGCCGTCGGCGCGGGCGGGTTTCACGGCTTCGGCTTTCACCCGACCGGATTGATCGGTGCGTTCGGATCGACACTCGCGGCCGGCAGGTTGCTCGGACTCGACGCGCAGCAGATCGCGATGGCGCAGGGGATCGTGTTGTCGATGGCCGGCGGGAGTCTGGAGTTCCTGGCCGACGGTGCGTGGACCAAGCGCTTGCACCCCGGCTGGGCAGCGAGTTCGGCACTGACCGCGGCGACGCTTGCCAAGCGCGGCTTCGTCGGACCGCCGGCTACGTATGAAGGGCGCTTCGGTCTTTTTGCCCTGTATCTTCGCGACGCCGCCCCTGCCCTGCTCGCGCAGGCGGCCGAAGCGCTTGGGGAGACCTGGGAGATCGAGGCGGTGTCGGTAAAGCCGCTACCCGCGTGCCACATGACGCATGCCGCGATCGATGCGGCGATCGCGCTGCGTGCGGAATACGAATTGACCGCTGCCGATATCGCCAAGGTCATCGTGCTGGTGCCCGAGGCAGTCATCCCGATCGTCTGCGAGCCGGTCGCTCCCAAGCGGACGCCACACACCGGCTACGACGCGCAATTCTCGATTCCCTACACGGTCGCGACCGCGCTGCTGATGGGCAAGTTCACGCTCGATTCGCTCGATCCGGCAGCACTGAACGATCCGGCGGTGCTCGATCTAGCCGCCCGCGTCTCATACGCAGTCGACCCCGACAGCGATTATCCCAAGCATTTCACCGGCGAAGTCATGGTCGAAACCCGAGACGGCCGCATGCTGCGTCACCGCGAGGCGATCAACCGCGGTGCATCCGACCGGCCGCTCAGCAACGCCGACATCGACGCCAAATATTTCGAGAACGCCGCTTGCACGGTCGACGCGACCCGCGCGGCGCATATCCGCGCCGCCGTGCTCGACCTGCACCTGCACCCCGCTTCCGCGCTCGGCGACATCCTCGCCGGCGCCACTGCCCCTCAAGGAGTATCCGCATGACCCTGGCAAACGCGATCGCCGCCGATGGCGCGATGACCGACGAAGAGATCATGATCCTCGATTCCATCGACAAGTTCCTCGAAACCGATGTGAAGCCGTTCGTTCACCAGCTCGAACATGACGACGAATATCCGCAGAAGATCGTCGACACGATGAAGGAAATGGGCCTGTTCGGGCTCATGATCGCACCCGAATTCGGCGGGTTCGGCGTCTCGACGCTGACCTATGCGCGGATCATCGAGAAGATCTCGACCGTGTGGATGTCGGTCGCAGGGATCATCAACAGCCACATGATCATGGCGATGACGGTCCAGCGCTGCGGTACCGAGGCGCAGAAGGATCATTATCTGCCCAAATTCGCGACCGGCGAACTGCGCGGCGGCATCGGCCTGACCGAGCCCGACGCGGGCACCGACCTTCAGGCGATCCGCACCACCGCGGTGCGCGATGGCGACGACTATGTCGTCAACGGCAGCAAGATGTGGATCACCAATTCGGGCTCGGGCAACACCATCCTGTTGCTGGTCAAGACCGACACGGCCGCCGAGCCACGCCACAAGGGCATGAGCCTGCTGATCGCCGAGAAGGGTGACGGCTTCATCGTGTCGAAGAAGCTGGAGAAGCTTGGCTACAAGGGCATCGACAGCAACGCGCTGACTTTCGACGGGTACCGCGTGCCGGTCGATCGGCTGATCGGCGGGATCGAGGGCGTCGGCCTGAAGCAGGTGCTGGGCGGGCTCGAACTCGGCCGCATCAACGTCGCCGCGCGCGGCGTCGGCATCGCGCAGGCAGCACTCGACGAGGCGGTCGCCTATGCGCAGACGCGCAAGACGTTCGGCAAGCCGATCTGCGAGCATCAGGCGATCCAGCTGAAACTCGGCGAGATGACGACGCGCACCTACGCCGCGCGGCTACTCACCGAAGCCGCCGCCAAGGCGTATGACCGCGGCGAGCGCTGCGACATGGAAGCCGGCATGGCCAAGTATTTCGCGACCGAAGCCGGCCTGGAGAACGCGATCGAGGCGATGCGGATCTTCGGCGGCTACGGCTATTCGAAGGAATATAATGTCGAGCGGCTTTACCGCGATGCACCGTTGCTGACGATCGGCGAAGGCACCAACGAACTGCAACGTATCATCATCGCCAAGCAGATCATCGCGCGGAACCCGGCATGAGCCAGCCAGCGCCTAATCAACCACTCGCCGGCCTCCGCATCGTCGCGGTCGAACAATATGGCGCCGGGCCGTTCGGTACGCAGCAGCTCGCCGATCTCGGCGCCGAGGTCATCAAGATCGAGAATCACAAGGACGGCGGGGATATCGGTCGGCATGTCGGCCCGTATTTCTTCGCACCGGGCGACAGCCATTTCTACGAATCGCTCAACCGCAACAAGCGCAGCATCGGCCTCGACCTGAAGAGCGCGGACGGGCGCGCGGTGCTCGAGAAGCTCGTCGCGGAGTCGGACGTGGTGTTCAACAATTTGCGCGGCGACCTGCCGGCAAAGCTCGGGCTCGACTATGCCGCACTGTCGCAGTTCAACCCCGCGATCGCCTGCGTCCACCTCTCCGCCTATGGTCGTACCGGCAGCCGCGCGGCATGGCCAGGCTATGACTATCTGATGCAGGCCGAGGCCGGCTATCTGTCGCTCACCGGCGAGCCGGGAACGCCGCCCGCACGCTTCGGGCTGTCGATCGTCGACTTCATGACCGGCACCACCGCTGCGCTCGCGATCCTGGCCGGCGTCGTCTCGGCGCGCGGCAGCGGGATCGGCCGCGATCTCGACGTCAGCCTGTTCGACGTCGCGCTCGGCAACCTCAACTATGTCGCCGAATGGTATCTCAACGGCGGCGTCACCGTCGAACGCACGTCGCGATCGAGCCATCCCTCACTCACCCCCAGCCAGCTCTACACGACCAGCGACGGCTGGATCTTCGTGATGTGCAACAAGGAGAAGTTCTTCGAGGTTCTGTGCGGGCTGATCGAGCGTCCCGAATGGGCGACCGATCCGCGCTACGCGACCTTCGCCGCCCGGCTGGAGAACCGTCCGGCGTTCAACGCGGATCTCGATGCGGTGCTGTCGACCCGCACCACCGCGGACTGGATGCAGCTGTTCGAAGGACGCGTGCCGGCCGCGCCAGTGCTCGACGTTCAGCAGGCGCTCGACAATCCGTTTCTCGCGGAATCGAAGCGGATCATCGATTTCCAGCATCCCGAACACGGCCCCCTGCCCGGCATCGCTTCCTCGATCCGCGCGGGCGGCGTCGAACATCCGGACAAGGCTGCTCCCACACTCGGTGCGGATACCAGCGCCATCCTCGCGACCCTCGGCTACACCGATGACGACGTGGCAGCCTTGCGGACCCGCGGCGCGGTCCGGTGACACCCGCGCTTGCATCAAACGCCAAGGCATTGGACGGTGCGCTATTGTCCGGATCACCCGACAAAGCGACCGATGGATATTTGATGCCCCAACTTCGTCAGCAACCGCGTTACCTGCAACTCGCCCAGACGCTGATCAACGAGATCGAGGATGGGCGCTATCCAATTGGCACGCTGCTGCCGACCGAGTTCGAGCTGTGCGACCAGTTCGGCGCAAGCCGCTTCACCGTGCGCGAGGCGATCAAGCGGCTCGTGCAATCGGGCATGGTTTCGCGACAGGCCGGGGTCGGCACGCGCGTCCTCGGGCTGTCGCGCCCGGCGGCGTATCGCCAGGTGATGGAGGGGCTGTCCGATCTCCAGCAATACACCAACGAGACCAGCCTCACGATCATCGCGCGCGAGACGATCGCGCTGGACGGCCCGCTCTCCGAACAGGTCGGCGCGACATCGGGCCAGACCTGGCTGCATCTCATGGCGCTGCGCCGCGCCGCCGGGACCAGCCCGATCTCCTTTTCGGACATCTATCTCCACCCCGCATTCCGCAGCCTGAAGCTCGACGACGATGTCGGCGATGTGCCGATCTTCAGCCGGATCGAGGAACAGTTTGGCGAGCGCGTCGCCGAAGTCCGCCAGCATATCGAAGCGGTGGCGATCCCCGCGCCGATCGCCAAATTGCTCGAAACCAAGACCGGTGCGCCGGGCCTGCGCCTGACGCGGCAATATCTCAACGCACGCGGCGAGGTCGTCGAGATGGCGATCAACACCCATCCCGCGGACCGATATTCCTATTCCCAGACCTTCCGCCGCGATCCCGTATCCGGCCTGTAGAGGACATCCCATGACCATTGCCGCCCGCAGTATCCTGTTCGTGCCTGGCGATCGTGCCGAGCGTTTCGAAAAGGCGCGCGCGAGCGGCGCGGACATCGTTGTGATCGATCTCGAAGACGCTGTCCTCCCCGACCGCAAAGTTGCCGCGCGCGATACGATTTACGATGCGCTTGCCGGTCTGACGGAACCGCGCTTCGTCGTGCGCGTCAACAGTCTGGATACCGATTGGCATGCGGACGACGTACGTGGACTCGCCGCACTGTCAGGCGTCGCTGGACTGATGCTGCCCAAGGCCGAGCGCGCGTCGGACTTCGCGGCGATGCACGAGGCGGCAGCCGGCAAGCCGCTCCATGCACTGGTGGAAACCGTTTCGGCGGTCTTGAACCTGGCGGACCTCGTCACCGCGCCCGGTCTCTCACGGCTGTCGTTCGGCACGGTGGACTTCCAGGCGGACGCCGGCATCGACGGCGACCAGGCGGAGATCGACTATGTCCGTACCCAGCTCGTCCTTCACTCGCGAAGCGCCGGACTTGCAGCACCCGTTGATGGCGTTTCGACGGATCTCTCTAACGACGAGGCGCTGGCACGCGACACCGACCACGCACGTCGCTTCGGCTTCGGCGGAAAGCTTTGCGTCCATCCACGACAGGTGGGGATCGTCAACGCGGCATTCCTGCCCTCCGCCTCTGACGTGGACTGGGCCACCCGCGTGGTCGCCGCTATCGACGGCGCGTTCGGAGCCGTTGCCGTCGACGGCAAACTGATCGACAAACCCGTCGTCGATCGCGCTCGTCGAGTTCTTGACACATATTCGGCATTTGATTCTTTCCGCCGGTAAGCAGACAGCGTGGATGGCCCGCCGGTTCGCAATATTTGCGAAAGATGACCCAGTTGAGGACGTTCAAATGCAGTCGGTTGCATCACGGAGGTAGACGCTCGTTTATCATTGACTAGAGCCGGTTTCGGCGGGGGAACGCAACGGAGGAAGATTGGAAGCGTGGTCACTTCCTCGCCAAACCATGTGCATCTGATCCCAGACCTTCCAAGGCCCAGGCATTTCGCAAGCTTCATTGCGCGTGCCGGCTCGCAGAGCTACGTCCTTTGAGACGACATATACGCGTCCACACCCGCCAATTCTTGATGTCATTCTGTTAGTACAGCCGGTACTCTAACCTCTTCGAAAAACGATCGATGCTCGTCCAGAAAGCGCTGGCTAATTATCACTCTCCCGACGGGCAAACAGATCACCGATGGACGCGACAAAATGCGTGTTCATTGCTGCGGTCGCAGCTTTCGGGTCACGATCGGCGATCGTGCGCGCTAACGCATGATGATGTGCCAGTACGGCGGCACGCTGCCGCGCGGTGGTCCGCGTTGCCCACGCTGCAGGGACGGCATGAACCATCATCGGTGCGAACGAGCGGATGATCTGCAAGAACAACATGTTGCGTCCAGCCTGCGCGATTGCTTGGTGAAACGCTATGTCGTGGCGGGTCAGCGCATCGATATCGCTACCGGCTGCTTCCATTGCCTCGGCCAGACCGATGATCGTCCGCGCCTCTTCGTCGGTGCGGTCGATCGCGGCGAGCTCGGCAGTGCGGAGTTCCAGCGTGCGGCGCACGTCCCAGATCTGTACCATCGAGATTTGCGCCGTTGCCACCGCGTGGTCGAGCGACGTTGCCATCACAGATCCGTCGATCGCGGCTACGCGCGCGCGCCTGCCGTTGCCTACGTCGATAAGTCGCAACGCCGCTAGAGCGCCGAACGCCTCGCGGAGTACTGGGCGGCTGACACCCAGTTCTGTCGCAAAATGCCCTTCGGACGGCAGCGTGTCGCCGACTTTCATGTCGTTCGTGCGGATATGTGTGCGGACCGCATGGACCGCCTGATCGACCAGCGAGCCGCCCTCTATCAGTCGCACGCTCGTCGCGCTCATGCCGCGAGCCGTGGTGCGCGCAGCGACGACGGGGTCGCGCCAAACTGCCGCGAGAAGGCCCGCGTAAAACTGGCATTGTTGAGATAGCCGCACTGGTATCCGATCGACGATACCGGCAGATCGGTCGCGATCAGCATCTGGCGTGCCGCTCCGAGCCGCCTGTCCAGCAGCGCGTCGGCGACCGTGCAGGCGAACATGTCGCGGAAGCCGCGGGTCAGCTTCGCACGGTTCAGTCCACAAGCGCGCGCGATCGAATCGAGCGTCATCTTCTCACCCCAGCGCTCGTCGATCATGCGCTTGGCCGCGACGATCCGCTGGCTGTCCCTCGCAGACAACTGCCCGGCGCCCGCGAGCGGCACAAGGTCGTCCTCGACGATCCGCTGAAACGTGATGGACAGGAGTTCAATGCATTTCGCGGACCTGTGTGTGCTGCGCCAGGGCTCGGAGAGCGCGCAATCGCGGATCGCGACGACGATCAGCCGCAATTCGCTTGGCAAATGACACGCGATGTTCGCGTCCGGCGCGTAATCGAAGACCCGCAGGCAGGCACCGCGTTCGACTGCAAGAATGAGGACCGCCCGCTCCTCCGAAGGAACCGCACCGGTCGTGACGGTGACCTGGGCCGGCGTCTGCTCGCCCAGCGTGAAGCAGAGGACCACGGCATCGGCGGGAAACGTCGTCGGGTCGACCATGCCCTCGCCGATGAATGCCGCCATCTCGGGCGACACCGTGACGCGTTCCTTCTGCATGCTTCGCTCGCCCACCGCCGCTCTCCTTCTCCCGTTTGCCGGGCTTGGGTCGATCATGCAGCTATCAGATAGCTCCTGCAAGAGCTATCTTACAGGTCAGGCCGTTGCTGATACCGGCGCGCGACGCATTGCCATCGTAAAGGCGACGACGGAGATCGCGCTGGTCACCACGCCGACGATCGCGAGACCTTGCGCGAGATGCGCTTCGCCGCCCAGCATGCCGCTTGCAGCAGCGACCAGCGTGGGTGCGAGGCCGTAGCCGATCAGCCCCGCGATCGCGATGAACGCGCCGATGCACAACCCGCGCAGTTCGTTGGGGATCAGCACGGTCAACGCCACCGAAGTCACAACGCCCGTCACCGCACCGCACGTTACCAACAGACCCACGGCGACCCCGAACAGCGGGACCGAGGGCATGATCGGAAACAACGCCGCGGGTACGCCGAGCGCGGCGGCAAGGATCGCACCGATCAGCAGGCCACCGCGGCGGCCGCTCTTTTGCCCGCGATCGGCGGACAGACCACCGACGATCGCACCGACCACGCCGGCACCGAACAGCAGCGCGCCCATCCAGCCGGCGAACTGGTCGGGTTGGAGGTGGAACGTTCGCGACAGGACCGGCGAAACCCAGATCCCAGCCGCGGCATCGGCCATCACCACGCTGATCTGGCCGATGAACAACGGGATCAGGAACACGCGACGCGCCCAGAGTTCGCCGGCCACGACCTTGAACGGCGCATGGGTGCCGGCCGCAACCTCCTGCCGCACCGGTTCGCGCAGCAGGAACAGTGGCAGGATGGCGAGCATGCTGACGACCGCCAGGCACAGATGCACACTTCGCCACGGCATCATGCCTGCGAACCACGCTGGCGCGCGGCCATGTGCGAACAGCCCGAACAGTGCGCCCGACAGTGCCAAGGCGAGCGCGACGCCGAGCGACTTGCCAAGGTTGACGATCAGCATCGCCCTGCCCCGCTGCGTCGGAACGCAGAAATCGGCGCACAGCGAGAGCGCCGCGGTCAGCGCGCCGGTCGTGCCGATCCCGGTCAGCATGCGTGCGACGAACAGCAACGGAACGCTATGCGCGAGCCCGGTCAGCACCGTGCCCAGCGTCCACACGAACGCGAGTGCGATCATCATTCGCACGCGGTTGTAGCGATCGACCATGATGCCGATCGGGATCGAGAACACCGCCAGCGGCAGCGCCGCCGACAGCCCCTGGATAAGGCTCAGCGTATAGTCGCTGAGGTGGAGTTCGGCTTTCGCGCCTTCCTGCACCGTGCCGAATGCGCCCATCATCGTGAAGCCGACCGCCATGGCCAGCGCGAGCGCGAGCAACGGCAACAGCGTCTTGGCAAATGGCGGTGCGGCCGCCTCGATCGGTCGGGCGAAATCTGTCATTCTGGATCCTTATGCAAGCGCACGACGCAGAGCCTCGTGGCTGTCGCGGCGTGCCTGTTGCGAGACCGGACCGTCGGCGAAGATGTCGAAGGCGTGATAGCCGCCGGGATAGACGTGAAGCTCGACCGGCACTCCGGAGCGGATCAGCCGCGTCGCATAGTCGATGTCCTCTTCGACGAAGAGATCGAGCGCGCCGGTCGCGATATAGGCGGGCGGCAGGTTGCCGAGATCCGTCGCCCGCGCTGGTGCCGCATAGGGTGACACGGCGTCGCCACCAGGCGCGTGGCCGAGCAACGCGGTCCAGCCAAAACGATTGCTCTGCGCGGTCCAGACGAACTCGCCGGCATAGGGATGCGGCGGTGCGGTACAGCTACGGTCGTCGAGCATCGGGTAGATCAGGTGCTGGAATGCGAGCGCATGTTCGCCCCGGTCGCGGACCATCAAGGCCAGTGCCGCGGCATACCCGCCGCCCGCGCTCTGCCCCATCACGCCGAGCCGCGCCGGATCGATCCCGAGCCGGTCGGCATGGGTGATCGTCCATACCAGCCCTGCGTAGCAATCCTCGATCGGGCCGGGGAAGTTCGTCTCAGGCGCCAGCCGGTATTCGACCGACACCACGACGCATTCCAGATCGGCAACGAGCGGACGAAGCAGCGGATCATAGTCGGACACCTTGCCCATCACATAGCCGCCGCCGTGGATGTGATAGATGCACGGCAGGGCGCCGGTGACGCCCGCCGGGCGGAAGACGTGCAGGTCGATATCGGGCGCCCCGGCAGGCCCTGGAACCGTATGGATCTCCAGCGTCGCCAGGGTTTCGTCGGCGGGCGGCAGCATCGACGGTCGGTCGCGCATCGCCGGCAGGATGTCGGCGGTGAGCGAGATCTGCGGCATCATCTCGAGCAGCGGGCGCAGCGTCAGATCCACCAGGTGCAGGCTGTCCATCATTCTCTCCACGATCCTTGTTGTGACGCGCGTCCGATACCGGAACGGCGTTTAGAACGCGAAGATCTTGCCCGGATTGAACAGATTGTCTGGGTCCAGCGCGTGCTTCAGCGTCCGCATCAGTTCGACCGCGTCGCCCAGTTCAGCGACCAGCCAGTCCTGCTTGCCGATGCCGATGCCGTGTTCGCCGGTGCAGGTGCCGTCCATCGCCAGCGCGCGTTCGACCATCCGTGCGTTGATTGCCGAGACCTCGGCCAGCTCCGCCTCGGACTCCGGATCAATCGAGAAGACGACATGGAAATTGCCGTCGCCGACATGACCGAGAATGGTCGCGGGGACCGACGACGCCTGGAGGTCGGCCTTGGTCTCGCCGATGCACTGCGCCAGGCGGCTGATCGGCACGCACACGTCGGTCGCCCAGCCGACTGCGCCCGGACGCAGGTTGACCGCCGCGTAATATGCCTCGTGCCGCGCCTTCCACAGCTTGGAGCGTTCCTCGGGCAGGTTCGACCAGCGGAAATCACCGCCGCCGTTTGCCGCCGCCAGCTCGCGCACGGTCTCCGCCTGTTCGTCGACATAGCTTGGTGAGCCGTGGAATTCGAAGAACAGCGTGGTCAGTTCGGGGTAATCTAGCTTCGACCAGGCGTTGACCGCCTTGATCTGCATGTCATCGAGAATTTCGACGCGAGCGAGCGGCACGCCGATCTGGATCGCCTGAACCACCGTATCGACCGCGCCGTTCAACGTTTGGAAGCTGCACACCGCGGACGAGATCGCCTCGGGAATGCCGTGCAGCCGCAGCGTCACCTCGGTGATGATGCCGAGCGTGCCTTCGGAGCCTACGAACAGCCGGGTCAGATCATAGCCCGCCGCCGACTTCCGCGCGCGACGGCTCGTACGGATCTCGCGGCCATCGGGCGTTACCACGCGCAGGCTCAGCACGGCCTCGCGCATCGTGCCATAGCGCACCGCATTGGTGCCGCTTGCGCGCGTCGCAGCCATTCCGCCGATCGTCGCATTCGCACCGGGATCTATCGGGAAGAACAGCCCCAGGTCGCGGATATGCTCGTTGAGTTGTTCGCGACGGACGCCGGCCTGTACCGTACAATCAAAGTCCTCGGCGTTGATCGACACGATCTGGGTCATCTCGGAAAGGTCGACCGAAACGCCGCCATGCACCGCCAGCGTGTTGCCCTCGATCGAGGTCCCCGCACCGAACGGGACGATCGGCACCTTGGCCGCGGCGCACAGCCTGACGAGATCCACCACCTCCTCGGTCGACCGCGCGAAGACAACCGCGTCGGGCAGCATCGGGGCGAAATGCGCCTCGCTGCTGCCGTGGTGGAGGCGCATCGCGTCGCTCATGTGCACCGCAGTGCCGAAACGCTGCTGGAGCGCTGTGACGAACGCCGGATCGAGCGGCGCCCTTTCGATCTGTTCGACGTGCATGGTCATCCTAGAACCGGAAGCTCGCGCGCACGCCGTATCGGCGGCGGTCGCCCTGGATGGCGAGGTTCGACGCCAGCGGCGCAAGCCCGGCCCGCACCAACGCCGATTTGTCGATATAGCTTTCGATGAATTTGGTATTGAACAGGTTGGTGCCGAACGCAGTCACCGTCAGGCCACTGGAGAAGCGGAAGCCGAGCGAGGCGTTGGTGATAGCATAGGCCGATAGTCTGGGCGCGACATCGGGGTCGAGCGACGACCCGATCCGGCTGCCCTTCCCGAAGATCCCCGCGTCCAGCAACACCGCGTTATCGCCGACCGGGACGGTGTAGGTGGTGTTGAAGTTGAAGTTGTAGTCGGGCGTGAAGATCACACGGTCGCTCGATACATGGACGCCGGTGGTCGCGAAATACTGGCTGTCGTCGGTGATGCGGGCATGGAGATAGGAGGCGCCAACGTCGATCCGCCAATGATCGGTAAGGCGGAGGTGCGCTTCCAGTTCGGCGCCGTAACTCTTGACGGTGCCGGTGTTCAGGTTGATCGCGACGAACCCGCCCGTGGCACTCGGCGCCAGCGAGTTCTGACCGATGAAGTCCTTGTAGTCGTTATAGAATACGTCCGCGTTGATCGTCAGGCGGCGGTCGAATGCATCGAACTTCGTGCCCAGCTCATAGGTCCAGACATTGTCGCCCTTGTACGTGGCGTCCTGCGGCCGCGTACCCGGACCGTTCTGGCCACCGCCGCGGATTCCCTTGGCGACCGAGGCATAGCTCATCACCGCCGGCGTCCAATGCTGGGTCAGCGTGACGCGGGGTTGGAACTGGTCCTTCTTATAGACCGGCGCGGTATAGGGCGTCACGCCGTTGACCTGGCTCGCGACCAGCTTCTGGTGATCGTAGCGCCCACCGACCGCGAGATCGAGCGTGCCAACCTTCAGGAAAGCGGTCGCGAAGATCGCGCGCGTGTCGTTGCGGACATAGGTCGACGAAGGCGTGGTCGAGGCGGGCAGCGGGAAGGTCGGGCCCAGCAGCGCGCGGAAGTCGATCGTCGTCAGCTGATCACTCACCTGCGTGTAGCGATTGCCATACAGCCCGATGAGCGTCGAAAACGCATCGCTCCACTGCGTATCGAAGCGCAATTCGGCCGTCTTGGTCTTCAAGGTCGAACCACCGCGGGTACGGAGCAGGTCGACCGCACCAAAATCGCCGTCATTGACCCCGGAAAGATTCTTCTGGTTGTACGCGCCAATCGCGGTGATCTTGGTCTTGAGCGATGCGACGTCGAACTCGCCCTTCACGTTCGCGCCGTAATAATCGATCACCGCCCGGTTCAGCACGTTGGTCGCGCCATCAAGCCGGTAATCGGTCGGCCCGGCGACATGGATGTACGACGTGCTGCCCCCTGCGGCGCGGTCGTAATTGCCGTTGACGGTGAACACCGCCCAGTCGGCGGGCGTGAAGCGGAGCGTGCCACCGACGCTCTGCTGCTTCAGCGGGTTCATGTCGCCGATCGTCAGCGTGTTGCGCATGAAGCCGTCCTGCTCGTGATAGGACGCGCCGATCCGGAACTGGAGCAGGTCGCGGACGATCGGCCCGCTGACCGACCCCGAGACCGAGGCGTAGTTGTCCGTACCGGCGATCGCGGCGTCGAACCGCCCCTCCCATTCATTACCCGGCTGGCGCGTGATGACGTTGATCGCGCCGCCCAGCGTGTTGTTGCCGAACAGCGTCCCCTGCGGCCCGCGCAACACCTCGATCCGCGCGACGTCGACGATCGGAGAGTTTAGGTATGATGTGTTCGGCTGATAGACGCCGTCAATGAAAATGCCGACGCCGGGCTGCACCGTGTCGATCAGCGTCGTACCGATACCGCGGATCGACACGAATGCGCGGCCGACGCTGTCGGAATTGATGTTGAGGCCGGGCGTATAGGACGCGATGTCCTTCACCGTATTGACCTGCAACTCCTTCAGTCGGTCGCCGGAGATCGCCGTCACCGCGATCGGAACATCCTTCAACGATTCCTGGCGCTGACGTGCGGTGACGATGATGTCGTCGGAGCGTGCGGGAGGTGTCGCCTTTGCCTGGTCGGCGACGTCTTGCGCGGATACCGGCGTGGTGACGAGCGCGGCGACGGCGCATCCTCCGGCGAGCAATGTCTTGAAGCGCATTGGATCCTCATCCCCTCAGAGCGCCGATCCATCGCCGGCTACTTCTAGGTTCCAAGCTATCTGATAGCTGACCTGTCTGAAAGGTTGTCGACTGTGCCGCCCGGCTCGCGGGCTTCGCCGATCGGTACGCTACCAGCAGCTATAGCCGCCATCGGCGAGCACGATGCTGCCGGTCATCAGACTGGCCGCGTCCGAGGCGAGAAAGGCGACGATCGCCGCCACTTCTTCAGGTTCCCCCAAGCGCCCCTGCGGCGTACCGTCGATCCAGCGCTTGTACATCTCGCCCTCGCGGTCCGCGAAGCTGTTGAGGACGGTGTTGATATAGGTCGGCGCGACGGCGTTCACGCGCACACCGCGCGGCGCCCATTCGGCCGCGAGGCTCTTGGTGAGCTGATGCACCGCGGCTTTCGATGCGTTGTAATAGCTTTGCGGTTGCGGCCGGTTGACGATGAAGCCGCTCATCGAACCGACATTAACGATCGCTCCCTTCCCTGCCGCCAGCATGTGCCGTCCAAAGGCGCGTGCACACCAGAAGGTGCCGTTGAGATTGACGTCGAGCACGTTCAGCCAATGCTCGTCGGCGACGTCCTCAGCGGCGGTCTCGCTCCGCGCGATGCCGGCATTGTTGACGAGAATGTCGATCGCCCCGAGCTGATCGGCCAGGGCGGTGACCTGTGCAGATTTCGTCACGTCCACCACATGGCCGTCGACCGCATGGCCCTTGTCCGCAAGCGCAGCTCGCCCCGCCGCGATCGCCACCGCGTCGCGGTCGACTAACGTCACGTGCGCGCCCATTTCGGCTAACGCCTCGGCACAGGCGAGACCGATTCCCGCCGCGCCACCCGTCACGACAGCACGGCGGCCGGTGAGCTTTAGTCGTTCGAGATACATGACCCGTCCTTTACGGCAGATAGGGTGCGGCGGGCATGACGGGCTCATGCCGCGCCTCCTGCCGGACCAGCGAATAGACCTGGCGCGTCTCGGAATTGAACTCGGCCCAAGGCAGGCTGCCGTCCGTTGCGAACCGGATCCACAGCGCGTGCATCCGGTTGGCGAGGTCTTGCGGCGGGTTGGGTCCGCACAAGCCCTGCTCGCCGGTTGCGGTCGCCAGCGTATCGAACACGAACGGCAACTCCATCCCGTGCGACGCACCGAGTTGGCCGCCGAACATCGGCGAACGCCAGTCGAACTCGTACATGTGCGTGCGCCCTTGGTGCGCCTCAGCAAACCTGCGTGCGGGCCAGCGAAAGACGAGGTCGTTCATCGCGTCGGTCAACGCCTGGCCGGGCTTCCTGCCCTTCGCCCCGATACCATATGCCTTCAATAGCTTGCGGGCATGCGGTTGCGACTTGTGGAGGACATAGGTGGCCAGCAACCGCCCGATCTTGTCCCGCACGCCGGTCGGGACGAGGTACAGGTTCATCTCTTCCGCGTTGGTGCCGATCAGCAGGTCGACTTGCGCGCCCGCACCGTTCGCTAGCGCATCGAGCGGACGCTGCGGCAGCACGTCGTCGCCGTGGACGGGCACGAAGCGGCTGATCCCGAACACCGGTTCGTGCCCGCCTTCGTCGCGCAGATCGATCCTTGCGGTAGGCGCGGATACCGCCTCTACCGCGTCGATCAGCGCATCGTACGGCACGCTGCCAAAACCACTGACGTCGGGGGTGATCTTCAGGATCTTCGCCAGCTTCTTCACCAGACGCTGCATCACCGGCACCGAGCGCGTCATCCCGCCATGCCCGCTCTGAACGATCGCGCGCCGGAACAATCCCCTTGAGAGCGGGGATGCCATCAGGTCAGCGATCGCCATCGCGCCGGCGGATTCGCCGAACACCGTGACGTTGCCCGGGTCGCCGCCGAACTGGGTTATGCCGTCCCGTACCCACGTCAACGCCGCGATCATGTCGCGCAGGCCGAGGTTCGTCGGCACGCCCGGGATCGGCAGGAAGCCGTCCACCCCCATCCGATAGTTGATCGCGACGCAGATCACGCCGTCGCGCGCGAAGGTGCCGCCGTCCTGCACAGGCGCATCCTTGCTACCGATCACGAAGCCGCCGCCGTGGATGAACACCATCACCGGCAAGCCGGTCCGGTCGTCATCGGGGCGCCAGATATTCGCCGTCAGATATTCATCGCCCGACACCCAGCCTTTGCCGATCAGCGGTACGATATCGAGGCCGGGAAATGCCTTGGTCCGCTGCGGCGCGTTGGGTCCGGCCACCGTCGCGTCGCGCACCCCGGGCCACGGCGTGACCGGTTGTGGCGGCGCGAACCGGTTCGAACCCACCGGCGCCGCGGCGTAAGGCACGCCGAGGAACCGCAGAACACCGCCCGCAGCGTTTCCCTGCACGATACCGTCGGCGGTCGAGACCATAGGTTCGCTCACGATATTCTCTCCTTCGGATCCGCAGCAGCGGTCGGAGGCAAAGGTAGCAGCCGCGGGACGCCCGTCTCGAACTCAGGCTATGCCAATCGTTGTTTTGATCGTGCCGTACGGCGGGCCAGCAGCCGCCCGCATTACCAGGCTCCAGTTCCAGTCGCCCCCTGCCGGTATTCGGCGATGCGCCGTCGGGTCGCCGGGGACGTAGTTTCAGGCAGGTCGTCCACCGGGAACCAGTCAGCCTGTTCGATCTCTTGCAGATCAGCACGACCCAAGATCCTGCTTGCTGCCGTTCGCACGATAAAGATCACGATATGATCGTCCTTGCTCTCTCGGCAACTGTGATAGACGCCCAGCACCCGCTCGATCACCGGGTCGGCAATCGCCACTTCCTCGGCAAGCTCCCGCACAAGCGCGGCGGCGATACTTTCGCCCTTTTTCACGCCGCCGCCCGGAAGATACCATTGATCGACATAGGTATGCCGCACCAACGCGACCCTCTCGTCCGGATCCAGCAACACAGCGCGGACACCGATCGTGCGCGGCCGGCTGATCCGCCATACCAGCCTTGCTACCCTGCCGACCATCCGATGGTATATCCCCACGCGCTCGTTTCCCTGCCTGTAGTCGACGCTTGGCAGTGATATCCTAGAACAGGGCCGTACGCTCCAAATGCCAGCGGTGTGCACAGTCATGCAGCGGCCTTGCACAGGAATTGGTTTCGTCGCCTGCCCCGAATGCGCGCAGACTGCGACAGCTCTTCTGATATCCGGATCACGGGGACGACGCGTCGGGATTACGTCTGCTCGCCGTGCTTGCCATCCCGGACATCGGCGAGGGGCCGAGACGTGGGAGAGTGATGGTGAATCAGGGTGCGCAGCTGTTTGCGATCAAGACGCGGGCACGACCATGAGGCAGCTTCACCGGGCGAACAATGTTGCTGACCTGCGCCTCATGGCACGCAAACGGCTGCCTCGACCGATCTTCGACTATATTGACGGTGGCGCCGACGACGAAGTGTCGCTGCGCCGAAACGTCACCGCATTTTCAAACTACGAGCTGGTGCCGGACATACTGAACGACGTCTCTGCAGTCCGGACCGGCACGACGCTGTTCGGACAACCATCGCGCTGGCCACTGATGCTGGCGCCGACGGGGCTCACCCGGATGTTCCACGGCCATGCCGAACTGGCCGTCGCTCGCGCCGCTGCGCGTCACGGCATAGTGTACAGTCTGTCGACGATGGGAACGACGCGGCTGGAAGACCTTGCCCAGGCATTTGCCGGACCGAAGGTTTTCCAGATCTATATTTTCAAGGACCGCGGTCTGACCGCAGAGTTCGTCGCGCGTTGCCGGGATGCAGGCTTTCATGGGCTGGCGCTGACCGTCGACACGCCGGTCGCCGGCAACCGCGAGCGAGACAGGCGCAGCGGACTGTCCCTGCCGCCCAAGCTGACGCTGAAGTCGTTACTGAGTTTCGCGCGCCATCCGTCATGGTCGCTGCCCGCGCTGACAGGGTCCAAGTTCGATCTCGCGAACGTCAGCCGCAAGATCGACGCGCTCGCGTCGGGGCCGATGAGCCTGTTCGATTATATCGGCGGCCAGTTCGATCGGTCGGTCGGTTGGCGCGACGTCGAATGGCTCGCACGCGAGTGGAACGGGCCGCTCGCGATCAAGGGCGTGATGACACCCGAGGACGCGCGACGTTCGATCGCGTCGGGCGCGACCGGCGTGATGGTATCGAACCACGGCGGACGCCAGCTCGATGGAGCGCCCGCCCCGATCGACCAGATCGCAGCGGTACGCGACGCGGTTGGCGGTGGGCCGGACGTCATCTGCGACGGCGGCATCCGACGCGGCTCGGACGTGGCGAAGGCGTTGGCGCTCGGGGCAACCGCCTGTTCGATCGGGCGCCCCTATCTGTACGGCCTCGCAGCCGGCGGAGAAGCAGGCGTCGATCGCGCTCTGACATTGTTGACAGAAGAGTTCGAGCGCACATTGACGCTCGCCGGCGTGAACGATGCAGCAGCCCTGTCACGTGGCCATGTTCGGTCTCGGGAAAACCGGCGTGATATGGCGTAGCTCTCGACTTGAAAAAGATCGCCATGTTCGCCTGCGCTACTGGGCAGGCTCAACGATGCGTGTGTATCCGACGCCTGCCGCCTTGGCCGGATCCGATCTGTTTCTGCATAACTATACTCAAGAGACCAGCCTTGCGCCTTCATTTAACCAACCAAAGTTCGGGCTCTTGCTCCAATTTTCTCCCAAATCAGATTCGCCCCCAAGACCGGCCGTTCCGACGGCTTTCAGCGTCTCGCAACTCCGGACGCCCGTTCATATCCGTCACACGACTACGCGATAATCTCGGCTCTAAGTCTTTGCCGCCGTTCCTCCTCGGCTGGCGGGAGCATTGACAAGGTGAATGTCGATCGATCCTAGGTGCCGATAGACGATCCGGGGGACCAGCCATGAAGACGATTTTCGCGACCTGCACCGCCACGCTGGCGTTGCTTGCTGGCCCCGCGATTGCACAGAGCAAGGCGCCAGCGGCGACCCGGTACGAGATCGCTTTCCCCAACGCGGTCCATCATGAGGCACAGGTGACCGTCACCTGGCGCGACCTCGGACCGGCCCCCTTGCGCATCCAGATGTCGCGCTCCTCGCCCGGCCGCTACGCGATCCACGAATTCGCCAAGAACGTCTATTCGCTCGCCGCCAAGGATGGCCGCGGTCGCGCGCTCGCGATGACGCGGACCGACCCCTATGGCTGGACGATTCCCGGGCACGACGGGACGGTAAGCGTCACCTACACGCTGTTCGGCGATCACGGAGACGGCACATATGCGCAGATCGACGCGACCCACGCACATCTCAATATGCCCGCGACCTTTTTGTGGGCGGTCGGGCAAGACGCGCGCCCGATCAGCGTCCGGTTCGTGCCCTTCGACGCCAAGTGGAAGGTCGCGACCCAGCTCCAGCCGACCGGCGACCCCTACACCTTCGCCGCGCCCAACTTCCAATATTTCATGGACAGCCCCACCGAGCTGTCCAATTTCGATCTGCGCGAATGGCAGGTCGGAGAGGGACCGACGCGCGCCACGATCCGGCTCGCGGTTCATCACGACGGCTCGCCCGCCGACCTCGATCGCTTCGCCGCCAGCGCCAAAAAGGTCGTTGCGCAGCACATCGCGATGTGGGGCGAACACCCCGCCTACGACTTCGGCACCTACACCTTCATTGCCGACTATGTGCCGCAGATCAGCGGCGACGGCATGGAGCATCGCAACTCGACGATCATATCGCAGCCGCGTTCGTTCACCGCGGCGAATTTTGCGCAGATCGACACACTCAGCCATGAATTCTTCCACAGCTGGAACGTCGAGCGCATCCGCCCTGCCGAGCTCGAACCGTTCGACTTCACCCGCGCCAACCCGACCCCGTCGCTCTGGCTTGCGGAAGGGTTCACCCAATATTACGGGCCGCTGATGATCCGCCGAGCGGGCGAATCAGCGGTCGACGCGTATCTGCGCGGGGTCGGCTCTACCGTCAACGCGCTAACCACTGGCACCGCACGCCGTTACGGCGGTCCGCAGGAAATGAGCCTGCGGGCGCCGTTCGTCGATGCGGCAAAGTCGATCGACGCGACGAACCCCAACATCTTCGTGTCCTACTACACCTATGGCGCCGGCCTCGCGCTCGCCCTCGACCTGACATTGCGCCAGCGTTACCCGGGCATCACGCTCGACACGTTTATGCGCCACCTATGGCAGACCTTCGGCAAGCCCGAGCGCCCCTATACCCGCGCCGATCTGTCGCGCGCGCTGGGCGAGGTGACCAAGGATCCCGCCTTCGCGGACGCCTTCTTCAGGACCTCGGTCGATGCCGAGGCGCTCCCCGACTATGCCCCCCTGCTCGACCAGGCGGGTCTGAAGCTCCGTCCCGCCAACCCGACCGCCGCGTGGCTCGGCAACGTCCGCCTCAAGACTACCGGCAACGACGTCCGCGTCGACGGCGCGCCCGCCCCCGATACTCCGCTTTACCGCGCCGGCCTCGACAACGGCGACCAGATCGTCAGCCTAGGCGGGACGGTGATCACCAGCGATGCTGACGCGGCTGCGGCGCTTGGCCGTTACAAACCCGGCCAGACCGCCGACATCACCTACCGCCAACGCGGCCTCGACCGCCGCGCCACGCTGACCTTCGTCGCCGACCCCACTGTCGAGGTGGTCCGCTACGAAACCGCAGGGGTTAAACCAACCGCCCAACAACTCGCGTTTCGCGCCGCGTGGCTCGGGCCGGATGCAGTGGCCAACTAGGCAGGTTTGACCTTCAGGGTTTCAAATACGCTTAAGGCTGCCCCATGGATGTCCATGGGGATCGGCAGCGCATGACGACGGAGGAGAAAACTGTTGGGCTACTTAGAGGCCACGACGACCAGTTGCGGACGTTCGCGGGCTCGTTTTGGCTTCTCAACTTCGGCCGCGCGTTCATGTCGCAAAAGCGCCGATCCGAGCGGCTTGGTTTGGGGACATTCCCGCCGATTGCAGCGATAACCCGAACGACAGCTCTAGGCAGAAGCCGACGTTCAGGCGCAGTCTTCGTTGGAAACGATGCCGCTGATCAAATCATCAAGGCGGTTCAGCCGCTCGTTCCATTCCTGACGGTGATAGTCGATCCAATCCTGCAACGGCGCGAGCCCGGCAGGATCGAATTGACAGGTGCGCACCCGTCCAAGCTTGGTCGAGCTGGCGAGCTTGGCTTCCTCAAGCACGGCGAGGTGCTGGCCTATTGCTGTCTTGCTGATCGCCAATACCGCAGCGAGTTCCGAAACGCTCGCGGGCCGCTCCGCAAGATGACTCACCATGCGACGGCGATTGGCGTCACCGAGCGCATGAAACAGACGGTCGACCCTCGACGAGCGGACAGACTCTACGGCAGGCTGCATCATGCGGGGTGCAGTTCCGAAGCCATCGTGTCGAGCAGGAAGTCCCACCCCATCCGGCGCATTGCCGGGCCGTCGGCGCCTTCGAAATAGACCGCCTGGTGCGTCAGCAAGACCTCGCCCTTGTCGCCGAGCGGCGCAATTTCCACGGTGACCACGGCAGCAGATACGCGGGCGTGATCGACGTCGAGCGTTTGGAAGAACACGATCCGAGCGTTATCGACGATCTCAGCATAGGTTGAGGTCCAGCACAGCTGCTTTCCCGCGATAGGAGTGCCTGGCAGCATCCGGGCGGTGAGCTTCTCCTCACCGCCCGGACGAAAGTCGAAGCTGTAGGAAAGCGGCTCGTGTCCGGGACTGGCGGCGTACCACCTGCTCTTGCGGTCCTGAAAAGCGAAGGCGCCAAAAATCGCGGGCGGAGCGGCGTCGCAGGTTTTGCGGATTTTGAAGGTATCGTGCGTGATGGTCATCGACTCGCCCCTCAGTGAAGCTTTGACTTCACTAACTTTCAGGAGTCTTTTGGTCAAGTCTGTACTTCACTATTGCGCCCGCGACTGTTGGATCGGCGATGGCCACGGGAGTACCGAGGCGTCACCGGCACCGATGGTTGTCACGCACCGTTCAGGCGGGCAGGCCTTTTTCGCGATCACGATCGCTGTCGATGCGCGATTATAGCGGTCGAGCCGCCCAGCGGCGTTCGCCGCGTCCGCGACGAGTTCCGGAACGTCGGCGACATTGAGCTCGCCTGCCAGCATCCGCTCCTTCTGCGTCATCGCCATCAACTCAGGTCGTGGAGGTCCTTGCCCAACGGGGCTGTGATGCTCAGGTCTGAAAAATGCACTTCCAGTCCGGCACGTTCCGGCGTGCAGGCCATCGGTCCAACCTGATATTCACGGGCGATCGGAAAAGGCGCCAGTCTGACCAAAGGCCACGTCTTGCCGTCCGCCGAGACCTGCAACCGCAGGACGCCCTTGGCGACCGTCGCGCGCATCCAGAAATCCTGCGCGTCATGCTCGTAGGGGCCGGTTGCCCAGTCGGACTTGCCATCGGTCAGCACGCTGCTCAGCATCGCGCGCCCGTCGGACAGTTCGATCCCCGCCTTGACCCAGCGCCCTTCGTCGACCCGCACCATGATGCCGGCCTGATCGTAGAGTTTCTGATACTGGCCGCGAATGCGCAATTGGGCGGTGAACGCGGCAGGCGCGGTGAAGCCGAGGAAATGGCCGCTGTCACGGGTGAAGCCGTAATGCGTCTCGCGCCAGAAATCGCTGCCCTTGTCGGTGACGAGCGTCAGGTCTCCGCCGGGTGCGGCCTTCCAGGCCTTGGGCGCATTCAGCCAGCGACCGTCACGGCGCCCAAGCGCCGAGATTGCCGAGCCCTGCGCCGTTGCGACGCCAGCACTGCCCGCGATCGTCAGCGCCGCAGCACCACCGATCACCGCTCGCCTGCTCACCCGATCCTCCATCATAGCCGCTGCCTTCCAATCACCCTCAATGTTATGTACATATGTACACATTCCGAGATCGAGGTAAAGAGGCGATGACCCAACAGTCCCGGCGCAACGATCCGGCACGGCGGCAACGCATTATCGATGCGACGCTTATAGTCATCGCGGATCTTGGAACCGCGGCAACGACCCATCGCCGTATCGCCGAGGCAGCGCAGGTGCCGCTCGGCTCGGTCACCTATTATTTTGCGACGCTGGAGGACCTGCTCACGGCGGCCTTCCTGCAACTGGCGGCGGAATCCTCTGCGGCGTTCCGCGCGCGCCTGGAGTCCGCGACGAACCGCGCAGAGGCGTGTACGGCAGTCATCGACATCATCGCGAACCAGGTCTGGGCGGAACCGCGCACGTTGTTATTGAGCTACGAACTCTACGCCTTCGCGGCCCGGCACCCACCGGTCAGCGCGGTCATGCAACATTGGATGGACAGCAGCCGAGGCGCCCTGGGCCGCTTCTTCGACCCGCTCACGGCGCGCGCGCTCGACGCGCTGATCGAGGGTATCGGCATCCACAATTCGATCGATCGCGCCCCCCTAGAGCGCGATGCGATCAGGACCATCGTCCAGCGGATTGCCGGGTGTTAGCCGGTCCGATCCATCAGGGCACCCCAGCGCAAATGGCGCCACGGTCAGGGTCAAGCCGATTCATGAGGCATCACTGCCGCATGACCGCATTCGGTGCCCCTTTCACGGGCGCGCCGCTCCGGGCTAAGGCGCGCTGCGCAGGAGAGTATTCATGAAAACAGCGCCGGTCGCCCTTCTCTACCAAGCGCTTCCACCACCGCTGATCGACGGACTGCGAAAGGACGCGAAGCCGGGCGGATATTCTGATGGCGGCGCCGACATTGCTTTCGCATTGCGGACGGCTGGGGTGAATGTGGTCACGCCCACTTCCTCGCCAAACCCGTCTAGGGCGCTCGACTGGGTATTCCCGGACACGGCCGAGGGCATCCGTAGCGCAGGCGCAGCCGGCGCATCGGTCCTGTGGGCGAACACGGTCCTGTTCGGAGGACATCCGCTCGAGACGGCGATGGTCGACTTCGACATCGTCGGGCAGCTTCCTGCGGCGATGCAGGCGTTCGACGACAAGTTCGAGACCAACCACTTCCTTGCCGAGGCTGGCCTGCCGGTAGCAGGATCGTTTCTGCTGTCCGGCACGGCGAAGGAGAACGTCTGCGCACTGGCCGATGTCGAGCACGCGTGCGCGTCCCGCGGCATGTCCTTTCCGATGATCGTCAAGCCGGTGCGTGGCCGTGGTAGCCAGGGCGTAACCCTGGTGGAGAGCCTCGATGCCCTGCGCGATGCCGCGACTGCGTTGATCGCAGCCGCCACCTTCGGCGACATGCTGATGGTGGAAGAATTTCTCGATGGTGACGAGATGACCGTCACCCTCATGCCGCCCGCGTCCCCGCGCCCGGATGGTTCGCGGGCACCGGCGCACTGGGCCTTGCCGCCCGTGTACCGCTTCGATCAGCGCGGCGGAGTAGCCCCTTATAATGGCGACGTTCCGGTCACCGCCAACAGCATCGCAATCAGCCCCGGGCGGCTGCGCGATCCCGCGATCGTGGCGATGATCGACAGTTGCGTCTCGGCGGCCGCGCTGGTCGACGCGCGCACCGCGATCCGGATCGATTGCCGGGCCGATCGTGATGGCCTGTTCAAATTGTTCGACCTCAACATGAAACCCAACATGACGGGGCCGGGCCGCCCGGGGCGCGACGATCAGGATTGCCTCTCGGCCATCGCCGCCCGCGCCAACGGTTGGAGCTACGTGGATCTCTTGCAGGCGATGCTTGCTGCCAAATGGAGGCAGGAGCCGCCAGGAGAGCTTAGCTAGGAACGTCAGTTATGGGGCGGGAGTACCTGCCCATGCTTCCGGTCAGACCCACAAGCGGTCGTCCAAAGCGCTCGTTCCACCTCCCGACTTCCGACATTCGTTCATCTCGATCCGACGTGATCGGATCGCTCAATCATCGAACCAGCCCGTATCGCCCCCGATCGGCATGCCCGGCGGAATCGTCGGCACCGCACGACGTTTGTCGAGTTCGCGCGTCAGTCGGTCCTCGTCGGTCAGGAGCAGCGCGACGTGGCGGCTCCAGGCGCCATCCTCGTCGCTGCCGGCCTTCGCCAGTCGCGTCGCGATCCCGCGCAGCCGATCGCCGAGCAGCGCCGCGACGTCGGGCGACGTCGCATCGTCGCGGGCCGTGGCGGCCAGCGTCATGATCGTGCGATAGGCGATTCGGCGACCGACCGCGTCACGCCGTGCCGCGACGGTGGCGGCGATCAGCCGGTCGAGCAGCGTGTCGACGCCGGGCATTCCCGGGTCGCGGCGATGCTGTTCGTACACCCGCGCAAGCCGCGCCGGCGCCAGCAGCGAGTCCAGCGTCACCTGCGCGGCGACATCGGCTGCGATTAGCGGGTCGAACGCGGCGGCGCCCGCATTGCGGAACACTTCCTGATCGAACTGCACGTCGCTGCGTCCGTTCATCGGCGACGACAGGGGCATCACCAGCGTCGCGGGCACGGTCAGCACATCCGGCGAAAGCGTCGCCAGCAAGGCGGCGATCGCCGCGTCCTGCGTGGCGGCGGCAACCGGCGCGGCGGCCGGATGATTGTCGCCCGCGACCGCATAGGCATAGTCGATGCCGCCGACCAGCTTGCCCACCGCATCGATATCGTAGCGATGCAGCAGCCATACCGGCACGAACTTGCGCCGCAGATCGGACAGCGCCTCGCCACTGCGCAACACGCCGGGCCCGAACTGCGCGATCGCGATGCGGCGCACCGCCATCATGTGGTTGAGCGAGGCGACCGGATCGGGGCCGTCATCCCACATGCTGCCCCAGGGGCTCGGCGTATCCGACGCGCGGCCGTCGATGTCGGTGATGAAGCGGACGCCCTTCGCCTGGATCGCGAGCGCCTTGGCCCGCGCGGCCACGTCCGGATTGGTACCGGGTGCGGCATCGGCATACAGCCAGTCGACGGTGAAGTCGTCCCATACCCCCCCGCCCTTCGCATAGGCGTCCGACAGGTCGATGCGGCCATCGGTCAGCTTGATGCGCGGTCCGGGATAATCCATCACCGTCGTCCGGTCCTGTGTGCTGCCCGCGAAATTGTGCATGAAGCCGATCGCATGGCCGACCTCATGCGCGCCGAGCTGGCGGATCCTGTCGAGCGACGCCCTGACCGGATCATTGCCGCTGCCGCTGTTGGTCTGCGCGGCGCCGACCAGCCCCTCGAAAATCGCCATGTCCTGCCGCACGCGCAGCGCGCCGATCACGACATTGCCCTTGATGATCTCGCCGGTCCGCGGATCGACGATGCCGCCGCCATAGGACCAGCCGCGCGTCAGCCGGTTCGACCAGTTGACCATGCTGTACCGCACGTCGAGCGGATCGGCGCCGGCGGGCAGGATCTCCGCCCGGAACCCGTCGATCAGCCCGGCCTTGTCGAACGCCGTCGCCCAGTAGTTGACGCCCTCCAGCAACGCGGCGCGGATCGGCTCGGGCGCGGCGCGGTCGATGTAGAAGATGATCGGCTTCTTGACGCGGGAGCGGGCGGCGGCCGGATCGACCTTTTCCAGCCGGAACCGGTTGGCGAACTGCTGGACGACATCCTCGCCCAGCGGCGTCCCATAGTCGTAATATTGGTTACCCCCCGCCGCCGACCGGATGTCGAACTTGCGCGAGACGAAGCCGGGCGCAGGCAGCCGGACGAAGCTGTGGTGGACGGTGAAACCGATCTGCCGCGGCTCGGCGGCGATCCGCTCGACCTCGCGGCCCGGCGTGTCGGTCTGATAGGTCTGCAGCGCGTCGATCTCGATATTGTCGGGGAATACCTTCACCGAGCCGGCATCCGCGACGCTGAGCGCATCGACCAGGCGGAACCCCTTGCCCGCCGCCGATCCGCCACCCGCGCCGGCCATCGCCCAGCTCGCGTTCAGCGACTCAGTGATGCCCAGCGTGTCGCGCGTCAGGAACGGGGCGATGTCGACCGTCACGCCGCCATCGGCTTCGGTCGCGACGATGTCGAGCATCGCCATGATGCTCGTCGGAAAGCTGGTGCGCCCGCCCGCCGCGACGCCGTCGTCACCCGTTGCGCGGAACTGGTGGTTTTCGAACGTCACCGCGACCTTCTTGCCGATCCGCCGGAACGCGAGAATATGTTCGGGCCCCAGCATCCCGCGGTCGAGCCGCAGATTGGCCGAGCCGATACCCGTCCGGAGCGATGTCGCGTAGAGGAACCGTCCCGACGCTCCGTCCGCATCGGCGGCGGGCAGCGTGACGAGGATACGCCCCTCGGCCGGCAACGCCCTGACCGGCAGCAGCGCCGCCTGCGTCGCCGCCCGCACGACCTGCTGCGCCGCGACGGGTCCGCCCCCGCTCGCTGCGGCCACAAGCCCGACCGTCGTACCCCAGATGATCCCGCGCATCGCCTCGTCCCCCAATTGCTGCCATGCAGCAAACTAGCATGATCCAGGTTGCGGTATCCGGCGATATTGCGCAGTTTCGAAGCCTGGGTGACGAAATTCGGCAATAATCGGGGTGAATGATGCACGAAACCGAAAACAATCTTGTCGATCCTACCGATTACCGGCTTCTGCGCGAATTGATCCGCGATGGCCGCGCATCCGACGTCATGCTGGGCGAGCGCATCCATCTCTCGAGCACCGCGACCGCGCGGCGTCGCAAGATCCTGGAGGAGAACGGCGTCGTCGCGGGCTACACCGCGAAGCTGAACATGGCGAAGCTGGGGTTCAGCATTACCGCGATGGTGTCGATCGAACTCAGTTCGCAGGCCGAACACGTGCTGAACGAATTCGAATCCGCGGTGATCCTGTGCCCGTCGATGTCGTTCTGCAGCTTCGTGTCGGGCGAGGTCGACTTCATCATGATCGTCCATGTCCGGTCGTTCGAGGACTACGACCGTGTCTATCGCCGCGAACTGTCGATGCTGCCGCATGTCGCCCGAATCCGCAGCAGCTTCCTGATGCGCGAGGTCGCGCAGCGCTCGGTCGCGCCGGCGGCGGTCAACGATCAAAGGTGACGTTCAGCGCGCCGAAATCACAACTTAATAATATCCGACACGCCGTAAAGCATCAATGGTTGCTTAAAACGTCGCCGATTCCGCAAAAGTAACATAGATTTCATCTCCAGATTGCGAGGAAGCGGCAGGCGGCATCTGATAGTCTCCGGGTCGGAACAGGACCGGGATACCCGGCCATCGAGTCCAACAGGCAGGAACCAGCGAAAAATATAAACGAGGGGATATCTGGACGGCACCCGATCACCTGAAGGGGGCTCTCCATGACTGTTCTGTATGGCGCCGACGTTGGCGCCTTCTCGATGCGTGCCCGGCCGACTGCCCGCTTGAAATCCGCCAGCCTCGTCAGCGTGGGCGTGCTGGCGCTGAGCCTCGCCACGCAGACGGCTTCAGCCCGGACGGTTGCGGGCCCGCCCGATACGGCGCTCCAGACCGAACGTGGCCCGGCCAAGTCCGCCCCGACGGATCAGGAGACGACGAACGTCCCGGGCGGCAAGCCCGAACTCGCGACCGATCCCGTCACCGGCGACGTCGTACCCGGGGACGACACGATCGTCGTCACGGGATCGCGGATCGAACGCGACGGCTATAGCGCCCCCACCCCCGTCAGCGTCATCACGGCCAAGGAACTCAAGGCGGAAGCGCCCGCCAACATCTCCGATTTCGTCAACACGCTGCCCGCGGTGCGCGGCAGTGGCACCTCGGCGAGCAGCAACGGCTCGCTCAGCAACGGTGCCGCCGGCATCAACTCGGTCAATCTGCGCAACCTCGGCGCGAACCGCACGCTCGTGCTCTTCGACGGCCAGCGCTCGGTCGCCTCGACCACCACCGGCCAGGTCGACGTCAACACCTTTCCCCAGGCGCTGATCGAGCGGGTCGAGGTCGTGACCGGCGGCGCCTCGTCCGCTTATGGCTCGGACGCGGTGTCGGGTGTTATCAACTTCATCCTCGACCGCGACTATACCGGTTTCAAGATGGAGTATGAGCACGGCGTCACCACCTATGGCGACGCGCCGAACCACAAGGTGACGGCGACCGGCGGCAAGGCGTTCGCGGAAGGGCGCGGCCATCTGATCGTGTCGGGCGAGCATTTCTCGCAAAAGGGCATCCAGACGATCGACCGCGACTGGAACGACAGCGGGTATTTCCTTGCCAACAACCCTGCCTATTCCGCGGCACGGTGCACCGATGCCGCGTCGCTGAACACGCCCTGCGTCAATGAATTCCTGATCGCATCGGGGATCGGCACGGGCCAGTTCACGCCGGGCGGGCTCGTCAGCACCGGCCCGTTGCGCGGCACCTATTTCGGCTCGGTCGATCCCGCGACCGGCAAGGCAAGCGTCAACCAGCTGAACTTCGGCGCCACCAGCGGCCAGTGGATGGTCGGCGGCGACACCGACATCACCACCGCCGGGCATCGCAGCAGCGCGACGTTGCAGCCCGAGGAAAAGCGCAGCAGCGTGTTCGGCCGGCTGAGCTACGAGGTCTCGCCGCTGGTCGAACTCTACGGCCAGTTCTCGTACAGCAACTATCGCGGCCAGAGCTATTATCAGCAGACGCCGACCACCGGCGTGACGATCCAGCGCGACAACGCCTATCTGCCCGATGCGACGCGCGCGGCGATGGCGGCGAACAACCTCAGTTCGATTCAGATCGGCACCAGCAACATCTTCCTGCCGCCGCAGGGCAGCGACAATGAGCGGCAGGTGTTCCGCTACGTCGCCGGCGCCGACGGGGCCTTCTCGACCGGCACGATCGACTGGAAATGGGGCGGCTATTACCAGCTGGGCAAGACGAAGACGAACGAGCGGCTGACCAACGCCTGGAACGTCTCGCGGATGGCGGCGGCGACCGACGCGGTCGTTGCCGTAGCGGGCAACAGCGGCGGCTACGCTCCCGGCACAATCGTGTGCCGGATCAATGTCGATGCGAATGCGGGCAACAACGACCCGTCCTGCGCGCCGCTCAACCGGCTCGGCACGAACGGCGCCTCGCCCGAGGCGATCGCCTATGTCCTCTACAATGGCCGCCAGCCGCTGCGCAAACAGAGGCTGAAGCAGGAAGTCGCGGCGATCAACTTTTCGACCAACAGCCTGGTCGATCTCTGGGCAGGCCCGATCTCGGTGGCGTTCGGCGCGGAATCCCGCAAGGAATCGGTCACCGGATCGGTCGACCAGCTCTATCAGCCGATCGTCGCCAACGGCGTCACCACCGGCACCTGGATCTACGGCAACTACCTGCCGACCAGGGGCCGGTACACCGTCAAGGAAGCCTATCTCGAATCGGTCATCCCGATCTTCAAGGGCATGGATTTCAACGGCGCCTTCCGCTTCACCGACTATTCGACCTCGGGCACCGTCGAGACGTGGAAGACCGGCCTGACCTGGCAGGTCATCCCGGACATCAAGCTGCGCGGCACGATCTCGCGCGATATCCGTGCGCCCAATCTCAGCGAGCTGTTCGCGCCCGGCACGGGTCGCACCAACACCGTCAACGTGCCGCAGGTCAACGGCAGCATCGCTGCCAACCAGTTCAACGAATCCACCGTCGGCAATCCCGACCTGCGCCCCGAAATCGCCAAGACCTATGGCGCAGGCGTGGTGCTGACGCCGACCTTCCTGCCGGGCTTTGCCGCCTCGGTGGATTATTACGACATCAAGCTCGACGGGGCGATCGACTCGCTGCTCGCGCAGACGATCGTCGACCAATGCTATCAGCAGGCGATTGCCGATGCGTGTTCGTTCATCTCGACCACCGGCGGCCGCGGCGTCACGACCTTGGGCCTGCCGGTGACCAGCATCGAGGTGAAGCCGACCAACTTCGTCAGCGTAAAGACGCGCGGCATCGATATCGAATCCAGCTATCGTCGGCAGGTCGGGCCCGGCACGATGACGCTGCGCGCACTGGCCAGCTATGCGTTCGAACTGACCAGCAATAACGGCGTGACCGCGACCACCGATCTGGCCGGCCAGAATACCGGTGGCCTGCCCGACTGGACCTATCGTTTCACCGCCGGCTACGATCTCGATTCCGGGTTCAGCGTCCAGGGCATCGCCCGCGGCGTCAGCGGCGGGGTCTACAATAACAACTACGACGTCTGCTCCACCGACTGCCCGCTCTCGACCGCCGATTACCGCACGGTCAACATGAACCGGATCGACGGGCAGTTCTTCTACGACGTGAACGCAAGCTACGCGTTCGAGACCGGCGGCGCGAAGGCACAGGTCTTCCTGTCGATCCGCAACGTGCTGAACAGCGATCCGGTGCTCGTCGCCAACGGGCCGACCGGCAACAACACGCCCGCTTATCCACAGACCAATCGCGCGCTCTACGACGTGCTCGGCCGCGTGTTCCGGATGGGCGTGCGGATTGGCCTCTGAGGGCACGCGCCCTCTCCCACCCCTACGACATCACCGTTCAGGAGATAACGACATGGCCGATACCCGCCCGATGATTACCGCGCTGATCGCCGCCGCCCTGTGCAGCACCGCCGCGACCGCCGAACCCGCCCCGATCCAGGCCTCCACCGCCGCAACAGGCATCGATCGCGACGCCTTGAAGAAACAGGCGGTCGCCGATGTCGAGGCGCATGCCAGGCTGATCCAGCAGATGGTGGATTCGCTGTTCAGTTTCGCCGAACCGGGCTTCCAGGAATTCCAGACGATGGACTATCTGACCGGCATCCTGAAGAAGGAGGGCTTCACCATCACCCGCGGCGTCGCCGGCATCCCCACCGCCTGGACCGCGACCTGGGGCACCGGCGGACCGCTGGTCGCGCTCGGCAGCGACGTCGACGGATTGCTCGGCCTGTCGCAATATCCCGGCTCGCCGACGCTCAAGCCGATGATCGCGGGCGCACCGGGCCATGGCGAAGGGCATAATTCGGGCATGCCGATGATGATCGCCGCCGCGATCGCGGCAAAGGACGTGATGGTGAAGAACAGGATCCCCGGCCGGCTGATGCTGTGGCCCGGGGTCGCCGAGGAACTGCTCGCGACCAAGGCCTGGTATGTCCGCGAAGGCCTGTTCAAGGGCGTGGACATGTCGATCTTCGCGCATGTCAGCAGCGATTTCAGCACCGGCTGGGGCAATAGCGGTAACAACGCGCTGGTGTCCGCCGAATACACCTTCCACGGCAAGACCGCGCATGCGGCGGGGATGCCGTGGGAGGGGCGCAGCGCGCTCGACGGAGTCGAGGTGATGGACGTCGCCTGGAACATGCGCCGCGAGCATTTGCCCGTCACGCAGCGCTCGCACTATGTGATCACCAATGGCGGCGGACAGCCCAACATCGTCCCCGACCTCGCCAGCGTCTGGTATTATTTCCGCGACCTGGATTTCGGCAGCGTCCGCGACCTCTACACGACCGGCAACGAGATCGCCGATGCGGCCGCCAAGGCGACGGGCACCACCGTCGAACACAAGCTGCTCGGCTATGCCGCGCCCAATTACGGCAACAAGCCGCTGGCGGAGGCCGCCTATGCCAATATCAGCGCGGTCGGCATGCCGAGCTGGAGCGCCGATGACCAGGCCTTCGCCAGGACGGTGCAGCAGACCAACAAGCGAACCGTCAAGCCGCTGCCCACCACGGTCGCCGAACTGTCGACGCCGGCCAACCGCGAACGCTCGCTTGGCGGCGGATCGGACGATATCGGCGACATCATGTGGACCGTGCCGACGATCACGGTGCGCTATCCCTCCAACATCCCCAGCATGATCGGCCACAACGTGCTGTCGGCGATCGCGATGGCTACGCCGATCGCGCACAAAGGCGCGGTGGCGGGCGCAAAGGCGGTGTCGATGACCGTGCTCGACATCATGACGACGCCGCAGCTCGTCACCGACGCCAAGGCGTTCCAGCAGACCGTGCAGTTCAAGGACCAGAAATACGACCCCGTCGTCACCGCCAACGACCCGCCCGCCATCCATCTGAACACGGAGATCATGGAGCGGATGCGCCCGGCGATGAAGAAATTCTATTACGACCCGGCCAAATACCCGACCTATCTCGATCAGCTCGGCATCAAGTATCCGGCGCTCGCGGCTCCGGTACCGACGTCCGACTGACGACCGTTACCAGGCTCGGGGCGATGGTGACGGCGCAAGCTGCTCTGTCACCATCGTCTTCCCAATGAGCAGACACTGCCGGGCGATGTTGGCCGCCACGTATTCTACCAGATCCTCGCCGCGACAAATGCATGCCTTGCCACGTCGATCGCACGCGCGGCCAAGTTGCCGACTACACACCCTGAAAGGACCGAGAGCTGTCGACGGGAATCCTGCCGGACGGACGGGTCCAGACGCCTGCCGAGGGGCGATTTCGTCGTCTTACCTTAGGGGGGCGTTCTCGGCGGCGTGCGCCTCCTCGCGAGATCTTCCAGATGACCCATAACCGGTCATTCAAAGCGCCCTTCCCCATTCCCAATTTTGGCCATTCGTTCATCGCCGCGCCAGAGCTCTGCGGCCCTATTTCATCGTGCCCGCGCCGTCGTCAAGGCGGGTTGACGAACCGCCAGCCGAGCGTCGTGTCCTTCATATTTCAACTGTCAGAATCGAGCTCGGCAATGATCTTGCCCGCTTCGGCGAAGGCGGTATTTGCCGCGGGCACGCCGGCGTAGATGGCCGATTGCATCAGCACTTCCTTGAGTTCCTCACGGGTGAAGCCGTCACGCATCAATCCGGTGCGAACGTGAAGCGCGAACTCCTCCCAACGACCGAGTGCTATGGTGATCGCAAGCACGATGAACCTACGGCTGCGGTCATCGAGACCCGGCCGGCCCCAAATTTCATTCCAGGCGATCCGGGTGATCATCGCCTGGAAATCGGCGGTGAAGTCAGTCCGCCCGGCCAGCGACGCGTCGACCCACGCATCGCCGAGTACCCGGCGCCGGTTGAGCAGCCCCGCCTCGAACAATGTGTTTGCGGCATCGTGGATATCGGCCGGTTTCAGGAAATCGCGAAGCGTTACTGCGAGCACCGCGGGTGTCTCAATTGGTGCGAGATGTGCGGCGTCGAGATGCACCACCCGTGCGTCGGGAACCGCTGCCACGATGCGTTCGCCATGGCCCGCAAACGGCGTCGAGATATCGCGATCGCCCGCGACGACGAGTGTCGGCATACCGATCGCCGGCAACCGCTCGATCAGCGCCATATCACGGATCGCTGCACCGCAACCCGCATAGCCGGCATCGGCCATCGCGATCAGCCCCTGCCGCACGCTTTCGGCCGCGCCACCGTGCGTCGCCACGAAGCGCGGCGACAGGAACCGGCCCATGGCCATATCGGCGATTGCTGCCGTACCCTCTGCGCGTACGAGCTCGATCCGGTCACGCCATGCGCCAGCGTCCATCGTCGCCGACGTGCAGACGAGCGCGAGCGCGGTAATTCGCGTCGGGTACGCCAGTCCCAGTTCCATTGCGATCATTCCGCCGAGCGACACGCCGGCAACGGCCGCGGTCTGTACCCCCGCAGCGTCCATCACTGCGACGACATCGTCGGCCAGCATCGCGAGGCTATAGTCACCATCAGGTGCGTCTGATGCGCCGTGCCCGCGCGTGTCGATCCGCAGGAGCTGGAAGGCGGGCAGCAAATGCGGGAGGCTGGTCTCCCACAACGCCATGTCCGTGCCGATCGAATTAAGCAGGACGAGCACGGGCAGGTTGGAGGCTCCGTCGAGCTTCCAGTAAAGGCGCACGTCGTCACGGATTGCGAATGGCATGAAGTTATCCTTCGTCTCTGGCGACAAGCGCGCGGACAATGGCCCCGCTTTCGCCGATATCGGTACCGATATCGGCATCACACAGGTTGCGCGCGATCGCGTCTTCGTCGATCTCCAAACCTTCGGCGACGCTAGCCATTGCATCGGCCGCGCCGGCCGCGAGCAGGAACAGGTCCGCGAGTACCGGTCCCTCCGCCTGCCAGCCGCCAAGCCCGCGCTCTTCCTCCTGCGGCAGTCCGACAAGCAGGGTCGCGGCCAAACCCGGTACGCGGAGCGCTGCCGACAGCGCGACCTGGCAACCGGTCGGGTTGCGCTTGTGCGCCATGGCCGATGATCCACCGCGACCTGCAACGGCCGGTTCACGCGCCTCCCCAACCGTGTTTTGCGACAAGAGCGCTATGTCGCGCGCCATCTTGCCGATTGCGCCAGTCGCTATGGCCAGGCTCGTGCCGATGGCGGCAATGCCGATGCGGCGCGCATGCCATGGCTCACTGACAGCCAGGCCGAGATCGCCTGCCATGATCGATGCAATGGCCAGACCCGCGCCATCGAGCCCCGCCCGCGCACCCGCGGCGCCTCCAAGCTGAATTCGCGCATGGTCCTCGACGTCGCGCCGCAGCCGCTGAGCAGCATCGGCGACGCTGGCCGCCCAGTGCGCGATCCGCAGACCGAACGCGACGGGTAACGCATCCTGCAACAACGTGCGGCCGACCGCCGGTGTCTCAGCGTGACGCAGGGCCAAACGACCAAGCGCATCGACGATGCGGTCGAGGTCCAGGAGTACCAGGTCGGTCGCTCTCCGCGTCTGCATCATCAATACGGTATCGGCGACATCCTGGCTGGTCGCACCCTTATGGACCGCTTTCCCGGCATCACCATCCAATGCGGCACGTAAGCGCGTGACGAGGGGTATCGCCAACGTGCCAGCCAGCGCCGCTTCCTCGGCCAATTTCGCAGAATTGATCACCACCGTCATGCAGGCGTCGACAATTGCCACCGCTAGCTCGTCCGAGATCACTCCTTCCGCCGCCTGCGCTTTCGCCAAAGCACCTTCGAATGCGAGTGCGTGAGCGATGGTGGCGTCGTCGTCGAAGACGGCCAGCATCGCAGGGGTCGTTGCAGGCCGCATGCGGAGGCGATCAGTCATCCGCCATCATACCGCAAAGAAAACGGTTTCGGCATCGCCTTGCAACCGGATGTCGAACCACCAACGCCCGCCGTCTCGCCGGTTAGCCACCAGCGTATTGCGACGGTCTGCCGGAACCGCGGTGAGCACCGGATCCTCGTCATTGCCATCGCCATCAGCGAAATACAGCCGCGTCGCGAGCCGTTTGATGATACCCCGCCCGAAGACAGACACAGCGAGATGGGGCGCCTGCAGCGTGTTGCCGGGTCCCGGCACGCGCCCCGGTCGAATGGTGCGAAACCGGTAGAACCCGTCCTGATCAACAGACGCGCGGCCGAAGCCAATGAAATGGGGGTCGATCGGCACCGTCTCCCGTCGATCCTCAACGCTCGCATAGCGGCCCGCGGCATTGGCCTGCCAGATCTCGATCATCGCATCGAGGATCGGCACGCCCTTCGCGTCAAACACCTGCCCCGCGATCTCGATCACCTCCCCCTCGGGCGTGCCGGTCGGTGACGACAGGTTGAGCAAATAGTGCTCTTCGCCGAACAGGTCCGTACGGGCGCCCATGTCCGACTTGCCGACGAGATCGGCGCCGCCTTTCCATGGCAGGCCGTAATGGAAGAAGGGTCCGACGGTCTGCCACGGGGTCTGCCCGAAAATCGCCGGATCCTGGTTATCGATCCGCGGTGGTGCCTCTCGGTCCTCGATGGCGATCCCCAAGGCGATCCCCGGGGAGATCTCAATGGTCATGGTCGTCATCCTCGAACGGCGTCTCGTCACGCCCCTTCAGCACGATGTCGAACAGATAGCCAAGCGCCCAGGCGGGCTTCGTGCTCTTATTATCGAAGCGGCCGACCATCCGCTGCCGGGCGGGCATCGGTATGGCGTTGGCGATCGGATCGATCTCGACCAGCGGATCGTCCGGGAAATACATCTGCGTCACCAGCCGCGTCGCAAACGCAGGGCCCAGCAGCGACAGGTGAATGTGCGCCGGCCGCCACGCATTCTTGTGATTGCCCCACGGATAGGCACCGGGCCGTATCGTGACATAGCTGTATCGCCCGTCGGCATCGGTGACGACCCGCCCGGCCCCGGTGAAGTTCGGGTCGAGCGGTGCGTCCCAAGTGTCTGCGGAATGAATATAGCGGCCCGCCGCATTGGCCTGCCAGATCTCGATGACGGTGTTGGCCACCGGGCGTGCGCGATCGTCGAGCACGCGCCCGGAGACGATGATCCGCTGACCTTGCGGTACGCCCGGATGTTGCGCTGTAAGATCGATTCCCGAGGGCCCGACCATCAGGCGGTCCCACGCGCTGGGGCCGGTCGTCTCGGTCAGTGTCGGTGGGATCGCGATCAGAGGCTGGCGCGGGCTGCGATCGACGCTCGAGCGATAGTCGGGATGCAGCGAGGGCGACAGCCCCGCCTCATCCGGCGAATAGGCGATCACGCCGCGCTCCCCTGCGCGAAGGCGCGCGCGTCGAATGCCGCACCCGTCTTCGTCCGCACCTCCTCCAGCGTCACGCCCGGCGCCAGTTCCACCAGCGTCAGGCCGCCCGCTTGCTTGTCGCAGGCGAGCACGCACAGGTCGGTAATGATCAGGTCGACCACCCCCTTGCCGGTGAGCGGCAGCGTACACGCCTCCAGGATCTTGGGTTCGCCCGCCTTGTTGGCGTGATCCATCACCACCACGACCTTACGGACACCGGCGACCAGGTCCATCGCGCCCCCCATCCCCTTCACCATCTTCCCGGGGATCGTCCAGTTGGCGATGTCGCCGTTGGCGGCGACCTCCATCGCACCAAGCACCGCCATGTCGATATGCCCGCCGCGGATCATCGCAAAGCTGTCCGCGCTGGAGAAGAAGCTCGACGTCGGCAGCGCGGTGATCGTTTGCTTGCCCGCGTTGATCAGGTCGGGATCGGCCTCGCCCTCGAAGGGGAATGGTCCCATGCCCAGCATGCCGTTTTCCGACTGCAGCGTGACGTTCACGCCGTCCGGAATATAGTTCGCGACCAGCGTCGGAATGCCGATGCCAAGATTGACGTAGAAGCCGTCCTGCAATTCGTGCGCCGCGCGCGCGGCCATCTGCTCCCTGGTCCAGCCTTTGGTTTGGTCGGCCATCATGTCGTCTCCCGGTGGCGCTCGGTAAGCTTCTCGATGCGCTTCTCGTTGATCGTGGACAGCACGATGCGGTCGACATAGATGCCGGGAACGTGGATGCAGTCGGGATCGAACGCGCCTGGCTCGACGATCTCCTCGACCTCTACCACCGTCACCTTGCCCGCGGTCGCCATGTTCGGGTTGAAGTTGCGCGCGGTCTTGCGGAACATCAGATTGCCGGCCGGGTCGGCACGCCACGCCTTGATGATCGACAGGTCTGCCTTTAGCCACGTCTCCCGCACATAGTCCTCGCCGTCGAAGGTCTCGACCGGCTTACCTTTCGCGACGACCGTGCCGACACCGGTCTTGGTGTAGAACGCCGGAATGCCCGCACCGCCCGCGCGGATACGCTCGGCAAGCGTCCCCTGCGGCGTCAGTTCGAGTTCCAGCTCACCGCTGAGATATTGCTGCTCGAACAGCTTGTTCTCACCGACATAGGACGAGATCATCTTTGCAATCTGGCGACTTTCCAGCAGCATCCACAGGCCGAACCCGTCCGCCCCCGCATTGTTGGAAATGACGGTCAGTCCCGTAACGCCTGCTGCGCGAATTTCGGGGATCAGGCTTTCGGGGTTGCCAGACAGCCCGAAGCCGCCCGACATGACGGTCATGCCGTCGAACAGCACGCCTTCAAGCGCGTTCGCAGGGCTGTCGTAGATCTTGCTCTTCATGCTGCCCCCAGGGGAAGTCCGACATAATTCTCCGCGAGCGACCGCTGCGCCGCCTCGGAGCCGCGAATGTAATCGAGTTCGGCGATCTGGATCCGGCGATCGAATCCGTCCATCGCCGGAAACCGGTGCGTGACGGACGTAAACCACCACGAGAACCGCTCGGCCTTCCAGACCCGGGCTAGCGCGCGCGCCGAGTAGCCGTCGATGCCGGCGTCCGATCGATCCTTGTATTTCTCGACCAGTGCCTCGGCGAGCATCGTCACGTCCGATACCGCCAGGTTCATGCCCTTCGCCCCGGTTGGCGGGACGATATGCGCTGCATCGCCTGCAAGGAACAATCTTCCCCACCGCATCGGCTCGCTGACGAACGATCGCAGAGGCGCGATAGCCTTCTCGAACGACGGCCCCCGCGTCACCTTCGCACCGACTTCAGGGCCGAGGCGCAAGCATAGTTCATCCCAGAACCGGTCGTCAGACCAGTTGGCGATGTCATCGTTGAGCGCGCACTGCACATAATAGCGGCTGCGCGTGGTCGAACGCATCGATGCGAGTGCGAAACCGCGTTCATGGTTCGCATAGATAAGTTCGTGATCGACCGGCGGCACGTCGGCGAGAATGCCAAGCCATCCAAAGGGATAGGCCCGCTCGAACGTCTTGATCACGTCCGCCGGGATCGCGCCGCGACTTACGCCGTGATAGCCATCACAGCCGACGATGTAATCGCAGTCGAGCCGCTGCTCTCGGCCGTGCAACGACCAGGTTACCGCGGGACGCGCGCCCTCCAGATCATGCAGTGCGACATCGCTCGCGTTCCAGACGATCGACAGGCCGCGTGATTCCGCCGCGTCAAACAGGTCGCGCATCACCTCTTGCTGGCCATAGACGGTGACTGTCGAACCACCGGTCAGCGCTGCCATGTCGATATGGAACATCCGGCCATCAAGCGACAAATTCGTGCCACCGTGAACGAGGCCTTCCCGGACCAGCCTGTCGGCCAGTCCGAGCTGACGCATCAGATCCGTCGTAACCTGTTCGAGCACGCCTGCGCGGACACGCCCTTCCACATACGCGCGGTCCCGCCGTTCGACGACGACGGCGTCGATGCCCTGCAAGCGGAGAAGATGCGCGAGAAACATGCCGGCGGGGCCGGCGCCGATGATGGCAATCTGGGTACGCATGCCTGTCGATCCTGTCGTCGGGCCCCGTCAGGCGGCCAGCGAGATGGTCTTCACGCACCGCGTCGTCGGTACGAACGGCAGGTACGAGATCCGCATCCGTTCCGCGAGTTCCAGCCGATGCTCGCCTGCCGACAGTCCACCGTCCTGCAGCACCGTCACCGTGGCGACCTCGCCGAAATTCCAGCGGTCGCCATGCTCGTTCTCCATCTCGTCGAGCGTCCAGGTGCGGCCGCGCAGCGTCAACCGCACCGCTTCCCGCGGTATCGCTTCGCCGTCCAGCGTCACTGCGACGTCTTCGACCATCGAGAGGCCCAGGCCCCGGTAATAGGGCAGTCTTGCGCCGAACGAGAAGCCGATAGCCGCGCCGTTTTCCGCGACGTTTGCGACGGTGTCTTCGCAGATCATGTGTTGATCGAACATCGTATCTACCTTCAGGCTGCGCGTGCGGAGGAATTGGTCGTGGCGACGGGCTCGTCGATCAACCGGGCAAGCATCGCCTGCTGGCGGCGGACCTGCTCGACGGACTCGACCGGATGGGCGTCTTCGATCCAGCGATTGCCTTCGTATTCGGAGCAGATGTAGCCGGAGTATCCGCCTTGCTTGAGAACCTGGACGATTTCGTCATAGGGGATCGACGGTTCCACAAGGTCCTCGGTCATCTCGTAGAACTTGCCGTGGACGTTGTGGATGCGTCCCATGAAATCGAGCATGCGCTTGGGTTCGTAGGCTGCGTTGTGACGCAGCGTCTCGGCCATCGCCATCGCGGCCCCCTCGCCACCCATCTCGCGCACGTTCATCACGATGTATTCGCTGAGCGTACGGTCCTCATATGCCTTTTCGATGTAATCGGCGATGTGACGCGGTGCGCCGTTACGGATGAAGCGCTCCTTCCAGACGGGCGGGAAGCGATGCAGGAACATGCCCATGTCGGGCAGGAAACCCAGCGCGCCGCTGCCCGATTTCTCGTACGCCTCGGCATGCCGGACGATCCAGGGATGATCGAAGTGCAGAGGCGCGTGCACCTCGAGGAGGATCTTGATGCCCTTCTCCTCGGCATGAGGCGCACTGGCAACAAGCACCTCAGGAGACACCGAGACCAGCGACCTGACGAAGCGCATACCGAGCGCCGCGGCGAAATCGATATCGCGCTTCATGCTGGCGACCTGCTCGTCAAGCGCCATGACGCGGCCGTTGTAGCGCTTGTAGTCGAGCATCGCATCATGCGCGACGGGCACTGTCCCGTACTTCGTCATCAGGGCATGCCAGTCGGTGATCTTGTTCTCCGGAACGGGCTGTTCGGGCCACCCCCAGAATGTCTGTTCGCCGATGACCTCGATTCCGGTCGCGCCCATTTCCGCGCAGGTCCGGATAAAGTCCTCTAAGGTCATCTTGCCGAGGAACGTCTCGTTCTGGAAGCTGTAGAGGCTTACGCCTCGCTTTATAGTTCCGGTCATGCTGAATCTCGTTTCAGTCTAAAGGGTCAGGCCGTGGCGGCGGTAAGGGCTGATGGCGTGCGACGGCTGGCGACGAAGGCGATCAGCGCAACGACGATGCCGAGAACGCCCATCGCGAGGAAAGCCGATTGCATCGTGCCGAAGGCGTCGTTGAGCTTGTGAACGAACCAGGGACTGGAGAACTGGCCAAAGAAGAAGCAGGCGGTCCAGATACCCATCCCGCGGCCGCGATGTTCGAAGGTGAGCTTCGAGCTGGCCCAGGCGATCAGAACCGGGACCGCCATGCCGACGCCGGTCTGCTGGATCACCAACCCGGCAATCATCCAGCGATAGTCGACCGCCAAGCCGATACCCGCCAGTCCTACGCCGACCAGCAGGAACAGCGTACCGATCTGCACCGCATTGGAGCGGCCGCTCATCAACCGAAAAATGATCGAGCCGAGCACGACGAAGAGGCTGGGGATAGCGGTTAGCTGACCGAGCCGGGCGCCGCCCTGTACACCCACTTCGCGGAATGCGAGGCCGCCGTTAATGATGAAGACGTAGTAGAGTGCCGAGGCCAGCAGGGTCACGCCGCCGATCAGTGCAATCACAGCCCACGGGAACGGCGTAGAGATATCGGGCGCAGCGACGATCTCCTTGACGGTCGCGCCATCCTTCTTTGGCTCGAACAGAAAGGCGAGCATCGCGAGGAAAATCGGAAAGGCGACCAGGTAGACGAGGAAGATCCCGTTCCACCGCACGCCGCTGGCTGCACCCGACAACAGGATGACGCCCGATGCCATCAGCGGCCCGGCGAGGCCCTGCAACAACAGCCAGTCGCGGCGCCCGCGGTCATCCCAGTAATCGCCGAGCAGCGTATTGACGATCGTCAGAATCGCCGCCTCCGCAACCCCGAGCAGCAGGCGCGAGGCGAACACGGCGTTCAGGCTGTCGAGAAAGAAAGGCGCGGTGCCGAAGATGCCGTAGAAGAACGTCGCCCAGATCAGCAGAGGCCGCCGCCCGAACTTGTCGATGAAGAACCCTGCAAACGGCGCGATCAGTGCGATGGTCAGGCCAGGCGCCGACACCATCAGCGGCACCTTCCACCGTGCGTCGGGGTCGGCCGAGAAATGGTCGATGATCGACGGAACCGCCGGAAACATCGATACGATGGCGAAGATCGGCAGGAAAGCCGCCGTGACGATGGTGATGCCCTGAGGCACCATCGTTAACCGTCGTATCGAATCCAGTATCGAACGCATTCCGCCTCTCCCGCCATGTTTCGCCACGGCTTTAATAGAACTAGCATTCTAGTTATTGATCGGGCTGTCAAGCCTGTACGACCCGCTGGTCGATCGCACCGAACAGCGGCGCTCCGTCTCTGGCGCGTGCCTCCATGCGGACCCGGTCACCGAACGTCATGAAGCCGGTGGTCGCGGTGCCGGTATCGACGATCTCGATACCGCGTCGCTCCGCGATGCAGGACGAACCGACGTCCCGGAAATTCGCGTTGGAGACGGTGCCCGATCCTATGATCGTCCCCGCCGGCAACTTTCGGGTAGCAGCGGCATGCGCAATCAGCTGAGCGAAACTCCACGCCATCGCCCCGCCTTGCGCGCGTCCGAACGAGCGGCCGTTCCAATCGACTTCGAGTGTCAGATCCACGCCGCCTTCGGTCCATGCCGTTCCGAGCGCGTCGGGCGTCAGCGCGACCGGCGCCATGCTGCACGCCGGCTTGGCTTGTATCCAGCCGAACCCGGTCTTCATTTCGGGGCCTGCCAGCGCGCGCAACGACCAGTCGTTGATCTGGACGACGAGCCGGATCGCTCTTGCACACTCCTCGACCGGTGTACCGACCGCGACATTGCCGAGAACGACCCCGAACTCGCCCTCGAAATCGATGCCGTGCGAAAGGTCGGGAAATGCGACATTCTCGTGACCAGACAGGAAATGGTCGGACAGTCCCTGATACATCAGAGGCCGCCCGGTTTTCTCCGGAACGATACCTAGGACCTGATCCATCAGTTCGCCGTGCGACGGGTAGGCGGACCCGTCCAGCCATTGCCAGGCGCGTGGCAGTGGTGCCATCGCGGCAGACGGATCGAAAGCTTCCCCCTGTCCTGCTTCCACTCGCTGCTGAGCCGCACGGCACACGGGGATTAGGTGATCCCAATCGTCGAGCAGCACCTGAAGCGTAGCGACGCCTTCCACTAGCAGCGCTCTGGCGTGGTCGATCGAGACGACGGCCAGCCTGCCGTCGCGGCTGCCGTCATTCAGAGTCGCAAACCGCATCTTGATCCTCTCAATCGGTGTCGAATAGGCGCTGGGGAAACCGTCGGCTGAGCACGGCGACGCAGAACAGCAGCAGACATATGCTGATCGCTGCTGGGATGAGCGCGGCACGTGTCTCGGGCGCGGACGTCGCCCCACCGGCCATGACGAGGAACAGCGTTCCGACCGTTGCGGCACCGCCGGCGTTTCCCAGCTGCTGGACCGTCTTCAGCGCACCGCCTGCAGCGCCGGCATGGCGGGTGTCCACCCGCGCGAGCGCGATCGGCGACAGCGGCCCCGCACAAGTTCCCATGCCGAGACCGGCGATCAGGAGTGCAACACCGATCAGCGGCACGCTCGCGCTGGTTGCCACGGTCACCGTCACCCCGGCCACCCCCAGCGCCATTGCCCCGGAACCGAACGCCAGCACGGAACGGCCCAGACGTGGCAGGATACGGCGACCAAGCAGGCTGATCCCCAGCCCTACGCCGACCGCGAATGGAATGTGCAGCAATCCGGCCGACAGCGGGTCAAGGCCGAGCCCGACCTGCAGTACCAGCGTCAACACTAACAGGAACCCTCCCCCCGCCACAGCGAAGACGAGCGACGTCAGCAGGCCGTTAGAGAAGCTGCGATCCTGAAACATCGCCGGATCCAACAACGCCGAGCCAGTGCGTACAGTCTGCCGGCGCAGATGCCACCACAGCACCATCCCGAGCGGCACGGTCGTCGCGAACAGTCCGAAGCACCACCATGGCCAGTTGAGCGCGCGCGCCTCGATCAGCGGGAAGACGAGGGCAAACAGCAGGGCGACGACGAGCGCGTTCCCCGCCCAGTCGATCCGCAGACGGTCGGGCGAGCGGCCTTTGGGCAGGAGATACCAGGCGGCGACGATGCCGGCCGCACCGATCGGCAGGTTGATCAGGAAGATCGCCCGCCAGCCGAGCCCCGCGACGTTCGCCTCGATCAATGCGCCACCGATGACCGGCCCCAATACCGCGGTCAGACCGCCCAATATGCCGAAAAACGACAGGGCCCCGACCCGTTCATGCGGAGGATAGAGGAGCTGGACCAAAGCAAGAACTTGCGGCCCCATGCACGCCGCGGTCGCCCCCTGTACCAGACGCGCCACGATCAGCGCGGTCGGCGTCGGCGCAACGCCGCACAGCAAGGATGCGAGCGTAAAGCCCAGCATGCCGCCGATGAACATCCGGCGATACCCAAAGACATCTCCCATGCGGCCACCGCTGACGAGCAGCATTGCGAAGGCCATCGAATATCCGGCCACCATCCATTGCACCGCAACCGGTCCGGCGCCGAGGTCGGCACGGATCGCGGGAATCGCGATATTGACGATCGTGCTGTCGAGCACGTCCATCACGAATGCCACCGTCAGCGTCGCGAAGGCCAGCGTGCGGGCGCGCGGCGCGAGCGATGACGCCTGATCGCGTGCGCTCGCCACGGTCGTCATGGCTAGATCGTGCCTTCTCGAAGCATCGATACCGCGTTGGCACAGGCGCGCGCCGTCAAGGCCATGTAGGTCAACGACGGGTTCTGGCAGGCGGACGAGCTCATTGCTGCGCCGTCCGTCACGAACAGGTTCGGTACGTCATGCGCACGGTTCCACTTGTCGAGGACGGACCGGGCCGGGTCGTTCCCCATCCGCGCGCCACCCATCTCGTGGATCGCCGACCCGCCCGCGCCTGGCTGATCGAAGCCGAGGAAAACATGACCGCCTGCAGCCTCGAGCATGACCTTGGCCTGGCCCTTGGCATCGGCAAGCGCGGCATGTTCGTTCGCGCCGTGTTCGAACGCGATGTTCAACACCGGGGCACCGTGCGGATCGGTCTTCACGCGGTCGAGGGTCAGGCGATTGCTGGCGCGTGGCAGGCTTTCGGCGAAGGTGACGAAGATCATCCGCCAGGGTCCCGGATGCCGCAACGACTCCTTGTAGTCCACGCCGAGCCCTGCCGCCCGTTTACCGGCCGTCCATGTGCTCTGCAGCGCGCCGCCCTGGAAGCTGTAGCCCCGCGTGAAGCCGGCACCGTCCTGTTGGTCCAGATTGCGGAACCGGGGCACCACGATCCCGGTCGGGCGGTTGCCGTAGCTGGTATGCGTTTCGAAACCCGGCATGGCCGCGATGCCCGACAGCGTGGTCGCGTGATCCATGATGTGCGTGCCGAGCACGCCCGAGCTGTTGGCGAGCCCATTGGGGAAGCGTTCGGAGGTCGACCGCAGCAGGATATGGTTCGAATTGAACGTGCCGGCATTGAGGAACACGAGGCGGGCCGTCGCCGTACCGCGTTTGCCGGTCTTGACGTCAAGATACCGCACGCCCGTCGCGCGTCCCGTTACCGGGTCGTGATCAACGCCCTCGACGACACTGTCGGTGATGACCGTCAGATTGCCGGTGGCCTTGGCGGCTGGCAACGTCGAACTCTGCGTCGAGAAATAGGCGCCGTAGGAACAGCCACGCGCGCAGATCGAGCGATACTGGCACTTCGACCGCCCTTCCTTCGCCTCGGTAAGATTGGCGGTTCGGCCGACTGTCAGCCGGCGGTCAGGAAACGTGTTCATGAACACGTCGCGGCAATGCTGCTCGACCGCGTTGAGCGCCATCGGCGGCTGGAAACGTCCGTCCGGCAGAACCGCCAGCCCTTCGGCCGCGCCGGATACGCCGATGAAGTCCTCGACTCGGTCGTACCAAGGCGCGAGATCGGCATAGCGGATCGGCCAGTCGAGGCCGTGCCCGTCGGCCTTGTTCGCGCCAAAATCATAGTCCGACCAGCGATAGCATTGTCGGCCCCACGTCAGCGACCGTCCGCCCATCTGGTACGACCGCCACCAGTTGAAGTCCTTGCCGGCGGGAACGGCGTAGGGATTCTCGCGGTCGTTGACGAAATGATGTTCGGTGAACTCGGTGAAATGCCGGTTCATCGATTGGACCGGATACTCCGCCCAATAGCGTTCGGCATCGCCCATCCCGCGGAACGGGAGTTCCCAGGGTGCCAGTGTCTCGGTTTTGTACCCGGTGCCGTGCTCGATATCGCGGCCACGCTCGATCATCAGGACCTTCAGCCCCGCCTGCGTCAGTTCCTTGGCCGACCAGCCACCGGTTATTCCTGACCCGACCACGATGGCGTCGAATTCCTGCATCATCCGAACTCCACCGCTGTCCAGTCGCTTGAAAAGGCCCGATCCGACGGCTTCAACGGCACGTCGGGATCCCAGCGTCCAGGAACCAGTTCATACTGGAGCTCCTTCGAACCGCCCGCTTCCGACGTGTAGTATCCCGTCAAGATCAGGTCCTTGATCTTGTGCCAGGGATCCTTGTCGTTGCCCGGCGCGAACGCGCGCGTGTCTATCGCCGTCAGCGCAGCGCGTTGGGCAGCGGGTGTCGCCTGGTTGAAATCGCCCCCCGCCTTGATCCGCAGCATGATCGCGAGATCGTCGAGCAGATATAATCCGCCCCGTGGCGTGGGTGCGGGACCACCACCCTGGATCGCGGCACCGGATGCGGGTTCACGCGTCCCGTCGAGCCCGTGATTAAGCGCCAAAACGACGAAGTCCCCAACGCCGACGTCGGACGCACCCGGCGTGTCCGTGCGCGGAATGACGAGATCGGAGACGGTGTCGATCATCCGGCGTTGGTCCTCGGTCGCCTCCCCCTTCTCGCCCTGACGGGCTTTGCCCCAGATCCACAGTGGTGTCCCGACGAGGGCGGCGAGCACGAGCCCGCCGCCGATCGCGGACCGCCTGTCGAATTCACCGAGCCCGTTGTCCGCCACGTAGCCGTTTCCTAGAACTTGATGGTCGCCTGCGCACCGTAGGTCCGCGGGGCGCCGAAGCTGAAGTTGTAGACGTTGATGCCGCCCCCGGTGAAGAAACCATAGCCAAGCGGCCGTTCGTTCTCGAGGTTGCGTACAAAGCCCTGGATCGAGAAGCGATCGCCGGGTGCCGAATATTCGAGGCTCAGATCGGTCTGCGTGTAGGCCTGCTGGCGTTCGGCTTCCCAGTTGAACGGCGTCAGGAAATACTGCGACTTGAACCGCGAGAAGCCGCTTGCGACCAGCTTGCCGTCGCCGATCGGGAAGGTGTGATCATAGCCGACGGCGATCGTGACCTTGGGTGCCTGGGGTGGCGTGTTGCCGGTCAGATCGATTGGGAAAGTGCCGTTCAGACCGGATACCGCACCCGGGAAGTCGGTGAACTTCGCATCGAGGTAATTGAACGTCAGATGCGCGCGATCGCGATCGGACAGGACGAACGTGCTGTCGGTTTCGATACCCCAGATCCGCGACTTGCCCGCGTTCAGCGTCCGGGCGCCCACAGACGTGTCGAGCAGCACCTGAACCTGCTGGTTGGTGTACTTGTAATAGAAGGCCGAGACATTGAACTCGACCGTCCGGTCCGCAAACCGGTTCTTCGACCCGATCTCATACGCCGTCAGCGTCTCTGGCGCATAGTCTCCGACATTGTCGAAGCCGCCACCCTTGTAGCCGGTCGAGACCTTTGCGTAGAGAAGGTTGTCACGCGCGGCCTTGAAGTCGACACCCGCGTTCCACGTGACTTTGCTCGAGTCCTGCCGCGGGAAGGTGGTGACGGCACCGGCCGATCCGTCAGCGGGCGGCGTCGGCCCGGAATTGAACTGGAAGCCGTAATTGTCATAGCGGGCCCGCTTCTGGTCGTCGGTGTAGCGAATGCCACCCGTCAGACTGAGCGTGTCGGGCAGCACCCAATACGTAGCCTGGCCGAATGCGGCCTTCGACGTCGAGTCGACATAAGGCCGATAGAAGAAGTTCAGGAAGCTGCCGTTCGCGCCGGCTTGCGGCAGGAACAGGCCGCGGGCGATATCCTGCGATTCCTTGTAGTAGAACCCGCCAGCCTGCCAGATGAAGGCGCCTTCCTTGCCGCCGGCAAGACGGATTTCATGGCTCTGCGTGTCGGAGTCGATCCGGTTGTTGTAATAGGTGAAGACGGCCGGCACGTACCCGTTCAGGGGCTGGCGAGAGCTGACGTTCACGTCGCGGTAGCCGCCGATATAGCTGAGCGTCGCAAAATCCAGATCCAGATCCGCGCGACCACGGACCGCATATTGTTTGGTCCGAAAGAAACCGACATCGGCCAGGGGATAGCTGTCGCGGTCGAACGTCGGCTTGAACTGCGACGGCACGATCGCACCGGACGGCAGCGTGACCAAGCCAGGCGAGGTCGCCGAGACCTGAACGCCGAATTGCGACGGCGCGCTCTGGTTCACGTCGACATATTCGCCGGCGAGGTAGAGTTTAAGGCGGTCGAACGGCTCGGCATAGATCGAGGCTCGAAGTGCGTCGGAGTTGCCCGTATCGCCCTTTCCGCCGGGGGCGTTGTTCGTATAGCCGTCATGATCAGAATGGAGGCCCGCGATGCGGACGGCCACCTTGTCACCAAGTGGCAGATTGACGGCAGCTTGCGCCGTCTTTGAATCATAGTTGCCGTAGCCGACCGTTGCGAAGCCGGAAACGTCACCCAGCAACGGCTTGGCGGCGATCACGTTCAGAGCGCCCGCCGTCGAGTTGCGACCGTACAGTGTTCCTTGCGGGCCACGCAGGATTTCGACCCGCTCGAGATCGAACAAGGCGGCATTCAACGCGACCGGGCGGTTGATGTACTCCCCGTCGATGTTGATCGTCAGTGCACCGTCTGCGGTTTCCGAGACATCCTGGCTTCCAACTCCGCGGATGCTGATGCGCGTGAACAGGGTTTCGGTCGTCAGGTTGAGGTCGGGTGCGAGGCGCGTAAGTCCGTTCAAATCGCCGACGCCGCTCTTGATGAGCTGATCCCCGTCGAACGCACGCATCGCGATCGGCGTATCCTGGATTCCAGTAGCGCGCTTCTGCGCAGTCACGATGATATCGCCTAACTGACCCGCATCGTCCTGCGCTGTGCCTGCCGTTGTCGCCGCGCCTTCCGTCGGTGTCGCTTCGATGGGAGCCGGGGGAGCTTCGGATGGTGGCGTTTGCTGAGCCTGCGCGGTCGCGGTCATCGCCAGCGTTGCGGCTCCGGCCAAAAGAACACGGATTACGGGTGCATTGCGCATTATGATCCTCTCCCTTCTCGATCGGCGGGTTTTTCCCCGCGCTGGTACGAATAAGAACTATGGTTCTAATAGATGCTTTGTTAGGGCTGTCAAGCAGTGGCATCAGGGCCGCAAGAGCCGGCGACATCAGATATTTACGTGGTCGACCAGCGCCATACCCGTAGTCGTGACGGCGAACTGGTTTTGGACGATGCCCGTCGTACGAATGACAAGTTTCTGCACGAGCGCCGGCAGCATCGGCGAACTGCTGCACGCCTTGGGGTCGCCCTTGTGGTCCAGGCAGTCGCGCCGGCGCTCCGGCGCGATTCTTAGCGTTCCCTGCGATCAGTCGGCTGAACGAAGATACGCAGACGCCATATGGCCGAGATCCTCTTTCAGGACCTTCCATTCCCCTTCCACCCCATTTCCAGGGGTAGCGCCGAAACCAAGCGCACGTGCAATCGCCGAATAGGCGATGCGATAAGCAGACGCGACGGCGCGTTCGGGATCGGGCCGCTTAATCTCGTCACGATGCGCCAGAAGCGCCGTGCAGACCAGGTTCTCCACCTCCATGTAGCTGCGTTTGCCGGCAGCCAGCACGATGGGATCCGATCCGGCACGCAGCATCATCGGGCGCATCAGATCGGCATGTTCGTGAAGACATTCGGCGATCCCATCGATGATCAAGGGAACGAGTGTCCTGAGATCATCGGCTTGCGACTCGGCACGGTCGACGACCTCGCGTTGCGCCTTGTCGACGGCGAGGAGCACACGGCCCTGCACCGCTCGGATCAGATCGTCCTTGCTGTCGAACCGGTTGTAGATCGAACCGATCGAAACTTTGCCAGCCTTGCTGACCTCGAGAAGCGTGAAATCATCGCTGCCGCGTTCGCGCAGCAGGTCTTCAGCCGCAGCGATCATCCGGTCGTACGACGCTCGGCTACGCCCCTGCTGCGGGACGCGCGAGGGCGTGGCGGCAAGCTCCATTTCTATCGTCATCGCTTTTGCAGGCATCGCGAACGTCCCCGTTGACACGCGGCGCAACAGGCCGCTATCACTCAATTCAGAATGACGGTTCTAGTTCTGAACCGCTACTAGTCAGTTACACTTTGTGACGGGCGAAAGGCAAATCGGCAGGGGACAAACCCGCCACTTCGGGAGAGATTTGATGCGATTTTCGGTTTTCTTGAATGCCCGCACCACGGCTGCGGACCAGGACCGTCAATTGATCCTCGATCTCGTCGATCACGCGAAGAAAGCCGAGGACCTTGGCTTCGACGCAATCTTTCTTCCCGACCATCACTTCACCGGCTACATGCCCGTCGCGAGCGACGCGATGATGTTCGCCGCTTATCTGGCCGGCCAGCTGAAGAAAGTGCATTTCGGCTTCTCGGTCACCTCGGTTCCGCTTCACAGTCCAGTCCGCTTTGCCGAACGCGTCAACATCCTGGATCAGTTGACGGAGGGCAGGCTTCTGGTTGGTGTGGGGTCCGGCACCACGCCCGAGGAGATGATCGGCTTCGGCGTGAACTACAAGGAAGCCTCGGCGATTGCGGAGGCCAACCTTGCCATCGCCGAGAAGCTCTGGGCCAAGCAGATTGACGACGCACCGATCGAATTCGAGAACGGACCCTATAAGGGCAAGGTGCTGCAGCGCATTGCGCCTGCGATGTACGGCAAACGTCACGCGCGGCTCATGCCCGTTGCCATGAAGGAGGCCAGCGCACGCCGTGCCGCGGAGCATGGCTGGCCGGCGTTCATTCCCGCGTTCACGCCGCCGAACATCGGCGGTACCGAGCCGCTCAAGCACGTCACCAAATACTTCACCGCTTATCGCGCCATGCTCGAGGCGGCCGGTCATGACGAGGCGATCGTCGCGGATGCCCTGTCCTGGACAACCCACACCTATCAATGCGTCCACATCGCCGAAAGCGACGACCAGGCACGCGAGGAACTGGAGATCATCCTGCGCGCCTACCAGGCTGCGGTCGATCGCGAGAAATATTATAACGACGCAGCCGAGCGCGATGCCGCGAACCATAAGACCGACGACACGCCAATGGCGCTTACCGAGGACTGGATCGCGACCTGGTGCCTGCACGGCAGTCCAAAGACGGTCGCCGACCATCTCGCCCCTTATGCAGAGCTCGGCATCGGCAACGTGCTATGCGGCACGACGACCGGGCCGCTCGATCCGCAGCGGCTCGAATGGGCGAACCGCACGCTCGACCTGTTGGCACGCGACGTCATGCCACAGTTCAAGTCCGCGCAATGATCGCGCCGTACATCGTCGGAATCGGGGGGACCACGCGGCCAGGATCATCCGGCGAACGGATGGTCAGAGCGGTTCTTGCCGCGACTGAGCGGAACGGGGCGACGACGCGCATGTTCGGTGGTGCAGAACTGTCTGCGCTCCCCCATTTCGCCCCTGAAGACGCCGAGCGCAGCGATGCCCAGCGCGAATTCGTCGAAGCCGTCCGCGCCGCCGACGGGATCGTGATCGGCTCGCCGGGCTATCATGGCGGCGTGTCGGGTCTGGTGAAGAACGCCATAGATCTCCTCGAGGATCTACGGGACGACCGCCGGGTCTATTTCGATGGCCGTGCCGTCGGGCTGGTCGTCACCGCAGCAGGCTGGCAGGCCTGCGGCGTCACGCTTCAGGCATTGCGCGGGATCGTGCATGCGATGCGCGGCTGGCCGACCCCGATCGGTATTGCGGTGAATACCTTCGAGCAGCAACCGTTCGCGCAGGACGGATCGCTCGCCGACGACGGCCTGCGACGTCAGGTCGCGATGCAGGCCGACCAGATCCTGTTGCTTGCCGGAGCTACGCGATGATCAACGACACGCTGCTATCGTTCACGGCGGGCCGCGACATGTGGTCGACCGTTGCCGCGAACGACGTCCCATCCGCCAAGATGGCCGACGGTCCGATGGGCATCGCGAGCGGCCGGGTCGACGAGCGCGACGTATCGATCCTGACTCCGAGCGGCATCGCACTGGCGGCAAGCTGGGACCGGGCACTCGCCGGCGTCGTCGGCGCGCTGGTCGGCGGCGAAGCGAAGCGCAAGGGCGTTGACATGGTGCTGGCGCCCAATCTCAATCTCGCTCGCTCGCCGAACGCCGGCCGGGTGTTCGAGATGTTCGGCGAAGATCCCCTGCTTGCCGGAACGCTCGGCGTCGCGTGGAGCAGGGGTTTGCAGAGCCGCCGTGTCGGCAGCATCGCCAAGCATCTGGTCTGCAACGACTCCGAAACGCAGCGCGATCGGTACGACGCGATCGTCGACGAGACGACGTTGCGCGAAATTTATCTGCTTCCGTTTGAAATGGTGGCCCGGGCTGGCTGTGCCGGCATCCTGACGGCCTATAACCGCGTCAACGGCGACTATTGCGCGCAGAACGCGCCCGTCCTGACCGACATCCTGCGCCACGAATGGCGCTACGGTGGTTTCACGGTAAGCGACTGGTTCGGTACGCATGCCGGCGCGGAGTCCCTGAACGCGGGGCTTGATCTCGAAATGCCTGGCCCCGCTCGGTTCATGGGCACGAAGCTGCGCGACGCAGCGGCTGATGGGACAGTTGGTGTCAACCGGGTCGAGGAAGCGGTCGACAGAATCCAGATCGCTGCCCGAACCTGGGCCGGCGGCGATGCAGGCGATGAGCCAGGGGATCGAGATACCATCCTGGCCCAGGCAGCCGCCGCTGGTTTCACGCTGCTGCGCAATGATGGCGACCTGTTGCCGGTTGCGCCGGGCAGCGTTCGCCAGTTGGCGGTCATCGGACCAAATGCGCTCGCCCCCTGCTTTCAGGGTGGCACGTTCGCCAAGATCGCGCTCCGCCCCGATGCGATCCTGCCGATCGAGGCGCTGCGCGCGCGGTTCGGCGTGGAGACGATCGTCTTCGCGCCCGGCTGCCCCCCCTCGCCGCGGCTGCCGGCGATGCCGGCGCTCCCTGCGCGCGATCTCGGCGATGGCTGCGACGTCGGCATGACCGTCGATTACTTCGGTGGCCATGATTTCTCTGCAAGCCTGCTCGGCAGTGAGACGCGGAACACCAATTCGCTGACCTGGTTTCACGGTATGCATGACCTCGGCGCGTTCGACCGCAACGGCGGTATCCGGGCCAGTGGGCGGATAATGCCGACGGTCACGGGCATGCACCGCCTGCACATCGGTGGCACCGGATCGGTACGACTGGTCGTTGATGGCCGGCAGGTGTTCGCTGCGGAACGCGAGATCCCGGCAAGCGACGTCATGGGCGCGCTGAAAAGCGGCGACAGCGACCATGTTGAAGTCCTGCTCGAAGCAGGGATACCTGTACTTATCGAAGCAGAGCTTCGGTACACGCCCGCACGTGCCCATGGATTATGGTTCGGGCTTGGGGTACCGAACGACGCGGCGACCTTGCTGGCCGAGGCGGAGGCAATCGCTCGGGGCGCCGACGCGGTGCTGCTGCTCGTCGGCGAGACCGCGGATGCCGGCGTTGAAAGCAAGGACCGCGATACCACTGCGATCCCCCTCGACCAGCAGGAACTCGCCGCGCGCGTGATCGCCGCCAACCCGCGAACGATCGTAGCGGTCAATGTCGGGCACGCCTTCGATACAAGGTTCGCCACCGACGCCGCGGCGTTGCTGGCGGTCTGGTATCCAGGCGAGGCGTTTGGGCCTGCGCTCGCCGCGGTCGTCGCAGGCGATCTCGAACCATCGGGGCGCTTGCCCGTCGCACTGGCGGCATCGGAGGACCAGTATCCCGCGTTACATGCGACCCCCGACGCCGACGACCGGCTGCCTTATGCCGAGGGCATCGGCATTGGCTACCGCGGGATGATCACGGCGGGCATCCGTCCAGCGTTCGCGTTTGGCGAAGGGCTTGGCTACGGCCGCTTCACCTACGTCGCCGCAACCGCGACTACCCGGTCCGATCACTGCGTCGATTTGGCCGTGACCGTGCGCAACGACGGTTCGCGCGACAGCGCCGCCGTCGTCCAGGCATATCGGGCCGACGGTCCTCTGGCCGGTTTCGCCAAACAGGTCGTCGCTGCGGGCAGCACGGTGGACATTCATCTCGTCGTCAATCCGATCGCGCTGCGGCGATGGAGCGGCAATCGATGGGTGTTCGCATCGGGTCCGACCACGCTGCGCATTGGCGGATCGTCGCTGGACCTTCCGCTGTCGGCAACCGTCGCGTTCGACTGACGATGAATTCACAATGCCGGCGCTGATCGGCAGGCAAGGAGAGTGGATATGGCACGCGTTTCAGAAGTTCGTTACGTCGGCTATGCAGTTCCAGACCTGGAAGCTGAACGGCGGTTCTACGCCGACGTTTGGGGTCTGACGGAGGTCGAAGCTGATGACCGCATGGTGTATTTCGCCGCCGCAGGTACGCCCGAGAAATATGTCGTACGTCTTCGTCGGGACGCGGTGCAACGGATCGACGTCATAGCATGGGCAGCGGAGACGCGCGCCGACGTCGATGCCCTTTTCGCGCAGGTCAACGATGCGGGGGGCAAGATCATCACCGAGCCTCACGAGCAGACGACCCTGGGTGGCGGCTATGGCTTCCGCTTCTTCGATCCTGATGGCCACACGCTGGAGGTCTCGGCGGAGGTCGAGCGCGGGGAGTCACGCGATCTGAAGCGCGGCGAGGCGATCCCGGTCAAGATCAGTCACATCGTCATGCATTCGCCCGACCACCGGGCGACCGTGGCGTGGTACGAGAAGGCACTCGGTTTCCGTGTCTCAGACTGGCTCGGCGACTTTATGTGCTTCATGCGCTGCAATGCGTGGCATCACCGTCTCGCCTTCCTACCAGGACCGCCGTGCCTCAACCACGTCGCCTATGACGTGCTGACGATCGACGACATGATGAAGGGCATCGCTCGCCTCAAAAAGAACGACGTCGACATCAAATGGGGACCGGGCCGCCATACCGCGGGTAACAACACATTCAGCTATTTCACGACGCCGGCGATGAACGTCGTCGAATACACGTCGGAGCTGGAAGAGGTCGACGACGATCATCACCAGCATACGGTTCATGTCCCCTCGCCGGACACGATGGACCAATGGGGTACGGGCGTTGGCGGTCCACAGACCATGCCCAAGCCCGCACCCGATGCAGGTCTATGGACACCAGCCGCGGCATGATCCGGGCCGGTATAGCCATGGCCGGCATCGCCCTGATCGCGATGCCGGTCGCGGCCCGTCGAGCCGACGAGACCGAACGAAATCGCGCGATCATGACGCGGTTCGCCGATATCCTGTACCGCGCGAAAGACGTGCGGCGAGCGTTCGACGACTTCGTGGTTCCGGACTACGTCCAGCACAATCCCGGCATCGCCGACGGTCGCGCATCGGCCATAACGTCGCTGGAGCCCTTGTTTTCGACGCCCGGCGCGACATTCGTCGTGAAACGGATCGTCGTTGATGGCGATCTGGCGATCATCCATTTGTTCGGTCGCGGCGATCCGAAGACGGCTGGCGGCGCCGTAGCGGATATCTATCGCCTCAAGGACGGTAAGATCGTCGAGCATTGGGATGTCATCCAGCCAATGCCGCAATCGTCCAAAAACCCCCACCCCATGTTCTGAGTATCTGCACCATGGCCATGTTCCAATATTTCCCCAATAATTACGTCTGGAACCTCTCGGTCGACATCGCGATCGAAAGCGGTGCGCGGATCGGCGAGATCGAGGAGATGTGCCGCCCTCTGCTGGAAGCGGCACAGTCGGGCGAGGACGCGGGTACCCCGCAGTTCATGCGCGAATGGGTCAAGATGGCCGACAAGCTGGTCGTTCTTGCCGCCGAGGACGAGGCATTGGGGCGGCACTTATCCGCCGGCACCAAACTCCAGCGGGCAAGCCTGTACTACATCACCGCCGAACGGATGCAGGGACAAGGCACGCCGGAGCGCAACGCCACGTTCGCAAAGGGTCAGGACAGTTTCCGGCGCGCCATGGCGCTGGGCAAGGAAAACGCGGAGCGCGTCGAGATCGCGATTCCGGGCGGCATGGTGCCGGGTGTGTTCACCCAGGCGCCGGGCAAGGCGCCCGTCGTCGTGTTCGTCAACGGACTCGATAGCTGCAAGGAGCTTCTCTACTGGACCGGCCTGCCTCAGGCCCTGCTGCGCCGTGGAATATCCACCTTGTGCATCGATCAGCCAGGGTCGGGTGAGGCGCTGCGCTCAGGCGGGCTGCACGCCACCCACGAAAGCGAGCGCTGGGCGACCCCTGTCGTCGACTGGCTGGAAAAGCTAGCCGGCGTCGATGCTACGCGGATCGGGCTCTCGGGCATCTCGCTCGGCGGGTATTTCGTACCAAGGGCGGTCGCCTTCGAACCACGGTTCGCTGCAGCGGCGGTTTGGGGCGCCAACCACGACTGGGCGGAAGTGCAGCAGAAGCGCCTGCGCCGCGAGGGCGAGAATCCCGTGCCGCACTACTGGAATCACGTCATGTGGGTGTTCGGTGCCAAGGACATGGCCGAGTTCCTCGACAAGGCTGCCGGCATGACGCTCGAGGGCATACTGGACCGGATCACGGTGCCGTTCCTGGTGACGCACGGCGACAATGACAGACAAATCGGCCGCGACTATGCGCACCGGACCTACGACCAGCTCGTCAACAGCCCCAAACGCGAACTCAAGTTCTTCACCGAACGCGAAGGCGGTGTCGAGCATGTCGGCGTCGATAATATGAGCTTCGGCCGCGACTTCATCGCCGACTGGCTCGCAGAAGCATTGGGAGGACATGTCGCATGACGCGGACGTTCATCGACCTGTCGATCACGCTCGATCCCGACGTGATAACGGATCCACCGTTCATGCGACCCTCGATCGCATATCAGACGCACGACCAAACCGTCGCTGAGCTTCAAACCTTCTTCCCAGGTGTCACTGCCGAACAAGTTCCCGGCGGGCTGGGGTTCGCTGCATCGGAGACGTTGACGCTGTCGACGCATAACGGAACGCATCTCGATGCACCGTGGCACTACCATCCGACGATGAACGGCGGCGAACGTGCGATCACGATTGATGAAGTGCCTCTGGAGTGGTGCTTCCAGCCGGGGGTCAAGCTCGACATGCGGCACTTCCCTGACGGTCATGTCGTGACGGCGGACGAGATGGCGGCAGCGCTCAACGCGGCCGGTCACACGCTTCGGCCATTGGATATCGTGCTGATCAATACGGCCGCTGGCGCGGCGCTCGGCCAAGTCGACTTTCTCGCGAAAGGATGTGGCATCGGCTACGAAGCTACGCTGTACCTGACCTCGCGCGGCGTTCGCGTGACGGGTACCGACGCATGGTCTTGGGACGCGCCGTTCGGCCACACCGCCAAGCGGATTGAGGAGACGGGCGACACCTCGCTGATCTGGGAGGGGCATAAGGCAGGCCGAGACATCGGCTATTGCCACATGGAAAAGCTCACTAACCTTGATCGCCTACCCTGCAACGGCTTCATGGTTTCCTGTTTTCCAGCAAAGATAAAGAATGGCTCCGCTGGCTGGACACGAGCGGTCGCTATCCTAAACGATTAAGATAGCCGCTTCAGGATTTTGACGCGCAATTTCAGCCAAACGTTTAGGTCCCACTCAAAAATTGAGGCGATTTGCCGCAATTGTGACCTAAGATATGACAATTAATCTAGATTTATAACTAGCCCAGGAATGACCCATAAGTCGCCGTTCGGGTGCCCTTCCCCGCCTCCCAACTTCCGCCCTTGTTTCATGGAGTTCCACGGCAACGCTTGCCATCCGTTCAAGCGGTCGGTCGAAATGACTGCCTGGAAATCGATGGCTTCCGAAAGTCGTCCCGAACGATGCAAGATTAGCCGCCTTGCCTGGTCGCGCTCCTGAGTACGGGCGTAGCTCAGTACTGAACAGGTTTGATACGCGGCCGAACAGTGCGCTTTAATAATGCCGACTGTCATAAAAGGTCATCATAACTGACGCGATTATGTCGCGTTGATATCATAGGCGAGGCGCTCTAGACCGCAGATTGGTCTTATATTGGGTGGGCCAGCCGTTCCGTTCTGGGGAAGCCTCTCTGCCCGCCCCTTTCGGAGATGCTGGCTCAATGCTGTTCCTTTCGCCCGCCAGACGCGTCCGGTTGGCCGCGTCCGCGGCCTATACGCTTCCGCTGTTGTTCGTAGCTAGCGCCGCAAACGCCGAAGACCCGACCGCTGACCCCGAGCAGACCAAGTCCGACATCATCGTCATGGGCGATCGCGCGATCCGCTCGGACAAGGAGCAATCGACGTCGGTACGTGACTCAATCGTGTTCGACGATCTCGAAACGCTGTCAGCCGACGGCAGCGTCGCAGGCCAGTTGATCCTGCTGCCCGGTATCAGCGCGATCGAGGATGGCGATGCGCCGCGCTTCGTCAGCATCCGGGGCATCTCGCCAGATCTAAACCAGACCACGATCGACGGGATCACGCTCGCGACGATCGGCAACGACGGCGAAGGATCGCGCAAGGTCAACCTCCAGCAGATCCCGTCGGAACTCGCCTTTCACAACGACGTCTACAAGACCTTTACCGCCGAACAAGATGGTGCGGCGATCGGGGGGATCGTCGACATCGTCACGCGCAGCGCGTTTGCCCTCAGGCGCCGCTATGTCATGGTCGACGGCTACGGTATCTATTCGTCGTTCAAGGGCGATGGCGGCAGCAACGCCGGCAACGGCAGCACGCCGCATTTCGGCGCCGGTGGCAAGATGGTGTTCGCGGACAAGTTCGGCGCGGGCGATCAGTTCGGCGTGGTCCTGTCGGCGCGCTACGAGAACCGCATCCGCAACTCGCGCAAATGGTGGCAGGACACCAAATATTACTTCAGCGACGCCGGCAAGAAGCTGGCCGGCCCCGACGATCCCGCGTGGAACGGCATCGCCGTACCGTACAACCATAGTTACGGCAGCTATACCAACCGCCTCCAGACCGCGGGCAGTTCGGCGAAGTTCGAATGGCGTCCGCTTGGCACCGACATCTATGCGTCGCTGCTCGGGTTCAATTATCGTCAGTGGGAATCCTCGACGATGAACAAGAATGATTACTACACCAAGAACAGTGTCAGCGACCTGACCGCGGAGGGTGGCGGATCGGACATCAACAGCCTCTATTCACGCTATCGCTACGATACCTGGAACAAGGCGACGGTCGGCGCGATCGGCAATGTCGAATGGCACGACGACCGCTCGTCGTTGCGCGTTCGCGGCGGTTACACCCGCGCCCGGTACGACAATACGCAGCCCTATATCGGTGTCCGCGCCTATCCGACTGGCCTTTCGCTAGATTGGGCGGCGGGCAATGACGGCACCGGCGGGCTGCCTTACGTCACCGGGATCGACAAGCCGGGCCTCGTGCTCGGATCGCCGTACAAGCTCAGCACAGCGCAGACGACATACCGCATGGCCAACGAGGGGCTGGCGAATGCGCGCGTCGATTATGGCTGGAACGCCGAGCCCGAAGATCGTGGCTTCGGGTTCGTCACAGGGATCGAATTCCGCAACCTGGAACTGTCGCGCAACGTCGATATGACCGAATACAAGCTTGGCCAGGCGATGAACGCCTATCTGTACGATCCAGGCTATGTGCCCGTGGGCGCACCGCAATCGTTCCCGTGGGTCGACTGGGCGCGCGTGAAGAAGGAGTTGTGGCCCAAGTTCGTCAAGGACGTACCCAACTCGACCTACGACAGCATCACCGGGGATTATCGATACACCGAGCGGCTGGTAACGCCGTTTTTGTCGCTCCATTACGCCACCGACGATACCACGCTGGTCGCGGGCGTCCGCTACGACCATACGCGCTTTTCCGCGTTCCAGCCGACGATCACCGGCGGCACAGCGTCGGCGGTGATGACGCGGAACAAAGGCGGGTATCAATACCTCTTGCCGTCGTTCACCGGCATCCAGGACTTCGCCGGCGGCAAGAAGCTGCGCTTATCGTACAGCCGCACGCTCGGCCGGCCTACGCCGGGCAATATCGCGCAACCGGAATCGCTCAATTGTGGTGACGAGGACAGCGGCGGGGCGGATTGCTCGATCAGCCGCGGCAACCCCGATCTGCGCCCACGTCGGTCGGACAATCTCGATGTCCAGTTCGAGCAGTATTTCCACAAAGACGGCATCATCTCGCTCGGCGCGTTCGCCAAGTGGATCAAGGACGATATCTTCACGCTGACCACGACGCAGCTGATTGACGACGTGAACTACCGGGTCCGCCAGCCGCTCAACGCCGACAATTCGCGGCTGTACGGCGTCGAGTTCCAGGCCGCCGATCACGACGTCAACCTGTTCGGCCAGCGGATCGATCCGTTTTTCAACGCAACCTGGCTGAAGGGACGGATGTCGATCACCAGCGATGCGGGGACGCGGACCCTGGACCGGCTGATCTACCAACCAAAATGGATCATCAACGGCGGCGCGACGCTTCGCCTGCCCGCGATCGACGGCGCGTTCCGCACGACCGTCACGCACCGCGGCAGCTACATGGAGGGCATCGGCGAGACCGCGCAGGACGACAACGGCCGCGCGGAGCTGACCACCGTCAACCTCGGCCTGTGGCACCGCGTGACGAAACACGTGACGTTCAAATACGAGATCACCAACCTGCTCAATGACCAGCCGAAATTCCTGGTCGGCAACGGCCTTCGCTACGTCAGCGAAGTCGACGACTATGGGCAGGGTGCCTTTTTCCACATCATGCTGCGCTGATAAGCCGAACAGAGGTACGACCATGTACGAAGTCGATCGCCGCTATCTTCTGTCCGCCCTGGGAAGCCTGACCGCCGCTGGTGTCCTGCCTTGGCGGGCCTCCGCCGCCGAGGTGCGGCCCCGCAACCTGATCGAGGCCCCGCGCTTCCCCACCCCGCCGTTCACGTTGGGCGTCGCGGCCGGCGATCCCGATGCCACGGGCTTCGTCATCTGGACGCGGCTCGCGCCCCTACCGCTCCAGCCCGATGGCGGCATGATGATGGCCCCCGTGCTCGTTGCCTGGGAGGTCGCCGCCGATCCCGACTTCCGTCAGGTGCTTCAGCGCGGCGAGGCGATCGCACACCCTGAGCTGGCGCATTCGGTCCATGTCGAGGTCGCCGGACTCGCTCCCGCACGGCCCTATTGGTACCGCTTCACCTGCGGCGGCGAGCGCAGCGGCACCGGGCGCGGGGCGACCCTGCCCCCGCCAGGCGCACCGCTCGACCGCGTGCGCTTCGCCGTCGCCGGCTGCCAGCATTACGAGGAGGGCTATTACACCGCATGGCGTCACATCGCCGCCGAACCGATCGACTTCGTGTTCCATTACGGCGACTATATCTACGAGGGGCCGGACCGCGGCGAACAGGCGCGCGGCGCGAAGAAGCCGCTGGTGCGTCGCCACCTCGGCCACGAAATCTATTCGATCGGCGATTACCGCCAGCGCTACGCCCAGTACAAGAGCGATCCCGATCTCCAGGCCGCGCACGCCGCCGCGTCCTGGTTCGTCAGCTTCGACGATCACGAAATCGACAATAATTGGGCCGGCGACATCGATCAGGAGAACACCACGCCGGAGGTGTTCCGCACGCGGCGTGCGATGGCGATGCAGGCCTATTACGAGCATATGCCGCTACGCCGCTCATCGATGCCCGACGGATCGCACATGCAAATGTACCGCGGCGCACGCTTCGGCGATCTGATGGACGCGTTCTTCCTCGATACACGGCAATATCGTTCCGATCAGGTCTATGGCGATCGCGATGCGCCGCAAGGGCCGGACGCCTTCGCGACCGACCGGTCGATCACGGGCGCACCGCAGGAAGCGTGGCTGTTCAAAGGCCTCGATCGCTCGAAGGCACGCTGGAACCTGATCGCGCAGCAGGTGTGCCTGATGAACCTCGGCTACCACAAGGCAGGGCAGCCCGAGCAGCTTGTCTCGATGGACCAATGGTCAGGGTACATGAACAGCCGCCGCCGCCTGCTCGCACATATCGACGCGCGGTGCCCTGGTAACGTCATGACCGTCAGCGGCGACGCGCACCGCCATTACGCCGGCGACCTGATCCAGGATCACGGCAACGGCAAAATCATCAGCAGCGAATATCTCGCGACCTCGATCAGCTCGGGGGCGGACGGCGTCGGCGAGGACGACGACTATACCCGCTCATCCCGGACGGAAAATCCGCATCTCAAGGCGCTCACCGACAGGCGTGGCTATGTCTTGTGCGACGTCGGCCGCGATCTGTGGCGCGGTGACCTGAAGGTTCTGGACACGATCGCGACGCGGAACGGCACGCTCTCGACGCACATCACCTTCGTTACCGAGCGTGGCAAGCCGGGGTTGCAAAGCGCCTAACCCGTGCTCAAAAGTACGAAGCGTAGTCCACTCTGATGCCGAGAGACGACCCATAATTGGCCATTCGAGTGCCCTTCCCGGCTACCAACTTCCGCCATTCGTTCAGCTTGAGACGGTGACGGTTTAAGCTCCCTACCGGTCTACTTCCGACGATTAAGATGCCTCGTCTTAGGACGCGAAATGCGGAGGTCGACCTTGAGTAGCCCCAGGGTCCGGGTAACCTCGCGCCAACTAGCAAAGACAGTTGCCGCTCAACGCTAATTAACGAGAAACGGTAATGCTCGACATATCGACGGCGCCGTGGTTTCGGCCGCTCATGTTAAGCACTACCCAGTATCGTCGACAGTGATCCTAGAACTCGACCTTCTGCTCCGTGGCGGCGCGATCGGCTTGCTGATGCTGGCGGCAGTGGTGTTCGCGCGGTCGCCGGCGTCCTTGCCGAGCCGGTTCGGATTGGCGCTGACGCTGTGTACGGTGGTGGGTACACTGGCGGGGTTGCCGCATGCGCCGATCGCGTTCGATCCGTTGCTCGATCTGAGCTCGAGCGCCGCGATTCCCCTGTTCTGGCTGTTCGCGCGCGCCTGGTTCGACGATGCGTTCAGACCTAAGCCGATCGATGTGGCGCTGGCCGCGGCGTTCCTGGCCTGCACGCTGTACGTCAGCCTGCAGGGGCGCGGACTGGCCACGCCGATCCGTGGGCTCGATATCGCGGTCTATCTAGGGGGAATGGCGTTTGCGATCCATGCGCAGTGGCTGGCATGGCGCAATCGGCAAAGCGATTTGGTCGAGGCGCGGCGGCAGGCGCGGACGATCTTCGTGGTCTCGATCGGGCTCATGATCCTGTGGCTGCTTGGCAGCGAGATCGTCGGCCGTGCAACCGGCGAACTGGCCGTATCCGAGATGACCGCCGCCGCCGGGCTGTTCATGGGCACGTTCGTGATCACCGCGCTGCTGTTTGGATTGCATCACCCCGAGGTTTTCCTGAGCACGGACGCCGCCCCAGTGGTCGGCGAAGTTCAAGCGGCTGCAGCGCCAGAACCGCTCGACGTTGGTCTCGGCGAGAGGCTGGCGGCAATAATGACGCGGGACCGCGCCTACCGCGATCCCGACCTGACGATCGGAATGATCGCCGCGCGGGTCGAGATGCCCGAATATCGCGTGCGGCGGCACATCAATGGCGGGCTCGGCTATCGCAACGTCAGCGACTACCTCAACGAACACCGGATCGCCGAAGTCCGCAGCGCGCTGGCCGACCCGGCCCAGGCGGACGTGCCGATCCTGACGATCGCGATGGACGCCGGGTTCGGCAGCCTCGTGATGTTCAACCGCGTGTTCAAGGACCGCCTCGGCGAAACCCCCAGCGCGTTTCGACGGCGGCACCTCAAAGGCTAGCGAAGCCGGTTCACAAGCATCGGGACCGGTCGTTTTCGAAATTGACTGGTCGGTTTCGAGGATCTGCAGGCCAGGATCGGCCCGGATAGGCAGGGCAACCGCGTTCACAACGGGACGCGACGATGCCGATGATTTTCACTGCCCCGACCGGGCTGCCGACCACACTGATCACCGCCGGTCTGGCCCTCCTCGCCTGCGCCGGCTGTTCCTCCGAACCGGTCGTATCGCCCAGATCGGACGCCACGCTGGTCGACGTGGTCACGATCCATCACGCCGGCGGACAGACCGTGACGCTCGGCGGCGTCCTGCGCCCACGCCGCGATATCGCGCTCGGGTTCAAGACCGGCGGCCGGGTGCTCGCGCTGAACGTACAGGTCGGCGACCACGTCCGCGCCGGGCAGGTCCTTGCCCGCCTCTCGCATGCCGAGGCGATCGCCGATACCGGACAGGCACGCGCCGAGCTTGCCGCCGCGACCGCCGAGGCGATCCGCGCGGGCGAAGCGGCGCGGCGTGCCACCAGCCTCGACGGGATCGGCGCGTTGTCAGCCGCCGAGGTCCGCGACCGCGCGCTGACGGCAAGCGCCGCTGCGGCGAAGCGCGATGCGGCGCGCGCGGCGTTCGACCACAGCCGAGCGACGCTCGCCGACGCGGTGCTGATCGCCCCAGAGGACGGCGTCGTGACCGAACGCACGGTCGAATCGGGTACCGTCGTCGAGGCCGGCAGCACCGTCGTCCGGCTGGCCGCGGGCGGTCCCGAAATCGAGGTTCTCCTGCCCGAGCGCGTGCAGGTTGCCACCGGGACGATGGCGAACGCGAGCTTCTGGTCCGCGCCTGACACGATCGCCGAGGTGCGGCTGAGACTGATCGGACCGGCGGCTGGCGGTGCGCTGCGGTTGCGGACCACGCGGTTCAGCGTGCTCGGCGACGTCTCGCAGATCCCGTTCAACAGTTCCGCGACGCTCGCGCTGCGGATGCCCGATCCGAAGGCGACGATCCGCGTGCCGCTGACCGCGCTCGGCGCACGGGACAACCAGCCGCACGTCTGGTCGCTGTCGAGTGGCGGCGATAAGGCCGGCAACGGGGCCAGCAGCGGCGGCGGCGATCGCGTCCACCGCCAGCCGGTGCATCTGGTCGAACTGCGCGGCGACGATGCGATCGTCTCGGGCCTGTCCGATGGCCAGCAGATCGTCGCAAGTGGTGGCGATACGCTGTCGGAAGGGCAGCGCGTTGTCATGGCCGGCCTAGTCGCGGGCGGCAACTGAGCGATGGACCGCCTCAACCTGTCGCGCTGGGCGATCCGTCATCCCGCGCTCGTCGGCTTTCTCATGGCGCTGCTGTTCGCGGCCGGCGCTGCGCACTTCTTCGCGCTGGGGCGCGACGACGATCCGACCTTTACGCTGAAGGAGATGATCGTCGCGGCGGCGTGGCCGGGTGCGTCGCCGGCGCAGATGCGCGCCCAGGTCGCGGACCTTATCGAACGCCGGCTGCGGGCGACCGAAGACCTCGATTTCCTCCAGACCTACTGCGTCGACGGTCGTTGCGCGATCCGCATTTCGCTGAAAGACAGCGCGCCGAAGGACCGCGTGGAGGTGATCTGGCAACAGGTCCGCAAGCAGCTGAAGGATCTCGAGCCGGGGCTTCCCGCGGGGGCGACGGTTGCCGCCGATGACGACTATGCCGAGGTCTACGGCTATGTCTTCACGCTGACCGGTGCGGACAATGCGCGGTTGGTGGCGTTGGCCGAGCAGGTGCGCGACGCGATGCTGCGCATACCCGGCGCGGGCAAGGTGCAGATCACCGGCGAGGTACCGCGCCGGCTGTTCGTCGATGTCGACTCGCGCCGGCTTGCCGCGCTGGGGCTGTCGCCGGACGCCGTCGTGCAGGCGCTGGCAAAGCGCAGCAGCGTCGCACCCGCTGGCGTGGTCGAGCGGTCGGTGCGAGTCCCCGTCCGGATCCGCGGTACGGTCGACGGCGTCGATACGGTCGAAAACACCGTCATCCCTGCCGTGAACGGGACGATCAGCATCGGCGACGTCGGCACAGTCAGCAACGGCTATGCCGATCCGCCCGACCTGCTGGTCCGCCATGCTGCCAAACCTGCGGTGGTGCTGGCGGTCGCGATGGCGCCTGGTGCCGACGGGCTGGGCTTCGGCAAGCAATTGTCACAGGTCGCTGCCACGTTCGGCCGCACGCTGCCCGCCGGGATCGCGATGACCCAGGTCGAGGACCAGAGCCAGAACATTCGCGAGGCGGTGAACGCGTTCCTCATCAAGTTCTTCTGCGCGCTGACGGTGGTCCTGCTGGTCGCGTTCGTGACGCTGGGCTGGCGGACCGGCGTGGTCGTCGCGCTGTCGGTGCCATTAACGCTGGCGATCGTCGCGCTGTTCATGGGGGCGAGCGGGATCGGGCTCGAGCGGATTTCGCTCGGCGCGCTGATCTTGTCGCTCGGGCTGCTGGTGGACGACGCGATCATCAGCGTCGAGGCGATGGTCGTCCAGCTCGAAAAGGGCACGAGCCGGGCCGATGCTGCCGCGCATGCCTGGACGCACACCGCGTTCCCGATGCTGACCGGCACGCTGCTGACGATCGTCGGATTCCTGCCGGTCGGGTTCGCGCGATCGACCACCAGCGAATATGCCGGCGGGATCTTCTGGGTGACCGGCTCGGCGTTGCTGGTCAGCTGGGTCGTCGCAGTCGTGTTCACGCCGTATCTGGGTGTGCGGCTGCTCCCCGAGGCGCACGCGCATCACGACGCTGAAGCGATGTACGACACGCCGGTCTACCGACGACTGCGCCGCGTCGTCGATGCGTCCATGACGCGCCGCAAAACGGTGGTCGCGGTGACCGCGGCGCTGTTGATAGCGAGTCTCGCGGGCGCGATGCTGGTCCGCCAGCAATTCTTTCCCGTATCGGACCGCCCCGAGATCATCGTCGACGTCAGCCTGCGACCGGGGTCCTCGTTGTCCGCGACATCGGCGGCGGTGAAGCAGATCGAGGCCAGCATCGCCAAGGACCGCGATATCGCGCAGGCCGACAGCTATATCGGCCAAGGATCGCCACGTTTCTATCTGCCCTACGGCCCCTCGCTGCCCGACCCGGCGACCACGACGATGGTGCTGGTCGCGACCGACCTTCACGCGCGCGAACGCGTCATCGCGCGGCTGCTGGCGAACCACGCGTCCCCCGAGGCCAAGCTCCACATCCGCCGCCTGTCGCTCGGGCCAAGTGCGGGCTTCCCCGTGCAATACCGCGTGATTGGCCCCGATCCGGAAATGTTGCGGACCATCGCCGCACGGCTGGAGGCGGTACTGCGCGCCACGCCGGGGACGACTGCAGTCCAGGCTGACTGGGGGACGCCGTCGGTCGCGATGCGGCTCGATCTCGACGCCGAGCGGGTCGCGCGGCTGGGGCTCGATCGCGCGGGGCTGGCGGGTGACGTCGCGACCATGATGTCGGGCCAGCCGGCGGGTGACGTGCTCCGTGGGACCAAGCGGATCGGCATCGTCGTGCGCGGCACAGCGGCAGATCGCGCCGATCCGGGGCGGCTCGCCGATATGGCGGTCAGCACGCCGGGCGGGCCGGTCCCGCTCGGCCAGGTCGCGCAGATCGGCGCGACCACCGAGCAGCCGATCCTATGGACGCGCAACGGCGAGCTCTGCATGACCGTGCAGGCCGACATGACCGGCGACGTGCAGGCGTCCGAAGTCGTTGACGCCGCCGCCGCGCGTGTCGCCGCGATCGTGACATCGCTGCCCGCCGGATACCGGATCGAGGATGGCGGCGACAGCGAGTTGTCGGCCAAGGCGAACGACGCGATCTATGCGCTGCTGCCTGTCACCTTCGCGCTGATGCTCGTGCTGCTGATGATCCAGTTGCAGAGCATCAGCCGGACCTTGCTGGTGCTCGCGACAGCACCGCTCGGGCTGATCGGCGCGGTGGTCGCGCTAGTGCTGACGGGCGCGCCGTTTGGGTTCGTCGCGCTGCTTGGACTGATCGCACTGGCGGGGATGATCATGCGCAACTCGATCATCCTGGTCGATCAGGTGACGCACAACCAGGCAGACGGCATGGACCTGCACGCGGCGATCCGAGCCGCGACGATCGGCCGCTCGCGTCCGGTCGTGCTGACCGCACTGGCGGCGGTACTCGCGTTCATCCCGCTCTGCTTCAACATCTTCTGGGGGCCGATGGCGATCGTGATGATCGGCGGGCTGATCGGCGCGACGATCCTCACGCTGGTCGCCCTCCCCGCGCTCTACGCGCTCGCGTTCGATCGCACATCCGGCCTTCCCGAGGAGGACCACGAAAATGCATGATCCGAAACTCTGGCGGGCGCTGCTGCTGCTTGCCGTCGCGCTGGCGGGTTGTACGGTCGGCCCGAACTTTGCACCGCCCGCAGCAATCCTGCCGCCGGTCTGGCAGGGCACGACCCCGGTGCAGGCTACCACCGATGCGCGCTGGTGGCGCAGCTTCGACGATCCGGTGCTCGACGCGCTGGAGGCACGCGCAGGTTCGACAAATCTCGATATCGCCGCGGCGATCGAGCGGATCACCGCCGCGCGGATCGAGCGCGGCCAAGCTCGCGCCGCCGGTGCGCCGCAGCTCGAACTGCAGGCGGGGTACAACCGCGAGCGCATCGGCACCGCGGGGATCGCCTCGGTCACGCAGACGCTGCTCGGCCTCACCCCGACGACGACCCCGCCCAAGGGCGTCGACTTCGATCTCTACAGCGTCGGCGTCGGCGCTAGCTGGGAAATCGATCTCTGGGGTGGCCATCGTCGCCAGGCCGAGGCCGCGCAGGCCTCGGTTGAGGCCACCGAAGCCGTCGCGCGCGCCGTGCGCCTGTCGGTCGAGGCCGAGGTGGCGCGCACCTATTTTCAACTGCGCGGCCTCTGGGACGAGCGCCGCATCGCGCAGGACGGGGTCGCACTCGCCGAGAACAACGCATCGATCGCGCGTGTGCTGCTGGCCCGCGGTCTCGCCACACCGATCGATCTCGCCGCGATCGACGAGAAGCTACGCGCTCTGCACGGCGATATCGTCGAGCTCGACCACCAGGCGGCCACGACCCAGCGCGCGCTGGCGATACTGGTCGGTGGCACGCCCGATACCGCCCGGTTCGATCGCACGACGCTGCGGCCGCAAAGCCCGCTCCCGGCGGCGGCGGTGCGCGTGCCCTCCGAGGTTGCCCGCACACGTCCCGACATCGTCGAAGCCGAAGCAAGGCTCCACGCAGCGACCGCGCAGATTGGCGTCGCGCAGGCCGATTTCTATCCCAAGATCAGCCTGACGGGCCTGTTCGATATCGACGTGCTGAACCTCGCCGATTTCGGCTGGAACGCGCGCAGCACGAGCATCGGCCCCAGCCTGTCGCTGCCGATCTTCTCCGGCGGCCGGTTGCAGCGGCAGCTCGACCTGCGCCGCTCGGAGGAGCGCACCGCCGCGCTCGCGTACCGCCAGACCGTCCTCAATGCCTGGCGCGAAGTCGACGACGCGCTGTCGGCGAGCCGCGCCGACGCCGACCGCACCAGCCTGTTCGACCGCGACCTCGCATCGCGTAACCGGACGGTGGCGATGGTCGAGGCCCGCTACGCCCGCGGCGACATCGCGGCCGCGCCGCTGCTCGACGCCCGCCAAGCGGCCTTGTCCGCGGAGTTGGCCGTCGTTCGCCAGCGCGTCGCCGCCGCGCTCGCGAACGTCCAGCTCCACCGCGCGCTCGGCGGCTGACCGCTCGCCGCGCCGATCACATTTTAATCACGGACCTTCTCATGCCCTATATCCGAACTTCGTCGCTCATCCTCGGCAGCACATTGGCGGCGTTCACCACGCTACCTGCCCATGCGCAGGACGCACCCGCCGATCCGTACCGCGATACCGTCACCGTCGGTGTCGGGGTCGCCGCACTCCCGGATTACGAAGGCTCGATCGACTATCGGATCACCCCGGCACCCGCCGCGATCGGGACGATCAAGGGCTATGGCTTCGCCTTGGCGGGCAACCAGCTGAGCGTCGATCTGATTAAGAACGCGCCAGGCGCGGTCTGGGACGTCCAGGCCGGACCGATCGCACAGCTCAATCTCAACCGTAGCGCCCTCGGCAGCATCGACGACCGCCGCATCCGCGCGCTCGGCAAGCTTGGCGTCGCGGTCGAACTCGGCGGCTATGTCGGCCTCGGCAAGACCGGCGTGCTGACCAGCCCCTACGACACGCTGTCGGTGACGCTCGGCTATCGCCACGACGTCAGCGGGGTTCACGACAGCGGCATCTGGAGCCCCGGCATCACTTATGTCACGCCGCTGTCGCGCAAGGCCGCGATCGGCGTGTTCGCCTCCGCCGACATCGTCGAACGCGGCTATGCGCAGACCTATTACAGCGTGTCCGCGGCACAGAGCGCGGCGAGTGGACTCCCCGTCTACACAGCCCGCGGTGGGCTCAAGAACTGGACGTTCGGCGCGATCGGCAGCTATTCGCTCACCGGCGACCTATTGCACGGTATCAAGGTCGTCGCGGGCGGCACCTATGGACGCATGGAAGGCGACATCGCCCGCAGTCCGCTCGTTGCGATCGCCGGATCGCGCAATCAGTGGCTGGGGACGATCGGACTTGCTTATACGTTCTAGTCCGTGGGGAAGTCGGGCGAGACCCATAAGTCGCCGTTAAATGCCCTCCCCGGCTTTCCCAACTTCAGACGCCCGTTAATCTTAGCCAGACGGTCGCTCGACCGGCCACTAAAGCTGGCCTGGGACGCCTTTCTCAGCGGGGACGCCCTTCGCATTGGTTTGGTGGCGGTGAAAGAACACGCCCAGGCCGTGATCGCCGATCTCGAACAGATTGACCGCCTCGCGATAGTGCGGCGGGGTCTGCGCGGTCAGGCGGCGCATCGTCGCGTCGATCGGCTGCTGGAACGACAAGCGCGTGGCGAGATGGCCGGCCGACCATGCGCCGATTTCGTGCGCGAAGACCGCCACGGCGCCCGTCAGCACCACGGCATAGAGCAGTAGGCCAAGCAGGATGCCAGACCAGCCGCGCACCGCGACCATCGCCTTGGTCTCTTCCTTCTTCAGATGGACCATTGGGCCTCCCCCAAGGCGGGCGCAGCGGCGGGTGCGGCGGCATGCCGGCAAGCAACATCAGTGTCACCACGAACGCGCCTGGCCCGGCCAGCAGAATTCGCGCCCATCGACGACGACTGGATTGGGTACGTGCGCGTCAAGGAAGGCAATCTTAATGCTATTGATAATCTTTCGCAAATATATAAGAGCGCCCACAATCGGACTGCAGTGAGACGAAGGGGCGGAATATGGGGAAGTTGATCGTTGCGGCCGGGGTGGCGAGCATGCTGGCCAGTTCTGCGTCCTGGGCTCAGGATGCGGAGCCGCCCGCACCGGAAAACGACATTGTGGTGACTGGCACCATCGCCGGCACAAAGACCGAAACCCCGCTGATCGAGCTACCGCAGCCGCTCACCATCATCCCGGCCGACCAGTATCTGTCGCAGGGCGCGATCAACATCAGCGACACCGTGAAGTACGCCGCCGGCGTCCTCGCCAATCCCTATGGCCGCGATACGCGAGTCGATGGCTTCAACGTCCGCGGCATCAGCGCGCTGCAGTTCCGCGACGGCATGCGAGACATTTTCTCCTATTATGCCAGCATCCCCTCGGACCCGTATAATTTCTCGCGGGTCGAGATCGTACGTGGCCCGGCATCGGTGCTGTTCGGCCAGGGCTCGATCGGCGGTCTCATCAACCTCGTCTCCAAGACGCCCGAGTTCCACACCAGCGGCGAGCTTAACCTCGTTTATGGCAGTTATGACCGCAAGGAGGCGCTAGGGGATATCAACTTGGCACTCAGTGACACGCTGGCGATTCGTGCAGTCGGACGCGTGCGCGATTCCGACACCTTCATCGATCATGTTCCCGACGACCGCGTGATGTTCGCGCCGTCGATCCGCTGGCAGCCGACGCCGGATACCGATCTGATCCTGACCGGCCTGTACCAGAAGGACGACACCGGCTCGACCTCGCAGTTCCTGCCGATCGTCGGTACCTTCGTACCTAATCCCGGCAATCCGGGCGGGCAGCTCGATTCCTATACATTCGTCGGCAAGGCCGGCTGGGACCGCTATGCCGGCCGCTCGCTCCAGGGTGGCGGGTCGTTGGTCCACCGCTTTTCGGACAATCTTCGTATCAGCCTGAAGGCACGATACATCGACAGCGACCTCGAATATTTTACCCATTACGCCGACAGCTATACCAACCCGACCGATCCGTTCGCGGTTTATGGCACCGATGGCCGCACTATCGGGCTGTATGCAGACGCCAGCGATGCGCGGATGAACGTCTTCTCGACCGACAACAACGTCCAGCTCAAGTTCAATACCGGCGCAGAGATCGAGCACACGCTGCTGGCCGGCCTCGACTATAGCTGGAACAAGGTCGGCAAGAGGTTCGCGACCACGGCGCTGGAGACGGTTGATCTCTACGACATCGATTATGCGTCGCTGCAGACCTACGACCCCAGCGGCCCGTTTGCCTATGATTCGCAGAAGCAGCTCGGCGTCTATGTCCAGGACCAGATCCGCTTCTTCGATCGCATGTCGGTGATTGTTGGCGCCCGCCGCGACCATGTGACCAACTCCTCGGGCCAGGAGGACAATGCCACGACCTTCCGCGCCGGCATCATTGGAGAGCTCGGCGCAGGCGTCTCGCCCTTCTTCAGCTACACCGAAAGCTTCCTGCCGATCGCCGGCCGGCTGACGGGGCCTGGCGGCGTCCCGACCGACCCCTTCAAACCGCAGATGGGCATGCAATACGAGGCGGGTGTAAAATGGCAGCCCGATCCCCGGACGCTGGTCACCGTGACCGGTTTCAAGATCAAGGAGCGCAACCGCGTCCTCTATCTAGCCAACAACGTGACGACCCAATCCGGCGAATTATCCACCAAGGGCATCGAGTTCGAGGCGAGCCGCGTGCTGCCGGGCAATTTCGAGCTGCTGCTGAACTATGGCTACAGCCAGCTCGATTCCGACGTTAACACCAGTCTCGACTATATGCCGCGCCACACCGCGTCGGTCTGGTCGACCAAGACCTTCGGTGACACCAGCGGGCCGCAGCTAAGGTTCGGTGCGGGCGTGGTGTATAGCGGCAAGAGCAAGTCGACCGGGCCGCTCGACCCCTATGGTCTCAACCCCGGGATCGCGCCCGGCACGCTGTACACGATCGTCACCCCGTCGCGGACGACGGTCGATGCGCTGGCGGAGATCAGCTGGGACAAATGGCGCCTGGCCATCAACGCGACCAACCTGCTGGACAACCGTGGTTTCGCCTCCTGCCTCGTGCGTGGGGACTGCTTCATGGCCGCACCGCGCAACGTTATGGCAACGCTGGGCTTTCGATTCTAGCAGGCGACGGCTTCGCATCACTATTCGGCGGCATGGATGCCCGCCGGGCCAACGCCAGCCCAGGAGGCTTTTTCCTGCGGTAGAACCAACTGGACTACCACTGCATCACGGTCGACCGGGCGCTGTTCGCTCCAGCTTACCCATCGGTGGCGCCAACCGATTTGCACGGACGACCGCATGCAGGAACGATCGAGAGCGTCGCGAGCGGCCAATTCGGGCCCGTTGCTGCCTGTCCGGTTTGTGCCACGCGAACGGAAGGATCTGTCGGGAGCAGCCGTTCGCCGGCTAACGCAGCGATGGCTTGAACTGGTCGATGGCTGTCTCGGCGGTCACGACCCAAAAGGCGACGTTCCGAACGCCCCTTCCGCTCGCCGAAACCTGTCATCCATTCATGTGCCGCAACTGGCGGGGACGGCGAGGCATCGTAGCTGCTACCAGTACAGGCTTCCTGACCCTATATAGATCTTGAAATCAGGCGTATGCGGTATCGCCCGACCTGGGAGGTCGAAGTGGGCCGGTCAGTAACGGTAACGCAAATTGGCGCGACCGCCCGGCGGCAGGGTCGGCGACCAGGTGAGGATCCCGTCGGTTCGGTTGAGCGCCTTGTCATCGGCCTCGATCGCCTGGCCCGCCGCCCCGATCGGGACGTCGAGCGTCGCCGGGAACGGGTTGGCGTTAGTCGCCGTCAGCACGACCTCTCGCGACAATGCTTCCCCCGGAGCCGCCACCGGCACGCGCGACGCAACGATAGCCTGGGTCAACATAACCTGGCTGCTGATACCTGCCGCTAGGCGCACCGTCTCGCCAACCGTGCGGTCGGTGACCGCGCCCAATCCCAGCAGCAGGCGTCCGCCAGCCCGCTCGGCGTAGAGTGCGGTGCTGCCGGCTGGCAGCGGCACGCCCAGGCCGCCAGGTGTATCGTTCTTCATCACGAGCACGATCGACGTCGGCACGCCGTCGAGCTGCTGGCCGGGATACACCGCGCGTCGGTAGCGACGGTCAACCGGCACGCCCTTTTGAAAGAGCAAAGCAACTTGCTTTTGCGCGCGTGCGGCGACGGTCGTGGGCGTCGGTATGCGATAAAGCTTGAGATCGCCAAGATCTTCGGGAGGGGGCGGCGGCGGGGGTGGTGCCGGGGGCGCCATCATCGGCGGCGGGGGGGGCGCCATCGCGCGCGACGCCGTCACCACTATCTCGTCGGCAGGCTCAAACTCCGTTTCGGGCAGATCCGACGTCGTCGTGCCGAGCGGATAGCAGACCAGCCGCAGCCCGCCCGCCGCCGCCGGAACCGCGGGCAACGCCACCCGGTTGAGCCGGCCCGCGACGGCCTGCACCTCGGCCTTCGGGAACACTTCCGGGTTGCTGTTGGCGAGGGTCAGCCAGGCAAACAGGTCGACCGTTCGCCCGTTCGCGGCGAGCGCAGCGACGTAGCTCGCCCGCCAGTCGAACCCGGACGCGAGATAGGACAGACGCACCGTGACCGTGCGCGCCGCCGGGCTGATGGTCGTTACACTCAGCACCGGCTTGCTCGACAGGCCGCCTGGGACGCCGGCGAACGCCAGCCGCTCCGCGAGACCCGAACAGCGTAAAGCCTCGATCCCCGTCGCCGTGCGGAGGATGACGCCCGGTGCCGGGCCGGCGACAATGGTCGCGGGCTCGCTGGTCGGTCGTCCGGTCGCCCTGTCCGTTCGGGTCAGCGTCACGTCACGACCCAGCGTACCGTCGACAAGCGAGGCCGGCGACAACAGGCGGGCGTCGCGGTTCTTCTCGATCGTGCCGCCGGGCAGGCCGTCGATGACTGCGCTGACCGGCACGATCCCATGCGCCACGCCCTCGAACCGCAGAACCGCCGGTCCGCGCGGCAGCCGGACGCGACGCGTCTCCGTCACCAGTGCAAAGCCACCGAGATACTGGAGGGTCATCGCCCCGCGGCCATAAGGTGCCCGGTACACCGTGAGCGAGACGCGGTCCGGCGCGGACGAGGTGACGGTCGTCTGCGCCTCCGCCCTGCCCGCCAGCAGCGCGACCGCCAGGAGCAGCAGATGGCGCATCAGTAGCGCGTGTCGAAGGTCGCCGTCACCGTGGTACTGCCATTGGCCGGCACCGATACCTGCCACGCCAGCGTGCCGGCGGTGCGACGTTCACCCTTCGCGCTGTCCTCGACGACCCGGACGTCGCCCCAGTCGAGCCCGCCCTGGATGAGCTCGACCGTGACCGGACGGGCGCGGGCGTTAGTCAGCTTGTACTGCATCGCCGTGCGCCAGCGGCGGTCGCCCTGCCGCGTGCGCGACACGGTGACGGGCTGCACCTTCACATCGAACGCGTCGCCGGTGGGAAGCGCGATGGTCGACCCTTGCGGGGTATGCTCGATCCGGTTTTCGCCGGTGAACTGCGGCTGCCCGCGTGCATCGCGGACATAGACCCGGACCACCCCCGCCGGCAGCGCGTCGCCCAAGCCTGCTGCACCCGAGTTACTGAACCGCAGCACCGACTGCGCGCTGCGTGGTTCGTCCGAACTGCCGAGCCAGCCATTCTCGAACCGATAGCCCGCGCCCGCCGCCACGCCCTTGGCATCGAGGAAGCTGACCTGCTTGGTCTGCTTGTCGGCGATCGTGGTGCGTTCGGCCAGCGGATAGAGGTAGAAGTCGCCGAGCTGCTCGCGCGCGGCGCTCTCGGTGCCGGGGCGTTTCGTCGTTCGGTGGCGCGGACGCGGCGCATAGCCGCCGCTGCCGTCATCGTCGGCGCTGCCGACCTCGCCGGCGACCAGCAGCGTTTTGGCGTTAGCGAACGTCGTCCCGCTGCTATTCTTCAGCGTTACCCAGCCCTGGATATCGACCGTGCCGCTCTTGTCGTCGAACAGCGCGACATAATCGGCGCTCCAGCCGAGCCCGCGGCTCAGGTAGGACAGCGTCGCCGGGCGGGTTCCTCCGCGCGTGCTGGTCAGTGTCACCGACAGCGTCGGGCGCGCCCGCAGCGCGTCGGGCACCCGGTCGAACACCGCGCGCACCGGCAGGCCGTCGTCGCGCAGTACCTCGACATGACCGTTCACTTCGATGACCACGCCGCCGTTCACCGCCAGCACTTTCGCGCGATCGCGGGTTTCCGCGCCGGTGGCCGGATTGGTCCGCACCAGCGTGATCGTCTCGCCGATCGCTTTCTCCATCAGGCTCGACGGGCTGAGCAGATCATAGTCGAAATTCTGCTCGACGATCGCGGCATCGGGCACGGTCAGCGACACCGTTTCCGGTCGGATCGCTGCGCTCACGTCGGGGAAATTCTGGCGAACCCGCCCGCTCGCCAGGTTCAGCGGACGGATGTCCTGCACCAGGGCGACGTCGTTGGTGTAGATGGTGACCGACACGTCGCCTTGCGCCGTTCCGGCGGTCGGGGAATCAGCAGGGGGCGGCAATTGCTGAGCGGCTGCCGAAATCGACCCGAGCAGCATCACCAAACCACACGCTCTCGAGATGCTTTTGCGCACGTCACTCTCCCCAGTCCTTGCTATAATGGCGAGACCGCATCAGAAGGGCAACGCGACATTGTGCGTCTGATTTTCTGACCCAAACAACGGCGCTTGTTCGCTCTGATCGGTGCGCTGCGCCATTAAGGTTATGAGACGTTGATCATAGCCAAAATGACGGTGTCCGCGAGAGCGACGGCGGAGAGCAAGTCCGTCGGTTACTGGTCGTAGCGGGTGCCGATACGCCGCCAATCCTTGGAACGCCCGAACAAGATATCGATCCGGTAGACGCCGAGCTCGGCGACGCCTTCCCACCGAATCCGCAAAGACCCATAAGGCGACGCTCAGACCGTCCTACCTTCGCCCGAAGAGGCGACGTTCGTTTAGCTTCGTATTCTAGCCGACGCGCCCGCCGCGACAGGCTAGCCGAGCAGGCGGCCCAATGGGGCCCTCGTCGACCACGCCGGCTGCATCCGATCGGCTAGAACCTCGTCCCGAAAGTGATGCTCGGCCCAAAGTATAGGCGAGAATGCTCCTTGTCGGCCCGGTCCGACCAGTTCCGCTGGAACCGGCCGAGTACTTCCGCCGAGATGTCCTTCTTGACGGCGAACAACCGCCGGACTGGCGCCGAGACGTCTAACCCAGCCTGCACCCGCAGGCGGAGATCTTGGCCAAGCTCGCTCCGGGGTCCCATCCGCTCTTTGCGATAGAAGCTCCACACACCCATCGCTGCAGCTGCCGCGCGGAGGTCGTTCCAGAACGGACCCGAGATCACATCGGCGCGCGCAGTCGGTAATATCCGGTTCTTCGTCGAATCCGTCGACCAGAGGTATTTCCGCTTGCCGCGAGTTTCTCACGACCATCCTGCCACGTTCTGCACGGATAAGCTGCCCGAGGAAGGCACCGAATGCCAATAGCACCTTGACCAGCCGGAGCGCCCGGTCGACGCAGTCTGAATGACGGATCCGAAGGCAGCCACACTTTCCCTGCTCGAGCGCCGCGCACCGGGGGCGACGATATGCCCAAGCGAAGTGGCCCGTTCAATTGCACAGGATTGGCGTAGCGCAATGCCTGCAGTCCATGAAGCGATAGACGAGCTAGTGAGCAACGGGCTGGTACAGCTCAGCTGGAAGGGACAGCCGCTTGCAAAGCGCTCAGGACCGTACAGGATCCGCAATCTTGGCGGCGATTGAAGCTAGGGCTTAATTCGCATATTTTGCCCATTCCAGTATCGGAAGTCAGCTCAACAACGTCATATTCAGCAGCTGCGGCTGCGGCGACCCACGGGCAGACTTTCAAGCCGCTCCTTCCGCGGCCCGCAAACAGACATCGGTTTAGGTTGGCACGCTGTGCTCCTTGGTCGCTTGCGGCACGAACACGGAGAGCGCGAGCGTGACGCCTACGATTATCAGGACGCCTTAGAACGTCAGGTGCAGGCCGCGCGCTAGCCCTGCCCACTTCGCCACTGTGCTTGCCGCCGACCCCTGCCCTACGAGTATCTACTGAATCTGTTGCAGCGGCCCAGCGGGTCAGCGTGCTAGGCTGTCATTGAGCTCAATGACCAGCACCGCCGCCCCAAGCGTGCTGCCAGATTGCAGGCAACAAGTTGGAGACCGTCGTGGCCCCACGCTCTGCGAAACCCACGCTGCCCTGGATCAGTGTGAGGATAAGGCACCACAACCCATAGTTGGCCGGTCGCACAAAATTTAGCTTTGCCGTCTCATTATGCGATAGCGCTGCGAGAGTTCCGGAGCGCAATATGAAAACGATCTTACTCAGCTTGTCTCTGGCAGCAGTGGCCGCACCGACAATCGCGAAGACGGATGATGTGAAGGCCAGCGCCGCGCGCCAAGCGGAGGAGCGGTTGCATACCGATTGGGCATGGCTCGGCCGCTACACGGAGGCCAATGCGGAGTTGCCGGCCGGCATGGCGGGCCCACGCGTCGTCTTCATCGGCGATTCAATCACACAGGGCTGGTTCGACATGGCCCCTACCTTCTTTACCGACAACAACCGCATCGGACGCGGGATCGGTGGGCAGACCACGCCGCAGATGGTGTTGCGCTTTCGCCAGGACGTGATCGATCTGAAACCCGCAGTCGTACAGATCATGGCCGGCACCAACGACATTGCCGGTAATACCGGGCCGATGACGCCCGACCAGTCGAAGGCCAATATCATGACGATGGCGGAACTTGCGCGCGCGCACGGGATCCGTGTGATCCTCGCCTCGATCCCGCCCGCCGCGAATTTTCCGTGGCGGCCCGGCCTCGAAACCGCCGACAAGATCGTGGCGATGAATAGCTGGTTGAAGGGGTATGCTGCGCAGACCGGCGCTACCTATGCCGATTACTGGACGGCGCTACACGACGGCAAGGGGTTCCGCGCGAGCCTGACCTATGACGGCGTCCATCCGAACAAGGCGGGATATGCCGTCATGGGACCGGTTGCCGAAGCGGCGATCCGCGCGTCGCTCGCCAAGCCGGCGCCAAAGGCGCTCGCCCAGTGATCGTCCTCGCGCTGGCGCTCGCAGCCGTCACCGCCGGCCCGGTGGTGCGCGCCGACGATGGTCCGGTCCGCGGCGAGGCGCTTGCGAACGGCGGTGCAGTGTTCCGCGGCATCCGCTTCGCCAAACCGCCGACCGGACCGCTGCGGTGGCGCGCGCCCGAACGGCCGACGCGTTGGACTGAACCTGTCGAGGCAATTGCGACCCATGCGGCCTGTCCGCAACCCGTCTATGGCGACTGGAACCGGGACGCGGCGATCAATAGCTCGGAGGATTGCCTGTTCCTCGACGTACGCACGCCGCCGTCGAGCGCGACCGCGGCGCTGCCGGTGCTGGTATGGATCCACGGCGGTGGCAATCGCGCGGGCGCCGGGGGCGGCACCGTCGAATCGCGGATCACCGAAGCGGGCGTCGTGCTGGTGAGTGTCCAGTACCGCCTCGGCGCGCTAGGCTTCCTGTCGCATCCCGCCCTCAGCCGTGAACAGGGCGGGCATTCGGGCAATTACGCGCTGATGGACCAGCAGGCGGCGCTCGCCTGGGTCCAGCGCAACATCGCGCGCTTCGGCGGCGATCCAAAGCGCGTCACGATTGCGGGGGAATCTGCCGGCGCGCAGGACGTCGCGCTTCACCAGCTGGCCCCGGCTTCGCGCGGGTTGTTCGCGCAGGCGATCCAGGAAAGCGGAACGCCCGGCTTCGGTGTCGCTCCGCGCACGCTAGTGCAGAACGAACGCCTGGGTGAACGTCTCATAAGGGCCGCCGGACTGCCGGATACGGCCCCGACCGCCCAGCTCCGCAACCTGTCCGTCGCCAAAATCCTGGAGGCGCAAGACGCAGTCGATGTTCCCGATCTGGACGATGACAGCTTCATCTGGTTGCAGGCGATAATCGACGGTCGCGTCCTGACCGATACGCCCGCCAAGCTGCTGGCGAGCGGCCGGTTCGCGCGCACGCCGCTCGTCATCGGCGTCAACGCAAAGGAACTGCCCCTGCATGGCGGTGGCGCTGCGGCGGAGGCGACGGTTCGACGCGAATTCGGTGCGGGCGCCGACCGGGCGCTCGATCTCTACGGGCTCCAGCGCGGCGGCATACCTGTCGACGACCCGCGCCTGGGTGACGTCACCACGCAGATCGCCGATGACGTGACCTTTCGCTGTCCGACGATCGCCGTCTCGAGGGCATTCGCACGCGCAGGCGTACCGGTGTGGCAGTATCAGTTCGACTACGCGCCGACTGGCCGCACGGTCAGCCATGCAAGCGAGATCGGCTATGTGTTCAACCCGCCGCAACCCGGCCAGCCGCCGCTGCAACGCTATTGGGTCAACTTCGTCAGAACCGGCAATCCCAACAGCGGCGGGTTGCCCCTATGGGCGCGCTATTCGGCCGACACGCGCGCTTACATGGCGTTCGAACAGACCGGCCCGGCTGCGCGGCGAGACCTGCGCGGGCCAATCTGCACGCTGCGCGACATTCCCTAACGCGCCGGCATCATCAGGCGATCGGGAGCGCCGCCGGGCTCGGCAGCCTGCGCGCGCGCCGGATGGCGCGCCGACAGGCCGAGGAACGCGTCGTGCGGCTGCGCGAGCGCAACTGCCTGTGCAATCGACTCCTTCATGCGGGCAAACGCCGATTCCAGGGCCGGAATCGAGAAATGGTCGGCACCGGGATCATGCGCGGCCGCGTCGATCCCGAAGCCTGCATACATCGACAGCCAGCTCGGATCCTGGAACGATTCCCACTCATACCGGACCAGATGGCCGCGCGCCTTGAACAACCGGAGCTTGTGCGCCAGCGCCTCGGGAAGCGCCGTGTCGCGGCAGCGATCCCACATTGGCTCTCCACGCCTGACATTGGCAAAATAATGGAGCAGCAGGAAATCGCGGATCCGCTCATATTCCAATCCGGTCGTGCGATTATATTCCTCCGCCAGCGCGGGATCAAACCCGCGATCGGGCAGCAAGGCGAGAAGCTTCTCGATACCCGTCTGTATCAGCGTGATGCTGGTCGATTCGAGCGGTTCCATGAAGCCCGCGGCGAGACCAAGTGCGACACAGTTCCCCTGCCAGAAGGCCGTACGCCGCCCAGTGCGAAAGCGGATCATGTTTGGCTCGCCTAGCCCTTCGCCCTCGAGCCTCCTCTTCAGCGTAGCGACCGCCTCGTCGTCAGAGATGTGACGGCTCGAATAGACATAGCCGTTGCCGACGCGGTGCTGGAGCGGGATGCGCCACTGCCAACCGGCTTCGAGCGCGGTGCTGCGTGTATACGGGGTCAGCGGCCCCGATCGCGTGCACGGCATCGCCACTGCCCGGTCGCACGGCAGCAGGTTCGTCCAGTCTTCATACGGCACGCCCAGCGCGCCGCCGAGCAGCAGCGACCGGAACCCCGAGCAGTCGACGAACAGATCGCCATCGATCGCCTTGCCGCAACTGGTGTCCACCCCGCTGATGAACCCCGTACGACCGTCGACGCGCACATCGGTGATAGTGGCATCGATGTGTTCGACGCCCCATGCGATCGCCTTCTGCGCCAAGAACCGTGCGAATAGCCCCGCATCGAAGTGCACCGCCCAGTCGAAAAACAGCAGATCATGAACCGGCCGGTCGGTCGGCGGCATGAACAGGTTGCGCTCCGCCAGCGCGGTCGCGAGACAGAAATCGGCCAGCGGCGAAGCGTGGCCGGCAACGTTCATCTTGCGCCAGTAATGATGGAACGCCACGCCGCGCGATCGCATGCCGTACAGGCCGAACGGGTGGAAGAAGCGCTCGCCTTCGCGCTTCCAGTCGACGAACTCGATGCCGAGTTTGACCGTGCCCTGCGTCGCCGCCATCACCTCCTGCTCGGTGACGCCGATTTCGCGGAAGAAATCGCGGATGCCCGGCACGGTCGCCTCGCCGACGCCGACCGTGCCGATCGCGCTGGAGTCGATGACCGTGATCTTGACAGGCTGTCGCTCGAGCCGGCGCGCGAGCAACGTTGCCGCCATCCATCCCGCCGTGCCGCCCCCGACGATGACGATCGAGCGCAGCGGCCCGCGGGCGGATGCCGGACCCGGTGTTCTGCCCGTCATGACCAACTCCCCGTCAACGCTGTCCGGCGTACAGGTCCCCGCCACCCCGATGAAAGCCGGCGGGCATCTGCGTCACACATTACGCCTCAGAACTTGAAGCGTGCACCCGCCATGAACCGGCGCTCGTAAATGTTGTTGTAGGCCTTCTCGTCCGGGAAGGTCAGATAGTATTTCTCGTATTCTCCGGTCAGGTTCGACCCTTGCGCATACAGCGTCAGGTTCGGCGTGAAGTCGTAGCTGATCGACGCGTCAACATAGTTGGTTGGCTGCTGATAGAGTTCGAGACCCTGGATACCGCCGAAATTCTGCTGCACCGCGCGCTTGGAGCGATAATTCCACGCGACACGCGCCTGGAAATGATCGTCCTGGTAGAAGCCCGCCAGATTGGTCTGGATCTTCGAATTATCCTGGAACGGGATCGCATCGCCCTTCAGATCGACCGCGCCGGAGTCGGACGGCGAATAGGTGATGTTCGCGTCGATACCGAAGTTGGTCAGGATCGACGGCATGAAGCCTAGGTCGCTGAACGACTGTTTCCAGCCTGCCTCGACGCCCTTCAGCGTCCCGCCATCGCCCTGCACCGGGGTGCTGATCGAGACCGTCCGGTTGCGGACGACGCCGTCATTGTCGGGCAGGTCGGTGCGGACGATGTTGCCCGACTGGATGAAGCTCGCAACGTCGATGTAGAAGGCACCGACGCTGATCAGGCTGCTCGCGCCGATATAATATTCGAGCGATCCCTCGACGTTGGTGGCGCGCCACGGATCGAGCTGCGGGTTGCCGTTGGAACTGCCGCCGGTGACGCGGAACACGGGCGAACCGGGGTTGCTCGTGTCGATCGCATAGGTCGGGTTAAGGCCGCCGCCCCATTGGTTGAGGTCGAGCAACGTCATCGTCTTAGAATAGGCAAGCCGCAGCTTCACATTCTCGGCGAGGTTGAACGCGAGATTGAAGGCGGGCAGGAAGTCGGTGAAGCTGCGCTTGGTCTCGACGGTGCCGTTGCTCAGATTGGCCAGGCCATAGGGCTGTGGCGAACCGGTGACGAACTGCGTGATGTCGAGCTTGGTGTTGATGACCTTGAGGCCTGCATTGCCCGACACCGGGATGCCGAACACGTCGCCCTTGACGTTGAGCTGCGCGTAGCCCGAAATCTGCTTCACGCCGACGTTGAACGACGCGCCGGGGTTCTGCACTTCCACGTTGCCGGGATAAAAACTGTTCTGGAACGCCAGCGCGTTGTCCATCACCTTGGGATCCAGCACGTAGATCGGCGGCAGGCCAGCGCCCGGCAGGTTGTACTGCTTGACCTGCCCGTTGAAGATCGGATCGCTCGCCTTGCGGACCTGCCCTGCGGTGTAGGGAGCGAAGCTGGCGGTCCCGAACGTGCCCGTACCGGCACGGCACGAGGCATCGTTCAGGGGGACGTCGAATGCCTTCCATTTGACCAGGCAGCCACCCGCCTGCGACGCCTGCCCGGCATAGAGCGGTGCCGCGCGATCGAATTCGAAATCGTCGACCGTGCGCTCGCTATACCGGCCACCCAGGGCCAGGCTGACATTGTCGTTCGCCTCGTAGGAGACGTCACCGCGGATCAGCTTGAGGTCGCCCTTGCGCCGGTAATTGCCCTCCGACGAGGTCGTCTTCATCGTGTAGCTGTCGATATTGCCGAGCGCGTTCGTCAGCTGCGATGGCAGCGTGAACACGGGCTGGTTGCCGGTGAAATCGACCGTCGCTGGTAGCGACGCCGCGCCCGCCAAGGTGTTGACCACATAGCCGCCGGGATTGAACGCGACGTCTCCCGTCGGATAATGACCGATCCCGCCCGGCTGCCACTGCGCGCCGTTGGACGGGCTGAACTGCAGATAGCTCTGGTCGTAGTTCGAATAGGCCTTGCCGTAGATACCGCGCAGGCTTGCCTTGAAGCGACCGCCATTGTCGTACTTGAGTTCGACATTGTAGTTCTGCGACTGCGACTTGAAGCGATCATTCTGCGCGTACGAGTCGAAGTTGCCGAGATCGTAATTATAGACTTGTGTGGTGTTCAGGTCATAGTCGCGAGTCACGCCGCCGTTGCTGAGCGAAACAACCGAACCGGTGTTACGCGACTGTCCCGGGACGAATTCGGCCGCCTGCCAGTTCACGTTCTGCATCTGGATGCCGGCAGTCCGGTCGTTCTCGTTCTGGCGGGTGAAGAACGCGTCGGCGTTCAAGGTCAGCGCATCGCTGATCTCCCACTGCGCCGAGGCATTGATACCGATCCGCTCGCGCTGGTTCACCTTGTCCCAGGCGGTGAAACCCTGTGGGACGATGAACGCGTCGTTCGAGTCACCATCGCCGTTCACGTCGCGGCCGGTACCGACGATCGTGCCCTTGGGACGATTGGCGGGCGAAAAGCCGCTGCTCAGGTTGACGTCGCCAGTCGGGTTGGCGGCGGTGTTGAACTGCTCGTTGTGGAGCGCTGCGCCATAGCCTTCCTGGATGCCGTTGTGCGAGTTCGACAGATGCAGGTTCGAATAGGCCCCGGACACGAGGAAGCCGACCTTCTCACCACGGAAGCCGAACAAGCCATTCAGGTTTGGATCGAATTCCTTGGTCTTGTCGCCGTACGCGCCCTCGGCGGCAGCCGCGAAGGTGAAGCCCTTCTTCAGGTCGAACGGACGGCGCGTGCGCAGATTGACGGTGCCGGTGATGCCCGCGTTGAGCAGGTCCGCCGTGCTCGACTTGATGACGTCGGCGCCGGCGAACAGCTGCGACGGGATGTCGTTGAAATTCGGCTGGATCGTCGTGATCGATTGCGCGCCGAGATAGGCCTCGCCGTTGAGCAGCGTCGTCACCTGTGGCAGGCCGCGAATGTTGATTGCGGCCCCCTCACCCGCGTCGCGGCGGATCTGCACGCCAGGGATACGCTGGAGCGAATCCGAGATGGTCACGTCGGGCAGCTTGCCGATGTCTTCGGCGGAGATCGAATCGGTGACCGACGCGGCATCGCGCTTCAGGTTGACCGCACGCCGCTGCGCGCCGCGAATGCCGGTAACGACGATGTCCTCGCTTTCTGCGGCGGCATCACTCGTCGGGGTGGTCGGGGTTTGCGTTTCGCTCGCCTGATCGGCCGCAGCGGCGGACGGCGATGCAGCCTGATCTGTGGGCGCGCTTTGCAACACCCCCTGCGTCGTCGATGTTTGCTGCGCGAGCGCAGTACTGCTGCTGACCAACGCCGTCACCGACGCGGCGACCATCAACATGTTCTTGGATTTTGCGCGCAACATTCCGACCCTCTCCCTCACAATCAACACCGCCAGCGATTGGCGAACGCTTTAGCCTGCGAGAATGAAGTTGATCGGCGCCGCGGCGCCCTACCCCTCTCCCACGTGCCAGCCGCAACTTACCGTTGTCTTGCCACCCGTGTTCTACCGCGCCGCAAAGCGCCGTCAATTGGATAATCAATTTGCGTTTATTTTTCGAACTGGCATTGTCGTTCGGGATGGCCGTGCAGCGGTCACGACCATGGGGGGAGGATATCGTGGGGGAGAGTGGTACCATTGCCAACATCGGCGGGCTGGTATGCGAAGATGCCGCGCCGGCGCTCGGTATCGATTTTGGCGGTACGAAGATCGAAGCCGTGTTGCTCTCGAAAGACGGCGCGGCTGCGTGGCGGCAACGCATTCCCAATCCCGGCAGCTACGACAGCGCGCTGACCGCGATATCGAACCTGGTCGCCGCGGCGGACGACGCCGGGGGCGCGCGCTGCACGGTCGGGATCGGTGCACCGGGCTCGCCGTCACCGCGAACCGGGATCATGCGCAACAGCAACTCTACCTATCTCAATGGCCGCCCCTTTCGCGAGGACCTCGCCCGGGCGCTCGGTCGCCCCGTACGGCTGGTCAACGATGCCAATTGCCTGGCCCTGTCGGAGGCGATCGATGGTGCCGCTGAGGGTGCGCAGAGCGTCTTTGCGCTGGTGATCGGTACCGGAGTCGGTGGTGGCGTTGTGCTGTCCGGCGCCGCGATTGATGGTGCACACGGGATCGCTGGCGAGATCGGCCATCTGCCCCTGCCCTGGCCCGGCGGACGCGAGGCCGATGCTCCGACATGCTGGTGCGGGCTGTCGGGCTGCATCGAGAGCTGGGTTTCGGGTACCGGCTTTGCGCGGGCCGCGGCCACCGAACACGGGCTGGCGCTCAGCGCGCCCGACATCGTTGCCGCGGCGCGCTCCGGCGACCCCGCGGCCCGCGCCGCGCTAAGTGCCTATGTCGATCGCCTCGGGCGTGTGCTCGCGCTCGTCGTCAACCTGCTCGACCCCGAGGTGATCGTCCTTGGCGGCGGCATGTCGAACGTCACCGAAATCTACGCCGGCCTGCCCGATGTCGTGCGCCACCACACATTTTCCGACCTGTGGGACGGCCGTATCGTGCCCGCACGCTGGGGCGACGCCTCCGGCGTTCGCGGTGCCGCAAGATTGTGGACAAAAGATCCGCAGGTCGGTCACTGACCCGGCATACCGCGGCTCAAAACTGACCGGCAGCACTGCCAAGCCGGCACCTCAGGAGGGACTATTCATGCGACTGGCGACACTCACCACCCTGTTACTGCTAGGAACGGCCCTGTCGGGCGCGGTCGCAGCGCAAACCACGCCAGCCGACGCGCCAGCAGCGATCGGCAACGCCGGCCCCTATAACGTCGACATCCTCGCCGGCGGGATCGGCGTCGAGCGCGACCTGACCGGCGCGCAGGCAGGGGTCGCCGCCGATGCGCCCTGGACACTGTCGACCTGGGTCCGGCCCGGTGCAACGCGCATGACCGGCACCCTGCTGGCCGTCGGCGGTCCGCTGGGGGCCTGCCGCTGTCTCTCGCTCGTCGATGGCCGCGTCACCGGCGCCGACGGCAGCGTCCGCGTCACCGGCGGAAGCATGCTCGCCGCCGGTCGCTGGACGCATGTCGCCGCCGTGTCGGACGGTCGCACGCTGACGCTCTATGTCGACGGCCGGCCGGTCGCGTCGCGCGCCGGCCGCTCGGTCGCCGTCACGCCCCGTCTGGCACTGGCACCCGTTACCGGCACCGGCCGCGCGAAGCAGCATTTCGGCGGATCGCTGGCCAACGCGACGTTCGACGCGCGCGCGCGGAGCGCCGCGGCACTGGCCGACGAAGCCCGCGCGCAGCCAGACTTCGCGCTCGTCCAGTTCTGGCAGGTCGGCGTCGGCTGGCCGCTCCAGAAACAAGCCAATATCGGTTTGACGCAGCAACAGGATCCGTGGACGCTGCCAAAGGCACGCGGCGACGCCACCACGCCGCCGGTCTTAAATATGCCCTTGCCGCCAACGGGGTTGGCGCCGGCACGCGACGGCCGCTGGCTGGTGAACGGCTGGCAGCTCGCCGCCGCGCCGGACGTGCGCGACGATGGTGCGACGCTGTCACGTCCGGGCGTGCCCAGCGGCACCTGGCGTGCCGCAACCGTGCCGGGCACCGTGCTGACCACGCTGGTCGATCGCGGAGTCTATCCCGACCCCTATTACGGGTTGAATAACCTCAAGATTCCCGAAAGCCTCGCCCGGCAGGATTACTGGTACCGCACCAGCTTCACAGTCCCGCCCGAAGCCGCCGGAAAGCGGCTTACGCTCGTCTTCGGCGGCATCAACTATGCCGCGGACGTCTGGGCAAACGGCCGCAAGCTCGGCAGCACACGCGGCGCATTCATCCGCGGCCAATTCGATCTCATCCCCGTCGCCGGTGACAATGTCGTCGCGGTGCGCGTGTCGCCGCCGCCCCATCCCGGCATTCCGCACGAACAGTCGATCAGCGCCGGCGTCGGCGAGAATGGCGGGCAGCTCGCCATCGACGGTCCGACCTTCGTCGCCACCGAAGGGTGGGACTGGATTCCCGGCATCCGCGACCGCAACACCGGGCTGTGGCGTCCGGTCGAACTGCTGGCGCATGGCGACGTCCGCCTGCTCGACCCACAGGTCGTCACCGACCTGCCGCTGCCACGGACCGACCGTGCCGATGTTTACATCACCGTCCCCGTTCGCAACGACGGCACCACGCCGCGCAGCGTCACCGTTCGCGCGGCGTTTGGCGATGTGCATGTCGAGAAGACGGTGACCGTATCGCCCGGCGAGACGAAGGTCGCCTTCTCGCCCAAGGACTTCGCCCAGCTGCGCGTCGCAAATCCGAAACTCTGGTGGCCGAACGGCTATGGCGAGCAGGCGCTGTACCAATTGTCGCTCGAGGCGCTGGCTGATGGCCGGCTGTCGGACACGCGTACCGACCGGTTCGGGATCCGTGAGGTGAGCTACGACCTGTCGCTGTTCGATACCGCGGGCGCGCTCCGGCGGGTCAATCTGCAGTTCACCGATGGCAGCCTGCGCGGCGAACGTCTTATCGACGTCCGTCACGAAGCGATCAAGCAGTCGCCGAACGGGTGGACCGAGTCGCTGACCGTCGCCGGCCAAACCTCACCGGCGGTGACGCCTGTCGAGGAGACGATGCCCGAGCCGCATTTGACCATCCGCGTGAACGGCGTGCAGATCGCGGCGCGCGGCGGCAACTGGGGCATGGACGATGCGATGAAACGCGTCGGCCGGGACCGGCTGGCACCCTATTTCCGTCTCCAGAAGGAGGCGCACATGAACGTCATCCGCAACTGGATGGGTAATAACACCGAAGCCGAGTTTTTCGACCTCGCCGACGAGACCGGCATGATGGTGCTCAACGATTTCTGGCAATCAACGCAGAATTTCCAGGTCGAGCCGCAGGACCCAGAGCTCTTCCTCAAGAATGCGGACGACGTCGTGCGGCGCTATCGCAATCACCCGTCGATCATCCTGTGGTTCGGCCGCAACGAAGGCGTGCCCTATCCCACGCTGAACGAAGGGCTCGACGATCTCATCGCGCGCGAGGATGGCACGCGCTGGTTCACGGGCAGCTCGAACGTCGTCAATCTGCAGGGATCGGGGCCGTACAACTACCGGCCACCGGTGGGCTATTTCACCGATCTGGCCAGCGGCTTCTCAGTCGAAACGGGAACGCCGTCGCTCTCGACGCTTGAATCCGTCCGCGCCACCATGCCCGATAGCGAGACCTGGCCGCTCAGCGACACGCTGGCCTATCACGACTGGCATTTTGCCGGGAACGGCGACACCAAGACGTTCATGACGACGCTGGCGACGATGTTCGGGCCTGCGACGAGCTTCGCCGATTTCGAGCGGAAAGCACAGATGATGAATCTCGAGACGCACAAGGCGATGTATGAAGGGTTTCTGGGCCATCTCTGGACCAAGAACTCCGGTCGGCTCCTGTGGATGACCCACCCGGCCTGGCCGTCGAACGCATGGCAGATCTACAGCTGGGACTATGATACTCATGCGGCATATTACGGGGCGAAAAAGGCCGCGGAGCCGCTCCACGTTCAGCTGAACTTGCCGGGCAACGAACTGGTCGTACTCAATACCACCCGCGAGCCACGCCCCGGCCTTCTCGTACGCACGCGGGTCGTCGGGCTCGACAATGCCGAACTGTTCAGCCGCGAGGATCGTCTCGATGCAAAGGCGAATGCGGCAACCCCGCTTGCCGCCGTACCACTCGACCGCCTGTTCGCATCGCATCCGATGGTTCTGGTCAAGCTCGACATGACCGATCGGTCCGGCACGACGGTTGCGGAGAATTTCTACTGGCGCGGCAAGGACGAGGCTGCCTATCAGATGCTCAACAGCCTGCAGAGCGTTACCCTGAGCAGTTCGGTTGCCGCCCCGATATCGGTCGGTGACGACATGATGGTTGCCGTGACGCTCACCAATGCCACCAAGGTGCCCGCGCTCAATGCGAAGCTGACGCTGGTCGATACGGCGGGAAAGCGCATCCTGCCGGCATTCTACAACGACAATTATGTCGCGCTCCTGCCCGGTGAGACCCGGCGCATTGAAATCCGCTATCCAAAGACGGTCGGCGCGGCACCGGCGGCGGTGACGTTACGAGGCTGGAACCTCCCGGAAATGACGCGTCCGATCGGACGATAGCGCGTTTGATCGTACGCAGGTCATGATGGGGCGCGACTGCGTCGCCGCCCCTGATGTTCAGAACTACGTCCGGATCAGGACGCTTTGAAGGGCGACGGGGCACACCTGAATATACGGCGCTCTACGTTAAAAGTGCCACCTAATGCGGAATGCCGGCTTTCCACCAAGGAGCGACACTCGGTCCCCCGCCCCGTCTCTTGAACGAACGTCCGTTTATGCAGATCGCCGGCCGAAAGCAGACTGGCTGCTCTCTTCCAGTTTTGCATGCAGAAGGTCTGATGTTGCCGAAAACCGCGGGATGGCTCAAAAAAAAACTACGCGGCGGTAGATCGTACGACCGCACGACATCGGGCACCGCGCTACTCCTCCTCATCCTTGCGCGACCGACCAGCGGCGCGATCGGCAAGGACCGTGTTGCTGAAAGCGACGCGGCGATCTTCGCGCGGACGATCGAGATCATCGTCGTGCCATGTGAAGAGCTTTGATCAACCAGCTTCCGCGTGCTCGATCCTAGAGGTGCGAGGCCGACACCGCGGATTGCCGCGACAGTTCGGGAAGGCTCGATCCGAGCGCCCGACGTTCCGCACGCAATCGCTGGCATAATTCAAAGACTCGAGTGTCTTGCCGCGTGCCATCGAACTGTCGCAACGGCGCGGAACCGACCCCTCGCACTGCCACGTCGGACAATCAATGTCTAACTCGAGGATAATGCGGTCGAGCGTTTGCGCCTGCGGCCAGGTGCGGCCATTCTCGATCCGCGACACGGCAACGCGGGTCATTCCCACACTGAAGGCACGTGCTTCCTGACTGAACGGCCCTAAGGCCGCTGCACGGATAATATTGGCACAGGGACAGAAGCGCAACAGGCGCTCGCCGAGCTTGTGCGCCTGTTGGCAAGGGAAGCGGCCATCGAACATCGTGTATGCATGCGGGATTCCCGTACCGTCGAAGCTGTGAAACAATAACCCATGCTCACCTCCCTGCCCCGCCGTATCACGCTGTACGGTCGTCATTCGACCGCCATCCAAGCTGCCTCATCAAGCGCGTATTAGATTGCATCCTGTGCGCCGTTGGTCGGCTATCTCGGCGATACGGTCGTGGCGACCTGGCGGATCCCGAATTGGCGGGCTATCGCCGCGACCGCCTGGGGTTGCAGCACTTTCTGCGCGCAGTGGAAGCAGGCGAGATCGACATGATCGCTTGCAAGGCACTCGACTGGCTCGCGCGTAATGCAAAGGACGTGGCCTGGCCGGGCAAGAAGCTCGCCTATTACCGCATCCCGTTCCATACCGTGAGCGAAGGCCATGTTGACGAGATCAAGTTCGCGGTGGACCGGCCTGCTTGGTTCGATCTTTCTGAAGCATCTCGTCGACAAGACGCTGCGCCACATGCAAGCCGCCGTGCTGGCCGAGCGCTTCGCTTGAGGGCGGGCCTATGGTTACAAGCACATCGTCCGACTTGACGCGAACGAGGAGGTGCAACGCGAACTGCTCGAAATCGACGAAGCGCAGGCCGAGGTCGTCCGGCGGATCTTCACATGGTTCGCCGGCGGAGTGTCGTCGATCCATATCGCTATGCGACTAAATCAAGAACGTGTGCCGTGCCCCTTAGCGGACAGTGGAACGCCTCGCTGCGGAAGATGATCGCCGTTCGCGAGGCGGAGATGGCGCAGCTTAGTGGCCGCACGCGCAACGAAACGTACGGCGCACCGGCGATACGAATGCCTACCCCCTCGTCGCTGCAGGAGCAGTTCGGTCGGAAGAACTGCGGACGTCGCTGAATGATGCGAACGGAACCCGCTTCAATCTTGTCGACGCTCATTGAGAGCGTAACGATCTATCTTGACGAACCCGAGTAGCCCGGAAGCGGTGGACGTAGCAAAGGTTCCAGGCATGATCACCTTTGTCACAAACGACAACGCCGCCCGTGAGGGCGGCGATTGTGGTGTAAGAAGTTGGTTGCGGGGACAGGATTTGAACCTGTGACCTTCAGGTTATGAGCCTGACGAGCTACCGGGCTGCTCCACCCCGCGACGGTCCTGTTAGGGACGTAAGGGTAGATGAGATTGTGAATGGGTTTTGATATCGTGTGATGCATGTCGCACGGGCTTCAATGCCTGGCGACGACCTACTCTTCCATCGCTTGAGCGATAGTA
>NZ_PZZN01000004.1 GCF_003046295.1 Sphingomonas aerolata
CAGCAACCAGACCGTGTGGCCGTTCGCTGCGGTGACACCCCTCTAGGGCCCATCCCCAATCCCGTCAAACGCAAATTTCACTTTTATGGCAATTTCTACGAGCTGGCGCGTTCTGCGCCCCCGTGACGCTTATATCCGGCTTTCTGAGCGGTGGCAGACAGCACCGTGGTTCGGACGCCAGCTCGATCCTTCCCTTGCTTGTAACGTAAATGATTTGCCCGACGCCCCGCTGCAGCGATAGCAGGGTGGCAATGCCCGGGGGCGTCGGCATCAGTCGGAGAGCTTCGAACCGGGATCAGGGAGATAAGGATGTCGACGGGTTTCTCATCGGTGACGATCGCACTGCTGCTACAGACCGCGGCCGCGCCGATCGCGCCGCGACCGCCGGCCTCGCCGCCCCCTGCCCCTGCCCCGACATCTGCTCCAATATCTGCCGTGCCGGCCGCGAGCCCGACGTCCAAACCGGTTTCGGCGGTCGCGAATCCAGGTCTCTGGCCGACCGCGAAGGCCATGCCTTTGCGCGATGCGAAGATCGAGGCGCGGCTCGACGCAATCGTCGCGCGCATGTCGATCGAGGACAAGGTCGGCCAGTTGATCCAGGTCGACATCGCCAGCATCACCCCCGCCGATCTGCGCACCTACAAGCTTGGCTCGATCCTCAACGGGGGCAATTCGGGACCGAACGGCGACGATCTTGCGCCGCCGATCGAGTGGCTGAAGCTCGCGGATGCCTTTTACGATGCGTCGATGGCGCGCAGCGACGGTCGGCCCGCCATTCCGGTGATCTGGGGTACCGACGCGGTGCACGGCAACAACAACATTCCCGGTGCGACGCTCTTTCCGCATAATATCGGCCTCGGTGCGACGCGCGACCGTGACCTGATGCGCGAGATCGGCCATGTGACCGCGATCGAGACCGCCGCCGCCGGGATCGACTGGACCTTCGCGCCGACGCTCGCAGTGGTTCGCGACGATCGCTGGGGCCGCACCTATGAAAGCTATTCGGAGGAACCCGCGGTCCAGGCCGATTTTGCCGGCGCGGTGATCGAGGGCGTGCAGGGCAAGGTCGGCACCAGGGATTTCCTTGCCCCCGACCGGGTGATCGCGACGACCAAGCATTTCCTCGGCGACGGCGGCACCGGCGGGCGCGACCAGGGTGATGCGCTGATCCCCGAAACGGCGCTGCGCGACATCCATCTCGGTGGCTACCCCGCCGCGATCGAGGCAGGTACGCAGTCGGTGATGGCGAGCTTCTCGAGCTGGAACGGCGCCAAGATGCACGGCAATAAGAGCCTGCTGACCGGCGTGCTCAAGAACCGGCTACATTTCGACGGCTTCGTCGTCGGCGACTGGAACGGCCACGGCCAGGTCGAGGGCTGTTCGAACGAGAGCTGCGCCGCCGCGATCAACGCGGGGCTCGACATGTTCATGTATTCGGGCAGCGGGTGGAAGACGCTTTACGCCAACACGCTGAAGCAGGCGCAGTCGGGCGAGATCTCCGCCGCTCGGCTCGACGATGCGGTCCGCCGCATCCTCCGCGTCAAGCTGCGCGCCGGCACGTTTCATCGCGGTCGCCCGTCGTCGCGCGCGCTCGCGGGCAAGATGGAGCGGATCGGCGCGGCCGACCACCGTGCGATCGCACGGCGGGCGGTGCGCGAATCGCTGGTGCTGCTCAAGAACCAAGGCGGGCTGCTGCCGCTCAAACCCTCGGCCAACATCCTGGTCGCGGGCGGCGGTGCCGATGATATCGCGCAACAGGCGGGCGGCTGGTCGCTGACCTGGCAGGGTGGCGGCCTCACCAATGCGAACTTCCCCAATGCCCAGTCAATCTGGTCGGGCATCGACGCGGCGGTCAAGGCGGCGGGCGGCACCGCGACGCTGTCGGCGAACGGCAGCTTCGCGAAGAAACCCGATGCGGCGATCGTCGTGTTCGGCGAACAGCCCTATGCCGAGTTCAAGGGCGACCGCCCGACGCTCGACTATAGCCCCGACGACAAGGCCGATCTCGCGCTGCTGCGCAAGCTCAAGGCGGCGGGCGTGCCGGTGGTGGCGGTATTCCTCTCCGGCCGGCCGCTCTGGGTGAACGCCGAGCTCAACGCCGCCGATGCGTTCGTCGCGGCGTTCCTGCCGGGCAGCGAGGGCGGCGGCGTCGCCGACGTGCTGTTCCGCACCAAGGACGGCCGCATCGCGAACGACTTTCGCGGCAAGCTCAGCTTCTCCTGGCCCAAACGCCCCGATCAATATGTGCTCAACCGCGCGGACCCCGGCTATGATCCGCTGTTCGCCTATGGCTATGGGTTGAGCTACGCGAAGCCGGGCACCGTCCCGAAGCTCGACGAGACGCGCCCCGCCGGACTCGCCGTGGCATCGAGCGGCATCGTGTTCGGCAAGGGTCGCGTCCCCGAAGGCTGGTCGCTCGTCCTCGCCGAACAGGGACAGTCGAAGGTCCGCCTCCTTGGCGTCAATGCGACGACGACGAACCGGCGGCTCACCGCCTCGGCGGTCGACCGCCGCCGCCAGGAGGATGCACGCAGCCTCGTCTGGTCGGGCGGTGCGGCCGAGGCACGCATCGAGGCGGATCGTCCGCTCGATCTCACGCGGGAGAGCAATGGCGAGTTGAGCCTCGTCGTCGACCTGCGCGTCGATCGCGCCGCCAGCGCACCCGTCACGCTCGGCATGGTCAGCCATGACGGTGCCGTGGTGAGCGTCCCGATCACCAGGACGCTCGCGACCGGTACGCCGGGCGAATGGCGCCAGGTCGTCGTGCCGCTGCAATGCTTTGCCAAGCGCGGTGTCGACATGGCGGATGTCACCGCACCCTTCGTGCTCGCGACCGACGGCGCGCTTGGGGTGTCGGTATCCGACGTGAGGATCGATTCGGCGCCGGTGCCGATGACCCAGTGCGGCGACTGAGGTCGATCGGCGTCGCGGCCGCCTAGACGGCGTTCGCGTCCAGCGGCGTCGTCCGCGGTTGGAGGCGGAACGGATCGAACCCCTGCGGCAGCCCGACGCTGACGGGATTCGGCAGGATCCGCCCTACCCGCGTCGCCGCGGCGACGACGTCGGGCGCGGTCCGGACCGCGTCGTCGACCGGGTCCGTCAACCGGTCGAGCGGCGTCGTCGTTGCGGAGCCGGTCGGCTGGACATAGCGCAGCGCCCAGTCGCGGGTCGTCTCGTCGGCAAGCCGGCGGATGACGAGCGCGCGCGCCGCGGCCTGGTCGCCCCGACAGACATACATCTGCATCGCGGCGCCCGGCACCAGCGCTTCGTCCAACAGCACCTCTGCGGTGACGGGTTCGGCGGCAGCGCTCTGTCCAGTCCGGGCGAGCGCACAGGCCTGCCAGGCTTTGACGAGCAGGACGGACGCGCGGTTGACGTTGCTCCCGTATCGTTTCGCCCGATCGAGAAAGACGTCGGCGCGCGTGAGGACCTGCGGCCAGTCGGTCTCCATCGCCGCCAGCTGCAGATAGGCGCCGTCGAGATTGAGGCCATTGCCCTGGTCGTCGGCCGGCACGGTCGTCGCGACCCTGGCCAGCAATGCCCGCGCCTCGTCATAGCGCCCCTGATGCGCCAGCGCCCTGGCGACGATCGGCGCGAGGAACACGCCCTCGCCCCGCGGCGCGCCCGCGGCACGCGCTTCCACGGGCACCGCCGCTCCGGTGTCGATCGCGTCGAACATCGGCAAAAACAGGCCGAGCACCGCGGGATACGCCTCGAGGCGGGAGAGGCGACGCGCATAGGGCGTAGCGGTGTCGAAATCGGCAGCCGCCGCCCAGTCGCCGCGCAACTCGTCGAGGTAGCGCCGCGACTGGGCGGCAAGATCGGCACCGGCCCACTCGGCGATCCGCGGCCAGAGCGGCGCATAGCGTCGGTCGATATACAAGGTGAGGAGATCATCCGGATCGCCGATCGTCGTGACGAGGTTTACCGCCTCGTCAGTCGCTGCGCCTGGCGACATCCGCATCGCCTCGCGCGTGCGGGACAAGGCTGCGGTCGAGCGTTCGGGCGCGAGCCCCGAACTGAAGCCGATCTCGCCAAGCCGGGCGTTGAGCCGGTCTGCCCGGCTCCGGTCGCCGATCTCGGTCAAACGCCCCGTCAACGCCATGACGACGTAGCGGTCGAAATGCCGCGTCATCTCAGGCGCGAGCCGGCTGGCCTGGAGGAGGAGATCCGCGGCGCGCTGCGGCGAACCGGAAAAGGTATAGATGCCCGTCGCGACGAGTTTCGGCCGCGGATCATCCGGCAGAAGCCGCAGCGCCTCCTCGATCGCCGCGACCGCGGGGCCGGTCGCCTGCGCGCTTGCGAGAACACCGGCCCGCACCGTCTGCACCATGCCGCGCAGCGGCGTCGGCCGCGGCAGCTTGGCAAGGACCGCATCGAGCCGGGCGATGTCGGGCGATCGTCCGGCGATCGCCGACGCTGCCTCCGCCATCACCGCGCGATCTGCGGGATCGGTCGTCATCGCTAGGGGATCTGCGACCTGGGCGCGGGCCACCCCTGGGGTCATGCCATAAGCCATCGTCGCGGCAACCGCGGTTAGCGCCATTCCAGATCCAAAAACCGGTCTCATGCTGTTCCCCTCTGCACAGATCCGAGCACAGGGCGCGCAGACTGTCCATCGCTCCATCTCCGACATTTTTTGACGTCGAGTCGCGGCACCGATGAAAGCGCGAGGGTGCGGACTGTGCGCGCGCTGCAGCAACCGGCAGCGCGCACAGTCAGGGCGAGCGACGCTGGTCACGGATCACCGCGGTTATCGGCTGCCTTAACCGGCATCGGCCGCGCGCGAGCGGATCAAACGCCGAGACGGATCATGCCCAGACGGTCCAGCTGACGATCCTCAAGAACGGGACCTTTGCTGGCTCCACGACTGACGTCGTTTCGACTCGCCGAGCGCCAGACCCTCAGGCGGGGTCCGCGCTGCCCTGTTCGGTGATCGGATGGAGCGCGGCGCGCACGTTGACCGACGTCAGCTCCTGTTCGATCCAGTCGACACAATCGCTGATCTTCGCCCCGACCAGCGCGTTGCCGCCCTCGTCCGCGATGCGCAACGCCTCTTCGAGGAGGAAAGCCATCGACCTCAGTCGAGCAACCGTCTGCGCGTAACTCTGCATCGCTCAATCCCTTGATCGTGATCATGACGATATCAGAATTGCGTGCGATTTGAAGGGTCAATGACGGTGTCGGATTGGGACTTTTGGCTTAGACCGTCGATTATCTCGGTCCCGCCCTATGGCGCGGCAGCCGCCTGATACCTATTTTTTCCGAGTTAGGGCGGATTCCGGCGTGGCAACGCAACCGGTTCCGTGGCGATCCGTTCGTTAGCGGATCAGGGAGCTTTAGATCTTTATGAACAGCAATGACGGATTTCCCGTATCGCGCCGTGGCGTGATCGCGGGTGGCGTAGCGACCGCGACCCTGACCGGGACCCCGGTGGGTGCGCAGGTTGCGGCACCGCAACAGACCCCGCCGACGACGATGCCGGTGACGCTCAAGGTCAATGGCCGCAATACGCTGATCGAGGTCGACACGCGGACGACCCTGCTCGACGCATTGCGCGAGACGATGAAGCTGACGGGCACGAAAAAGGGCTGTGATCACGGCCAGTGCGGTGCCTGCACAGTCATCGTCGAGGGCCGGCGGATCAACAGCTGCCTGACGCTCGCGGTGATGCACGAGGGCGATTCGATCACTACCATCGAGGGTCTCGGCACGCCGGAGAAGCTGCACGCGATGCAGGCCGCTTTCGTTAAGCATGACGGCTATCAGTGCGGCTATTGCACGCCGGGCCAGATCTGCTCCGCCGTCGCGACGCTCAACGAGATCAAGGAAGGCATCCCCAGCCATGCCACCGGCGACATCGCCGCCAAGCCGAAGGTGACGACCGCCGAACTTCAGGAGCGGATGAGCGGCAATATCTGTCGCTGCGGCGCCTATTCGAACATCATCGACGCGATCCACGACGTCGCCGGCACGGAGCGCATGGCATGAAGGCCTTTACCTTCGAACGCGCCAAGACCGCGAGTGCCGCCGCGGCAGCCGCCGTCCGCACCCCGGGCGCCAAGTTCATCGCGGGCGGGACCAACCTGCTCGACCTGATGAAGCTGCAGATCGAGACGCCGCAGCATCTGATCGACGTCAACGGCCTCGATCTGGACACGATCGCGCCAACCAGCGACGGCGGCCTGCGGATCGGTGCGCTGGTTCGCAACACCGACCTCGCCGCTGACGCCCGCGTCCGCAAGGATTATGGCGTGCTCAGCCGTGCACTCGTGTCGGGCGCGTCCGGCCAGTTGCGCAACAAGGCGACCACCGCGGGCAACCTGCTCCAGCGGACCCGCTGCCCCTATTTCTACGACACGACCAAACCCTGCAACAAGCGCCAGCCGGGCAGCGGCTGCGCGGCGATCGGTGGCTTCAACCGCAATCTCGCGGTCATGGGGACCAGCGATGCCTGCATCGCGACGCACCCAAGCGACATGGCGGTCGCGATGCGGGTGCTCGATGCGACCGTCGAGACGGTCAATTCGGCCGGCCAGACGCGCGCTATCCCGATCGCCGACTTCCACCGGTTGCCGGGCACGACGCCGCATATCGAGACCGCGCTCGCCCCGGGTGAGCTGATCACCGCGGTCACGTTGCCAAAGCCGATTGGCGGCACGCACATCTATCAGAAGGTCCGTGACCGTGCCTCCTACGCGTTCGCTTTGGTGTCGGTCGCGGCGGTCGTCCAGCCCGATGGTCGCGGGCGCCTTGCCTTTGGTGGCCTCGCGCACAAGCCGTGGCGGGTCGAAGCTGCCGAGGCGCAACTGCCCAAGGGTGCCAAGGCCACGGCCGCGGCCGTTCTGGCTGGTGCCCGCACGACGTCGCAAAATGCATTCAAGCTGCCGCTGATCGAACGCACGATCCACGCAGTGCTCGAAGAAGCGAAGGCCTGATCGCCATGAAGTTCGATACCCCCGCAACGACCAACCCGATCGACCGCATGAAGGTCGTCGGGCAACCGGTCGACCGCATCGACGGCAAGCGCAAGACCACTGGAACCGCGCGCTATGCCTATGAACGCAACGACGCCGCCCCCAGCGCGGTCTATGGCTATATCGTCGGCGCGGCGATCGCCAAGGGCCGGATCGAGCGGATCGATTTCGCCGAAGCCAAGGCTGCACCGGGCGTGCTCGCCGTCGTCACGCATGAAAATGCCGGTACGGTGGCCAAGGCGCAGGCGCATACCGCGCGCATGCTCGCGGGACCTGACGTCCAGCATTTCGACCAGGCGGTCGCGATCGTGGTCGCATCGACGTTCGAACAGGCGCGCGCCGCTGCCAAGCTGGTCCGCGTCACCTATGCCCGCAGCGCCGGAAAGTTCGATCTTGCCGCGGAGAGGTCCGCCGCGGTGAAGCCGAAGGACGGCAAGCCTGATACCGCGATCGGCGACTTCGCCGGCGCCTTTGCCAAGGCCCCGGTCAAGCTCGACCAGACCTATACCACGCCCGATCAGAGCCATGCGATGATGGAACCGCATGCGACGACCGCCGCGTGGACGGGGTCGAAGCTGACGCTGTGGACCTCGAACCAGATGCTCAACTGGGCGGTGCGCGACATGAGCAAGACGCTCGGCATTCCCAAGGAGGACATTCACGTCCTGTCGCCCTTCGTCGGCGGCGGCTTCGGGTCGAAGCTCTGGATCCGCAGCGATGCGGTGATGGCCGCGCTCGCCTCGCGCGCGATCGGTGGCAAGCCGGTCAAGGTCGCGCTGACCCGTCCGCAGATCATGAACAACACCACGCACCGGCCGGCGACGATCCAGCGGCTGCGGATCGGCGCGCGCAAGGACGGCACGATCACCGCGATCGCGCATGAAAGCTGGTCGGGCGATCTCCCCGGTGGCGGACCCGAGACCGCGCCGAACGTCACCCGGCTGCTCTATGCGGGTGCGAACCGGATGACCGCGACGCGGCTCGCGACGCTCGACCTTCCCGAGGGCAACGCGATGCGCGCACCCGGCGAAGCGGTCGGGCTGCTCGCGCTCGAGGCGGCGATGGACGAGCTTGCCGAGACGCTGAAGATGGATCCGGTTCAGTTGCGCATCGTCAACGATACGCAGGTCGATCCCGAATCACCCAAGCGCGCCTTCTCGCACCGCGATCTCGTCGGCTGTCTCAGGACGGGCGCGGAGCGGTTCGGCTGGAACAAGCGCAATCCCGTGCCGGGCCAGGTCCGCGAAGGCCGCTGGCTGATCGGCATGGGCATGGCATCCGCCTTCCGCGACAATGTCACGATGAAGTCGGGCGCGCGCGTCGGGATCGACAAGAAGGGCGTCGTCACCGTCGCCACCGACATGACCGACATCGGCACGGGCAGCTACACGATCATCGGGCAGACCGCGGCCGAGATGATGGGCGTGCCGCTCGACAAAGTGATCGTCCTGCTCGGTGACAGCAGCTTCCCCGTCTCGTCCGGTTCGGGCGGCCAATGGGGCGGCAACAGCTCGACCGCCGGCGTCTATGCGGCCTGTTCGGCACTGCGCGACAGCGTCGCACGCAAGCTCGGCTTCGACCCGACCGACATCGTCTTCGAAGACGGCAAGGTGAAGTCGGGCAACCGCAGCGTCTCGCTCGCCGAGGCGGCGGGCGATGCGGGCCTGTCGGCGGAGGACTCGATCGAGTTCGGCGATCTGACCAAGACCTATGCGCAGTCGACCTTCGGCGCGCATTTCGTCGAGGTCGCGGTCGATTCGGCGACCGGCGAGGTTCGGGTGCGCCGGATGAGCGGTGCGTTTGCCGCCGGGCGGATACTCAACCCCAAGTCGGCGCGCAGCCAGGTCATCGGCGCGATGACCATGGGCGTCGGTGCGGCGCTGATGGAGGACGCGGTCGTCGACAAAAGGTTCGGCTATTTCGTCAATCACGACATGGCCGAATATCATGTCCCGGTGCATGCCGACGTGCCCTATCAGGACGTGTTCTTCATGGACGAGACCGATGCCAAGTCGTCGCCGATGAAGGCCAAGGGCGTCGGCGAGCTCGGCATCTGCGGCGTCGGCGCCGCGGTCGCGAATGCGGTCTACAATGCCTGCGGCGTCCGGATCCGCGAATATCCGCTGACGCTCGACAAGGTGATCAAGGGCATGCCGCCCGTCGCCTGACGGCCTGTCCTGCCGCCCTTGCAGACGATCCCGCCGTATCGCAGACATCGAACCGATGATCTGCGGTGCGGCGGTGTCGTTTCCGGCTTCGTCGCAGCCCGCGGGTTCGACGGAGAGACCTTGCGATGCCGCTTTATGCCCTGGGCGACAAACGCCCCACCTGCCACCCGACCGCCTGGGTCGCGCCGAGCGCCGATCTGATCGCCGATGTCCAGCTGGGCGAGGCGGCGAGCGTCTGGTTCGGTGCGGTCGTCCGCGCGGACAACACGCCGATCGTCATCGGCGCGCGGAGCAACATCCAGGAGGGCGCGATGCTGCATTCGGATCCCGGCGCGCCGCTTCGGATCGGCGCGGATTGCACGATCGGCCATCACGCCATCCTCCACGGCTGCACGGTCGGCGACCGGTCGCTGATCGGCATGGGGGCGATCCTGCTCAACCATGCGGTGATCCCGGAGGACTGCATCGTCGGCGCCGGCGCGCTCGTCACCGAGGGCAAGACCTTCCCCGCGGGCAGCCTGATCATCGGCAGCCCGGCCCGCGCGGTCCGGCAGCTCGATGCGCAGGCGATCGCGGCGCTCCGCGTCTCCGCCCGGCATTATGTCGAGAAGGCCCGCGCCTGCGCAACCGGACTGACGCGCATCGACTAGGGGTGAGCACCGGATCCCGGGACATCGCCCGGGGTCCGGTGCCGCTGTGTCAGCGTGCGACCCACTTGGTGACGGCAGGACGCAGCTGGTCAGCGGCGGCCTTGCGGACCGCGATCGTCGACAGCGACCGCGTCACGCCGCCCCGTGACGAGGCGGGCAGATATTTGTCCGCAAAGGTGCTGATCTTGCCCGGCATCGCAGGATCGTTCGAGCCCGCGCCGAGCCCGACGATATAACCCGATCGCGTGCTCGCCTCGAGGAAGCTCTCGACCAGCTCACGGTTCGCGACCGCCCAGTCGAACGCCAGGTCGGGATGCGCCCCCGCGACGGCGCGGAGCAGCCCGGCCTTTTGCGGCGCGGAGATCGTGTCGGTCTTGAGCAGCGCGAGCGCCCGCCCCGCAGTTGCAGGGTCGCGTGCGGCCCCGAGCAGCGTCACGAACCGGTTCTTGGCAACCGGGCTCTTCTCCGCCTTGGCGAGCGCCAGCAGCGCGTCCCATTCCGCCGGGGTCGCATTGACCGCATAGGTCGACAGGATCGGCTGGCGGATCGCCGGCGGGATCGCGGTCGGATCGGTCGCAAGCGCCGCGACGTAGCGCCGCGCGCGGTCCGCGACGCCCGTATCGCCATTGGTGCCGAGCCGCCCGACCAGCGTCTCGCGCAAATTGCTCGTCAGCGGCGATTCGCCCGGTTTAGCCTCGAAGCCGATCCGCGCGAGCACGGGGCCGAGGATCGCGACCGACCGCGCGCGCAGCGGCGCCTCGAGCGGGGTGTCGTCGTACAGCCCGGTGATCCGCCCGAGCGCGCCTGCGACCGACGACCATTCGAGCGGATCCGCGTCCGGCCCGACCTTGTCCATCACCGCGAAATAGCGCGACAGGTCCTGATAGCCGCCCGCGGCGAGTGCGAAATCATCGCCCAGCGTGCCCAGCCGGTCGGCGAGGTCTAGCCTGGCATAGTCGCGGACGATCGCGGCATGCCCCGCATCGTCATACATCACGCGGGTGTAGCTGCCCTTGCCGCGGTTGAGGACGACCGTACCGCATCCCCGGATCGTGACTCGCGACGGCGCCGCGCCGGTGACGATCGTCGCCGTCTGCGCACCACCGAGATTGCCCACGACCAGCGGCACGTGCCAGGTCTGCGGCGTCTTCGATGCCGCATCGAGCCCGAACCGCCCCTGCGTCAGCGTGGCGGTGGTAACGCCGCCGTTGCAGGTCGCGCCCGTCATCGTCACCAGCGGCACGCCGCCCTGCAGGGTGAAGTCGTGCGCGATCTCGGCGACCGGCTTGCCCGCGGCTGCGGACAATTCGGCCCAGAGCTGTTCGGTGACCGTGTTGCCATATTTATACTTGGCCATGTAGCTGCGGATGCCCTTGCGGAACACGTCGGGGCCGAGCGTTGATTCGAGCATGCCGATCACGGCCTGCCCCTTCGAATAGGTGATGCCGTCGAACGCTTCGCCGATCTGGTCGACGGTCTCGACCTTGCGGATGATCGGGTGCGTCGCGGACGTTGCGTCGATCCCCATCGCCCCCTCGCGCTCGCCCGACACCGCGGCCGCCTCGGACTTCCACGCTGGCACGAGTACGCCGCTCGACTTGCCCTCCATCCACGAAGCGAACCCCTCGTTCAGCCACAGATCGTCCCACCACGCCATGGTGACGAGATCGCCGAACCACTGGTGCGCCATTTCATGCGCGACGACGGTGTAGATGCGCTGCTTGGCGCTTTCGGTCGCGCGCTTGGGATCGAACAGCAGCTCGTTCTCGAAATAGAAGATCGCGCCCCAATTCTCCATCGCGCCGAAAAACTGGCTGGATCCCGGCCCCGCGATCATGTCCATCTTGGGCAGCGGATAGGGCTGCCCGAAATAGTCGTTGTAATAGGCGAGCAGGTCCTTCGCGGCGGCGAGCGCATAATCGCCCTGGTCGACGACGCCCTTGCGGCTGATGATGCCGATCTCCGTCTTGCCGGCCATCAGCGTCTTGCGCTCCATGTCCCCCATGCCGAGGAACAGCAGATAGCTCGACATCAGCGGCGTCTCGCCGAACTTGTAGAGCTGCGTGCCGTCCGCCTGCTTCGTGATCGCCGTGGCAGGCATGTTCGAGAAGGCCAGCTGAGCGCCCGGCGCGACCGCGGACAGGCGGAACTTCGCCTTGAACGCGGGCTCGTCCCACATCGGTGCGAACCGGCGCGCGTCGGGGGCCTCGAACTGGGTCGCGAGCATCCGCGACGACGACCCGTCGGCATTGGCATAGTCGATCGCGAACAGCCCGGACGCGGACTGGTTGATCTTGCCCGTCCAGGCAAAGGCCAGGCTGTGCCGCCCGACGCTCGCCGCCGCGGGCAGCGTCACCGTAAGCAGCTGTGCTGCGGCGTCCGCCTTTACGGTGGCGGGGCGGCCGTCGAACGTCGCCGAGGTGATGCTCAGATCCGCCGCGTTCAACTGGATCGTCCGGGTCGCCTGCTTGACGTCGATGGTCACCGTCTCGGTCCCGCTGAACGTCATCGCCTTCGCGTCCGGGCGCACCTGGATATCGTACAGGATCGGCACGACGCTGCGCGGCAACTGACCTGCGGCAAGCGCGGGCGCAGACACGGACAGCGCCAGCAAGGCGGCAACGGCAAACTTCATGGCGGCACATCTCCGGAACACTCTATGCCGACCGCTCTAAGCATTTGCGGTCACATGGCAATCACACGTGACTGCCGCTCTAACCAGAGTGCTGGCGCAGCCGTTTCGGCTGCGCTATGAAACGCGCCATGACCGTACCCGCTATTCTAAAGAGCCTGCGCCTGCCCGTGATCGGGTCGCCGCTGTTCATCATTTCCGGACCCGACCTGGTGATCGCCCAGTGCAAGGCGGGCATCGTCGGATCCTTCCCGGCTCTCAATGCGCGACCGCAGGCGATGCTCGACGAATGGCTCCACCGGATCACCGAGGAGCTGAGCGCGCACAACCGCGCCAATCCCGATCGCCCCGCCGCGCCGTTCGCGGTCAATCAGATCGTCCACAAGTCGAACGACCGGCTCGAACGTGATCTCGAAACCTGTGCCAAATGGCAGGTGCCGATCGTGATCACCTCGCTCGGCGCGCGTGAGGATCTGAACACCGCAGTGCATGGCTGGGGCGGGATCACGCTGCACGACGTCATCGACGACCGGTTCGCGCGCAAGGCGATCGAAAAGGGTGCCGACGGCCTGATCGCGGTCGCCGCGGGCGCCGGCGGCCATGCCGGACGACTGTCGCCCTTTGCGATCATCCAGGAGATTCGCCAGTGGTTCGACGGTCCGCTAGCGCTGTCGGGCGCGATAGCAACTGGCGACGCGGTACTCGCCGCGCAGGCGATGGGCGCCGATTTCGGCTATATCGGCTCGCCCTTCATCGCGACCGTCGAGGCGAATGCCGATCAGGCCTATAAGGACGGCATCGTCGCGGGGCGCGCGGCGGACATCGTCTATTCGAACCTGTTCACCGGCGTGCACGGCAATTACCTGCGCGCGTCGATCGTCGCGGCGGGGATGGATCCCGATGCGCTGCCCGAGGGTGATCTGAAGACGATGAACTTCGGGGCCGGCGCCAATGCCGAGGGTGGATCGAAGCCCAAGGCGTGGAAGGATATCTGGGGATCGGGCCAGGGGATCGGCGCGGTCACCGCGGTCGAGAGCGTCGCCGACCGCGTCGACCGGCTCGAGCGCGAATATCGCGCGGCACGCACCCGGCTCGGCCTCGCCTAGGCTAGCCTAGGCCCGTCTGACGGTACGCCCCGCCCGCCGCGCTAGAGCACGCGGGCGAGGCGATCCTGCATCGACAAGGCGGGGCTGGCGGCGGGCCGTGGCGCATCGAGCGCGGCGTCGAGCAGCGCGACGCGCCGGTGAAGCTGCATGCTCGCGGTGATCAACGCCCTCGCGCTGGGCGGAAACGCCGCCAGCATCGCGTCATCGGTCACCGGCGCCTCGCCGAGCCGCCGCGCCGGATCCAGCGCCTCGCCCCGCGTGAGTTCGCCAGCCTGGACCGCGCGCTGCGTCAGCAACCACGCGAGGACATGGAGCAACCGGGTCGTGACCTTGAGCGATTCACAGCTCAGGCTGACGCGGACGAGCGGTTCGAGCGCGTCCCGGTCGGTCCGTCCCGTATCGTCGAAATAGGCTCGCGCCTCTTCGGCCAGCCGCATCGCCTCACGGTACAGCGCACCGATCATGCGGTCTTGCAGGGGCAGTTCGGGCGGTCGACCAATCATTCTGCCCGACTGCCATAGCCGCATCGCCGCGCCCATCGGGAAAACGCAGCGATGCGCCAGGATGTGTCCCGAAACGCGCCGCTTCGATCGACCGCTCGATCTATATTATGACGCAATTTGAAGGCGCTGGCCGAAATCACGCCCCGCATCCGCGCGTGCTCGGACGGATCAGGCGATGATGTCGGGGATCAACTGGTCCTCGAACGCGGCAATTTCGTCGCGGAGCCGCAGCTTGCGCTTCTTGAGCCGGGCGATCTGCAGCTGGTCGGGAACGGTGAGCGACCAGAGCGCGGCGATCGCCGAATCGAGGTCGCGATGCTCGGTCCGGATTTCGTCCAGCCGGACCCTGATCTGTGCCTCGTCCACCATCATGTCCTTCGCCCACCCCTGCTACGCGGTCCTTAGCAAATGCATGGCATTGCGCGAGCACCAAAAACTGCCCGGCGCGCGCCGTCCGTGGTCACAGGACTCGGCCCGTCGCACGCGCCGGCTCGCCCGGTCGATTCACCAATCTTCGTTAAAGACTTTTTGCTGGGGCGATGGTTTACTCAGCACCCCAACACGAATGCAGAAGGAGTTTTTCCACCATGCAAACGACGCACCAGGCTGCGCTGGAAACCAAGCATCAAATGCTCGACCGCCGGATTTCCGAAGAGGTACACCGGCCTATGCCCGACGCGCTGGCGCTCGCAGGACTGAAGAAGCAGAAGCTTCGCCTGAAGGAAGAACTCGCCAACCTCTAGACCCCACGCCGTTCGTGGCGGCGGGCGATCGGCCTGTCGTCACGCGGTTCCGGCTTTTCCGATTCCTTCCCCCTCGGGAAAGCCGGACTGGCGGGGTGCCGGATACGCCACCACCGCCTCGTCAGTCAGCCCGTCTATTCAACCGTCACCGGCAACTTACCGCTGCCCCGCTCTACCGAACGAGGTCACCGCGACCGCGGCTCCCGGAACACGATCGGCTTGGCGAAGGTCGGCGTCGTCTGTCCCTGCCCGACTGATTTGCGCGCCTTCATCGGGTCGATCGTCTCATCGAGCGCGATTCCCAGGCGACCCTGCGTGCACCACGCCACCCGTCCGGTAACCTCACCAATCCCACGCAGGTCGATCGTGACCGGCGTATCGACGGCGAGCGGCCGATCGAACTCGATCATCAGCCCGCCCTCGGACAGATTGCGGACCCGCACCTCGTAAACACCCGCACCGTCGGCATAGCTGAACCGCGCGATCATCAGCAGACTGTCACGGACCGGCCGGTTCTGGCCCGGGTCTGCGCTATCCTCGACGGACTCCCCGGCGCCGGCACCTGCCGCACCCTCGGCGCCCAACGACCCTTGGTTTCTCATGTCCATCCGTGTTCCTGTGTCCCGACGTCGAGATATGCGTCGCATATATCAGAAGGCGGACCACGTGCCTATGCGCTGTTCGCCGATCCGGTATCAGTCCTCGCGGGAGATTTTTTCGTTGCGCTCGTGGCGTTCCTGCGCCTCCACGGTCATCGTCGCGATCGGCCGCGCCTCGAGGCGTGCCAGGCTGATCGGTTCGCCCGTGACTTCGCAATAGCCATATTCGCCGTCGTCGATGCGGCGGATCGCCGCCTCGATCTTCGAGACGAGCTTGCGCTGGCGATCCCGGGTCCGCAGTTCGATCGACCAGTCGGTTTCGCTCGACGCACGGTCGGTCAGATCCGCCTCGCGCAGCGAATCGACCTGGAGCTGCGATAAGGTTTCCTGCGATTCCCGCAGGATAGCGTCCTTCCACTGCTGCAGCTTCTGCCGGAAATAGGCCTGCTGACGCAGGCTCATGAACGGCTCGTCCGCCGTCGGTCGATAGCCATCGGCATCATTGGCTGCTGCAAGATTGGTACCGTGCTCGTCTACGCGATTCATTACCGTTGCCATACCACTCTCCCTCTGGCCGGTCGGCGCGAAAAGCCGCGTCTCGAAGCCACCCCCAAATGGTGAAAGGGCCTATAGTCTTACGTGTTCCGGACCACAAGCGAGCAGACTTGCGCTTGGATCGATAATGAAGACACATTCTTGCGTACCGATGCATCCGGGTTACACCGCCCGCCGACGGCCTCAGCGAGTCCCCGCAATCGGTCCGCCGCCATGATCCTGGATGCGACAACTGTCCCGCCACGGCACGGTCTGCGTATTGAGCGCCCCGCCCGTCGCGATATTGTAAGAATGACCACCAGATCACGTCATGGGCGCTTGCGCTTAACGCTTTGTTTTGCGCTTTGTGCGAACACGGCGTCCGAGTGCCGTGAACGCGATCCGACGTCGTCTGCGCGTCGGCAACGAGAGAGACTTTGAGTATGTCGGTGCGGATGGCCTTGGCCAAATTATGCGCGTGTGCCTGCGGAGGCGCGATCATCGGAGGCGGCGCCGTCCATGTCGCCGAGCGTCCGAAGCGCGCGATTCAGACCAAGACGATGACCAAGCGCGTTGTCCCCCGCCAGATTGGCGCCGTCGCCCGTCCCCGCATTCGTCGCGTCGTCACCACACGGACGACCGCCTGCGCGCCGGCCATGGTGACGGTCGCCAATGCGCCCCCGGTTCCCGTGGGGTTCGCCGACCCGTTCGTGGGCGGCGCTGGCAGCCCGACCGCGGTGCCGGTGAACAGCGGCGGCGGCTTCTTCGGCGGCGGCGGCCCGGGTGGCGGCTTTGGCGGCGGCGGCTTTGGCGGCGGTTTCTTCGGCGGTGGCGGCTCGGGCGGCAGCATCGTCATCTCGTCGACCTCGAGCGGGGGCTCGTCGAGCACGAGCGGCGGATCGACTTCGAGCGGTGGCGTCAGCAGCACCTCGTCGACCGGCGGGTCATCCACGGGCGGGTCATCCACGGGCGGATCATCGACAGGCGGATCATCGACAGGCGGATCGTCGTCCAGCACCGGCGGCGCGTCGGTGTCGAGCACCTCGTCGTCCGCCAGCGGCGGGAGCAGCGGTAACGTATCGTCCTCGTCGAGCGGGAACGTCTCATCTTCGTCCAGCGGGAACATATCCTCCTCATCCAGCGGTAACGTCTCGTCGTCGTCCAGCGGAAACGTGTCTTCCTCGTCCAGCGGCAACGTCGCCTCGTCGACCAGCAGCAGTTCGGGCGGCAACGTGTCGTCGACCAGCAGCGGATCAAGTTCGACCTCGTCGTCGAGCTATGGATCGAGCAGCGCAGGCTGGAGCAGCAATGGCGGCTGGAGCTCGAACGGCGGCTGGCATGGCTCGAACGGCGGTGGCAATGGCAGCACCGGCTCGAGCGGCGGGCCACCCGCCCCAGTTCCGGCACCCCCGATGGTGCTTCTGTTCGGCGCCGCGGCCGCGGCCCTCGTCGCACGTCGCCGGTTCGCGAAGCGCGCCGCCGACTGATCCTGCATAAATCTCGGACATGAAAAAAGGCCCGCAACAACGTGTTGCGGGCCTTTTCAACTAGCGGGTGGCAACGGTCAGGCGTTCTTGAGCGCCGTCTCGATGTCGGCAATCGGATGCCCGGTGAGATCCTTTGCGAGCTCGCCCGCCAGCCTGCTGCTGACCGCCTTGTGATAATGTTTGCGCATCTCGCCCAGTGTCTTGGGCGGCGCGACGATGACGAGCGAATCGAAGTCGTTTTTCAACGCACGCGTCTTGAGCAGCTCGGCTGCGTCGGCCGCGAACCGGTCTTCCTCGATCTGATGAAAATCGGTGGGTTCGACCGAGCTCTGCGCGGCACCCTGCGGGGACGAGGCGCGGCCGGCCGAGTCGGTCGCCTGATCCCGCGTCGCGGGGTTCTCCTGCTCGACCGCCTCTTCGACGACGAGGTTCGGAAAGGCGGCATCGCCCTCGTTGCGCAGGAACAGCATCTTGCGGCCATCGGCGACCATGACGACGGACTTGTGCGGAAGATCCACGGGCTTTCTCCTCTTTGATCTGTGCCTCTGCCCTCCCCAACGTCCCGCGGGCGCACCGGGTTGCGCGCGCTTGCCGGCCTCGGCATAGCCTAGCGCCATGCATGATATCCGTCTGATCCGTGAAAACCCCGCCGCGTTTGACGCAGCCCTCGCCCGCCGCGGCGCTGCCCCCGCCAGCGATCGGCTCGTTGCCCTCGACGAGCGCCGCCGTGCGACGATCGCGGAGGCGCAGGCCGCGCAGACCCGCCGCAACGAGCTTTCCAAGGCGATCGGCCAGGCCAAGGCGCAGAAGGACGAACCGCGCGCGCAGGCGTTGATGGCGGAAGTTGCCGCGCTGAAGGCCGCGCTGCCGACGCTTGAGGCCGACGAGGCGGCGCTGACCGCCGAGCTCGATACGGCGCTCGCGGCGATCCCTAATCTGCCCGCATCGGACGTCCCGCCGGGCGTCGACGAGAGCGGGAATGTGCTCGTCCATGCACGCGGGACGAAGCCCGACTTTGCCTTCGCCCCGCGCGAGCATGACGTCGTCGGCCCGGCGATCGGGCTCGATTTCGAGACCGGCGTTGCGATGTCCGGTGCCCGTTTCACGCTGGTACGCGGCCCCGCCGCACGGCTGCAGCGCGCCCTCGGTCAGTTCATGCTCGACCGGCTGACGCGCGATCACGGCTTCGAGGAAGTCGCGCCGCCGCTGCTGGTGCGCGACGAGGCGGTGTTCGGCACGGGCCAGCTGCCCAAGTTCGCCGAGGACCTGTTCCGCACGACCGACGGCCGCTGGCTGATCCCGACCGCAGAGGTCAGCCTGACCAACATCGTGCGCGAACGGATCCTGACCGACGGCGAACTGCCGCTGCGCTTTGCCGCGCTGACGCCGTGCTTCCGCTCGGAGGCCGGGTCGGCCGGTCGCGACACCCGCGGCTATATTCGCCAGCACCAGTTCGACAAGGTCGAGATGGTCGCGATCGTCACCCCGGACCAGTCCGAGGCCGAGCACGAGCGGATGACGCAGTGCGCCGAGGGCGTGCTCGACGCGTTGCAGCTTCCGTTCAGGCGGATGCTTCTATGCGGTGGCGATATGGGCTTCACCGCGGCGCGCACCTATGATCTGGAAGTCTGGCTCCCCGGCCAGGCGCAGTATCGCGAGATATCCAGCATTTCGACCTGCACTGATTTCCAGGCGCGTCGCATGAACGCGCGCTATCGCCCCGAAGGCGAGAAGGCGACGCGGTTCGTCCACACGCTCAACGGCTCCAGCCTCGCGGTCGGCCGCACGCTCGTCGCGGTGATCGAGAATTATCAGCAGGCGGATGGCGCAGTCGCGGTACCGACCGCGCTCCAGCCCTATCTGGGCGGCCTCACCCTGCTCGAGCCCGCTGCCTGATGCGGATCCTGCTGACCAATGACGACGGCTATCACGCGCGCGGGCTGAGGGTGCTCGAGGCGATCGCCGCGACGCTGTCCGACGATGTCTGGGTGGTGGCGCCGGCGGAGGAACAGTCGGGCGCGGGCCATTCGCTGACGCTGTCGCGACCGCTGCGCGTGCGCAAGTTTGCCGAGAAGCGCTATGCCGTCGCCGGCACGCCGACCGATGCGGTGATGATGGCGCTGGCCCGGATCATGAAGGACAGCCCCCCCGACCTGATCCTGTCGGGGGTCAATCGTGGCGCCAACCTCGCCGAGGACGTGACCTATTCGGGCACCGTCTCCGCTGCGATGGAGGGTGCGCTGGCCGGGGTCCGGTCGATCGCGCTGAGCCAGGTCTACAGCCGGGAAGGCATGGGCGATTCGGTCCCGTTCGAGGTCGCGGCCGCCTGGGGCGAACGTGTCCTGCGCCCGCTGCTCGATGCGCCGCTCGCCCCCCGGACGCTCGTCAACGTCAACTTCCCCGTCGGTGCGGCCGATGCGGTGCGCGGCATTCGCGTCGTCGGCCAGGGCCTGCGCGACTATGGCCGGTTGCAGATCGTCACCAACACCGACCCGCGCGGCTATGAGTATCACTGGTTCGCGCTCAGCGGCGCGGTCGAGACGCCGCTTCACGCGACCGATCTGGAGGCCATTGCGGACGGCTATATCTCGGTCACGCCGCTGCATCTCGATCTGACGCATGCCGAGTCGCTGGACATGCTGGGACGCGCCTACGCGTGACGCGCGCCGCCGCGATCCTGGGCGCGGCGCTGGCTCTCGCCGGGTGCATCCCGAGCGTCGACACGCCGGTCCGGTCCGACCGCGGGCCGCCGCCGCAGTCGCTCGAACGGATCCAGCGCCTCCCACCCGCCGACCCGCAGGACCGCTCCGCGAACGACGCCCGCGATCGCAGCGACGCCGCCCGATCCGACCCCTATGACGCTCCGCCGCGTCGGCGCACCTATCCGCGCCGCGTGGAGCGGCAGGACGCCAGCCCTGCCCCCTCACCCGTCCGGCGCGCCGATCGCACCCCCGTGCCCGTCTCGACGCTGCCGGCGCCGCGCCCCGCCTGGGAGGAGCGCCCGGTCGCAGCGGATGCGCAGCGCGTCGAGCAATCACTCTACACGGTCCGCCCGGGCGATACGCTGCTCGCCATTGCCGAACGCTCGGGGGCGAGCAGCGAGGCGATCGCGCGCGCCAACGCGATCGCACCGCCCTTCACGATCCAGACGGGACAGCGACTGACCATCCCGGCAGGCCGCTATCACCTCGTCCGGCGCGGCGAGACCGGGATCGCGATCGCGCGTGCCTACGGGGTCGCCTGGTCGCGCATCGTTGCCGTCAACGCGTTGCTCGAACCCTATGTGCTGCGCGCGGGCCAGCGCATCGTCATCCCCGATACCGAAGGCGGCACGAGTCTTGCCGATCGGGCCGCCGCGTTCACGCTCGACGTCGACGACATCCTGACCGGTGGCGAGCCTGCACTTGCGACCAACCAGGCGCCGGTCCGCCCGACCCCGACCCCGCGGCGCATCCTGCCGCCGAGCGCGGTTGTCACGGCGCCGGTACGGCTCGCGGGCGGCGGCTTCCTCTGGCCGGTCGACGGCCGCGTAGTGAAGCGGTTCGGCCACGGCGCCAGCGGCGAACGCAATGACGGCATAAAGATCGCGGTTCCGGTATCGACCCCGATCCGCGCCACCGCCGACGGCGTCGTCGCCTATGTCGGCGACGGCATTGCCGCACTTGGCGGGCTGGTGATCGTCAAGCATGGCGGCGGCTGGACCAGCGTCTATGGCCATGCCTCGAAACTGCTGGTCCAGCGCGGCCAGAGCGTGAAGCGCGGCCAGACGATCGCGCTCTCAGGCGACACCGGATTCGCCGATCGCCCCGAACTCCATTTCGAACTCCGCAAGGGCCGCACCCCGGTCGACCCGTCGTCGCAACTCCCCCGCAGCTGATCCCCCCCGTTCAGCGAACGAAAGCTCGCATGACGATTGGCGGCCGGGATGACGGACCGCACAACCGCTGCTAGTGGCTCCTCCATGACCTACCAGTCCGACCTGCTCACCACGCTGACCGCGCGCGGTTATGTCCACCAGATGACCGACGCCGCCGCGCTCGACGCGCTCGCGGGCAAGCAGGTCGTACCCGGCTATATCGGCTTCGACCCGACCGCGCCGTCGCTCCACGTCGGCAGCCTCGTCCAGATCATGCTGCTCCGTCGGCTTCAGCAGACCGGACACAAGCCGATCGTCCTGATGGGCGGCGGCACCGGCAAGATCGGCGATCCGAGCTTCAAGGACGAGGCGCGCAAGCTGCTCGGCGAGGACGGCATCAAGGCCAATGTCGCCTCGATCCGCCGTATCTTCGAACGCTTCCTGACGTTCGGCGACGGCCCGACCGATGCGGTCATGCTCGACAACGCCGAGTGGCTCGACGCGCTCGAATATATCCCGTTCCTGCGCGACGTCGGCCAGCATTTCTCGGTCAACCGGATGCTCGCGTTCGATTCGGTGAAGCTCCGCCTCGACCGCGAGCAGTCGCTGAGCTTCCTCGAATTCAACTACATGATCCTCCAGGCCTACGACTTTCTCGAACTGTCGCGCCGCGCCGGATGCCGGCTGCAGATGGGCGGCTCCGATCAATGGGGCAACATCGTCAACGGCATCGAGCTGTCGCGCCGGATGGACGGCACCGAGGTGTACGGCGTCACCACCCCGCTGATCACGACCGCGGACGGCGGCAAGATGGGCAAGACGATGTCGGGCGCGGTCTGGCTGCACGAGGATCAGCTGCCGCATTTCGATTACTGGCAGTTCTGGCGCAACACCGACGACCGCGACGTCGGCCGGTTCCTGCGGCTGTTCACCGACCTGCCGCTCGACGAGATCGCGCGTCTCGAGGCGCTCGAAGGCGCGGAGATCAACGCCGCCAAGGTCGTGCTCGCCAACGAGGCAACCGCGATGTGCCGCGGCCGCGACGCCGCCGAGCAGGCGGCCGAGACCGCGCGCAAGACCTTCGCGGAAGGCGCGTCGGGCGACGCCCTGCCGAGCCTGACCTGCACCGGGACCGGCATCGGCGTCGTCGAGGCGCTGGTCGGGCTCGGCTTCGTCGCATCGAATGGCGAGGCGCGACGCAAGATCGGCGAAGGCGCGGTACGCGTCGACGGCGAACCGCTGCGCGACCCCGCCGCCACGATCCCCGTCGCCGCGCCGGTCCGCCTCAGCCTCGGCAAGAAGCGTCACGGAATGCTGCTGCCCGGCTGACCCGCCGGACCGGCACGGTCATGAACACTGCGTTAGGGATGGTTGGTGGCACGGGCTTCATGATGTCGGCCTAGCCCTCGACCGGGGCACAGCGGGGACTGACCAATGCCGAACCAAGCGACGTCTAGGCACGAGACGCGGTCTGAGCCGCGCGACGAAGTGATGCACCGCACGCGTGCGGCGGACAGCGCAGGCACCGAATTGAGGCTTACGTTGGTCAACGTCTCGCCAAGCGGCCTCATGGCGCGCTGCGACGGCGTTTTGGACGCCGGCGAGCGGCTCCACGTCCGCATGCCGATCGTCGGTGACATCCTCGCCCACGTCCGCTGGTCGCTCGGCGGACGGATCGGCTGCGCGTTCGACCGGACGATCCCGCCCAAGGCCTATTACGGCATGCTCGCGGCGATGCTCCGCACCAGCTGACCGGGCCGCCCGTCAGCCCGATCGCAGCAACGCCACCCCGGCATCGCGGTCGAACAGGTACAGCGCGGTGCGTGCCGCCTGCCCCCGCGGTCCCTCCAGCCCGCCGTCGCGATCGATCAGCAACCGCGCATCGTCATGCGCGCATTGCAGCAGGTCGGCCATCATGTCGGGCGTCGCGAGCCGGAACGCCATCTCGCCCGACTGCTTCGTGCCCAGCAGTTCGCCCGCGCCGCGCAACCGCAGATCCTCCTCGGCGATCCGGAAGCCGTCATTGGTCTCGCGCATCAGCGCCAGCCGCGCCCGCGACGTCTCGCTGAGCGACGATCCGCGCATCAGCAGGCAGATCGACCGGCCGGTCCCCCGCCCGACGCGCCCGCGCAGCTGGTGAAGCTGCGCGAGACCAAACCGGTCGGCATGCTCGATCACGATCAGCGTCGCATTGGGCACGTCGACGCCGACCTCGATCACCGTCGTCGCGACGAGCACCGCGGTGCGCGCGGCGGAGAACTCGGCCATCACCGCGTCCTTCTCGGCAGGCTTCATCCGGCCATGGACCAGCGCCACCTTGTCGCCGAACCGCGCACGCAGCGTCTCCGCACGCATCTCGGCCGCCGCGAGGTCGCTCTTCTCGCTCTCCTCGACCAGCGGGCACACCCAATAGGCCTGCCCCCCGTCCGCCAGATGCCGGCCGAGCGCGTTGACCACGTCGTCGAGCCGATCCTCCGAAATCACCCGCGTCTCGATCGGCTGGCGGCCCGGCGGCATCTCGTCGAGCCGGCTGACGTCCATCTCGCCATATTGCGCGAGCGTCAGCGTGCGGGGGATCGGCGTCGCGGTCATCGCCAGCAGATGCGGCGGCGCGGTGCCCTTGGCCTGCAGCGTCATCCGCTGCGCGACGCCGAACCGGTGCTGCTCGTCGACCACTACCAGCGCGAGGTCCTTGTAGGCGACCGCGTCTTGGAAGATCGCGTGCGTGCCGATCAGGATGTCGATCTCGCCGCTCGCCAGCGCCATCAGCGTCGCCTCGCGCACGCGCCCCTTGTCACGCCCGGTCAGCACGCCGACCTCAATCGGCAGCCCGGCGAGCGTCTTCCTGAGCGTCTCGTAATGCTGGCGCGCGAGAATCTCGGTTGGTGCGAGCATCGCCGCCTGCGCCCCCGCCTCGACCGCGATCAGCATCGCCATCGCCGCAACCAGCGTCTTGCCCGAACCGACATCGCCCTGCAGTAGCCGCAGCATCGGCGCGGTCTGGGCGAGGTCGCCCTCGATCTCCCCCACCGTCCGCGATTGCGCGCCGGTCAGCGTATAGGGCAGCTTGAGCATACCCCGCAGCCGCCCGTCGCCGTGCAGCGCCCGCCCGCGTCGTTTCCGGGTATCAGCCCGGACGAGCGTCATCGCGAGCTGGTTGGCGAACACCTCGTCATAGGCCAGCCGCTCGCGCGCCTTGGCATCCGAGGGATCGGCGTGGATCCGCGCGAGCGAATCGTGCCAGCCCGGCCACTCGCGCTTCGCCTTCAGCCCGGGCTCGATCCACTCGGCCAGATCGGGCGCGCGCGCGACCGCCTGCGTCGTCAGCGCCGCCAGCCGCCGCGATGTCAGCCCCTCCGACAGCGGATAGATCGGCTCGCGCTCGCGCAACTCCTCGTCCTGCTCGACGATGTCCGGGTGAACGATCTGCAGTTCCTGGCCATATTCGTCGAGCCGCCCCGACACGCGCCTGGCCTCGCCGATCGGCAGCAGCTTCTTCGCCCAGCCCGAACTGCCGCCGAAGAAGACGAGGCTGACATAGTTGCCATGCTCGTCGGTCGCCTGCACGCGCGTCGGGCCACGCCCCGCGCTGACGCGATACTCGCGTGCGGTCAGCGTGATGACGATGATCCGCCCGGCATCGCTCGACATCAGCTCGGTGCGGGGCACACGATCGACATAGCCGGTCGGCAGATGGAAGGCGACGTCGACGACGCGCGCGAGCCCCAGCCGGTCGAGCGGCTTGGCGAGCGCAGGCCCCACCCCTTTCAGGACGAGGGTTTCGGCGAACAGCGGATTGAGGATTTCGGGTCGCATGACTATCTGCCCCCTATAGCCCAGCCGACGCCCGCCGCCAGCGGGTCGCCGGTCAATCGGCGTTGGAGATATGATGGACCACGAAACCCGCCTCAAGCGCCTCGGCTTCCGCAGCTCGCACCGGGGCACGCGCGAAGCCGACATGATGATCGGCGGCTTCTTCGAAACCTATGGCCGCAGCTGGACGCCCGAGCAGCTCGACTGGTTCGAGGCGCTGCTCGAACAGCAGGACGTCGACATCATGGGCTGGGCGATCGGTTCGATCCCCTGCCCGCCCGAATGGGACGGCCCGATGATGCAGGCGATGCGCGACATCGATTACGTCACGGTCGTGAAGTAACGCCGAGACACTGTTCCCCGGCGAAGGCCGGGGCCCAGTTGGGGGACGTCGATGATTGACGTCGAAACCTGATTTACGATTGCCTTCCCAACTGGGCCCCGGCCTTCGCCGGGGAACGAGAAGCGAATATGCCAGATCTGAACACGATCCTCTCCGCGACCACCCCGCTGACGCTGTCGGGCGTGCCATCGGGGTTCCAGCCGTCGCTGCTCGCCGACCTCGCCCGCGCCGCGAAGACGCGCGCGGTGTTCATCGCGCCCGATGATGCGGCGATGCGCGCGATCGCCTCGACCGCGGCCTATTTTGCGCCCGATCTCGAGGTGCTGAGCTTCCCCGCCTGGGATTGCCTTCCCTATGACCGCGCCTCGCCGACGCTGCGGATCATGGCCGAGCGCGTCGCCGCGCTGCACCGCCTGCAGGCGAAGCCCAAGGGCCCGCAGCTCCTGCTCACCACGGTCAACGCGGCGACCCAGCGAGTCCTGACCCCGTTCCGTGTCCGCCAGCTCGTCGCCCGCCTCGCGCCCGGCGAACGGATCGGCCGCGACACGCTCGCCACGCTGCTCCAGGCGAACGGCTATGTCCGCACCGACACCGTCCACGACCAGGGCGAATATGCGGTGCGCGGCGGGATCGTCGATCTCTACCCGTCGGGCGAGGACCATGCGCTGCGTCTCGATTTCTTCGGCGACGAGATCGAGAGCGTCCGTACCTTCGACGCCGCCGATCAGCGCACTACCGGCCGGATCGACGGCTTCGTCCTCCTCCCCGCCTCCGAAGCCCTGCTCGACGAGGAGTCGATCAAGCGCTTCCGCACGCGCTACCGCGACGCGTTCGGCGCGACCGCGACGGGCGATCCGATGTATCAGGCGATCTCCGACGGCCGCCGCATCGCCGGCATGGAGCATTGGCTGCCGCTGTTCGAGGACAAGATGGCGACCTTGTTCGACCATCTCGGTGGTGACGACGTTGTTGTCCGCGACAGCGGGGTCGGCGCCGCGGCGGAGAGCCGGTTCGAATCGATCACCGATTATTACGCGAACCGCCGGCGCGCCGAAGCCGCTCAGCCCGGCAGCTATCGCCCGCTGGGTGCGACCGCGCTCTATCTCGACGCGCCACACTGGTCCGTCGCGCTCGACGCCGCCACCGCGCATGTCGTCACACCATTTCACGAGCCGACCAGCGCCACCGTGCTCGACTTCGACGTCGACGGCCCGCGCGATTTCGGCCCCGAGCGCGCCGCGCAGGCGAACATCTACGAAGCCGTCGCCGATCACGTCGAGAAACTGCGCAAACAGGGTCGCAAGCCGATCCTCGCCAGCTATTCCATCGGCGCGCGCGAACGTCTGGGGAGCCTGCTTGCCGATCACGGGATGAAGGGCGGCAAGCAGGCCGAAACCTGGCAGGAGGCGCTCGGCGTCTCGGATACCGCCAAGAGCTTCGGCGTCGCGCTTGTCGTCCTCCCGCTCGACCACGGGTTCACCGCGCCCGGCGTCGCCGTCCTCACCGAGCAGGACATGCTCGGCGACCGCCTCGTCCACCGCAAGAAGCGCAAGAAATCCGCCGACGCGTTCCTCGCAGAACTCGCGACGCTGACGCCCGGCGATCTGGTCGTCCATACCGAACACGGCATCGGTCGCTATGAGGGGCTGACTTCGATCCCCGTCGGCCAGAGCCCGCACGACTGCGTCGCGCTCAGCTATGCCGGCGGCGACAAGCTCTACGTGCCGGTCGAGAATATCGACGTCCTCTCGCGCTACGGATCGTCGGAGGAAGGCGCATCGCTCGACAAGCTCGGCGGCGAAGGCTGGCAGCGTCGCAAGTCGAAGATGAAGGAGCGGATCCGCGAGATTGCGGGCGAACTCATCGCGACCGCCGCCGAACGCGCGCTCCATCCCGGCGACGTGCTCGAACCCGACGCCAGCGGCTATCCCAGCTTCGTCGATCGCTTCCCCTATGAGGAAACCGAGGATCAGGACCGCGCGATCGAGGAGGTTCTCGCCGATCTGTCCGCGGGCAAGCCGATGGACCGGCTGGTCGTCGGCGATGTCGGCTTCGGCAAGACCGAGGTCGCGCTGCGCGCCGCGTTCGTCGCGGCGATGGGCGGCAAGCAGGTTGCGATCGTCTGCCCGACGACGCTGCTCGCGCGCCAGCACTACAACAATTTCGTCAGCCGGTTCGAAGGCTTCCCGATGAACATGGGCCGCCTCTCGCGGCTCGTCACCGCGAGCGAAGCGAAGGCGACCAAGGAGGGACTGGCGAACGGAACGATCGACGTCGTCATCGGCACGCACGCGCTGCTGGCCAAGAACATCGACTTCAAGCGGCTCGGCCTCGTCGTCGTCGACGAGGAGCAGCGGTTCGGCGTCACGCACAAGGAGCGGCTGAAGGCGCTCCGGGCCGACGTCCACATGCTGACGCTGACCGCGACGCCGATCCCGCGCACGCTGCAGATGGCGATGTCGGGCATCCGCGAGCTGTCGGTGATCCAGACCCCGCCGGTCGATCGCCTCGCGGTGCGCACCTACATCATGCCGTTTGATCCGGTCGTGCTGCGCGAGGCGCTGCTGCGCGAGCATTATCGCGGCGGCCAGAGCTTCGTCGTCACCCCGCGCGTCGCCGACCTGCCCGAGATCGAGGAGTTCCTGCGCGAACAGGTGCCCGAGATCCGCTTCGTCGTCGCGCACGGACAGATGTCGCCGACCGAGGTCGAGGAGCGCATGTCCGCCTTCTACGACAAGAAGTTCGAGGTGCTCGTCTCGACCACGATCATCGAGAGCGGGATCGACATCGCGTCCGCCAACACGATGATCGTCCACCGCGCCGACCGCTTCGGCCTCGCCCAGCTCTACCAGCTCCGCGGGCGCGTCGGCCGCTCGAAGACGCGCGCCTATGCCTATCTGGTCACCCCGCCCGAGCGGCAGATGACGGTGACCGCCGAGAAGCGGCTGAAGGTGCTGTCCGATCTCGATTCGCTCGGCGCCGGGTTCCAGCTGGCGAGCCACGATCTCGACATCCGCGGGGCCGGCAACATGCTCGGCGACGAGCAGACCGGGCATATCAAGGAGGTCGGCTTCGAACTCTACCAGGCGATGCTCGAGGAGGCGATCATGGACGCCAAGTCGGGTGGTCTCGCCTCCGCACGCCCGAAGGACTTCTCGCCGCAGATCACGGTCGACGCGCCGATCCTCATCCCCGAGGAGTATGTCCCTGATCTCGACCTCCGGATGGGGCTGTATCGCCGCCTGAACGAGCTCGAGGAAGGTCAGGAGATCGAGGCGTTCGCCGCCGAGATGATCGACCGCTTCGGCCCGCTGCCCGACGCGACCGAGAATCTGATCAGGGTCATCGAGATCAAGCTGAACGCGAAGCGCGCCTGCGTGTCGAAGATCGACGTCGGCCCGCGCGGCGTGCTGGTCTCGTTCCACAACGATACGCCGCCCAATATCGACAAGCTGCTCGCCTATGTCGAACGGCTCAACGGCGTCGCGCGGCTGCGGCCCGACAGCAAGCTGGTGCTCCAGCGCGCCTGGGGCGATCCCAAGGCACGGCTGCACGGTGCGCTGCAATTGTCGAAGGGGCTGGCGAAGGCGGCGGGCTGAGCGCCGCCGCGCTCAGCTGCTGTGATCGGCGACGATCTTCCATGCGTCGCCGCGCCGCTCGAACAGCAAGGTCGTCATCCCCGTCTCGGTCGAGGTCGCGCCGGTCAGCGTCCAGCGCGCGACCAGCAGGGCATGGGTCGGATCGATCCCGCGCAGCTCGGCCGGGACGAAGCTCAGCTGCCCCCTGGTGTTGCCACCACCCGTGAAGCTTGGTGCATAGCGCGCTGTTATTGCGGCCTTTCCGCGCACCAGACCCTTGGGCGTCACGAACACCGCATCGTCGGCATAGACCGCGACGAACCGGGCAAGGTCGCCCGCATTCCACCCCGCCGCGCTCGCCGCCATCGCCTCCCGAATCGCCACCGATGCGGGTGCCCGGTCGGGCGCGGCGAGTACGGGCGTGACGGCCGTCGCTGCGGCGACCGCGACGATCATCGCGGATCCTGCCCGGCTCATGTCCGGGTCACCAGTTCGAGCAAGGCCGCGTCGCCGACCGGCTCGGACAGCAGGAAGCCCTGATACAGGCTGGCCCCGCACGCCGCGAGCAGCTCCAGCTGCTCGCGTGTCTCGACCCCCTCGGCGATCACCGACAGGCCGAGCGACCGCGCCATCGTGATCGCGCCGGCGACGACGACCCGGTCGCGCGGGCTGCCGCCGATGTCGTGGACCAGCGCCTTGTCGATCTTCACATAGTCGAGCGGCAGGTCCTTGAGATAGGCGAGGCTCGAATAACCCGTGCCGAAATCGTCGATCGCGACGCGGCACCCCGCCCCGCGCAATTCGGTGAGCAGCGTCGACGCGCTGGCGAGATCCGCGATCAGCCCGGTCTCGGTGATCTCCACGGTCAGGCGCCCGCGCGGAAAGCCGCTATCGTCGACCCGCGCGAGGAACAGCGTGGCGAAGCCGGGCCGCGCGATATCCGCCGCGGTGAGGTTGAGCGACACGCGCAGCGTCGCCAGCGCCTCTGGCCATGCCAGCGCGCGTGCCAGGACCAGCCGCTGGATATGGTCGGACAGCGCGATCCCAAGATCGGCGCGGTCCGCGGCCGCGAACAGCGCATCCGCCCCCAGCGGGCCGAGCTTACGGTGATCCCAGCGCGCGAGCGCCTCGACGCCCGTGATCCGCCCGCTCGCAATCTCGACCTGCGGCTGGAAGCGGATGTCGATCTCGTCGAGCTCGATCGCGTGATGCAAGTCGATCGCCAGCGCATCGAGCGACATGTCGTGCGCCGCCGATGCGATCTGCAGCATCGCGCCGTCACTGGTCTTGGCCTTGGCGAGCGCCCCGAACGCGCGCCGCATCAGCGTCGCGGCACCGTCCGCCGGATCGCTCGGATCCCCCGGCTGGTGGCTCGCGACACCGAACCGGCAGCCGAGCACCGCCAGCGCGTTGGCGACCGCGAACGGCCGCGCCAGCGCCTCGTCGAGCGCCGCGATCAGCGCGGCGATGTCCGCGGCCCCGGCCCCGACCACGAGCGCGAGATCCGCACCGCCGAGACGCGCGACGCGCGCGGCGCCCGCCATCGCCTCGGCCGCGACCGCCTCCGCCCGCTCGACCGCGACCTCGATCAGCGAATCGACCGCGGGCCGACCATGCGCGGCGTTGACGATGTCGAGCCGCGAAAGCGAGACGAGCACGACGGAGACCGGTTGTCCGTCGCCGATCCGCGCCGCGATCCACTGTTGCGCCAGGTTCGGATCGCGGCCGAAGCGAGCGCCGGCCATCGCGTCGCGGCGGTCGACGATGCCCGGCCTGCCTGGCGCGCGCGTCACATGGCGCGCCGCGAAGCGCAGCGACTGGATCAGTTCGCCGTCGCTCGCCGGATCGATCAGGAAATGCGTAGCCCCCAGCTCGAACACGCGGTCGAGCGCCGTACAGTCGCGGCGCGAAAGGACGAACAGCAGCGCCGCGCCATCCTCGGCCACCCGGGGGGCGATCGTCTGCGCCGCCGCCAGTCCCTGCGCGATCGCCCCGCGCGCATCGATCAGCACGACCGGCGCGCCGCTTTCGGCATAGGCCGGGTCGATACCGCTGGCGGTCGCGGTCACCACCGCATCCCAGCCGCAAGCCACCGCAATATCAGCGATCTCCGCGAAGTGACGGAACGAGCATGCGAACAGCATCGTTCTGTTCAGCATGTCCTTTGTATCCAGTGTGGCCGGTGTCATCGCCGACAACCTAGCCACCCCATCGCCCGTCGCCAATCCTGGAACGCACTTGCCGCTCGACACTGCACCACCTAGCTCTGTTGCTATGGCGTCTCACTCCCCTTCGAGCCACTCCGCAACCGTCGATCGTCCGCTGGTCGACCGGCATCAGCGGACGATCAAATATCTGCGGATTTCGGTCACCGACCGCTGCGATCTGCGGTGCCGCTACTGCATGTCCGAGGCGATGACCTTCCTCCCGCGCGCAAAGCTGCTGAGCCTCGACGAGATCGCGATCATCGCCGAGCGGTTCATCGCGCGCGGCGTGACCAAGATCCGTCTCTCGGGCGGCGAGCCGCTCGTCCGCCGCGACGTCGGTGATCTCGTCAAGCGACTGGGTGGCAATCTCGGCCGCGGGCTCGAGGAGCTGACGATGACCACCAATGGCACGCGGCTGGCGGAGCATGCGCCGGCGATGGTCGATGCGGGCATCCGCCGCGTCAATGTCAGCATGGACAGCCGCGATCCCGAACGGTTTCGCTACATCACCCGGCACGGCGACGTCGCGCAGGTGATCGGCGGCATCATGGCGGCGCGCGATGCGGGGCTCGCGATCAAGATCAACATGGTCGCGCTCAAGGGGTTCAACGAGGACGAGATCGCGCCGATGCTCGCCTGGTGCCGTGACGAGGGGTTCGACCTGTCCCTGATCGAGACGATGCCGCTCGGCGCGATCGACGAGGATCGCACCGACCGGTTCCTCCCGCTGACCGGCGTGTTCCGCGATCTCGAGACCCGGTTCCGGCTCGAGCGCGATTCGTACAAGACCGGCGGACCGGCGCGCTACTGGAATGTCGACGGTACCGGTACGCGGCTCGGGCTCATCTCGCCGCTGACTGCCAATTTCTGCGAAGGCTGCAACCGCGTTCGTCTCACGACCGAGGGCAAGCTGTACCTGTGCCTCGGGCATGACGATCAGGTCGACCTCAAGGGTGCGCTGCGCGACGGCGGCATCGCCGGGCTCGACGAGGCGATCGACGCGGGCCTCTACGCCAAGCCAAAGCGGCACGACTTTCGCATCGGCGAGGGCGAAGGCCCCGCGGTCGCGCGTCACATGAGCGTCACCGGCGGGTGACCGACTATGTCCGCCGGGCGCTGGTAGCCTCCGCCACCCCGCCGGCACAGGCCGCCGCCGCCCAGCTCGCCGATCTGGGCGACTGGGTCGAGCCCGAGGAGGCGGATGTCGTCATCGCGCTCGGCGGTGACGGGTTCATGCTGCAGACGCTCCATGCAATGCTCGAACGGCGCAAGCCTGCGGTCCCGGTCTTCGGAATGAACTTGGGCACCGTCGGCTTCCTGATGAACGAGTGGCGGCATCACGGCCTCGAAGACCGGCTTTCGCGCGCCAAGCCGTTCAAGGTCACGCCGCTCAGCATGACCGCGACCGGAATCGACGGACGCACCCTCACCCTCCCCGCGATCAACGAGGTCTCGCTGCTGCGCGAGACGCGCCAGACCGCCAAGCTCGAGGTGACGGTCAACGACCGCGTCGTGCTCGCCGAACTGGCCTGTGACGGCATCCTGGTCGCGACGCCCGCGGGCTCGACCGCCTACAACCTCTCCGCGCAGGGCCCGATCCTGCCGCTCGGTTCGGGCATGGTCGCGCTGACGCCGATCAGCCCGTTCCGTCCCCGGCGCTGGCGCGGTGCGATCCTGCCCGACAAGGCCCGGATCGGCATTCGCGTGCTCGACCCCGGCAAGCGCCCCGTCTCCGCGGTCGCCGACCAGCGCGAGATCCGCGACGTGGCACAGGTCGACATCTGCATGGACCGTGCGCGTGAACTCACCCTGCTGTTCGATCCCGAGCATGCGCTCGACGACCGCATCACGATGGAACAGTTCGCAGCATAGCCCTGGCCCCGGCGCAATTTGTTGCAGAAATCGACAAAAACCGGGTTGCATCGTCCAACTGGCCGTTTATAGAGCCGCCTCCGGCAACGTTCCCTGATAGCTCAGCGGTAGAGCTCTCGACTGTTAATCGAGTGGCCGTAGGTTCGAATCCTACTCAGGGAGCCATTTTCAAGCCGCGAAATCTCGCTTCTGGCGAGACTCCCCGCGCCAGACCGCGGCAAGATCCCCCGATACACTATTTGCAATACAACCCTCGCGGCACGCATCCCGCGCGTCCGACCGGCGTTGACCCCTGACGACCAGAGCGATTGGGGCAGACGATGAAATCGGTGATTCTCCCGGGCGGCGAGACGGTGCCAGCTCTGGGCCAGGGAAGCTGGATGATGGGCGAGCGCGCCGATCGTCGCAAGGCCGAGACCGCAGCGTTGCGCGCAGGCGTCGAGTGCGGGATGACGCTGATCGACACGGCGGAGATGTACGGCGACGGCGCCGCGGAAACGCTGATCGGCGATGCGCTCCACGATGTCCGCGACACGCTCTTCCTCGTAAGCAAGGCCTATCCCCAGAACGCCTCGCGCGATCGCCTCACCGCCGCCTGCGAGGCGAGCCTTGCGCGGCTGAGGACCGACCGGCTCGATCTGTATCTGCTGCACTGGCGCGGGTCGGTACCACTGGCCGAGACGGTCGAGGCGATGGAACGGCTCAAGACCGCGGGCAAGATCCGCCACTGGGGTGTCAGCAATCTCGATACGCAGGACATGGCCGAGCTCGCTGCAGCGGGCGGACAGGACTGCGCGACCGACCAGATCCTGTACAACCTGACGCGGCGTGGTCCCGAGCATGACCTCCTCCCCTGGCTCGACCGTCACGACATTCCCGTCATGGCCTATAGTCCGGTCGAACAGGGCCGGCTCCTCGCCGATCCGGCGCTGACCCGGATCGCGCGCGACATCGGTGCGACGCCCGCGCAGGTCGCGCTCGCCTGGGTGCTGCAGCGCCCCGCGACGATCGCGATCCCGAAGGCCGCGAGCGTGGCGCATGTCCGCGAAAACCGGGCGGCGGCCGATCTCGTGCTGTCGGCCGACGATTTTGCCGCGCTCCACGGCGCGTTTCCCCGCCCGCGGTCGCCACAACCGCTCGAGATGCTCTGAGCGCGGCATGGCCGGCAGCACGCCCCCCAAGGCCTATCCGACGACCCCCGACGGCCGCTATTTCGTCGTCCGCGGCCGATTGTGGCGGTGCGCGGATCCGTCGCTGCCCGAAGCCGATCGTGCCGAGTTGGTGCGGGCACTGATGGCGGCGCGACGCGCGGTCGGCGTAGCCGGACGTCGGGACGATGCCGACGCGGTCGCCGCTGCACGTGCCGACGTCGATGCGGCCAAGCATGGGCTCGGCGAACGCGGCCCGGTCTGGTGGCATGACGGGTCGCCCGACTATAACCGCCACATGGCCGCCAACACCCCCTATGCAGCTTGGTTCGCGGGAATTTCGCCGTCGATCTGAGCCGATGCGGCGACTGGTACGTTGAACAGGGATGACAGTGACGACCCTGCGAGCCCGGCTCGCGTCCGGCGCGATGCCGCTTGCACTCCTCCTGACGAACGGCGCCGCCGGTGCCCAGCCCGCCCAGACTGCGCCAAGACGCGCCGCGCCCCCTGCCAAGCCGAGCGCTGCACCCGCTGCGATCGGCGGCGTCGTCATCAGCCGGCAGGCGGTGACGGACGAGACCGTCCGCGCGGTCTATACCAAGGCGAAGTGGCGTGCGGTCTGGTCGGATGCCGATGTCGCTGCGCTCAACACTGCACTCGGCGACCGCAGCCGTCACGGGCTCGATCACGTCGCCTTCCTGCCCGACCTGCCCGCCGACGCGGCCCCGGCGGATATCGACGTCGCCCGCACGCGCGTCGCGCTCGCCTATGCCGGTGCACTGGCAAGGGGCCGCGTCGATCCGGCGACGCTGCATCAGGTCTATACCCTGCCGCGACCCAGCGTCGATCTCGCCACCGGGCTGGTCGCCGCGATCGCGCGACACAAGGTCGAAGACTGGCTCGAAAGCCTCGCGCCGCAGGATGCCGACTATCGCCTGCTGTCCGATGCCTATCGCGTCTTCAGCGAGAAGGCGCTCAACGCGCCATCCGGCCCGGCACCGCTCGAGGCGCCCGCCCAGACGGGCGCGGCCGCGCTGATCCGCGTCGGCACCCGCGATCCGCGCGTCGCGACGATCGTCGAACAGCTGGTCGAGAGTGGCTATCTCCTCACCCCCGGCCCCGTCGCCGCGCCGACGCTGGCGCAATCCGCATCGACCATCGCCGGCCTCCAGCCGGCCACCCCGTCCAGCGCCCCGGTCTATACGCAGGCGATCGCCGACGCGATGAAGGGGCTGCAGACCGATTACGGCATCGCCGCGGACGGGATCGTCGGGCCCGAGACTCTGAAGGTCCTCAATCTCGGACCCGGTGATCGCGCGCGCGCGCTCGCGGTGGCGCTGGAGCGGCGGCGCTGGCTCGAACGGACGCCCCCGGCCACGCGGATCGACGTCAACACCGCCGCCTCGCAACTGCGCTATTACCGCGACGGCGTGCTGGTCGATCAGCGCAAGGTGATTGTCGGCGAACCCGGTCGCGAGACGCCGGCCTTGTCGTCGCCGATCTACCGCCTCGTCGCCAACCCGACCTGGACCGTGCCCAAGTCGATCCAGAACGGCGAGATGGCCAATGTCGACGACGCCTATCTGCAGGAGCACAACATGGTCCTGCGCGACGGCTGGATCGTCCAGCAGCCCGGCCCGAGCAATGCGCTCGGCCTCGTCAAGTTCGACATGGCGAACGATCAGGCGATCTATCTGCACGACACGTCCGCCCCCGGGCTGTTCGACCGCAGCCAGCGGCATCTGAGCCATGGCTGCGTCCGCGTCGAGGATGCGATCGGCTTCGCGCAGATGCTCGCCGATGACCAGGGCGTTACCGAGGCATGGCAGACCGCGCAGGCGTCGGGCGAGATGCAGTTCGTCCCGCTGCCGCGCCGCATCCCGGTGCGGCTGCTGTACGAGAATGTCTATGTCGGCGACGCCGGCAAGGTCGCCTTCCGTACCGATCCCTATGGCTGGAACGATCCGGTCGCCGAACAGCTCGGGTTCGAGCGATCGGCGGCGCGGCGTGCCGAAGCCCGCGACATCGATATCGGCCCGTGAGCGTGGGGCGCAAATAGCCCCTGCTCGCGGTGATGTACCGCGTGACGTTGCCGGTCAGCACGTCGAGCGGGACGTTGCCGCCCGCGAGGACCGCCTGATTGAAGTCCCGCACGTCGAACCGCGTACCCAATTCGGCCTTGGCGCGCGTGCGCTGCGCGACGATCTCGGTTTGTCCGATCTTGTAGCCACAGGCCTGACCCGGCCAGGCGCAATAGCGCTCGACCTCGCTCACCGCGTTGCTCATCGGCAGTCCGGTCGCGGCGACGAACTCGCGCAACGCCTGTTCGCGCGTCCAGCCCATCGCATGGATCCCGGTATCGACCACCAGCCGTACCGCACGCCACGACAGCCCCATGAAATAGCCGAGCCGCCCCGCCGCATCGCCGTCATACAGGCCAAGCTCATCGGCAAGCTGTTCGGCATAGAGCGCCCAGCCCTCGGTATAGGCGTTGAACGCCAGCACCGATCGGATCAGCGGCAGTTGCTGCGCATATTCCCCCTGCCAGACATGCCCGGGAATGCCCTCGTGGAATACCAGATCGGGGATCGTGACGCGGTTGTGGATCGTGGGATCGCCCAGATTGACCCAGATCTTGCCCGGGATCGATCCGTCGAGCGCGCCCGGCCCGCCATAGGCGGCGGGTGCCCCCGCCTCCTGCGCGAGCGGCATCCGCCGGATCTCGAGCCTGGCGGTCACCAGCGTGCGGAACGCCTGAGGCAGGCGCGGGCGGATCGCATCGATCCGGCCCTGCATATAGGCGACGATCTGCTGCCTGCCGGCATCGTCGTTCGGGAAGGCGATGTCGGGCCGACGCTGCAGTTCGGCCGCGCGCTCCGCCACCGTCCCTTTGGTCAGCCCGAAGCCCTTGAGGATTCTGTCCATCCGCGCCTGCAACTCGACGAGCTGCGCACGCCCGAGCGCATGGATCTCCGCCGGGCTCCGCCGCGTCGTCGTTCCTGCGCGCAGCCCCCAGCCATACCAGGCCGCGCCATGGGGGCGCGATCCCAGCCCAGCGACGTCGGTTGCGACCGCGCGCTGCGCGGTGAGCTCCGCGATCTGCCGCTCGAGCGCAGGGACGACGGCATCGCGCACGATCTGTGTCGCACGCCGGGTCCAGTCGCCGGGGATCGCCTGCGTCTTGCGCGCGAGCGGCCCGATCAGCGGACCATCGACCGCCGCCGCCTCGGCCAGCGTACGTCGCATTCCAGCCAGCGTCTTGTCGAGCAGGAAGCCGGGCGGGACCAGCCCCTGCTCGCGTGCGGTGCGCACCCTGCCCGTCTCGTCATCGAGCTGTTTCGCCATCGCCGTGACCCGCGCGAGATAGGCCTCGGCGTCCGCCGCAGTGCGCAGCGGCTGATCGCCGTCGAGCAGCTGCGGCACGTCGAGCCAGGCGCCGACATTCTGGATGACGGCATAGGGCGTGTTGCGCCAGTCTCCGATCGTCGCGACGCCGTAAGGCAGCGCCATCCCGTCCAGCGCGGTCTGGAATGCGCTCTGCGTCACCGAGATGCTGGTCAGCGTCGCCTGATCGATCCCGTCGCGCGGTAACCGGCCGAGCGCCGCCAGCCCGTCGGTGAGGACGCGTCGCCGCGCGGCGATGCCCGCCGGCGACCGGTCGTCGAGCTGCCCCCGCAAGGCCGCATGCGCCCCGGTGTCGAGCCCGAGCCCGGTCGCCTTGCCGGGATCGAGCGTCAGCAGCTGCCACGCGAGGCGGTCGAGAAGAGTCGCCGCGTCGGCGGATGTCGACGAGCGGCCGGCAGTCTGTGCGGAGACGGGTGCGGCGGCGAGCGTGGCCGCGATGCCGGCAAGCGCGTCGCGGCGGCGGAACAGGGGGTCGTTCATCCTCGAAACATGGACTTGCCATCCGCCGCGGTCAAACGCGCCGCCCTGCCATCACGGTGGACAAACACCCGCCGCCGCCTAGAGGTCGGCGCGGAAAGGGCTGAGCCACGTGACGATCGGACTGAAGGACATCGCTGCACGCGCCGGCGTCTCGATCGCGACGGTGTCGCGCGTCCTGTCGGGCAAGCCCGTCCGCCCCGCCTATCGCAGCCGGGTCGACGATGCGCTGGCCGCGCTCGATTATCGCCCCAATCTGGCGGCGCGGCGGCTGCGTTCGATGCGCGCGAGCGTGATCGGGCTGATCGTGCCCGATATCGGCAACCCGTTCTTCGTCGCCTTCGTCCAGGCGGTCGAGGGCTATGCCTGGCGCGAGGGGCTGCGCGTCATCCTGTGCAACAGCGGCGAGGATCCCGCGCGCGAACGCCATTACCTGCAGCTGCTCGAGGACGAGCGCGTATCGGGGATCATCCTCGCCCCGACCCGGGCCGGCGGCGTGCCGGAGACCGCGACGCCGCTCGTGCTGGTCGATCGCGTCGAGGGAACGCCGCAGGTCGACAGCGTCAAGCTCGACAATGCCGGCGCGGCGAGCGCGCTGGTCGACGCGCTGCACGCATCGGGCTGTCGGCGGATCACCGGCCTGTTCGGCGAACGCGGCAGCACCGCGGTCGACCGCCGTCGCGGCTATGCCGCCGCGCTCGACCGCCACGCGCTCCCCGCGCGGATCATCGACGTCCCGCACGAGCCCGCAGCGCGCGCGGCCTGCGTGCGGGCCGCGCTCGCCAACACCGCCTGCGATGCGGTGCTGGTCGGCGACACGTTCCTGATGCTCGAGGCGGCGGTCGTGTTACGCGGCCGACCCGATCCGCAGGCATCGCCCGTCCGGCTCGCGGGGTTCGACGACGCCGCCTGGCTGCGCCTGCTCGATGCCGCACCGATCGTCATCGAGCAGCCGGTCGACGAGATGGCGCATGCCGCGCTGGCGCTGCTCGTCGAACGCATGACCGGTGCGGGGGGCGACGCCGTCCGGCTCGTCTTCAACGGGACGATCGTCAGCCCCGCCTGAGGTTCAGGTCAGGCGGCGGCGGCGATCGCGGTTTGCCCGCGCGTCGGGCGGAACCGGCCGCTGCGCAGCGCGCTCTCGATATCCTCGAGGCTCGCGCCCGCCGTCTCGGGCACGAAGAGCAGCACGAACACGAACGACGCCAGATTGACCCCGGCATAGACCCACATCGTTGAGCCCAGCCCGATCGCATGGACCAGCGATAGCGCGGTCCCCGTGACGATCAGGTTGCTGCCCCACAGCATCGCCGCGTGCAGCGCGGTCGCGGGGCCGCGCATCGCCAGCGGGAACATCTCCGCGCCGAGCAGCCAGCCGCACACCTGGATGCCACCCGAATTGAAGAGCATGAACGCCAGCAGGAAGCCGATCGTCAGCCAGCCCTGCCACCCGCCATGCGCACCGCTGGCGAACATGATGCCAAGCCCGATCAGGCTGACGACCGATCCCGGGATCATCACCAGCATCAGCCGCCGCCGCCCGATCCGGTCGACGAACAGACAGCCGAGCAGCGTCATCATCGCATAGACGATCGCGACGCCGAGGCTGGCAAGCAGCGCCGACTCCTTGCCGAACCCTACCCCCGACAGGAAGGTCGGCGCGTAGTAGATCATCATCTCCAGCCCGCCGCACTGGGTGAAGAACGCGACGCCCAGCGCCGCGATCAGCGCAGGCCGTGCCCAGCTCTGGCGAATGCCGCGCCAGCCGCTATCGGCCGGATCCGCGTCGGTCGTCGCATCGCGGATCTGGGTGACTTCGTGGCGGATCTCGCGGCGTGTGGTCCGCACGCGGCGCAGCACGTCGATCGCGGCGTGGATGCCGATATTCTCGGCGGCCCAGCGCGGGCTGCGCGGCATGAACGCCATCGCGACGAAGACAATCGCGGCGGGGATCGCCGCAACCGCGACCATCGTCCGCCAGCTCCAGACATCGTGCAGACCGAACCCGACGATGCTGGCGAGCAGGATGCCGACGCCGATCGCGACGTTGAACATCGTCACCAGATTGCCGCGACGATGCTGCGGCGCGAGTTCGGAAATATACATCGGCACGACCTGGGTTGATCCGCCGACCGCCATGCCCAGGAACACCCGCGCGGTGATCAGCGCGCCGACGCTCGGCGCCATCGCACAGGCGATCGCGCCAAGCGTGAACAGCGCGCTCACCCCCATCACCGACAGCTTGCGGCCGATCCGTTCGGACAGCCAGCTCGTCGCCAGCGCACCGATCACCGCGCCCGCCAGGATCGCCGCGGTGACGATCTCCTGCATGCGGTGATCCAGCCCGAACTCGTCGGTGATCGACAGCAGCGCCCCTGATATGATCCCCGTGTCATAGCCATAGAGCGCCCCGCACACCGCGGCGACGAACGCTGCGGTTCGCAGCACCCGGTCGCCATTGGCATAGGGTTCGGGAATTCTCGGCTCGTTGCGCGCCGTCAGGCTGCGCCGCGTCAGGGATGGGGCGATGCTGTGATCTGTCAAAACGTAAAGGACTCCGTGGTTGTCGAAAGGCTGTTCAGCGCGGGCGCAGCGCGAAGCGGCGACGCCAGGACGGCAGGCGGATCTGCTCGCGCGCCCAGGTCAGCAGGCCGGCGCCGATGATGACGGCAATGCCGGCAAAGGTCGGCAGGTCGACGCTCTGGTGAAACACGGTGTAGCTGAGCGCGACCGCCCAGATCATCTGGCTGTATTGCGGCGGCGCGATCCGGCTGACCGCGACGCGTTGCGCCGCGAGCATCAGCAGCGCCTGGCCGAGGATCGCGAGCAGGCCATAGCCGGCAAGCAGGACCATCTCGGCGCCGTCCGGCCAGCGAAACGCCTGCAGCCACAGCAGCGCCGCGCCGTTGATCACCAGCGGTCCGATCAGCCCCGCGCCGAGCATCGACACACGCTTCTCGCCCGCGCCACCGGCGCGAAACAGCACGATGACGATCGCGCTCGACAATGCGCACAGCATCGCCGCGCCATGGCCGAGATCGAACGCGCGCAGCCCCGGACGCAGCACCATCAGCACGCCGACGAAGCCGATCGCCACCGCCGCCCAGCGCCAGGCACCGACCTGTTCCTTCAGGAACAGCATCGACAGCAACGTCACCAGCATCGGCATCAAGAAGATCAGCGCGAACGCCTCGGGCATCGGCAGCCGCGTGAAGGCGACGACGCTCGACAGGCCGCTGATCGATGATCCGATCGCGCGCGCCAGCCATAGCGAGCGTCGTGTCGCGCTGAACACGTCAAGCAGACGGTCGCCGGGCGTCCGCACGAAGGGCAAGGCCACCAACCCGAGCAGCGCGCCAGTGAACGTCACCTGGAACGGGCTGAACGCGCCTTCGAGTAGCTGCACCGACGCGTCGCTGAACGCGAAGGCAGCATAAGCCAGGAAGGCCAGCGGCACGCCGCCGATGGCCGCCAGACGCGCGCCATGGCTCTGAATGGTAAGATCGATGCTCAATTGCGTCTCTCGGGCTGGCGTGGACGGTGACGACTCCCCGGAGCCGCGGGCACGAGCGAACGCCGCCACCGCCCGACGTCACCGGATAGCGGGGCGGCAAACAGCTCTGTCTCTTTGCGTATCCCGCTCCTACCGACAGCAGGTGAAGGACGCAACAGAAAACGTTTTCTGTTTTAGCCCCCCCGTCGTAAGCACCCCGCTTCGATCGCGCGCAATTGCGGCTTGGCGCGGCTGACGGTACGACCGGGCGATCACCCGTGACGATGAGGATATCCTATCGCAATGAAGCTCGCCGATCTGGCCGTGCTCGCCGGCGTTTCGACCGCAACCGTGTCGCGGGCCCTGGCCGGGCATTCGTCCGTCAATGCGCAGACACGCGCACGCATCCAGGCGCTGGCGCAGGAACATGACGTCCGTCCCAACCAGCTCGCGCGCAACCTGCGGCTGAAGAGCACCGGCGCGATCGGGCTCGTCCTGCCGCTCGGCCATGCCCGCACGCAGCATCTCACCGATCCGTTCTTCCTGACCCTGCTCGGGCTGCTCGCCGATCTGCTGGTCGAACGCGGCTACGACATCCTGTTGTCGCGGGTCATCCCCGACGGTGACGACTGGCTCGACCGGCTGGTCGACAGCGGCCGCATCGACGGCCTGCTCCTCGTCGGCCAGTCCGACCAGGGGGCGGTGATCGAACGCGTGTCGCACCGCTATGCGCCGCTGGTCGTGTGGGGCGCGTACCGGGCGGACCAGAACCATCTGACGATCGGCTCGGACAATGTCGCAGGCGGACGTCTCGCGGGCCGCCGCATGATCGACCAGGGGCGGTCCCGTCTGATGTTCGTCGGCGACCCCGCCCCGCCCGAATTCGCCGATCGCTACGCCGGATTCGCCGCCGCCGCCGCGGAGGCGGGGCTCGCCTGCGAGCTGCTCGAAACGCCGATGACCCCGGAGGCCGTGCACGCGGCGATGGCGCAGCGGCTCGCCGCCGCGCCGCCCCCCGACGGCATCTTCGCCGCGTCCGACGTCGCCGCGATGAGCGCGCTGCGCGCGCTCGCCGAAGCCAGGATCGACGTCCCCACCACCACCGCAGTGATCGGCTATGACGACGTCACGCTGGCGGCACATACGTCGCCCGCGCTCACCACCATCCGCCAGGATCTCGCCGAGGGTGCCGCGCTGATGGTCGATCGCCTAATGCAGCGGATCGCGGGCCATGCGACCGGATCCGCGATCGTCACGCCCGTCCTGATCGAGCGCCAGTCCGCCTGAATCTCTCCGCATGCGCTGGCCTCAACGCTTCGCAATCGATTGCACAACACATCTTGCAATCGATTGCGAAAAGCGTATGAGGCGATTCTGGGCTTCATAGAAAGCCACCGCGCAGGGAGGATATCATGAAAGCACGTTACGTTTTGCTCGCCGGAATCGCCGCCACGTCCTTCGCGACGGTGGCCGCAGCGCAGACCACGCCCATCCAGGACACTCCCGTTCAGGCCGCACCCGCACCGGGCGAGCAGCCCGCCGACACCACCGCGACGCCGGCGCCGATCGACGGCCAGGACGACATCGTCGTCACTGCGGTCGCGCGCGGCACCAACCGCCTCAACACCTCGATCACGACCAGCTCGATCGGCTCCGACGCCTTGATCCAGCTCGCGCCGCGCACCTCGGGCGAGCTGTTGCGCAACCTGCCCGGCATCCGCGTCGAGGCTTCGGGCGGTGACGGCAACGCGAATATCTCGGTCCGCGGCCTGCCGGTCGCATCGGGCGGCTCGAAGTTCCTCCAGCTCCAGGAAGACGGCCTGCCGATCCTCGAGTTCGGCGACATCACCTTCGGCAATGCCGACATTTTCCTGCGCGCCGATTTCAACGTCCGCACCGTCGAGTCGGTCCGCGGCGGCTCCGCCTCGACCTTCGCGTCCAACTCGCCCGGCGGCGTGATCAACTTCATCTCGAAGACCGGCGAGCAGGAAGGCGGCGCGTTCCAGCTGTCGAGCGGGCTCGACTACCGCGAATTCCGCGTCGATTTCGACCAGGGCGGCAAGCTCTCCGACAGCGTCACCTATCATGTCGGCGGCTTCTATCGGATCGGCGACGGCCAGCGCGAGGTCGGCTTCGACGGCGTCAAGGGCGGCCAGCTCAAGGCGAACATCACCAAGTCGTTCGACAATGGCGGCTATGTCCGGCTCTACGGCAAGTATCTCGACGACCGCGCGATCGGCTACCTCCCCAACCCGGTGCGCGTCACGGGCAGCAACAGCGACCCCGATTACAGCAGCATCGCCAATTTCTCGATCAACAACGGCACGCTGCACAGCGCCAACATCCGTACCGCGCAGACGCTCGACGGCAACAACCGGCTGACCACGCGCTCGATCCGTGACGGCCAGCACCCGGTCGTCTATTCGGCGGGCCTCGAGACGCAGATCCCGCTCGCGGACGACTGGAACATCGTCGAGCGGTTCCGCTACGCCGACATTTCGGGCGGCTTCACCTCGCCCTTCCCTGCCAGCGTCGATTCGGCGCAGTCGATCGCCAACGGCATCGGCGGCGCGGGCGCACAGCTCTTCTACGCCAGCGGCGCGCAGGCCGGTCAGCGCATCGCTGACCCCGCCTCGCTCAACGGCAACGGCCTGCTCGCCAACATCGTCCTGTTCGATGTCGACCTGAAGAGCCTCAACAACATCACCAACGACATCCGCCTGAACGGTTCGCTGCCGTTCGCCGGCGGGTCGCTCGCGGTCACCGGCGGCTTCTATGCCTCGCGTCAGGACATCAAGAGCGACTGGCTGTGGACCTCGTCCGTCCAGACCGTCGCGGACAATGGCCGCTCGGAACTCGTCGACGTCCGCACCGCGGCGGGCGTGCCCGTCACGCAGAACGGCATCCCCGGCTATTCGGCGAGCTTCTTCGGCAATTGCTGCCGCCGCTCCTATGACCTCGACTACACGACCTACGCACCGTTCGCGCAGCTCGGGCTCGAGCTCGGCCGGTTCAACATCGACGGTTCGCTGCGCTATGATTTCGGTCGCGCGCGCGGCAGCGTCGCCGGCTCCGATCTCGGCACCGCGTTCGGCAGCGGCATCACGACGTTCGACATCAACGGCGACGGCGTGATCTCGGCAGCCGAGCGTCAGGTCGCGGTGATCCCCAACGCCCGCTCGCCGCTCGATTACAACTATGACTACCTGTCCTATTCGGGCGGCGTGAACTTCCGCCTGACCGACAGCACGGCGGTGTTCGGTCGCTACAGCCGCGGCGGCCGCGCCAACGCCGATCGCCTGTTGTTCGGCCCCTCGATCAACACCGCGACGGGCGGGCTGACCGACCAGGGCGCAGCGGTCGATTTCGTCCGCCAGCTCGAGGGCGGGTTCAAGTTCCGCCAGGGCGGCGTCTCGCTCTACGCCACCGGCTTCTGGGCGCGTACCGAGGAACAGAATTTCGAGGCGACGACGCAGCGTTTCTTCAACCGCGAATATGACGCCAAGGGCGTCGAGATCGAGGGTCGGATCGCACGCGGGCCGTTCTCGCTCTCGGCCGGCGGCACCTATACGGATGCCGAGATCACCCGCGACGTGCTCAACCCCGGGGTCGAGGGCAACCGCCCGCGTCGCCAGGCCAAGTTCATCTATCAGGCGACGCCACAGGTCGATTTCGACCGCGTGACGATCGGTGCGAACGTGATCGGCACGACCGACAGCTATGCGCAGGACAACAACGTCCTCAAGATGCCGGGCTATACGCAGGTCAACGCGTTCGTATCGATCCGCCCGGCGGACAATGTGACGCTGTCGGTGAACGGCAACAACCTGTTCGACGTGAAGGGCATCACCGAAGCCGAGGAGGGTGCGATCCCGACCAACGGCATCGTCCGCGCCCGGTCGATCACCGGTCGCACGATCTCCGCCGCCGTCCGCTTCGGCTTCTGATCGGCTGACCCAGGTGCGCGTATCCTCCCCCACCGAGCGTCGCCTCGCGGCGCTCGGGCCCCGCCTGCGCCGCCAGCTCGAACGCCTGTATGGCAGTACCGGGCTGGCGATCTGGCCGCGGCTCGAGGCGATCCTGCGCGAGCGGGCCGCCGAACGCCCCGCCGCAATGGCCGCGCTCGACGAGGCGCGGCTCGCCGACCCCGACTGGTTCGTCGCGCCCGACATGCTCGGCTATTCGACCTATGTCGACCGCTTCGCCGGGACCGTCGAGGGCCTGATCGGGCATGTCGACCATCTCGAATCGCTCGGTGTCCGCTATCTCCACCTGCTCGCGCTGTTGAAGGCACGCGAGGGCGACAGCGATGGCGGCTTCGCGGTCGCCGACTATCTGTCGGTCGAGCCACGACTGGGGACGATGGCCGATGTCGAGCGGCTGGCCGCACGGCTGCGTGAGGGGCGGATAAGCCTGTGTGTCGATCTCGCGCTCAACCATACCGCCGACGATCATGCCTGGGCGCAGGCGGCACGCGACGGCGATCCGCATTACCGCGCCTTCTACCACGTCCTCGGCGACGACGAGGCGCAGGCCTATGAGGCCGATCTGCTGCAGGTCTTCCCGACCACCGCACCGGGTAATTTCACGCATGTGCCGGCGATGGGCGGACAGGTCTGGACGACCTTCTACCCGTTCCAGTGGGACCTGAACTGGGCGAATCCGGAGGTCATGCTCGCGATCGTCGACACGATGCTCCGGCTCGCCAATCACGGGTTCGAGGCGTTCCGGCTAGACTCGATCGCGTTCCTCTGGAAGCAGCTCGGTACCGATTGCCGCAACCGGCCGCAGGCGCATTACATCGTCCGCGCACTGCGCGCCGCGCTCGACATCGTCGCCCCCGCGACCTTGCTCAAGGCCGAGGCGATCGTCCCGACCGCGCTGGTCCCGCCCTATTTCGGCGCGGACGAGGGGTCGGACTGGGATGGCGGGTTCGAGCCCGAATGCCATCTCGTCTACAACAACTCGCTGATGGTCGCCGGCTGGGTCGGGCTCGCCGAGCAGTCGGCCGCGCTGCCCCACGCGATCGTCGCGGCGAGCGGCGGCCTGCCGCGCGGCGCGAACTGGCTCAGCTATGCGCGCTGCCACGACGATATCGGCTGGGGCGCGGTGATCGGCGACCTTGCCGGGATCGACCCGGACCCCGTCGCGCGGCTGACCATCGCGGCGAAGTTTCTCGACGGCGCAGACGGCAGCTGGGCGCGGGGCGAACCGTTCCAGTCCGATGGCTCCGTGCTGCATGGCTCGAACGGGACGATGGCGTCGCTTGCCGGGCTCGAGGCCGCGCGGACCGATGAGGAGCGCGAGCATGCGTTTCGCCGGATCGCGCTGCTCAACGCGCTGTCGATCGCCAGCGGCGGGCTCGCCACGCTCTATATGGGCGACGAGGCCGGCCTGCTCAACGACCACAGCTATCGCGACGATCCCGATCGCGCGCATGAGGGGCGCTGGCTGCACCGCCCGGTGATGGACTGGGACGCGCTCGACCGCGTTGCCGCCCTTCGCATTTCCGGCGACATCAGGGCGCTCCGCACCGCGCGCATCGCCAGCGGCGGGGCCGGCGCGCCCGCGACGATCGCCACGTCGACGTCCGCGCTGCTCGGTATCGCCTGTGGCAGCGACCGCGTCTTCCTCAATTTCTCGCCCCATGCGGTCCAGGTCGGCGATCTCGCCGGCTGGCACGACCGGGTGGCGGATACCCCCATCGGAGACGACGCCATGATCGGTCCCTGGAGCGTGCTTTGGGCAGGACCCTCGGCATGACCGCCGCCCCGCCGCTGTTCGGCTGCATCGAGGCGGGGGGCACCAAGTTCGTGCTCGGCGTCGCGCGTGATCCCGACACCGTCCTCCGGACCGCACGCATCCCCACCACCACGCCCGACGAGACGCTTGGCGCCGCGCTCGAATTCTTCACCGCGGCGCAAGCCGAATGGGGCGCGGTCGACGCGCTCGGCATCGCCTCGTTCGGCCCCGTCGATCTCGACCGCTCCTCACCGGGCTGGGGCCGGATCGTCGACACGCCCAAGCCCGGCTGGAGCGGCACCGACCTGGTCGGTCCGTTCGCCCGCGCGCTCGACTGCCCGGTCGGGTTCGACACCGACGTCAACGGCGCGATCCTCGCCGAGAGCCTGTGGGGCGCCGCCACCGGCGCCGACATCGCGGTATACGTCACCGTAGGTACCGGCATCGGCGGCGGTGCGCTGGTCGAGGAACGCCCCGTGCATGGCAGTCGCCACCCCGAAATGGGCCATATCCTCCCCCGCCGGCATCCCGACGACCGCGACTTCGCCGGCACCTGCCCGTTCCACGGCGACTGCCTCGAAGGACTGGCGAGCGGACCTGCGATCGCCGCGCGCTGGGGCGCGTCGCTGTCGGAGCTCGGCCCCGATCATCCCGCGCATGACATCGTCGCCTATTACCTCGCCCAGCTGGTCGTCGCGCAGCAGGCGCTGCTGTCGCCGCGGCGGATCGTCCTCGGCGGCGGCGTGCTGGGAACCCCCGGGCTGCTCGACCGGGTTCGCGACCACGCCGCTCGGATGGCGAACGGCTATTTCGGCACCCACGATTATGCCACCCTCATCGTCGCGCCGGGACTTGGCGACCGCGCCGGCTTGCTCGGCGCACTGGCACTCGCACAAAGGGCGCGTCGATGACCAAACCCCGTCTGTCGCTGATCCGCCTCATCGAGATGAATCTCGGCTTTCTCGGGCTGCAATTCTCGTTCGGCCTGCAACAGGCCAACATGGCGCCGATCTACGGCTATCTCGGCGCGGACGAGGCGAGCCTGCCGCTGCTCTGGCTCGCAGGGCCGGTGACCGGTCTGCTGATCCAGCCGCTCATCGGCGCGATGAGCGACCGCACCTCGACCCGGATCGGGCGGCGGACCCCCTATTTCCTCGTCGGCGCGATGCTGTGCAGCCTGTGCCTGCTCGCCATGCCGTACAGCCCGACTTTGTGGGTCGCGGCCAGCCTGTTGTGGGTGCTCGACGCCGCCAACAACGTGACGATGGAGCCCTACCGCGCCTATGTCGGCGACCGGCTGCCCGATGATCAGCGCGCCGCGGGGTTCCTGACCCAGTCCGCATTCACCGGCCTCGCCCAGACCTTGTCCTATCTCGCGCCGTCGCTGCTCGTCTGGATCGGCTTCAACAAGGATGCGGTTGACGGCAACGGCATTCCCGACATCACGCGGATCGCCTTCTTGATCGGCGCGGTACTGTCGCTCGCGACGATCCTCTGGTCGGTCCTGCGCGTGCCCGAGCTGCCCTTGCCCGAGGAGGAAAAGGCGCGGCTGGCGAAGGAACCGCTCACGCTCGGCGGCACGCTGCGCGACCTGAAGACCGCACTGGTCGAGATGCCGCGGCCGATGCGCCAGCTCGCGCTCGCCATGCTGTGCCAATGGTATGCGATGTTCGCCTATTGGCAGTTCATTACCTTCGCGGTCGCGCGCTCGCTGCACGGCACGGCCGATGCGAAGAGCGTGGCGTTCCGCGACACCGTGCTGACCGTCGGTCAGCTCGGCGCCTTCTACAATGCGGTCGCGTTCGTCGCGGCGATCGCGCTGGTGCCGGTCGCCCGCCGCTTCGGCGCAAAGACGGCGCATGCCGGCTGCCTGCTCGCATCGGGCGTCGCGATGCTGGCGATCCCCGGCATCCGCGACGAGGCGGGGCTGTTCGTCGCGATGCTCGGCATCGGTATCGGCTGGGCGAGCATGATGGGCAATCCGTACGTCATGCTGATCGACATGATCCCGCCCGAACGCAACGGCGTCTATATGGGCATCTTCAACATGTTCATCGTCATCCCGATGATCATCGAGAGCCTGACCGTCCCGCTCTTCTACCATTCGCTGCTCGGCGGCGACCCGCGCAACATCCTGTATGTGTCGGGTGCGCTGATGGTGCTCGGCGCGGCCGCGACGCTGCGGGTCCGGATGCCCGCGACGGCGACGCGATCGGCGTCGTAACGGCGGGACCGGGCGTCAGCCGACCGCGGTCGCGTGGATCGGCATCAGCGCCGCGCCGATCGTCGCGGCCGCGCCCTGCAGCGTCGATACCGAGATGCGCGGCGGGACGCTGCAATGGTCGCCGATATGCATCGCGCCGAAATCGATGTGGCGGACCAGCGCGTCGAGGATCGGCGTCGGCAACGGGCTCGAGATCACGAACTCACCCGGATCGATCCAGGCGATGCCCCAGTTGATGATCGGCCCGATCTGCCCCGCGGCCCGGCGCACCCACGCATCGACGACCGGCTCATAGCCCTGGATTACCCGGTCGAAATCCACCAGCGAGTCGATCGCGCAGCCCGCCTCGCGCAACGTCGACAACAGGTCGAGCGTCGAGGGGCGCGGCGCGCTGGTCGGGTAGAGGCAGCCGATCTCCCCCGCGCTCGCCATCGCCCCGCGCAGGATCCGCCCCTCGACGATGATTCCCGCGCCGATCCCGTGCCCGAGCAGGATGACGACCGCGGTCGAACAGCGCCGCATCAGTCCCCCGACATAATATTCGGCGAGCGCCGCCGCGTTCGCGTCGTTCTCGATCCACACCGGGTGGCCGATATGCTCCTCGAACAGCGCCTTGAGGTCGATCCCGCGCCACGCCGCCAGGCTGTCGACCGTCCAGCGCCGCGTCCCCTCGATCGACAAGGCCGCGCCCGGCACGCCGATCCCGACGCCGAGCAGCCGCCGGCCGAGCAGCCGGTTCGCGATCGCCATCTCGTGCATCGCGGTCGTCACCCGCTGCGCGAACACGCGCGGATCGGGATCGTCGAACGGCGCGGACCGATGCGCGATCACGCCGCCCGCATAATCGACCAGCGCCACCTCGAGCAGCCCGCGGTGGAGCATCGCCCCGACCCCGTATCCCGCCTCGGGCGAGATCTGCAGCGGGACCGCCGGGCGGCCGGGCGCGACCGGGGCCGCCCCCGGGCATTCCTCGATCAGCCCGTGCGCGAGCAGCGTCGCCGACAGCCGCGTGATCTTGGTCGCGCTCATTCCCAGGTCGGCGGCGAGGTCCTTGCGCGATCGTGCCCCCCAGGACCGCAGGATCTGCATCACGCGCCGCTCGTCGTCATCCAGTCTTAACCGCGCCATCGCCATCAGCCCACGTCCTTCGCCGCACCGAATAGCCGATTAGTTTATTTCGTGAAATTAATTAATTTTGTCATATTCCCCGACCACCGGCTGACATATCAATCGGGTGGGAGAAACAATCATGACAAAACACGGCTTGCGTTCGGGATGTGCGCTGATCGCGCTGGGGATTGCGGCACAGACGCCGGCCTGGGCACAGACGGCGCCATCGGCCCCCGCCGCCACCACCGCGACCGCTGCCGACCCGGCCAGCGACCCGCGCAGGTTGATCCCGCCCAGGCCGACCCTGCCCAAACCGACCCCGTCGCCGGCACCGACATCATCGTCACCGGCTCGGCACGCGAGCAGCGTCGCTTCGATGTCTCCTATGCGGTCAACTCGCTCAGCAACGCCGACATCCAGAAGCTCGCGCCGCTCAACTTCGCCGATCTGCTCGGCAAGCTGCCGGGGTTCGCGGTCGAGAACACCGGTGGCGAGGTCCAGAACATCATCCGGCTGCGCGGTCTGCCCAGCGACGGCGGCCTCGTCACGTTCCAGCAGGACGGCCTCCCGCTGTTCCATGAGAATGACGGCAACTTCTTCCGCGGCGACAGCCTCAACCGCTTCGACCTGATGACGCAGCGCGTCGAGGTCGTGCGCGGCGGCCCCGCCCCCGTCTATGCGAGCTATGCAGCCGCGATCGTCAACAATATCACCGTCTCGGGCACCGACACGGTGCGCGGCAAGGCACAACTCACGCTCGGCGACACCGGCCTCTACCGGATCGACGGCTATCAGGCCGGGCCGATCGACGATTCGACCTATTACGCGATCGGCGGCTTCCTCCGCCGCCACGACGGCTATCGCGACAACGGCTTCCCCAACGACCGCGGCGGCCAGGTCCGCGCCAACATCAAGCATGACTTCTCGAACGGGTCGCTGCGCGTGTCGGGCAATTACCTGAACGACCACAACGTCTTCTACCTGCCGATCCCGACCGCCGACCCGCGCGATCCGTCCAAGTCGCTCAACCAGTATATCGACTTCTTCAGCGGCACGATGAACTCGCCCACGCTGCGCGACGCGACGATCCGCTACCGCGAGGCCGATGGCACGACGCGCAATGTCGGCGCCGATCTCGGCAATGGCCGCCATACGCAGTTCGGCAATGTCGGCGTTCAGTATGACGCCGATTATGACGGCTGGAAGGTCGCCGCCAAGGGCGGGGTCAGCATCGGCAAGCTCCACTTCAACGCGCTCTATTCGACTAGCAACCCGTCCGATGCCACCGCCTTTGCGGGCAGCTATCTGACCGCCGCGCGCACAGCCTTCGGCGCGGGCGTCACCCGCCTCGGCTATGCGATCGCCGGCACCGACGGCGCCGAGGTCTATGACCCCAATGCAGCCTCCGGCCTGGTCGTCCCCGCGCAGTTCCGCGACGTCACGTCGAAATTCTACTCGACCCAGGGCGATCTCAGCGTCACCCGATCGATCGCAACCGGCTTCGGCACGCATGACCTGCGCGTCGGCGTCTATGGCAGCCTGTACGGCGAAACCAACGAGGTCGCCTCTCAGGACTATCTGCTCGAGGTCCGCGGCAAGCCGCGCACGCTCGACCTGATCGCCTATAACGCCGCCGGCCAGGCGCTTGGTTCGGTGACCGACAATGGCGTGCTGCGCTATACGACCACGCTCAACCGCGGCAACACCGACGCGTCGATGTATGCCTTCTACGCCAACGACACCTGGGAACTGACCCCGGGGCTGAAGATCGACGGCGGCATCCGTCACGAACGCTACAGCTTCGACGGCTATGCCTTTGCGACGACCTCGGCCAATCTCGGCGACCCGACGACGCTCGCCGACAATGCCGTGCGCGCCTTTACCGGCCAGATCATCCGCTCCTCGCTCGCGCCCGACATCACCAACTGGACCGCGGGCATCAACTACGACGTCACCCGCCATCTCGGCGCCTATGCGCGCGCCTCGCATCTAGAAACCCCGCCCTCGACGCAGGTCACCTATCAGATCAACCCGACGATCCTGACGCCCAAGGCCAACCAGTATGAGGTCGGGCTGAAGGCCGCGTTCGGCCGGTCCTATCTCTATGTCATCGGCTTCTACACGCGCTACGACCCGCTCAACGCCTCGTTCGTCGCGCTCGACCCGGTCACCGGCCGCAACGACCAGTCGGTCCCGTTCGTCGGCAAGGCGGACATCAAGGGGATCGAGATCGACGGCAATCTCGCGCTGCCCTACGGCTTTGCGGTCACCGGCGCGCTCACGGTCAGCGATCCCAAGTACAAGAGCCTCGTCAACGCGAACGGCGCCAGCGCGGGCGATGTCGAGGGCAACCAGCTCGTCCGCGAGCCCAAGGTCTATGGCAATATCCGCCCCTCGGTCGATTTCGACATCGCCGGCAATGCGGTCCAGCTCTATGGTCGCTACGAATATGTCGGGAAACGCTATGTCGATTTCTTCAACAACACCGCGCTGCCCGCCTATGGGACGGTCGGCGCGGGCATCACGCTGACGCGCGACACGTGGCAGATGCAGGTCGTCGGCGACAACATCTTCAATGCGAAGGGCCTGACCGAGGGCAATACGCGCACCGACCAGCTCAGCGGCCAGGGCACCGCGGACGCGATCTACGGCCGTCCGATCTTCGGGCGCAACGTCCGCCTCGTGGTCAGCAAGTCCTGGTGACCGGCCTGCGGATGATCCTCGCGGTGGCGCTGGCGGGCACCTCATCGGTACCGCTCGGCGCGCAGGGACCGGCGCCGGCAACGACCGGGCAGGTCGGGGCAGTCGGGCAATCCCCCGATGCCCCGATCGACGGACTCTCGCAGCGCCTGTTTCCCCGGCTCGTCGCGTTGCGCACGACGCCGGGCTGGGCGCAGGCGCTCGACCGCGACCCGGCGATGCGCACCCTGCAGGCTGCGCGCACCGCGCGGCGCGCGGCATGCGGTACCACAGCCGCCTGCACGATCGAGGCGGCGATCTGGACGACCGAGGATCGCACCACGCTCGCCGCGATCCTCGACCGGCTCGCGGGCACGCGCGGGCTGCCGCCGCTCGCGGCGAACGCGGATCTCGCACCGGTCGCGGCGATCGATGCCGAACTCGACGGGCTCAACGCGGTGCTGCGCGTCTACGGGCTCGGCCATCCGTCACGCTATCCGGCGATCGACGGCCCCGTCTTCACCCCCGCAGTCCCGTATTTCGCCGACGGAGTCGCGGTCGGCATCGAGTTCGCCCACGCCGCCTCGGGCGCCGCACCCGACACGCTCGACGGCAGCGTCGCGCTCGCGCTCGCGCTGCTCGATGGCAACGAGGCGACCGCGGCGACGCTGTTCGAACCGCTCGACGACCGCGAGAATGCCGGCGCCCGCGCCGCGGCCGCCCGCACCGACTGGGCCGCCTTCCGCTATACCGCGCTGATCGTCCCCGGCGTCGGGCCGGAGGACGGCGCCACACGGCTCAGCCCGCGCAGCAAGCTCCACGCGCTGCTCGCCGCGCAACGCTATCGCCAGGGGCTCGCCCCGTTCATCCTCGTCTCGGGCAGCGCGGTCCACCCGCGCGGCACCCGCTTCGTCGAAGCCGTCGAGATCCGCCGCGCGCTGATCGAGCGCTACGCGGTCCCCGCCGATCGCATCATCCTCGAACCCTATGCGCGGCACACGACGACCAATCTGCGCAACGCCACGCGGCGGATGGCCGCGCTCGGCATCCCGCTCGACCGGCCGACGCTGATCGTCACCGACGCGCAGCAGAGCGCCTATATCGAAAGCCCGACCTTCACCACGCGCAACACCGCCGAGCTCGGCTACATGCCCGGCACGATCGGCCGGCGGCTGTCCGTCTACGACCTCGAATTCCGCCCATCGCGCCAGTCGCTCCGCCAGGATCCCCGCGATCCGCTCGACCCATGACCAATGTCCTTCAGCGGTCAGACCCCGCAAACACAAACGCCCCAACCCCACCACGAACCCCCACCCCGGCGAAGGCCGGGGCCCAGTTGGGGAACGACACTGATCGGGGACAACGCACGTGCCTACCCGCCATCCCGACCCCGTTCCGGTCGTCACGGTCGAGCCGCATCCTCACCAATCCGCTCCTCCTCACCCTGCTCCTCACCCCCGCCGCCGCCGCATCCGCCCAGGACACCCCCGCCGATCTCGTCGACCCCTTCGTCGGGACACTCGCCGATTTCGGCCAGCTCACCCCCGCCGCGGTCGCGCCGTTCGGCATGGTCCATCATCCTCGGCCTCGCCGCCTGGTCCGCGTCGATCGCCTGGACCGCCGCGCCCGACGCCGCGACCCGCGCGGAGGTGGTGACGCTGTTTGCGGTCAACGCGGTCTTCCACCTGCTGTGGAGCCCGCTCTTCTTCCGCGCCCGGCGCCCCGACTGGGCGCTGATCGAGGTCGTGTTTCTCTGGGCGTCGCTGGTCGCGCTGGTCGTCGGGCTCTGGCCCATCGACCGCTTCGCGAGCCTGTTGATCGCGCCCTATCTCTTGTGGGTCAGCTTTGCGGCCTGGCTCAACTGGGCGATCGTGCGGCTGAACCGGCCGTTCGGTCACGCCGCCCAACGATACCCCGCATGACGAGGATATACGCCACCCCCTGAACGGAGAGCAGATCATGGCCACCCATCCGCACAGCTTCATCGCGCCAGCACCCGCCATCCCCGAGATCCGCGAGATCGGCACCGCCGACCTTCGCTGGGCCCTCGCCGAGGGGTGGAAGGATTTTCTCGCCAAGCGCGGCGACCTGATCGTGATCGGCCTGCTCTATCCGATCGTCTGTCTGGTCGCCGCGGTGGTGACGTACAACGCGCCGCTGCTGCCGCTGTTCTTCCCGCTGGTCGCAGGGCTCTCGATTCTCGGCCCCGCCGCCGCGTCGGGCTTCTACGAACTCGCGCGCCGCCGCGAAGAGGGGCGCGACTCGAGCTGGTGGCATTTCCTCGATCCGCTCAACGGACGCAGCCGCCTGCCGCTCGCGATCCTCACCGCCGGGCTCGCGGCCCTCATGGTCGGGTGGCTGGCGACGGCCTATGCGGTCTATGACCTGACCTTCGGTGCGACCGCGCCGCTGCGGATCGGCGACGTCGCGGGCCGGCTGTTCACCACGCAGGAGGGGTGGACGCTGATCCTGCTCGGCAATCTGGCGGGCGCGCCGTTCGCGATCGCCACGCTGGTCTTCGCGCTGGTCGCGTTCCCGATGGTGGTCGATCAGCCGGTCGATGCAGGCCTCGCGCTGCGCACCTCGCTCGCAGCGGCGCGGCGCAACCCGCGCGCGGTGTTCGGCTGGGGCGCGCGTGTCGCCGGACTGCTGGTCCTCGGGCTGATCCCGCTCGCGATCGGGCTGGCGGTGGTGCTGCCCTGGCTCGGCTATGCGACCTGGCACCTCTATACGCGTCTGGTCGTCCGCTGACGCACCCCCGCGCCGCGCCCGGTGCAGCAGCACCCGGCGCGGCGCGGTCGCCCTCAAGCCCGCGTCGGGCGCGGCCCGGGGTGATAGGATGGCGGACGATCCGCCTTCGCCGTGCCGAAGCGTGACGGCTTGTCCCCCATCACGAAGGCGAGCTCGCCACCCCGGGCGAGATCCGCATGCCCGATCCAGTTCTTCGTCCAGGGCTTGCCGTTCCACCGCACCGACTGGACATAGGGCGCCTGCGGACCATTGCCCGACGCGGTGATCCTGAGCGTCTTGCCACCGCCCAGCGCGACCTCCGCGGCATCGAACAACGGCGAGCCGAACACATAGACCGCGCTGACCGGATCGACCGGGTAGAGGCCGAGCGCTGAGAAGATGAACCACGCGCTCGTCTGCCCGCAATCGTCATTGCCGATGACGCCGTCGGGATCCGCCTTGTACATCTCGGTGCACAGCCGCCGCACCATCGCCTGCGTCTTCCACGGCGCACCGGCATAGGCATACATATACGCGGCATGCTGGTCGGGTTCGTTGCCATGCGCATATTGGCCGACCAGCCCCGAAATGTCGGGCGGCGCATTCTTGGGTAATGTCGACGGCGCGACGAACAGCGCGTCGAGCTTCTTCACGAACCCGGCATCGCCGCCGAACAGGTCGATCAGTCCATAGATGTCGTGCTGGTTGAGGAAGGTCGCCTGCCAGCCATTCGCCTCGGTATAGTCGCGGTGCTTGTCGGGGTTGTGGCCGAGCTGGATCGGGTCATAGTCCGCCCACCATGTCCCGTCCGCGAAGCGCGGCCGGGCAAAGCCGATCTTCGGATCGATGACGTTGCGATAGTTGAGGCTGCGCTTGCGCAACGCCTGCGCGTCGGCGGAGGCGCCCGCCGCGTCCGCGAGCACCGCCATCGCCCAGTCGTCATACGCATATTCCTGCGTCCGGCTGACCGACTCCCAGACCTTGTCGGCGGGGATGAAGCCGAGGTCGTAATAATAGCCGCGGCCGAGCGTGCTCTCCAGATCGCGGAAGCTGCGGTCGAACGCACGGCGGCGGATCTGCGGCCAGGCGGCGGCATAGTCCGCCTTCACGCCCTTCACGCACGCTTCCGCGAGCACCGACACCGAATGCCAGCCGATCATGCAGGCGGTCTCGACACCCTGGAGCGGCCAGACCGGCGAACCCGCCGGGCTCTGGATCGTCTGGCGGACCAGATCGCGCGTGAACTGCGCGGCCTTGTCGGGCTGGACCAGATTGAGCAGCGGGTGCAGCGCGCGATACGTGTCCCACAGCGAATAGGTGCTGTACGCGGTGTCGCCCGCCGCCGCTGTGTGCACCTTGCGGTCGAGCCCGACATAGCGGCCGTCGCGGTCGGTGAAGAGCGTGGGCGACAGGAACGTGTGGTACAGCGCGCTCGCCATGATCGTGCGTTGCTCGGGCGTGCCGCCCTCGACACGGATACAGTCGAGCTGCGTCTGCCAGGTCCGCGCCGCCGCGCGCCGGACGCTGTCGAACTGCCAGCCCGGGGCCTCGCCCGCCAGCGCGGCCTTGGCGCCCGCGACGTCGACCGCGGAGATGCCCGTCTTGATCAGGATCGGTTCGCCGCCCGCCTGGTCGAAGAACAGCGCGACCTTCAGCCGGTTGCCGGTGATCGCCTTCGCGCCCGCGGGTGCCGGCGTGTCGTCGTCGCCGAAGAATTCGACGCGGTCGGGGCGACGCGACAGTTGCATCGCGAAATGGATCCGCCGGCCCTTGGCCCAGCGGTGGACGCGGCGGCTGCCGGTCAGCATCCCGTCGGGCGACAGCGCCAGCGACGCCTCGTCGATCAGCACACCCTTGTCCCAGACGTCGAGGATCATGTGCGCGAAGTCGACCAGGATGTGCCCCGCGCCCTGCGGGAAGGTATAGCGGTGATGCCCCGTCCGCTCGGTCACGGTCAGCTCGGCGAGCACGCCCGATTCGAGCTTCACACGGTAATAGCCGGGCTCGGCCAGCTCGTCGGAGAAGCGCTGGCGATAGCCGTCCTGCGGCTTGTCGAGCGCACCGGGTTTGAGCTTCAGCGGTCCGCGCGTCGGCACGACGAGCACGTCGAGCATGTCGCCGATCCCCGTCCCCGATAGATGCGTGTGACTGAACCCCATGATCGAGCCGTCGTCCTGGTGATAGCCCGAGCACGCGTCCCAGCGGCTGTTGTCGGTGTCGGGGCCGAGCTGGACCATCCCGAACGGCAGCGACGGCCCGGGATAGGTGTGGCCGTGACCGCCCGTGCCGATGAACAGATCGGGCTTACCCGCGGTCGGGCGCTGGCCCTGCGCGGTGGCAGCGGCGGCGGGCAGCACGCCCGCAAGGCCGGCAAGCCCGGTGGTGGCAAGCACCTGGCGGCGGTTGGCGGTGGTCATGTGTCTCTCCCGTGGGTCCATGTCAGTAGCGCGCGGCGAGCAAGGCGGGCTTGCGGCGCTCGAGGTCGAGGATCAGCTCGCCGAACAGCCCGTTGGCCCAGGCGAACCAGCTGCGCGTAAATTTCGTTGGATCATCCTTGTGAAAGGATTCGTGCATGAAGCCCGTGCCGCCATGCGTCGTCTTCAGCCATGTCAGGCACTGGCGGATGACGGCGTCGTCGTCGCTGTTCATCGCATGCGTGACGATCGACATCGGCCAGATCATGTCGAGGCCGATATGCGGCCCGCCGATCCCTTGCGCGGCCTTGCCCGCAAAGAAATAGGGGTTGCGATCGCTCCAGGCGAGCGCGGCGGTGCGGCGGAACAGCGGGTCGGCGCGGTCCGCCGCGCCGAGCAGCGGCAGGCCCGACAGGCTCGGCACGTTGGCGTCGTCCATGAAGATCGCATTGCCGAAGCCGTCGACCTCATAGGCCCAGACCTCGCCCCCCTGCCCGTCCGGCATCCGGCCATGCGCGCGCAGCGCCGCCTCGACCTCGGTCGCCAGCGCCTCGCTGTCCGCCGCGCCCGCGGTATCGCCGCGCGCCTCGCGCTGGACCGTCGCCAGCATGCGCAGCGCCGACACTGCGAACAGGTTGGACGGGATCAGGAAGGGGTAGAGGCACGCATCGTCCGACGGACGGAACATCGAATGGATCAGCCCGACCTTGCGCGTCGGTGCGCCATAGCCTTCGAACATCAAGGTCTCGGTCGGCGAGACGTTCAACCGCTGGAAATGATACGGGCCCTTGCCGTCCTTGCGCTGCTGTTCGCGGAAGGTCGCGACCGCGCGGACCATCGCCTGCGCCCACAGGTCGTCGAACGGCGTCTTGTCGTGCGTCGCGGTCCAGTAACCGTGCGCGAGCCGCATCGGGTAGCAGAGCGAGTCGATCTCCCATTTCCGCTCGGCGACGCCCGGCTTCATCTCGGTCTGGTCGGTCCGCGCGCCCAGGTTCGATTTCGCGGTCGGGTCGTCCATGAACGCGTTGGCGTACGGGTCGATCAGGATACAGCGCGCCTGCCGAGCGATCAGCCCGACAAAGACCCGGCGCAGGCCTGCGTCCTTGGGTGCGAGATGGACATAGGTCTGCATCTGCGCCGAGCTGTCGCGCAGCCACAGCGCCTCGATATCGCCGGTGATGACGAACGCGTCGGGCTTGCCGTCGACCATGCCCAGCCGGACCGTGGTGTCGAGCGTGTTGGGGTAGCAATTCTCGAACAGCCAGGCGAGTTCGGGGTCGGCGATCTTCGCCTTCACGCGCGCGATCTCGGCCTCGACCGCGGCGCTGACGAAGCGACGCTCGCCACGCGGCGGGCGCTTGCTCGCCAGCGGCGCGGCGATCGCCCCACCGGGTAGCGCCGCCGTCAGTGCGAGCGCCGCCGCGCCGGTCATCACGTCGCGGCGGCGGGGGGTGAAGCGCGCGCCGCTCATGGCTTGGCCACCGGTGCGCTCATCGAGAAGGGCGCAGCACTGCTGGCCGCACCCCATTTGCGGTTCGGCGTCGCCCCCATCACGAAACGCAAAGTGCCCCCCTTCTGCAGCGCCTCGCGCGTCAGCCACGGCTTGTCGTGCGGCGTGCCGTTGAAGCTCGCCGACTGGATATAGACATTGCCCGGCCCATTGTTCGCCGCCTCGATCGTCAGCGTCTTGCCGCCCGGCATCGTCAGTTTGACGGTGCGGAACAGCGGGCTGCCGATCGCATATTGGCCGACCGCCGGTGTGACCGGATAGAAGCCGAGCGCGGAGAACACGTACCAGGCCGAGGTCTGGCCATTATCCTCGTCACCCGGATAGCCGTCGGGCGTCGGCGCGTAGAGCTTCTTCATCACGTCGCGGACATGATATTGCGTCTTCCACGGCGCCCCCGCCCAGTCATACAGATAGGGCATGTGCTGGATCGGCTGGTTGCCATGCGCATATTGGCCCATGTCGACGATCTGCATCTCGCGGATCTCGTGGATCGTCTGCCCGTAATAGCTGTCGTCGAAGATCGGCGGCGTGGTGAAGACCGAATCGAGCCGCTTTACGAACGCGTCCTTGCCCCCCATCAGGTCGGCGAGCCCCTGCACGTCCTGCATCACCGACCAGCTGTAATGCAGCGCATTGCCCTCGGTGAACGCGTCGCCCCATTTATACGGGTTGAAGGGGGTCGACCAGCTGCCGTCCTGGTTCCGCCCGCGCATCCACCCGCTCTGCGTGTCGTAGAGCTTGCGGTAATTCTGCGCCCGCGCGGCATAGAGTTTCGCATCCTCGGTCTTGCCGAGCGCACTCGCCAGCCGCGAGATCGAGAAGTCGGCAGTCGCATATTCGAGGCTGCGCGCGGCATTCTCGTTGATGCCGACGTCATAGGGCACATAGCCCAGCCGGTTGTAATATTCGACGCCCTCGCGCCCGACCGCGCCGACCACATTGCCCTTCTTGTCGACCGGACGCCCCTGCGACGTGGTCGCGTTCTTGACCATCGCCTCGTACAACGTCTCGACGTCGAACCCGCGCACGCCGTTCAGATACGCGTCGGCGATCAGGTTCGCCGAGTTCGACCCGATCATCACGTCGCGGTGGCCGGGGCTCGCCCATTCGGGCAGCCAGCCGGACTCCTTGTAGGTGTTGACCAGCCCCTGCATGATCTCGCTGTCGCGCTCGGGATACATCAGTGCGAAGAACGGGAAGACCGCGCGCCACGTGTCCCAGAAGCCGTTGTCGGTGTAGAGAAAGCCCGGATGCACCTTGCCGTCATAGGGACTGTAATGGACCGTCTGGCCCTTGGCATCGACCTCGTGGAACATGCGCGGGAACTGCAGCATGCGGTACAGCGCGGAGTAGAAAGTGCGCCGGTTGTCGATGTCGGGATCGCTCACCTCGATCCGGTCGAACTCGCGCTGCCAGACCGCCTTCGCCTTGGCCTTGGTCTGCTCGAAGCCATCGCCGCCGATCTCGCCGCGCAAATTGCGCTCGGCCTGGTCGAGGCTGATGAACGACGACGCGACCTTGACGCCGACCTGCTCGCCCTTGCGCGTCTTGAAGCTGACGACTGCACCGACATGATCGCCCTCGCGCATCGGCGTCGCGGCGATCTGGCCGTTATCGTCCCAGGTCCGACTGACGGTGAAGGCGTGGTCGAATTCGGCGACGAAGTAATTGTGGAAATTGCCCGGCACGCCGCCGTGATTGTTGCGGACATAGCCGGTGATCCGGCGCCTGGCCGGGTCGACCGACACCATCGATCCGCCCGCATAGCCGTCGAGGATGATGTGCGCGTCGTCGCTTTCGGGGAAGGTGAAGCGGAACTGCGCAGCGCGGTTGGTCGGCGCGACCTCCGCGGTCACGTCGTAATCGGCGAGATAGACCTTGTAGCTATAGGGCCGGCTCTCCTCGGCCTTGTGGCTGTACCACGAGGCGCGTTCGTCCGCCTTGACCTTCAGCGCGCCGGTCGTCGCCATCAGCGCGAACGCGGCATAATCGTTCATCCAGGGGCTGGGCTGGTGCGTCTGCTTGATGCCGTTGATCTTGTTGCCGTCATAGGTGTAGCCCCAGCCGCTGCCCGGCTTGCCCGTCACCGGCGTCCAGAAGTTCATCCCCCACGGCACCGCGACCGCGGGATAGGTGTTGCCGTACGAAAGCGTATAGTCGGAATCGGTGCCCATCAGCGGGTTGACGAGGTCGACCGACGGCTGCGCGTCGGCGCTGGCCGCAGCCTGTGCCGACAGCGGCACCGGTGCGACGAGCGCGATCGACGCGACCGCCGCCACCGTGCCGCGCAATGCGGCGATTACCCTGTGTCTCACATCGCTCTCCCAGATGAATGTTGGTCGCGCCCTGAAGCGGTTGGCCCGGCGGTTGACCCGGCACGGATCGGCCGCGGCGCGACGCCGGTATCGGTCATGACGACGGGCTCGATCGTACCGTCGGCGGCAAAGACCATGCGGTCGACCGCGATCTGCCGGTGTTCGCCGCGATCGGTGTCGAGCGGCCGCCGGTGATAGGCGATGTACCAGTCGTCGGTGCCGGGCACGTTGACGACCGAATGATGCCCCGCGCCGCGCGCGATGCGCAGGTCCTGCGACAGGATCTTGCCCTTCGGCGTGAACGGCCCGGTCGGGCTCGGCGCAGTCGCATAGGCGACGCTATAGTCCGGCCCGGTCCACCCGCCCTCCGACCACATCAGATAATAGACCCCGCGACGTTCGATCATGAACGACCCCTCGACATAGCCGGGGGGCGTGATCTCCTTGAACATCGTCCCGTCGGGAAACGGCAGGACGCGCTTGAGGTCCGGGCTGAGCCGGACGACGTTGCAATGCTTCCACCCGCCATAGAAGAGATAGACCTGCCCGTCGCGATCCCGAAACGCGAACGGGTCGATCGGCTGCGCACCATTGTGGAACGCGCCGACCAGCGGCTTGCCCAACGCATCCCTGAACGGACCGCCCGGCGTCGCGCTGACCGCGAGACCGATCCCGCCGAGCTCGGCATCGCTCTGGATGTCGTTCGCGCTGAAGAACATGTAATAGCGCCCGTTCGCCTGGAGCACCGACGGCGCCCAGATCGCATAGGCGGCCCAGCCCGCATCCTGCACGTCGAACACGCGGCGATGCTTTGTCCAGTGCACCAGGTCGGGCGACGAAAACGCGTCGAAGAAGGTCTGCATGCCATAGGACGGGCGGACCGTCTTGCGCAGTCGGGCGGCCTTTTGCACGGGCGTGAAGCGGCTCGGCGCTACGGGCTTTCCGGCATGGTCGGAATAGGTCGGGTAGATCCAGTATTGCCCCGCGAACACGCGGATCTCGGGATCGGCATACCAGCCCGGCACGATCGGGTTGGACGCGGTCGCCGCACCACAGGCGAGCAGGCCCGCCAGCGTCAGCGCCCGACGCAGGACCCGGGGATATCTTTCAAAAAAACGGTGGCTCCGCGAAGGAGCCACCAGGGGAGAGGAAGGTGTTGGCCCCGCCATCAGAAGTTGAACGACACGCCGACATAGGCGCGGCGCCCGAAGTAATTCCGATAGACGAAGCGATCCTTGGTATCGTTGCCGAGATGCTGGCTCTCTTCCGACTTGGTCAGGTTGATGATCGAGGCGGTGATGTTGAGCCGGTCGGTCAGCGCGTAGGCGGCGTTGAGATCGACCTGTTCATAGGGGCTGGTATAGACGTTCAGCCCCGACTGGAGCCCGCCGACGACCTCGCCGCGGCGGTTGTACGATGCGCGGACCAGCACCTTGCCATGTTCGTAGAAGACCGAGGCGTTCATCTGCGTCTTCGCGCTCCCGACCAGCGCGGACGAGCCGACCGACTGGCCGTCGAGCGTCACGTCGGCGACCGACGTGTCGTTATAGGTGAAGTTGACCTGCGCACCCAGCCCGAAGGACAAAGTGTGCTGCGCATAGAGCTCGACACCCTGCGACCGCGCGTTCGATCCGTTCGCAACCGTCGAATAGGGCTGGATCAGCACCTGTTCGCCCGCCACTTCGCGCGTGACGTTCAGCACCAGCGGCACGACGAAATCGGACACGTCCTTGCGGAACAGCGTCGCGCCCAGCACCGAGCCGCGATGGAAATACCATTCGATGCCGGCGTCATACTGCCATGCCGAGAACGGGTTGAGTTCCGAATTGCCGCCGCTGCCCGACCAGCCCTCGAATTCGCCGAACTGGCCGCGGTCGAACGCATATTCGGGCGAGCGATAGGTCAGCGACCGTTCGGACCCGAGATTGGCGAAGGACGGCCGTGAAATGACCTTGGCGACCGCACCGCGGACCAGCAGGTCCGGGGTGATCTCGTACGAGATGTTGAAGCTCGGCAGCCAGTCCGTGTAGGTCTTGGTCTGGTCGGCCCGCGTGTTGACGATCGTCTCGCGTACGCTCAGCGGCAGGACCTGGCAATTGCCGTCCGCGCCCAGCGGGCGGTTCGGATCGAACGAACCGTTCGGCCCGTTGACGCAATAGTCGTTCAGATACTGGAGCCGGTCGGACGTGTTGCCCGACTGACGCGTATTGGCCATCCGCACACCGACATTGCCGCGCAGGCCGCCGGTGCCGAAGTTCGCCTGGGCGTACCCCGCGAACACGCGCTCGCCCAGATCATAGACGAAGTCGCGCTCGTTGACGCGGACCGCGTCGCCATAGGTCGCGTTCAGATAGCTCAGATATTTGTCGAAATTGATCCCCGGCACGACGTTGGCGTTGAACCCGCCGTTGATGTTGCCGATCGGGTTTTCGTAGAAGAATTCCGGCCGCGCGACCGCGCCGGCCGCGGTATCCTGATAGCGGATCTCATTGGCCGCATCCGCATACCATTCATTGCGTCCGGTCTCGCGGTGGATGCTCAGGTCACGCCATTTGCCGCCGATCTGCACCGACTTCAGGAACCCGTCGAACCGGCGCGTCAGGTCGAGCTGGAGATACCGCTGCGCCAGGTCGCTGTTCGTGAAGCTCGAATTGGTCGATCCGACGTCGATCTGCGCGATGCCGTTGCGGATGTTCTGCTGCAATTCGGGCGAGAAGGTGAAATCGGCGATGCCGTTCGAAATGTCCCAGTTGCTGACCAGATTGCCGTTCTGCTCCTGGCCGGGTATCGTCAGCCGCGGCTTCGAAGCGACGCTGAACCGCGTCGACGGGCCGCCGCTCGACTTGGTCTTGCCGAGTTTCAGCACCGCTTCGAACCGGTCCTGGCTGTACTTCACTTCGGTTTCGAACGTGTTCGAGACCTGCTTTTCGCGGCTGTACGTGCCGCCGATCTGCGGCGTTTCCATCGTGCACGGGGTCGCGCGCGCCAGACAGCCCGTCCCCGCCGCCGGCACCGCAAAATTGGCCGACTGAAAGATCGTCCCGCTCTTGTCGAGCGTCGCGCCGGTGAAGAAGTCGTTATAGCCCCATTCGGGGATCTTCAGGTTATTGGCGGTATAGTCGCTGCTATAGCCGAAGCGGAAATAGTTCGACGTGACCGTGACGTTCTCGAACGGACGAAACTGCGCAGTCGCCTGGATGCCATAGCGTTCGCGTTCCTGGTCGAACACCTGCGCATTGACCGACTGCGGCGCCCAATAGCCCGAATAATGCGTGCCGTCGCGCGCGGTCGTGCCCTGCCCCGGCCAATAGGAGATCGCGTCGTCATTGGCGAAGGGCTTGCCGTTGACATCGGTCGCGGGCGTCAGGACATTGCCCTGCGCGTCTCGGTCGCTCCACCACAGCCAGCTTTCCGAGCTGCTGCGCAGTTCGCGGTTGGTCCGCTTCTGCCACACGCCGCCGACGAGCAGGCCGAACGTCTCGTCCTCGTTCTTCCACGACAGCTGTCCGCCAAGCTGCGGCTCGAACTTCTCGGTGGTGTCCGAATAGGTGCCCTCAGTCGAGACGAAGCCCGACCAGGCCGGGACGTCGAACGGCTTGCGCGTGTTGAGGATGATCGTGCCGCCGACGCCGCCTTCTTCCAGCCGTGCCTCGGGCGACTTGTAGACCTCGGTGCTGGCGATGAAACTGGACGGCAGCAGGACATAGTTGAACGACCGCTGTGGATCGCCGCTGTCCGCGCCGGCCAGGAAGTTGCCGTTGAGCAGCGTCAGCGTCAGGTCGGACTGGAGCCCGCGGATGCTGACCCGCGCGCCTTCGCCGCCGTCGCGGGTGATGACCACGCCCGGCACGCGCTGCAGCGCGTCGGCGACGTTCTTGTCGGGGAACTTGCCGATGTCCTCGGCGGTGATGACGTCGACGAACGCATTGGCTTCGCGCTTCTGGTTCAGGCTCTTCTCGATCGAGCGGCGATAGCCGGTGACGACGATATCCTGCTCACCCGCGACGGCCGACGCGGTGTCCGCCGTCTGGCCCGAGGGCGCGGTCGCCGTCGATGCGGGCGTGACCGCGTCGGGCGTTACGGTTTCGCCGCCGGTCTGCGGTGTCGCGGCGGCTGCGGGCAATGGCGGCGCCACCTCCTGCGCGTGCGCCGTCCCGGCCAGTGCCGCGCTCAGGCTTGCCCCCGCGAGCAGAAACCGCAGCGCGCGGCGGCGATGCGACGGAACGGCATATATTGTCTTGGTTGCGCTCATCAGACTTCCCCTTTTCGGCGTGCGGGACGTCCTTGCCCCCTCACGTCTCCCTGCCGATCGCGTGCCTGCCCCCGTATTCGGGTGGGACGTCCGGTTCATCGGATCATCACGGTACGTCGTCTTTGCTTGCCTATTTGCCAATTATAAAAGTAAATTGTCAAATGGATTATGCGGAACAGATTTATGCCGTTTCGGTCTCAATATTCGCAACATTCGCCGCGGCTCGGAACTTGGCCGAACCGGCACCAAATCTGCTGACCGATCGACCGGCGGCGCGCCGTCTTGCCAAATCGCGCCGCAAACTGAATGCTGTCGTCTTCAACTCGGCCGGTATCAGCACCCGGCCTTGCCGCTCCGGCCCCAGACTCCGGAGCCCCTTCCCCTCCCAGATCGGGTGACCGCCATGCCAATGCTCAAGCGTCTCTGCCTCGCCGGATCGGCGCTCGCCCTGCTCGCCGTGTGCCCCGCGCCCGCCCCCGCCCTCGCCCAGACCGCGCCGCGACCGAGCGACTCGGTCGATCCGCTGATCGGCACCGGCGGTGAGGGGCACACCTTCCCCGGCGCCGTCGCGCCGTTCGGCATGGTGCAGCTCTCGCCCGACACCGACACGTCCTGCGTCCTCCGCGACTGCTATCCGCACGCCGCGGGCTATCGCTACGACGACCCGACGATCGTCGGCTTCAGCCACACCCATTTCTCCGGCGCCGGCCATTCGGATCTCGGCGACGTGCTGGTGATGCCGGTCGCCGGCGACGACGTGCCGATGGACCCGGGAACGCCCGCCGCCCCCGGCTATCGGTCGCGCTTCTCGCACGCCACCGAAACCGCGAAGCCCGGCTATTACGCCGTCACGCTCGCCGATCACGGCATCCGCGCCGAGATGACGGCCGGCTCACGGGTCGGCGTGCATCGCTACAGCTTTCCCGCAGGCAAGGCGGCGCATCTCGTTCTCGACCTCCGCTCGTCACTCTACAATTACCCCGGCAAGATCCTGTGGTCGGGGCTGCACCTGCGCGACGACGGTGTCCTGACCGGCTTTCGCGAAACCCGCGGATGGGCCCCCGGGCGCAAGCTCTTTTTCGCGATGCGCTTCTCCGCCCCCCTGACCGGCCACGCACTCGTCAACCGCGAGACCGCCATTCCCTATAAGGGGTTCCAGGGGCCGGGCCGCGACAGCGATGCGCTCGCCGAAAAGCTCGGCCAGGCGCTCGAGGAGCGTCTCGATTTCGGCGTCCTGACAAGACCGCTCGAGGTGAAGGTCGGCATCTCAGGCGTCGACGAAGCCGGCGCGCTCGCCAATCTCGACGGTGAAGCGGGCGGCTTCGACGATATCCATGCGCAGACGCAGGCTGCCTGGGATACCGCGCTCGGCGCCGTCACGTTCGAGGCCGAGGCGCCGATGCGCCGCATCTTCGCCACCGCGCTCTACCACAGCCTGCTCGCGCCCAGCATCTGGAGCGACCGCGACGGCCGCTATCGCGGGCCCGACGACCAGATCCACCAGGCGACCGATTTCACGGTCCGGTCGACCTTCTCGCTCTGGGACACGTTCCGCGCCGAACACCCGCTGCTGACCCTGATCCAGCCGGAGAGGACGAACACCGACATCGTCCGCTCGCTGCTCGCCAGCCAGACGCACAGCCCCGACGGCATCCTCCCGGTCTGGCAGTTCGCCGGGCGCGAGACGTGGACGATGATCGGCTATCACGCCGTCCCCGTCATCGCCGATGCCTATATGAAGGGGATTGGCGGCTTCGATGCCAATGCGGCGCTGGACGCGATGGTCGCGAGCGCCGACCATGCCAGCTATGGCGGTCTCGGCGAGTATATCGCGCGGGGCTATGTGCCGATCGACAAGGAACCCGAAGCCGCCTCCAAGACCGTCGAATATGCCTATGACGACTGGACGATCGCGCGAATGGCGCGAAAACTCGGCCGGTCGGACATCGCCGCGCGCTTCGAGAAGCGGGCGGGCAACTGGCGCAACAGCTTCGACGCGTCGTCGGGCTGGCTCCGCGCGCGCAAGACCGACGGCCAGTTCCGCACCCCCTTCGACCCGACCGCAATCAACTACGGCTCCGACTATACCGAGGGAAATGCGTGGCAATATAGCTGGTTCGTGCCGCAGGATCAGGCGGGGCTCTTCCGCCTGCTGGGCGGCGACGCCAGGACGATCCGGAAGCTCGACGCGATGTTCGATTTCGACCTGTCGAAGATCGACTACAGCCACGCCGAGGATATTGCCGGGCTGATCGGCCAGTATATCCACGGCAACGAGCCGAGCCATCACGTCGCCTATCTCTACAGCTATGCCGGGGCGCCCTGGCGGACGCAGGAGCGGCTGGGGCAGATCGTCGCCAGCCAATATGCCGACACGCCGGCGGGATTGAGCGGCAACGACGATCTCGGACAGATGTCCGCCTGGCTCGTGTTCACCGCGCTAGGCTTCTACCCGGTCGCACCGGGCGCGAACGAATATGTCATCGGCCGCCCCTTCCTGCCCAAAGCGACACTGATGCTGCCCGGCGGCAAGCGGTTCGTGATCAGCACGGACAACCTCTCGACCACCAATCGCTACGTCCAGTCGGTCACGCTGAACGGCCGGCCCCTCACCCGCACCTATCTCCGCGATGATGAGATCCGGCAGGGCGGCGAATTGCGGTTCGTGATGAGCGCCCGGCCGAACCGGCAATGGGGAAAAAGCGCATCATCGCGCCCGTTCTCGACCTCTACCGCAGTTTCAAGCCCCCCGACGCGGCGCTAGCGAGAGCGCCGTCGGGAGGTGCGTGCGGTGGCGGCGGTCTCGCCCGCTTCCAGCGCACGCCAGCGTGCAAAGCGTTCGGGCGTCAAAGTGCCCGCGTCGATCCCCGCGCGCACCGCACAGCCCGGCTCTCCGCCATGCGCGCAGTTCGAGAACCGGCAGTCCTGCGCGGCAAGGGTAAAGTCGTCGAACACTTCCGCGATGCCCGCGGCCGCGTCGGACAATTGCAATTCGCGCATGCCCGGCAGGTCGAGCAGCCAGCCGCCCTGGTCGAGGCGATGCATCTGGCGCACCGTCGTCGTATGCCGCCCCGTCCCGTCATGCTCACGGATCGCCTGGGTCGCGATGCTCGCGGAGCCGCGCAACGTGTTGACGAGCGTCGACTTGCCGACGCCCGACGACCCGAGGAAGGCGACGGTCTTGCCGATACCGCACCAGGCGGCGAGCCGCGCTACAGCGCCAGGTTCGCGGCCGTCGACGGTCTCGACGATCAGCCCGGGCTCGATCGCGCGAACCGCGTCCACATAGGTCTCCGGCGTGTCCGTCAGGTCGATCTTGGTGAGGATCACGACCGCATCGACCCCGACCTCACGTGCCAGCACCAGATAGCGCTCCAGCCGCGCGACGCTGAAATCCTGGTTGCACGACGCGACGAGGAAGACCGTGTCGACATTAGCGGCGATCATCTGCTCACCGCGCGGATCACCCGGCGCACGGCGCTTGAACAGGTTCTTGCGACCGAGCACACGCAGCGCCTGCGCCCTGTCCGCGCTGGTCAGCAGCCAGTCGCCCACGGTCGGGTGATCGTCCGACGGCGTGGCACCGGCAATATAGGGCGACAGATCGCCGGCCCAGCCCGCCCCTGTCACGGCGATCTGGCCGCGGTGGACGGCCATGACCCTGGCGGGATGACAATAGGCGGCTTCGGCGGCCGAGACCTGGCTTTCGAAATGTGCGTCCCAGCCAAGCTGTTCCAGGGTCTGATCAGCAGAATCCATAAGGGTACAGCAGCATCTTTCCTTGCGGGCCGATCGCCGGCCCTTCCGTCTACGATCCGGTCGTATACGCCGATAGGAGGCGGTTACCAGTCGCACCCACGATCAAAAACGCTGCTATTCGGCCTCGTATGTCGAAGCCGCCGCGCTCGCATTCAGGCAAGCCGGGGAAATCCGCACCCGGATTGGGGCCAGGTATCAGACCGCGCGACCCACGAGATGCCCGATCGCGGCCGTCGCGGCCATCGCCGCGGCCCCCCAGAACAAGACGCGAAGCGCCGGGCGCCACGGGCTTGCGCCACCCGTTCGCGCCCCGACAATGCCCAGCAGCGCGAGGAAGACCAGAGTCGCCGCAGTCACCGCTACCAGCCGGTGTGGCGCAGGCGTCAGGATGGCCACCAGCAGCGGCGGTATCGCGCCGACGACGAAGCTGACAGCGGACGCGAATGCCGCCTGGAGCGGGCGGGCCATGACGATTTCGGAGATGCCGAGTTCGTCACGGGCATGCGCGCCGAGCGCATCATGCGCCATCAATTGCCGCGCGACCTCGCTCGCGATCGTCGCATCGAGACCGCGCGCCACGTAGATCTGCGCGAGTTCGTCATGCTCATGCGCCCAGTCGGTGGCGAGTTCGCCATGCTCGCGCGCCAGATCGGCAGCCTCGCTGTCTGCCTGCGAACTGACCGACACATATTCACCCGCGGCCATCGACATCGCCCCCGCGACCATCGCCGCCGCGCCGGCCACGAACACGGCGCCGGTCGTTGCGCCCGATGCGGCGACGCCCGCGATCAGGCTCGCGGTCGACACCATCCCGTCATTTGCGCCGAGCACCGCGGCACGAAGCCAGCCGCTCCGCGATACAAGATGACGTTCGCGATGCGCGCTCATGGCAGTATCCTGATGGTTTCGCCGAGCGTCGCCACCGTCATGCCGAGTTTGCGGACGATCAGCCGGTTCTGCGCGACCCGGGCATCGGGTGACAGCGTCAGCCACTGATCGACCATCATGCCGCCGCGCATACGAAAGGCCAGATGCAGGCGATTGCCGACCGCCTCGCCCGTCACCGGTCCGGACGCGTCGGTCAGCGTGCCCGTGTAGCGCCCGTGCCCGAGCGGAACGATCCGCCATTGCCGATCGCGCGGCGGCTTGCCCTGCTGCTCGATATGCTGGTCCAGGATCAATGTTCCGTCGGGAGCGACGCGACCGACGCTCGCGACATGCGTCCGGACCGGCGCCCGAAATGCGATCTTAAGCACGCCCGTGCCGTCCAGCCGCCCGGCGAAGAACCGTTCGGCGACAAAGGCCGGTTGCGCGGCGATCGACGCGGTGCTCGGCCCACCCGCGCAGGCACACGGCAGCAGCGCAAGCGGCACTGCGACGAAACTCGTCAGACGGGGAACCGGGATCATCCTCTGCTTCATCGCCATCCTCGTCGTCGCATGCGCCGCAGGGCTCGCAATCCGCGGTCGCGCTCTCGCGCCAGGACGTTGCGTTCGGCCGTTCTCGCCGAGCTGGCAATATGTATCTACCCACCCCGCCCGCGGTACGCGCTGCTGATCGTGGAGTTGCCTGACGAACCCCACCGACCAAAGCGCTCGTTTAAACTGTGCACATCGCGCGCCTGCCCGTCTATCTAGCATGATGAAGCATAGGCCTCCGGCCGGCGCGATGCCGGCACGCGATCTGTCGGCGGTCATGGAACGCATGCGACCGGCGCTCATGGCGTTCTTCGTCCGTCGTCTCAGCGATCCCGTGCAGGCGGAAGATCTGATCCAGGATCTCTTCATCCGCATGGCGACGATGAGGGGGCCGGCCACCGACAACCCCGAAGGCTATATCTTCCAGGCAGCCGCCAACCTGTTGCGCGATCAATATCGACGTGACGCGACGCGGTACCGATATCAACAATCACGAGCGACCGATGCCGACCTCGGCGTCGATCCGATCGACGCCGAGCGGTTGCTGTCCGCGCGGCAGAGCGTCGGGTGCGTGGCACGTACGCTGGGCGGACTGCCTGACCGGACTCGCCAGATCTTCATTCTCTACCGGTTGGAGGGCATGCAGCGTAAGGCGATCGCCGATGCGTTCGGCATTTCCGTGAGCGCGGTCGAGAAGCATATCGCCAATGCAATGCGTGCGCTGCTTGCCGCCATGGGAGACTCGTAATGACCGCGCCGCAATCCGATGCGGACACCGTCATCGACTGGTGCCTGCGGTTGTCCGACGGGCCCTTGTCTCCGAAGGAGCGCACCGACCTGCACGCGTGGTTGGCCGACGACCCGCGCCGGGGCGAGCGCCTGGGCGCAGCGCTTGCCGCCTGGGACGCGGTTGAGGAAAATGCCGACGCTCCCGAGATGCTCGCGCTACGCCGCGAAGCGCTCGGTGCCGTACATCGCGCGGGGCAGCGGCGCTGGCTCCGGACGCCGATGGTGTCCCGACCTGTGGTCTGGGCGATCGCGGCTGTGCTCCTGCTTGCGCTTTCGCTGGGCTCGCTGGCGTGGCGCCACGGCGGCCGCGACGAATATCGCACCGCGATCGGTGAGCGACGTGTCATCGCGCTGGCCGATGGCTCGCGTCTGTCGCTCGACGCCGACAGCATGGTCACGGTCGCCTTCAGCCCGCAACGCCGCGACATCGTCCTTGAGAAGGGCCGCGCGCGCTTCAAGGTCGCAAAGGATCCGCTACGCCCGTTCGCCGTGCGCAGCGGGCGAAACGTGGTGATCGCAACCGGGACCGAGTTTTCGGTTGAAAGGCTCAGCCGCGAAGTGCGGGTCGCGCTGTTCGAGGGTCGGGTCGCGGTGTTGCGTGATACCCCCCAGGGGCAGATGAACGAGGTCGTCCGGCTGGGTGGGCACCAGCTGACCGCAGAGCGCGCGCTGACCCCGGGGCATGAGATCGGCCTGCCGGTATCGGGGTTCGTCGGATCCGTGAGTTCATCGATCGGAAACGACGGCTGGGGCGCGGAGCAGGTGAGTTTCACGTCGGAGACACTCGTCGCCGCCGCCGAACGCATGAACCGCTATGCCCAGCGCCGCCGGATCATTGTCGATCCGGGTGCCGCGGACATTCGCGTCAGCGGGGTCTTCAACAATGGCGACGTCGATGCCTTTGCCGACGCAATTGCCACAACCTTCCCGGTCGATGCCGCTGTTACCGGCGAGGCGATCCGCTTGAGCCGCCGTCGCTGAAACCGAGATAAAGCGAAATTATAAGATAATTTCCGTAATGAAGTGAGTGTTCGGCACCCTCGCACGTCACAAAAGTATAACAGAGGAAGAGGGGCGATCGATGATGTTAAGGGACCGACGAATTCTCGGCGTAAGCTGCGTGGCAATCGCGACGGTGATGGCGGTTTCTCCGGCACAGGCGCAGCGGGTGGTTCGCGTCGACATCAAGGCGCAGCCACTCGGCCCGGCGCTACGGTCGCTCGGCCGCCAGATGCACGTGCAGATGGTGTTCGACGAAACCCTCCTCGCCGACCGCGTATCCCCGACAATCAGCGGTTCGATGACGCCGGACGTGGCGATCGACCGGCTCCTGCAGGGCAGTGGTCTCGTCACGTCGCGAACGGGACAGGGCGTCTATGTGATCGCACGCCCCGCCGCGCTGACGCGCGTGGCAATGACGGGGTCTCAATCACAGGTTTTGCCGCAACGCCCGGCGAACCAGCCCGACACGGAACAGGACGACACGACGGGTCCGACGCCGCCTGGTGGCGACATCGTCGTGACGGGCTCGCGCATCCGGTCGAAAAACCTCGTCGAAACCGCACCGGTGACCAGCGTCAGCCAGGCGGACATCAAGCTGCAGGCAGCCTTCAGTGTCCAGGAGGTGCTGAACCGCGTTCCGGCAATCAAAAACAACGACACCAATTTATCGAACGGCAACGGGCGCCAGCAGTTCGATTTTCATGGCCTCGGGACGAACCGGACGCTCACGCTGATCGATGGTCAGCGGATCGGTGTCACCGAAGGGATCGATGCGTCCGTCGTGCCGGTTGGACTGATCGAGCGCGTCGATCTGCTGACCGGCGGCGCATCTGCCGTCTATGGCTCGGACGCTATCGGCGGCGTGGTGAACTTCATCCTCCGCAAGGATTTCGAGGGCGTCAACGCGAACGTCAATTACGGCTTCTACAACGCCGACAATCGCGACAACATCGCCGCGCAGGCCGCGCGTGACGCAGGCTTCGCCGTGCCCAGCGGCATGGCCAATGATGGCGGCCGGTTCGACGCCAATATCAGCATGGGCAAAAATTTCGCCGGCGGCCGCGGCAACATCTCGCTCTTCGGGGCCTATAGCCAGGTCGAGCCGGTCCTCGCATCGTCGCGATCGTTTTCCGTCTGCCCGATCACCTTGTCGGCGCAGTCGGTCGTCTGCGCCTCACCGTCCTCGGCAACGCCGGCTGGCTATTTCCAGGCGCTGTCCGGGCCGGCGCAGAATGGCTCCGTCCTCACGAACGCGGCGGGTGGGGGTCGCGAATTCGTCCCGTTCACGGGGGCCAACGGCTACAATTACAACGACAGCTTCTACTTCCAGCGCGAGAACAAGCGATACAACGGCGCCGTCTTCCTCAACTACGAGGTTTCCCCCGCGCTGCAGCTCTACGCAAACGGGCTCTATCTGAGGTCCGAGTCGCGGAGCCAGTCGGATCCCGCTACCATCCAGCCCGGTTCGATCCCCTATGACATCAACTGCGACAACCCGCTTCTATCGCAGCAGCAGGCAGGCGCGTTGTGCGGTACTGCCGCGGGGACGGCAACGAACGTCCGCACCGATGTCCGCTACCGCTTTACCGACGCGCAGTCGACGCTGTCGTCCAACGAGATCTATCGCGCGGTGGCGGGGTTTCGCGGCGATCTGGGCAGCGCATGGCATTATGACGTAGGCGGCGTTTATTCGACCACGCTCTATCGCCAGCAACAGCTCGGCCGCATCGACCCCGCCAAGGTCGCCACCGCACTGCAGGTGGTCGACGTCAACGGCACGCCGACCTGCGCCGCGGTGGTCAGCGGATCCGACCCGAGCTGCGTCCCGCTCGACATCTTCTCCACCAACGGGCCCAGCGCCGCGGCCGTCGACTATCTGTCGTTCGCGCAAGGCGGCGGCGTGTTCCGCGAGCGGTATGAGCAATGGGTGGGCAATGCCAACGTCACCGGCGACCTCGGCGAATATGGCATCAGAAGCCCGTTTTCGACCAAGGGGATCAACATCGCGGCTGGCGGGGAATATCGGTCGAGCGGCTATCGTTCGCGCCCCGACGCCGCCTATCAGGCTGCGTTCGGGTCGACGCCCTCGACATTGTCCAACAACGCGGTCGACCTCTACGGTGAGGTCAACGTGCCGCTGGTCAGCGATCGCCCCCTGATCCGCGACCTGAGTATCGGCGCCGCGATCCGTGGATCGAAATATTCCGGGGTCGAACGGGTGCGGTCGACGTACAAGATCGACGGCAGCTGGCGGCCGATCGAGGATCTGCTCTTCCGGGCGAGCTACAACAAGGCAACCCGCGCACCGAGCATCTACGAACTCTCATCGAACGCCAACGCCAGTTACGGCGTGCTCGACACGAACACGCTGGGCGATCCATGCGCAGGGACGAGCCCCGTTGCCAGCCGCGAAGTCTGCGCGAGCACCGGCGTGACCGCCGCACAATATGGCGCGATCCAGCAATGTCCGGATTTCCTGTGCACTGTCCGCAACGGTTCCGAAGGTCTGGTGACGCCCGAAGTCGCGCACACCTACACCTACGGCCTCGTCCTGACGCCCCGCATGCTGCGCGGTTTTTCCGCGACCGCCGATTATTACAGCATCGAGATCCAGAACGGCATCGGCTATTACCGCGCGATCGACTTCCTGCAGACCTGCGCGAACACCGGCTATGATTTCTTCTGCGGACAGCTGAAGCGCAACGCCGACGGGACGCTGTTCAGCAACGCCGGAGCAGCAACGGGTTATATCAACCAGGGATACAGCAACCTTGGCCGAACGAATGCCCGCGGGTTCAACTTCTCCGCCAATTACGACACGCGGATGGGCAACTGGGCGCGGTTCTCCACCAGCTATGTCGCGACGCTGCAGACCGCCAAGGGCGGTGATCTCGGCCTCCCCGACACCGACTTCAACGTGGTCGGGCTGTTCGGGCCCTATGCCGGGCAGGGCTATCGCCGGTATCAGCACAATTTCCGGTTTACGCTCAGCTCGCCCGAAGCTGCGCAGACTCAGGCGCTGGTCTCGGTCAACTGGAGGCATAATTCGGGGCTGAAGAACTCGCGCCTCGATGGAAATCCGATCTTCGGCGAGGACGATCCGAACGTGCCGGATGCGTATAAGTATCTGCCGGCCTATGACGTGTTCGACCTGAGCGGCAGCGTCACCGTATCGCGGGCGTTGACGCTGCGACTGGTCGTCAACAACGTGCTCAACAGGGCGGCGCCGGTTCGTCCCAGCCCCCCGCTCGAGGCGGCGGAGCGCGTCAACACCTCACCTTCGGTCTATGATGCGCTCGGCCGGTCTATCAACATCGGGGCGACCCTGGATTTCTAGGGCCGTAGCCAGGCATGGCGGCGCCACCGGACGCGCCGCCATGCGGGAAGGGAAAGCATGACGGGTCAACCACCGGGCGTCGCCGACGCATTCGCCAGCGTATCACGTCGCCGCGTCATGGCAGCAGGGACCGGTTCCATGTTCGCCGGGCTCTTCACGGGGCTGGGCGCCGCCGAAGCCAGCGCCCCCGGCGCGGACGAGCGCCACCGGATTGCGGCGACCGAGCCCGCGAGCGAGTGGCTGCTCGGGCACCCCGTGGGTAACGGCCGGCTCGCCGCGATGATGGGCGGCGGGGTCGTACGCGACATATTGTCGCTCAATCACGATACATTGTGGAGCGGCCAGCCCGACGTCAACCCCGGGCAGGCGGGCGTCGATCGAGACCATGCCGATCCTCGCAACCGGGACGCACTCGCTGCAGTTCGCCGCGCCGTGTTCGCCGATGATCCGATCAGTGCCGATCAACTGAGCCATGCTCTCCAGGGGCCGTTCAGTGCGAGCTATGCTCCGATGGCGGATCTCCACCTCGAGATGGACCATCGCGAAGCCCCGCAGGACTATCGCCGGACGCTCGACCTCGATCGCGCGGTTGCATCCGTCACGTATCGCGCTGGCGGGACAGGCTTCGGCCGCGACCTGTTCGCCTCGCACCCCGATGGCGTGATCGTGCTGCGCCTCACCGCGGATCGACGCGGCATGATCGATTGCCGCCTGATGCTGACGAGCAAGCTGCGCGCGACGGTGACGGCCACCGCGCACCCGGGCAGCAACCAGATCACCCTGCTCGGCAAGGCGCCCACGCAGAGCGAGCCCGATTACCGCGACGTTCCCGACCCTATCCGATATTCGGATAGCCCTGGTTGGGGCATGGCGTTCGCGACGATCCTGTCGGTCGAAACCGATGGCGGCGCAATCACCGCGTCGGAGAGCGCGCTGCACATCCGCGGCGCCACAACCGCGATCGTCCGCATCGCCGCCGCCACAGGGTTTCGCCGCTTCGACCTCGCGCCCGACACACCAGTCGCCGCGGTCCGCGCTTCGGCCGAACGCGACCTCGCGGCTGCCAGACGTCATGACTATACGACACTAGTAAAGCGTCACGTCAGCGATCATCAGGCGCTCTACCGTCGCGCCTCGCTCGAACTCAACGGCACGATCGGGGACGGCGATACACCGCGTGCCGAACGCCTGTTCCAGCTCGGCCGCTATCTCCTCATCGCCAGTTCCCGTGCCGATACGATGCCCGCCAATCTTCAGGGCGTGTGGAATGCAGCGGTACGTCCGCCTTGGAGCTCGAACTACACGACGAACATCAATCTACAGATGAACTATTGGGCCGCCGAGACCTGCAATCTCGCAGACTGCCATCTTCCGCTGATCGATCACATCGAACGACTCGCGGTCACCGGCGCGCGCACCGCGCGGAAATTCTACGGAATGCCGGGCTGGTGTGTGCATCATAACAGCGATTTGTGGGCAATGAGCAACCCCGTCGGTGCGGGTGTCGGCGATCCCAATTGGGCGAACTGGCCGATGGCGGGCCCATGGCTGGTGCAGCACGTCTGGGATCATTACCGCTTCGGCGGCGACCGCGACTTCCTCAAGACGCGCGGCTTTGCATTGATGCAAGGCTGCGCCGAATTCTGTGCAGCCTGGCTGGTTCGCGATCCGCGAAGCGGCCATCTCACGACCGCCCCGTCAATCTCGCCTGAGAACCTGTTTCTGACCGCGACCGGCAAGTCAGCCGCGATCTCGGCAGGCTGCACGATGGACCTCGCGCTGATCCGCGAACTGTTCACGAACTGCATCGCAGCCATGGCAGTAATCGGTGATGTCCACGGGCTCACGGTGCGCCTCGCCGGGTTGCTGAAGCAACTCGAGCCCTATCGCACCGGCCAATATGGCCAGCTTCAGGAATGGGCGACCGACGTCGCCGAGCAGGACCCGGGCCACCGGCACATCTCGCATCTCTATCCGCTCTATCCTGGCGATGCGATCGACCCCGTCCGGACGCCCGCGCTCGCCCGGGCTGCGCGCGCGTCGATCGCGCGCCGCGAGGCGCATGGCGGTGCCAGCACGGGCTGGAGCCGTGCCTGGGCGACCGCGGTCTGGGCCCGGCTGGGTGACGGCGCGCAGGCCGGGCGATCGCTTTCCGCGTTCATCGCCAACAGCGTCGCAGCGAACCTGCTCGACACGCATCCGGCAAAGCCACGGCCCGTATTCCAGATCGATGGCAATCTGGGCATCACCGCGGCGATCGCGGAGATGCTGCTACAGAGCCGCGAAACCGAGATCGCGCTGCTGCCTGCGGTCCCCCCGCAATGGACCAGCGGTCGCGTCGTCGGGCTCCGCGCGCGGGGCGGTCACGAGGTCGCGGTCGCGTGGAGCGATGGCCATGTCGACGCGACGGTAATTGCCGGCGACACGCGCCTTTCGGTCCGATTGCCGTCAGGGTTCGAACCGCTCAAGGTTGTTCAGCGGGGGGCGATCGTCCGGTTCGAGCAGGATGCACAGTCTATCACGTTCGAGACTGTGAAGGGCCGACGCTACGACGTCGCGGTACGCAGAACCGCTCCGAACGCCGCCAGCAGCACGCCACGCGAGAGCGATGCCACATGACCCGAAACGTTCCAGGAGTCCCCATGTCGATCATCACCCGCCGCGCTATGCTTGCCTCGGGGCTCGCCTCCGGCCTGGCATCGACAGCGTCGTCTAGCGGCTGGGCGCGCAAGCCATCGCCCGGAACTTCACCCGCGCCCTGGGGAGCAACCCCCTCCCCGCGCCAGCTGGCCTGGCACGCACGCGAGCAATACGCCTTCGTCCATTTTTCGATCAACACCTTCACCGATCGCGAATGGGGCTATGGCGACGAAGACCCCAAATTGTTCGCACCAACCGACTTCTCGGCGGATCAGATCGTCGGAGCGGCCAAGGCCGGCGGCCTGCGCGGGATCGTGCTTACCGCCAAGCATCATGACGGATTCTGTCTCTGGCCGACGATGCTGACCGAGCATTGCGTCAGGAACAGCCCGTTTCGTGATGGTAAAGGCGATGTGGTCCGCGAATTCGAGCAAGCGGCTAGGCGCGCCGGCCTAGACTTCGGCCTTTATCTGTCACCCTGGGACCGCAATCACGCCGAATATGGCCGCCCCGGCTATCTCGACTATTACCGCAAACAGATCGTCGAACTCTGTACGCGCTACGGCCAGCTGTTTGAGTTCTGGTTCGACGGCGCCAACGGCGGCGACGGCTATTATGGCGGCGCCCGCGAGACACGGAAGATCGACTCCGAGACCTATTATAATTGGCCGTTGATCTTCGCCCTGGTGCATCAGCATCAGCCCATGGCCTGCACCTTCGAACCGCTAGGGTCCGACGTGCGGTGGGTCGGCAACGAGGATGGTGTCGCCGGCGATCCGTGCTGGCCGACTATGGCCAACCGCAAACCGAGCCAGGCGGACGGCAATGCCGGTCTTCGCAACGGCCCCTTATGGTGGCCCGCCGAAACCAACACCTCGATCCGCCCGGGCTGGTTCTACCACGCCGACGAGGACGCGAAGGTCAAGGATCCCAAGCGGATGCTGCAATTGTTCGACGAATCGATCGCGCGCGGCACCAATCTGATCCTGAATCTGCCACCCGACAGGCGCGGCCGTCTCGCCGATCCCGACGTCGCCATTCTGCAGTCATTTGGTACCGCGCAGCGCGCGACGTTCGCGGACAATCGTGCGACCGGCGCGCTCGCGTCGGCCGATCACGTTCGCGGGCCGCGCTTTGCGGCGGCCAATGTGCTCGATCGGAGTCCTGATAGCTATTGGTCGACCCCCGACGCCGTGCATACGCCAAGCCTTGTCCTCGACCTTCCGCCCGGCCGCAGCTTCGATCTCGTCCGGATCCGGGAGTTCCTGCCGCTTGGCGTCCGCGTCGACCGCTTTGCGGTCGACGTCGATCGCGGCAAGGGGTGGTCGGAGATCGCATCGGGCACGTGCATCGCCGCACAGCGTGTCGTCCGCCTGCCCGCGCCCGTCGTCGCACGACGGCTGCGCCTGCGGATCGTCGCCGCACAGGCGTGTCCGGCGATCAGCGAGATCGCGCTGTTCCGCCAGATCGCGCCGATCGCAGTCGCGCTGCCCGCCGCGCGTAGCCGCGATGTGCTGCAGGCGTCCGAGATATCGATCGTCTCGGCATCGGGACAGACTGCCGGCGCCGTGCTCGACAATGATTCGAACACAGTCTGGCAGGTTCCCGTTGCGTCGACGGCGGATCGGCCGACCGTCACATTCAAATTGACCACGCCTCAGCACTTGGCTGGCTTCATCCTGACGCCCTCGCGCGCGGTGATGACGGATACCGCGCCACCGAAACGGTTCCTTGTCGAGACAAGCCTCGACGGGAAGACATGGGTCAAGGCGGCTGCCGACGAGTTCTCGAACATCGCCAACGCGCTCTCGCCGCAGCGCATCGTGTTCGATACGAAGGTTAACGCTGTCTACGTCCGCATGACCTTCATCGGTCTTGCATCCCCCAGGAGGCATATGGCCATCGCCGGCATCGACCTTTTTAGGTAGAGGGCGGCAGGCGCGATACGTATCCCGCCTGCCGCCGACGGTTATCTGCGGATGAACGCGAGGATGTCGGCGTTGATGACGTCGGCGTGTCATGCGGATAGCCTGGATAGGTCTTGAGCCTGCCTCCCATCGGGTACCAGTTCCGGCAAGGGGTGCGACCTGATCATCTTCGCCCTGATTACCGGCACAGGCTGGTCGGCGATGCGCGCGACCGGGCGTTGCGAGACTATTGGAAGAGCGAATCCAACTTTGTCGATGTCGATTCGACCGCCAGCAGCTTCGATCCGAGGACGGGCGAGCGAGCCTTTCGATGACGGGTAACGCGCGCATGGATTGGACCTCAGGCTGGTATCCAACCACGGGATGGCGAGCGGCTGTCGTGCTGATTTCGCCCGCGACGCCGGGCGCGACCGTGATGCGCCGTACGCCGTCCCCTATCCACTGCATACGCGCACGGTGGAAACGATCCTGTTGCCGCAAGAACGATATCGCCAGGACAGTCGCGGGCATCGAACATCGCCGCCGTGTCACGTTAAAGGGCGGCATGTTCACCGCGAAGCGCACCCGCCGACGAGTTCGCAGCCTATGGCGTATCGCCCTGAGATGGGTCGCATCGCCGGCGCTCATGATCACCCACCCACGCGTCTATCACAGTATCAAGACGGGTAGGACGCTCGACGCTGGAAGTGGCGGTCTTGTTCAGGACAGCAAATCTGTGTGCCCTGCCCTCAACAAGAGGCATAATCCCGTAGCTGGTCGGGGCAGTTTCAGTGCTCGTTGGAATGCCGGTCTTCGGCCGGCGTGTAATAGCGCGCGATATCCGCTTCGGTGAGGGCATGACCGCTCGACTCCTCAACAAGCGCGGCGATTTCGCCATCGGTCTTCCCGGCGTTGCGCAGCTGCTCGATCTCGTCGCTTACCATGTTGATGAAGGCGGGGACCGGGAACCGTTCTTCACCCAGGCCCAGTGCATCACGCATGTGTTTTTGCGCACGTAAGGCTTCGGGAAGCGTGAACGCGATATCATCAGCCATCGAACGTGCCTTTCATGGACTATATATGGTCGGGGGGCATTGGCCCCCCGACACCGAAACGCTTATGCGGTGACCGCTTCCGCTTTGACGTTCACGCTCGACGTTGCCATCGCGGTCAACTTGTCGTCGGTCGCATATTCCTCATCGAGCGTTTCTTTCAGGATCGCAGCGATATCGGCGCGGCCGAGCTGGTTCGCCCAAGCGATCAGCGTGCCATAGCGCGTGATCTCGTAATGCTCGACGGCCTGTGCCGACGCGATCAGCGCGGCATCCAGAACGGCTTTGTCCTCGATCTCGCCGGCGACTTCGTTGGCTTCCTTGATGATGCCGTCGATCGCTGGGCAGGTCACGGCCTTCGCCTTTTCGCCCAGCAGGTCGAAAATCCGCTCGAGGCGCGTGATCTGCCCTTCCGTCTCACGCAGATGGGTTTCGAAACCCTGCTTCAGGGCTGGCGCCGTTGCCTTGGCCACCATCTTCGGCAGCGCCTTGGTGATCTGGTTTTCCGCGTAATACACATCCTGCAACTGGTGCAGGAACAGGTCGTCGAACGTCACGATATCTTTGGAAAACAGGCCCATGATAGTATCCTCGCTAAGCAAATGGCTGCGAAGCAGACTGCTCCGGCACCGCCGCAACGCGCCGGCTCGGGGGTAAGTTTCGTTCGGGTCGGCGCAGCCTTCACGCCAGTCCGATCGGTGGCGGCGTGTTGATCCTCGACGCCGGTCCGGTTGTCGCTCGGCTGATCATGCCGGCAGTCAAGTCGGGCATAGGAACGATCGGAAGAGCCCCCATCTAGCGTCTTATGACCAATAGCATTCTTCATCTCGGGCTCATGGAAGACGGGGAGATCGAGCTCGATCTGGCCGCCCTGGAACTCGCAGCGCTCGATCATCCCGGTATCGACTTCGACGACTATCTCGACGAGCTCACTGGCATAGAATTGGCCCTGCGCGCTGCGGACGGCGACGCAGCAGGCAACGTCGCTCAGGCCCAGACGCTGCGCAGCGTCATGGTCGAGGATTTCGGATTCTCCGGCGACCGCACGCACTACGACGATCCCCAGAATGCGGACCTAATCGCTGTCGTCGATCGACGGCTCGGCCTGCCGATCAGTCTGTCAATCCTCTATGTGGCAATGGCCCGACGCCTTGGATGGTCGGCGATGCCGCTCAACACCCCCGGTCACGTCCTGGTCCGCCTTGGCGACGCACCGGAGGCGCTGATCATCGATCCCTTCAATGACGGTCGCATCGTCGCCCCCGAACAGGTGGAAGCCTTGTTGGAGCAGATGACGGGCCAGGCGCGGTTTTCCAACGGGATGCTGCCCCTGTCGAACCGATCGGCGCTTGTTCGACTGCTGCTCAACCAGGCGACCCGTGCAGAGCAGGTCGGCAATCCCGCGCGCGCGCTAGTCCTGTACGACCGCATGACGATCGTTGCGCCCACGCACGCCCATGGTTGGTGGGAGCGAGCCAGACTTCAGCTGGTCGCCGAAGATGTTGCCGGCGCCCGCAACAGCCTCAGCGCGATGCTCGAAATTTCCCGGGACGACGATTTGCGCCTGCAGGTATCGGCAGCGCTCGATGCCCTTCCCCGGCCAACGCCTTCGTGAACGTCCCGGGGGACTGGTTCTACCCCAAGCGCCCTTTGGGAAGGCCTCTGCCTGCGAGAAGATCGTCGAGCTCTAGTATATTTTTAGCTCGCTGGCTTCGTGATGCCTGGTAGCTTCGCCGCGCGGAGCTTGCTCAGCAGATCGCGTGATTCCACGGGGGCCGCCTGTTTGAACAGGCTGAACAGCGCGCCATCGTCCAAACCGCTGATGTCAAACCCGATCGACAAGGCAATGGGCTGACGAAGACGAGCACCGGGCTGCGCCTCGAGGACGAGTACGAACCACTGCATGCCAACAGGGGGCTGTCCGATATTCTCGGCGAACTCCCCTGCAACGGCCTGGCGTATCCGGATGCGTCGATCGAGATTATTGTTGAACCAGGCCGCGTCCCCGTGCGTGGCCACCTCTGCGATGCGGTCGTCGATCGAGCGGGGTGTACTGATCATCATGAGGTCCTGACATGCGCCATTGCGGGGCGGCCTGTAGCGGGCCTGGTCACATTGGCAAATGGCGCGATGGGCACACGGGTTCGGCTCAGGCGCCGCGATACTCGCCTTCGATGCTGTCCAATGCCGAGACGGGGCGCCCCCTTCGGAACGCCCGCTTTTTAGAGCCAGCAAAGCAGAGCGGATTACGCCGACGCGACCTTGGCACGCGTCGATGTGTGACCGCCGGAGCGATACAGCACATCGGCTGCATCCTCGGGAGCGACCCCTGCCCCGGCTGTATCGACCGACACGAACACGCCACCTTCGTTGATGCAACCCTCATAATAGCTGGCATCGACCCGGCTGACGCCATGGTCCGTCATGACTTTCTCCAGCCCCCCGACGGCGCCACCGAGCGCCGCACCGACGACGGCCGCACCGGGGATCGCTGCCGACGCGATCGCGCCCGCTGCAACCAGAGGGCCGACGCCGGGTATTGCGAGTGCGGCGATACCGAGCAGCGTTCCGATGCCAGCGCCGGCTGCGACCTTGCCGACAAACTCCTGCGTGTCGCCGTTGCCGTCTGTGGTCGTGTTCTTGCCATCATGCTGCGCCACGATCGAAATCGCGCTGTCGCTAATGCCCGCCGCGCGCAGCTCTGAAACGGCGCGCTCTGCATCGGCGTGATTGTCGAAAACGGCTGATACGAGGGTCGTGCTCATGATGATTCATGTCGACAGTTCGGTTTGCTCACGGATCTAGAAGCCGTGTTGAAGGATGATCGTTCCGGATATTGAGGGTTAGCGAAGCGGTAACCATGAATAGCAGCGTCCCGACACAGGACGCCGTGCGCGGGATAGACCATGCCCTTGGGCAGGTGCGACTCAAGTGTCGCTTTTTGCTTTTCGCCATTGTCGCATCGCGGCGTCATATCGTTGACGCTCGGCTTCGACTGCAGCCTCTGCCGCGCCGACGTCTGCGCGGTGTTGTTCTTCAAGCTCACGTCGCTCGCGGGCCAGTTTGGCCTCCCGGTCCGCCAACCCCTTCATCCTGCCGCCGTAATCGGCCGCCACCGTCTCCAGCGCAGCCTCCGCCGCCTCGAGCTTCGCGCTGCTCGGCTTCGGTTTCGGTGCAGACTTCGGTTTTTGCGGCTGTTCGGACGTTTCGGGGCGCGCCGAAACATCTCCCCGCGCTGTCCGCAGTTCGGGGACCGGCATGGCCTTGATCTGCTCCGCGGTCGTGCCCCGAGAATGCTTCACGACCACGCCTGGCGACGCCAAAGGCTCTGCGGTCAGCGCGGGGTCTGTGACGAGCTCAGCTATCCCTCGCGCGAACGGGTCTCGCTCGCTGCCCCAGGCCTCGAGGGCAGCGTTCTGACTCGTTGCAGCGACATAGGCATCATTGAAGCCAGCGACCGTCCTGTAAACCTTCAGCTTTTGCGCACGAGCCATACGGTCTGATACCGCGCTATGTGCTGAAATAGAAGTTGGCGCCGGTCGCCCTTCCGGTACCGACGCCAAAGCCCACCTCCGGGCTTACCGGACATTGAATCTCGCTCGGCTGTTTGTGGCATCGTCGGTCCGATCACGACCTGCCTAGATATATTAAGGAGAAGCGCCGCCATGGCTACGCATTCCATCGATGCTGAAGTTAGCAGGTAACTGTGTCGGCTTGCGTCGAGAAGCGGCTGGAACTGCGATAAAGACCATTTTTTGGCTCAAGCTGTAGGCGACGCTTGCGATCATCGAGCGTTCTATTGTTGAGACGCAAATCGCACTCCCTGCGATGGACGCGAGATGTTCGCCGATCGGCTGAGGATAGAATCGGGGCGATAAATCACGATGTCGATCACGCGAGACCGCTAGCAATTCAGCGGACCCGCTGTACCCGCCCTTGACCTAACGGTGCCCGGCGACCGACAACCGGCGAATGATCAAGCCTCTCGTCGCAACCGTCGCGCTGTTCGCGCTCGCTACCGGAACCGCAGCGCAGACCGTGCCGACGCAGCAGGTCGGCAGCGCCACGCTCTCTGGCGTGCCCAGTATCCCCGTCGAGGTGCGCGAGGCGGTGCAGCGCTATCAGAATAGTCGGGCGGCGCAGTTCGAGGATTGGCTGCCGGACGGCTCGATGCTGATCGCGACGCGCTTTGGCGCAACGCAGCAATTGCATCACGTCGCAACCCCCGGTGGCGCACGCAAACAGATCACGTTCGGTGCCGAGCCGATTGCCGCCGCGACGACGATCCCCCGCAGCGATCGTTTCGTGATGACGCACGACACGGGCGGGGACGAGTGGTTTCAACTTTATACGCGCGGCCTCACCGGTGTAGCCACGCCGGTGACCGAAGCCGGCACCCGCAACCAGTCGCCGGTTTTCAGCAAGGACGGCGCGCTGATGGCATGGGCGCGGGCGACCAAGGGAAGCGCCGCTTATGCAATCCTGGGGGTCGACCCAAAAGCGGGCGGCAACCCGCGCACGCTTTACCAGTCCGACGGCGCGGTGGCGCCCGCCGATATCGCGCCCGACGCCGCGCGGCTGATATTTGTGCGCAGCCTTTCCAACCGTGAGGACCAACTGTTCGAGCTGGATCTCAAGACCGGCAAGGCGGGCCGCATCGCGCCGAAGGCTGACGCTGCCGTCTATGCCGACCCACGCTATCTGCCGGGCGGACGGAAGCTGATCGCCATCTCCGATTCCGGCAGCGACACGCGCCGACTGGTCGAGATCGATATCGCCAGCGGCGCGCAGACGGTACTGACGCCGAACCTGAAATGGGACGTCGAGAGCTTCGATCTGACGGATGACGGGCGCGTGCTCGCCTATTCCGTGAACGAGGACGGCTTCTCGCGCGTGGTGGTGCAGGATCGGGTCACCCGCCGCGCGCTACCGCAACCGGTGCTGCCGCGCGGCGTCCTGACCGCGCTCAGATTTTCGCTCGACGGCAGAAATCTGGCGATTGGCCTGACCTCGGCCACTTCCGCCGGTGACGTGTGGAGCTGGGGCGTGACCGGAGGCGGCCTGACACGCTGGACCGAGTCGGAGCTGGGCGAACTCGATCCCGCCACGCTTGCCGAGCCCGAGCTCGTACGCTTCAAGTCCTTCGACGGCCTGTCTGTCCCGGCTTTCGTCTATCGGCCCAAGGGCTTGCCGGCAGGCACGCGGACGCCGGTAATTATCGACATCCATGGGGGCCCGGAGGCGCAGACGCGCCCGATCTGGAACTATGGCGCGCAATATTTTGCCGATGTGTTGAAGGCGACGGTGATCCTTCCCAACGTCCGCGGCAGCGACGGCTATGGCAAGCGCTACCTCAACCTCGACAATGGCGTGAAGCGCGAGGACTCGGTAAAGGATATCGGCGCCCTGCTCGACTGGATCGACACGCAGCCGGGCCTCGATGCAGGTCGTGTCGCGGTTTATGGTCAGTCCTATGGCGGCTATATGAGCCTTGCCGTCATGACGCATTATTCGGACCGGCTGGTCGGCGGGGTCGAGCGCTACGGGATCAGCAACTGGAACACGTTCCTCCAGAACACCGAGGCCTATCGTCGCGACAATCGCCGCGCAGAATATGGCGACGAGCGCGATCCGGCGATGCGCGCGGTACTAACGCGGGTGTCACCGTTCACGAATGTCGCGCGGATCACAAAGCCGATGCTGGTGATGCAGGGCGCCAATGACCCGCGTGTGCCCCAATCAGAATCGGACCAGATCGTGGCGCGCCTGCGCGCAAACGGCAACGACACTTGGTATGTGGTGTTCGCCGACGAAGGGCACGGCTTTCTGAAAAAGCCGAACAACGATCTGCGGCGCGAGGTGGAAACCGTATTCTTGAGGCGTCTGTTTGAGCGGTAGCGTTGGGGGGAATAGGCCTGGGCGGAATTTGCCGCGCGCCTTTGCGATGTTGACCCACAGGCAGACTTTGATGCCGCTGCTTCAGCTGCTTGCGCTCAGACATCGGTTTAGGTTGGCGCCACGTGCTCCTTCGTCGCTTGCCGTACGAACACCGAGAACGCCAGCGTGACGCCTGCGATCATAAGGATGCCTTGGAACGTCAGGGGCTAGCCGTGCGCTTGCCCTGCCCGGCTCGTCACTGCGCTTGCCGCCGACCCCTGGTCCACGAGCATCTGCTAAATCTGTTGCAGCGCCCCAGCGTGTCCGCGGGCGAGGCTGGCATTGGGCACGGTGCCTAGCACCGCCGCCCCAAGCGTGCTGTCTAGATTTCGGGCAAACAAGCTGGAGGCCGTCGTGGCCCCGCTTTGCCAAACCCACGCTGCCCTGGATCAGCTTGAGGCGCTGAAGATCCGCGGCGGGCGGGTTCTGCGCCGCAATCTTCACATAACGCCGCGTAGGCATCCCCAAGGGCGGGTGCGCAGATCAGACGACCTGCTCTGTTTCGCATGGCGCCGGCCGAACCTCGCTATCGGCGATGGAGCCAAATTTGGAGCAGGCTTCACAACCGATTGAAAATACACCAGTCCTTATGATCCGTTAACCGTCGCCTCCTACATTTTGCGCATGAACCGAATAGCCCACCGTGTAACCGAGCTCACACGTTTTGCAGCGCTACCGATCGCCACAGGCGTTGGTTACTATCTGGCGGCCTTCGCGTCCCTCTACCTTACCCGCGGTGCTGACGGGATCGCGATGCTGTGGCCGCCCAGCGGCATTCTGTTCGCAGCCTTACTGGTCGAACCTCGGAATCGCATCGTGTGGCACATAGGCGCCGCAGCAATGGCCAGTCTCGCTGCCAACCTCGGCGGCGGGAATGGCGTCCTGCTTTCGATCGGTTTCACGCTCGCTAACGTGTCCGAGTCCGGATTTGCGGCATGGCTTTTACGAAACCGAACGCGGCGTCGTGATTCATTCACCGATCCAAAGGGCTTGGTCTGGTTCTGCATCGCCGCAGCGGCCGCGGCAGCGTTGAGCGCGACGATCGCCGCCTGCGCGACAACGGCTGTCGGGATCAGCTTCTGGCTTTCGTGGTTCACGACTGATCTGCTGGGAATTCTAATCGTTGCCCCGCTCATCCTGATCTCGGGCCGAGCCTTCTATCGCAAAAGGTTTCGCGATGGCCTGGCAGCAGCCCCGCAAGCCATCGCGATATTTCTGCTCGTGGCCAGCGTGTCGATAATCGCTTTCTCTCAGGTCAACTACTCGCTGCTTTTCCTGCCGATGCTTGCAGTCCTTCTGGCAGCGTTGCGAATGGGTCCGTTTGGCGCCGCCGGAAGTGTGCTGATCGTTGCCACGGCCAGCTCATTGGCCCATATTTTCGGCTCTGATCCGCAGGCAATCGCTGATGGTCAGGCGTATGCACGTAGCATCTTTCTGCAATTCTATCTGCTGGCCCTGTTCGCGGCTGCCCTGCCGATTGCCGCCTTGCTTGCGACTAGACAACAGCTGATCGATAGCAACGCGAACAAGCTGCGGTTGCTCGAGCTTGCCGAAGGTGCGGCGCACGTGGGTCATTGGCACCTGGATTTGTTGACCCAGCTTATAACATGGTCGGACGAAGTCTTTCGCATTCACGGTGTGGAGAACCGCGTTCCGCCGTCACTCGACACCGCGATAGACGCCTATCACCCTGACGATAGGGATGCGGTTTCGGCACATATCGGGCGCTCCCTCGAACACTGCGTGGGTTTTGAATTCACCGCTCGCATCGTCCGCCCCGACGGGGAGGTACGCCATGTGTTTTCGAAGGGTGAGATTGACCGAAACGGCGTCAATGAGTCGATTGGCCTGTTCGGCATTATCCAGGACATAACGACCCAGGTTGCGCATGAAGCCGAGATCGAACGGGCCCGCACTCGTGCTGAGACCGCCGCCCGCAACGCGATAATTCTTGCCGAAACAGACCAGCTTACCGGAATTGCAAACCGGCGCCGTACCAGCTTTGTGCTTGAGCAGACGTTGCTGCTCGCCCGCGAAACCGGGCACCCAATGTCCGTCGCGATGTTCGATATTGATCACTTCAAGCGCATCAACGACACCTACGGGCACCACACAGGCGACGAGGTGCTCAAGAGGGTGGCAGCAGGCGCTGCCGCGGAACTGCGCAGCGGCGATACGCTCGGTCGCTTCGGAGGTGAAGAATTCGTGATCGTGTTACCGGATGCCGCAGCGGATGCGGCAAGCAAGGTCGCCGAACGGGTGCGTCATGCGATCGGCACGGACAACTGTACGCCGGGCGTCACGGTGAGCATTGGCGTGGCTGAAATGGCGCCTGGGGAGACTTGCGACGCGCTGCTGAGGCGAGCCGATGATGCGCTGTATGGTGCAAAGAACGAGGGTCGCAACAGGATGCGGCTGGCCGCCTAGCGAAGTCGTCCGTAGACGCAGCCGTACTTCCAATGCCTGTCCCAATTGCGCATTCGCGAATGGCCTGTCGGCGACAAGAAGCGGGAGAGATGGCGCTTAACGAATGGCCGTTATGGGTTGCCCGTATAGCCACTCTGAACGTCCGGCATTGGGCGCTAGCTACCGGTCCGCTTTGCAGCTGGTAAGACCCAATAGATGACACTTAGATCAGCCTACCCGCTTCCCACAGATCGCTGCTAATTCATGTTCTAAGTTTGATCGCTTCTCGGTTTTCATGGCGCATGCTGGTAGGTGACTGCTCACCCTCGTCGCGAGCAGCCGGACCAGTTCCGGCTGCATAAATTCAAAACTGTTTATTACGTCAAACAAATCGCGTGCTTGCCTGCCAGAGCCGCCCGGATATGAAGCTGGAGCTTGCTCCGCTGCGCCTTCGACCCGGCTGACCATTTCAGCCGTGAGCGAGTTCTCAGCGTCATGGTTAGGACGCGCGTCGGGTACGAATGCGGTGGCGGCTATCCCACTAATTGGTCCAGCGACTTCTAGAAACGGCTTGAGCTTGCGTCTCTCCCCGATCGGAACGCCCGGCCCGTCCGTCGGAAGCACAGCAAGGCACCCTCACGGTAAGTTAGCGCGGTGTCATTCAGCACCTCGGTGATGAGTTCGGTCCTGTCCTGATCGAGGCAGAGATCGGCGGTCTGATCGGATCTCGCAATCATGCTGATGAAGGTAGCTAAGACCTCTATCTTGGTCGACCTCGCGACGACTACGACAGCGGTGCCCCAGACCCGGACATTCGCAGTGGTTCCGGCTTACCAGCTCCGGTCGTTCGTTCATCTCGGACGCACGCGCTCGGAGCCGCCGCCATTCGTCACGCAAGTGCCCGGCGCACCGGGCTATCAATGCCCTTCGCGATGTCTGCCCGCGTGACCGGGATTGTTATGTCCGGCGTAACACCCCGGTCGGGTTGCGGGGTCGTCGGAAACCGGCCGATCAACGGCAGGTCGGCTTCCAGCCCGGTCGCAGGCAGTCGCACGAAGTAGAAGCAGCCACCGTTGATCCCGCGCCGGTTGCCGCCGGTCGTCTCACCGATCAGCGTTGCAAGGCGATTGCGGCGGACGAAATCCGCGAACTGGAACGTCGCCGAGCTGTTTTGCGGCCCGATCAGAACGCGCACGTCGCCCTCATAACGCGTACCCCGCGGTCTGATCGGGTCCACCCGATCGCCTTGCGTATCGAGCCGGAGGAACCGGTCGCTGATCCTGGTCGCATTCTCTCCCAGATGATCGAAACTGCGGTCCCACGTGTCGAGCACAGGCCGCAGGTCGTCGGGCACGGTGCGGTAGCGGACGAGCCTCTGGACCTCCTCGAACGGCGTCTCGCGTTCTACCAGCCGTTCGGCGAGCGCGTTGCCGCAGTCGAGCCCCCCCTCGTTCGCGCGCAGATCGACGACCAATCGCGGCACCCGCTCGGCGACCAGCCGGTCGACCGCCTGATCGAGCCAGCCGCGCCAATCCCACTTGCTATCGTAGAGACCCCAGCTCGGCATCGACAGAAGCGCGGCGTCACCGCGCCGCTCGATCGTCCAGACCGGCGTGTCGCCGCTCGCATCGACGCCGGCGTGCGCGGTGGTACGGCGCTGCGCCAGCGAAACGCCGGCAACGGTCGCGGTACGTCGCCGTCCGGAGGGGTCTTCCACCGTCAGCTGATAGCGGTCCTGCCCGAACAGCATCGAGAAGAAGATGTCGAAGGTCTCGTAGCGGTCGTCGCCCTGGACCGAGAGAAGGCGGCGACGCTTGGCATCGTTGTGCCCATCCGCACGCACGAGCGGCATGAGCGCGGCGAGGATCGCGCTCGCGGATCGGCCATTGACCGCCAGGATGCGGCTTCCCCGCGAGATCCCCGTGGCGAATGGATCAGCCGTGACGACCATCGCGTCGCCGATCCAGAGGACGTCGAACGGCAACCGATCCGGTGCTTCGAACAACGCGACGGCGATCTCGCGTCGCTGGTTGTAGAAATTGGCATAGCTATGGCCGTAGCGCACGGTCGCGAGAAAGCGCGACAGCGTGAGGTAGAACGCCCGTAGCGTCATGGGGATGGCCGCCGCTTGGTCTAGCGCTGCGAAGCGGGCATCGATCTCCCGGGGCGTATTGTAACGGTGGATGCCGGGGTGGAGCTCGGCATATGCCCTGCGCAGTAACGCGACGTCCTCGCGCATCGCCGCGGCGCGGAGCAGCGTCGGACTGGATGAGGTCCGGGCGAGCAGCGGCGAGGCTGCAAAGGTGGCGCCGAGGCCGCCGAGCACGGCGCGGCGGGACGGTGGCGATGCGATCATGTCAGCTCCGACGTTATGGATACCCCCTTCAAGCATGGCCGAGCGCGTACGCGTCGCCTCATCATCGCCCATGCCATGCGGTTTATCGTTTGTGAGACGCCCGATACGCACTCGGAGCGCGACCATAGCGCCGCTGGAAGGCGCGGTTGAAGCTCGCCTTCGACGCGAACCCGGCGTCGAGCGCGATCGCCAAGACCGGCCGGGAATCGTCCGCCGCCAGCGCCGCTGCCACATCCTCGCAGCGAAGACCGTTGACGAAATCCGAAAAGCCGACGCCCAGCCCCTCATTGAGCGCGCGCGACACATAGGTCTCGTTGGTCCCAAGCAGGCTCGCCAGCCGCCGCAGCGTCAGCGCGTCGTCGCGATACCACCCGTTATCGCGGATCCGCGTCGCCCATTCCTCCCCTTGCGCCTGCCAGTTTCGAACGGCGGGTGATCGCACCTCCGGATGCTCCAGTGTGTCGAGCGCCGGAAACGGCAACGCGAGATACCGCCATCCTGCGATCCCGAGATACAAAGCGAACCCCGCGATCGCGGCGTAGAGCGGCATCAGCCCCCTATAGCCGAGCGGCGTCACCGCATCGACCAGCAGCCAGCCCGCCCAGACGATCGCCAGCAACGGATAGGCGACGGCGGTGCGGCTGAGCCACGCCGTCGCGAACCGGGCGTCGTCGCTGCGCTTTTGCGACAGGGCGTCGCGGTAGTCGTGCAACAGCCGGATCGTCCACGCGCCATAGACGACGAAGCTGATCGCGAGCAGCGATGCGACGATCGCATTGCCGGTCGTGAAAGCAAGATCCGCCCAGTGACGCTTCAGCGGCGTCGGCAGGAGGAAGGCGGCAGCCTGATAGGCGAACTGGATGGCGCCAGGTAGCAGGTGTCGCCAGGCCGCGGGCGACCAGCGGCCGGTGACGAGCGCATAAGCATGCAGATAGAGGAGCGGCGGGACCAGCAGCGCGTTCGAGAAGGGCGCGAAGGTCAGCCACCACCAGCGATCATAAAAGCCGGCAAACCCGATCAGCCAGGGCACGAAGACGCCGGTCATGACGATCAGCAGCGTGGCAAGCGTACGCGCCGCCAGCCGGTTGTGAAACGACGTCGACAAGCCGACCGCCAGCGGAAGCAAAATTGCCGCTGCCACCGTGAGGACAGCCGTGCGCCAGCCAAAGACCAGATCCATGACGGTCAGCGTAGCTTAGTCGACACCCAAAGCTAGAGATCCCATTTCGGAAGGAGGCCAGTCGCCTCACCTGCGCACATCCGAGCACCCCCTCAGCGCTTGCACAGCTTAAAACTTGCGGCTCACGGCCGCTCGAAAGACGGGATGGCAAAGACCCAGAACCACTCGTGCAGCAGTGTCTTTGAGCAGGCCGAAAGCGGACGTCCGTTCACCTCTGCCGCTCGTGAGCGAATATCAGGACGCAGTGCGCGTGGCGGCAAATCCCGCGGGCCCCACTCCGGAGCAAAGGTAGTGCGAACAGCTTTACAGTATTCGGGTTGGTGCTGGCGTGCACCGCCGTCGACGCGCATGTCTCGCTTGGCGGCGGTGCGCCCCTCCTCGTCGCCCGTCGCAAGACGGGGTGGGTCATGAGCACCCCCCGCCGCATCCCCCGCCGCACCCGCCATCGCCGCTACCGCATCCGTCCGACCCACAAGCGCCACCGTCGAAGTTCAGATCGAAACGACGACCAGCTGTGCCGGCCTTTAGTCGCGCACCTTGGATCCAAGTGACGATCGCAACGGCAAGGAGGAAAACCGCAACCAGCGCCACCATATCTTGAACGATCAGGACAACCAGGCCGGCGCAAGTGAACCCGACCAACGTCGCCTCTTCCGCGCCCAGAAGCGTCTTTCTGGTCCGGTCGATCCGCTGGAAATTTCCCGAGAATCGTTCGGTGGGATCGGGCCAAACATCGTCAGGCGGCGCAGCACCGAAGGTGTCCAGGTATAAATTGAGCGTATGCGCGTAGCGGTTACGATAGTGCTCGCGCTGCTCGGGGCCACCCGATGTCGGCTCGTGATGAATATCGCGCGCGACGATATCGCGGCAGAGGCCGTGCCAATAATCGCGGGTATAAGCCAGATGCAGATGCCACGCCTGATCAATTGCGTCCGACGGCGTAAGCTGCTCATCGCTGATCGCGACCAGCGCGAGGAAGCGACGATATTCCGTCGCGACCCGGTCTGCAAACGACCCGGTCCATCCGTTCTCTGCGGCCAGCCTCCCTTCGAAGCTGAGGGCTGCACCGGGCTGGCCGATGCTCAGGGTCTCGATCCTCCCAATGAGAATCCTTCGCGCCATATGCGCGGGGCTGTTCGGTTCCATACCCCATTAGATTAGTATGATATTGTTTCAGGATTGTGACGCCGATGGCGACCGAGCGATCCGGAGTCCGCCGCCCGCCTCTCGACCGTTACGTGGTGCGACAAGGCAGACAATGTCCGACCGCCACTCGGCCTCTACACTGCCGTCTAAGACTGACCGATCGCAAGCGCGGCGCCGATCTCGTGCATCAACATGGTCTATATCAGCCTGTGGTCGACGACGCTCGGGCTGCTCGCTGCGGCGGCCCGCCTGTTGCGAGCGGGCGATCCATTGTTCCTGCACGCCCCCTTTCACCGTGCAGATCAGCCGACCGGGCCGTCCCACGAAACGTTCAAGGCTTCCCTGAAGACACGCAACTCGCTCTGGGGCTTACGCGACGGCGTGACGGTGATCGTAGCAGCTGACGGGTCCACGCTGACTCGCATCGTCCAAATGCCGGCGAATATCCCTTGGGTTGTTTGCAACGCAATTCGCTTCAGACCTGGCCCATGGCAGTCCGAGGGACTGCCGCCACGCACGACCTTCTTTGCCCTACGACCCACAAGCTGACGTTGCAGGGCATTCCCCCCGCCGAGCTGCGGACACTCATTCAATGAGGTTTCCGGCTAAGCCACTGCATGCCGCCATTTAGGCGGTTGTCGGCACTGGCGTACATGAAGTGGGGGCGACCTTGTCGGTGCGCGCTGTGCGCCGACGCCTTCAAATCACGGAACGCGTGTCCGAGACTTCACGCCTCCGTGTGACGGACGATGGCCTCGCATATTTCATGCGTAGCGAGAATAGCGGCGGCATCGACCGGCCTTCGCTCACGCGCCGCAAGCAGGAAGTCGTCGCACATCGCCGCAAAGCCGCGCTGCTGTCCTACCGAGATCCAATCGCCTCGTCGATGTAAGCGCTGTGTCCCGCTCGTCTCGACGCGATCGGCAAGGTTCAGCACGGTATGACGTGCCCCACCGCCAATGACGTCCAGGCGTTCCTCGTCAAGCCCACTGTTACGATGCATTGTGCCGATGGCGGTAAACCCGTCGCCTGCCAGCGTGAGGGTGATCGTGTGGATCATGCCGTCTACGACATGGGTTTCGATGTTGCGTCGGCAAACCGGTCCTGGGGCTAGGAACAGCAGCGTATCGACGACATGGATGAAGTCATCGAAGACGACCTTCCGCGGTTCGTTGGGTTGCCGGTAGCGGTGCTTTTCGAGGATGATGAGGTTCGCGTCGATGCCTCGCAATGCGACATAATCTGGCGCAAACCGCCGGTTGAAGCCGACCATGAGCGGAACGACACGGTCCGTGGCCAAGGCGACAAGCGCTTCGACGTCGCCGAGATTATCGGCGAGCGGCTTGTCGACGAAGGTCGGGACGCCTCCCTCAACAAGGAGCCTGACGAGCTCGCCGTGTGCCTGCGTGGACGCGTGGACGAAGGCGGCGTCGAAGGATGTGGTGGAAAGCGCATCTGCAGCGCTGGTGTGCCGATGCCCGATACGAAACGAGCGGCCGATCTCGTCGAGGACGCCCGCGTCGCGCGTCGCCAGGTGAATGTCGAGATCAGCTCGCGTCGACAGAATCGGAAGATATGCTTTGCGAGCGATGTCACCCAGCCCGATGAGAAGCACGCGCATATCTATTCCCCGGTCCGGCACGATCGCCGCGTCTGCCGGGCGGCAATAGCTTCACGATTGCGCGCTCCGCAACCAATCGTCGGGGATGACTGCGGCGCCAACTGGGGCAAAGATGTCGCGGTGCGCAGCAAAAATGCATCGCCGCCGATCGTGTCTCTTGCCGCACGTTGCAGTGATGTTACCGGTCGGGGTCGGATCCGGGTCACACGGATCGACGCAGGAGGATGTTCGAAGCCCAAGGGGGGACCATCCATGATTCGCTTGCCCGTTCGTACGTCTGCCATCGCCCGGCTGCTGGCCGCCAGCGCGCCGTTATTCGTCTGTGCCACACCCGCCGTCGCGCAGGACCAGGCGCCGACGGGGCAAGCCGTCGGCGATCCGGCCGGCGAACAGGGCGTCGGCGACATCGTCGTCACGGCGACCCGCCGTCGGGAATCGTCGAAGGACGTGCCGCTCGCGGTCACCGCGATCAGCGGCGAGAAACTCGACGTGCTCAACTCGAGCGGCCTCGATATCCGGTTCCTCGCCGGTCGCACGCCGAGCCTTCAGGTGGAATCCTCGTTCGGCCGCACCTTCCCGCGTTTCTACATCCGCGGGCTCGGCAATACCGATTTCGATCCGAACGCCGCACAGCCGGTGTCGGTGGTGTATGACGACGTCGCACTCGAAAATCCGATGCTGAAATCCTTCCCGGTGTTCGACCTGCAAAGCGTCGAAGTGCTGCGCGGGCCGCAGGGCACGCTGTTCGGGCGCAACACGCCAGCCGGCGTCGTGAAGATCAATTCCGCCAAGCCGGATCCGGACAAGGCCTCGGGCTATGCGACCGGATCCTGGGCGACCTACAACACGATCAACGGCGAGGCGGCGCTGAACCTGCCGATCGGCAACGGCTTCGCATTCCGTGCATCGGGCCTGATCCAGTCGCGCGACGATTGGGTCACCAACGATTCCACGACGGGCAATGCCGATCGCAAGCTCGAAGGGTATCGCGATGTCGCCGGCCGCTTCCAGCTCGGCTATACCAGCGGCGATTTCAACGCCTTGCTGAACGTCCACGTCCGTGATCTCACGGGCTCGCCGCGCATCTTCCGCGCCGGGCTGTTCAAACCCGGCACCAACGACTTCAACACCGGCTTCGACCCCAAGCATGTCACGCTCGACGGCTATACCAGCCAGAGCCTGACGCAATGGGGCACCAACCTGCGGCTCGATTATCACCTCGACGGCATCGGCACCTTCTATTCGGTCACCGGCTATGAACAGGCCAAGGTCGAGAGCACCGGTGATGTCGATGGCGGCAACAGCTACCCGTTCACGGGCGGCACGATCGGCGCGATCGGCGTCGGGCTGTTCCCGTCGAACACCGGCGGCCTCACCAAGCCCAAGGAGTTCAGCCAGGAACTGCGCTACGCCAGCGAGGACATGAACGGCATCCGCTTGCAGGGCGGGCTGTATTATTTCTACCAGACGCTGCGTTATCATCAATATGACTATGCGTTCGGCGGTACCGGATCGCGTGCGACCGACCTGACGCAGGACATCTTCCACGACAATCGCAACGAGAATTACGGTGCGTTTGCATCGATCGAGGCGAAGCCGACCGAGTTGCTGACGTTGCGCGCGGGCGTCCGCTATTCGCACGACTATCGCAACGACCTCGTGACCGCACCGATCCCCGGGACCGGGATCAGCGACACACTGCCCGCGCGTGCGGTCGTCCGTGGCTCGAACGTGACCTGGGACGCGAGCGCGACCTATGAGCTGACCCCCGCGATCAACGTGTATTCGCGGCTTGCGACCGGCTATCAGGGGCCGGCGATCCAGGACCGCGTGACGTTCGGCAGCGTCCAGAGCACCGCACCGAAGCAGACGACCTTCTCGGGCGAGAGCGGCTTCAAGGGGACGCTGCTCGACCGGAAGGTGAACTTCTCGATCGACGCCTATTGGTACAGCACCAAGGACCTGCAGATCACTGCGGTCGGCGGCAGCAGCAACTCGGCCCGTCTGATCAGCGCGGACAAGGCGATCGGCTACGGCGTCGAGGGCGAGTTCGAGGCGCGGCCGGTGCCCGAATTGTCGCTGACCGCAAGCGGCAGCTACAACTTCACCGAGATCCGCGATCGCTCGATCGGCGTGGGGGTCTGCGCGACCTGCACCGTGCTCGATCCGATCGTGAACGGATTTGCGATGATCGACGGCAACGATCTTCCCCAGGCGCCACGCTGGATCGCCAACTGGACCGCGCGCTACGGCATACCGCTCGCGAACGGTGGCGAGGTCTATGCCTATACCGACTGGGTGTATCGCAGCCGCATCAACTTCTTCCTGTACGAAGCGGTCGAGTTCACCGGCAAGTCGTCGCTCGAAGGCGGGCTCAAGGTCGGCTATAAATCGCCGCAGGGGTATGAAGTCGGCGCGTTCGTGCGCAACATCACGAACCAGTATCGCAGCATCAGCGCGATCGATTTCAACAATCTGACGGGCATGATCAACGAGCCGCGGATCATCGGCGGCCAGTTCAAGGTAGCGTTTTAAGTTAAGACGCCGAACTGGGCACCTTGCGCGCAATCCTGGTGTGAAAGTGAGCGTCGCGACCTCGAACTCCTCGACAAGGGCCGTCGCAAGCGCGGCGGCCTGATCCAACGCTGCCGTCGAACCACCGGCAACGGCCGCCAGCCAGACGGAGATGGCTTAGAGCACGTCATTACAGGTAGCACGGTCAGTGTCGGCGTGGGCGAGGAGCGCCAATGCAGGCGCGGCTTCGTCAGGAAGGGTATCATTCTCATCGACCAAGCCAACATACATCAGATCTTGCGGGTGCCCAACTGCCATCGAAGAGGGTGAGCACTGCTCTATCATTCGGATCGTTATTTCGACGATGCGTGACGCTCTTGGTCATGGCCGACCGAACGCTGCTTTTCGCGTGGATGACCTTGATCAGGAGCTGAAACTGCGTTTTGCGGCGCACTCCCTTTGCGTCTGTGGACTTGCGAAGGGGCGGTTGGGCGCTACCAATGCCGTCAGGACAGATTGGGGAGGACCAACATGACCACCAGCTTCGACCGCCGCGCCCTCTTGGTTGGCGGCCTCGCAGCCTCAGCCGCTACCGTGGCGCCGCTTAGCCAGGCCTTTGCCCAGCGCCGCGGCCGGGTGTCGGCGAACGACAAAGTCCAGGTCGGTCTGATCGGTTGCAAGGGCATGGGCTGGTCGGATCTTTCTGCCATGTGCAAGCGGGCCGACGTAGCGCCCGTAGCCCTTTGCGACGTCGACGCTACGGTCCTTGCGGCACGCGGTGCCGAATTGAAGAAGGTCTCAGGCCGCACGCCGAAGCTCTACGACGACTATCGTCGGATGCTGGACGACAAGTCGATAGACGCGGTGATCATCGCCACGCCCGACCATTGGCACGCGCTTCAGCTGGTCGATGCCATGTCCGCGGGCAAGGACGCATATTGTGAAAAGCCGCTCGGAAACTCCATTGCCGAATGCCGTGCCATGGTCGCCGCCAAACAGCGTCACAATCGTGTGGTTCAGGTTGGTCAGTGGCAACGCAGCAACCAGCACTGGGCAGACGCAATCGCGCATGTTCAGTCCGGCGGCATCGGTCGGGTCCGAAAGGTCAAGGCTTGGGCGTACATGGGATGGATGAAGCGCGTCGTTCCCCAACCGGATCAGGCCCCACCCGCTGGCGTCGATTATGATCGCTGGCTTGGCCCCGCACCGCTGCGCCCCTTCAACCCCAATCGCTTCCACTTCAGCTGGCGCTGGTACTGGGACTATGCGGGCGGCCTGATGACCGACTGGGGCGTCCATCTGATGGACATCGCGCTGTTGGGCATGAAGGCCGAGGCACCTCGTTCGGTCAGCGCGCTTGGCGGCGCCTATGGCTATCCGGGCTCGGCGATGGAAACCCCGGACACGCAGACCGCCATCTACGACTTTGGCGACTATTCCGTGGAATGGGAGCATGCGGTCGGCATCAGTCAGGGCCCCTATGGCGGTCGCGACCACGGCGTCGCCTTCGTCGGCGAGACCGGCACCCTTGTCGTCGATCGTGGCCAGTGGCGTGTCACGCCAGAAACAAGCGATGGCAGAGCCATGACTCGGGAGATCCCGGTCACGAAAGCCAAGGACGAGGGGCTCGACCGGCACACAGCCGACTTCATTGCCTGCGTTAAAGATCGCACGCGCACGCCAGCGTGTACGATTGAGGCGGCGTCCAACACCGCCATCGTGTGCCAGATGGGAAACATCGCGTTGCGCACAGGCCGCAAGGTGAATTGGGATGCTGCATCAGGTCAGTTCAGGGATGACGCAGAAGCGAACGGACTAATCACGCCCCATTATCGTACACCCTATCGGCTGCCAGCTGCATAAGCCGACTGGCCGTAATGCCGACAGGGTGGAACCGCTGCGCCGCGCGCTCGACAGTGGCTCTTGCCATTCGTCGATATGGACTGACCGAAGGTCGGCCATTCGGTTGCCAGTTTCACCTCCCCAACTCTGGTCGCACTTACACATTAGCTGAACAACCGCCTTCGATGATTAGGCGCTGTTAGCATTTATCCGGATATCATAGCGCTGAACCAGTTGACGTCACCCAGCTGTCGCCTTGGAGGCAGGAATGCCGCGAGGTCGGCGTATGTCAATCATCAGCGGGCAGACATCGCGGATTGACGACGGTTGCGGCTTGCGCTCGACTGGCCCGGACGGCTTTGCGAGGACATGATGGCATATCCAATTGATCGACGTTCGTTGCTCGCAGGGGCCGCTATGGGCGGCGTGGCGCGTGCAACTGTCGAGGCTGAGGCTCAGCCCCGCGACGCGGCGGCAACCCTGGAAATCTACGAACTGCGGACCTATAGGCTGGTAAACGGCCCCATGAAGGACCGTCTGGACGCTTATCTCAGGAACGCCTTTATCCCGGCGGCACGACGCGCAGGTTGCGGGCCGGTGGGTATATTTACGGTGGCGATCGGGTCCGAAAGTCCAACCGTCCATGTTCTCGTCCCCTATCCCTCGATCGAGGATTTCGTGGCTTTGCCCGGCAGGCTCACCGCCGATCCGAGCTACACCACGGCTGCCGGCCCGTTTTTAAAGGTGACGCCAGACGCGCCGCCATACACGTCCCTCGAGGTGAAGCTGATGCGCGCCTTCCCTCACTTTCCTCGTCTCGAGTTGACCGACGCCTCGAGCAGCAACAAGACTCGCATATTCGAACTCAGGACGTATTTCAGCCACAGCGAAGCGGCCGGAATGACCAAGATCGGGATGTTCGACACGGGCGGTGAAATCGAGATATTCCGTCGGACTGGCCTAACGCCGGTCTTTTTCGCCCAGGACCTCACCGGAGCTCGCCTGCCGAGCCTGACCTACCTGCTGACCTTTCCCGACCTTGCGACCCGTGAACGAAACTGGCGTGCCTTCGGGTCGGATCCCGCTTGGCGCCGGCTCATCTCAACGCCGGGGCTTACCGACCGCGAAATCACCACCGGGATAGACAACCAGATCCTAAGTCCGGCGTCGTTCTCGCAGATTTGATCCACGAGCGGGCGTTCGCGCCCTATGTGCTCCCCGAACTTCGGTCGTCCGTTCGTTTAGATCCCCGGCCGCTTTTCGGGCGGCATTGCAGCAGAGCTGTTCATCTCGGCAATGCCACCCTGAACCGACCACCGCCTGTCTCGGCTGCGATGCAGCGCACCTCACCACCGTGTTGCCGTGCAATCTGACGGACAAGGCTGAGACCGAGGCCATATCCGCCATCACCCTCGTTCGCGCCGCGTGCTCTGTAGAACGGCGTGAAGATGGCCTCACACTCGCTCGGAAGGACGCCTGCGCCACCATCGTGGACCTCAAGCGCGATCTCATTTGCACAGGCTGTCAGCGTGACGAGGATCTGTGTCCCGCCGCCATGGCGTTGCGCGTTTTCGAGGAGATTGCGGATCATCCGCCGCAGAAGGACTGCGTCGCCGGACATCTTCACGCGCACGCCCGCGAACCGCGCGGTCGCGCGCGCACATTCTTCGGCAACGAGCGCGGTCAGATCCACGACCGTTCGCGAACTCGCATGCACTGACGTCCCGTCGAGGCGGCTCGCCAACAGCACTTCCTCGACCAGCTGGTCGAGCTCCATCACATTGCGCGCTAACTCCGCGCGTACTGCGACAGACGGTGCCTCGGACAGCAACTCGATCGCCATGCGGATACGCGCGAGCGGCGATCGCAGTTCGTGGGAGGCATTGGCTAGCAGGATCCGCTGCGCGCTCATCAACGCTTCGATACGCCCGGCCGATTGGTTGAAGCTCATTGCCAGCCGCGCAATTTCGTCGCGCCCCTCGACGGCAACCCGGCTCGACAGATTGCCCGTCCCCCAGGCATCGACGCTGGCCTGGAGCCGCTCGAGCCGGCGGGTAAGCCGGCGAACGACGGGGAATGCAGCGACCGCCACGACCACCGCAATCGCCAGCAGCAGCGCCAGCATGGCGAGATGGCCACGGAAGCCCTGCATGGCCGCTGGAGCCGCGCCGTAGCGCAGATGCGCCAGTCCAAAGAGAGTTGCCGCCGCGGTTAGGCTCGCCAGCAATGCGAGATAGATCCGCCAATACAGGCGCTGCATCAGGCGGGGTCGGCCGCTGTCACCGTCCAGCACGTCAGGCTCAGCCATCCTGCACCCGTGCGAACACGTAGCCCGATCCGCGCACTGTGATGATGCGCCGAGGCTGCCTGGGATCGTCTTCGATTGCGGCACGCAGGCGTCCTATATGAACGTCAATCGATCGGTCGAATGGCTCGTGGCTTCGGCCCTTCAACGCGTCGATCAGCTGGTCGCGCGACAGCACGCGACCGGCGCGCTCGGCGAGCACCACGAGCAGATCGAACTGATAGGCGGTCAGCGGGCAACCCTGCCCGCCCAGCTGTGCCACGCGCGCATCGCGGTCAATCTCCAGCCGCCCGAACCGCAGTCGCGGCAGGCTGTCCGCCGCCGCCAGGGCCGGTCGGCGCAGCACGGCGCGTAGCCTGGCCAGCAACTCGCGGGGCTCGAACGGTTTGGGAAGATAGTCGTCAGCGCCTAGCTCCAGGCCGATTACGCGGTCGAACGGGTCACCCTTTGCCGTGAGCATCACAATCGGCACCGCGCCTGCGGGCGACGGCAATGCACGGACACGCCGGCAGATGTCGAGCCCGTCGCTGTCGGGGAGCATCAGGTCGAGCAGCACGGCGGCGAACCCCGCACGCTCGTGGTCGCGCAACGCGGCTAGGCCCTCCTCGCCGGCCGTGGCGTGCGCGATGAGATAGCCGTGCTGGGCCAGATAGGTCTTCACCATCGCCGCTAAACGGCGATCGTCTTCGATCATCAGGATGTGCTGAATAATGGCCTTGGCCTTCAGATGATGATGCAGGGGTGTCCAGCAGACCATACAGGCTTCGCGCACTCCGCAAAGCCTGTAGGCTAGGTCCGACGATCGCTTGCCGTCAGCGACTCGTGTCGACCGCGAGTACTGCGACCTCGACCGCTTCTGCCGCATGGGCGGCAGCAATCTGGTCAAGTTGAGCCGAAGCACGGGCTATGGCAGTTTGAGTACAGCGCATCTCGCTCAGTTTCATCGCCAATGGCAAAACATCCTGGGTGGCGCATACCCGACGCGCTGCTCCATGGATGCGCCTCTGAAGGGTTGCCCGGCCGGCTTCGCCGCGTAGATCGAGATCGGCAACGCTGACGCGTTCTATCAGGGTCTGGCTTGACGGCGACGTCAGCAGCGCGGCGCTGGCGTCGACTGAGACGGCCAGTATGCATACGCCAGCCAAAAAGGGGCTCACAGTCCTGCCCCCTTGTGATGGACTGCCTTGAGATGAGCAGCCAATCGGACGCGCTGTGATGGTGTCAGCACCTCGGCGGCGTCGGCCAGCCCTTGGACGATCCGCCGCGAGGCACGGTCCGCCTGCTGCACCTGCTCGACTCGCAATGCCTCCAACCCGGCGCGGTCGATCGACGGCTGCAACACCAGGACGTATGCACGTTGGTGTGCGGTCCGGAACTGTGCGTGAAAGGCATTCAGATCGGTATGGACCGAATTGGCGATTAGCTTCAGCTGCGCCCTTTGCTTGGGCGTGCCGTCAGGCAGAATTTGCGTTAGAATTTTGTTGAAGTGCGCGTCGTTGATCGCAGGATCCGCTGTTGCCGAATGGCCAGACAACCCGCGTAAGGCCGGTACCGCCGAGGCTAGGCCAGCACCGGCGATCGCTGCGGTCACGGCCACGACGGCCAGCAGCCCGGCAACTGTCCGGCGTCGTTGAAAATATCGGTTCATTGCACAGCGCCCCATCGAATTCAGCCGACGAACTATTCGTTGGCCGCCCTGCAATGGCAGCGCGTCTTGGCTTCAAGATGTGTACCGGGTAAAGTTTTGCAAACGTCAGCCAATTGGTGGCGACACACCTTTGTCTAACTCAACGACCGCCCTGTAGCTCTTCTGTGGGCTCGACCCATATGCGACGATATCGTCGCGGCATTCCTTGCAGGGTATGAGGTGGAGACGCAGCGCCTGGAGACCGAGACGGTCAGCATCCGCCCGGATCGTGAAGTCGGACTCGCGAATCTCGACCGGCAGATCGGCCTTGCGAAGATGGAGAAGATGGTCCGCTTCACGGTTGTGCTCCGCCCTCACGCGGCCCAGAACGTCGACCGGTATTCGGAACGGAAGGATTCCGGCGTGCCGATCGATCCGACAATCGATCTGTCGAGCATCGCTACGGCGTAGCATCGACCACGGTGAAAGAATGCCAAATTTGGGCAGGCACGTTCCAGCGCTCCGGCTTTGACCTGAGCTGTTTCCACCATCTATCTATAGAGCGAGTTGGTCTTAATGTTCGGACTACGCGCTGGCATAATAACCACGACAGCCCCGAAGCTTTCGCTTCGGGGCTGTCGTAGGAGTTGGTTGCGGGGACAGGATTTGAACCTGTGACCTTCAGGTTATGAGCCTGACGAGCTACCGGGCTGCTCCACCCCGCGACGGTCCTGTTAGGG
>NZ_PZZN01000005.1:0-3330 GCF_003046295.1 Sphingomonas aerolata
TGAGATTGTGAATGGGTTTTGATATCGTGTGATGCATGTCGCACGGGCTTCAATGCCTGGCGACGACCTACTCTTCCATCGCTTGAGCGATAGTACCATTGGCGCAGGCGGGTTTCACGGCCGAGTTCGGAATGGGATCGGGTGGGACACCGACGCTATAGCCACCAGGCAATGGAGCCGGTGCGACATGCGTCACTGTGATATCTGGGTCCCTCGAGGCTAGCCTTGCGGCGGGTCTTGAGGGTTTTAAAATCGATACCGTGCAAGGTTTGTAGTGGTATTCGACCAATCCCTCGACGGCGAGGGGATTGGCAATCTGGCGTCGTCTTAATCATCCGCACGATCGTCTGACGTGCTGGTTGCCCAGTGTTGTCATTGATGGTGTGAGACTCTCAAGCGCGAATAGAGCAATTAGTATCGGTTAGCTCCATGCGTTACCGCACTTCTACATCCGATCTATCAACGTCGTGGTCTCCGACGGCTCTATGAAATCTTATCTCGAGGGAGGCTTCCCGCTTAGATGCTTTCAGCGGTTATCCCGTCCATACATAGCTACCCAGCTGCGCTCTTGGCAGAACGACTGGTACACCAGAGGTATGTTCAACCCGGTCCTCTCGTACTAGGGTCAACTCCTCTCAAATTTCGACGCCCACGGCAGATAGGGACCAAACTGTCTCGCGACGTTCTGAACCCAGCTCACGTACCACTTTAATTGGCGAACAGCCAAACCCTTGGGACCTGCTCCAGCCCCAGGATGTGATGAGCCGACATCGAGGTGCCAAACAACCCCGTCGATATGAGCTCTTGGGGGTTATCAGCCTGTTATCCCCGGCGTACCTTTTATCCGTTGAGCGATGGCCCTTCCACGAGGGACCACCGGATCACTATGACCGACTTTCGTCTCTGCTCGACTTGTCAGTCTCGCAGTCAGGCGGGCTTATGCCATTGCACTCTAACAGACGGTTTCCGACCGTCCTGAGCCCACCATTGCGCGCCTCCGTTACTCTTTAGGAGGCGACCGCCCCAGTCAAACTACCCGCCACAGAGGGTCCCTGTTCCGGCTTACGGAACGAGGTTAGACATCAGAAACAAACAGGGTGGTATTTCACCTATGGCTCCACATCAGCTGGCGCCGATGCTTCAAAGCCTCCCACCTATGCTACACAGTTTCTTCCTAATGCCACTCTGAAGCTGCAGTAAAGGTGCACGGGGTCTTTCCGTCTAACCGCGGGTACTCCGCATCTTCACGGAGAATTCAATTTCGCTGAGCATGTCCTGGAGACAGTGGGGAAGTCGTTACGCCATTCGTGCAGGTCGGAACTTACCCGACAAGGAATTTCGCTACCTTAGGACCGTTATAGTTACGGCCGCCGTTTACCTGGGCTTCATTTCAGAGCTTGCACCCCTCCACTTAACCTTCAGGCACCGGGCAGGCGTCAGGCCCTATACGTCGTCTTGAAGCCGACTTAGCAGAGCCCTGTGTTTTTGCTAAACAGTCGCTACCCCCTGGCCTGTGCCCCCTCAAAGTGCTTGCGCATAGTGAGGGCCTCCTTCTTCCGAAGGTACGGAGGCAATTTGCCGAGTTCCTTCAGGACACTTCTCTCAAGCGCCTTGGTATACTCTACCTGACCACCTGTGTCGGTTTCGGGTACGGTCTATACGGTGGGGCTATTTCCTGGAACCATTTCGAAGCCATCCCAATCCGATAAGGGATGACAACACACATGATCCGTCACACACCACCAGGCCCACGAATATTAACGTGGTTCCCATCGACTACCCCCTTCGGGCTCGTCTTAGGGGCCGGCTCACCCTGCGCGGATTAGCCTTGCGCAGGAACCCTTGGTCTTTCGGCGAGAGGGCATCTCACCCTCTTTATCGCTACTCATGTCTGCATTCGCACTTCCGATACCTCCACGACCCATTACCAGATCGCTTCACAGGCTTACGGAACGCTCCGCTACCGCGTACCACATAAGTGGCACACCCTAAGCTTCGGCACGTATCTTGAGCCCCGTTACATCTTCGCCGCAGGACCTCTTGTTTAGACCAGTGAGCTGTTACGCTTTCTTTAAAGGATGGCTGCTTCTAAGCCAACCTCCTGGTTGTTTTGGAAGTCCCACATGCTTTCCCACTTAGATACGATTTGGGGGCCTTAGCTGTAGGTCAGGGCTGTTTCCCTTTTGACGACGGACCTTAGCACCCGCCGTCTGTCTCCCGCATATCACTCTTAGGTATTCGGAGTTTGGTTAGGTTTGGTAGATCTCGCGACCCCCTAGCCCATCCAGTGCTCTACCCCCTAAGGTGTTCGTGCGAGGCACTACCTCAATAGTTTTCGCGGAGAACCAGCTATTTCCCGGCTTGATTGGCCTTTCACCCCTAAACACAACTCATCCGGTAACTTTTCAACGTTAATCGGTTCGGACCTCCAGTGCATGTTACTGCACCTTCATCCTGGTCATGCCTAGATCGCCGGGTTTCGGGTCTAATACATCAAACTCTGGCGCCCTATTCAGACTCGCTTTCGCTACGCCTACACCTATCGGCTTAAGCTTGCTTGATACATTAAGTCACAGACCCATTATGCAAGAGGTACGCTGTCAGGCCATAAAAGCCCTCCAACTGCTTGTAGGCAATCCGTTTCAGGTACTGTTTCACTCCCCTCATCGGGGTGCTTTTCACCTTTCCCTCACGGTACTAGTTCGCTATCGGTCATGTACGAGTATTTAGGCTTGGAGGGTGGTCCCCCCATGTTCAGACAGAATTTCACGTGTTCCGCCCTACTCGAGTCCTGAATTCTCACTTTCGTATACGGGGCTGTCACCCGCTATGGCGTCACTTTCCAGAGACTTCTACTAGTTGAAATTCAGGCACTGGCCTGGTCCGCGTTCGCTCGCCACTACTAACGGAATCTCGGTTGATGTCTTTTCCTCCAGCTACTGAGATGTTTCAGTTCGCCGGGTTCGCTTCACGAAGCCTATTTTATTCAGCTAAGTGATACCTAACCTAATTAACCCAATACCCTGCGTTACCGCAGCGCTTGGATTAATCGGGATAGGTGGGTTTCCCCATTCGGAAATCGCGGGGTCAAAGCTTGCTCACAGCTCACCCGCGCTTATCGCAGCGTGCCACGTCCTTCATCGCCTGTACATGCCAAGGCATCCACGAATTGCCCTTACCTCACGCTTGAGAGTCCACACCACCAACGACATCACTGGGTGCGTTCCAGAGGAACGTCACCAACTCGGCAGAGCAGTGCGTCGTGGTCTTTGTCAGGTGCGGATGATTATAATCTCAGCCAGATTATATAGTATGATGATGTCGATATCT